>NZ_JBODPY010000001.1:0-1090589 GCF_050618035.1 Winogradskyella poriferorum
TCGATAAATCAAAACATCCTGATAGGTCTGCAACGTTTGTTGCTGTTCCTAATCCAATATCTCCTGTATATCTTAAATACCATATATCACATATTCCCGTTGGAGCGCCTTCTAAGCTGAATCCTCCTGCTGGTTGCATGGCTGGTGCGCCTAAGATATCACCTGTTGCTTGGTCTGTAATCACCCATGTTGAACTGTCTCCTGAAAGTACACTCATGTCTACAAACTCTACTTCAATAAGATCATCAGTCCCTTCACCTACACAGATCTCTGCTGTGGTATCTGTTGTGCCTACAATCTGAATGGCACCACCATTTACTGCATTTCTTGATACTGAGATTGGGTTCGATAAATCAAAACATCCTGATAAGTCTGCAACATTTGTTGCTGTTCCTAATCCAATATCTCCTGTATATCTTAAATACCATATGTCGCATATTCCAGTTGGAGCACCTTCTAAACTGAATCCTCCTGCTGGTTGCATGGCTGGTGCGCCTAAGATATCACCTGTTGCTTGGTCTGTAATCACCCATGTCGAACTGTCTCCTGAAAGTACACTCATATCCACAAACTCTACTTCTATAAGATCCTCTGTACCTTCACCGACACAGATCTCTGCTGTCGTATCTGTTGTGCCTGCAATTTGGATGGCTCCACCTTCAGCATCACAAGATGCCCAAGCCGCTGCGGATTCACCACTAGTAGTGGTGTAGGGTCCGTTTCCTGTAACAAAATTGTTAGCATCATCCCAACGGCCAGCAGTTACTGCCTGTCCTACCCTAGCCTGATTGGCAGCACCCCATTGTACATAAGACACTAAAATTGCAGGATCAGAAGAACCAAATGAGTTGGTACTAAACAAACTTAACCCGTCTTGAGCCTCTGTAACATTGTACACCAAGGACACAGATTCGTCTGGCGATAGCATAAAATCTCCTTCTGTTGGAGTAACTGTACCTACCCTAACGTAAGTACCTGGTCCTAAACAAAGCCAGTAATTAGAGACGTCTTGAAAAGACGCTCCAGTATTGGTCATCGTTAGCAAATCTGTTGCAGGATCGACACTTGTAAAAGTAACACCTTGAGCAAAACTTGATAAGGTTCCCACAATAGATAATGACAAAACAAGAAGCTGTCTCATCATCTTTTGAAATTGTAATTTTTGTTTCATTTTATAATTGCTTTTTTAATTTTCTAAAATTAATTTGAGCATTTAGTATAAAATGTTAGCTATCTAACATAACCTCAAAAATTATATTACTATCATTAAAAATTTGAAAAATACACTCTAAATTTTATGTCACTTTAGTCTATTTCTTCTGAAGTCATTTATCCTTGTAAGATTCTCAATTTAACTGGTGATTATTATTTAGTATTTATTACATTTACATACTAATACATAACCCAAATAACATAACATACTAGCACATGGGATTTTTTGATTTCCTAACAGAAGAAATTGCTATAGATTTAGGTACTGCAAACACCCTTATTATTCATAACGACAAAGTAGTTGTTGATAGCCCTTCAATTGTTGCAAGAGACAGAATCAGCGGAAAAATTATCGCTGTAGGTAAAGAGGCCAATATGATGCAAGGGAAAACCCATGAAAATATTAAAACCATTCGTCCTCTTAAGGATGGTGTAATTGCAGATTTTGACGCTTCTGAACAAATGATCAGTTTGTTTATTAAAAATATACCAGCACTAAAAAAGAAATTCTTCAGTCCAGCACTTCGTATGGTGGTTTGTATACCGTCTGGGATTACTGAGGTTGAAATGCGTGCAGTAAAAGAATCTTGTGAAAGAGTTAATGGTAAAGAAGTTTATCTTATTCATGAACCTATGGCTGCTGCAATTGGTATTGGTGTGGATATTATGCAACCTAAGGGTAACATGATTGTAGATATAGGTGGTGGTACAACGGAGATTGCAGTAATTGCATTGGGTGGTATCGTTTGTGATAAATCTGTAAAAGTTGCTGGTGACGTTTTTACCAACGATATTATCTATTACATGCGTACTCAACATAATTTATATGTTGGTGATCGTACTGCTGAAAAAATAAAAATCCAAATTGGTGCTGCAACTGAAGATTTAGAGTTGCCACCAGAAGATATGAGTGTTCAAGGTAGAGACTTGTTAACCGGTAAACCAAAGCAGGTTCAAATATCATACAGAGAAATTGCCAAAGCACTTGATAAATCAATTTTAAGAATTGAAGATTCTGTTATGGAGACCTTATCACAGACACCACCTGAATTAGCAGCTGATATCTATAATACTGGTATTTATCTTGCTGGTGGAGGGTCTATGCTTCGCGGACTTGACAAACGATTATCTCAAAAAACAGATCTACCAGTCTATATTGCTGAAGATCCATTACGAGCTGTTGTTCGAGGTACAGGTATTGTACTTAAAAACTTACCTAAATACAAAAGCGTATTGATTAAATAAGAGGTAAATAATGCAACAAATCATCAATTTTATAATACGAAACAAAACGTTTCTATTGTTCTTGTTGCTATTTGGTATTTCACTTACCTTAACGATTCAATCACATTCTTATCACAGAAGTAAATTTATAAATTCGGCAAATAGCCTGTCCGGTGGTGTATACGGCACCTTTAATTCAATTGGTAAATATTTCAATTTAAAAGAGCAAAATGAGATACTTGCTGAAGAAAATAAACAACTCAGAAATTTGCTCTTTAATGCACAAAAAAACAAAGATTCGATTTATGTCGATTCCTCTTTTGCAGAAGGACATTATAAAGTTATAACTGCCGAAGTGTATAAGAATAGTTATGCCTTAACGGATAATTATCTTACCATTAATAAAGGGAGAAATGATAGTATTAAGCAAGATTTTGGAGTTATATCCTCAAAGGGAATTATTGGTATTATAGACAATACATCTAATAGTTATGCAACCGTCTTGTCAATACTCAATACTAATAGTAGAATTAACGCAAAAATAAAAGCCACCAACCACTTGGGTACGCTAGAATGGAATGGTTTGTCACCACATATTGCACAACTTGTTGATGTTTCAAAATTTGCTCCTGTAAAATTAGGTGATACCATTGAGACTGGTGGACAGTCTGCAATTTTTCCGAAAGGCATTGGAATTGGTATAGTAGAGAAATTCGAAACAGATATTAGTGGCGATACTTATAATATTGAAGTAAAACTCTTTAACGACATGACCAATCTTGGTACTGTTTATATTATTGAGAATCTTGATAAGGATGAAATTAAAACCCTTGAAAATACTGTAAATGACTAGTTTTGCTGGTATATTGACCTTAAGATTTTTTGCATTACTACTTGTACAAGTTGTCATCTGCAACAATATCAACTTTTTCGGATTTATCAATCCGTACATTTATATCATTTTCATTTTCTTATTCCCAATCCGAGATAGTAGACTCATCCTTCTAACGGTTAGTTTTTTATTAGGTATGATGGTTGATATGTTTTCAGACTCTGGTGGTGTACATGCTGCCGCATCAGTTAGTTTAGCATATGTAAGACCTTTATTACTAAAGGTATCCTTTGGAATGTTATATGAACATCAGAGTGTAAAATTCAGTAACACAGCCCTTGGGAGTTTAATTGGCTATGTAGCACTTGGTACTTTAATACATCATTTTATTCTTTTTACACTTGAAGTTTTTAACATAGGGAACATACTTTTAATTTTAAAAAAGACGTTATTCTCAAGTATCTTTACAGTTATTGTAAGCATCTTAATAATCGTTTTATTTAGTAGGAATAAAAAATGAGAAAACTCCTCTTACTTACTACTGCTATTTTAGTTGGTCTTGTTTTTATTGCACGCTTGTTTTATTTACAGGTCTATGGTGGCTATGAGTATGATGTATTTGAAGACTCCGCAATTAGAAAGGTTTATAATTACCCAAAACGTGGCTATGTATATGATAGAAATGGTGAACTGTTAGTCGCTAATCAACCTTCCTACGATGTCATGGTAATTCCAAGGGAAGTTGAACCTATGGATTCAAGTGAGATTGATGAATTTTGTGACCTATTAAAAATCACTAGAACGGACTATGATAAAAAGCTTGAAAGGGCAAACCGTTACTCACCTCGTTTACCTTCACCTTTTGTTCCGCAGCTCTCCAAATTAGACTATGCTGTCCTTCAAGAAAAAATGAGGAAATACGAAGGCTTTTACATACAAAAACGTTCATTGAGGTTATATCAGACCGATATTGGCGCAAATGTTCTTGGTGACATTGGAGAGGTAAATCGTAGTATAATTTCTAAACAACCTTATTACAATATGGGAGACCTTATTGGAAAACAAGGTATCGAAAAGACCTATGAGAAAACTCTGAGAGGTGTTAAAGGCATTAAGTTCATTCAAAAAGATCGGTTTAATAAAGATATTGGACCATTCCAAGAAGGAAAACTAGACACCTTACCAGTTCCAGGCAAGGATATTAAAATTACCATAGACTCCAAATTACAGGCTTATGGCGAGTTACTGATGAAGAATAAACGAGGTGGTATTATTGCAATTGAACCTAGTTCTGGTGAAATTTTAACTATGGTATCTGGCCCTTCCTACAACCCAAATTTACTCGTAGGAAGAGACCGTTCCAAAAATTTCAATAAGCTATATAGAGACAGTATAGCAAAACCATTATTTGATCGAAGTCTACAAGCGATGTATCCTCCAGGCTCACCCTTTAAAACCTTAAATGCTCTAATCGCTCTTCAAGAAGGTGTTGTGACTACAAGCGATAAATTTAGTTGCTCATTAGGTTATAGATACGGAAACAGAAAAATGGGTTGTCATGTACATCGTAGTCCAGCAGATATGAATCTTGGTATTTATGAGTCTTGTAATGCCTATTTTGCAAATGTTTACAGAAAGATTATTGACAAGTATGATAGTCCCTCTGAAGGTATGGATAAATGGAGCGAACATATAAAGAGCTTTGGTTTAGGAAATTATTTAAATAATGACTTGTCGGTTGGTCAACCTGGTAAAGTTCCATCTGCAGCAACTTATGACAGAGGTTATGGAAAAAACCGATGGTATACCACATTTACAATATCTAATGCAATTGGTCAAGGTGAAGTATTAGCAACACCTATTCAATTAGCTAATATGGCTGCAGCTATAGGTAACCGAGGGTATTACTATACACCTCATATTATTAAAGAAATTGAAAACCAAACTATCCCAAAAAAATTTACTACACCAAAGTACACCACTATAGACAAGGAACATTTTGAACCCGTAATACAAGGCATGTTTGATGTTTATAATAAAGGAACGGCAAAATATGTACAGGTACCTGGTATAGAAATATGCGGTAAAACAGGAACAGCTGAAAACTTTGCCATTATTAATGGGGAGAAAACGCAATTGACCGACCATTCTATCTTTGTTGCTTTTGCACCAAAAGACAATCCAAAAATTGCTATCGCAGTTTTCGTAGAAAACGGGTATTTTGGGAGTAGATTTGCTGGTAAAATGGCCAGTTTAATGATTGAAAAATACATTAATGGCAGTATTACAAGAACTGATTTAGAAACATTTGTTTTGAGCCATACACTTGAACATGAATATGCCAAGCCATTTTCAGAAGAACCCTTTGGCATTAACAGACAAACTACTTTAGAAACTGTTTCACCAGAGGAATATCAAGAATTATTGAATATTAAAGCCAACATCTCCAGCAAGTAGCATATGTTAAGAGAAAACCAAAGGCGATTTAAATTTGATTGGATAACCATTATCCTCTTTATTCTTCTTGTTGGTTTTGGCTATGTAAACATCTTATCAGCTTCGCATATTGGTGAAATTACCAACTACTTTGACATGAGCCAACCATATGGAAAACAAACTGTTTTCATTGGCCTAAGCTTAATTCTTATTGTTTTAATTCTCTCTTTTGAGGCTAAATTTTATGAACGGTTCGCAAGTCTTATTTATATCGTTGCCATACTTTCTCTTTTAGGACTTTTTGTTTTTGGTAAAGATGTTAATGGCGCTAGATCGTGGTATGGCATAGGCAGTATGACTATTCAACCAAGTGAGTTTGCAAAATTTGCCACTGCTCTTGCAGTTGCAAAATATATAAGTGATCTGCAAACCAATATGAAAACTCTTAAAGACCAAATTAGAGTTGCAGCGATAATATTTACACCAGCTTTGTTAATTCTACTCCAGAATGATGCAGGTAGTACTATTGTTTATTTAGCCTTCTTTTTTGTCTTTTACCGTGAGGGTTTACAACAAGTATATCTAGCAGTTGCCTTAGCATTGATTGTTCTTTCGGTTCTCGTCTTAAAGTATGGTATTGTGGTTACGGCTATCGTTTCTGCAATAGTTTTAGGGACACGTTATTTTATGCGAAAGAAAAAGCGTGCCTCACTCATACAATATATCCTTGTTTTAGGTATTAGTATTGGTTTTGCCTATGGTGTCAAGCTCTTTTATGAACATGCCTTAAAACCACATCAACAAAACAGAATAAGCCTTTGGTTGCGACTAGAAAAGGATCCAATTAAACTCGAAAGAATGAAAAAGGCCGAGGCTTACAACCTTATTCAATCTGAGCAAGCAATTAGTTCGGGGCATTTCTACGGTAAGGGATTTTTAAAGGGCACCAGAACAACCGGTAAATTTGTACCAGAACAGCACACGGACTATATTTTTAGTACAGTTGGCGAAGAATGGGGATTTTTAGGAAGTAGCTTTGTAGTGATTTTGTTTGTCACACTCATCGTAAGGATTCTTTACCTAGCTGAATCCCAAAAGTCACAATTTAGTCGTGTTTATGGATATGGTGTGGCTTCTATTCTTTTTGTCCATTTTACCATTAATACAGGTATGGTAATGGGATTAATCCCAACAGTTGGTATTCCATTACCATTTTTCAGTTATGGCGGTTCAGGTCTTTGGGGATTCACCATCTTACTTTTTATTTTTATCAAACTCGATAGCAATAAAATAAACGAATGGTAAAAGAAAAGACTGCCTTCAATTAGACAGTCTTACTACTAGATACATCATCACTGCTATTAATCAATATATCTAAACCTTAATCTTAAATGTTATTGACATTATGTAAAAAAAGACACCAAGCACAGGCAGAAACAGTAATAATACTAACCAAATTACTTTATCTCTAAAACTATTCTGTGATCTAAGCACAACGATACACAGAAACAAGATAATTAGTATGTAACAACCTATGAAAAAATTTACCAATCCTGAATCTACAAGTGTCATGGCGTCTTTATAATTTATTTACATCACAAGAATTTCCAAATACTAACTCTCTAAATTTATTTAAAGGCTTGGGATGTAAATAATTACTTAATCTATTGACCTTGTCCTAGCGAATAGCCACGGACTCCATCAAAAGTGTATAAGTTTTCAGTCTTAATAGCATCTATATCGTGCTCTATAGCCGCTTGTAATACTTCTACAATTTTTCTTTTTGACAATTCTCTCCCTTCTTTAGATGCGTATCTGCATCTCCAATGGTCGGTACAAAACGTTTCATTAAACCCATTAGGCCAAACCTTTATACCTCTATTTGTGATTAGAGACAACTCTAATTCATCATTATTTAATTTTTCTAATTTCTTTGCAAGTTCATTTGCATCTGTTCCATGCCAATCCACAAACAAATCTACACCCACTACTTTTTTATCTCTTGAAGGTCTTCTTTGATACTTTGGAAGCACTAATGGTGTATTATCTTCAAAATGTACTTCTGGAAGTTGTTTTGGTTTATTACCAAGATTAGCAATTACCGCCTCAGCAAATTCTTTTGTACCGACACGTCTAGTGCTCATGATAGGATCATAAATATCATTTGTATGCACACCATCTTCGATTGTACGCAACCATGCATTCTGAATTTTTTCAGCAACATCATTTTGACCAATATGATTCAGCATCATAACAGCTCCATTTATCAGCCCAGATGGATTGGCTACATTTTTACCTGCGATATCTGGTGCTGAACCATGAATTGCTTCAAACATTGCACATTCTTGACCAATATTAGCCGAACCTGCAAGCCCAACTGAACCTGTAATTTGCGCTGCAATATCTGACATCACATCACCATATAAATTCGGCATTACAATGATATCAAAATCTTCTGGTGAGTCTGCAAGAAGTGCTGCACCTATATCAACAATCCAATGCTCGTTGATGATATCTGGGTATTTAGCTGCTACCTCATCAAAAACCTGATGGAACAAGCCATCAGTCTGTTTCATAATATTATCTTTTGTGAAACATGTTACTTTTTTGCGACCATATTTTTTGGCATACTCAAATGCATAGGTTACAATTTTTTCACAACCTGGTCGACTGATTAATTTAAGACACTGAACAACCTCATCTGTTTGTTGATGTTCAATACCAGCATAAAGATCCTCCTCGTTTTCTCTAATGATGACTACATCCATATCTGGATGTTTTGTTGCAACAAAAGGATGTAAACTACGACATGGTCTTACATTCGAATAAAGACCTAGGGTTTTTCTCATGGTTACATTAAGGCTTTTGTAGCCTCCACCCTGAGGTGTTGTTATTGGTGCTTTTAAAAGCACTTTATTTTTTCTTATAGATTCCCAAGCTTCATCAGATATTCCAGTAGAATTTCCTGATAAATACACCTTTTCACCTACCTCAATTTCCTCAAAAGTAAGGTCTGCTCCTGCTGCTTGAAGAATATTTAATGTGGCGTCCATAATCTCAGGACCTATACCATCACCTTTTGCTAAAGAAACTTTTATCATTGTGTTTATCGATTAATTTCTGGACAAAGATGATTAATAATTCGCATATACTATTATATATGTTTTTTATAATAATTATAAATAATAGTTATTGAAAACGATTTCGTATTCGGACAATTCTCAGAAAAATGAAGATTGAAACTTTAAGCGTAGTGAGATTTTTTAAGAAACTTTAACTAATCCTAATTAAGAAGTAGAAAAAGAAAATGCCTTATGTTATAAAAGCAGATAGAATTAAAGCACAAGTAAAACCAGTTATAGCTAATATTGTTGTCATCATCGACCAACTCTGAAAAGTCTGCTTTTCATTTAGACCTAGATATTTTCCAACAAGCCAAAAACCACTATCATTAACATGTGACATAATGCTTGCTCCAGCTGCGATTGAAATGACCAGAAGTGCCTTTTTAGGTTCTGAAACATCATTTAATAATAAGGGAGCAGTTAAACCAGCAGCTGTAATCATTGCAACAGTGGCTGACCCTTGAAGAATTCTAATAATTGCAGCTGCAATAAACGCAAACACGATTATACTTATGCCCTTATCAGCAAAATAATCTGCTAGCATTGTACCTGTTCCTGTATTGACTAAGACCTGTTTAAAAACACCTCCTGCGCCGGTAATTAAAATAATAATGCCTGCTGGTCCTAAAGATTTAGAAGAAATATCTAATAATTGATTCTTAGTAAAACCCTTTTTAATGCCTAATAAATACCATGCAATAATATTGGCAATAATCAGAGCCGAAAAGGGATGACCTATCATACCAATCCAACTAAGAATGTCCTCCGAAACCCTTTCTTTACCCACTAATGGACTATTAAGTATTGTATTTAAAACAATTAGTAAAATAGGAATGGCAATAATAGCAATGATGGATCCTACTGGTGGAAGCTCCTTCTTATTTTTTTCAAAAACCTCAAGCTCTGGAGCTACAACATTAATACGTTTAGAAATATATTTAGCGAATAATGGGCCGCAGAAAATGGCAGTAGGAAAACCAACTATGACACCAAAAAGTATGACCCAACCCAAATCTGCTTTAATAATGTCTGCAACTGCAATTGGACCAGGAGTTGGTGGTATAAAACTATGTGTAATGGCCAATCCTGCTAATAATGGAATACCATATAATAAAAGTGACTTGCCCGTTTTGCGTTGCAAAGCATAAATCATAGGAACCAAAATAATGAAAGCGACATCAAAAAAAACTGGAATAGCAATTATAAAACCCGAAAGCATAAGTGCCCAAGAGGCATTCTTTTCTCCAAATTTTGATAAAAGAAATGTTGCCAATGCTTCTGCTCCACCAGAATTTTCGAGAATTGCTCCAAAAATGGCACCTAAACCTACAACTACAGCCACAAATCCAAGTGTATTACCCATTCCTTCTTGAACGGTTTTAATAATCGAAAGTGGGTCCATACCAGATAAAACACCCACAGTAATACTAGCTATTAGTAATGCAATAAATGCCTGAATTTTAAATCTAAGAATCAGTACCAGTAGTAAAATAACACCGACTAAAACAGCACCAAGCAAAGAATAATCTATCATATCGTTTCCCAGTTAGTATGAAAAAACTCGTCGTAACTATGACCTATTTTCTGGTAAGTATGCGCTCCAAAATAATCGCGTTGCGCTTGAATTAAATTTGCAGGAAGTCTTTTAGTAGTCATAGCAATCCAGTAATCATAAGCAGAATGAAAAGCGCTTAAACTTATCCTTACCTTTAATCCTGTGCCCAAAATATCTTTAATATCTACTTCAAATTTATGAAGCAAGTTTATCACTGATTTGTGATCCAAATAACTTTGTCCATCATTTAATAAATCTATAGATTGTTCCATAAATACCGATCTAATGATACAGCCATTGGTCCAAACTCTAGCAATCTCTGATAAATTCAAGCTCCAATTATAAGCTTTAGAAGCTTGTCTCAATATTTCAAATCCTTGATAATGGTTTATTATGCGTGCAAATTTATAGGCCGATTTTAATGTTTCCAGATTTAGTTCCTCAACTTCTCTCTTAGTCGAAATTTGTTCTGATAGAATTTCACGTTGTGTTTTAAACGAAGAAATATATCTTGCAAAAACGGCAGACGCCATCATCGTATTAACCGATCCTAAATCAAAAGCCACTTTTGAGGACCATGACCCAGTACCCTTATTCCCTGCTTTATCAAGAATGGAATCAATAATATATGTACCATTCTCCTTTTTGGTAAGAATTTGAGCCGTTATATCTAATAGGTAACTGTTTAATTCACTCTCATTCCATTCGGAAAAAATTGAAGCTATCTGATTATTAGAGTATTGTGTTGACAATAATGCATACAATTCGGCCAGAAGTTGCATTTCGACATATTCGATTCCATTATGAATCATTTTAATGAAATGACCCGAACCTTCAGGTCCTAGCAACGCACAGCAAGGCTCATTGTCTTTATCCTTGGCCGCAATACTCTCAAGAATTACTTTTACTTCATTATAAGCTCCATGAGTTCCTCCAACCATTAAAGATGGACCATTTAATGCACCTAAAGCACCACCTGAAACACCACATCCAATATAGCTTATGCCTTTTTTCTCAAGATATGTCTTTCGTCTATTGGTATCCTCATAGTAAGAATTTCCACCATCGATTACAATATCATTTTCTGAAAGTAGTGGCAATAGTTGGTCTATTAGATAATCTATAGCACTTCCAGCTTTAATCATTATAAATATCTTTCTAGGACGCTCTAATGAAGCAACAAACTCTTCTAGTTGGGTTGTACCAAAAACACTATCTTCTGTTTTATCTTCATTTAAGAAATCGGTGACTAAATGAGCTTCACCTTCTACAGCACGATTATATACAGAAAGTGAAAAGCCGTTTTTTATAATATTATGACTTAGGTTACTTCCCATAACACCTAAACCAATAACACCAAATACCGACTTTGCCATATTTATAATTTTGTAATAATTTCTTTTATCAACATATCAGGAGTTTGAGAGATATCTACATGTATACCATATTCTGGAACCTCTAAATCTGCAAATTGAGAGTTTAATAATTTAGAAGACATATAGTGTCCTTTTCTATTATCCATTCTCGCTTTAATGACCTCCTTAGTTCCTGCTAAATATACCCAGTTTATTTTAGATGAACTTTCAGAACTTAAAATTGCTCTATAGTTTTCTTTTAAGGCCGAACATGCTAAAACTCCACCTTTACCCTTTGACCAATCACCAATATTTTTTGCTAGAATCTTTAACCAAGGTAAACGGTCTTGATCATTAAGGCTTTTACCATTTGACATTTTTAAAATATTCTCTTGAGGGTGAAAATCATCTGCATCATAATAAGGAATACCAAGTTCTTCCGATAAGCCACTCGCTATAGTAGACTTTCCTGAACCACTCACTCCCAATACAATAATTACCATGCTTTAGATTTAGTTGCTCAAACTCGAAAGGCTAGTTTTTATAGTTTCAATCTTAGCTTTTGCGTCGGCTTCCTTTTTACGTTCTGATGCCACAACCTGTTCAGGTGCATTATTAACAAAACGCTCATTTGAAAGTTTCTTCTGAACAGATTTTAAAAATCCTTCAGTATAAGACAACTCTTCCGTAAGTTTTTTAAGCTCAGCTTCCACGTCGATACTGCCTGCCATAGGAATAAAATACTCATTGGACTTTGCTCTAAATGTTAAGGCGCCATCTACTGCCTTATCGACACCATCAAACTGACTTAGATTTCCTAGTTTGATTATAACGGCATTAAAGGTATCCTTACTCTGCTCGTTATTAATAAAAAGACATTCGATCTTTTCTTTAAAAGGAATGTTCTTTTGTTTTCTAATATTTCTAATGCCTGAAATTACTTCTGCGGCAAAATCAAATTCAGCAATAATACCCTCATTAACATCAGTTTTTTCAGGCCATCTTGAGATAATCAGTGCTTCTTCCGGCTCACGTTCTTCTATATATTGCCAAATCTCTTCGGTTAAGAACGGCATAAAAGGATGAAGAATTTTTAGAAGATCTTCAAAAATGGATATTACACCATCTAAAGTTTTTTTGTCTATTGGTTGTTGATATGCTGGCTTAATCATTTCTAATGTCCAGCCACAAAAGTCATCCCATATTAATTTATAGGTTGCCATTAGGGCATCACTTAACCTGTACTTACTAAAATGATCTTCGATCTCTAGTAAAGTCTTTTGAAATTTAGATTCGAACCATTCTAAGGCAATTTTACTCGAGGTTGGTTGCGCTATCGCTTCGTCTACATCCCAACCTTTTATAAGTCTAAAAGCATTCCAAATTTTATTAGCAAACTTCTTTCCTTGATCACATAATTCCTCATCAAACAAAAGGTCATTACCTGCTGCAGAGCTTAAAAGTAGTCCAACTCTAACACCATCAGCGCCATATTGTTCTATGAGCTTCAATGCATCAGGAGAATTTCCTAATGACTTAGACATTTTACGCCTTTGTTTATCCCTAACTAAACCAGTTAGGTAAACATTTTCAAAAGGTCTTTCATTTTTATATTCATATCCAGCAACAATCATCCTGGCTACCCAGAAAAATAAAATATCAGGCCCTGTTACCAAATCATTAGTTGGGTAGTAGTATTTTATTTCTTCATTTTCAGGATTACGTATACCATCAAATACACTCATTGGCCACAACCAAGAAGAAAACCATGTATCTAATGCATCCTTATCTTGACGTATATCTTCTTTTGAAATTGATATCCCTTTTTCATTAATCTGAGAATAGGCTTCATCTAAATTATTAGCTACCACAAAATCGTTCTTACCATCACCATAATAGTAGGCCGGAATTTGTTGTCCCCAATATAACTGGCGGGAAATATTCCAATCTCGAATATTCTCCATCCAATGTCTATATGTGTTTTCAAATTTCTTTGGAAAAAGCTTTACTTCTCCAGTTTGCAATACGGCTTCCAAGGCTGGTTTAGCTAAATCTGTCATTTTTAAAAACCACTGATCACTAAGTCTTGGCTCGATTACAGCTTTTGTACGCTCAGAGGTTCCTACCTTATTAATGTAATTTTCAGTTTTTACCAATTGCCCTATTTCTTCGAGCTCCTTTGCTATTGCTATTCTAACAGCAAATCGGTCCTTACCTTCATAATGCAATCCAAAACTATTTAGGGATGCATCCTCATTAAAAATGTCTATAACCTCTAAATCATGCTTATCACCCAGAACTTTATCATTTTCATCATGAGCTGGTGTTACCTTAAGACAACCCGTTCCAAATTCTATGTCAACGTATTCATCTTCTATAATTGGAATAACTCTACCACAAATAGGAACAATAGCTTTTTTACCCTTCAAATGCTCAAAACGTTCATCATTAGGATTGATACAAATCGCGGTATCTCCGAAAATGGTCTCTGGTCTGGTAGTTGCAATCGTTAACGTTTCGTCACTACCTTCAATTTTGTATTGTAAATAATAAAGAAGTCCTTGTTTTTCAACATATTCAACTTCTTCGTCAGATAAAGTAGTTTTTGCTTCTGGATCCCAATTTACCATTCTATATCCACGATAAATTAGGCCTTTGTTATAAAGGTCAATAAACACACTTATTACTGCTTCTGACATATCCTCATCCATAGTAAATTTAGTGCGTCGCCAATCGCAAGAACATCCTAATTTTTTTAACTGCTCTAGAATAACTCCTCCATACTCATGCGTCCAATCCCAAGCATGTTTTAAAAATTCATCTCTCGTAAGATCATTTTTATCAATACCATCTTCTTTTAATTTTGCAACCACCTTAGCCTCAGTTGCTATCGAAGCATGGTCTGTCCCAGGTACCCAACACGCGTTTTTACCTAATAATCTCGCACGTCTTATCAATACATCTTGAATCGTATTATTTAGCATATGTCCCATATGTAATATTCCTGTCACATTTGGTGGCGGAATAACAATAGTATATGGTTCTCTGTCATCTGGTTTGGAATGAAAAAACTCATTATCCATCCAGTAGTCATACCATTTCTTTTCTACTGACAATGCGTTATATTTCGATGGGATTTCCATGTTTTGGTATTGTTTTTGCTAAGTAACTGACAAAAGTACTTATATTTCTTTTTTTGAAAAATTATTAGTCCATATATATGTATTCAAGTTTTGAAATACTGTTAAATAGAATGCATTACGTCTAATTAATTTTGAGGAGATTAAAAAAGTAAGTAGCTTTGATTATATCAATTTAAAATTTAAATGATGAAAAAATTAGTAGCAATTTTGTTTGTAGGTGTAATGAGTCTAGGCCTTTATGCACAAGACAAAAAAGTAGCAAAGATTGAATTTAAGACAGAAATTATTGATTATGGCACAATAGAAAAGGGTGCTGATGGTGTAAGAGTTTTTGAATTTACAAATACTGGAAATGCTCCATTAATAATCTCAAACGTAAAATCTACTTGTGGTTGTACAGTACCAAAGAAACCTAAAGGTCCTATTATGCCTGGTGAAACTGGTGAGATTGAGGTAAAGTATGATACCAAAAGAGTTAACCCAATTAGAAAAACAATTACAGTAATTTCTAATGCTGAGCGTCCTACTGTGGCGTTAAAAATTAAAGGTCTTGTTGTTGATCCTGATAAAACAAGTGTATTAGAAAAGAAAAGTAAAAGTATGATCGAGCAATAAATTTGATCACATTATAAAGATATGAGCTCTCAATTTGAGGGCTCATTTTTTTTGAAGGCATCATCTAATTTAAACCTAAAGGACATACTCTTACCATCTCGCTCAACGCGCAATCGAATTTGTTTCCCTGTTTTACCATGAAATATCCTGTTGATTTCAGGTAACTTATAATCGTAAGCATGTTTACCATTAATATTTATTAAAATATCACCAACCCTAAGTCCCGATAGAAAGGCATTAGACGATTTTCTAAGTTCTACAATCTTATAAGCCGGCTTTAATTTCATTATGTAGTTAATCGAAAAATTAATCTGAACCGAATTGTTGTTATTATTATCACTGTAATTATCATAGGATGGCATTCTTATTTCTTCCTTCACAAACATAGATCCATTATGCTCTAATACTATACCACTATTATTATAAGTAAAGGGATCCTTAAAAAAACTATTCTTTCTTAAATACAATTTCTCATTGGAGTAATCAAAAAACATATTGAAACGCTTTAATATATCACCTCCTAGACTTCCGTTTCTTTCCTTGTAAATTTTAGTCTTGTCTATCGAGAGCGAATCAGGAAAGGCGACATTTGCTTTAGGTAAATTAAAATCGCTTATTGTGAAATTTTCCACTTTAGAACGATCGCCATAAACAGAACCACTTAAACCTTGACCCAAATAATCTACAAATTTCATATCTGGCCTTACCGTAATGTTTTTATCCATATCTTCAAATAACCATAAGGCATCGCTACTACCAGTATCAATTAATAACTTCACATCAATTTCTTCTGAATCTATAATGACTTTAGTATCTACAAATGGCTTTTTACCATGAATTGTCATTGGCAATGTTCGCCACTTTTTTGAAGTTTTAGGCTCAAAATCCTCAGTATTATGAAGCTTTAAATACTTGCCTGTATAATTAATCTCAACTACAAAATCTTTAAACACATCATAACCGATTATGCCATGTACTAAAAACCCTATTCTTGGAGTGAAATTTATAGCATCATCAAAGACAACAAATAAATCCTGATTATCACTTATGGCATTACCAATTTTAAATTTATTCTCTGTTGATCGCAACGCCTTTAATTTACCCTCTGCTCCAAGTCCATGTAAGTAAAATGTTTTTGCGTTTTTAAGGTCTAAAGAATCTTTATCGGACAAATTAAAAAGTATCGGCTTGCTTACTCCTGTGTCTAAGACGAAAGACAGCTCTACACCATTCACTTCTATGGGAATAATAATGAGATTACTAATAAACTCAAAGTCTATTCTATTACTACTCTTTTCCTTTAAAACAAATTTCCCTTGTGCATTTAAAACAAAAGCACCAAGCAGAAGCAAAGACAATATTGTTTTTTGGATGAAAGGTTTCAAGATTGATGTAATTTATTTTAAGTTACAAATCTTTAACTTATAACATTTTTTATGAGTAATTTTTTAAATAAACTTTAAGAAATTTAAGACCTTTGTATCTTAAAGTTATAATGAATGCCAACGATTTCTTCAAAAGGTTTTAAAATGCCTCAATCACCAATTAGAAAATTGGTACCATACGCTGAGGAAGCACATAAACAAGGGAAGACTGTGTATTATTTAAACATTGGCCAACCCGATATTAAAACTCCTGCCATAGCTCTTGATGCTGTAAAGGTACATTCCCTAGATATTTTAGCATATTCTAGATCTGAAGGTTCAGAAGAGTATAGAAAAAAAATTGCCCAATACTATGATCGCAACGCCATTAGTATATCTTATGAAGATATTATTGTAACAACTGGCGGTAGTGAAGCTTTACTTTTTGCTTTTGGTAGCATCATGGACGAGGATGATGAGATTATTATTCCTGAGCCATTTTATGCTAATTACAATGGGTTCTCTACGGCATCAGGTATTAATGTAGTTCCAGTAATTTCTAAAATTGAAGACAATTTTGCATTGCCACCAATTGAAGAATTTGAGAAGTTAATTACGCCAAAAACAAAGGCTATTCTTATTTGTAATCCTGGAAATCCAACAGGCTATTTATACTCTAAGGAAGAAATTAAAAAACTTGCTTCTATTGTAAAAAAACATGATCTGTTCTTAATAGCAGATGAAGTTTATAGAGAGTTTGTTTATGATGGTGTTCAGCATTATTCGGTTTTACAAGAACCTGGATTAGAAGACCATGCTATCGTTGTTGATTCGGTTTCGAAACGATACAGTATGTGTGGCGCTAGAATTGGCTATCTCGTATCAAAAAACAAGGAGGTAATACAAACTGCATTAAAATTTGCACAAGCACGATTAAGTCCTCCAACCTTAGCCCAAATCGCAAGTGAGGCCGCCTTAGATACACCTCAAAGTTATTTCGATGATGTCATTGACGAATATGTGAAAAGAAGGGATCTTCTTGTGAGTGAGCTGGAAAAAATTGAAGGTGTTAAGGTTGCAAGACCAAATGGTGCATTTTATTGCATCGCCGAATTGCCGATTAAAAACTCTGACCATTTTGCACAATGGCTTTTAGAATCTTTTGATTATGATAATAATACGGTAATGGTTGCTCCAGCAGCAGGTTTTTATTCTACACCTGGTGTAGGACAAAATCAAATTAGAATTGCCTACGTATTAAATGAAGATAGTTTAAGAACTGCTGTTAAAGTTCTTTCTGAAGCGCTTAAAATCTATAAGGATTAATGAAAATTCAAAAAAATATTTCATTAAAACCATTCAATACTTTTGGCATTGATGTTAATGCTAGTAATTACTGTGACATTAGGTCTAATGATGAGCTTATTTCATGCCTCGATTCTATTCCTGAAAAGGAAATAGTTATTCTTGGTGGCGGCAGCAATATGCTACTCACTAAGGATATAGATGCCTTAGTAATACATTTAAATCTTAAGAGTATAACTGTAGAAGAAGAGAATGACGATTCTGTTATCGTTAAGGCTCTTGCAGGAGAGAATTGGCACGAATTTGTATTGTGGTGCTTAGACAATGATTTTGGAGGCGTAGAAAATTTATCCCTAATACCAGGAAATATTGGTACTGCACCCATACAAAATATTGGTGCTTATGGTGTTGAGCTTAAAGATGTTTTTGTGAGTTGTGAAGCTTTAGAAATAGAAACGAAACAGATCAAAACATTTACGGCTTCAGATTGTCAGTTTGGCTATAGAGACTCTATATTTAAGAATAGCCATAAAGGAAAATACATCATTATAAGCGTAAATATTAAACTTAGTAAAAAGAATCACACACTTCATCTAGACTATGGTGCCATTAAAGACCAATTAAAAGAATCTGGAATTTTAAGTCCAACAATTAAGGATGTCTCTGAGGCTGTAATCGCTATAAGGCAAAATAAGTTACCTGATCCTAAAAAGATAGGAAACAGTGGTAGCTTTTTTAAGAACCCAGTAATATCAGTTGAATTATTTAAAGCATTACAGAATAACTTTGATGATGTCCCTCACTACAAGATTTCTGAAAGCGAAATAAAAGTTCCTGCAGGTTGGTTAATCGAAAAAGCGGGATTTAAAGGAAAAAGATTTAACAATTATGGTGTTCATAAAAATCAAGCCTTAGTGCTAGTTAATTATGGTGGTGCTAAAGGGGAAGATATTTATAAATTGGCTTTATTAATTAAATCAACCGTAAAACGCCTTTTTAACATAGACATAGAGCCTGAAGTGAACGTTATATAAAACAAAAACCACATTGCTACCAGTGGCTTTTGAATCTAGAATAATTTTATAATATGCTATTAATCAGTCTCTTATAAAAAAGTAATTATTCTAAAAAATTATAACATCGATACTACTAAAAGTGTATTTGCCTATATTTACGCATTGAATATCAATTACGGATGTTTAAAAAAATAATTTAACACTTTGAGTATAACGCCTACAGAGAAAAAGATCATCGAATTACTTCAAAAGGAAGACCAACGTGCTTTGAATTTACTTTATGAGCATTACTCAAGTAGTCTGTATGGTGTCATTTTAAAAATTACAATTAACGAAGAAATTGCCGAAGATGCCTTGCAAGAAACCTTTGTAAAGGTTTGGAAAAATGCAAGAAAGTATGACCCAAGTAAGGCTAAATTATTTACTTGGCTGTTTCGAATAGCACGTAATACAGCCATTGACAAACTTAGAAGTTTCAATAATCGATTTCAAAAAGAAGTCCAAATTGACACTTCGAACGTATATATCTTACCTTCTAGCAATTTGAACCAAGATGTTTTAGATATAAAAGAGCATGTTGGCCGGCTAGAAGAAAAGTACCAGGTGGTGTTAAAAGCCTTATTTTTTGAAGGGATGACCCAACAAGAAGCAAGTGAAGAACTCGATATTCCACTAGGTACGATTAAATCGAGATTAAAAATAGGATTAAGAGAATTGAAAAAAGTCTATGATCCTTAAACAATATTAAAATGGAAAAAGAACTACATAATTTTTTGGAGTCTGACCTGCTAAACAAATATTTAGTTGGTGATACTACAATAAAAGAAACTCAAGAGGTGGAGTATTTTATTTCCAAATACCCTGAGGCATCAGATGCATTTGATAAACTTCAGAAAAATTTAGAAATAATTGCTAAAGCTGGTGCAGTAGATGTACCTAAGCATATTTTAAAGGATATCCTCAATACTCTTGAGGAAGACAACTCACCAAAGGTCATTCAACTTGTGCAACACAAAAAGACACCATGGTATAGTATTGCGGCGAGTGTTGCAGCAATACTATTTGCTGTGACTTCTTTCTTTCTTTATCAGAAAAATCAAAACTTACTAGAAGAGAACAATATTGTTATTGATGAAATTTTTGATTTAAGGGGTGATATTGAAAATAATAACTTAAAATTGGGAGAATTATCGGAGCAATTAATGAAGCTCAACAATCCTGATGCTAAAAAATATGTCATCAATGGAAATGAAAGAGCTAAAAACTTAAAAACCGTTGCCTATATAAATCCGGTTGATAAAACCTCTATGATCGATGTTATTACCTTACCACAATTACCAGAGGAACAACACTATCAGATTTGGGCAGAGTTGCAAGACCGAATGGTGAATCTAGGAATCATTAATGAAGCTGACCGTAAACTTAAGCCAATTCCGTATATGGAAGATGCACTAGCGCTTAGTATTAAAATTGGTAAAAAGGGAGAAGAAACTAACGAAAATAATACAGAGGTTGCAGAAATATCTCTGAAGAATGAGTAATTATAAAGTACAATAAAAAAGGCGCTAAATAGCGCCTTTTTTTATTTTCAATATTATTCTTTTTCGAATAGTACTTTGTGGATAAGCCCACCAATAATTGCACCTACAATCGGTGCTACCCAGAATACCCATACCTGAGCTAAATGACCACCATCTGAAAATAATGCCTGACTTAGAGATCTAGCAGGATTAACCGATGTATTAGATATTGGAATACTTATTAAATGTATAAGTGTTAAAGCTAGCCCTATTGCAATCGGAGCAAAACCTTTAGGTGCTCTAGCATTAGTACTTCCTAAAATAACCAACAAGAAAAATGCGGTTAATACAATTTCTGCAATTAACACTGCTGTTAAACTATAACCATCAGGTGATAAATCACCATACCCATTTGAAGCAAATCCTCCAACGGATTCAAAACCAGATTTACCTGAAATAATTAAATAAAGAACTGAAGCCGCTGCAATGGCACCAACGACCTGTGCTATTATGTAACCTATTAAATCCTTAGCTTCAAATTTACCTCCAGCCCAAAGACCTATAGATACAGCTGGGTTAAAATGTCCACCTGAAATATGACCTACTGCATAAGCCATGGTTAAAACAGTTAAACCAAAAGCTAAAGCTACTCCAGCAAATCCAATACCTAATTCTGGGAAACCAGCGGCAAATATTGCACTACCACAACCACCAAATACCAGCCAAAATGTTCCAAAAAATTCTGCGAAAAGTTTTTTCATAATTGATATAATTAATTAGTTAATATTGTTAATAAGACACACTTAATTTTCTTTAAGTCACAAATCAATGTTTCTAAAAAAATAAAGTAAAAGCGTATCTTTGCACAGTATTAAGGTACGAAAATGAAATTATTACTTCTCACATTAGGATTATTAGCATTGGCTGTAGCAGGTATAGCCATTAAAATTTGGGCAAAAAAAGACGGTGAATTTGCGGGCACTTGCGCAAGCCAAAACCCTATGCTCAATCAAAACGGTGAAGCTTGTGGTTTTTGTGGTAAAACACCAGACCAGTTTAAAGACTGTAAAGAACCTCAACATTCTTAAACTTTAATGAGTTTTACAACTACTCTGCTTACTTTATTAATTATTATAGTTAGTATACAGGTAGGCTACTATCTTATTTTTCTTTTTTCGTTTGGACTAAAAAAAACAGGTAATAAATTAAAACGCAATCTGCCAATATCAGTTATTATTTGTGCTAAAAATGAAGCTGAGAATTTAAAAATTAACCTCCCATACATACTAGATCAAAATCACAGTAATTTTGAGATTGTACTGGTAAACGATAGTTCTTCTGATGATACTTTAGAAGTAATGGAGTCTTTTCAGTCAGAAAACGAGAATGTTACCGTTGTTGATGTAAAAGTAAACGAAGCCTTCTGGGGCAATAAAAAATATGCGCTTACTCTTGGTATTAAGGCATCAAAAAATGATTTTTTGGTTTTTACAGATGCAGATTGCCGACCAGATTCTAATGATTGGTTAGCACATATTTCAGCTTGCTTTTCTAATACAAAATCTATCGTACTCGGCTATGGTGCTTATGACAAGAAAAAGTATTCGTTTCTAAATAAAATTATTAGATATGAGACATTAATTACAGCAATGCAATATTTCTCATACACCAACATTGGAATGCCATATATGGCTGTTGGCAGAAATTTGGCCTACAGAAAAGAAGTCTTTTTTAATAATTCAGGGTTCAACAATCACATGCATATTAAATCAGGTGATGATGACCTTTTTATAAATGAGGTAGCAAATAAATCTAATACAATAGGATGTGTAACAGAAGGAAGTTTCACAATTTCTAGTCCTAAAACTTCCTTTAAAGATTGGATAGCTCAAAAAAGAAGACATATTAGTACTGCAAATCTCTATAAGACCAATCATAAATTAATTCTAGGGCTTTATTATTTAAGTCAACTTATGTTTTGGATATTAGCTTTACTTTGTTTTCTTTTTTATGAAAACTGGCCAATTATATTGGGATTAGTTCTTACTCGGATAATAGTACAATACATAGCAGTAGGTCTAACAGCCAAAAAATTGAAGGAATTGGATTTAATTGTCCTCACACCGATTTTAGATTTATTTTTAGTTATCTCTCAATTATTTATCTTTAGCAATAATCTTATATCTAAACCGAAGCATTGGAAATAGCAGAAGCAATTAAAAAGGCAAAAAAGAATGATCAGATTGCTTTCAATTTTCTTTTAGATACATTTTGGAATGATGTTTATTCTTTTCAATTAAAGCGCACCAAGAACGAAAATGATGCCGAGGATATAACCATTCAGACATTCTCTAAGGCATTCGATAAAATAAGCACTTACAACGAAGATTATAAGTTTAAGACCTGGTTAATTACCATTTCCAAGAATATCCACATCGATCTTATTCGGGCTCAAAAGAAATCGATTCGAAATACCTCAAAAGATAATGAGGAGACCTATTTTGATATTGTCGATGATTCGCCTACTCCAGAAGATAAGATTATTACAGAACAAAATCTTGCGAAACTATTAAGAGACATTAAAAAATTGAAACCGCATTATCAAGAGGTTATTAACTTAAGATTTTTTCAAGAGTTGAGTTATAAGGAAATTTCAGAGGAACTGAAAGAACCAATGAATAATGTGAAGGTTAAACTTTTACGCGCCAAAAAACTTCTTGCAGAAATTATTACTAAGAACTAATGTTCAATGCACTTAAGAAATTAGGACCAGGACTTTTATTTGCAGGCGCTGCAATTGGCGTTTCTCATCTTGTACAATCCACCAGAGCAGGAGCTGATTTTGGTCTAGGTTTACTTTGGGCACTGCTCTTAGTAAACATTTTCAAATATCCATTCTTTCAATTTGGACCTCGTTATGCCGCAGCTACTGGCGAAAATTTACTTCAAGGCTACTATAAACTAGGAAAGGGCTTTCTCATCATTTACTTCATTATAAGTTTAGCGACCATTTTCACCATACAAACTGCAGTTACAATTGTTACCGCTGGTTTAGCGAATTCTTTGTTTGGCGATGTTACACTATTTAATGGTAACTTTTTGGGTGCAACAAGTATTCAGATATGGACACTAGTTATTCTAAGCGTTTGCTTAATATTCTTATTTATAGGCAAGTATAGTACACTCGATAAATTTATTAAAATCATAATAGTCACACTAACCATAAGTACTTTAGTAGCTGTTGGATTTGCAATTAATGGTGCATCAAGTATTATTTCAGTTGCTCAGGTACTGCCAAAAGGCACAGGTGAAATTGCATTTTTAATTGCTTTTATGGGATGGATGCCTGCACCATTAGACATTTCGATTTGGCATTCAATCTGGGCTATAGAAAAGAAAAAGGACCAAGGCCAGTATACTCCAAAATCTGCTCTTCTCGACTTCAATATAGGTTACATAGGTACCATTATTCTTGGAATTGCGTTTTTAACTTTGGGCTATTTGGTTATGTATAATTCTGGTGAATCATTTAGTAATCAAGCAACATCATTCTCTAATCAGTTGATTGATTTATATTCAAAAACCTTAGGTAACTGGGCCTACATTTTTATTGGGATTGCCGCATTAACAACAATGTTTAGCACCACAATTACCACATTAGACGCGTCTCCGAGAGCTATGAATACAAGTCTTCAATTACTGCTAAAAAAAGAGTTTCCTAAAGGGTATCTTTTTTGGATTTTAACCCTTACCATAGGGACATTAGTTATTTTCTTTGCCCTGGCTTCAGAAATGGGTTTATTAATAAAAATTGCTACAATATTATCCTTCATTACAGCACCTTTCTATGCCATAATTAACCTAAAACTCATTACTAGTAAGCACACACCAAAAGAATGGCAGCCTAGATTAGGGCTTCAGATTTTATCTTGGATTGGAGTGCTATTTTTGTTTGGATTTAGTGCCTGGTACTTAGTAACACTGTAAGTATTTTTTATTAATTACTTCGTATCTTTGCTAACTGAAAAGAAAAAGCATGGAAACGAAAGTCGCTTCAAATATTTTACCCGAAAGAAAACCTAAATGGTTACGTGTAAAACTGCCTACAGGAAAAAAATACACAGAGCTTAGAGGATTAGTTGATAAATATAAATTGAATACAATTTGTACGTCTGGAAGCTGTCCAAATATGGGTGAATGTTGGGGAGAAGGTACAGCAACCTTTATGATCTTAGGAAATATTTGTACACGGTCTTGTGGTTTCTGTGGTGTGAAGACTGGGCGACCAGAAACTGTGGATTGGGACGAGCCAGAAAAAGTAGCGCGCTCCATTAAAATTATGCAGATAAAACACGCAGTCTTAACAAGTGTTGACAGAGACGATCTTAAAGATATGGGCAGTATAATGTGGGCTGAGACTGTGAAGGCTGTAAGAAGAATGAATCCAGAAACAACATTAGAAACATTAATCCCAGATTTCCAAGGTATAGAACGTCATATCGATAGAATTATTGAGGTAGCTCCAGAAGTGGTATCACATAATATTGAAACTGTAAGAAGACTAACAAGAGAAGTTCGTATACAAGCCAAATATGATCGAAGTATGGGCGTTTTAAAGTACCTTAAAGCACAAGGACAACGCAGAACTAAATCTGGTATTATGCTTGGACTTGGAGAAGCTAAAGAGGAAGTTATTGAAACACTTCACGATCTAAGAGAAAATGATGTTGATGTTGTTACCATTGGACAATACTTACAACCAAGTAAAAAACATCTACCAGTAAAGCGATTCATCAATCCAGATGAATTTAAAGAATATGAAGAAATAGGTCTTAACCTCGGATTTAGACATGTGGAAAGTAGTGCATTGGTTAGATCCTCTTACAAAGCCCAAAAGCACATAAAATAATGATAACCGTTGCCATTAATGGTTTTGGACGAATAGGGCGTCGGGTGTTTAGACTAGCCCTAGAAAACCCATCTATAAATGTTGTTGGTATTAATGACTTGGCTGATACAAAAACCCTGAGCCATTTACTAAAATACGATAGTATTCATGGTGTACTTAATGGAGATGTGTCTTATGACGATAGGCATATAATTGTAAACGATAAAAAAATCCCATTAACAAACCAAGAACACCCTTCCCTTTTAGATTGGCATACTTTAAAGCCAGATTTTGTTATAGAAGCCACAGGTAAGTTTAAAGACAAAATCACCCTTCTGGATCATATAAAAAATGGTGCTAAAAAAGTTATACTATCAGTGCCACCTTTAGAAGATGATATAAAAACTATTGTTTTAGGCGTTAATGAAGATGAACTTAACGGTACTGAGAATATAATTTCTAACGCTTCCTGTACAACTAATAATGCGGCTCCTATGATTGCTCTTATAAAAGAACATCTAGGAATTAAACAAGCATACATAACGACGGTCCACTCCTACACTACAGATCAAAGTTTACACGATCAACCACATAGAGACTTAAGAAGAGCACGTGCAGCAAGCCAATCCATTGTACCTACTACCACTGGTGCTGCAAAAGCACTTACTAAGATATTTCCAGAACTATCGGATGTTATAGGTGGTTGTGGAATTAGAGTTCCTGTAGCGAATGGATCACTTACCGATATTACCTTAAATGTAAAAAAGCAAACCTCAATAGAAGAGGTTAATAACATCTTCAAATTAGCTTCTGAGAACGCGTATAAAGGAATTTTAGAATACACCGAAGACCCTATCGTTTCTATAGATATTGTAGGAAATCCACATTCTTGCGTATTTGATTCGCAAATGACTTCAGTTATTGGGAACATGGTCAAAATAGTGGGATGGTATGACAATGAAACCGGGTACAGTTCGAGAATTTTGGAATTAATTTGCAATTTATCGAAGAAATCGTAGCTTTTGTCGAATAAATAATTATATTTGTTCAACTAAAGGAAGCTGAAATGTCCCGAATCAAATACTACATATTTGTAATTTTAGCGTGTTTTAATGCTTATTTATCCGCTCAACAAGATACTGTTGAAGACGTGGATATGCTCGCATTGAGATTACAGAATTTTGTCGATCAAGCAAAACTTGAAAGCGACCGAGGCGACTATTATAATGCCAAAGACAACCTCAACAAGGCTTTGGATGTTGCGAAAAAGATAGACGATAAATCGAGTCAAGGTATTATATATACTAAAATTGCGAAAGTTCAATTCTTGGTTAATGAACATGAGCAGGCCACAGTTTCGTTAAACAATGCTTTAAATATTCAAAGAGAAATAGACGATTACGGTAATAGAGCCGTAAGTTATAATATTAAAGGTGTTTTCTTAAGCGCTAAAGAGGATTATGAAAATGCCCTCGATTATTTTAATTCAGCAAAAAATTTATTTGAACAAGAAGGTCTCGAGGAGTATGTATCTGAAGTTACGCTGAACGAGGCAAAGGCCCACATTGCTTTAGAACAATATGATGAAGCGAAAACCTTATTAGATCGCACGATTATACTTGCCAACAAATATGATCAGCAACGACGCTTGAGTAGTGCTTTGATTCAATCGGGTAAAGTTTATTGCGCATTGGATAGTCATGATTTAGCATTAAATCAAGTAGAACAAGGTCTTAACATCGCAGAGGTCAACAATATTATAGAAAACGTCAATACTGCTTATATCACCTTTAGTGAAATCTACAGTAATGATGGTGATTACAAGAGCTCTCTTAATTATTTGAAACGACACATTAAACTGTCAGATTCGCTATTAAATATTAAGAGAGAAAATTTAGCTAATAATATCCCAGGCCAGTACCTCAATGATTACAAGAATGCTGAAAATGAGCAACTTAAGGCACAAATTGAGGAAGTACAATCAGAAAGTGATTTTACTAGAATAACTACAATATTAAGTATAGCATTAATAACAATTCTTTCACTTTTAACGCTATCACTATATAAAAACAATAACATTAGACTTAAGACCAACAATATGCTCCACAAGAAAAATGATGAGCTTATTGTTGCAAAGGAAAAAGCAGAATTAGCATCAAAGACTAAAGCAAACTTCCTGTCGACTGTTACACATGAGTTAAGAACACCATTGTATGCCGTAACTGGTTTAACAGGAATGTTATTAGATGAAGATCCAAAAGAACATCAAATTCCCCATTTAAAATCTTTAAAATTTTCAGGTGACTATCTCCTTACATTCATAAATGACATTCTTCAAATCAATAAAATTGAAGCAAATAAGGTAGAATTAGATCCAGAAAAATTTAACCTCAAAACTAAAATTGAAAATGTAATGTCCGCATTGAGCAATTCGGCCAATGACAACGGAACTAAATTACATTTTGACTACGAAAACGGTCTACCAGAAACTTATTTTGGTGACCAACTTAAGATCTCCCAAATCTTAATTAACCTACTTGGTAATGCTATTAAATTCACAAAAGATGGTGACATCTGGGTTAGAGCGAGCAAAATAGATCAGAAAGACAAGATCTGTACTGTGCGTTTTGAAATTGAAGATAATGGCATTGGTATTACAAAAGAAAAACAAGACCAAATGTTTGAAAGCTTCTCGCAAGGCTCAGTTCAAATTAATAGAAAGTACGGTGGTACTGGTCTTGGTTTATCTATTGTAAAAGGTCTCATTCAGATTCTTAAAGGAAAAATTTACTTGAAGAGTGAACTTGGCAAGGGTACAACTTTCTTCTTTGAAATTCCTTTAGAAATTACTGAGAAAGTAAAAATCGAAGACAAATTAGAAGACAACAAAAAACCAAGTAAAATGGACGGCTTAGACCTAAGTGATGTTAAAATCCTAGTTGTGGAAGACAACAAAATTAACCAAATGATCACCAAGAAAATTCTCAACAAAATGGGCTTACACTGTGATGTTGTAGATAATGGTGAAGCAGCAGTAGAGCAGGTTAAAAAAGTAGAATACAAAGTAGTCTTAATGGATATTCACATGCCTGGAATAAGTGGTTTGGAAGCAACTAAGATTATAAGAACATTTGATAAAGACTTAACCATATTCGCACTGACTGCAGTTACCTTAGAAGATAAGATGCATGAGTTTGGAGAAGCTGGTTTTAACGATATTATTTCAAAACCATTTAAACAAGAAGATTTTGAAAATAAACTTTACGATGTTCTTACTGGTAAAGAGGTTGTTTCTAGTTTCTTTTAATCAGTGTAGTTCTTAATTATTGCTTCAAATTTTGAAGCATCATCAAGTCGAAATCTAATAGGTAAATAAAATAGGTTTTTCTCAAATCCTTTAATACTTTTTAATCTCACAAAGTCCTTTTCAGTTGTAAGGATGAGCTCTTTTTTTAATAAAAGGTCTATTTCATGTGACCTAAAGTTGTGATGATCTGGATATTCGATATGATCAAATGTTAGTCCTTGATTAGTTAAATAATCTACAAGTGGTTTTGGGTTAGCAATTCCAGTAACTAATGTAAATTTTGAGAGAGCTTCTAATTTTAATGCATTATCAGAATTTAAAACAACATCACTATAATCTATATAGCTAAAAAATGCACTTTGCTTATCATTTAAATGTAATCTTTCTAAAATGGTAGCCTTTTCATCCTCATTTAAAGTTGGCTTGCATTTAGTTACAATAACTACGTCAGCACGCTTCCTTCCTACCTGTGGTTCTCTAAGATTCCCAGTAGGTAGCACAAAATCCTTATAATAGGGTTTATCATAAGAGGTAAGTAAAATATTAAATCCAGCTTTTACACGTCTATGTTGAAAAGCATCATCTAGTAAAATGATTTCTGGTGCGTCATTTAGTTTCAATAAACTCTCAATTCCATTTTGTCGGTCTGCATCTACAGCAACCTTTATATCTTGAAATTTATTATGAAATTGATAAGGTTCATCTCCAATAGATTCAACAGTAGAATTTTCACCAGCCAATAAAAAACCTTCCGTATTGCGTTTATAACCTCTGCTTAAAGCCGCAACAGATTTATTCTCCTTTAATAGCGTAATTAAATATTCTATCATTGGTGTTTTACCTGTGCCACCTGTGCTCAAATTACCTACACAGATTACTGGCACATCATAACTTTTAGATTTAAACACACCATAATCAAATAGTTTATTTCTTAGGTAGGTTACTACATAATAAATCGGTACTAAAGGAAATAATATAATTCGGATGAATTTCATTGCTACTAAAATATGCTATTTTTGAAACAAATAACCAATTATGATTATACAAGACGTTATTAATCACCTTCATGAATTAGCACCATTAAACTATGCTGAAGATTTTGACAATGTAGGGTTACTAGTTGGAGATAAAAATCAGGAAGTTAATGGTATTCTTGTAACGCTAGATACACTTGAGTCGGTCGTTGATGAAGCCATAGAGAATAACTGTAATTTAATAGTAAGCTTTCATCCCATAATTTTTAAAGGTCTAAAAAAATTGATAGGTAAAAATTATGTAGAACGTGTTGTGATTAAAGCAATAAAAAATAATATTGCCATTTTCGCAATACATACTGCTTTAGATAATGCTTTTAAAGGTGTTAATTCTATTATTTGTGACCAACTAAATCTTAAAAACAAGCGTATACTTATACCACAAGCCGGTTCTATAAAAAAACTTCAAACCTACGTCCCGACGAGTCATGCCGATTCATTGAGAAATGCACTATTTAAAGCTGGGGCAGGTCGTTTAGGTAATTACGAATCTTGTAGTTTTAATTTTGATGGTGAAGGCACCTATCTTGGTAATGAAAATTCAAATCCAACATTGGGCACAAAAGGAGAATTACATAAAGAAAATGAAACAGCAATTTCAGTGATTTTCAAAAAACATCTTGAGCCTAAGATTGTTAGTACACTATTACAAGAACATCCTTATGAAGAAGTCGCCTACGAAATAATGGTATTGAACAATACCGATGCGAATACAGGTATTGGAATGCTCGGTGAATTGGATGAACCCATGAACGAAGTAGATTGTTTAAAGTGGATTAAAACCACCTTTAATTCGGGCGTCCTTAGACATTCACAACTACAATCGAAGCCAATTAAAAAAATTGCAGTCTTAGGTGGATCTGGTAGTTTCGCAATTGGAGCGGCAAAGGCTTCGGGTGCTGATTTATTTATAACATCAGATTTAAAATATCACGACTTCTTTAGTGCAGAGGATGATATTGTGCTTGCAGACATTGGACATTATGAAAGCGAACAGTTCACAAAATCCTTTTTAGTGGACTATCTCTCGAAAAAAATTACTAGTTTTGCAATCATTTTATCAAAGACAAATACAAATCCGGTTAAGTATTTATAATTATGGCAAAAAAAGCTGAAGTTTCTGTCGAAGAAAGATTGAGAGCACTATATGATTTACAATTAATTGACTCTCGAGTAGACGAAATAAGAAATGTCAGAGGTGAGCTTCCTTTAGAAGTAAGAGATTTAGAAGATGAAGTAGAAGGCCTTACTACACGATTAGAAAAATTAAATGATAGCCTTGCTGTTATCGACGATGAGATTAAGGGGAAGAAGAACTTAATTGAAGAGGCGAAAGCTTTAATCAAAAAATATAGTGAGCAACAAAAGAATGTTAGAAATAACAGAGAATACAACTCATTAACTAAAGAGATTGAATACCAAGAACTTGAGATTCAATTAGCTGAAAAGCACATTAAAGAATTTAAGGTTCAAATTGAGCAGAAAAAAGAAGTTATTTCTGAAACAAAGGATCGTTTAAAAGATCGTAACTCTCACTTAAAACATAAAAAAGGAGAGCTTAACGAAATTCTTAAAGAGACTGAAAAAGAAGAAGAAGCATTACTTGCTAAGTCAGCAGATTTTCAAAAGAAAATAGACGAGCGTTTGGTAAATGCTTATTTAAGAATAAGAAACAATGTAAAGAACGGATTAGCTGTAGTACCAATTGAAAGAGGTGCGTCTGGTGGATCCTTCTTCACTATTCCTCCACAAGTACAAGTTGAAATTGCTTCAAGAAAAAAGGTGATTACCGATGAGCATAGTGGTCGTATACTTGTTGATGCACAACTTGCTGAGGAAGAAAAAGCAAAAATGGATAAATTATTTGCTAAGCTGAGCAAGTAGTTTCTAATTACAATATTTATGAAGCCTTTACGAAATGTAAAGGCTTTTTTATTTAATATAATTTTAAAACTATTCCTATTAAGGAATATTAATTTTGCTCGTCTAATAGGAAAAGAAAAAACAAAAGATGAAGAAATTATTTTTTTTATTAAGCATAGCTGTTTGTTTCAGCTGTCATAACCAAGCACAAGTAAACCCTAAACAACAGGCTGTTATAGATGCAGAACCTGTTGAAGTACCAATTAAAAATGGTAAGGCCAGAGCTTATTTTGCAAGTGGCTGTTTTTGGTGTGTAGAGGCTATTTATGAAAGTGTTAGAGGTGTTGAAGAAGTAATTAGTGGCTATTCTGGTGGATTTACTGAAAACCCAACATATGAGTTAAGTAATACAGGACGTACTGGACACGCTGAGGCCGTTGAAGTAATATATGACCCTAACGTTGTTAACTTCTCTACCTTAGTAGATGTTTATTTTGGTTCTCAAAATCCAACACAAGTTCTAGGGCAAGGACCAGATAGAGGACCTCAATACCGATCAATTATATTTTATCAAAATAGCGATCAAAAGAAAATAATAGAGGCAAAAAAGGAAGCACTCGCTAAAAAACTAGACGCAACAATTGCGGCTGAAGTTTATCCATTTCAAAAGTTCTGGATTGCCGAAGGGTATCATCAAGATTTTGAAAAAAGAAATCCAAATCAGCGTTATGTGAGAGCTGTTTCTATTCCGAGATTAAATAAATTTAAGTCGAAGTTCCCTGAACTACTTAAAGAAAACTCTAAACATTAATATAATGCCTGTTATCAAAACAGGCATTACTTTTTTATTGCTTTTATCTCAAACAGCATTGGGTATAATTGGTTTTCTAATTTATACATACCTGATTCGGTTTTAATTAAATTAGGAAACACATCATAAGGACTTTCATCATACTCATTAAGGTACTCGATCTCTAAACCAGATTCAATGAGTGCGTTTATAACTTCACTCAATCCATGATTCCAACCATACTCTTTGCTTACGATTTTAGAAGATCCATCAGCATAGGTGCCTTCATATTCCTCATATATAACCTCATTTTGATTGTAGTGATACCTCATCTCAGCTTTACCGTCAACATAATCAAACATCCAAAGTATTGGATGAAATTCTACCATATAAAAAACACCTCCTGGTTTTAAGCGTTCCGTAATCATTTTAGCCCAAGGTTTCAAATCGGGCAACCAACCGATAACACCATAACTAGTATAAACAATATCAAATAATTCGGTAACAAAATTCGACGTATCCAGAACGTTACAACACACAAAATTTGCATCGAGCTGAAGTTCCTCATTTAATTGCTCAGCTAGCCTTATTGCTTCATCACTCAAGTCAATACCAACACATTTTGCTCCTAACCTACTCCAACTAAGTGTATCTTGACCAAAATGACATTGAAGATGTAATAGAGATTTCCCTTCAACATGCTCCAATGCACTTAATTCATAAGAATTTAATGAGGTCTTACCATCTTTAAATGCCTGTAAATTATACATCTCACTCTTTGCATGCACCTCAACCTTTTTGTTCCAAGTTTCCTTATTTACCTCAAAATAATTAGTATGCTCATCCATCCTTGCTTAATTTTGTTCTAAATTATAATAAGTTTTAATATGAGATATATTTCTGCAGTACTAATTTGTTTGACATTAATTTTTTCCTGCAAATCAGATAATAATGAGACAAAGTTATCTGAAGAAGAAAAAGAATTGTCTGTAGCTGAAAAAATTGCTAACGCACATGGATTTGAAAACTGGGATAATGTTTCAGAAGTCCAATTCACTTTTAAAGTTGATAGAGATACCGTAAAAGGTAATGGAAGATCTTGGATATGGAAACCCAAAAAGAATGAAATTACAATGACTGTTGGTAACGCTAAAGTAAACTACAAAAGACACGAGATGGACAGTAGTCATATTGGCGCTGACAGAGCTTTTATAAATGATAAATATTGGTTCTTAGTACCTTTTCAACTTGTTTGGGATGCTTCAGCAACACTTTCAGAACCGGTTAAAAAAGAATCACCTTTAAGCAAAGAAACTTTAGACATGATAACCATCACCTATCCGTCTGAAGGTGGCTATACACCTGGAGATGCCTACGACATTTTTTACGATGAGAATTATTTAATTAAAGAATGGGTTTTTAGACAAGGAAATTCTGAGACACCTTCGTTAGCCACAACATTTGAAAACTATCAAGATTTTAATGGAATTAAAGTAGCCATAGATCACAAAAAGGACGAGGGTAAGTGGAATTTAAACTTTGCTGATGTAAGCATAACATTAGACTAACATTTAAATTAAATTTTGGCATTACTTTTGTAACCTACAATGTAAGGTTCGCGTCTTAGTTTCGACTTTAAACGTATATCTTACATTTTCCGCCCTTGGGCGTCTATATATTTTCACCAGCGCTTTGTTAACAAGGCGCTTTTTTTATCCCTTAAATTCATGATTTACGTGTGCACCATCACAATAAGGTTTATTCTGTGATGCGCCACATCTACAAAAAGCAGTGGTTCTATTCTTTGTTTCTTTAGAACCGTCTTTGTGCGTTACGTTTAAGGTTCCATAAACCAAAAGCGGTCCATTTTCTAAAACCTCAACTTGGGTTTCTAACTTCTGAGCTGACTTATCAGACGCATCATTCATATAATAGCTCAACGCACCTGATGGGCACTTCTTAACTGTATTTACCAATTCATCGGTACTTGCAGCATCGATTTTAATCCATGGTCTTTCTTTAGGCTGAAAAACACTTGGCAAGCCTTTGACACACATTGCTGAGTGAATACACTTGTCTGCTTCCCAAACTACTGTAACTTCTCCGTTTGAATACTCTTTTGTTTTGCCCATTTTTATCTCTTTTCCTTAAAGATAATGAATTTTATTGAGCGAAAAATTGGCTTTACTGCCTCATCTTTAATTCTTATTTTTGTTAGCAACCGTAAAATATTTCTGCATTGTACGATTTTAAATCAGGCTTAGAATGCGCGCTTCAGTTAGATAAAGATGATGAACTTTCTCATTTTAGACATCAATTTCATATTCCAAAACATAGCGACGGATCGGATAGTATTTACCTATGCGGCAACTCACTTGGATTACAACCTAAATTAACGCAAGAGTATATATCCCAAGAATTAAATGATTGGGCTAAACTTGGTGTAGAAGGTCATGTTCATGGTAAAAACCCATGGTTATCCTATCATGAGTTGCTTACCGATAAAATGGCAGAAGTTGTAGGTGCAAAACCCATTGAAGTTGTGGTAATGAATACACTTACCACGAATCTTCATTTAATGATGGTATCCTTTTACAGACCCACAAGCAAACGTTATAAAATTCTTATAGAAGGTGATGCCTTCCCTTCAGATAAATATGCGGTAGAATCGCAATTACGTCATCATGGTTTTGATGATAAAGACGGACTGTTGCTTTGGAATTCTCGCGAGGGAGAAGAATTGCTTCGATATGAAGATTTAGAGCAGATCCTGAATAATCATGGTGATGAAATCGCCTTGATTATGATTGGTGGTGTTAATTACTATACAGGGCAATTTTTTGACTTAAAACGCATCACAGAATTAGGTCATAGTTATGGTTGCGTCGTTGGTTTTGACTGTGCTCATGGTGCTGGTAATGTAAATTTAGATTTACATAATTCTGGAGCTGACTTTGCCATATGGTGCAGTTACAAATATCTTAATTCTGGACCAGGAAGTCTCAGTGGTGTTTTTGTGCACGAAAGGCATGCCTACAACAAAGAATTAAACCGTTTTACTGGTTGGTGGAGTCATAATAAAGAAACACGTTTTAAAATGCGTGATGATTTTGATATGTTACCAGGAGCAGAAGGATGGCAACTAAGTAATCCTCCTATTCTATCTATGGCAGCAATAAAAGCATCGTTAGATATTTTTGCTGATGCAGGTATGAATAATCTTATTTCAAAATCTCACAAACTAACTGCTTATTTTGAATTTTTAGCTAATAGTATTGGCAATGACAGCATAAAAATAATTACACCTAAAGATAAAAATGAACGTGGTTGTCAGTTGTCTATTCAGGTGAAAAATGCGGATAGGACACTTCATGATAAACTTACGGAAGCAGGTATAATTAGTGATTGGCGCGAACCAGATGTTATCCGTTGCGCACCTGTCCCACTATATAATTCATTTGAAGATATTTATAACATGGTAGAACGATTAAAGGTAATTTTGAATGGCTAATCAAAAACAAAACATTCTGATAATTGGTGCTGGCTTATGTGGAAGCTTATTAGCGTTACGCATGGGACAGCGAGGTTATAATGTAACAGTTTATGAAATGCGACCAGACTTACGTAAAACCGATATCTCGGCAGGTCGTTCTATTAATTTAGCATTTTCAGATCGTGGTAACAAGGGTATGAAACTCGTTGGTCTAGAAAACAAAGTCAAAGAACTTTGTATACCAATGCATGGACGAATGCTACACGACAAAGATGGAAATACCTTTATGTCTAACTATAGTGGTCGAAACGATGAATATATTAATTCGATTTCTCGTGGAGGACTTAATGCTTTGCTTCTAGATGAAGCCGAAAAGCATCCAAATGTGACTATTCATTTCAATAAAAAATGTAAATCTGTAGATTTTGAAAATACAACTGCACGTTTTAAAGACTACCTAACGGAAGAGGAATTTATTGAAGATGCAGACTGTATTATTGCCACAGATGGTGCAGGATCTGCTTTAAGGAAGAGTTATTATCTTGAAAAGAAATTTTTGTTTAGTTTTTCTCAAGAATATCTTACCCATGGTTATAAAGAGTTGACCATCTTACCTAATGAAAATGGTGAATACAAAACCTTTAAAAACGCCCTGCATATTTGGCCTCGAGGTGACTTTATGGTTATAGCACTGCCAAATTTAGATGGAAGTTTTACCGTTACGCTCTTCTTAAGTTATAATGAAGGCGAATTCAATTTTAATAATCTTACTTCTCCAGAAAAGGTTACTGAATTCTTTAAGAAGGAGTTTCCTGACGCTTTAGAGTTAATGCCAAACTTAGTTGACGATTTCTTCGAAAATCCGACAGCTCCATTAGGAACTGTAAAGTGTTCTCCTTGGCATTATAAAGGTAACACCTTGTTAATGGGAGATTCTGCTCATGCTATCGTTCCTTTTTATGGTCAAGGTATGAATGCTTCATTTGAAGATGTAGTGGAATTTGATGCTGTGCTCGATAAGTTCGAAGGCGATTGGGAAGCCATATTTTCAGAATTTGGGAAGACCCGAAAAAAAGACACAGATGCCATTGCTGATTTGGCTTTAGACAACTTTTATGAAATGAGAGACCATGTTGCCAACCCTATTTTTCAGCAAAAGCGAAAAATAGAAATGGCCTTAGAACAACACTTCCCGAATAACTACTTTTCAAAATATAGTTTAGTTACCTTTAATGAAGATATTGGCTATAGGGAAGCGATGCTTAGAGGACGTGCCCAAGACAAGGCCATACTAAATATGTTAGTAGATAGAGATATAACTACGCCATATGATGATTCAAATATTGCTGAATTACAGCATATTTTGAGAAAAATTAAAGAAGAAACGGAAGCCATTCTTCAAGACGATAGAGTGGCTGGATTACAATAATAAATTATGGATAATAAAAAAGTAACACCACGAGGTGCTTATCCTCACGTAAAACAAGTCGGTGATTTTATTTTTGTTTCTGGTACAAGTTCAAGACGACCAGATAACAGTATAGCTGGTGTTGACATTATTGATGAAATGGGTACCAAGCGCCTTAATATTGAAACGCAAACTCGAGAAGTATTAAAGAACATCGAACGAAATCTGCAAACTGTAGGTGCATCCTTAAAGAATGTAGTAGATGTGACTTCGTTTTTAGTAAACATGAATGATTTTGCAGGTTACAACAAGGCTTATGCTGAGTTTTTTGATAAGGAAACAGGTCCTGCCAGAACTACTGTAGCTGTGCATCAATTACCTCATCCCGATCTAGTAGTTGAGATTAAAGTTATGGCTTACAAGAAATCCTAATCTTAGAAAGTATTCTCTATGAAATTTAATTTTCCAATACTTTTTTCCATTTGCATATTTAATGTATGCCTCTATGCTCAGACAAATTGGGACAAAATCATTGAGGAAAATTTAAAAGAAGTTGTAGTTCAGCATAAGTCTTTTGTGAGCATTCCTAATCTGCCTGAAGACATGGATCTTATGCTAAAAAACATAAATTGGGTTGCAGACCATTATAGCGCTCTTGGTTTTAAAGTAAATTTACTTGAATCTTCTACACTACCATTGTTACTTCTAGAGAAGGTCTATAATTCAGAATATAAAACAGTATTGTTTTATTTTCATATTGATGGCCAACCTGTAGATCCAAAAAATTGGGATCAAGAAGATCCATTTAACCCAGTTTTAAAGCGTCAAGACAGCAATGGTAAATGGGAAACGCTCAGCTGGGAGGCAATAAATAAAGATTTAAATGATAACTGGCGGATTTTTGCAAGAGCTGCAGCCGATGACAAAGCTCCTATAGTTATGTTATTAAATGCATTAAAATTTTTAAATAAAGCAGAAAAGGCGCCTACTTTCAATATTAAAATAATATTTGATCCTGAAGAAGAATATGGGTCTGATGCGTTTTTATCCACCATAAATACTTACAAGGACCGTTACGCATCGGATGCCATGATCATTATGGATGGACCTGCTCACGAATCTAACAGACCAACCTTAACATTTGGTTGTCGTGGTATTGCCACATGTACAATCACGACCTATGGTGCAAAACTACCACAGCACAGTGGCCACTATGGAAACTATGTTCCAAATCCTGTATTCTCACTATCTAGAATTTTATCTAGTATGAAGGATGAAAACGGCAAGGTTCTTATTAATAATTTTTACTCTGGGATTCAATTGTCTTCAGAGGAGCAAAAGATTCTTAATAATGTCCCTGATGACCTTGAGGCTTTAAATTTAAGACTTGGCATTAATCAATCTGAAAAAGTGGGTAATAATTACCAAGAGGCACTTCAGTACCCATCGTTAAATGTAAGACAAATCGAAACTTCTTGGAAAGGAGATAAACCCAAAACTGTTATTCCAGAAATAGCAAGTGCAAATATTGATGTAAGATTGGTAAGGGAAACAGATGGAAAACAACAACTAGATAAAATAAAAACGCATATTGAAAATTTAGGGTATACAGTTTTAGACAGGGACCCAAGTGATGAAGAACGGCTCAGAAATTCTAAAATTGTAAAATTTACGAGATCAAATGGAGTAAATGCCTTTAGAACAAATTTAAACTCTCCATTAGGCTCTGCATTGAGAGCCAGTCTTACAGAATTTTATGGCGAAACTCCAATTTCAATACGAACGATGGGAGGAACAGTGCCTATTATATCTGCAGTAAAAACGTTAGATATACCAGCAATTATTGTTCCTACAGTAAACATGGACAACAACCAACATAGCCCAAATGAAAATATTCGTTTAGGCAATATTAGAGATGGCATTAAAACGTGTATCGCAATCCTACAAACAGAGCTTTAGACAGTGAAAATAATTTATGAGTAACATTAAAAACTTCATAAACGGAAACTTTCAAAATCCAATTAATAACAATTGGATAGATAATTATAATCCTTCTAATGGCGATGTTTATGGCCAAATCCCAAACTCGTCGTCCGAAGACGTTGAAGAAGCTTTTGAAGCTGCCAAATCTGCTTTTAGTCAGTGGTCGCAAACCACATTAGAAGAGCGTAGTCGAATTCTCATTAGAATTTCAGAATTATTGGAAGAAAATCTTCAGCGTTTTGCGGAAGCTGAGAGCATTGATAATGGCAAACCTTTATCACTAGCAAAAACGGTTGACATCCCTCGTGCCGCTAGTAATTTTAGATTTTTCGGAAACGCAATTACGCAATTTGCTAGTGAAAGTCATGAATCTGTAGGGCAAAATGCCATCAACTATACCTTAAGACAACCCATTGGTGTTGTAGGCTGTATATCACCTTGGAATTTACCGCTATACCTGTTCACTTGGAAAATTGCGCCTGCTTTAGCTACTGGCAACTGTGTAGTGGCAAAACCTAGTGAGGTTACTCCAATGACAGCATATATGTTAGGCGAGATATGTAATGAAGCAGGTCTGCCGAGTGGTGTTTTAAATATTGTACATGGTTTAGGTTCTAGCACAGGCCAAGCCATTATAGAACATCCTGGCATTAAAGCAATTTCTTTTACAGGTGGAACAGCTACTGGAGCGCACATAGCCAAAGTTGCAGCTCCTATGTTTAAAAAACTATCCCTTGAACTGGGCGGAAAAAACCCAAATATCATATTTGCAGATTGTGATTATGATCATATGTTAGCCACCACAGTGCGTTCATCCTTTGCAAATCAAGGACAAATATGCCTTTGTGGGAGTCGCATTTTTATTGAAGCATCCATTTACGATAAATTTAAAGCTGACTTTATTGATAAAGTAAAGCAGCTTAATGTTGGACACCCTTCGGAAAAAAGTACAGATATTGGTGCACTGGTCTCTAAGCCACATCTTGAAAAGGTAAAAAGCTATATTGAGATCGCTAAAGCAGAAGGTGCTAATATATTATATGGAGGCAAAGAGGTAACAGTTGAAGGTTTTGAAGATGGATATTATCTACAACCAACAGTTATTGAGGTTCATAATGATGAATGTCGGGTAAATCAGGAAGAAATATTTGGGCCAGTTGTCACTCTAATGCCCTTCACTACGGAAGAAGAAGTACTAACTATGGCCAATAAGGTAAAATATGGATTATCTGCTACCTTATGGACAAACAACTTAACCAGAACCATGAAATTCTCTTCAAAATTAGAAGCTGGAATAGTCTGGGTAAACACGTGGATGATGCGCGATTTAAGAACACCATTTGGTGGTGTAAAAGCCTCTGGAGTTGGACGAGAAGGTGGGTTTGAAGCGCTTCGATTTTTTACCGAGCCAAAAAATATTTGCATCAAATATTAGATCAAATTGGAGCTGTTAACTAGTTTCCGTATCTTTTATACATCATAAAAACCAAACATCATGAAAACCAAATTTTTAACTAGCCTACTATTTGTGGCATTTTTAGGATTAAATGCCCAATCTGATTATCAATTGCTAAAAAAAGATGATTTTGCAATTTCTTATCCAACCGATTGGGAGTCTAGCAGTCAATTATCACAACCTGGGATGCAATTTCTTTTATTATCAGATGAATCAACACAGAATAATGATAAATTTAGAGAGAATATAAATTTGACAACGGAAAACTTAGGCGGTCAAAATCTTACTATGGATGAATATGCTCAACTTTCTATAGATCAAATTCTAACACAAATTCCAAATTCTAAATTAGAATCAAAAACTACATCTAAATTAGATGGCCAAGAATCTAGAGAGATTATATGGTCTGCGGATTTTGGTAATGGGATGGTTCTGAAATTTAAGCAGTTATTTACACTTTATAATGGGAAGGCCTACGTATTGACTTTTTCTTCATCTACTGCTGAATATGATCAATTCGTTACTGTGGCAGACACAGTATTTGACAGTTTCAAATTTGCAAAATAAATGAACTTAGAACTCAACAATAAGTACGCTTTAGTCTGCGGTAGTACAGCAGGTATTGGTAAAGCAACAGCAATCGCCTTGGCTAATGAAGGAGCTATCGTTACCCTTGTAGCAAGAAACGAAGAAAAACTCAAGGCCACACTGGCAACATTACCTCAGCATAGAAAGCATGACTATATCGTTGCTGATTTTTCTAATCCTTCAGAGCTAAAGGAAAAAATTGAAAATTACATTGACAAAAACCATGGCTTTCATGTATTAATTAATAATACTGGTGGTCCAGCAGGAGGACCAATTTTTAAGGCAAAAGTAGAGGAATTTGAAAATGCTTTCACACAGCATCTTAAATGCAATCATATACTGGTACAAGCAACAGTGCCTTATATGAAAAGTGAAGATTATGGTAGAATTATTAACGTTATTTCGACATCTGTAAAACAACCCTTAGATGGATTAGGCGTGAGTAACACCATTAGAGGAGCGGTAGCCAATTGGAGTAAAACTATGGCAAATGAACTAGGCAGTTTTGGTATCACTGTCAACAATGTACTACCTGGTGCAACAAGTACAGAGCGCCTTTCAGAAATTATTAAAAATAAAGCGACAAAAACAGGTAGGTCTATCGAAGAGGCTTCTAATGCAATGAAAGCTACGGTCCCTGCAAAGCGTTTTGCTAACCCAGAAGAACTTGCAGATGCTATAACATTTTTAGCTAGTGGAAGAGCTGGATATATCAACGGAATAAACCTCCCTGTTGATGGTGGCCGAACAAAAAGTTTGTAATTTTATAGGAAGCAAAATCAAATTCAAAAATCATGAGTAAATTATTTCCTCCCATTAATTTTAAAGCTTGGATTGAAGAACATAGACATTTATTAAAACCACCTGTTGGCAATAAAGTAGTTTGGAAAGATGCCGACGTAATCGTGATGGTAGTTGGTGGACCGAATAGTAGAACAGACTATCACTATAATGAAACTCCTGAGTTTTTCTATCAGATTGAAGGTGATATCATCCTGAAAGTCATGGAAGATGGTGAATCCAAAGATATACATATAAGAGAAGGTGAAATTTTTGTATTACCACCAAAAATCCCACACTCACCAAGAAGAGGACCAAACACAGTAGGTTTAGTTATTGAATATCCACGTCCAGAAGGAGTTAAAGATAAATTGCAATGGTACGAAGAGGACGGAAGTCTAGAGTACGAAGAAGAATTCACTTTAGACAATATTGAGACTGATATGCCTGCAATATTCGATAGATATAATAAAAGAAAAAGTAAGGCATGAAGTTTTGGGCGCTTCATAAATTTAAACTTAATGAAATCCCTTTTTGCGTTTAGAAAACAAAATGGAAAAACGAAAACTAAGAATTAACGGTCATTCGCATCTTCTTCCCTATCCAGAAGAAATACCAGATTTTATGAGAGATAAAGGTATTTTTTGGGTAGATAAAGACCGAAAATTTATGCTTCAAAAGGACTGGAATAGACCCATAACCGATTCTAGTTTCTTTTTAGATGAGAAGCTGGCATGGATGGAGCATTTTAAAATTGACCATGCTGTTGTTCTAAACCTTTCACAATTGTATGGAAACGGTCTTCGTCTTGAAGAAATGAAGCAAGCTTTACGGTTTCAAAATGATTTTAATGCTAGGATACAACATGATCATCCAAGCAAATTTACCTGTGGATTTGTTGTACATCCTGGCTTTGTTAGAGGTGCCTGCTGGGAAATAGAACGCTGTGTAGAAGTTTTGGGCATGCGCTTACTTTGTCTGCCAACACACTACATGGATACTATAGGGACATGGCGTTGTATTTTTGATGAAGAAAATGAACCTATTTTTGAACTTGCTGATAAATACAATCTTGCTGTTGAAATTCATCCTTATGACGGTGAAAAATTTATAAAATTAGAAAATACGTCTTGGCGTTTTCATCTTATCTGGATGTTAGCCCAATGTGCCGATGCTTATCATTTTTTAACCTTAAATGGCTATTACGAGAAGTATAAGAATATGCGTGTTTGTTTTGCTCATGGCGGACAACTTGCACAGATTAATCTTGGAAGACGAATTCAAGGTTTTGATGGTAGACCCGATTTATTTGAAGATAAAATACATCCAAGGAAAGCTGTTGGTCATAAAAATATCTTTTTTGATACACTTGTACATGATACAGGTTCTTTAGAATTACTGATTAAAAATCAGACTTCAAAACAAGTTATTATGGGATTAGATGATCCCTATCCATTAGGCGAAATGGAAAGCGAACAACAATCTTCTTATCCAGGGAAAATTTTAGATTTAGCTATTGATAGAAATATCATCACAGAAGAAGAAAAAAGCGAGATTTGGGAAGACAATGTTATCCAATGGCTTTGTGGAGACGATACCAAAGCCAAAGACGCCCTTATTAATAGAATTTTGAGTTAATGTACTTTTTACCTGAAGCGCTCGATAAATATATTGTAGACCACTCCGAGGACGAACCACAATTACTACAGGAGCTTACAAGAGAAACCTATCAAAAAGTTTTACAACCAATTATGTTAAGTGGTCCTTATCAAGGACGTGTTCTAAGTATGCTCTCTAAACTCATTTCTCCTAAGTCGATATTAGAACTTGGAACATTCACTGGTTACTCCACATTGTGCCTCGCTGAGGGCTTAGATAAAAATGGTATAATTCATACTATCGACATCAACGAAGAACTAGAAGACTTTCAAAGAAAGTACTTTAACAAGTCTGGCTTTGGAAATCAAATAGTGCAACATATTGGTAATGCCATAGATATTATACCAAATATCAAAGAGGAATTCGATCTCATTTTTATAGATGCTGACAAACCTAATTATTCAAATTATTTTCATCTAGTTATTGATAAACTAAAAAGTGGAGGCATACTATTATCCGACAATGTGCTTTGGCATGGTAAAGTAGTTCAGAAACTTAACCCAAAGGATATTTCCACAAAATCGGTTTTGGAATACAATAATCTTCTTAAAAATGATAATAGGATCGAAACGATTGTTTTACCTATAAGAGATGGCCTTACAATCAGTAGAAAAAAATAAATTTAGCGATCGCGTTTTAACGATCCTGTAAAATCTTCAAGATCGTCCTTAACTTTATTTAATTCCTCATTAATATTTTTAGTTACCTCTGTATCTATAACATTATTTTCTTTAGCACTTTTTGTTACTTCATGCTTAATATCATTAGTTGCATCTTTTAGCGTGCGCATACCCTTACCTAATCCTCTTGCAATCTCAGGTAATTTGTCTGCACCAAAAACGAGAACAACAATAAATAGTATAAATACTATTTCGGTACCTCCTATAAATAAAAATGTCTTTAAATAAATCACAATGCAAATATAGAGTGACTTTAGTTAATAAAAAAAGCCGACCTATTAAAGTCGGCTTAATATTATATATAGGTTTTTAGTCTTTTAATTGATTCTTAAACTTGTCGAACTCACTTTCTTTAACTTCTCTTGGCCATGAGTTATTAGACGTATCAACATCAGCAGTTTCTAAATCAGGATCTACTATAATTGAAACTATTTCTTTATCACTTGCAATAGCTCTTTTTGCTTCCTTATCATTCAATCTCCAAATTTGAGCTGGATAAGTTATTTTTTCTTTTGTCCCGTCCTTATAGGTGTATTCCACAATTAATGGCATTACTAATCCACCAGGTTTATCAAAAGTTACCTCATAAAAGTACTTCGGTGTAGACTTTAATTCTTGTCTTTCTTCAGGTGTAAAGTTATCCATCAGGTATTCTTTTACTGTTGGTAAGTTCTCCATTCCTCCTTCACTCGCCAATGCTTCTTCATAACCTTCTTTACCTTCTTCAATAAAGTATACCAAACTATTAGGATCTATTCTGTAACGCTCTGCTAATTGCTTTCCTTCTTCATTAGGTGTATTTGTTACGGCATATTTCTTTACCTCTTTAACACCAATATCAGTATAATCTGTTGTGTAGAACCATCCTCTCCAGAACCAATCTAGGTCAACAGCAGATGCATCTTCCATTGTTCTGAAGAAATCTTCTGGTGTAGGATGCTTAAATTTCCAACGGTTAGCATATTCTTTAAATGCATAATCGAATAATTCACGACCCATTATAGTTTCTCTTAATATATTAAGTCCTGTTGCCGGTTTTGCATAAGCATTACTTCCAAATTGGTAGGTATTAAGCCCTTTAGTCATTATAGGTGCAATAAAATCTTGGTTTCCACCCATATATCTTACGATATTCTTAGCAGGACCTCGTCTTGAAGGATAAGCTGTTTGACCTTCAGAAAGTGCATCAGGATACCACTCTCCAAAATCTTGTTCAGCAATGTACTGAACAAAAGTATCAAGACCTTCATCCATCCATGTCCATTGACGCTCATCACTATTAATAATCATAGGGAACCAGTTGTGCCCTACTTCGTGGATAATAACACTCATCATACCAAACTTAGTACGATCTGAATATGTTCCATCTGGATTAGGGCGCCCAAAATTGTAACTAATCATTGGGTACTCCATACCCATTGGTGCATGTGCAGAAATAGCTTTATGGTAAGGATAATCAAATGTCATACGCGAATAACTCTTTAGTGTACTCGCTACAGTCTTTGTAGACCATTCTCCCCAAAGTGGATTTCCTTCTTTCGAATAAAGAGACACAGCCATAACGTCTTTAGTCTCTAACTTCACTGCCATCATATCCCACAAAAATTTGCGCGATGTAGCAAAACCGAAGTCACGAACCATTTGAGCTGACAGCTTCCAAGTTTTCTTATCCTTACTCTTAGACTTTTCAGTAACTCTTGCCTCTTCTTCAGTTACAATTACAACAGGCTCATCATAAGATTTTTTGGCCTTTTTGTAACGCTTCATCATTTCCTTTGTAAATACCTCTTCTCTATTGGTAAGATAACCAGTACCATCTAAGATATGGTCTGCAGGTACTGTAATGTTTACGTCAAAATTTCCGAATGGTAATGCAAACTCATCACGACCCCAGAATTGAGAATTTTGCCAGCCCTCAACATCGTTGTAGACCGCCATTCTTGGGTAGAATTGTGAAATGACATAAATACGATTATCATTTTCTGGGAAATACTCATAACCAGATCTACCGCCATCTTTTACGTGATCATTAATGTTATACCACCATTTTATTTGAAATGAAAATTTGTCTCCAGTATTCATTGGTTTTGGCAGTTCTACGCGCATCATCGTGCGATTAATCATAAATGGTAAATCTTTTCCATTCACATCTTTCACATGCTCAATATTGAAACCACCATCAAAGCGTTCTGATAAATAAGATTTTACCGCTCTATTTGAAGTTGTAGCAGGACCAAAACCCGTACTATTAATCAAAGGCGTTTTAGAATCTCTTGCACGCATATTCTGATCTAATTGTACCCACAAGTAACTTAATTGATCAGGCGAATTATTTGTATAGGTTATCGTCTCATCTCCATATAATCTTGCATTATCATCATCTATCTCTATATCCATTTTGTAATCAGCTTGTTGCTGATAGTACGCAGGACCTGGTGCACCAGAACCAGTTCTATACATATTTGGAGTAGAAAACTCCTCATAGAGTTGCTTAAATTTATTTTCGTTGGTATGACCAGGTTGACGCTCTGGCTTAATTTCATTTTGTGCATAAGTTCCAAAAGAGAACAGCATAGTAGCACATAAGAAATACTTCAAAATTTTCATAAGAAATTGGTTTTTTTTTAAATGATGTCGAAAATAGCCAATTTATGGCTGTTTGAGGAAGGTTTTAATCAAAATTTAACAAGCAATTATCCTTATCAGAAATTAACAAAAAACTCTTGTTAATATTATTGACTTTTAGACGTACAATATTCTGTTGTTCTGAGAAAACATCAAAAAGCACCCTATTCTGAATACTTATGGAATTTATGTCTGAAATATTTTCAATTTCAAGATAACAGTAGACTATGTCATCTTTATATTCTTTACCCAAAAAATTAAATGCTACATCTTGTCCATTAACATTGACAAGTAACTTATCTGCGATATATCGCTTCATATAACCTTCAGTTTTTGGCGATTCTTTACCAGAACCAAGAACTATGGTTTCATCATAGCGCTCTTGAATAAGTTTTTCGAAGTCATCAATAAATATCTGAGTAATAATCTGTATACTTCCTTTATCCTTTACATAAGCAACCTCTGTTACACTGACATAGTACTCATGTTTAGCAGTACTTACTACAAGGAGTGGCAAGACCAGTAAAACAAGAATTTTTTTAAGCGTTTGCATTTCTATTTTTTGGAGTAACGATTCAATAATTGCGCCAAAACTAATCATTTGAAGAAGAGTTCCTGTTTTCTAAATATGCTTTTAACTTTAATTTTAAGAAATCAATGGCTTCAAGATCATTTCTACGCTGACATAACTGCAAAAATCCTTCATCTTCCTGACAGAAAAGAAAATACTCTGTCCTCAAATTATCTTCTAATGCAACATTCTCAAAAATTATGTCTTCGTACTCGCGTTTTAAGCGTTCGATACAGTTGTTTCTATTGTCTAATTCAACAATCTTCTTCAATTTCTTTGTCCGACCACTGATACTATTTAGAAGCTTATGAAAATTAACGCCAAAGCCAAAACCTATGTAACCCCAAGGCCCTGCATCAGCATCATATAATTTACGTTCATTCAAGGTTAATGGTTTACCGGTATAACCTGGTATCCCTAAATCATAAAAATTAAGTTCTGTCTTTGCATCTGAATTTTCTAAATCTGATTCTAAACTTCCAGTGAGGATTTTACCAACAATGACTTCATCCAATTCATTGACTTTTTCTATCAATTTAATCTCAAGATATCCTAAATCATAGATTTCCTTAGATATTACAACTTCCTTCGATTGGTATTTTAATCCAGAAATAAAAAGTGTATCGCTTACTTCAGCTTCGATAATAAAACTACCTGCTTCATTAGAAACTGTATATTTTGGCGCAGTTTTGTTTAAAATGTGAATGCCCTCAACATCATCAGCAGATATAAGTTGCCCTTTAAGCTCTTTGCGCTGGGCGGAAACAACAGTAATTAGAAAAACAAATGAGGCAAATAAATATTTTCTAATCCTTATCACTTTTGGATTTTAGATACGATTTACTGAGCTGATTAATTCGTTCAAGAAATTCAACTTCCTTATCCTTCGCCAATAAAGACGGATCTACACCTTCTTTTTCAACATAATCAGCAAAGGCATCGACCTCATCTAGAGGAATATCAAAATTGGCATGAATAAAATTAAGGCTGTATTGTTCAAGTGCTTTTTTAAATGGAGTTTGTCTTAATGCCCTTTCTCTTTTATCTCCACTATCACCTTCTATATCTGCAACTTGACTTACTAAAAAACTAGCAAGATTTACCAAATTTAGCATATTGTCTACTCTAGGATTATATTCATTAAAAGCAACATTCTCTGCCTCCGTTTTGTAATCTGCAGAAAACTTAAAATCTTCTATATGATCGAGACCAAAATAAACTTCATCTAAACTAACGTTATAGGTCCTCACATTCTCCAAATCAGCCCCAAGATTTCCTGTAAGACCAAAGGGCAATAATACAACCTCATCTAGTTTATTAACCTCCTCAACTAAAATAACGGTCATTTGTTTAGACACTAAAATTTTGTCATTGATAACCACAGTAAAATCTTTGAACTGTAGCGCTCCAAACTCAACCACATCATTCAGAGCGACATCAATTTTAAATTCCCCATTTTCATCTGTTACAGTACCTTTATTTGCAGATGTGTTATAAACAGTGACGCCTTCTTTATCTGCAGAAGTAACAACAATTCTACCATTAACATTCACACGTTGAATATCTTGAGAATAGGTATTTAGTGAGAAAACACAACAAAGAAAAAGTAGTATTCTTTTCATTTCAAATTTTTAGATTAATAAAGTTCGTACTAAATCTTCAATTCTCACAATATTTACTTGGTAAATGTTTGTTAAATAGGTGCTCGTAAACTATTTTTAGGGTGGATTAATTAATTATAAAAAATTCGTGAAGAATTTGCTTGTTGCTAGTACCTCTACTATTCATGGTAGTGGGTACCTGGAGTACTTACATGATAATTTAAAAGAACTTTTTAAAACAACCGACGAAGTTCTTTTCATACCTTACGCTCGCCCTGGCGGGAAAAGTCACCAAGACTACACTTCTCTGGTGCAAAAAGCCTTCCAAAAAATTAATAAATCGATAAAAGGAATTCACGAATTTAATGATCCTGTAAAAGCTATTAACGAAGCCAAAGGAATCTTTACAGGTGGCGGAAATACATTCGTTTTAGTTAATCAGCTCTATAAAAACAATCTAATTGAAGCACTACGCAATGCCATAGAAAGTGGCACACCATATCTTGGTACTAGTGCTGGCAGTAATATCTGTGGATTAACGATGCATACCACTAATGATATGCCAATTGTTCATCCACCTAGCTTTAAAACACTCGGTGTTTTTCCTTTTAATATTAACCCTCATTACTTAGATCCAGATCCAAATAGCACTCATATGGGAGAATCAAGAGAAACGAGGATAAAGGAGTTTCACGGATTTAATACTCATCCAGTAATTGGACTTAGAGAAGGAAGTTGGCTAGAAATAAAAGATGATAGCATAACCTTAAAAGGGCAATTAATGGCACGTGTTTTTAAATATGATGAGCTGCCGTATGAAATCCCAACCAATACAGATCTAACTAATTTTCACTAATAAATACAATTTAATTAATGTCAGTATAAAAAATATCAACCAATCGAAATAGTCTTTCTCAAATTAGCTAAACTCAAAAATTGAGTTCATTTCGATAATAACATAAGGTTTCATTTGAAGCCTAACCAAAAACAACACTTAAGTGAGGCATTTAGTCCCGGTATTTAATCCCCGCCCTCATTTAATGTGTTGTTTGCTTTTATGAGGGTTGGAAATCTTGTTAAAGTATACCAATCAGATTTTAATTCTGACAACACCTTGAATTAAAACTTAACTATTCTAAGTAAATTTAGTTATCAATTTTTTTAAGAAAATGATATCCCAAAATTTCATAGCCTTCATTATAATAAAATTTGTGAGATGGATAATTCTGAACATAAGTATTGAGCTCTAGTGATTTACAGCCCTTAGACTGGGTATAATTTTGAATCCAACCCATAAAACTTTTACCTAGCCCTGAACCTCTATATTCTGGTTTGATGAATACATGGTCTAACTCAACTGATTTACCAACGTAATGCCTTGTACAAAACCACAGTCCGGCAACTCCTATTAATGTATCATCATCAAAAATTCCAGCACATTCATAATTTTGATTAGACATTTCTTCAAAACGCACTTTTAAATCATCCTTAGATACTTTCCCATCATTTAATTCATGTACCAAAGGAATAATTAGGCGGTACTTCTCTTTCTGAATTATCTGAAAATCAAATGCCATATTATCTCATTTTGAAAGTTAAAAGTAACTTATTAATTTCTCAAAACACTAATTACACTACCAATAAAGATGACTTTTAGATAAGTTATGTGTCTAACTTTTGTAACTTATTCAACCAAATTAAACCTTTATGAGAAGAGGCAGTTTTAAAATCAGACTAATTATAGGATTAGCGATAGTTGCATTTGCATTTATACGTCGATGCAGCCAACAAGAAGTTAACCCTTACACAGGTAGAACCCAAGCTATTTCATTAACTCCAGAACAAGAAATTGCAATTGGATTACAAAGTGCTCCTGGTATGGCACAACAACATGGTGGTCTTCACCCTGATAACCGTTACCAGGTCTTGGTAGATAATGTTGGGAATAAACTCGTTCAAAATAGTATAGCCGAACAAACCCCTTATAAATATGAATTTCATTTATTGGCCGATCAACGTACTATCAACGCGTTTGCCTTACCTGGAGGACAAATATTCATTACTTATGCCTTATTCTCAAAATTGGAAAATGAAGATCAATTAGCTGGTGTATTAGGGCATGAGATTGGCCATGTTCTAGGTAAACACTCCAATGAGCGTATTACGGATTCCAAATACTGGCAAACTCTTATCATGGGAGCAGGAGCAATTGATATGGGTGCCGTAGCACAACAGGTTGGCCAAGGAACACTATTAAAAAACGGAAGGGATGATGAATTAGAGAGTGACGAATTAGGCGTTCATTTTATGATAGATGCTGGCTACAATCCAGAAGAGATGATTGGTGTAATGAAAATACTAAAAGAAGCCGCTGGCCCGAATCGAGTACCAGAATTTCAGAGTACGCATCCAGATCCAGAAAATAGGATAGAACATATTAGAGATGCCATTAGAAAATACAAAAATGCGTCTTAGACTAAGACGCATTTTTCAACTAACTAACTCAAATAATTGTCTATTTTAGACATTTATGATTTTTAATAATCAATAACTATACCTTTTATTGAAATAGGTTTCATTTATCTCACAAATTGAAACCAAGACTTATATCTTTTGATATACCAAATAGACGACATAAATCTAAATCTGTTACAATACTGTGCATGAAATAACAGAATATTAACGATTTGAAAACAAATATGTTAAGATCGTCCTAATTTCTTTTTGTGAGAATACATATCCTTTATAAAAAAATAAGAATTAAATAACTCAAGATTTTTTTAGTGAAGCAATTTGTTATCACTGATGATATAGTATATTTGAATTCCTAAGTTTTTTAAAAGATGAACAAAAAAGTCATTTTAATGATATTAGATGGTTGGGGTAAATCTCCCGACCCAAAGGTTTCTGCAATTGATAATGCTGAAACTCCATTTATAGATTCCCTATACAAAGATTTTCCAAATGCCAGTCTTAGGACTGATGGTCTTCATGTTGGTTTACCTGAAGGTCAAATGGGTAATAGTGAAGTTGGACATATGAATCTTGGAGCTGGTAGAATAGTATATCAAGATTTGGCTAAGATTAATCTTGCAGTCGAAAACGACACTTTAAAAGATGAAAAAGTACTTCAAGACGCATTTGAATTTGCTAGCAAAAATGACAAAAAAGTGCATTTACTTGGATTAGTGAGTGATGGAGGTGTTCATTCGCACATTAATCATTTATTTGGATTAATAGATGTCGCAAATACTTATGGTATTGAAGATTTATATGTACACGCATTCACTGATGGTCGCGATGTTGATCCGAAATCGGGTTATGGTTTTATATCTGATTTAGAAGACCATCTCAATAAAACTACCGGAAAACTAGCTACAGTTTCAGGACGCTATTATGCAATGGACAGAGACAAACGCTGGGAACGTGTAAAACTGGCTTATGATGCTATCGTTGAAGGAAAAGGTGTTCCTTCAACAAATATACTTGCGTCTATTGAATCTAGTTATGAAGATGATGTCACTGACGAGTTCATTAAACCAATTGTAATATCAGATAATCAAGGTAATCCAACAGCAAGGATTGAAGAAGATGATGTTGTTATTTTCTTCAATTTTAGAACAGATAGAGGAAGACAGTTAACACAAGTATTATCTCAAGAAGATTTTCATGAGTATAATATGCACAAACTGAAGCTTTACTATGTGACACTGACAAACTATGATGACAGTTTTAATGGTATAAACGTTGTATTTGAAAAAGACAACCTTAGTGAAACACTAGGAGAAATATTAGAAGCAGCAGGTAAACATCAGATAAGAATTGCTGAAACTGAGAAATATCCTCATGTTACCTTTTTCTTTTCTGGTGGACGCGAAGAACCATTCGCAAATGAACAAAGGATTCTTAGAAACTCACCAAAAGTGGCCACTTATGATTTAAAACCAGAGATGAGTGCTTATGAACTTAGAGACGCATTAGTACCAGAATTACTAGAAGGTACAGTAGACTTTGTTTGTTTAAATTTTGCAAATGGTGACATGGTGGGTCATACTGGTGTTATGGAAGCTGCGATAAAGGCCTGTGAAGCTGTTGATGTTTGTGTAAAAGATGTGGTTACTACAGCATTAAATAGCGATTATACAACAATTCTTATTGCGGATCATGGCAATTGCGAAACTATGATAAATCCAGATGGAACACCGCATACAGCACACACCACAAACCCAGTGCCAGTGATATTAATTGATAAAGATTTAAAGGCAATCAAAGATGGAATACTTGGTGATATTGCACCAACGATTTTAAAACTTATGGGTATACCACAACCCGAAGCAATGACACGTCATAGTCTTGTATAATTTTTGTTTTTTGATATATTTATACCATAATCACTATTGGTAATGAAATTAAATGAACGATTGATAATAGCAGTAGATTTTGATGGTACGATTGTAGAAGATGCTTACCCTAAAATTGGTAAAACCCGCATTTTCGCTTTTGAAACATTGAAACGATTACAAGAAGATGGGCACCGATTGATTCTTTGGACGTATAGAAGTGGCACAAAACTTAGAGAAGCTGTAGAGTTTTGTCAAAAAAACGGCATTGACTTTTATGCTGTGAACGCAAGTTTTCCTGAAGAAAAATTTGATTACAGTAGGAGCCGAAAAATCCACGCAGACTTATTCATTGATGACAGAAATATTGGAGGTATTCTTGGATGGGGTGAAATCTATCAAATGATAACCAATGAAACACCAAATATCAATTCTAAAAAAGGGAAAGGCCTTTTTGGATGGTTTAAATAACTAAACCAGCTCAAAGTAAGCCTTATCAATCTCCTCCCTGTGGTCTGGGTGTGCAATATTAACTAAACCCTTAACACGCTCTTTAATGGTTTTTCCATATAGATTAGCAACACCATATTCGGTTACGACATAATGCACATGCGCTCTTGTAGTAACAACACCTGCACCTGGTTTCAGTGTTGGAACAATTCTGCTAATTCCATGTTTCGTAACAGATGGTAGTGCAATAATAGCTTTACCGCCTTCACTTAAGGATGCACCTCGGATAAAATCCATTTGCCCACCGACACCAGAATACATTTTAGAACCAATAGAATCAGCACATACCTGTCCTGTCACATCCACTTCCACGGCCGAATTAATAGCAACCATTTTAGGATTTTGTTTTATAACAGAGACATCATTTACATAATCTGAAGATCGCATCTCTACAAAAGGATTATCATTCACATAATCATATAAACGTTGTGAACCCATTAAAAATGTTGCCAAAGCTCTACCTGGATTTACACCTTTGTAATTACCATTAATAACATCCTTTAGAATTAAATCGATTACACCATCTGAAAACATTTCAGTATGTAAGCCTAAATCTTTGTGGTTATGCAGACGCGTTAAAACAGCATTTGGAATATTACCAATTCCCATTTGAAGCGTACTTCTATCATCAATAAGCTCAGCAATATAATCGCCAATTCTAGTTTCGACATCTGATGGCCCTGTAACCGGAAATGCTGGAAGTGGAACATCTACCTCAACAAATGCATTAATCTCAGTGACATGGATAATACCGTCACCAAATGTTCTTGGCATTTGCTTGTTCACTTGGGCAATCACATAATCAGCATTATCAATTGCAGCTAAAGTCGCTTCAACCGATACTCCTAACGAACAATAGCCATGTTTATCGGGCACACTTACATGAATAAGTGCCACATTGATATCAACAATATTTCGTTTGAATAGCAGAGGAAGTTCACTTAAGAAAACAGGTGTATAAGATCCATTGCCTGCGTGCAATGTATGTCTTACGTTTCTACCAATAAAAAAAGAGTTAACATGAAAACTTTCAGCAAGTTCTGGATTGGCATATGGTGCATCGCCTTCAGTATGTAATTGACAAATCTCTACATTTCGTAATTCCTCATGGCGAGAAGCCAAAGCCTCAACCAGAACAGACGGCACTGCTGCTGCTGCTTGGATATAAATCTTATCATTTGATTTAACTACTTTTAATGCTTCTTCTGCACTTACTGTTCTATACATTGATCTACGATTTAGATTACAAACTTACCTTAGAAATTATTGATAAAAACTGTCTTTTATCATATTTTAATAAAATTAGAAAATTGTTATAATTCTCTATCTTTGCCTCCTAATTAGCGTAGCATGATAATCGTAAAAACAAGAGAAGAAATTGAGTTAATGCGTCAAAGTGCACTGGTTGTTTCTAAAACTCTAGGCATGTTGGCGAAGGAAGTTAAGGAAGGTGTTACTACCAATTATCTCGATAGAATTGCAGAGGAGTATATTAGAGATCAAGGTGCAATTCCTGGTTTTAAAGGATTATATGATTGCCCATCTACACTATTATGTAGCGTGAATGAAGCAGTGGTACACGGCCTACCAACAGATCGTCCTCTGGAAGATGGTGATATTGTATCGATAGATTGTGGCGCTCTGATGAATGAATTTTATGGAGATCATGCCTATACCTTCGAAATAGGTAATGTCGATGAAGCTACGAAGAAACTTATTAGAGTAACCAAAGAATCACTCTATGAAGGTATAAGACAATTAAAAGTTGGTAATAGAGTTGGAGATGTTGGATTTGCTATTCAGAAATATTGTGAGGCCGAAGGTTATGGCGTCGTTCGCGAGCTTGTTGGACACGGTTTAGGTAAAAAAATGCATGAAGATCCTGAAATGCCAAATTACGGTAAACGTGGTCGAGGTAAAAAATTCATCGAAGGAATGGTTGTTGCCATAGAGCCTATGATTAATATGGGAACACACAGAGTAAAACAACTGAAGGATGGTTGGACAATAGTTACTCAAGACGGGAAACCAAGTGTACACTTTGAACACGATGTTGCCATTATAGATGGTAAACCTGAAATCTTATCTACCTTCGGATATGTACACGAGGCATTAGGAATTACTTCTAACGAAGAAGACGAATTCAGACAAAAAGCTTTGGTGTTATGATGTTTGAAACTGAATTGTCCAAAATTGAAGCCAAAGAAATAATTAAGGGTTTTAAGGGGAAGTTTATTCATACCGATTCAATGACCGTTTCTTTTTGGGAGGTTGAAGCTGGTTCAGAGCTTCCGCTTCACAACCATATTAATGAGCAGGTTTCTCATATTATGGAGGGCGAATTTGAAATGACAATTGGAAATAAAACTAAAGTTTACACGTCTGGATCTATAATGGTAATTCCATCAAATGAAGAACATTCTGGTAAAGCCATTACCGATTGCAAGATTTTAGATATTTTCAACCCTCCTAGAGAAGACTATAAGTAATTTAATTTGAAATCTATTTTTAAGTTCATTCTTAATTTTATACCTAGACCTCTATTAATAAGGTTAAGTTACTTAGTCAGGCCAATTTTTGCATTTTTTCTTAAAGGAGATTTATATACAGACCCTATCGATGGTAGGAACTTTCGGAAATTTTTACCTTACGGTTATGGTACCCAACGACCTAATGTATTATCACCATCTACCCTATCTCTAGAGCGCCATAGGCTGTTATGGCTTTTTTTAAAAAATGAGACTCCATTTTTTAAAGACAACTTTTCTTTACTACACTTTGCTCCTGAACAATGTTTTTATAAACGTTTTAAAACCTTTACTAACATAGACTACACAACCACAGATTTAAATTCTCCTATTGCTGATGTAAAAGCTGATATATGTAATCTACCATTTAAAGAAAATCAATTTGACGTGATTTTATGTAATCATGTATTAGAACATATTCCTGATGATAAAAAAGCCATGGAAGAACTCTATCGTGTTTTAAAACCTAGAGGTTGGGGTGTTTTTCAAATTCCGCAAGACCTAAATAGATCAACCACCTTTGAAGATGACTCGATCACTGATAAAAAAGAACGCGCAAAGGTATTTGGACAATATGACCATGTACGCGTATACGGTAGAGATTATTTTGATAAACTAAGAACTGTTGGGTTTAAAGTAGATGAAGTTGACTATACAGCACAACTATCAAAAGAAGATGTAAATAGATATAGATTATCATCGGGTGAAATCATACCTTTTGTTAGAAAATAAAAAAGTTGCACCAAAAACGAACAAAGGCACAACTTTTTATAATTACAAATAGTGATTAATAGCAATTATAAGACACGGATAAATACATTAAGTCACCTTTTTATTCTGGAAAATTATTAAGACTTAAGGTCCGGAGGTTTTTTTCCTCATCTTCGTAAATAAGGTATACCTTTAATTCATCATGACGAACTAAAAACTCCTTGATCCCCTCAATACCCATAGCCTGAAACGCAGTCGCATAACCATCGGCCGTCATACAATCTGGAGCAATAACTGAGACACTTAGTATATTGGTTTTAGAGGGATAACCAGTTTTGGTATTAATAATATGTGCGTAGCGTCTTCCATCTTGGTCCAAGTTGAACTTTCTATAAGTTCCAGATGTAGCCATTGCACCTTTCATTAAACTAATAACTTTAGAGTAAGATTGTGTGCCATCAAAGTTTGGATCATCAATTCCTACAGACCATGGTTTTTGACGCTCTTGGTTAATACCAGAGACCCTTAAATCACCTCCTATATCCACCAAATAATTATCCACACCTTTAGACTCTAAAAACTCACCTATTAAGTCGATTCCGTAACCTTTAGCAATAGCATTAAACTCTAAGTAAGACGTATTTGGCTTAATTATTTTGTTGTTTTTTAAACCAACCCTATTAAATCCAACAAATTGAACTAAACTATCTATGGTAGTACTATCAGTTAAAAATTTATTTTTCTCCGCACCAAAATTCCAGGCATTAACAACATTGCCAATAGTAGGATCAAACGTTCCTTCAGTTAACCTATATATATCCTTCGAAGCCTGGAAGACACGCTTAAAGTGCTTATCTATAACAACATCTTCGTTTCTATTAAGCCTAGAAATATCAGAATTTGGTAAATACGTCGATAAAGACTTGTTTACCACGTCAAATAGACTGTCTATTTGGGTTATATAATTGACATCATCCTCTGCAGTATATTGTATATTAAATGCAGTACCAAAGACTGGACCCGTAAGTTTTATATTCTCCGGTTTATCTTCGGAGCATGTCATTAACAGAATGCAGAAAATTAAAACAAGACTCTTTTTCATTTTAGTTTAAATTCATATCGATTACTTGTATGCCATTATATTCTATCAGATATTCTTTATTTAGATAAATTGGTAAATCCTCACCATTTGGATTTCCTAATCCTACACCAGCATAGAGCACTTTCGCATTTTTTTCATATGCATGCTTTTTAAAGGTCTCCATCCAAACAACATCGTAATTATTAGGGTTTTCAGGTAACATTACAGCCCTAACAATAACGAAGAACCACTCCTTGTTTTGATCTATACAAACAAATTGTGGGTGCTTTTTCAATTTACTATTTACAGCCACAAACTCAAATCCTCGGGATTCTAAATCCTTACCTACATGATTCATAGCTAAATTATGTAGCTCCTGTAAAGTCAATGCTTTCATACTGCAAAGATACGAAGATGTGGACAGAAATTATTCCCAATTACTATAGTAAAAGTAAATCTTAAAATGGCTTTTGTAATCATCAACATGAATAAGAGTAATAAAATTTGTTTAACTTTAAACAGCTTAGAATATGTATGATTGTAAAAAAACAATCCCTTGGTTAAAATAACCCTAACATACTCATACCTGATGGGCTTAAAAACAACATGATCTCATGTTAAAATTTAATTAGCTAAAAAAATAAAAATGGCCGCAGCAACAACCGACTGGACTAAGGAAGAATTAAAAATTTTTATTCTTATTTTTTGTGCGAGTGTCGACTCTAATGCCACAGAAGATGAAATTAATCTTATAAAATCAAAGACGTCACCAGACACCTATCTCAAAATGCATAATGCCTTTTCGGCACATACAGAGCAAGAGAGTATTGATAAGATAGAAGATTCTATTCATTTGCATGATTTTACAGAAATGGAACTTGCGGAGTTTAGACAGGAGATTTATAAGTTATTTTTGACGGACAGCAAATTTCATAGAAAAGAAAAAAGTCTTGATCGTATATTAGACAATATATTATACTAATGATAAATTATTTATTAATAGTATTGGCTTACTAATTTATCAATGAAGTCTCACCCAGTTTCCAAGCGTGTTGGACTCTTATTTGGTCCACTACTTTTTTTTGTAATTCAACTTTTACCATTTGATTTAATATCTGAAAAAGCAGATAGTGTTATCGCTATAGCGGTCTGGATGATTATTTGGTGGATTACTGAAGCTGTTTCAATATCAGTGACTTCACTTCTACCATTACTCTTATTTCCTATTTTAAAGATAATGCCAATGGGTGATGTTGGAGCCAATTATGGGAGTCCTATAGTCTTTTTATTCTTTGGTGGTTTTGTATTGGCCTTGGCCTTAGAGAAGGTTAATCTTCATAAGAGAATTGCGCTCACAATAATCAATAAAACAGGTACATCTCCAAATAATGTTATCCTAGGTTTTATGATTGCAACAGGATTTATGAGTATGTGGATTAGCAATACAGCGAGTACAGTTGTTATGTTACCTATTGCAATGTCTGTTATAAATATGTTGATTGATGATGAAGATGGATTTACAAAGAAGGATCGAAATTTTGCGCTAAGCGTTATGCTAGGAATAGCATTTTCCGCAAATGCAGGAGGTATTGCTACCGTAATTGGAACACCACCAAATTCCGTGCTCATTGGTCTTTTAGAAAATGAATATAACATCGAAATTTCATTTGTTAAATGGATGACACTTGGCTTACCATTTTCAACCATACTCATAGGTATTATTTATTTTATTCTAATAAAATTATTTCCTAACAAGGGACTACTCTTTAAAGCGAGTCAAAATGTGTTAAAAGAAGAACTGAAATCCTTAGGTAAAATTACTCCAAGAGAACGCCAAGTGTTAATTGTTTTTGCAGTGATTGTTTCTCTTTGGATTGGTCGCAGTTTATTAAACTCTATATTCCCATCTCTTCAACTTAGCGATACTATGATTAGTATATTGGGAGCCATTGCCCTATTTACCATCCCATATAACCTTAAAAAAGGTGAATTTATATTGGAATGGAAAGACACTCGTAATTTGGCTTGGGGTATTTTAATTTTATTTGGAGGTGGATTGGCACTAGCTAAAGGAATGTCATCTACAGGTATTGTAGATTTAGTGGCAAATTCCATTTCTACAAGCAATATAAACATCCTACTAACTGCAAGTTTATTAATAATACTTATGCTATTTATGACTGAGCTTATGAGTAATGTTGCGCTTACTGCAGTATTAGCTCCTGTTGTAGCAGGTATTGCAATAGGATTAGAGGTACCAATGCTTCATTTACTAATTCCTGTAACAATAGCAAGTAGTTGCGCCTTTATGTTACCAATGGCCACACCACCAAATGCCATAGTATTTGCTAGTGGCTACATAAAAGTAAAAGATATGGCGCGTGTTGGAATTATCTTAAATATCATCTCTGTGCTACTACTTATTTTAATGTTTAAACTCGTTATGCCACTCATCTTTTAGACATGAAATCGTGCTACTATATTTTACTTATTTTTCTTGCCTCTTTGTGCCTAAATTGTGAGAAAGCCAGTGAACTACCAGACCCCTTAGAAGCAGGATGGAATGGAGAGCCTGTTTGTGAAATTCTCGAGGATAACAAGGAACTACGCGTGCTAAAATGTACCTTTCCGCCAAATGTTGGACATGAATTGCATTATCACAACCCTCATATTGGCTATACTTTAACCGGTGGCAAATTTAGAATTACTGATTCCTCAGGAACTCGAGAGGTTGACGTCCCTACAGGATACACTTTTAAGAATGCAGAAAAAACAACGCATGAAGTTTTGAATATAGGCGAAACCACTGCAGTATTTCTCATAATGGAATATCGTTAAAATAAAGTTCTGCTTTGATACTGTTTTCTAATTTTAGTATCTTCATAGTAGAAAAAGAAAAACTATGAGTACAACTAAAAGATTCGATCTAGCAGTTAAAAAACTCTACCAAGCATTTCATAATAATACCCTCAATCCTGATGATTGCAAACACTGTGCTGTTGGTAATATTCTGAACAATAATGATAGCTGGAAACATTTGACTGATAAACATGGCTCAACTGAACTAAGTTACTTAGGCAGACTACATTTTAACTTAGGCAGACGATTTAATGGGTATAATCCACAAGAATTATTAATTATAGAAAAGTCATTTCTTGAAGGTTGTGGTTACTATGGATTTAAAAAAGGGAGTAAATTGTACAGACCCGAAAACATAAAAAATAAAGACATCTTATTCAATGGTCTAAGTGCAGTCGTTTCTATATTATGTGAACTCGATGGCAGTAAAAACATTATGGATTGTTCTGCTTTATTCGACTTTAAATCTCAAGAATTAGAACTTCAATATTAATTTTAAACATAAAAAAACCAGCACTTATAAAGCACTGGTCTATTTATTTTTCTAGATTCCTGCTTAACACAGACGACAAGTTTACTGAATGACGCTTAGTGACTATCCACCAAAGTCATCAAATCTAATATGTTCATCTGGAATACCAAAATCCTCTCCCATTTTCTGAACAGCTTGGTTCATTAATGGTGGTCCACAGAAATATAATTCTATATCCTCTGGCGCATCATGATGATTTAAGTAGTTATCAATTACACAGTTATGAATAAAGCCAACAAAACCATCACCTGCTTCGTCATTAATATCGCTTTTAACCTTCCAATTATCTTCCTCTAATGGTTCAGATAAAGCCATGTAGAATTTAAAGTTTGGAAAGTCTTTCTCTAATGCTCTAAAGTGCTCAATGTAGAACAACTCACGCTTAGAACGTCCACCATACCAATAGGTTACTTTTCTTCCTGTTTTTAAGGTCTTAAATAAGTGATATAAATGAGAACGCATTGGTGCCATACCTGCTCCACCACCTACATATAACATTTCACTTTCAGACTCATTGATAAAGAATTCACCATAAGGACCAGAGATAATAACTTTATCACCAGGCTTTTGAGCAAAAATATAGGATGACGCAACACCTGGATTAACATCCATCCATTGGTTCTTAGCGCGATCCCATGGTGGTGTAGCAATACGTACATTAAGCATAATTTCTCTTCCTTCTGCAGGATAAGAGGCCATAGAATAAGCACGCTCAACAGTCTCAGTGTTTTTCATAACTAAAGGCCATAAACCAAATTTGTCCCATTCTGCTTGGAACTTATCTGGTGTCTCATGTTCTTCAGGGTGAGCTGTAATATCTATGTCTGAGTACTTTATTTCACATGGTGGTATTTCAATCTGAATATATCCACCAGCCTTATAATTCATATCCTCAGGAATCTCAACAACAAACTCCTTAATAAATGAAGCTACGTTATAATTTCTAACAACAACTGCCTCCCATTTCTTGATACCAAATACTTCCTCTGGGATTGTTATTTCCATGTCCTGCTTTACTTTTACCTGACATGCAAGACGTGCACCATGTTGTAATTCCTTTCTTGAGAAGTGTGGTGTTTCAGTAGGTAATGCTTCACCTCCACCAGAAAGTACATGACACTCGCACTGAATACAAGTTCCACCACCACCACAAGCAGAAGGTAAAAATACTTTATTACTCCCTAGGGTATTTAATAAAGTTCCACCTGAAGCTACTTCTATTTCTTTTTCACCATTGATGGTAATTTTAACCGGACCAGATGGTGATAATTTTTGTTTTACAAATAACAGTAATGCTACCAACAATAGCGTTACTAATAAGAATGCCGCAACAGTAGTTGCAATAATTCCAAAATCAACTGCTAAAATCATACTATTCACTTACTTTGTTTAAGTTATCGGCTAATACTTTATCTTCTTCAGAAAGTTCAACTTTCTCTTCTACCTGAACTGTTGTATCTTCTTTTTTAGCCCCTTCATCGCCACCAGTTAACATACCACCAAAACTCATAAATCCGATAGCCATTAAACCAGTTATGATAAAGGTAATTCCTAACCCTCTTAATGGAGCAGGTACACTTGAATATCTAATCTTTTCTCTAATAGCAGCTATAGCTAAAATCGCTAAGAACCAACCTATACCAGAACCTATTCCGTAATTTAAGGCTAACCCTAATGTGGCAATTTCTCTAGATTGCATAAATAATGAACCACCTAAGATCGCACAGTTTACCGCAATTAATGGTAAGAAAATACCAAGAGAATTATATAATGATGGTGAGAATTTCTCAACCACAATCTCTACTAATTGTACCATTGTTGCGATGGTAGCAATAAACATTATAAAAGAAAGGAAGCTTAAATCATATTCAGCAAATTCTGGGCCTAACCATGTTAATGCTCCAGGTTGAAGAATATACTGATCTAACAACCAGTTTAAAGGTACTGTTATAGCAAGTACAAATATTACAGCGGCTCCAAGACCTACTGCTGTACTAACTTTCTTAGAAACCGCAAGGTAAGAACACATTCCGAGGAATGTAGCAAACACCATGTTGTCTATAAATATTGACTTAAAAAATAATTCTACGTGTTCCATATTATATTTTTTGAGATCCTAAAAACAATAGGACAATACTCCGTTTTAATCTTCTATTAATGCTTTATTTCTAGATCTTTGAACCCAGATAATAATTCCTACAACAATTAATGCCATTGGTGACAACAGCATAAAACCATTGTTTTCGTATCCTATACTATATAATCCAGTTTTAGCAATTGGATCTCCTAAGACAGGTATACCAAGTAATGTTCCAGATCCTAGTAATTCTCTAAAGAAACCAACTATAATAAGGATAACACCATACCCAAGAGCATTACCAATTCCATCTAAAAACGAACGCCATAATCCGTTACCTAAAGCAAAGGCTTCAAAACGACCCATAATGATACAGTTCGTAATAATTAAACCAACAAATACAGAAAGCTCTTTACTTAATTCGTAAGCAAAAGCTTTTAAAACTTGATCTACTATAATTACCAATGCAGCAACTACCGTTAACTGTACGATGATTCTAATTTTTGATGGAATAATATTTCTAATTGCAGAAATAACAACATTACCAACACCCATTACAAATAATACTGAAATGGCCATTACGATTGATGCTTTTAACTGTGCTGTAATTGCCAAAGCTGAACAAATACCAAGTACCTGAATTGTAATTGGGTTGTTATCCGCTAACGGATCTGTAATTAAAGCTGCATCTTTTTTTGAAAGTAAACCCATAATTAATTTAGTGTTTTAAAAAATGGTACATATAATGCTAAATCCTTCTTAATCATGGCTGCTACACCATCACCAGTAATAGTAGCTCCTGCTATAGCATCAACCTCATGATCGTTTTTATCCTTATTCGTTGGATCGGCATTACTTTTAGATACTGTAACACCTTTAAACTCTCCATTAGACATTAAATGTTCACCAATGAAATCATCCATAAAGAATCTTTCTTTGATATTAGCACCTAATCCAGGTGTTTCTCCTTTGTGATCAAAATATGCACCTTGAATGACCATATTCTCATCCATAGCAACGTACGCCCAAATAGCATCCCATAATCCTTTACCTCTAATTGGAGCGATGTAATAAGACTTACCATCCTTAACTCCAACAAATAAAGGTAATTGTCTAACACCACCTTTCTTTGCTTTATCCTGCTCTTTTTTTACATCAATTAGATAAGCATTATCATCTTCTTTAATCTCATTACCATTGGTAATGACTAATTGCTGTTTTATGTATTCATTGAACAATTCTGGCGCTTTATCTGTAGAAACAAATGACGCACTATTCTCTGTGTTTTCATTAACACCCATTGCGTACAAAATGTTCTGCTGTTTCTCTAATCTTTTGTTCTCAGTAATTCGCTCTTTTAATGAAGACGCTGTAAAAGCTAGTAAGGCTCCAACAACTACAACCATTCCAATGGCGAATACAACCGTATATATATTTGAATCTGTCTTGTTACTCATAACTATGCTACTTTAGCTTTTAGACGTTTCATTCTTCGCTTAACATTACCTTGCACCACATAATGATCGATAGTTGGCGCAAATACATTCATTAATAAGATAGCAAGGAAAACACCTTCTGGGTATGCAGGATTAAATACACGAATCATAATTGAAATGAAACCAATTAAAAATCCATAAATCCATTTTCCTTTATTTGTTTGTGATGCTGTTACAGGATCTGTAGCCATATAAACTGCACCAAATAATATACTTCCAATGATTAGATGTTGCCAGAATGGAACACTCATTAATCCGTAGAATTTGCTCGATTCACCAATCCAACCAGCATCAACAACACCATTAAAAATAAGACCCATTGCTAGAGCTCCTAATAAGGTACTCAACATAATTCTCCAGCTACCGATTTTAGAGAATATTAAAAATAATCCTCCAATAACAATTAAGAATTTTGAAGTTTCGCCAACAGATCCAGGTATTAATCCCCAGAACATGTCCCAATAATCAATACCTGCTAATGAGGTGTTTTGTGCGTATGCACCTAACAAAGTTTCACCAGAGATAGCATCTACGTTTTGACCACTCGCAATTTGATTGGCTCTTTCTACTGCACCATGTACCCATACCTTATCACCAGACATCCACGTTGGATAGGCGAAGAATAAAAAGGCTCTAATGGTCAAAGCAGGGTTTAAGATATTCATTCCTGTTCCACCAAAAACTTCTTTACCGATAACAACACCAAAGATTACTGCTACTGCTAACATCCATAATGGAATATCAACCGGTACAATTAGAGGTACTAACATTCCTGTTACTAAATAACCCTCTTCTACCTCGTGTCCTTTTATTACCGCAAAAATAAATTCTACTGCAAGTCCAACGCCATATGAAACTGCTACAAGCGGTAAAACCTTTAATAGCCCTATAACAAGATTATCCCAAGTCCAAAAAGAAGCACCAAGAAAACCATTGGCTGCATCTATTTCACCTAAGGCTAAATAATGTTGATATCCAGCATTAAACATACCAAAAATTAAACATGGTACTAATGCGATTATAACCGTATTCATTGTACGCTTTAAATCGTCGGCTGCCTTAACGTGAGTGCCACCATGAGTGGTCTCGTTTGGCATGTATAAAAAAGTAAAAAGTGCATTAAAAGCAGGTAACCACTTTTTATCCTTATTCTTTACTTTAAAATTGTGTAAATTCTGTTTTAAACCCATTATCCTATCTCTTTAAGCATTAAGTCTAATCCTTCTCTTATTATCTTTTGATGTGGTTGCTTTGAAACACAGATGAATTCTGTTAATGCAAAATCTTCAGGTGCTACTTCGTACATACCTAAAGCTTCCATTTCATCTAAATCTTTATACATACAAGCCTTTAGAATTTGCATTGGGTAAATATCCAAAGGAAATACTTGTTCATAACTTCCTGTCACTACAAACGCACGATGCTCGCCATTGGTGTTTGTATTAAGTTCATATTTTTTCTTCGGATTTAACCAAGAAAAAGTGAAGGCTCTAGACGTAGAAATTTTATTGAAAATTGGTTTATTCCAACCAAAGAATTCATAATCATCTCCCTCTGGAATTACAGTGATAACATTATTGTAATAATCTAAGTGACCATCTGGTGCAACTTGCTTTCCAGTAAGCACATTTCCAGAAATGATTCGGTCATTGCCATCTTTATCAACACCATTATCGTAAATCATAGTTGAAACCTCAGCACCAATTTTTGTTTTAAAGTATCTTGGCTTTTTAACTGACGAACCACCAAATGCAATAACGCGTTCTGCATTAAACTTACCAGTTAGTAGTAATTCACCTATAATTACTAAGTCTTGAGCATTTACAGTCCAAACGACTTCGCCTTTATTAATTGGATCTACTTTATTGATAAGAGTCCCCACATTACCAGAAGGATGTGGTCCTGAAACAGTATAAGTAGTTGCATTTTCAAGGCCTGCTAACGGTGAGTTAGTTCCTTTTCCTACTGAGATATGAACTCCACCACTTGTCAATTTAGAAAGTGCAGTTACAGCAGTTTGCAATTCTTCTTCTTTACCTCGAAGCGTATAATCTAAGTCTGCTGCCAATGGAGCACTTGCATAGCCTGAGATAAAAATTCCTTTCGGAGTACTCTCGGGATTTGCGACTACATCATATGGTCGTTGTTTGATGAATGCCCAACAACCAGATGCTAATAAATGTGCCTTAATTTTGTCAGCATCAGCAGATAGGTCAAATTTACCATGATCTAAATGGCTTTGCTCTTTGTCTGCCGTAATTTTTATCGCATCAATTCGTCTTCTTGGTCCACGCTGTATTTCAGTTATTTCTCCCGAAACAGGTGAAACAAACTTCATAGCTTCAAAATCCTTGTTATAAAAGAGTGTTTCTCCTGCTTTCACACGAGTTCCTTCTTTGGCAACAAGTTTTGGTATAATACTGTGGAAATCTTCAGGTCTGACGGAGTAAAAATTGCTTATTATCGCATTTTCAGTCGCTTTTTCGGCTTCGCCTACAAGCTTGATGTCTAAACCTTTCTTAATTCTGATGTCTTTTGACATATATATTAACGATTAGTTATCTAAAAATCCGTGCAAATTTACGAATTAATGATGAAAAATATTTCATTCTAAAACATCTTTTTTATTTATAGTGATTATAAATAACTTAAATATATGATAGGTATAGATTTTGATTATCTTTAGACACTGAATAGATTTTTACATGAAGAATAAGGCACTTAACCTTCTAGTCCTAATATTATTACCTGTTTTGGTAATGAGTCAAGCCGAGGAAATTACACCACCCGATTTTATTAAAACCATCACATTTAAAAGTAATACCACTCAAGGTCAATTACCAATTTTACAGTTAGGAGAACCCTTGATTTTAGAATTTGATGCACTCAATGCAAATGAAGAGGACTTTTATTATGTAATAGAGCATTTTAATTATGATTGGACACCTTCAGTTTTGGCTAAAGCTGAGTATTTAAGAGGTTTGGATAATCAAAGAATTCTTGAATATTATAATTCTTTCAATACGTACCAGGTCTATTCACATTATAAATTACAGATTCCTAATTTACAGACTCGTGCCATACTAAAAACAGGTAATTACATGATCTCAATTTTCGATGATTATGGCGAGCTTATGTTTAGTAGAAAGTTCATGGTCTATGAGGATTTGGTAAATGTTGGCGTAAACGTTAAGCGATCTCGAGATGTTAAGTTTGTAGCAGAAAAACAATCTGTAGATTTAGTTATTGCAACAAATAGTTTCAACTTCAATAATCCGCTAGAAACTATTAATACTGTAATTATTCAAAATAACAACCTAAATACAGCCATTTCTGGGCTTCGACCTCAATACACGCTAGGCAATCAGTTGATATATCGCTACGTTGAAGAATCTGCTTTTTGGGGCGGAAATGAGTACCTGTTCTTTGAAACCAAAGATGTTCGCGCAGCGAATGTTGGTGTTCAGTTCATCGACTTGCAAGAAATCTATGAAAGCTATTTGTTTACAAACACCCCAAGATGGGACCGACCGTATACTTATAATCCAGACATTAATGGAAATTTTCAAATTACCGCTATTGATCGAACTGATATAGACGTAGAAGCAGATTACACAATGGTCCATTTTTCTTTGCGCCATGAAGAATTAAAAGACAAAAATCTTCATGTTTACGGCAACTTTAATGCATTTGCCATTGAACCTTTAACCCAATTGATTTACAATGGAGAAAGTGGAAATTATGAAGGTATGTTGCGATTAAAACAAGGTTTTTACAATTATAAATTTGTGGCGGTAGACCAAAACACCAACCAAATAGATGAGGGTTTTGTTAGTGGAAACTTTTGGCAAACTGAAAATAACTACAAAGTATTAGTGTACTATAGAGATCTTGGTGCTAGATTTGATCGACTTATTGGATTTGGTGAGGCTACTTCCGTTAATATTTCAAATTAATTATGTAAGTTTCATTAACTTTTGAGACTAAATTTCAATTATTACATCCAACAAATTCGAAATTTTAATGCAAACCGATATCGTCCTATTTTCTGAATTATGTGATGAACTTTTTAAAGCTGAAATTAATCAGCCTGTAGTAGATCATATACCAACTTCAAAATTATATGAGCAACTGGATTTATCATTAAATGAAAATGGCCTCTTAGATAATGAGCTTGTTAATATTCTAAAAGATATAATAGCAAAAACTCCCAAAACAGCATCTAAACGATTTTTCAACCAACTGTTTGGTGGTAGAATTGGTAAAGCCACACTTGGCGATCTTTTGTCAGTGATGTTTAATAACAGTATGTATACCTATAAGGTCGCTGGGCCACAGGTTGGTATCGAAAAACAGGTTTTAAGAAATATTTCCAAATTAGCTGGATACGATGAAAATGCTAATGGAACATTTGCACCAGGTGGTTCCATGAGTAATCTCATGGCCTTGGTAATGGCACGCGATGCAAAAAACGAATACATAAGGTCAAAAGGAATTAGTAGAAAAATGACGCTATACACGTCTGAAGAATCACATTATTCTATAGCAAAGAATGCAGCATTAACTGGCATAGGACGTGACCAAGTAAAACTTGTAAAAGCAAATGAAAAAGGTGAAATGCTTGTGTCGCATCTCATCGAATTAATTGAGGTAGATATAAATAATGGTGATGTACCATTTTTTGTTAATGCCACTGCAGGAACAACTGTTTTAGGCGCTTTTGATAATATTGAAGAAATCAGTGCGGTTTGCCAATCCTATAACTTGTGGCTACATGTAGATGGTGCCTATTGTGGTGGTGTTATCTTCAGTAAAAAGTATAAACACCTTGTTGATGGTTTAGAAAAATCTGATTCTTTCAGCGTTAATGCTCATAAAATGTTAGGCACACCGTTGAGTTGTTCTATCATTGTGACTAAGCATAAAGGCCAGTTATATGAATCATTTTCAAACGATGCAGAATACCTTTATCAAACCGATGGTGATGACTTTAATTTAGGAAAAACCTCATTACAATGTGGTCGACGAAATGATGCGCTTAAAATATGGACACTTTGGAAATCTGTTGGAACTTCGGGACTAGAAAAAATAGTCGATAAACAATTTGAGCTCGCCGCATATTCAAGATCGTATATTATAAATCACAAAGATTATAAGCTTCATAGTTTTGAAGATTCAATTTCAGTATGCTTTAGTTATAAAGATATTTCTGCAAAAGATTTGTGTACCTCATTATATGAAAAAGCAGATCTGATGGTTGGGTTTGGCAAACACAATGAAACCGAATTTGTGAGAATGGTTACCATCAATACTTGCCTCGACAAAACAGACATTGACGACTTTTTCATCGTATTAGAAGCACATGTAGCCGAAAATATGTTAAAAAAACCTGTAGGATAGCCGAAAAATAAAGGCTTCTACAAAAAAATAGCTTATTTTAGCTTAGAATATTTTATTAAATATGGTACAACAAGTCACAAGTGGCATAAAAATTTCGGTTGAAACCAACTTTGAAGGTACTTTTTATAAAAATTATAAAGTACACTTTGCATTTGGCTATAAAGTGACCATAGAGAATCAAAGTAAAGACTCGGTTCAACTTAATTCAAGACACTGGAAGATTCTTGACGCCTTAAATAATGAGGAAATTATTGAAGGAGAGGGTGTAATTGGCAAAAAGCCAGTTTTAAAACCTGGAGAATCGCATACTTACAATTCTGGCTGTTTATTATCGTCTCCATTCGGTGCTATGCAAGGGCACTACAACATGGTAAATTTCACTAAAGCTAGCAAATTTAAGGTCTATATTCCGTCCTTTAAACTCAGTACACCATTTGCACTAAACTAGGCCTTAAAATCTTCTAAATATTTGAATTTGTAAAGTGTATCTCGTTGCAGGATATGGAAAAACGCACAGTTTGAATAATGCACAAATTCATAATCTGAATAAATATCAAAGGTGGTTTGGTCTATCTCATAAATACCATCACAATCGATATTTCCGTAAGGAGAAATTCGTCTAAATCTAAAATGATTTTTAGGGTTTAAGTTATAAATTTCGAACCAAGCACCAGCCGCAATTCCACTTAACCACTGGGCATGATTTGCCTTATTATCATTTGACTTTGGCAAGATTGTACCGACTAAACTTGGATTATAGCCTTTGAGTGTGTCGATAAAAAGACGTCTATTCTCTCGGCTTACAGTAGATTGAAAACTTCCAATATTGCCCATAGTATCTACTAAATATACCTCATCAAAAGTGTCTGCTATAACGACATTACCAATTGTACTCGGCGTAAACCATTTAGAACGTATTAAACGCTTCTTAATTTTTTCATCGTTCACAGAAGCTATTATTGCATCCGTTACAAAACGGGCACAATTACATGCATCCTTTATAAAAGCAGCATAGCGCATTAGACCTTTCTTTTGCATCATATCAATATGTTTCCTAGCTTTGGAATAATTGATAGTATTGCATACCGATGCATACAAATTCCCATCGCCATGCGTAAGTTTTGGATTGGTAGCAAGAAAGCTTAGAATCTCATTAAGATTTACAATTTCATCACCTTCAAATTTGGCTTTTAAAGGGAAGTTTAGCTCAAAATCCGTTTGCTTTCCCCGAACTCTTCCGTTTGGCTCTGAAGTGATATATCTGCCAAAATCATGATACTCTAGAATACCTGTTTTCTTGTCTATTAAAACAAGGGCCGCATGTCCTGCTCTAACATGTTTTTTACTTCCAATAAATGCAAATCTTAAGAATTTAGAATACCATTCATCAGCATGCGAGACAATTGTTTCGGGATAGGCTAAGGTTAATATTACGGCATTATTTTTTGACACAGATCAAATTAAAATAAAACACAGCAACTTACAAAATATAATATCGAATCATTAGCATTTCTATAACGTTTCAAAAGCTAATTCCAAGGATAAAAAATTGTAACTTTGCACTTTCAAAAAATCAATTCACTAAAAAATTAATACACCATGGGAAAAGGTTTCTTTAATGTTCCAATCGCAGTGAACGAACCTGTTAAATCATATGCTCCTGGCACACCAGAACGCGAAGCAGTTTTAGAGGCATACAAGCAAATGTTTAACAGTAAAGTAGAAGTCCCTTTATACATCAACGGTAAAGACATTAAAACAGGAAACACAAGAACGATGTCTCCTCCACATGATCATCAACATATAGTAGGAGAATATCATCTTGCTGAACAGCAACATGTTGATGATGCTATTGCAACTGCATTAGAAGCAAGAAAAACTTGGTCTCAATTACCTTGGGAGCACAGAGCTGGAATTTTTCTAAAAGCAGCTGAATTAATTGCTGGACCTTATCGTGCTAAGATCAATGCTGCTACGATGATAGCTCAGTCCAAGACCATTCACCAAGCAGAAATAGATGCTGCTTGTGAATTTATTGACTTTTTAAGGTTTAATGTTCAATTTATGACAGACATCTATGCTGAACAACCAGAAAGTACCAGCGATGCTTGGAACCGCGTAGAATATAGACCTTTGGAAGGATTTACTTATGCGGTAACACCATTCAATTTTACAGCTATTTCAGGAAATTTACCAGCTTGTATGGCTTTAATGGGAAATGTTGTAGTATGGAAACCTAGTGATAGCCAAGTTTATTCGGCAAAAGTTATAATGGATGTGTTTAAAGAGGCAGGTGTACCAGATGGTGTAATAAATGTGGTTTTTGGTGATCCTGTGATGATTACCAATACGGTACTTTCAAGCCCGGATTTTTCAGGTTTACATTTCACAGGTTCTACATTTATATTTAAAGAACTTTGGAAGCAGATTGGCGAAAACATCCATAATTACAAAACATATCCTAGAATTGTAGGTGAAACTGGTGGTAAGGATTTTATTATAGCACACAAATCAGCTAATGCTAAGCAAGTCGCAACAGCTATCTCTAGAGGCGCCTTTGAGTTCCAAGGTCAAAAATGTAGTGCCGCATCAAGAGCATATATACCTAAAGGATTATGGAATGATGTAAAAAATTATGTTTTAGAAGATATCAATTCATTTAAAATGGGGTCTCCTGAGGATATGAGCAATTTCATTACGGCAGTTATTCATGAAGGATCCTTTGATAAACTTGCAAAATATATTGACCAAGCAAAAACTGACTCAGATGCCGAGATTATTGCAGGTGGTGGTTACGATAAATCAAAAGGTTATTTTATTGAGCCAACTGTTATTGTGACTTCAAATCCTAAATACACTACGATGTGTACTGAATTATTTGGACCTGTTATAACGATTTATGTATATGAAGACAGTGACTATTCTGACACCTTAAAATTAGTAGATAAAACTAGCGAATATGCTTTAACAGGTGCCGTATTGGCAACAAGCAGATATGCGATTGATGAAGCAACCAAAGCTTTACAAAACTCTGCTGGAAACTTCTACATCAATGATAAACCAACCGGAGCAGTAGTTGGTCAACAACCATTTGGTGGAGCAAGAGCATCAGGCACAAATGATAAAGCAGGTAGTGCTCAAAACTTATTACGTTGGGTGTCTCCAAGATTAATTAAAGAGACTTTTGTTACTCCTACCGATTACAGATATCCTTTTTTAGGAGAGTAACACATAAATATTCGATAAAAAAAGTCCTTAGAAAAATCTAAGGACTTTTTTTATGGATTGTATTTCAAAGGAAGATGAATTACTTTTTTAGTTTGAAAAAAAGGTTCATCAAAATAATCTGACAGTAAGTAGGCTTTAACTGATTTAAAATCTTTTAGTTCATCCGTTAAGTTGCCACCCTTAAGGTAAAGAATACCATTCTTAAGAGTATTACTTTGCTTCTTTTTGGTCTTACCATTAACCCATTTTTTAAACTGTGGCATTGCGGTAACTGCTCTGCTAACAATAAAATCATATTTCTCGTCAATAACTTCGACTCTAGTATGGGTCGTCCTCACATTATTTAATCCTATCTCTTCACTGACAGCATTAATTACTTTAAGTTTTTTGTTAATACTATCAACAAGATGAAATTGACAATTTGGGAATAAAATAGCCAACGGTACGCCAGGAAACCCACCACCTGTACCTACATCTAAAATTGAGGTGTCGTCCGCAAAATTAATGACCTTAGCAATTCCTAAAGAATGTAAAACATGCCTTAGATAGAGTTCCTCAATATCTTTTCGTGAAATCACATTTATTTTAGCATTCCATTCTTGGTACAATGGTCCAAGAGCTTCAAATTGCCGTAGTTGTTTTTCACTTAATTCTGGGAAATATTTCTGTATTAAATCCACCTACTTCCTTTTTGGCAAAAATACGTTAATTTGTTTTTCAAAAATTAACGTAATAGGTTAATGTTTCGATTTATTAATTAATTATCTTTGACCTGTTACAATGTAATTTAATCCCTTGCGTTATAACGAAAACTAACGATTATATGGCACAACAAACTTTATCTTTTTCTAGAGCAGATTCAGCTAAATTTTTTAGAACCCTTAACAAACGCGTCAATAATTATTTTAAGGAAAACAATATTAGAAGAACAGGCAACTGGCAACTATGGGTAAAAACCATAATTATGTTTGCTATGTTCTTAACTCCTTACTTTTTATTATTAACCTTAGACATTCCAACTTGGGCACAAATTTTACTCACTGTAATAATGGGTATTGGTATGGCAGGTGTTGGAATGAATGTGATGCACGATGGTAATCATGGTTCTTTTTCAAATAAAGAGTGGATTAATAGACTAATGGGAAGTAGTATTTATATTCTCGCTGGAAATGTCTATAACTGGAAAGTACAACACAACGTATTGCACCATACCTACACTAATATTCATGGGCATGATGAAGACTTAGAAGCGGGTAGAATTTTACGTTTCTCAAAACATACAAAATGGCGTAAGCATCATAAATTTCAGCATTACTATAGTATTTTCCTTTATGGTTTATTGACCATAAACTGGGCAATTACAACAGATTTTCAACAAATGTATCGTTACATGAAGCGAAAATTGTCATATGGGAAATTTCCAAATCCTGTAGCCAACTGGAGTAAACTAGTAGTTTCAAAACTTATTTACATAAGTATGTGGATTGTCATCCCGATAGCTGTTACTGATTTAGCATGGTATGAAGTTTTAATAGGCTTCTTTATTATGCATTATGTAGCAGGACTTATTTTGAGTGTGGTATTTCAATTAGCACACGTAATGGATGAAGCTGAAATGCCTGTACCAGAAAAAGATGGCACAATGAAAAATACTTGGGCCATTCATCAGCTTAAAACTACTGTAAATTTCGGTGCTAAAAATTGGTTAATTAATTGGTATACTGGTGGTCTTAACCATCAAGTAGAACATCATATCTTCCCGCATATAAGTCATATTCATTATGGCAAAATTGCTAAGATTGTGAAGGATACTGCCAAGGAATTTAATTTACCATATAAAGAGTATAAAACTACAAGAAAAGCAATTGCAGCCCACTTTAGATTCCTAAAAGAAATGGGAATGCAACCTGCTTTACAATCATAATTCTATTACAATATCATGAACCAACTTTCAGATAGAATTAATAATCTATCGACATCAGCTACCCTTGCTATGGCAGCTAAAGCTAGAGAGTTAAGAGCCGAGGGAAAAGACATTATTGGACTAAGTTTAGGAGAACCAGATTTTAATACACCAGATTTCATTAAGGATGCCGCCATTAAAGCTATTAATGATGACTACAACAGTTACACACCTGTTGATGGCTATGGTGATTTAAAAGATGCTATTATTACGAAGTTTAAACGCGATAATAATCTTGTTTATAACCCTGCTCAAATAGTTGTATCCACAGGTGCAAAACAATCGCTATCTAATGTTGCTGCAGTGTTAATCAATGAGGGTGATGAAGTAATTCTTCCTTGTCCTTACTGGGTCAGCTATAGCGATATTGTAAAACTAAATGGAGGTGTACCGGTCGAGGTAAAAACATCGATAGATACAGATTTTAAAATGACCGCTACTCAATTAGAGGAAGCTATTACACCAAAAACAAAAATGATTTGGTATAGTTCACCCTGCAACCCAAGCGGATCGGTCTACAGTGAGGAAGAGCTACGATCATTAGCTGATGTACTCCAAAAACACCCTCATATTTATGTTGTATCTGATGAAATATATGAACATATCAATTTTAAAGGTGGCCACTTTAGTATGGCAAATTTTAGTGATATGTATGATAGAACAATTACTGTAAATGGTGTATCGAAGGCTTTCGCAATGACCGGTTGGAGGATTGGTTATATTGGTGCTCCAGATTGGATTGCTAGAGCATGTAATAAGATGCAGGGGCAAGTTACAAGTGGTGCTAATTGTATTGCGCAACGCGCAGTTATTTCAGCCTTAGAGGCAGATCCATCGCGTATTTCATATATGGTTGAAAAGTTTAAAGAACGTCGTAAACTTATTTTAGGACTACTTAATAACATTGAAGGTTTTAAAACGAATGAACCTGAAGGTGCATTTTATGTTTTTCCCGATGTCTCAGCATATTTTGGTAAAACAGTAAAAGGTACTACTATAAACAATGCTACTGATATGTCCATGTTTTTACTGCAAGAAGCCCTTGTTGCGACGGTTACAGGAGAAGCATTTGGTAATCCAAACTGTATAAGAATTTCTTATGCCGCATCAGAAGAAAATATAAAAGAGGCAATTAAACGTATAGAAGAAGCGTTAAGCTAACATATCGTTTCATCAATCGCCTTTTTTTATTAGAAAAGCTATAACCAAAAGTAGGTTATAGCTTTTTTATTTAAAGATTGATCTAGTATATCGATTTAGAATATTGCAATGAGCAATATGGCAAAAAATGTAACTTTCAAAATAGCTTCGGTATGATTAACCATATTTAATTGAGAAGCTCTAAGACGTCGTCTAATTCCAAAAATTGACTTTGAAGTCGATGCACTAAAATTTTCTCGCACTAATGATTTATAGTTTGAATTTAGAATTCCATGATTTGTAAAATGTCTTACTTCAATGGGTTCTGGTACTGTTTCTAATTCTTGGTTTAATAATAATTCCATGACTGATGATTTTAATTGGTTACATGAATAAGACGGACATTTAAAAAAAATGTTACAGCCTTAAGTCCAACTATAGAAAAACTTAGGAACATCAATCTCAAAAAATATCAGTAAAATTATAGGCTAGCTATATTTTATAAATTTTTAAATTTTTTTGAAAAACCTATCGATTTCGCCAGAAAAATGGTGTTAATAGGATCAAAATTGTGAAGAGTTCCAAACGCCCTAACAACATTAAAAATGAAGCCCACCATTTTCCTAAAGCTGGTAATACAGCATAATTATTAACTGGACCAAAATCCCCAAGCGCCGGACCAACATTTCCTAAACTTGATGCTGAAAGGCCAATTGCAGATTCAAAGTCCATCTGAAACATTGAAAAAATTGCTGCACCAATAATAAAGGAAAGCATATAGAGGATAAAGAACCCTAGTATATTAAATACAATTTCGCCTGAAATTGATTTTTTATTGTAACGCACTGGTAAAATAGCATTGGGGTGCAAAGCCCTCTTAAACTCTAAAAAGCCATTCTTTATTAAAATGAGATGCCTTACAACTTTAACACCACCCGACGTACTACCTGCAGACCCACCTAGAAACATAAGTCCAAAGAAAAACACGGTTAAAAAAGGTGTCCACATTGTATAGTCGGCTGTTACAAATCCTGTTGTAGTCACAATAGCTAACACCTGAAATAAACCATGTCTAATGGCACTTTCACCTTCCCCAAGCACCATAGGATGCGCTACTGAAGACTCTGAGACATTAGCTCTAAAGTAAATTAGTAAGGCTGCAACGATGGTGAAACATAAAATGAATCTGAAGTAAAGCTTAAATTCATCATCCTTAGTAATCTTTGATACTTTGCCCTTGAATAAATAATAGCTCAAAACAAAATTGGTTCCCGCAAGGAACATGAAGAATATAATTATGTATTGTATTGCTGGATTGTCATTCCAGTGGGCAATACTAGCGTTTTTAGTTGAAAAACCTCCCGTTGAGAGCGTACTTAAAGCATGATTAATGGCGTCGAAAAAAGACATTCCTGCAATCTGTAACAATATCGTTTCAGCTGCAGTATAACCCACGTAAATTAGCCAAAGACGCTTTGCTGTATCCGTTATCCTAGGATGAAGCTTATCACCACCAGGACCTGGAGCTTCGGCGGCAAAAAGCTGCATTCCACCCACTCCAAGCAATGGTAAAATAGCAATAGCCAATACAATAATACCCATACCACCAATCCAGTGTGTTGTACTACGCCAAAAAAGTACACCTTCGGGTAAAACCTCTATATCATTTAATATACTGGCACCTGTTGTGGTATAACCAGACATCGTTTCAAAAAAGGCATCAGTAAATGTTGGAATAGCTTCTGTTACGAGATATGGTAAAGTTCCTGTAAGGGACATCACAATCCAACCAAAAGCCACCACAATATAACCTTCGCGTTTATTCATTTCCTTGCGATGGTTCCTTGTGCCTACCATAGCAAAAGTACCTATGAGAAGGGTCACTAAACCTGCTAAAAACAACTGTAATGTGACACCATCTTTATATATGAGACTAATTAACGTGGCTATCATCATAAACCCACCATTAAAAAGCAACAGCAGTCCAAAAAAATGGAAGATGATTTTATAATTTAAATGCAGTCTCGACATATTTAAGAGAAAAACGCTTCAACTTCAGATATTGAGCGTGGTAGGCAACATACTACTACCCTATCACCAGATTCTATAGTAAAGCTACCCAAAGGTATTAAACCTTCTCCATTTCTAATAACTCCTCCAAAAATTGCAGAACGTGGAAACTGAAGATCTTTTATTTGTTTATTGGTGATTTTAGATTCTGGTTTTACAACAAACTCTAAAAGTTCAGCATTCATATTGGTAAGTTTGGTCATGGCAACAACCTCCCCTTTTCTGATGTATCTAAAAATATTATTTGCTGCAAGTAATTTTTTATTGATCAAAGTATCTATCCCAATCGATTGGGACAATTGATAATAGTCCATATTTTCAACCAAGGCTATGGTCTTTTTTACACCCTTAGACTTTGCCAACAAACAGGACATTATATTAGTTTCAGAATTACCTGTAACTGAAATAAATGCGTCCATTTCTGAGATACTCTCTTCTTGTAAAATATCAACATTTCTGCCGTCACCATAAATTACTAATGCATTTGGTAAGCGATCCGCTAAATCCTCAGCAACAGACTTTTTGCTTTCTATAAGTTTTACATTAAACTTGCTAGCACAAAGATCTCTGGCAGTTTTAAATCCTATTTTACTTCCTCCAAGTATCATAACATTTTTGATTCCAACCTTAACTTTCCCTGAAAGTTCAAAAAGTTCCTCATCACCACCTTTAGAAGTCATAAATACCACTGTATCCCCTTCTTTAAATTGGGTATCTCCTCTTGGTATGATAGTATATTGGGTACCAAATCGCTGAATGGCTATTGGAATAAAATGTAGTTCAGAATATAATTCCGCTGCCTGTTTTACAGTTTTATCAATAAAAGTTGCAGTTCTAGAAAGTCTTAAACTCAACATGGTTAACGCACCTTCTTCAAACTCATAAGTATCATTAAATCCATATTGATTCAAGAGTAATTCTATTTCTGATGCCGCTAATGATTCGGGAGAAATTAACTCATCTATTCCGAACTTAGAGAAACCTATGGTCTCCTTGTCATCAATAAATTCAGTATTAGAAATTCGGGCTATGGTTCGCTCGGCACCTAATTGTTTTGCTAAAACTGACGCTGTAATATTTGTAGTTTCAGAAGACGTTACTGCAATAAATAAAGCTGTATTTTCAATACGCGCTTCTCTCAGGATTGAAATAGAAGTCGCATCACCTTTAATGGTCTTAATATCTAAATGCTCACCAGCATAGGCGAGGCTATCTTTTCTAGTATCAATAAGTGTTATCTCTTGCGACTCGTAGGATAATAATTTAGCTAAATGAAATCCTACCTCTCCAGCACCTGCGATAATTATTTTCATCTAATTTAGTTCAAATAGGCCTACAAATATACATATAATTTGATGTGAGCATCAATTTTAAAAATGATATAATAAGAATCGGAAATTATTAAGAACTCTCATAATACCTTATATTTGCAAAAATTTTTTCATGGCAGAAAAAGTGAAACCATATAAGGATAGTGAAGCCTCCAAAAAGAGTCAGGTTACTCAGATGTTTGACACCATTTCGGGAGAATATGACGACTTAAATAGAGTTATTTCATTTGGCATTGATGTAAAATGGCGAAACAAGGTGGTTAAGCTAGTTTCTGAGACCAATCCTAAAAATATTCTTGATATTGCTACAGGCACAGGTGATCTAGCAATTAATCTTGCTAAAACTAGTGCTACGGAAATAATTGGATTAGATATTAGTGATGGCATGTTAGAAGTTGGTAGAAAAAAAATTACCAATAAAAAACTAGATGGTGTCATTTCTATGATTATCGGCGATTCTGAAGATTTACCATTTGAGGACAACACGTTTGACGCTATTACCGTTGCATTTGGAGTGAGAAACTTTGAAAATTTAGAAAAGGGTCTTGCTGAGATTTTAAGAGTACTAAAGCCAGATGGTATTTTTGTAATTTTAGAAACTTCAGTACCAACAAATCCTATCTACAAATTTGGTTACAATACTTATTCTAAATATATTTTGCCAACCATTGGGAAATTATTTTCTAAGGACCGTGTCGCATATAAATATTTAAGTGAATCGGCATCTGTATTTCCTTATGGTGAGGAGCTAAACAATATTTTAAGAAAAATTGGGTTTATTAATGTCGTAGATAAACCCCAAACAATGGGTGTAGCCACCATTTATACTGCATCCAAAGCATAGAATGAAAAAATTCGTAATATTTTTAACCTTACTTTTAGTAGCTCAAGTTGCTAATGCTCAGTTATTTACTAAAGAAAAAGTATCAAACAATATTGATAACATTGATCAAAAGCTGTTGACTTGGGGCTATTTTCTCGGATTCAATCAGTATGATTTCAAATTTGAATACAACCAAGACCTCGAAGATATTTTAGTAGACAAATCGTTTGGATTTCACTTAGGTTTAATTGGAGACTTACGAATTAACGACTACATGAATTTAAGGTTGGAACCTGGTGTATTTTTTACCACTAGAAATTTGCGCTATGATGAAAGTTACTTCAATGGCGCCATGGTAAGCGATGCTGATTTACTCAGAGAAGTAAAATCTACCTATGTGCACCTTCCATTACTGCTTAAGATTTCAACAAAAAGAATAAATAATTTTAAGCCTTTCATCGTAGGCGGTATATCTACTGCACTTAACCTCTCCAGTAACCAAGAAAATCCAGACGATAATAGCGCAGGTCAATTTAGAATGAAAAAAGGCACCTATTTCTATGAAATTGGATTCGGTATCGACTTGTATCTTTTATACTTCAAATTTACACCCTCTATAAGAGGAATATTTGCAATTAATGATGAAGTGGTTAGAGACTCAGACCCTAATAGTCCATGGACTGGTAATATCGCGAAAATGCAGACTCGAGGTGTATTTATCAATTTTACTTTTCAATAGTCTTACGACAAAACTCACTTAATACAATTGCAGTTGCATTAGCCACATTGAGACTTTCTGTATTTTTAAGGTCACCAAACTGAGGAATCGTAATTTTCTTATCTACTAATGCTGAAATGCCCTGAGAAATGCCATTAGCTTCATTACCAAAAATGATTAATCCTTCCTCAGATAAATCTGAAGCGTATATATTATCACCGCTCATAAAAGTGCCATAGACTGGTAAATCAGAACTTTTTATAAAATCTAATAAGTCCTTATAATCAATTTTGATACGTGCTAAAGATCCCATTGAGGCCTGCACAACTTTAGGGTTATAGCAATCTACAGAATTAGGACTACAAATAATCTGTTTTATATCAAACCAATCACAAAGTCTAATGATGGTTCCTAGATTTCCAGGATCCCTAATATCATCTAATACTACAGACAACCCAGATTTATTTATTTTCAGCGTGGCAGGAATCTTAAATATTGCTAACGCTTTATTAGGATTTTTTAGAAATGAAATCCGATTTAAGTCTTTATCTGAAATTATTGAATAATTCTCATCTTCAACATCAAACAATGCTTCTGTAGTAAAAAGATGGTTTAGTTCAATTGGAGAGTTTAAAAATTCTGCTATACCTTTTATTCCCTCAACCACAAACAAACCTTCTTGGTGTCTGTACTTTTTTTGACCTAAACTTTTAATTAACTTTATTTGATGCTTTGTAACCATTAAAATGTATTTACATTTGTTTGATAAAGTACAAAGTAAATCTTTTTTGGACTAATTTTTGTTCAGTAAGGATCATATCTAATTAATGTATAAGACTTTTGAGACTAGCAATTTATCTTGCTTTTAGGAAATTTTTTTGTGGAACTATCCCTCGTGCCATAGTCCTTATACTTCTTCTAATACAAGTAAGTTCTTGCAACATTGTTAAACGTGTAAAATCTGGCGAACATCTTATTACTGAAAATATTATCCTCGAAGATGGGAAAGTAAATAAGCAAGAACGTGTAAATAATATCATAATACAGAAGGTTAATTCTGGCATGCAAGGCATCATTAGAGCACCACTTAAGTTACACTTATACAATCTTGCAAGACCCAATATTGACTCTATAATCGATGCTAGAATATTAAGTAAGCCAACTAAAGTAAAACGTAAAACAAATCTCTTATCCAAAAAACAATTTGATCGCTTTATCGATTCTAAACGGAGTTTTAATAGTTGGTTAAAACGCACTGGTGAAGCACCTGTGATTTATAATGATGCTAAAACACAAAAAACAGCATCTAATCTCAATAAGTATTATGCAAAGCGTGGTTGGTTTAACAATACTGTTGACTTTGAAGTAGAAAAAGACAGCAATAAACGTGCAAAAGTATCCTACAAGATAACTAAGAATCAGCCTTATATTTTAGATTCAATAAAACCGATGATAAGCAGTCCTGCAATTGACAGTTTATATTCTGAATTCAGTAAGTCCTCATTACTTAAAAAGGGAGATCAATTTGATGAAGACAATTATGACCGTGAAAGGGAGCGCATTAATGCATACTTGAGAAATTCTGGTTTCTATTATTTTGGACAAGACTATATTAGAATGGTCATTGATACTATTGGTACTAATCATAAGGTAAATACCGAGCTTATCATTGCCGATAGAGCAATTAGAGGCGAAGATTCAACAATCACTAGACCATTTAAGGTTTACAAAATAAAAGAGATTAACATTTTTACCGATGACAATTTTGACAATAGATTCAAAGCAATTTCAGATACGACACATTACGGTGATTATACGCTATACAGCAAGAATAAACTAAAGTTTAGACCTAAGGCCTTAACAGATGCTGTTTTTATTCAAAAAGGAGATATCTACAGTGACCTAGCAAGGAGTCGAACATCTCGATATCTCAACGATTTACAAATGTTTAGGTATCCAAGTATAGACTATGTAGAAAATGAGGAAGACACTACCTTAACTGCAAATATCTATCTCGAACCTAGAAAGAAATATACACTTAGTTTCGATCCAGAAATTAATCAAAGTAACATTCAGACAATTGGTTTTTCCTTCAGTACAGGACTGAAAATTAGAAATATATTCCGAGGTGCAGAAACATTAGAAGTTACAGGAATTGCGGCCATTGGTGCATCTAAAGACAGATCTGATGACGCTTCGGCATTTTTTGATATCAATGAATTTGGTGGTAACATAAGGCTGACACTACCTAGGCTATTTACACCTTTTAATACAGATAAAATAATACCGAAGTACATGTCGCCAAATACGGTAATTAACTTATCTACCACAAGCCAACAAAATATTGGTCTAGATAAACAGACCTTTGCTGGGATTGTAGCATATAACTGGTCTCCAAAAAACACAGTGACAAATTCAGTTGAGTTATTTAATGTTCAATTTGTTAAAAATCTAAATACAGACAACTATTTTGGTGTATATAGTAACTCCTTTAATAGACTCGATAATATCGCTCGCGATATTGGATATATAGGACAAAACGAATCATTAGAAAATCCTGCAAATAACTTTGGACCTGCAGATGTATTTATTGATGATGTCCTCAATGAAAACACATCATTAACACCTCAAGATGAAGATTATATTTCAGTAAGCAATATAGATGAGCGTAAGGACAGATTAACAGAAAACAACCTCATCTTTTCATCGAGTTTTGATTACAAAAAAGACAAGCGCCAAAATATTTTTGACAATGATTTCTCTATATTTAAGTGGCGTGTGGAGCTAGCAGGAAATTTACTTTCTAATTTCTCGGAACTCTTTGGGAGTACAAAAAACGAAAACGGCAACTATGAAGTATTTGGTGTGGCCTTTTCACAATATTTCAAAACCGAGATAGACTATGTAAAGTATTTCGACTTTGGACGTAATAACATCTTTGCTTTTAGAAGTTATGCTGGTATTGCCATACCATATGGTAATTCTAATAGTATTCCTTTTGCTGAGAGTTTCTTTGGAGGTGGACCAAATGACAACCGTGCATGGACGGCATATAATTTAGGGCCTGGTCGCTCAAACAATACCAATGAATTTAATGAGGCCAATTTTAAAATACACATTAGTGCAGAACAGCGATTTGGTTTATTTGGTGATTTAAGAGGTGCTTTATTTGTAGACGTTGGTAATATCTGGAATGTTTTGGACAATGTTGAAGATGAAGACGCAACATTTACAGGATTTAAGTCTTTACAAGATATTGCTGTTGGTTCAGGTTTTGGATTGCGCTATGATTTCGACTTCTTTGTACTGAGATTTGATGTTGGATTTAAAACTTATGATCCTGCACAAGATTTAGATAATAGATGGTTTAGAGACTATAATTTTAGAAATGCCGTCTATAATATTGGTATCAATTATCCATTTTAGGACAAGCTCATTCTTCGACATCGTTTTCGTTTTTTATTCTTCATTTATCTTCCATTTCAGACACAATAATTTTTAAAATTATGTATTTTTGAACTCTAAATTTTCAATCATAATACTATGAGTCACAATATCAAACCTGGTGTAGCAACAGGTAGAGAAGTTCAGGAAATATTCAATTTAGCGAAAGAAAAGGGGTTTGCCTTACCAGCAGTAAATGTTATAGGTTCAAACTCAATTAATGGTGTTTTAGAAACCGCTAAAGAACTTAATGCTCCTGTTATCATTCAATTTTCCAATGGAGGTGCACAATTTAATGCAGGTAAAGGATTAAGCAACGAAGATCAGAAAGCAGCAATCGCTGGTTCTATTGCAGGTGCAAAGCACGTACATCAAATGGCGGAAGCTTACGGAGTTCCTGTAATATTACATACGGACCACTGTGCAAAAAAATTATTGCCTTGGATTGATGGATTATTAGATGCAAGTGAACAACACTTTAAAGAAACAGGAAAATCACTGTTTAGTTCACATATGATCGATCTTTCTGAAGAGCCTCTTGAAGAGAATATTGAGATTTGTAAAACCTACCTTGAGCGCATGAGCAAAATGGGTATGACATTGGAGATCGAACTAGGTATTACAGGTGGTGAAGAAGATGGTGTAGATAATAGTGATGTAGACGAATCTAAATTATATACTCAGCCAGAAGAGGTAGCATATGCATATGAGGAATTAATGAAAGTAAGTGACCAATTTACCGTCGCTGCTGCTTTTGGAAATGTACATGGTGTATATAAACCTGGGAATGTAAAATTGACTCCGAAAATCTTAAAGAACTCTCAGGAGTATGTTTCAGAAAAATACAATGTAGAACATAATCATATTGATTTTGTTTTCCACGGAGGATCTGGTTCAACAGTAGAAGAAATTAGAGAAGCTATTGGATATGGTGTTATTAAAATGAATATCGATACCGATATGCAATGGGCTTTCTTAAGTGGTGTAAGAGATTACATCGATGAGAAAAAGGACTATTTACAAACGCAGATTGGTAGTCCAGATGGTCCAGACTCACCAAACAAAAAATACTACGATCCACGCGTTTGGTTACGCAAAGGAGAATTGTCTTTCGTAGAAAGATTAAAGAAAGCGTTTGAAGATTTAAATAATGTAGATACATTGTAAAAATCTCATTGCTAACAATTTATAGAACCCACTAAATGATTTGTTTTTAGTGGGTTTTCATTTACTACATTTTGAATTGTTGTAATTACCAATTTTTGAAGATAAATTGGAATGTAGTAATTTTATAAATCATACATTTGCAGAATAACTAACTAGAACTTTGATTAAGATTTAAACGCTTAATCTTGAATCCAAAAAATATAATTTTATATGACAGCTTGGTTCAAAAGAAAAGACAAAGGTATTCAGACCTCAACTGAAGAAAAAAAAGACACACCTAAAGGCTTATGGTATAAGTCGCCAACTGGTAAAATAATAGACACCAAAGAACTTGAACAAAATTTTTATGTGAGCCCAGAAGATGGATACCATGTAAGAATTGGAAGTAAAGAATATTTCGAAATCCTTTTTGATGACAACAAATTTAAAGAGTTAGATGCAGGACTTAGCTCAAAGGATCCTCTAAAATTCGTCGATACTAAAAAATATCCAGACCGTTTAAAAGCCGCACAGGCTAAAACCAATCTCAAGGATGCGGTTAGAACGGCAGTAGGTAAATCAATGGGCAAGGATTTAGTCATTGCTTGTATGGATTTTGCCTTCATAGGTGGTTCTATGGGAAGTGTTGTAGGTGAAAAAATTGCTAGAGCAGCAGATTACGCTTTAAAGAAAAAACTCCCATTTATGATTATTTCTAAATCTGGTGGTGCACGTATGATGGAAGCGGCTTATTCATTAATGCAGTTAGCTAAAACTTCTGCTAAACTTGCGCAGTTGGCAGATGCAAAAATTCCGTATATCTCTTTATGTACAGATCCTACTACTGGTGGAACTACTGCTTCATTTGCGATGTTAGGTGATATTAATATTTCTGAGCCTGGAGCGCTTATTGGGTTTGCAGGACCAAGAGTTGTTAGAGACACCACAGGTCAAGAGTTACCTGAAGGATTTCAAACATCAGAGTTTTTATTAGAACATGGCTTCTTAGATTTTATTTCTCATCGTAAAGATCTTAAGAGAAAAATTAATCTTTACATCGATTTAATTACAAATCAGCCATTAAGAAATTAATAAACTAAAGACCTCAGATTGAGGTCTTTTTTTGTATCTCAAAAATTGGTTAATTTCGCGATTCGCAATTAACCAATATTTAGTCCATGAAACAAAAACTACTTTTTTTATTAGTAGCTGGCATTTATTTAGGCCATGCTCAAGCTCCTATTAGTCAATTTGCAAATGACTCTCAGACAAGTTATGCCATTGTAAATTCTACTAATCCTATTGACCAAAGCACAACAGGTTCTGCATTAACCTGGAACTTTACCATGCTCTCACAGGTTGGTACTAATACAGATTCTAACGCGGCACCAACTGCCTTAGAATTATCAACTTACCTAAATACGACGGAAGTTTTAACCGTTACAACAGATGCCATGCCTCCTGTTGCGACTAAGGTATTTATTAGAGATAATTCTGGTGAAATTTCTTTAACAGGTGCTGAACAAGGATCAGATTTAACACTAATATTTGATAATAATGCAACACTTGGTACTTTTCCTTTAAGCTTTAATTATTCAAATTCAGATACTACAAGCGGTGAGTTCACTGGTGAGGCTAATGGAACAGGTATAGCAGGTACATTTTCGGGTACATTTGACACTGACGTTGATGCCTACGGGACTTTAAATCTAAATGATTTTGGATTAGGTTCTTATTCTGGCAGTGTTACAAGGTTAAAAACTGACCTCAGTATATCGCTTGTAGTGGCTAGCGTATTCAACATAGGAACAGTAGATCAAACTAATTATTACTATTACGATGATACAACTGGTGACCTTGTATTTAGAACTTCGACCAATATTATTGATATTGATTTTCTAGGTAACGTAGTTAATGAAACTGTTGTTCTTTATGAAGCATTAGATCAAAGTGTTTTAGGTAATGACGAAGTTAATTTAGAATCTAATACTATATCAATTTATCCAAACCCAGTAAAGGAAACCTTAAATATTGTTTTGGACGAAACTTCAGAAATCGAAAACATTATTATTTCAGATTTAAATGGTAGACAGTTTAATTTTGAAGGCATTCAAAATAAAAGCATAGATGTATCTAGCCTTTCGAGCGGATTTTATTTGCTACAGATTTATTCAAATAAGGGTATACAGTCAAAAAAGTTTTTCAAACAATAATATTAAAAAAGAGCTACAAACTATGTAGCTCTTTTTCTTTATATACCCTAAATAAACCACTAATTTAGAGTTATTTCAATTTCGGTTCCGTTGTTGAATGTAAATGTTGCCTGGTTATCGCAATCTCCATTGCCGTAATCAAACAATCCTCCAAAGTTTGTTCGTTGTACATCGAACGAACCACTTACAAAATAAGTACAGATAACTTCTCTTCTTAATGGCGTTATAACTTCATAAGTGTGCGTATTACCATTTACAAAAGTAGCAGTCCAATTACCAGTAATTTCAAAAACGTTATCACTAAAAATACCACTACCAAATCCTTCTACCCACTCTCTTATTCGAGTTCCTTCACGAGACGCCTGTACGCCACTTGGCCAAATCACAGTTACCTCTAACGAATGTGTAAATTGAGGATTGCCATTTTCATTCGATAATTCTTTGAGTATCGATCTGCTTCCGATGACATTTTTGTCATCAAAATAAAAATCTAACAAATTGTAATTAATAGAAATTTGTTGTGCTTCGGGATCTCTTGTATAATCAAAAATAATCTGACCCTTTAAAATATGACCATTAACCAAACAGCCTTCAGTACCAAAATCTAATGTCACTTCACGGTAACCTTGTTCAGCTAAAACGGTTATCGTAACACATGGAGGTATATCACCAGTATAGTTACCTCTTCCTGTTTCGCTAACTTCTTGTCCTTCATAGGCATCAATAATCAAATCTCCCAAAATATTATCTACTTGGTCAATTTCCGCAGATTTTTGAACTTCCTGCGTTTCTTCAACTTGATTAGTAATTTCAGGTGCATCTTCATCTTTATTACAAGAAGTAAGAATCAAACCTAAAACGACAAAACCAACTAGTCCTTTTTTAATTGCATTTAATTTTTTCATGATTACTTTTTTAATGTTAATATACTGTTAAGACCTAGGCAATCGAAAAAGGTTTAATTCCATAAAAATTATTCTGCAGTCTAAGTGACTTCCTTTAAGGAAATCTAACCTGTATTAAAATTTAAAACTGAGTCGCACTATTAAAATATTGATAGCTAAGTATTTAATAATCAAAAGAAAAGTTGTTGAAAAATCTATAAATTGCAAAAAAGCGCTATATTTGCACGCTGAAAGAAAGTCTTTCATAATACATAACAATCATTTACAATAATATTAGAATGTATCTTACAAAAGAAAAAAAAGAAGAAATCTTCGCTAAACACGGTAAAGGAAATAATGATACCGGTTCTGCAGAAGGACAGATTGCACTGTTTACATACAGAATTAATCACTTAACTGAACACCTTAAAAATAATCGTAAAGATTATAATACAGAGCGTTCATTGGTAAAATTAGTAGGAAAGAGACGTGCACTACTAGATTACCTAACTAAAAAAGATATCTTGAGATACCGAGCTATAGTTAAAGAGCTTGGATTAAGAAAATAATTTTTGCAAAGACCACGTTTAAAGACGTGGTCTTTTTTTAACTTTATCACTCATTCGTAAGAGTTTAAAAAGCGAATTGAAGAAGCTACTCATAGTTTTTCATTGGTCATAACAACAACTACACAACAACACAACGACCATTGTTTAACAAAGTGATTATTGAAACGTTTCAATAACACAATTATTAAAAATTTTATGATTCCAAAAACTTACAAAGAGGTCATAGACCTTGGTGATGGTAGAGAAATATCTATCGAAACCGGAAAACTGGCTAAGCAAGCACACGGTAGTGTTGTGGTGCAGTCAGGAAAATGTATGCTATTATGTACTGTGGTATCTAATTATCATCAAGCTGATGTTGACTTTTTACCATTAACTGTTGACTATAGAGAAAAATTTGCCGCAGCAGGAAGATATCCAGGAGGATTCTTTAAACGTGAAGCAAGACCAAGTGATGGTGAAGTTTTAACCATGCGCTTAGTTGATCGTTGCCTGCGACCTTTATTCCCTAAAGATTACCATGCGGAAACACAGGTGATGATTCAACTTATGTCTCACGATCCAGAAGTTATGCCAGATGCTATGGCAGGATTAGCGGCATCTGCAGCAATTCAACTTTCAGATATTCCTTTCGAAACTGCAATATCTGAAGTAAGAGTAGCTCGTGTAGATGGTAAATTTGTTATCAATCCAAGTTTTGAGCAGTTAGCAGCCTCAGACATTGATATGATGATTGGTGCATCTGCCGACTCTGTTATGATGGTAGAAGGTGAAATGGATGAGATTTCTGAAGAAGAAATGGTAGAAGCCATTAAAGCAGCACACGAAGCTATTAAGGTTCAAATTGATGCGCAATTAAGACTTGCTGAAGCTTTCGGAAAGAAAGAAACTAGAGAATATGAGCCTGAAGTTGAAGATGAAGAATTAGCTAAGAAAATTCATGACATGGTTTATGATAAAACATATGCCATTGCCAAAGCAGGTTCTGCAAAACACGAACGTGGCGCGGCTTTTAGTGAAATAAAAGAAGCTGTTTTCGAATCATTTTCTGAAGAAGAGCAAGATGAATTAGGAAAATTAATTCATAAATATGTTGCTAAAGCTCAAAAAGAGGCTATAAGAAACTTAACTCTAGATGAAGGCCTTCGTTTAGACGGACGTAAAACGGATGAAATTAGACCAATTTGGTGTGAAGTAGATTATTTACCATCAACTCATGGTTCGGCTATTTTTACACGTGGTGAAACACAAGCTTTAGCCACAGTAACCTTAGGTACAAGTAGAGATGCAAATATTATAGATATGCCATCTTTTGAAGGTGAAGAACGTTTCTACCTACATTATAATTTCCCTCCTTTCTCAACTGGTGAGGCCAGACCAATACGTGGTACATCTCGTCGTGAAGTTGGTCATGGTAATTTAGCACAACGTGCCTTAAAAGGTATGGTGCCAGATGATTGCCCATATACTGTACGTGTTGTTTCTGAAGTATTAGAATCTAATGGCTCTTCTTCTATGGCAACCGTATGTTCTGGTACAATGGCTATGATGGATGCTGGTATTCAATTAAAGAAACCTGTTTCTGGTATTGCTATGGGTCTTATTTCTGATGGTGATAAATACGCTGTATTATCAGATATTCTTGGTGACGAAGATCACTTAGGCGATATGGACTTTAAAGTTACTGGTACTGCTGACGGTATTACAGCAACACAAATGGATATTAAGATTAAGGGACTTTCTTATGAAATTCTTGTCAAAGCTTTAATGCAAGCAAGAGAAGGTCGTCTTCATATTCTAGAAAAATTAACAGATACTATTACTGCACCAAATACCGAAGTAAAAGCACATGCTCCAAAAATTATTACTAAGGTTATCCCTGGAGAATATATCGGTGCTGTTATCGGTTCTGGTGGTAAGGTGATTCAAGAATTACAGAAAGATACAAATACAACAATTGTAATCAATGAAGATCCTGTAACTGAAGAAGGTATTGTTGAAATTCTTGGTACTGATCAAGAAGGTATCGATAAGGTTATTGCAACAATTGAAGCCTTAATGTTTAAACCAGAAGTAGGAAGCGTTTACGAAGTAAAAGTGATAAAAATGTTAGACTTTGGAGCAGTTGTAGAATATACAGAAGCTCCAGGAAATGAAGTTTTATTGCATGTAAGCGAGCTTGCTTGGGAACGCACTGAAAATGTTTCGGATGTTGTAAATATGGGTGACGTATTTGATGTGAAGTATTTTGGTACAGATCCTAAGACACGTAAAGAAAAGGTTTCTAGAAAAGCTATACTTCCAAAACCAGAAGGATGGCAACCACGTCCAAAGCGCGATAATAATAATCGTGGTAGAGACAATAGAAACAATCGTGGTCGCGACAATCGCAATAGAGATAACCGCAGAGACGATAGAAAGCCAAGAGAAGATAATAAAGAGGATTAATACTTTTTGTATCTCAATAAATAAAAAAGCCTATCAATTTTTGATGGGCTTTTTTATTGATCCACTATCTATTAGAACTAATGTTATAACACTTAAATGAAATAAAACTAAATTTTTATTTCATTTTTGTAACATTTCTTCAACTTGTTACGTATAATAAAAAGCAACACTAAGTTGCTGAATGCACAAATCTGAAAATTAAATGAGACAACTTAAAATTACTAAGCAGGTTACCAACAGGGAAACCGCATCATTAGATAAATATCTTCAAGAAATAGGAAAGGTAGATTTGATTACTGCTGATGAAGAAGTAGAATTAGCACAGCGTATTAAAGCTGGTGACCAAATCGCTTTAGAAAAGTTGACTAAAGCTAATTTACGTTTCGTTGTTTCTGTTGCAAAGCAATATCAAAATCAAGGTCTTACTTTACCAGATTTAATTAACGAAGGTAATTTAGGATTAATAAAAGCTGCACAGCGTTTTGATGAAACTCGTGGTTTTAAATTTATCTCTTATGCAGTTTGGTGGATTAGACAATCTATTTTACAGGCATTAGCAGAGCAATCTAGAATCGTAAGATTACCATTAAATAAAATTGGTTCTATCAATAAAATCAATAAGACTTTTGCTTTTCTTGAGCAAAGTCATGAGCGTCCACCATCGGCAGAGGAAATTGCCAAAGAATTAGACATGACTATTAACGATGTTAAAGAGTCTATGAAAAATTCAGGTCGCCATGTATCTATGGATGCTCCTCTTGTAGAAGGTGAGGATTCAAACTTATACGATGTATTACGCAGTGGAGAATCTCCAAATCCTGATAAAGAACTTCTACATGAATCTTTAAGAACAGAGATTGAGCGTGCCTTAGAAACACTAACACCACGTGAGGCAGATGTCATTAGATTATATTTTGGACTAGGGAATCAACATCCAATGACCCTTGAAGAAATAGGTGAAACATTCGATTTAACACGTGAGCGCGTAAGACAAATTAAAGAAAAAGCGATTAGAAGACTAAAACATACGTCGAGAAGTAAAATATTAAAGACATATTTAGGTTAGTATTTCGTATATTTAACGACCAACCTAATAAAGGTAACAACAGTTACAAAACATAACTGTTCGTTTTTTGATTGATGAAAGAACCCACGGCTGATTACCGTGGGTTCACTTTTTTTATATGTTACTTATTGTATTCCCATATATAAATGAAAGCTATCTTTTATATAAGTAGTTTTTCTAAGGGCCTTACTCGACTTATGATTGATGATATGATCCTTACTATTAATCGCAATAATAGAACACGAAGAGTTACAGGTATACTCATAATTAGAAATAAACACTTCTTTCAAAAGTAGAGCAATACTAAAAAGCTATATTTGCATTTTAATTGGATTAAGAATGCGGACTTCACGACCGCTGACGGTCTAATGGAACTAACAATTAACTTTTTAAAACAAAGCTGATGAGTAAATGCCTTATCGCCCCTTCAATGCTGGCCGCAGATTTTGGTAATCTTCAAAGAGACACTGAGATGGTAAACCAAAGTGAAGCCGATTGGTTTCACATTGATGTTATGGATGGTCATTTTGTACCAAATATTTCCTATGGAATGCCAGTTATTGAAGCAATTAAAAAGCATGCCAAGAAACCTCTTGACGTTCATTTAATGATAGAAAAACCTGAACGATATATTGAGGAATTTGCTAGAGTTGGTGCGGATATAATTACCGTGCACTATGAATCTACAGTTCATCTTCACCGAACCTTGAGGCAAATTAAAGATGCTGGTTGCAAGGCAGGAATTGTGTTAAACATCACGACACCAATTTCAGTATTAGAGGATATTTTACCTGAATGCTACATGATATTGTTAATGTCTATTAACCCAGGATTTGGAGGACAAAAGTTTGAAGAGGTGACCTATCAACGCGTGAGTAAATTAAGAAAAATGATAGATGATCAAGGACTCGACACACGTATTGAAATAGATGGTGGCGTAACCGATCAAAACATTCAAAAACTAGTCGAAGCTGGAGCGGACACTTTCGTTGCTGGAAGTCATATTTTTAAAAGCGAAAATCCAATCGGAACAATTCAACGTTTGAAAGCACTATCTAACTAAAAAAAGCGCCTTAGGCGCTTTTTTATTACAACTGTTTCATTAAAAAATGTATTAAATCTGTGGTTGTTATTATTCCAACCAAACAACCATCATCCACTACAGGTAATGCATGAAATTCATTTTCTGAGAATATTTTAGCAACCTCTTTTATTGTCGCTGTTGAAGGAACAGTAACTACATTTTTTACCATGACCTGATCAATAGAAAACATATTATATACAAGTGTATCTACCTCTTCATCGGACTCATATACAGCATCTGCAAAACTGATTCTTAATAGATCAGTGTAGCTTAGCATTCCAATAATTACTTCTTCTTGAACAACAGGAATATGTCTAATCTTATTCCTTTTAAAAAGCATTTCGGCAGTCTCCAGATCATCATCTCTGTTAAGTGCAATGATGTTCTTGGTCATTATATCGGAAACGTAAGGGATATATCTCATGATTAGTAATTTTATGATTCACTATTAAAAGTACCTCAGAAAACCCAGATAAATCATGATAAATATCATATGGCCAATAAGTAAATTTTCACTAGAGATTAAGAACCACTTCCGTAGCCATAGTTATAGCCATAATTATAGCCATAACCATAAGACTTACTTGCTCCAACGCTATTTATAACATAGGCCATATTTTTAAGTTTACCAGCCTCATTTAGTTCTTTCGAAAACTCTAATAATTTCTTTTCTGTGTAATTAGCGCGCGCAATATAGATTGTCGCATCAGCTAATTGCGAAATCAACATTGTATCTGTAACTAAAATGATTGGAGCTGTATCCACAATTATATAGTCGTAGTCTTTTTTTGCTTCTTCAATTAAGGTTTTAAACCTCCCATTTGTTAATAAATGAGCTGGATTTGGAGGTATACTACCGGATAAAATAATGTGATGGTTAGGATGCTTTTCAAATCCTTTTATTATGGCTTCTTTCCAATTAAAATCTATATCATGTAAATAATTAGATAAACCAGGTCTATGCTTATCCTCGTTAATGTGAGAATGAATTTGAGGGTTTCTCAAATCCGCACCTATAATAAGTACCTTTTTATTTATACTAGATAGTGCCAGGGATAAATTTAGACTCACAAAGGTCTTGCCTTCACCTTTTATTGTTGATGTACAGTAAATGACTTTACTTTTTTCATTATCCTGTACTGGCAGAATATAATCAACGTTTGAACTTAAAATTCTAAAGGATTCTGCAAGTGCACTTCTATCATTAGGATCATTGAAGATTAAATTTTGCTTCTTTTTTAAATCTGGTATTTCACCAATTACTGGAATTTCAGAGGAAACCTTAGTTAAATCATCTTTCCCATGAATTTTTGTATCTAGCGTAAACATTAAATACAGGAAACCAAAAGGAATTAGTAATCCTGCCAAAAAAGCCCCAATGTATATAATTCCTCTTTTTGGAGAAATTGGTTTAACACTTGACAATGCATTTTCAACAACCTTTATTGAAGGCTCAGTAATTGCAAGATTGATAGCTGCCTCTTCACGTTTTTGGAGTAACAATAAATATAGACTCTCTTTTATTTTCTGTTGGCGCTCAATGGCCCTCAGTAACTTTTCCTTTTCTGGAATTTGAGATACTTGACCAATAAATTTTTTATTTCTAGACTTTATTTGGTTTTGAGTGACTCGTAATTGAGCCATATAAGAGTTGAGCGATCGATTAATATTAGACTTTAAATCTTCTATAGTATTCGTAGCTAATTTAACTGCAGGATTATTAATACCTCCACTACTAGCTAACCTATCACGCTCAAGAACTGTTGTATTATATTCATTAACTAAATTATTTATACTTTGATTCTGCAAACCAATATTTGCAGGTAATAAATCTGACTCAGTTGTTGTAAGTGCCTCTTTCAATAATTTGGCTAGTGCCAATTGGTTTTCAATTGTAAAAACTTCCTCATCTGATTTAGTTCTTTGTCTTAAACCCAATTCTGCATCTGTATCAAGATCTATAAGATTATTATCCTGTTTAAATTCTTGTCGATCAACTTCAATATCGTCTAACTCGTTTGCCAAAAATGCAAACCGATCATCAATAAAATCAATAGTGCGTTGTGAAACTAATTGTCTATCCGTAATTCCATCTTTATTAAAAACACTTACTAAAGTATCCAAAATACTTTCAGACAATTCAAAACTCTCTCCTTTTAAAGTGAGTTGTAATAAATCACTTTGTTCACCGATTGCTTCAACTTCAATTTGAGATTTCAGCAAGAGAGCAGCCTTTTCAATAGTGTTAAAGTTTATCAAATAGGTTTTACCAATTACATCTTCCAACACTTCCCCTTTATTATAAATTATATTGAAGGGTAAATCGTGCTCCACAATTGTAGAGTTATGGTTTTGGAATAAATAGGTTTGTTCCGTGGTAACGTTTATTACTTCGAATTTATCATTCTCAAGAATTACTTTATAGGTATCGTCACCAGTGATGCTATCTGAACTTATTAATTGGTCATATTCAAATGGTAATTTTGCAACAGGTGATGTTTGAATAGTACCTTCTTCAAAAAATTTAGTGTTTAAATTTAGCTCTCTTACGACTCGCTCAATTATAATGTAGGAAGTTAATATTTCAATCTCATTTTCAAGATTGATGTTAGAACGTTTAAAAATAAATGCTGAGGTGGGTAATTCAAGTCCATCAGACTCATCTAATATCTTCACCTTGGCAGTTGTCTCATAAATTTTAGGCGCATATCTTAAATAAACGTAAGCACTAAATAATGTCAAAAGTGTAACTAAAATAAACCAAGGCCAATAATTTAGATATCGCCTCAACTCCTTTTTTAAATCTAAACTTTCCTCTTCTTGAAAAGCCATCATACTCTTAAACGAATTATCCATAAACTATCTAGAAACTAAAATGGCAACACTTAGCAACAATGAGGCAATTGTTAAAACATTATTTATGTTTCCAATAAAACCCGCATTTTTTACTCTAGGGTTATTTGGATTTACAATAATTACATCATTGGGTTTTATAAAATAAAAATCGCCACTCATAAATGAACTTGACGTTAAATCTATATGAGTAATTTTTCGTACACCATCTACCTCTCGCGTAACTAAAATATCTTCTCTTTTACCATTAATTGTCAAGTCTCCAGCGTATCCTAATGCTTGTAAGAGGGTAATATTTTGCTCAGTAAAATTGTATGTGCCAGGTTTATTAACTTCACCAAGTATAGTAATTTTAGCATTTAACAACCTCACACTGACGGTGGGATTGGATAAATGTCCGCCAGAAACTAACTGTTGCCTTATTTCATTCTGTAGTTCCTCAGTTGTTAAATTTGAAGTCTGAATTTTCCCTAATACAGGAAAATTAATAGTATTCTGCTCTGAAACTAAATAGCCTTCTAATTGTAATAATTGCAGGTTTTGGGCAATTTGAGCTTGTGAAATATTTTTGTTATATGGTATTGATGCTTCTGGCACTAAACTCTCAACAGTAATTTTTAATATGTCATTAGGTTGAATTTTTGCAGATTCATAATTCACTTTATTTATCCCTTCATTAGAAGCGTCCTGTAAGTAAAGGACTTTTTTCTTGGAGGCACATGAGGATAGCATGCACAAAAATAAAACACTTATAACTCTAATTTTCATGTAATGTATATTCGGTATTAAACAAATATAATCGCAATTGTACCATAAACAAAGTGGAGTACTTACTTATATATCTTTACTAGTCCTTTTTCTAATTAAAAAGGGTGACAGATATAGAAAAGAACCATAAATCAATAACAAGAAAATTTGGTGATTTAACTTTAAATGTGTCAAATTAAAAGCGATAATAATAATTACAAGATTTATGATTACAATGATTAATGTTGTTTGTAAATGCGTAAAACCAATATCCAAAAAACGATGATGAATATGATTCTTATCTGGTTTAAATGGATTTGCTTTATGAATAAAAATTCGAATAAAAAATATTCTAAATGTATCTGCTAAAGGAAAAAATAATAATGCAAATGCCAGTGCTGGAGCATCGCGGTAATATATAGACTGATCATCGGACTGCGCTATGTTAATAAAACTTATGGTAAAAAAAGCCAACAGAAAACCAACTATTAGCGACCCTGTATCACCCATAAATATCTTGTTTGATTTAGAAAAATTAAGTTTTAAAAACGCAATCAAGGCACCACACAATGCTATGGCAATTGTAGCCAAACTCAAGTCATTTTCGATAACAAAAAAGTAAACAAATAATCCGCTTACAGCTAATGCAAAAGTTCCAGCTAAACCATCCACACCATCTATTAAATTAAAGGCATTGATTATAAGTACGTAGACAAACATTGTAAAAGTAATGGAAACCCAATATGGCAAAACATCGATATCTAAAATCGTTGAAAAACTAATTATTCTTGTGTCTGTGAAGATAATTAATAAACCAGATGCTAATATTTGACCAGCAAATTTCTTTGTAGCAGACAATACTGTTAGGTCATCTTTTAAACCCAAAAAAAAGAGTATGGTTAGTCCTCCCATTACTAAAAGAAGGACTTTAGTATTCAAAAATGCTCCAACAATGGTCATAACCACAATCAAACTCAAAAAAATCCCAATACCTCCTAATGTTGGTGTATTATTGGAGTGAATACTTCTTACGTCGGGGACATCCATCAAATTTCGTTGCTTGGCCACATAAAGTATAGTCGGAAATGTTCGATATGCTAAAACCAGTGACAAGATAAAAGCTATAATAAGCCAAATTTCAATATGATTAGCCGGAGAAAAATCTTCAAATAAAGTTTTAAACATGGTTGATGATTAGTAGCAATCTAAGTATTTGAAATATACAAAATTATTATTCTCAACTGTATTTTATGGACTTATTTATATAAATCAACTAATACCTTTATGATTCGTTCTGACGTCTTACCATCCCACTTTGGTATAGGTTGTCCCTTTTTCCAATCACCTTTAAAAAGCAAGTCAAAATATTTTTTCAATTGATCAGGGTTCGTGCCAACTAGCACATTTGTCCCCAAGGAAATTGTTTCAGGCCGTTCAGTATTATTTCTTAAAGTCATACAAGGTATATTCATAATTGAAGCTTCTTCTGTTATCCCTCCAGAATCAGTAATTATTGCTTTGGCATTCTCAACTAAATAATTGAATTCAAAGTAACTTAACGGTTCAGTTGTATGCAAACGTGGATGGTTAATTTGCAATTCCTTTAATATTCTAGCGGTTCTTGGATGAACAGGAAAGATAATTGGCAATTCTCTAGAATTTTGCATTATCCCATTTATCATTAATTTTAATTGTACTTCTTCATCAACATTGGCAGGTCGATGCATGGTCATAACAATATATTCTTTTGGTGCAAGAGTCAATTCATTCCAAATTTTAGGCGCAAAAAAACTAGACCTGTACTTAAGCAATGTGTCAATCATTGTATTCCCAACAAAAAAGATACTATTCTTATCAACTCCATTGCTTATCAAATTCTCATTAGCTTTTTTTGAAGTCGTAAAAAAATAATTAGTGATGCTATCTGTAATTAATCTATTTATTTCTTCTGGCATAGACCAATCTTCAGATCTAATACCAGCTTCTATATGTGCTACTTTAGTATGAAGTTTTTGAGCAACTACCGCACAAGCCATAGTTGAGGTTACATCACCAACAACAATTACCAAATCGGCCGGATTAGCCAATAGTTCATCTTCAAATCTTAACATTATAGAGGCGGTCTGTTGAGCATGACTACCTCCATCACAATTTAAATTTACATCTGGTTCTGGTATTTGAAGTTGTTCAAAAAAACTACCAGACATATTATTATCGTAATGTTGACCTGTATGAACTAAGCGATAATTAATGTTGACTCCCTTTGATATCTCCTCATCTAATGTGTGAATAATAGGCGCAATTTTCATGAAGTTTGGTCTTGCACCTGCAATTATTGTCATTTCTAACGGCATAAAATTCAATTAATAGCGTCCCAAAGTTAGATTAATAAAAAAACGAACCAAATGTATTTGACGTTTAATTCTTGATGGCTGATTTATAAGACGGTAGGCCCACTCCAAATTATTAGAAACCCACCATTTTGGAGCTCTCTTCACGTGCTCAGTATATACATCAAAACTTCCTCCTAGTCCTTGATACAATGCACTGTGCTCTTTTTGAAGTCTTTCCATTAAAAGTTCTTGTTTTGGAGAACCCATAGCCACAAAAACAATACTTGGTTTTTTGGCTATTATTTCATCAATTAATTCTTTAGTTTCAGCCTCCGTAATATAACCATTTCTATATCCACAGATATTTATTCCTTTATACTCATTTTTCAATTTTTTTACAGTAGTATCAATAATCTCTTTCTTACCTCCAATTAAATAAAATGATTTGGATTGGTAATACCTTTCAACAATGTTAAGCCACAATTCACAACCAGGAATTTTACTAACATCTTTATATCCCTTTTTATGTAATGCCCATACAGCACCTATACCATCAGGATATCCAAGATTTCTACTAACTATTCTGCGACTTTCCTCAGTAGCGTGTAATATCTTCTCTGCATTAACCGCAACTAGAATTTTCTTATTCGTATAAGCATAATCAATTAGTTCTCCTCTTGATTCAGGAGCATAAGTTAAAACCCTATTTAATAATACTGACTTCATATTATTTGACAGATTCTAAATGGAAATGAGCCATAGCGTTAAACATAAATGCATTACTCCAACGCATGTAAGATATTTTGGAGCTAAAGCCTCTTCTATATTGATAATAAAAATAACCATTCTTTGATTGCATATTCTTTATCGTCCAATCTAAAATGAGTTTCAAGAAATCTTGATTCGCTTTAAATTCATTAAGCTTTGAGGCTGTAACAATTACCTGTGCAGGACAATGTATATCAATAGGATAGGTTTTATTGTGATAATATTTTGACTTTCCGTCAGGTTCGAAAAAATTCTCCTTATAATATTCCCAACCTATTTGAATATTATTTTGAAATGATTGGTCCTTGGTAATCGTTTGATACGTAGCTATGGCATCTAAATTAAATCCAGTATGAAAGCTATCTTTCCAATTTTGAACAGGTAATAAACCATAAATCCAAGAGCCGTCCTTTTCTTGCATATTGCAAGCCGCAATTACTGCTTTTCTAGCTTCATCGTAATACTCAAGCTTTTGGCTGTATTTATAGGCATAACTTAATATTTTTGCACCTAGCAAGGACGCATTAATTACTGTGTTATTGCCATCTAACACACTATACGAAAAAATATGGCCTTCGCCATATGGTGTTCTTGTTAAGTCCTTTAGCACAAATTCTGCTGCAGATACTGCAACTTCAATTACAGATTCGTCCTTTGTGATTTCATAACTTTCAATTAAGGCTTCAACACAAAAACATGTTACAACAACAGTAGGGGTGTGTTTTTTAAATAAGAATAGTCTTCTAGCTTGCCAATCAAAATTATAACCCCAACATGCTCCAGAATACTCATTGTTCTTAAGGCTTAATAATAACCCAGTAATGTTTTCTATTTTTCTAAGCAACTCCGTTTGGGAGCCGAAAATATCATCTCCATTTTTAGCTGCGTGGTATAGTTTGCAATACCCTGATAAAAATAAGGCTACACCTTTGGCATTATGTTCCTTAGGTACCAAAAACAATTTTCGGAAATTGATGGGACTACGCTTAAAACCTTGAATCCATGCTAACCTTGCCAAATCCCAATACTTCATTGGTAGGGCTTGAAAAAATTTTGAGTTGAGTCCATCATAGGGGTCCCATCCTTTATAATCTTCGGATTCACAATAGTCATTTAGTCTTAAAAATGAATCTTTAAAGTCAACCATTCATCAATAAATTTTCAAGTTGCCTTACTACTTTACTCGCTAGAAAATGTTCCTTTGCAAAGTTATGATTATATTCTCCTATTTGACTACATCTATCTGGATTCTCAATTAGTCTTATAAGTGCATTTGCATAGTCCTTTGGATCTAAACTATCCATTAAATAGCCCATTTTTTCATTTTCAAAAAAATCATTTATACCTCCAACTGGCCGTGTAATTACAGGTAATCCAAACGCCATGGCCTCAATCACCGAGGTTGGCATTCCTTCCCCGTGAGTTGTTGGCAAAACATAGATGGATGACCTTCTAAAAGTATCAATAAGCAAATTACCATTGATGTTTCCTAGAAATTCTACTTGTTTAATTGGTGCTTTTTTGACTTTTTTCTTGGCTCGATTAAGAGCACCACCTTCACCTGCGACTATAAGCTTTACATTCGGAAACTTTTTCAAGATATGTTTAAATGCTTCTAGAATAATAAAAATACCCTTATTCTCTTCTATTCTAGCTAGAAAAAGAATAGTAGACTCGATAGGTTTCGAATCCATAGAAAATCCTTTTAACAATCTATCATCTACTTTTGTTGTTGTCAAATAAATAGGTTTTTTAACTCCCCATTTCAATAAAGTTTTTCTAAAAGAACCTGCTAGAACCAAAATAGAGTCTGCTTTATTAAACACTCTAACAAAATATTTTGGATTATTTTCGATCTTATTAACCGCTTCACTATCCCATCCATGAAAAAAAACAACTGTTTTAATTTTTAGAAATTTACTGATTATTAGAAATAACGCATCTCTTTTGATGGCAGTTTTGCCTAAGGATGGATTTAAAACAATAACATCATATTTTACAAACAGACATTTTACAAAAAACTTGAAATAATCATATATCAAAATCAAATACGATAAATAATTATTTCGTCTTCCAATAACATTATAAGTTACTTGATTATTCCAGTAACATCTCAGACCAATGAAATGATTTGAAACACCACCAGGTTGAGAAAGACACGGCACATTTATCAACACCTTCATATCCATTTCTGAATTGATGAATGATTCGAAAACCGCTTTAATTTCTTTAGTTCATCTTCAAAAACCCTCCTTAGATACATTATATCTTTATCTGTTATCTCAATTTCAATTGGTTTATTTGAAATATTTATTTGTTCAATAAACTTGGCCATTCTTTTCCTAGACCTGAATGAAAAAAAAGGTTTAATTATGTCTGTAACCTGAGGATTCCGCATTAATAAGTTTAACCACTTAATCCGAGGTGTTGAAGAGGCATTCAAATGAATAAAATCAAATTTAAAAAAACTAACTATGTCTAAGTCATCTAATAAGTCCCTTAAAACTCCTTCCTGTTTTTGCTCATGAATCAAATCATCAAAATAAATTAGTTTTATCTGATTCCTAGAAAAAAAACTAAGGTATGTATCAATTTGATTGGAATACATACCATGAGCAACATATGAGTTGTTTGATAATTCTTGATAAGAATTTAACTCTTTATTTAATTCTCTAGCAATAGCATCAGAGAATGATCTATTTTCCCTCAAAGTTCTTACGAAATACTTATAGGCAGAAATTGCCCGATCTACAGGATTACGAAGACAGATTATAAGATTGGCTTCTGGGTTATAATCATGTATTCTTTTTGCACATAACTCATCAAAATATAGATAATTAACAGCACTATGTAAACGAATTTCTGATCCTCGCAACCGATAAAATGACTCTATATGTTCATATCCTTTTGAGAAAATTCCATCTTCAGAAAAAAAATGATAATCCTTAATCTCTTTTGGAGCATCAATTAATGGATGCTGCCCTAACCAATCATATAAACTTGTTGTACCGGCTTTTTGAGCACCAATAATAAATGTATTAATTTTCTTACTCATAAAGAAATTTTTGTTTTATAGCTATGCCAAAGAGATAACCAATACTCATAGATAGAATAATTTGATCCGTACGAATAGTTCCCGCAATAATTGCTCGCCCTAACCATATTAAAAAGCAGAACAACAATAAAACTTTTAAATAACGATTCATTTTTTTTATCCAACCAATATTTCTTAAATAAAATATTAATACCAATGAATAAACTATTAACCCAATAACACCAAAATCCACTAGAAATTCGATAAAATCGTTATGAGCAAAATTCCCTCCTAAACTAATAGTTGCGAAAAATCCATAACCAAAAATAATACCGATAAAATCAGAGTCCAACCATTTAGTCAATAATGTTTGCCATATAACATCTCTTCCTGATGCTATCATATTTCTTTTCTCGTCTTGAATAGTTAATAGTCTATATTCTAAGCTTTCGAATGCGGAATCAATAAAGAAAAGATACCCAAAGACAATTAAAACGAGGAAAAATAGAATTTTCCAGTTTAGTTTAAACGTTTTTTTTATCCATCTAAAATTATACAAGCCGTATAAAAACAAAAAAATGAAAATCACCAAAGCCCCTCTTTTCCCTGTGAGCATTGTCAATATTAAAGCGATTATAAAAATCCAAATATTATATTTTTGAAACTTGAAGAGCAACAATGGTAAGATCATAACAAAGATATAGCCAGCAGAAGTATTTATGACATCAACACCATCTATATTACGCGCTGTTATAAAAGCATAAAAAATTTCAAAAAGCCCATTAAAAAGAACAACTATAATTAAAGTATTAAGTAAGCCAACAGATAAGTGTTGACGTATTGTTCCATAAAAGAAAAATAAAGCTACTGCGAATATGTAAATAGCAATAACCAAATCTCTTGGACTATTTGTGACATGGTATGATGGAATACTATTAAAACCTATACAATAGTAAATAATCATCAGACCTATGAACAATCTCCAAAATTTAAAAAAGGTTAGTCTACTTGACAACTTACTGTAAATAGACAGGTTCCTTAAATTATACCAGGAAACAAGAATCAGGCTTATCCCACCAATTGCCTGGACAATAGGACGTGAGCCTCCTTCATCATTACGAATCGCAATATCGGCGGTCAAATAGATCAATATAGATAACAGTGCTAACTTAAATAAAATCTTCATCAAAATCTTTTATTTCCTTGCTACGATTTAAAACATCATATACCAGCTCAATATTGAACCAGTCCCCTTGTTTCTTTTTGTCGTCAGATATATTGATAAACATTAATTTCCCAGAATAACCTAATTTATTCATTGTAAATAATGTAGTCGAATAAAAACTCACTATATACTTCGGTGTAATTGTACTTTCTAAATAAAATATTTCAAAAGGTTTAGAGTTTTCAAATTGACAAATTGGGAACTCATAATGATTTTCGATACGATGTTTAAAATACTTAATTCCTAATTGATTAGAATTTGCAAATTTTTCTATCCTTTTAATCATAGATAAATAATCTAATTCAGAAATCATCTTTTTCTGAACAATAGGTGTACCCAAAATCCATATTTCAGGACTGTCATTTTTTGGCACAGAATATGTACTTTTTGATTGCTTTAGGTCATTATTCTCAATTGTATCGTTTATTGAGAATTCCAAATTATCGAATATTGTAAAAAATTTATATGGTCCTTTATATTTCTTCTTTGTCCTTAAAAAAAACTGACTGAAAATAAAATCACGATTTAAAAGCCTTGATTTTGGTGTAATTTTCTTTTTTCTGTTATAAGATATGACAATTGTTAGTGTTCCGTCATCTACCACTACTGGCTTATGGTTTAATTCATGTAGATTTATTAAATACTCACACCAAATATTATATAAATTGCCAATGATAATATTTTCAAAACTTAATCGTTTTAACTTTTTCTTAGCCAAAAATTCGGCCCTAAATATTCCAATCCTCTTTTGGTCAAATAAAAAAATAACTTCAGCAAATTTTTCATCATTGAACAGTTCAAGAATCTGATGATTAACTTTTTTTCGCTTAGACATCAAAACCAAAATGCAATTTCTTCTTTCAATCCCATACTTCCCTAAATACTCTGTCACGTTTAAAAATTGAAACGTACTTGATATCATAATTAAATATTTACAAAATCTAGGTTTCATTTCAATCGGTTTAGGTTTATATAATATAAAATAGCTACAACCATTTCAGATAATAGCGAACCTATAGAAACTGCAACTAATAGTGAAGAAAAAATATTACTTGCTAAATAAGTAGTTAGAAAAATCGTGACAACTTTTAAACCTATTATCGTTTTAAAAATTTTAATATTCATCAAGGCATTCAAGGCATTATGAAATATAAGATTTGTTCCATAAAACACACCAGAAAATATCATAATTTGGGCAGCTACAATACCTTCTTGATACTCAGGAAAAAACACAGGAAAAATATAATTCAAGGAATAAGCGAAAACAGCACCTCCTAAAAAGGTCAGTGAAAATAAATAAATCGCAGATCTAATGGCAAATTGGCTGACCTGCTTTTGACTATCGGTTTTACCATATCGATGTGACATTTGAGGAAACAAATAGCGATTTGTATATTTTGGTATGTTAAGCATCGCCTGTCTAATACTCCAAGAAGGAGCATATAAACCAACTAAATATGGTGTACCTATCAATATCAATACTAATCTTGGGAAACTTTGTATTTGAGAATTCACATAATTCCAGAAATAAATTGGTAAGCCTACCTTAACTAGATAGATGAAATCTTCTTTTCTAAATTTATGCTTTGCCTTTAATGGACTGTAACAGCTTAACAAAAAAACTGTTTTTGCAGAAATTAGCAATAAATAAAAAATATATCCCCAAATTTCAAAATAATATATCAACGGAATAAAAAGAATATATAAAACAGTTAATACAAATTGAATATTAGCTAGCCTATTAAATGCTGATGAAGATCTATATGTAGCACCGAAAAGATCAACGTTTAGATTGAACGTCGTTAAAACTAAGGCAAGAATCAAAAATGTAAATCCTTCTAAGTTTATTATTTCAAAAATGTAAAAAAACAGTCCAAACAATGACCCAATTAAAATCATAAGTAACCCAAGTATTCTCACATAATATTTGGCTGTTTGCAAAAGAGTTAATCCCCTCGAGTTATTTCCTTTACCTATCCAATATGGAATTTCTCTATTTATACCTACCGTGACGCCAAGATTTAGAATAGTTAGATAGCTAACAATAACTGTAAAACTTTGCCAATAGCCTAAAGACTTTGGATCTATCCATCTGAAGATAACAAAACCAGCGAGTATTTGGATAGTTGTTTTGAAGAGACCTGAAAAAATATATTTTCCAGCAATTTTCTTCTTTTTTTCAATTTTCATCTTTAATTTTTGGAAACCATCCTAAATCTGTTAATAAATTTATAGAATAAATTGTATTGGTATACTTCTTCTTTATCCAAATACGAAACTTTCTGTAAATAGATTGTTTTCTTTTTGAATAACGTTTTCTATGCACCTCAAACTCTCTTTTAGTCAATTCTAGATCAAAAAAAACTTCTATTGAACGGATAATTTTAGCAGGGGATTTTTTAAATTCTTCAAATTCTACAATTAAAGTATTTTCATCATTAACTTCCTTCCAACCATTATAAAACAACAAAAGATCGTCAAACAATCCATTTTTTTTGCATTTATCTAACCAATTATCTGAGGTCAATCCATATTTAAACCCTTTAAACATTTTATGTATTCCGCTTTCAACTCCTCTCTGATAAGCTAAAATCACCTCATGAGGATCTCTTAAAAGAACAACTTTTCTCGTATTTCTTAATAATTCAACATTATTCCTAGAAGGAAATATATGTTGTTTATAAAGAACTTTATCATCCACCCATTTTTGACATATTTCCTTATTGAACTCACGTATATCGCTATGTAAATTATGTAAATACTTCAACTCATTTGGCTTTGGAAAATGCTTGTAATCTGCTGTCTGCTGTATAGCTTCAATAGTATGTAACTCACCGATTGTAGACATAATAGAAGTACTAGCACTTTTTGGGATAGCAATCAACAACATAAAATATCTGATTATTTCATCGAAGTAAAATATTGAATACTCTAATAAATCTCTTTGTTAAATAAATTTTCGACTACTTTATTTTCAAGTTGAAAATAATGCTTATTACAATTATTCTCAATATATTCTATAATCATTCTTGTGCGATTGTTAATTGTTTATTGTATAAATATAAAAGCCATTCTTTAGGTGTAAGATGTCCACAATACTATACGAATAGTTTCATTAATTTATTAAATATCTCTAACTAAATAACCTAGTACATTTGTACACTTCGTTAGCTTAGTAAAAGTATTATATCATTTTAATAAATGAGCTTTACTTGTGAAGCAACCTTTGTCAACAAATCTAAACTAAAATGAATTAGTTCAAATAGATTATTTATTAAACCTATTAACATTATAATATAAGCCTTAATTATGTTATGGACGCTGAACTAAAACAAATTATTTTACTATTTTTAACCTAAATTTAGTCCACTATTATGAAAACTACGAATAATGACCAAATTTCACGTAAGGAGGCCATTAAAAAAATGGGGAAATACGCCGCCATTACTGCTGTAGGCACATTTATGATTTTAAACCCACAAAAAGCTCAAGCAGACTCTCCTCCTGATCCAGGAGGCGATCCAATTACTGGTTAAAGACTTTTTTAATTTTGAACAATCACTTTGCCCCAACGTTGCAATATTTATATGATGACCATTGGGTGCTCTGGTATATCAAATCGAATCGATATAGTATCGTAGACACTAAGTTTAAAACGAGCCTGGATCTTTATTTACAATCAGAAAATCCACAAAAATTTACAAGTTATTTAAGTACTGCATATCCTGACATTAATGGACATGAAGTTTGTAACCAGATTTTTGAATATTTAAAGTCATCCAATGAGCATGTTAATGACGAGATTAAATCAGATCTCACCAAAAATGATGATTTAAGAATTTATAAAAAGTGTTATCGAATTAATGAAAAATCAATACTTCTATTTTCTAATTCTCTAGCACTTTTAAATTTAATACACCCTCAGCTTTCATCCTATGAAATTGCGATCAATCTAAATTCAAATGTATATTTCGATATTTTATTAATTCATGATGAAATCGTATTACTAAAAAATAACAACTGTATTCTAAAAATACCAAAACATGACATTCACATTTTGCGAGGAAAAATCGTAATGCACATCATTTGTGAAATTCATAATCATGAAGAAAAAGATTGGTTAGGTACTTTTCATGGCACGACCATTTCAGATGGTAAAAGTGCTATACTATTTGTTGGCCAATCAGGCAGTGGTAAAACAACAATAAGTACTATTTTGGCTTCCTGCGGATTTTTCATGTTAGCTGACGATGTATCACCTATGCTGGCTAAAAACTCCCAAATTTACTTTAATCCAAATGGTGTATCTATTAAGGACACATCATCTGGTTTAATGAAGAATTTTATAAAAGACTATGATAAATTACCTCAAGTCATCTTAAATAAGTCTAAAGGACCAATCCGATATTACAAATTTAATAACCCGCCAGAGTCACATTATCCATGCAAGTCCATTGTTTTAGTAAATTACGAAATTGGCACTAGTACCCAACTGAAGAAAGTTGGAGTTGATGTGATATTAGAAAGATTGATACCAGAGTCCTGGTTATCACATAACCAAAATCATGCAGAAACATTTCTCAAATGGCTTCAGACGGTCAATTGTTATAAATTGAGCTACAGCGATAATGACGAAATGATGAAAGTGGTTTCCAAACTCTTTAAATAATTGCATTTATATTTACCTATAAATGGCAAAACTACTAAATACATATCAGCTGATTGCCAATATTCTAAGCTTTAAGTCAAACACTCTCGAACTTAAAAATGAATTAGAAAATGGTGATGTAGACTATGATCTACTTGTAAAAATTACCAGTGAACATCTGATCCTACCTACAATCTACTGCCGGCTAAAGGAGAAAAATATTTTAAAATCCATCCCCAAAGATCTCGAGATTTATTTGGAACAAATAACTGAAATAAACCGCAATAGAAACCGATCTATAATTCACCAGGCTAAATCAATTTCTCAATTACTAGATAAGCATCATATTAAGTATACTTTTTTAAAAGGTACAGCTTTATTATTAGGTGGTCACTATAAGGATCTCGGAGAACGCATGATTGGAGATATTGATATTCTAATTGAAAAAGATACTATTGATTATAGTTATGAACTCTTCAAAAAAGAATATTACCCAATTAAAATGACTTTAGGAGATTATTTTTTTGAATCTAAACACTTACCTCGTCTTAAGACCGATCATTACATATGTGCGTTAGAACTTCACAAAAAGCTTTTTAATAATTCTGATTTTGACGGACTATCAAATAGAAGCATTATTAAAAATCGGATCACGATTCAAAGTTATTATATACCGAACAAAACACATCTCTTTGAGCACAATATTCTAAACCATCAAATTAATGATAAAGGCTATTTCTATAATGGTCTAAATTTTCGCACGTCATATGATGCATTGCTGCTTATAGCAAAACATGAGAATGACATCATTAAAGGTAAATTAAAAACAAGGGAAACTGAGGAATACATACTTAGACAAAAGTATCTTTTTAAGGATTTTTCAAACCTCTCTTATAAAAATTCAAAAAAACTCTTCACACACATTCATTCGAATAACTTATTGAGAGTTGTTTGGATTAAAACAGTTACGGCATACTTACATTTAATGAACATCTTAAAAAGACTAATAAAATTAATATCAAATTCCAATTATCGAAAAGCGATTTGGAAAGACCGCCAAAGAATAAAAGCTCTTTTATTTCAGATAGTCAAATTTGAACACAGACCTAGAGCCTAGTTAAACTTCAGGAGACATATCTATTTGTTTTATAGGTTTTAAAGTTTAACTTTGACTAATTAAAAATATTTTTTATGAAAAATCCACTTTTGCTATTAATAATTTGCCTTTTTAGCTGTAGTATTTTCTCACAAAATAGTACTGATACAAAAGAATGGTTTTTGAGTATTGGATTAAATGCAATTAATAGCCAGGGAACCAAATCTCCATTCAATGGCATGGATGAATGGGCTATCAATGCCCCAGTTTCTGCAGCGGTTGAATTAAAATGGAATACAGGTTTAGCAGTTGAACAATCTGTAACTTTAAACTCTTTTGCAGAAGGTGAAAAAATAGATAACATAATTCTACAAGAAGATTACTCCTATTTATCATTTGACACTCATGTAAAGTATTATTTCGGACAGCATCTCTTTCCTAATTTAGATTGGTTAGATGTTTATGCTAATTCTGGAGTGGGATTTTTTAAGATTGATAACACAAATGTTTCGTTTAATCTGGGCGGTGGATTATTATTTTGGCTTAATAGAAGACAGACCTTTGGAATTAGAACCCAAATCATTGGTAAATTGGCACTAGACAATTCAGATAGTGGCATAGATAACAATCATTTTCAAACACACATACAAGCGTTTATTGCACTGTAGTGACCTAAAAGACTATATATAAAAAGAGAGTCTTCCCTTTGTGGAGACTCTCTTTTTATAGTTATATTCTATTTTAAAAACCTTCTTTTAATAAATTATCAAAATAGTCTATTGTATACCTAAGACCTTCTTTTAATTGAATTTTCGGTTCCCATCCGTTTAACTCTTTTTTAGCCAAACTAATATCTGGTTGACGTTGCATAGGGTCATCTTTTGGTAATGGTTTGAATGTAAGTTTGGATTTAGAGTTTGTTAAATCTAGTATTTCTTGGGCTAGTTCTAACATTGTAAATTCATTAGGATTTCCAATATTAACAGGCCCCAAGAACTCATCTCGACTATTCATCATTCTTATAGTCCCTTCAACTAAATCATCCACATATTGGAAACTTCTAGTCTGGGTACCTTCTCCAAAAATAGTGATATCATCACCTCTTAGAGCTTGTACAATAAAATTTGATACAACCCTTCCATCATTAGGATGCATTCTAGGTCCGTAAGTATTAAAAATTCTAATAATCTTTATTTTTACCTGGTTTTGAATGTTATAATCCATGAACAATGTTTCGGCACACCTCTTTCCTTCGTCATAACAAGATCTTAAGCCAATAGGATTTACATTTCCCCAATAGGACTCCTCCTGAGGATGTACCGTTGGATCGCCATACACCTCGCTCGTGGAAGCTTGTAAAATTTTGGCATTTACTCTTTTTGCTAAACCAAGCATATTAATAGCACCCATTACAGAGGTCTTTATGGTCTTAATTGGATTATATTGGTAATGTACTGGTGACGCAGGACAAGCGAGATTGTAAATCTCATCAACTTCGATCATATATGGATTAATAATATCATGCCTTACTAATTCAAAATAATGATGATCCATTAAGTGCTCGATATTACACTTAGAACCAGTAAAATAATTATCTAAGCAGATAACTTCATTGCCTTCATTCAAAAGTCTTTCGCATAAATGAGAACCAACAAAACCAGCACCTCCAGTAACAAGTATTCTTTTCATTCTTATGATTTTATATTATTCAAAAATAAGACTTTTAACATATAAATCCGGAACATTAATTTCATCATAAATAGATACCATATAACGATAGATATAAATCTTGTTAAAAAGATCAATTCAACATCAAATAATAAAAAACTCAGATAATGATCTAAGTTTTAATCTAATCAACTTTAAATGTGATCAGGGTAGGATTTGCTATTATTCTTCCTAAAAAAGCTCTGCTTTGAAAATCAGAAAAGACACAAAACAATAAAGCAAGCTTTTTATTTGCTTGCTTTTTTGATTTATTCGTGACCACGGTAGGATTCAAACCTACGACCGCTGGAGCCGAAATCCAGTGCTCTATTCAGCTGAGCTACGTGGCCCTTTATTATTGTGTAAGCTTCGCTTTTACAATTGTAGAAATAGTCTTACCATCTGCTCTACCTGCAAGCTCTTTATTTACAATTCCCATGACCTTGCCCATATCTTTCATTCCTTCTGCACCAATATTATCGATGGTCATTACAACTACTTTTTCAATTTCTTCTTCACTTAGAGCTTCTGGTAAAAATTGATTAATAATCTCAGCTTGTTCTAATTCTGGAGTTGCCAAGTCCTCTCTGTCTTGCTCTATGAATATAGCAGCACTATCCTTGCGCTGTTTTACAAGTTTTTGTAATAACTTAAGCTCTTGCTCTTCGGTGAGGGAATCTGCACCAGTGGCTGAAGTCTGCTCTAACAAGATGGCTGACTTTATCGCTCTAAGGGCAGCTAGAGCTGTTTGATTCTTTTCTTTCATAGCCGTTTTCATGGCCTTCATTACATCGTCTTGTAAACTCATAAGTTTAAATTTTTGGAGTACGAAGATACTAAACATTTAGAAGTTTTAACCTTTAGAAATAGGCTAAAAAACAAAAAACCCAAAAAGCTGAGGGACTTTTTGGGTTTGACTCAGGTGTGTATAAAACACATTAAACTGAATTGCTATTAATCGACGTTATCGTGTAAGAATGAATTATTACTTCTTAGTTGAATTTCATCATTATCGTCTGTTCCAACAGACATTCTAGAAGTATTATTTTCTGAAGAATGCTGTGCATCTTCTAAATTCACACCTTGTCTTTTGTAAGCAGGTTCTTTTTCTATTTCATCTATTTTAGCATTGTTGAACTTGTAATTGAAGTCTTTCATTTTACGTCTTCTTTCATCTGCCCTAGCTTTAATTAATTCTGAAATTGGACTGTTCATTGGATCAATCTCTTCTTCAACCACTTCTTTTGTTTCTTCTAAAGGCAAGATTTTTTTCTCGAAGACAATTTCTTCCTTAACTTCAGGAGAAGTAGCAGTATTCATTGAAGACTCAAACGTTTCAAAATCATCCAAAGCATAGCGTTTTTCACCTTCTTCATTTACCTCTGTAACAGAAATAATCTCCACTGGCTCGTTAACATCCATATCCTTAACCTCATCATCTAAACTAAAGAACATCTTTTCTTCATTAGATTCTGGTTTCTCAATTTCATCTTGTTTAGTATTTGATAAAGGTAAATCGAACGTAAGTGTAATTTGTTCTTCAGGTTCTTCAACTATTTCCTCCTTAACAGAGGTAACAGGTGTTATGATAAAGTCATTAGATTCTTGCAATTCAGATGTTCTATCTAATACCTCTTCATAAACAACATTCATACTCTTAAGTAAATCAGTCGTCGGAATAATGTCCATTTCATCAAGACTATCCGCTTGTATTTTAGACTCTATTTCCTCTTCATCATCTACCAACGTATGTCTTACAATTTCTGATTCCTTTTCTAAAACAATATCTGGAGTTATTATAGCCGGTTCTTTTTCTATTGTACTAACCTCTTCATTAGGCGCTTCCTCCAACTCATGTATTACTTTTTTAGCTTCTGTATTTGAAATCTCATTCTGTTGGTCAATATTAAATCCAGTTGCTATAATCGTTACAGAAATTGACTCTTGTAACGACTCATCTTCACCAACACCCATAATGATATTTGCACCATGACCAGCTTCCGTTTGGATATGATCGTTAATTTCACCGATCTCATCAATTGTAATTTCTTGTGAACCAGAAACAATTAGCAACAATACATTTTTGGCTCCTGTAATTTTATTATCGTTTAAAAGTGGTGAATCTAAAGCTTTCATTATAGCCTCCTGAGCTCTGGTTTGCCCTGAGGCTGTTGCTGATCCCATTATGGCAGTCCCACTATTACTTAAGACAGTTTTCGCATCACGCAAGTCAATATTCTGAGTGTAGTGGTGTGTAATTACTTCAGCTATTCCTCTCGAAGCAGTGGATAATACTTCATCAGCTTTAGAGAAACCAGCTTTGAAACCAAGATTCCCATATACCTCACGTAACTTATTATTATTAATGACAATAAGTGAATCTACATGCTGCCTTAATTTTTCAATCCCACGTTGCGCTTGCTCATTACGCATTTTACCTTCAAATTGAAATGGCATGGTAACAATACCAACGGTCAAAATATCGAGCTCTTTCGCCATTTTAGCAATTATTGGTGCGGCACCAGTACCTGTACCACCACCCATTCCTGCAGTGATAAATACCATTTTAGTGTTGGTATCTAACATCCTACGGATATCCTCCAAACTCTCTACTGCTGCCTGCTCTCCAACATCTGGATTTGCTCCAGCACCTAGTCCTTCGGTTAAGTTAACACCAAGTTGAATTTTATTTGGAACACCACTATTTTGAAGTGCTTGAGCATCTGTATTACAAATAACAAAGTCAACACCTTTTATACCTTGTTGAAACATGTGATTAATGGCATTACTACCACCACCACCTACACCAATAACTTTAATAACGTTAGATTGATGCTTAGGTAAATCAAAGGATATGTTACCAAATTCGTTACTATTACTCATATTACTTGTGATTATGGGATTTTATTTTGATTAATTAATTGATTCTTATTCTGCGTTATCTAAAAACTCTTTTACACGTTCCGTTAACTTATCTAAAAAGGAACGCCTTTCGGTTGCTACATTCTCTTTCGCACCTATGGTTTCCTCCTCTGTTGGCACTTCTGAACTATCATTTACATTCTCCTCTATCTCACCTACCAACTCTGCTTGTTTTCTTTCTTGGCGCTTTAAACCGTCCATCACCAATCCAACAGCAGTTGCGAAAAGTGGGCTTGCAATATCATCATCACTATCTCCAGCTAAATGTTCGTTAGGATAGCCAATTCTAGTATCCATACCAGTTATGTACTCAACTAACTGTTTTAAATGTTTAAGCTGACTGCCTCCACCTGTCAATACAATACCAGCTATTAATTTTTTCTTTTGCTCTTCATGACCGTAGTTCTTTATCTCTACATAGACCTGCTCAATAATTTCCACTACTCTAGCATGAATTATCTTTGAAAGGTTTTTTAATGTTATTTCCTTTGGTTCTCTTCCGCGCAGACCAGGAATCGAAACAATTTCATTATCCTTATTTTCCCCTGGCCATGCTGAACCAAATTTTATTTTCAATAACTCTGCTTGTTTCTCAATAATAGAACACCCTTCCTTAATATCTTCAGTGATAACATTTCCACCAAATGGAATTACAGCTGTATGTCTTATGATGCCGTCTTTAAAAACCGCTAAATCTGTGGTACCACCTCCAATATCTATTAGGGCAACTCCAGCTTCTTTCTCTTCTTGACTTAAAACTGCATTCGCGGACGCTAAAGGTTCTAGCGTTATACCTTCAAGTTGTAATCCAGAACTTTTTACACAACGCCCTATATTTCTAATTGAAGATACTTGACCTACTACAACATGAAAGTTTGCTTCAAGTCTACCTCCATACATTCCTATAGGTTCCTTTATTTCAGCTTGACCGTCAACCTTAAATTCTTGAGGTAAAACATGTATGATCTCTTCTCCCGGAAGCATTACGAGTTTGTGTACCTGATTAATTAATCGGTCAATATCTGCCTCATCAATTACAACTTCCGAATTAGAGCGTGTTATGTAATCACTGTGTTGTAAACTTCTTATGTGTTGGCCAGCAATACCAACTGTAACTTCAGTAATCTTCTCTCCTGCAGCAACTTCTGCTTCTTGTGCTGCCTGCTGAATCGATTGGATAGTTTGCGTTATGTTATTTACTACACCACGATGAACACCTAAACTTTTAGATTTTCCTACCCCTAATATTTCGAGTTTACCATACTCATTTTTACGACCAATCATAGCAACAATCTTAGTTGTTCCTATATCTAATCCTACTGCTATGTTATGATTTTCCATAGATTACTTTTTGGTGCAAATCACTTGTTTATCAAATTTTAAACTTACCCTCGAATAGGAGTTCAAAATTTTATCTTTATATGCCTTTTGATAAAAAGCCTTAAAATTATTTATTTTCTTACCGAGCTTTTCTAGTGTTCCTACATGAACAATAAAATCACTTTTACGAATTTTAAAGTCTATGGTATTGTCATTATTCTGCCTAATTTCAATAACATATTTCTTTAAAAATTCATCTTCATCAACGGCTTTTGCAAATTGAAAAACCGTATTTAATTTATTTTTATTGATATTCCCAGTAACGAGAGGTACTCTTGCTGTAAAATTATTTGACAAAGGCATAAATGAACCCTCATCATCTATGTAATACGATGCTTCTGAACTTACTCTTGCAATAGGTCTTTTTTGTTCAATTTCTGTGAAAAGCTCACCGTTTACTGACATAAACACTTCTGCTTTCTTTATCATTGCGTTAGAATTCAGGGCCTCTTCTAACTCGTTCAAATCTATAATATCTTTAGATTGCTCCGTAACATGCTCTTGATTTTGTATTAACAATTTACTAACAGTTGCATCAGTGATAAACAATTTGTTTTCACCTAAAAACTGAGGCGGTTTTATCTCCACTTTTCTAGTGCTATTTCTTTGATTTGAAAAAGCAAACAAAAAGCCAACGATTAGCACCAAACAGATTATTTTTATGTAATTCCAATTAATTCGCAAGGCTAAATTCTTCTTTTAAAAATTTAACTTCTTCTCCTATATCACCAGCACCAATAGTTAGTATTACCTGAGCATTTGATTCTTTAATCTTATTTATAATTTCTGATTTTGAAACCAGGGCTTTCGATGGATTTTTTATTAAACCAAGGAGCCATTTAGAATTAACTCCTGCAATAGGTAATTCTCTTGCTGGGTATATATCTAAAAGTAATATTTCATCAAACTCCGATAGGCTTTCTGCAAATTCTGCAGCAAAGTCTTGTGTTCTACTGTATAGATGTGGTTGAAAAATGGCCATAACTTTCTTCCCAGGATACATTTCGCGTACTGCCTGATGAACAGCTTTGATTTCTTCAGGATGATGCGCATAATCATCAATTAATACAAAATCGTCTGATTTAACCTGATAGGTAAATCGTCTTTTAACACCTTTATAAGATGCTAATCCCTTGGCGAGCTGTTCTAGAGGGCACCCAAATTCAACAGCCATCGCCAAGGCAATTATTGCATTCGACAAATTATGTCTACCAGGTAGGCTAAGCCTGAAATCTTCATATATTTTTTCGTGTGATTTAAAATCAAAAACATAAGATCCATTATCGATTCTTATATTTTGAGCTGAATAATCAGAATTATCTTCAATTCCGTAGGTTATTCCATTAAGTGGCAATCCGTTCTTAACAAATAATTTTCCTTCGGGTTTAATACATTTTATAAATTCTTTAAAGGAATCATGTAGCGCTTTCTCATCACCATAAATATCTAAGTGATCCGCATCCATAGAGGTAATACCTGCAATATTTGGTGATAAGGTTAAAAAAGATCTATCAAATTCATCAGCCTCTACAACGGTAACTTCGGTTCCGTTTAGTATGAGGTTAGAATTATAATTTTCACTTATTCCTCCAAGAAAAGCTGTAACCGGGACATTACAATAATTTAGTAAATGCCCTAAAATACTTGTTGTTGTTGTTTTCCCATGAGTACCAGCAACTGCAAGACAATTTGTTTCTTTGGTAATTGCACCCAATACCTCTGATCGTTTATAAACTTTAAAGGCATTAGATTTAAAAAAGGTTAATTCTGAATGCGAATTTGGTATAGCAGGCGTATATACAACCAATGTTTTTTCCTTATTCTTAAATGTCTCAGTTACTAGATCAATATCATCTTTAAAGTGAATATCAATCCCTAAATCCTGCAATGTCTTAGTTAATTCTGTTTCCGTCTTATCATAACCGGCAACATTCTTTCCTTGGGCCACAAAATAACGTGCAATAGCACTCATACCGATACCACCAATACCAATAAAATAGACGTTATGTTTGTTTGCCAATTCCATTATCTATATAATAGTTTATCTACCTCATCAGCAATATCTTGTGTTGCATTTGTTAAGGCTAACTTTTTAATATTATCTGCAAGCATGGTTCTCTTATCATCATTAAGTAGTAAACCCAAAAATTCATCCTTAAAATGACTATCAAGGTCAGATTCTGATATTTTTATTGCTGCATTCTTATCCGCAATTGCATTGGCGTTTTTGGTTTGATGATCTTCTGCAACATTAGGTGAAGGAATGAAAATCACTGGCTTCCCTACTATACACAACTCTGAAACAGAAATGGCTCCAGCGCGAGAAATAATGATATCTCCTGCATTGTAAGCTAAGTCCATCTCGTTTAAAAAGGCATGAACCTGAACGTGATCTAGTTTGCTATATCTCTTGTACTGATCATAATATAGCTTTCCACATTGCCATATTAATTCAACATTATTGGCTTCAAAGAAGTCAATATGATTTTCGATTAATTGATTAATTCTCCTTGCTCCAAGACTACCTCCAAGTATTAATAACGTATGCTTACCATGTTTGAGCTTAAAAGTATCTTTTGCTTCAACTTGGCTATTTTTAAAACTAATTAAATCCTTTCTTACAGGATTACCAGTGAGCTTTATTTTCTCCTTTGGGAAGAAGCGTTCCAAACCATCATAAGCGACGCAAATTTTATCTACTTTTTTTCCCAATAATCTGTTGGTTATTCCTGGATAAGAATTCTGTTCTTGAATTAAACTTGGAACCTTTTTTGATGTCGCCACTTTTAAAAGAGGTCCGCTAGCAAAACCTCCTGTCCCAATTACGACATCTGGTTTAAATGATTTTATAATTTTTCTTGAACGCATTAGACTTGAAATCAACTTAAAGGGAAAGACCAAATTCTTTAGAGAAATTTTTCTCTGAAAACCTGATATCCATAAGCCTTCAATTTTATATCCGGCTTGAGGCACTTTATCCATTTCCATTCTATCAGAGGCTCCAACGAACAAAAATTCAGAATTTGGATGTCTTTCTTTTAATTCATTCGCAATAGCAATTGCAGGATATATGTGACCTCCTGTTCCACCACCTGACAATATGAATTTATATACACCCATTATATAGCTTCGCTTAGTATATCCAATGGATTATCGTTTTCTAAATCTTCTTTACTCTTAATTTCTTGTCGTTTTGCACTAACACTTAGTATAATACCAATAGCCAAACATGTCATCCAAATAGAAGTACCACCGCTGCTTATTAGCGGAAGAGTTTGCCCTGTAACAGGAAATAATTCCACTGCTACTGCCATATTAATTAATGCTTGAAATACTATAGGGAGACCAACTCCAAGGACCAATAACTTTCCAAATATGGTATCTGCTTTTTGAGAAACTATTACAATTCTAAATAGCAACCAGCTGTAAAGCACTAAGAGAAAAAGACCTCCAATTAAACCATACTCCTCGATAATAATAGCGAATATGAAATCTGAAGAAGACTGTGGAAGAAAGTTCTTTTGCCTACTCTTACCAGGCCCCACACCTTGTATACCTCCTGACGCTATTGCAATTTTTGCTTTTTCAATTTGATAATCTGCTTCTGTATCTTCACCATTTGAGAAGTTTTCAATTCTACTCATCCACGTATCTACACGATTCGGCATAGCATCTGGAAAAGCTTTAGCCACCAAAATAAACATAGTTAAGGCCACTAAGCCAGTACCTATGATTATTAACAAATATTTGATCGGATAACCTCCAATAAAAGCCAGCATCATAATCATAGTGAAAATTATTGCTGTCGTTGAGAAGTTAGCTGGTAATATTAATATTAGAATTAAGAAAACCGGCGCCCAGAGTGGTATTATAGTCTCATTAAAACTAACTACTTTATCCTTTATTTTGGATAAATAGCGCGCGACATATACCATCAATACAACTGCAGCTAAAGTGGACGTCTGGAAGGACATATTGACTATAGGAATTTTTATCCAACGACTTGCATTAGCCCCTTCAATGGTTGTCCCTTGAAGCAAGGTTACTAATAATAACACAACCACAATCGGTAACATAATCATGGATAGTCCTCTAAAGTATCTGTAAGGAACCTTATGAACGCCATACATGATAGAAAACCCAAGTAGAAGATGCATAAAATGCTTTACAAAGTAGGAGAATGTATTACCTGTTCCTCCTGTATAGGCGAGATTACTTGCAGCACTGTAAACAGGTAAAAAAGAAAAGATAGCCAATAACGTCGCAATTGCCCAGATTGCTCTATCCCCTTTTATTTGTGTTAGTAATTTCTGCATGCTTATCCCTCAGTACTCGATTCTAATCTCGATTTTAAATCATATTATTATAAATTACGTACGGCGTTTTTAAATTGACGTCCCCTATCCTCATAATTTTCAAATAAATCAAAACTTGCACATGCTGGTGACAACAATACATTATCACCTGCTTCAGAAACCTTGTATGCAATCTTAACAGCCTCTGACATATACTCTGTTTCGATAATGATATCTACCATGTTTCCAAAGGCTTCAAATAACTTTGAATTATCAACACCTAAGCAGATTATGGCTTTTACTTTTTCATTTACAAATGGAAACAACTCTTTGTAGTCATTTCCTTTATCTTCTCCACCAACGATCCAAACAGTTGGCGCATCCATACTTTCTAATGCAAAATATGTTGCGTTAACATTAGTAGCTTTAGAATCATTTATGTACTGTACCTTATTTATTTTTAGCACGTGTTCTAAACGGTGTTCTACCCCTTGAAAGTTCTCCAAACTCTCCCTTATGGTTTGCTTTCTAATTTTTAATAAATGTGCAACGGTAGAAGCCGCCATTGCATTTTTAATGTTGTGTTTCCCCTCTAATGTAATGTTCTCTGTAGGCATTGTTAATTTGTTATTATCTATTGTTATTGTTATTTCGTTATCTCTATAATATGCACCTTGCTCAACTGTTTTAGTTAATGAGAAAGGCAATAATTTTGATTGAATTGAATGATTTTTCATCCACTCAGAAATGACAGGATCATCACCATCATAAATGAAGTAATCATCAGAAGATTGATTCTCTACAATCCTGAATTTTGATGCGATATAATTTTCGAATTTATAATCGTAGCGATCTAAGTGATCTTGTGTGATATTGGTTAAAACAGCTATTGAAGGTTTAAAGTCAACAATATCATCCAATTGAAAACTACTTACTTCCAACACATAATGATCAAAGTGATTTTCGTGTAATTGTTTTGCAAAACTGTCTCCAATATTACCTGCCAAACCAACATTTAAATTCTTTTTTAAAAGATGATGTGTTAAAGTCGCAGTAGTTGTCTTACCGTTACTCCCTGTAATTGCTATCAGTTCTGCATCAGTAAAACGTGATGCAAATTCAATTTCAGATACCAACTCTATCTCAGCAGATCTAATTTTCTTAACGATTTCTACCTTGTCTGGAATACCAGGACTCTTCATCACCAAATCTGCATTTAGTATTTTAGATTCTGTATGAGTTTCGTCCTCAAATTCAATCTCATTATTTAAAAGAACGTCACGGTATTTTGTTTTAATAGTTCCATTATCAGAAACAAAAACGTCATACCCTTTTTCCTTCCCAAGCAATGCTGTACCAACACCACTTTCTCCACCTCCAAGTATCACCAATCGCTTCATTACCTGATCTTAAGTGTAACAATCGATATTATTGCTAATAGTATTCCTATAATCCAAAATCGTGTTACTATTTTACTTTCGTGATATCCTGATTTCTGATAGTGATGGTGTAATGGCGACATTTTAAAAATGCGTCTTCCTTCGCCATATTTTTTTCTTGTATACTTAAAGTAGCTTACCTGTAAAACAACAGAGAGGTTTTCTGCTAAGAAAATGCCACATAAAACAGGAATTAACCACTCCTTTCTTACGGCAATTGCTATCACAGCAATAATACCTCCTATAGTTAAGCTACCTGTGTCTCCCATAAAAACTTGAGCTGGATAGGCATTGTACCATAAAAACCCTATTAAGGCTCCAACAAAAGCTGCTATATATATGGTTATTTCTTCAACCTTTGGGATGTACATAATATCTAGGTAATCTGAAAAAATAATGTTACCAGATATCCATGCAAATATGCCTAGAGTCAATACAATTATGGCTGATGATCCTGCAGCAAGACCATCAATACCATCTGTAAGATTTGCGCCATTTGATACTGCCGTAATGATAAATATGCTCACCAAAATAAATATGATCCAAGCATACTTATTAAGATTAGGACCAATCCATGTAATTAAACTTGAGTAATCAAACTCATTCCCTTTTACAAACGGAATGGTTGTTTTAGTTGACTTTTCTTCTGGCTTAAATAATTTTGTCGCAGGCAGGTCAGGATTTTCAGCAAGTAGCACTTTTTGTTGCTCAATAGGTAACTTTTCCTTTATTGTAACATCGTTATGAAAATATAATGTAGCACCAACAATAATGCCTAATCCAACTTGCCCTAAAACTTTAAATCTTCCTTTTAGACCTTCTTTATCGTTTCTAAATTTCTTTATATAATCGTCTAGGAATCCTATAGTACCCATCCATAAGGTTGTTACTATCAAGAGGATGATATAGATGTTTTCTAACTTTGCAAGCAATAAAACAGGTATCAAGGTGGCAAGAATGATGATTATTCCGCCCATTGTTGGTGTTCCAGCCTTTTCAACCTGACCTTCTAGACCTAAATCTCTAATGGTTTCACCAACTTGTTTACGTTGTAAAAATCTTATGATACGCTTACCATAAATTGTAGAAATTAACAATGATAAGATTATGGCTACCGCTGCTCTAAAAGTTAAGAACCCAAAAAGTGTTGCTCCAGGAAACTGAAATTGTTGTTCTAAGTATTCAAATAAATAATACAGCATCTACTTTTGTAATTGTTTTAAGAGTTCTTGTACTGTTTTATAATCATCGAAATCGAAGCGCTCTCCTTTTATTTCTTGATACGTCTCATGTCCCTTACCAGCAATTAGAATAATATCCTTTGACGTGGCCATTTGACAAGCTGTTTTTATGGCTTGTTTTCTGTCTGTTATTGAAAGCGTTTTTTTAAAATTTTGAGGTTCTACACCTGCTTCCATATCTGCTATAATGGCATCAGGTTCTTCACTTCTGGGATTATCACTTGTAAAAATGACTTTAGTACTAAGAGCTGAGGCTATATGGGCCATTTTTGGTCGTTTAGATTTGTCTCTATCACCACCACAACCAACTACTGTAATGAGCTCTTCGTTCTTTGTTCTTATGCTATTTATCGTCTGTAAGACATTTTTAAGTGCATCTGGAGTATGAGCATAATCTACGATCGCTGTAATTTTATCCTCTGAAATAAAATATTGAAAACGGCCACTTACATTTTCTAATTCGCTAATCAGCCTTAAGATTTCATTGGTTTCTAAGCCTAATAATTCTGCAGTAGCATATATAGCCAGAATGTTATAAGCATTAAAATCGCCGATAAGCTTTGTCCAGAGCTCGTTATCATTAAGCTTAAGTAATAAGCCACTAAAATCATTTTCTAATATTTGAGCTCGATAGTCTGCATAATTTTTAAGGGCATAGGTATACTTTTTGGCTGCTGTATTCTGCAACATCACCAAGCCATTTTTATCATCAATATTTGATAAGGCAAATGCACTTTTTGGCAAACCATCAAAGAATGATTTTTTTACATCGCGATATTCTGCGAAAGTGTTATGATAATCGAGATGATCATGTGATAGATTTGTAAATACACCTCCAGCAAAATTCAATCCTTCTGTTCTACTTTGATGAATACCATGAGAACTTGCTTCCATAAAACAATATTCAACACCCTCTTCGTTCATAAACTTCAAATACCTATTTATACTAAGTGAATCAGGAGTTGTGTGTGTCGCAGGATATATAGTATTATCTACCATAATTTTAACCGTAGATAATAATCCCACCTTATAACCAGCCTTTTTAAATAACTGATATAACAAACTCGTTACTGTTGTTTTGCCATTGGTCCCAGTAACACCCACTAACTTCAAATTATCTGACGGATGTTCGAAATAATTTGAAGCCATAAAAGCTAAAGCCTGATTAGAATCCGCAACTTCTATATATGTCACACCCTCAATTAGAATATCTGGTAAAATCTCACAGACTACTGCTTTAGCACCTGATTTTATAGCTTTTTCAATAAAATCATGACCGTCTACTTGAAGTCCATTTATTGCTACAAAAACATCTTGATCTTTAATTTGTCTAGAATCAAATTCAATTTTCTTTATATCAACGCTCGTACTTCCAACAACAGCATTTATGGTAACCCTATATAATATGTCTTTTAATACTTTCATGAGGCTTCCAACACTATAGTCTGATTAGATTTTAATTTTTCGTGTCTATTTACAGACTGTTTTTTGATAACACCACTTCCCTTTAATTTTACATTTAAGTTTACCTGTAAATTCTCAAGCAAGGCAATGGCATCCATAGCAGGCATACCGACAACATTTGGCATTAATTGCTTGTATTTGTTAGCCATGACATTGTAATTAGCAAAGTCATTTTCAACTGTAGTGTTATTAAATTCTAAAGAATTGACCTCATCGATAATTGGTGTATCTGTATATATTTTTTGAGCAATCCTTTTAAATACAGGCCCTGAAACATCAGCACCATAATACCCTACACTCTTATCTGGTTCATGGATAACTACAATACAAGAGTATTTTGGATTTTCAGCAGGAAAAAACCCAGCAAATGAAGAGATATAATTTAACTTGTCCTTATCTGAATAGTCCTTTTGACAAGTCCCTGTTTTACCTGCCATTGAAAAATTCTCTGAATAAAGTCCGTGCCCAGTACCATGTTTCTTATCAACGACATTCTTGAGAAGTTTTTGAAGCTTACTTATGGTCTCTTTGGAACATATTTTTGGATTTATAATTTCCTTTTCAAAAGGAACAATTACCTTATCAAATTCCCTTACCTCCTTTAAAAATCTTGGCTTAACCATTACGCCGCCGTTCGCAACTGCATTATAAAAGGTTAAGGTTTGTAATGGCGTAAATGAAACTCCATATCCATAAGCCATCCATTGTAAGGCAATACCACTCCATCGTCCGTTCTTAATTCTTGGATCAGGAATAATTGGATTTGGCTCTCCTATTATTGGCAAAGCCAAACTATCCTTTAGATTCATTGAATAAAGCCTGTCCACAAACTTTGATGGCTTGTTTCGATATGCTATATCAATAGCTTTAACAATGCCTGTATTTGAGGACACCTCAAAGGCTTCCGATACACTAATTTTACCGTAACCACCGTTTCTTGAATCTCTTACCTTATTCCCATAAAATGAAAGAATTCCATTTTCAGTATCAACAACATCACTCGTATCAATAACTTTATCTTCTAAGGCAGCCGCTAAAGCCATTAATTTAAATGTAGAACCAGGCTCATGACTTTCACCTACGGCATAATTCAATCGTTCGTAATAAAATCCATTCTTATTCCTACCTAGATTCGAAATCGCTTTAATTTCTCCAGTTTCCACTTCCATCACAACTACACAACCATGATCTGCCTTGTATTTCTCTAGCTGACCTAACAAAGCATGGTGTGCAATATCCTGAATATTGACATCGATTGTTGTATGAACATCATAACCGTCTTTAGGTTCTATTTGATTGAAATCCGCAATTGGTTTCCATTGTCCATTACCAATCTTTTGTTTCAAACGTTTGCCATTTTCTCCTCTCAAGTATTTTATACCAAAAGCTCCATCGATACCAACACGTGTAGCATAACCATTTTCATCAATCTTCTCATATCCAATAGAACGTTCAGCTATTCTTCCCATGGGATGTTCGCGTTTGGTTTTTTGACTAAACACAAAACCACCTCTAATAGCACCAAGTTCCAACAAGGGGAATTGCCTAAATCTTATAAAGTCAGAATAGGAAAGATTGCGAGCCAATAGGACATATTGATTGTTGGTTTCTCTAGCTTTTCTAAGTTTGTTTTGATAGCCTAAAGACGACTTACCAGTAAATGCTTCTAATGAATCACATAATGGACGTATGTAAGTTTCGAAATTTGAATTTGAAGAGGTCACAGGATCGATACCTACATCATATTTTGGTATTGAAGTAGCGAGCAAACTACCATCTGCAGAATACACATTACCTCTATTTGCAGGAATTTCAAAATCCTTAACAGTTCGTTTCTCGGCTAATTCTCGGTAAGTATCACCTTGAATAAACTGTATGCTACATAATTTAAAAACCACCGCCAGTGCAAAAACAAACAATGAGCCTGAAACAAAGTATAATCTATTTAATATGTTAGTCTCTGTTGTTGCCAATGAACATTCAGTCTTTTTGTGATTTAACTTTTATTTTTTTAGGAGGTATTTCTGAAATCTCTATACCTTTTTCTACGACTTTATCAATTATGGTAGACTCCATTTTAAGACGCATTAATTTAGAGCGACCATCGACAAATGCAGAACGTAACTCTTTAACCTCATTAGTGAGCTTAGCTATTTCGTGCACTTTTTCATCTGCGCTGTGAGAGCTGGCAATCATTACTACAGCTAAGGCAGAAACAAAAATGATAATCCGCCAATTTTTAAACGAATCATCACTGATTAGAAACTTCCCTCTTAAAATGCTGTAAATACTTTTCTTCATATTTTTTCTGCAATCCTCAGCTTTGCACTTCTCGCTCTATTATTAATTTTAATTTCTTCTTGTGTTGGTGTGATTAGACCTCCAACCTTTTTTAACGGTACTTCAAAATTTCCAAAAATGTCACGCTCTGGCTCACCCTCAAACATTCCGTTTCTAATAAACCGTTTAACCAACCTATCCTCTAATGAGTGATAAGAAATACAACTTAAACGACCTCCTATTTTTAATATCTCAGGCACTTGTAACAACAATTCCTTTAATGCCTCAATCTCTTGATTGACTTCTATTCTAATAGCTTGGTAAATTTGGGCCAATACCTTGTTCTCTTTCTTATGATTTAAAAACCGATTTAAAGCTTGTTTTAATTGCTTACTGGTTTTAATATCTCCGGTTACTCGAGTCTCTACAATTGCTCTAGCCATAGCAGGCGCTTGCCTTAATTCTCCATACTGGAAGAACATTTGTCTTAACTGTTCCTCCTCATAGGTATTTATCACCTCATAAGCAGACAAGCTACTTTCTTGGTTCATTCTCATATCTAAGTCTGCTTCAAATCGCGTAGAAAAACCTCGATCTGCAACATCAAACTGATGAGATGAAACTCCAAAGTCAGCCAATATCCCATCAACCTCCTTTACGCCATAAAATCTTAAGAACCTTTTTATATATCTGAAATTCTCATTTATGAGAACAAAACGATCATCTTCTATTTTGTTGCTTAATGCATCCTTGTCTTGATCAAAAGCAAACAGTTTACCATTTTCTCCAAGCCTTGATAAAATTTCCTTACTGTGACCACCTCCTCCAAAAGTGACATCTACATAAATTCCATTGGGCTCAATTGCTAAACCATCAACCGTTTCCGTTAAGAGTACTGCATTATGATAAGCCATCGTCAGTATCATCTTGACCCATTACCTCCTCAGCCAATTCAGCAAAATCTGATGTAGCATCATCAATTGCAGTTTCATACTTATCCTTATCCCAGATTTCAATAATATTTACGGCAGAAGCCAAAACAACATTTTTTGAAATTCCTGAAAAACTGATTAAATCTTTTGGAATAAGCAGGCGACCAGCACTATCAACCTCAACCATTTTTACACCAGCCGTAAACCGTCGAATGAAATCATTGTTCTTTTTCTTAAATCGATTAAGCTTATTAACCTTAGCCATTAGGACATTCCATTCTGCCATCGGATACAATTCTAAACAAGGCTGAAATACAGCGCGCTTAAGAACAAAGCCATCTTGCAATGCAGAAGACATCTGCTTCTTTAAGACACCTGGTATCATTAACCTGCCTTTAGAATCAGCCTTACACTCGTATGTTCCAATGAATGATTTCAATTACTCTGATTACTCTTTTTTAACGATTGAATTTCAAATATATTGAAAAATTTACCACATTTTACCACATACTCCCACTTTTGTTGATAAGTTTTATTTCGATAAAAATCAAATACTCAAGTGGACTAATTATACTGCGGTTTTCAACTGTTTTAATTAAGTGGTAATTATCAACATACTTTTTAGTTCAGCAAAAAATTTAAAATTTGATATTTCACCTGTAAACTTTCATTTAATGAGGATTTAATTATATTTGTTTTTAACTCGAAAGCACTAACATTATAGATGGAGCACCTTTTAAAAAAAGAAAAGGAATTTAGTTACATTGAAGTAGGCGAAGGAACACCAATAATTGTACTCCATGGCTTAATGGGTGGGCTAAGTAATTTTGACGCTGTTACTTCATTTTTCGGCACAAATGGCTATAAAGTTGTCATTCCTGAATTGCCGATTTACACCATGTCGCTTATAAAAACTAATGTTAAGAGTTTTGCAAATTACCTTAGAGATTTTATTGAGTTTAAGGGATTTAACGAGGTTATTTTATTAGGAAATTCACTTGGTGGACATATTGGTTTATATCACACCAAAATGTATCCTGAAAAAGTTAAAGCTCTGGTGATCACCGGAAGCTCAGGTCTTTACGAAAGTGCTATGGGTAGTGGCTATACAAAACGCAGTGATTATGAAGTCATTAAAAAGAAAGCACAAGATGTATTCTATGACCCTGCGGTTGCCACAAAAGAAATTGTTGACGAAGTTTATGAGACAGTAAACGATAGAAATAAGCTTGTTAAAACTTTAGCGATAGCGAAAAGTGCAATTCGCCATAATATGGCAAAGGACCTACCTAAGATGCTTACTCCAACATGCATTATTTGGGGTAAAAATGATACCGTTACACCTCCTGAAGTTGCAGTTGAGTTTCATGATTTATTGCCAAATTCAGATTTATTCTGGATTGATAAGTGTGGACATGCCGCGATGATGGAACATCCAGAAGAATTTAATAAAATCCTTAATAGTTGGTTAGAAAGTCGTAACTTCTAACAAACTAAATTACTTTTCCTCAAGAGACTGTATGAAAATAAAATCAGCTGATTTCGTAATTAGCAATTCTGATGTATCAAAATGTCCTAGTCGGCCATTACCTGAGTATGCCTTTATTGGAAGAAGTAACGTTGGTAAGTCATCGTTAATTAACATGCTTACCAATAGAAAAAGTTTAGCAAAAACTTCTGGGAGACCTGGCAAAACGCAACTGATCAATCATTTTATTATAAACGACAATTGGTATTTGGTTGATTTACCTGGTTATGGATATGCTCGTGTTTCAAAGTCTTCTAAAAAGAAATTCCAGAAATTTATTACCAACTATTTTGAACAAAGAAAGCAGTTAGTCTTAGCATTTGTATTAGTTGACATAAGACACGATGCTCAAACCATTGATTTGGATTTTATGGAATATCTTGGCGTAAAAGAAATTCCTTTTGGAATTATCTTTACCAAGGCAGACAAACTAAAACCAAAGGCCATTGAGAGGCAAGTAGATGCGTATTGCTCACAATTACTTAAAACTTGGGAAGCATTACCACCATATTTTATCACCTCCTCTAGCAAAAAAATTGGTCAAGAGGACGTCTTAAATTTTATAGAGGCAACCAATAATGAAATTGAGGATTTACGCAATAAATCCTTTTAAGCTTTAACATCCAAGGCATCTCTTAAGGCATTCCCTACCAACATAAATGCCATTACCAATAGCATTATTGATATTCCTGGAATTAAAGCCAAATAAGGTTGTCCTAGAATGATATAATTATAATGATCTTTTATCATAGCGCCCCAACTCGCCATTGGTGGTTGCGCACCAATACCTAAAAAACTCAAACCACTTTCAATCAAAATTGCAGCTGCAAAATTAGCGGCACATATTACTATTAGTGGGCCAAAAATATTTGGAAGTATATGCTTAGTAATTATTCTGTAATCATTAAACCCTAGAGCTCTAGCCGCAGTAACATATTGCATTTCTTTGGTACTTATAACTTGCCCTCGAACTACACGAGCAACCTCAACCCACATGGTTAAACCTACCGCAATAAAGACCTGCCAAAAACCTTTACCTAATGCTAGAGTTATTGCAATCACCAAAAGTAAAGTTGGTATAGACCAAGTCACATTAATAATCCACATTATTAGAGCATCTATTCTACCTCCATAATAGCCTGCTAAACTGCCCATAATTAACCCTACTACTAATGAGATAAAAACTGCAACAAAGCCTATAAAAAATGAAATTCTTGAACCTATAATGACACGACTTAAATAATCACGACCATACTTATCTGTTCCAAAATAAAAGACTCTTTTCTCTAAGTATTTACTGTAATCTCCATTAGGAAAAACAGAAAGATCTATTACCTTTATTTGACCTTCAGAGTTATCAGTTTTATATTCTGAATAGATTAATTGATTTCCATCGACTTTATATGTTGCAATAGGAATCTCTGTATCAAGATTTTCTTCTCCAAATAAAATACGACTAAAAAATCCTTGATCTGATGTTATGCCAGAGGGTATGGTAAGCATTGTCACTTCAAATCCTGGAGCTTGAGAATGTATTGACAAATGCATCTGATTGGAATTCTTTGAAGCATCTGGTGTAAGAACATAGGCGAAAACTGAAATAAATGCCACTAGGACAATAAAACTCAAACTAAAAACGCCCCAAAAGTTTTTTTTGAACTTTTGAAGCGCTAAGCTTGTTAATGAATTTCTATTAAATTTCATTTATTTTTTAGTAGTCCTATTTTAATCCTATAAAACTACTATTTATTCTAATTCTTTACACCTGCAACATTGTTTTTAATTGCATATGTCATTCTTAAATCATTTAGGACATTCAAGGCTTCTTCTATATAAACATCTCTAGAAAGATTTTCGTGCCAACGCTTACGTTTTTCTTTTAAAACAGAATCTTGTTGCATTAGGTTAATTTCATAAGGCAATGAATTAAACGTAAGATCAGTTTTGTAATCTGATAATTTTTCAAATCGCTTAGCCTCTTGCTCGTTTAATTCCATCTCTGCCCTGTAATCGTTGTAATTGAGAGAATAAACTTCTCGATCTCTAATTTTCTTAACCCATTTTGCGTTAGCGTCTATCAACTTTAGTTGTTCATTAGCTGCCATTCGCGCTTTACTTTTATTTATGGTTTCTTCATAATCAAAATAATTTCCCCACTGCTCATAATCAACTGGATCTATTTTATCCCAAGGCAATGGGTTTTCTTGATCTTTTTCACCAATATTAATGTAACTATAACGGTCTGGTACAATAACATCACTTTTAACACCTTCTAACTGTGTAGACCCACCATTGATTCTGTAGAATTTCTGAGTCGTGAACTTAAGAGCTCCCATATCACCGTTAGAATTGTTGCGCACCATTCTATTTAGGTCTAGAACATTTTGTACTGTCCCCTTACCATAAGTTTGTTTACTACCAATTACAATACCACGCTTATAATCTTGCATTGCTGCTGCTAAAATTTCAGATGCTGATGCCGATAATTCATTAACCAAGATAACAAGAGGTCCATCCCATACAATTGCTCTATCACGATCTCTCAGTACTTCTTTTGGCTCACCTGTAGTTTTAACCTGTACAACAGGACCTTCTTCAATAAACAAACCGACAATGTCAACTACGGTTTGAAGCGATCCTCCACCATTGTTTCTAAGATCTAAAACTAACCCTTCCATTCCAACTTCTTTAAGCCTCTCAATTTCCTTCTTTATATCAGATGCAGCATTACGATTATCGTAACTCTGAAAATCAACATAGAACTTTGGAAGATTAATAACACCAAAAGTTTTACCTTCTTTCTCTACTGTAGAAGACTTAGCATAGGTTTCTTCTAACTCAACTATATCTCTGGTAATAGAAATGTCCTCAATAGTTCCATCAACTTTTTTAAGCGTTAGTGTAACTACTGTTCCTTTTGGTCCCTTTATAAATTTTATGGCATCATCTAAACGCATACCAACCACGTTTACACCTTCCTCCTCATCTTCTTGTTTTACCTTAAGGATTTGATCACCAACCTCAAGTTCGTTAGCTCGCCATGCTGGTCCTCCACTTATGATTTCATTTACAACAATTGCATCCATCTTCTTCTGAAGTCTTGCACCAATACCTTCAAAATTACCTGACATAGCAACATCAAATCTGTCTTTATCCTCTGGTGCAAAATAAAATGTATGCGGATCAAACTCTTCGACTACTGCATTAATATACACAGCAAACCAATCTTTGCGTTGTCTATCATCTATAAAATCGTATAACTCGTCAAGCGAACGCTTCGTAGCTTCTCTAGCTTCTTTTTCTAATTCTGCCATGGATTTATTATCCTTTGTGGTCTGCTTTTCATTCGTTGCAGAAAATACACTTTCAGGAAGTTCGTTTGAAGCAACATCAGAATCTCTTTGTGATACTACCTCATCATAATTTGCAATGGTAGAAAACTTAAGCTGTTGTCTCCAACGCTCCTTCATTTCTTTTTTATTCTTAACGTAGGCTAAAGACTCATATTCGGAAGTGTAAGTCTCATCCTTTGTAAAATCAAACGGCTTTTCTAATAACTCCGCATACAAATCCTTAGATTCTGAAATACGTTTTAATAATCTATCATGGGTTAAGTTGAAGAATGACAAATCATATGACTTTAATTGATCGTCAATCTGATTTTTATACGCTTCGAATTCTTCTATATCTGATTGATAGAAATAGCGCTTAAAAGGATCTAGTTGATTTAAATAATCATAAAATACATTTTCTGAAAATTCATCATTTAACTCTTGTGGATCAAAATGTCCTTGATCGAGAACATAAGTAATCAACTGTATGAGTAGTTTATCTTTATCCGGATTGTCAAATGTCTTACTCGTAAAGCTGCACGACGCAAATGCTATTAAAAGTGCTAGTAAAAAAAACTTGTAATTCCCTCGCATAATCTCTTTGTTTTTGCTATTAAGTTCATACTCAATAATTCACTAAAATAGTGAGAAAAAATCGTGCCATAAAAAAACACGACACTAATTTTTTGTTAAACCTTAACATACTTAACATTTTGAGGTTTTTACTATTTTTACCTTAATTATAAAAAGGACACCATATGGCACAAAGGCCTTTAATTTTAGTAACCAACGATGATGGTATTACGGCACCCGGAATAAGAACTTTAATTAAGGTCATGAATGGGATTGGAGATGTTGTGGTAGTAGCTCCCGATAGTCCTCAGAGTGCTATGGGACATGCTATAACCATTAATTCTACATTGCACTTGGAGAAAGTTGTAATTGATGGTAACCAGCCAGAATATAGCTGTTCAGGAACTCCAGCAGACTGTGTAAAACTAGCTGTAAATGAAATTTTAGACCGAAGACCAGATATATGTGTATCAGGTATAAATCATGGTTCTAACTCTTCTATTAATGTTATCTATTCTGGAACTATGAGCGCGGCTTTAGAAGCTGGCATAGAAGGTATACCTGCTATTGGATTTTCCTTACTCGATTACAGTTGGGGCGCGAATTTTGAACACTGCAAAGCGTTTGTTGAAACTATTACGAAAGAAGTTTTAAAAAATAGCTTACCAGATGGTGTTGTTCTAAACGTAAATATTCCAAACCTTAAAGCACACGAAATAAAAGGTATTAAGGTTTGCAGACAAGCTCGGGCAAACTGGAAAGAAGAATTTGATAAGCGGACTAATCCAATGGGTAGAGAATACTATTGGTTAACAGGTAAGTTTGTGAATATGGATCATGGTGAAGATACGGATGAATGGGCTTTGGCAAATGGGTATGTCTCTGTAGTACCGGTTCAATTTGATTTAACTGCTCATCATACTATTCAAAATCTAAATACTTGGAATCTTAATCAAAATGATCATTAAATCGGCTAGAACATGAAATATTATATTGTTGCTGGCGAGGCCTCAGGAGATCTACATGGCTCTAACTTAATGAAAGCACTTTTTATACAAGATAAAAGTGCAAATATTAGGTTTTGGGGTGGTGATTTAATGCAATCTGTTGGTGGAACTTTAGTGAAGCACTATAAAGAAAGACAGTTTATGGGCTTTGCTGAAGTTATATTTAATTTGAGAAAGATCTTAGGCTTAATAAAATTTTGCAAGAACGATATAGAAGCGTATCAACCCGATGTTATCATTTTTATAGACAATTCTGGTTTCAATCTTCGTATTGCAAAATGGGCAAAACAAAAAGAATTTAGAACCCATTATTTTATTTCACCACAAGTTTGGGCATCTAGAGCTAAACGCGTAGAAAAAATAAAGCGCGATGTCGATGCCATGTACTGTATTTTACCATTCGAAAAAGACTTCTACAAAAAATTTGATTATGATGTAAATTTTGTTGGACACCCTCTAATTGATGCGATTTCAGATCGTCCTCAGGTTAACGAAATAAAATTTAGAAAAGCTCATCATTTAAGTAATAAGCCAATAATTGCACTTTTGCCTGGAAGTCGAAAACAAGAAATTACAAAGATGCTTGGTGTAATGCTCAGTCTAGTTGATGATTTTAAAAATTATCAATTCGTAATTGCCGGAGCACCTAGTCAAGATTTTGAATTTTATAAACCTTTTATGCATCAAAATGATGTTGGTTTTATAGCCAACAAAACTTATGATTTGCTTAGTATTTCGTATGCTGCTTTGGTCACCTCTGGCACTGCCACACTCGAGACAGCCCTTTATAAAGTACCTCAAGTAGTCTGTTACAAAGCCAATCCTATTTCTTATCACATTGCTAAACGCATCATAACTCTTAAATACATCTCGTTAGTAAATTTAATAATGGACAAACCGGTTGTAACTGAGCTTATTCAAGGTGATTTAAATCAAAAAAAGTTAAAAGAAGAACTTGAATCTATTTTGAATTCTGAAAAACGCGAACAACTTTATCTCGATTATTTTGAACTCGAAGAAAAATTAGGTGGTAAAGGGGCCAGTGCTAAAACTGCAAAACTTATTTATGAAGCCATTACGTAGTATAAAATTATTGAGCCTTGTTATTTTAATACTTGTAAGCTTAACAAGTTGCAAATCTAAAAAGCGTTATACCGCAACCAAATCCTCTAGCAAGACTATTAAGGTTAACACAAATTCCAAAGTCTCTAAGGAAGCCAAAGACATTATTAAATATGCAAAAACCTTTAATGGTACACGTTATAAATATGGTGGGACCAACAAACGTGGTATGGATTGTTCTGGACTTGTTTACACAAGTTTTAGAGAACATGACATTAGTGTCCCAAGGACCACATCAGAATTAAAGTCTTATGGTGACTGGGTAGATATTAAAGAGGTTAATGTTGGTGACCTTGTATTTTTTGCAACTAAAAAAAACAGTCGCAAGGTTAACCATGTAGGCATTGTAACCAATGTACGCACAGGCAATGTAGAGTTTATACATGCCTCGAGTAGTAAAGGTGTAATGATCTCCTCGCTTGCAGAACGCTACTGGTACTTTGCCTTTGTACAGGCAAGACGTGTATTGTAAATCTTTTTTATTTTAGGGTTTCGTTTTATGAAACTCCTCAATTTTAATATCATAAAGCTTACACTAGCTCTAATTTCAGGGATTGGTATAGCACATTATTTTAATATCAATTCACGTTTGGCGTGGCCCCTCACATTAGCACTAATTTTAATAGTAGCAGTTTATTGGTTTAAGATTAAAAATACCATTCATAGACATCCCATTTTTGGAATTCTGATCTACCTCTGTTTTTTATGCATTGGCGCAAACACTTATAACCTTAAGGACGAAAAACAGCACTCTGATCACTATACTAACTTAAACCTCGGCCCAGAACTGCATCGGATTGAATTGCAAATTTCTGAACGCTTAAAACCAGATACCTATAACGCCAAATATATTGCGAGAGTAATTGGTATTGATGATGTTAAGTCTCAAGGTCGGCTTTTGATTAATGTGAGCAAGGACTTTAGCCGAACTAGTTTTGGTATCGATGATAAAATAATTGCTGTAACCTCATTAAATGATATACAAAAACCACTGAATCCTCATCAATTTGATTACAGCAACTACTTGCAACTAAGACACGTCTTTGGTCAGCTATATTTAAATTCCAAGAATTACAAAGTCATAGATTCATCAAAGCAAACAATATATGGATACTCAGACTTCTTAAGATATACCATAAATCGTAATCTTATTGAAGCCGGATTTAAAGATGATGTATTGTCTATTATAAATGCACTTTTATTAGGGCAACGTCAAAATATTGATAAGTCTATTTATAATAATTATGTTAATTCTGGAACTATTCACATTTTAGCTGTTTCTGGTTTACATGTTGGAATCTTATTGTGGATTTTGAATTTCATACTTCGACCAATATTATTCTTAAAATATGGAAGAATTATAAGACCCTTAATAATAGTCCTACTTCTATGGTGTTTTGCAATAATTGCTGGCCTTTCACCATCAGTAACAAGAGCCGTAACTATGTTTAGTATCATTAGCATTGCAATGCATTTTAAACGCCCCACAAATATTTATAACACACTATTTATTTCAGCTTTTATTATTCTTCTATTTAAACCAAGATTTTTATTCGAAGTTGGTTTTCAACTTAGCTATCTAGCAGTATTCGGAATTGTCAGTATACAACCCTTAATTTATAAATTATGGAAGCCTAAATTTTTAATAATCGATAAATTTTGGCAGATTTTCACAGTTACGATAGCTGCACAAATTGGTGTCTTACCCATTAGTCTATTTTATTTTCATCAATTCCCAGGATTGTTTTTTGTCTCTAACCTGATAGTTATTCCTTTTTTAAGCCTTATACTCGGATTTGGATTACTAATAATAATTCTAGCGTTACTAAATTGGCTTACACCAATTATTGTTGACACCTATAGTACTATTATAGAATTGCTTAATGACTTTATTGCTTGGATCGCACAATACGAAGAATTTCTATTTAGAGATATTCCATTTAGACTATTTGAAGTCATCTTAACTTATTTAGTAATCGTAGCATTTGTACAAACCATTCGCACAAAAGCTGTCAAATGGTTTTCCATATGCCTAATTGGCGTCATTACTTTTCAAGTCTCTTTTATTACAAAAAAGTACCTTACTAAAGATGAGGCCTTAATCATATTCAATAAAAGTCGGCACACTCTAATTGGACAAAAAAGTAATAGTAGACTAGTTCTACATCATAATCTAGATGTCGAAAAAAGAAATATTGACAATACAATTTCAAACTACATGGTTGGAGAGGAGATTTCAGAAGTTGTTGAAGATCACATCCAGAATATTTATCAATTCAATAAACGGAGAATTTTAGTTGTTGATAGCATTGGCGTATATAACAACATAAGCTTTAAACCAGATTATATATTACTTATTAATTCCCCAAAACTCAATCTCAATAGGCTTATAGATAGCATTAAACCCAAACTCATCATTGCCGATGCTAGTAATTACAAATCCTATATCCACCGATGGCAAAAAGCAAGTCTGGATAAAAAAATCCATTTCCATTACACAAATGAAAAGGGAGCTTTTATATTAAAATAAGGGTTTTTTACTCAGCCTTAAAGGAAGGTTTAAACGCTCTGTAATAATCGTTAAACGCCTCTTGCGTTGTCATTTCCTTATGCTTATTCTCTTTAAACAATTTAAGGTATAACTCTAATTGTTGCGGTTTTAAGTAACCAGATATTGGTGCTAACATATTAGCATCTTCGTCTAAAAAGACCATTGTTGGGTAGGAGTTAACTCTTAAATATCTTGTAAACTCATGCACCGCATTTCTCCGCTTTACCTTTGCAGGATCAAAGTTTGGATTACTAAACGTGCGCTCTTTAAAATTAACAGTAGAGTTACCTTCTGCATCAAACTTCACCGCATAATAATTATCATTAATATAATCTACAACATCCGCATTATGAAAGGTATACTTATCTAACATTTTGCATGGCCCACACCAATTGGTGTATACATCCATAAATATTTTCTTGGGCTGTTGCTTCTGCATTTCTAAGGCCTCCTCTATGGTAAGCCATTTGATTGTAGCCTCGTTTTCCGATACCGGATTTTGGATTGACAAAAAGGTGCCAAATGCCACGAAAGCTATTAGGTATTGTAACTTTTTCATACTTCGATTTGTTGCAATTGTTATACCGAACTTACAAAAAATGCTCAGAAAATGGCTCATTTTAGCGTTTTTTAACGGTTATAACCTAGCGCACACCATGCATTAATTTCTTTAAAAGCGGGTGTAATGCAAACGAGATTAGACCGAGTACAATTGGCACTATTGTAAAGATTAAAAAGAAATTAGACAGACCACTTTCATTAGATATCTTTTCAATATCACCACCCACATAATGTGCCATTTTATTTCCTATAGCAATAGCGAGATAATACACACCAAACATAAAGGCTACCATTCTTGCAGGTATCAATTTACTCAAATATGATAAGCCCATTGGAGATAAACAAAGCTCACCCAATGTATGGAATAGATAAGCCAAAACGAGCCAAATCATACTCAGTTTAGCTGACTCAGCACCAAGAGGAACATTTCTAGACGCAAAGGCTAAAAATCCAAATCCTATGGCCATTACGATTAACCCTAAGCCATACTTTACTGATGCTGGCGGATTATACTTACTGTCCCACCACTTTGTAAATAATGGCGCAAAAATTATAATGAATAAGGAGTTTAAAATGGCAAACCATGTAACTGGAACTTCAGTTTCTGTTGATTGAAATTCTGTGTATAATTTAAAAATAACAATCGCCCATACTATTAAGAAACTAACTCCTAAAATTATATTTGAAAAACTAATTCTATTAAACGTTTGTCTAAAAAGACTTATTAAAACATAAGTAATAATGGCTATTGGTACAACAGTAACAATTAAATCTATGATCTTAAATGTCATTGCCGCATTGCCTACAAGTAGTCGATCCGTAAAATCTCTGGTATAAAGTGGTAATGACCCAGCGGCTTGTTCGAAGGCCGCCCAAAAGAAAATGGTAAAAATACAGAATATTGTAAATGCAATCATTCTATCTCTAACAACACGCTCATATCTTGGAATTCTAACTACAAGAATTATAATAAACATAATCGCTGCCAAAAGCGCAAAGAATAAAGAATCGGTCATCCCAGCAATATCAAAACTTAAAACATGTATATCGCCAATCTTACTTAAGGGATCGTTTACAATAAAAATTAATGCGGATAGAATAAAAATTCCTATTAAGACATAATCTAGGGTTACAAACTTATTTAGCTTTCCACTAATCTTTTCTTTAGTATCATCAACGTTATCGGTAAGTGTATCAATAATACCCTTTTCTTCATCTTTAGGTTTAGCACCAACATCTCCAAAAAGTGGTTGCGCATAATAAAACTGAACCATTCCTAAGAACATGAATATACCTGCCAATCCAAAGCCATAGCTCCATCCAACTTTTTCACCAACCCATCCACATAGCATTATACCAATAAAAGCACCAGCATTTACACCCATGTAAAAAATATTATAGGCACCATCTTTTTTATCGTCGTGCCCTTCATACATTTTGGAAATGATAGACGTCATATTTGGCTTAAAAAACCCATTACCTAAAATTAAAAATGCAATACCTATATATAAGAATGCAGGTGTCTCCACAGCCATTGAGGCATGCCCTAAAGTCATTAATAGCGCTCCTATGACGACTGCCATACGATAACCTATTTTGTTATCTGCTAACCAGCCACCAACAATTGGTGTAAGGTATACAAACAATGCATATGTCCCTAAAAGAGATAATGCAGATTCGGTACTCCAACCCCAACCAGGATTATCACCAGTAACCATTCCGGTAAGAAAAATAACAAGGATAGCACGCATTCCGTAATAGGAAAAACGTTCCCACATCTCAGTAAAGAAAAGCACGAACAATCCTGCCGGATGGCCCATAACTTTAGTCGCGAAAAAATTCTCGGAATTTTTATTCATAAAAAGATTGTTTAGTTAGTATAGAAAAACCCTCACACAAAGAATTGTATGAGGGTATGATTTTAATTAGTCGTTGATATCTGGATCGGCAAGTTCATATTTTTCTGCCTCTAGCATTTCGTGCTCATTATCTTCTGCACCGTGTGTAAGACTCTCAAGTTTCTTTCTAAAAACCATAACTAAAAGTCCGAAGGCCACACAGAAAACTGCGATTCCAGTAAAGATGGTGAACTCACCTAATTTTTCAGAAGCCTCTCCTAACAGACCAGCAAGTTTATTGCCAAAACCAGTCATCGCAAAATAAACACCCATCATTAATGATGCATATTTTATTGGCGCCAATTTAGTAATATATGATAACGCTACCGGAGAAATACATAGTTCTCCAACAGTATGGAATAAATACGCTAATACTAACCAATACATAGCAGATGCACCAGCGCTTTCATATTCAGCAGAAGCTGCAGTCATAAAGAAGAAACCAGTACCCATAATGATTAATCCAACAATCATTTTAAATAATCCTGTAGAAAGTTTTCCTTTAAGTTTACGATGTGCCCAATAACCAGCCACAGTTGTTCCAAGGAAGATAATAAACATAGCATTTAATGATTGGAACCATGATGCTGGTACTTCCCAGCCCATCAACATTCTGTTGGTTTTCTCTGAGGCATAAATATTCATTAAACCACCAGCTTGTTCAAAAGCACCCCAGAATACAATTACTAATAAGAATGATATGAATAAAACTACAACACGATCTTTCTCAATCTTGGTAAGTGGCTTATTCATCGCTTCTTTTTCAACCTTGTTTTCAGAAGCGCCTAAGAAGTTACCAACCTGTTTTAAATATTTTAATCCAACAAGATACTGAATCAATCCAGCTGCCATACCAATACCAGCAAGTCCAAATCCGTAGTGCCATCCATGAACTTCACCTACATATCCTACGATTAAACTCGATAAGAATGCTCCAATATTAATACCAATATAAAATATAGTAAACCCTTTATCTCTTCTAATATCTCCTTGCTTGTAAAGACCTCCAACCATTGTAGAAATGTTTGGCTTTAGCATACCTACACCAGCAATGATTAGTCCTAAACCTGTGTAAAATGCCCATAATTGTTCAACAGCCAAAATACTGTGCCCAGCAACGAGTAATATTCCACCATAAAGAACTGATTTTTTCTGACCAAGAAATTTATCTGCAATCCAGCCTCCAGGAATTGAGGCTACATAAACCAGCATTGTGTACCATCCATAAAGGGCCAGTGCTTCTCCATTTGTCCAACCAAGACCTGCATTATCTCCTGTGGCTTGTGCAACGAGATAAAGTACTAAAATAGCACGCATTCCGTAGTAGGAAAAACGTTCCCACATTTCGGTAAAAAATAATACATATAATCCCACTGGATGCCCAAAAAGTTCCTTTTGGTGCGGTTGTTTGATTGCTGTTGACATATAATTAAAATTTAGTTAGTTAGTTTGATTATCCTTTGATTTTAGAAGTCTCCTCCTCTTTTTCTTCGGAAACTTCTCGCTTATCACCGAGCGTTTTATGAATGAAATTAGTCATTTTCTTATACAGATGAAGACGTGTATTGCCACCATATATCCCATGGTTTTTGTCTGGATATATCATCCATTCAAATTGTTTGTCTGCCTGAACCAATGCCTCAACCATTCGCATTGTATTTTGTAAGTGTACATTATCATCACCAGAGCCATGTATTAACAAGAAATCACCTTTAAGTTTATCTACATGATTAATTGGCGAATTTTCGTCATAACCACTTGGGTTTTCTTGTGGAGTAGTCATATAACGCTCTGTATAGATTGTATCATAGAATCTCCAGCTCGTTACAGGTGCCACAGCAATTGCCATTTTAAAAACATCATTACCTTTAAAAAGCGCATTACTACTCATAAAGCCACCATAACTCCAACCCCAAATCCCAATACGATCTTCATCGATGTAGGACAACTCACCTAATTTTTGAGCCGCAGCAATTTGATCTTCAACTTCATATTTACCCAATTCATTTTGAGTTACTTTTTTAAATGCTGCACCTTTAAAGCCTGTTCCTCTCCCATCGATACATACAACTACATAACCCTCTTGTGCTAATAACTGATACCAGTAATCATTTATACCATTCCAACGATTTGCAACAGACTGAGATCCTGGCCCTGAGTACTGATACATAAATAGAGGATATTCCTTCTTCTCATCAAAGTTGGCTGGTTTAATCATCCACATATTAAGATCATTGCCATTGACATTGATGGTGAAAAATTCTTTTTTTGATGTTTTATATTCTCCTATCTTTTGAGCTAGTCTATCATTATCCTTTATACTCTTTACAACCTCTCCCGATTTAGCACTATTTAAAGTATATTCTGGAGGTGTTGTTGCACTAGAATGTGTATTGATAAAATAGGTGAAATCTGCACTAAAGGAAGCACTGTTTGAGCCTGTTGTTTTAGTGAGGCGTTTTTTATTCTTACCATTTAATTTAATTGAGAATATATCTCTGTTGATAGAGCCATTTTCAGTAGACTGGAAATAAATAGTATTTGCTTTCTCATTAAAGCCATAGTAGTCAGTAACTTCCCAATCGCCTTGTGTTACCTGATTAATTAAATCTCCATCTTTAGAATAGTGGTAAATGTGATTAAACCCATCCTTCTCACTCGTCCAGATAAAACTATTATCCTCTAAGAACGTAAGATTAAATGTTACATCAATATATGCATTGTCTTTTTCCGCCAAAGCGATTTTAGAGGTATTTGATTTGGTATCTATCATCCACAAATCCAATTCGTTTTGATGTCTATTCATATACTGTGCACTTAAGACATTAGCGTCCTTCGTCCACTTAATTCTTGGAATATAAAAATCTGAGTACGCTTTGTTCACCTTGATTTCACTTAGAGATTTTGATCCTAAATCATAAAGGTGTAAGGTCACTAAAGAATTTGCTTCACCAGCTTTTGGGTATTTAAAAACTTGCTGCGTTTGGTATAAGCCAGATCCAAAAACATCCATAGAAAATTCTGGGACAGCGGTTTCATCAAATCTTATAAAGGCAATTTGATTACTATCAGCATTCCAATCAAAAGCTCGTACAAAACTGAACTCTTCTTCATATACCCAATCTGTAATACCATTAATGATTTTATTTTTTTCACCATCGAAAGTAATCTGTTCTACATTACCAGATGCTAAATCTTTTACATATAGATTATTTTCAAAACCATATGCTATTTTAGTCCCATCTGGAGATAAAGTTGGTTCCTGAACTAAATCATCAGATACTTTTGTTACCGATTTTGAATTGATATCGTAAACATAATACTCACCTAATGTAGAACGTCTAAAAACCGGAATTTGGTTAGTTGTAAGTATCACTTTAGATTCATCGTCACTAAAGCTATAATCAAAAAAACCTTGAATTTCTTCAATATCTTCTGAAGAGACCAAGGTTTTTACTTTCTGTAATGTTTTATAATCATAAATATCAATACTCGCATTTCTTGTTTGCCTATCGAAATTTAGAATTGAATATTGCTTTCCATTATTCATAGAATGTAAAGCCTGCATACCTTCGGTTCGAAAGGTACCACTCCATATTTCCTCAAGTGTTATTTGCTTATTTTGACAGTAGATTAACGTTGTGGTAAGAAAGCCAATGATGGCTAAAGCGTGTTTCATTTTCATAAAGACAATTTTCAAAATAACGATGTCAAGTTTACTAAAAATTATGCAAAAAACCTTCTTTATTAACAGTAAATCCGCATAATAAAAGGTAAAAGGACAAGTTTTATACCAATCCTCTGTATCTTTGTATTTTTTAAAATTAACCACACTATGCCAAATATGATTGCTGGCTTTTCAAAGCTTTCAAAATCCGAAAAAATCGACTGGCTTCTCACGACATATTTCTCAGATATAGAGACGTCGAGAGCTTTGGTAAAACAGTATTGGAACACGGACGAAAAGCTACAAAGGCTTCATGATGAGTTTATTGAAAACACAATTACTAATTATTATTTGCCCTTAGGTGTGGCTCCTAACTTTTTAATAAATGATTCGCTTTATGCTGTTCCAATGGCCATTGAAGAGAGCTCTGTCGTTGCCGCAGCTAGTAAGTCTGCTAAGTTTTGGTTGGAGCGTGGTGGTTTTAAAACTGAAGTCATTTCAACAGAAAAAATAGGTCAGGTTCATTTTACTTTTAAAGGTGCATTTACCAAATTGAATGACTTTTTTAATTCTATAAAGTCAGTTTTTGTAGATGACGCCTCAGATATCACAAAGAACATGGAACGGCGTGGTGGTGGTATTCTAGATATTGAATTAATAGACAAAACTGATGAGTTAGACAATTATTATCAGCTACACGCCACCTTTGAAACACTCGATGCTATGGGTGCTAATTTTATTAATTCTTGTCTAGAGCAATTTGCGAGCACTTTAAAGCGTGAAGCCACAAAATACGACGGTTTTAATAGTGAAGAGAAAGACATTTCGGTAATAATGAGTATACTTTCTAATTATGTTCCTAATTGTCTTGTAAAGGCTGAAGTTGCCTGTCCAATAGATGCTCTTAAAAGTAAAGACATAAATAACCCAGAGTTGTTTGCCACTAAATTTAAACAGGCCGTTAACATTGCAGAAATTGAACCTTACAGAGCCGTTACCCATAATAAAGGTATAATGAACGGCATTGATGCTGTCGTACTGGCAACAGGAAACGATTTTAGAGCTGTAGAAGCTGGTGTGCATGCATACGCCTCAAGACATGGTAAATACTATAGCCTCACCCATTGTTCTATCGACAATGGTATTTTTAAATTCTGGATTGAAATCCCACTTGCACTTGGGACTGTTGGTGGATTAACTAGCCTTCACCCTTTAGTTAAGTTTTCACTTGAGCTGCTTAAAAACCCGACAGCGAGAGAACTTATGCAAATTGTAGCTGTGGCAGGCCTTGCCCAAAACTTTGCAGCAGTGAAATCATTGACCACAACTGGAATACAACAAGGTCATATGAAGATGCATTTAATGAATATTTTAAATCAATTTGAAGCAACTGCAGATGAAAAGTCTCAATTGATTGAGCATTTTAAATCGAATGTTGTAACTCATAGTGCCGTAGTTGAGGCTATTGAAAATCTAAGAAACTAAATTGAAAACCTTTAGAAGTAATGGTAAGTTATTGTTAACTGCAGAATATGCAGTTTTAGATGGTGCCTTAGCTTTAGCTTTACCCTCACGTTACGGACAATCATTATCCATTTCTGAGGCCAAAAAAGACCTTCATTGGACAAGCTTTGATGAAAATAACAACATATGGTTTCAAGATAAATTTGAATGGATGAATGGACAACTTATTTCCAAAGCACATGAGAATCCTATCTCAAAACGACTGCTTCAAATTTTTGGTGCTGTACAACAATTGAATCCAGGATTTTTAAAAGATGGTGATTGTTATAACATTGAAACATATCAAGATTTTAATAGACTTTGGGGACTTGGAACGTCTTCTACATTAATTAATAATGTAGCGCAATGGGCCAAAATTGATGCCTATGAGCTCCTTGATCTTACCTTTGGAGGTAGTGGCTATGACATTGCCTGTGCACAACATAATCAGCCTATTACCTATCAACTAACCGATGACAAAAAACCGACTGTAGAAGTAGTTGAATTTAATCCTAGTTTTCAAACCAACCTCTATTTCCTTTATCTAGAGCAAAAACAAGATAGTAGGTCGGGTATAAAAGCTTATCGTGCTCTCGGTAAAGTTGATAACACATCATTAACTGAGATTTCTGAGATCACACATTCCATAATAAACACGTCTCAGCACGATGAATTTAATAGCTTAATTGATGCGCATGAAAATATCATTGCACGTTTAATATCTGATGAACCCATTAAAACTAGATTATTTAATGACTTTAACGGATCTATTAAAAGTCTTGGCGCTTGGGGTGGCGATTTTATTTTAGTGTCAACTAAAACTGATCCTACAAACTATTTTTCTGCTAAAGGCTACAAAACTGTAATACCTTATAGAGATATGGTATTATAAAAAAAGCCTTGCATTATCTGCAAGGCCTTCTTTTATAATTTATTTGTTTAACACTAATAAACAGTCTTAGCTCTATTGTCTTCGATATCTGCTGCTTTCTCTAAAGCTTGGTATACTTTTGACTGTACAGAATTTCTCTTCTCTGTATTTAATCTGTTTATAATTGCTGTATAGTTTTCTAAAGAAGTAGCATCACTAATTTTAGTCACCTCTACAACATAAACTCCTTTTTCACCATCTATAGGCTTTGAAGTTCCACCCTCTGATAATCCAAAAGCTGCACCAACAACTTTAGGTTCTACACCAGCGCCTGATAAAGTTGTACTCTTTATTGTTAAAGCAGCAGCTGTTCTTGGACTTTGGCTTTGATTTGTTGCAATTTCATTTACAGTTGTTGCCGAAAGTTTCTCGCGGATCATCTGTGCCTTCTTTTCCTTTCTAATTTCAGGTAAAGCAATTATCGAAGCGTCTTCTACACTCATTAAACCTTCATCATTACTTTCTACCAATTTAGCCACAATAAAACCAAACCCAGATACAGGGAAATTTTTATAATCACCAACATCTGTATCCTCATTAAAGGCCCAACGTACAATCTCTCTTTGACTTCCTAAGCCAGGAATATTCTCATCTAATTCTTTAAATGTAATTGGCTTAACGGTTAATTCGCGCTCCTTAGCTAAGGCATTAAAATCAGAATCTTTTGCTGCGATTTCAAACTTCGACATTTTATTGAAAACATCTTGTAGTGTTTGATCAGATGGCTCAATTTTATCAGCCAATGTTGCTACTTTATAAGTTTTATTAAAGCTCTTTTGCTCTAGAACTTCAATAACATGGTAACCAAAAGACGTTCCTACAACATCAACATCACCTACCTTATTATCGAAAGCATAAGCCTTAAACTCAGGTGCCATACCTGCATTGTAAGCAAACTCAATTTCACCGTCTTGCTCATTACTTACTTTATCAGAAGATAACTCTAATAAATCCATGAATTTTTTACGTCCACTTGTAATTTCTGCTAAAATACTGTCTGCAGTTTTCTTTGCTTCTTCTGGTGTTTTAGTCACAGTAGCATCTGCTCTCTGTCCACCAATATAAGGTACCAATATATGACGCACCTTTACCGAGTCTGGCAATTGTTTTACCTCAATTAATTTTGAAAGTTTGTAGTACTCACCATCCTTATATGGTCCATAATAGTCACCTACATTTAACTGCATTATACTATCCTTTGCCACTCCTGGAAGTTGCGCTTCTCTAAGGAAAGTATCATCAAATTTAAGGTCTGAATATAAGTTTACAAACTCCTCAACATCTTGAGTATTGTCAAACCCAGGAATTGTATCTGTGTTCTTGCTACTGTCATTATACTCTAAACGATCAGCTTTTAAGGCTACTAAATCAGATTTGATTTTATCTTCATCTGCCTGTGATGCTTCTTCTTTGAATTCTACATAAACCAATTCTCTTGTCGCATCTACTTTAAACTTATCCTCATTTCTATTCATGTAGTCTTTTACATCAGACTTTTTTACTTGCACTAAACTATCGGCAATTGAAGTGTAAGGAATCTGAACGTATCTTACGTCTACAGTTTTAGCATCTCCAAAATAATCGTTTTCTGCTTCGTTAATTGTTGTATTAACCCCAGCTTTAATCATATTATAATAAGACTGTTGTACAGCATTCGCTGCGATAGTCTGCTCATTATTAGCCCAGCTCTCATAATTTACCAAGAAGTTTCCTAAAGGTGCAGTATCGCCATTAAGGTCTTTAAGATTAGCAATAAATGCATTCAATCTATTTACATCAAACTGACCATTTTCATCCTGGAATTCTGGATATGAAGAAAAACTTGTCTTAAGAAGATCTCTCATTTCATCTTTCTCAACACCTAATCCCAACTCGTCAAATTCAGTTTCTAACAAGATTTTACGTAATTCTTGGTTATAAATTACATTCATAGCTTGAGTAGATGTTGTTCTACCACCAGATCTATCTTGATAATTCTTAACTTTTTGCTGAAACTCTGTTCTATTAATATCCTTTCCGTTAACTGTTGCAATTACATCAATATTCCCTCCTGTTAAGGCATCAGAATTTTTGAATAAATCACCAATTACAAAGGCAAATAAAGCCATTGCGATTACAAGTATTAATACAAGTGAGCGTTGTCTAATTTTATTTAAAACTGCCATAGTCTCTTTGTTTGCTATAAATAAGTCTGCGAAAATAGCATTTTCTTAGAAATAATAAAAGGAGAAACCTAGTTTTTAAGGGAGATAAAGACAATTAATCTTGCTCTAAAATTTTAAGCAAAACAACATCAATTTTGGTTGAAGAAACTTCCTCTATAGTGAACTTAAAATTATCAATCTGTACGTCCTCATCAACAGATGGTATATCTTCGGCATAATTAACGATGAGACCACCTAAAGTTTCATAATGTTCGCTCTCTGGAAGGTTTAATTTATAGGTTTCGTTAATGTAATCTACTTCTAAGCGTGCTGAAAATCTATATTGATTTTCCGATAGCACTTCCTCCCTTAATGCAACAGTATCGTGCTCATCTTCAATTTCACCAAAAAGTTCTTCGATAATATCTTCAACCGTCATAATACCGCTTGTTCCGCCATACTCATCAATCACAACGGTCATACTGCGACGCTTTTTAATGAGGATATTCAGAACATCTTTTATTAAAATGGTCTCTGGTACAAAACTTACAGGAATAATTATTGAACCAATATCTTTTGGCTTTTTAAACAACTCAAATGCATGTACATAACCTAAAATATCATCAATATTATCTTTGTACACTATAATCTTTGTTCGACCTGTATCGATAAACAACTGTGTTAAGTTTTCTATAGAGTCATTAATCTCAACAGCAGTTATTTCCGTTCTTGGGATCATAACCTCACGTGCCTTTACATCAGAAAATTCGAGTGCATTTTGGAATATTTGAATCTCACTATCAACACTTTCCATGTCTTCGACCGACTCCATCTGTTCACTAATATAATTTCCCAATTCGAGCTTAGTCATTGCCAAGACAACATCCTCACCCTTTGTTTTAAAAACAAAATTCAATACCGTATCGGACAGCCACAATACAAAGTCTGAAATCCACGAAAAAATAAGATAAAATATATAGGTTGGAAGAGCTAATACCTTTAATAAAGTGTTGGCATAAATTTGAAAAAACACCTTTGGTAAAAATTCTGCCGTAAATAAGATGATTAAGGTAGAAATAACCGTTTGTGACAGCAGTTGTAAGTCAACCAGCAGATACTGCAAGGTAAGATTATCACTTGGTAACATTGACTGAAACCAACGTACCAAAACATCTCCCATTTTTAGCCCATAAATTACTAATGCTATATTGTTACCAATTAGCATTGTTGCAATAAACTTTGAGGGTTTTGCTGTAAGCCTAGCTAAGATATTGCCTAGAAAATCACCCTGTTTTTTCTCGAGCTCAATATGTATTTTGTTAGAAGACACATACGCAATCTCCATGCCCGAAAAAAAGGCAGAAAGTATTAGAGATACAACAATTATGACTAAATCGGAAGCCATGGCTTAAGGCTTATTGCGGTCTTCAAATTTTTTTCTGAAGTGTTGTCTAAAAAAGAACATAAATACGGCTAAGGTCGCGAAGAAGAAACTTATATAAGCACTATTTCTGTCGTTACTCCACTCTGATATTCCTTTGTATATAAAGAGTACCGCAATAACTAAATAGGCAAATTGAAAGAATTTCAATAACTTCATTTTCATTATAATTTACAACAAAGATAATTAATTATCGAGTTCAAATACGGCATCAACTTCTAACATCTGAAAGTTCTTAAATTCCTTATCAGAATCAAAACCGTTACCTCTTGTTGGACCTACTAATCGTTTTAAAGTGAAGGGCTGATTTGTGAAAATCCATTCTAATTTTTCATTGTAATAAAGCTGTTCTGTAAAAAGAGAGTCTTTGGTTGGTGTAGCCACCACAACATTTTTTCTTAAATCTATTATATCGGTATCGTTGTACACTATTGCATAGTCTGCAAAAATCTTAGTCACCTTATCCCCTTCACCATAGACTACAAGTTCAATACCATTTGGGAATTCTGAAAAAGAGAAATCTCTATTTGAATAGTCTAACATTTTTGGACTAATTAAATTAGCCATAAGCTTTACAGAATCCTCTTCAACCTCTGTATACTTTAAATCGATATTTTCAGCTTCTCCAACAGGTTGGTTTTGTAAAACACCTACCTTTTGTACTTCTTCGAAATCATTATTACACGAAAAAAACAAAGTCACAGCTAATACTGTGACTAAGTTTAATTTTATATGTAATTGTTTCCAATTCATTAAATACTTGGAACTTTAACAGATCGTCCAATCCAACATCCTATCTGAATGGTTTGTCCTGCATTACCTTTAGTAAATATATCTGCTTTAGAAGGTGCACTTGCTCTGTAGCTTGTTGCTGTTTGTGCTGCTGCCTTCTTTAATCTACCGTCTATTCGTCCAGCCTTTTCAGCAGTACTTGCCGCTAACCAGAATACAGCTCTTTTGCTAAAGTTATCATCACCACAACTGTTTGCACTTTTAGCATACATGTTTGCTATTTTTAAGTATGGTGAACCATCTGAAGGATTTAACTTCATAGCTTCCATAAAGTACTGTCTAGCTCTACTGTAGCTTCCTTTCTTTCTAAAGTCATCTGCCAACTTCTTATAAAGCTTAGACTTTCTTAAAGGATCCGTCTCTAATTCAATAGTTTGATCGAAATACTTTTGCTCATTTGTAAGTATGTACAAGTAATAAGCCGTATCCGCATTTGGTTCTAAACTGTTTTTCTGTTCTACTAATTGTAAGAATAATGGATCATCTTTACAGCCTTTAGCATACATTCTGTTCATAGCACGCTGTAACCAAATTTTATTCTCCTTATTCTGATCAAAATCTTTTTGGTAAAGAGGAATCAACACTTCACAACTCGCTCTTTGTCCTAATTTAGTATCCATACTAGACGTTACCTTTTCGAACGCTGCTAAGTTTGCTTCGTAGTTTTTCTTATAACTCTTTTCCTTTCTTGTTAATTCTGCGCCACCTTCTTCTTTTTGAACAAGCTTGTTTAACTTTTCAGTATAGCTCTTTTCTAAGTTCTCAATAAGTTCGATTACATCATCATACTTATCAAACATTTGCTGAGCAGATTTAACTTTTAGGTCGTATAGATCTACGACTAAAGAGAAATAAGTATATAGACCTTGAGCACTTTTAAAATGTCCTGCATCTTGTTTAAAGGCGTTATCAAACATTTCATAAATGGTCTCACCCGAAGCTCCAAGTTCTTTTCTATACTTGTAAGTTAACTGAGCCTTGTCAGAAATGACTTCACCAACAGGATATTTAGAAGCAAAATTTTCTCTTGCCTGATCCCATAATAACAGTAAATCTTTTATGTGAGCCACCTGGTCTGCTCCTGTAGAGTTACTAATCTTATGTTTTAAGATTTTTTCTCCGTGAGCATAAATTGCTCTATTAAACTTTGGACATTTGTTACGTACAATGTTCCAAGGTCCATAAGCATCATCATATTTTTTACTCTTCACATAACTATCAAATATTGATAGATTGTTCATACACTCTTCATCTTGTTGAGCTACAGTAAAATTGAAGCCCAATAAAAGTGCAATCATCAATAATGTAATTCTCGTCTTCATCTTAATTATTTATGTTAGTTATACTTTCTTTTCTGGAACCATCTCGAGTTAAGTGATAAACTTACATTAAAGTTTATAAAATTCTCCTGAATGAGGTTCTGATTTGTCGTTCCTCGCTGTCCAAATTCAAATCCTACGTTAGCATTTGAAAATAAACTGCGTTCACCAATCGGTAATCCTAGACCAAAAGATATGCCAAACTCATTTATTGACTCATCTTTTACAACTAATCCTGTGTTCGCAAAGTTTACACCAGCTCTATATACAACACGTTTAAAATAGCCAGAGAAAGCGTCATAGTTAGGAATATAGAATCCTCCTAAAGCAAATTGAGACGAATTTTCGTAACTACTTATTTGGTTATTAAATATTGGATTTGAGAACTCACTTGTATTTCTGTAAGTATACTCTGCTCCAACAAACCACTTTTTAGGTCTACCAATACCAGCTCCAAAAGACATCCTAGAAGGAATTATCACCTTCGTTTGTTCGAGTCCTTGAGACTCCAAATTGTCTTCTAATGTATTTCTGACAATTTCAGAATTACTAAACTGATCAAAAATAACAGTTGAATAACTTCTCTCATTATTGGATGTTAATTCACTCTGTGGCGCATAAGTCGCAGTAGCAGATAGCTCTAACTTATCTGTTACCATGGCTTTGTAGGCTAGACCAATATTTAGATTAAGTCCACTAAGGTCAGAACGCGTATTTTCTCTGGTTTGATACTGTACTAATTCGCCTTCAGGTGTATATTCTAAAGCTAATGCCGAATTCTCAACACTACCAAAATTGTAATTTACGTCGACTCCAATACCGAGGTTTTTATTTATCTGATATCCAAAACCAGCAAAAACACGATTGGTACCACCTTCTCCAGTATATCTGTAAGTTAAATCACCGTCATCATTAATATCTTCTAATTTATAACCTACTGAAGTGTATGGCAATAAGCCAAAACCAAAACCAAATTTACCTAAAGGTACAGAAAGTGCGAGATAATCGAAAGTAGAAGAGTTAGTTTTTACCTCAGAAGAATTACTTTTTAGATTAACGTCAGACATTGTCCCAGCAACGGTAAATTTTACAGGTCTACTTTCTCCGTCAAATGGATAGGCATCTACATTTTTCCCTACGTAAGAGGCAGGATTTCTAAGGTTTACATGGATACTGTCTAAATAAACACCTATTCCTCCCATGCTTCTATTTTCAACAGTTCCTTTAAATTTTAGGCTACCAATACCATAGAAAGAATAAGGTGAAGTCGTTCCTTGTTGTGCAAAGGAACAAGAACTAAATATTGTAATGGCTATTACAACCAGACGTTTAATCATTATTAAGTATTATAATCTAGGATGAAATTCAACCCCTCCAAAAGAAAATTTGAATTCGCAAATATGGTATTTTTTAATTGGTTTGACAAAAAATTGGCATCACCTCCTGTTAAAATAACTGTTAAATCTTGATGATTCTCTTTGTAAGCGTCAATTACACCATCAATTTCTTTAATTACGCCAGTCATCACGCCAGAATGAATAGATTCTTTTGTTGAGTTACCAATAATTGATTTAGGTTGGCTTGTTTCTAATAACGGTAAATTCGCAGTTAAATTATTTAAAGACTTGTACCTCAACCTGATTCCTGGTGAAATAGCTCCTCCTAAATACTCGTTTTCGTTTGTAATAAAATCATAAGTTATACATGTACCAGCATCAATAATAAGCACATTATTATCGGGATATTGATCTACAGATGCACTAACCAGAGCAATTCGGTCTACGCCTAATGTTTTTGGTGTGGCGTATGAATTTTTAAATGGAAACTTCAGCTTGTGATCTAGTATTAAAACCTCAAAATGCTTCTCGATTCGCTCAACATGTTTATCACTAAGCCTACCAACAGAAGAAATTATAGCATGTGAGATGCTGGGATAATCTTTTTTTAATTTTTTGAAGTTTTTTTTGAATTCGGAAAGCTCAAAACTCACCTTAAATTCTATGGTCTTACCAGTAAAGACAGCAAACTTAACAAAGGTATTACCAACATCGACTATGAGATTCATAAAAGGAGTGTATCTCGCAAATTTATAAAATCAAATTTTACATTTTTCTTTTTGTGAATAATAAAATTGAATATATATTTGCATCCGCTTTAATAAGCAACTGGTGCCTTAGCTCAGTTGGTAGAGCAAAGGACTGAAAATCCTTGTGTCCCTGGTTCGATTCCTGGAGGCACCACCATCAAAAACCCGATTCATTTGAATCGGGTTTTTTGGTTTTATATGGTCAGATATTGATGTTGCTTCGTTAGGAGTGAGTAACTTCGAAAATGGTAGATTTCAAATCCACTTTTAACTCTGCAAACGCATCGTGGTATTTCCAATTGAAAGCGAACTCACTTTCATTTTTTGATTGAATGGTCAACTCACCATCAAATGCCTTGTGGGTATTTCTCAATCTTATTAATTCTAGCTGTTTCAAAACAGATGGCTTTTTAAGTCCACTGTGAATCTCGCTCATAGAAAGTGTTGTTCTATTGATTTCCTTATGGCCACCTTTTCCTGCTCTTGCTACAGCATCATAATCATTCTTTCCTTCGAATAAATCTAAATACCATACTTGAGGAATACCTGGCATAAATAATTGAATCACCCTTGCCAAAAGCATTTTTTTTGAATCTTCTCCAAGCGCACTAAAGAAAGTAGCATTGACCTGATAATAGGAAATTTTTTTACCATCCGGTCCATAAAGATTTTTCACCTTTCCACCTCGCTCAATAATTAAATCCATTAAAGAATCTATTTCATCATCATCTAGCAATCCGTCGTTAAACTTACCGTCAATCTCTTTCCCCTTTAAATCTAAAACAGGAATACCATCATGGCAACCTAACATATTAATGGCATGGTAGTCATTAGCCAATATTTCGTTAGCCCATTTTAATAGTGCAACATTAGTGCTATTTTCAATAGTATGTATAATGAGTCCTGGAAAGAAAAAATCATATATGTGGTAGCCTCTAGAAGCTACGGCATCGTGTAAATTTGAACCATACTCGGCATGAATTTCTGGTAATAAAGTAAGCTGGTTACGATCTGCTATTTCCTTTATTCTACTCAGATAGTCCCAAGTACCTGGTACATTAAAAAAATTAGACTCACCAATAGCTTTATGCAAATAAGCAAAGGCATCGAGCCTTAGTATACTGCAACCATAAGCCTTGAGTTGCTTTAGTGTGGTCTCATAAAACTCCCAAACCAAGGGCGATTTGGCGTTAACATCCATTTGCCCTAAATAACTTCTGTTTTTATTCAGAATATTTACAATGTCATTCTTATAATGTTCAAATTCTAGGACATCCAGCTCCTTAAGAGTATCAATAGTACTGATTTGTTTATTAATATGTTCTGTCAGTACAATAGCTTTATCATTAGGAAATCCTTCTATTGAAATTAAGTCTGCTGAAGTAATTGGATTATATATAACCTTCTGATAAAATGTGTTCCAGTAAGGTTGCTCGGATCCATCAGGAAAGATGACATTAAGAATAGGCAAACCAGGCTTACGCATAAATAGTTTTTCAAAATAAGCCTTCTTTGGTATTACAAGACCATCCTCATTCATTTCACCATGTGCTTTCCAAAACGTATTCCAATTGATAAAGAAGTCTTTATATTTTGATGCCTCACCATTTTTAAGCAAATCCTTAAACTGTGGTGAAGCAACAGAAAGATGATTGAGAACTATATCAAATTTAAGTTCTATTCCTAGAGCATTAAGCTCCTTTATGTCTTCTTGGCTAACCAAATCTTTGTTAATTCCATAATCGATTACAGAAAATCCACGATCTAAATCACTATTAAAAAAAGTTGGTAAGACATAAAACAACGAAAAGGCATCCTTAAGTTCTGGTAGATTGAGCATCTCAACAGTATCACTTAATTTATAACCAATACTATCTGGATAAGCATTTAGCATTACCCCTTTTATTTGATTTAAAGACTTATCAAAACTCATTGTAGACTATAAAACTTATTAATAATATTTAAAATTACAACTCCTATCTATCATATAGAATAAAAGTAAAACAAAACAGGTTTAATTCTAACGAAAAGCATTTCGGTTATAATTTAAAGACATCAATAAGAAAAGACCTATAGCTTAATTGCTTTTTTTATATATTGGTAGTTATTACTAACTAACTAATAAATTCATGCTATCTATTATTTCATTTATTGGCTTCACAGGACTTGTGGCCGTAATATCTTGGTATGCCACACGTAAAACAGATGAATCGTCAGCAGACGGTTTCTATCTAGCAGGCCGTAGTTTGGGCGCACTTACCATTGCTGGATCATTATTACTTACCAACCTTTCAGCAGAACAGATTGTTGGACTCAATGGCTCTGCATTTAAGGAGGGCTTAATGGTGATGGCATGGGAAACTCTAGCAGCAATTGCAATAATATTTGGCGCTATTTTCCTACTCCCAAAATACTTAGGTTCGGGTATTACAACCATACCAGAATTTATTGAAACACGGTTTGACAAACAGACAAAAGCCCTATTATCGTTACTATTTTTAATTGCCTATGCTATTGTATTGTTACCAACAATATTATACTCAGGTTCTTTGGCTTTTAGCACCATGTTTGATTTACCAGAATTGCTTGGGATTTCCCAAAATGGAGTCATTTGGATTTGTGTTTGGAGTATTGGAATCATTGGAGTGATTTATGCAATTTTTGGTGGTTTAAAAGCGGTTGCCGTATCTGATTTAATAAATGCTATTGGATTATTAATTGGCGGGCTCTTAATTCCTGTTTTTGGGCTTTTACTTATTGGAGATGGAAGCATCGGTGAAGGACTAAGTACTTTATTCGAGACTAATCCCGATAAATTTAATATGAGAGGAGCTGTGGATTCTTCGATTCCATTTGGGACCTTATTTACAGGTATGATGCTGGCGCAAATTTATTATTGGGGAACCAATCAATCTATATTGCAACGTGTATTTGCAGCTAAAAGCTTAAAAGAGGGTCAAAAAGGTATGTTACTTGCTGCTTTCGTTAAGTTTATAATTCCTGTTGTTGTTGTTTTACCAGGTATAATTGCTTGGCATGTTTTTGAAGGTAACTTGGAGAATGCTGATCAAGCATATCCTGCCCTTGTGAAAAAAGTACTACCAACGGCCTTTATTGGATTCTTTGCTGCCGTTTTATTTGGTGCTGTATTAAGCTCCTTTAATAGTCTTTTAAATAGTAGCGCTACCCTTTTTGGTTTCGACCTTTATAAGCAGTACTTCAAAAAAGAAGCAACTGAAAAAGAGACTGTAAAAGCAGGAAAAAAGTTTGGTCTTATTGTAGCGGCAATTTCGATGTTAATTGCACCATTTATAGCAAACGCACCAGATGGTTTGTTTAGCTATATTCAACAATCATTAGGTAGCTTAAGTGTACCTATCCTTGCGGTAGTACTTATAGGCGTATATACCAAAAAAGTACCAGCTATAGGCGCAAAACTTGTTTTGTCTGTAGGCGTTATACTTTATTTAATAAGTCTAATTTTCTTAGAACCGCATTTTAGAGGTGCTGCTGAAGCGCAAGCCATTGCGAATGGTATTACAGACATAGGAGAATTAAGTATTATTAAAGCTGAAGCTTACCCACATTACCTCCATGTAATGGGAATACTGTTTGTAGTTAATATTTTGGTGATGCTAATTCTTGGCAAACTAAGGCCTAAAAAGGATGAATACATTCCTAAACAAACTGATATTATTGATACTACGCCTTGGAAGCACGCTATCACAGTAAGTATAATAATAGCCGTTTTAGTAATTACGACATACTTTATATTCTAAACAAATAGCTTCCAGAGTTATGAAAAAAACGTGGTGGAAAGAGGGTATTGTCTATCAAATTTATCCAAGGTCTTTTAACGACACATCAGGTAATGGCATTGGTGATATACCTGGAATAATTGAAAAACTTGATTATATAAAATCTCTTGGTGTTGACATCATATGGTTGTGTCCTGTGTATGAATCTCCTAATGATGATAATGGTTATGATATTTCAGATTATCGCGCCATATCAAAAGAATTTGGTGGCTCAGAAGCCTTTGATAGATTATTAAAAGAAATGCATAATAGAGGTCTAAAATTAGTAATGGACCTCGTATTAAACCATAGTTCTGATGAACATTATTGGTTTAAAGAATCTCGAAAATCTAAGGACAATCCTTATAGAGATTATTACTTCTGGAAACCTTCAAACACTAATAATCCTCCTAACAATTGGGTGTCTTTTTTTAGTGGATCTGCATGGCTTAAAGATGATAATACCAATGAGTATTTTCTTCATCTTTTCACCAAAAAACAACCTGATCTCAATTGGGAGAATCCAAAGGTTCGCAAAGAAATTCATGACATTGTAGACTTTTGGTGTCAAAAAGGTGTAGATGGTTTTAGAATGGATGTGATTTCACTAATTTCTAAACAACTTGATTTTCCTAATACACCATATCCTGAAGATTATGGAAAGACCATAAAGAACTATTATGCAAATGGACCTAGAATCCATGAATATTTACGTGAACTCAATGAAAAGGTGCTATCTAAATATGATATTATGACGGTAGGGGAAGGTCCTGGTATAGACCTCAGTAATGGATTAGATTATGTCGATGAAGAAAGAAAGGAACTAAATATGATCTTTCACTTCGATCATATGTTTATAGATAATGGACCTGGTGGCAAATATGATCCGATAGATGTCCCTCTTTCGAAATTTAAAAAGGTATTTAGTGATTGGGACGATAAACTAAAAAATAAAGGTTGGGGCAGTATATTTCTTGGAAATCATGATTTCTCAAGAATGGTCTCTAGGTTTGGCAATGATAATAAAGCTTATCATTCGATTTCGGCCAAGTTATTAGCCATGTTATTATTAACCATGAGAGGGACAACATATATTTACCAAGGTGACGAAATAGGAATGACGAATGTTGCCTATCCTTCGATCGATGATTACAATGATGTAGAAACCTTAGGGAGTTGGAACGAGGCCTTAAAACGAGGTGAAGATATGAGCAAATTCTTAAAATTAGTACATAGACAAAGCCGTGATAACGCTAGAACACCAATTCAGTGGAATACTACTAAAAATGGAGGATTTTCGAATAGTGATCCATGGCTTAAGGTAAACCCAAATTACTTGGATATAAATATTGAGAACCAAGAAAAAGACGAAAACTCTATTCTAAATTTTTACAGAAAAATGATTACTGTTAGAAAAGAAAACAAAGTCTTGGTCTATGGTGATTATGAATGTATTAATGAAGAAGACGAAAATCTCTTTATTTACAGACGTCGGGATTCTGAAGAATCGTATATCGTATTATTAAATTTTAGTGACAGTTACCAAACTATAGAGCACAATAAGCTCAACCTAGATGCGACACAAATAGTTATCTCAAATTATATTGAACCATATAGCACAACCCAACTAAGGCCTTGGGAAGCACAATTAAGAAGATACTATAATTAAAGTGATTTAATCTTAATATCTCTAAACCAAACCTTATCACTATGGTCTTGTAATCCTATGTGACCAGTTTTATATTTACCGAAACCTTCCCAATCCTTAAATTTAGAATTAGCTACCATTTCTTCCCATCCTTCTCCATGCAATGGAAATTCCATTACCTGAGTCCCGTTCATGGACACCTTAGCCAAATTTTCATCTTGGTTCACTTCGATTACACATAAGTTCCATTCTCCAGCAGGATTAATATGCTCATCTGGACACCCAATCATATCGTACAAAGACCCAGCTTTGTGCGTGCCATTAGCAATAAAGGAATCTGGATGTCTTTCATTATCCAATACTTGAATTTCTGGACCAGTCATGTAGGCCTCACTATATTTCTCATCCTCGTATACACCCCAAAAAATACCGCTATTACCACCTTCAGAAACCTTCCACTCAAGAGATAAAACAAAATTTGTGAAAGTACTTTTTGTGATGATATTTTTTCCACCCTCAGGACCAGGTGTAAAGGCCATCGCGCCATCTTCAATTGTCCATTCTGAGTACATATCATCGGATAAATAGCCTCTCCATTGGTCTAATGATGTTCCGTCGAACAAGGAAACCCATTCCTCATTTTCATTTGTGTTCATAGTCTCTGTAATTTCATTTTCTTCTACTTCAATTGCCATTTTATCTTTATTTTCCTTGCAACCCATAAATAAGAATAGTGCCAGGCTAAATACTATTAATTTCTTCATTTTATAATATTTTAAATTCCAAGTATATCTCTTAAGTTTTGTTTATCCGAATCTGCACCTGCAAAATCATCAAATCTTTTTTGTGTAGCTTCTATAATATGATCTTGAATAAATTTAACGCCCTCTCGTGCACCTTGCTCAGGACTTTTAATTACACATTCCCATTCTAATACCGCCCAGACATCACATCCATATTCTGTTAATTTAGAAAAGACAGATTTAAAATCTATTTGACCATCTCCAGGCGAACGATATCTACCTGCTCTGTCTTTCCAATCATTATATCCTCCAAACACGCCTTTTTTACCAGTTGGTTTAAATTCTGAATCTTTAACATGAAATGCTTTAATGTACTCATGGTAATGATCTATATAAGCCAAATAATCGAGTTGCTGTAAAACAAAATGTGATGGATCATATAAAATACTTACACTCTCATGATTTCCTGTAGCCTCCAAAAAGCGCTCAAATGTATCACCATCATGGATATCTTCAACGGGATGAACCTCATAACATGCTGCAACTCCATTTTCTTTAAAAACATCTAATATTGGTAACCACCTATTTGCTAATTCTTCAAAACCAAGGTCTATTAAACCAGCTGGTTGTTGCGGCCAAGGATGCATAACAGGCCACAGCAATGAACCCGAAAAAGTAGCATGAGATGTTAAACCTAGTTTATTACTTACAATTGCGGCTTTCTTCATTTGATCAGTTGCCCATGCGGTTCGTTCTTTATACTTCCCCTTAATATTATTAGGGGCAAAAACGTCGAACATAATATCGTGTGCAGGGTGCACTGCTACCAATTGTCCTTGTATATGGGTGCTTAATTCGGTTATCTCTAAACCATAACTATTTATTCGCCCTTTAAACTCATCGCAATAGGTATCACTTTCTGAGGCAAGATCTAGGTCAATAATATGCTTATCTAATGTTGGAATCTGAATACCCTTATAACCCAAATCACTCGCCCATTTACACAAGCCATCCAATGTGTTAAATGGTGGCTTTTCGTCCATAAATTGTGCTAAAAATATTGCAGGTCCTTTTATTGTTTTCATGTTTTGAATTCTTTAATCTAACGCTACCCAGACATTTCCTTTTTTATGTGAATCCACAGCTTTTTCTATGAAATCCATTCCTCTCATTCCATCAATTATTGTTGGGAACTCACCATGGTCATATTTTTCATTTCGAATCGCTCTTGCGACACCCTTATATATATTACCCATAGAATCGAAAATACCTTCAGGATGTCCTGGTGGTAATTTTGTTCCATCCAATGACAAGTCACCATTATAGGAATGTCCTGGCTTAAGAACACGCATTGGGTGACCATCTTCTAAGAGGTATAAATAATTTGGATTTTCTTGTTCCCATTTAAGACCTGCCTTATCTCCATAAATCTGAACCGTAAAGTTATTCTCTTCACCAGTAGCGATTTGACTCGCTCGGATAACGCCCTTCACGTCATTTTCACATCTAATTAAGACTGTTCCATCAATATCCATTTGATTGTCTTCATATAGATAGTTAAGATCGGCTAAAATTGAATTTACTCGTATTCCAGACATATATTCAACCATGTCAAAAGCATGTGTTCCTATATCTCCTATGCAACAACTTATCCCTGATTTCTCTGGATCTAGACGCCACGTAGATTTACGTGCTTCTTTATCGTGAATAATAGGATTTATCCAACCTTGATAATACTGTGCATCAATTTTTTGAATTTTACCAATATCTCCATTTGCTATCATATGACGCATTTGACGTACCATAGGATAACCTGTATAAGTGTAAGTAACTGCAAAAACCGTGTTAGCTAACTTAAGAGTCGCATGAAGAATTTTAGCTTCCTCATAAGTAGTAGTCATTGGTTTTTCGCAAATAACACTAAAACCATTCTCAAGTAGCTTTTTTGCCATTGGGAAGTGTAGAAAGTTTGGAGTTAATACCGAAACAACTTCAATACGCTCCTCCTTTGGAAGTTTTAGCTCTTCTTCTATTAGCGTATCGAGGTCGCTGTAGACTTGTTTTGTCGGTATGCCTATCTTTCGAGCAAACTTTATACTTTCTTCTAATTCAATATTAAAGACGCCTCCTACCAATTCATAACGGTCAAACATTGAGGCCGCAACTCTGTGGAGTACACCAATTAAAGAGTCTCCTCCTCCACCTAAAATTCCAAGTCTTATTTTATTACTCATTAATTTTTAGTCTTTATATTCTACTTTTTCATTTTTAAATAGAACGGCAAATAAAACCAATACTAAAGCCGCAAAGATTGAAGGGAAAACCCAAATATCTTTCCAACTATGTACACCTTCACTGATTAAGTTTTCATCCACTATCTGACCAGCTACCCAAAAACCTACCAGCATACCAATTCCATAGGTAGCAAGTGTAATTAAGCCTTGTGCCGCACTCTTTACCTTCTCTCCTGCCTTAGAATCAGTATAAATTTGCCCAGAGACAAAAAAGAAATCATAACATATACCATGTAATGCTATTCCGAGAATAATCATAAAGAACAATTCACCAGTATTTCCATAGGCAAATAGAAGATATCTTAAGGTCCATGCCAACATTCCAAATAGAATGGTCTTTTTAAATCCGTACTTCTTAAAAAAGAAGGGTAATAACAACATAAACAAGACTTCAGAAACTTGTCCTAAAGATGCCCAAGCAGTAGAATTTTCAACTTGTGACTCTGTTAAAAATGGACTTATATTTTGATAATAGAATGCCAATGGAATACAGATTAAAACAGATGACAAAAAGAACACTAGAAAGTTTCTATCTTTAAGCAAATTAAGGGCATCAAGACCCAAAATATCTGCTAGTTTTACTTCGTCATCTTTACCTCTGCTTGGTGGTGTTTTTGGTAGTGTAAAACTAAACACACCAAGAATTGCTGAGGCTATTGCTACCATTAAAAAGGTATTAGACAGCATACCTTTTCCAATATTTTCTATAGAGTCCCATTTAAATACGAAACTAATTACCAGTCCTGCTACGATCCAACCAACCGTACCCCAAACTCTAACAAATGGGAATTGCTTTGCAGGATCATCCATTTGATTAAAAGACACCGAGTTTACTAAAGCTAATGTTGGCATATAGGCAATCATGTATCCTAATACGTAGGGATAAAACACTCCAAACTCTGTAGTTTGAGACATTAAATACATAAGTACAGCACCTATCAAATGTAAAACACCAAGAATTTTCTCTGCATTAAAAAAGCGGTCTGCAATAAGTCCTATAATAAATGGAGCGATAATTGCACCCCAAGACTGTGTTGAATATGCCATTGCCGTTTCTGCACCTGATGCACTTAAATTATTCCCGAGAAATGAGCCCATTGTTACGAACCATCCCCCCCAAATAAAAAATTCGAGAAACATCATAAAGGACAGTTTTGCTGATGTGATTGATTTCATAATTAATTTAGTTTTTCTGATGCACTTAGTAAAAGATTTTTGGTATCTAATATGCCCTTCTCTTCTGGCATACCACCTTCAAATTCTACGCCTATATAGCCTGTATAACCTGCATCTTTTACAGACTTTAAAATTCTTACGTAATCTAAGGTTGTTTCATTTCCATCGTCATCAAAAGCATATGACTTAGCACTAACAGCTTTAGCTAATGGCATTAACAACTCAATACCTTTATATTTATCTGGATATTCCTCTTCACAATCTCCCCACTTCTCCCCATCTTTTCGTTTAACACACCAATTTCCAAAATCTGGTAAGGTTCCACAGTTATCCATATTTACTGCTTCTAGCGCATTCATCAATTTGTCAGCATCTGAAGACAACCACCCATGGTTTTCACAAAGTACATTTATGTTCTTGGTTGCAGCATAAGTTGATAATTTTATCAAACCATCAACCACAGCCTCATGCCAAATTCCAGGATCATTCGTTCCAAAAGTGTTTACACGAATAGAATGACATCCAAGAGCTGCTGCTGCATCAACCCATTTTTTATGGAGTTCTACCGCCTCATCACGTTTAGCTTCGTCTGGATCAGCAAGGTCACCTTCATTATCTACCATGATCAGTAAATTTTCAAGATTGTATGTCTTGCTTTCTTCTGCCAGTTTTTCAACTAAAGCGTCAACACCATGTTCTTCATAGAAAGGTTTATACAATTGACTAACATACTCTAAGCCCTCAAACCCTAATGAATCTGCTACCTTAGCAAAATCAAATGGATTCATCCCATGAAATCTAATATTTTCATTTAATGACCATTGTGCTAATGATAATTTGAAAAACGGTTCTTTTTTCACCTCTTCAGTAGTATTTGAGTCTTTGGTTTCACTTTTCTTTTCTTGACAACTAGTAAAAACAACAAATGCTGCAATTACAGGTATAAGTATATACTTTTTCATCATTAATTAGTTAGTTTAAATCCTTTGAAAAATAATCAAATAGCAGAGCAGTAATGTTTATTTTTATTCAGTGAAAGAATTTAAACAAATATTTATGTCTCAGGGTAAGCCGCTAAAGACATATTTACCAAATGTCTTTTTCTATATTCATTGGGAGAACATTTTTCGTGCTTTTTAAAGACTGTTGAAAAATATTGGCTTGTTGTAAAACCACAACTATAGGCCACATCTCCAACCGTATAATTTGGGTTCTCCAACAAGATTCGTTTAGACATTTCTAGACGCCTCATAGTTAAGTAGCGCATAGGTGTTAAATTGGTCAATTGTTTGCAATGATGAGTAAATCTAGTAAGGCCAACACCTGCACTTTGTGACATACGCTCAATAGTCCATTCTTCGGATAGATTTTTATCTAACTCTTTTAAAAAATATTCAACACTTCGCGAACTGTCCGTAAGTGATTCGTTAAGTACGATATCTTCTGTTTTCAGTAAATCTAGAATTAAAATGAGCAAATAATTCACAAGAAGTCGTATCCTAGAGGCATTCGTACCGTTCTTATCTTTATTCACGGCTACATTAATACGTTTAAAACAGTCACGTATCTTTTGATCTGTTTTTAGAATAGACTTTTCGTTTTGACGTAAAAAAGTTGTGAGTTGTTTTAAGTCCTCTTTAGTTAAGGTAATCCAGTCTGGCCATACCCATTCCTGATGTGGACGCCTTACTCCCAAATCGAGTATTACCCAATAGAATTTTCCCATCCCAATGTTTGGATTCCCAACTTTGTGAGCTTCCCATGGTCTGGTAATCGTTAAATGGTTTGGAGTAAGTAAAACCTCCTTCCCTTCTTGCGCATAAGGCATGGTACCAGATTCGAGAAAATGAAATTCTATACCTTCATTTCTATGCCAATCCAAGCCCCAATCTTGAGGTTCATTTGCATCCCAATAACCAATGCTATTTAACCCTAAAGTATTATCGTCTAATCGGTCACCTGGATAGGTATGCCTGGCCAAGGCTTTGAATTTTAATTTATTGCGCTTATAAGCATCTATAAGTGGCAAACATGTATCGGCATGATAAACGACACCATCGGCCTCGTAGGGTTCAATTTCTTGTATGTTTATTTTCACTGAAATATTTTAAACAATATTAATATGCAAATTAGGTAATTTTCTTTTTTCTTAAAATATTATTGGGTTTTTATATGACATCTTCAATAATATTGAGTACTTTTTATCAATTCAATGAGAGACTAAATAAAAATTATGAATAACAATGCTAATCTAGAAGACACTCAATACGATGCAATCGTCGTAGGAACTGGCATATCAGGAGGTTGGGCTGCCAAGGAACTTTGTGAAAGAGGATTAAAAACACTTGTGTTAGAACGTGGACGAATGGTAAAGCATATCCAGGACTATCCTACTGCAAATTTAGACCCATGGGATTTACCTAATGCAGGCCAAGCTGCTCAAGAAGACATTAAGCGTCAAGAAAAACAGCATAGGACAGGCTATACGACGCAACAGGCACGTAAACACTTTTTTGTTGACGATATCGATCATCCTTACAATGAGGATAAACGTTTTGATTGGATGCGTGGTTATCATGTTGGTGGACGATCATTAATGTGGGGAAGACAAAGTTACCGCTTAAGTGACATTGATTTTGAAGCCAATAAAAAAGAAGGTGTTGCCGTGGACTGGCCAATTCGTTATAAAGATTTAGAGCCATGGTATGACTATGTTGAAGAATATATTGGTGTAAGTGGTGAAAATCTAGGATTAAAGCAACTTCCTGATGGGAAGTTCTTAAAGCCTATGGAATTGAATTGTGTAGAAACCCATCTAAAAGAAAGTATTGCCGATAATTTTGATGATAGAGTTTTAACCATTGGTAGAACTGCTCATATTACTGAAGGAACAAAACCTGGTGCTGGTAGAATAAACTGCCAGTATAGAAATAGATGTATGAGAGGTTGTCCATTCGGCGCATACTTTAGCAGTAACTCATCTACCTTACCTGCGGCAGAAGCTACTGGAAATATGACCATGAGACCATTCTCAATTGTTCATGAGATTATTTATGATGATAAAACAAAAAAGGCTGTAGGTGTAAAAGTCATCGATGCTGAAACGAATGAATCTTTCGAGTTTAAAGCTAAAGTTATTTTCTTATGTGCATCAGCAATAGCATCTACTTATATTTTAATGAACTCCAAGAGTGATCGCTTCCCTAATGGACTTGGTAATGATTCTGGTGAATTAGGACATAACCTTATGGATCATCATTTTAAAGCTGGAGCTACCGGAAAATTTGATGGTTTTGAGGATAAATATTATTCAGGTAGAAGACCAAACGGTATTTATATTCCGAGATTCAGAAATTTAGGTGGCGAAACAGATTCTGAAAATTTCTCACGTGGTTACGGTTATCAAGGTGGTGCCAGTCGCCAAGATTGGTCCGAAAGTGTAAGAGAGCTTAGCTACGGAAAAGAATTAAAAGATGCTATTCTAAAGCCAGGTGGTTGGACAATGGGTCTTACTGGCTTCGGTGAAACACTACCTTATCACGAGAATAGAATGTATTTAGACTATGAAAAGAAAGATAAGTGGGGATTACCAACAGTTACTTTCGATGCTGAGTTTAAAGAAAATGAACTCAAAATGCGAGAGGATATGATTAATCAAGCGATGTCCATGTTAGAAAAAGCCGGTTTTAAAGACATTAAGCCAATGGATTCTATTGGCGCTCCAGGTTTAGGTATACATGAAATGGGTACTGCACGTATGGGTCGAGACCCAAAAACATCTGTTTTAAACAGACACAATCAAGTACACACAGTTAAAAACGTTTATGTAACAGATGGAGCTGCGATGACCTCAGCTGGTTGCCAAAACCCATCTTTAACTTATATGGCTTTAACTGCTAGAGCTGCTGCTCATGCTGCAGATGAATTTAAAAAAGGTAATCTTTAAAACATAAATTATGAAAAGAAGAGAAGCAATTAAAGGAATAGGATTATCTTTTGGAGCACTCCTTGTTAGTTCTAGTGCCTTAAGCATATTACAAAGTTGTACGCAAGAGAAAGGTCCTATTTGGGAACCTACATTCTTTGAAAAAAATCAAGTGCAATTCTTAAATAAGGTTACAGACATCATTTTACCAAAAACACCAGACTCACCTGGTGCAACTGAAGTAAATGTCCCACAGTTTATTGACAAATTTATAAACGAAGTCTATGAAGCTGAAGACCAACAAAACTTTGCCAAGGGAATATCTAATATTGTAAATACTCTATTAGAAAGAACAGGCAAAAGCGATATTGAAGACCTCGATGCAGACGATATTGAACCTATACTTGCTGAAGTTCTAAAAAAGACAAAAGAAGAAGACCAGAAAATCTGGGAAGCATATGAGGAGGCTAGATTGAATGAAACGGCGATTGATGCTGATATTCTTAATTATGTAACGCTTAATGGTGTACGTGGACTTTCTATATACGCTTACAAAAATTCGGAGGTTGTTGGTGAAGAAATTTTAGAATACAAGCCAGTTCCAGGAAAACAAGAGGGATGTATTGACCTAAGTGAAACAAACGGTAAAGCATATTCCCTGTCATAAATTTAATGATATTTTTAAATGACTCAGTTTCCAAAAATTTCGCTTTATTTCATCATTCTACTGATATGTCTGTCTTGTAACAACAATGTTAAAAAAGACACACCTAAAACAGAGAAATGGGTTAACCTTTTGGAAAAAAATAGTCTCGAAGATTGGATAGTAAAAATTAAGGATCACCCAGTAGGTGATAATTTTAATGAGACCTTTATCGTTGAAGATTCCATTTTAAAAGTGGACTACACAAAATATAATGATACCTTCAATAATACCTTTGGCCATATTTACTACAAAGAGCCCTATTCTAATTATAAATTAAAATTAGATTATAGATTCCTTGACGATCAGGTTGCTGACGGTGAAGCTTGGGCTTATAAAAATAGTGGTGTAATGATACATTGTGAAGATCCAAAAAATATTGGATTAGAACAGGGATTCCCAGTATCTATTGAAGTACAATTACTTGGAGGTGATGGTGAAAACGAAAGACAAACCGCTAATTTGTGTACTCCTGGAACTCACGTCAATATAAAAGATGAATTGGTAACTGAACACTGTATAAGTTCAACTTCAAAAACCTATCATGACGATCAATGGGTTCATTTAGAAATTGAAGTTTATAGTGATTCTCTAATTAGACATTTTATCAATGGTGAAAAGGTAATGGAATACACGAAACCCATTTTTGGAGGGGAATATTCATCAGAATCTTCGATGTCACTGGAAGGCCAACCTGTCAAATCTGGATATATCTCTCTACAGAGTGAAAGTCATCCTATTCATTTTAAGAATATTGAATTACTTGAACTAGATTAGATTATTCCTCTAACCAATTTCTGCTTCTATTTACGGCTTTGTGCCATTGTTGAATTAATTTTAACTGACCTTCTTTATTGGTATTTGGCTCAAATGTTTCATCCTTCTCCCACTGTTTTCTGAGCTCTTTTTTGTTCTTAAACATACCAACGGCCAAACCAGCCAAATAAGCCGCACCTAATGCTGTTGTCTCCAAATTTGTAGGCCTAACTACATCACATTCAAAAATATCTGACTGTATTTGGAGTAATAGATTATTAGCGGAAGCACCACCATCTACACGAAGCTCTTTAATTTTCATATTCGAATCATTCTCCATGGCCTTGACTATATCATAAACCTGAAGCGCAATACCCTCTAGTGTTGCCCTAGCGATATGACCTTTGGTCGTACCTCTAGAAATTCCCATAATACTACCTCTTGCATAAGGATCCCAATAAGGCGCTCCTAATCCTGTAAATGCTGGCACCACAATCACATTATCACTATCAGCCACAGAATTTGCCAATGCTTCTATTTCTTTAGCGTCATCAATTAAATTTATACCATCCCTTAACCATTGAACTGCTGCGCCTCCTACAAAAACACTACCTTCTAGAGCATAATGTGTTTTCCCATTAATTTGCCAAGCAATGGTTGTCAATAATTGATTTTCTGATAATACTGGTTTTTTTCCTGTATTCATTAATAGAAAGCAACCTGTACCATAAGTATTCTTTACCATGCCTTTTTTGGTACAAAGCTGACCAAACAATGCTGCCTGTTGGTCACCTGCAATACCAGCTATTGGAATTTCGCCACCAAACAGTTTCGAATATCCATAAACTTCTGATGATGATTTTACTTCTGGTAATACTTCTTTTGGTATCTCAAACAATTCAAGCAGTTTTTTATCCCATTTAAGTGAATGGATATTAAACAGCATTGTTCTAGAGGCGTTACTAACGTCAGTAACAAAAACTCTACCTTCGGTAAGTTTGTAAATTAGCCAAGTATCAACGGTCCCAAAGCATAATTTTCCTTCTTTAGCCAATTTCATTGCTCCATCGACATTCTTCAATAACCAACGTAACTTCGTTGCCGAGAAATAAGCATCTAATATTAACCCAGTTCTTTCTTGTACTAATTCCTCATGACCCTTTGCTTTTAACTCATCACAATAAGTCGCAGTTCTTCGGTCTTGCCATACAATAGCATTGTGAATTGGTTCTCCAGTCTCTCTATGCCATACTATGGTCGTTTCCCGTTGATTAGTAATCCCTATACCTGCAACGTCATTAACATCAATATCTTTAGAAAGCACCGACTTAATCGTTTTTAATTGAGAATCCCATATGGCTTCGGGATTATGTTCTACCCAACCATTTTGAGGAAAAATCTGTTCAAAATCCTGTTGGGAGGATTCTATGGGCTTCCCGTCTGAATCATAGGCTATGGTTCTGCTCGAAGTTGTACCTTGATCTAATGCTAAAATGACTTTGTTTGACATATGCTATTATATTAAATAACCAGAGGCTAAAGCCTTAAATTCTTTGATTTGATTTTGTTTCCATTGATCTGATTGCTCAAGTTCAATAGCCAAAATATCTGCAACCTTTTCACTAATATCTAAACACGCTTGCGCATCTAAAAACAATAATCTGATGCGCCTCGCTAAAACGTCTTCAATAGTTCGTGCCATTTCATGCTTGACCGCCCAAACTACTTGACCAATTGTAAACTCATAATTAGGATGAAGTAACTCTTGTAGACTTGGGTCACTTTCAATAAGCGCTTCCAAAGACTTGGCATCACTGCCATAAAACCAATGGACACCATTAAGTTTTGCTTTCTCCGCAGAAGAAATGTTCCCATGTATAGACATTGTCCTTGTCTTTGATTTTATATTTGGTAATACGTGAGCCTCTATAGCTTCATTGACTACATCCTCGCTCATTTCCCTGTAAGTTGTCCATTTACCTCCAACAATTGTGATAAGACCACTTTCTGAATGTATGATTTTATGACCTCGTGAAATTTCTTTTGTATTACTTTTATCACCTTCTGGTGCAACCAAAGGCCTTAGTCCTGCAAATACAGACTTGACATCCTCACGTTTTGGAGCTTTGGTTAAATATGTTTTTGCAGTATCTAAAATAAACTCTATTTCCTCCTCTAAAGGTTTCGGCTCATAGCTTGGTTTCTTAATTGGAGTATCTGTTGTACCAACAACAACTTTGTTATGCCATGGTATAGCAAATAAAACACGTCCATCACTAGTTTTTGGTACCATAAGCGCTGTCTCGCCATCGAGAAAAGATTTATCTAAGACTAAATGTATCCCTTGACTCGGAACTATTTTTAAGCTTCTCTTTTTTCGACCAGCCATTTTTAAAATCTTATTTGCAAAAACACCTGTCGCATTAATTACCACCTTAGCTGAAACTGATATTTCTTCGTCATTTTCTGTATCTAAAACTGAAACACCGTTGACATGACCATTTTCATCTTTTGAAATATCATTAACCTTGTAATGGTTTAAAATAACTGCTCCATGACTTGAAGCAGTCTGTGCTAGATTTAAAGCCAGTCGAGCATCATCAAATTGGCCGTCTAAATAAGTTACACCTCCATTAAGTCCCTGAGGTTTTAAATTTGTTATTCGTTTTATGGCCTTACTTGTAGAGATTATTCGCGAACCACCGAGAGACAATCGGGCGGATAACCAATCATAAATGGTTAGTCCAAATCCATAATAATACTTAAACCACCAATTATAACTTGGTATCAAAAAGGTTTGGCGTTTAAAAAGATGGTTGGCATTCTTTTCTAATAATCCTCTTTCTCGCAATGCCTCAATCACCAATTTTATATTGCCTTGAGCCAAATATCTTACACCACCATGAACCAGTTTGGTGCTTCTACTTGATGTTCCTTTACCAAAATCGTGAGATTCAAATAGTGCTACCGAAAATCCTCTAGAAACTGCATCTACAGCAATTCCTAATCCACTTGCACCACCTCCAACGACGACAATATCAAATTGTTCTGTGGACTTTAATTTTTCTAATTGATAGGTTCTATCAAACATTGATAGGATTTATATTTTTTTAACTTGACTTAATATACTCATTGTACATTGCAATTGGATATAAGGCTGTCCAACCACAAAAATCTCTCTTTGCAGGCATGCCATAAGACACTAAATCTGGTGCGTAATTTTCCCAGAATGTCCCAGTTGCTTCAAACACAGTGGCCACATTCTTATACGTTTTTTCAGCAATTGATTTGGCCAATTCGTCTTCACCATAAGCTGTTAACCCTCTTAAAACCATATAGCTTGTTGGTGCCCAAACACCACCTAACCAATAATCACCCCATCCTAAATAATCTGAATCTGCAGCAGACAGTGCAGGTAATGGCATAGTTCTGTTAAACTCGTTTTCATCTGTGAGATAGCCTAAAAAACGAGATAATCTATCTTCTGGAACTAATTTACCTAGAAGTGTCCAATACATTCCTATATGTCTACGAACAACTTGCTTATCAAATCCTAGATCGTAATAGAACCCATCCTCTTCACTCCAACATTTATCGTTTATTGCTTTTGCAACTTTGGCATGAAATGATTCAAACGCTTCTATGTCTTCATTGCGACCAATAGTCTCAGCCATATCTCTTAACTGGATACTGTACATAGCCATTTGTGCAGAAAAATCTACCAATCTCCCTTGCTTGTTCCAGATCCCTTGCTTTGTATTAACATACTCTGCTATAAACGTATTTAGCTTTGTCTCGTCTGACGCATTCATGGCACTCAACTTCTCTCCAAGTTCATGATGTGTCATGCCATTACCTTCAGTTGGCTCCCAATCTCGAGGTGCACGAGGAATATTATCCATACCTAATCCTAAGGTGTCACCATAAAATAAATTGTCGTCCATCATATAAGTATCGACATGAAATTGAAAGTTCTTTTTTAGAATAGGATATACTTTTCTTATTCTTTCAACATCATTAGATACTTTAAAAATTTCAGACTCAGCAAATGCTAATAACGGTGGATTTATAGATACTGGATGATCTTTAGACCATAAAGGTTCTCCGGTAATACGATATTCTCTGCAGATATAACCATCCTCTTCCATTCTATCGTAAAAATTATCGAGGGCTTGATAAACAGGTAGTTCATCCAAATGATACTTTGCGAAACAACACATAAAACAAGTATCCCATAAAAATATATTTGGTGAAAAGGCCGCATCTATAAATGGTGCTTTAAAAAACGGCTCATCATCGCCACCACGTACCTTTTTCTTAGTAATTTCTAATGCTTTATCATACATGCGTTGCGACAATTCCTTACTCACGACAGATTCTTTTATTTGTGTTACATTTTCTTCCTTACAACTCATTAAAATTGAACTTGTACTAATTGCTCCTGATGCCAAAGCAAGGTTCTTTGCAAAATCTCTTCGTTTCATATTAATTGTGTATTTAGATTCATTTGGTTCTTAGTTTAAACATTGAAAACAATAGAGCAATTGCGGTGACACTCAATAAAAATACAAAGCTCATATGAAGTGTAAAACCATCTGATATATACCCTATCACTATTGGACCAAGTAAAAATCCTAAAAAGCCTATGCCTGTTACAAAAGAAATACTCTTTGAGGCTGCTATACCTTCGGTTTTTCCGGCCATTCTTATTAGTTCTGGAATTATGACTGATAAGCCGAGTCCTATAATTCCGAAACCTATTAAACTCAAAACTAATCCAGCGGACAATACGGCCAAATAACCCAAGGAAGCCATCAAACACCCTAAAAACACAATTTTAGCTGAACCTATCTTAGCACTAATTCCATCACCAAAAAAGCGTCCAATGGTCATCATTATTGAAAACACAGTAAATCCAAAACCAGCATAATTTTCAGAGGCTACCTCAACAACTTCTAACAGATAAATTGAGCTCCAATGTTCTATAGCACCTTCATTACCCATTGTAGTCATAGCCAAAAATGCCAAAATAAAAAGTGGTTTAAACACTTTTAAAGGAAGCTTACTTTTTTCCTTTTTCTCTTCTTCAACTTCATTTATCTTGAAGTAAAATCCAGCTAAGAATAAGTTGGTTACAATTACTGCAATTGCCATTAATAGCATATGATAGAAAGGTGTCTCAAAAATGGTCATTAGAACGGTACCAACTAAGGCACCTATAGCACCTCCTAGACTAAAGAACCCATGTGCCGCAGACATGATGTTGACACTATCGGTTTTCTCCATCTCGGAAACCAAAGTATTCATTGCAATATCGGTAAGGCCTGAAAAGTTGCCTACAATGAACAGAGCAACACACAACATAGTATATGAAGGTGCTAATAATGGACCTAAAAAAGCTATACAAAACAAGCAAACGCCAACAATAGTGCACTTCCCTAATCCAAATTTACGTGTGACAATAGGTACTAGTGGAATAAAAAACAAGAGACCTAAGGCCAAGCAAAAAAGTGCAAAGCCAATTTCTGAATCTGACAATTGTAATTTTTCTTTAACTCTCGGTATATAAAGTACCCAAGTACCAATCATTATATTCAAAGAGCTAAATACCCAAACTACCGAAAAATAGCGCCAATTGGATAATATGAGTCTTAGTGAATACATCTATTTTAGATTGGTTTTTATTTAAAAAAGTTCTTCTGGATCAACTAAATTATTAAGGTGATTTTTGTAGGTATCATCAAGCAAAGTCAATCCATACTGATAAGATGCATTCATCCAGCCAAATCCTTCTTGAGTTATATATTCGAAGTCCGTACCAACATTACCATATTCTGCAAATACTTTGTGTGTAGCAGCAACAACATCATACTTTTCTGGAATTGTACCATTATAATCAATAGCATTTCTAGTAATCATATACAACCATCGGTAAACTAATTCATTTAGTTCATCTGTAAAACCGTGGTTTTTTAATCCTCCCCAAATTAGCATCTGGTGTGGTGCCCAGCCGTTAGGATAATCCCATTGTCGTTGAATTGCATCTTTTGGGAGATTCGCATCCATTTGTCTTGAAGTTCCTGCGATACCACCTTTTTCCTTCAATTGGCTCATCAAAGATTTTACCAGTTTATGTGCATCTCTAACATCAACTAATCCTGCCCATAACGGAAAATAATTTGAAGCACTTTCGAATAGGGTTTGCTCCTGTTTTACAAAATTATAGTCAAAGTATTGTCCATGCTCCTCATTCCACATCAATTCCTGCATAAGATCAGCACGTTCTTGCATAACCTGAAACCAATAAGTACTATACCAGCCATTAAATTCACCACCAAAGTAGTCTTCAATTAAATGTGCAAAATCAGATTCGTACTTATACAGTAAACTATTTAATGCAACCGTATTTAAATCTGCACAAACATCATCTAAACGCCACGAAGTATCATGTCCGGATTCTCGTAAACTTCTATCATGTAAAAAGTATACATCCAATGCTTCATTCTGTATTTGTCCACTTTGATACTGATCAACAAAATCTTTAATTGATAAGCCTGCTTCATCTGCAAACGGTTTTAATGCCACATCATAGTGCCCTTCTTCGCATTCTGGAGTTACACCTATACCTTCTGCTCTATATCTATTTAATCCATTTTCGGTTAGGCGCATGCCTTTTACCATCCAAACCGTTCCATATTCTTTAATAGCTGTTTTAAGATGGCTTGCCAACCATTCTTTATCTTTTGTAATTTCAAACACCTCAGATATTAAACTGCTATAAAATGGAGGTTGTGTTCTTGTTAAATAATAGCTTCTGTTGGCATTTAGAATCTTTCCGTAATGCTCAATCTGATATTGAAAATTATCTGCCATTGCTTTGGCCAAATGGACTTTGTCATCGCACATTAAACCAACAGCTTCAAAATAGCTGTCCCAACCATACATTTCATTAAATCTACCACCAGGTACAACAAACGGCACACCATTTACTTGACCATTCTCTTTTTCTAATTTTAAGCTTAAAATACCTGGTTGATCATTTATCGATTTAACGAATTCTGGAGTAATGACTTCCGGTAATTGAACAGTTTTAATTGGAAGTGTTGTTTCTAACTTTTTGTAATACTCTATAGCCAAGTCGTCTGTATAAGGCACATACACAGGTAAAACACTTGCCGTTAAAGTCTCATTCTTTGTATCAGATATTAAGGCTTCAATACCTGATTTATCCATTTGTCTTGTCAATCCCTTCCAGTAAAAATCTCTTATCATTCTTGAGATCCTATCCGGAGGTAATTCGTCAATATAATTGGGATTAATAGCAGCAATATCCTTTCCTTCTTGCTTTTGAATCACCAATTCTTGTAGAAGGTTTGATAATTGATAGGTTCCATTAATAGTAATTGAATCACCGGAATCAGAAAGTAATTCAAAGGATTTAGGCCCTTTATCCTCTATAGTAATTTTCTTATCACCATCAGTGTCCTCTTGCTCTAAAAGCCTATCAATAGTTTCCTCAATATTTAAGTTTAAAATCATTTAAAATTATGCTTTTGATTTAGACATTCGATCAATTAATATGACAAAGACAATTAATAATCCCATTGGTATTAGCAGAAAATAAAATGCATTTGCACCACCTACACTTTCAAAAAGCTCACCAACAATTCTAGAACCAATTGTTCCGCCTAAAGCTGAAAATATGATGATTAATCCAGACATTGGCGAATGTAGTTTCTTTGGTAATGAACTAAGAACAGATGAATTAAGTAATGGGTAAATTGGCGCTATAAACAATCCAATTAAGGGCAAAATAAATCCTAATGCGGGTACATCTGAAAGCGATTGTATGGTGGCAACTGCATTTCCATCAACCTTCAATTGAGGTAAAATGTAAATTAAAATCCCACCAGATATTACTACGCAAGCAATGACTAAAACAACCCAATTTAAGTACTTTGTTAAAGCACCTGCTATAAATCTACCAGCCGCAAGTGTTAAGGCCAATATGCTCGCCATCTGAACACTTAAAACAGAACTAAAATTAAATATCTTCTTGTTAAAAGTAGGTAACCAAGTCATAATACCTTGTTCTATCATAACAAATAAGAAAGCTGAAATTATAAATACCAATACTAATGGTACTATTATTAATTTAGCTGAAGCCATTATATCCTCCTTTAAATTTGTTCCTGCTGCTTCTACCGTATATTCTAATTTTGAAAACAATAAAAACACAAAGGAAAGCAGTATTAAAGCAGACAAAACATAATAAACATTTAACCAGCTATTAATATTTTGCTCATCATTATAAAAGGCAGGAAATAAGAAATAAGCTAAGGCTATTCCAACCATAAAAAATCCTTCAACTGAACTCATAAAAGAAGCATGCTCTTTTTTTGAACTTGTTAAAATCCCAATTAATGAATACACTGATAGTTTTATTAATGCAAAACTTACACCTATTGATAAGAATAAAACTTTAGTATGAAAAAATGAGTTCCCAAAAATCATGTAGAGACACCCTACAAAGACAATGGCTAAACCTGTTAGCATAGCTTTCTTATAACCAAATCTCGGAAGAAATGAGGCGACAATAAATGAAACTATGGCAATTGGAAGGTCCTTAAAGGCTTCTAAAACTGAAGCTTGTGATTCTGTTACCTCATAAATTTTTATAGATCTTTCAATGACTATACCTACACTATTTAAAAGAATAGCAAATACAAAGTAATTAAGGAATATCGAGATTTTTATACCTAAATTTTTCATGTCTCAATTTAATTTTATCCTGCTGTTTCTATTTCATCACTAACTGATTTAGGCTCCTTTAATCGCATCGCCAGTATTGCAGCAATTACAAAAAATACACCTGCAAACATTATAGCATTTGTGGCCAAACCTCCTAAAAGATGCTTATAAATAGGTCCGAAGGATAAGGTCTGTATTCCCATAGGTATTACAATCATCATATTGAGAATTCCCATGTAAACGCCGCGTCTTTCCTGCGATACCACTTTTGAAACCATAGTATAAGGAATACCCATCATAGCGGCCCAACCAATTCCAAATAAAACCATTGGCACTAGGACCAAATTAGGATCTTGAATATTTGGTATTGCAAACAATGCAATGGCTGTACCTACTAAACTTAAGGCATATACTTTTTTACCTCCAAACTTCATAGTTAATGGTACTAACGCAAGTGCAACCAGCATAGTCACCACATTATAAGTTGTATTCATTTTTGCGGCTTGTGCTGCCGCTTCAGATGTTGAATAATTTAATGTTTGCCTAAACAGTGGTGTAATAAATTGCCAGTAAATGAATAAGGCATACCACTGGAATAAATACACACCTGCGATCTTCCACATAAACTTGGGCATATCTTTTATAGCCTCAATTATTTCTTCAAAAGGTTCTCTCACGCGATGCGCAAAACCTAAACTTTTGCTGTGATTAATCTCAGCTAATTCTTTATCGCTAGGTGGGATTTCTGGTGTTTTTAATACAGACCAAAGAATAGTCGTTATAGATAAAATTCCTCCGATATAAAATGAATAATAAAGCCACTGTGGAATTTTCCCAGCCACTTCTATATCACCACCAAACCACTTTTGAAATAGAATAATTGAACCGTTAGCAAGAAGTATTCCTGCACCTACGAATAGGCTTTGCATTTGATATCCTAAACTTAATTGCTTCTCTGGCAGTTTATCACCAACAAATGCACGGTATGGTTCCATCGCCATATTATTACCAACATCCAACAGCCAAAGCAAACCAACAGCAAACCAAAGCACTGGACTATTTGGAAAAGCAAATAAACAAAGACTACCTATTAGGGCACCAATTAAAAAATATGGTTTACGTCTTCCCCAACGTGGTGACCAAGTTTTATCAGACATTGCACCAATAATAGGTTGAACGATTAATCCTGTAACAGGTCCTGCAATATTTAGAATAGGTAGCATATCTTCTGGTGCTCCTAGATATAAAAAGATTGGGTTGATGGCTGTTTGCTGGAGTCCAAAACTGTATTGAATACCAAGAAAACCAACATTCATATTGAAGATTTGCCAAAAAGACAATCTCGGTTTGGTTAGTTTCATATTTATGATTATTAGTTAGTTACCTAATTTAATAAAATGACTGAAAACACTTTTGAAAACCACCAAAAAAGGTGATTAATCCACAATAGTGTTATTCACAATCATATCGGCATATAGGCGTTGCGACTTAATGATATTATGTTCTATCGCTAATACCTTTTCATTAAATTCATCCATAATATCTCGTGCGCGCTTTTCCCTGTTCAATTTAGTATCTATAAATGAATTTTCAATAAAAACCTTGAACGTGGGCTTTTCTAAAAGCATAGTATACGTACCTTCAACAATACAAAAATCAAAATCCTTGGAATTTAAAATTTCTTCTGATATATCATTGTTTTTGTAATGAACCAAGGGCTTCCTTATCTCACCTTGGTTATCTAGAAAATTCTGAATATTAGAATCTAAGAGTTTTAGGTTTACTTCAGATGGACCAACATGACATATGTCCTCTAGTCTTTTATTATGATTATCCTTTGGAGGCAAGTGAAAATAATCATCTCCATGAAAAAGGAAACCTTTGAGTCCCAGCTTATTTTCTATATCTACAAATAAAGCATAGGCTAAAGAGGTTTTACCACAACCCGATTCACCACCTACAGCAATGCATACTCTCTTTTTTGAAGCTAGGTCTTTATTTAGTTTTGCAATAATTTGATCGTTGATGTTTTCAAAACTAGAATGATATGTAAGCTTATCACCTATCATATAGTTTATTCAAACTTCATTTTAATTCTATCTACAATTAAGTTACCAACATTACGTCCTTGAGTAAGCCCTAAATCTATTGCAGCTCTATAATGAATCCCACCATATAATCGACTTACAGCGGCTTCCTGAGCTGCGAGATTAAACGAATCGAAAGATCGTATTGGAAGTCCAAAAGGTACTTCAGTGTCATCATCAAACTGGAAATTATCACCAAAAATTGCTGTTAACGTCGTAGATGCTGCTCCTGAAACAACAGAATGTCCACTGGTATATTCTGGGAATGGTGGTGTCTGTAAAATAGGTAACCAATCAGGATCTAAGTGCTGATTAATAAGCGTTTCTGGCCTAATTAAGTTACTACGGTATTTTTCATCCCAGCAACTTATAAATGCATCTGCAATTGCAATTGAAGTTTTGGTGTATGCATTTACAGTTTGTGCTACATTAGCATCACTTTTTCTTGATGCTATTTTAACAATACCTATCCAATGTGCACCAGGAGATATTTTCTTAGTAGCAAACATAAAGTGCCCTCTAGTTACGGAAACAAAAGGATTACAATCCCAAAATTGAGCAATTTCGATTTCTTCTGAATCATCACCCTTTGCTGTTATTTCTTTACTAACCTCATAAACCTCCATAAGTTCATCATGGAACTTTGTTCCTTTTTCTAATGAAAATTCTGGATGTCTTGCTGGCTTAAACTGTGCTGCCGAATCTAAAACAAAAGTTCTAATCTTATTCCAATGCGGTTCAATTCCGTCCATATATGATGGTGGTGTAGGTTGCCAACGCGATGGGTCATCCGTGTCAACCGTGAACTTAGGCATCGTTCTCGTTTGGCTATAATTATCTTTATCCATCCATTGCTTAATGTGCTTTACCACATCAAATGCATATGTTTTTGAAGCATTAAATTCAGCTTCATTTTTCTCTTGCCAATCTGTATACAAACTGTCTTGAAGCACCTCCATTTTTTCTTCCGAAAAAATAAGACTCTTACTTAATTCCATATGAGCTATGATTGCCGCCAATTCTAAGTTGATATTTTGACTTTCGTCGGCTTTTGGTATATCGGTGAGCTCATTGACTTGTCCTGCCAAGGATTCCATCTCGTTTGTCTTCTGTGCTAAAATCTCATAGGCCGCAATGTTAGGATATACAAAAACTCTACTCGCTACTGGTGGTGAGAAAATATCATGGATTTGTATGTCCATCACTTTATCTACTGAAGCATGAAAAACTTCAGGTGTAATTTCAATCGGTTCTGCAGGTTTACTGCAACTTGCTACTAGTACTGTAATTGTTAAGTATAGATAATACTTTAAACGCTTCATTTTCAATCCTTCTTTTTATAAGCTCGTCTGATAAGACTTGCCATTATTGGTAACAATTAAATATTTGTTCTCTTTTATTTTTACAATTCTTCTTCCTCTAATTCCCATAGGTAACGGTAAGGCTTCATATTCAATATTTTCTAAATCCTCAATATTTAATACGCCTCCAGAATTTGAAGATGATTCTCCTAGCTCTGTCACAAAACCATTATGATTACCTGTAAATACAATTTGACCATTATCTACAAATACATCCTCTAATGTACTTAATTGTGCTTGATTAGGAAGCGGTTTGGCATCAAATGTAGATCCATTATTTAAATACATCATAGACCGTAACTCATGTAAGCTTTTGATATTAATAATTTCATCTTCTGATTTATCTGTTAAATCTGAAATACTATAAACCGATGCAAATGACTTATAGTCTGTATATTTTTTTCTTAAATATGGCATTTGTTCTACCAGCTTATCTTTGGAAGCAAAAGGTACGTATTTACCAAAGAAATCGTAAAATATTAGCTGATCTAATTTTTCATTTTCATCAAAATCATCCAAGTACATTTTTACTGGAATTTCTTTCGAAGCCTTCCACTTAAAATTTAGACCAACATTACCTCCAATAATATCTAATTTTCCATCATTATTTAAATCTGAAATGGCAACCGTATTCCAAAGTCCACTAGTATCACCAAGTCCAAAGTCTTTAGTTTTGTCCAAAAACTTTCCATCGGCTGTAAAAGACATTATTGTTATTGGCATCCAATCACCCACGATTATTAACTCAGACAAACCATCACCATTTAAATCTGCCCATTCAGAGTCGGTAACCATACCAAAACGTGCTTTGGCGTAAATCTCGAAGGTATAATCACCCTTATTCTTTAGAATATAACTCTGTGGAGATAATCCATAGGCTCCTGGAACAGCTCTATTTCCAATGAATAAATCAACGAGGCCATCACCATCGAAGTCATGGCTAGATACTGAACCTCCATTGGTATTAATTAATCGAGATGGGAGCTTTGAAAAAGTACCACTTCCATCATTTAGATAAACGCGGTCCTCTAATAAAGGATGTCCACTATTGTAATCGTTTCCACCGCTTAGTGCATAAATATCTAAATCACCGTCATTATCGATATCTAAGGCAATGGCATCTGTGTCTTCATATTTTGAATCTTCATCAAAAATCTTGGTATCACTTTGACTAAATTTACCATCATTACTCATAAAGAAAAGGACAGGTTTTTGATTTCTTGCGCCCCCAATATAAAGATCTTCTAATCCATCAGCATTAAAGTCTGCCTTTACCACAGATGGACCTTCAAGAGACAAATTCTCAGGTGCTAAACCATCTAGTTCATAATCTAAGAATACATTTTCTCGATGACGGAAAGGGAATTCCACATAATCTTCTGATTGAATTTTCTCAAAATTATAGGATGAACCCTCACCTTTTTCTATAGCGACAATCGAATTGATTGCTAATTGGTCCATTTTAGAAATGGTCCCATCTAACCAAACCACACTTAAAGAATCGACTTTATCTGTTTCTCCTAAACCAAAATGCAGATTGCGAGTTGAACTCGACAAGTAGCCCTTTACAGTAGACTGCTCCTTGTAATAACTCTTACCATTAGCATAAAGCTTAACCTTTGCACTATTGACGCTATTAGGAAGCCTTACAGTTAGGTAATTCCCAGAACTCGTGTTTTCTAAAAGAGAAACATTTTCATTAATGTTATTTACCACGATATCTAAATCACCATCATTATCTAAATCTGCATATGCTGCACCATTTGAATAGGTGCCTTTATCATTACCATCAATGCTTGTAGGTTCAAAAGATAGACCATCGGCATTCGTAAATAGCTTATTAGACAAACTAAGTGTTGGCATGCTATTTATGAGCTTCAATTCAATACTATCGTGCTTCGTTTCCTTGTAAGTTGCGAAGTCAATTGTACTTAAGTATTTTATATAATCTAAATCATTTGGTCTTTTATAAATACCATTTGTAATGAATATATCATTTAGCCCATCATTATTATAATCCATTAAAAGCGGCGACCAACTCCAATCCGTAGCATAGGTATCCGTTAACAAAGCTGCATCAACAAAGTAAGACCCATTGTTGAGCTGCAAATGGTTTCTTGCATATTGCTGTTGAAATCCGAATGAACTTTTAATCTGATTTACTTTATCTGAATCTTCTCCTCCAGATTTAAGAAAGATCTCTGCATCGTAAGGCATCATATCTAGACTAATAATATCTAGCTTACCATTATTTGTGATATCAGCAATATCGGCACCCATTGTAAACCTTGTGGTATGATTAAAATAGGCCTCACTTGATTCTTTAAATGTTTTATCTCCTTGATTAAGATATAAGTAATCATTCTCATGAAAATCGTTCCCAACGTAAATGTCTATAAAGCCATCATTATTTACATCAGATGTTGCTAAAGCTAATCCATAACCTAAAGCACTACTGTAAATATTTGCTTCCTCGGTAACGTCAACAAATTTGTTATTCCCATCGGAACCTTTATTTTCAAACATGATATCACCCGATAACGCATCTCTTTTTGTCCGTGCTTTTGCATTCCCATAAGAGTAAACGGTATGGATGGAATGGTTCATAAGATACATGTCTAAATCACCATCATTGTCATAATCAAAGAAGGAAGCTTGGGTAGAGAAGCCAGAGAAATCCAAACCATAAGATTCAGCTTGTTCTTTAAATTTATTATCGCCTTGGTTTATGTAAAGCTCATTTTCACCTTTTAAAGATTTGTAATTACCTACTTTACAAACATAGATATCCAATAACCCATCTCTATTTATATCTGCCATAGTAACACCTGTAGACCAGGAGCTCATCTGACTGATACCAGCTTCTTCTGAAATATCCTTGAAATTAAGACCACCTAGATTAAGAAATAGTCTATCTGGTTTTTGATTTGCAGTTAAAAAGATGTCTTCTAATCCATCATTGTTAATATCTCCTATAGCTACCCCACCACCATTGTAGTAATAGAGATATTCAATAATATTTAAATCACCTGTATCCTCTAGATCATTAGAAAAGTTTAAACCAGACACGTCGGATTCTATATTATTGAATGGCGCTGGGAGTTGCTCCTCTTTTACCTCTACACTTTTATCTTCAGCACAAGCAAAAAATACAGCTACTATTAAACCAAATATTACAGTGTGTTTAAAATTCATATACCTCAAGTTCATCATTGTTTCTTGCAATAAATATGGTATTGCCAAGTAACTCTATATCTCTTATCTCTCCTTGTATTTTTAAGCCTTTTCCTGTGGTATGGTGTTTAAATTCGTTATTCCCTAAATTTTCTAAGTAATTTCCATAGGAAGCATCGTATCTACCAAATTCTGGCATCACACCATTAAGATTTCCACCCATAAGAATATCCAAATCACCATCCTTATCAAAATCTGCTGTTGTAATAGCATATATTGGTGTGAACTGTACCTCTTTTGGTAATTTTTTCACCTCAAAATTGAAGCTCCCGTTGTTAACTAAAACAACAGTTTTTAAATTATTCGCCTCTATTACAGTACTTGCATTTAATTGCTCTTCAGAAAAAATCTTGGTAATATCTGCATCTTTAAACGACTCATAATCTGGAAACTTTTTACTCAAATATTTAAGTTGATCTACCAGATTATGTCTTAAAGCGTACGGATATTGTCTTCCGTTTTCTGCTGTAAAAGTAAGAATAGGATCTACATAACTATTACCATCAAAATCATTAGCATATAGTTTTATTGGATTAGATGCAGACGCTCTAAATCGACTATTTAATCCATGATTACCTACAATTAAATCTGCATCGCCATCATTATCAAGGTCAGCTGTTTCAATAGTATTATACCATCCCTTTAAATCAGATAAATCATTTTCTACTTCATTGAATTTGCCTCCTGAATTTTCAAACACTCTAATTCCCATAAATTCTCCAACGACTACTAAGTCTTGGTTACCATCTTTATTTACATCTACAAATAAGGCATCGGTTACCATTCCTAAGGTTGCTAATTCAGGAGCTAAATCTGAAGTGCTTTCCCTGAAATTTCCTGCACCATCATTAACTAAAAGATATCCAGAAGCCGGATCACCATAGTTCTTTGGAATAGAGCGTTCACCCACAAATAGATCTAAATCGCCATCACTATCGATATCTGCCACCGCAACAGTACTGCTACTGTGATAGCCCTCCGCTGTTGGAAGTATCTGTTGGGATAGGCTAAAATTCCCTTTACCATCATTTGTATAGAATTTATCTAAGTAATTTGGGCTAAACTTTGAATACTCAACACCACCACTACAAACGTATAGGTCTAAATCACCGTCGCCATCTGCATCAAAGAAAACACTTTCAGCGTCCTCTGTTGCCTTACTACCAGCAAAAACAGTATTATTCGCTTCAACAAAACGGTTGTTCTTATTAATAAAAAGTTTTCCCGAATTCCCTTTTGATCCTCCAATAAAAATATCGGCATTTCCATCGCCATTAACGTCTCCTAAACTCATTTTAGGACCTTCTGTACTCCTCATAAATGGAAGTAAGCGCTCAATATTAAAGTCTACATAATTGTTTTCTTTGTGTGAGAAATTGAGAATGCTTGTATTCTTAGTAAAAATTTTATTTAATTCTTCTTCACTTTCATTAATCGGTTTAGAAGCATCCTTTTCGTCAAGACTTATTGTTGTATCCACCTTGTTAATTGGAACTTCGGTAATTTTTCCTGATGGCCAATTTACAGTTAGAACCAAACCTTCTGTTTCCTGGAACCCAAAATTAGGGCGCTTATCCATAGAAGATTGGAAACCTCTTACAGGTTGTTGTTCTAAGAAATATGTATTCTCTGGACTTGATAGCTTTAATTTCGCACCAATTCCGTCAATATTTTTTGCTTCACCCTTTAATTGTACTTTCAGATAATGCGAACTAGAATCACTTAGGGTATTCTCATATACAAAAAGTGGCATGTTTACATTGTTAACAATAACATCTAAATCTCCATCATTATCTAAATCTCCATAGGCCGATCCATTTGAAAAACCTTCTGTATCTAAACCATTGGCAGTCCGCTCAAATTTTAAATCACCCGTGTTAATGTATGAGTGATTCTTAACTTTATTTGATGGAATAATATCAATAAGCTTTTTATAATTGACCTGATTATCTCTAATTATAGATTCTATGACCTCTTGGTTAGAGATATATTTTAAATAATCTTGATTTGTAAGGTCTTGATAAATTCCATTAGCAATGAAGAGATCTTTTAATCCATCATTATTCATATCAAAAAACAGAGCACCCCAACTCCAATCAGAGGCCTCAACACCACTAAAACGGCCTACTTCAGTAAACGTAAGATCACTATTGTTAAGTTGCAACATATTTCGAGTAAACTGGTGGTAATAATCGTTCTTAACATTATACTGGTATTTATTCCAATCTTCAAATGTGGTCACCGTTTTCAAACGATCGTACTCACTTGGTAGCATTTCGGTAATGAAAATATCATTATAACCATCATTATTTATGTCTGCTGCATCCGCTCCCATAGAAGCGCCACTTATAGAGTTAATTGATGTTGTAAGACATTCTTTGAAAGTGCCATCTTGATTGTTGATGTATAGGTAATCGCGCTCAAAGAAATCATTGGACACGTAAATATCTTGCCAACCGTCGTTGTTCATATCACCGACCGTTACACCTAGACCAAAACCAATAACGCTACCGTAAATACCAGCTTGCTCACTTACATCATAGAATTTACCATCTCTATTCTCAAAAAGTTTATCACCACCAAGTACATCTCTTTTAGGGCGCTCATTTTTGGTAAGGTTAAAACTTCCAATTGCTTGGTAGGAGTTATTCAATAAATACACATCTAAATCACCATCATTATCATAATCAAAGAATGATGCGTGCGTAGAAAAGCCTTTATCATCGAGGCCTAATTCACCTGCCATTTCAGTGAATGTAAGATCTCCATTATTTATAAAAAATTCGTTTTGCTTATTGTCTCCCTGAACATCACCAGAGTTACATACGTAAATGTCCAAATAGCCATCTGCATTGATGTCTACCATGGAAACACCTGTAGACCAAGCCTTGGTACCACCAACTTTAGCTGATTCTGAAACATCTTCAAACTTAAAATCACCCTTATTTATGTAAAGTTTGTTTTGATTTAGATTGGATGTTAAATAAACATCTTGTAGGCCATCATTATTGACATCTCCAATGGCAACACCACCACCATTATAAAAATTACGGTACTTATAAACATTAAAATCATCCGTAGAAACGAGGTCATTACTGAAACTTATCCCAGTTTCTTCTTCAGAAAGTAGTTTAAATTGCGGCGCTTCACTTTCTTGAGCATTATCTACTTTATCATCATTACATGACAAAATAAATAGAGATAGTACGAATACTATAAAGTGCTTTTTCATTATTATTTAGTTAGTTCTTTATATCTGTATTCCATGTCTTCAATAACTACGGAAACATCTTTATCATTCTCTTCCTTTAACCTAATTTGCCTATTACCATCAATCTTAACAAGCACATCCTTCACCTTTATAAATTCATTACCTGGATACCATTTCATTAAGGTATCTTTTACTTTTGGCATCAGTTTATCCGCTTGTAAATCTTTATTCCAAGGTGCCCAAGCCACATGAGAGAACTTCACATCCATGGCAACTATTTCCTCTTCAGCATTGAACTTGGCATAAAAGAGCATTCTTATTTTATCTTCTGCGGACGCAGAATCATTAGGTTTTAAAACAACCTGAACATAATTATTACTTGGGCCATGTGAGAAAATTTTCTTCCTATTATACTCCCAGCATGTATCATAAAACTGGTCCTTAGATTGCCCAAATTTGAAACTGTAAAAAATAGAATCATTTTTTACTCCACTAGCTAGTTCACTTTCAACTAATCTAGTATACTCCGACTGACATGCAACTAAAAAAAATATTAAACAAAGTAGTGCTGGTTTAATAACGCTGATCTTCATTTCTAAACTCTTTTAATTTTCAACTTTATATAATTCTAAATTTCTATTGTTAATTGATACCATCAAATACATTTCTTCTCCTCTACTTTCGACATGAAAATCTCTAATTTGACCATCAATCTTCAGAGATTTTACTTCATCAAAACCACCTTGGGATGAACCATAAAGCACCCATCCTTTAGAAGCATCGTCAATGCCAAATTGAGGTTTGATAAAAAATTGGTTTCCACCAACAACAAGGTCTAAATTACCATCTTTATTCACATCTAAGGCTTCTATTGCCGCCACATTAGAATACTGTATTTCTACTGGTAATTTTTGACTTACAAATGTCTCATTTTTATTTAAAAAAACAGCGGTATTTAGCATTTTAACATCAAAAATATCGGCATTTTTTAACTGCTCATTTGAAAATATTGAAGCTACTGTCGCCTCCGAGTAGTCCTTATAGTACAAGAGCTTTTGTTTTAGACTTGCAAGCTGTGCCACTAACTCATCTCTGTCTACAATAGGATAATAATTTTCACCTCTTTTTTGACAAATAATTTGCTCAACAGTCCCATTATTATCAAAATCTGATAGGTACATTCGCATACCAGGTTTATAGAAAGAATTCTCACCTTTATTTCCTGCAACAATATCTAATTTACCATCACCATCAACATCAATTACCTTTAGTGTTTTCCAAAGGCCATTTGTATTTTTCAAACCATACTTTTCAGTTTCATTCACAAAGGTTCCACCCGTATTAATAAATATTGAAATAGGCATCCATTCGCCAGAGACAACAAGATCTTTAAGGTTATCATTATTTAAATCTACCCATTGAGAATCTGTAATCAATCCTATTTCTCGTAAAACATCAGGTTGGATAACTTCAAATTTATTATCACCATTATTATTAAGAATAAATCCAGAGGTCGGTTTACCGTAGGTATCCACTTTAAAACGTTCACCAATAAAAATATCTGAATCTCCATCTTGATCATAATCATATACTGAAACTGTAGAAGTACTTATTGGTGCAGGAAACACCAAGGTCTCTATACTATATGAAAATGTATTATTACCATTGTTAATGTATAGCCTATCATTTAAGGCAAAATCAAACTTTGAAAACGTTTTTCCACCACTTGCTACATACAAATCTAAATCGCCGTCATCATCACTATCAAAAAAGACAGCATCTGTATCTTCTGAGCTTGAGCTTAAGTTGAAAGGAGAATCAATTTCTGTATAATCTCCTGATGCTTCAGATATAAACAATTTACCTGACTGCCCTTTTGCGCCACCAATATAATAATCATTAATACCGTCATTATTGATATCAGCATAAGTTATTTTAGGACCTTCATTATTACACATTTCTGGCAGTAATTGCTCTTTATTAAAGTCGACTGCATTGTTTTCTTTATGTCTAAAATTGAAAAAACCTTCTTGCTTTATTAGTATAGGATCTCCTTTTACATTAGACGTCTCTGCGAGTAACTGGCCTTGTTCTTGATCTAATTGATATACTTGATTTGTGGTGAGATTATATTTTCTAGTCTTTACTCCATTTGGCCAAGTAACAATAAGACTATCAATTGTTTCATTATTACCAGTGCCAAGCAGCAACTGATACGAAATAGAACTTTGAAATCCTCTTGAAGGAAAATTTTCTAAACTTCCATATTGGTTTTCACCGTAATACGCTTCGATCTTTGCACCAATAGCATATTTGTTCTTATCTGAACCTTTTAAATTAACGGTAATACTCTTATTAGAATTTAAGTCTGTCGTATTTTCATATAAAAATGCAGGCATATTTACGTTATTGATGACTAAATCTAAATCGCCATCATTATCAATATCACCATAAGCACTTCCATTACTAAAACTTGGTAATTCAAATCCCCAATCCGTTGTGGTTTCTGCGAATTGAAAATCACCATTATTTTTAAATGACGTATTTGGTACGGCCTGAGAGGGCATCAAATCTACCAACTTGTTCATTATTTCCTTATCTGTTGCAATCATATCCCTTATTCGGTCCTCATTTGCCATATAAATAAGGTAGTCTCTATCTAGAAGATCTTTGTAGATACCATTACTGATAAAAATATCTTTTAATCCATCATTGTCTGCATCAAATAAAAGCGATGCCCAACTCCATTCTGAAGCTGCTACATTAGAAAGTCTGCTTATTTCTAAAAATGAATCATCTCCCATGTTACGATGTAATGCATTTCTAGAAAATTGCTGGTGATAGCCTTTATTCTTTGCTATATCGTATTTATTCCAAGATTCAAAAAGTGTTTTGGTACGTTGTCGTTCTATTGTTCTTGGCAACATTTCGGTTACCATAATATCTGCATAGGAATCATTATTTAAATCTGCCGCGTCGGCACCCATAGAGCCCATTGATATTGATCCAAACTGGTTGGTCAAATCTTCAGTAAATGTGCCATCTTGATTGTTTACATAAAGGTAATCGCGTTCAAAAAAGTCGTTTGAAATAAATATATCTGGCCAAGTATCATTATTATAATCGCTTACTGTAATGCCTAATCCAAATCCAATCGCACTAGAATAAATATTAGATGCTTCTGTAACATCTACAAAAACATTGTTGTCATTTCTTAATAGTTTATTACCTGTTTCTGTTGGCTGATTGCGCTGATCCTTTATAAAGTCATAATTACCAACGGCCTTTATTGAATTATTGAGCAAATAACAATCTAAGTCACCATCCTTGTCATAATCAAAAAAATTAGCTTGAACACTAAGGCCTGTTATATCCAGTCCAAAGTCGCTAGATTGTTCAGTAAAGGTTAAATTGCCATTATTAATGAACAACTCATTATGTCGATTTTTATTTTCGCTAGGTGGACCAGCTTTACAAACATAAATATCAAGCAATCCATCATTGTTTATATCTACAAAAGAGACTCCAGATGACCAAACACCAGAACTGGCAACACCTGCCGACTTAGTGATGTCCTCAAATTTCCAATTGCCTTTATTGAGATATAATTGATTGTCTACTAAATTCCCAGTAAAGAAAATATCTAATAAACCATCATTATTAATATCTCCTAAAGCTACACCACCTCCATTAAAAAAGTTTCTATAGGTGTATGGGTTAAGCTGTTCGGTATATTCTAGTGAATTATTAAAAGTAATGCCTGTTGTACGGCTATCTTTTAACTGAAATAAGGTAGATATTTTATCTTTTTCAGCGCTACATGTAAACAGTAATACACTGACAATTAAAAGAATAAACAGGTTTTTCATTTAAGTACTAAAATTTTGCTATTAAAAAAAGAGGTACAAATAAATGTACCTCTTTTTACTCAAATAAAATACTTAAAAATTAAATTAATAACCAGGGTTTTGCGTTAACGTTCCACCACTAGCTTCAATTTGTTCTTGAGGAATTGGGAATACAGTTCTGAAGGCATCACTGTTAGTTTTTTGCCACCAAGACTCGCCCCATTTACCGAATCTGATTCTATCAGTTCTTCTACTAGACTCTTGGAACATTTCTTTACCTCTTTCATCAAAGAAACCATCTGCGTCTATTGATGCTAAAGGTGCAAGACCTGCTCTAGCTCTAATTGTATTTACATCTGGTAACGCCATATTCCAGTTACCAGCATTTCTTGCCATTGCTTCACCTCTCATTAAGTAAACATCACCTAAACGTACGATTGGATAATCGTTGTTCATGTCTGGTCTACCGAATAATTGGAAACTAAATTTCTTAGCTCTTGTACCACTCTGTCTTATTGAGTTAGGCTCTAACTCATTAATCGCTGGAGTATACTCAACAACAATAGTTGGGTCATCAGAAGCATAGTCTAATAAGTCAGCTCCATCAAAATCAGTTTGAGAACCTGCTAAGAAGTTTGCTTCTTTTCTTAAGTCATTATTATCATAGCTATTGTAGAACTCTTCTAGTACTTGATAACCATTCCATGGCTGTGCATCAAGTGCAAATGTTTGTTGAGAACTATAGTGTAAGTTCATCTGAGAGAAGTTCATACCTCCAGCATTTGACTCATCGTAGTAAATAGACCAAATCATTTCAGGGTTAAACTGATTGTTTGGTGCAAATACTGCCGCATATCCAGTTAATTGATCTGGATCTGATGCTACATTTGGACGCTTAGCTAAGTTAGAAACCGCACAACCGTCATCACATAACTGGTATGGACCGTTATCTATAATATAACTTGCTGCCCACATAGCTTCTTCATATCTAGCTGTACCAGTATAAACCTCAGCGTTTAAGTATAATTTAGCTAATAAACCTAAAGCTGCAAATTGATTTACAATGTAAGGTTCTTGCCCCATACCTAACGGGCTACCAGATAAATCCATAGATCCAGTTACAGCAGGAATTCCAAGAGCACCAAGTAATTCTTGCTCTACAAAGTTAAATACAGCAGTTCTGTCTGACTGTGGTGCATCACCACCAGACGATGTAATAAGTTTTACTCTACCGTATAAATCTAATAATCTCCAATAGAAGAAGGATCTTATTACTCTTGCTTGAGACTCCTCACCAGCTGATAAACCAGATTCTAGTGCTAAGTTAGTCTCTGCAATTCCACCATAAGCATCTACCCATGTACCATTAAGTGGTCCATTAGAAGAGTTAACTGTATGTCTGTGCATATCTAACCAGATACCACCATCAAACCAGTCACCACCTTTTTGACCAATGGCCATCTCATCAGAAGAAACTGTTTGTACAGAATAGTAACTACCGTGACCGGCAGAACCATTTCTTAGTCGTCCATAAGCAGCTGCCAACGCTCCAGAAGGGAAGACACCACCAGCAGTCTCACCAGAATTGTCTGGCACACCATCATCGGAAAATTCAGTTACTAACTCATCTTCCAATACTTCTTCAAGATCCGTACAGGTGTAACACATTGTAGCCAATACACCCAAGAATACTACAAAAGATTTTTTCATCATTTTTCTCATTTTTCTCATTTCAATTTTTATTAAAATTTAACGTTTAAGCCCAACGTAATCGTACGATTTTGGAAATAGTTATAACGTCTATCAATACCTGGAGCTAACACCTCTGGGTTTCCAGTATTTCCACCGTTATCTACAGCTCCTAAATCTTGGAATGCTGGTTCTGGGTCAGCACCCGTGTAATCTGTGATTGTAAATAAGTTCTGAGCTGTTAAAGATACTCTAGCACTCTTAATGAATGACGTATCTCCAAGATCAAAATTGTATCCAACAGTTAAGTTATCTAATCTTAAGAAATCAGCTTTCTCAACATAGTAAGAACTAAACTGCGCAGTTCTAATATCATCTCTCGCTAAATCAGTATTCACATAGTTATATGAAGACTGAGATCCAATTCTTGGCTCGTAGAATACACGGAATGTATTCACTAAACTGTGACCAAACGCACCTCTAAAGAATGCATTAACATCCCAGTTACCAAATGAAACTTGGTGAGTCCAACCAATTTCCCAATCTGGGAAACCTTGACCTAATACAGTAAAGTCACCATCTTCTGCCAATGCAGAACCTTGATCAGCAACAACGTTACCGTCACCATTAATATCTGCTAAGATTGGAGTTCCGTTAGCGTCAACCTGTCCAGTAAATACAGGACCCCAGATTTGACCAACTTCTTCACCTTCTCTTACTAAGATTACCTCTGTATCATTTTGACCAGGAGCACCTAAGTTTGCAATAGTTCTGTCACCACCAGCATTTTTCTCTAATACTGTTTCGTAAGTTGAAGCAACAAGACCCATATTATAGTTTACTCTATCATTTCTGATAATATCGTAATTCACAGTTAATTCAAAACCTTTAGTGTTTAACTCACCAGCGTTTTGGAACTGTGAAGTAAATCCATTATTTGATGCAGCATCAATAGAGACTGCAGTAATAAAGTCAACAATGTCTCTGTTATATAAATCTACTGTAGCAGATAACCTGTCCATTGCAAATTCGATACCGAAGTTAAGCTCGCGCTTTTCCTCCCATTTTAAATCTGGGTTTGCAAGTCTTGTTCCAATTCCTGTAGAAGAAGAACCAAATCCACCAGCACCATTTGTTACGTTAAATGTAGTCTGTGATAAACCAACTCCTGGAGGAATCGCACCAGTTACACCATAACCTAAACGTGCTTTTAATAAAGATACGTTATCTAATTCTAAATAGTTATTTAAGTCTGCACCAACCGCTACAGATGGGAATGTACCCCACTGATTGTCAGCACCAAATCGGCTAGAACCTTCTCGTCTTATAGATGCACTTAAATAAATTGCGTCATCAAAGGTAAAGTTACCTCTTAAGAAGAATGCGATAATTCTATCGTCATCATTTCTACCACTATTGGCAATAATTCTACCAGCTTCATTTAAATCTTGTGACACTTCGATAGCGTTACTAAAATCAAAATTAACACCTGGAGGGAAATCTCCTAATTGTAAATAGTTTTCGTTGAAATCATTTTCCTGGAAAGAATAACCACCATCTAACTTCATTCTAAAGAAGTCGTTAAATGTTTTGTTATAAGTACCAAAGAGTTCTAAAGTACTTGTTCTTGCCTCATTACTATAGAAATCAGCTCTACCTTTTCTAAATGGACTAACAGCACCACCTCTAAAGAATGATGTTGTTGGATAATATTGATTGTTATCTGTTCTAGACACTTGTTGTCCAACATTTAATGTAGCAGATAAATCATCAGTAATTGAATATCTAAAGTCAGCGTTATAGTTTATTGTAGTAGTAGCACCAGCATTTCTATTTTGCTCTGCAATTGAAACTGGGTTGAAACTATCGAATAAACCAAGTGTTTCGAAATAACCTCCGAATTGCTCAGAGTTAAATGCGAATGGCGCGTCGTCACCAAATACTGGAGCAGTTGGGTTATAAACGATTGCATAACGTAATGCTTCGTTAAAACCAAAATCACTGTCTCTTTGAGTAAATGCTGAATTAAAGTTAATTCTTAATTTATCATTAAATAAAGTACCAGTAAAATTACCTCTAATGTTTAATTGCTCAAACCCTGAGTTAATTAAAATACCTTCTGTGTCCCTGTAGTTAACTGCAACCCTGTAGTTAGTGTTTTCTGCACCTCCAGACATTGCTATGTTGTGAACCTGAGAAAACGCTGAACGTGTTACTTCATCCACCCAATCAGTATCATTTCCTAGATCTGTACCACCAGTTGCTAGGAACTGTCCACGATCCATAATTTCTACAGCGTTAATCGCATCAGAAACACCATACTGACCGTTGTACTCAACAGAAAAAGGTTGGTTACTACGACCTGATTTTGTAGTTACTAAGATTACACCACTCGATGCTCTCGAACCATAAATCGCTGCTGCAGAACCGTCTTTTAATACTGTGATGTTTTTAATATCACTAGGATCCACATTGTTTAAGGATTGTCCAAGTACACCGTCGATTACTACTAAAGGCTCAGTGTTACCACCAACAGTAGAAAGACCTCTCAGTCTAATTACACCATTGTTGTTTGGATCACCACCTTTGTTGTATACCGATAGACCGGCTACTTTACCTTGTAATAACTGAGATGCATTGTTAATTACACCCTTGTTAAATTCTTCTTCACTAACGCTTGTTACAGCCGTTGTGATTTCTTTTCTAACCTGGTTACCATAACCTACAACAACAACCGCTTCTAATTGAGCAACATCTTCTTCAAGAGTTACATCAATAGTCGATTGTCCGTTCACAGCCACCTCCTGAGTTTTAAAACCGAGATAACTAAAAACAAGCACAGCATCTGAAGCTACATTGTTTAAGGTGTATGTACCATCTAGGTCAGTTTGAGAACCATTAGAAGTTCCCTTTACTATTACATTCACTCCAGGTAATGGACCTGACGTGTCTGAAACAGTACCTGTTACAGTTTGGGCGTACATGATACTTCCCAAAACAAAGAAAAAACTACATAAAATTTTTCTTAATAGATTTTGTGTCATACTTAGTTAGTTTAATTAGTATTTGGTTAGACAGTTATTAAATTAACAAATTTTTGTTAAATAAATATTAATTAAAAAACTAAAATGCCTCTTTTTTAAGAGAATGGCAAAAATTTCTTAATAAAATACTAAAAAAATTTACGAAAAGGTTTTCGTAAATTTTTCGAGATTATTAAGATTTAAGGTATCTTTAACTACGTAGATGAAATACGATTCGAACGAAGCTTTACAATAATTTATGAAGAAAATTACCTTAAAAGAAATTGCTAATCAGTTAGGAATTTCTGTCTCTACAGTATCAAAGGCGCTTAAGGATTATCCCGATGTTAGTTCAGCAACAAAAAGTAAAGTTGTTGAACTTGCGGAATCCCTTCATTTCACACCTAATACATTTGCTCAGAGTTTAAGAAGTCAGCAATCTAAAACTATAGGTGTCATTATACCAAGTATGGTTCATTATTTTTTCTCCAGTATTATTGACGCTGTTCTTAAAGAGGCTGAAGCTAAAGGATATATGGTGATCATCATGCAGTCTAATGAAGACTACGAACTTGAAAAAAAACAAGTAAAGCTCTTATTAGACAAAGGCGTTGACGGGATTTTAATTTCTCTATCAAATGGTACAAAGGACACCACACATCTCCAAAGGGTTATTGACTTTGGAATTCCCCTAGTCTTATTCGATAAAATTTCTAAATTATTAAAATGCTCTAAAGTCATTATCAACGATATTAAAGCCTCTTATGATGTTGTAACTTATTTAATAAATAGAGGTTGTAAACGCATCGCTTATTTTAGAGGCGATCTAAATCCTCAAAATTCGATTGACCGTTTTCTGGGTTATAAAAAAGCATTAGAAGATAATAATATAGCATACGACCCTGCTTTAGTGTATTCTACTCCTAACGCTAATTTTGACGACGGTTATCAAACTACTAAAAAAGCTCTCGAAGAACATCAAATGAATATTGATGCCATTTATACCATCACAGATCTCACGGCTATCGGTGCTATAAATTATCTGAATGAAAAACAAATTAAAATACCAGACCAGATAGCTGTATTTGGTTTTAGTAATTGGTTTATGTCTTCCGTAATAACGCCGACCTTATCCTCAGTGGAGCAAAATGCCTATAAGACAGGTGAAAAATCGGTCGAAATATTATTCCATGAAATTGAAAGTAAACAGAAGGGTGAAAAATACGATTATCAGACGATTACTATTGAAACTGAACTTATCTTAAGAAACTCAAGTTAACACCTTCTAGCTTTTTAGCATTTGCTCTATTTCTAATTGAGATACTTTTGGTGTTGCACCTTCTTTAGAGGCTACTATTGCTCCTACAGCACATGCCCTATTAAGTGTAGACTGATTATCAAAATGGTTAAGTATGCCATCCACCAATGTTGCAAGAAAGGAATCACCTGCTCCAACAGTATCTTTTACCTTAACTGAATATCCGTTATTTCTTAAAAAATTTCCTTCATCATAAAATAGGGCACCTTTACTGCCCAAGGTCACACAAATTTGTTCAGTATTAGTTTTTTTTGAAATGAATTCAATCAATTCTTTCATATCATCCGATTCAAAATTAAAGTACTCACCTATTTCAATTATTTCCTCATCATTAAACTTAATCAGATCTGCCCTTGTCATTAATTCAATAAGATCACCCATTTTATAATGTGGTTTTCTCAGATTAACATCAAACACTTTAAACCGTGCTTCGTTAAGTAAGGCCAATAATGTTGTTTTAGATGTAATAGAGCGTATACTTAGACTTCCGAAAATAAATACATCGGAAGAGATGGTAATAGATTTTAAAATATCTGAAATTTGAATCTCATCCCAGGCACAGGGTTTTTCAATCGTATAAGTTGCCGAACCCGTCTCATCGAGTGCGACTAAAACACAACTTGTCTTTAAATTTGGACTTATTTGTACGCCAAAAGTATTGACATCATGCTCATTCATATAATCAACCAAAGACGTACCATCAGCATCATCACCTACACAACTTATAACATTGACATTATTACCAAATGAAGCCAATCTTATTGCAACATTAAGTGGTGCTCCTCCAATATTTTTATGAGTTGGAAATACATCCCATAAAACTTCCCCAAAACAAGTTATTGAAGACATAATTAATTAAAATTAAATTCCCTTATGGAGACATCTCTTAACTGAAATGTATCGTCATTACTTGATATTGAAATTGAATCTAAAGGACTATTAGGAAAGAAGAGCTCTGTTAAAACAATTTCACCATCATTAATAAAAACCTCTATCGACGTTTTATCTAAAACGACTTCTAATTCGATTAAATTGAATTCCCCTTCTATATGGACTTTTGAGATGCTTGGTGCGAACTTATCCGAAAAATTAACTTTTCCAGATTTTGTTCTATCAAGAAAGATGAATTTTTCTTTATTGTTTAAACCTAATTTTAAAGTATCACCATATGCGTTATATAGATTAATGGAATAAGCTTCATTTTTTAATTCAGTCATGGTTAAACTAAAACTAAGTTTTTCAAAATCTATAGTATTATCAGAAAATAAAGTTTGAAAATCTCTTGGTGTTATAACATCTTTATTTTTCTCCTTAGAAACAAAATTCTTAAGTTCTCTTACAGGTCGACTTCTAACCAAATAGCTTTCATCCTTTTTCAACAGAATCAATTCTCTTGGAATAGTCATCGTACTTCTCCATTTATAGGTAGGTGTGTCGCGAGCATAGTCCCAATTAGACATCCACCCAATGAATAAATTTCTACCATCATCTTGTGGAAGATTAGACCACGTCACACCTGCGTAATTATCTCTACCATAATCCAACCAAACAGCCGTATTCTTTTCAAGTTGTTTGTTGAAGTTTTTATCTAGTGTAAAGGTGCTTCCATCAAAATCTCCTATAAAATATTGGGTTGCACTTCCTCCATTTGGCCCAGACGGATTAATACTCACCAATAGCACCCATTTTTCTTCGTCCAATCCTTCAACCTTCATTGGAAAAAGATCAGGACATTCCCAAACACCACCATGCTCACCTTTAAGTTCTCCAAAATCAGATTCAAATTTCCACGCTTTTAAATTCTCGGAACTGTAAAACATAATTTTATTACCTGCAGCCAAGGACATAATCCATTTAGAATTACGCTGATCCCAAAACACTTTAGGATCTCTAAAATCTTTTATGCCAGGGTTGGAAATAACTGGATTTTCAGCATATTTAGTCCAGGTCATTCCTTCATCTAGGGAATACGCTATACCTTGGGTTTGAAAATCTATATCTCCACGCTTTTCTCCATCCATATTATGATATGTGTAAATAGCGACAACAGGAACCTTACCATCAACTCCAAAACCTGAGGTATTGTCATAATCAACAACAGCACTCCCTGAAAAAATAAGTCCAAGATCATCTGGATAAAGCGCAATTTGTTGCTCCTCAAAATTTATAAGATCCTCGCTAATAGCATGTCCCCAATGCATTGGTCCCCATACATTATCATCAGGATAGTGCTGAAAATAGAGATGATATTTACCGTTTAAATAAAACATCCCATTAGGATCATTCATCCAATTGTTTTCAGGTGTAAAATGATAATTAGGTCTATAATATTCTTGGTCAATTTCTGTACTTACGACTTTCGCTTCTGTCTCTGTTTTACAGCTAGAAAACAACAGAACAAAAAGCCCAAATAAAATGGTGTATCGAGTATATTTAACTTTCATTTTTAATTAATTTTTTACTTAATTCTTCTAAGGAAATACCTTTTGTTTCAGGCATCATAAAAATGACAAATAATAACTGGAAGACCATCATGATGGCAAAGAATAAAAATACCGTTCCTGGACCAATACTTGCAAATAAAACAGGCACCAGTGACGGGATAATTGCCGCTAAAACCCAATGTGTTGAGGTTCCAAATGATTGTCCACTTGCACGTAAATGATTTGGGAAAATTTCAGAGATATAAACCCAAATGATTGCCCCTTGACCAATGGCATGAGATGCAATAAATAAAAATAGAAATATCGGGACTGCTAGTCCTTCCCAATTTTGGTAAAAAGCTATTGATACAAGACTCAATGAAATAATGTACCCAATAGAACCTATATACATTAAAACCTTTCGTCCGAGCTTATCTATTAGGAATACACCAAATAAAGTGAAAATTAGATTGGTGACACCTATACCAATACTACTCAATAAAGCGGTACTTTCACCAAGACCAGCTTCTTCAAAAATTCTTGGTGCATAGTATAGAAAAGCATTTATACCAGAAAACTGATTAAACATGGCAATTAAAAACGCGAGCAGTAAAGAAAAGCGATACTTCTTCATGAATATATTTTCATTAGTCTTCTGATTGCCAGATTCATATCTAACAGATTCTACAAAGGCATTAGCGTCACCTTCTGGGTCAATCAACTCTAAAACCTGTTTTGCCTCATCTTCCTTCCCCTTAGATATTAACCAACGTGGACTTCTAGGCACAATAAAGATTAATAAAGTATAAATTAGCGCTGGGAAAGCCTCAACTCCAATCATCCAACGCCATGCATTTTCACCAACATTTATTAGTAAGTAATTGGATAAAAACGCAATTAAAATTCCAAACACAATATTAAATTGATACAATGCAACGAGCTTACCTCTATTTTTTGCTGGTGAAATTTCAGACACATAAGCGGGCGCGGCGATTGTAGACGCACCTACTCCTATTCCTCCCAAAAATCTAAAAAAGGCAAAACTGTACGGATCATTTACTAAAGCAGATCCAATTGCAGAAATAAGATAAAATAAACCTATCCAAATTAAGGTGGTTTTTCGGCCTAATCTATTGGTTGGTATACCGCCAAAAATAGCACCAAATACAGTTCCCCAGAGTGCCATAGCCATGACAACCGAACCATGAAAAGCATCTGAAGATTGCCATAAGGCCTGAAGTTTCTTGTCCGCTCCAGAAATAACAACAGTATCAAATCCAAATAAAAAGCCTGCAAGGGCAGCCGTAATTGACCATAATAAGATCCTTTTATTCATAAGGCATATTGATTTTATTTCGTCTGAAGTTATAAATCTTTTACCACACCAAAAGCCAAATACCAAAAATTAGCTCAAAACAACCCCGAAAACGATTTCGTCTTGTTTCCTCTTATAACTCAAGTAAAAAAACAACATTTCAAAAGTGTTTGGACATCAGAGAAATATTGATTTATATATCTGTTTTTCAATTACTTAACTTAATTTTTTTTATGCTGAATTTAGATACTTTTAGGAATTAAAAAAATATGGAGAAATGTCAAAAAGTAATTTTATGTACCGTATTAATAAAAGTCCATTGAGATTCTTTAAATGAGTCAATTAAATAAACATAGTAGCAGACTAACTCAAGACGAGTCACAACCAGCATCACAAGCCATGCTTTACGCAGTAGGCCTTAAGGATGAAGATATGAATAAGGCCCAAGTTGGAATTGCCAGTACAGGTTATGATGGCAACCCTTGTAACATGCATTTAAATCGATTGAAAGACGAAGTAAAAATTGAGTGCAATATTGCTAATATGGTTGGTCTTGGTTTCAATACAATCGGTGTATCAGATGGTATTTCAATGGGAACATCTGGAATGAATTATTCCTTGGTTTCTAGAGATATTATTGCTGATTCAATTGAAACTGTAATGAATGCTCAAAGCTATGATGCCTTAATTGCTATTGTTGGCTGTGATAAAAATATGCCTGGTGCTGTAATTTCAATGTTACGCCTTAACAGACCTTCAATAATGATGTATGGTGGTACCATTGCCTCAGGAAATTATAAAGGACGTAAACTAAATATCGTTTCTGCCTTTGAAGCTTTAGGACAAAAAGTGGCGGGTGAAATCGATGATGCAGAATATAGAGAAATCATAAAAAGAGCTATCCCTGGAGCTGGTGCTTGTGGTGGCATGTATACAGCAAATACTATGGCTTCTGCCATAGAGTGTATGGGATTTGCACTGCCTTATAATTCATCCATACCTGCTGAAAACCCAAATAAGCTTTCCGAAGCTGAAAGACATGCAAGAGCAATAAGAAATCTACTTGAAAAAGATCTTAAGCCTTTAGATATAATCTCAAAAAAATCTATCGAAAATGCAATTGCTCTGGTCAATGCCCTTGGCGGTTCCACCAATGCTGTTTTGCACTTTTTGGCTATTGCACATGCTGCAGATATTGAGTTTACACTAGAGGATTTTCAGCGTGTTAGCGACAGAACGCCTTTAATCGCAGATCTTAAACCTTCTGGTAAATATCTTATGGAAGATGTACATGGTGTTGGAGGAACTCCTGCTATTATGAAATATCTTTTAGAAAACGGCTTTTTACATGGTGATTGTCTCACTGTTACAGGAAAAACATTAGCTGAAAATTTAGCGGATGTGGAAGCTATCGAATTTGAAGAACAAGATGTTGTTTTTCCTACGGATAAAGCATTAAAATCCTCGGGTAACATTCAAATTCTTTACGGCAACCTGGCATCAGAAGGCGCCGTAGCCAAAATCTCTGGAAAAGAGGGATTGCTTTTTGAAGGAAAGGCCGTTGTTTATGACAGCGAACAAGAGGCTAATACCGGAATTTCAAACGGAGAAGTAAGTAAAGGAGATGTTGTTGTAATCAGATATGTTGGTCCAAAAGGTGGCCCAGGAATGCCAGAAATGTTGAAACCAACATCGCTTATAATGGGTGCTGGTTTAGGAAAATCAGTTGCCTTAATTACAGACGGACGTTTTTCTGGAGGAACACACGGATTTGTTGTTGGGCATATCACACCAGAAGCGCAATCAGGTGGAAACATAGCCTTAATTGAAACTGGAGATACAATAAGAATCAGCGCTGAAGATAATTCGATCAACGTCCTATTATCGGAGGAAGAACTATCAAAACGAAGACAAAACTGGGTAACACCCAAACCAAAACATACTAAAGGAATACTATATAAATATTCCAAAATTGTGGCCTCAGCATCGCAAGGCTGTGTAACAGATAAATTTTAAATGGTTGTAGAAATAACGGTCTCAACCAAACAGAATTCATATGAAAGAAACGCAAACACTCAAGGACCAAAAGCAAAGTTCTGAAACTACTGTTAGAATTAGTGGTAGTGAGGCTATTGTTAGGTGTCTATTGGAAGAAAATGTAACTACTATTTATGGTTATCCTGGTGGCGCCATAATGCCTGTGTATGACGAATTTTACAAGTATCAGGACAAAATTCATCATGTCCTTACACGTCACGAGCAAGGAGCCACACATGCAGCCCAAGGTTATGCTCGTATCTCTGGTGAAGTCGGTGTTGCCATCGCAACATCTGGGCCTGGTGCTACAAATCTAATAACAGGCATTGCCGATGCTCAAATAGATTCTACACCTATGGTCTGCATTACAGGTCAAGTACCATCGCATTTATTAGGTAGTGATGCGTTTCAAGAAACGGATATCGTAGGTATCTCTACACCTGTAACTAAATGGAATCATCAAATCACTAAAGCATCTGAAATTCCAGAAGTAATCGCCAAAGCATTTTACATAGCTAAAAGCGGTAGACCTGGACCAGTTCTTATCGATATAACAAAAGATGCTCAATTTGAAGAATTTGATTATAAATACGAGAAATGTAACGGCATTAGAAGTTATAAACCTGTACCTAAAATAGATGAATCGTCTTTAGTAGAAGCTGCAAAACTCATTAATGAAGCTAAAAAGCCATTAGTGGTTTGGGGACAGGGTGTTATTTTAGGAAAAGCCGAACAAGAGTTTAAAGCTGTTATCGAAAAGGCTGGACTTCCATCAGCCTGGACAATTTTAGGTGTATCTGCAATTCCAACTTCTCATCCTCTAAATGTTGGAATGGTTGGTATGCATGGTAATTATGCACCAAATGTTTTAACAAATGAGTGTGATGTCCTCATTGCAATTGGTATGCGTTTCGATGATCGTGTCACTGGTAATTTAGCGACCTATGCGAAGCAGGCTAAAATCATCCATTTTGAAATTGATCCTGCCGAAGTTGATAAGAATGTAAAAACGGATGTTGCCGTATTAGGTGATGCAAAGGAAAGCTTACAAAAGTTATTACCGCTTTTAAATGCTAATTCTCATGAAGCGTGGCATCAAAAATTTAAAGACCTGTATAAAATTGAGTTTGATAAGGTTATAAAAAATGATCTTCATCCAACAAAAGAAGGGCTCACAATGGGTGAAGTTTTAAAAGAAATAAATATCCAAACTAAAGGTGAAGCTGCTATTGTAAGTGATGTAGGTCAACATCAAATGATTGCGTGTAGATATGCAGAATTCAATCAAACAAAAAGCAATATTACTTCAGGTGGTTTGGGTACGATGGGTTTTGGTCTTCCTGCCGCAATAGGTGCAAAAATGGCTGCTCCAGAAAGAGAAGTTATCTCCATCTGTGGTGATGGCGGCTATCAAATGACCATACAAGAATTAGGCACAATTTTCCAACAGCAAGTCGCTGTAAAAGTGGTTGTATTGAACAATGACTTTTTAGGAATGGTAAGACAATGGCAACAATTATTCTTTGATAAGCGCTATGCTTCAACGGAAATGACAAATCCCGATTTTGTTGCTATAGCCAAAGGGTATTACCTCAAGGCTAAGCGTGTTACTAAACGCGAAGAACTTGCAGATGCTGTTGCAGAAATGGTTGCAAGTAAAGAACCTTACTTTTTAGAAGTATGTGTAGAAAAAGAAGATAACGTATTCCCAATGATCCCCTCTGGGGCAACAGTTTCAGACATAAGACTTGAATAATATGAGTAACGAAATAAGACATTTTACGGTTTCAATTTACACTGAAAATAATATTGGATTATTAAACAGGATTTCGGCAATTTTTCAGCGTAGACATATAAACATTGAAAGCTTAAACACTTCTAGATCTGAAATCGAAGGTGTTTCTAGATTCACTTTAGTGGTGGACATTACTGAAGATCAAATGAAAAAAATAATAGGTCAGTTAGAGCGACAAGTGGAAGTGATTAAGGCCTATTACCATACTGATGAAGAAACCATTTATCAGGTTTCTGCAATGTTCAAAATAAAGTCAAATCTTCTATTTGAAGAACGTCAAATTCAGAATATCATCAAAGAAAGTAATGCTAGAATTGTAACTGTAAACAAAGAATTCTTTGTTCTAGAAAAGTCTGGAAGAAAACAAGAAATAGACTTGCTATATCGCGAATTAAGTGCGTTTGGCATTATGCAATTTGTACGATCTGGACGCATAGCTGTAACTAAAAACGAAATGAAAATATCTAAAATGCTCGAAGCATTTCAACATTAAAACACAAAGACAATGTCAAATTATTTTAACACATTACCATTAAGAAAACAATTAGAACAATTGGGCAAATGCCGTTTTATGGATGCTTCAGAATTCGAAGATGGCGTTAATGCATTAAAAGGAAAACAAATAGTCATTATTGGATGTGGTGCGCAAGGCCTCAATCAAGGTCTTAATATGAGAGACTCAGGCTTAGATATTGCTTATGCATTAAGACCCGCTGCCATCGCAGAACAAAGAGCTTCATATAAGAATGCGACTTCAAATGATTTTAAAGTTGGCACATACGAAGAATTAATTCCAACTGCTGATGTAGTACTTAATTTAACACCTGATAAGCAACATACTAACGTTGTAAATGCGGTAATGCCGTTAATGAAAAAAGGTGCTACCCTTAGTTACTCTCATGGGTTTAATATCGTTGAAGAAGGCACCAAAATACGTGAGGATTTAACGGTTATTATGGTGGCTCCAAAATCACCTGGAAGTGAAGTACGAGAAGAATATAAAAGAGGATTTGGTGTACCAACCCTAACTGCAGTTCATCCAGAAAACGATCCTGAAGGTAAAGGTTGGGCGCAAGCAAAAGCCTATGCCGTTGCAACTGGCGGACATAAAGCTGGTGTTTTAGAATCGTCCTTTGTAGCTGAAGTTAAATCTGATTTAATGGGAGAACAGACTATTCTTTGTGGTTTACTTCAAACTGGTGCAATACTTTCTTTTGATAAAATGGTTGAAAAAGGAATTGAGCCAGGATATGCTGCGAAATTAATTCAGTTTGGTTGGGAAACAATCACAGAAGCCTTAAAACATGGTGGTATTACCAATATGATGGATCGTTTATCAAATCCAGCAAAAATTAAAGCTTTTGAATTGTCAGAAACATTGAAATCAATAATGCGCCCACTATTTGAAAAGCATATGGATGATATTATTTCTGGTCACTTTTCAAAAACTATGATGGAAGATTGGGCTAATGATGATGTTAATCTATTGACATGGAGAGAAGCCACTGGTGAAACTGCTTTTGAAAAGACCTCTTTAACTTCAGATCACATTACTGAACAAGAGTATTTTGATCATGGAACTTTGTTAGTTGCCTTTGTAAAATCTGGAGTTGAGCTAGCTTTTGAAACTATGGTAGATGCTGGTATAATTGAGGAATCTGCTTACTATGAATCACTTCACGAGCTACCGCTTATTGCAAATACTATTGCACGTAAAAAGCTCTTTGAAATGAATCGTGTTATATCAGACACTGCAGAATATGGATGTTATCTATTTGACCACGCTTGCAAACCGTTATTAGCAGACTTTATGAAATCTGTTGATACATCAGTTATCGGTAAATCATTTACAGAAACAAATGCTGTGGATAATGTTGAATTGATTGCAGTTAATGATGCTATCAGAAATCATCCAATTGAGGCTGTCGGCCAGCGATTGAGAGCTGCAATGACTGCTATGAAAGTAATTAAAACTGCAACTGTTTCGGATTCTGTTTTAGCTTAAGTTTCTGTGTTACTGATTAAATGAAACAAACTGAAACCACATACAAACCTTCTTTAAAAGCTGTAGAATCTGCCGCTCAGAAACTTAATGGTATTGCTAACGTAACACCACTACTTAAGAATGTGCGGTATTCAAAACATTTTGACGCGAATATATATTTCAAAAGAGAAGATTTACAGGAAGTACGTTCTTATAAAATTAGAGGCGCTTACAATAAAATTTCTTCGCTGAGTTCTACTCAGATTGAAAATGAAATTGTTTGTGCAAGTGCTGGAAACCACGCTCAAGGTGTAGCACTTTCTTGTAAGTTGTTGCAGATAAAAGGAACTATTTTTATGCCTGCTCCTACTCCAAACCAAAAAATTGAGCAAGTAAAAATGTTTGGAGAGGACTATATCAAAGTGGTTTTGGTTGGTGATACTTTTGATGATGCTTATAATGCTGCAATAGAAGAATGTGAAAAGCTGAACAAAACCTTTATTCATCCTTTTAATGATGAAAAAGTAATCGAAGGACAAGCGACTGTTGGATTAGAAATAATTGATCAGTTTAAAACACACCCTATTCATTACGTTTTTGTGCCTATTGGAGGCGGAGGGTTGTCCGCAGGTTTATCAACTGTATTTTCAGCACTTTCCCCTCAGACCAAAATTATTGGTGTTGAACCAAAAGGGGCGCCTTCCATGCTCACATCAATTAAGAACAATAGAAATACGACACTAAAAACTATTGAGAATTTTGTCGATGGTGCAGCGGTAAAACGCGTTGGTGATTTAAATTTTGCTATCTGTAAAGAAACACTTCACGATGTTGTTACTGTTGATGAGGGCAAAATATGTCAGACTATATTAGATCTTTACAATAAGGATGCAATTGTTGTAGAACCTGCCGGTGCTTTAAGTCTTTCTGCTTTAGAACAATATAAAGATGAAATAAAAAATAAAAATGTGGTCTGTATTGTTAGTGGTAGCAATAATGATATTACTAGGACAGCAGAAATTAAAGAACGTGCCTTATTGCATGCCAATTTAAAACACTATTTCATTATTAAATTTCCGCAGAGAGCAGGTGCACTCAGGGAATTTGTAGCTGAAATTTTAGGTCCGACCGATGACATTACTCATTTTGAATACACCAAAAAAACCAATCGAGAAAATGGAGCAGCAGTTGTAGGATTACAATTAAAATCTCCAGAAGATCTAGAGCCATTAATTACCAAAATGAAGCTTCATAATTTTTATGGAGATTACCTTAATGATAAACCAGATTTATTTCAATTCTTGGTATAACTTAACGTACAATTAACCTACTTTAAGCATGGTTTATCGTAACTTCAGACTTCTTAAATAAAACGCTATGACATCAACGTTTAAAACTATTCCAGACATATATAAAATCACAAGTTTAATTCACCAGAAGACGTATTTACTTAATGGTGAATTAGTAGAATGGGCTGGTCCAACTTCCAACATTTATTCAACAATCTCTTCAACAGAAGAATATAAACCAACTTTACTCGGAAGCATTCCTGTCTTAACAGAAAAGGAAGCCTTAACTGCATTAGATGCTGCTTCCAAAGCTTATGACAAAGGGCAAGGCCTATGGCCGACAATGAAGGTGGCAGATCGGATTGCGTGTATGGAGAAGTTTGTGGAACAAATGAAAACCAAGCGCGAGGAAGTTGTAAAATTATTGATGTGGGAAATCGGTAAAAATTTGGCTGATTCCCAAAAGGAATTTGATAGAACTGTAGAATATATCTACGACACTATTGAAGATTATAAGGAAATGGATCGAAACAGTGCAAAATTTCATAAACACGCTGGTGTACATGCACATATAAGACGTGGTCCATTAGGTGTAGTCCTGTGTTTAGGTCCTTACAACTATCCTTTAAATGAAACTTTTGCGCTTTTAATTCCTGCTTTAATAATGGGTAACACAGCAATATTTAAACCTGCTAAATTTGGTGTGCTTTTATTATCGCCGTTAATTGAAGCCTTTCAAAATAGTTTCCCAAAAGGTGTGGTAAATATATTATACGGAAGAGGTAGAACTGTTGCCACTCCAATTATGAAGGATGGTCGTGTGGATGTCCTAGCCCTTATTGGTCATAGTAACTCAGCAAATGCATTACAAGATGTGCATCCTAAAAGCAATAGATTAAGAATGGTGTTAGGACTTGAAGCTAATAACCCAGCTATAGTTTTACCAGATGCAGATTTAGATTTAGCCATAAATGAATGCATTACAGGAACAACATCATTTAATGGGCAACGTTGTACCGCTCTGAAAGTTTTATATGTTCACAAAGATATTGTTGATGAATTTAATAAACGTTTCTCAGAAACAATTGACAATTTAAAATTTGGTAATCCTTGGGAAGATGGTGTAAAACTTACACCATTACCAGAACCAGATAAACCAGCGTATATTCAAGAATTAATTGATGATGCCCTTCAAAACGGTGCAGAAATTATCAATAAAAAAGGTGGTGAGACTTCAGATAATTATATCTTCCCTGCTGTTATTTATCCAGCTAAAAACAATATGCGCGTTTGTGAAGAGGAGCAATTTGGACCAATTATCCCAATTATTCCATTTACAGATATTGAAGAGCCTTTAGATGATATGGCATCGTCAAACTATGGTCAACAGGTAAGTCTATTTGGCAAGGATACTAAGACACTGGCACCACTAATTGACACCTTAGTTAATCTCGTATGCCGTGTTAATTTAAATAGCTCATGTCAAAGAGGTCCAGATGTTTATCCCTTTACTGGAAGAAAGGATTCAGCGGTAGCGACATTAAGTGTGCATGATGCACTTCGTTCATTTTCAATACGAACCTTTGTCGCCTCTAAGGATAATGATTACAACAATGAGATTTTAGAAAAACTTCTTAACTCCAGAGCTTCTAACTTTGTAAGTACAGATTATATCCTATAAATCAATTCATTAAAACTGAGATTTTAATAAAATTTAGCCTCAAAATATTTTGATTCCGTAATTTTTCACAAAATTTCGAAATCAGGTATTGCTAGATAAAAATTAATATGTAGTTTGGCCGTATGAATGTACGATTAACATGTAATAGAGCTTTTAGACCCTTCGGGTTGTCTACTTCTTTTCGCCGTCGCTAATAGTTTAGCCTGCAAAATCTCTATTCATTAATTTTTTCAATATTGTGCATCTTTCAAATTTTACATACCAATTTCAAATTATAGTTAACCAAAGCGTTAACCCATTTTTATTTCGTCGTATTCGCGTACGTCGCCCGTAAGGGTATGTCTATTTCTTTGGAGCCTAGGTGAGTCCGGTTCCGTATTTCAAAAAACAATTACAAAATTTTTAATTCAAATTCAATTACAATGCAAATTGTTATTGCAAATAAATCACATAGTATTTACGCAGAAATTATCTGTAACACCATTGCTGAGGCTGCTAAGGTTAGAGGAACAGGTATTGCTAAAAGAAAGCCTGAATATATCATCTCAAAAATGGCTAATGGCAATGCCGTTATCGCTCTAGAAGGAAATACGTTTGCAGGATTTTGTTATATAGAATCTTGGGGACATGGCAAATTTGTCGCTAATTCTGGCCTGATTGTTCATCCTGATTACAGAAATATTGGACTAGCAAAAAAAATAAAGAAAGTTGTCTTTGAACATTCGAGAAAAAAGTTCCCAGAGGCCAAAGTATTTAGTATTACTACTGGTCTGGCAGTGATGAAAATGAATAGTGAACTCGGTTATAAGCCAGTAACATTCTCAGAGTTAACTGATGACCAAAGCTTCTGGAATGGATGCCAGACTTGCAAGAATTACGATGTATTACAACGAACAGATCAAAAAATGTGCTTATGTACAGGCATGTTGTACGATCCAAAAAAGGAATTAAACACTAAGGAACAAAAACATAATTACGATAAGAAAGTATGGACGCGATTAAAAAATATAAAGCAGACCATGTTTCTAAAAAAAGATAAGTCATGAAAAAGTTAGTTATAGCATATAGTGGTGGATTAGACACATCTTATTGCGCATTGAGTCTTAGCAAACAAGGCTTTGAAGTCCATGCGGTATCTGTGAATACTGGTGGATTCACCTCTAATGAAATCAAGGAAATAGAATCAAATGCTTACAAAATGGGCGTAACAACTTATAAAAACATTGACGCGATTTCTACCTATTACAACAAGGTTATTAAATATCTCATATATGGGAATGTCCTAAAGAACAATACATATCCTCTATCTGTAAGTGCGGAACGAATTATTCAAGCTATTGAAATTATTAAATACGCCAAGGAAATAAAGGCCAGTTATATTGCCCATGGAAGCACTGGTGCAGGAAATGATCAGGTTAGATTTGATATGATTTTCCAAACACTAGCTCCTGAGATAGAGATCATAACACCTATCAGAGATCAATCTTTAACGCGACAAAAAGAAATTGATTACCTCATATCAAATGGTATAAACATGTCATGGAACAAGGCAAAATACTCAGTCAATAAAGGACTTTGGGGTACAAGTGTTGGAGGTGCCGAAACACTGACATCCGATTTACCATTACCAGAATCTGCTTTTCCGTCTCAATTAAAAAATAACGGTCAGGAAGACGTGATATTGACCTTTACAAAAGGCGAACTAACTGCTGTAAATGATATAAACCAGTCACCAGAAAAAAACATTGAATTACTAAATAATCTTGCTTCAGAATTTGCCATTGGTAGAGACATTCATGTTGGAGATACCATTGTGGGCATAAAAGGTAGAGTTGGTTTTGAAGCTGCAGCAGCACTAATAATCATAAAAGCGCACCATTTACTAGAAAAGCATACACTCACAAAATGGCAAATGCAACACAAAGACTATATATCCAATTTTTATGGCATGCATCTACACGAAGGACAATACTTAGATCCAGCTCTTAGAGATATGGAAGCACTATTACAGAGTAGTCAAAAAATGGTATCAGGTGAAGTATACATTACCCTTAAACCTTACCATTTTACGCTTAATGGTATTAAATCTGAGCACGATTTAATGAATGCCAAATTTGGTAGTTATGGCGAGGAAAACAATGGCTGGACTGCTGATGAGGCAAAGGGTTTTATTAAGATAAATGCCAACGCCAATAAAATTTACCAACTAACAAATACAGAATTATGATTAAGGCAGGAATAATAGGTGGCGCAGGCTACACAGCTGGTGAATTGATACGATTATTATTAATTCATAAAAAGGTTAGTATAGACTTTATATACAGTACCTCTAACGCTGGCAATTCTGTTCACCAGGTACATCAAGATTTAATCGGCACTACAGATTTAAAATTCACATCTGAAGTTAATCCAGATATCGATGTTTTATTTCTGTGCTTAGGTCATGGAAATTCAAGTGCGTTTTTATCTAAAACGATATTCCCAGAAAAAACAAGAATTATCGATTTAAGTAATGATTTTAGACTTGAAGAAGATCATGTTTTCCATGGGAAAGAATTTGTCTATGGGTTACCAGAACTTCATAAGGAGATAATTAAAAATGCAACATACGTTGCTAATCCTGGTTGTTTTGCCACAGCAATTCAGTTAGGTTTATTGCCATTGGCGAATGCTAATGCATTAGAAAGTGATATTCATATTAATGCTGTAACTGGTGCTACAGGTGCAGGCACTTCATTGTCTGCAACTACGCATTTCACCTGGAGAGATAATAATTTTTCGTATTACAAACCATTTAAGCATCAACATTTAGGTGAGATCAATCAAACCTTAAAGGGTTTGCAAAAAAACTCCATTCCAGAAGTTTATTTTATGCCTAACCGTGGCAACTTTTCAAGAGGTATTTATGCCACTATGTATACAGATTTTGAAGGAACTTTAGAAGATGCCTTTACATTATTTGAAAATTACTATGAAGAGGCTCCATTTACAATTATTTCTAAATCTCCTATTCATCTCAAACAGGTTGTTAATACCAATAAGTGCATTATAAATGTGCACAAACACAACAACACACTTCTTGTAAACAGTATCATTGACAATTTACTCAAGGGTGCTTCAGGACAAGCAGTACAAAATATGAATTTGATGTTTGGTTTTAACGAATCAGAAGGACTACAACTTAAAGCAAACTATTTCTAAAAAAAGCAACATGAAAATAGCAATTATTGGAACAGGAAATCTAGGTAAATCCATTGCAAAAGGATTAATAGTAAACAATGCAATCACCACACTTTATCTTACTAAAAGACACATTGATGAATTGGATGACTTCAAAGGCTACAATGATGTATTTCTAACTTCAGATAACATTGAGGCTATAAAACAATCAGACATACTCATACTAGCGGTTCAACCTGCGCATCTCGAACACATCCTAAAACATATAAAACCACATCTTAATGAAAATCATGTGGTAATTTCTACAATCACAGGATTCACAATTTCAAAAATTGAAGCCGTGATTGGCACAAACAATCATATTATTAGAGCAATGCCAAATACTGCTATTGCCGTTGGTAAATCCATGACTTGTTTGTGCAGTAATGAAAAAGGGCAACAACGTATTAAAGTTGCTATTTCAATTTTCAACAGACTTGGAAACTCTATTGTAATTCCAGAAAGTCAGATGCAAGCTGCAACAGTGGTTTGTGCTAGTGGCATTGCGTTTTGGATGCGACTAATTAGAGCAACAACTCAAGCGGCTATACAGTTAGGATTTGATGCTAAGGAGGCACAGGAACTTGCCATGTTTACTTCTGAAGGTGCTGCGAATCTATTAATTACTACAGGAAACCATCCTGAAGAAGAGATTGATAAGGTTACAACACCAATGGGTTGCACTATAGAAGGGTTGAACGAAATGGAGCACAAAGGATTAAGCTCATCATTAATTCAAGGTATGGTGGCATCTTTCAACAAAATTAACTCTATTAAAAAAGAACAAATATGAGTCTGTTTGATGTATATCCATTATATGATGTAACACCTGTAAAAGCAAAAGATGTTTTTGTTTATGGTGAAGATGGTAAGAAATATCTAGACCTTTATGGTGGTCATGCTGTGATTTCCATTGGACATTCTCATCCTGAATATGTCAATTCCATTAAACAACAAATTGACAATATTGGTTTTTATAGCAACTCTGTTCAAAATCCATTACAACATCAGCTTTCTAAAAAACTGAATACGCTATCAGGATGTGAGAAATATCAACTATTTATGTGTAATTCTGGAGCTGAAGCCAACGAAAATGCGCTTAAACTTGCTTCATTTCACACGAATAAATCAAGGATTTTAGCATTCAAAAATTCCTTTCACGGCAGAACTTCTGCTGCTGTAGTTGCAACAGATAATAAAAAAATTATTGCTCCTGTTAACGCACAACAGCAAGTTGATTTTGTTGCTTTAGGAGATTTGATTAGTGTCGAGGAAATCTTAAAAAAGAATAAAACTTGTGCAGTTATCATTGAGTGTATTCAAGGTGTTGGTGGTTTAGATCAAAGTACTACCGAATTCTACCAAGGATTGGAAAAACTCTGTAAAACCTATAACACCGTGCTTATCGCGGATGAAGTTCAATCTGGTTTTGGGAGAACAGGCGATTTCTTTGCATTTCAGGCTCATGGCATTAAACCGGATATCATTTCCATAGCAAAAGGTATGGGCAATGGGTTTCCTGTAGGTGGGATTTTAATTCATCCCAAAATAGAGGCGTCATACGGCTTATTAGGAACAACATTTGGTGGTAATCACTTGGCGTGTGCTGCAGTTCTTTCCGTACTAAAGGTCTTAGAAGAAAAGGAACTAATGAAAAATGTAAAAGAGATATCCAGTTATATGATAGAAAATCTCTCTTCAATTTCACAAGTTAAGCTTATAAAAGGTCGAGGATTAATGTTAGGATTAGAATTTGAATTTCCTATCGCTTCTTTAAGGAAAAGACTTATTTACGAGCATCACATATTTACAGGTAGCTCTAAAAATCCAAATCTGTTGAGAATTTTACCTCCACTCACAATTAAAAAAGAGCATGTAGACAGCTTGGTCTCTGCTTTGAAAAAAGAACTGAATTAAGATGAAACATTATACACAAATACAAGATATTACCAATCTAAAACAAGCAATTAAGGAGGCCATTTTACTAAAATTAGATCCTTTTAAAGATCAAGGTATTGGCAAGAATAAAACTCTTATGATGTTGTTTTTTAATTCAAGCTTAAGAACAAGATTAAGTACTGAAAAGGCCGCAACAAATTTAGGTATGAATGTAATGTCCATGAATATTAGTAATGCCTGGAAACTAGAATTTGAAGACGGCACTGTTATGGATATGGACACCACAGAGCATATTAAAGAAGCTGCTCAAGTTATATCCCAATATGCTGATATTATAGCGATTAGAGCATTTCCAACCTTAGAAGATAAGATCAAAGATGAATCTGAATTAATACTAAACAGTTTTAAAACATATGCAACAGTTCCTGTTGTAAGCTTAGAAAGTGCTACTGGACATCCATTACAATCTTTAACAGATGCAATTACTATCACAGAGTATAAAGAAAACCCTAAACCAAAGGTAGTACTAACTTGGGCACCTCATCCAAAAGCCTTACCTCAAGCTGTGGCAAATTCATTCATTGAAACTATGCAATTAATGGATGTAGATTTTACAATAACGCATCCTGAAGGCTATGAATTAAACCCAAAAATTGTTAAACACACTCAAGTTAACTACAACCAAGATGAAGCCTTAAAAGATGCTGATTTTATCTATGCTAAAAATTGGAGTAGTTATCAAGATTATGGCCAAATTCTTAGTGAAGATGAGAGCTGGAAAATCACTAAGGATAAACTTGGCAAAGCAAAATTTATGCATTGTCTGCCTGTAAGACGTAATGTGGTTGTTGATGATGATGTTTTAGACAGTGATCAATCTATTGTTATTCAGCAGGCAAATAATAGAACATTTGCGGCTCAATACATTCTCAAGAACCTACTAGAAAACTTGTAAAATGGAGACACTAAAAGTCATAAAAATTGGAGGTCATATCATTGATAATCCAAAAGCTTTGGATAAGTTTTTAGATACTTTCTCTAAAATAGAAGGCCCAAAAATACTAGTTCATGGTGGTGGTAAAATTGCGAGTGAACTTGCAAAAAAAATGGGCGTGCCTGTCAAAATGAACGAGGGTCGTAGAATTACAGACGAGCCTACATTAAACATCATCACAATGGTTTATGCTGGTAAAATTAATAAGATGATTGTCGCAAAACTTCAATCAAAACAATGTAATGCCATTGGATTAACAGGTGCAGATGGAAACACTATTGAGGCTACAAAAAGGCCTGTAAACACGATTGACTACGGTTATGTCGGCGATATATCCAAGGTAAATATCGATACCATAAAAGAGTTTATTGATACAGGTAAAACACCTGTATTTTGTGCAATTACACATGAGAAGGGTCAATTATTAAATACTAATGCAGATACCATAGCCTCAGAAATAGCAATTGGATTTGCTAAAAAACATAATGTAGAACTATACTACTGCTTTGAAAAAAGTGGTGTTTTAAAAGATATAAACGATCAAACCTCAGTCATTAAAAAAATTGACACAGTCTCTTACCAAAAATTAGTAAACAACGGTATTGTTGCCGATGGTATGTTGCCTAAACTCAATAATTGTATCAATGCGGTTAATCAAAAGGTAAACAAAGTCTGTATTGGCAAGTCAGAGGGTTTTTTTAATGAGAAAGAAGGTTATACAACAATAATAAAATGAAAAAAGAATTAACCAAAAAGGCGATAGACTTATTAAAAACGCTAATTGAAACACCATCATTCTCTTCGAAAGAAAATGAAACAGCGTTAGTAATTGAGTCTTGGTTTAAAGACCATAATATCCGCTACCATAGGAACAAAAACAATATTTGGGCTATCAACAAACACTTTGATGAATCTAAACCCAACTTGTTACTCAATTCACACCACGACACTGTAAAACCAAATAAAGGTTATACAAAAGATCCATTTAAAGCAATAATTGAAGATGATAAATTATTTGGACTTGGTAGTAATGATGCTGGTGGATGTCTTGTTTCATTATTAGCCTGTTTTACTTATTTCTATGCTAAAAAGAACCTCAATTACAATCTAATAATTGTAACTTCAGCAGAGGAGGAAAGTAGTGGCCCAAATGGACTAAACAGCATGTTATCTGTTATTCCAGAGATTGATGTTGCCATAGTTGGAGAACCAACACAAATGCATTTAGCTATTGCAGAAAAAGGACTTGTTGTTTTTGACGCTAAGGTAAAAGGAACACCAAGCCATGCTGCGCACCCAAATAATGACAATGCGATCTACAATACAATTGATGTACTCAATTGGTTTAAGGACTTTAAATTCGACAGAAAATCACCAGTGTTGGGTGATGTAAAAATGACGGTTACACAGATTAATGCGGGACAACAACATAATGCCGTACCATCTGAGGTTGATCTTGTTATTGACGTTAGGGTAAACGATAAATATTCAAATGAGGAAATCACTAAAATCCTAAAGGATAAGTCGCCATGTACTCAAATTAAACCAAGAAGTCTTAGATTAAATTCTTCTTCAATTCCAAAAAATCACGAATTGGTAAAAGCTGGGATTGAACTTGGCAGAAATACCTATGGTTCACCAACTTTATCAGACCAAGCTACCTTAAGTTGTCCATCTTTAAAACTTGGCCCAGGAGACAGTACACGATCACATACCGCAGATGAATTTATTCACTTAAGTGAAATTGAAGAAGGTATAGAATTATACATAAAACTACTAAAACACGTATTATGAAATTATGGGATAAAGGTTTCTCAATAGACAAAAAAATTGAGGAGTTTACTGTAGGAAATGACAGGGTTATCGATTTACACATTGCCAAATACGATATTAAAGCCTCAATTGCTCATGCTGAAATGTTAAACTCAATAGGAATCCTAACAGATTCAGAATTTAAGGCATTACAAAAAGAACTTAACAATCTACTTGATGAGGCAAATAACCATAGACTAACAATTGAAGATTCTTTTGAGGATATTCACTCAAAAATTGAATATGAGCTCACTTTAAAGCTTGGTGAAACAGGTAAAAAAATACATACCGCAAGATCTAGAAATGATCAGGTGTTAGTGGCTTTGCAACTTTATTACATGGACAACATCAACATAATTAATAAAAAAGTAAAAACACTTTTTGACACCTTACTGGATTTGTCAGTTATACATAAAGACAAACTTTTACCAGGATATACACATTTACAAGTTGCCATGCCTTCATCTTTTGGTTTGTGGTTTTCGGCCTATGCAGAATTACTTATTGATGATGTACATTTATTAAATGCTGTATTGGCTATTGTTGATCAAAATCCTTTAGGCTCTGCTGCTGGATATGGAAGTTCCTTTCCTATAGATAGAGAATTAACAACAAAAAGCTTAAAGTTTTCTACATTAAAATTTAATGTAGTAGCTGCACAATTAAGCAGAGGTAAAAGTGAAAGATCTTTAGCCATGGCACTCGGAAGTGTATGTAATACCATATCGCGTTTTGCAATGGACATTTGTTTGTACATGAGTCAAAACTTCAATTTTATAAGTTTCCCAGATGAACTTACAACAGGTAGTAGTATAATGCCACACAAAAAAAATCCTGACGTCTTTGAATTAATTAGAGGTAAATGCAATAAAATTCAAGCATTGTATTCTGAAATGTTGCTGCTAACAAATAATTTACCAAGTGGTTATCATAGAGATTATCAATTATTAAAGGAAAATATGATTGATGCTATAGAAACGACGAAGGATGTTTTAGACATATTCGAATATTCTATTAAGCAAATTATTGTCAATGATATTGATCTTACGGATGAAAAATATAAATACATCTTCACTGTAGACAGCATTAATAATCTAATTATAGATGGGATGAGCTTTAGAGATGCTTACAAAAATATTGGCGAGAAAGTACAATCTGGAACGTATCAACAAGACGCGGGAAGAGCCCATACACACCTAGGAAGTATACATAATTTAGGCTTAGAAAAGATAAAAGAAAAGTATCCAAAATGAAAAAAAAGCATCTGTTGCCAGATGCTTTAGAACTCTACTAGTTACTTAATAGCCCTAACCCTAATAGTTTCTAGCAGTCTGTTCTTAGGACTACAAATATAACTATACTCTTGGTAAATCGCTAGTATCTTTTAAAGGTAAATGTGATTCACCCATTAAATAAGCATCTACATGGTGCGCTGCTTGCCTTCCTTCAGAGATGGCCCAGACGATTAATGACTGGCCTCTACGCATATCTCCAGCAGCAAAAATACCTGGTATATTAGTAGCATAATCTTTTGTCGTTGCCTTTATATTTGTTCTAAAATCCATTTCTAAACCAAAGTGATCAGCTAAAGTTTTTTCTGCACCTGTAAACCCAAGTGCCAACAATGCTAAATCACACTCCCACTCTTTCTCAGAGCCAGGTAATTCTTTTAATTGTGGGCGTTCACCTTCCTTGAAAATCCATTCAACCTCAACTGTTTTTAATGCTTTAAGATTACCATTGCTATCACCAATAAACTCTTTAGTTGAAATACTGAAAAAACGTTCCACACCTTCTTTATGCGATGAAGACGTTCTCAGTCGCATTGGCCAATACGGCCATGGTTGATGTGCTGGTCGGCCTTCGGTAGGTTTGTCTAAAATTTCAAAATTAGTCACCTTTTTTGCACCATGTCTGTTGGATGTTCCAATACAGTCAGATCCTGTATCACCACCTCCAATTACGATAACATTTTTATCCTTGGCAGAAATAACATCCTCAAAATCTCTTAATCCATCAACATATTCATTATTCTTTTTAAGAAAGTCCATGGCCTGAATAACACCATTTAAATCTGCTCCTGGAATGGGAATACTTCTTCTTATTGTCGCACCACCACAAAGCACAATCGCATCAAACTCGTCCTTTAATTTATCTGGATCTACATTTTCTCCAACATAAGCGTTTGTTTTAAAAGTAATACCCTCTTCTTCGAGTACTTTTAAACGTCTATCAATGACTTGCTTTTCCATTTTAAAATCAGGAATACCATAACGCAACAGACCTCCAACTTTTGCATCCCTTTCAAAAACTGTAACCTTATGACCAGCACGATTTAATTGTTGAGCAGTTGCCAATCCTGCCGGACCAGACCCAATTACTGCAACAGTCTTACTTGTTCTATTTTCAGGCGGATTTGCTTCAATCCAACCTTCTTTAAAAGCAGTTTCAACAATATTCTTTTCGATATTTTCAATGGTTACCGGATCTTCATTTATTCCTAATACACAAGCTTCTTCGCAAGGTGCTGGGCACAACCTACCTGTAAATTCTGGAAAATTATTAGTCTTGTGTAAAATCTCAGCAGCTTCTTTCCATTTACCCTTATAAACTTTATCATTAAAATCTGGTATCAAATTGCCCAATGGGCAACCACTATGACAAAACGGAACACCACAATCCATACAACGTGCACCCTGATCCTTTAATTTGTTTTCTTCTAAAGGAACTGTAAATTCCTTATAATTCTTAACACGTTTATCTGGTGCTATATAGCTTTCATTCTGACGCTCATATTCTAAAAACCCTGTTATCTTTCCCATGTCTTAAGCTAATTTTAGTTGTTCTTTTTCTAATCTCAATAATGCCTGTCTATATTCCTCTGGCAACACTTTTTTGAACTTTGGTAAATAGTTCTCCCAGTCTGTCAATATGCGTTTCGCCAATGGACTGTTAGTCGCTACATAATGATTTTCAATAAGCACTTTAAGTCGGTTTTCATCCTCTTGTAAGCTTATTGGGTCAATATTTAAATCTGCACCATTACAGTTCTTAATAAAGCTGTTATCAACATCTAAAACATATGCAATTCCACCACTCATACCAGCTCCAAAGTTTCGGCCTACACTACCTAAAATTACCGCAACACCCCCAGTCATATATTCACATCCATGATCTCCAATACCCTCAACAACAGCAGAAGCACCAGAATTTCTAACACAGAAACGCTCTCCGGCTTTTCCATTTATGTAAACCTCACCGGAAGTTGCACCATAAAGTGTTACATTACCAGTTATGATATTTTCTTCTGGAACTATTGTGCTTTCTTCTGGCACTTTAATAGTAAGCTTTCCTCCTGAAAGTCCTTTACCGAGATAATCGTTGGTGTTTCCATGAACAGTCATGCTTACACCTTTTGTTGCAAATGCCCCAAAACTCTGACCAGCTGATCCATTAAAGTCAATATTAATTGTATCATCTGGTAATCCTTGCGCACCATAAATTTTAGAAATCTCATTACTTACTATGGCACCAACGGCACGATCAATATTTGTAATTGGAAGTTTTAAATGTGTACGCTGTCTTCTGAAAAGCGCTTGATGGGCCTTTTTAATGATTTGAAAATCCAAATGGGTGTCCAAATTATGGTCTTGTACATCTGTATTATAAACGTCTACACCGTTTGGTACCTCAACCTGATGTAATATTGGTGTTAAATCTATACCTGAAGCTTTGTAGTGTTCAATGGCCTTATTTCGATTTAACTTTTGAACCTGACCTACCATTTCATTAACTGTTCTGAAGCCAAGTTTCGCCATAATTTCTCTTAATTCTTGAGCTACGAAATACATATAATTTACCACGTGCTCTGGCTTTCCTTTGAATTTTTTACGTAATTCAGGATTCTGAGTGGCAATACCTACAGGACATGTATTTAAATGGCAAACACGCATCATAATACAACCTGAAGCGACTAAAGGTGCAGTCGCAAAACCAAACTCTTCAGCACCAAGTAGACAAGCAATGGCAACATCGCGACCTGTTTTTAACTGACCATCACACTCAAGCACTATTCGGTTTCTTAGGTCATTCATAACCAAGGTCTGTTGTGCTTCGGCAATTCCAAGCTCCCACGGCAGACCAGCATGTCTTAATGACGTTAATGGTGAAGCTCCTGTACCGCCATCAAAACCAGAAATTAAAATAACATCTGCCTTTGCTTTTGCCACACCTGCAGCAACGGTACCAACACCAACTTCAGAAACTAATTTTACATTTATTCTGGCCTCTCGATTAGCAGATTTTACATCATAAATCAATTGTGATAAATCTTCAATAGAATAAATATCATGATGAGGTGGTGGTGAAATTAAACCAACATAAGGTGTAGAATTTCGTGTTTTTGCAATTTCAGGATTTACTTTAGGCCCCGGCAATTGACCACCTTCTCCAGGTTTTGCTCCCTGAGCAATTTTAATTTGAATCTCATTAGCATTTGTCAGGTAATTTGAAGTCACACCAAATCTTCCTGAAGCCACTTGTTTAATGGCTGAATTTCTCCAGTCGCCTTGTGAACTTTTATAAAAGCGTTCTTGGTCTTCTCCGCCTTCACCAGAGTTAGACTTCCCTCCTATACGATTCATTGCAATTGCCAAGTTCTCGTGAGCCTCTTTACTAATAGAACCATAGGACATGGCACCAGTCTTAAAACGTTTTACAATCTCAGTCCAAGGCTCCACCTCCTCAAGTGGAATAGGATCAAACTGATCAAACTCAAATAACCCACGAATGGTCATTAAATGTTTAGATTGATCATTAACCAATTTTGAGTATTCTTTATATGTCGAGGCCTTATTTGTTCTAACAGACTCTTGTAATTTAGCAATGGTAAGCGGATTAAACATATGTTTTTCTTGTCCTCTTCGCCATCTATAATCACCTCCTACTTCTATGTCTAAATTAGTTTCATTAACTCTGAAAGCTTTTTTATGACGTCTTACAATTTCTTGTTCTATTTCTCGTAAACCGATACCTTGAATTCGAGTAGGTGTATTTGGAAAATACTTCTCCACAGTAGCAGTATTTATTCCTATACATTCAAATAATTGTGATGCACGATAAGAATTTAAAGTTGAAATCCCAATCTTATTCATAACCTTCAAAATACCTTTACCGATAGCTTTATTATAATTCTTAATCGCTGTCAAATACTCTAGATCGGTTACATCATTGGTATGTATTTGCTCTTGTACAATCTCATTAACGATATAAGGATTAACAGCACTTGCACCAAAACCAAAAAGCAAAGCAAAATGATGCACTTCTCTAGGCTCTGCCGATTCAATAATAAGACTTACTTGAGATCGTTTTTTTAATTTGTGTAAAGCATGATTAACATAAGAACACGCTAATAATGCTGGGATAGGTGCATGATTTTCATCAACATATCTATCTGATAAGATAATAATATTGGTACCCTCATCGATGGCTTTGGAAGCTTTTACAACAAGATTCTCTAAAGCAATTTCTAATTCATTCAATCCTCTATTGACCTCATAAAGCATGGATATGGTCTCTACTTTAAAATCTGGGTTAGAATCGTAATTTCTAATCTTATCCAAATCGTGTTTAGAGATTACGGGATTTTGAATTTTGAGCTTTTTACAGTGCTCTGGTGAGATATCAAATAGATTAACATCGCTTCCAAGCGTTAAACTAATATCCGTTATCAATTCCTCTCGTATTCCATCTAACGGTGGATTGGTAACCTGTGCAAATAATTGTTTAAAGTAATTATAGACCAATTGAGGACGTTCAGATAATACTGCAATTGGCGTGTCACTACCCATAGAACCAATCGGTTCTTTACCTAGTTGTGCCATTGGCCTTATTATCGTATTTAAATCCTCTTGTGTATACCCAAAGATGATTTCACGCTTCTTAAGATCGATTTCATCATATAATATTGGACCTTTCTTAGCTGAAATATCCTTAAGGTGGATTAGGTTATTATCTAACCATTCTCTATAAGGATATTTATTAGCTATTTTTTCTTTTATTTCTTCGTCATTTACAATTCTTCCTTCATTCATATCCACCAAAAACATTTTCCCTGGCTCCAATCGGCCATGATATTCCACATTTTCAGGCTTAATATCAACAACACCTGTTTCTGAGGACATAATTACATTGCCATTCTTAGTTACCGTGTAACGCGATGGTCTTAATCCGTTTCTATCCAATACAGCGCCTATATAATTACCATCTGTAAAAGGTATAGAAGCCGGTCCGTCCCAAGGCTCCATTAGACATGAATTGTATTCATAAAATGCCTTTTTTGCATCGGACATATCTGGGTTTTTCTCCCAGGCTTCTGGTACAAGCATCATCATCGCTTCAGGTAAGGAGCGCCCAGTCATTAATAATAATTCAACAACCATATCTAATGTTGCTGAATCTGACTTCCCTTTTAAAACTGTTGGAATAATCTTTTTAATGTCGTCACCAAAGGCATCACTTTTTATAATTTCCTCACGAGAAAACATACGCGACACATTACCCCTTAAAGTGTTGATTTCACCATTATGACATATATATCTAAACGGTTGTGCTAAATCCCATGTTGGAAAGGTATTTGTAGAGAATCGTTGGTGTACAAGCGCCAATCTCGTATCGAGTGCAGAATTGAATAAATCCAGATAATACTCATTAATATGTTCTGGTTTCAAAAGACCTTTAAAAATGATAATCTTTGTTGAGAGACTTGGTAAATAGAAAAACTGTGCCTCCGATAATTTTGAATTATAAATGGTGTGTTCTGCTATTTTTCTCGCCGCAAAAAGTTTGAGATTAAACTCTCTATCAGACATATCAGTTTCAGCCTTCCCAATAAAAATTTGCTTAATTGATGGTTCGGTGGTTTTAGCGATCTCTCCAAGTATTTCACTATTAACAGGAACATCTCTCCAGCCAATTAATTTCAAGCCTTGATTTTCAATTTCTTGCTCAAAAATATCTATACAATATTGTCTTTGATTATCCTTTCTTGGGAGAAAAACATTCGCAACTGCATATTGCCCAGATTCTGGTAATTCAAATTCACAAAATATCTTGAAAAATTTATGAGGAATATCGATTAAAATACCTGCTCCATCACCTGTTACACCATCAGAACTTACCGCTCCACGATGCTCAAGTTTCACTAAAATTTCTAGAGCCTTATGAATTATATCATTTGATCGCTTACCGGTTAAACTACATATAAATCCTGCACCACAATTATCATGTTCAAACTCTGGCAAATAAAGTCCTTGTTTCTTCAACATATTTCAAAAATTTTCTACGGTTTTTATGAACAAATCAGTTATCTAATATAGGGGCAGTTCTTGGATTAAAAAAAAATGGAAATCACTTTTCTCAAATCCCTAATTAAGTCTTATTTATTTGAAAAAATCACAAATTTTCACTCTAAAAATGCAAATTATTCAATGATGATTTTTTATTAAAGAAGCGTTAAAATTTACGAAAACGATTGAGTAAAAGTCCAAATACTAAGAATTCATCATTTAAAATCAATTTTTATTACTAAAACTGAAATTTCACAATTATGATTTCAACAAAAAAATCACTTAAAAATATTTTACCCTATAAATTTTAGGGGTCTTTATTTATAATTTCATAAAAATGATAATTCAACCCTATTTTTTTAAGGGTTATAAATAAAGTTTACATAGTTTTGGTTCATCTAACTGATAAAAGATTAAAATTTATGAAACGATTATTTACTTTGACATTACTATTAACGACTTTAGTTTTTAATGCTCAAGAAACGGAAGAGAAAGAAGAAAAAAAATTATCCATCTCAGGTAGTATAGATGCCTATTATCGAGCTAACCTTACAGCTCCAAATGATGAGAATGCTATCGCACCAGGATCATCTTTTGCAAATTTACCTGGTTTTGCTCTCGGTATGGCCAATGTAATTGCATCTTACGAAGGTGAAAAAGTAGGATTTGTTGCTGATTTAGTATTTGGACCAAGAGGTACAGATGCCATTTTTGCATCACCAATGTATTCTGCAACTGGTAATATTGTTAATCAATTATATGCCTACTGGAATGTTAGCGAATCTGTGACATTAACATTAGGTAATTTTAATACCTTCTTAGGATATGAAGTTATTTCTCCAGTACCTAACTTTAACTACAGTACATCTTATTTATTCTCTTATGGACCATTTAGTCATACGGGTTTGAAAGCTGATTTTGCTTTATCTGACGATGTAAGCCTAATGCTTGGTGTATTTAACGATACGGATTTAACTGAATTTAATGCTACAGGCGACTATGCTGTGGGTGCTCAATTAGGATTTTCAGGTCAATTCCTTAACGTACTTTACGATCCATCATTTTTCGAAATTGACTTCACTGGTGGATTTGATTTAACAGATGACTTTTTCCTTGGTATCAATGCTGCTTACTTAAGTTTAGAAGATGATGCTGGAGGATTCTTAGGTGCTGCTATTTACCCACAATACACTGTATCTGATGCATTCGCAATTGGTCTTCGTGGTGAATATTTTGCAGAAGACAAAGAATTTGGTGCTATAGGCACAGGAGTTGAAGACTCAAGTGTATTCGCTGCAACGTTAACAGGAAGTTATACTATTGACGACCTTATCATCAAACCAGAAATAAGACTAGATAGCGCTTCTGATGATGCATTTATTGACAACGACTTAGCTGCAACAAAGAGCTTAGCCTCTTTCTTAGTTGCTGCCATATATAAATTTTAGGATATCTCACAACCTAAAAAGCTTAGGTTCAATAAGTAATTCTAAAAAATTTATTAATTAAAAAAATAAAATTATGTCATTATTTAATATGCCCCTTATAATTCAAGATACTGCTGCTGTTGAAGGCGATATGGGAATGCTTTGGATGTTATTATCTGGTATCCTAGTTTTCTTCATGCAAGCTGGATTCACACTAGTAGAATCTGGTATGACAAGATCTAAAAATGCAGTTAACATAGCAATGAAGAACTTACTGGATATTTGTGTGGGTTCATTAACATACTGGTTCGTAGGATATTCATTAATGTATGGTGATACATCAAATGGATGGTTTTTCTGGAGCGGTCTAATGCAAGGTGAAGGAGCAGACTTGTTCTTTCAAACAATGTTTGCAGCGACAGCAGCTACAATTGTATCAGGTGCAATAGCTGGACGAACTAAATATACAACCTATATAATATTCTCAATTGTCATGACTGCAATTATCTATCCAATTTCTGGTGGATGGCAGTGGCAGGGATCAGGCTGGTTGACTGAACTAGGATTTATAGATTTTGCTGGATCATCAATTGTGCACTCTGTAGGTGGTTGGGCTGCTTTAGTAGCTGCAATTATGGTAGGTCCGAGAATTGGAAAATTTGTAGACGGTAAAGTACTACCAATTCCTGGCCACAACCAAATTTTGGCAACCTTAGGGGTATTTATCCTTTGGTTAGGATGGTTCGGATTCAACGGTGGTTCTCAGTTAGCTTGGGGTGGTGATGACGCAGTAGGTGCTTCTACTGTAGTTTTAATAACCAATCTCGCCGCTGCAGCTGGAGCCTTAGGAGCATTAGTTACATCATGGATATGGATGGGAAAACCAAACTTATCACAAACATTAAACGGAGCACTTGCTGGTTTAGTGAGTATTACTGCAGGCTGTGGAAATATGACAGATGGAGGTGCTGTATTAGCAGGTTTAATTGGAGGTGTAATTGTTGTATTCTCAATTGAGTTCATCGAGAAAAAACTTAAGGTTGATGACGCCATTGGTGCAGTTTCTGTTCACGGTGTTGTTGGAGCTTGGGGAACATTAGTAATAGGTCTTTGGGGTGTTGATGGAGATACAGGCATTGGATTATTCAATGGTGGTGGAGCTGGACAGTTAGGATCACAAGCAATAGGTGTTTTAGCTTATGCGGCCTGGGCAATAGTTCTTTCAGCGATTGTCTTTGGAATTCTTAAAAAGACTTTAGGACTGCGCGTTACTGAGGAAGAAGAAATTCAAGGTCTTGATATTTCTGAACATGGATCAATTGCTTATCCAGGTAAAAGACAGAGAGAACTTGATAATGAATAAATCTAAACATTACTAACAATACAATCTTAAAGATGACTTAATTATATAGGTCATCTTTAAGAGTTGTAAATAATTATCTAAACACTAACAAATAACAACATGAAAAAAATCGAAGCAATTATCAGAAAATCCAAGTTTTCTGCAGTAAAAGGAGCATTACATGATGTAGGTGTAAACTTCTTTTCCTACTGGGATGTAACAGGACTTGGAAATGAAAAAGAAGGTCACGTTTATCGTGGTATTTCCTACAGCACTAGCGATATCCAAAGACGCTATTTATCAATAGTAGTGAATGATGATTTTGAGGATGTAACCATAAAAGCCATTTTAGAATCTGGTGCAACTGGAGATGTTGGTGATGGTAAAATCTTCATATCAAATATCGAAGAGTGCTATAGAATTAGAACTGGAGAAAAAGGAGGAAATACTTTAAAATAAAAAACATGGAATTACTAACTACAAATAACGTATGGATGATGATCTGTACGGCACTCGTTTTCTTTATGCATTTAGGTTTTGCATTTTTAGAAATCGGTCTTACACGTCAAAAAAATACAATAAACATTTTATTCAAAAACATATTTATAATTACGATTGGCCTGCTATTATACTGTCTGGTAGGATTCAACTTAATGTATCCTGGTGAGTTTAATGGATTTTTAGGCTTCGCCGGATTTGGACTAGATGCACCACTTACTGAAGCAGGCGCCTTAGACCTAGCTTATAATGAAGGCTACACCTATTGGACAGACTTTTTATTTCAAGGCATGTTTGCCGCTACAGCCGCAACAATAGTTTCTGGTGCTGTTGCCGAGCGAATTAAGATTGGACCATTCATGATTTTCACAGTATTATATGTTGGAATTATTTATCCAATTGCAGGATCTTGGAAATGGGGTGGCGGATTCTTAGATAGCTTAGAAACACCATTTTATGATTTCGCAGGTTCTACACTGGTTCACTCTGTAGGAGGATGGGCAGCTGTGGTTGCAGTCTTCTTATTAGGATCTAGAATCGGTAAATTTAAAGACGGTAAGCCCCAAGCGATACCAGGTCACAATATACCATTAGCAACAGCTGGCGTTTTAATCCTTTGGTTAGGCTGGTTTGGATTTAACGGAGGATCTGTTTTATCTGCTGATCCAACATTAACATCATTAACTCTAGTTACAACTTGTTTAGCAGCTGCTGCAGGAGGTGTAGTTTCTGCACTAGTATCTGGAGTGATGTTTAAAAATCTAGATCTTACTATGTTCTTAAACGGCATACTAGGTGGTTTAGTTGGTATCACAGCTGGTGCTGATCAAATGAGCCCAACAGACGCCATTATTATTGGTGCTGTTGCTGGAGCACTTATTGTTTTTGCAGTAAGCTTCATTGATAAATTAAAACTTGATGATCCTGTGGGAGCAATTGCAGTTCACTTAATATGTGGTATATGGGGAACACTAGCAGTAGGCCTTTTCGGTGAGCTTGCTGGTGGCGCACAATTTGTGAGTCAATTAATTGGTGTAGGCTCTTATGCTGCTATATGTATTGTATCATCGTTCTTAATTATTTTCGTTCTTAAGAAAACAGTTGGAATCAGAGTTTCTGAAAAAGAGGAGCTTGAAGGTCTTGACGGACACGAGCACGGAATGAATGCATATTCAGATTTTAGAATGAACGAACATTAAAATGAAATTTAAATTGATTGTTTAGATAATTAGTTGTTAGTGAAAGCCCTCTGGGATATTTACTGTTCTGGAGGGTTTTTTAAAAATGGTTAGACTCAAATTTACGCAACAACATAAATCAATTAAAAAAGCCCTATAATTTTTATAGGGCTTCTTTTATATTCTATAATACCGTTTTGAATTAATTAAGCAGAATTACGACTTGCATTAATATTTCCAAATAAAGATCTGGTCACCATTTTCTCAAAGACTTTAATCTCCTCTTCATTTAAGGTCCTATCTTTTTCAAGTTCTTGAATCTTCTTAAGCGCATATTGCTGAATCGTCAATAAAGGCAACACAATAGACTCCCTTACATCAATCGAAGCCTTAGAAACCGGCTCATCTTCCATTAACTCTTTAGATCCTGTAAGTTTTAAGATAAGTCGCTTTGAAGTTTGATATTCTTCATAAATCAGATTCCAAAAATCGCCATATTCAGGATCCTCAGACATATATCTAGTTAAGTTAAAAAAGGACTTAGACAAGGACATCATACTGTTTGCAATCAAAGCTCTAAAAAATCTTGATTCTTGATACAGATGCTGTACCTTTTCAAATTCACCTTTATCTTCATAATGTTTTAATGCTGTACCTACACCAAAGAAACCAGGAACATTTTGCTTTAATTGACTCCAAGAACCCACAAATGGTATGGCTCTAAGATCTGAAAAAACTAAACTATCTGATTTGCCTCGTTTTGAAGGTCGACTACCAATATTGGTTTTCGCATAGTACTTTAACGTACTCATTTTCTCCAGATAAGAAAGGAATTTAGGATGTTTCTTAAAATTGATGTACCTCTCATAACTTAAATTAGCCAAACTATCCATGACTGCTTTATCTTCTCCTGGCATTTCATGATTCTTATCACTCAATCGATTTAAGATTCCCGAGCTTATTAATTGCTCCATATTATATCGAGACGAATCTTCTGTACCAAAATTAGAGCTAATGGTCTGACCTTGTATTGTCAATTGAATTTCTTTATCCTCAACTGTTGGCCCTAAAGAGGCGTAAAACTGATGCGTCTTACCTCCTCCTCTAGCAGGTGGTCCACCTCTACCATCAAAAAAGATGACATCAATATTGTATTGTCGTGATAATGCTGTTAGGCGTTCCTTCGCTTTAAATATAGCCCAGTTTGCCATTAAATAGCCACCGTCTTTTGTTCCGTCGCTAAACCCAAGCATAATCGTCTGCTTGTTTCCTCTTACCTCAAGATGCTCTCTGTAGTTTGGATTGGTATATAACTCTTCCATAACTGCAGGTGATGCTTCTAGATCAGTCACTGTTTCAAACAGTGGCACAACATCTGCTGTTAAATCATCACCAAAAGCAATAATTTTTAACATGGCGAAAAGTTGTAAAACATTCAGCGTCGTTTGATTATTACTAATAATGTATCTATTACAAGCAATTTCTCCATTCTTTTCTTGAATAGTTTTCATTGCCCTAATTGTTTCTACAACATTAATGGCCATTTCATCTTTAAACTCTATATCATCTGAGATGATTCCTTTAATCTCGGAAAGATGCTTAAGCTGTTTCTCTAATGGCAATTCAAAGAAATTTTCTGGAAAAAATGAAGTTTTATTAGCTATGAGTTCACCTACTAATGCTCTAAACATAGCATCATGAACGCGACTATCTTGTCTTATATCTAAACTCGCGAAATGATAACCAAACAAGGTAGTTCTATTAATGAGAGTTGTTACCTTATCTACAAAAAGCGATTGATGCTCCTTGATAAGAACTTCTCTAATTTCAATTAATTCATTTCTGAATTCTTCAAGTGTAATGCGTATCGAAGGATCTCTATGTAAGAGTGTATTATGTAATTTGTGATTAATATCTATAATACGCTCTCTTATTCCTTTAAACGTAAGACGACGTCTTAAATATTTAATATCCTTAATATAATTCTTAATAATGGATTCCTTAAGTTTTCTTGCCACATCAAGCGTTATACTTGGTGTTACAAATGGATTACCATCTCTATCTCCTCCAGGCCAGAAACCAATATTAATTAATGAATTATCAATCTCGCGTTCATCAAAGATATTCGTCTGTACATAATCATAAATTCCACCAAAAGAATGGTAAAAAACATTTTTCAAATACCAGATTAAATTCACAGCCTCATCATATGGTGTTGGCTTTTTATCTTTAAAGAAAGGCGTCTTACCCAATTGCCCGAGTAGACTTCTAATCTCTGTAAGATTATCTACTTTGATAGCTTCAGCTAAGTCTGTAATAATACCTAAAACAGTCCCAGGATAAAATTGTGTTGGGTGCGCCGTAAGTACAATTCTTACTTTAAACGCCTCAAGATACTCTCGTAATAAGTCCGTTTTGTTATCAGCAGCTGCATTTTCTTTTAAACTTCGCAGTGTACCAATACCTTCCATATTATTCACAACCGGAAAAGCCGCATCTTCCACCGCATCAAATAAAACCACCTGTCTTTCTATATACTGAATAAATCGAAAAAGTAAGTTGATTTGACTTTGAGGTGATCGTCTTGCTTGATACTTTTTGAAAAAGGTATCTACGATCGTGGTAGGATCTTCATGATTATCAAATCCTTTTTTACACGTCTCATAAAAAAGCGGTAAGAGTGCTACCGTTTTTGATAGGGTATCAAAAGGAAGCGTCATGAATATACTATTGTATATCTGATATTTTGATAAAACGTTTTGGTTAAAACGCTTTAGTTTAGGTTCTGTTGACATGTTCTAAATAATAGTTGATTGTCCTAAATGGATGTTCTTAAAATTAAGATTCGAATCTTTCGGATTAAAGATAAAATCTTCTAGAAAATCCCCTACAATAGAAGTCGTAATTTTATTTGATTTTTCGTTGATATCTGGAGTTGAAATTTTAAGCTTTAAAGATTTTTCAATTCCTGTTCTTATAAGGTTCGCTTCATTATTTAAACCAAAATGATCTAAAAGCATAGCTGCAGATAAAATAGATGCCACCGGGTTTGCTATTCCTTTACCTGTTGCTTGAGGGTAAGAACCATGAATCGGCTCGAACATCGCATATTTTTCTCCAACAGAAGCTGAAGCCAATAATCCTATTGATCCACCAATTACACTAGCTTCATCACTTATAATATCACCAAACATATTTTCGGTTAAAATCACATCGAATTGCTTTGGATTTAGAATCATTTGCATTGCTGCGTTATCAACAAATAAAAAATCTAATGTAACATCAGCATAAGATTTTGAAACATCTGTAACCACACTTCTCCATAATCTAGAACTTTCCAAAACATTGGCTTTATCTACCAAGGTAACTTTGTGGTTCCGAGTTTGGGCTGCTTTGAAAGCCAAATGGGCAATACGCTCTATTTCTGGCCTTGAATATTCACATAAATCGGAAGCAACATTACCATCTTCGCTTAAATGTTTCTTACCAAAATAAATACCACCAGTCAATTCTCTATAAATGGAAATATCTGTCCCTTCAATTATAGATCTTTTAAGTGGCGATTTATCTAATAATGTTGGATAAGCTTTAACTGGCCTAATATTGGCAAAAAGCCCTAATTCCTTTCTTAACTTCAGTAATCCTTGCTCTGGCCTAACCTTAGCAGATGGATCATTATCGTATTTAGGATGACCTATCGCTCCAAATAATACAGCATCACTCGACTTACACAAATCTAAAGTCTCTTCTGGCAAAGGGTCATTGTACTTGTCTATAGCAATGGCTCCTACATCTGCATTTACGAATTGAAAATTATGATCATATTCAGAAGCGATAGCCTTTAAAGCCTTTACAGCTTGGTTTGTTACTTCTGGTCCTATTCCATCTCCTGGTAATACTGCAATCTTTAACTTCATAAAATTTTATACTGTTCTTTGTGCTTCAAAAGCTTCAATTAATTCTTTACTGTTTATCAGATAATCAATATCGTCATACCCATTAATCAAACATGTTTTTTTATAGGCATCAATTTCAAATTTCTCTGAACGTCCATTATCTAAAATCGTAATAGTTTGTTGCTCTAAGTCAACCTCAATCTGCGTCCTAGGATTAGACCCAATTGCACTAAAAAGGTCACCTAAAAAAGACTCAGAAACCTGTACAGGTAAAAGTCCGTTATTAAGCGCATTCCCTTTAAATATATCTGCAAAGAAACTAGATACAACTACTTTAAAACCGTATCCTACGATAGCCCACGCGGCATGTTCTCTACTAGAACCACAACCAAAATTATTGCCAGCAACTAAGATATCTCCACTGTACGTTTCATCATTGAGAACAAAGTCTTCATTCACCGATCCATCTTTATTAAATCTCCAGTCTCTGAAAACGTTATCACCAAAACCGTTCTTATCAGTAGCCTTTAAAAAACGAGCAGGTATAATCTGATCTGTATCTACATTCTCTATATTTAATGGAATCGCTCTCGATTGTAATTTTGTAAACTTCTCCATTAATTTAAGTGTTTAGTTATATCAATTATTTTTCCTTCTACTGCAGTTGCCGCGGCCACTAACGGACTAGCTAATATGGTCCTTGACCCTTGACCTTGACGACCTTCAAAATTTCTATTCGAAGTAGACACACAATATTCGCCTTGTGGAATTTTATCGTCATTCATTGCTAAGCAGGCTGAGCATCCTGGTTGTCTTAGCTCAAAACCGGCCTCATCAAAAATATCCTTTAGTCCTTCTTCAATAATCTGCGCTTCCACTTGCTTGCTACCAGGCACCAACCAAGCTGTCACATTATCTGCTTTCTGCTTTCCTTTTATATAGTTGGCTGCTACTCTAAAATCTTCTATTCTTGAGTTTGTACAGCTTCCAATAAAGACGAAGTTTATTGGCTTATCAATAAGACTTTCACCTGGTTTAAAATCCATGTAAGCCAAAGATTTATTGAATGACGGATTATTCTCCTCAGGAATACTATCATTTATTTTTATGCCCATTCCTGGATTGGTACCATAAGTCACCATAGGTTCAATATCAGCTGCATCGAAAAAGTACTCTTTATCAAATGATGCACCTTTATCGGTTGGTAGTGTTTTCCAATAGGCAACTTTTTTGTCGAACGCCTCACCTTTTGGAGCAAATTCTCTGTCTTTCACATACTCAAATGTAGTCTCATCTGGTGCAATCATACCGCCTCGAGCTCCCATTTCGATACTCATATTACAGACTGTCATACGACCTTCCATGCTCATTTCTTCAAAGACATTACCTGCATATTCGCAGAAGTATCCTGTACCAGCATTTGTTCCTAATTTTGAGATTATATAAAGAATAACATCCTTTGGCAGCACTCCTGGTTTTAATTTTCCATTAACAGATACCCTTAAACTTTTTGGTTTTTTCAATAACAAGCATTGACTCGCAAATACCTGAGCAACCTGGCTTGTTCCAATCCCGAAGGCAATAGCACCAAATGCACCATGGGTTGACGTATGGCTATCACCACAAACCATGGTCATACCAGGTTGTGTAATACCTAATTCTGGAGCCATCACATGAACAATACCATTATACTTATGCCCAAGCTCATAGAGCGTAATATTATTTGCTTTACAGTTCTCAGAGAGTTGCTTTAACTGTTTTCTTGAAAGCTCATCTTTAACAGGCTTGTCCTGATTTTGAGTTGGCGTATTGTGATCTGCCGTTGCAACAATTTGATCAGGTCTATAAATAGGAATTCCTCGTTCTTTCAATTCGTTGAAAGCCTGAGGACTTGTTACTTCGTGTATTAAATGTTTGTCGATGTATAAAATCTGAGGTCCATTTTCAATGCTACTAACAACATGCGCATCCCAGACCTTGTCAAATAACGTTTTCTTCATCATCTAAGTCGTTATTATTTCTTTGTATACTTTACTCGTCTCTATTATCTGATGAATGTCATTATCATCAATTTCTTTCTTTCTATCAGCAAAACTCAAGAAATTACTATAAACTTCATCTAACTGTAACTTGGTTAATTCATAACCAACCTTTTTAGCTCTGTAGGCTAATGCAGCACGTCCACTTCTCGCTGTAAGAACAATAGCAGAATCTGTTACACCAACGTCTTTAGGGTCGATAATTTCATAAGTTTCACGATTTTTAATAACACCATCTTGATGAATCCCAGAACTGTGAGCAAAAGCATTAGCACCGACAATTGCCTTATTTGGTTGGGTATAAATACCCATGTTATCACTTACTAATTGACTAATACCATAAAGCATCGATGTATTGATGTTGGTATCTAAGTTAAGATAAGGGTGTTGCTTTAAAATCATTACAACCTCCTCAAGGGCTGTGTTTCCTGCGCGCTCACCAATACCGTTAATTGTACACTCAATCTGTCTAGCACCATTTATAACACCTTCGATTGAATTGGCTGTTGCTAATCCCAAATCATTGTGGCAATGACAAGAAAGAATCGCTTTTTCTATTCCTTTTACGTTTTCTTTAAGGTATTTTATTTTGGCTCCATATTCGCTAGGCAAACAGTAACCTGTAGTATCTGGAATATTTAAAACAGTTGCTCCTGCCTTGATAGCTACCTCACATACTCTAGCCAAATATTCATTATCCGTTCTACCAGCATCTTCAGCGTAAAATTCCACATCTTCAACAAAAGATTTTGCATATTTTACCGCAGCATAAGCACGTTCTAAAATCTCTTCTCTTGTGGATTTGAATTTGTGCATAATATGAGAATCGGAAGTTCCAATTCCCGTGTGAATTCTTGGCTTCTTTGCCTTCTTCAAAGCCTCAGCAGCCACTTTAATGTCATTCTCAACAGAACGTGTTAATCCACATACCGTTGCATTTTTTACAATTTCTGATATCGCTTCAACCGAAGCAAAATCTCCTGGGCTTGATACCGGGAATCCTGCCTCAATAACGTCAACACCCAAAGCATCTAACTTAGATGCAATCACAACCTTTTGCTCCTTATTCAACTTGCAACCAGGGACTTGCTCACCGTCTCGCAAGGTTGTATCGAATATTTGAATTTTGTTTTTTGACATTTTTGAAAATAAAGTTTAGTATTCTTATACGAATTTATACCTTGAAACTTTTTAAGTCTATTAGATACATTTTAATTTTACGATGTTCAAACGCAATAATGTATATCAAAAATCTGATTTTCAATTATTTAAGCCTGTTTTCAATTGATAACTAAAGACCAAAAAGACAACTTATTTTCTCTTGTAAAATCCTTAAACAAGTCTGAGAAAAGACAATTCAAACTTTATGTAGGAAGATTGGGCGTAAATACCGACTCTAAATTCTTGAATTTATTTAACCTGTTAGACAAATCCAAAGTGTATGATGAGTCGGCAATATTGAATTCTGGGATTGTAAAAAAACAACAATTAGCCAACGTCAAGGCACATCTTTACAAGCAAATATTAATCAGTCTAAAATTAAACCCATCACATCAAAATGTGAGATCTCAAATTAGAGAACAACTAGATTTTGCCTCTATTCTTTATCATAAGGGATTATATAAGCAAAGTCTTAAGATTTTAGATAAAGCGAAAAGTCTAGCTATTTCCAATGAGGAGAAAAATATGGCTTTTGAAATTATTGAGCTCGAGAAAATTATTGAAGCACAATACATTACTCGAAGTATAAGCAGTAGAGCCGATGAACTCGTAATCGAAGCCAAAGAATTCAGTTCCTTAAACGTTATTGCTTCGAAATTATCCAATCTTTCGCTTCAATTATATAGCATTATGCTTAAAACTGGCTATGTGAAAAATGAAGAAGAGAGTGCAACGGTTACAAAATACTTTAATGACAGATTACCAAAATTAGACTACAAGAAAATAGGCTTTCGAGAAAAATTATGGTTATACAAAGCACATTTATGGTATAGTTTTTTAATGCAAGATTTTTTGAGTTGCTATAAATACTCCTCTAAGCTGGTAGACATATTTTATGACAACCCAAAGATGATTAATTTAAACCCTGTTTTCTTTCTTAAAGGCAACAACTATCTTTTAGAATCCATCTTTTATTTAAGAAACAAACCAAAGTTTACAGAAAAGCTTAATGAATTAAAGGAAACAGTTGACAACAACAAGTTTAACAAGGATGAAAATGTATCAACACTTGTTTTTCTATACACGAATTTTCATAGTATAAATCAACATTTTATTGATGGTAGTTTTGAAGAAGGCTTAGCGCTTATTCCAAAGATTGAAACAGATTTAGTTAAATACAAAGACCGTATTGATCCACATCATCAAATGATTTTTTATTACAAATTTGCAAGTCTAGAGTTTGGCGCAGGCAATAATAAAGCGTGTATAAAACATCTCGATAAGATTATTTCGAACAAGTCATTATCAATGCGAGAAGATTTACTCTGTTTTTCGAGAGTATTAAATCTTGTAGCCCATTACGAGGCTGGCTTAGACTATCACCTCGATTCACTGCTTAGAAGCACCTATAAGTTCTTAATCAAAATGAATGACCTGCATGAGGTGCAAAAGGAAATGATAAAATTTATCAGAGGTTTACAAGATATTTATCCTCACGATCTTAAAAATGCCTTTAAAGAATTAGTCGAGCGCTTAAAGGTTTATGAAGATCACCCATTTGAAAGGAGGTCCTTCTTATATCTTGATATTATCTCTTGGCTAGAAAGTAAAATTGAAAACAAAAGTGTAGGTGAGATTATCAAAAACAAGTATTTGACAAAATATGCGCCTTGAAATTATAGATTTCATAAAAAAAGCATAAAAACCAAAAATAAATTTGGATTTTAATTTTTTGTAATGCAATATTTGTACTCACAAAGTTCAAAAACTTACTGAAATGTTATCAAGAAAGGTGGAGGGAATAGACCCGATGAAGCCTTAGCAACCCTTAGATTTACTGAGAAGGTGCTAAATTCTACTTGAACAAGCGAGTCATTTTTTGCAAGTTCGGATAGATAACTCAAGACTAATTACTCATCTGTAATTAGCATATTTCTTTATAACATTTTTCTATTAAGTACGCTTCGATTGAAGCTTATTTGGCTTTTGGTTTAATTATTTATTAACTCAAAAACTTAGAAAAATGAGTACACAAAAATTCGCAACCAAAGCGTTGCATGCAGGACACGATGTAGAAAAAAATGGAGGCACAAGAGCTGTACCTATTTACCAATCTACAGCATATGTCTTTAATGATTCAGATCATGCCGCTAATCTTTTTGCATTAGCTGAAACTGGTAACATCTATACCAGAATTAACAATCCTACTAATGATATTTTAGAGCAACGATTAGCTGCGCTAGAAGGTGGAATTGCTGCCGTAACAACGGCTTCAGGAACATCGGCTATAGCAACTAGTTTACTTACACTTTTAAAGGCAGGTGATCATATAGTAGCTTCAAATAGCTTATATGGTGGCACTTACAATTTACTAAGTGTAACTTTACCAAGACATGGTATTACCACAACATTTGTAGACCCCTCTAATCCAGAAAACTTCAACAGAGCAGCACAAGAAAATACACGTGCGTTTTTTATTGAGTCTTTAGGAAACCCTAAACTAGACGTGTTAGATATCGCAGCTATTTCTGATGAAGCCAAAGCGTATAAAGTTCCACTTATTGTTGATAACACAGTGGCAACACCATATTTGTTAAATCCTATTGAGCATGGTGCTAACATCGTTATTCATTCCTTAACAAAATATATTAATGGAAATGGTACAGCATTAGGAGGTGTTATTATCGACGCTGGTACTTTTGATTGGACTAATGGCAAGTTCCCTGAATTCACAGAGCCTTCAGCAGGCTACCATGGTTTAGTATATAGTGAAGCTTTAGAGGCGGCAGCATTTATTGCTAAAGTAAGAATTGAAGGTTTAAGAGATTACGGTGGTGCGTTAAGTCCATTCAATGCATTCCAAATTATTCAAGGATTAGAAACTCTAGAACTGCGAATTAAAAAGCATAGTGAAAATGCTTTAGAATTAGCAAAGTGGTTGCAAGCGCAACCAGAAGTAACTTGGGTAAATTATCCAGGGCTCGAGACTAGTGCATACAAAAGCTTAGCAGATAAGTACCTTCCAAACGGGCAAAGTGGTATTGTAACCTTTGGTGTTGAAGGCGGTTATGACGCTGCAAAAATTATCGCAGATAAAACAGAACTCTTTTCGCTTTTAGCAAATATTGGAGATACAAAATCACTAATTATACATCCTGCGAGCACAACGCATCAGCAGTTAAGTGATGAAGCACAAGAAAGTACTGGTGTAACCAAAGATTTAATTCGACTTTCTGTAGGTATCGAAAACATCGAAGATTTAAAAGCTGATTTAAAAGATGCATTTGCTATTGTAAAACAGCAAAAAGTCATTCAAAATTAGCCTTTAGTGTTGTTTAGTTTAAACAGGTGCCCTTGCATTTAGGGCATCTGTTAATCTTCAAAAATTTTAAAATTCTAAAACATGAGTAATTTACAATTCAGTGTTTCGGGAGCGAGTTCTTCCGCGACAAAATTTATAGGAAATACAAGACAATTTACATTAACTGTTGACGAGCCAGAAGCATTAGGTGGTACAGACGACTTCCCTAATCCGGTAGAATATATTTTAGCTGGTTTTGCAGGTTGTATTAATGTCGTAGGACATGTTGTAGCCAAAGAACTAGGCTTTACAATCAACAACTTAAAGATTGAAGTTAATGGCGAACTTAACCCAAATCGATTTTTGGGAAGCTCTAATGAAGAAAGGGCTGGTTTTAAATCTATAAAATTACATCTTATACCAGATACAGATGCAGATATTGAAACCCTAACGAAATGGTTACAAATTGTCGAAGATCGTTGTCCAGTTAAGGATAATCTTCAAAATAATACACCAATTTCTATTGCTGTAGAAAAAGAGTATAATGTTTTATAAGTGCTAAATGAACAGATTAGAACATATAAAAATCTCTAATTTTAAGACCAAATCTGGTAAGATTAAGGATATATCTTTGTCTTACCAGACCTTTGGTCCAAGTTTAGGTGAAGCACCTGTTGTCTTGGTTATACATGCATTAACAGGGAATTCTACTGTAATTGGACCCAACGGCTGGTGGAATGATCTAATTGGTGAGCATAAAATTATTGACACTAATTCGTTTACAGTTTTAGCTTTTAATATTCCTGGAAATGGCTATGATGCCATACCATCTAATTTGATTGAAAATTACAAAGACTTTATTGCTAGAGATATTGCTGAAATATTTGCACTAGGATTAGATCAGTTGGGTATCACATCGTTATTTGCAACTATTGGAGGTTCAGTTGGTGGTGGTTTAGCTTGGGAATTAGCAGCGCTAAGACCCAACCTTATTGAACATTTAATACCAGTTGCGACAGATTGGAAATCAACAGATTGGCTTATTGCTAATTGTCATATTCAAGATGCTATTCTTAACAATTCTAACAAACCTTTAGAAGATGCAAGAATGCATGCTATGACCTTATACAGAACACCAGAGTCGTTTACCGAAAAATTTAAACGTTCCAAAAAATCTGATAGCCTATTCAATGTAGAATCTTGGTTGAATCATCATGGTGACAAGCTTAATAACAGATTCATTTTATCTGCTTACAAAATGATGAATCAGCTATTAAGAACTATTGACATCACAGAAGAAAGAGGTGAATTTTTAGAAGTGGCAAAACAGATAAAAGCAGATATACATATCGTAACCATCAATTCTGACTTGTTCTTTAAACCAGATGAAAATTGGTCGACATTTGTTAATCTTAAGGGTGTTAAAGATAATGTTGAAATAAAAGAAATTAAGTCTATTCATGGGCATGATGCCTTCTTAATAGAATTTAATCAGCTTGCTAGATTTCTCAAACCTATTTTCAAAACAGAAACAGCCAAATTGCAGCAACAAAAACAGTATGTGGCTTAAAAATAATTGTGCTATTAATCTATAAACCCGAACTTTACGTTCGGGTTTTTTTATTTTATGATTTAAGTATAAACCTAAACAGCAGGTATTATTAGAATTTTCTGTAATCTTTAAGAATTAACTTCGACAAAAAGTACTATCTTGATTTTTTGATACTAACTATAAAGCTAATCTATGTCTAAAACATACTACGATCCTTCAGACCTTAGAAAATTTGGTAAAATAACTGAGTGGAGTGAAGAACTAGGCAACAAGTTTTTTGAATATTACGGTAAAGTATTTGAAGAAGGCGCACTTTCTGCGAGAGAGAAGTCCTTAATTGCTCTAGCAGTTGCACATACCGAACAATGTCCTTATTGTATTGATGCCTATACAAAAGATGGGTTGCAGCGCGGTGTTACCAAAGAAGAAATGATGGAGGCCATTCATGTAGGTGCTGCTATAAAAAGTGGCGCAACCTTAGTACATGGTGTGCAAATGATGAATAAGGTGAATAAACTAGACGGATAATTTTATATGACTAAGTTAAAAACACAGTCCTTGCACAAACGCGAAAATGCTTTAGCACAAAGCAAGAGACAACTCGAAATACTATCTAATGGTATCTTTCAAAATGGAGAATTACCTAAGTTTAAGGATAAAATTGCCGAAACAAATCAATTCCCTTTAAAAGCGAAAAAGCTTGAGATTCTGCAGATAAATGTTGGTTATATGTGTAATCAAGTGTGTGAACATTGTCATGTAGATGCTGGGCCAGATCGTAAAGAAATTATGACGGTCGACACCATGAATCAGTGTCTAGAAGTCATCAAAAATACTGGTGCACACACTTTAGATCTTACAGGTGGTGCTCCTGAGATGAATCCTAATTTTAGATGGTTTGTAGAAGAAGCTTCAAAAGCTGGCATTAAAGACTTTATTGTTCGTTCTAATCTTACGATAATAAGAGCGAACAAGAAATACCATGATTTGCCACAATTTTTTAAAAAACATAATGTTCATGTGGTGAGTTCTATGCCTCACTGGACTAGAGGTAAAACCGACAAGCAACGTGGCGATGGTGTTTTTGATAAGTCCATACAAGCCCTAAAAGATTTGAACGCTATTGGATATGGTATGCCAGATAGCGCGTTAAGACTCGATTTGGTTTATAATCCATCAGGCGCGTTTCTTCCGGGAGATCAAGCCTCAATGGAAAAGGATTTCAAAAAAGCATTAATGGAAGATTTTGGTATCCAATTTCATAACCTTTTTGCCATAACGAATTTACCGATAAGTCGATTTTTAGATTACCTCATTGCTTCTGAAAACTACGAGGATTATATGTATCAATTGGTAGATGCATATAACCCATCTGCCGTAGCAAACGTTATGTGTACCAATACACTTTCCGTAAGTTGGGACGGTTACCTCTACGATTGTGATTTTAATCAAATGCTAGAATTGCCTGTCAATAGTAAAGTGAAGCATATTTCAGAATATAACGAAGATTTACTGGAAGGTCGCAATATTGTTATTTCTCAACACTGTTATGGTTGCACTGCAGGTGCAGGTAGCAGTTGCCAAGGGACCGTTGCATAATTAATAGATAGTCTCAGTATGTCTTTCAAAGAACTTAAAATAACCAGATTATCCTCGCAAAGCTCTGCGAGATATCTTAGCTTTATATTGTTTCTTTCCATTCAATTTCTGAGTTATTCTCAAGATAGTTTACACGATCTCCTAGAGAAGTATAATAAAGAAAGTGTGCGCTATATATATGTATCTGAACTAGCAAAAATTCAGTCTGATGTAGTAATCTTAGATGCACGTGAACCAGGAGAATATAATGTTAGTCATATTAAAGATGCTATACCAGTTGGTTTTAACAATTTTAATAATAATGTACTTAACGAAATAAACCAAGACACTGTAATTGTTGTTTATTGTTCTTTAGGTGTGAGGTCTGAGCGTATTGGCGAGAAAATAAAGAAGTTAGGATACAGCGTATACAATTTATATGGAGGTATCTTTGAATGGAAGAATAGCGGTTATGATGTTTACGACACCAATAATAAAATTACTGAGAACGTTCATGCTTATTCTGAAGAATGGAGTAAATGGCTCTTAAAGGGAAATAAAATATATGACTGAAGCACTCGTAATCGTTTTTGTAAAAAACAGAAAATTAGGCACTGTTAAAACACGTTTAGCTAAGACTATTGGCGATATTGGTGCATTTGAAGTATACTCAGAATTACTGAAAATTACAGAAAAGGAAACTTCAGCACTTACTGTTGATAAGCACATTTATTATTCTAATTCTGTGGAACATGTGCAATGGCCAAACGATTATAAAACGATACAATCAGGATCTAATCTTGGAGAGAAAATGTACAATGCATTTAAAGATGGATTTAAATTAGGTTATAAAAAAGTTGTCTTAATTGGTTCTGACCTCCCAACAATTTCAGCTTCAATTATTGAAAATGGAATACAAGCCTTAGACTCGAATGATGTAGTTTTTGGACCAGCAGAAGATGGTGGTTATTATTTGGTTGGCCTAAACAAACTTAACGAATATATTTTTGAAAATAAACCATGGAGCAAGCCTAATTTATTAGTAACAACCTTAACTGAACTAAAGGTATCTAATTACTCATATCACTTATTAAAGACTTTAAATGATATCGATACTTACGAGGATTTAATAGTATCAGATTTTTATAAAAATAACGCAACCCTACAAGAAAAAATACAGCAATTAAATGATTAAATACATCACTGAGAGTACAGAATATTTACAATCCAAAGGCTTTGACAATCCTGAAATTGGAATAATCCTTGGCACTGGTTTAGGCCAATTGATTAATGAAGTAGATATAATTGCTCAGGCTAGTTACAACCATATTCCTAACTTTCCAACTGCAACTGTAGAATTTCACAAGGGTAAGCTCATTTACGGCGAATTAGCTGGTAAGAAAGTGGTTGTAATGCAAGGACGTTTTCATGTCTATGAAGGCTATTCATTACAAGATGTTACTTTTCCTGTTCGGATAATGGAAAAACTTGGGATTAAAACCCTATTGGTTTCAAACGCTGCAGGTGCCATAAATTTAGATTTCAAAAAAGGAGAATTAATGCTCATTGATGATCACATTAATCTACAAGGCAGTTCTCCCTTGGCTTTTAAAGGAGTTTCTGAACTTGGTGAACGTTTTACAGATATGAGTGCACCATATGATGCAGTCATCAATTCTAAAATTGAGACTATAGCTTCTGATAACGGAATTAAATTACACAAGGGTGTATATGCAAGTGTTGTTGGACCTCAACTGGAAACAAGAGCTGAATATCGCATGCTTAAAATTATTGGTGCTGATGCCGTTGGCATGAGTACAGTGCCAGAAATTATTGTTGCAAATCATTTAGGCTTAAGAGTATCCGCTATTTCGGTTTTAACTGATGAGTGCGATCCTGATAATCTAAAACCTGTCAACATTCAAGAAATTATTGAAATGGCCAATAAGGCCGAACCACATATGATCACGATTTTTAAAGAATTAATAAAGACGATATAGATGAGTTATTTAGAGACTACACATAATGTATATAAAGAAGCCGCTTTAACTCCTGACGTAGGCTTATGTTGCACAACAAACCCAATTTGGGAACTGCCAGGATTAAAAATCCCTAGAATTATGCAAGAGATGAACTACGGTTGTGGTAGTACCGTACATGCAAGGGATCTAACGAACAATCCTAAAACCCTATATGTTGGTGTTGGTGGTGGTATGGAGCTTCTTCAATTTGCTTATTTCAGCAGACAAAAAGGTGGTGTTGTTGGCGTTGATGTTGTCGATGAAATGCTCGAAGCCTCTAGAAAGAATTTCGTTGAAGCAGAAGCATTGAATCCATGGTTTAAAAGTGAATTCGTTGAGCTTAAAAAAGGAGATGCTATGAATCTTCCTGTGGATGATAATAGCATTGATGTAGCCGCTCAGAATTGTTTGTTCAATATTTTTAAGGAGGACGACCTCAAGAAGGCTATTGAAGAAATGTATCGTGTACTTAAACCACACGGAAGATTGGTCATGAGCGATCCAACTTGTGAGCAACCGATGAACGAAACGCTGAGAAATGACGAAAGATTAAGAGCTCTTTGCCTTAGTGGAAGTTTACCAATAAAAGACTATGTAAAAGCCTTGACCGATGTTGGTTTTGGTACTATTGAAATTAGAGCTAGAAAACCATATCGTATTCTTGATCCTAAACATTATCCTACAGATGAACTCATATATATTGAATCTATAGAAGTCGCAGCCATTAAAGACCCAATGCCAGAAGACGGTCCTTGTGTATTTACAGGTAAGGCAGCAATCTACTTTGGAGAAGACGACTATTTCGATGATAAAAAAGGTCATGTGTTACTTAAGAATCAACCATTAGCAATTTGTGATAAAACTGCTGGTGCTCTGAAAGCTTTAGGAAGAGATGACGTCTACATTAGTGAATCAACATTTCACTACGATGGTGGTGGATGTTGTTAAACAACATCTCATGACAATATTTAGAACACTCATCCTTTTTCTTGCACTAGGCCTTGTATCCTGTGGTGCAAAAAAGGGAGTTGTTAAAAAAACCTCACCAGACAAAGTAGTGATAGATTCTTTAATCATCACTAAGGTACCTGATGCCACTCCACCACCTTCTCCATCAGATCCTCCAGAGACTGAAGAAGGTAAAATAACTGAAATGATTGAGGTTGTTGATGAAAAAGGAAATACAATAGCTGAAGTAGAGAGCTTAGATGAAGTAAAGGAACTTATGAAAGAGAAACAAAATGATTCTATAAATGACCTAAGTCTTCATCAAAATGTTTCGAAACGATTTTATGAAAACCATGAGCTCTGGGAGCAACTGCTGAAAAAATATGTAACCGAATCTGGTTCAGTTAATTATAAAGGATTTCAGAAAGATGGTAAAGATCTGGCGCTTTATATTAATATGCTAAAAATGGGTTATTCAAAAATTAATGAATACTCACAGGAAAAAAAATTAGCTTTTTGGATCAATACCTATAATGCTTTAACTGTAGATTTAATATTAAGACATTACCCAATTAAAAGTATAAAGGATATAAAAGACCCATGGGATCAACGTTTGTGGAAATTCGGTGACAAGTGGTTAAACCTCAATGATATTGAACACAAAATTTTGCGTAAAATGAATGAACCTAGAATTCACTTTGCAATTGTCTGTGCTTCTGAGTCCTGTCCAAAGCTTCAAAATGAGGCCTTTACAATTTCTAACCTAGAAAAAATGCTCACTATGTCTACAAAGGACTTTTTGAGCGATTCTTCAAAAAATGAAATCTCTGCTAACAGTATAAAACTCTCAAAAATATTTAAATGGTTTGCTAAGGACTTTAAACAAAATGGAAGCCTCATTGATTTTCTAAATCTATACTCTGAGGTACAGATCTCGAATGGTGCAAGCAAAAGTTATAAGGACTACAATTGGGATTTAAATGAATAAGATTTCCATTATTATTCCTGTTCTCAATGAGGAAGAATTCATTGGAGATCTACTAAGTCATATTGCAACCGTTTCAGTTACTTTAAATATAGAAGATATTGTTGTAGTTGATGGTGGCAGTACCGATAAAACAAAAGAAATTGTTGCTACATTTAAGGACGTAAAACTTTTGAATTCAGATAAGGGCAGAGCCAAGCAAATGAATACTGGTGCCAAAAACTCTAATGGTTCTATTTTATATTTTCTTCATGCTGATGCTTTACCTCCTAAAAATTTTGATGCGCTTATCTTAAAAGAAGTATCACGTGGTAACAGTGCTGGATGTTTTAGAATGCAATTTGATAGCAACCATTGGTGGCTGAGGCTTGCCAGTTGGCTCACTCAATTTAATTGGAGACCATGCAGAGGTGGTGATCAAAGTCAATTTATTACAAGAGCATTATTTGATGAAGTTGGTGGTTTTGATGAAAACTTTATTATTTATGAAGACAACATTCTTATTAATGAACTTTATAAGAGAAACGAATTTGTAGTCATCAATAAAAAAATTAAAACCTCAGCACGACAATACAAAAAAGTAGGTATTTGGAAGCTACAGTATTATTTCTGGTCCATTTATGTACAACGCTGGTTTGGCGCTTCGGCAGATGATATTTATGCCTATTATAAAAATAATGTACGATAACTACTTATTTCTGCCTCTCTCATTCGGATACAAATAGTTTACAGAATCACTTTGAAAAACTTCTTTGGTATCAATATCCATAGCTGATAGCTTACCTGTAAATGCAGCACCAGTGTCAATATTCCAAACATTTGCAGCATTCATAGGTTCATATTTGTGATAATGTAAAGTAGGTGTATGACCAATGTAGATTTCTTTATAATGTCTTAATCGGTGAGGATACTTCTCTGAGGTTTTAGGCATTCTTTTATCCAAAGTCAACGCCATTTCCCAGAGTGTTCGGTCAAAATAGAAGCCTCTTATATCATACTCTCGAGATACGCCGTGCATAGATGTAAATCCGGCATGTACAAAAAGTCTATTAGCATCATCTATGTGAAAAAGATCCATAGCCTCAAAAAAATCTAGATGTGCTTTTTTAGTTGCTATTGAATAACCTTCATAGCTCTCTACGGTTTCCTGACCTCCATGATCTAACCAAACAGGATGAGACAAGTCTTCTCTCAGCCAATCTTCACACCAAACATCATGATTCCCTTTGATGAAAATACAGTCGTTCTCTTCCTTCAGTCTAATTAAATAGTCTATGACTTGAGCAGACCCACTCCAACCATCTACATAATCGCCAAGAAAAACTAATTTATCATCACTAGTTATCTTAGCACGTTCAACAAGTTGTTCTAAGGCTCTTAAACCGCCATGTATGTCACCAATTACCAATGTTCTCATAGCTTCAATTTAAAAGTCTGAGCTATCAAAAGTAATTAAATTTATTAGCTTGAATGTATTAAAGAAAATGAAGTAGCTGGCAGTCTTAATTAAAACCAATAAAGGCTAGAAGTATTGTCCAATACCAAATACAATACCACTATTTGCCTTATCACCAAGGCTAAACCCATAGTCTATTCTAAACACAGCATTAAATATTCTTTTATGTATAAATCGAATTCCCAGCCCTGAAAACAGGCTCGCATTTGTACCATCAATTAAATCCGAAAATTCACCTCCTGGTTCACGCCAGGTTCCTGCATCAATAAAAGCGTTTCCTTGAAGGGCAAACCAACCTTTTTCATATAGTATTTGACGAAATTCAGTATTTAAGACTATAGATGCTGTCCCACGATCTACCACATTACCGACTCCGCGTATATTTAATTGATTGTCTAAAGCAAATGCAGCGAATGGCGAGTTGGTATTTGAGGCATAACCAAGTCTCAATCTATTGGCCCAATTACCTCTCGACCCAATTCGTTTAAAATATTCAAAATCATTTCTACCCACAAAGGTGTTTTTAAGAAAATCTGTGTCACCATCGGCATCTATTGTGGCATTAAAATTGAAGATGCTTCTAAAACCTTCTACATACTGATATTCGTTAGTAATAGTGTTGTATTCATACTCCCCAACAATGGATAAACGATTTAAATCTAGAGTTTCTGGGATATCCGATTGCAATTCACCATTAAGAAAATTGTACGTTTCATTAGCATAGTTGAATCCTAATTCAAAACGGTTATTAAAATTATGTTCATAAATAGCTCTTATTTCAAAAGCTTTACTATCAAACTTGTAATTGACATCTGCTCCGTCCTCTAGAAAAATAGGATGCTGTAACACATTGTTTTGATAATTGAGTCCTAGGCCTAGTTTACGAGTAAATAGATTTGGCCCCTCCCAGAAAAATCCATAAGAATCAAACACGTTTTTACTATAAAATCCTCCGACAAGTTGGTTCTGACCAAGTAAATTAAAGTCAAAAAGAGACACACGATAAGCAAGGTCATCATTAACATCTTGCGATACATTAAGACCTGGTATAATTGCAAAATTTTCAACTATTGTGTAGGTCACCTTATAGTTGCCATCCTCTAATTGCTCATACTTTGAAGAAGCGCTTGCTACGGAAGGTAATAATCTAAAGCGCCTTTCATCTGAAGCAATTCGTAAAGAATCCAATACGCTCCCTTCCTTAACAAAGGCTAAGCGTTTTAAGAATTTTGTACGTGTTCTCTTGTTTCCTTCGATTTCTACTTGAGAAATAATTGACTCTTGAGCATACAGATTTACGCTAAAGAATACAGAAAGAAATAGCACAAGGTGAATTAGTCGCATACTGGGAATTGGTTTTTCTTTTTCAAATAATTTTGAATTGTTAGACGAAAAAGAATGTCACCAATTACAAGGATGCTCAATTATATCTCGAAAAATAGAAGAGAAAGCTATTTTGTACCGTATTGATTTCTAATCAATTCTTCAACTGGTTTATTTTGAGGCGTAAACATAAAATTAGCCTCTCCACCTACATTTTGATGATCTATAAACCATTTCCATATAAAACCACCTGCAAACCAATCCTCATTCCAAAACGTTTCATACAGTGCCTTAGTCGTATTTACCTGAGCTTCTAAATTGACTTGATCCATTTTTCGATCTGAGACCCAAGGTCGCTTACCAGAATAATCAACACTGCGATAACCATATTCGGTAAATAGAATCTTTTTATCTAAGGTTTCAGATAAGTTTTGGATATTCACTTTATGCTTTTCCCAACCTTTTAAGCAATCTTCAAAGCTTGGTGTCTTAAGATGGCTTACCGGAAAGTAAGCATCAATACCTATAAAATCCAATTGATCCCAAAATGGTGTGCGTCTATATTCGTCCCAATTAGCAGCGTAAGTTAACTTACCATCGTATATTGACTTTATTTTTTGGATTAAAGAGCTCCAATAATCAGGTCTGTATTTTACAAATAATTCAAGCTCTGTCCCAATACAAAATATTTCTGCATTTGTTTTTTGTGCCAAATCTGCATACTCTAGAATAAAGCTCGAATAAGAATCTTCAAGTGCCTTCCAGTCCTCTTCGGAAGACATCATTATTTTACCCGTAAACTCACCTCGCCAAACCCATATTTGTGGTTTAATCATAACTTTTATGCCCTCCTTCCTTAACTCAGAAATATACTGATCAGCACCAGCACGAGTTTCACCAAACCATTGCCTATCGGTATTATGTATAATTTCAGGATGCTCCAAATTTTTTATAAAACCAAATGGCATTATAGCCGCATAATTGGCATTTACACTCACAACAGGCTTTACATGTGAGCTGTCTACCTTATTTGGCGAAGCTACAAAGCTAACTCCATTTACTTTCTCGGGTTTATAAAGCGTAGCGGCACAACCTAAAAGTAAAAAGCATAAAATGAGCGTTATTAACCGATTCATAATTATAAATATTGCCTAAATTTAAAGAAATTGAATTATGGTCTATAAGGATTTAACAATTCCTTCGACTATAATGGAACTAACCATCTAAATCAATATGGAACACATCGTAATAATTGGAAATGGTGTTTCTGGTGTAACTCTAGCCAGACATATAAGAAAACTATCCAATAAAAAAATTACAATAATTTCAGGTGAAACTAAATATTTCTTCTCTCGTACCGCACTCATGTATGTATATATGGGACACATGAAATTTGAACACACGCAACCTTACGAAAACTGGTTTTGGGAGAAAAACAGGATTAACTTAAAACAAGGTTTTGTGAAGTCTGTCGAGACAAAATCAAAGACACTTTATTTTAATTCTGGTGAAACTTTACAATACGATAAACTCGTAATTGCAACTGGTAGCAAACCTAATAAGTTTGGATGGCCAGGACAAGATTTAGAAGGTGTTATGGGTATGTACCATAAGCAAGATCTAGAAAACTTAGAGATCCATGCACCAAACAATGAAGTGTGTAAACGAGCCGTAATTGTTGGTGGCGGATTAATAGGTATTGAGCTGGCTGAAATGCTTAACTGTAGAAGTATCCCAGTTACTTTTTTAGTTAGAGAATCAAGCTTTTGGAATGGTGTTCTACCAGAAGGTGAAAGTGCTATGCTGAATAGGCACATCAGAAATCATCACATCGATTTGAGATTATCAACTAATCTCAGGGAAATAAAATCTGATGAAAACGGAAAGGTTAAATCTGTAATAATTGATGAAACCGGTGAAGAATTGCCATGTGATGTCGTAGGACTAACAGCAGGTGTTTCACCGAATATAGATTTTCTTAAAGATTCTGAAATTGAAACTGGCCGTGGTGTTAAAGTGAATCGCTATTTAGAAACAAATATTAAAGATGTTTATGCCATAGGTGATTGTGCAGAACAGCACGAAGCTATTGGAAATAGACGACCTATTGAAGCTGTATGGTATACAGGAAGAATGATGGGTGAAACCTTGGCACAAACACTTTGTGGCAATCCTCTTAAATACAACCCAGGACACTGGTTTAATTCGGCCAAGTTTATGGATATAGAATATCAAACTTACGGTTGGGTACATGGTAGTAAAGGGCGACCAGATTACGAAGCTCATTTTCATTGGAAACACGAGGATGACACTAAATGCGTGACTATAGCTTATCATAAAGAAACAAATGAATTTTTAGGTATCAACACCTTTGGAATACGTATGCGTCATGAAACTTTCGACACATGGCTTACCGAAAAACGAGATGTTGATTATGTTATCAATCACCTTACTGAAGCAAATTTTGATCCTGAGTTCTATGCTTCATTTGAAAAACAAATTCTTCAATCCTATAACAACCAATTACAAACTACTATCTAATGAGCAATAAATTAAATCATAGTATGTCTCTGGCAAAACCAGATGCACTTAATATAACTGTAAAACAAAAATTGGCATTAGGTCTTGGCTTGGTTGGGCTTTTAATACTAGCCTTGGCACTATTTAATGTAACTTTCCCATATAAATCTATAGTACTTTGGCTTACTCTAGGTTTAATTGCCATTGGAACCATTTTATATTCAAGAGGTGCCTACCTCACAAAATTAGAAGGCATAAAAAATGATGGTACCTGGTTTAAATCAATTTCCTCAAGAGGATTTTGGGGTTGGTCTGCTGGTATCATTTTAACTGCTTTTTACATTATTCTATATTTCTACCCAGAATATTTAGGGCTAGGAAAAGATGGTGCAGAAAACACAGGGCTTATTAGTTTATTTGATCCTTTAAGTCAGCTATTAAGTGGAAGAAATGCAAGTCAGTGGTTTGTTTATGGGACCCTATATACATTAGCCATTTTAGCCTTTGGTTATAAATTCCTTTTGAAATATAGACATAATCGATATCAACAACTTAGAACTGTTTCGGTAATGTTTTTTCAATTGGCCTTTGCTTTTTTGATTCCGGAATTTATGTATGTCATGAATAATGACCTGCCTTATTATGATCTAAAAAGCGTTTGGCCACTTAACTATTACATTTTTGATGAGTGGTCTGTAAAAGGGTTTTTGAACGCTGGTAATATTGGTTTAGCGCTGTTAGTCTTTGGTGTCCTTTCCATTTTTGTCATAACACCAATATTAACTTACAAATTTGGCAAACGTTGGTACTGTTCATGGGTTTGTGGCTGTGGTGGCTTAGCGGAAACTGCCGGTGACTCCTTTAGACAATTATCATCAAAAAAGTTATCGGCTTGGAGGTTAGAGCGTTGGTTGATTCACTTCGTTCTTGTCTTTTCAGTAGTAATGACTACTGCAATGGTTTATACGTATTTAGGGTATAAAAGCAATGATTTTTGGTTAACAAGAGGTGTGTTTATTACCTTGGTAATTGCATTTCTAACACTCATTTTTGCAGGTGTAATGGCTTACAAACGAAAAGAACTTGGTAAAGATGCAAAATATGGTGCCATCGGCTATTTTGCAGTAATTGCCTTATTACTAATTATGCATTACACTGGCACGACAGATCAACTATTTTACATAAAATCAGGCTCACTGCGTTCGGCATATGGTATATACATTGGCTCTATTTTTTCAGGTGTAATCGGAACAGGTTTCTATCCAATATTGGGAAGTAGAGCTTGGTGCAGATTTGGTTGTCCGATGGCGGCTATACTAGGTTTTCAGCAACGCTTATTTTCCAAATTTAGAATAACCACTAATGGTGGACAATGCATTTCTTGTGGTAATTGCTCAACTTACTGTGAGATGGGAATTGATGTTAGGGCTTACGCTCAGAAAGGTGAGAATATAGTAAGGTCAAGTTGTGTTGGCTGTGGTATTTGCTCTGCAGTTTGTCCAAGAGGTGTTCTTAAGCTAGAGAATGATAATATGAAGGGACGTATAAATCCTAATGAAATTCTTCTAGGCAATGATGTAGATCTTATGAAATTGGTTAATGAGAAGTAAGAAGTTGTATTTTTGCGCATTTAACACGAATTAATGTCCATAATTAAAGTCATTATTCCTGCCTATAACGAACAGGATTCTATTCAGCATGTTATAAAAGACATTCCGGATATTGTTGATGAAATCATTGTTGTAAGTAATAACTCAACTGACAATACAGAAACTAATGCAAAGCAAGCTGGAGCAACCGTTTTGGTAGAACCCCAAAAAGGATATGGCTATGCTTGTTTAAAGGGCATGGACTATATAGCAGACCAAGAAATCAAAACAGAAATTGTTGTTTTTCTTGATGGTGACTATAGTGATTATCCTGAGGAGTTACTTAAAATCGTTGACCCAATTATAAAAAATGATATAGATTTTGTTGTTGGTGCACGTGTAGAAGAATTACGTGAGAAAGGCGCTATGACCTTTCCTCAAATATTTGGTAATTGGCTTGCAACCAGCTTAATGCGCCTATTTTTTGGTTCAACCTTTACGGATTTAGGGCCCTTTAGAGCTATTAAATATGATAGACTTTTGGACTTAAAAATGGAAGATAAGACCTATGGCTGGACTGTTGAGATGCAACTAAAAGCTTTAAGACAAAAACTCTCTTACAAGGAAATACCAGTGAACTATCGGAATAGAATAGGTGTCTCAAAAGTTTCAGGAACCGTAAAAGGTGCTATATTTGCAGGCATAAAAATCCTTTCTTGGATTTTTAAATACAGTTTTAAGTGATTTATTTACAATATTTCATAATCGTAATTTACACTATCGCCATTGTCCTAATCTTTTTATACTCATTGGCACAATTAAACCTGTTATTTAATTATTTATCCTCAAGACGAAAAAAAGAGGAATGTGAGAAGTTCGATTTGGACAATCCTGACGAAGTACCTTATGTAACCATTCAGCTTCCTGTTTTTAACGAGATGTATGTTATGGAGCGTCTCTTGGATAATATTGCTCTTCTAGAATATCCAAAGGACAAATTAGAGATACAGGTCTTAGATGATTCTACGGACGAAACTGTTCATTCTACACGCGAGCACGTCGAGAAATTGGCTTCAACTGGCTTGGATATTAAGCATATTACAAGAACGAATAGAACAGGTTTTAAAGCAGGTGCGTTAAAAGAAGGCTTAAAAATTGCTAAAGGAGAATTCATCGCCATTTTTGATGCTGATTTTTTACCTCAACCCAACTGGCTAAAGCGAACCATACCTTATTTTAAAAATGAAGAAATTGGTGTTGTTCAGACACGATGGGGACACATAAATAGAAATTATTCGCTTCTTACTAAAATACAAGCCTTTGCTTTAGACGCGCATTTTACACTCGAACAGGTTGGAAGAAACTCTAAGGGTCATTTCATTAATTTTAATGGAACTGCTGGAGTGTGGCGTAAAACGTGTATCGAAGATGCTGGTAATTGGGAAGGTGACACGCTTACGGAAGATCTAGACTTAAGTTATAGAGCACAGCTTAAAAAATGGAAGTTTAAATATCTTGAAAATGTTGAGACACCTGCAGAATTACCAATTGTTATTAGTGCTGCAAGATCACAACAATTCCGTTGGAATAAAGGTGGTGCCGAAAACTTTAGAAAGATGCTCTGGCGTGTTGTCAAATCCAAAAATATTACGACCAAGACCAAGGTTCATGGCTTATTGCACCTACTGAATAGTTCAATGTTTTTAAGCATTTTCGTTGTTGCGGTTTTAAGCATACCAATGTTATATATTAAAAATGAATATGCGCATCTTAGAGACTATTTTTATGTGATGAGTTTCTTTGTGATGAGCACCATCATATTCTTTGTATGCTATTGGTTTATGTACCGAAACATATATGGTAGTGGCTTTAAAAAGTTCTTTGGTTATATCGGTATGTTTTTTACTTTCTTTTCTATTGCCATGGGATTTTCATTACATAACTCCATTGCCGTAATCGAAGGTCATGTTGGTAAAAAGAGTGAATTCGTAAGAACACCTAAATTCAATATTAAACGATTTAAGGATAATTGGAAAAACAATAAATACCTCAGAAAATCACTTTCAAAAAATGTAGTTTTAGAGGGTCTTCTAATGCTTTACTTTGGATTTGGACTATACAGTGCTTTTATTGTAGGCGACCAAGGTGGTGATTTTGGATTGTTCCCTTTTCACCTAATGCTTTTTATAGGTTTTGGCTATGTCTTTTTTAAATCTATAAGCTCAAAGGTCTAAGACCTTTCTTCAAAAGGTATTACTATATCTTTTTCTACATAATCCTTTAACCCTTTTAATAGTATAGCCCAACAATAGGCGGAATGCTTAAAATGATCATTTTGTTCCGGCCAGTCTTTATGAAAAAATCTGAGATATGTTCCTTTTTCGTTAGGCTCTAAATCATAACCAAATGTCGTTGGGTCCCAATCCGTATCAGAAATGGTCATCTTAAAATGAATATGTTCACCTGCTTTACAGGAGCTCACTTTTGCAAACCAATTATATTCATCCGTGAAGTTGTAGTTATAGGTTTCACCTATATGAGGTAATCCGTCACACTTTAAGGGCCACCAATTTACAAGATGCTTTGGTTGTGATACGGCATCATAAACTTCATGCGGATTCTTTTCAATTAAAACATTATGATAAATAGCATTGGCCATAATTAGTACATTGTTTTTAAAGTTAAGAATCTTTTTGGATGCAGTAATGTGCTAGAGTTAAATAATTCTATCTTTGAGCGTATGCTAGGCGTGAGTAACATTATAAAATATAAGAAGCTACCTGTTTTATTTATCTTGCTGAGCTTTGGTCTTTATTTTATGTTCGCCTATGATTTGGTTAGGACTGACAGCGCTAAGCTTCTCCTCCTCTATTCGGGTCTTTTTATTTGTGCATATAAGCTCATTAAAACTACAGGTTTTTACTTTAGAGTTTTGGTCTTTGCAGCTATACTATTCCGGCTGTTGTTTCTTCTTTCTATACCAAATTTATCTCAAGATTTTTATCGCTTTATTTGGGATGGCCAATTACTATTATCAGGGTTAAATCCTTATTTATCCACTCCTGATATGCAAATGGAGCTAGGAGCGTTGACGGACTTTTCTAATCTATCAGAATTGCATTCAGGCATGGGAAGTCTGAGTGCTCGAAATTTTACCAATTACCCACCTCTGAATCAACTTTGTTTTGCATTGGCCAACCTTTTTCCAGAAAACAGCATTCTGAGTAGTGTCATTGGTCTTCGTTTAATCATTATAAGTGCGGATTTGGGTACGCTTTATTTCGGTAAAAAATTACTGGAGCATTTAAAACTACCATCGAGTCGTATCTTTTGGTATATCTTAAATCCATTTATCATTATTGAGCTTACTGGCAATCTGCATTTTGAAGGTGTTATGGTGTTCTTTCTTGTGTTGAGTTTGTACTTATTATCTCGCGGAAAGCGGCTTAAATCTGCAATATTCCTAGCGTTTTCAATATCAATTAAGCTGATTCCACTTATGCTTTTACCCTTATTTTTTAAATGGTTTAAAACCGAAGACGACAAAATAAAACTTGTTGCGCTACTTAAGTATTATAGTGCTGTTGGACTTACCATATTACTTCTTTTTACACCTTTTTTCTCAACACAATTTATAACCAATTATTCCCAAACTATAGGGCTCTGGTTTGGAAATTTTGAGTTTAATGCAAGTATATATTATCTGCTCAGAGAAGTTGGATATACAATAACAGGTTACAATGAAATAGCAACCATTTCCAAGATTCTACCTATAATCTCAGTTCTAATTATTCTATCTCTTGCCTTTTTCAAGAAAAACAATACAATTCAAGCATTAAGTTCTTCCATGCTGTTGGCACTTACTTGCTATCTATTTTTGAGTACAACAGTACATCCTTGGTATCTTACAACTCTTGTTGCGCTATGTATTTTTACCAATTACAGATTCCCATTGGTTTGGTCTTTCGTTATAATATTGAGCTATTTAGCCTATGCCAACACAGATTACAAAGAGAACCTCTGGATTATTTTATTAGAATATACCACAGTGTTATCCTTCTTCATTTGGGAAGTTTTTGTTAGAAAAAGAATTAGAGATTAGTCATTAATCTCTTCTGGTGGCTGTACAGCTTCAGGATCGTCACTGTCAAAGTCTTCATAATCATCTTCATCATAATTCTCCATAGTTACTGCTAACTTAGTACTCACTTTTACGAGATACTTGGTATCATCTGTAGTCACCTCAACAGCTTCAATCAACTCATTTTTAGCATTTCTAAAGGAGATAATGTGATCATCATCATACCCATCAGGATACTTTTCAACCAACAAAGCCAAAATCTCAGGTGTCAGTTTTTTAAAATCTACGATGACTCGTTTAAGATTATCTTTCATTTTAGGGTTAGGTTATTTTGTATATCTAAGATACAAACGAATTGAATACAAATATTAATTGAATATTAATTTTGCATAAATTATTTTCCAATAAGAGTTAGGCAATCAAAAGCCTCTATAACATCTTGAGCGTATTAATCTCCTGTGTAGTTAGATGTTTCCAGTGGCCTCTAGGAATATCTTTTTTGGTTAAATGTCCAATGGCTACGCAATCTATTTTAACCAAGTCGTATTTTAAAGCTTCGAAAATAGTTCTCAGTATAGAATTACCAGTGTTCTTAATCTTAATACCAATTTTATTTTTTGGTTCACCATCTATATAGCTGATTTCCTCAACTGTGATAAGCTTACCGTCTACCTTAAATCCTTCCTGAATCTTTTTGAGGTCTTCGAATTTTAAATTCTTATCTAAATCAATCTGAAATAAACGTGCTACACCAGTTTTGGAGTTGGTAAATTTCTGTACAATTTTGTCATCGTTAGTAAATAGTAATAATCCTAATGAATTTCTGCCTAATCGTCCAATAGGTTTAATCTTGGCGCTTGTAGCATTTGCCACCAAATCCATCACGGTTCTTCCTTTACCTTCGGCTGTAGTGGTAGCAAAGCCTTTCGGCTTATTTAACAACACGTAAACTTTAGGTTCTGGACTAATACGTCTACCATCAAATTTTACCTCATCATCAAGTTTTACCTTATAACCCATTTCTGTAACAACCTTTCCGTTTACAGTAACTAAGCCCAAAGCAATATTTTCATCGGCTTCACGTCTTGAACATATTCCTGAATTAGAAATATATTTATTAAGCCTTACCTCATTGCTATCACCAGAATTAGCAGTTGCAGGCTTCTTAGACTTTGGATAGTTCTTCGCACCCTTAGAGGTCTTTTGATTTCCAAAAGCCTTATTCTTTCCTTTACCTACTCTTTTACCACTCATAACGAACTATTTATTAGGCTGCAAAAGTAATATAATACTTTACATTACCTATTGTATTTCAACAGTAGTTTGCCTTTCTCTATTTACCGTTAATTTAGTTACATCTGGTCTTGAATAATGCCCTACAGCATCAAAATTTTGACGTTCTTCTAATACTCGATTAAAATCTATGGTCGCATAGAATAATCCTTCTTTATTGATTATGGGTTCCACGATCCACTCACCATCAGGACCTGCAATACAACTCCCACCATTTGCTAAAGTATCTGGAGCATTTTTTATTATGTCATCAAAATATGGTGTGCTTTCTGGAAAATCTGCTTTATGCATTAGTGCAGAGACTGAGACCACATAAGATCTAGACTCTCTCGCAATAAATCGTGTAATATCTTTTGTATTGTGATCACTACCAGGCCAAACAGCGATATGTAGATTCTCACCTTGACCATATAATGCAGTTCTAGGTAATGGCATCCAATTTTCCCAACAATTGAGGCCACCAACGGTAAATGCTTTTAGTGGATGAACTTGTAAACCATGTCCATCACCAGGTGCCCAAGTTAAACGCTCATCATATGTTGGTTGTAACTTTCTATGAACCGATTTAATTTGGCCGTCTTCATTAATGTATACTAAAGACGCATAAATACTATGACCACCTCTATCTAATGGACGCTCCATAATCCCTAAATAAACTGCAATTTTGTGGTCCTTCGCCAATTTACGTACTTCATCTAATTCTCCATTTTCTATGCATATCGAATTACTCACATAATGTGCATGTAAGATCTTATTTATTTTGGTATTCCATTCTGCACCTCCAGTTAAGGCCAACCAAAACGGATATCCAGGTAATAAAGCCTCACCAAAAACTATAAGCTCTGCATCATCCTTAGCAGCATCTATTATGGATTCTTTTATCTTATTTAAAGTGCCAGATTTATCTAACCAAACAGGTGCTATCTGAGCCATTGCTATTTTTAGGGTATTCTGCATTAGATTCGATTTAAAACAATTGAAATATCTATTAATAAAATAGAAAACACACCTGCAACTATTATAAGTTTTAGCATATTATGCAAAATGAGGTAATGTGTTTTCCTTTTTGATTTCCAGAGTATAAGTAGGAAAACAAATAATAAAATTACAGCTAAATAAAAAAAGTAGTACATATGGCCTATATCGAAATACAAGACCAAAACAATACCAGAAACTATAGTTAGAATAGCTACAATAGTCAGCATAATTTTTGTGATGTTCTCACCGTGTACAACAGGAACAGTTCTATAATTGAGTGCTAGATCACCTTTTATATTTTCTAAATCTTTAATAAGCTCCCTCATTGATACCAATAGAAACAGAAATATGGCGTGGGCAAATACCACAAGTTCGAAATTCCCATAATAAATAAAAATGGCAAAAAATGGTGTCACTGTTAATACTGCAGACACAATATTACCAACCATTGGTTGTTTTTTAAGGCGATGCGAATAGAACCAAATTGCAAAAATGTATAGGGCAAAAAACAGAACCGCCTTAAACGACACATAGCTTGCACAAATTACAGCCAAAAAGTTAAGCACAAAATAGAAGGATAGTTTTGTGTTTTGACTAACTAATCTATCTAGCATGGTTTTTTGTGGTCTATTGATTAAGTCCTTTTCTGAATCGTAAAAATTATTGATAATATAACCTGCAGCAATCGTCGCTGAGGATGCCAAAACAAGCATTAAAAGGTTGACATCTAGGAGGACAGATTTTACTGGGAGATGATTGGCAAAAATGTAAATTGAAGCCAAGTATTGTGCGATAACAACAACTAAAATATTGTACCCTCTAACAACAGAAAAAAGACTAAAAAATTTAAGCAGAATATGTTTTTGCCGTCTTGAGAGCATATTTAAGAATTAAAAGATCCTGTAAATAGTTCAGGAGGACGCGAATTAAAAATTGTATACGACCTCTAACTTTTGCCCTTTTAAAGCTTCTTTGGCCTTATCGATATTCTCAGTAAAGCCAAGAATATATCCGCCACCACCAGATCCACAAAGCTTCAAATAGTAATCGTTTGTTTCAATTCCTTTTTTCCATAATTCGTGGAATTGTTTAGGAATCATCGGCTTAAAGTTATTCAATACAACCTTAGAGAGTTGCTTGGTGTTTTTGAAGAGTGATTTTATATCGCCTTTTAAAAAGTCGTCAACACAAGCATCTGTATGTTTAATAAACTGATCCTTAAGCATACTTCTAAAGCCTTCATTCTTCATATTCTCCATGAAGATATTTACCATTGGTGCAGTTTCACCAACAATACCACTATCTAATAAAAACACAGCTCCTTTGCCTTCTGTTTTTTGAGATGGAATGCCAGTTGCTTCTATATTATCCTTTGACTTTATTAAAATTGGAAGACTTAAATAGCTATTTAAAGGATCTAATCCTGAAGATTTACCATGAAAGAATGACTCCATTGCAGAGAAAATAGACTTTAATCTTAAAAGCTTTACTCTGGTCAAATTTTCAAGAACTGTTATCTTATCAGTAGCATACTTATCGTAAATCGCTGCTACTAATGCACCACTACTACCTACACCATAACCTTGTGGTATTGACGAATCAAAATACATCCCTGAATCTACATCCTTTTGTAAGGCTGTAAAATCAAACGACACTAAGCTCGAATCAATATCGCGCAAGTAATCTACGAACTTAACTAAACTTTGATTTGATTTCTGTGCTTCTTCAGATGGGTTTTCATCCACTTTAAGCGCACCATTATAAAAGTTATAAGGAATAGATAAGCCTTTAGAATCTTTAATTATTCCGTACTCACCGAATAACAGAATCTTAGAATAAAATAATGGTCCTTTCATAGTTTTAAGGTGTTGGGGCTGGCTATAACCGTTTGGCACCATTACCAACGCTATCACAAATATAGTGACCGTTTTGGCAATATGCAACTAACTCACTCTTAATGAAGTCATAAACTTTTGATTCTTCGGCCTTTGGAAATAGCACATGTACATTGGCTCCTGCATCTAAAGTGAAACAAATATTAGAATTAGTATTCTCTCTAAATTTCCATATTCTATTGATAATTTCTAGTGTATTTGGCTTCATTAAAATAAAGTAAGGCATGCTCGTCATCATCATTGCATGTAAGGTCAGTGCTTCACTTTCTACAATTTTCATAAATGCACTTAAATCGCCTGATGCTAAAACATGTTTTAATTTTGAAAGATTTTCATGTGCTTGATTAAATCTTTCTTGCGCAAATGGGTGGCCAAACATTAATTTGTGCCCAACTGTACTACTCACCTGTTTCTCACCTTTATCTACAAGAAGTATGGCATCTTGATAATCATTAAAGTTTGGATGAACCTCACCGTCAAATCGTACACCAAACAAATCAGAACTCTCCGTACTTTCATTTTGGCCCCAAACAACCAATTCCCCTTCGATACTTCGACATGCGCTTCCTGATCCTAATCTTGCCAAAAAAGAAGCCTTTCTATTAAAAAATGCTTTTGAATACTTTTCATTTAAATCTTCTTCTATACTCATTAAGCATAAGGCCAAAGCACTCATACCAGAAGCAGAGGAAGCAATACCTGAACTGTGCGGAAAGGTATTAGAAGTTTCAATTTTAAAATGATAATCATTTAAAAAAGGAACATAGGATTCGATACGTTCAAAAAATGTCTGGACTTTTGGCTTAAAGGCTTCATTTTTCTCACCTTCGAAATACACCTCAAAACTAAATTCTGAGTTACTTTTCTTGGTGTAAGTAACCTCCGTAATCGTCTTACAATCCGAGAGTGTAAAACTAATAGATGGATTTTCAGGAATTTGATTTTTGCGTTTGCCCCAATATTTCACCAATGCAATATTACTTGGTGAAGACCACTTTACGGAACCACTTTCAATTTCGGAATTATAGGAATTAAGAATAAATTCTTGCTCTGTCATGTAATAAATTTCTGTTGCAAAAATAGATAATTTCTAAGGCTTAGCCTCTGTTTCTTCAGCCATAGCCATTAATTTTAGCATAGTTTTATAAGTATACCCTAATCTTAATATTTGAAAATTTAATCCTATTTAATATTTAACAACTATAATATCTACTTGAATTAAAATTAACATATGTTAATCCTTATGTTAATAGTAATATATATCTTACAAAAACTAATAGCTTCATTATCAATTCAGTAAGAGTAACTTTTACTGTCTTTTTCAACTCTTAGATACCACAATTCTAAGCGGTCATTATTCCTCTAGGTTTTCTGCCTCAAACCATAGATTTATCATTCTTGTGGTAAAATTTAGTTATTAACCAACCTAATTTAAGCATGAAAAATCATTACTTAAAAGCAATTTCTTTACTCATTTTTTATCTATTCTTTATTCATCATTCCTTTGCCCAATGGGATGTAGTTGATATTAACACAACAAATAATCTGTACGATGTTCACTTTATTGATAAAGATACAGGATGGATAGCAGGTGATAATACAGTTTACAAAACTGTTGATGCAGGTACTAACTGGACTGAAATATCAATCCCAAAGTGGTTTAAAACTTCTTTTTTTTCTGTGCTTCTAATGCTTTAGGACTACTCTTAGATTTGAAGACGACATTGCCACTTTGAATATATGTATTCACATCTTCCAATCCTAATTTTGCAAGTAGTATTCTAAGGTCAGCCATGGATACTTTTCTATGACCACCAACATTTATGCCTCTTAAAAATGTAATGTAATTATTCATAAACAATAGTTTCAAATTTAAATTAATCTTAAAATTACCCATTATCAGGTATTTCGACAATTAATAAAACACAGTAAGTTTGACTATCGTTCTTACCTTAATGTCTATTGTTGCCCTAAGCTCTACAATAATTCTTTAATCTCAAAATGTTATTAACCAAAACTTTTTTACTATGAGACAATATTATTTTAATTCATTTTTATTTCTAATTATTAATATAGGGTTAATTTCACCTGTTACAGCTCAATGGGACGTAATTGATATTAATACAACTAATAATCTGTACGATGTTCACTTTATCGATAAAGATACAGGATGGATAGCTGGCGATAATACAGTTTACAAAACTGTTGATGCTGGTATTAATTGGACCGCCTACAATTCAGCAGTTACTGATACAAGGTACTACGGTATTTATTTTATAGATCAAATGAATGGCTGGGCTGTAGGCAAAAAGAAAACTGCAAGTACTGCCGGAAGAGTGCACTATACCACAGATGGTGGAGAAACTTGGCAAGTCTATTTTACAGGTGGCAGTTTACCTTGGTGGTCAGTGGCATTTAATGAAGAAGGAACAAATGGTATTATGGTAGGACAAGAGGGACAATCTCTTTTTACCACTGATGGTGGCACAACATGGTTTCCTCGAACTCTTCCCTCAGGTGACGCAGGTATTATTAAAGACGTAACTTTTATTGATGATTTGACTGCCATAGCTGTTGGCTATGACTTAGGCCTTGGGGTTGTTATGAAAACTACAGACGGTGGAAGCTCGTGGACAAATATAATTACTGATCTTGAGGGGAGGCTTGATTCAGTGTCATTCAGTAACTTTTTAGATGGAATAGCAGTTGGATCCAGTGGTAAAATATACAAAACGAGTGATGGAGGTAATACTTGGATTGAAAAGTCAAGTAACACTGCAAGTACATTGAATGGCGTAAAATATTTTGATGAAAATAGAGCAATTGCAGTTGGTACTGGTGGAATAATCGTCGGTTCTCATGATAACGGTGAAACTTGGGCTATAGAACAAACAACTTCAGATTTCAGTTTTACACTCCGTGGTGTAGATAAAGGAGGGGTTGCAACAACTTTTGCCGTTGGAGCTGTTGGAGCTGTAATTAAAGATAATTGTGTCCAAAGTGGCACAATAGTATTTGAAGATAACACAGCAAGCCCCTTTATATCACCCGATTTAACCATTGAATCTAAAATCTATTTTTATTACAATATAATAGAAGACGAAAACACGCCACCTACTTGCACTATTATCGAAGAATTCATTGTTGTCAATGGAGAAGTATTTAAAATGGGATGTCAATATTTAGGTAACGGTTTGCTACAAATGTGGATGGACTTTTCTTTTGAAGAAAGCCCTTTATCCTTATCTATTCCAATTCCTGATTCATTAACTCAAGATGGAATTAGCATAAACTTTGACGAAACTTCGAGACCACCCAATTTTAATATTGACTTAGGGATTAGACAAGATGTTAACGAAAGTATTAATGTTTTTGCTGGCGGAAGTGCAGGAGCAGAAATTATTCTTGGAGGAGTTGCAGTTGGTCCTGCCCAACTAGCTATATCAAAAATTGGTCTTTCTGGTGGTGGCGGAATGGGATTGAAGTTTGAGAATGATCTTTCGGGTAACCAAGTTATTACTCGAAGATTTGAACGTGGTGCTGGAATATCTGTAGAATTCCCATCTATTAATTTAGTTTCAGATGTCCTTAAAGGCACTCCTAAAGCGTCAATATCTTTTAAAGGAATGAATGGGCAAAGTCTTAAATTTACGGAAAGTAGTGATAATACAAAAAAGGCCAAAGCCGCATTCATATTAGAAACTCTTGGAATTGGTGGTATTAAGCTTAGTCCATTTGCTGGTGCCTATATCACAGCATTAAAGAATAGTTTAATTGACCTTAATCCAGACCTCTCTCAGTTCTATTCAACTTATCATAACTCCACACTAAGTGGAGCAAATGCCGAAGGGAGTATTTCATTAGATTTTAATTTTGAACTTGGTAATACGAAATATAATTTTCTAGAAGCTTCCGCTAGTGCATCCTTCTCAAGCAAAAAAGAGATTTTTACAAATAATTTAAGAACATTTGAAATAAGTCATGCAAGAGCTTTTAACGTATCCACATTAAACTTCAAAGTATTAAACGATGCGGTTGACTTTGGTAATTTATTAAGTTTTGAGGTTGGTGGTGAAATGAGCTTATCCGGAACATTTAATACTCTAACTAATCAAACCCAAAATCTTTCTTTATCTTTTAAAGGCTCAGCTTCGCCACAAATTTCTCCATTGCAATTATCTACAACAAGAGAATATAAATTTATAATTCCTGAAAACGTAATTGCAAATAATAGTGTGGCAGATAATATAATTGGTGTGGCATCTGACCTATTGACTATTGGAAACTCAAATAAAACCTTTAATGCTGGTTTTGAATCTTTTACAGGAGCTCTGGATATCAATTATGAGAATAATCCATCAAGTCTTGGCGATTTTGAAGAACACAATTTACTAGAGGTAAACGAGACTGACATTATTGGAATAACCGACAACATAGGAATAGATTTAGGGGCTGCAGTCGGCGTCGGTGTAGGAATAAGTCTTGGTTTCGAATATAGTTACATATCAGAATCAACCTATTTACAAAGTCAATATATTGTTGCGAATGACACTATTTTACCAGTATTTGAAAACACTAAAAATTTAAATAATTTAATAACACTTAGTGATGAAATTACAACCCTTTATGAAGGAACAACATTGTTACTAGATGACGCGTTTGATGAGTTAATCACAGTTGTACAGGAACCTATACAAGATGGAGTTGACTTTGTTGTAGATATAGGAAATTCAGCCGCAGAACTTACAGGTAATTTGATCTCTGATGGTGAACAATGGATTCTGAGGTTAGTAAACCCAGAATATACAATAAGTTTTGACAGAGGACCTTTAATTAATTCTCAATATGGTAGAGCATATATTTCCGAAGTAAATTCTAGCTTCACAAATACCTCTAAACTCTATATTGTTAGTGATAATCTAAATGTTAACCTATTAGACATCAATGATGAAGTGATTACAACTTTTGATCCCGTATCGCTGAGTATGATGATTGATCAAGAAAAAATTGATGCCCTTGGATTTTCAGATACAGAAAAAGCATTGGCAAAACTGTATAAGTTTGATGAAACTAGCTTGACATGGATAGAACTTTCAGGTGATAATAATCCAGATTTAGATTTTGTAGAAACTTCAATTACAGAAGCAGGAAACTACGCTATAGGCATAAACTACAATACTGCTTCTGATTTATCCGCACCAGAAATACCAGATTTTTTTCCAACAGAAGGAAGCATTATCCCTTCGATAGACGAGCACTGGGCTGAATTGTTTGAACCTGTCACAGGTGTCGGTCTTGATTTGTCTCAGACCATTATTAAAATAGATGATGTCGAAGTCCCTATTCTGTGGGACCCTGTCAATGAAAGAATACTATATACCCCTGAAATTGCTTTAGTCGATGGTCCACATACATTTGAGGTTATTGTTAAAGATTTAAATGGCAATACTAATTCTATATTTTCAAATTATACCGTTGACAGTTCCCTTAGCGTAGATGATATTTCTGATATAGATAAGTTTAAAATATTTCCAATTCCTGCACAGGACATATTGAAAATAAAAGGAAATTTATCAATTATAGAATCAGTAGAAATTTATAACATCGATGGACAGTTTGTAAAAAGAATAACCAATAATTATGAAAGTATTGATATTCAAAATCTTTCTTCTGGTTTATATTTTGCAAGAATAAGTACAAGTAGTGCTTTTCGAGTTGTAAAAATCATTAAACAATAAATACTCATTAAAAATTGAGTAATTTATTTTAACTGTGGGTTTTATTTTACTAAAAATAGAGCCCACATTTATTGACCTATTGATTGAGAAACAATATATGCACCAGTCCAAGCATTCTGAAAATTAAACCCACCAGTAACTGCATCAACATTAATCACTTCACCGGCAAAATATAATTTTGGAATAACCTTACTTTCAAAGGTTTTAAAATTGATCTCTTTTAAATCCACACCACCAGCAGTAACAAATTCCTCTTTAAATGTGCTCTTGCCAGTAACCTCAAAAATAGCCTCTGTTAATTGTATTGATAAATGTTCTAATTGATTTTTATTGACGTCCGCCCACTTTGTAAATTCTGATATACCTGAGGCAAGAACTAAATTTTTCCAGAGTCTTTTAGGTAGGTCGAATTGGGTTGAATTAATGATATTTTTCTTCGCAAAATCCAGTTTTATAGATTTTAAGGCATCAATACAAACTTCCCTGCTTAACTGAATAAAATTAATCTGAATTTTGAACTTATAATCTCGTTTGGCCAATTCAATAGCTCCAAAGGCTGAAAGTTTTAAAATTGCTGGTGCACTAAGCCCAACATGGGTAACAAGTAAAGGTCCGGTGGAAACCAAGTTAGTTTCCAGCACTTTTACTTCAACATCCTTTGCTACAACACCTGGAATATTGGTTATCCGTTTATCCTTAATATCAAACGTAAAAAGCGATGGTACAGGTTTTACAATGGTATGTCCCAAGCCTTCAAGGATATTCCAGATTTTTGAATTACTACCAGTGGCTACCACTAACTTATCACATGTAAATGCAGTAGCTTTAGTTGAAATTTTAAAAATAGAATCAGACGTATCTATCGTTGTCACAGACTGATTATACAACACTTCTACTCCATAGTTTTTACTCTCTTTCAAAAAACAATCTATAATAGTTTGAGAGGAATCTGACACCGGAAACATCCTCCCATCATCTTCGATTTTTAGTTCAACACCACGCTCCTCAAACCAAGAGATGGTATCTCCTGTCATGAATGTATGAAAGGGACCAAGAAGTTCTTTTTCTCCTCTTGGGTAGTTCATTGTGAGATCTGCTGGAATAAACTCTGCATGGGTTACATTACAGCGCCCACCACCTGAGATTTTTACTTTCTGAAGACCAACTTTACCACGTTCTAAAATGGCAACAGACAAATCTGGATTCTTTATAGCAATATTAATTGCAGCAAAAAAACCAGCGGCACCTCCACCAATTATTATAATATCTTTGTGATTGTCCAAAGTATTCAAATGAAAGGTAAAATTACTATGATAATACCCAAAAGACTAATTTTTGTATTACTAATAACTCTGGCTTGCACATCCTTTGGAAATTTGGAACTTCTAGGTGACTTACCTAACAGTCTTAAAGAAGTTTCGGCTGCGGAACGTATTCCTCATTCAGACTTAATATGGGTTATTGAAGATTCTGGAAATGATAATGTTCTATTTGGGATAACACAAAAAGGTGATATTAAGAAAGGTATTGAAATTACAAATGCCCAGAATAAAGATTGGGAAGAACTTACCTCAGATAAATATGGCAATATCTATATAGGCGATTTTGGAAACAACAATAAGAAGCGCACGTCATTTAAAATTTATAAAGTCAAGCAACAAGATTTAAATAAAAAACAAGCTACTGCCGAGGTTATTTCCTTTAAGCTACCATTTATTGAGGAACCTCATGATTTTGAGGCCTTCTTTCTCCATGAAAATAGCCTTTATTTAGTCACAAAGGAAAATAAAGGATTCACTTTATTTACGTTACCTAATACCATTGGACAACATGAAGCAAAGTTTATTGAGCATTTTCAACTAGAGGGTAAAGACACTAAAATCACTGCAGCAGACATTAGTGAAAATGGTGCAACTGTAGTCCTATTAAATCATAAAAGAGTTTGGAAATTTTCAAATTATAAACTCCCTAAATTCTTTGATGGTAATATCGAGAAGTTGAGCTTTAAGCATAATTCACAAAAGGAAGGTGTCTGTTTTATGAACGACTCTACCCTTATTATTACAGACGAACGCAGTGGACATGATGGTGGTAATATTTATGGATTTAATTTGAATAATCCCAATTAAAACCCAAAGCCTAAATTAAAGGCAATACGCAGACCATCATCGCTATTAAAGGCCGAGAGATTCGCACTTATCATACTATAAGCGGTCAAAAATATACCACCTCCTATCGAGGTGTTCCATTGATCTTGATTAAAGGAAGGGTCACTGACTAAGTTATTATCAATCCAAACACGGCCATAATCAAAACCACCATAGAAACCTACATTAAAAGGTAAGAAATTTGATGATTTTCGTCTTAAATTAAAGCGTAAGTCAGTACTTTGAACAAAAGCACTCTTTCCAGAAAAACGCTCTCTTCTAAAACCTCTTAATCCCGTACGATCGCCAAGTACTGCGGCCTGATAGAACTCAAAATCATCACCAATATTAATATGACTTCTCAATTTTGTCGCCAATACAACTTGACCTTCTGGTACAAGCTTATAATCAAAAGCTAATTCTGGTATAATATATCCAAACCCTTTAGAAGTATTCGTGTTATTTCTATAACCAGCTTCTAAACTAAATAGCATTCCCAATGTAGGAAAGGTTTTGTCATCCTTAACATCATAAGTGTATTTTGCCTGAGCACCAAAAAAATTCTGTTCGTCAAATAGTGTAGCATCTGTATCAAACTCAGTTTCTAAATATCGCCCTGGTGTTCGCTCAACCTCATTGGCCTCGTAGGTAATACCGGCTTCAAATGAAGAACCATACTGTCCTTTCCAAATGATTGAAGGTGTTGCACTAATAGTTCTAATTTTGACTCGGTTAAAATCAAAATCCAGATTATCGTTATCCACTTCAGGGTTAGGTGTAGAATTACCAAAACCAAAATAGTTAACCGCAAAATTTGGACTATTATAATGTATATTAAAAACCAAATTTGAACTACCTATGACATTCGCAAATTCACCCTTGTAATTTAACACCAAACCACTAGTAGCAAAAAAATAACCAGCTGAAAACGTATGCTGTGACGAAAAAGGATTTCTCTCAAAATTGAAATTTGTAAGCACATTAGTAAATCCCAAACTAAATCCGTCATCAGGATTGGCACCCAAAGTAGGTACAATTTGATTTGTGCTATTCTTTAGTTTCTTATAGTTATAGACATTAGTTTCGTAATCATCAGTCAATTTCTTCTTGCCTTTATTAGTAACAAAGGTGTTATTCTTAGTCTTGTGATCGTAGTACTTAAGTTTTTTTCCATTCTTAATATCATAAACATCATTGTTTTGGCCACCAACCAATCTTACTTTAATAAGTTGGTCTCCATCTCCATAAACATTAAAAACATCATCATCATCCAGAGCATAAATCCAAATTTCTCTAGTGTCCTCCTTAAGGTAAGTTCTTTGATGAAAGATATCAGCCTTTTCGCCATCTTTTATTCTGTAGGCAGTTACTTTTGTTTTTCCACTCGGAAGACGCTCAACATCAAACCAATCATCTTTATTGGTTCCCTTAATCACAGCAAATTTATTTATGAGCTTATAGTAACGGTCAGAAATGTCTTTAAGATTACCACGACGGGCTCTAAGTAGTCGTTTAATTTCTTCAACATCTTCATCACGAACTTCCTCTGGCACATTTAAAAATGCATCTTCTATAACAGCATCTGTAATATTTTCCTGAATATATTTTACCTGCTTATCCCAAACTTCTTTATCAGATGATTCAATTAATGCCATATCTAATGGATACGGTTCTACATTAATTTCTTTTACATCAACTAATACCTCATCATATTTACGTAGTAAGCCAGCAGAAGGCAATAAACGAACTGCAATATCTAACAAAAATCCATCGCTCATTTTTGAGAATGCTTGGTCTCTATCGCGTGGCATAGGTCTATATACTTTTTGACCTTTCTCTTTAAATTCAATCCATCGCCATTGATCTTGGTGTCTATCCCAATCACCAATTAGCATATCAAAAAGTCGCGCTTTAATATAGGAAGCTTCATCTACAATGATATCCTCATCTTTTCGAATCTTTTTAAGCATATCATCTGTACTAATAAGTTCATTCTGGAAGCCAAAACTAGCCTTATCACTATGGCCTTCTGACGTATGTTCTTCAATCATATAAAGCTCATCACCAAAATCATCATTGTATTGACCAAGTGCATTCTGTTTGGGAATATAATATAGTACTGGATTAGTATGATAGATGCCAACCGCATCTGACAAATCACCAATTATAAATGGTGCATAAGGATGTGAACCTGTAAATACATCCATGACTAAATTCGTAGTAAAATCTTCATCTAACTTATCGCCTATATATTTGTCCTTAAAGACTAGGGCTTGTAAATATTGAGATGCCTGCTTTTCTAAAGCACGCATTACGTATTGAGCACCATTTTTATCTTCTAACCTTAGTGATTTAGACTGGTTTCCCCCTCCCTTTCTTACTGGTTTTAATCCTCCAAATAATGTATCAAGGTTTACAGTAGGGGCTTTAACAGTCGTTGCAAATTGCTTTCTAAAACGATCTCCCCAAAGAAATTTATAAAAACCTGATTTTTCGGCATCCTCCTTTTTGTAAATTGAAGCCTCGACAGTTTTTGGAAACTGGTACGGATAGTTCACAATCTCATAATCTTGTTTTGAAAATACCGTTGTGCTATAAACAGGATCTTTTTTTCCGACTTCGTAGTATCTTACATAAGATGACCCATCAGTAAATACATCCAATCTTGCATATCCATTTCCACTACTGCTAAATTTACCATTACCAACCAATCGTGTTGCTGAACTTTTAGATCCCGATCCGCTAACTATCTGTGGGATTCCAGCTTCAATGATGTACTGCAAATTATGATCATGACCCGAAACAAAGATCACTTTATCATTCTCTTGTGACAAGCTTACAATTCTATTTTTTAATTCGTTATACATCTTATTTTGGAGGTCAGCATTAGATACACCTCCTGTTTTTCGTATAACATTTTTTATAGTGCCAAGAATTGGTAATGGCTTCATATGGCTACCAAAACTATACTGTCCACCATGAGAACCATAAGTAAACATAGGATGGTGCAATGCAATCAATGTCGTTTTTCCTCGAGCTTTTTTTATTTCACTACTTAATTCATCCAAAAAATCAACGCGCGTTTTAAACTCACATTCATCATTAATCGTAGGATGTTTGTCCCAATCTGTGATGTACCAATGTGAATCAACCACTAATAAAACGATGTCATCAGAAATTTTCACCTTTTCTATTGGACAACCATTTTCAGGTAAAAAAGTGTCTTTCCCTAGAGCCTTCTCAACAAACTTCTCTTGTCTTTTTAACCCTTTTAATCCACTGTACCAATCGTGATTACCAGGAATAAAAATAGTCTCACCTTTAAAATCTTTTGCGACGTCTGTCTGTACTTTGATTCTATGTTCTGCAAGTTCTTTTTCTCCTTTTTTATTTGTAAACCCTTTTTCATAAATATTATCACCGAGAAATATTGCAGTACTATTTGAAGATGCCTCACGCAAGGCAAGACCAAATTCTTTGATGGCTGGATCAACTTCTCCTAGCTTCGAATTCCCGGCATCTCCTAAGAGATAGAACGAGTGTCTAATGGTCTTATCTGATGGAAAATCTGCTTTTGACACATCATTTATTTGAGTCTGGTATGTTGCACATGCATTTAAGACTAAGAATAAAATAATTATTAAGGATAAGCGTCTTTGAAAAACTCTCATGACATGTAATGGCTGGTAAATAGATTATAAATTTAACTAATTTTCTGACATCGGTTTATCGTTGAATTTTGTGTTTACAAATTATGAACTACAAGATAACATGGAACACCCAACTTTATGTCTTGCCCATTCAGGACGTTTAGCAAACCATTTTTGCATGGCAGGCTGTTCTTCATATGGTGCTTTTAACAACTCAAAAAAATCTTCGATTAAACTAAAATCTCCATCGTTAGCCTTATTAATTGCTAATTGTGCCATATAGTTTCTTAGAACATACTTTGGGTTAACTAAATCCATAGCCACTTTACGCTGTGAGTCGGTTCGCTTTTCGAGCTTTAATCTATTATCATAAGAACTAAACCAATGCTCCCAATCTGTTTTTACATTTATATCTAATTGTTCTAAATCATAAAACGCATCCTCAACAACCTTAAGCCCAGATTCGGGTTTACCTAGTTGGTAGTTAGATAATAATCTAAAAAACAATGTCATATCTGTCTCGATTAAAAGTAGACAATCCTCCAAGGACTGAATTAACTTCATATCATCTTCATCTTCATCTTCATCTGTTAGACCGATTTTTAGACGCATCATATCAAGTGATTTCCGCTCAAATTCAAGCTTATAATTAGTCAAAATCGCCTCAAATGGTTCAGCTTCTTCTACAAGTGGATAAAGCGCATTTGCTAATTGAAGTAAATTCCATAAGCCAATATTTGGTTGGTTACCAAATCGATATCGTTTGTGTTGTTTATCTGTAGTATTTGGTGTCCAACCAAAATCAAATCCTTCGAGCCAGCCGTAGGGTCCGTAATCTATGGTTAATCCCAAAATGGACATATTATCTGTATTCATAACACCATGCACAAATCCAACACGCTGCCAATGGATGATCATATCAAGTGTCCTTTGGGAAACCTCCCTAAACAATTCTATATACTTTATTTTGCCTTCTCCCTTTATCTTAGGATAAAAATGCTTTAAAGTGTAATCGGCTAGTTTTTTTAGATTGGTTATGTCATTGCGAGATGCAAATAGTTCAAAGTTTCCAAACCTAATGAATGTAGGTGCTACACGACTCACAACTGCTCCTTTTTCATAGGCTTGGTTTCCGTCATAAAGCATATCTCTAAGAACCTCATCTCCGGTTAACATTAAACTAAGTGCTCTAGTTGTTGGCACACCCAAATAATGCATAGCCTCACTACACAGATATTCTCTTATTGAAGATCTAAGCACGGCTAATCCATCACCTTGTCTCGAGTATGGTGTTTCTCCTGCCCCTTTCAATTGTATCGCCCATAACTTATTGTTTTCTTCAATTTCAAATAAATTAATGGCTCTTCCGTCTCCTAACTGACCTGCCCAATTACCAAATTGGTGGCCCGCATAAGCCATAGCATAAGGGTAAGTCTTCTCATAAATTTTGGATCCAGAAAAAATATCTAAAAACGCTTTGGACTTGATGTCTTGTTTATCTAATCCAAGATTCTCGGCTAACTCAACAGATGCGTGAATTAATTTTGGGCTAGTTGGCTTTTTAGGATTCACAAACGAAAAAGCTACATTTAAAACTTGTCTTCTAGAATTCTCTGAGTTTTTATCTGCAGGAAGTTGTTTATTATATGTATCTGAAATATTTAACTTCATTAAATACGTAATCTATTGAACAATAAAGCGACAGAAAGCTAAGTTACTAAATAGCCCTGATTCGGGTTCTAAATAATTCTTAAATTAGCATTCTAGCGCAATCTATATGGAAAATATCTTATTGGACGTTGAAAACTATGTGACAAAACATCTAAATGAAAATCTAGATCCAAATTTTGTCTATCATAATTTAGCTCATACCCAAAGAGTAGTAGAAAAAGTATTAGAACTCACTGATGATAACGAAGTTACTGAAGACGAAAAAAGACAACTCATTATTGCTGCATGGTTTCATGATACTGGTTTTATAAATACCATCGAAGGGCATGAAAAAGAAAGTGCTAAAATTGCTGATGACTTTCTATCTGAACACAATTTACCCGATGGTGAAATTAAAACCATAAAGCAAATCATACTTGCTACAGAAATGAATCATGAACCTACTAATAAGCTAGAAGGAATTATTAGGGATGCTGATTCTGCACATATTTCGAGTAAAAATTATGAGGACTATGCGTCGCTATTGCGCAAAGAATGGGAACTTACCTTAGGTAAGGAAGTAAATAAGCATGAATGGCTCCAAGAAAATATTGATTTTCTATCTAGCCATACATTTAATTCACCAATTGCTTCGAGCAAATGGGAAAAAAGAAAAGGTAAAAATTTGGCCTCTCTCATTCAAAGTCAAAACAAAATTAAGGCACGAACGGAAAAACTAAAACAAAGAAAAGCCGAACTTACCTTTAAAAAAGAGAAGCAAGATCTCCCAGATCGTGGTATTGAGACTATGTTTAGAGTGGCCTTAAGAAACCATATTACTCTTAGTGATATTGCAGATACTAAAGCCAATATTTTACTTTCTGTAAATGCTATTATAATATCTGTTGCACTATCTAATTTATTACCTAAGCTAGACAACCCTTCAAATGACTATTTAATTATCCCTACATTAATTTTTATGGCCTTTACAGTAATCTGTATTGTACTATCTGTTTTAGCGACAAGACCTAATGTTACCAAGGGTCAATTCACTAAAGATGATGTTGCTAATAAAAAGGTTAATCTCTTGTTCTTTGGAAATTTCCATCAGATGAAATTAGATGAATTTGAATGGGCCATGGGAGAAATGATGAAAGATAAAGAATACCTCTATGGATCACTCACAAAAGATTTATACTTTTTAGGATTGGTACTGAACCGAAAATATAATTTATTAAGAACGACCTACAGTGTTTTTATGATAGGTATTGTAATCAGCGTTATTGCCTTTGGTGTTTCGTTTATGCTTTCTGAAACAGCCATTAACGCTTAATGACTAATCTCCTTCATTAAGTCATCGTAAGTGTAAAAGTCTTTATCATTACTGTCTTTGTGGTAAAGCACACTAACTCTTATAGCTTTTAAGCCTGTGACAGCCTGTAGATCTTGAAGCTCAAGAATCTCTACATCATTATCTAAGTAATTTTTTGACTGAAGAAACTTAACATAGCGCAGGTACTCCTCTTCATCCTGCTTTTGAGAATAAACAATACTTATTTTACCTTTTTGTGTTATGCGTTCTTTTGTTCCTTTAATATAAGCCTTATCTACACGCTTTTTCACAATTTCATATCGTGCATTGTAAGTACCATCAACATCAAATTGTTTCTCATCCATTCTAAAGCTAATAGTTAATGGCTGATTAAAAACCAATATCATAGATGCAACGTCTAACTTAATAGGGAAATCTGATTGCATTTGATAATAAGAATTTTCCATTTCACACATCACCTGCAATTGCCATAATCTCAAATTATAGAGATAAATAGAACTAAAGGTATCCTCTTTTGTAAGGGATTCACCTATATACATGTTATGTTCTACACCATCAGTTTTGAAACGCTCAAAATAATGAGGATACATGGCCTGTGCTTCTACTTGCTTCTCATCTAGAAGAGAGGCCATATTCTTGTTAATAGAGGCAATAGTCTCATCATAATCCTTGCGGTGTTTGTAAACTGTTCCTAGTTTTTCATCTACAGAATCAAAATAGGAATCTATTTCATCCTTTAAGGAACTATTGGCCATTAAATGATTTATTACTGGATGAATATCTTGCTTAATAAATGCATTTATTTGTTGTTCACTATCGACTTGAAAATGACTATTTAGTTGATCTAACCATTCGCTAATTTGATATAAATACTGATCATAAATAGGCAATGCCTCTTCTGTTAAAGCATTACTCATAATAGACTTCAAAGCATTTAATTGAATTGTAAGATCTAGTTGAGTCGCTGTATTTCTAGCCACCGAAGACCCTTTAATATCTATTTGACCAAAAAGTGGGTAAATATCTTCAAAGGCAATTTGATTAAAATTTGGTTCCTTCCCATTAAATTCATCCTTTATGTAGTTTCTAGCCTCTTGCTCGAAGCGCCAATGTACACTTTGGTGGATAGAGGTACACTCTTGCTGAATTATCGCTTCAATCAAGTTTTCTTCCTCACTTTTAGAGCGCTCAACTGCTGAAACAATAAATGGCATTACATCTACCAATTTATTGGCATTGATACTATTTAAAACCTGTGGTTTTTCTGAGACAATCTCGAGAATACCCATTAATCCCTCATCATTAGCAATAGGTGCAAAAATCGCACTCTTTATACCCTGCTCTTTGAGTACTTTTACATGTGGCGCATGTCCTTTAGATTTCTCAAAGGCCTTGTCCACATTTGAAATTGAGAAATATTTATTCTCTTTCAATAACCGATTGTACGACCATTTACAGAGTGCATCTGAACAATTAGAAACTTCAAGATTATTCAGCAGGAAACTATTCATCCCAGCACCATATACACGCTCAAAAGTATCATCGTCTTTATTATAAATTGAAAAACCAACTTTAATATCCTTCAACCCTAAAAGTGATCTGAATATCTCATGGAAGTCTTCCATAAAACCTTCATCCTTGCGCTTGTCTTCTCCGATTAATGTAGATTTAATATTGGAAATTGATTGGTCATCAGTGACATCGAAAATATTCGAGATTACAAAGCCCTTAAAATCGTAACTATTTGGTGGAAACTTCTCCTTCCAAAGTTCAATATTCTCAAAATTATCTAAGAGTTGTGCATAATCTTCTTCTGTTATTTTAGGTGCACTCTCTTTTGGAATAATCTCGGTAAAATCAGCGTTATACAAGATCTTGTAATAGCGCATAATTCCGTTTGCGTCTGGAATCTCATAGAAGAATGGACGCTTAAAGTTTATATTATAGCCATAACAAAAATTCAAGATTATAGTACATGCTATGATGTACCTCTGATCTGTTGGCATGTTTTTAATTTGCAACTCAAAATCATCTCCTGCAATTTCAAGAATTGATTTAAAACGCTCCGATGAATTAAAAATGACATTAAGAAACGGTACTGATGCCGTTTTTATTTCATTCTTGGTAAGTATAGGACTAAAGGCATCTTGAAGGATACCTTCAATATTTTTTTCGTGGTCTTTTAGTAATCTTAAATCACTAAAACCTTCTGTAAGCACAGGGTTTTCTTCTGCAATTTTCAATACGCGTTTTGCATTAGAAGCAATAAAATTATTATCTGCTTCTACAAGATCCTTGTACTGATTTATAAACTTATTAAAGCTAACTTTAATAACTAAGGGCGAGTCAATTCCTTCGTTAACATCCATAGCGTTATAATATGTCGGATTAGTAATAATTTGATTCAAGACTAGTCGTTTAGGATAAGACTATCTTACAACCAATTTGTTACAAATATCGCAATCTTATTTTTAACGTACTAAATATTAGCTTTTAACCCGTTAAAACTGACATTGAGGTAACAATAAAAAACAGCTATTATACCATTAAATTTTAGGCTTTCACAAGCCCTAAAATTTGCTATTTATTCCTACTTCTTAATTAAACTAATCGCAAAGCCACCTCCTTCAGCCAGTCTTAAACTAAGCTTACTTTCCTTCGTTATTTCCATATTCTCGATGGCGATATCGAGTGGATTATCATCCCAATGTGCACTTTCACCATCTTTGTAAATAACAGCTTCATAAGTTTGATCTGCATCCAAGAAATCAAAATCTAAATCTAGAGTGATTGAATTCTCATCAGTAATAGAACCAACAAACCAATTACCAGTATTACGTTCTTTTCTTGCGATAGTAACATAATCTCCTACCGATCCATTTAATACAACTGACTCTTCCCAATCAACTCCTACATGTCTAATAAACTGCAAGGGTTCTGGATTGGCTTCATAGTGTTCTATTAAATCTGCCGCCATCTGAACAGGACTATAAATCACCACATACAGCGCTAATTGTTGTGCTAAAGTTGTATTTACTTGACTTTCCTCTCTATACTCATCGAATTTTATATTAAAAATACCAGGCGTAAAATCTATTGGTCCCGCGAGCATTCTTGTAAAAGCAACAGTTGGTAAATGACTTGGAGGATTTCCTTTCTCTATAGACCAAGCATTAAACTCTTGTCCTCTTAATCCTTCTCTCGAAATTGCATTTGGATAGGTACGTCTTAGTCCTGTATCTTTTATAGGCTCATGCGCATTTACAGCAACTTCGTATTTGGCTGCTTTTTCAACCGCCGTATTGTAATGATTAACCATATACTGTCCGTGATGGTACTCTCCATCTGGTAATATTTTACCCACATAACCAGATTTTACTGCATGCATCCCATACTTTTGCATTAAAGCATAAGCTGTATCTAATTGCTTTGTATAGGTTTCTGTTGCGGCAGAAGTCTCATGATGCATAATAATTTCTACACCTTTCGATTTTGCATAAGACGACACCTCATCAAAATTGTAATCTGGGTATGGCGTAACAAAATCAAAAACACCTTCTCGATCTGGGAAACCAATCCAGCGCTCCCAACCTGTATTCCAGCCTTCAACCAAAACACCTCCAATATTATTTTTTGCTGAAAAATCGATAAATCGCTTCACATTCTCTGTGGTAGCACCATGACGACCGTGTGCTTTACCTGTATCGACCCATTTGCCATCAATTTGCTCCATACCATAATCCCAAGAGGATTTACCCAAGTGCATTTCCCACCAAACACCAGTATATTTCATTGGTGTAAACCAAGAAACATCGCCTAGTTTATTAGGTTCATTAAGATTTACAATAAGGTTGGACGAAATCAAACCAGGAGCATCTTCAGATATTTGAATTGTTCTCCAAGGTGTTTTAAACGGAACACTGCGTTTTACTTTATACTCTGTATTTTCACTTCCTACAAGAATACTCTTAAACTTAAGATTGTTCTTATCTACTGCTAAAGTCATATCAGAGTAATCGACCAAAGTAGCTTCATGTAAACTTAAATGCAATCCTTTTTCACCAACCAAGGTTGTTGGTGTATTAACAGCATTATTAGGAATGTACGTCTGCGCTAAATTTGGATGATTCTGTTTGCTTATGGCATCGATTTCTGAAAATTTGGTCTCCGAATATAAATGTTCATAAATATCCCAATCTCCAGGAATCCAATAGGTCATATAATCTTCGGTGAGATTGAACTCTGTATGCTCTTCTTTAATAAGTGCTTCTGTCCAACCTTCCTGTTCAGGGAAATGATATCTAAAACCTATACCATCATCATATACTTTAAATACAACATTAACCTTACGTTGAAGAGCGGTTGTTTCCTGAAGTACTACACTTAGTTCGTTATAATGGTTTCTTACATCTAATTGCTCGCCCCAAGGCATTTGCCATGTTTCGTCAAAACTTGTTATATCTGCTGTTTGAATTTCAAGATTCTGACCAATAGGATCCGCATTTGTAAATTCAAATCCTAAATAAGAGGTATCAATAACCACCTCATTTTTAAATTTAACCAGATAGTAAGGACTACCTGAGTTATTTACATTAAAATGAACCTTAATATTTGATTCTGGTGAAGCTACCTCAATTGAACTTTGTTCATTAGTTGCACATCCTATAATTAAACATGCAAATAGCAATGCTAAAACTCTTATCTTCATATTTACAGTTTTTCTAATAATACAATATCATATTTTGAGTCGACCACGACGCGACCATCTTTTACATTTGTTGTTATACCAGAATAGGCATCTCTCACGGTATCACCATCTGAATATAATTTAGAAACATCAATAGATTTAGGTCCTTTGTGAACATCAACTCCTATGACTACAACATCTTTATAATTCCCTTTTTGAAAACTTCTAAAAAAGTAATAGGGTTGTGCCGTAATCATCTGATGTTTGCCCGCTCCTACAGCTGGGTGATTAGCTCTAAACTTACCTATTTTTTGCCAATGTTCTAAAATATCTTTTGTTGTTTGATTTGTATTGGCATCCTCCCAGTTCATTACCGATCTTAAATTTGCATCACCTTGTGCCTCATCAACTTTTAAAACTCTAGCGAGCTCATCACCGTAATAAACTTGAGAAGCTCCAGGTGTTAATAATAGTTTTGTTGCTGTTTCAAATGGCTTTTTTCTAAGGACATCAAATGGGCTACCATCATCATGAGAGCTCATATAATTTAAAACACTAAAACCTTTTAAATCTGTTTGCAATTTCTCATCATATAGAGCAAACATATCTTGAATTGGCATTTGCTGTGCATTCCATTTAAATTCAAAATTGATTTGAGCTGTGAACATCTCATCAAAATAATTGACTTTTTTATCGCCAAAATCAAATGCCTTTCCAGCAGATATACCATAGTTATAAACTTCTCCAACTAAATAAAACGGATTATCATCTAGCACCTTTTCTGGATTATTCTTTTTAAAGTCGGCAAATGCATAATCACATTCCTTCTTAAATTCCTCCCACACATAAGGCTCAGTATGCTTAACGGTATCGCATCGATAACCGTCTATTCCGAACTCTGTTATATAATCCGTTAGCCATTTCATAATGTAAAAGCGTGGTGCTCTTGGATGCCCTGTTCTTTCAAAAAAGGCGTCTAGTTCTGCCACTTCTTCTTCGTATCTACCTTCTGATTTCCATTTCTCTACTAACTGAGGTGGTAATTCCACGTCCTCATTAGATTCTGTTCTTATATCTGGTAGGTTAGCCACTAAAGTGCAGGTTACGGTATTCTCATAGTTGTCATAGGTGCATTGTTTATCCGTTCGTACCCATTCATTTGGCCAAACAGGATCTTTCTCTGTAACTGGACCTGTATGATTTATTACAGCATCTAAGACAATTCTAATACCTTTAGCATGTGCTTCTTTAACCAACTCATGTAAATCTTCCTTTGTACCATAGTTTGGATCTAATTTAGTCCAGTCTTTTGCCCAATACCCATGAAAACCATACGATACACCTGTACCTTCATCAGTTGCTCCATGAATCTGTTCCACCAAAGGTGTCATCCAAATAGCATTTATCCCTAAATCCGTAAAGTAACCTTCTTTTATTTTTTGAGTAACACCTTTTATATCGCCACCTTCAAAACCACGTAATTTTCCTGGTGTCTCATTGCGGTCAAAATTTACATCATTTGTAGGGTCACCATTATTAAATCGATCTGTTAGTAAAAAATAAAGATTTGCTCCTTCCCAGACAAAAGGTGTTTGTTCTGCGGTATTATTTACTGTAGAATTAGTTGATGTTTCATCTGATTTATTTTTGCAGGTCATCACTAATAGGCAGATTAACAGTGTTAGCGTTACATTTTTCATTTGTTATGATTGATTTTTAGAATATATGATTGTAATGGCCCAATATCAATTCGTACTTCGGCCTTTCCGTCATTAACTTTTAAACTTGAATTATATTGATTGTATAATTGATCTTCTACATTATATTCTCCATTCTCAAGCTTTAATTTTTTAATTAAATCCTCAGGTAACTGAAGTTCAAAACCATAAGTATTATCAGCATTGAAGTTAGAAATAATAATTAATTGTTCCTCATCACTCCATCTTACAAAAGATAGAACTTTATCATTATACCATTCTGTATGGGCTTGATTGTAGAAATGAATATCTTGATAAGCGCCCATTAGAGCTGGGCTATAAATGATGAAATTGAGTAATCGTTTATAGAAATCTCTAAGCTCCGATTCTTCTGTTGTAGATTGCCCTCCATCAAAATTCTTGTCATTCACCCAACGCACCAAACTTGGTACAGAACCATAATCAAAAATTGAAGTACGTGTAGGATCACCAAATCCTAAATCCTCAGCTCCTGGTTCTCCAAATTCCTGCGCAAAATATACCATTGTAGGTGATGTTGTAGACGTTGCAGATACGACCATAGCTGGTTTACCCTTCTTTGCATCTCCAGCAAAATCTGGACTTGCAATACGCTGTTCATCATGATTTTCCAGAAAGTGGAGCATGTGATGCTCTATATCTGAAAGTTCAGATAGAATTGGCGGAATGTTGTCTGTTTTGCCATGACCTTGCATTACATGTTTTAAAGTGTCATAAAGTTGCACTTTATCATAGAGGTAATCCATCTTACCCTTTTTTATATAATCTCTATATAAGTGTGGCTGATAAACTTCAGCTAATATAAAAGCTTCGGGATTTTTCATTTTAATACTAGAATTCATATAACTCCAAAATTCTACTGGCACCATTTCTGCCATATCAAAACGAAATCCATCTACGCCTTTTTCTAGCCAGTAGATTGCAATATCTTTAAACTTAGTCCAAGAACTTGGAATTCGCTTATCCTGCCAAAATTTGAAGTGTGCCTCATAATTCTCGTTTTCATAACCCTCAGGAAGTTCATCAAAGTCCTTCTTGCCATCTGGACTAATACCATAATTTACCTTAACGGTTTCGTACCAGTCATTAACATTTGGCTTTGATGCTCGAGAACCATTACCAGTCCATTTAGCAGGGTTTTCATCAAACTTACCATCTGCTAGAGGGTGTTTCTCACCTCCTAAGGGAAGGTAGCCGTTCTGCCAATCTGGAACCTTAAATGACTCTCCTGGATTATAATAAAAATTGTTATCCATCGTATAGGTAACTGAAGTATCATCTTCAGCTCCAAAATCTGTTACACCTTCTGGATTGGTTAAACTCTTGTAATTACGTGCTACGTGATTTGGAACAATATCTATAATAAGTTTTAAACCTGCTTTGTGTGTACGCTCTATTAATGCCTCAAATTCCTCTAATCTATTTTCAACATTTTCGGCTAAATCGGGATTAACGTTGTAATAATCCTTAACGGCATATGGTGAACCCGCACGACCTTTTACCACATCAGGATCGTCATTTGAAATGCCGAATTTGGTATAGTCTGTTATAACGTCGTGATGTGGTACACCTGTATACCAAATATGTGTGACACCTAGATCTTTAATTTCTGACAGGGCTTTATCCGTAAAATCATTTAACTTACCAACTCCATTTTCTTCTAAGGTTCCCCAAGGTTTATTTGTTGTATTAGTATTACCAAATAAACGTGTAAAGACTTGATATACGACTTCTTTTCTCTTCATACTCTGCTTTATATCTTCAGTTTCTGAGGTTGTTAAACTATTTCCTTGTTTATCATTTTTACATCCAATCACCAGTGTTATACCTAAAGCTAATATGATAAATTTATAGTGCTTCATATTTGGATTATTATTACAATTTAATTCTTAATTCTTCCTCGTTATTTGTATCCCAATCTATCTTAAGGGTTAAGGTCTTGTATTGGGAATTATAAGTGCCATTTACTGTAGCATTATTCAATTTTATTTGCTTTGGTTTTGTCTGTAAATTATGAATGGTTAAATCAATAGTTTTTTTATTTGCTTTAAAGTTCTTTCCAGTTTCCGCATCAAATTCAATTTCTAACCATTTACCTTCTATTTCGACTTCAAACTCCAATATTTGATATTGCCCTTTTTCAATGGTGTTTGTAGAAGTACCATCGTCTGCATACATGTAGCGTTCAGATTTATCAACAGTAACTGTATGATAATACTGCAATTGTATGTAATTTTCATCATATTCTTTTGTTGATTGCATTGGCTTTGCTAACGGAATAAAAGCACCACCCCTCGCATAGACAGGAATAAAGCTTTCATCCAAAGAAATGGTTTTTGTTTGCCCTCCTTCGATGACTTCATCAGTCTCTATATCAAACCACATCGAACCTCGTGGGAAGTATATCTCTTGTGTTTTTTTGCCTTGTTCTAAAACAGGTGATACCAGGATATCATTTCCCCATAGATATGCAGTAGAGTAGTTATATAGATCGCGATTATCTGGTTCTTCAAAAAATAAAGGTCGCATTAAGGGTCTTCCTTCTGTGTGATTCTCTATCATTAAATGATAATTATAGGGTAACATTCTATAGCGCATCTGTATTGCAAAATTTGCTAGACGTTTTGCTTTTTCGCTTCTAAAAACAGGCTCACTGGCTAGTGTCTCATCTGCGTGTGGCCTAAAGATGGGCTGAAAAACACCATATTGTAACCAGCGCGCATAAAGTTCATCATCGAGATTAGCACCAGCAAAACCACCTAAATCACTATGCATATAAGCCAACCCTTGCATTCCCATTTGTAAAGCCATCTCCGGCTGTGGTAATAATCCTCCCCAACTTCTACTCACATCACCTGTCCATGGAATTAACCCATAGCGTTGTGAACCCGAATAACCAGCTCGCATTAATACAAAGGGTCTTCGATTTGGATCTGCTTCTAAGCTAGCTTCATAAACTAATTTTGCCCAATTATGACCATAAACATTATGTAACTCATCGGCTGTTCCTGTTTCAAAATTAACCCAATTAGGTAAGGCTTCAGGTTCTCCCAAATCTCCCCAAAAACCATTAACACCATATGAAGAAATCCGTTTGTAAATATTTTTGAACCATGTTTCTCCTTTTGGTTTAAAAATGTCAATAATACCGCCTTTGCCAAAATAAAATTCAAATACCGCAGGATTTCCAATCGAGTCTTTGGCCAGGATATCCTCTTCCACAGCTTCATCCCATCGATTAGACGTTTTTAGAACATACGGTTCCGTAATCAATGTAGTTTCCACATTTTGAGATTTAAGGACTTCTATCATCTGCTTTGGCTCTGGAAATGAATCTCTGTAAAATTCAAAATTACCTAGTGTACCTTGAATTTCTTTACCAAACCAATACAGGTCAATAATAACAGCATCAACAGGAATATTTTCATCCTTAAACTTCTTAACTGTTTCCAGAGTTTCTTTTTGAGAATGATAACCGAATCTACTTGAGAAATTTCCCAGCGCCCAACGTGGTAACATAGGTTGTTTACCTGTTAAATCTGTATAGTTTTCGATAATGTCATACCAAGTCTTACCAGCTACAATTTGATAGGTTTTTCTACCGGATAGTGTTTCATAAGTTAACGTATTATTCTTGGCACTATCTAAATCGAGATATCCAATTGTAGAATTATCAAAATGAAGTAAATATTTACTTGAAGACAATACAATTGGTAAAGTATAATTTAGCAACTCACCAAAAGATTGATAGCCATATTGGGCTCTGTTATAAAGAGGTAATCTATACCCTCTGCGATTCATCCCTAAGGCCCTTGAGCCACCACCATATAAAACCTCATCATTTGTGAGATTAAATTCAATCTTTTCAGATTCATCTGCTATTATATGATCTTTCACCAAATCCATCTTCTCATGCATACTTTTATAATAGCCTCTTTTTTCAGATGTCAAAGGATTTCCATTGTAGGTGTACGCAATTTTAAAAGGTTCGGTTGTTACCGTAATAGCAATACCCTCAGTACCAAAAGTGATGTTATTACCAGCATATTTATAAGAAGTTTCAACTTGTTCTGGAGTCATGACCACGGCATGAGATTCACTTGTTTGTGTCTCCCCTTGAGGCACAAAAGTTGTTTCTAAAATATCATTCGAATAAAACTTAAAAATGTACTCTCCATCATTGGTTACTACAGAAAATATTCCATTTTCTTCAGAATGCGATTTGTATACTCTATCTGGATTCTGAGCCAACGCACACGTGAAGCACATAAATATCACTAGAAGACTAATACTGTTTTTAATCATTCGGTTTGATTTAGAAATTATTCGGTAAAACATCTATTTTATAAGTTTTACAATTAAATATAAAACCTCATAAGACCAGAAATGGCTCATGAGGTTTTAAGGTTGCTATTAATCTACTCCCTTTCCTAAAAGGAATGTAAGTGGTATATCCAGTCGTCTATTCCATGAATTTTCTGAATGATCAGTTCCTTCAAAAAATAAGTTCTTAGCGTCCTTATTAGAATAGCCTTTTAGTTCTAATATTCTATCAACTTCTGGTGCATATTGTGGGTAATATTGATCTAGGGTCTGATTACCATAGTCAAAATAGATTTTATTAGTACCGCACTTAGGAAAACGGTCTTCCATGTAGGCAAAAATTGCTTCTGGAAATGGATTATCATCTTGAGGCATAGCACCAACCCAATGTGTGGAAAGGCAACCTGCGCCTCCAAATATTTCTGGATACTCACTGATGGCATACATAGACATTAATCCTCCCATACTTGAACCCATTACGAAGGTATGGTCTTTATCTGTAAAAACTGAAAATGTCTTGTCGATGAGTGGTTTTAATTCTTCAACTAAGAACTTAAGATAATTATCTCCATTTAGCTCAAAATTTTGAGAGCCAGAAATATCCTTTAATGATGCTTGCGTAGCCTCATCGATATAATTAAACGATTTCTGCGGAAACAAATCTTGCCATCTAATATTAGCAATATTATGAATCGCTACAACAATAAAATCATTTGTTTTTCCTGCATTCATAAGTTGAAACGCCCATTCATCAACCTTCCACTCTTGTTTATTCCAAGTTGATGGACCGTCAAACAACATCTGACCGTCATGCATATATAGAACACTATATTTTTTATCCTTAGAATAGGTGTCTGGTAACCAAACATCAACAGGGCGCTCCTTAATATATTCTGATGGATATCCTTCTAATCGAAGTAGTTCCCCTGAACTTAGAGACGCATTAAACTTGACAAACACTTCAGTTTCAGGTTCGGAATTTATATCCTCCTCAACGATCTCAGACTTTACTTGTTTACAGGAAAGTGAAAGTGTAAGAACCACCAATATTAAGATTCTTTGTTTCATTTTAATTTTTTGTTGTGAATAGATAACTTCCTTTTGATGCTAACACCAATTTATCACTCCATGTAATACTTTCATCAGTTTGCACATTTCTTAATGCTTTATCATTAATACCTAGTTCATCAAAACGAGATAAATCTAGTTCATATGCATCCTCATTTTTGTTTATGATATTAATAACCGTTTCTTCGTCATTGGATCTAACAAGCACATAAATATTATCTTTTGGTGCAAAATGCATGGTTTCACCAGAGTGGATAGCACTGCTATTTTTTCTAAAGTTGAATAACTTAGAAACATACTTCTGCATGTCTTTTTGCGTATCCGTCAATCCTGCTCCTGTAAAGGCATTTACAGAATCCCCTTGCCAACCACCAGGAAAATCTGTTCTTATAAGACCATGATCACCTGGCTTTTCAAAATCATTCATAAGGATCTCTGTCCCATAATAGACCTGAACTGTTCTTGGTAATGTTGCGTACAAGGAAAGCGCCATTTTAGTGCCTTCAATATCACCTTCTAATTGTGTAAAAACACGGCTCATATCATGATTATCTGGAAAAACTAAGATATTCTCAGGACTGGCATAATGAAAATCATTAGCTAATCCTTCATAGATTTTTACAAGTCCCTTATCCCAGGATTCATCCTCTTTTATACCATCGATGACCAAGCGTTGCATGGCGAAATCCATGGTGGATTTTAAGTTAGAATTATAGCCATCTTTATTCTTAGACCCTTGTTGCCAATACGCAATTAATAAAGGATTATAACTCCACTCTTCACCAACGATATTAAAGTTTGGATATTCTGTCATTATTGCACCTGCCCAATTGCTCATAAATTGTTTATCAGGATATGGATAAGTGTCCTGTCTAATACCTCCTAAGCCCAGACTTTCTATCCACCATATACTATTTTGAATAATGTATTTGGCCATAAAAGGATTACGCTGATTTAAGTCTGGCATGGTTGCGACAAACCATCCTTGGTTATTACTTATCCTATCAATTTCTGAGGCATAGCCATCTTGATTGGTTGTTCGTCTATGTGAAGAATGTTTTACAGTCTGCCAATTCCAATTATCAATATTCTCTTCATAATGCTTCTGAAAATTTACCCAATCTTTAAATGGCAAATCCTTCATCCACCAATGTTCTAAACCACAATGATTTGCAACTTGGTCCATAATAAGTTTCATGCCTTTACCTCTCAGTGTATCAGCAAGTGCTCTATACTCTGCATTAGAACCAAATCTAGGATCTACATTATAGTAATCTGTAATCGCATAACCATGATAAGAGCCCTCTTTCATGTCGTTGGTTAATAATGGTTGTGGCCATAGCGCTGTAAAACCAAGATTTTTTATATAATCAACATTAGCTATAACACCTTGTATATCACCACCATGCCTTGCATAATTATCTGACCGATCTGTTCCTTGCTCATTCAAACCCTCTACACTATCGTTAGCTTCATTTCCATTCGCAAAACGATCTGGTGTAATTAGAAATAAGGCATCTGAACTATCAAATCCAACATAGTCTATTGCTGACTTCTCTCTTTCTTTCAGCTCATAAGTTTGCACCAAATCATTTTCACCTTCTTTGCTAAAAGTGATATTAAATTTGCCTGGCTCAGTACCTGCATCAATCTGAAAATCTAAAAACAAATAATTTGGACTGTCTGCTCTAATAACCTTAGTTAAAATAACACCTGCGTATGAAATGTCAGGTGTATAGGACCCAATATTTGGATGATGTACGAGTAATTGTAAAGCATCATTCTTAAAATCGGTCCACCAATGTGGTGGCTCAACTCTATCAAGATCGTTATTAATTTCTGTGATTTCTTGAGGGCTTGCCTTATCTGACGAAGTTGATTCGCTATTACAAGCAAAAACCAACAACAAAATAAGACAGATTATGAGTTGCTTTAAATTCCTCATATTACATATGATTTTAAATTACTATTCCTCTTATAAGGAATTGATTTCGTTATATAGTAACTAAGCTATTTGGTGTAATGGTAACCGTTTTACCATTAACCAAAATATCTAATTCGTTATCACCTTCAAGCTCAAAATGCGTTCGATCTTTATCAACTATAACTTTGATTATTTGATGCCTAAAATTCACCTTAAAAGAATAGCCATCCCACTGCTGTGGTATTTTAGGTTCAAATGATAATTGATCATTTTTAACACGCATACCTCCAAATCCTTCAACAATACTCATCCAAGTACCTGCCATAGATGTAATATGAAGTCCTTCATGCACTTCATGATTATAATCGTCTAGATCTAAACGTGATGTTCTTAAATAGAAGGTATATGCTTGGTCCATTCTATCTAATTTGGCGGCTTGAATACTATGTACACATGGAGATAATGAACTCTCATGAACCGTAAATGGTTCATAAAAATCAAAATGACGTTCCAATTCTTCGGTTGTAAAGTGATCTTCGAAGAAATAAAAACCTTGAAGGGTGTCGGCTTGCTTAATATATGGTGAACGCAAAATCCTATCCCAAGACCACTTTTGGTTTATTGGTCGTTGCGTTTGGTCTAAATCCTCAACTGTAATTAGTTCTTTATCCAAAAATCCGTCTTGTTGAAGGTATACATTATGTTCTTCAGAATATGGGAAATACATGTTATTGGCTACTGCCTTCCAATCCTCAATTTCTGCCTTCGACAATTTCACCTTATTCATAACACGTGTGTAGTCTGTGGCATATTCCTGTTGTACTTTTTCAATATTTTCTACAGCATAGTCAATACACCATTTTGCAATGTAATTTGTATACCAATTATTATTAATGTTATTCTCGTACTCATTTGGTCCGGTTACACCTAAGATCACATATTTGTTTTTGTCTGCTGAAAAAGATGCTCTCTGTTGCCAAAATCTAGCGATACCAATAAGAACTTCTAATCCCATTTGAGGGATATACGTATAATCACCTGTATATCTATGGTAATTATAAATAGCAAATGCTATGGCACCATTACGATGAATTTCTTCAAAAGTTATTTCCCATTCATTATGACATTCTTCACCATTCATCGTTACCATTGGATATAATGCTGCTCCATTTTTAAATCCAAGCTTTTCAGCATTTTCTATCGCTTTTTGAAGATGCTTATAACGATACGTTAAAAGATTACGTGCAACATTTTGATCTTTTGTTGCCATGTAGAAAGGAATACAATACGCTTCTGTATCCCAATATGTACTACCTCCATATTTTTCGCCAGTAAATCCTTTTGGTCCAATATTGAGTTTTGGATCGGTACCGAGATAGGTTTGATTAAGTTGAAATATATTGAAACGTATACCCTGTTGTGCCTTAACATCACCATCTATTGTGATGTCTGCCATTTCCCAAATATGAGACCAGGCTTCCTTTTGCTCAGTTAAAAGTTTGTCATATCCAACCTTTATAGCCTCATCGAGAACCGATTTAGCCACATTAACCAACTCATATTTGTCCTGATTTCGATCCGAAGTATAACCACCAAATTTATGTATTGTAAATACATCGCCCTGCTTCACTTCTTTTTGATAAGAAAAGGCAACATGCGTGGAGGTTTTATCTATTCCTGGACTTAAGTCTACAAGCTGTTCATTGTAGAATAATTGAGACTGCATGAACGTGCAGGTATAAAATTCAGTTTTCATGGTTTTGGCCTGAATAAATGCCTTCTTACAATCTTGTGACACACTTAGGGTATCCCAAAATTTATCATCCCAATTTGTGTCTTCGTTATTAATTGCGCTATCGATATATGGTAGAAAATCAATCGTCGCATTAGCATTAACAGGCTTTACACTATAATTTATAACACCTAATTCCTCACGATCTAAGCTTAAAAATCGTTTTGCACTTACCTCAACCTCAACACCATTTTTTAAGGTCGCATTAAAACTTCTAGAAAGCCAACCTTCTTTCATGTTCAACTCTCTTCTGAAATTATCTACCTTTTCACATGCAAAAAGATCGAGTGGTTCACCATTGACCGACACATTGATTCCAATCCAATTAGGTGCGTTAAGGACTTTAGCAAAATATTCTGGATAGCCATTTTTCCACCATCCTACTCTAGTTTTATCAGGATAGTAAACACCTGCAATATAACTACCTTGAAATGTGGGTCCGGTGTATTTCTCTTCAAAATTAGCCCGTTGACCCATTGCACCGTTTCCTATACTAAATATACTCTCTGATGCCTTAACGTTATCTCTGTTAAATCCTTCTTCTATGATGGACCATTCATTGGGTACTATATAATCTAAATTCATTGATATTAGGGTTTGAATACCTAGTGTATTCTAATTGTTTATTAGTGTATTTATAAATTCTTCTGAAATTTCGGTAAAATCATTGAATATGTAATCGGCTTCAGATAAAACTTCAGAACTACCAATTCCAATAGAAATCATATTTGCTCTATTTGCCGCTTGCACACCTGCAACTGAGTCCTCAAAGACAATACAATCTTCTGGAGCTCTACTTATTAGCTTTGCAGCGATAAGAAACACCTCTGGATCTGGTTTTGCCTTACTCACATCTGTACCATCAACAACAGCATCAAACATATCTTTTACATTTACTTTCTCAATGATATATCTTGCGTTTTTACTCGCCGAACCAAGGGCTATGCCTTGATTTGCCATTTTAAGAAAGATTAATGTCTTTTTTACATCTGGTAAAAGTTCTGACTCATCCATTTTATTAATATAAGATAAGTACTCTTCATTTTTTGATGCCATTAATCTTGTGAATTCATCTTGCGGTAAAGTTTTGTTTCCCCAAGATAATATCTTTTCGAGGGACCTCACTCGACTGACGCCTTTAAGTTGTTCGTTTTCTTTTTCTGAAAAATCTATACCCAGACTATTAGCAAGTTCTTTCCATGCCAAATAGTGGTATTTTGCTGTGTCTACAATGACACCATCAAGATCAAATATGAAACCTTTTTTATTCATTAATATATTTTTAATTTGCTGTAACAGTGTCGTCTACATCCTTCACCCTCGACACAAGAAGTGCAGCAATAATAAATGATACTCCACTTAGTACTAGTGCAAATATTGGTCTGTCGTTATATAAATATTTAACCATAGGACCTCCTATTAAGGCATTTAATATTTGAGGTAGTACTATGAAAAAATTAAAGATCCCCATATAAACTCCCATTTTTCTAGCAGGTATAGAACCAGCGAGTATAGCATATGGCATCGCCAGAATACTTGCCCACGAAATACCTACACCAACCATTGACAATATGAGCCAATTTTTATCTGGTAGAATATATAATGATAATAATCCAAGGGCACCTATAACCAAAGAGTAAGAATGTGTTTTCTTTCGGCCTATTTTCTTAGCTATAGCAGGAAGAAAAAATGCGTAAATAGCTGATACTAAATTATAGACTCCAAATAATATCCCAACCCAGTCACCGGCATCTTGAAATCCTTTACTATGCGTATCTGTAATATCAAGTCCATAAATATGTGATGCTATAGCTGGAGTAGCAAAAACCCACATTCCAAACAATCCAAACCACGAGAAGAACTGGACCCAAGCAAGTTGACGCATTGTTTCGGGCATTTTTGCAAAATCTGAAAAAATATTCATTAGACTTGATGATTCTTCCTCCATTGCTTCTTCTCCCTCAGCCGCATGAATCATCTCCATTTCTTCTGGTGAATATTCTTTGGTTGTAATTACTGTTACTAAAATACTACCTATTAAAACTGTTGCTCCAATAAAAAAGGACAGTAATAAATTAAAAGGTACTTCTCCAACTGACGCTTCATTAGTTACTCCAAACCAATTTGTCATTACATATGGCAACCAAGAACCAATTACTGCTCCAATACCAATTAGTACCGTTTGCACACTAAAACCCAATGTTCTTTGATCTGATGGTAAAACATCCGCAACAAGTGCTCTGAATGGTTCCATGGCAATATTAAATGATGCATCCATAATCATCAACATACCAGCACCAACCCATAATGCAGGCATAAATGCGGTAAACATATCTGAATTTGGCATAAGTATAAGACCTAATGAAGCTAATATTGCACCAACTAGGAAATAAGGTCTTCTTCTACCAAGTTTTGTCCAAGTTCTGTCACTGTAGTGACCAATTATTGGCTGAACAATTAAACCAGTTAAAGGTGCAACAATCCAAAACCATGAAAGCTCATGAACATCTGCTCCGAAAATTTGAAGTATTCTGCTAGCATTAGCATTTTGAAGGGCGAAACCCATTTGAACTCCTAGAAAACCGAAACTTAGATTCCATATTTCCCAAAAGCTTAATCTACGCTTTTCCATTAAATAGTATGATTTAGTTAATACTATTCTGATAAGCTATAACTCACCAAAACTTAAACGAGAAGTGAAAATATAAGTTTTGATTCAGGTTGTAAATATAGTTATTTTTTTAAATCGCCAACATCGAAGAATCATTTAGTTGATTCTCTTTCAATTAAATCGGTTGTAATTATAACTGTTTGATATTGTTCTTCTTCATCTGTGTTTTCTGATTCGAGTTTATCAATAAGTAAGTGTGCTGCCCTCTCACCCATTTGTTGGGCATGTTGGCTAACTGTTGTTAAACTCGGCGTTGCATGTTTTGAAAGCACACCATCAGTAAAACCTATTACTTGAATATCATCTGGTATCTCAAGTCCTAACTTTCGAGCAACTTTCATAGCGGATAAGGCATAAAGCTCATTTACAGCAAACACGCCATCAATTTTTGGATTTGAATTAAATAATTCTTCGATTTCAGATTCCAATACCTCTAAATGTTCTTCATAATCTAAGGTATCATCCATTTTCAATATCAAATCTGCCTCTGGTGTAATATGATGCTCTTGTAGAGCTTGTAAATAGCCTTGAGTCCTTAGTTTTCCTACACTGACATAGTCTTTTGTTGTAATAAGAGCAATGGATTTACATCCGTTTTCAATCAACTTCTGGACTGCCCGCTTCGCACCTTTCAAATCATTTACAACGACTTTATCGCATTTTAAGTCAGAAACCACACGGTCAAACATAACAATGGGCATTCCTTGACTCATTGTTTCATTAAAGTGGTGATAATCCTGTAGCTGTTGAGTCTCCTTTGAAATCGATATGATGAAACCATCAATACTACCATTGGCAAGCATCTCCATATTAATGACCTCTTTGGAAAAAGACTCATTTGATAATCCAATAATTACGTTATATCCTCTTTGATTTGCAATTAACTCAACACCACGAATAACCTTTGAAAAAAAATGATGCACTATTTCTGGTATGATTATACCAATAGTGTTGGTTTTTCTGTTTTTTAAGCTAAGTGCAATATTATTTGGCCTGTAGTTATACAGTTTAGCAAAAGCTTGGATTTTCTGTTTAGTATCGTCGCTAATTTCTGGACTATCCTTTAGAGCTTTTGACACTGTAGAAATAGAAACTTCTAACTCTTTCGCTATTTGTTTAAGTGTAATTTTTCGATTCATATCAACTTAAAATATGCATGCTTTTTAGCTAAGATAAGACAATTTTCAATTTGAAATTTTTCTAAAGAATTCAATTTTAACAGTAAAAATTTGACAAATCCTCATTTTTTCAATGTTTTTTTAAAAAAGTTAAACAGACTTAAAAAGTTTTTAACACTATAACGTTTTCGTGACTTATGTCATCTTTTTTAACACTTGAGGGACAGTAATTTTACATAGATTTAACGCAAGAAGTGAAAATATAAATCAATTAACTAAAGCAATTAATTTAAAAACACTGTATGAAAACAATCTTAAATGCTTTACTGTTTTGTCTTATTATGGTGCCTGCAACCTTGTTGGCACAATCAACCATAACAGGTACAGTAACAGACAAAGCTAATGCCATGCCTTTACCTGGCGTTAACGTCATTATTAAAGGCACTTCTAGAGGAACTTCTACCGATTTTGACGGTAATTTTACCTTAGAAGTTAGTGAAGGGGAAACTATCGTAGTTTCTTATTTGGGTTATACAACTCAAGAAATTGTTTATAATGGTGGTTCCACCTTAGATGTTGCACTTGTAGAAGACGCAGCACAACTTGATGAGGTTGTCCTCATTGGTTATGGTTCTACAACTAAACAAGATGCTACAGGTGCAGTTGAAAAAGTAGGCGACGAAGAATTTAACCGCGGTGCAATTGTTGCACCACAACAGCTGATTGCTGGTAAGGCAGCAGGTGTAAGAATCACAAGTGGCGGTGGTGCTGCTGGTGAAGGTGGTGAAATTAGAATTCGTGGTGGTGCATCGCTGAATGCTGTAAATGATCCATTAATTGTAATCGATGGTCTTCCCATAGATCAAAGAGGAGGTGCTCAAGGGAGTAGAAATGCATTAAATGCTATAAACCCTGCAGACATTGAAGACTTTGTAGTACTAAAAGATGCCTCGGCAACAGCCATTTATGGTTCGAGAGCCTCGAATGGTGTTATTCTTATTACTACCAAGAAAGGATCTGCTAATCAACCATTACAATTAGAGTACGGACTACAAGCTTCTACAAGACGCATTACAAATACTGTTGATGTATTAAATGCCAACCAGTATAGAGCCTTAGCCGAAGCCAATGGCGTAGATCCAAGTTCTTTTGGAAATGCAAACACGGATTGGCAAGATGAAATTTTTACGACGGGAATTGGAGCTATTCATAATATCACAGCTTCAAAAGGTTATGAAAATTTCAACTTCAGAGTTAATTTTAACCATGTTTCTCAAGAAGGTCCTTTATTAGGTGACTTATATGAAAGAAATGGATTTAACACCTCTTTTGTACACAGATTCTTAGATAACGATTTAAAGTTAACCTTAGTTGCAAGAGGTATTCAAGATGAGTATAGCTATGCTGATGCTGGTGCCATTGGTTCAGCAGTAAGATTTGACCCTACGCAATCTGTGAGAGATGAAGATGGTAATTTTACACAGCTAGGCGCGGCTTTAGCACCTGCTAATCCACTTTTTACTTTAGAAAACACAAACGACAGACAGACTATAAAGAGAGCAATTGCTAACTTTAACATAGACTATAGATTCTGGTTTTTAAGAGATTTAAAATTTAATCTTAATGCTGGTATCGACTATGCTGAAAATGATGGATATAGATTTGCACCAGCAAATCCAAACAACCCAGACGCATTTCCTTTTAGAGGATTCTCTTCTGGTTTAAATAGAAACACATCATTAGACTTCTATCTGAATTACAAAACTAATGTTGAATCTATCAATACAACTTTAGATATTACAGCAGGTCATGCATTTCAAGAGTTCTATATTCGTTCGGACATAGATCAATCAAATGGACCTGTACTTACAGTTGATACTGATATTAATAGAAATGCACTTGAATCTTATTTTGCTAGAGCAAGTTTTGACATTGCAGATAAATATTTGATTTCTGCGAGTTTTAGACGTGACGGCTCTTCAAGATTTAGTGAAGATAACCGTTGGGGTTCTTTCCCAGGGCTTTCTTTAGGTTGGAAACTTACGAACGAAAGCTTTATGGAAAATTCGTTCTTCTCTAACCTTAAATTAAGAGCAGGTTGGGGTGTAACTGGTCAACAAGAGTTTAACCAAAACTACGGTTATTTAGGACTTTACACACCTGCAAGAAATGATGCTGCCTTTATACAAGTAGGAAATACTTTTATCCCTACACTAAGACCAGAAGGTTATGATGAGAATATTAAATGGGAAGAAACCACACAATATAACGTAGCCTTAGATTTTGGATTCTTTAATAATAGACTTACAGGTACCATTGATGCGTACTACAGAGAGACTGAAGATTTAATATCTCGAGTTCCTCCTGCTGCAGGATCTAACTTAACTGATATTTTATTTACAAATGTAGGTGAGGTAACAAGTCGTGGTTTAGAGCTTAGTTTAAATGGAGTTATTGCACAAAAAGAGAACTTTGAGTGGAATACTAATTTCAACGTTACATTCCAAGAACAAGAAATTACTAAATTGAGTTTAACAGATGATCCTAATTTCTTCCTACCTTCACCTAGTGGTGGTATTGCTGGAGGTGTTGGTAACTTTATCCAAATCTTTAGACCAGGTTATGATCCTTCTACATTCTTTGTATTTAGACAAGTTTATGATAATGATGGTAATCCTATAGAAGGTGCCTACGTAGATGTAAATGGAGATAACCAAATTACTGAAGATGATAGACAGGCTTACAAAAAGGCAACACCAGATGCTTTTATAGGTTTTACAAATAATTTCCGTTACAAGAACTTAGATTTAAACTTTACGTTTAGAGGAAGTTTTGGTAACTATGTTTACAATAATGTTGCATCTGCAAATGGTAACGTAAATGCAATTATTGGTCAGGCAGGATATTTAGCCAATGCACATTCTGATGTATTAAACACAGGATTTGCAAATGTGAATTTATTTTCAGATGCCTACATTCAAAGAGCTGACTTTGTGAGATTAGATAATATCTCCTTAGGTTACACTATTCCGTTCTCTAAAGTTAAACTTAGAGCATCATTAACAGCAACGAACTTATTTGTCATTACGGAATATGATGGTTTAGACCCAGAAATAGGAAATGGTATAGAGAACAACTTCTATCCAAGAACTAGAGATGTTGTATTGGGACTTAATTTTACTTTTTAAAAAAATGAAGAATAATTATATAAACAACAGAGCTATGATGTTAAGAACAATTAAAAGTTTATTTGTAGTCTTTATGCTTGTACTATTTGTACAATCATGTGCAGACCGATTAGACTTACAGCCAGAGGATGAACGCCTCACAGCTCAAGCTGCTTTTGATGATCCAGATGCATACAAGCAATTTCTTGCTAAGTTATATGCAGGGATTTCTTTAAGTGGTCAGCAAGGACCTTCAGGATCTCCTGACTTGGCTGGTTTAGATGAAGGATTTTCTAATTACTTAAGACTATATTGGAAAATGCAAGAACTTACAACCGATGAAGCAATTATTGGTTGGAATGATGGTACAATTCAAGATTTACATGGTCAAGTGTGGACTTCTGGTAACGAATTTATCAGAACGATGTACAGTAGAATTATGTATCAAGTTGCACTTACAAATGAATTTTTACGCCAAACTACAGATGAGAAATTAAGTAGCAGAGGTGTTGAAGCCGATTTAAGAGCTGAAATACAAACTTTCAGAGCTGAAGCTCGTTTTATGAGAGCTTTATCGTATTGGCATGCTATGGATTTATTTGCAAATCCTCCTTTTGTAACTGAAGACGATCCAGTTGGTGCATTTTTCCCACCACAGATTCAACGTGGAGAACTATTTGCTTTCATAGAAACTGAGTTACTTGATATAATCGATGACATGGCTGCGCCACGTCAGAACGAATATGGTAGAGCTGACAGAGGAGCTGCATGGATGGTATTAGCAAAATTATATTTGAATTCAGAAGTTTACACAGGTACTTCTAGATATGCTGATGTTATCACTTATGTAAATAATATTGTAGGCGCTGGTTATTCAATTCCAGACATCCCTTACTTTCACTCTTTCTTAGCAGATAACGATTCTAATGGTGCACAAGACGAAGTTATTTTTACTATCCCATTTGATGGTTTAAGAACTCAGGCCTTTGGAGGTATGACATTCTTAGTTCATGCTCCTGTTGGAGGAACTATGGATCCTGCTGATTTCGGAATCAACGGAGGATGGTTCGGTATAAGAACTACACCAACTTTTGTAGATCAGTTTAGTTTAGAAGATTTTGATACTGCATCGGCAACTAGTGCTGTTGGTGCTTTATCAGATTGGGGACTAATTGGAAGTGGTACACCAAATGGATGGGATGGACCAGATATCCCAATGGCGGAATTATCTACAAACGTTTATCAAGGCTATATCAATTTTACCGATGGTGAAATGAAGTTTAGATTTAACAATGACTGGTCATTAAACTATGGTACAGATCCAAGTAGTGAAAATCCTTTTGCACTTTCGCAAGATGGTCCTAATATTCCAGTATCAGAGGGTCTCTATAAAGTTACTCTTGATTTGAATACTTTGACTTACTCATTTGATTCTGTAGATGGTAGAGAATTACTATATACTGATGGTCAAAATAAGGATATTGAAGAAGTTGGTCCATTTAACCAAGGTTATGCTGTTGCTAAATATAGAAATGTAGATGTAAACGGTAATCCAGGTTCAGACTCATCAGGAGATCATACAGATATTGACTTCCCAATGTTCAGATTGGCAGATGCCTATCTTATGTATGCCGAAGCCGTTGTAAGAGGTGGAGGCGGTTCTATGAGTACTGCTGTTGAATACGTTAATGAAATAAGACAACGTGCATACGGTAACGCTGCTGGAAATATTTCAGAATCAGATCTTACTTTAGATTTCATCATAGATGAACGTTCTAGAGAATTATTCTTTGAAGGTCACAGAAGAACAGACCTTATTAGATTTGGTCAATTTTCAGATTCAGGTATTTGGCAATGGAAAGGTAACGTACAACAAGGTACTACAACGGAATCTTTTAGAGATCTTATGCCAATACCTGCAACAGACTTAGGTATTAATACCAATTTAACTCAAAATCCAGGATACTAATTAACACGACAAATAAAAATGAAAAAATTATCGATTTTAGGCCTATTTATATTTGCCTTAATAAGTTTTAATAGTTGTGAAACTGAAGATGATGTAGTTTTCACAACAGATAATAGCGGAGATTTAACTTTTACAAATAGTTTTTCTGCGGAATATCTTTTGACACCACAAACAGCTGCAAATTTAGCTGAACGTTTTACTTGGGACAATGCAGAACTAGATGTGCCAACTAACGTAACTTACCAATTACAGAAATCAAATTCTGGAGATTTTTCAGATGCAGAAGTCATCGGTGCAACTTCAGGAAATGAAATTTCAATTACGATTGGAGATATGCTTGCTTATGCTGCACAGCTAGGTTTAGATGCTGATCCTAATACGCCTGCACCAAGTACAGGTGAAGTTCACTTTAGATTGAGATCTTTTTTAGGTGATGGTGGGCAAGAAAATTTTGGTGCCTCACAAGCACTAACGTTGGTAATGTTGGAAGTTACTGGTGAAGAGCAAGCTGTCTGTGATTTAGATCAGTACTTCTTAGTTGGAGCTGGTGTGAAATTTGCAGGATGGTCTTGGGATACACCTCAAGAAGCAAAATGTTCTGGTACTAATATTTACACCGTAAATGTTGACCTTTTAAATAATGTTGATGGTGATGGGAACTTTAGATTTTTTACTACTGCAACAGATTGGGGATCTGGAATTAACTACCCAGGTTTTATAGCTGAAGGTTATACTATAGATCCAATGTTCGAAGATGCACAAGATGGTGACAACAACTTCTTATTTACTGGTCCTTCTGGCAAGTACTTCTTAACTATAGATGCTTTAAACAAGACCATTACTTTAGATGAGCCAACAGCTCAAGGAAACTGTGACTTAGACCAAATGTGGGCTGTAGGTGCAGGATTAACAGACGCAGGTTGGTCTTGGGATACACCTGTACAGCTAATGTGTGAAGGCGATGGTGTTTATTCAGGTTGGGTAAATTACACAAGTGCAACCGATGGAAATAACTTTAGATTCTTTACAACTGCAACAGATTGGGGTTCAGGATTAAATTATCCTCACTTCGAAGGTGAAGGCTATACCATAGATGCCAATTTTGAGAATGCTCAAGATGGTGATTTAAACTTTGCCTTTATTGGTACAGATGGTCAATATTTTACAACTATTGATACGTTGAATAAAACTATTACTTTAGAGTAGTCTATCAATATAAATAAAGTCTATTTAAATTGAATAAAAGGCTATGTTTCAGACATAGCCTTTTTTAAATTTCGATGCTATGAATAAAAATTTACATTTCTTAATAAGCTTTCTACTCATTAGTGGCTTTCAATTTATAAGTGCTCAAACCTTTACTTGGAATCCACAATTTTTTAATGAAGATGAGAGTGTGACGTTAACCGTCTCAAATTTTGACCCAAATGCGCAATGGGGTGAATCAGACATTTACCTTTGGGCATGGCATATTGATACAAATGGGACTCAATTTAATAATCCAACAGCGACAGGTACAGACTTTGGCAATTCACCCGAAACAGCAAAATTTACAAACAACGGTGATGGTACTTATACCTATGATTTTGGATTACCAACCGATTTTTTTGATAATACCGGTATTGCTAGGATTGGCTATTTGATAAAATCGCAAGACGGAAGTAGCCAAAGTGGCGATAATTTTCAGGATGTAGGTCGAGTAGTTGTAGAAATTACTTCTCCTTCAACTGATGCTGTATTCGTAAATTCTGGTGATAATTTATCTATTACTTCTATTATAAACTTTCAAGGTTCTACAACTGTTCAAGGGTCATTCGAGATTTTCTTCAATGATGTTTCTGTAGATTCTGGAACTTGTGGTTTCCCTAATTGTAATGGGCAGGTCAATAACATTACTGAATATGGAATTGTTAGAGTTGTCGGAACTCCTCCTGCACCAAACAATGGTGAATCTGCAGAAGCGACTCTAGAAGTATTCGTTATCCCTACTGTTACCGAAGAAGCTCTACCGGCTGGTTTAGTAGATGGCATTAATTATGATGCGGATGCTACAAAAGCTACTCTGGTATTAACTGCTCCAGGTAAAGACTTTATTCAAGTTGCTGGAAGTTGGAACAATTATACACCTGGCAATAGTGATCTTATGAAAAAGGATCCTACCACAGATAAATTCTGGTTAGAAATTAACGGATTAACCTCAGGGCAAATAGAAACTTATCAATATTGGGTTTTTGACACGAGTCCTATAGCAGACTCCCCAAATTTGGTTAAAGCCGCTGATCCTTATTCATCATTAGTATTATCACCTTTTGATGATCCTACAATACCATCTAGTTCCTATCCTAATATTCCAATATATCCAGATGGACAAGAACGTGAAGTCACAGTTTTACAGACGGGTCAATCACCATACAACTGGCAAGTGACCAATTTTGTAAAACCAAAAGAAGAAGACCTTATCGTTTATGAGGTTTTAGTACGAGATTTTGATGCAAACCGTAATTATCAAAATATTATAGATCGCATAGATTATTTTAAAAATTTAAACGTAAACGCCATTGAGTTAATGCCTATTATGGAATTTGAAGGAAACGAAAGCTGGGGTTATAATACGGCATTCCATATGGCATTAGATAAATTTTATGGTACACCAGACAAGTTTAAAGAACTTGTAGATGTATGCCATCAAAATGGAATCGCTGTAATCTTAGATATAGCCTTTAACCATGCCTTTGGTAGAAATCCATTAGTACGTATGTGGATGGATGATCCTGACGGTGATGGTTGGGGTGGACCTTCAACTGAAAACCCGTATTTTAATGTACTTCCTCAACACTCATTTAATGTAGGTAGCGATTTTGACCATAGTTCTACATACACTCGCGATTATGTGAAACAGGTTATTGCTTACTGGGTTGAAGAATATAAAATTGATGGCTACCGATGGGATTTAACCAAAGGCTTTACTCAAAATTGTGGTGATGGTACTTTTAATGGTGATTTTGGATGTACCCAAAACTATCAGCAAGACCGAATTGATGTTTTGAAGGAATACATAGACCATGTTTGGGCTATTGACCCAGACCACTACTCTATTTTTGAGCACCTTGGTAATGAAAATGAAGAAAAAGAATGGGCAAACTATCGTTTAGCCGAAGGAAAAGGCGTTATGATGTGGGGTAAAATGACTAGTCCGTACTCTGTTCTAGCAAGAGGCTATTATACAGACCCTGATCCAAATACAGGACAATTCTCAGGTTGTAATATGGGTAATGGAAATATTACTGGTGTTGGCCATAAAAGTAGGCCATCATTCCTAGGTAAACGATTAATAGGTTATGCAGAAAGTCATGATGAGGAACGTGTACTTTATCATGCTTTGATAAATGGTAATACTTCTGGATCAAATGCTACATCCTTTGAATCGAGAACTAAAACAATGTCAGCAATTGGTGCGATGTTATTGACTGTTCCAGGCCCTAAAATGATTTGGCATTTCGGTGAATTAGGTATGGAAAATTCAATTTTTACAAGACAGGATGGTGTTGTAAATTTACCTGACGGACAATGTAATTATCAAGATGGTGGTGCTATACCAGGAGAGAATAAATTAGACACTAAACCGCAACCACAATGGGTAAATAACTGGCAATCTGATGCAAATAGAAGTCAAATATATGATGACTGGTCAAGATTGAATGCCCTCAAAATTGCTGAAGATGTCTTTGAAGGTGATTATACAATTGAAGCTAGTGATATTACTCCAAGAATAGAAGTTTTTAATACTGCACTTCCTAATTCTCAATTAAATAATGTAATAGTATTAGCTAATTTTGATGTTGTAAATCAGTCTGTAAATACAGATTTCCCAACAGGAATCACAACCATTTGGTACGATCTTATGGACGAAACTGGATCAACAACTATTGCCCAAACTACAACTTCTATCACACTTACTCCAGGTGAATTTAGAATTTTAGGTAATCAACCTGTTGCATCATTAAGTATTGATGAAGAATCATTTTCAAGATTTAGTATTTATCCTAATCCTACTAATTCAGGATTTAGTATAAACATGAACGCATCTACAGTTGAGATTCATGATCTAACTGGTAAAAAGGTAAAGCAATATAAAGGCAGTTTTACAAGAACTGATGTATTCGATATTTCGAACTTAAATTCTGGAATGTACATTGTCAAAGTAAAAAATGACACAGAGCAAACTTCATCTACAAAATTGATAAAAATGTAGTGTTTAAGTATTTAAAGGAAAGGCTTCTTTAACGAGAAGCCTTTTTTAATTATTTTAGTTAACTGAGTGTTATGTCAACAATTTAATTGAGTACCAATGCAAAAGAAATCCATTTATAAATTGAATTTATTTTTTGCCATTTTCCTTGTGGTTTCTTGTGCTTCTTGTGAAAGTGAAAGTCCAGATGAAGTTATTGTCGAAGAACAAACTATTAATTTTTTTTTATGGCGCTGATTTGTCTTACGTTAACGAAATGGAAGATTGTGGTGCGACCTACAAGAATTTTGATGGTACAGAAAGTGATGTTTACACCATTTTTAATAATGCTGGTGCTAACCTAGCGCGTTATCGATTATGGCATAATCCGCAATGGACTGAGTATTCAAATTTTCAAGATGTAAAAAAAGGGATACAACGGTCCAAAAATGCAAACATTAAGGTATTACTCGATTTTCATTATAGTGATACTTGGGCTGATCCTTCACGACAACTCATTCCACAAGCTTGGATTAATCAAATTGATGATAGGGAAGCATTAGGAGAACTATTATACAATTACACCTATAACACTCTGAATGCATTATCTAATGATAATCTCTTACCAGATATCGTTCAAGTTGGAAATGAGATTAATACTAATATTTTACAGGAAGAGGAAGACGCTGGGCCAATTGACTGGAATCGAAACTCTTATTTGCTGAATAAAGGTATTGAAGCTGTTAGAGCTATAGCAACACTAAAAAACAAAGATATTGAGGTAATGTTGCATATTGCTCAACCTGAGAATGGACTATGGTGGTTTGAGCAAGCTACCGCAAATGGTATTACCGATTATGATTGGATTGGTATTTCATATTATCCAATTTGGTCAGACTATTCATTAAACGAAGTTAGTGTACCATTGTCTACTTTAATCACAACGTACAACAAGAAACTAATGGTTGTTGAAACTGCTTATCCATTTACATTAAATAATGCTGATAGTGCTAATAATATATTAGGACAAGACGCTCTTACAGAAGGGTTTCCCGCAACACAACAAGGTCAACTGAGTTATTTAAACAATCTCTCTAATGCCATAAAGCAAGCTGGTGGTAAAGGTTTAGTATATTGGGAACCTGCTTGGGTATCAACGGATTGCTTTACGCAATGGGCACAGGGATCACACTGGGATAATGCTACCTTATTTGATCATACCGGAAAAGCAACTTTAGGCATGAATTATTATAATAATGCCCTTGACGATTAATTTCATATGAAAACATCCTGTCTGCATTTATTTATTGCTTTTACCCTCTGCTTTTCAACGCAATCAATGGCGCAAGAATTGAAAGATTATAAATGGAAAAACAGATTGGTCTTGGTAATTGGTAATAATACTAATAACACAACCTTCACTCAACAGTTAGAGGTGCTCGAAAATGATAATCAGGGTTTAAATGAAAGACGACTTAAACTTTTCAAAGTACTGCCCAATAAGTATCAGTTAGACGAGGAAGTATGGGTAGAAGGTTCACTAATATTTGACAAATACAACGCCAATAAAGACCCATTTAGGATAATTCTTATTGGATTAGATGGTGGCATCAAATTATCACAGTCTACTGTTATCTCGAAGAAAGATCTATTTGATCTCATTGATTCCATGCCCATGCGAAGCTCTGAACTTCGTTCTAAAAACTAAAAAAGCTTCTCAATTTTGAGAAGCTTACCTTTTTTTGTGCGGGCGGCGAGACTCGAACTCGCACACCTCGCGGCACTAGATCCTAAGTCTAGCGTGTCTACCAATTCCACCACGCCCGCAAATAAGGACTGCAAATATAAACAATACTTTCAATAATCAAACAGGATTGATTTAAGAAAATATTGGTCGCTGTTTTCTTATTTTTGTGAGAAATAAAATCAGAAGTATGCAATCCATTACATCATATATTGAGGCTAACAAAGACCGATTTCTTAATGAACTCATTGACTTACTTAAAATACCATCAATTAGTGCCGATTCTGCCTATAAAGAAGATGTACTAAAAACTGCTGAAGTCATTAAATTAAGCTTAGAAAAAGCTGGATGCGATGTCGTAGAAATTTGCGAAACAGAAGGTTATCCTATAGTTTACGGAGAGAAAATTATGGATAAAAACCTCCCAACAGTTTTAGTATATGGTCATTATGATGTGCAACCACCAGATCCTTTAGATTTATGGAATTCCCCACCTTTTGAACCTGTAATTGAAAAAACCGAATTACATCCTGAAGGGGCAATTTTCGCACGAGGTGCCTGTGATGATAAAGGGCAAATGTACATGCATGTTAAGGCGTTGGAATATATGACTTCAGAAAATCAACTACCGTGTAATGTAAAGTTTATGATTGAAGGGGAAGAGGAAGTTGGAAGTGAAAATCTTGGTCATTTTGTGAAAGCAAATCGAGAAAAATTAGAAAATGATGTGATCTTAATATCAGATACTGGAATGATCGCCAAAGACGTACCTTCAATAACAACAGGTTTACGCGGATTGAGTTATGTCGAAGTCGAGGTCACAGGTCCAAACAGAGATCTACATTCCGGATTATATGGTGGTGCTGTGGCAAATCCTATAAATGTATTAACCAAAATGATTGCGTCCTTACATGACGAAAATAACCATATTACGATTCCTGGTTTTTATGATAAGGTTGAGAATCTTTCTGATGCAGAACGTACCGAAATGGCAAAAGCTCCTTTTTCTTTAGAAAATTATAAAAAAGCACTCGACATAGACGCAGTATATGGCGAAAAAGGCTATACCACAAACGAACGTAACTCTATACGACCAACTTTAGATGTTAATGGTATTTGGGGTGGTTATATTGGTGAAGGTGCAAAAACTGTAATTGCAAGTAAAGCCTATGCAAAAATATCAATGCGCTTAGTACCACACCAAGATTGGGAAGAAATTACGGAATTATTCAAGACGCATTTTGAAAGTATAGCTCCCTCAGGTGTGAAAGTTAAAGTTACGCCTCATCACGGAGGACAAGGTTATGTTACACCTATAGACTTTGATGGTTATAAAGCCGCTTCAAAAGCCTACGAAGAGACCTTCGGTAAAACACCTATCCCACAAAGAAGTGGTGGTAGTATTCCAATTGTATCATTATTTGAGCAAGAATTAAACAGCAAAACCATCTTAATGGGCTTCGGCCTAGATAGTGATGCCATACATTCACCCAACGAACATTTTGGAATTTGGAATTATCTTAAAGGAATTGAAACAATACCATGGTTTTATAAGTATTATGCTGACATAAAAAGCTAAACTACTCCTTTACAATTTTGAACGAGCCGGATTTCGTTTCGGAGTTCACACCTATAAAATAAACACCATTAGTGTATTCTGTAAAATCTATCTCTATAATAGATTGACTAGATGTGATGGTATTTAAAACTTTACCTGAAATATCACTTACAGAAATACTAAGGTTGGTATCTAAAAAATTTTCAACCTTAAGAATAGTATGAACCGGATTTGGGTAAATGTTTAGGTCATTTACAGAAAAGGACTCTGTAGATAACGCAGTAAATGCAATACATGTACTTAATTCGGTACAGGTTCCATTACTTACCTCAACCGCATAGTTCCCATTAGTTGTTGGAACAAAAGTTTGTGCTGTCTCACCATTTATTGGATTATTGGTATCACAATTAATCCACTGGTACGTGCCAGTCGTTTGATTAGAAATTAAACTTGTGGCATTTTCTGTTACTGTATTGTCTAATGTCACCAATTCTGATTTACTCGCAGTATAGGCTAACACAAGTTTTGTTAATTCCGTCATATAAGGAAAATCAATATCAGCAGCACGGTCATTAGAAGTATGATAGTTTGGTGTTTGATCGTTTGTTTCCCAAGATTCGCCTACTAATACTGCAGAATACCCTTGATTCCAAAATGTGGAATGATCACTAAATGTCGTTCCAGGATCAACAACAATAGGTGTTAAATCAAACGTATAGGTATTTAATACATCCAATAGGTCATCCTTAATAGTAAGAGAGTTTGCAATATCTCTTACATCAATATCAAATTCATTGTCACCAGCAGTACCAGGTGCATCGCCATCATATCCTATCATATCCATATTCACAACACCAAGAATATTATCTCTTGTATTACCACCAGTGGTATTGGCTGCTTGTTGGGCATAATAATTTGCTCCTAAAAGCCCTATTTCTTCTTCATCCCACAGCGCATAGACAATTGTGTTCTCGGTACATTGGCTAGATAAAATTCTTGCAATTTCAATTACTGCTGCAACTCCAGTGGCATTATCGTCCGCACAAAATGTAGTAACAGAATCATAATGCGCACAGATAATGTAAATGTTATCTGGGTTTACAGAACCATGCTGCGTCGCAATAACATTTTTACCAGTACTATTAAAATTCTGAACCTGTACTGTAAGATTCGAAAAAGCTTCTAGTCGTTCCCTAATGTAGTCGGTTGACAAGTCATTATTACTTTGAACTCTATTTGAAATGGTTTGAGACATCCCATTAATAGTTGTGGTTTGCTCACCACTTAAATCCGCTACAATGGTTTCTAAATTTGAGGTGTTGACCATACCCATTAAATCTTCAATAGACTGGGCATAGAGAGTTGAACCAATTAGAAATAAAGTAATTATTGATAGTGTTTTTCTTAACATAAGACCATTGTATAACGAAGCATTGAATATACAAATTTTCAAATTTTAACATCCCATTTTTGTATCAATTCAATTTTTTATTCTACATTTGTAGAGTTAATTCTAATTTTGTAGAACATGGAACTTTCCAAAACCGAAGAACAGTTAATGCAATACCTATGGAAACTCGATAAAGCATTTATGAAAGATATCTTAGATGTTTATCCAGAACCTAAACCGGCAACAACTACTGTCGCCACGCTATTAAAACGCATGATTGGTAAAGGTTTTGTTGCCTATAAAACCTATGGAAAGTCTAGAGAATATTATCCTTTAGTAAAAAAAGAAGATTACTTCTCCAAGCATGTCAATGGTCTTATTAAAACATTTTTTAATGATAGTGCATCGCAATTTGCTTCGTTTTTCACGCGTAAAACAGATTTAAGCAAAGCGGAATTAGAAGAATTAAAATCTATTATTGACCAACAAATTAAAAATAAGTAGTTATGGAAATATACTTGTTAAAATTCACAGCCTGCTTATTTATCTTTTGGGTACTCTATATTTGGTTGCTAGAAGGTCAAAAGATGCACCATTTTAAGCGTTTTTATCTATTAGGATCCTTTGCAACGGCCTTAATTATTCCGGCATTATCTATTACGCATTATATAGAACCCATTGCGCAAAACTTTGATACTGCGCCCATAAATTTACCGATAGAAACTTCCCTCGCTACACCAGTTTTAGAAGAACAATCGAATATCGACTTAACCACGATAGTTTGGTTAATTTACGGGTTGGGTGCGTTATTGTTTAGTGTCCGATTTATTATTAATCTCATTAGATTATATAAGAGCATCACTAAAAGTGATCAAATACATAAGGGGAATTTTATTTACATATTGTTGAGACAATACCGCATTCCGCATTCATTCTTTAGATATATTTTTCTTCATAAAACGGCATATCAGAACCATGAAATACCAAAGGAGGTCCTATTGCATGAAGAAACACATGCCAAACAATTACATAGTCTAGACATACTTTTAGTTGAGTTATTGCAGATAGTATTCTGGTTCCATCCATTGGTCTATGTTCTTAAACACCACATAAAATTAAATCACGAATTTCTAGCAGATGAAGCCGTTCTCAATGATGGTGTTAATTCATCTAGCTATCAAACCATATTATTACAATTTTCATCAAACACTCAAGACGTTCAACTCTCGAGTGCCATCAATTATTCATCATTCAAAAAACGATTTACAGTTATGAAATCACAAATATCAAAAACCAAAAAATGGGTAAATAGCTTATTGCTTTTACCTGTTGTAGCGATTCTTTTCTACAGTTTTGCTGAGCGCGAATATGTGCAAAAAGAGAATCCGGAAACTGTTAATTCTATTAATGCAGAATTAGAAGACGCGGAAAAACTCAGGATGAATTACATCAGTGATGATCCTGAAATAAGACACTATACAGACCAAGTTTTTTATGTAAAAAATGAGATGACAGGTTTGAACGTAGCAAAGAAATTCAATGAACTAAATGACTATTATAAAAGAAAATGGATTTATGTTGGTAGCACACCATTATCAAGAAGAGAAATTCCTAATTCCGATTTTGATAAGTTGAATAATTCTGAGGTTTATTTGGTACTTATCGATGGCCAGCCAGTCGATAATTCTGAACTAGAAGCTTACAACAGAAAGGATTTTGCTACATACTCTAGTTCAAAAATATCTGCCCTTGCAGAAATGAAGCAACAAAACCTCTACAACCTCATTACTGAAGAGGGTTTGAGAATTCAACTACAATTAGCGGTAACGCAATTTAATATGCTTTCTGAAGAGTATGGTGAATTATTAACATACTTAGATAATAATTATCCTGAGACAACAATTGAATTGATAAACCTTTATGAGTTTATTCAACAACTTTATTCTAAAATACCAGAAGAAGTAGTAAATAAATACAACCTAATATTACCTAAACCAATTTCAATAAATACTCTTAACGACGAACTTAAAGCATACCTCAAAAAGTACGAAGCGTATAAAAAGCTCCAGGATACGCCACCACATTACATTAATAAAAGTAGTGCTGAAAAACAACAAATGGATGACCTATTTTCAGACTTAGGTGGTATGTACTTTAGAATGAAAAAAGAATATAAAGCTAAAGTGAAACGCCCTACAGCTCCTATACTTCCCTACGCTAAAATTACACTCAACGGTAAAACCTACTATAAAAAAAGGAGTGAGTTAACTAAGGAAGAAAAAGAAACACTTCCTCCACCGCCTCCACCTGCACCAAAGAAGTCTAAAGGAGGCCCTAATATTGAGGATCTGCAAGAAGTTTATAATCCTTCATTTTTAGAATATATTCTAGAAATGGATCAATTGGGAGCTTCATTCTATTTAAATGATGAATTGATTTCGGTTGAAAAAGCTAAGACTATTGCAGTTACTAATAAAGGAGAATGTACCGAAATGATCACTCAAAAAGATAAGGAGGGGAATTACCTTGTTAAATTATCTAAATCGGCTAATAATAAATATGCCAGAAGTATTGAAGTTAAAATACTTAATAAAAACGCTTATCTCATCGATGGTATAAAGGCAACAAAAAAGAACTTTAAAAAAGTAATTGAAAGCTTACATCAAGATATCACCACAGCGGATCGAAATCAACTAATGAATATCCATGTTAGTTCGTCTAAAGACATTTCAAACAAAGAGGTTTGGTTTATTTATAACAATCTGTTAGACTATGGTTTTTATCGCATTGTTACACCAAATCAAATTGTGAATAGAGCTAAAGGCAATACACCATTTGCTATTGAAAGTAAGATGTCGATTCAACAAAAATTACCAACCGAAAAAGAAATTGCCTCGTATAATCTTTGGGCTAAAAAGATGAAAGCAAAGTTTGCTAAAATGTCAGAGTCTGAAAAAATAAACGGTTATCCTCATATGATTAATGACGAAACTTTTAGATACTATAATTCTATTTATGATAGAATGACTTTTAAGCAAAAAAAGAAATCAGTCGCTCTTCCAGAAGCCGTTTTAGTCACTGAATGGCCAATGCCAGAATACACGGTTGTAGAAACTGTAAGCCAACCAATACAAGAAAAAGCTACTAAACAACAGATTGTAGCCTATAATAAATGGGCTAAAAAAATAAATAATGCTGTTGAGAAAGCTAAGGCCAATAACTCTTATGAATATCCAATCATCAAAAAGAAGGAAGTAGAACGTTATTTACATATCTACAAAAATTTAATGACCGAAGCGCAACGTCAAAACGCTGAGCCCTTCCCAAGCATTCCACCACCTCCTCCTCCAGCACCAGAAACACCAAAACCTATGGTAAAGGAAGTGAAGTCCATTAAACAGCCTAAACCACCAGCTCCACCTAAGGTAAAGGTCACAAAAACCAAGAATGGTGAACTTAGTGAAGTGCCACCTCCACCACCTCCTCCATCTATTTTAGATTCAGTCATATACTATGCTAAAAAAAGCATCCCTATGTATTTTGGAGGCAAAGAGATAACTTCAGATGAAGCTATTGCATTGGTAAAATCCAAAAAGGTTAAAGGATTAGAGTATAAAAACATCAATGGTTCCAAAAGAGTTCTTCTTACTAAAGAAGCAAAAAAGCATAAAAAGCGAAGCTAAAAACTCATCCATTTTTAAAAAAGCCTCAAGAAATTTTGAGGCTTTTTTGTCTAAAAGTGTAACATTATCGCATTTTTAACGTTCTAATACCCTATACATCAATCAAAATCATCATGCTAAAAAAATTCTTTATCCTTTGTTCTGGAGCGGATACCCAAATTTTAGAAGACTGTTCTAATGGCGAACAAAATAAATATGCAGGTATTGGCGCTACGGTGTTCTTTACAGCTTTAATGGCTACAATCGCTGCGAGTTATGCCCTTTATACCGTATTCGATAATTTATTGACATCCATTTTCTTTGGTTTCATTTGGGGCCTTTTAATTTTTAATCTAGATCGATATATCGTATCAACGATTAAAAAGCGAGACAGTGCCATAGATGAATTTCTTCAGGCCATTCCTAGGATTCTCTTAGCTATTATTATAGCTGTAGTAATTTCAAAGCCTTTGGAGCTTAAAATTTTTGAGAAGGAAATTAATCAAGTCCTTCTTGAGCAAAAAAATGAAATGACTTTATCCAATCAAACACAGATTGCCGAACAGTATACACCAAAAATTGAAGACCTAAATGCTCAAATAGAGGGATTAGAATCTCAGATCGACACTAAAGAATCTGAAGTTAATGCGCTTTACGACACCTATATCACTGAAGCGGAAGGGACAGCAGGCACTGGCTTATTAGGTAAAGGACCTGTCTATAAAGAAAAAAGAGAAAAACATGATGCTGCTTTGGCCGAGCTTCAAACACTAAAAGAAGAGAACAAGGCTAAAATTACCAATATTGAGAATGAAATTATCGCCTTACAAGGCGACTATAAAGCCAATGTTACAGATTCACAACCCATAATTGATAATTTTGATGGACTTATGGCTCGTGTAAATGCCCTTGGTGAATTACCATGGTTACCTTCATTTTTTATATTTCTATTGTTTTTAGCCATTGAAACCTCACCTATTTTTGCCAAACTCATTTCACCGAAGGGTGAGTATGATTTTAGACTACAAGATTTAGAAACTACGGTTAAAACGTGGACCATGCAAAAGGTTGCAGAACGCCAGTTACTTCTTAAAACTGATAATGATATAAACAATAAGGTTTATACCGAAATTGCAGATGAAGAAGAAGTGATGAATTATAAGCGGAAAAAAGCGCGGGAACTTATGCAACTTCAAGCAGATGCATTTTTTAAAAATCAAAAATCAGCACTTTAAACTTTAGTTGTATTTTTAAGATTGAAAAAATCAATCTTATGAAATATCTCTACATCCTTTTATTTGCCTTTTTATTTACCAATTGCATTAGCATTAAGGCCGATGTAAATAATACCACAGTTAGTTCTACCGATTATGACCTCGCAGAGGCTGGAATAAGATTGGTTATGCAACAACAGGAAACAGCTTGGAATAACCACGACTTAGAAGGTTTTATGGAAGGCTATTGGAAAAGTGAAAATCTTAAGTTTTATGGCGCAAGTGGACTTACACTTGGATGGGAACAAACATTAGCAAACTATAAAAAGCGTTATCCAACCAAAAGCGAAACAGGCAATTTAAACTTTGTGATTAATGATATTTCGAGAATAGAAGGTGATAATTATTGGGTTATGGGCGAATATCACTTAAAACGGGACATTGGGAATGCAGACGGTATTTTTATCATTATTTTCAAAAAAATCAACGGCGCATGGAAGATTGTTGCCGATATGTCTTGCTAAAAAAACAAAGTGCAATAAAAGCCGTCTATCTATCACCATAAACGCACCGTATTGCACTTAAATTTAAAAGCTATTGTTGTTCTTATTATGCTGCTACAATAGAACCGGTTGGTATTGCAACAGTATTTGTTTCCTCTTCGGATTTGAAGTGATCGTATAATTCTTTACAACCCAATCCGATGATTGATAATTTTTTAGACTTGTTAATAGACTCGTTGTGCAGTTGTGCCAACACCATAACACCAGCTCTATCAATACTTTGAATTTCCTCAATATTGATTAAAACTTCATCCATTTTATCGAAAATATTCGAAAAATGTGAATTGAAAGTTTTTATACTCAACTTGTTGAGTGTCCCTTTAATCTTAAAGCGATTGTTGTAACTGGTAATTTGAAGATCCATAATAAATAGATATTAATTCATATATTAATTTAAGGCTATTAATCAGTAAATTGGGTGCTATTATCTCAGAGGGATAGTCTAAATTTCGCAAATAATGAATGATGATATTATAATTTATCGATAAACGGTTGTATAGATTTGTTTACTTGAATTTGAGTGCTTTTTTTACCGATAAACAACAATATCATGTACTTCAACTATTGGTATAAATATAGATATTACTTTATTGACTTTTACCGAAGTAAAATGGTGTCCACAATATTTGCATTAATTGGAATTAATTAATCCACTTAAATAAGGGGCATCTTAAATAAAACTCATAAAATACTAGTCTTCTAACATATTTTCATTTCTGAAACCTGGATTATCTTTATACCAATCTTGATGGGATATTCCTCCTGATGTTGCCCATGACACAAAGTAATTATAGGCATCATCTATTCTTACATTTTCCTTTGGTACTTTAAAATCATGAATAATACTTATTGCCCATGGCATGCCATTAGAAGAGATAAAGTTTCCATCAGCATCTGAGTTTATTCCATCTGTTATACTAACATTAGTTCCTAAACTAGTTCTATTGTGAAGCGGTAAATGTACCTCTTTGTGCCGTTCTTGATTAATAATTATGAATGGATTAAATGGAGCCACCCCTAATTCTGAGGTAGTTACAGGTGCTGTCAACGTTATAGAAACTGTCCTTTCGTTTAAAAAATTGTCTGCATTATCTGTTAATATAATTACAGCTTTGTCCTGATTAGCTTCAGTTCCATTTGCATTAAGTGTTATGTAATCCGAACTATATGTTGTACCTGTGACACTTTCAACTTGATCTGGCAATAAACCATCTATCTCTATCCCAAAACCATTATCGTAGCCCGCACCATTAGCTTTTACACGACAAATGAGATCAACTTGAACAACGTCATTATCTGAATTTAAAATAACAATTGCTCTGTAGCTAAATGCAAGATCATTAAAATCATAGTCACCATATGTCGGCCACAAGTCTTCAAAAGCAATAGTTCCTTTCCCGTATTTACTAGGCGTAAAGACTTCAAATGCTTTTTCTGAATCATCAGGATAGGAATCTTCCGAATCGATTACACCATCTCCATCTGTATCTGTTGTATCTACACTATCAGAATAAACATGAAGTGTGGTTAAATCATTTATGGCTCTATTAAAACTAGTATTATTCCCAGCATTTACGCCGTATTGATATTGCCATCCTCCAGTTGTGGTATCCATAATAATCAAACTTGAATTTGATCCGCTATTAGCTAGCCATAATTCTTGGTTTGAATCAATAGTCATTGATGTAGGTTGAAATGGTAAATTATCTGCACTAATTCTAGTTGCTACATAATCATTATTTTGATTTAATTCAATACTGTAAAGCCCTGAAAATGTACAAACGTAAATAGTCCCGTCTTCTGCAAAATCAATATCTCCACCAGTAGTATTGTGTAATCCTGTAATCTGCCACGAATTCAATATCACACCAGATATAGGGTCTATTGTGAACAAAACTCCATTGTTGTCAGAGAAGTATAATAAATTGTCATTTGAATTATAAGCTAACCTAGGGCCTCCCATACCTAAGTTGGCTACTGTAGACCATTCATCATTTTCAATGGAGTATCTCATCAAAGGATATGGACTTGATCTTCCGATAGAGTATAGCATTAAATTTTCTTGATCAATGGCAGCTGTCCAGCTTCCCATAGGCATCTCTGATATCATGGTTAAATCACCATCAAGGGGATCAATTTGAAACAACTCGCCTTGACCGTTAACACAATACAAATAATCATTAACATCATTTCTCTCTAATTGTATAGTATTTCTCCCCGTTAAATTTTGAAATGAATAGTTGACTTCACCATTCACAACATCAACAAATTCGCCAGAAAAGTTCAATCTATCATTTCTTCTTATATAAACTTTATTACAATATTTTGGCAAAGTCACTAATTGTTCTAAAACTCCGTTTCTAGGCATTCCTTTAAGTACTTGCTTGTTTATAATGTCTTCTCTATAAACATCATCAGTTACAGTATTACCCGACTCATCTAAGAAGGTCTTCGTACCTAAAAAATTAGGATCTTCTGAAGTTACAAAGACTTCATATAAAGCGCTAGAATTATCATTTATCCTTATATTAACACTGCTATGGGTATTGTAATCAAAATCGGTTGGTACATCAATAAATAAAGCGTTTTCCTCAGCTGTAATATCATTCCCAATGTCTGGTTTCGCACAGGTATTCATAGAGAATAATAAGACTATGGCAAAATTTCTGACTAATAATTTCATAGTTTATATTTTTGAGTATGATTTAGTATTTTTCTTAATAAAATTAAACAACCTTGTGCGAGATTTTTAGAAAATTCTGTATTATGACCTTAATCTATGATAGTCTCCTAATTACTGTCGACGAGCGGTATGATTTGAGTAAAGTACACATGTACTATTTTCTATGTTACAAATAGTATTCACAGTATTAAACAAAATGTCAATCTAAAACGACAATTAGCAATACAAAGAATACCTTTATTAAACTTTGATTAACATTCTTTCTACTTTTTCATTTCTTATCAATTATAATATGTGTCTCTTACAAAATCTTTCAAACACTTTGGGCGAGGCGAAGCCGTTAGAAATTATATGTTCAATATTATTTACTTGATTGACCATATCATTAAAATTTTAACAAATTATCCATTTGAGCCATTATATCTAGAATCAATTTCATAATAAAGCTTATTGAAAACTTCTTGAAAAGAATGTATGCAAAAGCCACTCTGGACTAACTATTTCTTATCAATCTTAAAGTGACCTTTATTTTAACTATTAGTTTCTTACTGATAAATTTGGTAATAATTACCTCTTTTTCGAGTGAAACCTAAATAGATATCCAAAATTAGATTCGCCGAAAAAATATCAAAATTTACATAGGTTCGCTTATCTCAACCTATAGCTCTAAAATAAAACTCTATCACCTCGATTTAAAAACAATACTAGTCTTTCAATAAACTACTGTTTCGATAACCTGGATTATCCTTGTACCAATCTTTATAATTATTACCTCCAGAAGTGGCCCAGTCACTAAAAAAGTTATAGGCGTCATATATTCTAACTGATTCCTTTGGAACTTTAAAATCATGTATTATACTTAATGCCCAAGGGTAACCAGTATCGGATATATAATTACCATCAGGATCTACATGCATTCCACTAGTTTCTACTAAATTTTGACCAAGCTGAGTTGTTGAATTAAAAGGAAGGTGAATTTCGTGCTCTCTAACTTTATTTGCAATTAAAAATGGTTTAAATGGGGCTTCACCTAGAATGGTAGTGCTTGTGGGGTTTACAAAATTAATTGTAATAGTTCTCTCTGTAATTAAATTATCGGCATTATCTGTAAAAATTATGACCGCATTATCTTGAGCACTTTCTGTACCATTAGCATTTAAATTTATATAATTTTCGCTGTAGGAAGTACCTGAAACACTTTCAATATCCGACGATGCTAGCCCTTCTATCTCTATCCCTATACCATTTGTAAAACCTGCAGAATTTGATTTAACTCTGCAAATAAAATCCACTCTTACCACTAAATTATCTGAGTTTAATAATACTATTGCTTTATAATTTAAAGCCATATCATTGAAATCATAATCACCACTAGAAGGCCATAAATCTTCGAAAACAATACTGCCAGTACCATATTTACTAGGTGTGAAAATTTCGTAAGCTACATCGGGATCATTAGGGTAAGCATCATCATTATCCACAACACCATCTCCATCAGTATCGGTTTCATCAGGTTCATTTGAAAAAATTCTAAACGTGGTTAAATCATTAATTGTTCTTCCAAAATCAGTACCGTTGTTTGCGTTAATACCATATACATATTCCCAGCCACCTGTTACTGTATCCATTATGATTAAATCCGAACTCGATGCATTATTTGCAAGCCATAAATCCTGATTAGAATCAAATGTCATGGAAGTGGGGTAAAAAGGTAAATTATCTGCACTAATACGAACACTATCATATTCATTATTTTCGTTTAAATCCAGTCTATATAATCCGGAAAATGAACATAGAAATAATGTCCCATCTGCCGCAAAGGCTAAATCACCACCATGGGTGTTATGTAATCCATTAATGTCCCAAATATTCAAATTTGTCCCATCCACAGGATCAAACGTATATAATTTATCTAGTTTTGAAAAATACAGCAACCTATCGTTTACATTAAAATCTAATCTAGGTCCACCGATTCCAAGATTTGCAATAATTTCCCACGAATTACTTGCAATATCATATTTCATTAAAGGATGCGGACTACTTCTGCCTATTGAATACATAAATCCATTTTCTTGATCTATAGCAGCTGTATAACTGCCCATAGGCATATCGGAAAGATAAGTTAATGATCCATCTAATGGATTTACTTGGAAATGTTCTGCTGATCCGTTAACGCAATACAAATAATCTTCAACGTTATCTCGTCCCGTATTATTGTTGGAATCCACATTATTAAAATATTCAACTTTATTATCTGTAATTAGCTCAACAGATCCTGAATACTTTAAATTCTCCTTTTTTCGGATATATAATTGTTCATAGAAATTTGGAATATTTACTGAATGCTCTAAAATTCCATTTTTTGGAACGCCAGAAAAAATCAATTTATTAAGAATATCATTTTTAAATACCTCTTCGGTTACCATTTCACCTGACTGGTTTTCAAAGGTTTCATAACCTACAGAATGTGCACTCTCTGTATAAGCATATACATCATATTTAGAATTTACTGAATTATCATGTATTTTAATATCTACTTTTCTATATGTACTAAAGTCGAAACCATCTGGGATATTTATTGACTCAACATCTGTAACTTCTAATGATGAATTATCTATTTCTGGTTTGGCACAAGCACTCAACAAGGTTAATAATATTATGACTGAATTTTTTATTAAAAACTTCATTGATTATATATCTTTTTTGTTATTCATAGATTTGGAAATCATTACTAATTTAAATTGACTTTAGTAACATTTTTTTAATATTTCTATTTTAAGACCTTTTATTTAGACAAATGCCCATTTAATGTAGATAAGCTGTGGAGCAATTTTCATTTAATTAAATTTTGAGTGTAAGAACTAATTGGAAATTTGCACAATTACCTTGTTAAATAGTATTTTTTGGTATTAAGCAACAGGAGACTAGGACATATAAAAAAAGTCACTCTAGATTTATTATTTAAAATAATCATTGAGCGACTTTTTTAATCAACTTACTATTAAATTAATTTTAATTAAAAATTAGTTTAGAATTATTTCTATTACCGTTAGTGTCGGAGTACCAATCTAAATCTGGATTTGAAGTAACGAAATCATCAAAATTTGGATAGGCCTCTAAAATTGTTACATTCTCTTTTGGCCACGGCCAATCAATAGGTAAATCATTTAATGCCCATGGAAAACCGTTAGCATTGACAAATAAACTACTCCCAGTAGATCTGTCATCACAGTCTGAAAAATTATTATCATCATTAAACATTGACGGTAAATTCAAAGCGGCATAATTACTGTGTACTTCACTATATAAATGATGTATTTCCTGCCCTGATACACCATCTCTCAATAAAAATTCATCATAAGCACCATTTAATTTAGTTACAGTACCAGAAATTACTGGAATATTTGCGTAGTCTATTTGTCGACTATTAATTATAGCATCGGGATTATCGACATAAATAGATTTCAGATTCGCAAATACAAATAGGGTGGTACCATTATCACTATCATGTAATCTTGTAATGTCACTTGCTCCGTAATTATCTGAAGCATCTAGGCTTAATACCGCGTCATTATCTTCATCTATCACCCTTAAAACAAAACTATTATTATAACCACCTCCTAAAGCAGGAAACTTGTAATTAAACTCAATAGTTGTAACATAAGTATTTTGTCCATCGTTATTATCTCCGTTATTTAGCCCCTCCTTATAGCTATAATTATTAACCAAATCATTAAAATCATAATCGCCTTGACAAGGGTATAAATCTTCATAGACAGATGTAAAATACAAACCTTGCCCTTGAGGATAATTATAAGTAGCTATATCAGGGTTATTATCGTCTACATCAACACCTTCTTCAGATCCGTCTCCATCATTATCAACTATATTGTTATAACCTGGCGAGCATGAGTTTGATGATATAAATGTGGAACATGTATTAATCACATCATTATCTCCCATAGAACTTAAATAACTGTTAGAACATATATCTAATTCTCCTTTAAATTTCTTACCGCCATTAAAGGTTATAGAGCCAGTTTCAATAATAGAATAAGCATGGTCACCTTTAATGTTGCCACTTGAAATAATACTTGCACATTTAAATATAGAACCTTCTTTGACTTTAACCTCTTTATTTGAATTGTTCATGAATGCCCCTGTAATGAGTGTATATGATGCGTTCTTAAATTCTACTTCATCATTATTGATTAATGTCCCCGATATTATTGTTTTACAATAGTTTTTAAATTTACCATCGTTTACAGTGAAATTGCCAGCAACGGTTAATTCGGAACCTTCTTTATTATCAAATTTATCTGATAGGGTGACATGACCACCTATATAAACTGATCCCCCTTCATTTTTAAAATGTTCATTATTGTTGAAACTACCGGAGATGTTTATCGTTCCACCAAAATTTTGAACTTCTTCTGAAACTGAAAGATTTCCAGTAATATTAGTTAATCCCCAGTTATCTAAATCCTCAGCAATATTTGCATTTACTCCATTAAAAGTGCCCTCATTATAAATTTTTGAATTTATAGTCCCTGACAGATTTAAAGTCCCGCCTTGAGCCACATATATTGTAAGCTTACTCGAATTGTCATTTAAATAGGCAGGGGTCCATGAACCTCCACTACAAATGTAGATTTTGGTATTAGAATTAACATTTAACCCTTGTGTCGCGTTTCCGGTTATTTTATAATTCCCACCATCGTTTCCATTAAACTCAGAGTAGTCATCACAATTCCAACTTGGGGGATCGTCAGAAGAAAATGACCTTCCTGCCTCTTCGTTTTCTTCCGCTATATCATCTGTCAAAATAAGATTTTCTAATTGGTTTGGTGTGATAAAATACTGTCTAGTGTTTGTTGCGAGATCTACCTCCACCAAAACCATTTGAGTATGATTTGGTATTTGGACATCTCTATTTAAAGGATGGTCCTTATCAATATAGCCTTGATATAACAACTTATTAGAATTACCTTCCACTTTGAAAATCCTAATTTTGGCCATAAAGGCAATAGATTCTTCTGATAAACTTATGTTTGTGTTTTGAAGTTTCACCGGTCTGAGATTATGACCATCCGGAACTATTAGTGATGACATGTCATCAACATTTTCATTGGTTGGTGTTGAAGCTTCATCTTGAAATTCTCTACTGCAATTTTGATACATGACAAGCAATAGAACAAGAATAATATTCCATTTTTTCATTTTTAAACATTATTGGTTAATAGCACTACAAACCTAAAATGTTTAATAATGTAAGGGATTAAATTTAGCCTAAAGCTTTAAAAGAAGTCCTGAATGGTCAATAAGTGTCGTTAATTGGTAATTGTGACTTAAAAATTAGGATATTGATAATAATGATTGAAATAATGTTGGCTTTACCTTATCAGTTCTTCTTTGCTCAATAATCTTAGCAATTATCTCATTTCGGCTATGCGTCAATACCCTCATTACCTTTATTATTTCCTCGCTATTTATTGCTTTTATATATGTTATCTGATTAAGATTTGAAATACTTGATAAATATCTTGTCCCAGCTCGTAATGCAAAATTAAAGGATTTCTTTCTTCTTATAAAGATAACATTTGCATTATCACAATTATTACAAATCTGTATTAGCTCGTCTTGAATTATATCACTCATATTATTGACCAAGCAAAATTCTATTTCAAAATTATCATTAATATGATTTATTAAATCATCTGTAGGAATACAATCATTATCCTCTCCAAAAACTATTATCACACCAATTTTCATATCATTTAATTTAGGTTAAGTTTAAATTTTATCGGATAGTAGCTCTTTTGGCACGTTCCCAATTCACAGATTGATTATCCCCTATAAACCTTATAAACCCAAGAACCACTGACAGATTCATTATAAAAAAGTAGTAGGGGATGAATAACACCTTGATACTTGTGGCATTACTTTCTAATAACCATCCTAGCAAGGCACCTAAATACATTATTAATTGTAACCAAAAAAACACATTATAAAAGCCAAAACCTGTAAGACCGTCTTGATATATAATTAAAAAAGAAACAGGAATTATCAATAATAGACACAAAGGGGTTATGGTCCAGCGTAAAACACGATGCGAAATGTATTGAAATGAAAATAGGCCGTATTTAAAGATATTTAATAGTGACCTGAGTCTAACTACAGATTGAATCCCGCCTGCTGAAATTCTAATCTTACGCTTTAACTCCTCTTTTACATTTGCTGAAGCAGTTTCAATTGCATATGCTTCTGGATTATATTGAATGGTGTATCCTTTTTGAGCTACCCTAAGTGAAATGATAAAGTCATCTAATATGGTATCTGGTTCTACCTCGTTGTATAATTCAGTTCTTATTGCAAATAACTCTCCAGCTGCACCTACAGCAGAATACAGTTCTGCATCCCACTTTTTCAATTTTGATTCGTACTTCCAATACAAACCCTCTCCTGCTCCTGCTGCTACATCACTATCTCTATTTACTATTCTTTTCTCGCCTGAGACACAACCCACTTTTTTGTCATTAAAACAATTTACAATATGCATAATGGAGTCTTCTCCCAAATCTGTATTAGCATCACTAAAAACAACCAGAGGAGTTTTTACATGAGGCATCACTCTGTTCATGGCATTGATCTTACCTTTTCTTTCGTTGCTATGAAAAAGCTGCACATTGTCATAAGTTTCAAGTAGTGTGTTTGTCCCATCATTAGAACCATCTGTTACCCAAACGACCTTCAGTTTATCTTTCGGATAATTTAGATGCATTGTATTTTCCATTTTCTGGCGCACATAATTTCTCTCGTTATAAGCAGGAATCATAAGAGTGACCTCTGGGAACTCGTTTAAAGCTACACTGGCACTACAATCTTTTGAAAATAAGCGCTTTATTTTTACCATGGCATATAGCAAAATACCATAGCCTATGTATGTATAAACTATTATAAATAATAGTATCCAGAATAGTATTTTTAAAGTATCCATAAAAATGATTTTAATGTAAAATTAGTTAGCTTTTTGCTGTGTTTATAAATAATTCTTTAGTCAGACTTACAGTTTAGATAGTTCACCATTTGGTATCGATAGGTGGCAAATTACTGTCTTGATAAGGTTTAATACTTTACCTTCTCCCAAGTTTGTGTTTCAAAATTATATTGCTTTAATACTTTAGCAGGATTACCCGCAACCAAGGTATATTTAGGTATATCTTTTGTAACCACACTTCCTGCCGCAACTATAGAATGTTTACCTATAGTAACGCCAGGCACTATAACAACATTAGCCCCAATCCAAGATTCATCTTCAATGATAATGGGCTTAGTGGTAAACCCCTGTGCATGAATTGGTCTATAAATGTCCTTATAATTATGATTTAATCCAGAAATCACCACACCCTGAGCTAGTCTTACATCATTCCCTATATTTACCGGTCCAATTATTGTATTACTTAAACCTATTCTTGTCCTATCCCCAATGATAACGTCACCTACACCATTATTCACTGCTGAGAAATCTTCAATGGTTGACGCTTGACCAAGACTGAATTTATTCCAGGGCACCACATCCATCCTAGTGTGTCTTCTCACAACAGATCCTTTTCCTTTCTTATGAACAAATGGGTTTACAAACCATTTTATCCATAATCTAGGTCTTGCTTGATTGGGGATTAAAATAGACCAATGAGCCAATCGCTTTAATTTACTGTTCGATTTTATTTTAGACACAAATTCCATTAATGAAATTGTTTTAAAGTAGATTCCATGGCCGCGTAAATATGATTAACACTATTTTTCCAAGTGTGTTGATTAGCAAATTTTATCTGTGCCTTTGCTTTAGTTTTTGAATGCTCCGTTAAAGCTTTATCAATAAGCGACACATAATCTTCTTTTGTTTCTCCCAGGTAAACATAGTCCTTAAACATTTGCATTGCTTTTGTTTCTGTAGCTACAACTGGTTTACCCATAGCTAAATATTCGTCTATTTTTCTAGGATAATTACCTATAGTAATTTCATTAACAACCTGAGGGTTAATAGCAACATGAAAGCCTTTAATGTATGAGGCTAATTGGTCTGCTGGTTTGTAACCTAAAAAATGTACATTTTTTAACTCATGTAAATTCGAATATCTAAATGCTTCATCTTCAGGACCAACAAGAACAATATTCCAATCCGATCTTTTAACAGCTATAAACTCTAATAAATCTATATCTAATCGCAATGTAGTTAGGGACCCTACGTAGCCAATTACAGGGCCTTGAATTGTATTAAATTCCTCCGGAATGGCCATACTATTATCTTCATCGCTAAACATACTCACATCACACCCTTGTCCTACCATAATACTATTCTTGTTATATTTTGAGCTATAGTCTACATAGTATTCTGAATTATTGACAATGACATCTGCATTTTCCATTAAAACTGGCTCTAGACGCTCACCATGCTTTTTCCAATATGGCTCTTTAACTAAGTTGTCTCTAATATAATAGGTGTATAGCTCTGGTTGCAAAAACTCTTTTAAGTGAAGTCCCAAAAACATAGAACTGTCATTGAACAATAAAATATTTTTAAAACCTAAGCGATTGATTGCATCTGTAATATTCTCCGAAAATAATTTTGCATTTCGCCTATTTAAAAGTTTGAATATTTGGTGAGAATTAATCCAATTTATAGACTCAATGACACTCTTTGGATAAAGGTTCCATAAGTTTGATTCTATTTTTTGAATATCTGGAAGATGACCTTTTGAAATATGAATTCGCTTTTGAATTGACGGCTTATATTTTTGCCTATACCTCGTAATCCTGTCTAATGGTGGATTTACATAAAGAACCCTGTTATACTTAGCAAATTCCACAGCAATGTTTTTACAGTTACTGCCAATTTTTATATCCCAAGGCTGTATTCCTACTATTACTATATCTTTTCCTGTTACAGTCATTTCTAAATATTGTTATGGTTAAACGTCTGATAAATTCCCAAGACCTGTCTTGCTGCATTTTCCCAGGTAAATTTGGTATACCTTGCCAATCCCTTTTCAGTAAGCTGATTTTTATAATTTTTATCCGAACGTACTTTGGCTATAGCTTCATAAATATTTTCTGTACTATTTGGATTTACCAGACAAGCTGCATCACCTGCAACTTCGGGCATTGAGGATGTATTTGAGGTAATCACAGGAGTTCCACATGCCATTGCTTCGATGATTGGAATCCCGAAACCTTCTCTTAATGAAGGAAATAAAAACAACTCGGACAGACTAAACAATATTGGTAAGTCTGTGTCTACTACATACCCTGTAAGTATTATTTTATCGCTTAACTCTTCTTCTAAATCAATAGACTTTAAGATCGTACTTAGTTTGGATTCATTAAGACCAACAAGAACTAATTTTAAATCTTCTGTATACACATAAATATACATGTAAAAGGCTTTTAAGACACGTGCTGTGTTTTTTCTAGGGTCTGTATTGCCTAGATGCAACAAAAAGTGTTCTGGAAGATTATATTTCTGTTTAACTTTTGCCCTTGCTTTGTTATCAACCACAGCTTTAAAGGACTCATTGACACCATTATGTACTGTTTGTATTTTGCTGCTATCTAACTTATAAATTTTAGAAATATTTTGTCTTTCAAAGTTAGAAACCGTGATAAGCCTCTGGCTCTTCTTAACGATGCTGTTAACAATTAATCTTCTATAGAGATTTCCTATTTTTTGATACCAAGAAGCGCTACTTGTCAATTGTTCTAGCACACTTCCTTCTTTAAAAATAACATCATGGAGCGTAGTTACTAATGGCATTTGCAAAGCCAAAGGCGCTGTATTACTAGTACAATGCAGAATATCACAGTTATGAGCTTTAGCCAATTTAGGCAGTTTGAATTGTTCCCAAATCGGATATGCGCCACCTTCAATCTCAACGATATGAAAATTATCAGTACTAGAGATGACCTTGTTATCTACATCTGGTTTTACAAAGATGAAATACTCATTCTCCTTGTCTAACACTTGTAAGTTTTTGATTAACTCAAGAGCAACTCTGTCCATACCATGTTTCTGCGGACGAAATAAACGCTGTGCCTCTATACCAATTCTCATTTTCCTTGGCTTTTAATTTCTCCGTGTGATGTATGAATAAATTTAGTATTAGCTCCCTTTAAGTTAAAAAGGAGATAGAACATCCTTAGAAAAGCAGAAGGCATTGAAGCCATTGCTTTCAAAGTTGCGGTATTGTAAAACGGTATTGGAAGTGCTAATACAAAAGCTACAACCAAAAGCGCAAGATTTACTCCCCAGACAAAGCTAGATACGTAGGTTTTAATATTTAATCCAAAATCTAACAGGCAATAAACTAGCGCAGTTATAACTGTTATTCCAAGCAATAAAATTCTAGGTGGTACTATCATCTGAAAAACCTTATCAAAGAAGTTTATATTACCGCTTGTAAAAAGCGCTCTTAATCCAGTTCTGTAATATCTTTTTAGATATACAAACTGAGTTGCTAACCAACGTCTTCGTTGTTTTGAAAAGTCTGATGACTTCTGAACTTTCTCGTCTAAAACAACAGTATCTTGAAGATATTCTATGGTGATGTTCTTTTTAGCCAACTCAAACTCAAGTTCTTTATCAAATCCCCCAATAGCCGTAATCTTTTTCATAATGGCCTTAAATATTCTGTATTCAAAACCCATACCTGAACCAATCAATCCTGAAGATAATCCTAAAGCACGATGCCCTCTTCTGTAAATATGATTGTTTATTTCTTCGCTAGCTGCATCTAAAATAGCAAAAGGCGTATTTAGATTTTTTGCTTTTCTATGCCCTTGTACCACACGAAAACCATTCTGAAATGCCGTATTCATTTTCGTTAAAAAATGAAACTCCATAATGTTATCCGCATCAAGTATAATAGCATATTCATAATCGTCATCCATATAATGCATAGCAGCATTTAAGGCTTTTGCTTTGGTACTATTTTCAAAGCTTACTTCTACTATTTTAATAGGTAGTTTTTGAAGTTCTATTAGCGTTGTAGGCTGTAATGAATCTGCAATAACAACAACATCAAAAAAACTTGATGGATATTGTTGTATCAACGCTTTCTTTGCAACACCTACAATAACAGCATCCTCCTTGTAGGCGGGAATAAATATTACCATTTTGCTCAGCTCGTTATCTGTATTTTGCTTTCGTTTTTTATAGAAGTGTCCTGCGGCAGCAAATACTAAAACATATAGACATGATACTACGAAGTAAACAGCAAAGACAATTTCTGTGCCCTGCGCTAAATATTGAAATATCTGAGTTATAGTTTCCATGGTGATAGTTCTTCTAATAGTGAATAATTAGTTTTATTTAACTGCTAGTTCTCTTCTTTTAAACTTGCTAATTACTGTTCTTACTTTGAGAGCAACTTCTCTTACAAAGGGTAAATATTTACCACTTTTAATATTATAGGCAAGTGACTGAGAGTCGTATATCATCTTAAAGTTTTCTGTACAAAACACAGGTTTCTTGGTAAGCTTATTAATCTCTAGGGCTTGCTTTAAATTACTTTCCACAAATAGATTGTACTTGCTCTTTTTATATTCATTGGCTTTATGAATGCCATGACAGTTGGCTTTTTGCCTAGCTTTCATATTTGGCAGGTCTAGCATCACAAGTCTATCGTATTTTATCCTATGGTTTTCTAACCAAGTTTCGGTTTCAGTTCTATATTTTTCTAATCGAGATGTTACTAATGTTCCTATTTTACTTCCTGGGAGATACAATGGTGTCGCATTTAGTAGAAACGAGATATACTTTGGTCCATCGTCATTCTGTTCTTTAGTTGGATCTGCACATAATACACCATCAATATCAAAACATGCTTTATCTAAAGTAGAATGGTTAAAGATGTTCCACTGAAAATAGCGTGGATTAGCTACTGTTTCTAAGGCATAATTCACAAGATTTTCCTTGCCCGGTGCCGCATAAACTACTGCATACTTAAAATTGAATTTTGATTTTAAGTGTGCTAAATTCTCCTTACACTCCGCCAAGGCAGAACCACTAGCAATACTATCATCTACGACCAATACATTCTTATAATCTGAACTGTCAAAAAATTGTCTTCTAGCACCCGCTTTATACACAAAGCCATTAATAAATGAATGGATATCCGTATATGGTAAATTAAGATATAGCGCTAATAGATTAGCAGGTAGCATTCCACTTCTTGGCACACCAACCACCAAATCTATGTCTCTAGATATCAAATGAAGTTTTCTTAATATGGTTTCATTTAAATCGTTAATACTTCTATAATTCATGACTCTATTATTTTATGCACTTTTTAATCTTTTACTTTTATCCAATTGTGGAGAAACAAACATGAAAACCATAGTGGCGTACATGAGTATCCCTGTGGGCATTTGTCCAAAAACACCATTACCATAAGAGGCCGCCATTATACCGGCCATCCCACATGCAATTGCAGTTATTTGGATTTTTAAATTATGATCCTTGATTTTGAACATGATATTTCGAGCACCTGAAAGAAGAATGAAAAACAACATAAATAAATAATACACTAATCCAACCACACCTGTATCTGCCCAGACCATGACATACCAGCTATCAGTCGCTGTATTTGCCAAAAAAGTACGAGGTGTAAAACGTTTTCCCCAGTTACCTGTGGCTCCTATACCACCCCCAAAAGGTCTTGAAGCCAAATAACCTTTTAGCTTTCTTTGGTTAGCTAAACGTACTTGTAGCGATGCTTCATTAGGGTCAAATGCGGTGCGCATTCTTCTTATTTCTGCATTTCCCTGACCAATTGTTGTGTGTGCAAAAAAAACATACACCCCTATTCCCAAAACAGCCCCAAGCAAAAGGATTTTGAAATTTTTGCTAAGAATTAAAAACAAAAACCCGCCAATAGCTGGCACAGCAAGAGCACCTCTAGTTCCTGAAATAACCATACCTAGAAAACCTGCTAATGCTACGCTAAAAAAAAATACTCTAAGCTTAATACTTGTTTTTTTGAATAAAGCTAAAATCCCAAACACAACACCTGCATGTGCCTGAGAGGCACCAAATTGACCAGCGTCTGAATAAAATGAGAAAATCCTTAACTTCCCGAAAAGGACATGTGTTTCTGCACCACCCAACTCTAACCAACGCTGTTCAAAAGGATCAACTCCAAATTGAAATTGTTGTAAGCCCTTTAAAGTTCCTATAATCGAAAGAATTCCCCAAATTATAAAAAAGTTATTTAAATCTTTTTGCTTACTAAATAATATAAATAACAATGGAATTGCCAAAACCTGATAGAGTCCTACACCGCGCATTGCATAAAACCAAGCCTCCATACTGATCACTTCTGGATTTCCTAATTGTAATAACACATAAACCATCCATAAGCTTACCACTATAGTCAAGCTAGACTTCGCTTTTAGCCATGGTAGTTTTGTTGCAAATGATTTAAAGAATAAGGCGATATAGATTAGCACTAATAAGGCGTCTATAGTTAATCCCCATGGTGCTTGGACATATCGCGAAGCCCCTATAGCAAAAAAGCCTAAAATGATAAGAATATAAATTCCGATTTTTGGGTCTTTGAATATGGCATAAACCAAGACTGCAACAAAAAACAAACTCACACAAAGTGCAACCCCTATAACCTCAGCTTTAACGATTACTATTCCCAAAACACTCAATACTGCAATAAGTATTATTGCAGTATTGAGGTTGGTAATTCGCATTGAACCTGAGTTATTTTCAAAAGGGTTAATATGATTTTTAATTATGTTCATTGTTTATTCTGTAAAACTTAACTTATTGATTTGTTTTACATTACAAACATAGAATCTAAACCGAGTGATGTAGGCTAGATTTCGACGGATGAACATTAAGCGTAGACGAAAAGAAAACTAATATTGATAAAGAAATTCTACTATATTTTTTAGTGTATGCCCCATAGCCCATGTATTCAACCAAAACGCAAAGCCACAACCTCAGATCGTCGCTTCACAATAAAATACTATTTATCTTCATCTAGTTAAACCTGAAATCCTTTGGTCAACTGTTTTGATTGAAGCCAAAGGTTTTTGTAAAATTTATGACCGCTCTTAAAGATTTCGAAAAGCGAAACACGAAACGTCTTATTTAGAAAATAAGCCCCAACTATAATTCCAACAGTTGTAAAGACAAGTGTTGAGACAGCAACCATTTCAATGGACTTAAATACATATATGGCTACCAAATCCCCAATAATATTAGCGCCTAACATTATGGACACTTTTAAAGCATTGATATTAGGTCTATTGATACTGTCCAAACCAATTCCAGTCATTCTATCTATAGGAAGTAATAGCCCATAAACCGATAATATTCTCACGATAGCTACAATATCTATACCTGTTACCGCGGTATCTAAATATTGATATCCAGAGATTAGAATTACAAATGCTTCTGCAAAAACAAAGGTTCCTATGGACACGGCAAAGAACAAATAGGTTAATGCACCAGAATAAGTGTTAAATAGTGCTCTTACATTATCTGTTTTTCCCTCTAAACTCGCTTTTGACATTTTTGGAAAAGCTGTAGCCGTGAAACTTCGCAAAGGAATTTGTTGGATCTCAGTAAGCTTTAGCGGGATACTGAACAAGGCCACAGCATTACTGCCAAAAGGACTTATGCTAATAATTAAAATATCTGCATTGCGTAATAAGTTAGTTCCAATAAGTGTGAACGTGCTGTACTTTCCAAAGTTCAATAAGGTTTTTAGTGTTTTTTTAGTTGCTTTTCTGATGAGGCTTAAACCATCCCAGGATTGACTTATACAAACCAAAGAAGTCAATGTATTTACACCCAAAAACACTAAGGTAATCTCTAAGACAGAACACTTTAAAACAAAAGTATTGACCACTAAAAAACCAAAGAACAGCCCACTATTTAATGCTTTAATGATTAATATTTTATCGTACCTCATCTTTGCCTGTTGTACTACAAGCGCATTGTTAAACGGAAGGTTTACAAATGCCAGAACTGGATACCAGCTAAAAAAGACCACATATGATGATGTATTAATAACATCACCAAAAACTACTTTAACACTAAGCAATAACATGGCTATGATCAAAGTTGCTAATAAGCTGATAAGAACATTAGCGCCTATTAACTGGTCCCTATTCTTTTCTGTGGCTCCCGAAAGAAATCTTACCAGTCCATTATTGGTAATTCCATAACGAAGCATTTCAACAAGTGATCCTCCAGAAATAAATAGTACCCATTGAGCAAATTCTTGTGTCTCTAAACTTCTTGCCAACAAAGCAAAACCGCCAAAACCCAATAGGGCGATAATTAGGTTTCCTGATAAAGACAAGAAATTATCTTCTCTGATTACTTTATTGAACAGCTTCTTCATCTTAAATATGGTTATTCGTGTAGAACTGAAAACTGAACATATTCTTTAATCTAGTTCTCGTCTTAGAACGCTTCTTTGGCAACTCGCCCAAAACAGTTTCAACTTCCATAATCTCAACACCGTTAATAATAAACTGTAATTTTTCGCTCGCAATTGCTTTTAAATTATCTAGAATGTTATCATCTGCTTTAGACCATAATCTATTAGAACGACAAACCATTAATGCTAAATCTGAATTTGCTATTAATTCTGAAGGGTAGCTAAACTCAAGCAAATTTGGTAATTCGATCAAAATATAGTCTAAACTCCCATTGTTATCTTCTGAAAAATTGACCATAAATTCTTGATAATCCTTAACTCCTTTATAAGATTCGTCCATATTATATATCTTGTATTCACAAGTACTTAAATTATCATTTGCAGGAGATAAAAACGGATGGCCATAATCTATTCGTGGATCTTGATACCCAAAGAATTTATATAACCAGGCCGATCTGGAAATACTAGTCTTAGATTTATCTTCATCCGAATGGTTGAACACCATCACGGAATGCCCTGACGCCTTTAACTTTATAGCGATATTAGTAGCAATAACGCTTTTACCTTCATTATTTCTAGTGCTAAAAACAGTGATTATTTTTGGAGTCTTAGTAATATTTTGCGCTTTGAATGTTCTATCTAAATTCTGCATTACAAAATCCATCAAACGATCTTGCATTCTTACTAAATTTAAATGCGATTTTGCTCTAAAAAGCTTAGGAAGCATTCCCATGGATGGGATTTCTAATTTCTCTTTTGCTTTTTCTTCGTTCTTCAGAGAATCATCAAAAAATTCCATAAGTAAAATGGTAGCAAGTATTATTATACCAGTAATAAGGACTATTGCTATTATGATAATTTTTCGCTTAGACGGAATAGGTTTTAATGGATAAAACGGTGGATCTACTGCAGTTAAATTGCTAGACAGTTGTGTGTCTTGAAACTTAAGCTTAGCAAGGTTTAGACCATGCAAAATCTCAAGGTATTCTTGTTCTGCCACTTCTATTTCCCGTTCTATTCGCTTTAAATTAGCACCAGCCGGCGCATACGTTGCAAATTGTTTTTCTATGGCTTTATTCTGCGCATCCATTACCGAGAGTTTAGCTTTTAAATCTTCGGTCTCTACAACTTTATCCACCCAATCTGGCAATACTTTTTTAATAGGTACACCATCTGTTGAATTTTGGAACGAATACAATTCGTCCACATTAGTTTTTATTTCTTTCTGAAGTGCTTTAGCCTGTTTTTTTAATTGCTCTATATTTTGTGTAGAACGCTCATCGCCATTAGATTTGGCGGCGTACATTCCTATTTTATAATTAAGCTCTCCTAATTTCTTTTTACTTTTCACAATAGCATTATTCTTTTCTTGAATAAGCTCTTGTATCGCCATTTTTTCTTCTAAACGTTGCGCAGAAGCCTGTGTACCCGCTAGTTGAGCCATATTCTTTTTATAGGTCACTTCCATGTCTTCTTTTACGATTGCAACCGCTTTACTTTGCTCATAGTAATTTATAATGTTATTATCTTGATTGAATCTTAGCATCTTCTGCTCTATCGCCTTCAATTTCGTTTCTGACAACATCAGTTGTTTTTCGAAGTATTTTACAACAGCATCAGACCCATTTTCTTTTAGGTCCTTATACATCTTAGTACATACCTCTATATAGATTTTTAGTGTTTGTTGACAAATACCCGGGTCATCTATTTCGTAACTCAGTTTCACTAAGTCACTCGAGGAGATACGCTCTATTTTTACTTTTGAAATGGCCTCAATAGAATAATACGGGTGATCATAACTAAGTAGTGAATACACAAAATTAGAATTGTCACTGTGCATTACTTCCGTTAAATATGCCACTGTAGCTTCATAATCTAAATTGCCGTCTTTGTCTAGACTTGTTTGATTAGACAAATGGGCTTTAATATCCTTTGGTAGAATCTCCTGTAATTCGTCAAAAACTTCTTCTGAAATAAACTTATGGTTAGGCTTCTTTAAGGACAAATGTCTACTCAATAATCTTATCGCCACTTCTTCTTGTGTATCTCTAGATTTAATGATGTTGATAAGGTTATCAAATGCATTATTAGCGGCTAGATAATTAAAGGTCTTATCCATTTCTATGGACGATCCCGAGGCTATGCCTGTGTAAAGTATGGTTTCTGAATAGTAGTTTCTCTTTGGGTTTGCCGTAAGCAACACCGCTAATACCCCAAAAATCAATGGCACCACTATAAGAATCGTCTTATGCTTTAATATCAGTTTTATAAAATCAGTAGGTTTCATCGTTTCGTGCTTAAAAAATTAATTGATTTTTACACCCGTGTAATTCTCTAATAGCTTTTTAGCTAAAAGCAAGTTTGACTTTGCTTTTTCAAATTCTGTTGCTACACCAGCTGTGATATCAGATATTCTTATGTACTCATATATTTCCATTTGTCCATTGGTAAACTCCTTTTTTGCCATTTCCTTGTTTACTTTAGCATCGCTCAGGTTTATTGCTTGAATTTCGAGCAAGTTTTCCTTTAGAATTAAGTCTTCGTAATATCTAATTACTGTTTCTCTAATTTCATATTCTTGAAATTCCACCAAGCTTTTGGCTTGGGATATTTCTGCTTTTGCTTGTTTTATATCAGACTTTCTATTGAAAATATCGAATACAGGAATTTTTAAGTATAAGCCTACCCCATAGTTAGTCTGTATCGATGTACTCGCTAAGGTTACTGTATTAGGACCACTAATGTTATTTGAGAAATTATCGAATGTACCATATCGGGTATCTGCTTGGATTCCGAAATTTCGTGTCCAATTTCTACGCTTTGCCTTAAGATTTGCTTGCTTTACTTCGATTTCATTTTTTCTGTAACCAAGCATTCCGTTGTTTACTAAAGCTGAATCAATCAACACTTCTAGTTCTGGTATTAATAGTTTAAATGCATCTTGGGCTTCAGTATCTGTAGTTGTATCTTGAGCGTAATTAAACGTACTTACCATTACATTGACAATTAGCGTAATTACTATTTTAGAAAAATGTTTCATGGCTCTAGTTTTGTATTTGTTATACTGTTTCTAGAACACAAACTTACAATTGCACTAGAGTGAATTCTCTTATATTTCGATGGATAAACACTAAGTATAGACGAATTGAAGATGTATGTTGACTAAGCATTTTGCCTATTTCACAAATACTTAAGCACAAAAAAGCCACTATCCCAACGTATGGGCATAGCGGCTAAAAACCAACCATGATAAACTATACTGTACTCTTTTGAAATAATGCAGGAATTGTTCTTAAAAGAATCTTTAAATCGAACCAAAGCGAATATTTATTTCCTGCAAAATAATCAGCGTAACGATTATCTAGAGCAATACGCTCATCTTGGGACATATCACCTCCCTTTCCTCGTAATTCTACTTGCCATAGCCCTGTAATACCTGCAGGTGCCAAGAAGCGTTTAGACATCTGATCTTGTGTAAGCAACTCTGCTTCATATACCGGTAAGGGACGATTACCTACTAGTGACATATCGCCTTTTATAACATTGATAAGCTGTGGTAATTCATCAATACTTGTATTTCTTATGATTTTACCAATCTTAGTAATTCTTGGGTCTTCAACAATTTTAATAAAGCTAGAATTGTTGTTTTGCTCTTTTAATTTTAGTAGCGTATACCAATGATCGCAAATCTTTTTTTCCTCGTCATATTTTACTGGCGAACAATATTCACCGGCATGCAACTTGCTACATCTTGGACATTCTCCTGCATGAAGTTCGGCTTGGGCTTGAGAATTATTATATTGGTTTTTATCCTTAGCCAATTGCTTTAATAGCTTATCAGATCCTACACGCATTGACCTTAATTTATAGAAGTCAAATGTTTTTCTGCCAACACGCTTGGCGATGTAATATACCTTTCCTTTTGATTCTAACCGAATAGCTATAATGGTTAACAATAATAACGGTAAAAGCATGACTAATACCAAGGAAGCTATAACAATATCAAAGATTCGCTTTGACAACGGAAACTTATATTTTATAGGCCCTGGAAATACACCTGATGAACTTAAAACCTCACGAGATTTAGTTAATTGCTCGGCCCTAATTAAAATTTCCTCTATACTTGTAGACCCAACCACAAAATAATCATCTACACCTCTTTCAAAGGCTTCTTTATAAATTTTAGCGTTATGCTCTTCTAGCAGCAAAATAAACGGAATTGTTGATAAAGTCTTTTCATTTTTTAGTTTGTTATATAAATGCATACCATTATCACCTAGTAATTTATATTCACAGATGATAACCGTTATATCTTTATCGGTTTTTAGAACGTCTAATGCTTCTAAGCCATTATTGCAGTACACCACCAAATTTTCAATATCTTCAGTACTCCATTCTATGCTTTGGGTATCGTTCCCTATGTAAAGTGATTTCATGTTTTTCAAAAGTTTTTGGGGGCTTATTTACCAAGCATTGCTATAATGAATAGGGTATAAATTCTTCTTCACAACTTCATCTAATTCTTCTGGATTAAATGGCTTAGTCAAATAGTCTTGTGCACCTAATTTATAAGATTTTATACGCTCCTTGCTTTGCGATTTACTAGACAACATTATAATTGGTGTATGTTTAGTATAGCCTCTTAGTCTTATGTTTTGTAAGAGTGTAAAACCGTCCATCTCATCCATTTGAATATCGCTGATTATTAAATCGGGTAAATTCTTTTCTAGCCAAGCTTCTGCTTCCGCTCCTGAGTTAACTGCCTTAACGTTGTATTTATTTGATAAGAAAAACTCCAGTAGAGTTGTCATTGTTAACTCATCGTCTATAATTAATATCTTTTTTTTCATCACTTTAAAATTTTACTACTTTATAACTTGTTTAAAAAAGGCAATTGTTTTCTCTAAACCTTCGTCTAACTTTACATTTGGCTCCCAGTCTAATTCATTTTTTGCCAATGCTATATCTGGTTGTCTCATTAAAGGATCATCACTTGGCAATGGTTGATAAACTATTTTAGATTTTGAATTGGTTAGCTGAATAACCTTCTCTGCAAGTTCAATGATCTTAAACTCATCTGGGTTACCGATATTAACGGGCCCTGTAAATGCATCGTCTGTTCCCATAGTTCTCACCATACCTTCTACTAAGTCATCTATATATTGGAAGCTTCTCGTTTGCTCACCTTTACCGTATACAGTAATATCTTGGTTTTGCAACGCCTGAACTATAAAGTTTGAAACTACCCTTCCATCATTTGGATGCATTCTTGGTCCGTAAGTGTTAAAAATCCTCACGATTTTAATCTTTACATTATTCTGAGCATGGTAATCTCTGAACAAGGTCTCTGCGGCACGTTTACCTTCATCATAGCAAGAACGTTTTCCTACAGGGTTTACATTTCCCCAGTAAGATTCTGGTTGCGGATGTACCATCGGATTGCCATAAACTTCACTGGTTGACGCTTGTAAAATTTTAGCATTAACTCGTTTTGCCAATCCGAGCATATTAATGGCACCCATTACTGATGTCTTTATAGTTTTTATGGGATTGTATTGATAATGAACAGGCGAAGCAGGGCAGGCCAAATTGTAGATTTCATCTACTTCTATTAAATAAGGGTTAATAACATCGTGACGAATTAACTCAAAATATGGATGTTTGGTTAAGTGAAGGATATTCGCTTTTTGTCCAGTAAAATAATTATCTAAACAATATACTTCATGTCCTTCTGACAACAGTCTTTCGCAAAGATGTGAGCCAACAAATCCTGCTCCTCCTGTTACTAATATTCTTTGCTTGTTCATGGTTATTGGGTTTTATTTCTAAAGCAAACTTAGAGGTGAAATGACTTTTAGTGCGTCATATTTCGACAGAGAAACATTAAGTGTAGGCCAATGGACAAAATCAATTGATAGTTTGGTTTTTAATAAAGTAATCCACAAGAAAAATTACCAGACAATCTATTTATAAGGTTTTTTCAAATGAGTACATCCCTTTTACATTGATCTTGCACTTAACGAAAAACATATCAAACAAAAAAGGCATAAGAATATCTTATGCCTTTAGCCATTAATTAAGGGTCATCATGTGTTATGAATTCCACTCAAATGTAACTTGAATGTAATTTGATAAAATTAATATTAGACTTATTGCTGAAATCTGACGTTGAATAAATAGTAAGTGTCGATGAATGGTTTTTTGATTATATAATAAATAAAAAAAGGCTGTATCTTGTTTACAGCCTTCCATTGCTATTAATCAATAATCAAAAAAATACTTTGATATTATACACTTAAATATACACCAGCTACATATATAACACGAATTAATTTCGATTATTGAAACTTATCTATAGCTGGTTGGACAGCTTTTATCGATGAATGGTTTTTAAAGCAAATTTAATCGCTTCATCAATTCTGGTCGGTTAGAACGACTCACGGGAATAACATCCCTTTTTATAAGTACACTATTATCTTCTATATCCACAATCTTATTGATATTTATTATGTATGACCGGTGGACCTTCAAAAAAAGATTGTCTGGTAATTTTTCTTCTATTTTCTTTAGTGTAGAATGTACGGTGTAGTTTTTATCCTCGGTTTTAATCAAAATGTAATCGCCTTTGGCTTCAACCAAATAAATACTTGGAAAATCGATTTTGATTAATCTTCTAGCTATATTAACATACAAGTCATTCCCTGAAGTGGTCTCTAAGGATGCAGATCCACCTGCATTTGGGGATACAGAAACCGGAGTCAATTTTGCTTTTTCGATAGCCTTAGCAAAACGTTCCAGTCCTATTGGTTTTACCAAATAATCAACAATACAATCATATTCAAACGCTTGAATGGCGAAATTAGCATCAGATGTTGTTAAAACAATTTTAGGTGGATTGTTAATGGTCTCAATAAAATCGAAGCCTGTAAAATCTGGCATGTGTATATCCAAAAATATAAGATCTACTTCATTCTGGTTAAGATACTTTATAGCCTGAATCGCATTTGGAAACTCATCTAAAACAGTTAAGCTTGGTACATTACTACATAGTTGTGAGATAATAGCTCTAGCAGTAGCTTCGTCGTCAATAATAATACAATTCATAAAATAGCTTTATAAGGTCTTTAAAAAATTAGTCATGTTTTCTAAAGTAGCATCAAAATTAACTTGCCCTTCTTTACTGCCTTCCAAGAGGTTATGCTCATATTTAACGGCAGATTCATAACTGTTTACGAGTCCTAAAATACTAATTTTATGTTTAAGTTTGTGTACATTTGCAGCAGCTTCTCTAAAATTATTATCAGCAATATTTTTGAAGTAAATAGCTTTCTCTTGAGGAAGTTCCTTTTGAATAATGCCAATCAGTTTTTGCTCAAAGTCCTTATCACCACCAGACATGCTTTTTATATAGGATAAATTAGGCTGCTCCATGGTTTATTTTTTTAAGGTGAAGAAAAATGTAGTGCCTTCGTTGGGTATTGATGTTAACCAAACCTCACCCTTGTACAAATCCACAATCTTTTTAACGATTGATAAGCCAATACCGGTTGATTCTTTATTCTTATTTAAAGCGTGAAATATCTTGAAGATTTTCTCGTGATACTCTTTATCTATACCTAAACCGTTATCCTTAATAGAAAATTGGTAGTACGATTTCTGCTCCTCAACATCAATCTCAATTAATCCAATGTCTTTATCAATAAATTTTATGGCGTTACTAATAAGATTTTGAAATAATTGTTGCAGTTTAGTTTTGTCACCTAAAACAGTTGGAAGTTTATTGTTAATAGTTATACTGATATGATCAGGAACATAGAGAATTTGCTTCAGATCTTTAATAAGCTTGTTAAGGTCAACATTGGTTTGATTTTTAGTGTCCGAACTGATACTTGAATACAGAAGAACATCAGAAATCAGTTGTTCCATTTTTTCTAAGGTCATCTCGATGAGTTCAAAATTCTGGTTGGTTGCTTCATCAAAATCGCCTTTGTTATCCTCCTTAATCCACTGCACTAAGGCATCAATACTTCTTAAAGGAGATTTTAAATCATGAGAAACAATATGTGCGTATTCCTGCAACTCATTGTTACTTTTCTCTAAAGCTTCGAGAAGTAAGATATTTTTAGTCTCAGCTTTTTTGCGCTCTCTCAAATTTAACGCACTTTTTAATTGCATGGCAACTAGGCTTGCAATATTCTCAAGCACTCTTAAATGTTCCTTTGTGAAATAATTTTTAGAATGGTGTTCAGAATCTATGATCCCAATAACTTTACCATCGCTTAAAATAGGGACTGATATTTCGGAAAATCGGCGGTCATCATCAACAATATATCGGTGGTCTTTGCTCGTATCGCCAATAAGTTCTGGCTTGCCAGTTTTAGCAACACTTCCCACAATACCTTCTCCAATTGGTAAAACAATTTTATTTTCAATTTGTTTATGGCTGTTAAGCTTTGAACCATATGCTGCGATTTGTTCAAGATTTTTTTCTTTATGATTTACCAGATAAATAACACAATCTTTTGAGTCTAAGTACTGGGCAATATTATAGGTAATCTCCCAAGCAATCTCATAGATATCCATTTTACCTAAAAGAGCTTTTGCAACATCATTAATCAATTCTATAATCAATGACTGTTCTCGTTCCATGGTTACATCTTCAATTAAGGCAACTTGGTACTTAACATTGCCTTCTTGATCTCTAACCGCACTCACATTAGTTTTTGCCCAAAGGACGGAGCCATTTTTTTTTGCGATAGCGTTTTTCGACTATAAAATTATCTAACTCTCCCGAATCCAATTTTTCGAGATAAGCTTTAGACTCGGGAAAATCTTCCCCAAAGCTTATATCTGCAATGGTGAGTTCTGAAAGCTCCTTCTCCGAATAACCAAGTGTACTTTGAATTGACGTGTTTGTCCTTAGAATTTTTCCTTCTTGCGCTAGTACAATTCCAATTGACGAATTTTGGACTATAGTATCTAGTTGGCTTTTTTGTTCTTCTACAACCTGACTAATTCTTTTCTTCTCTGTAATGTCTGTAACAATACCTTGAGCGGCGATAACCACATCATTTTTGTCAAAGACCAAACTAGCATTTATATGTACCCATTTTACCTCCTTGGATTTTGTATAAACTCTTGCTTCGTAGTTTTTAAAAAAGCCTTTGGTAAGTAACTCCAAAAAAGAGGCCATGGCATATTCATAGTCGTCTTTGTATATAAGTTTCATTACATTAACAGGTTCTTTATCGATATCATAACCAAATAACTCTGTTGCGGCTTCATTAAACTTTAAGACATTTCCATTAATATCCATAATAACATAGGCATCGACAATATTTTCGAAAATGCCTTGTAATTCAGAAGTGGTTTTATTGTATAAAGAGGTTAATTCCGCATAGGAAGCTTCAAGTTTCTGATTTAACTCATAAAGTTCGGCTGACTTAGCTTCTAGAATTTCCTCAGCTGCTTTCCTCGACGATTTTTCACGAGCCAGTGCTCGTTTTAGTATATTTAATTCCTTTTGACTCATTCATTACCTCTTAGTGATGAAAAATCGCACTTCAGTGCCTTCACCATTGAGCTTTTCAAAGTCTATATCTACAGGTACTTTAAAAAGTTTAAAGGTTTCTAGCATTAAACCCTTACCAAGCATATACAAGGCTTTATCTGATTTATAGGTCATTACCATTTTGTCGTCGGTACGTTCTTCTAAGTCGAAGGTGGGTAGTTGTGCATCAGGATAAATCTTTTGAACCTCAACATGGATATGGTTCTCTATTGAGGCTAGTAAATCCATAGGATTTTTATAGTGACTGACTAAATCTGGATAAGATTTTAATAACACCGCGAACAAATGCTCTGAATACACCATAAGCAAATCGTCAACAGAAATATCTGTGTTATTGCTTAGATGAGAAAGGAGCTGTAACATCTCAGAAAACTCATAAGTTCCTACAGATGTATAGACACCACCAGAATTCAGTTCTGATTGACTTATGATCTTATCCACCATAGCCAATCCAAACTTTTCTTCTACCAACTCTAAAAATTCTGTAAATATTACACCTTTCATTGTTTCCCTTCTATTAATTCATTAATACACCAATATGACAATAATTTCTCAATTTTCGAAACATAATCCTCATATTTTAAAGGTTTTAGTACATAACCTGCAATACCCATTTTATAACATTCTAATAAATCGTGTTGATTGCTAGACGTGGTAAGTACAATAGTTGGGATATGTCGTAATTGATCATGTGATTTCAGAATCTTTAAAAACTCAATCCCGCTAATTTTAGGCATATTGAGGTCTAACAAAATTATATTCGGTAAGTAAGTTTTATCCTCAAGTAATTTTAAAGCCTCCTCGCCGTTGCTAGCTTTGACTATATTATGATTTAATTGAAGTGAACTGGTCGCTCTACTCAACTTCATCACCTCAATCAAATCATCTTCAATTAATAAAATATTTAAATTCTTCATAATACTTTCTTGAACTCTTCCATACTATATTAGCTATTGCAAGTTAGCAATTGCACTTTAGAAATGTATATTGGTTTCGTTCGGCTGAATTTAAATGTAGATGAATCGTGTATAAATATCGACAATTGGTTTTTTGCTATTTTAAACTTTCCTTCACTTTTTTAGGCAATCCCTTTACCACCACATCGTAAGAATGGTCTATGAGCTCAGTTATAAGCTTGTGAGTAAGTTCACCTTCATGGAAATAAACACTGTTCCATTGTTGTTTATGCATATGATAACCAGGCTTAATACTATCATAGTCTGCTCTTAGTTCTTGTGCATATTCTGGATCGCACTTAAGATTTATAAAGCCTTCTCCTTTTTCCCATTTTGAGAGTGAAGCCAAGGCGAACATTTTATTACAAACCTTAAATACCAAAACATCGTCATCAAAAGGAAAATGTTCTGTCACCTCCTTTTTGGCCATACAATAATTTCTGAAATCTTCTATATTCATTCTAGAAGCTTATGGTCTTTTTCTTCAGTTTTAAGTGCCGTATAGTCCAGTTTCCAGCCAATAGTTTCTACTAAGTTCTCAATAAGATTTATGGCCTCTAATGCCTCTTGCTTTGCCACATTATATAGACCACTTTCTGGTATTTTATCTTTAATATGTTCCTTTGCTTTAGCATGAAGTTCTGTTAGATCCGAAGCGTCAAACTTATTAAACATCCCATCTTTCTTATCGTAATAATTAATATTACTCTCTATAGATAAGATTTCTGGTTGCGGAAAATGAGATAGCACCACAGTTTTGGTTTTTGGATTTGAACTCATTTGTACTTTCCCTAAATCAAATCCTACATGTGCTTTTGCATTAATAACAACAAGGGCTTTCTTTTTACTAGATATTAATTTTAAAAATTTCTCCTTAACATCTTCATAGTGATAGATTTCGGCAAAATCGCCCTCTACTGTAATAAATTTGCACACACGCTTCACCTTGTCCAATAATATTAAGGACTGTGCATTAGTGGCCTTCTTGGTTTGCCATTGTCTATAAACGGTGACAATACCTAAGGTGACTAATATGCTTATAATAATTATAAAAAATGTTTCCATAATGTATATTTAGGACACCTTGATGACCCAGACCGTCACAATTAAGAATCTAGAATTTTAAATAAAATAGGTTTACTCGGCGAAGCATCATTGACAAATGGAGCAATTTGAAGGTTTAAAAAATAGGTGCCATCTTCAATTTTATTGGATACATAGATAAACTCTGTAATGGTAGCATCTGATCGTATTTTGCCTCTGGTGTTCCAAAACGCATGGTGTCCTCTAAGTTCTCCACCATCTTCTTCTCGATCTACACTCGGTAAATCAATCAGTAAGTGTTTCACCCCTTTCTTCACTAGAAGCTTAATGGCATCCTCTTCAAAATAAGTCCAATTGGTATTGGAATATTGTCTTGATTTTTTATCGCTAGTATTGGGTAAGGTTCTAATCACAATAGCATCTCGCTTTTTATTCCCAATTGCAAATTGTAACTGTTTTGCAGAAATCACGTAATCCTCCCCTTTTTTCTCTGGTGCTACACTGATCACCTCAGCGAGAAAGAAAAATTGATCTAAATACTTATTTATAGAATATTTATCCTCTATGATATGCCAAACCGTTTCGGTATGTGTACCATGCGAGTGTGGATTAAAAGTTATGGTATTAAAGTTTACCGATGCACCTTCTGCTACACTTATAACATCGCCATCAAAAACTTCTGGTGCAATTTTAGGTGGTCCAATATACCATGCATTGACGTTTTTATCACTGGCTTTTATAGGTATTGAAATATCGAGTGGCTTTGATAAATCAGTCCTTAATTTTCTAGAATTGTATTGTATTGTTGCAATCACCCTAAATTCAACTTAAATAGTTCTGAAGCAATTCCATCACTTAAAAATTGCCCCTTCTTTGTTACTCTTAAATGTTCATTATCAATATACAACAAATGTTGATTTATAAAAACATTGGCCTGCTCAATTAAGTAATCTTTATAGACGGTACCAAAATCGGTTTCAATCTTTTTAAAAGAGACACCCCAAATTGTGCGCAAACCTGTCATAATGTACTCGTTATAGCGATCTGTTTTGGTCAGCGTTTCTAATTCTATAGGCAACTCATTTTGTTGTAATGCCTTTATGTATTTTGTATTATTGCGTATATTCCAGCCACGTTGAGTGCCATTAAAAGAATGCGCAGATGGCCCAATTCCAAGATATGGTTTACCCTGCCAATAAGCAGAATTATTTTTACTGAAGAAACCTTCCTTTCCAAAATTTGATAGCTCATAATGTATGAACCCATGGTCCTCCAACTTTTCCTTAAGCAAATGAAATTGTTCGTGTGCTTGGTCGTCATCTACATTATCAATTATTCCTTTTTCAATAAAAGAGGCTAGGGCCGTTTTAGGTTCAACCGTTAAGGCGTAACTCGATATATGTGGCACTTCAAAACTTAAGGCAATCTCAATATTTTTGATCCATTGTTCATTAGTAGTGCCAGGTATTCCATAAATTAAATCAACCGATATATTCTTAAAATATTTAGTGGCTATTGCCAAGGTTTCTTTAGCTTCTTTAGCATTATGAGCGCGATTCATCAATTTTAAATCCGTATCAAAGAAAGATTGTATCCCAATACTGAGACGATTAATGGGACTATTAGATAGTACCTTTATGCTGTCGTGAGATAAATCATCGGGATTAGCCTCTAGTGTAATTTCTGGGTTTTCAACGACTTCGTAATTAGCATAAATGGCATTGATAATATTGGTTAACTCATTATGGGTTAAAAGGGATGGCGTACCGCCACCAAAGTATATGGTTTCAACGCATGTGCCTTTAAACTCATCTTTACGAAGCTCTAACTCCTTAACTAGAGCTAATAACAAGTCTTCTTTTTTCTTTAATGAAGTTGAAAAATGAAAATCACAGTAATAACAAGCTTGCTTACAAAATGGAATATGGATATAAATACCAGCCATATCATTTCTTCACTCTATCACCATTCAGCTTTACAAAAGCGGACCAGCCTGTATAGCTTTTCCCTACATCGACTCTACCTTGATTGTAAAAATGACAAACGGCAGCAGCCAATCCATCAGTAGAATCCAAGTTTTTTGGTAAGGTCTTTAACTGCAAAACACTTTGAAGCATTTTTGCAACTTGCTCCTTACTGGCATTTCCATTACCAGTAATTGCCATCTTTATTTTTTTGGGTGAATATTCCGTAATTGGAACCTCACGTGATAAGCCTGCAGCCATTGCAACACCCTGAGCCCTTCCTAACTTTAGCATACTTTGAACATTTTTACCAAAGAAGGGTGCTTCAATAGCGATTTCATCTGGGTGATACGTATCAATTAACTCTACAGTACGTTCAAAAATGAGCTTAAGCTTTAGGTAGTGATCGTCATACTTTTTAAGGTGGAGCTCATTAAGTTGCATAAACTGCATTGATTTTCCGACTACTTTTATTAATCCAAAACCCATTATCGTGGTTCCTGGATCAATCCCCAAAATAATTTTTTCCTTTCCCATTTTTTCAATCACAATACTGACAACCACTTAAAGCAATCGACAACCCAAAAGTTACATTAAATAAATCGCCATTAAACGCGCCTAAACCATTAATTGCTGGGTTATAATCATCTAATGATGTCACACCTGGGATATAAGCAATATCAGTATATATTGCAACCTTTTGATTTATAGCATAATGAATCTCTAATCCACCTAATACATTTAAATAGGTCTGTTTATTATCACCCAAAGTTCCCAAAGGTTTTACAAATGTAATTCCTGGCCCAGCATGTAAGACTGTACTTAAACGCTGAGGCAAAAATCCCAATACATGCGTTGGATCATAAACAAACTGTGCATTAACTCGAGAATAATTTGCCTTAAATTCTGGTGCATTGTCTTCATTTTTAAATCTGTTGAAACCATAATCTAGTTTCACACCATAATCTCTTTTAAACATATGCTGAATACCAAGATTTACAGTTGGAAAGTTAAGAGATTGAGCAGCGCTACCTTCTACAAATCCACCTGAGCTTGGGCTATTAAATCCCACTGCCACCAGTGCTTTCCATTTACTCGACTCTCTTAATTGTGCATGACCAAGTTGGCCCACAAAAACCAATAGAAAAAGGAGGATATAATATTTATTGTGGAGTGGAATCTTCAATTTTAAGTTATTTTGCGATATGTTTTATGACCTGCCTTACAAAACTAAGCAATTCTTCTTTGTACTTATCAAATTAAGTATTGTAGTTGGTGCGGGATTTTTTATTTATACCAAACTCGTAAAAAACGAAAATTTACTCTTTAGTAATTATATCTCATTTTTAATAGAAAATGACCCATTTTCGCCCAAAAACATCATTTTTTTGATCATTTTGACCATTTTTAACTGGTTTTTTGAAATAATCAAATGGCAAAATCTGGTTAAGTCCATTAAGAAAATTTCCCTGAAAGAGGCTTTTGAACAAAGTCTAGGTGGCCATACAGCATCGTTAATCACACCAAACAGAATAGGAGATTATGGTGCTAAAGCTATGTATTACTCAGGTGGTCTTAAAGGAAAGATTATACTACTCAATCTTTGGGGCAATATTTCTCAAATGACCGTGACAACAGTCCTTGGTATTATAGGGTTTTATCTTTTTCTACAGAGTTATGATGTTGAAATTAACTACTATCGTTTAACACGTTTTGTCTTTATATTTCTTGTAATCGGAACATTATCGATTTTTGGTATTACGCATAAAAAATTTAGAATAAAGGGATATGGATTAAGAGATATCACTTCATTTTTAAAGAGAATACCTAACACTATTCATACTACTACCTTTAGTCTTTCCATTATTAGATATGCTATATTCTCATATCAATTTTATTTCTTGTTAATGATTTTCGGAGTAGAATTAGGGTATTTTGACGCTATGATTGTTATTTGTAGCATGTACTTATTAGCCTCTATTATCCCAACGATTTCATTCTTTGATGTTGTCGTTAAAGGTAGTGTTGCTGTTTTCTTATTCAGCTTTTTAGGTGTTAATGAACTTACCATATTATCCATAACTACAACAATGTGGTTACTCAATTTTGTTATCCCAAGTGTATTTGGCAGTTATTTTGTGCTCAATTTTAAACTCCCAAATTCAGAAATATGAGTCTCGAGGGTATTTTAATAATCACTACTCTAATTTACCTTGTGTTAATGAGCTATCTGGTTTATGGTTTTGACCAAGTCGAGGATTTTAAATTAACAGACTTAAAGGCTTCTACTAAGTTTTCCATTATCATTCCTTTTAGAAATGAAGCCAATAACTTATTAGTGTTATTAAAGTCCATAACTGAATTAAAGTATCCAACCTCGCTTTTTGAAGTTTTGCTAATCAATGATGATTCTAATGATAATTCTGTAGAGGTCATTCAAAACTATCTTGAAAATCTTGACCCTAATCTAGGACTTAACATAAAAGTCTTATCTAATGTTCGATTTTCAAATTCCCCAAAGAAAGATGCTATTACATTTGGTGTAAATAAAGCTTCAAATGGTTGGATTATAACAACCGACGCAGACTGTATGCTTCCACCTTACTGGTTAGATGCATTTGATGAAAAAATTCAGAGTTCTGACTCGATTTCAATTGTTGGACCTGTGACACTAATTAATGAACCATCCTTTCTAAATAAATTTCAATTATTGGAAGTTCTGGGATTACAAGGTTCTACAATTGGTAGTTTTGGAATGAAAAAACCTTTAATGTGCAATGGTGCCAATTTCTCATATCAAAAGTCGGTGTTTTTAGACTGTGAAGGTTATAAGGGCAATAATGATATCGCAAGTGGTGACGATCTATTTTTACTAGAAAAATTTTTAAACTACAGTAATGACCAAGTCCATTATTTAAAATGCAATAAAGCTATTGTTTCCACTCGAGGTGAAGTAAACTTAAAAAGTGTAATATCGCAACGCATACGATGGGCATCGAAAACAAGTAATTATGGCGAATGGTTCACAAAACTTGTTGGGCTAATCGTTTTTCTAGCCAACCTAAGTATGATCGCAATTTTACCGTTGATATTATTAAATATGATGAGTTTGAGAATTGGATTTGCTTTAATTATAATAAAGTTAGGAATCGATTTTCTAATGGAATTTAAAGCTTCGAGATTCTTTAACCAAGAAAATGCGCTTTTATATTTTCTATTTTCTGGTATTCTATATCCGGTTTTTAGTGTCCTTATTGTCTTCTTAAGTATCATTTTGCCCTATCGTTGGAAAGGCAGAACCTTTAAAAAGTAATTTCTAGTTTTTTTTGGTAGCTTTACTAAAACCAAATCAACTTAAAGATGAAAAATATTCTAACTGCACTTCTTTTTTGTATGGCATTTCAATTGAATTATGCTCAAGAAACCTACACTCTCCAAGATGAAAATTTAGAATTAAAAACCGAATTAGAAGGAAAATTAGATTTATTGTGGAATACGTTTGATGGTGTATACCGATATTTTGTGCGTACTGATAACGGTGATATTATTGAATTAAAAAACACCAAAGGATCAAACAACAAATACCAAGAGGAATATAAAACTGTACTTAGTAAGCTTACTAATGGTTCTAATACCAAAAAACTTAAACTTACGGTTTATGATCTCAAGAAATTTTTGGACGCCTACAACCAAACAGCAGACAGTTCTTACGTATCTGTAGAGCGTGAACGTAAAATAGATTTTAGACTTGGTTTTTCTGGTGGTATAACCAACAATCCCTTTGTCAGTAACCCAGATAATACCATATCACCACTCATTGGTGCAGAACTTGAAATCTTTGAATCACAAACATTACCTCGACATTCAGGGTTTCTACAGGCTAGACATGCTTTTGAAAGTGATGCGTTTAAATATAGTGCCACAGAATTCTCACTTGGTTACCGTTACCGTTTCGTCAATTCCTCAAAGTTTGCGCTTTATGGACAAGTAAAGTTTGCCACATTAAACTTTACCAATAGTACAGTTATTGGATCCACCAATAACACCTTAGAGATAAGTGAAACTGCATTTGATCTCCCTTTAATCTTTGGAATTGGCTCCGATATTAAGGTTAGTGAAAATGGTTTTATTACCATCATTTACGGTGAATTATTCTCAGTTTTTTTAGATAATCAAGATAATTTTTCAACTGATATTTCAATTGGCTATAAATTTAATCTCTAATGAGCCTACGTAATTTTAAGACCTCCAATCCTGTATTTAATGGTTATTTCTGGGAAGATGATCAGTCCTCCTCTAAAACCATGTCTGTCTTTGGGATTTTTATTAAGTCCATGATAGGTATTGTAGTTATCGCTGCAATAACTGTTTACTTATGGAAGCTCAATGAAGATGGTATGCCAATGCGCTGGTTTACATTAGGTGGCATGTTAGGCTCTATTGTAATTAGTATTATCATTTCAGTAAGAAAACACTGGGCGCACATTTTGGTGCCACTTTATGTTATTGCCAAGGGGTTTTTCTTAGGCGGTTTTTCATCTTATGCTCATAGAAATTTTCCGGAATTACCTTATCAGGCAATTGGTGTCACCATAATCACATTTTTTGTAATGCTTATACTTTATCAACTACGGATCATAGTGGTTACAAAAAAACTTAGAAGTGTTATCATCACTGCAACAGTGAGTATTATGGTCGTTTATATCATCTCATTTATTCTGAATTTATTTGGTATAAAAACATATATCTGGGGAACATCTTGGTTTGCAATTGCGTTTAATGTTATTGCCGCAATCGTAGCATCTTTTGCACTTCTTTTGGATTTTGATTATATAGAACGCTATAAAGGAAAGGCTCCCAAATATAAAGAGTGGTTAGCGACTTGGGGACTGCTAGCAACCCTCATTTGGCTGTACGTAGAAGTCCTTAGGTTGATGCAAAAATTAGCGATTCGATTTTAGTCTATTTTTACCACGACCGGAAACTCAAATGCTGTCGTCACCTGTTGACCACGTTTAATGGCCGGATAAATTTTTGGAACTGCATTTAAACTATTTAAAATCAATTGCTCTATCTCTGGAATTGCGAGCTTTGTTGCTGGCTTATAATCAATAGATTCTACCTTTAAACTACCAGTCTTATCAATTATTAACTTGAGTTTTATAGTATCGCTAACATCATCTGTTACTACGAGTTGCTGTTCGCTTAAATACGTATTTACGGTATTTACTAGCGTGTTTTGAAAGCACAATTTACTGTCTTCCTTTGTACTTAATGAATCACAATTAGCAAATGTAGGATAAGTATCTACTTCATTCCAATTGAAGGTATGTAGTTCTTCCTCCAATAAATCCTCTGAATACACTTTCTTTTTTTCAAAATGATCACAGGACGTCATAAATAAAAAGACAAAAAGAAATGCTAGAAATCTCATCAGTATAGTTAAGATACTGAAAAGTACAATTTTTTTAGATTTTAGTCTTGTTCTAAAAACTTTTCTTTCTTCAGTTTATCCAAGCGATCTTTAGCAAAGGCAACAAATGGCGTTTCTTCTTCATGCTTTTCGATAAACGCTTCGTACAATTTAATCTTAGAATCATTATCTGCGTAGTATTCATCCTTTGTTCTGATTAAGAAAAACTCCGTCATTATATCTTTAGGATCTTCTCTTAATGCTTTTTGAAACGCCTCAATGGCTTCCTTATATTTTTTCTGACGATTTAAGATTCTACCTAGTCGTTGATACTCGTTGGACAAGGATACATCCTTTAAAAATAAAGCCTTCCTATAGTAATCTTCAGCCTCTTCAAAATCACTGAGACGTTCATAGTAAGACCCTATAACAAATATGGCATCTGCATTATACGGATCATATTTTAAGGCCTCCTTGCGATGAAATATAGCATCTTGATAATCTGAATTTTGAGCGTAACTCAGACTTAACTTCTCATGTATAAACTCCGATTTTTCACCTAATTCTATCAGTTTTTTAAACCAAACCACTGAATGGGTATAATATTCTTGAAAATAATAGGCCTGTGCTTTTAAGCTAATCAATTCTATGTTATTAGCATAGACTTTTAAGCCCTTATCAATTAAAATATGAGCCTCTTCAAACTTTCTTTTTTTGATATGGTTTTTGGCAATTTTAAAAATGGCTTTTTGATGTGATTCATCTAAATCAAAAGTCCTTTTAAAAGCCTCTAATGCTAAGGTGTCATTTTGCTTTTCCAAGACCAACCCATGTTCATAGTGAAAATTTGGATTTAAGCTGTCTGAAGTTATAAGGCCTTCCAATATATCTTTGGCCTCATCATACTGCTTTGTGCGCGTTAATAGTTTTGCATATTCATATTGCACCAAACTATTCTCTGGTTGCGACGCTATAGCGCGCCTATAATTTTCTAAACCAGCTCCATAGTTTCCAATAGCTACGTAAGCCTTTGCAATTTTATCGTACCTAATTAATGAATCTGATTCTGATTCATACGCCTCTATGGCTTTTGAATAATTTCCTACAGCAAAAAGAGCATCACCACTATTTTCATTATTCTGCGCCTTTATCCATATTGTGGTAATACACAGAAATGCCAGACTTAAATAAAATCGCATTTAATCCTTTTTCTTTTTATCCTTTACTACCTTGAAATAAATTGGCAACGTAAAAGGCACCTCTACTTTTTCTCCCTTTTTTTCACCAGGCTTAAATTGTGGTAATAAATTAATCACACGTTCGGTCTCTTCAACTAGTTTTGGGTGTGTGGCATTTACTTTAACATCCTTAACAGCACCATCCTTTCCAACTGTAAAACTCGCAATAATACGTTGCGTTTCCTCACTAAGATCTAAGGTACTTGCCATTTTAGTATTAAAATTTTTATTAACAAAAACACTCACTTTAGCAGTAGTACATTTCTTTCGCTCATCCTCAGTTTCTAAATTAACACAATCAAGATGAGTTGGATAGAGATCAAAGCGCTCAGATTCATTATTCTGTGAGGCATTCTTATCTGAATTGCTTAAATCTTCAATTTCTGTTTTCTTTACGGTCTCGGAAACTTTATTTTCGTCTTGTTCCTTTGTTGAAGTTGATTTTTTACTTTCTGCTACCTGGAAGACGATTGGTAATGAATATGGTACAATTACAGTCTTACCCTTTTGTTTACCAGGTGTAAACTGAGGAAGGGTCTTAATAACACGGATGGCTTCTGTTTCAAATTCTTTCTTAGATGCTCTAGCTCTCACATCTTTTATAAGACCTTCTTTATCAATTTTAAACGACACAAAAATGCGCTGACGCCCCGTAACACCTAATGAATCTGCTAAACCTATATTAAAATTTTTGTTGACATGCTTTGCCACAAATTGACTCATACATTTTTTACGCTCTGCATTAGTTGGCAAGTCTTTGCATTCGAGAGTTGTTGGTACTTCATCGATTACTGCAAATGGTACTTCTATAGATTCTTCTGCCTCTATTTTCTTTTCTGGACTTTCTGTTGGTTCATCACTAAAAAGTTCTAATCGCGAGCTACCTTTAGTATCGCAAACAATAAGACTCGTAAATGCCTTATCATTTGAAAGCTGGTTTAAAAGTGCATCAAAACGAGCTTGTTCCTCTTTAGTCTTATTGGCTAAATCACCAACAACTAAACGTAATTGACCATCTCTTGCATAAGACTCCCAATGCTCCATGGCCTCTTTAGTTTTTAGCCAATCTCGGTGTTCTGCATAAGTTCCGCGAAGTTTCATTTTATTGGCTAAATCAGTGTCCTTATCCGTAAGTACACCTTGCTCAGATTTTCGCCTAATCATGTCATCAGCCACATATTCCATATAAGCTTTAGACTTTAAAAACGCTTCTTTTGATAGCACATACTTGTCTAAGTATTTTTTACCGATACCTGCAAATTCAGAAATTTCAGCAAAGTCAGCACCATTATTCTTCATGGATACAATCTGGTCGTAGTACTTCTTTATCAATTGCTCCTCCGTTGGGTCTTGATTACTATATGATTGCGTTTCAAGGTTTTGTTGTGCTTTAACTTCTGTAGATGTATATATAAGCATTACTAGTACCACTGGTAAGAGTAAGGTGTATTTTAAAAGATTGGTCTTCTTAGACCTTGATTTTTGTAGCATTGCAATTCGTTTTTTGATTAATGATTTATTAAAGAAAGTATTGGTAAAGGAGACATTATTGACATCAAATATTTGATTTAATAATGCCTGATAATAATTAGAAGCACCATGATGCTTTACTGCCTTAGCATCTGCAATATATTCATGCAACTCTTTGATTCTATTTTGATAAATGTAAACAAGTGGGTTAAACCAAAATATGATCCTTAAGATTTCGAAAAATAGAAGATCTAAGCTATGCAACTCTTTAATATGTACTAACTCATGATTGTAAATGGTTGATTGTTCTTTTTCTGGAATACGATCTCCTAGAAAAATCATGTTGAAAAATGAAAAAACTTTAGTACTCTCAATGAGACGTACCACCAAAACGTTATTTCTCCAACGCTTTGGATTATTACTTCGCATCCAGAAGATTTTGGAGAGTTTGAAAAGAAATAAAGCTAAAGCAATACAACCTCCAATTATTAAAATAGTTTGCCAAATGGGTTGAGATGATTGCTCAACGGTAATACCGGTAATTTCAGCAATTTGGATTTCATTTTCGGTAAGTGTTTCGGCTCCAATTAAAACTTCTGGCAACTCAATAACAAAGTCTTTTGTAGTTACAGATTGTAATCTTGGTAACTTTAAGAATGGCAATACCAACGATAAAACCGAAGATATAAGTAAATAAGCACGATTATAATTAAAAAAAGTTTCCTTTCTAAAAACCAAATCATAGACTAGTAAAAACAAAGCCTGAAATGCAACAATTTGAATAATATTATAAAGCATACCTAGTTGTTTTTATTTATTTCTTTTAACAAGCCTTCGATGTCCTTAACATCGATATCATTTTTTTGAACAAAGAAGGATACCATACTTTTAAATGAGCCCTGAAAATAGTTGTCTACAAGTTTATTTATTGACTGGTTACTATAGGATTCTTTGGCTACCATTGGAAAATAAATATGACCTTTACCCTGTTTTTCATAATCTACAAATCCCTTAGATTCTAAAATCCTAATTATAGTCGATACCGTATTATAAGCAGGCTTTGGCTCTGGTAAAATCTCAATGACTGATTTAACATTGGCCTTCTTTAATTGCCATAAAGCTTGCATTATTTCTTCCTCCGCTTTTGTTAATTGCTTCATAGAACTAAGTTTTTAGTTATAACAAATATAACTAAATTTTTAGTTTCAACTAATTTTTTAGTTAAAATGTAACAATTTCTTAAAACTAACGTCATACCAGTGAATTTAAACAGATTAAATGGATATACTTTTAATATTTATAGCACTGGTTCTAATGTTCCTTGGTATCATTGGTAGTTTTCTGCCCATCTTACCTGGACCATTAACAAGTTGGGTTGGGCTTCTAGTCCTTCATTTTACCGATGGTATAGAACTCAGTCAAACCTTTCTAATTGCGACACTGGCTGTTGCAGTATTTATATATGTCTTAGACTATATTATTCCAGCACTTGGCACTAAACGATTTGGAGGAAGTCGGTCTGGAATGATAGGAACAACGATTGGTCTAGTAGTTGGTTTATTGTCTCCTATCCCCTTTGGGATAATAATAGGGCCTTTTTTAGGAGCACTTATTGGGGAAATGATTCATCGCAATGACATTGATAAAGCGCTTAAAGCGGCTTTTGGTTCATTTCTAGGTTTTATAGCCTCTTCATTTCTAAAATTTATTGTAGCCATAATTTTCCTTGGTTTTTTTATCATTAAACTGTCTGAACATACAGGTCCTTGGATTTAAAAAAACAGTTATAAATGAAAAAACCTGGAAGCATCTGCTTCCAGGTTCATTTTCTTGCTATTAACTCAACAATGACTTAAAGAGGGATTAATTAATTCTTGTTGACTGATGTAAATATATGTGACCAACCTTACTTTTTGTTGCGGTAAATCCGCAAACTTGGTGAGGCAAAACCGTAATTTTCAATAATAACGGTGCCTCATGCCCTGTTTTTATATAGCTAAAATGTGTGCTTTTTTTAGGATTTAATTATAAATAACCCTTTTCGCGTGCTTCTTGAAGTAAAGACTCATCCTTTCCATCGGTGACTGAAAACAACAATTTTAGTTGCTTTTTTCGCTTCTCTATAGCACTTGTAGATAGTGGAATATACTCACTAAGACTTTTAGTTTTTATACCCTGTGATAATAAATGCAGAATTTTTCTATTGACATCATCAACATAAATTTCGCTCGAAATAGTTTTCTTAATGTAATTGCTTACTGTACTACTGTAGTAAGGTGGAAATTTTAATATTTGCTGAAATGCATCTGCCAATTCCATTGAGGTAAGGTCGCTCTTAATTAAAAATCCGTCTGGATTAATTTCTTTAATGATATTATGAATCCTAAAAGATTCATTAAACATGGTGAGGATAATTATCTTACAATCTGGCATTACCTTTTGAGCCAATAAGGCCAAATCTTCACCAGATGCATACCTCCCATCTTCAGATGCTGGAAGGCTAATATCAAAAAAACAGACGTCATAAGGTGTAGCTTTTGATGCTCTGTTAATCATTAACTGTGCTGTGTCACAGTTATTCGCCGTATCTATAAGAAGCGTTTGATCTTCTTCCTTGGTCGACATTAACACATTTTGGTAGCCTTCAATAATTATTGGATGATCATCTACCATTAAAATGTTAATATGTTTCATGTCGATTTCTTTAAGTACGGAATTTCAATGTTAATAGCAGTACCATCTCCAATCTTAGATACAAATTCGATTTCTCCATTAACATCCTCTACTCGAGATGTGATGTTTTTTAAACCAATCCCCTTTTTATTTTTGGAAGTATCGAATCCAATACCATCGTCGATGATACTTAAGCAAATTACATTTTTTTGAAGTGAAATACTAATTTTTATTAGCTTGGCTTGTGCATGCTTATAAACATTTTGCATGGCTTCTTGTATGATTCTGTAAATGTTTATCTTAACTCTATTATCAACTACATCCCAGTCTATTTCATCACTATGGTCAAACTCATATTGAAGCTCGTAAGCCTGCATTTGACCAGAAATTAACTCCGATACAATATCTATAAAACCAGAACCGGCTACAAAATCTGTGTTTAATTCGTGTGAGATTTTCCTAATATCTTCCTCGATAGTTTTAAGTTGACCAATATATTCTGCTCTTGTTTTTATAGCATCTTTCCCATCCTTTAAATTCATACTATCCAAACTCAGGCGCGTTCCAAATAATCTGCCAAGAACACCATCGTGCAATTCTTCCGAAATACGTTTTTTCTCAAGTGCCCTAGCTTCATCTACTTTATCCTGTTGTTCACGCATAAGATTATAAATATCTTCATTAGCCTTAGATTGAACTTGAATTAATTTCAGCTTTCTATTCTTAGCACGTTGCGATATAAACAAATACACAATAATAGCGGCTAACACCGAACCAATTGAGAGGATTAATAAGTATAGATTTTCTTTCGAAATCTGTTCATTTTCGGCTTCTAACTTATCTGTTTTATACTCAATTCTAGCAAATTTATTCTGAGTAGCGCGTTCCTTACCATAAATACTATCTGCAACCCTAATATGTTCTCTGAGGTAGGAACTACTTTCATCACCTTTAGTGAGTTCTGCTAGAACGAGCATAGACTCTAAATAGTAATCATTTATTGGAATGGACTTGGCGAGACGATAACTCTGAAGGGCATATTTTTTAGAAGAATCTGCAACCTTATTACGTTTATAAAATCTAGCAAGATCTAAAGAAGCGTATAACTTTGTGTACTCATCTTCCAATTCCTCACTAATTTCAAGGGATTTTTTTAAATCATTTTCAACCTCTTTATAATCGTACTCACCTCTCAAAAACTTAGTATAGGTAAAATTGTTTAAGACCAAACCATAAAATGACATATCCGCTTTAAGTTGAGGACTATCAATAATTTCAGAAAAAATATTCAATGCGTTTTTATAGTCTCCTTTTTCGCGATAAGTAATTGCAATATTGTTTAAGGACTCAATTTCTAATTGTCTTCCATCCTCTAAATTCTTTGTCAAATCAACTGCTTGATTGTGAAATTCTAGAGCCTCGTCATAATTTTGAAGTTTTAATGAGACCAAGCCTAATAGATTAAGAATAGTATACTTTTTTGACTCTACGTCCTCTAAATCTAAGCTTTCGAAAATTCGAAGTGCTTTAATTGCATTTTGTTCGCTACCTAAATAATCCTTTTCGTCGTCTTGTATCGAGGCAATATTATAAAGAATATTAGCCTTATCATAGGACATATCTAAAGCATCAAAATACTTTAAGGCTTCAAGATAGTACGTGTAGGCCTCTGCTTTATCAAGCTCAATCTCACTATATAAATAACCCAGACCTGCATTAATTAAGGCAATACCTGTAGAATCTTTTAAGGTTCGAGCAGTCTCTAAATTTCTTAAGGAATTGATTTTGTACAACTCAAATTCTCCTGTAAGTAAATAAGTATAAGCCAATTTTCGTTGGCTAATGAGTGTTGTTGTATCTGATTTTGTTTTTTTAGATAAGGCTACGGCTCTTAAGCCGTAATCTATACGCTCTGTTTTAGATAGAGATTTGTCTGAAGATAAATCTCGTAAAATAAATATAGAATCTAATAATGAGTTATTTTCTTGCGAAAACAATGCAGTAGATACTGTTATGCAAGAAAATAAAATAAGCAGTTTAAACCTCAAGAGTCCTAGTTTAATTTACTCTCAAAGTTAAAATTTTTTAGGTAATCTAACCCGAGAAATTACCTAGACATATAAACGCAGTAAAAGCCCATAACAATACTTGCTATAGGCTCATTTATATGTTTGAAATAATTACCTTATCCTTCCGAAGGCATCATGTTAGCTTTCTTTTTTCCTTTTGCTAATAGATCTACTTTCGCAGGTTGATCTTTGTCACTAGTCTCTGTCATAACTTGTTCAGACTGAACTCCAGAAACCGTTAATAATGCAATAGCAACTAATGTAAGAGTAATTTTTAGAGTTTTCATATTTCTCAATTTAGGGTTTATTATAGTCAACATTGATCACAACGATTATCGTTGTAATGAGGGAAGGGAATGGATAATTAACTATTGTAGGCGACGCCTAAATTGTACTAAAAAAAACGAGGGACGTTTTGTATAAAAGTTAAATGGATTTCTTGTAAAGAGATATTTAGGGCATTACAAGAACATCAAATATAGATGTATTTATCAATCCTACAAATAAAAATAGGATAAAATGTATATTTTCATCGATTAAGTGTTGTTTTTGGATTAAAAATCTTCTAAAAACAAAAAAGCATCCCAATTTTCAAAACTGAAAAAAGGAAAGCCTTTCATTGGTAAATACCCATTAATTTGGGTTTTTACTACGTCTCAGAAATACTGAGCACAACACAACATCTTTATATAAACTATTCTGTTAAGAATAGGTTTTTCATTGATTATTCGACAAAAATATAACACCCGATTTTATAATACAACATAATTGATACTTATTTTAATCGGCTTAATTACTGTTAAACACGACTTCATTGTTATTCTCAGACTGGCAATCCAAATTCTTATGACTAACCATACAGGCTCCAGAATCATATACATTACAAGACAGTATCGGAGACATATATACATGAAGTGTCATGGCACGGCCTGCGGATGTATTGGCTAAATTATGAAAACCCATACTTTCATCCATAAAGGAATAATCTCCTTTTTTGTAAACATGATTCATAGTACTTTTTAAATTTAGATTATCATCTAACTCGTACCTATTCTCCATTATTTCACCATCTAATTGGTAGACCCAACATTTCTGTCCACCATGATCGTGTATTACAGACGCATCATTTTTATTCCAACACACTAACAGTAATTCAAATTCTTCAGACTTGTAGATGTAATTTCTAGAGTAGCCCTCGGTCTTCCATTTCTGAAACTCATCAAAGGCCTCTAAAGGAATTGCTAAGTTTTCTAAAATCTGATCAATAGCTTTCCATTCTGAATCTTTAATAGACGTAATCAGTTGGGATATGGATACTACTTTTTGCAATTGTGAATTTTTGTGTAAAATAATATTTGCCAACGAAATTCACAAACTAAACAATAGGAAGACTAATTTAACTTTGAAACAAAAAAATCGCTAAAGAAAATTCTTTAGCGATTTGCTTTTTTCGGTCTGGACGGGACTTGAAACCATTTATTTTATTTTACTACATTTACATCCACAGACCCTTTAAACACGAACAACAACGCCAAAAAACCAATGAAATAAGGGGTTTTTGAAAAGTTAAAAAATCAAATAAACAAAAAAGAAAACAAAATTAACCGTACAAATACCGTACAATTTTATTAATTTTGCACTTAAACCAATTCTAATGTCATGGCAACAGTCAACTTTCTTTACCGTTCTACAAAGCTGAAAGCACCTCTTACCCTTAGATTATTATATAGACATAACGACACTGACCATGTCTATAGTTCTAAGGTTAAGTACGAGGTTGAAAAAGACTATTGGAAAAAACACTTTAAAAACACCAAAGATGCACAACTCAAAAAACAACAGCTTGAGGTAAATACGGAGTTACAGAATATTGAAAACCACATTCTAGGAGCTTTTAAAGAAACAGATATAAATGACATATCAAAAGAATGGTTAACTCACCAAGTTCACTTGTATTACAATCCTCCAACTGAACATAATTTTAGTGAATATACTATAGATGTAATTCAACAAATAATTAACGAAGCACCCACAAGGGAAAATGGTAAAGGAGGAATAGGATTAGGAACATGTCGGATTAATGCATACAAGAGACTCAAAGAATTATTCAATGAATTCCAAGGTAAAAGAAAAATAAAAATTAAGGAACTTAACAGCAATAAGTTTAACGAAATCAAAACTTGGCTTTTAGAAACCAAGAATTACTCTTCAACTTATTCCACCAAAAAATTGTCAGACTTAAAAGGCATCTGCAAATATGCTAAAGGAAAAGGAATAGATGTTGCAATTGACCTTGACAGTATAAAAACAAAACAAGCTTCCGCATACGACGATGACATGGATGTCATAGCATTAACAGCCCAAGAGATTGAAAAAATTGAAAATACAGAACTAACTAGCAAAGCATTAATCAATGCTCGTAAATGGCTTATATTAGGATGCTACACTGGTCAAAGAGGACAGGCTTTGACTACCCGAATTACCGAGGAAAACTTTAAACCTTATGGAGAAGACTTGATAATAAAAATAATTCAGAAAAAAGGAAACATACCTATTAATATTCCAGTATTACCCAAAGTCAGAGAAATTTTCGAAAATGGACTGCCATATACAGTTTCAATTCAAAAATTAAATAAACATTACAAAGAAATTGGAGAGAAAGCAGGTATAGACGATATGATTATGGGAAGAATCCAAGAAAAAGGAAGAAGAGGAGTAAAGAAACTAAGACCAAAATATAAATACTTAAGCACTCATGTTGGACGCAGGACTTTTGCCTCTTTACATTACGGGGAAATGCCAACTCCACTTATAATGAAAGTTACAGGTCACAAGAAAGAAAGCACCTTTTTAAATTATATTAATCAAGCTGAAGACACTCATATTGGAGCATTTCTTGAGTATTACAAAACAAAAGGACTCAAAGAACGCAAAGAACCGAAACTAACAGTTATTAAAGAAGCTAATTAAAATGATACCTAAAGAATTTAGAGAGACTCTTAAAGTAGAGAGAGAATACAAAAGCTATTTGGAAGATATTGAGCGAAGCATTGAAATAATAACAAACCCTAAAGGTGATAATTTACCACCAGAGACAAACCATTCTCTGGAAGAGTTAGAAAAAGAAGCAAAAGCATCCCCTGAATATCAGTACGAAGCATCAATATGTAATAAGTTTAAAATAGAATATGAGGCTCTTAACAAATCCAACACATACTTCTTGGGATGTGAATTCGACACATACGAAAAGACATATCAATCAAGATTAAAAACTTTTCAAATTGAATACAAAGATTCAAAAGAACATGATTTCATTCATGACGAATTGAATAAGCTCATTCACTTCAAGTTACCAAATTATTTGGATATTAAACTAATCAAGTCTATTGGTTATTCTGTTGATAGAGCTAAAGAATATTTAATCGGGATTTTAGAAGACAATGACTTTACCGTCACATTCTCTAAAGAAGACAATGGCACTGAAAAATTATCAATAAAGAATAACTTGAGAGATTTATCAATAAGTAAAATTGATAACTCCAAATTAAAATGGAATGCCAAACCAACCCATTTAGTTGAACTAGCAATGGCACTTATTGAAAGCAAAAGTGTTAATATTGGAAAAGGGGTCGGGGAAATATCCGAAAAGAAATTTTACGATTATTTAGCCAATCTTTTCAATATCGATAAGCTATATCATGAGAAATACAAAGCAGACATTAGGAATCGAGTAAAGGACGAAACCGTATTCATCCCAATGTTAGATAGTTCACTAAGAAAATCAATTCTTGATAGACTTAAATAACGGAGTTTTAGTTAAAACATGTTAAAATTCATAGTTAGCAACTATTTACTAACTAATTGATTTTTAGTCAGTTGTGTAATTTAGCATCGTTTAATGTAAAAACCATTACGATGTCAAATATTATCACACAGCTACACAGCTTAAAGCCAGATGACTTACTAAAGCCTCTGGAATTATTAAAAAGAGAAATTGAAGAACTAAAACAATCTCTTAATCAAACAAAACCTACCGAATATCTTTCGAGAAAAGAAGTTGCCTTACTATTGAAAACAAATCCTCAAACAGTTAGCAACTGGACTAAGGAAGGCAAACTTAAAATCTACGGATTAGGAGGAAGAAGATATTACATAAGAAGGGAAGTTGAACAAGCTCTTATTGAGTTAAACCAATAGAGCTATGAAAACCGTACTAATTCAAAAGCAGCTTTTAGAGGATTTAACTATTGCACTTAAAAAACACAACAGCAACAACCCTAAACCAAAATTAAAACTAGATGTTGCAGTGTTTTTTCTAAGCTTGTTTAACAGCATTCCTACCAATTTTAGGGAAGAAGAGCGAACGGACATAATTTCACTAGATTCTCAAAGACTAAAAAGCTATCACGCTTCATATAACAAGTATCTTGCATTTTTTGTAAAAGAAGATTTCATTAAAAAAGAGAAAGACTATGGAGCAGATATTCATGAATGTAAAAGCTTTGTCCTATCAGTTAGATTTTTGACCTCTCCTCTAGTATCTTATAACATTGAGAGTATAACTCTTTTGAAAAAGTTTGATAGCAGTGGTAGAGATTCAATACAACAAGAAAAAAATAAGTTTTGCCAAGTAAAACGACCACACCTTGTAAAATTCTTTGACGATAGGCTGACAATAAATGCAATAGAGGCTTTTAACGAAATTAACCAAAACACAATCACGGCTAAAGCCAAAAGGAAAAGAAATGCCAGCATGGTACTAATAAAAGAATTTATAAAACAAGAATGGAAGTATTCTATCAAACCAAACTCAGACAACAGACTTCACACTAACCTTACTAGAACGCCAAAAGTTATAAGAAAGCATATCAGATATGACGGGCATCCTATTGTTGGAGTAGATTTAAAAACCTCTCAGCCGTTTTTTCTTTGCGTACTGATTGTTGCAATTGTAAAGAAGGATAAACAACTGCTCAAACAAATAAATGCCATTGAAATACTTGACGAAACAACAATAAATAAACTCTTTAATCTAGATTTAGACATTAATGAATTAAGAGAATTTGTACTCACTGTTTTAAATAAAGATTTGTATGACGAATTTGAGAAAAAACTAAATATTAGTTTCGATGAAAAAGGACAACCTTATAGAATGGTCTCTAATTACAAAAGAAACAAAAAGAGAAAAAGTCGGAAGAAAAGAGAAATAGAAAAACGGCACAGAACAAAAAAAGAATATAAAACATCTCGAGACCTTGTTAAGGCTGTATTAATGGAAATATTCTACAGTAAACCAAAAACAACAATAAAAGAAGCAAAAGTATTTAGAGAAACTTATCCTAGTATCCATAAAATTTTCGTTTGCCTTGATGAAAACAAAATTAATTTCTCCTTTCTTTTACAACATATTGAAGCTCACATACTTTTAGATTGTGTAGCAAAGGAGATTCATGTAAAATATCCAGAAATGCCATTATTTAGTATTCATGATGCTTTAGCAACGACCACAAAGTTTGTGCCTCAACTGAAAAAAGAAATGAAATCTATTATCAAGGAACTAACAAGTATTAAACCTAAAATAGAATTAGAAGATTGGAAAGAAATAAAGAATACAGATAATAATAATTTTATTACCCCTAATGTAGCATGTTTTTAATTAAAATTTAAACATGCTACTTACTGAAAAACAAACCCTTGCATTTAAAACAGATTTAATTCTTCAAAACAATTATCTCACATGCATTCATTTTAATCTCGTTCTTTTTTTTGTCAAACCCTTCTTTTAGAAAAAAACTAACACTCTTTCCCTCTTTAGCAAATCTCCTCCCTTGTTTTATAGATTGAAAACTGAAATAATATGATTCCCGACTATCATTAAGACTTATGAAACCTGCTTTACCATTTGGGAGTATTTTAGATATTTTACCATGATTCATTGGTTGACCATCGAACAACAAATCATTCCAAATATCCTCAACAATTTTCTTCTGCTCTCTCAAGCCTATAGAAGAATTCTTGTCCAGTTTAAAAAAGGCAATCAACTTTTCTTGTTTTGAATCTAATTGCGACCCATTATCCTTTTTAATACAGATAACTAATTGGGCATGTTCTTTAGCATATTCAAATTTGTCCTGTTTATAAAATATCCTAGCAAGGTGGGTAAATAAATTAACTTTCATAAAATCATCCCCAAAGTTCTTAGCAGCCTTTAAAGCAAATTCAAGAGACTTATCAAAATTCCCTTGTTCGAAGTAAATTTGACTTAACTCATATTCGATAAACCATTTTTCATTTGTTCCTTTATCTAAAGGTTTTAAAATTTCTTCTGCTTTTTCCAGTTCTCCCAACTCAAAATAACTTAAAGCCATTCTTCTTTTAAACCAATTAGCATTGTTATAATGGAAATTAGTAATAGTTTCTAATGCCAATTCTGCACTTTTAATACACTCTTCGAAAGCCCCCTCCCCATATTGTAGAGAAATCAGATAAGAATAATACTTTTCAAAATCTGATGCTAATTTTCTTTCAACGCCATTTTGTTCTATGGATTGCTCTCTTCTTGAAAGCTTTTCAGGAGAAATCTTATCAATCCAGTACCTAGTTTTAAACAAATTAAAATTTGGTCGCCTAAAGTGCTTTAAAACCTTAAATACTCCAATTGTAAATGGACACGGAATATTGTTATTTTCGCTTACTTCCTGCTGACCATTTAATTCATGTATTCGGTTTAAAGCTCTTTCTATTTCAACAATAAAATCAGAGTTAAAGTTTCTTATATATTTATCGAAATACGCCCAAACCAAATTATTTTTTATTAACTCAAAATCGGGAAACCCTTCCACATACCTTTCAGAAAGCTCAATCGACTTATCTAATTGACCACAATTTTTTAATGAATGGACATAACTCCAAATATCCCAATGATTAAAAACAACAGACTCACCTTCATATAATTGCTCATACAAAACAACCGCTTCATCAAATTTTTTTTCTTGCCTTAGTTCTTTAGCTTTCTGTAATTGATTTTCCATTTTTATCTATAAAGTCATAAAAAATAATTTTCAACTCATCATAAAGAGAAGCACTATTGCATTTAATTGGATAAACTGTTGTCAAGAAACCCTCTGAGTTTAAAAAAACGTCTAACATTAACAAATCGTCATCTGACTTAAAAATGAATCTATCCGAGAATTTCCCCTCTTTTACTGATACTAATTCAATATTTTTAGATTCTAAATCTGATTTAATATGGTCATACAGTTTTTCAAATAAAGTATCACTAAAATTCAGTCCTGAATTATAGAGGTTAATAGAATTTGACTTCATCATAGTTAAAAATTCGTCAACCTCTTTTTTAAATTCATCATTAGTGGATGTAACAATTTGATGTCGTTTGAATCTATTTTGACCATCATAGTAAATTATTAGTTTACCTCTGTCTCCTTTAGAATTTTCAATATTGTAATGCTCAGCATAATTATGATGTAATACAGAATTGACAATCACACCTAATGAAGCTAGTTCTCTTGAAATCCAGCAATAAAAATGATATAACACATCATCTTTATCTTCAAAAGACTTAGGCTTATCGATTAACCTTACTGGAGTTTCTTCAGTAAAAGGAAAAAAATCAGAACTTTCATTTTTGACCGTACAATTGTGGTTATCTCTCCATTCTAATTTTGAATAAGGAGTTATATATGGGGGATTTATCAAGAATAGTCTTTTGATAGCACAACCTATCCCTGAATAAACCCACTTAAAGTATTGCTTATTTGAAGTACCTCGTCCGTCTGGATTTAAGTTAAAAAAAATATTCTTCCATTTATATGATTGTGCTTTGTGGACTGTCAAAGCATAACCGTAATTTAAATTCAAAGCATTTATATACTTATCATGAAATTTAATTTCACGATTAAGTTCAATTCTCCGCTTTTTCCAAAACTGTTTTTCTAGACGATTGATATCAGCCTTGGCTTCCTTTAATTTAGTCTTAACTTGTTCTCCTCGGGCTTCCGCATCAGTGAGTTCTTTTACAGTATTTTCAAATCTCAAATATTTTTGTGATAATTTGAATTCTCTCCAATCCTCAGAGGAATTTTTTTCTTCTTTTATTTGCTCTCCAATCTTCCTACTAATATAAATCCTCTGAGCAATATATTCTTCTTTTGATATATCTTTTGAAACCCAGTAGTTAAGGTTACTAAGAACAGAAACCTCCAAGTTTCTTTCAATTAATTTTAACCTAAGTTCCCTATACTTAATTACAACGGGTTTCCTCCCTTTGAATGGTTGCGTAATGGGCTCAATTTCATCACCAACAGTAATTACCTCTGCAAACTCTCCTTTAAAAATTCGTTGAGGAACAGCAAACGGGTTATCGGGAGCAACAACAACGTCATTCTCTATAAGTAGAATATCACCCTTTTCGAGTTCATTATTTTTATTCAATACGTTTTTTCTAACCCAATTATTTGATTGTGAAATATTATCATTAGAGTAAGATAAAATTTTAGTATTGTACAATTCATTTCCGAAGTGCTTTGCCATTGACTCCTTCAAATGACTACCTGACTTTGACACCTTTACCAAATCCGAATCAATTAACTCCAATTGATTATATTGGTCTTTAATTATTTGTCCTCTTATATTAAATGCTTGCTTAACAATATTATTATTTGTAGGCGGATAAGGTGGGATTTCCAATTCTTTACAGTCAAGGAAATAATTTGATTTTAGATAACTCGAACATAACGCTGATTCTTCATAACTGCCATAACCAAGCCTATAATTATCTCCAACGAAAATAATCTTGCGCTTACTTTCTTCAATATTGGCAAAAGTCAAAAAATCGGACAGAAGATACCCTGTTCCAAACTGAATATTATCACTTATAAAACCTGAGTCTGTTAAATGATGAGCTTCATCAACAATATAGAGATAAGATTCTGGGTCGTTATTTTCCCTAATATTAAAAATCAATTTTGTATCTGTTAACTCTCCTTCTGATTCATCATTTTCCAATTCAATTTCTAATTCTTTATCATTAACTTCAACCTCTATTTCTTCTGAAAATTTAAACACATAACTGTAAAGGGTATTTACCGATTCCACCTGCTTTCTAACATTTCTCGCAATCCGATTATGGGGAGCAAGAACTTCACAACCTTTAATTGTGTTTTTTGGTATATTGTTGATTATATGATTGATTAAAAATGTCTTACCACATGAAAACGACCCAGACAGAATTAATATCTGTTGTTCATCGTTCTTCAAGAATTTTTCCACCTCAGCAAAAACATTGTTCTGTTCAGTTGTTAAACTATATTTTATTTCACTTTTTAAATCTTGCTCCTCATCTACTTTAAACTTATCTTCAGGATTCCATAAAGTAGTACTAAATAAGTGAGCCAGTCTTTCTAAATCACCATCACTTAAATTTATTCTTGTAGAAGTAATATCCTCAAGTGTTGGTAGAACCGTATTTTTATCGGCAATGAAAAACCAGTTTTTATCCTCATTAGGTATACTGCCACTTATGCTTACTTCACTAGTAAAACTAACAACACAATCAATAAACCTTGTATGAAATTTTGAGTTTTTACTTAAAAATTTTGCCTTATTAAAGATTATATAATCACCAATTTTTTGTTTGTGTTTTGACAGTTGTATATATGGATTTTTCTGATTCCCTCCTTTTACCGACTTCCCATTAATTGTCCAATTTTCTACTCGAAAATTCTCTGGTTCGGGTAATTCTAATTCTCCTGAATAATTCTTAAAATCAATTATCACAAAAGAAGATGAGGATATAAATAGGGCATCTGGCGCAACCCTTTGACCATCTTGGTCGGTAATTACAGGGTTTCCAATGAACGCATATTGTCCTTTGCTATATTTATAACGCTCAATTAACTCCAAAGCTAATTTTCTGAAAAATATATTTTCATGAACATGTTCAAACTTATTTCGGTAAACTTTTATTGGCATTTACATTTAAATCTTATACAACATTTGGTCTTGAGCTCTCAAGTAAATACGTCCAACATCTTTTTGACACACCTTAACATTTTCCGTTTTGAATTTCGTTCTTAGTGGATACTTAGCTGTATCTCTAAAAGTTCTGCTACATTCAATTACAAGGTTGGTAGGTATGCCTTGATTTGGCAATGGTCTTATTCTAACTCGACCCGTTTCTGGGTCAAGAAAACTTTCACATTCAATGTTTTCTATATAATCTCCAACAATCATTATTTATTGATTTAAACGTTTATAAACCTTCTTCAGCATATAGTTCCTTACAATCTTCCCAAAATCCTTATCATCCATCATTTTAGAAAAGATATCCTGATTTTGTTCCATCCTTCCAATTAGTTTGTCCATAAAAGCATCTTCAAAACCAAACTTGAAATTATCCAATGTGTTGTTTTGGGCTTGTTCCGTTAGCCTATCATCTGCTACCAATTCTTCTTCAATTTGGTCAAAAAAGAGTTTATCAGCTTCAGTAAATTCCGTTCCGAATTTAGTATTGAGCACGCTAATAATTTCAGATAGAGCTTCTTTCTCCTCTTTAGAGACTCTTATACCTGATTCAGTAATAGTATCTAATCCATACTCACCTTGACTTTCTAATACCAAATTTTGCTCAGTTATCTTTTGTAGCCTATAATATTCTAATGAAACCTCATCACCAAGCTTAAATCTATCTCGTTGATTTTTACGTGGTAATTTCTTTAATAAAAACCTAGAATAAGTAAACAGCTTCTCCAAATCCACATCGGTAAAAGGCATGATTTGAGTTAAAAAGGAATAGGTTCTAACAAAGGCTTTTAAAGCGTGTTTAAAGTCTTCCTGATTGATTATGATATCTAGTGTATCTTCCTTTGTATTCTCCTCTGGAAGCTCTTTAAAACGCTCCACAGCAGGGTCTATATATGCATTCAATTTACTCTGCTGCTTCACGTTTAATGCATTGATGGATTTGAAATAAATATTACAAAAATTATCTACTTCTGATTGCCAAATAATTTGAGCTTTTTCTATCTCATGCTTCAAGTCATAAAGATGATTTGGGTCTGTATTTGATTCTATAGTTGTTAACTCATAATAAGGTTGGAAGGAACTTATGATGTCTTCAACTTCATTGGTAAAATCTAATATAAATGTGTCTTCCTTCCCTGCATACATTCTGTTCAATCTTGAAAGTGTCTGAACACATTTTACTCCTGATAATTTCTTATCAACATACATAGTATGCAATAATGGTTGGTCAAACCCAGTTTGATATTTATCAGCAACTAATAACAGTTGATATTCATTTGTACCAAACTTTTTAGGCAACTCTTTCTCTTTAAAACCATTAAGTTCCACTTCCGTTACTCCTTCTGGATAACCACTGTATATAACCTTACCAGAGAAGGCAACAATTGTTTTAATGTCCTTGTAACCTTTATCTTTTATGTACTTATCAAATTCTTCTTTATATCTAACTGCATGCAACCTAGAACTAGTTACAACCATTGCTTTTGCCTTTCCTCCAATTTTTTTGGAAACAACTTGTCTAAAATGCTCAATGATAACTTCCGTTTTTTGAGCAAGGTTATGGGGATGCAAAGAAAGAAAACGACCAATTGCCCTAGATGCTTGTTTCTTGTTTACTTTTGGGTCTTCTTCTATTTCTTTTGAAAGTCTAAAATATGTTTTGTAAGTTGTGTAGTTCTGTAATACATCTAAGATAAAACCTTCTTCAATAGCTTGCTTCATACTATATACATGGAAAGGTTTAGGCTTACCATCAACGTCAATTGTTCCAAAGACTTCAATTGTTTTGGCTTTTGGAGTGGCTGTAAAGGCAAAGAAACTTAAATTATCTTGCTTGCCTCTTGCTTCCATAGATTTTCTAATGGCGTCTTCTGCATCATCGTCTAATCCAGATTCTAATTCTAGCTCCTCAGCTTCTTCTAACGTCTTAGCAGAAAGAACTTCTTTCATTTTCTTTGTAGCCTCACCACCTTGAGAAGAATGTGCTTCATCTATAATCACAGCATATCTTCTTGTTGGTAAATCTCCAATCTTATCAAGAACAAATGGGAATTTCTGAAGTGTAGTGATGATAATATTTGAACCTGCTTCAAGTGCATCAGCTAATTGCTGTGAATTCTTGTCAATCTTTTGAACTACACCTTGTTTATGCTCAAATTGATAAATGGTATTTTGTAACTGGCTATCTAAAACTCTGCGGTCTGTGATTACAATTACCGAATCAAAAATGCGCTCATTGCCAGCATTGTGTAAACTAGATAATCGATAAGACAACCAAGCAATAGAATTGGATTTACCTGAACCTGCTGAATGCTGAATTAAGTAGTTTTTACCTGTCCCATTGTCCCTTGAATTTTGGGTTAAGTTTCTAACAACATCCAATTGATGGTAACGAGGAAAAATCATAGTTTCCTTTTTCCTTGTCAAACCATCTAATTCATACTCTTCAACATTAAGATGAAGAAATTTCCCAATAATGTCCATGAAACTATCCTTAGCCCAAACATATTTCCACAGGTAATCAGTTCTATAACCATCTTTGTTAGGCGGGTTTCCTGCTCCATTGTTAAAGCCTAAATTGAAAGGTAAATATCTTGTAGCCTTAGCCATTAGTTTTGTGGTCATGTAACATTCATCTGTATCAACCGCAAAATGTACTAAAGCTCTCTTTTTAAATGCAAATATGGGTTCGGTTGGCTCTCTGTCAAAAACATATTGTTTTTTAGCATTACTAACATCTTGACCTGAAAACTGATTCTTAAGCTCTATGGTGGCAATTGGCAGTCCATTTAAACTCAATACCATATCTAAAGAGTTATTGCCATTACGCTCATAATAAAGCTGCCTAGTAACGCTTAAATGATTTTTATTGTATAATATCTTATCATCCTCGTTAAGTGTAGTTTCAGGCTTAAAATAGCCCATTTTAAACTTAACTCCGTAATCTGTAAATCCATTTCTAACTACATCAAGAGTGCCTCTCAAATCCAATTCACGAATTAGACGTTGAACAACTTTAGTTTCTACATCCTCCTTATGGATGTTACTTAACTTATTCCAAGCTTTAGGCTGAGAGTCTTTCAGGAAGTTAGTTATATAGGATGGAAATAAACCTAACTGAGCATCAAAGTCTTGAGACAGTCCTTTTACATAGCCCCCTTCTTCCAATAATGATGCTTCAATTGCTTCTTCAAATGTTAATTCTGTATGGATTCCTTTTGCCATAAATTACTTTTGTTTTAGCTTTTTAATATAATTTTCCACCCCAAAAGGCTTAAACGTATCTGAATAGGACATTCTAGAAGGATGTCTTGGATGTCCATCATTTGTTAAATCACCATAATGCAACCAATTAAAAGAATCATCAAAGTTTTCATAAAGTTCAAAAAGGCAATTCTTTAGATAATCTCTACAGGTAATCTCAACACCCCATCCAGCCCAAATATCTCTTAATTCGTAATCCCTTAGAATGTCTTTAATAGCCTTGTTATTATCTTGAATAATATCCAGATTGGCTATACTATCGATATTTTCAGGATATGTATCTCTCTGTGGATAAACATTTAACATTATCCAGCCATCATAACCATTAATATCAGCAATACGTTTAACTCTCTTAAGTGTTGTATCTAGTTTTACAGGGGTAGCAGTACTAGGGTTTATCCCAATGCAAATTAGGTTGCTTTCACCAATTTCACCCAGAGTATATCTAGCAGAATTATCTTTATTAGTTATGTATGTCCATTTAATCATTAGACTCAAGTTTTAAAAAGTAATAATTGTTTACCTGAGCCCATTTAAAACTATAATCTAAATTAAGTTTGACATTAACAGGTTTACCTCCAATTGGGGTGTTTAAATTAATACCGCCCTTAATCTTATGTCCATCAGAAATATCGTAGTCCCAACTTTTTGCCTCTTTACTTTTAGGATAAACAAAGTTTCTACTATCAGTCATAGTTAACTGAATTCCAGATGCATAAGAAGCATTTGCATAAGCTTCAAGTAGTTGCAAATCTTCATAAACTCCCAATTTAAAAATATCTTGTGCCCCTCTTAATTTACCAGTAGATGTTTTCGTTTTATAGCACTTCATTTCAATTGGCAAATACAGTTTAGATTCTCCTTTAACCATTCGCATAACTATATCACATTCTCTTAAACGTCCATTTACAGGTATACCTGTTTCCAGCTCAAGCTCTACCGATTCATCATTGTTGTATATAGCTAAATCAAGACTATTTTTTAAAAGGTATGCAAATTGTAATTGCATAGAAGCTTCTTTGTTAATAGAAATAAGACCACAACCAACCTTTGCCGAAAAGCTTTCCCAACAAATATCAATTATGTTTTTTACCCTATTTACTAATTCCTCCATGCTTAAATTAAAACTTCTTCTCTAACATCAATTTTACCAGTAACCACTTCACTGATTAATGTAGTTTTGTATTCATTCAAATATTTTATTTCTTTTTTCAAAACAGATAAAGTCTTATCTATTTCATTGTGCTTTGTTTTAATATAGGCAACTATTTGCTCTTGCTCATCAACTGGAGGGACGGGAAGTCTAAAATCCCTAAATTCAATAGCAGGCAGCCTCCATCTACCTGCTTGAGCACTTCCTCTTCCATAAGGAAAGAATAGTTTTTCATTATAAAACATTTGATAGAGATAAAGGTAATAATCACTTTTACTCTCACTACTTATACTTTCAAACACCCTATAGTCAGGACTAGTAACTCCCTCATATTGTGATTTATCAACAAATCCAGTCAATAAATCCATATGGTTCATAACAAACTGCTCTTTTTTGACCAGTTGGTATTTAGAATAGTCCATAGAAAGCTGACCGTCACCACTTGTTATATCTTTTATTTTAATACCTTTTTGAGTAACCGACAAGACATCATATCCTAGTTTTCCTGCTATATTTTTTCTTATATCAAATAGATATTTAGTTCTTCTTACATCCCAATGCTCTGGGATTTTCCCTAACCATTGAACATCAGAGTCTTTCATTGAAGCACTTGAATTAATGCCTTTTGTCACACTATGATTTATGATTGCTTTTCGTTCCTCTTTTAAAAACTGAACTATTTGTTTTTTTTGAGTAATTAATTTACCAATTTGAGATATTTTTTTGTCTAAATATCCTCCTATTTGGGTTTGCTCTTCAATTGTTGGAATAGGTATTTTAATATTACCTAGTTTTTCTGTATTCAAAATTTTGACAACATTGCCGTTAGCAATACTGTTCAATTCATCCTCAGAAGAAGACATGAAGTACTTTCCATATTCTGAATTAATATTATTCAAAAAAAGAATACCGTTAATTTGTTGATTGGTAATTAAATCAGTTCCTGCTATTCCAAATTTACCTATCGTGCCAATGCAACATAAAAGCACCGACCCTTTCGGTAAAATATTGTTTTCTTTTTTCCCTTTATCACTAATCTTTATATCAGAATCAATAATTGGGTTAAATTCATCTAACATATTTGGTTTTACCCAAATAATACCTTCTTTAGCATAATTATCTGGTTCAGCCATTGGAGGAGTGTATCCCGTTTTTATTCTTGAATTAAATTTAAGTTTTGAGATTTTCCAATGCTTAGGAATTTTACCAATCCAATCAACTCCAGAATCCTTATATAATTTATATTTTTTCATTATCTCCTTAAACCTCTTAATAGTCCCTTCAAATCAAAAAGTAATTCACCAATATGGTCATTCCAGTATTTATCTATATCGTCTTCAGGCTGGTCTTCGTCATTTAGAATAAATACAAAGGGGTCTGTAGACAACCTTAAGTCGAATTTTATAAACCTAGTTTTATCTGGAATATCTTCTTTTTTAATCACTTCATTTCTAATATCTAAACATATATCAATTACTTTTTGAGCATTGTTCTTGGAATATTCAAGCTGTTTGACCTCATCTATTTTGGACACCAAAAACTCCGTTAAATCAATATTCTCACTCATTTATAAAAATTTAGAAAATTCTTTAGCCATTTTTTCAGCCTTTTCTAGCAGCCAACTAAAATAGGCTTCCCATTCATCCACATTACTTAGGTCAGCATTTCTTCCAATGGTTATTCTTGAAGCTAATTTACCTTCCAACTCATTCCATTCTAAGGAAAACCCTAAACCTTCTTGGATAGCCTCTTTGTTTATTAAGAATTTTTCGAATAGCTTGGGAGATTTTGATATATAAATACTAGAGGCAATCGCATTATCTCTAGTGCTTACTGTTAATGAAATATGGGCTTCTGAAGTTCCAAAACTAATGTTATACCAATGTTGCGCTCTTGCTTTTCTGCCAATTCTTAAACTCGTATTATTGGCTTTAGCATAATCTTTAAATTGCTTCCAAAAATCCAATTGACTTAATTTTGTGTCGGTCAACTCTTTGGTTGTAGTTGCACTTTCCTGTAAAGCTTTTGCCCAGTCATTAGGCTCAACTATAATATGAAATTTAGGAGCAAAAGGAGAATCGCCAATTTGCCACAACTCCATACGAATTAGGAAGAAACTTAAGTCTGCTGAAGTATTATTGTTTAACCACTCCATTGCTTTTTGGTGCTCTTCTCTTACTTCTTTAACTATCCAAATAATAATACTGGCATTATATCCAGAGGCGTAAGTAATGATTTGACCTAGATGTTTATGGTCTGTATATTCTAATTGGTTTTCAATGATTACTTTTCGCTCTGAATCCTCATCAGTAGCCACCAAATCCACATTGTATCGTCCTATAGCTTCTTCTGGTCTCACATTGATTAACGAAATGCCTATTTCATCACTTAACAACTGAATATTCTCTTCTTGAGCCAACCATTGAGTAAAGTCAAGAGCTTCATGCGCCCAATACTCTCTTAAATTAACTTTGTTTAGCTTACCTAACTTTTTGTTCATTAGCTTATAACTTCTTTAATTAAACCATCGGTTTGCTCTTCTAACGCCAAAATATCAGCCTTAATCTCTTCTAAAGACCTCAATGGCTTGTACTCATAAAAGTATTTTGTAAAGTTGATTTCATAACCAACCTTGGTTTTCTTTTCATCCACCCAAGCATCAGGTACATGAGGTAGAACCTCTCTTTTCATGTAACTTTTAATGTCTTCTTTTAAAGGAATGTTTTCAGTATCTCTTAAACTGCTATCTGGTTTTGGGTTTCCACTACGGTCAGTAATCACTTTACCTTGTTCCTTAAGAGGTCTTTCAACCGTAACTTTAGAGTAACCAAAATCTTCATTATCAAAAATCTTGCAGTACTTACTCTCTTTAAAACTACCATAAAGCTCCGTTATGTCCTTGATGTGGTCATCACTGAGTTCATTGCGTTTATCGCCTAATGACTTGCTCATTTTCTTATAGAAATCTATAGCATTAATGAGTTGTATTTTACCTTTACGTTCAGAAGGCTTATGATTACTAATCATCCATATATAAGTGCTTATTCCAGTATTATAAAATAGTTGATTGGGGAGGGCTATTATGGCTTCTAGCAAGTCATTTTCTATTATCCATTGACGAATAGAGCTTTCATTCTTTTTACTGCTAGGCGAACCAGAGAATAATGGAGAGCCATTAAAAACGATAGCCAAACGTGAACCACCCTTCTTAGGGTCTTGCATTTTACTTATGAGGTTCATCAAAAATAGAAATGAACCGTCACTTACAGAAGGTAACCCTGCTCCATAACGACCACCATGACCAAGCTCATTATGTTCATCTTTTACTTCCTTTTCAACCTTTTTCCATTTAACACCAAAAGGAGGGTTTGTAATTAAGTAATCAAACTTATGATTTATAAACTGGTCACCTTTTAATTTAGTGTCAGTAATGCGTTTTAAACTGTTTGCATGTTTAATATTAGATGGGTTTTGACCTTTAATAAGCATATCAGATTTACATATGGCATAAGATTCTGGATTAAGCTCTTGACCAAACACTTCCAAACGAGCATCTGGATTTAATTCGGCTAAATACTCTTCGGCTACAGATAGCATACCTCCAGTTCCAGCACAACAGTCAAAAATGGTCTTCACAATACCTTTTTGAGTAAGAATTTCTCTGTCGTTCATAAACAAGAGATTCACCATTAAACGAATTACCTCTCTAGGTGTAAAGTGTTCCCCTGCGGTTTCGTTAGAGATTTCAGCAAACTTTCGTATTAGCTCCTCAAACATATAACCCATTTCCATACTGGAAATTCTATTTGGATGTAAATCGACTTCTTGGAATCGTTTTAACACCATGAATATTAGATTAGAATCATCTAACTTGGTAATCTGATTGTCAAATTCAAACTGTTCTATGATTTCTCTGGCATCCTCAGAAAAACCATTAATGTAATTTCTCAAATTGGATGCAATATTGTTTGGGTCAGCAATAAGCTTGTTAAAGTCGAATGGGCTTTTGTTATGGAAATTATAACCAGCTTCTTTATTAAGGATAGGGTCAAGATTTTGAATATTCATGGTCTTAACTTGACTATATTTTTTAAGCACTTTAGCTTTAGTATTTTCCAGTACGCAATCTAAACGCCTTAAAACAGTTAATGGCAAAATAACTTTACCATAATCGCTTTGCTTATAATCACCTCTTAAAAGGTCTGCTATAGACCATATAAAATTTGCTGACTCTTTAATGTTTGTCATATATTATCTAGTTAATTAAGGGAGAGAGAGAATTAGGGATAAATATAATTAAAGTTAGTTTCAAGACTAAATATTTTAGTAAGAAATTCCCTAAATTGTTTTAAGTTTATAAAGTTTGAACGCTATTAAAATCACCTTTTAGCAATGGCAATCTGTCAAATCAGCCAAAAGAGCTTCGTCAATTGATTAGTTAAACTTAAACGGTGTTACTATTTTAGAACATAAATAGTACATTTACCAAACAAAAGAATTAATAAAAAGTATAAGAATAGAAAATTAGATTCAACATATAAGATTGCATTAGCTGTTATTCATTGAACAAGAAAACTGGTAATTTTTAAAACCCAAGAATAATAGACCTAATGCCTGTGTCTTGGCACGGGCTTGGTTTATTTGGGTTTAGGTATACCAGTACCTCTTGTTCAGTAAGCTATAGTTCCGTGCTTTTCTTTTTAACAAAATAATAAAATCACTTTCGGAACTGGTGAAATAATAAAACCTCAAGATGAAACTATTTAGCCTAATTATTTTAGCTTCCATAACAATTTCAATCAATGCTCAGAACAAGAAAACTAAACAAGAAATTATAGCTCAAATAGAAGAGTTATCAAACTGGTCTGAAGTTGTATTTGGCAATGAAATGAAGTACAAATTAGACATGAAATATAACCCAACAACCAAGAGAATAAACATTGTAAACTTTGCTGATTGGGGAACTCGATTCAACAAAACAGAAATCTCATTTTACTTGTCCGATATTGACAAATCTTCTTTTAGCTACAATTCAAGTAAAATAGACAAAGAACTTTATTCAACATTTGTTACTATTTCTACTAATAACAAGTCAGTTGAATGGAAAAAAACAGAATGGAAAAAGGGCAAGAAGCATCTTGCAATTACCGAAGAATGGTATAATGATAAAATTAACGTTGCTGCAAATTCTAACCTATTGTCAAAATATTTATCACTCAGATATATCGATTTATGGTATGAGCTTACTGAATGCACGCAAAAAAAACAACTTAAGTAACGAATGGACATGACGAGAACGGAAAAAAAAGAAGAGATTTTAAATAAGTTATACAGTTTACAACTAGACTTGGAAGAGTACTTAACTATCTGGAAAAAAACAGGAGGTGGAACAACTGGACATGCAATTGGAAGCGTAATCTCTGCAATCAAAGAAAAAGCAGATTTCTTTAAAAGTAATTGTTAACCACATTGATTTTTTTTCGGAAAATTGGGGAGATTAGGGTCTCTATATAAACTACCCCCTACCAAGTCAAAAAGAAAACCCAATTTAAAAGAAGCACCCCCCTTCCAGTAAAAAGATTCTATCTCAAAACTTTTGAACTTTTTTAAATTCACTATCACTAATCGAGGCAAAAGGGTACGTCTATAAGGTGTTTATTAAGCTATAGTAATTTGTACATTATAATTGCTAAAAGAACATTTATGATTCACCCTAAACTCACTATTCAAAAGCATTACCAAAGTTTCCATCAATTGTCACTTCTTTTGCCATAATAATAATCCTGAATGGAAATGACCGTACAAAAACCGTACAAAAACAAAAAAGCTTCACAATTTTCTTTGCAGAAAAAAGGAAAGCTTTCCATTGGTTTAACTACTTAAACCGCCCCATTTTACTGGGAACAACACAACGTCTTTAAACAAAAAAAGCTCTAAATCTATAGAGCCTCTTTTTGAATCTTGCGGTCTGGACGGGACTCGAACCCGCGACCCCCTGCGTGACAGGCAGATATTCTAACCAACTGAACTACCAGACCGTTGCTTTATAGCGAGGGCAAATATACATTGCATTTTTAATATCACAAACAAAAAAGAGAAAAAATAGGCAATTCTCTAAACAAATTTTTGCCGCTCTATCATGTAAGTAGTAAGGATAGAATTAAAACCCATATTTATATCGGCCTCGACATATTTAATTCTGTATTGACCGCACTTTAAACTCAGGTTTTTAAAGTAATCTTCAACAGCCTTCTCATAATTATCTTTAATGTTATCTGGATATAAATTAATATATTCTCCAGTTTCTACATCAATAAATCGCTTAGGTCTATTATCAAAATTAAATGACAATTCTCTTTGCTTATCAAATACATGGAACAAGACTACCTCGTGCTTATTATGCTTAAGATGTCTAAGTGCTTCAAATAACTTTTCATCCTCTTCTGAGGTTTGAAACATATCTGTAAATAAAAATATTAAGGATCTTCTATGAATTTTGTCTGCGATCTCATGAAGATATTTATAAGTTTCGGTAGTCTGTGACTTGGAATTAACCAATACCGCTTCGCTTAATTTGCTCAATAGCATTTGATGATGACGCTCACTACCCTTTTCTGGTGCATAAAAATTATAATTATCGCTGTAAATACTCAATCCAACAGTATCACGTTGTTTCTTTAAAATATGCATTAATGAGGCCGATGCTAAAGCTGAAAAGGATATTTTATTAAGGTTATCTATGGTTGATCCAGCAGATTTAGGATAATGCATCGAGGCACTATTGTCTACAATAAGTTGGCATCGAAGATTTGTTTCTTCATCATAGCGTTTTGTGTATAATCTATCAGTCTTTGCATATAATTTCCAATCAATATGCTTGGTACTTTCACCTTGGTTATAGATTTTGTGTTCTGCAAATTCTGCAGAAAAACCATGAAAAGGACTTTTATGCATACCCGCTATAAATCCCTCCACGACTTGTTTAGCTAACAACTCAAGATTCTTAAACCCACCAGCCTTATTTAGCTCTAATTGTAAATCCATATTAATCGAAACTAAAAAAGGTTTGCCGAAATGGCAAACCTTTTATCATTTCTTTATTACTATTTCTTATAATAATGCATCAATTGCATCTGCATAAGCATTTTTAGGTGCTACACCAACTTGGCGTCCTACAACCTCACCGTTTTGAAATACAAGAACAGTAGGTATATTTCTAACACCATACTTTGCTGCAAATTCTTGGTTTGTATCTACGTCTACTTTACCAACTACAGCTTTACCTTCATATTCTTGACTTATTTCATCGATGATAGGACCAACCATACGACAAGGACCACACCAAGCCACCCAGAAGTCTACCATTACAGGCTTATCACTCTTTAATACCGTTTCTTCAAATGTCGCATCTGTTATTTCTAATGCCATAATCTATATTTTTAATAAAATTTTACTTCAATTTTGTATGCAATATTAGTCAAAAAAAATGCCAAACCTTACAAGGGTAGTATTTGTTTTGGTAATAGAACCATTGGCTGGTTATATGCTAATTTAACTTGTAATTTATTTCGTACGTCTCTAGCTCATTTAAGAGTTCTTGTGAGATTTTTACTTTTTGTTTTCTACTTGGCATATTTAATTTGAGCTTATCAGAATGATCGTAGACTATAAAATTTAATGCGTGATTACCATTATGCATCTTAAATACTTCTTGCAAATCAGCAATCTTATTTTGTTCTAGATCATCTATATTGAGCTGAATAGACAGTTTTTTAGCATAGGTGTCCATCACATCATGTAATAATTGGAAATTATTGAATTGAATTCTTGGCTCTCCTTTTTTGCCGGTCTCCCTATTCACCCAACCTTCTTTAACAAAAGCTCTTACATAAACAAAAGAATTAATAACAAAGAAATGCCTGAATTTTAAATATTCTTCGCCAAAAATTCTGAATTCATGACTATCCGAATAATCTTCAATAGTAAATAAAGCCCATCCTTTCCCTTGTTTACTCACACGATGTTGCACATCGGTAACTACACCGCCAAATGTAATTTCTCTATTTATAACAGTTTCTAAATCCTTGAAAACTGATATATCACCATTACAAAAGGTTTTCATTTCAATTTTAAAATCATCTAATGGATGACCAGAAATATAGATACCAACCACTTCTTTTTCTCTGGATAGCTTTTCCATAGTTCCCCAATCCTCACATGGTGGCACTTTTGGTTCAGCAATCTGAACCTCACTTGCATCACCAAATAAACTCACCTGAGCAGAATTTTCATTTTCTTGATGTTTGGCACCATAACGTATGGCTTTCTCTAAAAACGTAATCCCATCACCATCATGAGCAAAATATTGTGCACGATGTGTGTCTTCAAAACAATCAAACCCACCAGCATTTGCTAGTCCCTCAAAGGATTTTTTGTTGGCTGCTCTTAAATCGATACGTTTTGCCAAATCAAAAATTGATTTGTAATGGCCATCCTTTTTCCGGTTCTCAACAATTGTTTTCACAGCTCCATGACCAACACCCTTTATCGCACCCATTCCAAATCTTACGGCATTATTCTTATTTACCGAGAATTTATAATAACTCTCATTAACACTTGGTCCTAAAACTGGTAAACGCATGCGCTTACATTCTTCCATGAAAAAGGTGACCGATTTGATATCGTTCATATTATTAGAAAGAACTGCCGCCATGTACTCTGCAGGATAATGGGCTTTTAAGTATGCTGTCTGATAGGCAATCCAAGCGTAACACGTAGAATGGGATTTATTAAATGCATAACTCGCAAAAGCCTCCCAATCCTTCCAGATTTTCTCGAGTTTCTCCTTATCCATACCCTTTGCTGCAGCTTGGTCTATGAATTTTGGTTTCATTTTATCGAGGACAGCCTTTTGTTTTTTACCCATCGCCTTCCGTAAAACATCGGCCTCACCTTTGGTAAAATCGGCAAGTTTTTGTGACAGGAGCATTACCTGCTCTTGATATACAGTAATACCATAAGTTTCCTTGAGGTACTCTTCCATTTCTGGCAAGTCATAAATTATCTCTTCCTTGCCGTGTTTTCTATTAATAAAACTTGGAATATACTCCATCGGACCTGGTCTATACAAGGCATTCATGGCAATTAAATCATCAAAAACAGTAGGTTTAAGATGCTTCATATGTTTTTGCATTCCAGGAGATTCATACTGAAAGATCCCTACAGTCTCACCACGTTGAAATAGTTCATAGGTCTTTTCGTCATCTAAAGGAAAATTCTCAGGATCTAGTTCAATACCGTGTTTGGCCTTTACAATCTTAACCGTATCCTTTATAAGTGTTAGTGTTTTTAATCCTAAGAAATCCATCTTAAGTAAACCAGCACTTTCAACCACTGAATTATCAAATTGAGTAACGTATAAATCTGAATCTTTAGCCGTCGCCACCGGAACATAATTGGTAATATCTCCTGGAGTAATAATGACACCACAAGCATGTATACCAGTATTCCTAACGGAACCTTCTAGAACACGAGCTTGGTTTACCGTTTCTGCTTGAAGGTCCTCACCTTCAGATATATTTAATAATTGATTAACCTTTAGCAGTTCTTCTTGCCTAAATTTCTGAGCAAGCTCTTTTTCTGACTTCCCAAATATTTTTCCAAGTTTGGACATATTTGGAATTAGTTTCGCAATATGATCGGCCTCATTAAGTGGTAAATCTAATACACGTGCAGTATCTCTAATAGAAGACTTTGCTGCCATTGTACCATAGGTGATAATCTGTGCCACTTGATTAGCACCATATTTATCAATTACATACTGCATAACACGCCCTCTACCTTCATCATCAAAATCGATATCGATATCAGGCATACTCACACGATCTGGGTTAAGAAATCGCTCAAAAAGTAAATCGTACTTAATAGGATCAATATTCGTAATCCAAAGACAGTAAGCCACCACTGAGCCCGCTGCAGAACCTCGACCTGGACCAACAGACACATCCATATTACGTGCTTCCCTAATAAAATCCTCTACAATTAAAAAATAGCCTGGGTAACCCGTATTTTCAATAACGCTGAGCTCAAAATCTAATCGCTCCTTAATTTCCGCCGTTATTTCTCCATAACGCTTTTCCGCACCTTGATATGTAAGATGCTTTAAATACGCATTTTCACCACGCTTACCGCCATCTTCTTCATCTTTAGCATCTTTAAATTCTTCAGGAATATCAAAAGCCGGTAACAGAACATCGCGCGCTAATTCATAAGGCTCAATTTTGTTAACTACCTCTTGAATATTAATAATTGCTTCAGGCACATCTCTAAATAAGGCCTTCATTTCTTCGGAGGACTTAAAATAATAGTCTTGATTTGGCAACCCATAGCGATAGCCACGTCCACGACCAATTGGAGTTGATTGCTTTTCACCATCTTTTACACACAAGAGAATATCATGTGCGTTGGCATTTTCTTGCTCGACGTAATAGGTATTGTTTGTGGCAACAAGCTTTATGTTATGTTTCTTCGAGAACTGAATTAATACCTGATTAACACGATTTTCATCCTCCTGATTATGTCGCATTAACTCAATATAAAGATCCCCCCCAAAAGTATCTTTCCACCAAAGTAAAGCCTCTTCTGCTTGTCTTTCACCAACGTTCAACACTTTGCTTGGCACTTCACCATAAAGGTTACCCGTTAAGCAAATTAGATCCTCCTTATAGGTTTCGATAAGCGTTTTATCTATTCTTGGCACATAATAAAATCCATCCGTAAAAGCAGCCGATGATAACTTCGCCAGATTATGATACCCTTTTTTATTTTTTGCTAATAAAACAATCTGATAGCCATTGTCTTTTCTCGTTTTATCTTGGTGGTTATCACATACAAAAAACTCACAACCAACAATTGGTTTTATGAGTTTACACTCTTTATTTTCACCATTCTCCTCGGCATTTTTGTGTTGAGCCTTTACCTGTTTATTATGATTAGATATAGCACTCACAAAATGAAAGGCACCCATCATATTCCCATGATCGGTTAATGCAACAGCAGGCATCTCGTCTTTAGCAGTGGCATCTACCAAATCTTTTATGCTAATTGTAGATTGAAGTATTGAAAACTGAGAATGATTATGTAAGTGAACAAAATCTACCTCAGTCAATTGCTGTCTTATCTCATCTGAGGTTTCGGAACCATGACTAACAGATTGCTTATTCTGAAGGCGCTCATTTATCTTTGCGCTCTCTCGCTTAAGATTTATATGCTTAAGACCAATTAAATCAATTGGTTTTGGATTTGCTTCAGAAAAATTATCAAAATAATCGGGCTGAACGTCTAATTCTTCTTTGGTAAATTCTTTGCGTCTTATTAACTCCAAAAAGCATCGGGTGGTGGCCTCAACATCGGCAGTGGCATTATGCGCTTCTGCAAATGGTTGTCCAAACAAAAACTGATGTAATTCTGTAAGTGTTGGTAACTTAAACTTTCCACCTCGACCACCTGGTATTTGACACATTAAAGCGGTATGTTCTGTACAGGTGTCTAAAACTGGTAATTCTTGCAATTGATTAGCTATGTCAGCTCTCACAAATTCAGCTCCCATTACATTAAGATCGAACTTAACATTCTGTCCAACAACAAACTTTGATTTGTTAAGGATAGCTTTAAATTTCTCTAAAACTTCATCGAGTAATACACCCTGTTCGTCAGCTAACTCAGTAGAGATTCCATGAACTTTTTCTGCATCAAAAGGAATATTGAATCCTTCAGGTTTTATAAGGTAGTCTTGATGGTCAATACAATTTCCCATTGCATCATGCAACTGCCAAGCAATTTGAACAACTCTAGGCCAATTATCAGTATCTGTAATCGGTGCATCCCAACGCTTTGGTAAACCTGTTGTTTCAGTGTCAAAAATTAAATACATAAAACCCTTTTTGTGAAAACAAATCGAACTTTAAAAATAGTAAATAAAGCTACTTATATAAAATGAAGTTATAAACAGTTGTAAACAAAAAAGCCACCTAAAAAGGTGGCTTTTGATATATTATTTAAAATCTCTTATACATCCAAATAATCAGGAATTCCATCACCATCGGTGTCCACTGCATCAGCAGGATTACCGTCTCCATTTGGATCTGCATTTTCATTAATAGTTAAGATCCCATCATCGTCATCGTCATTATCTAAATAGTCTGGTGTTCCATCACCGTCACTGTCACCAGTTTCAAAATTAGATAGTAACCCATCACCATCATCGTCACTATCTAGAAAATCAACATCACCATCACCATCAGTATCAATTGGGTCTCCATTCGCATCAAAAGCTTCATCCATGGTTAAAATCCCATCGCCATCATCGTCATCGTCCAAGTAATTTGCTATGCCGTCACCATCAATATCATCATTAGTTAAATCACCATCACCATTAAAATCTTCAAAAACGTTTGCAATACCGTCACCATCATCATCATCACAATTTAAGTCGTCCAAAATAAGTTGTATTGATCCATCTCCAGGTCCACAAACACTAATATCCTCTAATAAATATGTTCTGTATTGTTCACATAATGCAATGTATGTACCTAAAGACGCACTACTAAATTGAGCTTCTGCCTCTGCTGTATTTGCCTGTGCTTGGGCACAAGTAATTTGACAATCTCCCAAGCCATCGATAATATCTTGGATTGTGCCTTCAACGTCTCCACAATAGTTACGTTGCGTATTAAGCGCGGCCACATAATTATTACAGGCCTCAGCTAGTGCTACACTATCAATAAAATCTAAACTTGGATCAAATGTGGCCTCATAAGCTAATCTTGCAACCAATGCATCAGCCTGTACATCCTCACATGTAATTGGATCTGCAGGGAATTCGCCAAACTCAAGAGGTACCTTATAAAAAATTCCGTTGGCATAACCGATAGAGTTAAGACCCGAAGAATCGAAAGCTAAAAATCGATATGTTCCAGTAAACGTAGCATTTACTAAATCAATTTCCTCAATTACTATCTCTCCCAATTCAGGATATACTGATACGCTTTCATCTGGCCTGTTATTTGTTGAATATCTGGTGTTAAACGCATCCGTGTAAACCGCTTCCATGGCATCAACATCTCCAAAAATATAAGTGCCTTCTGCAACAGTTGGAACTTTTAATTCTACAGTCTCAATATTGTTGGTACCAACTATGGTTAAAAACCCATTAGCTTCAATTTCGGCGTAAAAAACTTTGGCTCTCCAAAGCTCATTTTCGCGATCTCCTTGAAAAGCAGGATTATTAAACTGTATATCATCACCGCAACTAAATAATAAAAGGAACGTGAGAGAGATGAGGATTATTTTTTTCATTCTAAAATGCGTATTTATGTCCAATTCAAATATAACGAATCGAGACCGTCAAAAGTATAATATTTTTTGATATTCACTTAAGGTCATTAATCCATTGATAATTAAAAAAATGTATTATCTTTGCGCCCTCATTAATAACAGAGGTCGAGTACCTCACTAATTAATTATTATGCCTGTTAAAATCAGATTACAAAGACACGGTAAGAAAGGAAAACCTTTTTACTGGATCGTGGCAGCAGATGCCAGAGCAAAAAGAGATGGTAAATACTTAGAAAAATTAGGTGCTTACAATCCAAACACAAACCCAGCAACAATAGAGTTGAATGTAGACAAATCTGTAGAATGGTTACAGAATGGTGCACAACCAACTGATACTGCTAGAGCAATTTTATCTTATAAAGGTGCTCTATTAAAAAACCATTTAGCTGGTGGTGTTAAAAAAGGTGCTTTAACAGAAGATCAAGCTGAAGCAAAATTCAATGCTTGGTTAGACGAGAAAGCATCAAAAATCCAAGCGAAAGCTGACGGATTATCTAAGGCCGCTGCCGATGCAAAAGCAGTTGCCCTTGAAGCGGAAAAAGCAGTTAATGAAGCTCGTATAGCAGCAGCAACGCCTGTTGAAGAAGAAGTAGCTGAAGAGACTGAAGCTTCTAATGAAGAAGAGTAAAAATTAATTTTTTATACTTTTAACCCTGACCAATGTGTCAGGGTTTTTTATTTACTTCACAATGAAAAAGGACGACTGTTTTTATCTCGGTAAAATTGTAAAAAAATATAGTTTTAAAGGTGAACTCTTAGCAAAGTTAGACACTGATGAACCCGATTTGTACAATAATATTGATGCGATTTTTATAGACCTAAGAGGAAATTTAGTGCCATTCTTTGTAGAAAAATCGCAATTGCATAAGTCCGATCTATTACGTTTAAAATTTGAGGATATTGAAACTGAAGCTGATGCTGAAGCGCTTCTCAAATCAGATTTATATCTGCCATTAGAAATGCTCCCAAAATTAGAGGGCAATAAATTCTACTTCCATGAGGTTATTGGCTACACTATTATCGATTTAAATTTTGGTGAAGTGGGCATAATCAATAACATTAATGACTCTACAGCGCAAGCTATATTTGAAATAGATCGAAATGGTATTGAAATTCTTATTCCTATGAATGATGAGTTCATTGTAAAGGTGGACAGATCCAAGAAAGTGATCCATGTAAATACTCCTGAAGGACTAATTGATTTATATCTTGAAGGATAATGTCCGATACCTTTAAATTCAAGCAATTCAGTATTAACCAAGATAAATGTGCCATGAAAATTGGTACGGATGGTGTTTTGCTTGGCGCTTGGGCCAATATAAATCATAACCCTATATCTGTTTTAGATATAGGTGCTGGCACAGGTTTAATTGCACTGATGCTAGCACAACGCTCTCCTCAAAGTTTTGTTGAAGCTATTGAAATAGATGCTGATGCTTTTGAACAATGTGCAGGTAACTTTGAAAATTCTATTTGGAATGACAGGCTTTTTTGTTATCACGCTTCACTACTTGAATATGTGGAAGAAGTAGAGGACAAATATGACCTTATAGTTTGTAATCCTCCCTTTTATTCTGAAGACTATAAAACCAATAATAAAGCACGAGACCTAGCAAGATTTAATGATGCCATGCCTTTTGAGCATCTACTTTATGCGGTTGCAAATTTATTGGATGACAATGGTAAATTCTGCACCATCATACCTAATAAAGAGCAAGATCGATTTGTAAAATTGGCTAATCAAATTCATCTATACTTAAATGAGGTTACGCTTGTAAGAGGTAATAATAACTCAGAGCTCAAACGCAGTCTATTATGTTTTTCTCGTCAAGAATCAGAACTCCAAACCGACGAACTGACTATAGAAATTAATAGACATCAATACACGCCAGAGTACATTGAATTAACAAAAGAATTTTATCTCAAAATGTAGGCTTAGGGTTGGGCAATGAAAACGTTTTCGTTACTTTTGCTTCATAAATTTTAATTCACTTATGAAGCCAGATTTATTCGAAGCCCCAGATTATTACAATCTTGACGATTTATTTACTGATGAGCATAAATTAGTAAGGGATGCCGCAAGAGAATGGGTTAAAAGAGATGTTTCTCCAATTATTGAAGAATATGCACAACGTGCAGAATTCCCAAAACAAATTATAAATGGCCTCGCTGAAATCGGAGCCTTTGGTCCATATATACCTGAAGAATATGGTGGTGCCGGATTAGATCAAATTTCTTATGGTTTAATAATGCAAGAAATTGAGCGTGGTGATTCTGGTGTTAGAAGTACAGCATCCGTTCAATCTTCGTTGGTAATGTATCCTATTTGGAAATACGGAACAGAAGAACAACGTCAAAAATATTTACCAAAACTGGCATCTGGTGAGTGGATGGGATCTTTTGGTTTAACAGAACCAGATCATGGAAGTAATCCTGGCGGAATGACCACCAACTTCAAAGACATGGGCGACCATTATTTATTAAATGGTGCAAAGCTATGGATAAGTAATTCTCCTTTTTGTGATGTTGCTGTGGTGTGGGCTAAGAATGAAGAAGGTCGTATACATGGTCTTATTGTAGAACGTGGTATGGAAGGATTCTCAACACCTGAAACTCATAACAAGTGGTCCTTAAGAGCGTCGGCAACTGGCGAACTTATTTTTCAGGATGTCAAAGTTCCAAAAGAAAATCTATTACCCAACAAATCGGGATTAGGAGCACCACTTGGTTGTTTAGACTCTGCACGATATGGTATTGCTTGGGGCGCAATTGGTGCTGCAATGGATTGCTATGATACAGCACTGCGCTATTCTAAAGAACGTATTCAATTTGGTAAGCCAATTGCGGCTTTTCAATTACAACAGAAAAAGCTTGCTGAAATGATTACTGAAATCACCAAAGCACAACTCCTAGCATTTAGATTAGGACAGCTTAAAAACGAAAACAGAGCAAGCTCAGCGCAGATTTCTATGGCTAAGCGAAATAATGTTGAAATGGCTATAAAGATTGCCCGTGAAGCAAGACAAATGCTCGGAGGAATGGGTATTACTGGTGAGTATAGCATTATGAGACATATGATGAATTTAGAAAGTGTTATAACCTATGAGGGAACACATGATATTCATTTACTCATCACAGGATTAGATATTACAGGTTTGAACGCCTTTAAATAAGCACCTCAAAATATTTTAAGTAATGCCTCCGAACTCGGAGGCATTTTTAGTTTATGCATATTGTATCTTTACATTTATGAAAAAGATAATTATACTGTTGTTAGTATTTGGCCTGCTCAATTGTAGCTCTGATGATACTGAGCCGGTTATTCCTAAAAATTTCAAAGTCTTGTCCTTAGGTGATAGCTATACGTTTGGACAAGCGGTTTGCGACACTTGTGGTTATCCTGAGCAACTCGTAGATAGTTTGAGTAAAAGATTTAATGCTGTAGACACCTTTGAGCTTCAGGTCATAGCTCAAACCGGATGGAATACCAAAGACTTATTAAATGGTATTGAAAATGAAGATCCTCAAGGCAATTTTGATTTAGTGACCTTATTAATTGGTGTAAATAATCAATTTCAGAATAGACCTTTTACGTGGTTTGAAGAAGATTTCCCTACACTAGTTGATACAGCGACTCAACTCGCCAAAGGCAAAAAAGAAAATGTGATAATATTAACCATTCCAGATTATGCGAATACAGGTTTCGGCCAGGCTTTTGGTGGTGCAGAAATAACTGAAGAACTTCTTGTTTATAACGCCTATATTGAATCATTTTGTAACCAAAATGACTACAATTATATCGATGCTGAAAATTTAATTTATGATGGCCTCATCAATCCTGAATTATTGGCACCAGATAACTTGCATCCCTCAGCGCTTGCTTATTCAAATTTAGTGGTGCAACTTCTTCCTTTGGCTTACGAAATTCTATTAGAATAAATTGTGTAAATTCGATTTATGCTTTCAACAAAAAGTCGGCTAAATAGAGCGTACAACGAAGCCATTCGTATACCTTTTAATGATAATTCTAAATTTATTCTTTTTAGTGATTGTCACAGAGGCGATAACAGTTTTGCCGATGATTTTGCCAATAATAGAAATATTTATTTTCATGCATTAAAGCACTACTATAATGAAGGCTTTCATTATTGCGAATTAGGTGATGGCGATGAACTTTGGGAAAATTTATCTTTCACTTCCTTATTACATGCACACAAAAATGTGTATCTACTCATGAAACAATTTCATGATGAAGAACGATTGCACATGATTTGGGGAAACCATGATATGGTTTATCGAAAGCAAGATTACGTCGATAAATACCTCAACACATACTTTGACCCTAAAACAGGTAATGACGAAGAACTCTTTTGCGATATTAAATATCATGAAGGGATTGTTTTGAAACATAGCCAAACCCAACAAGAGTTATTTCTATGTCACGGTCATCAAGCCGACTGGTGGAATTATCTGTTTTGGAAGTGGAGCCGTTTCATGGTTAGAGTCCTTTGGAAACCCTTAAATGTCATGGGAATTGCTGATCCTACTAGTCCAGCTAAAAATTACAAAGAGCTTATTAAAGTAGAACGACGAACAAAAAAGTGGATTATTGATAACGACAATCTTATTACCATAGCTGGCCATACACATAGGCCTAGATTTCCTGAACCTGGCGATATAGCATTCTTTAATGATGGAAGTTGTGTGCATCCAAGAAGTATAACTGGTTTAGAAATAGAGGGTGGGAAAATCTCCTTAATTAAATGGCAAATTGCTACTAACGATGAGGGTATTTTGCAAATTGTTAGAGTGTTATTAGAAGGTCCAACGCCTCTAATTGATTATAAAACAGAATAGTTTATATCTCAGGAGCAAGTTCTACTTCAAGTCCTTCAAGTTCTGGTGTGATATGTAGTTGACACCCTAATCTACTATTGTCTTGAACATTAAATGCCTCTGACAACATTGCTTCTTCGTCATCTTGCATTTCAGGTAATTCAGTTTCTGATAAGACATAACATTGACAAGACGAACACATAGCCATACCACCACAGATACCAATGGTACCCTCTGGCGCTAATTCGTAACTGCGAACAACTTCCATAAGATTCATTGCCATATCTGTAGGTGCCTCCACTTTATGAGAAACACCATCACGGTCAATTATGGTTATGTTCACATCTTGATTATCCATTAATCAATGGCTTTTACAACTGCTTTTGGTGCTTCTTTACGCGTTCCGTCAAAACCATCTACACCTGCTACAGTTGTATATTTTAAAACGTAGCGTTTTCCTGGATGAATAATTTTATAGGCAGCTTGACACATTAGGGTAGCTTCATGAAAACCACAAAGAATCAACTTTAATTTACCAGGATAGGTATTAACATCACCAATAGCGAAGATTCCTGGTATATTAGTCTGGTAATCCAGAGCATTATTAACTTTAATAGCGTTTTTCTCAATTTCTAGTCCCCAATTTGCAATCGGTCCTAGCTTTGGTGACAAACCAAAGAGCGGTATAAAATGATCGGTTTCAATATTAAATGGCTCTTCATCTTTTTTAGTTATCTCAACACTTTCAACCTTTCCATCACCATTTATTGCTGTTATTTCGGCCGGCGTAATTAGATTGATTTTTTCTGCATTTTTTAATTCCTGTACCTTTTCAACAGAATCCAAATGACCTCTAAACTCGTTGCGCCTATGAACCAAAGTAACCGATTTTGCGACCTCTGCAAGGAAAATACTCCAGTCTAAGGCAGAATCACCACCACCTGCGATGACTACCGTTTTATTGCGATACATCTCTGGCTCTTTGATCATATACTCCACACCACAATCTTCATAGTCTGTGATGTTCTCAATCTGTGGCTTTCTCGGCTCAAAACTTCCTAAGCCACCAGCAATTGCTACTACAGGTGCTTTGTGCTTTGTCCCTTTATTGGTTGTAACAATAAATGACCCATCGTCTTGTCTTTCAATAGTATCAGCGCGCTCTCCCAAAGTAAATCCTGGCGCAAACTGCTTACATTGTTCTAAGAGTTTGTCTGTAAGATCTCCAGCCAATATCTCAGGATATGCTGGAATATCGTAAATGGGTTTTTTGGGATAAATTTCTGAACATTGCCCACCTGGTTGTGGTAAGGCATCAATTAAATGACACTTTAATTTTAATAATCCTGCTTCAAAAACTGTAAAAAGTCCTGTCGGACCAGCACCTATAATAAGAATATCAGTTGTAATCATGAAATTTGAATTGGAAGCAAATCTACTAAGGCCTCTTCTTTTAAAATGTGATAATTATCACATTATCTATTCTACATTTATAACACGTTCGATCTGTGGCGCATACTTTTTAATCGTCATCTCAACACCAGACTTTAGAGTCATCTGATTAACGCTACATGCTGTACACGCACCAACCAATTGCACTTTAACCAATTTATCCTCTTCAATAGATAACAAATTGATATCGCCTCCATCACTTTGTAGAAAAGGACGGATTTCATCAAGTGCTTTTTCTACATTGATTTTTAGTTCTTCTGAGTTCATTTATTTCTTTTTAACAGCAGAACAACCTGCCATTGTTGTAATCTTAATTGCCTCTGTTGCCGGCAGAGCCTCGTTTCTATAAACCACCTGCTGTACCATATCTCTGGTAATAGCTTCAAAAGCCTCCTCAATTGGAGTTGCTGTTTGAAGTGCAGCTGGTCTACCAATATCTCCTGCTTCTCTGATACTTTGTACTAATGGTACTTCACCTAGAAAAGGTACCTGCAAATCTTCTGCCAAATACTTGGCTCCAGACTCCCCAAATATATAATATTTATTCTCTGGCAGTTCTGCTGGCGTGAAATAGGCCATATTTTCAACAATTCCCAATACTGGTACATTGATATTTTCTTGCTTAAACATGGCTACACCCTTTTTAGCATCTGCAAGTGCAACATTTTGCGGTGTACTTACTACAACTGCACCTGTAATAGGTAAGGCTTGCATTATACTCAAATGTATATCGCCTGTGCCTGGTGGCAAATCAAGCAAAAGAAAATCTAACTCGCCCCAAGCGGCATCAAAAATCATTTGATTAAGAGCTTTGGACGCCATAGGTCCTCTCCAAATTACTGCCTGATCAGGCTTTGTAAAAAATCCAATTGATAAAATCTTTACACCATAATTCTCAACAGGTTTCATCTTAGATTTTCCATCCACATTTACAGATAATGGACGTTCCTCAGCAACATCAAACATAATTGGTACAGACGGCCCATAAATGTCAGCATCTAATACACCAACCTTAAAGCCCATCTTAGCTAGCGAAACAGCTAAGTTTGCTGTTACTGTAGATTTACCTACACCACCTTTACCTGAGGCAACAGCTACAATATTTTGTATACCTGGAATAGGTTTCCCTTTAATCTCATTTTTTGGTTTTTGTGCAGGAGCGTCGACCTTTACATTAACCTTTATTTTGGCCTTTTCATAAACTTCTTTATGAATGGTCTGAAGTATTTCTACTTCAGTTTTTTTCCTTGCCTGAAGACTTGGATTCTTTATAGTAATATCCACAATAACCTCATCTGCAAAAGTCACCACATTAGTAACAGCACCACTTTCTACCATATTTTCACCTTCTCCAGGTACGGTTATAGACTTTAAAGCAGTAAGAATATCTTGTTTGTTAAGCTTCACGTTAAATCAATTTTTTGTAATTGCAAAGATACTGCTAAAAGTTCAGATTTTTACAGCTTAAAATTGAATTGAATAATGGTAAGATATAATTTGATAATAGGCAGTAAATCAGATCAATTCCTTTGATGGATCCCAATAAATAGCCTCTAAATTTTGAATTTGATTTTCTACAACCTCAACACCTTCATTTTCTAATAACTGTTGCATTAGATTGGTGCCCTCAAAATGGTGCTTTCCGGTTAATAAGCCCTTTCTGTTTACAACGCGATGTGCTGGTACATCTTTTGTATGTGAAGCATTCATAGCATAACCAACGATTCTTGCGCTTTTTGTCGCGCCTAAGTATTTAGCAATAGCGCCATAACTCGTTACTCTTCCAAAAGGAATCAATCGAACCACTTCATAAACTTTCTCAAAAAAACCTAAAGTTTCGGGTTTCATTATAATTCTCTTAGAATATTAACTAATGTTATTAAAGCTACAATGCCAGTTATAATACCAATACTGTAATTCATGCTCTTCTGGGAAGTGAAAGATCGGTCCTTAATTTTATCAAAAAAGAAGATATAGAAATAAAGCATCACAAAAGTCCCCATCGAGGCACCTGTTACATAGGTTATAATGCTTAGTCTTTCAAAATTCATCCAGCCAAATGAAGCTAAGGTGATAGTCATATAAGCTTGATATGGTATAGGAAATACGTTGAGAGCTGATAAAAACATACCATGAAAGAATCGGCTTTTTTTACTTCTTACCTCAGGCTTTATAATAGGCTCTTTATGATTTTTAGCAATGACTAAAAAGTAAATGGTAATAAGCACAAAAATGACGAAGGCTACCCGTTGAAGAATATCTACAACATCTGGTCTATTCGACAAATATCTGGCAAAGATTGCCGCAATATAAGTTTGAATGAAAACAATGAGACAAACGCCTGAAGAAAAAGTAATACCTCTTCCCGGGCCTTCTTTAAGACTAATTCTTGCTGCCGTCATATTAAGCAGTCCAGGTGGAATTACACCAATTAATGCTACGAATAAGCCAAGGAAAAATACAACAGTAATGCTCAAATCTTAGTTGATTTTAAATCTAATATACGTAATTGCTTTGTCTTGTTCTAAATACTGAGCTTCGTAAAATGTTTGTATGGCTGTAACTTCTTCAGGACTCCCTTCTAATTTGTAAACATTATGATTTGCATATAAAACTTCGTGACCTGCACCATGCAACAAACCTAAGGTGTAACCATGCATAAACTCACTATCTGTTTTTAAATGCATAATCCCGTCTGGTTTTAAAATCTGCTTGTATTGTTGGAGGAAGGACGAATTGGTTAAGCGATGCTTTGTACGCTTGTACTTTATCTGTGGATCTGGGAAAGTAATCCAAATTTCGTCAATCTCATTTTCCGAAAAGGCATGCTGAATGAGTTCTATCTGTATTCTTAAAAAACTCACATTATCTAAATGTTCTTCTATAGCCGTTTTAGCACCACGCCAAAAACGTGCCCCTTTAATGTCTATGCCAATAAAATTTTTTGAAGGATTACGTTTTGCAAGATTAACAGTATACTCACCTTTTCCACAACCCAATTCTAAGACGATTGGATTTTGATTTTTAAAGACCTCTTCTCGCCATTTCCCCTTAAAGGTGAATTGTCCTTCAGTCAAGTCGCTTCTTGATGGCTGATAAACATTTTTAAATGATTCGTTTTCTTTAAAACGCTTTAGCTTGTTTTTGCTTCCCACTTTAATACAGTAGTTTAATAATGCCGTAAAATTAAGGAAACATTTTAGGTTTATCTTTGTTTATGAAAGTAGTTTTTACATTGTATCGGACTAATTAAATGCAAGATCTCGAATCCAAAAATATTCTTGTTGCACCATTAAATTGGGGCCTTGGGCACGCTACGCGTTGTATCCCAATCATTAAGGCTTTATTATCAGAAAATTATAAACCTATTCTTGCCAGTGATGGTGATGCACTGCTTCTATTGCAAAAAGAGTTTCCAACATTAAAATGTTTGGAATTACCATCCTATAATATCACCTATTCAAAAAAAGGAAGCAATTTTAAAAAGAAACTCATTAAGGATTCGCCTCATTTATTACGAACAATTCGCAAGGAAAAAGAAGCAATAAAAGAAATTGTTGATTCGGAAAATATCGTTGGCATAATATCAGACAATCGATTTGGGGTAAGACATAAAAAAATCCCCTCGATTTTCATTACCCATCAACTTAAAGTTCTAAGCGGAAAAACAACCTGGTTAAGCACCAAACTTCATCAAAAAATCATATCAAAGTTTGATGTTTGTTGGGTTCCAGATCATGAAGATGAGCATAATCTAAGTGGTGATTTAAGTCATGGTAGATTTAATCATATCCTAGTAAAATATATTGGTCCATTAAGTAGATTTAACAAAAGAGAAACCGAAATAGTCTATGACCTCATGGTCCTACTTTCTGGACCCGAACCTCAGCGCACCTATCTTGAACAAAAACTACTTGACGCACTTAGTTCGTACTCTGGAAAGGTCCTTTTTGTTAGAGGCAAATTTGAAGAACAGCAAAAAAAGAAAACTACCAGAAATATTAGTGTCTACAATTATATGACAAGCTTTCAACTTGAAGACGCTATTAATCAAAGTGCACTCGTTCTTAGCCGTTCTGGTTACACCACGATTATGGATCTAGCTAAGCTAGAGAAACGAGCTTTTTTCATTCCAACACCTGGGCAATATGAGCAGGAATACCTCGCTCAACTTTTAGATAGAAAAAAAATAGTTCCTTATTGTCATCAAGAGGACTTTGAGTTAAAAATGCTGAATGACACTATTGGTTTTTCTGGTTTTGTAAATCACAATAATACTATGAGCCTAAAGGGATTATTCCGCCTTTTCGAGGGTGAATGAAAATTCGCTTCCAACCCCTAGTTGACTTTCAACATAAATTTTCTCTTCGTGTGCCTCAATAATGTGTTTCACAATAGACAAGCCCAAGCCCGAACCACCTTCTTTTCTGGAGCCACTTTTATCCACTCTATAAAAACGCTCAAATAAACGAGGTAAATCCTTTTCATCGATTCCTTCTCCGTTATCCGTGACTCTAATAATGGCCTTATTCTTTATAAGGTTCTCAATGCTTACTTCTGTTGTGCCTTTCTCATGTCCATACTTAATAGAATTCACAATGAGATTGGTTAGAACCTGCTGAATACGCTCTTTATCTCCATAAACCATTATAGGCTCCTTATAATCCATATCGAAAGTTAACGTGATTTTCTTCTTAGAAGCTTTCATTTCAAATAACTCAAAAACTCCTTCCACTAATTCTACAATGTCAAACTCTTCTTTGTTTAATCGCAGATCTCCGACCTCTAACTTTGTGATCATATCCAAATCCTTAATGATATAGATAAGTCGCTCAACGCCTTTGCTTGCTCGTTGCAGATATTTCTTTCGGATTTTTTCATCATCCATGGCACCATCTAACAAGGTAAGTATATAACCTTGTACTGTAAACAGAGGTGTTTTAAGTTCATGTGACACATTACCCATAAACTCCTTTCTATATTCTTCCCTTACCTTAAGTGTTTCGATTTCGAGTTTTTTGTCCTTGGCATATTTATCGATCTCTCGCGTAAGTGTCCCCATATCTGTAGTAATAGGTTGCTGTCTTAGACTTGTAGATTCCAAAAGTGTAAGATCGTCATAAATTTTCTTTACCCTTCTGTAAATAAAGCGCTCCACCCTATACTGAATTATGACAAAACATAACAGGTAACATACAGGTGCAAAGAATATAACTTGCCAACTTAGTTTATGATAGTACCATAAAAAAACACTCACAAGGAGTGTCGTAAACACCGTTACATAAAGCGATGTTCGAATGGCAAATTTGTAGGTATTCTTAAAGTTACTTTTTTGCATTAGTCCACGAACTTGTAGCCAACGCCTTTAACGGTTTTAAAAGATTTATCACCAATTTTTTCACGAAGTTTACGAATATGCACATCGATAGTTCTTCCACCAACGACAACCTCATTACCCCAAACTTTGTCTAGTATCTCTTCGCGTTTAAAAACCTTACCAGGCTTGGTTACTAGCAAAGATAATAATTCAAACTCTTTTCTAGGCAAGGTAATTTCTTTGCCTTTTATGGTAATTTTATACTCGTCTTTGTATATGATAAGATCGCCAATTTTAACAATATTGTCCCCAGCGTTTTCCGTGTCTTTAAGACGTCTTAATAAGGCCTTCACTTTACTCACTAAAACTTTTGGCTTTATTGGTTTAGCGATATAATCATCGGCACCTGCTTCAAATCCTGCAACCTGAGAATAATCTTCACCGCGTGCCGTTAAAAAAGTGATAATCGTATTTTCTTGATCTGGCAATTCTCGGATACGTTCACAGGCCTCAATACCATCCATTTCTGGCATCATAACATCGAGAATAATGAGATGAGGCTTATGTTTTTTGGCTTTATTAATGGCCTCAATTCCATTTTCTCCGGTAATAACATTATAGCCTTCGGAAGACAAATTATAACCGACTATTTCCAAAATATCCGGTTCGTCATCAACCAAGAGAATTTTAATATCCTTTTTCTTCACGGTTAGGTTATTTTTAAGTTTCGTAAATATAAAGTTTATCTGCTTTAAGTTATGTATAATAATTAATTGATAACAATTCTCTAACATTAAATGGACTACAATAATAAAATCATAGAAGTTGATTTATCCTATGTTATTTAATTGTAAAAAATCAATCTTTAAGTAATGTAGGGGCTCAACACTTACAATTTGTTAGTATATTTATAGTCTAATTAATTAATCCTTTATTATGAAAAAACTTTACTTTTTACTTTTTTGTTTAACAATCGCTACATTTTCATATGGTCAGACTACAGTCTTTCAAGAGTCGTTTGAGACTGATGGAAATGGATCAAGATATACTACCTCACAGGTAGAATTCTCTGATGGATTTGGCGACTTTTTTGGAAGAACAAATTTGAATGCTTCTGCCGAAGATGCGGCTGATTTAATAGTTGGCACATTTTATTCATTATCTGGAACTGATGGTGATTTTTGTTTTGCAGGTATGGATATTGATGCAGCGAATGCAGGTGGATCAGGAGGTGGTAATGTCCATTCACTTCTTTTTGATGACGTAAACATTACAGGCTTCTCAAATTTATCATTAGCTATTTTATTGGCAGAGGATAAAGATGGAACTAATTTTGATTGGGATGATGATTCTTTATTTTATGTAGAAGTTTCTATTGATAATTCTGGAACTTTTAATAAAGTCCTTCAAGTCTCTACTGCGGACGCAATGGGTGGTTCAAATGTTAGTCAACCAATGATAGATTCAGATTTTGACGGCAATGGTGATGGCCCTGAAATAACAGACACCTTTACAGAATATTCTGCAGCGATAAGTAGTGGTAGTGTAATCGACATTAGATTAGTATGGGAAAATTTAGTAGCAGGTGACGAAGATATATCAATTGATAATTTAAGAATTGTTGACGGATTTGCTGCATCACCAAATATTACAGCAGGACCAGATGTTGCGGACTTAAATTATGAATTTAACTCAGGTCCATCTATGGAAGGTTCATTTACTGTTGAGGGATCTGATCTCACTGATGATATCACGGTTACACCGCCTGCCAATTTTGAAATTAGCACAACATCAGGTTCAGGATTTGTGACTACACCTATAGTCTTAACTCAATCAGGAGGATCTGTTGCTAGCACTACAATTTATGCAAGACTTAGTCAAGGCCTTGCTGTTGGTGACTATGCGGATGACGTAACAGTTACCAGTTCAGGTGCAACAGATAGAACTGTTAATTTAAGTGGATCAGTTTTTAATCCATTAACAAATGCTCTTAGAATTTCTGGTGTTTTTGATGTATTAAATAATGGAACTCCAAAAGGAATTGAAATAGAAGTTTTAAGTGATATTGCTGATTTAAGTGTGTTCGGTGTAGGTAGCGCAAATAATGGCGGTGGTACAGATGGTGAAGAATTTACTTTCCCAGCTGTTGCCGCGTTAACTGGAGATTTACTTTATGTTATTGGCACTGGACAAACAGCTGATTTCAACACCTTCTTTGGAGTAAGCTTAACGCCTTACGAATCAAGCGCAGCATTTATAAATGGAGATGATGCCATTGAACTTTTTGAGAATGGGCAAGTAATTGATGTATTTGGTGATATCAATACAGATGGTACTGGCGAACCATGGGACTATGTAGATGGTTGGGCATATCGCAATGTTGGTACTGGACCTGACGGTTCAACTTTTGTACTTGCTAATTGGACATTTAGTGGTACTGGTCAACTAGATGGAACACAAAATAACAATTCTACAAATCCTTACCCTTCTGGTAATCTTTTATCAATTGATGAAGGTATAAATGTAGATTTTTCAATTTATCCTAACCCAGCTGAGTCTGGTAATGTAACCATTACATTGAATAACAATGAAGAAGCAAATATTCAAGTATTTGATGTTTTAGGTAAGCAAGTTATTAATCAAAGATTAACTAATAACAATCTTGATGTATCACAGTTAAGATCTGGATTATACATCGTTAAAATAACGCAAAACAATGCATCAGTTACTAAAAAATTAGTCATAAAATAGTAGCATTGTTTTAAAATGAAGCGCAACTTGATAACTCAAGTTGCGCTTTTTTATTTTCCATATTTTTGCGTCATGCAATTAGAAGAGGCTATTTTTAATATTAAAACCCATGAAGAATTTGAAGCTACTGCACTTCAAATTTTTAAGTTTCAATTTGAAAATAATCCTGTTTACAGAGCCTTTTGCGATTTACTTTACAAGCATCCTTCTGATGTTAGAAGCATTAAAGACATTCCCTTTTTACCTATACAGTTTTTTAAATCACACAACGTATTATCCTCTACCAGTGAAACTCAAAAGGTATTTACTAGTTCTGGTACAACTGGTAGTAAAACAAGTAAGCACCTTGTGACCAATTTGAAGCTTTATGAAAGGAGTTTTATGAAGTCCTTTGAACTATTCTATGGTGATATTAGAGATTACACTGTTTTAGGTCTTTTACCTTCATATTTAGAAAGGGAAGGGTCTTCATTAATTTATATGGTGAATCATCTCATTAAAGCCTCAGCAAAGGCAGAAAGTGGCTTCTATTTAAATAATTTAGAACAGTTAGCCAATACCTTAATCAATCTTGAAAATCGAGGACAAAAAACGCTGTTAATTGGTGTCTCCTTTGCGTTATTAGATCTTGTAGAGGCCTATAATTTTGATCTTAATCATACCATTATAATGGAAACAGGAGGTATGAAAGGCAAACGCAAAGAATTAATCCGCGACGACCTTCATAAGCATTTAAAAGAAGGTTTTAATGTTTCAGACATACATAGCGAATATGGTATGACAGAATTATTAAGTCAGGCTTATTCTACTGGCAATGGTATATTTAGAACTCCTCCTTGGATGAAAGTACTAACTAGAGATACTGAAGACCCCTTAACTACACAACCTGATCTAAAGACAGGAGGATTAAATATCATCGATCTCGCTAATATTTACTCCTGTGCTTTTATAGCGACACAAGACCTAGGTAAGACCTATGCCGACGGAACCTTTGAAATTATTGGAAGATTTGACAATTCGGATATTCGAGGTTGTAATCTCATGGTGCTGTAAGGAATTATTAAATAAAACGACCAATTTAATACTTATGAAAAGAGGATTTTTCATTAGTTGATTGATTGGTTAGATGAGCAATGCCCAAAGATTTTGGGCATTGCTTGTATTTAAACTATTTTGAGGATAAAATTTGTTTTTTTACCTCTACTGAGAATTACATATTTATTTTTTATAAGATCTGAAGACGTAATCTTATAATCCTCACGGACCTTTTCCTTATTTACGGAAATCGCATTTTCTTTGAGTGCACGTCTAGCCTCTCCATTAGAATTTAAAAAACTTGTTTTTGCAGAAAGTGCTCCAATCATATCTAGGCCTTCTTCAATCTCTGTCCTATTTATCTCAACTTGCTTTACACCTTCAAAAACATCTAGGAAAGTCTTTTCATTTAGGGAATCAATATCGTCTTTAAAATTTTTACTAAATAAAATTTGGGAAGCTTTAACCGCATTCTCGAGTTCTTCTTTAGAATGTACCATGACGGTGATTTCCTCAGCAAGTCTCTTTTGTAATAAGCGCTGATGAGGCATTTGTGAATGCTCATTTATAAGAGACTCTATTTCATCTTGCGATAAAAAGGTAAATATTTTAATGTACTTCGCCGCATCTTCATCACTTGAGTTCAACCAATACTGATAAAATTTATAAGGAGATGTTCTGTTAGCATCCAACCAAACATTACCACCTTCAGACTTACCAAACTTTGAACCATCACTCTTTGTGATTAAAGGACAGGTAATAGCAAATCCTTTACCATTTCCAATACGTCTAATTAACTCTGTGCCTGTAGTTATATTTCCCCATTGGTCACTACCACCCATTTGTATGGTACAACTATTATCTCGATACAAGTGCAGAAAGTCATAGCCCTGAACTAATTGATATGTAAACTCAGTAAAGCTCATTCCGTCATTATTGCTTTCTCCAGAAATTCTATTCTTTACAGAATCTTTGGCCATCATATAATTAACTGTGATATGCTTACCTACATCTCTAATGAAATCAAGAAATGAAAAGGACTTCATCCAATCATAATTATTAACCAAAACAGCACTATTAGGTGCATCACTTTCAAAATCTAAAAAGTGCGATAACTGCTTTTTTATCGCTTCTTGATTATGACGCAGAGTAGACTCATCTAATAAGTTTCGTTCATTAGACTTTCCTGAAGGATCACCTATCATTCCGGTAGCACCACCAACAAGAGCAACTGGTTTGTGCCCACATCTTTGGTAATGGGCTAAAAGCATTATTGGAACCAAATTTCCGATATGTAATGAATCTGCAGTAGGATCAAAACCAACATATGCGCTTCGCATAGCCTCTTTTAGATGATCCTCAACACCTGGCATACTATCATGCAACATGCCTCTCCACTTTAGTTCTTCAACAAAATCTTGACTCATTATTCTTTATTTTTCGCAAAGATATGTTTCCGAAATTAAAGAGAAAAGACAATTCTAAAAAACGTAATTTTGCAGTATGATCTTAGTTACTGGCGGTACTGGTTTAGTAGGCTCTCATTTGCTTTATCAATTGGTGCTAAACAAGGAAAAAGTGAGAGCTACCTATAGAAGGGAAAAAACGCTACAACGTGTAAAATACGTATTTTCCTATTTCGAGGAAAACTCAGAAGAATTATTTAATCAAATCGATTGGGTCGAAGCTGATATAAATGATATACCTGCTTTAGAACAAGCCTTTAAAGGAATTACACACGTCTATCATTGTGCGGCCTTTGTGTCATTTGAGCCCGATAAATACAAACTGCTTCGAAAGATAAATATTGAGGGAACCGCCAATATCGTAAACCTTTGTTTGAGCAGTTCTATCGAAAAACTCTGCTATGTAAGCTCTATTGCAGCAATAGGACATAAAGAAAATCCTGAAGCACTTATCGATGAGCAAACACCATGGAATCCAGAAGAGGACAATAGCGTATATGCCATTACAAAGTATGGTGCAGAATTAGAAGTATGGAGAGGTACTCAAGAAGGACTAAATGCTGTTATTGTTAATCCAGGTGTTATACTAGGAGCTGGCTATTGGAATGGTGGTAGTAGTGGGAGTCTTTTTAAACAAGTTTATAAAGGCATGACTTATTATGTAAAAGGAATTGTCGGTTATGTTGATGTTTTTGACGTGGTAGATGCTATGATTAAGTTAATGAACAGCAACATCAATAATGAAGGATTTATTTTAATTTCTGAAAACATGACCTTTCAAGAATTTCAAAATAAAGTTGCTAGGGACTTAAACGTAAAACCACCTCAGAAAGAAGCTAAATCTTGGCTTTTGGGATTAGCTTGGCGCTTGGATTGGATAGGTCATAAGTTATTTGGTAAACGTAGAAATCTATCTAAACAAACCGCGAAATCTGCCTTGAGTATAACTAGATATGACAATTCCAAAATTAAAAAAGCCCTTGATTTTAAATTTAAGACTATAGATCAGTCCATCGAAGAAATCTGCGAACTGTATAAAAGAGATTTAAATAACTAAACTCACTTTTTTTCTGTAACCTTTGGTTTGTTGGTTACCTTTGATTTTGATTTATTTGCCTCCTTTATGGAATCTCGCCTGCGCTTGGCGTTAACTTGTTCCATTTTTTGAAGATCTTCCAATTGCTTTTTCTTAGACTCTAATTTGGCTTTTACTTCTTCAATAATAGAAGTATAACTCTCAGTATCAAAAGCCCAATAGGTGTTGCTATCAGCAAATTGTGCACTATCTATTTTATGCTTAGTTAATAAATAGGACTCTGGTTTTAAGTTACGTTTTTCAAATACCTGACGATTAACCCCTTTTGCTCCATTTATAACATATAAATCGAATAAAATTTCGGACATCTTATCCTTTGGTATTAAGTTATCTGGCTTTTTAGGTTTATCCTTATTATTACAGGAAACAGCTAAAATTGCTACTAATAATATGACGGTTAATCGTTTAATAATATTATCTATTAAAAGTTAATCTCTGCCCTGCCTTAACGTCTAATACCTTAAAGTTATTATAAGCTAATTGTCCATTTACAAAAGTATGTGTTATTCGACTTTTAAAGGTATTCCCTTCAAACGGTGACCATCCACACTTATACAAAATGTTGTCCTTATTTACGGTCCAAGGACTATTTAAATCTACTATTACCAAATCAGCATAATAACCTTCTTTAATGTAGCCTCGTTTTTCTACATCGAATAAAATTGCAGGATTATGACATGCTTTTTCTACAATTTTCTCAATTGAAATCTTACCGTTATGATGTGCTTCTAATAATGCAACCAATGCATGTTGTACTAATGGTCCTCCTGATGGTGCAGAGGTATAAGGATTATTTTTTTCTTCAACAGTATGTGGTGCATGGTCTGTTGCTATCACATCGATGCGATCATCTAACAATGCTTTCCATAATGCATCTCTATCTTTTGCAGTTTTCACTGCCGGATTCCATTTTATACGACTGCCTTTTGTTTTATAATCTTCATCTGAAAACCATAAATGGTGAATACAGACCTCTGAAGTTATTTTCTTGTCCTTTAATGGAATCTTATTTGAAAATAAATGTGTTTCTTTTCCGGTAGACAAATGGAAAACATGTAATCTAGCTCCTGTTTTCTTTGCTAATTCTATTGCTTTTGAAGAGGATAGATAACATGCCTCTTCGCTTCTTATTATAGGGTGAAATTCCATCGGAATATCATCTCCATACTCCGCCTTGTATTTAGCTAAATTTTCTCTTATAGTCCCTTCATCCTCACAGTGAACTGAAATAACCATATTCGTACTAGAAAATATTTTTTCTAATACTTCTGGGTCATCAACGAGCATATTTCCTGTCGAGGATCCCAAAAACAACTTTAAGCCAGCAACAGATTTTGTATCTACCTTTAATATCTCTTCTAAATTATTATTGGTGCCACCAAACATAAACGAGTAATTGGCATGTGATGATTTTGAAGCTATTGCAAATTTTTCTTCTAATTTCTCTACAGTAGTTGTTTGAGGTTTTGTATTTGGCATCTCTATAAAAGAGGTAATACCACCTGCTAATGCCGCTCTCGATTCTGTTTCAATATTGGCCTTATGTGTTAAGCCTGGTTCTCTAAAATGAACCTGATCATCGATTAGACCAGGAATAACGTAATTTCCTTCAGCATCAATAACGGTCATATCTGCCGACTTCACACTAATTGATGAATCTATACTTGCAATAACATTGTCTTCTATTAGGATGTCACCTTCAAAGATTTGTCCTTCATTTACAATTTTAGCGTTTTTAATGAGGGTATTTCGCTTCATATTAATATTATCTTGTAAATAAACTTTTTAATTTTAAACTAATTACACCAAAAACAGCTTCAGAGATTATACTGCCACTCATTTTGGATTTTCCTAGGATTCTGTCTTTAAAAATTACTGGAATTTCCATTATCACAAACCCTTTCTTGTATGCTTTAAATTTCATTTCAATTTGAAATGCATAGCCCACAAATTTAATCTTCTTAAGATTAATGGTCTCTAAAACAATTCTTTTATAGCAAACAAATCCCGCTGTAGAATCATTGATTTTCATTCCGGTAATCATTCTCACATATTTTGAAGCTCCATAAGACAGTAAAATTCTGGATATCGGCCAATTAACAACCGTAATACCCTTAACATATCGAGATCCTACAGCTACATCTGCACCATCAATCGAACAAGCTTCGTACAGTTTAATTAAGTCATTAGGGTTATGCGAAAAATCAGCATCCATCTCAAAAATATAGTCATAGGACTTTTCTAAAGCCCATTTAAAACCATCGAGATAAGCCGAACCTAGTCCTTTCTTGCCTGTACGCTGTAATAAAAAGAGCGAACCCTTAAATTCACCTTGGAGATCCTTAACTTTTTGAGATGTATTGTCTGGAGAATTATCATCCACAACTAAGATATGATATACCTTATTTTGTGAAAATACGTCCTTTATAATAGATTCGATATTTTCAATCTCGTTGTAAGTGGGTATGATGACTATAGCGTCGTTCATTCAGCAATTCTAAATTTTGACAAAAGTAAAATTTTTAATGCATTAATAAGTGTTTATTTAAGTCTTTCATTATTCGTGTTTACCAAGTTAAAAAGACCATATTTTATTTTTAATTTAGCCTTATGAGAGAATTTATCACTAATGAATGGTTTACAGTATTTACATTGTTAGGACTTCTTTCAGTTGTTGTAGCAAAAACACTTAACAGTCTTAGATTTAGTGATTTTATTTATGTTATTGGTAACTCAAAATACCTTAAAATATATTCACGAGATCAAAATTTCATTGATACCTTCGATGGCTTTTTATTCTTCAATTTTACACTCTCCCTAAGTGTTTTTATTTTCTATGCCTATTCTACTTTTGTCTCTCCATTGCAGTTTGATTTAATCACCTTTCTTAAAATGAGTTTTGCAATTGCAACTATTCTCATTATTAAAGTTTTGGTAGAACGTCTTATCGCAAGTCTCTTCGAAATAGACGAACTAATTGACAGTTATCTCTTTCAGAAAACAACTTTTAAAAACTACTCAGGCTTAGTTTTATTGATAGCAAATTTATTCCTTATTTATACTAACAATTTTACGACCATCATTCTATCGGTTACCATTGGTCTCGTAGGTCTAATAAATCTCATCGGATTTTACTTGACTTTTAAAACGCATCAAAACTCAATAAATCTTAATTTATTTTATTTTTTATTGTATCTTTGCGCTCTCGAAATTGGACCTTATGTTCTTTTATATAAGGTGTTTAGGGACTATAACGTATAAAACACAGACAGACGTATGAAAGTGAAAACAATTTTAGTGTCGCAACCAGAGCCTAAAATAGAGAACTCTCCATACTACGATCTTCAAGAAAAGCAAAAGGTAAAAGTAGATTTTAGACCTTTTATTCACGTTGAAGGTGTATCAGCAAAAGATATTAGACAACAAAAAATAGATTTAAGCAAATTCACTGCTATAATACTTACGAGTAGAAACTCGGTAGACCATTTCTTTAGGGTAGCTGAAGAAATGCGTTTTAAGGTGCCAGATTCTATGAAGTATTTCTGTCAGTCAGAAGCTGTTGCTTACTACCTACAGAAATATGTTGTTTACAGAAAGCGTAAAATCTATGTTGGAAAACGTACTTTTCAAGATTTAAGCCCTCTAATTAAAAAGTATAAGGAAGAGTCTTTTTTATTACCAACGACGGATAAAGTAAAACCAACTATTCCTGAAATATTAGATAACTTAGGTGTGAATTGGACCCAAGCTACTTTTTATAAAACAGTAATTAGTGACTTATCTGATTTAGCAGATGTATATTATGATATTTTAGTATTCTTTAGCCCTTCTGGAATAGAATCATTGTTTCATAATTTCCCAGATTTCAAACAGAATAATACAAGAATAGCTGTGTTTGGTAATACAACTGTTAAGGCTGTAGAGAAAAAAGGACTGCGAGTAGATATTGCTGCTCCTACGCCTGAAACGCCATCGATGACTATGGCGCTGCAGAAGTATATTGATTCTGTAAATAAAGGCAAATAAACAAATCGACATAAAAAATTAAAGCCCAATTAATATTGGGCTTTTTTATTAAAATACAATTTGATATGCTTTAATTTTTGAAGATTCGCTTTTAATTTCATCCTTATCAATCACAAAAACCTTTTCAGCATTTTTTAGAATTTTATTAAAACTTTTGAATTCAGAATTAATAAAATCATTGTAATATATAACACTTGCCTCTGGTATATTATCCAAATATTCTATTCTGTTTCTATATGAATAATGATAGAGAATTAAACTTTCCTTTAATTTTAACTTAGACGCGTCTCTTTTTTCTTTAACAACCTCTCCTTTTTCATTAATCCAAAGGGCATCCTTACAGTTTTCATCAGAGATATCTTTAGAAAATTCATATGTTCTGACCCATATAGAATCGCTAACTTTTTTCTCCGAAACAATCATTTCATCAGCCGAAGAATCAAAATTTAAATAAATCGAATATTTCTGTTTTAATTGTGCAAACATTAGTTGTGCCAACACCATAAAAAGAAAGAGAGGGAATTTTAATTTCATATTTAAATATTTGTTGGACCTACTACAACAATGCCTAAATATATAAATAATTTATTTTCAAAAGATTAGAAATAAAAAAGCGATTCGTTTGAATCGCTTTTTACTTTTTTTAAAACGCATAGCGCTGTGGTCCACCTCGCCTAATTTCCTCAGAGGCATAAGATTCAAATTTCTTAAAGTTATGTCTAAACGAATTAGACAACTTAAATGCCATTTTATAATAGGCATCATCATCATTCCATGTAGCTCTTGGACTTAGCACCTCAGTTGGAACACCTGGACAAGTTCTTGGTTGTGCTACTCCAAAGACAGAGTGAATATGATAATCTTCATAAGTATAATCTCCAAGATCACCATTCAATGCCGCTGTAATCATAGCACGTGTGTACTTTAATTTCATACGCGTCCCTACTCCATAAGGACCACCAGTCCATCCTGTATTCACCAACCATACATTAACACCAGCTTCTTTCATTTTACGACTAAGCATATCAGCATATTTTGTTGGATGTAATGGCATAAATGGTGCACCAAAACAAGCAGAGAACGAAGGTTGTGGCTCCACAACTCCTGCTTCTGTACCTGCAACTTTAGCCGTGTAACCAGATATGAAGTGATAGGCGGCCTGAGCAGGTGTTAATTTAGATATTGGAGGTAATACTCCAAAAGCATCTGCTGTAAGAAAGAAAATGTTTTTTGGATTTGCAGCAAACGATGGTTGCTTAATGTTGTCTATGTGAAAAATAGGATAACTCACTCTTGTATTCTGTGTAATGGTGCTATCCATATAGTCTACCTCGCCATTATCTTTAAAAATAACATTCTCAAGAATCGCCCCAGGTCTAATCGCTCTATAAATATCTGGTTCCTTTTCTTCACTAAGATCAATTACCTTGGCATAACATCCACCTTCAAAATTAAATATAGTATTTTCTTCTGTCCAACCATGCTCATCGTCTCCAATTAGCTTTCTATTAGGATCAGTAGATAATGTAGTTTTACCTGTACCCGACAGACCAAAGAAAATTGCTGTTTCTCCGTCTTCACCAACATTAGCAGAACAGTGCATTGGCAAAACATTTTTCTCAACAGGTAGAATAAAATTAAGCGCTGTGAAAATTCCTTTTTTCATTTCACCAGTGTAGGCAGAGCCTCCAACTAAAGCCACTTTTTTGGTAAAATTTAAAATAGAGAAATTCCCTTGCCTTAATCCATGATTTTCAGGATCTGGACAAGAATATCCTGGAGCACAAAGTACCAACCACTCCTCTTTAAAATCTTCTAACTCATCTTCATCTGGCCTTAAGAACATATTAAAAATAAACATGTTTGACCATGGGTATTCTGTAACAGTTCTTACGTTCATTTTATAGTTTGGATCAGCACAAACATACCCATCTCTAACAAACAATTCTTTACCACTGAGGTACTTCTCAATTTCTGCTTGAAGAAGGTCAAAATTCTCCGGTGAGATCGGTTTATTAGATGTTCCCCACCAAATCTTTTCACTTGTATAGTCATCCTTAACTAAAAAACGATCTTCTGGAGATCGTCCTGTAAATTTACCAGTATTAATAGCAAGCGTTCCATTTTTGGTCTCTCTTCCCATTTCTAATTCCAAGGTTCTTGCCTGTAATGCTTCTGGTGAAAGTTGATAGTTGATTTGAGCATCTTTAATGCCATATTTATCTAACGAAATCGTTTTCGCTGATTGGGTATGGTTTGCCATAATTATAGTATTGTTTAGGTCGCAAAATTAAAACTTTATTTTAGAATATAGTGTTATAATACTATTAATCAGTGCTACTTTTTATTATACCGATTAACATTCTTAACCAGCCAATTATAAATAATAATCCACCTACAGGTGTTATTAAAGCAATTTGTTTAAAATCAAATGAGGAAAGTGCATTAGTTGATAGACCATAAATAGATCCTGAAAAACAAATTAAGCCTAATATAATTAAATAAAAGACCTGCTTTTTCGCTGTAGACCCTAAGAAATTAGTACTGCCAATAATTAAAAGTAAAAAAGCATGATAGAGCTGGTATCTCACGCCAGTTTGAAATGAAGTTAAAGCATCTTCATTAATTAATTTTTCAAGCCCATGGGCTGCAAAGGCACCAAGAGCAATGCCGAAGATTCCTAAAATGGTGGCTGTAACCAATATTGTTTTGTTCATAAGTAAACAGACTTTTGCTAATAATTTAAATCTACTATTTAGTACATTCGTGCTGTACAAAATTAGTCATATATAGACACTATGCGAAAGATTTTAATCATTGGTGCAGGTAAATCTTCTTCCTATCTCATCAAATATCTAGTTGATAAATCTAATTCAGAAAATTTAGAGATTACAATTGGAGATATTAATGTAGACAACGCAACTAAACTTCTTGGAGAACATACCCAAAATACGCAGGTGATTCCACTCGATGTTTTTAACTCAGATTCTCGCAGATCTGCAATTCAAAACGCAGATATCGTTGTGTCTATGCTTCCTGCCAGAATGCACATCGAAGTGGCTAAAGACTGTATTGAATTTAAAAAGCATATGGTAACAGCATCATATGTAAGTAAAGAAATGCAAGCTTTAGATGCAGAGGCTAAAGCTAACAATCTCATTTTTATGAATGAAATTGGCGTGGATCCTGGTATTGATCATATGAGTGCCATGCAGGTTATAGACCGTATAAGGGAAAATGGTGGTGAGATGATTCTATTCGAATCATTTACTGGTGGGCTTGTTGCCCCAGAAAGTGATAATAACCTATGGAACTATAAATTTACATGGAACCCTAGAAATGTAGTAGTAGCCGGTCAAGGAGGCGCAGCCAAATTTCTACAAGAAAATCAATTTAAATACATCCCATATCATAGGTTGTTTAGACGCACTGAATTCTTAGACATTGATGGTTTTGGGAGATTTGAAGCATATGCTAATCGCGATTCATTAAAATACCAACACTCCTACGGATTAGATAATATAAAAACGCTTTATCGTGGTACTATGCGACGTGTTGGATTCAGCAAAGCTTGGCATGTATTTGTTCAACTGGGAATGACTGATGATAGCTACACAATTGAAGACAGCGAAAATATGAGCTATCGTGATTTTGTAAACTCCTTTTTACCCTATAGCCCAACGGATTCTGTTGAGCTCAAATTTAGACATGCCCTCAAAATTGATCAAGACGACATTGTATGGGATAAATTTCTAGAACTCGACTTATTCAGTTCGTCAAAAATAGTTGAATTGAAACAAGCCACACCTGCTCAGATACTTCAAAAAATCTTAATGGATAGCTGGACGTTAAATGCATCAGATAAGGATATGATTGTGATGTATCATAAGTTTGGATATGAAATTAAAGGCGAAAAACGTCAAATTGATGCTACTATGGTTGTTGTTGGTGAAGATCAAACATATACAGCTATGGCCAAAACTGTAGGCTTACCAGTTGCCATGGCAACACTCGATATCTTAAATAAAAAGATTACAACACCCGGTGTACAAATACCTATCTCAAAAGAAATCTACACGCCAATCCTTGAAGAACTTAAAAGTTATGGTGTTGTGTTTAATGAGAAAAAGGTTCCTTATTTGGGATATAATCCATTAAATCTCGAATAATTTCAATCTGATATCATTTTATTATTTTTAACTTTCAATTCGTAAATAAATTAAGCATGAAAGTTAATGATAAAGGTATTTTCATTGATGGTATTGATAAAAAGATACTTAGAGCTTTAATGGAAGATGCCAGAACACCTATTTTAGAGATAGCTCGTGGTGTAGGTATTTCTGGAGCTGCGATCCACCAACGCTTAAAAAAATTAGAAAAATCAGGTTTACTTGCTGGTTCAAAATTTATAATCAATCCTAAGATACTGGGTTATACTACAATGGCTTTTGTTGGTGTATACCTAGACAAGGCCGTAAGTAATCCCGATGCCGTAAAGCAATTACAAAAAGTACCCGAAGTCATTGAATGTCATTACACAACTGGTGAGTGGAGTATTTTTATTAAAATATTGTCTAAAAATAACGAGCATTTAATGCATGTCCTGAACTCTCATATACAAACTATTAAAGGTGTTTCTAGAACTGAAACATTTATCTCATTGCAACAACAAATTAATAGACAAATAAAAATCTAGCTCAATAAAAAAGCACCTTTCCCAAGGTGCTTTATATCTTTATCTAACTCGAAATTAATCTCTTCCTCCAAATACTTGTAAAGCCCAATATAAAAGTGATGCAAGAGCTCCTATCGCTGCAACAAGATATGTTCTTGCTGCCCATTTAAGAGCATCTTCTGCACCCTCATATTCTTGCTGACTCACCATATGCTTATTTTTTAACCAGGCCAAAGCTCGGTTACTTGCATCATATTCTACTGGTAAAGTGATAAAACTAAATAAGGTGGCTGCTCCCATAAAAACTAAACCAGCAACGGCTACCCAGTAACCCATACCAACTCCAGCTGCGGCTCCCATTATTAGACCACCAATAACTAACCACTGTGACATCCCTGAGGTTACACTTACCACTGGCACAAGTGCTGATCGCATTTGAAGCGCACTGTATGCTTGTGCATGTTGTACCGCATGACCTACTTCATGTGCTGCAACTGCAGCTGCTGCTGCATTTCGTTGATTATAAACAGCCTCACTTAAATTTACCGTTTTATTTTTTGGATTATAATGGTCAGTCAATTGACCTCTCACAGAAATAACTTCAACGTCTGCAATGCCATGATCCGCCAACATCTTCTCAGCAATTTCTCTACCACTCATTCCATTTTGAAGTTGACGCTTAGAATAGAAAGCAAATTTTTGCTTTAGTTTATTACTTACCAACCAACTTACCAATGCTATTGCACCGATTAAAACATAATATCCTAACATAGTTTTCTAATAATTATTTACATAAAATTACTAAATGATATGCAAAAAATAAGCCAAATTGAAGTTAAGAAATTTTGTCAGTTTGAGAGCTAATATCTGTAAAATTACATCGCCTCTAAGGACCAATTAAAGGCTTCAGCTATTTCTTCGTATACAATCTTACCTTTTACAATATTTAGGCCTTTTCTGAGCGAATTGTCTTTAGCACACGCTACTTCCCATCCTTGATTTGCCAATCTTAGTACATAAGGTAAAGTTACATTAGTTAAGGCCAATGTTGATGTATAAGGTACGGCACCAGGCATGTTGGCAACACAGTAATGTACAACATCATCAATAATATAGGTAGGATCCTCGTGTGTGGTAGCTTTTGTTGTTTCTATACAACCACCTTGATCTACAGCTACATCAACGACAACAGTACCAGGACGCATCTCCTTTAACATATCTCTAGTGATGAGTTTTGGTGCTTTTGCCCCTTTAATTAGAACACCACCAACAATTAAATCGTGATCTTTTATTCGCTTTCGGATATTGAACTCGCTTGAAAATTCTGTTACAACATGATTTGGCATTACATCATTTACATAACGAAGTTGCTTCATGTTTATATCCATAATTGTGACATGTGCACCTAATCCTGCTGCCATTTTGGCGGCTTGAATACCTACTACACCTGCACCTAAAACAAGTACCTTTCCTGGCGGCACACCAGGAACACCTCCTAATAAAACACCTCTTCCTTTAATTGGCTTTTCAAGATATTTTGCACCTTGTTGAATAGCCATACGACCGGCCACTTCAGACATTGGTGTTAAAAGTGGCAACGATCCATCCTCATCCTCAACAGTTTCATAGGCAATACATATGGCCTCACTTTTAATCATGGCTTTGGTTAAAGCCTCACTAGATGCAAAGTGGAAATAGGTAAAAACAACATGATTGGATTTAATTAAAGGATATTCCTTTTCAATAGGTTCCTTAACTTTTACAATCAAATCTGCAGAGGCATAGACCTCTTCTATAGTGTCTAATATAGTAGCACCAACTTCGGTATAATCTTTATCAAAAAAGCCACTGCCTAAACCAGCATCTTTTTGTACATAAACAGTATGATTGTTTTTAATGAGTTCAAAAACTCCTGCTGGTGTCATACCAACACGATTTTCATTGTTCTTAATTTCTTTTGGGACTCCGATGTTCATTGTAATAGATTTTGAGATTAATAGCGATGTGAATTACTACTAAAAAAATGAACAATCCAAATTTGAATTTGATTTGGCTGTCATTTTTATGAGATTATTATTTATATAAAATTTTATTGAAATAAATTCAACAAATAATTCATTTTCAAATAAATACATCAATAGATGTACGAAGCATAGAATCGACAAACTGAAAATCACAAATTTTTAGTCTTGCTCAACTACGACTTTTACAACCTTATTATCCTCTAACTTAATAACCAAATGCTGTGGTTCGGCATCAAAAAAATTTGGAGGTGTTCCCAGTTTATAGGCAAGATAATCTGTTGAAGAAACATCTAAAACATCAGGCAAACCTAATAGCTGAATGACTTCTTCCCTGGTTTTACTGTAAAGTACTTTTTGCTCGATAATATCATTGGCCATTTTATAACGAACATCTGGATTAACTCTCCATTCTGTAGCATCAAATTTGTCCTGAAAAATCGATAGAAACACAATACTAATTATAGTAGCTAAGACGAAAACAAGTGCTATTTTCTTAAGTCTTTCTAAAGTTATCATTTCTACTAAAAGGAATTATTTACGATACTTAAGTATAAAACTAACTAATAAAACTGCAGATACCAATGTTATACCATTAGCCAAAATGAGTGAGGGTCGCTTTAAAATGAGGCCATATATAAACCAAAGAATTACACCAACTAATAACATAAGGACCATGGGTAATGAAAGACCGGAAACATCCTTAGTTTTATAGGTTTTATAGACTTGTGGTAAATAAGCAGCAGTCGTTAAAACTGCCGCACACATCCCAATAATCTCTATATAATCTATTTCAATCACTAATTACTTAACCAACAATATTTACGATTTTACCAGGCACTACAATCACTTTTTTAGGTGTACGCCCTTGTAGCTGTTCTTGGGTTTTATCGTAAGCCAACACGGTCTTCTCAATATCTTCTTTACTCATATCTAACGGTAATTCTAGGGTAAATCGCATTTTACCATTGAAAGATATTGGGTAGTTCTTAGAACTTTCTACCAAGTGCTTTTCTTCAAATCTTGGAAAAGGTGCAGTAGAAATGGACTCTGCATAACCCAATGCTTCCCATAATTCTTCAGCAATATGTGGTGCATAAGGTGAAATTAAAATCAGCAAAGGTTCTAGTATCTGCTTACTTGTACACTTTTGTGCAGTTAATTCGTTAACAGCAATCATAAAAGTTGAAACCGACGTATTAAAGGAGAAATTATCAATATCTTCTTCAACCTTTTTTATGGTTTTATGTAGGGTTTTTAAATTGTCTTTAGTTGGCTCAGCATCATTAACATTTAGATCTTCTTGGCCAACATATAATTTCCAAAGTTTTTTAAGGAAACCATGTACACCTGTAATACCTGCAGTATTCCATGGTTTATATTGCTCCAATGGGCCTAAAAACATTTCATATAATCTCAAACTATCGGCACCATATTGCTCACAAATTTCATCTGGATTAACTACGTTGTACTTAGATTTAGACATTTTCTCAACATCTCTACCTACCTTGTAAACACCATCTTCTAGAATGAATTCTGCATCTTTAAAATCAGGTCTCCAGTTTTTAAATGCCTCAACATCTAATTCATCTGATGAGTTTATCATTGACACACCTGCGTGAATGGCTTGAATAGCTTTTCCTTCAATTAGCCCTTTAGAATAGAACTTATTAGTATTTTCCTCTCTATACACAAAAGCACTGGTCCCTAAGATCATGCCTTGGTTTATTAACTTCTTGGCATATTCGTCTTGAGGTACATAACCTTTATCGAACATAAATTTTTGCCAGAATCGTGAGTAAAGTAAATGACCTGTAGCATGTTCACTTCCGCCTATATATAAATCCACTTGTTGCCAATAATTAATAGCATCCTGAGAAAAGATTTCATCCTCATTATTAGGATCCATATAACGGTTAAAATACTGTGAGCTTCCAGCCCAACCTGGCATGGTGTTTAATTCTAATGGGAAGACCGTCTCATTATCAATATTATCATTATCTACAACTGTATTGGTTGTTGTATCCCAAGCCCAAACTTTTGCATTTCCTAGAGGCGGTTCGCCAGTTTCTGTTGGCAGATATTTTTCAACCTCAGGTAAGGTCAGTGGTAAAAATGACGCATCAATCATCTGCGGTAATCCGTTTTTATAATACACTGGGAAAGGTTCGCCCCAATAGCGTTGACGCGAAAATACTGCATCTCGTAGTCGGTAATTGGTTTTTCCTTGCCCTTGGCCTATTTGCTCTAATTCATAGATGGCACGTTTCGTTGCTTTCTTATAATTCAATCCATCTAAGAAATCGCTATTCGCAATTTTCACATTGTCTTTTGATGCGAAGGCTTCTTCTGAAATATCTACACCATCAAAAATATTTGGAATAGATATGTTGAAGTGCTTTGCAAAATCATAATCGCGCTGATCACCACATGGCACCGCCATTACTGCGCCAGTACCATAACTTGCCAATACATAATCACCAATCCAGATGGGAATAGGTTCTTTGGTAAAAGGATGCTCAGCATAGGCTCCTGTAAAAACTCCAGATATGGTTTTTACATCTGCCATTCTATCGCGTTCAGATCGCTTCGCTGTTGCTTCAATATAGGCATCAACCTCAGCTTTTTGTTCCGCAGTAGTTATTTGGGATACTAATTGGTGCTCAGGCGCCAAAGTCATAAACGATACACCAAAAATGGTGTCTGGTCTCGTTGTAAAAACATCGATATTTGCATCATGGTCTTTAACCTTGAAGGTTACAGAGGCACCAACCGACTTCCCTATCCAATTACGCTGACTTTCTTTGAGGGAATCTGTCCAATCAATGGTCTCAAGTCCTTGAAGTAAACGCTCCGCATAGGCAGATATTCTCATACTCCATTGCGTCATTTTCTTTCTAATTACTGGATGACCACCACGTTCTGAAACACCATTGATGATTTCGTCATTTGCTAAAACTGTACCTAATGCTGGACACCAATTTACTTCGGTTTCAGCCAAATAGGTAAGTCTGTATTTTAATAAAGTTTCTTGTTTTTCTTCAGAAGTAAATCCACTCCACTCCTCAGCTGTAAAAAGTGTAACGTCATCATCACAAGCCGCATTTACATTGGCATTGCCTTCAGCTTCAAAAAGTTTAACTAAGCTATCAATATCTTCTGCCTTATCACTGTTATAGTTATACCAAGACTCAAAAAGTTGAATAAAAATCCACTGTGTCCATTTATAATATTGCGGGTCTGAAGTTCGGACTTCCCTGCTCCAATCAAATGAAAATCCTATCTGATCTAATTGTCTTCTGTAGGTTTTTATGTTAGCCTCAGTTGTTATAGCAGGATGTTGTCCAGTCTGAATCGCATATTGCTCAGCAGGCAATCCAAAACTATCATAACCTTGAGGGTGAAGGACATTAAAACCTTTATGACGTTTGTAACGCGCATAAATATCGCTTGCTATATATCCTAGTGGATGGCCAACATGTAATCCTGCACCACTTGGGTAAGGAAACATATCTAAAACATAATATTTTGGCTTATCCGAATAGTTTTCAGCTTTAAAAGTTTGTTTATCGGCCCAATACTTCTGCCACTTGGCTTCAATCTTGTTAAAATTGTATCTCATTATAGCAATACCCTTGAAATAAGGTGCAAATTTAGTGGTATTACAACACAATTAAAAACTAAACGTTGTATTACTCGAGATAACTAAATTGTTTTTTATTTTTACTGTATTAATCCAATTTTAAATGGCCTCATCATTTGACAAATACCAGAAGCGCAAACTTATTTCATCCTACATCTCTGTTGTTATAAGTATCGCTTTAGTTCTATTTTTATTAGGATGCTTAGGTCTATTAGTGATCAACGCCAAAAAGGTAGCCGACCACTTTAAGGAACAGGTTGTAATGACCATTTATCTAAATGATACTGCTAAAGAGGTAGAAGTAAATCAGTTGACGAAAAGCTTGGCTATGGCCGATTATTCTAAAGAAGCACTTTATGTTTCTAAAGAAGAGGCTGCCTCAGTGATGAAGGCTGAAACAGGAGAAGACTTTATGGACTTTGTGGGTTATAATCCTTTAAAGAACTCTATAGATGTTTATTTAAAGGCAGACTATGTTACGACCGAGAGTCTTTCAGAAATATCAGAGGGATTATCTAATAAGTCTTTTATTGAAGAAATACGATATGATAATGACCTGGTTGAGTTGATGAACGACAACGTTAAAAAAATAACATTCTGGGTACTTATCATCAGTGGTGTTTTTACAATTATTGCGGTTCTTCTCATCAATAGTTCTATTCGTCTAGCGGTGTACTCCAAGCGCTTTATTATTAAAACCATGCAGATGGTTGGTGCAACGAAGAGTTTTATTAGAAGACCCTTTATTTGGAAAAGTGTACAACTTGGAATTATTGGTGCTATTGTGGCACTAATAGGAATGGCAGTCGTTCTATATTATTTAGATCTAACGTTCCCGGAATTAGAATTACTTAATAATACCATACTAATTATTGCATTATTTGTTGGTGTCTTTCTACTAGGAATTGTAATCACTTGGATTAGTACGTTTATTGCCACACAACGCTTCCTTAATCTTAAGACTGATCAGCTTTATTACTAGTTGCTTGCTTAGATCTAAAATAAAATGCTGTTATATTTCGTTAACTGCATAACTTCTAATGATTATGAAAAAAACAGTAATCTCTTTAATTACAGGATTCGCTTTAATATTTCTTTGTTTTCTATTACTTAAATCTTGTATCATTAATAATCCAACACCTGAAGATTGTGTCGTAAAGAGTGTTAGAGTCACAAAGATTACTGAAGGAAGCAGTTATGACATTGTATTTAGAGACGATGGTACAGATTTCTATTACATTAATAGAGGATTAGAGCAAGGTTTAAATTTAGATTCTCTTAAGAGAAAAGTTCTAAATAAAACTGTTACTTTGCACTTAGCTAAGGTTGTGGGAGGTATTACATCCGAACATATTTCGCAACTTGCCCTCGGTGACGAGATAATTTTTACTGAATTTAAAAACTAATGGGAGAGAAAAAACGTAAAGAAGACGCTAAAGCTGATTTTATTTTTGGCAAAAAAAATTACAAGTGGCTTTTTATTGGATTAGGTTTTATAGCCTTAGGTTTTATCCTCATGGCAGGCGGTGGCAGTGACGACCCTAAAGTTTTCGATCCATCTATCTTTAACTTTAGACGCATTCGCTTAGCACCTACTCTTGTTCTTATTGGATTTGGAATTCAGGTTTATGCCATTCTTCTTAATCCAAACAAAAAAGACTCTAAAAAGAAGTCGTAAAATCTATTGCTAATTGCTCTAAATACTCTGTAGTATTTTTTAAAGCATCCTCAAAACTCGTTGCTTTATCCATAATGGTTGTGCTATAGGCAATTCCCATATCTTTAACTTCATCAGAGTTTAAATCTGAGCTTCCCGAAAAAGAAGCTACTTTAACATTGTACCTTTTGGCCACTTCGATAATACCACTAATAGCCTTCCCTGAAAGTGTCTGGTCATCGAGTCGCCCTTCTCCAGTGATAATCCAATCCGCATTTTTAACGCTTTCCTCAAAATTGGCAATCTGCATAATTAAATCAATACCAGGAATGAGCTCACCATTTAAAAATGTAACTGTTCCCGCACCCATACCACCTGCCGCTCCAGCACCTTCAATTTGCTGTGTTTTGATATTAAAGTGATCATCTAAAAGTTGAGAAAAATGCTGTAGCCCAGAATTTAAATGTTCAATTTCTGATGAACTTGCACCTTTTTGTTTCGCATAGACATGAGCCGCACCCTTTGGTCCGTATAATGGATTCTTAACATCACACGCTATTTGAATCTTAATATTCTTAAGTCTTTGATTAACCTTGTTATCACTAATCTTATAAATATGGATAAGATTTCGACCCACTGGTTCTAGACATTTACCATGATGATCAAGAAACTCATATCCTAAGGCCGTAGCCATACCAATACCACAATCATTAGTAGCACTTCCGCCAATACCTAAAATAATATGTTTTGCACCTTCATTAATAGCACTAAGAATCAATTCTCCTGTACCAAAAGTCGTTGTATGCATACAGTTTTGATCTTCAGGTTTTAGAAGCTTAATTCCTGATGCTTCAGCCATTTCAATAAATGCTATTCCTGTTGTTTCAGAATACAAATAAGACGCCTTAATAGGACGAAATAAAGGATCCTTAACCTCAACGGTTTTAAATACACCCGACAAGTAAAAATTTATAACTTCTATCGTACCGTCTCCACCATCAGCCAATGGTAATCTTACAACTTTAGCGCCGAGATTATCTTTCAGAATTGGTTCTACAATATCGCAGAATTCCATTCCAGAAAGTGATCCTTTATATTTATCTGGTGCTAATATTATTTGCATTTGCTAACCTAGAATAGTTGGTAAAAAGAAGCTAAAAACAAGAATAAGTACAAAGAATGAAAGTAGAATTACACTCTCCTTTTGCATAAATTCTTTTGAGTTAAAAGTGTATTGTAATTCCATAGTTTTAGCCGGTACTTTACTAGTCAACTTACTCACAATAACTGCCATAACAACAGCAATAACAAATCCTGTTAGATTGTACCATATCCAGAATAAATCCGGAACATTTGATATCCCAAGTTCGGCTAATGCAGTATGGATGGATCCTTCACCATCATAAAAACTACCTTGACTAAATAAATAAATCAATTCCGGTAAATACTTGAAGACCAAATTAACAACTACGGAAGTTACAATGGCCACATTCATACCAATATGATTTACCTTTTTAAAGAAAATAGCTATAATAAACGCTGCTAATATTGGCCCAAAAAATAAGGACGAAATAGCATTTATTAATTCAATTACAGTACTCTGACTATTCCCAAATAAATAGGCTGCCAAAATGCAAACCGAACCCCAAAACACCACTAAGCCTTTTGATATAAACATATAGCGCTTACCTGATAATTTTTTCTGACCACTATTGAAAAAATCTTCTATCGTAACCGCACTGAGAGAATTAATTGTTGAACTCAAGGACGACATGGCTGCAGACATCACTCCAACCATTAAAATGCCAATTAGACCATTTGGTAAATAATTGGTTATGAAAACAGGAATCATTAGATCTGGTTTAATACCTGATTTTGCAAATTCTCCTGGATAGTGAATTCTTGTTGTTTCTTTAATACTCTCATAAAATTCTGGAATGTTACTGACGAGATACCCAATGATTAATCCCATAATACAATACACCAGAACTACAGGAAAGCGTAACAACCCATTGGCCATCAATAGCTTTTTTATGGTGCCTTCATCCCTCGCAGACAGCAAACGTTGTGCTTGAGTCTGATCAGTCCCATAGTACGACAAATACAAGAATAGTCCACCTAAAAGCATAGGCCAAAACCCATATTCATCGCCACTGAAAAACCCAAAATTATCTAAATCTATAACCTGTAACCTTTCAGGGGCGAAGCCATTAAAGGTCCCTGTATCTTTTAGTAAAGAATACCCAACAATTAAACATATTACCAATCCTGCAAATAAAATTATCATTTGAATGGCATCGCCCCAAACCACTGCTTTCATACCTCCTTGATAGGAATAAACCAAAGTGACTACACTAATAATGATTAAGGTATAATGAAAACTAATTCCAACAACAGCTTGGATAATTAATGCCATAGTAAACACCATCACACCAGTACCCAATGCTCGACTAATTTGAAACACCACACTAATTAGTTTTCGTGTTGATTTTGAGAAGCGTTGTTCTAAATATTCATAGATACTAACAATACCAGATTTATATAATGGTGGAATAATAAAAAACATAATCCCAATCATAGCTAGGGGAACAGCAAATTCGAAGGTCAACCATTTCATACCACCATTGGCTTTTAAACCTACAAAAGCAGGTGCTGAAATGAAGCTTATAGCAGAAAGTTGCGTCGCCATAGTAGACAAACTTAATGGGAACCAACCCAAACTTTTACCACCCAAGAAATAATCCTTTGAATCTTTATTATCCTTGAAAAAATAACCCATAGCAATAAAGCCTATGAGGTAAATGGCAATTACGGTGTAGTCTAACCAATTCATATGTTTATTCGTTTATTAAATCTAAAATCAAGGCAGCGCTCCATGAAAAATTCTTACCGCCATAGGCAGCTGTTTCAAATTGGGTTTTTCTGGCATCAAAATATTCGTAAAACCCGTGGTGATCAATGAAGTTAATTGTTTCGGTCTTAATACGATTTGCTAAGTCTATATATCCATAGCGTTTAAGACCTCTGAATATCAACCAATTTAAGTTTACCCATATTGGACCTCTCCAATACTTCTTTGGATTATAATGTGAACTTGTAGGGTCAAAGGATGCGCAAAGAAATAAATCTTCATTACCAAAATCTGCTTGTAGTCTCCTAACCAGTTTTTCGGCATGCTCCTTAGTTGGTATACCAGCAAATAATGGTGTAAAAGAAGAAGAGGTAGTATGTGCAATATGCTTTTGATTACGTAAATCGTAATATACATAAGAATCGGAATCCTCATGATATAGCTTTTCCTCAAACCTTACTTTAGCCTTGTCTAACCAATTTTGAAGGTACTCTACTTTTTCAGTTTGATTACCAATAATATTATATAAATCAATTAGGGCTTCCGTTGATTTTATGAGTATTGCGTTAAACAAAGGGTCTTGTACTAAAAATGGTGAGAGCTCAGCAATTTTTTCATCACTATAGTTATGTGCTTTTGCAATTTCCAAAAGATGTAAATAACAATCATATTCTCTGTTTGTAGGACGTTGAGAGGCATCAACATGTGTGGTATCCTTTCGCTCGTATTTATATTTTGGCGGATCCATAGTCTGCCAAATTTCATCCCAAATTGGTGAGTTATCCGTACCTGATTCCCAATTGTGGTAGATATAAACTAAACCTTCATTATAAGGATCTCGGTACTCATAAAAATGCTGATGGTTTTTATATACCTTATCAATATTTCTTGTAATGAACTCTAATATATCGGCTTTGTCTTCAGCAATTTCATAAAGCTCCTTTAAAACAAATCCTAATACTGGAGGTTGGGTAATCCCGGTTGTTTTAATGTTTTTTGGCGATGCAGGATGTAAATCCGATCTATGATAATCTGGTCCTGGAAAATAGGTGTCACTATGGTTGTGAAATACAATGTGAGGAATAAATCCATTTTGCCATTGTCCACTTAACAACGATTCCACTTCTCGTTTAGCCTTGTTCATGTCATAATGTGCATATCCAATGGCTATAAACCCAGAATCCCAATGCCATTGAAACGGATAAAGCCCTTCACATGGAATAGTAAATCCTTTATCCTCGTTAAAATTTGAATTTAAAACCTTTTTTGCGCCTTCAGCAAGATTGATTTTGCCCATAAAAGTAAAAGTGGAGATTCTTGATTAGTTGTAATAGTTAGCTCCTATAAATTTAAAACAAAATTTAAGAACAACGATTTTAATACCATTTCCTTTGAAACTTGTTTCTAATTGATACTTTTGCTCCATGGAAGTGATTGACGCAATAATTTTAGGCATAATTCAAGGACTTACCGAATTTCTCCCGGTTTCCTCTAGTGGTCATTTAGAACTTGGTAAAGCTATTTTGGGTGATAATTCTGTTCCAAAAGAAAGTTTATTATTCACTGTTGTGCTTCATTTTGCAACTGCATTGAGCACAATTGTTGTGTTTAGAAAAGACATCCTCGACATCCTTAAAGGCATACTGAAATTTGAGTGGAATGAGGACATGAAATTCATTGCCAAAATTGTCGTTTCAATGGTTCCAGCTACCTTGGTTGGGTTGTTTTTTGAAGAACAATTAGAACAACTTTTTGGTGGTAATATCCTTCTGGTAGGATTTATGCTCATTGTAACTGCACTTTTATTATTCCTAGCCGACAAAGCAAAAAATACAAGTAAAAATGTATCATTTTCAAATGCTTTTGTAATTGGTATATCGCAAGCTATAGCCATGCTTCCTGGAATTTCAAGATCTGGTGCTACAATTTCTACGTCTGTATTATTGGGTAATGATAAAACTAAAGCTGCACGTTTTTCATTTTTAATGGTTGTGCCATTAATATTTGGAAAGATCGCTAAGGATATCCTCAGTGGAGAACTCACCTATGAAAGCTCAAACTTTTTACCACTTAGTATTGGCTTTGTTGCTGCCTTTGTTGCTGGTTTATTCGCGTGCACATGGATGATTGCGTTGGTAAAGAAAAGTAAGCTCTCCTATTTTTCTATCTATTGCGCAATCGTTGGTCTCATCGCAATTATATGGTCAATAAGTCAATAATAATTGTTATGTGATGCTTAGTGGTGAAGATTTTAAAAACGGTCAAGTTCTTTTAATAGATAAACCATTAGAATGGACCTCATTTCAAGCCGTAAATAAATTACGCTGGGCCATTAGAAAAACATTTAAGATTAAGAAAATTAAAGTCGGCCACGCTGGCACCTTAGATCCTTTGGCAACCGGTTTACTTGTTATTTGTACAGGTAAAATGACGAAGCAAATAAATACATTTCAAGGGCAAGAAAAAGAATATACTGGCACAATTACGCTTGGTAGTACAACACCGTCTTATGATCTTGAAACTGAGATTGACCAAACTTATCCCATAGATCACATTACAGAAACTCTAATCCATGAGGCTACTGAAAAATTTATCGGAGAAATTGAGCAATACCCTCCTGTTTTCTCTGCAGTAAAAAAAGATGGAAAACGTCTTTATGAGTTTGCCAGAGCCGGACAAGAGGTTGAAATTAAACCCAGAAATATTGAAATAAAGGCCTTTGAAATCACTGCAATTGACAATCTTAATCTCAAGTTTAGAGTAGTTTGTAGCAAAGGAACCTATATTAGATCCTTGGCGCATGACTTTGGTAAGACTTTAAATTCTGGAGCTCATCTCACTGAACTTCGACGAACACGAATTGGAGATTTTAAAATTGAAGGTGCCATTTCTCCTGAAGAATTCATAGAGACACTGCATAAAGACGCTCCTTAAAAACCGTTGATTACAACCAACTCGTTCTATTTTTCGTATATTCAAAACACAGTGTATTATAAACTATGTATTTAATTGAAAAATATAAGGCTGCCATTATCACTTTCCTGCTCTCAGGAACTGTGATTCTTGCCCTATTTACGATTCAATTAAAACAAAAAGGTACACTAATCTCTGAAAGCTATTATGAGCTTGAGCCAGAACCAGAAAAAGAAGAGAAACGCTACGAAGAGTTAACCGACTTAAACGAACCTTCGACAAACAAGGCTTTTAATGAGGATCAAGAATTTAAAGAAATGATGCGCAATTTTAAAACACTGGCCTCAAACGACTTTCAGAAAACTACAGAACAGCTCGAGGAAGCTTCAGAGACAAAAGAAGTTAATGAAGAGACAAGCCTGGATAAATCAGTTAATTCAAATAATGGCTACGGTATTAATAAAGAAGAAACCAAGTCTTTTAAAGCGTTACAAGATCGCTTAAATAAACGTCTAGAAAACCAAAAAATAGCCGATGAGCATTCAAAAACAAGAAGTACACTCACCTATTCCTTAACAGGACGTACATTAGGCTATTACGAGATCCCAAGATATCTCTGTGAATATGGTGGTAAAATTGTAGTTTCAATAAGAGTAGATGAGAATGGAAATGTCTTTGACGCTTACATTAATGGTGCTTCCAACTCCACAAATCAGTGCTTAATAGATCATGCCATAGACTATGCTAAATCCGTACAGTTCGATACCTCAGATCGAAAGGATCAACTCGGAACCATTACCTTTTTATTTAAAGGGAAGCGCTAGATTACTTCAGTAAATTAATTAAATCACTAACCGTTGATTGACCTTTGTCTTTGTTGTACCAACGTTGTAAATCTTCTTTAAATTCTGGTGTCAGTTTACCATGAAGGGCTTTATAATCATTTACCAATTTTGTGGCCACAGAAGGTCTAGGACCAAAAGTATTTACCACTTCATTAGTGGTGTCATCTATCATAATTAGCTTTGGTATAGCACGACCACCATTGGTTAAAAACGCATCCATTAAGGCGTCGTTTTCATCGCGCATCACAATTTTGTAATCAATCTTATCATTGAGTTCTGCTACCTTATTAATCACAGGCATTACATGTGCAGCGTCACCACACCAGCTCTCCGTAATTACTAACCAAGTAGCTTTTTTATCAAAGGACTTTATACTTGCTATGTCCTCCTCAGACAGTTTAACCGTTTTATCCCAACGACGCATACGTCTGTCGTTTAGCATGGTATAATTAATCAAAGCGTCTGTTTTATCCTTACCAGTAGTCAACTGATCTTCTACCAGTTTTTCCACTAATTCGCGGTATTCTGAATAGCTAATACTTTTATCTAAGCTATTTGAAATTATATCGTTTATCATTGGTGTTTCTAGTACTTCCATAATACAAAGTTACGTCTAAGCTGCCATTTATTCTGCAACTGTTGTTACATTAGTAGTGTAGAATTTAAAACCTTACAAAATGGAAAAATCGCGTTGTGGCTGGTGTGTTGGAGACCCCTTGTACGAGACCTATCATGATGAAGAATGGGGTGTTCCCCTATACGATGATGATAAATTGTTTGAGTTTTTAATTCTCGAAACCTTTCAAGCCGGATTAAGCTGGATTACCGTACTTCGGAAACGTGAAAACTTTAGAAAAGCATTTGATAATTTTGACTATGAGAAGATTGCCAAATACCAACAATCTAAAATTGATGCACTGCTTTTAGATGCTGGTATTATAAGAAACAAACTAAAAGTTAAAGCGACTGTAACCAATGCCCAAGCATTTATCAAAATTCAAGAAGAATTTGGTTCGTTTTCAGACTATATATGGCAATTTACAGATGGGAAACCCATTAAAAATAAACTCAAAGATTACAGGAAAGGGCCAGCCAATACACCACTTAGCGATACGATAAGTAAAGACTTAAAAAAGCGAGGTTTTAAATTTGTAGGTACTACGGTTGTATACGCGCATATGCAGGCCACAGGTATGGTTAATGATCATGAGGTATCGTGCTTTCGTTATAACGAAGTTTAAGATATATCCTATTTTAAATACCTCAAAAAAGCCTCGCGTGACATATAGCTTGCACCCAAACTTTCTAGATGGTTAGTATGAAGTTGGCAATCTATTAGCCTATAACCACCCTTCTGCACCATATGAATAAAAGCCACTTTACTCGCATTACTTTTCAGTGCAAACATGCTTTCACCACAGAACACACCATTTTTTAAGTCTATACCGTATAACCCACCAACGAGTTCTTTATTCTCCCATACCTCGATTGATTTGGCATAGCCTAGTTTATGCAACTTTACATAAGCTTCAATCATCTCATCGGTAATCCATGTCCCTTCTTGACCTTGACGTTTGGCCTCAGCACAATGATGAATTACCCTTTCAAAAGACTTATTCTTAGTTACTCTAAATAGATCTTTGTTTAGCACTTGTTTCATGCTTTTAGATACTTTTAAATCTTTGGGAAAAAGAACAAATCTGGGATCTGGCGACCACCATAAAATTGGATCATCTTTATCGTACCATGGAAAAATACCATTAGTGTAGGCATGTATTAACCGTTCTGAAGATAAATCACCACCAACGGCGAGTAAGCCATCTGACGTTGCTTCAGTAACATGAGGAAACTCTATTTTTTGGCTCAAAAAGTGCATTTTCAGCGCTATTATAGCACTTTTTAGACAATTTTGCTGTTAAATCGGCTAATTGGTTTTGTCAGTTAGTTAATTTTATTGATATTTGACATGACCTTTATGTATAAATTTTTGTTCATCATTGCTTTTTTTTAAGTTTGTTTGTAAAGGTCAAACCTAAAACCACAACATTAAGTCCTGACTAACCATCAGGACTTTTTTATTGCCTGAAATTAAAAAAGACTCACAATAGAAGATGAGTCTTTTTATAAATGAAATTGTTCATTCTATTTATTCTCTGATAAAAACGATTATTTTACCTTGATTGAAGGTCATCAGTGAGAGCATATTACTACCATTAAAATTTAAACCCTCTATATACGAACAAAAGTAGTCATCAATACTACTATATCGTTTTAAAATAAATGTTCCATCTGCTTGATTCTCTCCATTGCAACTGCCAGTGATAACATAATTCTCAGTTGAACGTAATTCTTCACCATAATAATTGTTAAAAGTACCATCTTCTAAAAATTCTATTTTAGTTTCAGAGTCATTTTCTAGAATCCAAACCCCTAAGATATCCTTCTTATACTCCTCAATTTTTGATTCTTTGCAACCTGAAAACTGAATAGCAATTAAAATAAGAACTGTGAATATTCTAACCATAAAATGAATAATTAAACGTTAAAAAAAAGACCTGTTTTACTAAAACAAGTCTTTATTATAAATTATTATTTACAATTCCCTAAAATGGTAAATCATCATGGTCTTCTTCATTTAATTCACTCACTGGCTCAAAAGCATCTGTTGGTGGCACAGGTGGCATATCTGCATTACCAGACTCAGCTTGTAAAGCCTCAATTCGCCATCCTTGAATTGAATTAAAATACTTAGTTTCACCCTGTGGGTTTACCCACTCTCTACCTCTTAAGTTTATACTTACTTTTACTTGTTGTCCTACCTGGAAATTATTAAGTAATTCAGACTTGTCCTGCACAAACTCTACCATAATATGTTGTGGGTACTGCTCTTCTGTAGTTACTACTACTTCACGCTTTCTAAACCCATTACTACCAAAAGTCTGTGTTTCTCCAATTACCTTAATTCTACCTTGTACTTCCATGTTTTACTTAATCTATTTATTTTAATATTGATTCTTTTTTTGAGACTACGAAAGTAATAACTTCCATGCACTTTCTACATCACCAAAGCTCAAATAATTTTGAGCTAATTTGTGTTTTTTACGATGAGATGCCTCCTTTATATTAGGATAGCGTTCACTTAAATGTGCTATGAATTCACTCACCGCTTTTTGGGATGGCAAGCGCTCTACATTTGCTAGCATCCCTAAATTATTTCCAGTAAGGATCATACTGTTTTTTACATGTTCTGGCATGGCATCTACACCAATACCCATTGTTTTTAAAGGCTTAGGGATTTCAAAAAATCCTTTTTTGGCCCTACTGTAATAACTTCCTCCTGCTCTTGCTACCAGATCTAATGCTTCTTGATTTATAGATCCATCACCATTTATAACTTCTTCAGTGATGTGAATTTTAACCACTTCACACACAATTAAATTTCCGGCACCACCTTCTTTACCCAAATAAACTATGTCATTGATTTTACATTCGAGTTGTACAGGAGATTCAGCAACTCTAAACGGTTTAACCTCATCTGATGGTAACATAGTAAGCCCAGCCTTTTCAAACTCATTTACACCTTCGGGATACTCCGTACTCGCCAATGACATTTGGTGGACTAAATCATAGTTTACTACATTAATAACAACCTCCTTTACCGCTTCTGCATTAACCAATGTGTGTTTTACCGTATTGTCTCGCACACGTCTTGCAGGTGAAAAAATCAAAATTGGCGGATTGGTGCTAAAGACGTTAAAGTAACTAAAAGGGGACAGATTAGGATGACCTTCTGCATCTATTGTACTAGCAAATGCGATTGGTCTTGGTGCCACCGAGCTCAACAAATAACTATGTAATTTGGCTGTAGTAAGATCTTGTGGGTTAATAGAAATCATATAGCACTCTGATTTTCAACAAAGATAATTATATTGTGATGCCTACCGAAGTATTTATGCACATAGACGGACAATATTATTAACACTTTTGCATTATATTTAGAAATGAAATTGCGCTAACCAATGTTTAGACTGAACAGAAACGTAATCCGCTGGATTATCATACTTTCCTCTTTTATAATTATCTCTTTAATTCTGTGGAATACTTATGCTTTCTTTCAAAAATTTAAGGCCGAAGAACGCATAAAAATGAACACTTGGTCTGTTGCACAAATCGATCTTTTAGAAAATATTGATGATTTAGACAAGGACGTAAACAATGTTACGTCTCACGTCCTTACAGAAATGACAACGAGTACACCTATGCTGGTCATCGATGCAGATGGAGCCGTTAATAATTATATTAATATTGAAGAAACGAAGCTCAGTGATTCACTTAAGGTACAGCGTTTAATAGCCAAATTCTCTAATGAAAACCAACCTATTGAGGTTAAAGTGGGTAAAGAAACCATACAAACTATTTATTATGGCAATTCGCCATTACTTAATAAACTGAAGTATTATCCTTTGGCTTTACTTCTAATAATACTGCTGTTTGCAGCTGTTGTTTATTTCTTTTATCGTAGTTCAAAAAACGCCGAACAAAATAAGCTATGGACTGGTATGGCTAAAGAAACGGCACACCAAATTGGAACTCCCTTATCTTCTTTAGTTGGTTGGACAGAAATCTTAAAATCTGAAAATGTTAACCCAGAATACATTACAGAAATAGAAAAAGATATAACTCGACTACAAACCATTACAGAACGCTTTAGCAAAATAGGATCTGCTCCAACGTTACAAAAAACTGATCTTGTGGAAGCCACTTCCTCATCATTTGAATATTTAAGGTCGAGGTCCTCGAAATTAGTTGACTTTAAATTAAACAAGCCTAATACCGAATTGCCTGTAAATCTCAACCCACAACTCTACAGTTGGACCATTGAAAATTTAGTAAAGAATGCCATCGATGCCATGAAAGGGAAAGGAGAATTAACCTTAGATATTTCCCAAAATGACGCACAGGTGTTTGTGAATATTTCAGACACTGGAAAAGGCATACCGAAAGGGCAATTCCAGAAAATTTTTGAACCTGGTTACACCACAAAAAAGCGTGGTTGGGGACTTGGTTTATCTTTAGCCAAGCGCATTGTTGAAGATTACCACAAAGGAAAAATTAAAGTCTTGCATTCTGAGATTGGGAAAGGCACAACCATCCAAATTGCCTTAAAAACGGTTTAGAAGTTTATTCAAAATGTGAAGCAATTAATTTCGCAGTCGCTTCAAACTCCTCAGGTGTCATTTTTTGCTTTGTAGTAAACCGCGCATTTTCCATATTATGTAATGGAATTAAATGGACATGCACATGTGGCACTTCTAGACCTATGACCGACATACCCACACGCTCACAAGCAATAGATTTCTCAATAGCAATTGCCACCCTACGCGAAAAGGCCATAAGACCTAAATAGGTCTCTTCGTCTAAATCAAAGATTTTATTTACCTCCTTTTTGGGAATACAAAGTGTGTGTCCTTTAGTATTAGGATTAATATCTAAAAATGCAAAAAAAGCATCGGTCTCTGCAACCTTGTAAGATGGGATCTCCCCTTCTATTATTTTGGTAAACACTGTAGCCATGTTATAAATATAAAAAAGATTCCTATCTATAGGAATCTTTAAGTCTTATAGTCTTTCAAATTTTATTTAACGTGAGATCTCCAAGATATCAAATTTCATTACACCACTTGGAACTTGTATTTCGGCAACATCACCTACAGATTTACCTAGTAATCCTTTCCCGATAGGAGAATTCACAGAAATTTTACCACTCGCTAAATCGGCTTCGCTTTCTGCAACAAGCGTATAGGTCATCTCCATACCATTAACCTGGTTCTTTATTTTTACAATAGAAAGTGCCAATACCTTAGATGTATCTAGTTGAGATTCATCAATGACTCTGGCATTAGCCAAAGTTTCTTCCATTTTTGAAATTTTCATCTCTAGCATCCCTTGCGCTTCTTTTGCCGCATCATATTCAGCATTCTCACTTAAATCACCTTTATCACGAGCTTCAGCAATCGCTTGAGACGCCTTAGGACGTTCCACATCTTTAAGGTAATTTAATTCCTCTCTTAATTTTTTTAATCCTTCTTCGGTATAATAAGATACTTTACTCATAATTCATTCGTTTTTGTATATACAAAAAGACGCCGAACTGAGTTCAGCGTTTATCAAAATTCTTGTTACAAGATTCTAATACAAATATATAAAATATTTACGGTATAGCTTAAATAATCGTAAATTGACCCGTAAAAAATAAGATGAAAAAAAGGTTACTAATTTTGACTTTTATTATAATGTCATGCAGTGGTGATGATAATATTAATCCCAACTGTAATTTTCTATTTGATGCCGTAGTTAACCTTACCGTTAATACCAATTTGCCACAATTTAATCAGCTTGAATTTCCAGGAAACGGTGTATACGTATCTGGTCAAGGTAATGGTGGTATTTGGTTATGGCGAAGAGATTCATCCACACTCCTAGCTTGGGATGCCTCAGACCCTAGTTTACCACCTTCTTCTTGTTCTTTATTAGAATTAAGTGGTACAGGTGATATTGTGGAAACTAGTTGTGATGAAGTGAACCAATATAGCCTTGCTACTGGTGTTGGTCTTAGTGGAAATACACAACCCTGCACGTTAAAGCCATACAGGGTTGATGATCTTGGAAATGGTCAATTTTTAGTTACAAATAACTAAAAATTTAAAGTCACACCAAGTAAAACATTTGTTGTTGCCTGTGGATAGAAGCCTGAGAAAAATCCTGTTGAAATTCCCGTAGGGCTGTCGGGATCACCAAAATCAAATGATCCAAAATAGCCATTAGACACATACTTTTCGTTGAAAATATTGTTCACTAGACCTGTAAAAACTACTGAATCAAAAATTGAATTGGTCTCTATGGTATAGGTCACATTAAAATCATTAACAAAGAAGCTATCTAATCTAGATTCTGGATTTTCTGTATTTCCCATAAATTGTTCACCAACATATTTACTCAACAACGATAATTGTAAGTTTTCAATAGGCTGAAAAACGATAGCATTGGCAGCTACTAAATCTGGTGAAAACGAAATGTCTGTCTTCCCCAAATTTTGAAGTTCTCCATTTAATGACACAATCGTTTCTCTGTTTTTATTAGAACTAATTGTCATATTAGGTTGCAATGTTAATTGCGGTGTAACAGGTATTACAGCTTCTAACTCCAATCCTAATCTATAGCTTTCTCCACTGTTTGTTCTAATAGGATTCCCAACATCGTCTAAGCGTCCTGATAATACTAACTGCTCGTTGTAAAGCATGTAATAGGCATTAGCATTGAAACTAAAATTTCCTTTTCTATGTCTCCACCCAAGCTCAAAATCATTCAATTGCTCTGGCTCTATATCATTATTAGATTCAAAATCTGTTCTATTTGGTTCTCTATTCGCTCTAGCGTATGAGAAATAGAAACTATTATTAGTGTTTAAATCGTAAGTGATACCAGCTTTTGGATTAAAAAATGTAAAGTCTTTATCTACCTCAAAGTCTACTAAATCTGAAGTTGTTCCGTAAGTCTTATAGGTTACATTTCTTACCTGCAAATCTCCATAAAGACTAATTTTATCATTGAGCTGATAATTAGCTTTTGAGAATATAGACAGGTCATTTTTTAAACTATTTCCATCATAATAACGGTCACGAATATCTGACTGACTCGCAAACTCAGCCCAAATAACTTCACCAAAATGATCACCATCATAATGACTAAATGAACCACCAAAAATCATATCTAAGCCATTGTTTTTATAGTTAGCACTTGCATTGATTACATAAAAATCATTATCCAACCATCTACGACGAATTAAATCGGTTATATTTTGTGTTTCACCATTTACCTCGAACTCCTCGAATCCGTAGGTTTCAAACTCATCATCTTCCCTGAATTGTTCAAAATAACCACGTCCATAAGTGTAGTTTAAACCAACAGTTGTTGACCAATAGTTATTGTAGCGCTGATTCCAATGCAACTGATAATGATCTTGGCTGTAGTTATCCACTTCATTATCATAAAACTGAATATTACCATTATCATCCTCATAGATTCCTGCAGGATTAAAAGTTCTGTCCGATTCTAAAGTTGCTCTGTCTATACCAAACCATGATTGATAAGTCACTTCGTTACCTCCAAAAACTATCGCTTTTATCAACGTATTATCATCTATATAAGATCCCTGTAAAAAATAAGCCTTAAGATCTGCAGATGCCCTGTCGATATAACCATCTGATGAAATATTTGACAAACGACCAGCAATTTCAAAATGATCGTTAATGAGACCTGTAGAGAACTTAACGGTATGCTTTCTGGTATTGAAACTTCCAAAAGAATTAGATATTTCGCCTTTGGCTTCTTTAGATACAGCATCGGTTAAAATATTAATACTTGCTCCAAAAGCTCCAGATCCATTGGTTGAAGTCCCAACTCCACGCTGTAACTGTAAACTTTCTACAGAGGATGCAAAGTCACCCAAGTTTACCCAAAATGTTCCTAATGATTCGGCATCATTATAAGGTATTCCGTTAATAGTGATGTTTGTTGATTGTGGACTCACACCTCTCACTCTTATACCAGTATATCCTACACCAGCACCAGCATCTGAGGTGGTCACCACCGACGGTAGAAAATTCAATAAAATTGGAATATCTTGACCAAGGTTGCGCTTAGCGATTTCCTTTTTTGTAACGTTGGTATGCGTAATTGGTGATTTAGCATCCACACGTACAGATTTTACCAGGACCTCATCAAGTTTTTCAACTTTTGTCGAATCCTGCACCTTGTCTTGAGCACTTAGTGTCGTGCAAGCTATTAAGGCAAATAATAAGATTAGATTTTGACTTATTCCAAGTCGAATTTTGAATAAATTTTTAGTTTCGGCCATATTATTTTGAAAGACGAAACTGAATCTGGTCAACATAAACAATTGACCAAATTGAGATTTAAGAATACTAGATTTCATTACGATTAAAAAATAATCGAATAAAAAGAGGTAATTATTCTGTATTAATAATTAATTATTAGAGCTCTAAGCTCAATTCCTTAGCAGCATTACCTGCTCAGGTTCAATGGGTATGATCTCAGCCACTTATTGGCACCCCTTTTTTGAGAACGCCGCAAAGATAGTCTACAATTGAAAAATAACAATAGCTTAAGCTGAATTAATTATTTAATAGACATCTGGCTTTCGTCGATTGGCTTTCTTCTCAGAAGCTTTTCTTTTATCCTCAAGTCTTTTGCGCTTTACTGCTCGTGGAAGTTTGGTTTTTTTTCTCTCTTTTTCTTCTTTTAATCCTTGCTGGATTATATCTAAAAAACGGTTTATAGCTGTAGTCTTGTTCTTTAGTTGGCTTCGACTTTGGCCAGAACTTAAAATGAGTATACCGTCTTTATTAATCCTATTTTTTAGGATCGAATGTAAGCGCAGTTTTTGTTCCTCATCTAAATAATTTGAATTAACTAAATCGAAATATAAGACAATCTTAGTAGCTACTTTATTGACATGTTGTCCTCCACTACCAGAGCTACGAATTGCCTTAAAAGTAAGTTCAGATATTAGTCCTTCGGCATCCACCCTATTTAATTTGATGACTATCTTTTAAAAGGTCGTTGACGGTCTTCACCGGATTGAAAGTAATTATAGGAACCTCTACAAAAATGGTATTCCAAAAGGCCATACTACCATTCCATAGTCCAGGTAATTCGAGTGCTTTTAAATCCTTACCTGCTTTAGTCTTTGCGGTGATAAATGCTGCCTTGTGATCAACAAAATCTTCAAGGTTAAATGTTTCTCCTTTATAATTTCTAACACCACATACCAAATCTACTGGGTTAAAGTGCGTCGCATTCATTAAAATACTTTTCTGCGACTTATCATTTTGATTAATCTGAGCAGACTCTACAATCTGTAGTGAAACTTGTGAATTTTGATCTTTAACCCAAAAAGGGCCACCACCTGGTTCACCTTCATTTTTCACCATTCCACAAACACGAATAGGACGATTTAGCTTTTCTCTTAAATATTCAATTTTATACTTATCAGAATACTTCTCAAATTCATGTGAAATCCTAACATTTAGTTTTCGTGTTAGAAATTCAGCAATTTCAACTAAGCGATCTTCAGATACCGCATCTGAATCGAGCTCATTTAAAAACTCAAATGCTTTTTCTTGCACCTGTAATAATATACCAGCAAGTACCTTTTTATATTTTGCGACTTCATCCTTATATTTCTTCACCACTACATTATCTATATTTTTAATAAAAATAATGTCGGCATCAAGTGCATTTAAATTCTTAAGTAATGCACCATGTCCAGATGGTCTAAATAATAAAGTGCCATCATTTTCTCTAAAAGGATCGTTGTCTAAAGTGACGGCAATAGTATCGGTTGAGCCTTGCTGATATGAAAACGAAATGTCAAAAGATATACCTGTTTTTTGCTCCACAAACTCCTCTATACGTCTAAATTCTTCTTTAAACTTATCCTTATATTTTGCCGAAATGGTAAAATGTAACTTGGCCTCTTTATTGTCAGAAGCGTACAATGCGGCTTCGTACAAATGCTCCTCAAAGGCAGTAGAAATATGATCATTTTTATACTCATGAAAAGGCAGTAACCCTTTTGGAGAATCTCCAAAATTAAGATGCCCTTCGTTAAGCATTGTACTCACATAAACTATGGCTTTTTCACCAGAAGCCAAATTTTCATAGTCGACATCACTTTCATTGATCTTATCCATTACCAACTTATGAAATGGAAATTGCTCCAATCCTACACGGAATAATGAAAAATCTTTGAGTTTATTCTTATTAATAAACGAATTGAGGGATTCTTTTTTAGGATCGTACTCTTCTAAGAACTGAAAAAGGAATTTAAACATTCTTGTTGCTGCACCTGATGCAGGAACAAACTTTAATAATGATAAATCATTTCTTTTACCATCAAAATGGGTAATCGCTTTTTTAATATTATCATTATTCAGTCCAATTATTCCATTGTCTATTGTTGCAGCTTCATAAACGTTTGCAAATGGTATTCCTGTTTTAAATAATTCAATTTGAGAAGACACTTGGGCAACGGTTAAGCCCTTTGCCTCTATTTGTTTTAAATCCTCTTCAGTAAAAGTCATGCTGATTCTGTTAGTAGGTTATCTATATGTTTTATTGCCAATTTAAGACGTTCTTTCTTATTTCCCTTTAATAATACATATGGTCGCTTATGATCTATTAGAGCCTTTTCAAATGCTTTAAACATACGCTCTCTTTCATTGGGTTTATCTCTAAGATCATCTGGCTCCCACGGTGTGTCAATATAGGTTAAAAAATAGAGTTCATACGAATTTTTAAGCGCATATTCTTCTAAAAGGGGATCACAGGTTCCTGAATAATAGGCTTCACTATACACCTTAGTTTCAAGTAGATCCGTATCGCAAATTAGGATTGTATCCGTTTTCTGAGCTAATTTATTTTCCAATTGCATCTGACCTTTCGCAATGGGTAATAAATCTTTAGGCTCACAGGTTTTTCTTTCATTATTCCATTTATCCTGCAAATACGCTCTTGCATACTCTGGCACCCAAACCGAATTGTAGTGTCTCGCTAACTGTCTGGACAAGGTAGTTTTTCCAGTGGACTCTGGTCCAAATAATACTACTTTTATACAGTTTGATGGATGTTGTTTAAGTGCTTCTTCCATGCAAGATATCCAAAGATGGCGATTACCGTAAATCCTAAATATTGTAAACTCGTAAAGGTAAATCCTTTATATAAATACAAAGGTACAGATATGATATCACCAACAATCCAAAATATCCAATTTTCTATTTTCCGCTTGGCCATTAACCACATTCCGACAAAAAATATTGCCGTTGTTATGGTATCTACGTAAGCGACCCAAGACGTCCATTTATCAAATACTCTGTAAACGATATAAACAAAAAGTAGTGTTGCGAAAAAAATGCCAACACTTATTAATTTCTGATTTTTTGTGGTTGTACTTATTGGTGTTACATGGGTTTCGTCGACCTTACGTGTCCACACATACCAGCCATATACACTCATTAAAAAGTAATAGGCATTAATCATCATATCTCCCAAAAGCTCCCATTTAAGTAAAAGATATACGAATATTGCCGTGCTCAACATACCAGTTGGGAAAACCCAGATATTATTCTGTTTAGAAAACCAAACGGAAAGGAATCCAAAAACAACAGCCACAATTTCTAGAACTATATCTGTAACTTGATATTCGGCATATTGACCAAAAAGTAAATCAAAAATCTGGCTTATAATCACTTCGGTCGGTCTTTACTATCTTCATATTTAAAACTGCAATATCTATAGCTTGGAAAGCTTGCTTAATAGCTTCATTGAGAAAAGGCATGAGTTTATCAAAATCGCCATAGATTTGTGTGCTTAGTGGATTTTCTAATACCGTAAACTCTGAAGCTCTAAGCAACTTGATAAAATCAACAATGTGAGGTTCGTAATCATCCTTAAGCGGTGTGAGTGTTAATTCAATTGAAACTTTCATTATTAATTTATTTGGATGAAAATTTGAAATTAGGTTTTAGTAAGTACTCATAGAATAAGGGATCATTTTCAAAAGCATTTCCTATTACTACCATATTTGCGCCAGCCTCAATAGCCTGGTCAAAGGCCTCTTTAGACTTTATACCACCACCTACAATAAGTGGTAGATCCATAAATTCTTTAACAGCAGTTATAATTTCTTTATTAATTGGTGATAAAGCGCCACTGCCTGCTTCGAGATAAATGAGTTTCATCCCTAAATATTCACCTGCCTTAGCCGTATCTTTAATAAGACTTATATTTTCTCTCGAAATAGGTTTAGTTTGACTCACCCTTTCAACTGAGGTTATGTTACCACTCTCTATTAATAAATAACCTGTTGGAATGACTTCTAATTCGGTATTGTAAAGTTGATCTACAGCTTTTACTTGCATATCGATCAAATAATCGGCATTACGACCAGAAATTAGAGATAGAAACAAAATGCCATCTGCATACTTAGAGATTTGATTAGCGTTGCCAGGAAATAAAATGACTGGAAGTTCAGTATGGTCTTTAATTTCCAATACTAAGTCATCTATGCTTATTCCGTTAGTTTCACTACCTCCAACAAATATATGTGTAGCAACGGTTTGATTTATCTGTTCAATAAATTTTCCAATCCGATTTACATCAGCCTTATCCGGATCGATTAAAACAGCCAATTGCGTTTTACCAACTTCAGAATTTATTATAATGTCTTGATATAATTTTCTCATTAAGGTACTACATAAGCACAAGTAAAACCTTCAAATTCTAAAAAGGCCGTATTATATCTGTGCTTTTTATTTTTATAATCTATCCACGCTACTGTTTTACCATCCTCTATCATAAATGGTATAACTAAAAAATGTTCTCTAAATAACATACCAGGCGTTGCAAAGAGCTTGTATAATGATTCTTTTATTCCCCAAATAACCGTGAGTTTATTGATATAATCTTTTGATGATTTGTTGAGATATTGAAATTCGTAATCCACAAATTTCTCTGCAATTATGGAGATTTTGTCTCTTTGTTTTTCAATATCAATACCAACTTCCAAATCACTAATAATAACACCTGAAAAATTAAAAGAGTGTGTAATTGAAATATGCTTACCATCCTTTAAATGTGGTTTCCCATTGCTATCGTAAAACAAATCTCGATCGGTATAACCAAACTCTCTTAATAAATGACGCACACTTAAAAAACCACGTTGATGCATCTCACTTTTCATTCCCAAAACACGTTCTAGGCTATTGGGTTTTAAATCTAGAGGTTCTATCAAATCCTGGTAGGACTCTTCAATCTTCCAGATTTTAACACAGGTTTGTGAGTTTACATTAATGGATTTGTAAAGTGGCATTTAATATTCTAAAACCTATTGATTACCTTTGCACTGCCTTAAGCAGATGTGGCATTATTCGGTAAGCGAATTTAACCAATTCAATTCTAAAGCCAAAGGCAATTAAAACTAAAAAGAAATTAGAAAGATGAGTACAAAAATTGCATATGTTCCTTATAAGGTAAAGGACATGTCGCTTGCAGCATGGGGAAGAAAAGAGATAGAATTAGCAGAAGCTGAGATGCCTGGCCTCATGAGTTTACGAGAAGAATATAAAGATGAACAACCACTTAAAGGTGCACGTATTGCGGGATGCCTACACATGACAATCCAGACTGCAGTTTTAATAGAAACTTTACAAGCACTTGGTGCAGAGGTAACTTGGAGTTCTTGTAATATATTTTCAACTCAAGACCAAGCCGCTGCTGCGATTGCTGATGCTGGAACTGCTGTTTATGCTTGGAAAAATATGACTGAAGAGGAGTTTGATTGGTGCATAGAACAAACTTTATTTTTCGGTGAAAATCGCGAACCATTAAATATGATATTAGATGATGGTGGAGATCTCACTAATATGGTCTTGGACAAATACCCAGAGTTAGCTGATGGTATTAAAGGATTATCTGAAGAAACAACAACAGGTGTACACCGTCTATATGAGCGTGTTAAAAATGGAACGCTTCCTATGCCAGCCATTAATGTTAACGATTCTGTGACAAAATCTAAATTTGACAATAAGTATGGATGTAAAGAATCTGCTGTTGATGCTATAAGACGTGCTACAGATATAATGTTAGCAGGTAAACGCGTAACGGTTTGTGGTTATGGCGACGTTGGTAAAGGAACTGCAGCCTCATTTAAAGGTGCTGGTAGTATTGTTACTGTAACAGAAATAGATCCTATCTGTGCATTACAGGCAGCAATGGATGGTTATGAAGTTAAGCGTTTAGAAACTGTAGTAGCAAATTCTGATATTATTATTACAACAACTGGAAATAAAGATATAGTAAGAGCTGAGCATTTTAAAGCTATGAAGGATAAAGCTATTGTCTGTAACATTGGTCATTTTGATAACGAAATTCAAATGGCTTGGCTTAACGAAAACTATGGTACTACAAAAAACACCATTAAACCACAGGTTGATAAATATACGATTGATGGCAAGGATATAATTGTATTAGCAGAAGGTCGCTTGGTGAATTTAGGATGTGCAACAGGTCACCCTAGCTTTGTAATGAGTAATTCATTTACAAACCAGACACTAGCGCAGATTGAGCTATGGAATAATTCTGAGAATTATGGCAACGAAGTCTATATGTTACCAAAACACTTAGATGAGAAAGTTGCTAAATTACATTTGGAAAAAATTGGTGTTGAATTGACAGAATTAAAGCAAGATCAGGCGGAATATATTGGTGTTACCGTAGAGGGCCCATTTAAACCAGAGCATTATAGATACTAAACTAGTGATCTACTTTAACAAATAGACTAAACCCTTGCAGAACAGCAAGGGTTTTTTAATTTTATAAGTATGAAAGAGCTAACTAAGCTAACCAAATATCTCAATAGGTTTGAAACAGTAATCCCACAGTTTGAGGAGAAAAATCTATTAGTTTCAAAATCTTCTGTAGGTTGGCAAATAGATCATAGTCTTAAAGTTATTAATGGTATAATAAGTCAATTAAAAACATCTTCGAACGACAAGAAACCTAAATCTACATTATTAGGGAAATTCTGTTTATTAACGCGGTACATACCAAGAGGTAGTGGAAAAGCACCTAAGGTTGTTCTGCCTCCTGAGGTCATTAAATTAAATGACTTATTAGAACAATTAGAATTGGCACGCCTAAACATAAAAGACTACCCAAAGATTAATAATAAAGCTACTTTTAAGCATCTCTATTTTGGGATTCTCAACAAGACCTCAACTTTTAAGTTTTTAGAAGTTCATACAAATCATCATCTTAAGATAATTGACGATATATTAAAGTAAACCCTTTCTATTTCTAGAAAGGGCTTAACAATTAACTTAAGCATATGAAGATTAATCTTTATTAAGATTAAGACTTCCTAAATCATGGAAATAAAAGGTCTTTGAGTCTGACATTGACACAAACAAACCTCTTGAAAACTTACTTCCTAGTGAAAAAGTAACAACATCGCATCCATCTGTTTCAATGGTCCCTAAGTCTAATTCCATTACAAAATCATTAGAAATTCTATCAAAGACATTAAAGCTGTTTTCTTGCTGATTTGACACTATTAAAAAACCACTATTTCCATTATACTTTGCAATAGCAATACCTTCGATATCTCTGCTAAAATATTCTCCCCCAAAACAGCTTATTTCTTCGTCTCCCTTATCAGGTGATGCATAATATTTTCTGATGCAATGATCCTCATCTGAATAATATATATAACCCAACTCTTCATCAACAGCAATGGCTTCAATCTCCTTATTTCCACTGAAATTACCGAACTTTCTAGCGAATTGTAGTTTTAATCCTTGAGTGTCTACTATAACTTCGTATTGATATAAATAGTTTTTAATTGGCCCTTCTTTTCTACTGACTATTAAATAAGTCTTCTTTGTTCTCTGTTCCTTATAAAAAGCAATGCCCATTGGTCTGCGATAACTCACATTGGATTCATCTTCAAAAACTTTTAATCCACCACTATCCAACATTTTCATTTCAGGCACCGAAAACAATCTTATCTGATTCTTCTCTCTTTCAGTAAAACCAATTATATCAATGGTCGTTGTATCATTTATAAAAAAACCATTCGATATATCAACATTATTGGGGTAGCTAAGTCCAGTAATGGTCTTATCCATAATTATTTTCCCCTCCAAATCAAAAGCATAGATCCCACCATTTACCTCATCTTTATCGGTGCCAAACACAATTGATTCTAATGGATTCTCCCTATTTATCCAGATTGCTGGATCGTCGGTGTCATGAGGTGTCTTCTCAGTTATTAGTACCGGTTCAATTTTTGGAAGATGTTTATTATTACAACCAAAAATTACCATTATCAATACAAGCAGAAATGGCTTACCTTCTTTTAAACAAATCATATTTTAATCCTATTGATAATCTTCTTCCATAATACTCAGCTTGCATTGTTCTGCTTCTTACCCCTTGAAAATAGCGTAGAGGTTGATCTGTAATATTATTTAAATCGAGATAAATTCTTAGATTATCATTAATTGCATAATTGACATTGAAATCTACTAAAAATTGTTCGTCATAGTATCGATCTTCAAAGGCATTCCCTCCAATTTCATCGATGTAAGCATCTGAGTAATTCGCTGATAAACGAATATTAAACTTATTATCCGTATAAGCAATAGAACCATTAAACATGTTTGGTGCAGTACCAGGTAAATCTAAATCAGTTCTAGAACCTCCTTCTTGATTCTCAACGCCTTCAGTATCTGAAGTTAAATAGGTGTAATTAAGATATATATTGAAATTTTTTAGAAACCCTGGTAAGAAATCCAACTGTCTTTGGAATGAAAATTCAGCACCAAAAATAGTTGCTGCATCGCCATTTAATGGCTGAAAAAGATCAAATCCTGTAGAGCTGTCTGTTGATTGAGACGTGTAGATAAAATCACTAATATCCTTATAAAAAACACCTCCAGATATTATACCAACATTACTAAAATAATATTCTGCCATTAAGTCAAATGCCATTGAAGTAGTAGTTTCTAATTCTGGGTTACCAACAAATATTTCCTCGTCGTCATTGACCACATCAATAAAAGGAACTAAATCTTCATAATTAGGCCGTGCTAATGTATTTGTCCAAGCAAAACGAATAACTGCATTTGGATTTATGTCATATTTAAAATGAATACTAGGTAAAAGGTTTGTATAAGAACTCTCTTCAGTAACTGTTCCCACCAAATCTTCTTCATCCTGAATTTGATTACCTGTCGCAGTTATACTAGTACTCTCTACCCGTAGACCAGCCAAAACCGAAAGCTTATTGGAAAGCTTTTGATCTAACATTGCATAACCTGCAACCACATTTTCTTCAACATTGAAATTAGCCCTTAAAAATTCATCAGGTAAAGACTCTATTTCAAACAATGAACTGTTATTTAAGTTTAATTGCCCTAGATATCTTGGAGAAACAAAAGATCCAGCTGCATATCTGCCACCTGCCAAATAGTTGTCATCTGTTTGATCAGTTAATGGAATAGAACTAAAATCATCAAAGTCTCCAGTTAATGGACTAAATTCAAAAAAGTTATTGTTTCTTATTTTATCCTTTAAACGAAGTCTAGCACCAATCTTAACAGAACCGTCACCTTGACCGAAGATATCACTTGGCACTTCAAGATTAACAAAAGCATTTAGATCTTCTTCTTCTGTAAATTGATTCTCCTCTGTAATTTCTCTTAATGAATAACGATCTAAACTTGTATTAGCAGTTACAGAAGGGATTATCAATGGGAATTCTGGATCTGAAAGTAATACACTAAAAGGTATAGGGTTACCATCACCATTATCATCTAGTTCATATGAAATGTAACGTTCATTTAGTCGTTCTTCGGATGCACTTGCGTAAGAGGCTAACCAATCTAGTTTCACAGATCCAAAAAGATGATCTCCACCTAGTGTATAGTTTTGCATTCTTTGATCCTCTAATCTTGTATTTCTATTTCTATCATTATCTATACCTCCTTTAGTCTGTCTTCTTATTTCCCCTTGATATCCAATTATAGATTCGGTCCCATCTTCAAAGACTGGTTCTATCGCCCGATATCTTAATCTATAACGATTTTCTCGGTCATCTCTCCAATTATACATGGTTTTTAAATAGACTGTATTATTAGGGTCAAATTTATAATCAAAATTTGCCGAAAAACTACGTCGAATTCGCTGAACAATATATGTTCTTATATCATGTTCTTCAATATATGGTGACACTTCAATATCCTCACCTGATATAGGACTTTCAGCTTCATTCAACCAAACAAACTCTATATTATCAGAGCCAAAGTCATTGTCATTAACTGAAGCAGACAACATCCAACCAAATTTTCCATTCTTAGACCTATCTCCAAGTATAAATGATCCGTTTAAAATTCGTCTATCAGTAATGAAATTTACACCAGATCCGGCTGTTGCCGAAAGTCTAAATCCTTCAGGAGCTGTCCTCGTTACCAAATTAACCGAGCCTCCTAGTGCATCTCCATCCATATCTGGTGTCACAGCTTTATTTACCTCAATCTGCTGAATCATATCAGCAGGGATGAGATCCATTTGAATATTTCTATTATCACCTTCAGCTGAAGGAATTCGTGAACCATTCAAAGTGACAGAATTTAATTGTGGAGCCAATCCTCTCACTATTACATTACGTGCCTCTCCCTGGTCCACCTGCATAGTAATACCAGGAATTCTTTTTACCGCATCACCAATATTTGCATCAGGAAACTTACCAACTTGGTCAGCAGATACTATATTGGTAATATTTCGCTTGTTTTTCTGTGTATTTAGAGCTTTGGCTTGTCCTCCAACAAATCCTGTTAGGATTACGCCGTCTAGCTCTTCAGATTTTGGCTGTAGAACTACCTTAACCTCAACAGTCTGACCATCTGTTACATCAATACTAATTTCTTGACTGCTGTATCCTAAATAATCTATGTTAAGTGTTTGAGATCCAACTGGAACATTTAATAATAGAAACTTGCCTTCAGAATCTGAAACGGTCCCTTTATTAAGTTGTTTTATTGTAATAGTAGCGTAAGGAATAAAGAGTCCCTGTTCATCGATTATTACTCCTTTTATATTTCCATCTTGAGCAAATGAAAAAATACTTAAAAATGAAAGAATAATAAACAAAAAGTAATGTCTGTACATAATTTTATTTTAATTGGTTAACTGACTACTAATTAATAAATTAAGACACTCAATTAAATTATCTACACTTTACTATTGTATTAACATTTCCGCTATTATTAACCAATTTAATTATTAGATAACATTCAATTAAACATTTAGTTTTATGAAGTAATTTTTATTTAAATCAGTCCTTTTCGTATATTCATTTAATGGCTATAAATTCTAAACTTCCAGAAACAGGCACCACAATTTTTACAGTAATGAGTGCCTTAGCAAATGAACATAATGCTATAAATCTGTCTCAAGGTTTCCCTAATTATACGAGTAGTTCTAAACTAAACGAGCTGGTTTCAAATGCCATGACAAATGGGTATAACCAATACGCACCAATGACAGGTAATCTCGATTTGCGTTTAGCTATTACCCATAAATACGACTTACTTTACAATTCGACCTATCATCCAGAAAACGAAATAACCATAACTGCAGGTGCAACACAGGCTATTTATACTATAATCTCGGCATTTATACATCCAAATGATGAAGTTATTTTATTTAAACCTGCTTATGATTGTTACGAGCCAGCAGTAAAGATTAATGGTGGTATCCCTATCCCTTTAGAATTAAATACACCAGATTACAAAGTTGATTGGGACCAAGTGGCTACTTTTATTACATCTAAAACCAAGATGATTATCATTAATTCGCCACACAATCCAACAGGAACTGTATGGTCTAAGGAAGACATGTTAAAACTGCAAGAACTGACCCAGAATACAGATATCATAGTTTTAAGTGATGAAGTCTATGAGCATATGGTGTTTGATGATTTAAATCATTTTAGTGCTTGCTTCTTTCCAGATCTAAAAAAGAGGTCATTTATTACAGCTTCATTTGGTAAGACGCTTCATAATACAGGCTGGAAAATTGGCTATTGCTGTGCGCCTAAAGACTTAATGACAGAATTTAGAAAAGTTCATCAGTTCAATGTTTTTTCGGTTAATCACCCTATGCAAAAAGGAATTGCTGACTACATGAGTGATCCCAATACCTATTTAGAACTTTCAGCATTTTTTAAGCAAAAAAGAGATTTATTTTTAAATCTCATATCAGAATCAAGGTTTAAATTTAAACCGTCACAGGGCACTTACTTTCAAGTCTTAGATTACTCCAATATTACTGATGAGAAAGATACTGAGTACGCTGTAAGGCTCACCAAAGAAAATAAAATAGCCTCAATCCCATTATCCGTCTTTTATGACAATTCAAAAACTGATAAAACACTACGTTTCTGTTTTGCAAAAACCGACGAAACTTTAATAAAAGCTGCGGAAATTCTATGCAAAATCTAAGTTACTTTTTGTAATTTTCTGTGTCTCATATTTATGAATCAAAACATAATATGATGAAGCAAATTATTTTTCTAGTTCTTATAACATTTTCAATTGGTCTTAACGGACAAGAGGTTAAAAAAGATGGTAAAATTTACCAAGTAAAAAAGGAACGTATTTTCTTGGAGGGAAAGGATGTAACTGAGGTATTAAATAATGAAGAAAGTAGATCTATACTAGACACAGCAAAGTCCATATCCAAGTCTTCTGAAAAAGAAGAGAAAGCATTAAAAAAGAGACAAAAAGTAGCCAAAAAACAAGAAAAAGCTCAAAAAAAGGCTGAAAAAGCCGAAAAACGAGCCAAAAAGGCAAAAAAAGAAAAAGAGAAAAAACAAAAAAGATTTAAAAAAGCAAAAGCCAGTTTAAATAAAGCAGAAAACAAATACAATAGGCTTAAAAAGAAAGGTAAACTTTCACCTATAGAAGAAGAAAAATGGTTTAGTAAAATCGATAAGCTTAAAACAAAACTAGATAAGTCAAAAAAGAAATTATAATGACCAAAAGCAACCTTAATGTAGCACTTATTCAAACCCATTTATTTTGGGAGGATCCAGAAAAAAACAGAACGCATATAGAAAACAAAATCAATATGATTACGGATGATGTTGATTTGATAATCTTACCTGAGATGTTTACGTCTGGATTTACTATGAATGCACCAAAGGTTGCTGAAACAATGGACGGAAAAACAATAAACTGGTTAAAGACAATTGCCAAGTCAAAAGACTTAGCAATTATGGGCAGTTTGGTGATATCTGAAAACGATAATTATTTTAACAGATTCGTTTGCATTACACATAATGGCTTATTAGCTCAATATGATAAAAGACATACTTTCACCTTAGCTGGCGAGCATAAAGTTTACAAAGCAGGTACAGAAAAGGTTGTTTTTAATTATTTAGGTTGGCGCATTTGCCCATTAATATGTTATGATCTGCGTTTTCCTGTTTGGGCACGAAATGTGGAAGACTATGATTTATTATTATATGTTGCTAATTGGCCTAAGCCAAGAATAAATGCATGGGACGCTCTACTTAAAGCACGCGCTATAGAAAATATGTGTTATTGCATTGGTGTAAATCGTGTTGGCTTGGATGGTCTTAATTATGAATATCCTGGACATTCAGGAGCTTATGATGTTTTAGGGTATAAACTAGATCAAATAAAAACAGATACAGAACAAGTGGAAATTGTGACTTTAGAAAAATCACCAATCGAAAAATACCGATCAAAACTGAACTTTCTAAATGATCGCGATGGTTTTAATCTAGAAGTGTAAAGTCAATAATAAAATCAAAACTGGCTCGTATTTCCTCAACATCTTCAGTCGGTGCATAACTTACACGTTCTGGTTGAATGCCTAGAAGAAAATTACCCGTGTCAAATTTACCATTACCATTAGTATCATAAATAACTCTTAAGCCGTATTTACGTGGTGCTATATCTGTAAAATCAACGATTGGACTATTGGTCGTATAGCGTTCATAGATAACGACACCTTGATCATTAACCAATTGTACAATTAAAGGGAATTCGGCATTTTTTAGTTGTACCCTTAAATTTCCATATTCAGATTTCATTTTTGTTCTAAAAGAAAAATTGAGCGTGTCTTTATTTACGCCTCCATAAAAATCCTCAAAAGTCTCTGGCAAAACGGTTAGAACATAACTTTGACCTTCCTGCTTATCTATTGGAAAAGTATAAATATTGAAGATTGAATCGTACTCTACACCAAAATCCACAGATAAGGAGTCCTTATTAATTACACTGATTTTTGACTTATTAATTTTACTGATAGGAATATTAGGCTCCAACATTAATTCTTGATCAAAATTTAATGTTCCAGCATTTACAGCTTTTATAGAAAGCGAATCACCCTCAAGTACTCTAAAGCGATGTTTAAAAGTATCTACAAACTTCTCATTAGTAACAACAAACATTGCACTATCTCTTTCAAATACGGGCTTATACCAATAGTAAAGACTGTCTGATTGTTTATCTTTTGTTATGCGATATTCAAAATCACTTGGCCGATCACCTAATAATTCTATTTGCATTCCTTCATAACTTCCCTCGTAAGGAAATAAGATTCTAAACTCACCATCTTGTTTTGGCTTAAAAGCCTTAAAGTTAATCTCCTCATTAAATAAAACAAGCCTGAAAGTCGTATCTGAGGGTATGGTAATAAACTCTTTTCGATAACCTATTTTATCTTCTTTCTGATTAAATAGAAAGTTCGAATTCTTGTCTTTAAGCGCAATAAGCTTATACGTTCCAGCCTTTATATTATCAATACTAAAAGTTGTTAAACTATCAAGCGTATTTGTAACATATCTTGGTTTATCTTTAAATACAATCGAATCGGAATAAGTGGAGTCAACCTCATATAACATTACTGTTACAAATTCATCAGGTTGCTCGAGCAAGGCATCTTCAACATAGCCTTTTACAGAAAGTGAATCAATACTATCACCTGTAGAAAATACATATCTGTAATAAGGGTAAGGATTCTCTTCATTATTGTCTACAATGCTTTCTCCAAAATTAAAAGCATAGGTAGTATTTGGTTCTAAGGTATCTTTTATTTTAATGGATATGTATTTGCTAGCACCTCCCATAGGAATGATTGTAGGATCAGTATCCATAGGTGGGGAAATAATTAACTGCTTACGTAGATCTTTGATTTTAACGTACTCATCAAAATATATTTTAATCTCATCACCTTTAAAGTTGGTAGAAAAATTTTCTGGTTCTGATTTTAGAATAACTGGTGGTTCGGTATCCTTTTCACCTCCAGTAGGTGTTCCTCTATTTGCACAACTGGCAATAGACGCGATAATAAAAAGAACTACTAATACTCTCTGTAAATTATGATACATTTAGAAGTGAAAATTTAGAACAAAGAAACAATTTTAATACTTAGAAACGAAAATATTAATCTGCAATTGCCATGGTAGCAAGACTTAACTTAATATTATCAAACTTTAACAAAACAGCAGCGCAAGATTCTATAGTAGCTCCAGTCGTAATAATATCGTCTACAATTAAAATATGTTTTCCATTAAAGTTTTGATCTTTACTGAGATCAAAAACAGCACTATTATTTTCTGAGCGTCCAAAACGTCCTTTAAAAACCTGTGTCTTGGTCGGCTTTGTTTTAATTAGAAGTTTATCATTGAATTCTACATTTAATTCTTGTGCAATTGCCTTACCAAAACGTGTCACTTGATTATATCCTCTTTTTCTCAATTTTGTCTTGTAAAGAGGAACAGGTATAACACAGTCAATAGTCTTGTACGCATCGATAGTTTTTAACTCTACTCCTAACCACTTGCCAAGAACTCCACCAATTTGCTCATGGCCACGATATTTTAGATTATGCAAAAGATTTTGAACAATAGTTTTCTTTGAAAAGTGAAGTAAGGCTGTGGCATTTTCTAGTTTCACTCTACCGTATAGAATTTTCTTTACGGCATCTGAGTTTTCGAAATGAAAATTAGTTATAGGTAATTGGTGTCGGCATTTTAGACATATGACAAATTCATTATCACCTAATACAGAATTGCAAGCTTCACAAACCTGAGGGAAAAACAAGTTTAACAAATTTTTTACCACTTAATCGAATAAAATAATTTGGCCATAGTATTAACCATAATTTCGCATTGAAAGTAATAATTAATTATGATAGTTAACCCTCAATTATTTAACTATAGATTAATTATAGGTTCGCTCTTAATCATTTTAACTGCTTTAGGAATTTATAGTTTTACAAACCATAAATCCATCAAATCCTACGAGGAATTCTTAAAGCAAGAAAAATTTCTGATAGAACAAGAGCTATCGGAAATGTTAGAAAGTTATGATGAATTAAGTGAAGATTATGATCTTATGGCTTCTCAGCTCCAGGAAGCAAAATTAGAAACTAAAAATGCTTTAGATTCTTTAAGATTATTAAAAAGTGATTTGTCAATTATCACTAAATTCAAGGAGCAACTTATAATTTTAAAGTCTAAAAGTAAGGTACTCTTAAATACCATAGACTCCCTAAATATTGCGAATCAGCATTTAATGGAAGAGAAGCAGGATGCTTTGAATACAATTGAGAGAAAGAGTTCTACAATTAATGCACTTGCTACTAAAAATGACCTTTTAAATAAAGCCATTGATAACGCTTCAATACTAAAGGCTAGCAATATTAGTGCCCAATCCTATAAGTTAAGTGGAGCTAAGAAACGCTTTACGACAAAAGCGCGCCGCGCTAATGCTATTGACGTTTGTATACTCCTTGCCGAGAATCCGTTAACAGATGAAGGCGATAAGGAGATTTATATACAAATAGTAAGCCCTAATGGCAATGTTGTAGGCGATAAAGGCGAAGTCTTTTTTGATGATGATTCTCTTATTTACAGTAAAAAAGAGCTTGTATCCTATCAAAATGAAAACCTAGAAGTTTGTAGCGCTATTATTGCTGATAAAGATGATAAACCCTTTCAAAAAGGTGACTATATCATAAATGTGTTCCACAAGAAAGATAAACTTGGTAGCACACGCGTAACTTTAAAGTAGATACAACAATATAATTTTTATAAAACCACTCTGTTAATTAGAGTGGTTTTTTATTTTTGTGCCATGGCAAACGATGATAAATTTAAAAAGGTAATCTCCCATGCTAAGGAGTACGGTTATGTGTTTCAAAGTAGTGAGATTTATGATGGCTTAAGTGCGGTTTATGATTACGCACAAAATGGAGCAGAATTAAAAAATAATATTCGTAATTATTGGTGGAAGGCCATGGTGCAAATGCATGATAATATTGTTGGCATTGATGCTGCAATTTTTATGCATCCAACCACCTGGAAAGCCTCTGGTCACGTTGATGCTTTTAACGATCCTTTAATTGATAATAAGGACTCTAAAAAAAGATATCGCGCAGATGTTTTAATTGAGGATTATTGCGCTAAAATAGAAGCCAAAATAAACAAAGAAGTTACCAAAGCTGCAAAGCGTTTTGGTGATGCATTCAATAAAGAAGAGTTTGTTTCTACTAATGGACGTGTTCTTGGATACAAAGAGAAAATCGATACCATCTTAAAACGCCTTGCTAAATCTTTGGAGAATGAAGATTTAGCAGACGTAAAAGCACTTATAGAAGAGTTAGAAATTGCCGATCCTTTGTCTGGCAGTAAAAACTGGACAGATGTTAAACAATTTAACCTCATGTTCGGTACTAAACTTGGTGCCTCTGCAGATTCAGCTATGGACTTATACTTAAGACCAGAAACGGCACAAGGTATTTTTGTCAATTTCTTAAATGTTCAGAAAACTGGAAGATTAAAAATTCCTTTTGGAATTGCCCAAACAGGTAAAGCTTTTAGAAACGAAATTGTAGCGAGACAATTTATTTTTAGAATGCGTGAGTTTGAACAAATGGAAATGCAATTCTTTATTAAACCAGGCACACAAAAAGAGTGGTTTGAATATTGGAAAGAGACGCGTTTAAGATGGCATAAGTCTCTTGGCATGGGTGAAGACAATTACCGTTTCCATGACCACGAAAAACTTGCGCATTATGCTGATGCGGCAACAGATATTGAATTTAATTTCCCATTTGGTTTTAAAGAACTCGAAGGTATCCATTCTAGAACAGATTTTGATTTGAGTCAACATGAGGAATACTCAGGAAAGAAGCTACAATACTTTGACCACGAAGATAATGCAAGTTACACACCATATGTTCTTGAAACCTCAATAGGATTAGATCGTATGTTCTTGGCTGTTTTCTCTAATTCGCTACAAGAAGAAGAATTAGAAAATGGAACAACTCGTACAGTTCTTAAACTACCAGCAGTTCTAGCACCAACTAAGGCCGCCATTTTACCATTAGTAAAAAAGGATGGTCTGCCAGACATAGCAAAACAGATAGTTGAGGATTTAAAATGGGATTTCAATGTTGTATATGATGAAAAGGATGCTGTAGGTCGTCGTTACCGTAGACAAGATGCTGTAGGGACACCATTCTGTATCACCGTAGATCATGACACACTAGAAGATAACACTGTTACAATACGTCACAGAGATACTATGGATCAAAAACGACTAAAGATTGAAACAATAAGAGAAATCATCAAAAAAGAAGTTGATGTACGTGAGTGGTTAATGCGCATGTAGATAATATTTACTAAATAAAAAACCCAAGCACTTGCTTGGGTTTTTTATATTCTCTTATACTTTGCGTTTTACTAAAACCGATAACCAAAATTAACTGCAAAGCGAACCTCTACATTCTCAAGGTAATCATCATTATCAAAATTTCCTAGGTTCCTTGCAATATCACCATTTAATGTTAAGGTGAATTTATTATCAAACATCCACTTATGGCCAATACCAAAACCAGCTGAAGCGCCTCCAATATCATAGGTGAACTCTTGGTTTACCTCCTGACCTTCTACTTCATCAAAGAAGTAATATTCATCTACCGTGATTTCACCTGTTCTTAATTTAAGTTGTGGATAAAAGAAAAACCCATGATGATCTTTATCTTTTGAAAAATAAACCAGATAAGCTGCTCTCAATGAAAATGCAGAATTATCTTCAATATAGCCAACATCGTAGTACCCATAAGTATCAAAAATATTAGCGCTTATAAATAGTGATTGGTTGTTGTCAAAAAGGCGCTCATAATTTACACCCAATGTTCCGGCAACGACTAAATCCAAAAGATTAACAGAAATCTCACTCTTTTTAGGTGGTTCGGTATTATCATCTTGTGCATTCCCAGTAAAGATTAAAAGGCCTAATAAAAAGGATAAAACTAATTTTTTCATGTTTGATTGATTTAATTTTGAAATATATCTATAGATGACTAACCTATTAAATGGTTGCGTAGGAAAATATATAATTTTAGAAATATGCCTTAAGTTGTATCGTGCCAGTATGAATGGTTTTTGAAGTCTCTGTTTTTCTACCAAAATATGAGAGATTTAAGTCTAAAAACTTAGTGAGTTTTTTTTGTGCTAAAAGATTCCAAGTAAAGTTTTGTCCTGGCTGTAATCCTTCAAGCATCTGGTAGGCTACAGGTGTATTAGGATTTCCTTCAAACTCATTTTGAAAGAAATTAAACTCGCCTGTTAAGGCAATTTTCTGAGCATTATTATAGGTAAAAGAAACACCATAATTATTTTGGGACAAGGCTTCAAGGTCACCTATCCGATTCGTTTTTGAAGTGTATTGATAAAAGACATCAAACTGTGCATTCTCATTAAATAAATAAGACAGTTTTGGTTGAAATTGATCCTCATTAATTTCAAAATTTCTATTCGTAAAATTCTCACTCAAACTCTCTTCTCTACCAAAACTTGCCAAGCCATTAAGAAGCCAGCTTTTTGCAAACTTGTGATTAAAGTTAAACTGATGATTCAACGATTTATTCTCTTGAAACCCTATTGAAAGTAAACTCCGGCTCGTGTTGGTTAAATAGGTATATGATGTGGTGTAACGTTGTTTTCCTCTATTATAAAATAGCACATTTCTTATACTATTATTAAGTCCAAGTTCATTCTCCTCGTCTGCCTTAAAAGGATTTAGATTAAAATTGTTACCATCTCTTCTTACCTTTCTATCTATTAAAAAAGAGGTCTGATTATAAAAGTGAGACCAAAATTTTCTGCTTCCGCTTTTTGAAGAACTCCATTGTTGAAAATTCAAGGTTAAGGTCTGACTCAATCTGTTCTGATGCGTTCTCACAAAAACCTGATTAGGTAAAAGCACACGAATGTAATTTCCTTGATCTGCAAATTGAGCAATTTCAAATTCATTTAATTCTTGTACTCCATTTTCATTATAATCTATCCATGTGTAAGCACCTTGACCTGCTTCTACCTCGACATAGGTAAAATCTTGTTGCGGTAAGGTCCCAGAATTGGTTTCAAAATTTGTATTCCAAATTAAAATATTATTAAACAGCTTCTGATTAAAATTTAGTCTACTATTTAAACTTTGTTCATTTTGAGAATCTTCTACAGTCGCCTTTAAATCTCTGTAGTTAACAAATAGTTGAAGATTAGTGGCTTTATTTTGTACTAACCTCGATTTTAAATAATAAGTATTGGAGCGATTAACACGTTGTACAAGGTTATCTCTTACACTATCATTTACACGATTAATATAGCCGAGCTCAACAAACACCTTTGTACTATCTCCAATGCCAGCAAATACTTCGTAAGCATTAAATTTTTGACTCAATGGTGTGAGTGAATCTTCTGCTAATACTCGCTGTTCATTATCCTCGAGCGCATATTTTACACCAGCCCATTTATTCTTTTTACCATATACCACTCGGTTAAAAGATCTCAAAAATGTAGAGCTGTTTACTGTACTTTCTCCATTGAGGTAACTCGTGTTTGAAAAAATAGTAAAGTTTCCTAATCTTAAATTAGCTCCAAGATTATGTCGGCTTCCACTAAAATTGCTTGAGTAATCTAAATACTCAAATTTGTAAGTTGCTCTACCTTTTTTAGAATGCGATAATTCTATTCCTGAATTAAAAAGAAGTTGGTTTCCAAAATTAAAATTACCTTGATCATCTCGTTGATCTTCAAGATTCCAATCACGATTAAACTCTGCTCTATATAGACGTTGTATGGTCCTAAAATCCTTCTGGATGAAATCAGCATCTACAAGAGCAGATAAATTCCAGAGACTATCGGACTGAATAATATTTTGGTTTATCCTGAGTTTGCCTGCAAATCCGTCATTATCATCATCGTCTATACTAGAAAATAAGTTAAGGTCATTTTTGCTACCTGCTAGTTCAAAGAATAGATCTGTCTTTTCACTAGGTTTATAACGACCATTTAAAACTGCTATCTGTAATCGCTCTGGCGCTACTAACTGCAAAATAGGTTCATAATTACCTTGAGGTACTCCAGCTACAGGAGGCACATATTCAAAAATATTCGAGATAGCGTTATCATTACTTAAAACATAGTTCCCCTGATTGTTGCCAACCAATGTGAAACTTACGCTAAACAGCTGATCGTTTGGATCATTGGAAAAGACAAATATCTCCTCAGTTCCAAACAATTCCTTGCGGTATAAAATTCTATTTTCAGAAAAATTTTGCTCTACTGCAGAAGGTGCTGTCATTAATCCTCTATCATCACCAGCATCTGCAAGAATTTGGGTTTGCTCTGTTGAAAGGCTTTGTTGTAAAGGTTGATTCTTTGCATCACTCTCCGAATAAACTGAAACGTTTAGACTCAGCTTATCAGATTTATAGCCACCACCTCCAAAAACTGTAAATCGGCTATAATTACGCTCACTAAATTGATAATCTACCGTAATTCTCATTTCTGAAGTTATTGGAAAAGTGGAATTGAAAATGATTTCTCCAGCATTATAATCTATAATATAATCTCTATTCTCACCACGTTCTAATGGCACGCCATTTACATAGACAGTTTCACTACCAGAAACAATTAAAACAAATAGTTCGTTATTAGGCCCTCTTAATTTATAAGGCCCTTGATTTCCTTCTTGTGCAATAAACTGTGTAGTGGTAAATTGCCCTCTAACCAATGCACCTGATGCATAAACATTGGTCTTTTCATTTAAGTTAGCATTAACCAATAAACCTTGAACACGTTTTGTAAACTTCGCAAAGTAACTGTCATTATTAATAAGATCTATGTCACCTACCCTAATATTCCAGTTATCACTAAACAATTCTATAAACACCTGGTCAAATTCATCTAACCGTTGTGAATAGCCACTTTCTTGCAGTGGAATATTAGCATCTTGTATAGAGGCACGAAGCGAAACTTTATCACTCAATTTACCGGATATTTGAAGGTCTAACTCACTATTTAAAACAGAATTTTGATTGTTTCCTACCGTGACACCTCTAGAAATACTTCCTGAGGTTGTTAAACCATCAAAGGGTGTAAATGTGTTTTTTCGATTGGTGTTTTCGAGCTGATAGAGCTTTCTAAGGCTAGAACTTCTATTCACAATAATGCTCTCATCTAACTGCTTATACTCCTTGGTAATAAAATTAGGGTAGCGCAAATAGTCAATAATTAGTGTATCTGCAGAAATAGGTGCTCTAAAGCTTAAGACTGCTTTGGCAAAGTCTACTTTGTAAAGTGATGAATCTATAAGCTTACCACTCTTATTTTTAACTACTAAATAGGATGGATTAATACTAACAGTGTCTATTCTAATTGAGTCCTTAACCGCTAATTTCTTGGTCTTATAATTCCCTCGATTATTTTGGGTGTTCCCAAAAAAAGAGACAAGTAATATTAATAAGACCAACGTACGTTTCATGTAGACTAATAACTAGTAATAGCTCAAAATATTTTATTGTTAAAATAGGTGCAAAATAATAGTGTAAAAGTAGGGTATTATTTAATTTCGCTTAAACCGTAAAAGTTAATAATGAAAATTGCATCCTATAACGTAAATGGTATTAGAGCAGCCATTAATAAAGGTTTTATTGAATGGTTAGATGCCACAGGTCCAGATGTGATCTGTCTTCAAGAAATAAAGGCTTTAGAAGAACAACTAGAATTAAGTCTTTTTACAGAAATAGGCTATAATTATAACTATTGGTTCAGTGCACAGAAGAAAGGTTATAGTGGTGTTGCTATTCTTTGTAAAAAAGAACCTAATCATATAGAATTTGGTACTGGGATTGAATCTATGGATTTTGAAGGTCGAAATATAAGAGTAGATTACGATAAAGTCTCGGTAATGAGTATGTACCTACCTTCTGGGACCAATGATGCACGATTAGAGCACAAGTTTGAGTACATGGACTTAATACATGATTATCTCAATAAACTCCAAAAGCAACTACCTAATCTTGTAGTTTGTGGCGACTATAATATCTGCCATGAACCTATTGATATTCACAATCCAAAGATGAAGGGTGTATCGGGCTTCTTACCAGAAGAACGTGAGTGGCTTGGTAATTTTATAGACAGTGGTTTTATCGATAGCTTTAGGTTTTTACATCCAGAAAGACAGGAGTTCTCTTGGTGGAGTTACCGTGCCAACTCACGTGCAAACAATAAAGGTTGGAGATTAGATTACGCGATGGTTAGTCAGCCATTACAAGAAAATATAAAACGAAGCGTTATACTCACTGAAGCAGTGCATAGTGATCACTGCCCTATTCTTTTAGAATTGGATTTATAGTTTAATTATCAATCAATAAAACGTAAAAAATGATAAAACGAATTTCCTTGTTAGTGCTAACAGTAGGATTATTAAGTTCTTGTGTTTCAAAGAAAATTTATACGGACTTAGAGGACAAATATGCTGACCTCAAGAAAGAAAATAGAAGTCTTAATGACCAGGTTGAAAAGCTTGAAAAAGAAAAAAATATAGTCCTTAACGACCTTAATTCAATGGCGGCACAGCATGACAAGGCTATCGAAGAATTAAATCAATTAAAATCAGAAATAGCCGCTACGCAATCTAACTTAGATAATCTTAAGGCATCATATGAAGCCCTAGAAAAAAATAGTTCTGCGGAAATTGCCAAAAACTCAAAAAAGAATAGAGAGTTATTGGCGCAATTAGAAGCTAAAGAACAGGCATTAGCTAGTGAAAATGCAAGGTTAGAGAAACTAAAGAAAGAACTCGAAGATCGTTCTAAGCGTGTGGCAGAACTAGAAAATGTTATAGCAACAAAAGATGCCAATATGAAAGCATTGAAAGATGCCATTTCTAAAGCACTTACAAATTTTGAAGGTAAGGGATTAACGGTAGAGCAACGTGATGGTAAAGTTTATGTTTCTATGGAAAATAAACTACTTTTTAAATCGGGTAGTTGGTCTGTTGGATCGGAAGGGCGCAAGGCTGTACAACAATTAGCAAACGTACTTGCTGAAAATCCGGATATTGCTATACTTATTGAAGGACATACAGATAACGTCCCTTATAAAGGTAATGCTCAGTTAAGCGGCAATTGGGATTTGTCCACAAAACGTGCAACAGCAATAGTTAATATTCTTAGGGAAAATACATCTATTAACCCAGAAAATTTAACAGCTGCAGGTCGTGGTGAATATGCACCAATTGCTTCTAATGATACTTCCGAAGGAAGAGCAAAAAACAGAAGAATCGAAGTGGTTCTAACACCAAAACTCGATGAGATTTCAAAGTTATTAAACGATATCTAAGAATAAACTTAACATAGATTTAGACCTTTCTAGTTTTTTGAACCTGAAAGGTCTTCTTATTTTTGCAAGAAACCATTGAAAAAAGCAAGATGAAATACACAACACTACCCAATACAGACATAAAAGTTAGTAAAATATGTCTTGGTACAATGACATGGGGTAACCAGAACACCCAAGAAGAAGGGTTTGCTCAAATGGATTTAGCTATAGATAAAGGTGTGAACTTTTTTGATGTTGCCGAATTATATCCTGTACCAGCGACGGCAGAGACCTATGCCGAAACAGAGCGCATCATTGGTAATTGGTTTACAAAAACCGGCAATAGAGACAAGGTTATACTTGCTACAAAAATTGCAGGACCTGGAGACTATACAGCACACATTAGAACTACTGGCTTTAGTAAAGCGTCCTTACATGAGGCCGTTGACAACAGTTTAAAACGTTTACAAACCGATTATATAGATCTTTATCAGTTGCACTGGCCAGAGCGTCAAACAAATACTTTTGGAGTTAGAGATTATACACATAATCCTAATGACGGTTGGGAAGATAATTTCAATGAAATTCTTCATAATCTAGATGAAATAATTAAATCTGGCAAAATAAGACAAGTTGGTTTGTCTAATGAAAAGGCTTGGGGAACCATGCGATACTTAGAGGAATCTAAACACCATAATTTACCAAGAATGATTACCATTCAAAATGCATATTCTCTATTATGCAGACCTTTTGAAGGTGATCTTGCTGAGGTGGCACATCGTGAGAATATTGGATTGTTAGCCTATTCGCCAATGGCTTTTGGTGTCTTATCAGGTAAGTACATAAAAGGAACTGCGGCAGATAATGCGAGATTAAAACTATTCCCAAGATTTGCAAGATACAGTGGCAAGCAAGCTACTGAAGCAACAAAACGTTATTTAAAAATAGCGGAAGACAATGGTATGACCTTAGCGCAAATGTCATTGGCTTTTGTGAATGGGAGACCATTCTTAACCAGTAATATTATTGGCGCTACCAACTTGGAACAACTTGAAGAAAATATTGATAGTATTAATATTTCTTTATCTAAAGAAGTACTGAATGAAATAAATAAGGTGCATTCAGAAATACCGAATCCAGCACCTTAATAGCATAACTAAATAAAAAAAGCCCTTCCAAATTGGAAGGGCTTTTTTAATAGATATTATTTGATTTTGTTACCATTTTTATCAAAAAAATGATATTCAAGATAAGTGTAAGCATCTCTAGGTAAGACTTTTACCCATTTTTTATGTTCAAAAAACCATTTTGAACGCACTGATGGAAACCCTTTGGTTAAAAAGGCTGCTATAAAAGGATGTGCATTTAAGGTTACCTTTTTATAGTCTCTTTTGAAAATTCTTTCTAGGTCTTGACTTATTCTAGACACCACTTTAATCGGTGCTTCAATTTCGTCTCCTCCTACTAGGTTAGGATTTTCTTCTTTAGTTTTAATATTACGTTCTGGCCTAACGCGTTGTCTGGTTATTTGCACTAAACCAAACTTACTCGGCGGTAATATTTTATGTTTTGCTTTGTCGTCCTTCATCTCATCTCTAAGATGATTGTAAAGCTTTTTTCTATTCTCTGCTTTACCCATATCGATAAAATCGATAACAATAATGCCACCCATATCACGTAGTCGTAACTGGCGGGCAATTTCTGAAGCAGAGATTAAATTAACTTCTAGAGCAGTATCTTCTTGGTTTTTTTCTTTATTAGAACGGTTACCACTATTTACATCTATCACATGCATAGCTTCGGTATGTTCAATAACCAAGTAAGCGCCTTTTGCCATGGATACGGTACGACCAAATGATGTCTTTATTTGGCGTTCTATTCCGTATTTTTCAAAAATTGGCACTCCATTTTTGTAATACTTTACAATGGACTCTTTTTTCGGTGCAATTTGTTGCACGTAATCTTTTACTTGAATGTACAATTCTTCGTCATCTACAATAATACCTGAGAATGAATCATTAAAAATATCCCTCAAAATTGAGGATGCTTTATTCATTTCACCTAGCACTTTTGTAGGATGATGTGCTTTGTACAGTTTTTTACACATTGCTGTCCATCTACCCAGCAAATTTTGTAAATCATTATCTAGCTCGGCAACTTTTTTGCCTTCGGCTACAGTACGAATAATAACACCAAAACCTTTAGGAGTGATACTCTTTACAAGTCTTTTTAGTCGGTCTTTTTCTTCTTGTGATTCAATCTTTTGAGAAATTGAAATACGGTTAGAAAATGGAACTAATACAATGTATCTCCCTGCAATAGACAATTCTGAACTAATGCGAGGTCCTTTAGTAGAAATTGGTTCTTTTACTACTTGTACTAAAATGGATTGATTAGACTTAATGGCGTCTGAAATTTTACCATGCTTATCTAAATCCTTTTCTAATGGAAAGTCTTTGAGCCTGTAATCTCTTAATTTCCCTGTGCTTACACGTTTAATGAATTTTAAAAGAGAAGGGAGTTTTGGACCTAAATCATGATAGTGTAAAAAACCATCTTTTTCATAACCAACATTTACAAATGCGGCATTTAGTCCAGGTATAACCTTGCGAATTTTAGCAATAAAAATATCACCAACTGCAAAATTATTATCTTCTTCGTCTTTATGTAATTCAATAAGTTTTCCATCTTTTAATAAGGCAAAATCAACAATATCAGAACTCGATCTTACGATTAATTCCTTGTTCATAATGTTAATTTATATCTAACTCAAAATTGAGATAGATGGATTTTACTAAATTTTTGACACAGGATGTAATATCCAACAAATCTATGGGCATAAATTGATGCTTACATAAATTCTATATCAAAGAACGATTCTTTAAAACTGAAAAAAAGTAGTTCTAAAACTACTTTTTTGCAATTTATTTCTTTTTGTGACGATTAGCGCGTCTACGCTTTTTACGCTTGTGCGTTGCTACCTTGTGTCTTTTTCTTTTTTTACCACTTGGCATAGTTGTTAATGCTTTAAGTTAATATTTTACTTTCCTACTTTTAGTTAACTTCAACATTAGATTTAACACCCTCTAAAAATACTTTAGCTGGCTTAAAAGCAGGTATGTTGTGTGCTGGAATTTTAATAGTCGTATTTTTTGAAATGTTACGACCAGTTTTCTCAGCTCTTGTTTTGATAATAAAACTTCCGAAACCTCTTAAATAAACATTATCTCCACTTTCTAATGATGATTTTACTTCATCCATGAAGGTTTCTACTGTAGCCTGAACATCTCCTTTTTCCATACCTAGTTTATCAGAGATCTTGGCGACTAAATCGGCTTTTGTCATTGTTATTAGTTTTAGGGTTACTATAAATTCTAAGGGATGCAAATATATGTAATTTAAATTCAATATTTCAAGCGTAATTAATTAAAATTTAACGTGATAAAGATTTAATTTTGCAAAACCTGAAATTTGTCAAATGAATTTTCAAAAAGAATTAATTAGCTGGTATTCAATTAATAAGAGAGAATTACCATGGCGCTCCACAAAAAACCCTTATTTCATTTGGCTTTCAGAAATAATTCTACAGCAAACACAAGTCAATCAAGGCTTACCATATTACGAAGCTTTTACCCATACCTTTCCTACGGTTTTTAAACTTGCAGAAGCCTCCGAAGAGGAGGTCTTGAAACTTTGGCAAGGATTAGGCTACTACTCAAGAGCTCGCAATCTTCATACAAGTGCAAAGTTTATTGCTAACGAACTTAATGGTCAATTTCCCAGCACCTATTCAGAAATAGTAAAGCTAAAGGGTGTGGGCGATTATACTGCGAGCGCCATTGCTTCTATAGTTTTTAATGAAGCAACAGCTGTGGTAGATGGCAATGTCTACCGAGTACTGTCTAGATATTTTGGGATTGACACACCAATTAATACATCTAAAGGAATTAAACAGTTTAAAGAACTCGCTTCAACTTTAATTCCTCACGACAATCCTGGAAACTACAATCAGGCCCTAATGGAATTTGGAGCGAGACAGTGCAAACCTAAAAGTCCAAATTGTGCAATATGCCCACTGAAGAACAGCTGTATGGCCAAAAAAAAATATCGTATTGATCAGCTTCCTGTTAAACTGAAGAAAACCAAGATCACAAAAAAGTATTTCAACTTTTTGGTATTCCTGGATAATTCTGGAAAAACGGTTCTTGATAAACGAACAGCGAAAGGTATTTGGCAAAATCTTTACCAGTTCCCATTAATAGAAACCGATAAAAGTCTAGATCACACAGAATTTGAGCTTTTAAAACAAGAACTCGACAGTTTAAGTTTTAAGGTATTGGATTATAGCCTCTATAATACAGAAGACAAAATACACAAACTATCACATCAGCACCTCTATACAAAATTCTGGATCTTAGAAGTTGACAGCTTACCTAATACGGCTATTAAAATTGAAAAATTGGATACATTCCCAATGCCAGTTTTGATAAGTAATTTCGTAGAGGAATTCAATTTTGCGACTGATTAAAAATGACATTTTTTTATTACCTTTAATTCACTGTATATAACTAATTTTGCTAAAAAATATAGACTATGTCTGGAACATTGAATAAAGTAATGCTAATAGGGCATTTGGGTGATGAAGTAAAAATGCATTATTTCGATGATAAGAATTGTGTGGGTCGCTTTCCTTTGGCAACAAATGAAACTTACACCAACAAAACCACCAATGAGCGTATTTCTAATACCGAATGGCATAATATCGTTGTGAGAAATAAGGCAGCAGAGATTTGTGAAAAATATCTAACCAAAGGTGACAAGGTTTATATCGAAGGACGTATCAAAACAAGAAAATGGACAGACGATAAAGGCATGGAACGGTATTCTACAGAAATTCAGTGTACAGACTTTACTTTTCTTACCAATAAGAATGAACAACAAGGTGCGCCATCTGTATCTAATACTAATACTCAAAACCAAGCATCATCTGAGCCAAAAAGTATAGTTGAAGATGAGAATGATGATTTACCATTCTAGCCTATCATTTAAACCTTTTTAATTTGGACCCTGAGCCCTCGATTCTTAATACTATTTTCCTTATTTCGAATACTTCGTTCGTTACTAGTGTTATTCTGCTTATCGTTTTATTAATCTGTTCTGCATTAATTTCTGGTGCTGAAGTTGCAATTTTTTCATTGACAAAATCTAACATCAATGAAGGTATTGAGAACAAATCATCGCAAATGCAGATTATTTCTGATCTACTCGATCGTCCAAAGAAACTATTAGCGACTATTTTAGTGGCTAATAACTTTATTAATATCGCTATTGTCCTACTGTTTGCCTACATAGGAGAAACACTATTTGATAATATCAGTAATACCTTGGCAAGATTCTTATTAGAAGTAGTAAGTGCTACTTTTCTAATTATACTTTTTGGAGAGATTATTCCAAAAATCTATGCGAGCAGAAACAGTGTTCAGTTCTCTTCTTTTATGGCTAGACCTCTTAAGGTACTCGATGTGATTTTTTCACCTATAAGCTTACCGATGAGATATGTTACCATGAAAATTCAAAACACATTTGGGAAGCAAAAATCTAATTTAAGTGTGGACCAACTATCACAAGCTTTAGAACTCACCAATGATGATGACACAACACAAGAGGAACAAAAATTGCTTCAGGGAATTGTTTCCTTTGGTAATACAGACACAAAACAAGTGATGCGCCCTCGAATGGATCTTTTTGCCCTCGATGTAAGCACTCCCTTTAGTACCATTATTTCAGAAATTATTGAGAATGGATATTCTAGGATTCCAATCTATAAAGAAAGTATAGATACCATAATCGGTGTTCTGTATGTTAAAGATTTATTACCACATTTAAATAAAGAAGATTTTAAATGGACGAAACTGTTGAGAGACCCATTTTTTGTTCCAGAGAATAAAAAACTAGATGACCTCATGGTAGAATTTCAAACCAAAAAGGTTCATTTAGCTGTTGTTGTTGATGAATATGGAGGCACTTCAGGACTGGTATCTCTAGAAGATATTATTGAAGAAATAGTTGGAGATATTAGCGACGAATATGATGATGAAGATCTTATTTATACTAAGCTTGACGATAACAACTATAGTTTTGAAGGTAAAACACCCTTAAAGGATGTCTTTAAAATATTAGAAATAGAAGATGATATTGAAGACTTTGAAGCCAGAAAAGGTGAAGCAGAAACGCTTGCTGGTTTTGTTCTAGAGATTTCTGGAGGATTTCCTCGAATAGGAAGTAAAATAAATTTTAAAAATTACGTTTTTACAATAGAAGCTTTGGAGCGCAAACGAATAAAACAGATTAAATTAACCTTATTAGACCCAATCAATTGAAACGAATTTTAGTACCAATTATTAGTCTCTTTATGTTAGGTTGTGGAGAAGATCCACTACCAAAACCAAGTGGAATGTTAAGGTTAGATTATCCAATAGCTACCTATAAAAAGGCTAATATTCCTTTGCCATTTAGTTTTGATAAAAATAAGATTTCAGCACAAATTAAATCGGTAAAAACGGCAGGTAAGGTTAAGGGTATTGACATAAAATATCCAAGCATGAAAGCCACTATTTACCTCAGCTATCAAAATATCAATGGGTCTAACTTAGATAGTCTTTTGCGCGATGCACAAAATTTAACCCAATCACATACTATTAAGGCTGATGAAATTGCTAGTAATCTTTTTGAAAACGAAGAAGCAAAGACTTATGGTATGTTATATGAAATTGGTGGTGATGCAGCATCACAATCTCAATTTTATCTTACTGATAGTTTAAATCATTTTTTAAGTGGCTCATTATATTTTTATACTAAGCCTAACTATGATTCCATCTATCCAGCCTCAGAGTATCTTAAAAAAGATATTAAACGCTTGATGGAATCGTTAGAATGGAAACAGTAAAAACGTCAATGTATTACATAAAAAAAGCAACCTTTTAAGGTTGCTTTTTTTATTATTTATAATTCTATGATTAGAAGTTATAACGAATACTTGCGTTAAATGTTCTTCCGATACCTAAATAGTAACCGAAAGCATTTCTTTGGTTAATATAAGCCTCGTTAAATAAGTTGTATACGTTAGCTCTAAATACCATTGGGTTATCACCTAATGTAAATCTGTAGGTTAAACCAGCATCAGCTAAAGTATAAGCAGGTAATCTTACTGCCTCATACTTATCACCATCTAAAGCTGCTTGTACAACATCTTCTACATCGATAAACTCATATAAATCAGTGTAGATGTTATAATCTGCATCGATAGAAAGACCTTCGCAAATATCTGCTCTGAATCCGATACCAAAAGAAGTTTGAGGAGCGTTACCAATTTTTACATCAGTTAATTCAAGAGTTCCATCAGTTACTAAGAAATCACCTGTATCATCATTTTGCAAAGTATATGGTGTATCACCTTCATACTTCCAGTTACCTAATGATCCATAACCTCTTAAACTCCATCCTGCTGCAAGTGGTCTATATTCAAAATCAAATTCTAAACCTTGGTGAATTTGAGTTACATCTGTAAATCTGTAGATACCAAACTCATCTAAAGGAAGGTTTGTGCCAACGCTAACAAATCTATTACCCCATTCTGTTCTGTATACATCAAGGTTAACTCTTAAAGTTTGGTTTTGGAAACGGTAACCACCTTCTAAACCAACAATCTCTTCATTTTCAACCTCTGGCTCAACTAAAGCGTTAGAGTATCTAATGTTAGCAAATACATTATCTAAGAATGGTTGACGAGAGAAAGTACCAGCATTAGCAAAAATAGAGTGCTCTTCATTGATTTGATAAGACGCACCACCTTTTACTTGGTAACCTGTTTTGTTTAATTTTTCAGACTTTCCTAAACCATCGCCTACACCACCGAAGAATCCTTCTCTTTGGTAAGACTGCGTAGAAATTGCACCTTGTACGAAAACTGAGAAATTATCTGTAGAATATTCTGCTTGTCCGAAAGTACCAATATAATTGATAACCTCTTCGTAGTTTCTGTCGTATCTCTGATCATCATCAGCAAAATCAAATAAAGTAGTCCAAGGATTTGCTTCAAAAGTTTCAGAAATTACGTAATCGTCTGGACGCTCTGGAATTCTAAAGTTATCTACATAACCATTAAGACCAAATGTGTCTACTAATTGTCTAAAGTGAATACCATTATATGTTCTTCCATCGAAACCTACATTGAATGTCCAGTTTTCACTAGTTGCAATGTTTAAGTTAGATAATAATCCATACCAGTTATGGTTGTTCATAGAAGCTCTTCTTAAGTAAGAATCACCGAAATTACCATTACCATTTGCATCTGCAGTAGCGATATTATTTTCCTCAATTGCATCAAAATTGATTTCTCTTTCGTTTAATCCGAAGATACCAACATCTTGATTTCTTATACGACCACGGCCAAGGTTACCTGTTCCTCCACCACGTCCCCAAGACGCATATAATACAGTAGAAAGATCTAATCCATCTTTAATATTCCAGTCCCAGTTTAAGTTGGCAACTGGTTTGTGGTAAAAGTTACGTCTTTCAGTAAAACGCTCTCCACGGTAAAAACCAGAGTTGTCGTTCGCTTTTTCACCATAAGCTTCGTAAAATTCTAAATCTTCAGAGAAGTTTTGGTCGTGCCACTGTGGTGCACCTGTAATTAAGAAATTAAAAGTGTTACGCTCATTTGGTTTATAACCAACAGAGATCATATAGTTTTGTCCTTGTCCAGCTGTACCAATTGAATACTTTCTGTGTGCTTGCCAGTGATCAATTAATACAGAAAAAGCCCAACCTTTATCATTAACACCAGTGTTATAGTTGAATGTTCCTTTCATGTAGCTATCGTTACCTGTTAAGAAACGAACAAATCCGCCTTCTCTTTTCTCTGTAGTTTTAGATACAATGTTTACTGTACCACCTACAGAAGAAATAGCTAATTTAGAAGAACCTAAACCTCTCTGTACCTGAACTGCATTTGCAACGTCAGACATACCAGACCAGTTAGACCAGTACATTCTACCGTCTTCCATACCGTTAATTGGCTGACCATTTAATAAGTAAGCAGTATTAGTATCGTTAAAACCTCTAAGGAAAATCTGACTATCTCCAAAACCACCAGCTTGGTTTGATACATAGATAGATGGTGTATTCTTCATAGCTTCACCAAATTCTACGTTACCAGTTGCTTTAAGAACAATATCTTTTCCTTTAATCGTAGATACCGCAACAGGAGTTTTTCTATCTTCAGCTAAATCGATAATTCCTGAACCTACTACAACTACCTCATCTAAGGTATTGTCTAAATTTAATACAATAGATCCGAAATCTGTATCACCATTAAATGCTACAACCTTAGTTTCAAACCCAACGTAAGAAATTACAATCTCACCAGAATCTGATGCTGCTGTAATTGTAAAATTACCATCAAAATCTGTAGTTGCACCATTAGAAGTTCCCTTAACAATTACGTTTGCTCCAGGAAGGGGTGCATTCATCTCACCGTCAATTACCTTACCGGTAAGAGTACTTTGAGCAAAAGCTACAGTAGTCAACATAGTCAATACTGTAACAAATAAAAAAGAGTTAAATTTTTTCATATAAAATTTAAGTTAATTGGTTTCTATTAGTGCTGCAAAATTACATATAAGTCTAATTAATACATTAACTAAACGTTAAGAATTTCTGTTAAAGCAAGTTAATTATACAATTGATAAATTAACTAGCCTCAAAATATTATTATACTAAACTTTTTAACAGTTTTTAGCGATTTCTTCTGTAGTAGTCTAATAATTGTTGCGTAGAAGCATCATGAGCTACACTAGCGCTAGTGTCATTAAGCTCATTTAAAATCGTTTTGGCAAGTTGTTTTCCAAGCTCCACCCCAAACTGATCATAACTGTAGATGTTCCATATAACGCCTTGTACAAATATTTTATGTTCGTACATCGCTATAAGTTTTCCTAAGCTTTCGGGAGTAAGTTTATTAATGAGAATTGACGTGGTTGGTTTGTTTCCATCAAAAACCTTAAATGGCAATAATTTATTGATCTCGTCATCATTTAAGCCCTGACCCTTTAATTCTACAACTACTTCTTCTTCAGTTTTACCATTCATTAATGCCTCTGTTTGAGCTAAGTAGTTAGACATTAACTTATCGTGGTGATCACTATTGTTATGTAAAGACTTCACGAAACCTATAAAATCTGATGGAATTAATTTTGTTCCTTGGTGGATAAGCTGAAAGAAGGCGTGCTGAGAATTGGTACCTGGCTCTCCCCAAATTATAGTACCTGTTTGGTAACCAATTTTCTTACCTTCACGATCCACGCTTTTACCATTACTCTCCATAATACCTTGTTGTAGGTATGTGGCAAATTGATTTAAATATTGTGTGTAAGGGATTATAGCTTCACTCTCAGCCTTAAAAAAGTTGTTATACCAAACCGTTAATAAACCAGAAATTACAGGAATATTTTGGTTAAAATCTGCTGTTCTAAAATGCTCATCCATTTTACGAGCACCCTCGAGTAAAGCATCATAATTTTCATACCCTAAGGCTAGACTTATTGATAGTCCAACGGCACTCCATAAAGAAAAACGACCACCAACCCAGTCTTTCATAGGAAAAATATTTTCCTCATCAATACCAAAAGCTTTTACACTCTCAATATTGGTAGAAACGGCAACAAAATGTTTTGAAACGGCTTCCTCTGGAAGTGATTCTAAAAACCAAGCTCTTATTGAATTTGCATTTGAAAGCGTTTCTTGAGTAGTAAAGGTTTTAGATACAACGACAAATAAAGTGGTTTCTGGATTTAAATTCTTAATCACTTCCTTGTAATGATCACCATCTACATTACTCACAAAATGGGTGCTCAGATGATTTTTATAAAACTGTAATGAATCCACTACCATTGCTGGTCCCAAATCAGATCCTCCAATTCCAATATTCACAATATCGGTAATTGCCTTACCTGTATGACCCTTGTGTGCACCTGAAACTATTCTATTTGTAAAATCTTTAATTTTTGACTTTACCTCAAATACACCAGGAACAACATTTTCTCCATTTACAGTAACCTCATTTTCACTATTTGTTCTCAGAGCAGTATGCAATACAGCCCTACCTTCTGTAACATTAATAATATCTCCCTGAAAGTATTTATCTATAGCATCACCCAACTCAACTTCTTGGGCAAGACTTATAAGTTCATTTAGGGTTTTATTAGTGATTCTATTCTTTGAATAATCAACCAAAAAATCTTCCCATTCTATAGTCAAATCTTTTGCCCTACTAGGTTGATTGGCAAATAATGATTTGAGATGACTGTTTTTTATATTGTTAAAGTGAGATTGTAATTTGCTCCAAGCTTCTGTTGTGGTTGGATTAATTGCTTTTAATGCCATTTTTATAAAATTGGGTCCTCTGTAATGGTAGTTTCTTCCGAATTTAGCTCCGCATCAAGGAAATAAATATTATCTAGTTGTTTTTTAATAGGCTCGATATGCTCTAAAAACCTAAGTTTTAAGGAATCTGAGATTGGCTTCGCTTCAGGTAATTTTTGTTTAAACGGATCTACCTGCTTACCATTTTTCCAAAAACGATAACAGACATGCGGACCTCCTGTATTACCAGTCATTCCAACATATCCAATGATGTCTCCTTGTTTTACAAATTCACCTTTTTTAACGGCTTGTCGGCTCATATGTAAATACTGTGTGGTATAAGTATCATTATGTCTAATCTTAACATACTTTCCATTTCCACCTCGCCTTGTTGATTCAATCACCGTTCCATTTGCTGTGGCCATAATTGGTGTGCCTACAGGAGCAGCAAAATCGGTTCCTTTATGAGGTCTTACTTTATAACCATATAAAGCAATACGACGTTTAAGATTATAACGCGACGACAACCGCCCAAATTTTACAGGCATTTTTAAGAATGCACGCCTTAAATTCTTTGCCTTCTCATTAAAATAATCTTTAATCCCTTTTATTGAATCTGTCATAAATTCGAAGGCGTAAAGCGAATCTCCATTATGCTCAAAATAGGCCGCTTTTACTTCATGCACACCAGCGTAAATTGAATCTGATATGTACTTATCTGTGTAAATTACCTTAAAGCGATCTCCTGGATAAAGCCTCCTGAAATCGATAGTCCATGCATAAATATCATCTGCCATCTTATGAGCAAGAACTTGGCTTATTCCTTTTTCGTCTAGAGTTTCTGAAATATTATTTCTAATAATTCCAGTAGCCGTCTTCTCAACATAAGTAATAGGTCTTTTACTTGTGTAAGCTTCAATGGAATCCTTGAAGTTTATGACAACGTAATCTTCGATGCTTGGTTGATAAATGAAGGTTGTTGGAATCTCTAGACTGTCTTTTGAGCAAAGTAATGTATAAGGTCGTCCTGGGATTAAACGTCTAGCTATATCAAAGGTATCTTTGGCTTTTTCTGCAATCTGGAAGATTTTTGGATAGCCAATTTGATTGCGTTCCATTATTTCACCAAAACTATCGCCCTTTCGAATGGTATCGCGTTTTACAACATAGTCGTTGAGATTAAACCCAAACTCTATTTGCTCTTCTTCCTCAACAACGCTGGCTAAGTCATTTTTATATTCCTCTACAGGAACTTCGTTTTTACATGTCAAAAAAAGTAGTAAAAATCCCGCTAGTGCTACTAATCGTTTTAACTGCATTAATGCATTTATTATAAGTTGTTTCCCCAGTTTTCTAACTCTTTTTCAGACCATAAGTCTGGAAAGAAAATGCGTCTTTGGTATTTTGGGTGCATATATTTTTTCCAATCACTCCCTCCGGTAGCTTCTCCATCTCCTATTCCACTTTCAATATAATGCACTGCAGCATTATAGTGCGCCATTACCCAAGTTACATTCACCGTATAATCATAATGTCTCATTGCCTTAATCAAACTTTCGTCCTTTTGATCTTGCTTTGGCAATTCCTTAAATCGAGTCCAAAGGTTTTTGGTATTGTAATTTTCCATAAACCTTAAAAACTCATTCTTATAACGGTTTTCAAAATTAATTAAAAGTGTGGATTTTTTTCCTATTTTGTGATCTTTTCCTGCAGCCTGCCAATACAAATGCTCAAAAGCGTGTGTATAAGGGGTTTCTCTATTAATGGTAGATCTAAATCTATAGTCAATGAGATTAATTAATTCGGTTGATGCAAATTCTATAAATCGGTACTGTGCACTCTGAAAACCACTTGCTGGAGTTAAGGTATATCTAAATTTCATATACTGTTCGACTTCCATTCCTTCTCTCATAATATTAAAGGAGGTGGTTAACATATCGAAATAACGACTTACTCTCATGATTTTGCTTTCAAAAAAAGTGACATCTAGATCTTTTTTCTCTGCTACTTGAGAAATCTCCCATAAAATCATTTTGAAAATGAGCTCATTAATTTGATGATAGGCTATGAAAACCATCTCATCTGGAAGCGTAGTTCTTTGAATTTGAAGATTTAATAAAGCATCTGTTTGAATATAGTCCCAATATGTAATCGGCTTGCTGTATAGCAAGCCGTATAAATGATCATCTGTATCTTGGTCTATTTCTGTATACTTCTCCTGAAGTTGTTTTAAAATATCATCGTAATTTGGTTGGTCACTCATTTGTTAATCTTCAAATTCAACTTCAAAAGAATATTTTAATCCTCTAAATGCTTCTAAATCTGCTCTTAAAGAGCCAACAGCTAAATCTGCTTTTATTCTTAGTGGAATTCTATTTTTATCTGCACTAACCCAAAGGGTTAAACTTTCTTCCTCTTTAAAAACACGACCTGCCATTACATAAGGTCTAAATTTTAAGGTTTTTACTTTAACCTTAGAGCCGTTTACATCTACTTTAATAGTTTCTCTACCTAAGTATTTTAATTTAAACCCATAGTTTTCTTCATCAAAAAACATGTTTGTTCTAATCTCATCACCAATCTTTAAGTCTTCAATATCAATGTTATTACGTAGATAGTAATACATAGACACCATATCCTGAACATCGCTTTCGGTAGTATGCGTACTTATCTTTTTACGTTTTTTGTTGTTTACTGTGGCTTTATGCGCCTCATGATCAAACTCAATTTCAATATCCTTGGTATGTCCACCTTCATCTATTTTTCTAATGAACTTATATGGTGCTCCTGTAGCCCTGTCAAAATAGCTTTCGTATCTATCTCTTACCTTAAAAAAGGCATTAATCAGTCCAGTGGTTTTACCTTTGCCAACAACATGAAAAACTGGTTTCCCCTTTAATTGTTTCTCGTCTATTTTAAGGGTGGCTTCCCCAGCTTTTAACCATCCGCTGTAGCTCATTCTAAACTTAAACCACTCTCCTTTTTGAAAAGCAGTATCCTTTTGGACACCAGAAAAACCGAGTCCCGCAAAAAATAATACTATTACAAAAATATATTTCATAACTCTTTTATTGTAAATGTAAATAATGTAACGTTACATAAATGTTACAATTGTCTTAATAATGCTTACACTTAGCATATTTACAATTACCATTCCAAAAGTATAAAAATCAATCAGACTGAATTAACCTAGAAAAACAAAAACACTCTAGAGTGTTCCTCTTTTTGCTTGCTCTCGTTCTATTGACTCAAACAATGCTTTAAAATTTCCTGCTCCAAATCCTTTGGCACCCATTCGTTGTATAATCTCAAAAAATAGTGTCGGTCTATCTTCTACCGGTTTGGTGAATATTTGAAGCAAATAACCTTCTTCATCGGCATCAACGAGTATAGAAAGCTTCTGTAACTCTTGGATATCCTCTTTCATCATTTCCATGTGCGCACCTAAACGTTCTGGAATCATATCGTAGTAAGATTGTGGAGGTGGTGGTAAAAACTCCACTCCTCGAGCCTTAAGTTGAGCAACTGTTTTTACAATATCATCTGTAGCTACCGCAATATGCTGAACTCCGGAACCTTCATAAAAGTCTAAATATTCTTCTATCTGCGATTTTTTGGCTGCTTTTGCTGGTTCGTTAATAGGAAACTTTATTCGACCATTTCCATTACTCATTACCTTACTCATTAATGCCGAATATTCAGTATGAATTTGCTTATCATCAAACGAAAGGAAATTAACAAATCCCATTACATCTTCATACCATTTTACCCAAGTATTCATTTGTCCCCAACCTACATTGCCAACCATATGATCTATATACTTTAATCCAACAGGTTCTGGATTGTAATCACTCTTCCATTCAACAAAACCAGGCATAAATACACCGTTGTAATTTTTACGCTCTACAAACATATGAACGGTTTCACCATAGGTATAGATACCTGAGCGCACCACCTCACCAAACTCATCCTTCTCTACAACTGGTTCCATATAAGATTTTGCGCCACGCTTAGTAGTCTCCTCATAAGACTTTCTTGCATCATCTACCCAAAGCGCAACCACTTTTACTCCATCACCATGCTTTACAATATGATTATTTATTGGAGACTTACTGTTTAAGGGTGTGGTTAGGACTAGTCTAATTTTGTCTTGCTTTAAAACATAACTAACCGAATCTGTAGATCCCGTTTCTAATCCTTTATATGCATACGACTGAAAACCGAATGCTGTTTTATAAAAATGAGCCGATTGTTTCGCATTACCAACGTAGAACTCTACATAATCGGTCCCTAGAAGTGGTAAAAAATCTTGGGCCTCATCAAATATCTTCTCTAGACCGTAATCAACACTTTTAACTTCTTTTGCCATAATATTAATTGATTTCTTAGTTTAATTTTCTAATTCTTCCTCTAGTAAAGCATCAATGTTTACTGAGTCTTTTTCTTCTTCGAAATTTTTGTCTTCTTCAAAATCATCAAAGGTTTCAGACTCCATTTCGTAATCATAATACTCATCTGTGGTATTGTGTTCATATCTTATTTCATCAAAAATGTTAGAAGATAGCATTGTACCATAAAAAACAATTACTACTAATGAAATTAAGAATACAAAACCGTTGATAACAATGCCAATGATATTTATGATTTTAGCTGAATTGACATTATTAGCAGATTGCGTAGAAAACACTTCTGGATGCAGACGATATTCTTTCAAACTTTTATTTGCAGATATCAGTCCTATTATTGCTAATATCAATGGAATAATGGCTGTTAGACCATAACAACAACAGCCTGCAATACCTAAAACTAAAGACAAAATTCCAAGTATTAAAGCCAGTGGATCCGCAGCTAATTTATTATTGTTCATCTATTAATTTTTAATTTATTCTAACCAAGACTTGTAGTAATCACCATCAGCAATTTTAAGGGCTTCTTCGGTGACCTTTAAAGGCTTAAAGGTATCGACCATTACTGCAAGCTCGTCTGTTTTTACCTTACCAATACTCCGCTCCATTGCTCCTGGATGTGGCCCATGAGGAATACCTGCAGGATGAAGGGATATATGACCGGCTTCTATGTCATTTCTGCTCATAAAATCGCCATCTACATAATACAACACCTCATCACTATCTATATTACTATGGTTGTATGGTGCTGGTACAGCAAGTGGATGATAATCATACAATCGAGGGACAAAACTACAGACCACAAATGCATCTGTTTCAAAAGTCTGATGTACTGGTGGTGGTTGATGCACTCTCCCGGTAATTGGTTCAAAATCGTGAATTGAAAATGCATATGGATAATTATAACCGTCGTAACCAATAACGTCAAACGGATGTGAAGCGTAGACCATTTCTATAATCTCATCTTGTTTTTTAATCTTTATTAAAAAATCTCCAGATTCGTTATAGGTCTCCAACTCATTTGGCTGTCTTATATCACGTTCACAAAATGGTGAATGTTCTAACAATTGCCCAAACCAATTACGATAGCGCTTTGGAGTATATATAGGCCTGTAAGATTCAACGATAAATAATCTGTTATCCTCAGTATCAAAATCAATCTTGTAAATAATCCCTCGAGGAACTAATAGATAATCACCATATTTAAAATCTAAATTGCCGAGATGGGTTCTTAATTTACCTGTTCCTCGATGCACAAAGATCAATTCATCGGCATCAGTGTTTTTATAGAAATAATCTTTTGTTGATTGTCTAGGAGCTGCCAAAATGATATTACAATCGGAGTTTGTTAAAACCACTTTACGACTGTCTAAAAAATCATTCTCTTGCTCTACTTTAAAGCCATGTAAACGATAAGATTGTATGTTGTTGTTCTTTGCAATCTTTGGTGCTACACTATACTGCGCTCTTATTTCTTTAACTTGTGTAGGACGTTGTTCATGGTAACTATTAGTTGACATGCCATCGAATCCAATTGTTCCAAACAATTGTTCGTAATAAAAGTCTCCGTTTGGTTTTTTGAATTGTGTATGTCGTTTAGGTGGAATTTCACCGAGTTTATGATAAAAAGGCATTTCTTTTTAATTTAAATATTGAATAAATAATACCCAGAAATTGAGTAATACTAAACTGTTTTAAAGGTACAAAAAATGCGTAGCTATTCTGGATTTCTCTTAATTAGAAAGTGTAAGTGAAGTTTAATATCTGCCCAGAATGGTCTCATAATTAATTCAAAGTTGAGAATTTTTAAACTAAAACCAAAATCCTAGATTAAAAAACCAATACGAATTCCCTGTTTCTGGTGAATAGGTGAATTTACCTTCTAACGGCCCTAAAAAGGTTTCTAAGGAATAACCTAGAGCATATCCAGTAAAATCTGGAGCAGAAAGCCAGTTACCAGATTCAAAAAGGCCATTCTCTACATTAGCATAATTGGCAGCTAATAATAAATGGTGGTTATTGAAAAGCTCATAATCGAATGTAAAACAAGCTTTAACAAAGCTATCACCTGTAATGTCCAAATAGTCATAACCGTAAAACGAAAAGAAATTATTGATAAAATTTCTTCCGTAGCCACCTAAGGCAAAGTTCAATGAATTTGTGCTTTCATCACCAATTTTAAATCCTCCGTGTGTTTCTATTTTCATGGCAGCCTTGTCAGTAAAACTAAAAGCATAACCAATATCTGCTTTAGCAATCGAAAAGGGTGCAAAATCAGAATTAAAATCTGATGCTCCAAGGTACCAATGGAAATCTCCATTAAAGTAAAAACCACTTTTAGGGTAATAAGGATTGTCATAATCATCAAATACCAAATTACCATAAACACTATAGTAATCGGTGTTCTCAAAGGTAATTTCATCTTCTTGATTCTCCTCTAAAAGTGTTTCGGATGTAATTTTTAAACGTTTGTACTCTCCTCCTAGCCGTAAAGCAAAGTCTTTTCTAAATATTGTTTGTAAATAAATCTGGTTTGTAAAATCATTGAGGTCTACATCAATTTTGTTAAGCGAATTTAATAACGGTGAATCTTCATCTAAGGCTAAGGCTGGGTTGACACCTTTACTAAAATGATTAAACCTAGATTTTACTCCTATACTGATATAAAAACCTTTATCTATAAAATAATCAAAATTATATCTAGAATTATCTCCTAAGATAAAATCTAAGGATGCCAAATCGTTTTTAAACAACAATTGCTGTTTTGTGATATTGGCCAAAGCGGCACTTTTATAAAGACCGTCATAATGAACACCAAGTTTTAAAAATGTTGTGATTTCAGATTCTTTTATCTCTCCTTTTAGTTGAAAGGTTGAGTCTTGTTCTGTGGCTTCTAGACGATATCGAAATGTATCAAAGTTATTTGTTGCTATTAAATTGTTTATCCCTTTTTTAAACTTATCGTAGCTTATTTTTTCATAATCCTTTAATCTCAATTTTCCTAACATGTAGGATCTAGTAAATCTCTTTTTCCCATCAATGCTTACATTAGATATTCTTAAACTGTCCAAAGGACTTATTGATGGTCGAGATATCGATGTTTTCTTTTTCTGTTTAACTTCTACAAGTTCAGAAAGCTTATTTGTAGCGGCAATCTCACCATTTTCTATGATATCGCGCCCCTCATCAAATGAAATAACCGAAAAATTGGTAATATCTGGTTTTATGTAAATGTCTGTTAAAGGCGCTTTATCCTTCATGGCATTGATAGTGCGGAAATTATTAATCTGAATTAATATTTCTGGAGCTGATTTTAAAGATTCTCTGTCCTTTAGCGCATCTTGAACATCAACACCAATTATAACATCCATACCTCTAGCTCGAAGTTCTTCAACCGGGAAGTTGTTTGTTACGCCACCATCAATTAATATGCGATCATCAATAACTACAGGTTGAAATAAAGATGGTAATGCGCCACTCGCTGTAACCACTTCAGCTAAATTGCCCTTGTCCATTACCAGTGATTCTCCTGTTTCTATATCAGTTGCAATACAAAAAAATGGAATAGGTAATTCCTTAAAATCCCTAACCTCATTAACAGGAAGCATTAATTGATATAAAAGATTATAAACATTTTGCCCTCGTGAAAGGCCTGAAGGTAAGCTGATACTAAATTTATCAAATGGTAAACTTACAGCATACTTTTCCGCATTTTCCCTTTCATAGAAGGTCTTAGAAGAGCGTTCGAACTCATCATTAATGAGAACATTAAAATCTTGACTATTAAAAAAAGCTTCTAATTGCTTACCCGAATACCCAGTGGCATATAGCGAGCCTATAATTGCACCCATGCTCGTGCCTGCGACATAGTCTACCTTTAGACCCAAACTATCGATCACTTTTAAAACACCAATATGCGCAAACCCTTTTGCACCACCACCACTTAAAACAAGACCTACCTTTGGTTCATCTTCCTCTTGAGCTGTTAAATTTTGACCGCATACAACACCTAACATCAAAACAATTATGATGATTCTTTTTCTAATTCTATTATTATATTTTGTGTTTGTTATCAAGTTTTAATCCTTGTGGTAATAGTTATATATTTTATTCGCTCTTGACACTCCAACAACTTCTTCCAATTCATCGAGTTTAGCATTGGCAATTCGCTTTACCGTTTTAAAATGCTTCATAAGCTCAATTATTGTCTGCTCACCTACACCAGAAATATTTTCAAGCTCTGTAGTAAGTGCGTTTTTACTTCTTCTATTCCTGTGATGCTCTATACCGAAACGGTGGGCTTCATTACGTAATTGTTGAATAATTTTGAGCGTTTCACTTTTTTTGTCTAAATATAACGGAATTGGATCATCCGGATAAAACAATTCCTCTAATCGTTTCGCAATGCCAATAATCGCAATTTTACCTCGTAACCCTAAGAGATCTAAACTCTTTAGAGCAGATGATAATTGACCTTTACCACCATCAATTATAATCAGTTGTGGCAACGGTTCATCTTCTTCTAATAGTCGTTTGTAACGCCTATGTACCACTTCTTCCATTGAAGCAAAATCATCTGGACCTTCAACTGTTTTAATATTAAAATGTCTATAATCCTTTTTACTTGGCTTACCGTTTTTAAAGACAACACAAGCTGCAACTGGGTTTGTTCCTTGAATATTAGAGTTGTCAAAACATTCTATATGCCTTGGCTCTACAGACAATCTTAAATCGGCTTTCATTTGCGCCATGATTCGATTTGCATGCCTATCTGGATCAACAATTTTAATCTGCTTCAATTTATCCATGCGATAGTACATTGCATTTCTCTTGGAGAGATCTACAATACTTTTCTTATCACCCAATTTTGGAACAGTCACTTTTATAGCTTCACCCAAATCAACTTGAAAGGGCACATATATTTCTTTTGAATTTGAATTGAATCTTTGACGAATCTCAGTAATGGCAAGTTCTAACAAATCCTTATCAGACTCCTCTAGTTTCTTCTTCATTTCTAAGGTATGTGATCTTATAATAGACCCATAACTCAATTGCAGAAAATTAACATAAGCATAAGTCTCATCGCTAACGATTGAGAATACATCAACATTACTAATCTTAGGATTTACAACTGTTGATTTTGACTGGTAATTTTCAAGAATTTCTAGCTTCTCTTTGATTTTCTGTGCGTCTTCAAATTGCATGTTTTGGGCATACAATTTCATCTGCTTTCTAAACTGTTGTAATGAGTCTTTAAAATTACCTTTAAGTATTTCCCTTATCGCCTTTATATTAGCGTGGTACTCTTCTTCCGTTTCTCTTCCTTCACAAGCACCTTTACAATTTCCCAAATGAAATTCTAAACACACCTTGTACTTGCCAGCTTCAATCTTTGCTTCTGACAGGTCATAATTACAAGTACGTAATTGATATAACCCCTTAATTAAGCCTAACAAGGTTTTCACGGTTTTCATACTTGTATAGGGTCCAAAATATTCGGAGCCATCCTTAAAAACACGTCTTGTTGGGAATATGCGCGGGTATCTCTCATTCTTAACACAGATCCAAGGATAAGACTTATCATCCTTAAGCATAACATTATACTTCGGTTGATATTTTTTTATGAGGTTATTCTCTAATAAAAGGGCATCATTTTCGGTCTCTACTACAATGTGCTTAATAGACACTATATTCTTTACTAAAACTCTAGTTTTTCCATATTCGTGATTCTTAGTAAAATAACTACTCACCCTTTTTTTGATATCCTTGGCTTTTCCCACGTAAATAAGTCGTTCTTCCTTATCAAAATATTGGTATACCCCAGGTTGATGCGGCAGGGTCTTTATTTGTATATCTAGCGCTGTTTCGGACATTGATTCAAAGGTATAAAAAGTAACGTGTTATAAGTACTTAAAGTTTATGAATAGCATAAATTTGATGAACTCCAATTACTTGATTAACTTTAGCACTTTAAGCGCTACTATGAACATCGTTATTCTATCTAGAAACGAAAATTTATACTCCACAAGACGTCTTATCGAAGAAGGTGAAAATAGAGGTCATGAAATTGAAGTCATTGACCCCTTAAAGTGTGATATTATAATTGAGCGTGAGAAGCCGACCATATATTACAAGGACAGATATTTAGATTATGTGGATGCTATTATCCCAAGGATTGGAGCTTCAGTTACTTTTTTTGGTTGTGCGGTGGTAAGGCAATTTGAAATGATGAATATTTTTACAACCGTTACTTCAGATGCCATTATTAGGAGTCGCGATAAGCTTAGAAGTTTTCAACGCCTTTCAAAAGCAGGTATTGGTATGCCTAAAACTGTATTTACAAACTATTCTAGAGATGTAGAAGAGGTACTTAATCATGTTGGTGGCCCTCCTGTGATTATAAAATTACTTGAAGGCACCCAAGGATTAGGCGTTGTTTTAGCAGAGTCTAAAAATGCTGCAGAATCCGTTTTAGAAGCATTTAATGGATTACAGGCTAGAGCTCTAGTACAAGAATATATTCAAGAAGCCAAAGGCGCGGATTTAAGAGCCTTAATTGTTGATGGGCAAGTCATAGGTGCTATGAAAAGACAAGGTCGAGAAGGTGAGTTTAGATCTAATCTACATCGAGGCGGTAGTGCTAATTATATAAGGCTCTCCGAAGATGAACTTAAACTTGCTATTAAAGCTGCGCGTGCACTTAAACTGCCTGTATGTGGTGTCGATATGCTTCAATCTGATCGTGGACCTCTTATAATGGAAGTAAATTCTACACCAGGCTTAGAGGGTATTGAAACTGCCACTCAAAAAAATATTGCTAAAGCAATAATAACTTTTATAGAGCGAAATAGACGATAAATGATTAATTAAACACTTGTAAAAAGTGGATTAATATGAGTGATAAGGAAGTACTAGATATTTTAGGTGAAAAAGTTGAACTGGGCCAAAGTGCTAAGGTGAGTTTTAACGTTGCCAAACTACATACTCAAAATAGGATTGATGTCCCAGTAATTATCGAACGATCTAAAAAACCTGGCCCAACTGTTCTGGTAACAGCTGGCATACATGGTGATGAAATAAATGGTGTTGAAATTGTTAGGCAAATTATATCTAAAGGTATAAATAAGCCCAAAAAAGGAACCATTATTTGTATACCAGTAATTAATGTTTTTGGATTCATTCATTTAGATCGTGAGTTTCCTGATGGTCGCGATTTAAATAGAGTTTTCCCTGGTGGTAAATCAGGTTCTCTTGCAAGTAGAGTAGCCAATAAGCTTATGACCGAAATTGTTCCTCATGCAGATTTAATTCTAGATTTTCATACAGGAGGTGCCGATCGCTTCAATGCTGCACAAGTAAGAATTGTAAAAAATGAAGTCATCCTAGATGAGCTTGCTGAAGTTTTTGGAGCACCAGTAATTTTCTATTCTAAAAATCTTAATAAGTCATTTAGAAGTAGTTGCTATAAACTTGGTATACCTATGCTTTTATTTGAAGGTGGGAAATCTTTCAGTATCGATAAAACTGTTACAAATACAGGTGTTAATGGTATTAAACGCGTGTTGAATCATTTGGATATGCTCAGTAATAAATTTAAGGTGTCTAAGCCTAAAAAAAATGCAATTAAGATATTAGAGAGTAAATGGATTAGAGCAAATCATTCTGGTATGTTTAAGTCTAATGTGTCTGTAAATACATTTATTAATAAAGATGATGTATTAGGCCATATCACAGACCCTTATGGAAGTTTTAATCAATTTGTAAAAGCACCAAACGACGGTTACATCTTCAACGTTAATGAATCACCAATTATTTATCAAGGGGATGCAATATTTCATATCTCGACAAAAATTGAGTCTTGACAAAACAACAGTTACGAAAAAAATACAAAGAATTAAGGCTTAACTGGTCAATTGAAGAAATTGATGAAGCTAGCCTTAAAATTGCTAATCAACTACTAAATATTCCTATTTGGAGCTACAACTATTATCATACCTTCTTACCTATTGAAGAGCAAAAAGAAGTAAACACAGAATATCTACTGAACATTTTAGCTGGCAAAGACAAAAACATTATTATTCCCAAAAGTAATTTTAAGGATTTTTCAATGAGCCACTATCTTCTTACTGACAACACAATACTTAAAAAAAACCCATACAAAATACCTGAACCGGTCAATGGTATTCCCGTTGAAACCAAACTTATTGATGTTGTTTTTGTGCCTCTTTTAGTTTACGATTTAAAAGGAAATAGAATTGGATATGGCAAAGGATTTTATGATCGGTTTTTAGCCTTATGTAAGCCCGAAACATTAAAAATAGGATTATCTTTTTTCGAGCCTGAATCTGAAATCATCACAACAAACGAGGAGGACATAATTCTAGATTATTGTATTACTCCAAACAGAATCTATACTTTTACAAAGTAATCTAGATTTTACCTAGGCCTTAATGCTATTTCATTATATAAACTGCCCCAATTATTATTATTGTTATCATTGGGTTCTCCATTTGTAGTTAGTAATGCATCTTGATCTGTTTCATCATACTTCCAAAGCCATGCTGCAAATGAAATATTTTGTGCATGTAATAAATTAAGAAGGTACCCTGGATTCATCAGTACTCCACTATTTACAGGAGCCACTTCTCCAAAAAACAAGGGTAGGCTTGCCTCATTTAAAGCATTGATACGTTCATTTAGATTTATATCTGAGTCTAACAACCATTTTTCATAGGCATGTATATCATAAAGCACATTATTCTTGTTAACCAAGAAGTTTGAACCAACATTTAACAACACACTTTCATCTTGCCCTTGTTCTGCACAAGGAACAACTATAATATTATCATTTCCGGTAGACCTAATTACAGCATAAAGTTCATTCATAATCGATGTCCAAGAGCTATCCGTATAACCATCTGCTCTATCGAACCTAAAAGGTTCATTCCACAACTCAATCCATACATCCGATTGATCTTTAAATTGATTAGCCCATAATTCTAGCTTTGATTTAAAGTCTAACCAATACGCCGTTTGCGTCGGAAACTTCCCCGTAAATAAATTTTCTTGAGTCCCATCCCAACCAAAAGGACATAAAATAGTGACAAGATTATTTGCTCTATTATCGTCTACAATAGATTGCAGGGAATGCAAAAACTGACCATTAGAATCTAAAATTGGAGAACCTGTCAGCGGATTTTCGTTCACATTACCAACAAACTCCCGAGCAATATTTAAATTCCATGACACCATATCTGCACTGCCAACAGCAAAAGAATGTAAGGCATTTGCACCTACCAACTGAACAGGATTTCCCTCATACAAGATAGAACTACCATGAATCCGATAGATACCTTCATTAGATGGAATACCTTCGTCATTATCACATGAGAGTAATAAGCAAAAGAGAATAATAAGGATTAAGTAGTTTTTCATAAAATGAACAACTAAGATTTCTTCTTTTCTATAAAGGCACTTTTATTAAACACTATTAATATACCTATTCCTATGCTAATTGCAACATCTGCAATGTTAAAAACAGGATCGAAAAATGAAAAGTACGTCCCACCTATAAAAGGTATTCCTTCTGGCAAAATCCCAGACCAAATAGGAAAATGAAACATATCAACCACTTTGCCATGAAATATATCTGCATAACCACCTTCATTGGGTAAAAATGAAGCAACATCAACTAGGCTGTCACTGAAAAAAACACCATAAAAAACAGAATCTAAAATATTACCTAGTGCACCAGCGAAAATAATGGCTATTGCAAATGTTAGAACTCTTGATTTTTGTTTTTTTAGAACATCTAATAGCCAAAATGCAATTCCTGTTACGGCAAAAATTCTAAAAAGTGTAAGTATTAGCTTTGCACTCCGATCTGAAATTGCTGGAATAAAATCACTCAATTTAGTACCCCAAGCCATCCCATCATTTTCTACAAATACAATTTTAAACCATGAGAAAATAGTTACATCTTCATTTAAAATAAAATTTGTCTTTATATAGACTTTACTTAGCTGGTCAAGTAATAGTATCATAACAATAACTAATATGGTGTTTCTTTTAGACATTAATTGATTATTCGAAATTTATAAATTATTCCATTTTACTTACAGAAATATTCCCGTTTACTGTTTTTAAATTAAAGGTTGACCTTGGATTTGTAAATTGAGCTAATTCTAACTCACCATTACTCGAATTAGCATTAATCCTAGCATTCCTTGTCCTCACCACAATACTGCCATTAATTGTACTTACGTTAGCCTCACTCACCTCTCCCAGGATCTTAAAGTATCCTTCTTGCAGTCTTATATCTAAAGCATCAAATTTACCTTTTAGTGTAACATTGGATATATCACTGATAACATTCAGATTGAGTTTTTCTGGAACTTTTAGAATTAACTTTGCCGCAACAATTTTATGCGCATTTCTTTTATCATCTTTAATAAACGCATAACTGTATTGTTCTAATTTAAGATTGATCTTATTGCCAACAACAGCACTTACAACCTGAAACTCATTCTCATATTCCCCATCAACTATAGATTCAAAAGAAATATACTTAGTTGCAACAGTTTCAATATCAATCTGAAAAATTTCATTGCCCTCGATATTAATTTCAGTTATAGCTGTGGCATCAATCTCTTTATAGTTCATATTCTGAGCTGATAATTCACCTAGAATGCAGAGTAAAAAAAAAGCTTTGAAACTAAAATTCCAAAGCTTTATGATGTTATACCTATTCAAATGTCTATATCATTTAAACAAATTCCATTTTTAATAGGAACTTATTTTTGCATATTCTTAGCTTCGATACTTAATGTAGCATGAGGAACCAATTTAAGACGTTCCTTTTTTATCAGCTTACCAGTAACACGACAAACGCCATAGGTTTTGTTCTCTATGCGTATCATAGCATTCTTTAAATCTCTTATGAATTTTTCTTGGCGAATTGCTAAAGCAGAATTAGCTTCCTTACTCATCGTAGCACTGCCTTCCTCAAATGCTTTAAAAGTTGGAGAAGTATCATCCGTACCATTATTATGGTCGTTCATGTAAGCACTTTTAATAAGCTCTAAATCGTGCTCTGCTTTATCTATTTTCTCTTGGATTAAAACTCTAAACTCTTCTAAGTCTTTATCCGAGTATCTGTTTGTAGTTTCTGCTGCCATCTTAATTAATGTTTTTTGATAAATAACTTTGTATTTACATCATCAAATGAAATTTCAATACCGTCATTTACTATGTCTTTAATTTGTAATTCTTCTGTTAAGGTTTCAGATTTAATATAGGCTTCATTAGATGCAATTGCCTCGGCAATATTTTCATCGTTCTGAAGTTGAACATCAATCCTATCTGTTACCTCAAATCCAGAATCTTTCCTCAAATTCTGAATTCTATTAACTAGTTCTCTCGCAATACCTTCTCTCTTCAATTCTTCGTTAACTGTAACGTCTAGAGCCACTGTAAGGCCACCATCGTTAGCAACTAACCAACCTTCAATATCTTGAGAAGTTATCTCAACATCCTCTAATCCTAATGTAATATTTTTTCCGTTAATTTCAAGCTCAATTGAACCATTCTGTTCAATTTTTTTGATGTCATCCGAATCAAATTTTCCTATTTCGCTAGAAATGAACTTCATATCCTTTCCAAATCGTGGACCTAATACCTTAAAATTAGGCTTAATTTGTTTCACGAGTATATCTGATGCATCTTCTAAAAGCTCAATTTCCTTAATATTTACTTCGTGCTTAATTAAGTTAGAAACGGCTTCAATTTCCTCTTTTTGAGAAGTATTGTCAACAGGTATCATAATCTTCTGAAGTGGTTGACGCACCTTTATTTTTTGTTTTGCCCTTAACGACAGTACTAAAGATGATATTGTTTGAGCATTTTCCATTTTACGCTCCAATAGCTTATCAATTGAATTCTTATCTGCTACTGGGAATTCTGCCAAATGCACACTCTCAAAACTCTCCTTATTTGTAATTGAATTTAGATCCAAATACAATCTTTCCATAAAAAATGGGGCAATAGGTGCACCTAATTTTGCTACGGTAATCATACATGTGTAAAGCGTCTGATAAGCCGAAATTTTATCGGTTTGATAGTCGCCTTTCCAAAACCGTCTTCTACTAAGTCTCACATACCAATTACTTAGATAATCTTGAGTAAAATCTGAGATTGCACGTGCAGCCTTGGTTGGCTCATAATCTGCATAGTAATCATCAACCTTCTCGATTAATGTATTTAATTCAGATAATATCCAACGATCCAACTCTGGTCTTTGGTCTAATGGAATCTCTTCCTCAGAATAGCTAAAGCCATCTAAATTTGTATAAAGGCTAAAGAAAGAATACGTATTGTAAAGTGTTCCGAAAAATTTACGCTTAATTTCTTCGACACCTTCAATGTCAAACTTTAAGTTGTCCCATGGATTTGCATTGCTAATCATATACCAACGTGTAGCATCTGCCCCATGATTGGCCAATGTTTCAAAAGGATCTACTGCATTACCTAAACGTTTGGACATTTTTTGTCCATTCTTATCAAGGACAAGTCCATTTGAAACTACATTTTTATACGCGACAGAATCGAAAACCATTGTTCCTATGGCGTGTAGGGTGTAAAACCATCCACGTGTTTGATCAACACCTTCAGCAATAAAATCAGCGGGAAACGCTTCGTTCTTATCTATCAAATCATTATTCTCAAAAGGGTAATGCCATTGTGCATAAGGCATAGAGCCTGAATCAAACCAAACATCAATTAAATCACTTTCGCGCTTCATTGGTTGCCCAGAAGGAGAGACAAGAATAATCTTATCGACAACGTTTTTATGAAGGTCTATTTTATCATAATTTTCCTCTGACATATCACCAATCTCAAAATCCGCAAAAATATCTTCGGTCATGAAGCCTGCATCTACAGCACGCTGAATTTCTGCTTTTAATTCATCAACCGATCCAATACACAACTGCTCTTTCCCATCTTCTGTTCTCCATATTGGTAACGGAATTCCCCAAAATCGAGATCGTGATAAATTCCAGTCGTTAGCGTTAGCCAACCAATTTCCAAAACGCCCTTCACCAGTTGATTTTGGTTTCCAGTTAATAGACCTATTTAGCTCATGCATTCTATCCTTAACATCAGTGACTTTGATAAACCATGAGTCTAGCGGATAATAAAGTATTGGTTTATCAGTTCTCCAACAGTTTGGATAGCTATGCTTATATTTTTCGACTTTAAATGCCTTATTTTCTGTTTTCAATTTAATGGCGAGCTCTACATCAACAGACTTATCTGGTGCTTGACCATCATCATAATATTCATTTTTGACATACTTCCCAGCCAATTCTCCCAGTTCTGGTCTAAAGCGTCCTTGTAAATCTACAAGCGGAACGAGATTTCCGTTGTCATCTTTTACAAGCATTGGTGGAATTTCAGGTATTGCTTGTTTAGCAACCAAAGCATCGTCTGCTCCAAATGTTGGAGCAGTATGTACAATCCCTGTACCATCCTCAGTCGTTACAAAGTCTCCAGAAATTATTCTAAATGCATTTTGAGCATTTTCATAAGGTAAAGCATAATCTAAGAGTTGCTCATAGGTGATCCCTACTAAATCTTTACCCTTAAATTCCTTAACTACATAAAATGGTATTTTTTTATCACCATTTTTGTATTCTAATAACTCCGATTTGCTTTCAACTTGATTGAATTTTCCATCAAATTGCTTATTTACTAAACTCTTTGCTAATACTACATTAATCGGCTTGAAAGTATACTGATTATAAGTTTCTACTAAAACATAATCAATCTTAGGCCCAACCGTTAAAGCAGTATTACTTGGCAAGGTCCATGGTGTTGTTGTCCATGCTAAAAAATAAATATCACCCTCATTTTGAAGAAACTCTGGAAGTGAGCTTTCGTTCGCCTTAAACTGGGTAACAACTGTTGTATCTGTAACATCTTGATAAGTTCCTGGTTGATTTAACTCATGTGAACTTAAGCCAGTTCCTGCTTTTGGAGAATATGGTTGAATGGTATATCCTTTATACAGTAAATTTTTACCATAAATCTGTTTGAGCAACCACCAAACACTTTCCATGTACTTGGACTTGTAGGTTACATATGGATCGTCCATATCTACCCAGTAGCCCATTTTTCTTGTGAGATCATTCCAAATATCAGTATATCGCATTACGGCTTTTTTACAAGCCTCGTTATACTCTTCGATACTAATCTTAGTACCAATATCTTCTTTGGTTATCCCTAATTCTTTTTCTACACCTAATTCTACAGGTAATCCATGTGTATCCCAGCCCGCTTTGCGCTTAACCTGATACCCTTTCATGGTTTTATACCTTGGGAATATATCTTTTATTGCACGTGCTAAAACGTGATGAACTCCAGGCAAACCATTAGCTGACGGTGGACCTTCAAAAAATACATATGGTTCCTTACCTTCTCGAGTAGTTACACTTTTTTCAAAGATGTTATTCTCTTCCCAGTAATCATTAATTTCTTCTGCGACTTTAGGTAAGTTAAGCCCTTTATATTCAGGGAACTTTGTGTTCATTTCTATCTATATTCTTTAGGAACCGCGAAATTAAGAATTTCTATCTAAAGGATTGATTTTTAAATAAAAAAAAGCAAACCGTGGGAGTTTGCTTTTTTTAGTTAGGGCTATTAATTAATCTTGTTTGTAAAAAATTAACCTCAAAACAAATGTAGACCGAATAAATCATCTATAAATTAACATAGGTTAATCTGTCTTTAAGGTTTTTCTAATTCTGCTAAGTTGAACAGGAGAAATATTTAAATATGAGGCTATTTGATATTGCGGTATTAATTTTTCAATATTTGGTATCCTTTCAATTAGTTTTAAATACCGCTCTGTTGCATTGAGCGCCATTTCTTCTAATTGCTTCAGTTCGTAAATCGTAAAAACTTCTTCCATGATACGATTGTAGAGATTACTAACTTTAACATTAGTCTTAGTTACCTCATTAAACTCTTGAAAATCTATTTCAAAAATGACTGAATCAACTAAAGCCTCATAACAAAATAGAGATGGTTTGTTCTTTATTAAAGAAGAGAATGCACCAATAAAATTTAAAGGTGTAAAAATATTTTTTGTGATTTCTTTACCAGATTCTAAGGTACTATAAGCACGCATTAAACCGGTTAACACTAGAGCAACTTTACTGGTTTTACTTCCTTGCTCAACAATACTCTCCCCAGCTTTAAGCTTTTTGATTTTACCTAAATCTTGGAGAATAGCATATGTAGTTTCATCAACATGGAATTTTGATTTTAAAAAATCATAGTTAGGGTCATCCATGAATGTATAGTTAATAATTCTCAGCGAATAACTGCAATTATTCAGCCTATTACAAATTTATTCCGTGAAAATAGTGTTAAAAATGTTAACATGTCAATTCTTTCATAAAATGATGATTTAATCAAAGAAAATACGCACAAAAACTTCATTTTTTGTACCTCTCCTAATTAACTTAACTTTTATTTTACAATGAATTTTTTTGTGAACTGAGTATTATCATCTGTAATCACCTGAACAATATAGGTTCCAGTCGCAAGACTATTAAGCTGGTATTCGCTATACGAACCAGGATACATCGAATTAGTCCCATATACTGTTTGTCCCAACATATTGGTAACTGCTATATTTGAAAGTTCTCTACCATTTGGATTCATTATGACGATTTTCTTTCTACTCATTGCATAGTAGATAGTCAAGTCTTCTACACTATCCTCAATATCCGAAAGTGTCTGTGACTGCTCAGAGAAAACTACCTCAAATCTACCACTATGTTTTCCAGCTTCAGAACTGAAAGCATAAGGTTGTTCGCCTCTAAGATCATGATACTCTCCTGTGAGATTATCTTTAAGATAGATTTCTTGATCCTCAGCTATATTTTCTGTTTCAGTTAATGCGATTTCATAATTATAATCTCCAGAGGAATTTAGCACCATAGGAATAATCTTATCATCGGTAATAGCACTATAAGCCTGAATGGTCATTGCCTCCTCTCCAAAAGAGAGATTGATATCGTCATCACCTACGCCCATATTTTTAGCATCATAACCATAATCAAACGCTTCGGATGTAAAATCACTAAACCCTAACAACAGTTCACGTCTCGCTTCAGGGCCATCAACCGATGTAAACTCAAGTCGTATGGTCTGCATCTCTTGTTCATTTTCTGACGATGACTTTCCTCCGCTAACACCATTTTTGAAAAAAATTGACCCATTATTATATGTGCCATCGTGATCAGACTCCTTTATGAACAGTCTTTGGCCATTATTAAATCGTATCTGACCATCAGCAATTACCTCAACCATAAATCCTTGGCCTACTGGTAAGTATCTGGATGGCTTCTTAGTACCATCTTGACTTCCATTATTTGCACCATTAAATCCAACAAATTGGTAGGCTCTCACCGAACCAGTCTTATTAACCTGAGCATAACCTCCATCATACTCATCTAGATAATGAGACGTACCGCTCCACTGTTGCCATAGCTGAATAGTTCCTTCTATGATACCAGCATTATCATCTATAAACTGATGAATATCTAATGCTGAAGCATATGGATTGCCTAGTAGATAATCAGTTTTTGAAACTCCTGATACGGAACCATTTCCTCCTGTATCGACCACATCGACCAAGATCGTTCCATTATTTGGTTTTCCTTCAAACAAATATTGTTGTTCACTACCAACTCCTGTTCCTTTTTGAGTATAACCAGTCCCAGGCTGTAAAGCACTATTTTGGTTGATGGACGACCAAGAATTGTAATTTATTCCATTGATATAGGTATAAAGCCAATATCTACTAATCTTACCCGCTTCGTGAAGTGCATTTGTAAATTCAAAACTAGATCCATCTGACTTTTTAAGCATCCCAAGATTATAGGTACTATTATTAGTGTTATTGCTTGTTGTATTATTGTCTGAAAGTGATGATGCACCAAGGCTACCAATTGGTGAGCCCCAGTAATTATACCAGTAGTGGCTTGAAGTACCTTCTTGTCGTCTTTTAATTTTACCATCTGATGATGTTACCAAATCACTTCTAGAACCCTGGATAAGTTGTGAATCACCCATAAGATCTAATGTACCGTTAAGCTCTAGATAATAGGTGTTCTCAATTTTATAATCTCCATTAACAACAAGTTCAGCACCTGAATCAATGATAAGTCCAAGATTTGTGTGAGAACTTGATGTAGTGATATTATCTTTTACCCTAACGATACTCCAGTCTTTATTACTAGAAATATCCTCAATATCCCAAACATTACCATGAGCCCAAGTACCCTCAGCACTCCAATCTCCATCATTAACAGTCTCATATGGCATTGGTGCCGTTTGTTGTTGCATCGAAGTGATATTGTGAAGCTTTGTTATTCTATCACTTTGAGAGAAATCAGTTGTTCTCTCATAAGAAATAATGTCTGTCATTGGATAATAGGCTAATAAGGAACTCCATGAAATCTTTTGAGAATCCGTTTCGTCTTCAATGGCTTTAGGCACTGATTTTCCTTGTACATTCCCGGACCCTTCTTCAATCTCTTGATATACCATTTGCTGAATTTGCGAATCAGTAAGAGCTTCATCAAAAACTCTCACTTCATCAATGTCTCCTTTAAAGTATTGTCGGTTAGCAATTACGGCAGATGTTCGACCTACTTCAAAATTTCCATTAGCTGTCCCAGTGCTTTGAATTACAGCTCCGCTACCACCAACACTTCCTGAGTTAACTAATTCTCCATCTATATAGAGATTCAATTTACCCGTTGCACTTGTATAGGTTCCTGAAATATGATGCCATTCATCAAAATTTATGGCACTAGTTGAAAGGGTAACTGGCGAATTCCCAACAGTAGATATAGTAAAAGAAGGCACATTACCACTTTGCAACCATAATTTACATCCTGTATCTTCACCGCCAATCGTCATATTATTTGAATTACCTGAGTCTGATTTAACCCAAGCCATTATAGAAACCTGATTTTCACCATTAATAAATTCTGGTGTAGATAAATAATCATCTACGCCATCAAAATCGAGTCTAGATTCTACTAAAAAAGGATTAATCTCAATGTTAGCTCCACAGTTTTCTAAAATCAAATCCGTAGAAGACGGAATACTAACATCTAATAGTACATCGATATCTTCCGTACAAGATCCACAGCTCGAATCAAAACCTCCACCATCATCAACATCATAAAACATATGACCAGTTATTCCGCCTCCACTTGCTAATGCCGAATTTGTTCTTACTATTAAAACCGAATTTATGTCATCACCAACAACATTATCATTACTTAAATTTATATCATTGACCAACATGGTTCCATAATTATAGAAAGTAGCTGTCCCGAATGATAAATTACCATCCAACACAAACAATCCATTATTTGTATAGTCAGCATTTAATGACATATCACCTTGTACATAAAGCGAGCAATTATTAATCAAGGCACTAGATCCTCCAGAGGATAAAGACCCAACAACTTCTAAGATCCCACAATTAGCAAACTCACTAGAAACACTTGCATCAGACTGAACTTTAACTTTACTACCATTAAAGTTTACCATTTTTGAATTACCTCCTAATTGCAACTCATCTCCTATATTAAAAATACCACTATTGTATATTATAGACTGTCCTGCTGGATTAAACGTTCCAGGAATATCTATTTCTCCAGTTGTATAAACATAAACCTCAGTGTTGTTTATTGATGGATTTAATGGAAATGCCAAGGTCCCTTCAACATAAACTGTTGCACCATTTATACTCGAAATATTACCAGAATAGGTTACACCAGAGGCAACATATAAGGTTCCTTTGAAACCTGTGGTAGCAATCGTATCACTATTATCTGCAAGGATACATACAGTATCCGAATTGTTAACGGTTGATGGCGGACTAATAGGATTACTAGTACTATCAAACCAACCAGATGAAGTATAAGTATATGTACATGAAGGTATAGACGGTGGGTTAAATGAGTAGGACTCGCACGTCTGTGCTTCAATTTTTTGAGTTATAATTTGCTGACAAAGGATCACAGCAAATAGGAACAGTAAATTTGGTTTCATAATTATTAACTGTTAGGACATTATAATTATGTACTCAAATTTTGCTTTAGAACAGGATTTAATTAAAAAGATTAATCCAACTGAGGGAAATAAAAGGAGGGATAGGGCTAATCACTAATACAATAGTAAGCTAATACAACTGACCTGACAAGAAAACAGAGATTTTTTTTCGTTTAAATGCTTAAATTTATCGACAAAGTGCTTTTTGCAAAAGCTGAAGTGCAGTAAAATATCGTTTAAAAACACTGTATTTAAGGTAGTTACAGTATAATTTTAACTAAATCCTCGATTTTGGAAATCTTATGTATTCCTATTTGATACGAACTCTCTGGAAGTTTACTATACTTTGATATAAAAATAGCTTTAAACCCGAGTTTTTCAGCTTCTAATATGCGTTGTTCTATCCTCTGAACAGGTCTCATTTCACCTGATAATCCAATCTCTGCTGCAAAACAATAATCACTTTGAATTGGTATATCTTCATTAGAAGACAAAATCGCTACAATTACAGCTAGGTCTATAGCAGGATCATCCACTGTTATTCCACCCGTAATATTGAGAAAAACATCTTTTGCACCTAACCTAAAACCAGCACGTTTTTCTAAAATAGCCAAAAGCATATTTAGCCTTTTTGAATTAAATCCAGTAGTAGATCTTTGCGGTGTTCCATAAACTGCTGTACTTACTAATGCTTGTACTTCTATCATTATTGGCCTCATACCTTCTAAAGTGGCTGCAACTGCATGGCCAGAAAGTTGCTCGTCTTTTTGGGATATTAATAACTCGGAAGGGTTTGTAACTTCTCTTAATCCCGAACCTTGCATCTCGTATATCCCAAGCTCATTTGTAGAACCAAAACGGTTTTTATTAGCCCGTAATATTCTAAAAACATGGTTACGATCACCTTCAAATTGTAAAACGGTATCCACCATATGCTCCAGTATTTTTGGCCCAGCAATATTCCCATCTTTTGTAATATGACCTATCAACAAAACTGGCGTGGCAGTCTCCTTTGCAAATTTTATAAATTCAGTAGTACACTCTTTAATTTGCGAAATGCTACCTGCTGAGGACTCTATATAATCACTATGAAGTGTCTGAATTGAATCTATTATGATGATATCAGGTTGTAGGTTTTCAACCTGTTTAAATATATTCTGAGTTTTTGTTTCTGTTAGCATATAACAGTTATTTATTTCTGAACCTATACGTTCAGCCCTCATTTTTATTTGTTGCTGACTCTCCTCACCAGAAATGTAAAGCGTTTTATAAGGTATACTTAACGCCAATTGTAATAATAATGTACTCTTGCCAATCCCAGGTTCTCCACCCAATAATGTGACTGAACCTTTTACCATACCTCCGCCAAGTACCCTATTAAATTCAATGTTTTTTAAATCGAGCCTTTCGTCTGAAGATGCGTCAATCTCCTTAATCTTTAAAGGTTTCGATATTCGTTTAGGCTGTGAGTCATTGGTTTTCCAAGCTTTCTTGTCTGGCTTTTGTATGACCTCTTCTGTTATAGTATTCCATTGCTTACAAGACGTACATTGCCCTTGCCATTTTGGATACTGGGCACCACAGTTTTGACAAAAAAAAGATGTTTTTAATTTAGCCATATTAAAGAAAGACCATTGCCTTTAAAAGGAAAGCTAAAATAAAACAATTTTAATTTATGTCTTTAAACCAATTGAGGAAAGTGAGCAATTTTATAGCCGTCCATTTGGAAGCCGTTTTAGAACCTAAAACGTCTTTAATTTTTATAAATAATGCTTCAAAAAAATAATCTGTTGAAGGAGTTCGCTTTCTAGTTGTCTTCATCTTCTCCTCCTTCCTTTTCGTCATCATTGTCAGTGTCAACAACAGTTAATTCATCAATTTTTGAAAAAATAAAGTCTCTATTAATATGGCTTACATCGTTAAGTGTGAGCGCAGATTCATACAACTTTTTTGCCTTTTTTGTTTTGCCTATTTTCTCTGCATATTGGGCCAAGTAATATGTACCCAGAAGTGATTCTGGAGTTAATTTTTTCGCTAATTTCCCAATTTTCTCTAATGATTCAATATCATCACGCTTATCAGCTATTTCAACAACCTTCTTGAATTCTTCTTCCGTAATTTCCTTCTTTACCCCAAATAACTTTTCTATCTTTTTATATCTGTCAACAAGGTAAACATCTAAAGTACCTTCATACGGGAATACTTTTTCATTTAATTCTTTTTCTCTCAAAGGCTTATAAATTTCGAAGATTTTATCAAAAGATCTCGCGATTGCACTCGTTACAAGTGTGTAATGTGAATCACCGTCAAAATCATCAAAATAGTATGTTAAGTTAGAATTTTGAACCTTTGAAATGTCAGCGTCTGCATTAAGAACAACCTTTCTTATATAGGGCAAGTCTTTATCTGCCGTGGCCATATAATAAAATATATCATTGTCAAAAAACTCCAAACGTTCTCCTAAATAACTTCTAACTGTTCCTTGTAAATCAGGACTCAAACATACGTAAGCATTAAATGGAGGATTCTCCTTAAAAAGAAATGAATTAATAAAATTCCCCATTAAATCGTGGCCAACGGCTACTTTAAATTTACTTGTATTGTATTTAGTATCGAGATAGGGTAATAATTCCTCCAACACAAAATCATGAAATCTCAGACCAGATTCTTTGGGCAATCCACTGACCTCATCGCAATAACCATCAAAATTTCTTTCATCTGCTTGGACAACACCAACAACGATAGAACTAGGCATATCATCAAAATAGGTTTGAAATTCTAACTGACCCACAACTGGTTCAAAAAGATAATCACCATCAAAAACTATAATTAATGGATAAACTTGTTCTGACTCTGGACTGTATCCCTTGGGTAGTTTAATTTTTAATTCTCGTATCGAATTTAATTTAGACGACGCTATTTCATCATAAATGATTTGGGCAGATAATTGATAAAATAGAATAGAGAATAATACTATAAAAGTAGTCTTCTTCATTTAATTAAGTAGGTTTAGCTTTGGTCTACCAAACATACTAATTTATCGGTAAGTTGTAAATTTTTTTCGATGAAATACACTACTTTTTTAAAGCGTCTTGCGCTTCATACATTTTCTCTAGCATAATTTCCTTGTCAATATATTGAGATGGCTCCATTAATAATCCAGCCTTATATCTTAATAATGCCTTTTTATAATTACCTTCTTTTTCATTAACCATTCCCATATAATAAGCACTGAGCATTGAATTTGGAAATTCTTTTTTCACCAATTTAGCAAGGTTATCAAGTGATTCAAGATCATCACGCTTATTACAAGCAGCAGCAATTGCTCTAATATCATTTTCAATTAACTTCTTTTCAAAGCCATAAAAGAATTCAATATCCTCATATTTTTTAACCAGATACTCATAAGGTGACCCCTCATACGGTATAATCTTCTCCTTATATTCTTTACCGTTTATTGGTTTGTATAGTGAGAATATATGATTAAGCGCTTTGGGAATACCTCTTCCTACTAATGAGTAATGATTCGCATCTTCAAAACTATCGAAGTTATAACTGAGATTTTCATTAGTAATCAACTTTAACTTAGAATCGCTTTCATTAATTGATTGTTTCAAAAAGCTTATATCAGCATCAGCTGTTGCCAGATAATAGAATGTTTTCTGTTCAATATCTGTTAGGCGATCGTTAAGTCTTGTTGTCATCTCTGGTGCAAGATCAGGACTAAGTGCTACGTATGATCTAAATAGTGGTTTGTCCTTAAATAAAAAGTAGTTTAAAAAATTAGCGCTTAAATCATGCCCTATAATTATTCTAAAATTAGAGGTATTATATTCTTTTTCGATAAATTGGATGAGCTCCGAAGCCAAAAATTCATAAAAAGCTGCACCATCCTCAACCGGTAAAAAACTATCTTCATCATAGTAAAAATCATCCTCTCTTGTATTTGATTGATTTATACCCACTACGATACAATCCGGAATATCTTCCCAATAAGCTTGATAATCTATATTACCAGCCACAGGCTCAAAAAGATAGTCGCCATCCAAGACGACCACAAGTGGATAAGTTCGCTTGTTTTCTGGGTCATAATTACGTGGTAATTGAATTTTTAACTCTCTGGATTCCTGAAGTTTTTCAGATTCAATGGTCTTGTAAATGGCCTGAGCGCCTAAACCAAATGAAAAAAGGAGTACAATTAAAAAGGTATAATATTTATTCATCTAAAGCTTAAAATAATAGTCTAAGCAAGGTAAAAAATATTTCTAAATAGCTTATTTGTTCCTGTTATAAATTGGTAAATACAGGATCGAAAGTCCTCCAATGATAACAATCATAAGTGTCTGAGATGTCCACATGATCCAACCAAAAGCCCTACTAGGATCCTCCGGTAAATTAAATAATACTAATGCTATTACAATTGCTTCGGGAAAAGATCCAATACCACCATTCGTGGCTGCTATGCTAAAGCTTGCCAAGATGAAACCAATAAGAATAGGTGCCAATGAAATATTGATAAGGTCAGATATAGCGAACGTGGTAACATAAAACATTAAGAGATACATAATCCAAATAAATACGGTATGAAAAATAAAAGACCACTTATGTTTCATTTTAAAAATGGACAACGCACCTTCCACCAAACCATTTATAAACTTCTTGATTTTAATAGCAATGACAGATGAACTGCGTTTTACAAATAAATAGAATATAGCCACTAAAAAGAAGATTCCCATGCTGGCTATAATCAATATTACCGCATTAAATTTCTGAACTAAGAAGTCGTAAATGAAGTTGAATTCTAGAAAAAGTGCTACAATTATAATAAGCAGTAGCATTATAGTATCTGCGACACGTTCTGCTACAATAGTTCCAAATCCTTTTTCAAATGGGATTTTCTCATAATTAGTTATTATAGAAGCCCTAGCAATTTCGCCTGCGCGAGGTATTGTGAAATTAATTAGATATGCTGAAAAAACAGCCATAAAGCTATTTGCTAACTTAGGTTTGTAGCCTAAAGGTTCGCACATTAAAAGCCATCGATAAGCTCGCGACGTATGACTAATAACACCTAGTACTACACCTAGTATAATCCAAAAATAGTTTGCCTCCTTAAAATATTGAAGAAGTGTTGGAACAGAAATTTGAGATAGTGAGTACCATACAAAAATTGCCCCAATTAATAATGGTAATACAATTTTGAGAATGGATTTCACACTATTCAAAAATGTTTACTTTAGAAGATTCGTTTCTTCATCTGGGAATACCAAGGAAGGCTTAAAATTTTTTGCCTTTTCAATGTCCATAAAAGCATAGGTAATAAGAATCAAAATATCACCTACTGCCACCTTTCGTGCCGCTGCACCATTTAAGGTGATTTCACCTGTGTTCCTTGGCCCTGGAATACAATAAGTCTCAAGGCGTTCACCGTTATTGTTATTTACAATCTGAACTTTTTCTCCTTGTATAATATTGGCCGCCTCCATTAAATCTTCATCTATGGTAATACTACCTATATAGTTAAGGTCAGCACCTGTACATTTTACACGATGAATTTTAGATTTTACAACTTGAATTTGCATTTGGCAAAAGTAATTAATTTAATGCGATATTATCTATTAATCTTATATCACCTGCATACACAGCAATAAAGCCTCTGTATGTTTTCTTCGTAGACTTTCTCTTAATTGGCTTTAGGGTTAAAACGTCAGCAATGGTAAAATATTCAAGCTCCAATAATGGTTGCTTTTTAAACTGTTTTTCGACCCATTCCGTAACTTGTTTAGCACTTTTTGTGCCAAACATTGATTTAGCCGATTTTAAAGTTTTATAAATAAATGGTGCTATTTCCCTATGCGCTTTTGTCAGCCTCGCATTTCTAGAACTTAAAGCTAGACCATCGTCAGAGCGATATATACTACATCCAATGACTTTTACAGGAAGCTGATGCAAAGCAACCAGCTTCTTAATAATCTGAAGTTGCTGAAAATCTTTTTCTCCAAAATAGGCATTGCTGGGTTTAACAATCTCAAATAATCTTTTTACAATTGTGCCAACACCGTCAAAATGTCCTTTTCTAAAAGCACCTTCCATTTCAAATTCCAGTCCATCAAAAGAAAAGGTCTCTGCATTAATATCTTCACCATAGACATCCTCTACAGCCGGTGCATATATTATTATGGCATCAGAATTTAGACTTTTTAGTAAATCAATATCTGTTTTAAGTGTTCTTGGATACTTGGTTAAATCGTCTTGATTATCAAATTGAGTGGGATTAACAAATATAGATACCACTACAATGTCATTATTTTTAAGTGCGGTTTCAATCAGTGACAGGTGACCTTTGTGCAAAGCACCCATAGTTGGCACTAATCCTAGTTCTTTTGCTCCCTTTAAATGTTCATTGAGGTAGCCACTCAGCTCTGCTTTTTTATGGTAAACTTTCAATGTGCTTCGAAAATTTTAATGCCTGCAAACTTAATATTTTACTGGCAATCTGCACAAATTTTTGTAATTTTGCATGTTTTTTATTTTAAATACTAAAAGTAACTGATTTATGAAGGATAAACGAATATTGTATGTGTCTTCGGAAGTAGTTCCATATTTGCCAGAAACTGAAATTTCTTCAATGTCTTTTGAAGCTCCTAGAATGGTAAATAAACAAGGGGGACAAATACGAATATTTATGCCAAGATTTGGTAATATCAACGAAAGGAGACATCAGTTGCATGAAGTCATCAGGTTGTCAGGTATTAATTTAGTAATTAATGACCTAGACATGCCACTTATTATTAAAGTGGCCTCGATACCTAAGGAGCGTATTCAGGTCTATTTTATAGATAACGAAGAGTATTTTAAAAGAAAAGCAACACTTACAGATGAGGAAGGGAATTTGTTCCCAGATAATGATGAGCGTGCTATCTTTTTTGCAAAAGGAGTAATTGAAACCGTTAAAAAATTGAATTGGGCACCAGATATTATTCATGTTAATGGATGGCTGGCTTCTCTTCTACCACTTTATTTAAGAGAATTTTATAAGACTGAACCATTGTTTACTGAAAGTAAAATTGTTACTTCGGTGTACAATCAAAGTTTTGAAGGTACGTTAAATAAAGAAATGATTAATAAAGTAAAGTTCGATGGATTAGAGGATAGTGTTATTAGCCCTCTAACTGAGCCTGATTATGTCAATTTAATGAAAATTGCCATTGACAACTCAGACGCGGTGATACGCGGATCGGAAGAATTACCGGAGGAATTGAATACTTATTTAAGTAGTACTGAAAAACCAGTATTAGACTATTATTCAATTGAAGAATTCGCAGATCCTTACACTGAATTCTACACAAATACTGTTCTTAACAGTTAACATTACTTATGAAAAGAAATAAAATTGCCCTTCATTTATTTGCACTAAGTGTTATTTTCACTTTATTCATTGCTTGTGATAAAGACTTCTCTACTATCGAATCGGATGTTCTTAATCCAGACATAGCGACCGATTTTGATATTAAAAGAGATAGTTTTGAAATTACTACATGGACTAAAACTTTAGGACCATATCAATCCGATGGTCTATCCTTGAATGGTCTTGGTATATACGATGATTCTTTTGGTAGAACAACAGCAAGTTTTGTGTCGCAAGTATCAATTTCGTCCTTTGACCCTTCTTTTGGTGAAAATGTCGTGTTAGATTCAGTTGCATTATACATCCCGTTTTTTTCTAGAATTACAGATCAAGATGATGAGGGTGATCCGATATACACTCTCGATTCTGTATTTGGAGATCAGCCATTTAAACTGAGTATTTTTGAAAATAATTATTTTATCCGTGATTTTGTGCCAGATGGTGATTTTAACGAAAACGAAACATACTTCTCAAATAAAACAAGGTCTGATGGATCTCCAATTTCTGATATGTTATTAGAAGGCACTCCAATTGAATACTTAAATGAAGATGGTAGTGTTAATACAGAAAACATTGTAACTATTTCTAATGAGGCCATCATATTAACATCTCCAGATACTGATGAGGATGAAGATGAAGATCCACAGGTTGTCCAGACTTTAGCACCTGGATTGCGTTTAATGTTGAAGCCGGATTATTGGCAACAAAAAATAATTGATCAAGAAGGTGAAACTGTTTTGAGTAGTCAGAATAATTTTGCCGAATACTTTAGAGGACTATATTTTAAAGCTGAACCTGTTAATGGTGATGGTAGCTTTTTGTTATTAAGTATAGGATTTTCCACAAATAACATTACACTGCACTACACGCGCGATGTTGCAAGTGATGATAGTGATGATGATAGCGAGGATGAAGATGAAGAAACTACAGAACAAGATACTTTTCAAATTACGTTTGGCCCTAACTTTATTAATTTTTCCGAAAATGAGTTTAACCCACCGATCACTGACGGTGACGATGTTGATGGTGATAGCCGAATATTTTTGAAAGGAGGAGAAGGTTCAATCGCAAAAATTAGATTCTTTAATGGTACAGATGTTGATGACGATGAAACTACTTTAAATGCATTTGAAGCCTGGAAAAATGATTTTGTTGAAACAGATGAAAGTGGAAATTTTGTCCGTTCTAAGCGATTAGTAAATGAAGCTAATTTAGTTTTTTACGTAGATCAAGATATTGTGAATGGTGGTGAACCAAACCGACTTTATTTGTATGATATAGAGAATAAATTACCTTTAGTAGATTATTTTTTAGACGGAGTTGTAAATTCAATACCTTCGATTTCAGTATTAAACCATTTAGGTCCGTTGCAACGTGTTGATGATGAGCCTGATGGCGAAGGAATTAAATATAAGCTTGAAATTACAGAGCATATTAATAATTTGCTCTTAAGAGATTCAACTAACGTTGATTTAGGATTAGCTGTTTCTTTAAACGTTAATTTAGAAGAAACCTTCCCACAAAGGGAGATAATTTCTTCAGAAGATAATTTAACTTCTCCATTAAGTTCGTCGTTAAGCCCACGAGGTACGGTTTTACATGGTAATAATACTGAAGATGAAACCAAAAAAGTGTATTTAGAAATATATTACACTGAACCAAATAACTAAATCGATAACCTATGTGTGGAATTGTTGGATATATTGGCCATAGAGATGCCTATCCAATCGTAATTAAAGGACTTCAGCGGCTTGAGTACCGCGGATATGATAGTGCTGGTATAGCATTATATGACGGGAAAAACATTAAACTATCTAAGACAAAAGGAAAAGTTTCTGATCTAAAAAATAAATTAGAAGACGAAATTTCAGTAAACGGATCTTTAGGAATTGGTCACACCCGATGGGCTACACACGGTGTTCCAAATGACGTCAATTCTCATCCTCATTATTCAAACTCAGGTGACCTAGTAATCATTCATAATGGAATAATTGAGAATTATGATGCCTTAAAGAAAGAGCTTATAAAGCGTGGATACATTTTTAAGTCTGATACAGATACTGAAGTACTTGTAAATCTTATAGAGGATGTAAAGAAGAATGAAAATATCAAACTTGGAAAAGCAGTGCAAATTGCTTTAAACCAAGTGATTGGTGCTTATGCAATTGCAGTCTTTGATAAAAACAAGCCAAATGAGATTGTGGTTGCAAGACTTGGTAGCCCATTGGCAATAGGAATTGGTGAAGATGAATTTTTTATTGCAAGTGATGCTTCTCCATTTATTGAATATACAAAGAATGCCATTTATCTTGAAGATGAGGAAATGGCTATTATTCGTAGAAATAAAGGAGTAAAAGTTAGAAAGATTAAAGATGACGCACTTGTAGATCCTTATATGCAAGAATTACAGCTCAACCTAGAACAGATTGAAAAGGGAGGTTATGAGCATTTCATGTTAAAAGAAATATATGAACAGCCAAGTGCTATATTAGATACGTTTAGAGGACGACTTCTTACGAATGAAGCTATCATTAAAATGGCAGGTGTTGAAGACAACATGAAAAAGTTTTTGGCTGCTGACCGAATTATCATTGTAGCGTGTGGTACGTCTTGGCATGCTGGTTTGGTAGCAGAATACATCTTTGAAGATTTAGCGAGAATTCCTGTAGAGGTAGAATATGCTTCTGAATTTAGATACAGAAATCCTGTCATTACCGAAAAAGATGTGGTCATAGCTATTTCGCAATCTGGAGAAACTGCAGATACATTAGCGGCAATTAAGTTAGCCAAATCAAAAGGGGCCTTTGTTTTTGGAGTGTGTAACGTTGTAGGTTCATCAATTGCGAGAGAGACCAATGCAGGTGCCTATACACATGCAGGACCTGAAATTGGAGTTGCCTCTACAAAAGCATTTACAACTCAGATAACTGTATTGACATTAATGGCATTGCGTTTAGCTAGAGCTAAAGGAACAATAACTAGTTCAGAATTTAGACATCACCTTATTGAATTAGAAACTATTCCTAGTAAGGTGGAAGAAGCGTTGAAATCTGATGCTTATGTACAAACCATAAGTGATATCTATAAAGATGCAAAGAACTTCCTTTATTTAGGAAGAGGCTATAATTTCCCAGTTGCCTTAGAAGGGGCTTTAAAACTTAAGGAAATTTCATATATACATGCTGAAGGGTATCCAGCTGCAGAGATGAAGCATGGACCAATTGCATTAATTGACGAGCAAATGCCAGTTGTAGTTATTGCTACTAAGAAAGGGCATTACGAAAAAGTTGTGAGTAATATCCAAGAAATAAAATCTCGAAAAGGTAAAATTATTGGAATTGTAACTAAAGGTGATAAAAGCGTAAAAGAGTTGGCCGATCATGTTATTGAGGTGCCAGAGACTATAGAATGTCTTACACCACTTTTAACAACTATACCGTTACAGCTTTTATCTTATCATATTGCTGTAATGTTAAATAAAAATGTGGATCAACCAAGAAACCTAGCGAAATCTGTTACGGTAGAGTAAATAAATAATATAAGAATAAAAAAAGTGTCCTTTAAAAGGACACTTTTTTTATTCTTAATTTTTGATAAATCTCATCCGCAGATTTTAATATTTTTTCACTACAATCCGAAGTGTCTATTGTTTTGTTATTATTGAAAGGTTTAATATTAGATAAATCAAATCCCATTTTCAATTCTTGCTGCAGATACCCAAGTACTTTTTCTGGATATAATAGATAATCTTCATAATCTAATAAGATAAACTCAGAGCTATCTAACGTAAGGAGATATTTATAATAATTCAACCAAACCGAAAGCCAGTAATCCATTTTATCTCGGTCCAATTGAATATTAACAGGCTCCTCTTCACTAAAACTAAATACCTTTTGGTTAAAACCAAATTCATGATGCCCTAGCCAATCCATGTAAGTTTCTATGAAATCATCATCATGCTGAAACTCTCTAAATCGTAGGTGCTGATTTAACAAAGAATAAGCATGGTCAATTGGATTTCTAAACAAGAAAATGGCTTTAAAATCCTTATTTAAAGATCTAAGCGAAGGATATCTTAGAATTAGATTGTTATTCTTAGAAAGATATAAATGTGTGTTATCCTTCCTAATTAAGGATTGATACTCTAAATACTTCTGATATATTTCCTCACTTATCTCGTGCTTAGTTAAAATAGATTCACCAATAAAACTATCATTAAGAAAAACTTTAAAAAAATATTCTTCTAAAGCCTCAATAGTGTTTAATCCAAACATCATTTTGTCTCCATGCTTGCGTTCTTTTAAATTCGCTTCCTTAGGATTATATAATTTTTTCCAAAGATTTGGTGCTAAAAGAAAAGGCATGTTGGAATAGTCTAACGAACTAAATTTACCTGCTTTAAAAAGTTGATCCGTTAAACTCGTGGTTCCCGCACGTGCCAAACCAGTTACAATAACAAATTCAGTACTATTATTAATTCTCTCGCCTTTTTTGAATTTCTTATCAAATGAGAATAAAAGCTTCGATAAGTTATAATTATTTAAAATTAGCTTATGTAAAAGCTTAGAAGCCTCAGAATAGTTATTACTACTCTTCTTCTTTTTTAACAAGAAGGGAATTATACTTCCAATCGAAAGACTTAAAATGAACCATAAAGAACTAAAGTCTAAACTATCAAACTTTTCATCAACAACTAAGCTGTAAAGAAATAACGGCACAAGAGTTGCTAATGCAATTAAAGAAAATACAATTAAAGTTTTAAAAAGTGACTTAAGAATTCGCTTTAATGCTCCTATTAATTTTTTCTGCTTTACAACATCTTCCTCCTTTGAAAGCACTTCATTTGAGAGTGCTACAGAAGATTCAAGAAGTTCAAAGAAAACTTTTCTTGAACTCAATATTGATGCCGCCAAGGCTAATCCAGAGACACCTGCAATAAAATAATAAAGCATTATCCTTTCTTAAATAAATTTCGAAAGAACCGTTTAATCGGTATCCATAACACTACACCGAAAGAAAAGATAACTAATAATGAAATAAAAATGATGATTAGTAACGTTCCAAGTCCTAATCCAGGTCCAATATAATTAAGCATAATAGTAGATTTTAAAAATTAATATTTGTATAAATTGTTGTCCAATTTGGGAGGTAATGATATCCATCAATATCGCTTTTGAGGGTAGTTTTTAGAACAACTCCATTTTTGTTCAATACCCATAAAACCCCTTGTCCTTGTTCTTCAATAAAAAGATCCCCGTTTGGTAACAATTCATATAATCCTTCCGCGCTTGTAAAAATTTCATTCTCAATAAATTGATCTTCATACAAGGCATTGTAAGAATCAGAGTCAAAGTTATAAATTAGTACATTTGAGTGACTTATTTTTCGTTGAATAGTCCCATTACTAGGTTTAAATTCAAATTTATTAAACATAACATCCCATGAAGCCGTATTGTTATTAAACAATGCTACGGTGCTGTCAGAGACGATATCAATATCATGCTGAAATGAGAATGGTCCTTCTAAAACTTTAATAACCTTATTTGTAGATGGCCTAAATAAAATTATAGCGGAGAGATGTCTAAAGCTCAAAAATAAATCTCCTTTTTTGAAATATTCTGAATGATCATTTAAAACTGGTTGTACATCGTTTAGATGGAAAGGATCTTTCACATGATTCGCTTTATTCAAAAGTTCTTCTAGGTCATTTTCTAAAAATAAACTTGTAAGTGATTTACTATATAATGTTTTTCCCGTCTCAACATCAATACTTAGAATTACATCATCCCTGTAGTCAATTTTGGAGCCATCCACTGATAGTGTATTTGGAATAATTATTCCATCCTCGTGTTTAACACCTGGTGTCCAAATATTTCCATCATGATCAAAATTTAAACCATGATGAAAAATGAACTCATTATTAAACCATACAATTTTGGAGGTCGAATCTATCCTAACTAAACCAGGTCTTTCATCAAGACTAGCGACTATTCCTCGATTAGGTAATAATTTAGATGGCAACAATCTGTCATTTTGCCCTACCTCATAATGTTGCCCTAAAAATTCAATTGGTAAAATCCAATTCTTTATAACATCTTGATTTTTAAAGTTTTTCAATTCTATATTAAACTGAGATCCATCTCTGTATGCATAAGTCCCAAATAAATCATATGTAAGATTATTAATTTCGTTTACATCCTCTGCTCTAGTTTTTAAATAATATTCGGGAGCCTGAAAATAGTGTTTATAGGCCATTTTCATATTCGACGGTAGTTCAGAAAAGGTTTTGATAGGTCCAGTTATAGGTCCCGCTGCACGTTGACCAAGAGCCACATTACGAACAATTCCACTCCACAACATTAAAACGAAAATTCCGATAATGACTAAAGCCAATTTTCTTATGATCTTCATTCTATATACTTTAGGTTAATTTTATAATAGGCTTCAATGATAACAATAAATATATTGATGACTTAAATTAATCCATGTAACGCAATTTTATACGTTATGCTTTATAACTAAACAAAAAACAACACATTAAATTCACATCAATCATGAATTAAATCTACTCATACTAAAATATCAAAATCACCAAAAAATCATGAAAATTGTATTATTCACAATTTTTACGCATAATTTTTCATAAAATATATTATGCGCGCATAATTTTTTGCGGATTTTTTATTGTGTTTACGTATATTTATTTAAATTGCCCACTTAATACTCTAAATAAATAACTAATTCTCTAAAATGAAGACAACTCTAAAGCTTTTTGCGATGCTTTTTTGTGTGGTATGTTTCGGACAAACCACTGTAAAAGGTAAAATTATGGACAATTCTGGGTTACCCTTACCTGGAGCTAACATTGTTGTGGTAGGAACTTCTTCTGGGACATCATCGGATTTTGATGGTAATTATGTTCTCACAGTAGATCAAGAACCTCCATTTTCAATACGTGTTACGTATACCGGATTTCAAGATCAAGTAATTGAAGTTACATCAAATGATCAAACCATTGACGTTACTATGGTGGAAGGAAACGAATTAGACGAAGTTGTTATTTCGGCTTCTCGTACTCCAGAACGTATTTTTGAATCACCTGTTACTGTCGAGCGTTTTGGTCTGAAAGAAATTAAAAATACTGCATCTGTCGATTTTTATGATGGTCTTGAAAACCTTAAAGGTGTTGACATAAATACAAACAGTTTAACATTTAAATCTATTAACACTAGAGGTTTTGCAACTTTTGCAAATACCCGTTTTATGCAACTGGTTGATGGAATGGACAACTCTGCTCCGGCACTAAATTTCCCACTTGGTAATTTATTAGGGATGACAGAAACTGATGTATTAAGTGTAGAATTGTTGCCTGGTGCTGCGTCCGCTTTATATGGTGCAAATGCATTTAACGGTATTTTATTCATGCGAAGTAAAAATCCATTTGATCATCAAGGGATTAGTGGTTATGTTAAACGTGGTATAACCTCTCAAGAGGCTGCTGGTGATAATGATTACACGGACTTAGGAATCCGCATGGCTTACAAGTTCAGCGAAAAATTTGCAGTCAAAGTAAACTTTGGATATTTAAAAGGTACAGACTGGGCTGCAGTAAGTGAAGAAGATAAATTAAATCGTGGCTTAACAAGAGCAGATATTGATTATGATGGAATTAATGTTTATGGTGATGAAGTAAGTACAAACATTAATGGTGTGGCTCAAATTTTAGAAGGATTGGGATTAGCACCGGCAGGAGCATCAGGACTTATTCCATCGGTTAATGTAAGTAGAACTGGTTACAATGAAAGAGATTTAACCAATTATAATGCTGAGAGTATTAAAGCAGATTGGGGATTATATTTCCGTCCTTGGGAAAATGACTTCGAAATTCAATATGTTGGAAAAATTGGTTCAGGTAATACCATTTATCAAGGTGCCAATAGATATAACATCAAAAACTTTTTCCTACAACAGCATAAGCTTGAAATCAGAAATGACAATTTCTTTGTTAGAGGTTATGTAACTGAAGATAAAGCAGGAGATTCTTATGATATGGTCTTCACTGGAATTAATATTAACAGAGCCTGGAAAGATGATAACACATGGTTCGGTGAATATGTGTCTGGTTATATTGGCGCAACCTTAAGTGGTGCTACAGATGAACAAGCACATATTGCAGCAAGACAAGTAGCAGATACTGGTAGATACCTTCCAGGAACACCAGAATTCCAAGCTGCTTTTAATAGAAGTGTTAACGACCCTGACTTATCAACTGGATCTAAATTCCAGGACAATTCTAAAATTTATCACGGAGATTGGAATTACAATTTTGGTGATTTAGTAAATTTTGCAGAAATCCAAGTTGGTGGTTCTGTTAGAAGATATAGCCTAAATTCTTTTGGAACAATTTATACCGATGTTGATGGACCTATTAATTATGATGAGTTTGGTTTATATACACAATTACAAAAGTCTTTAGAACTTTCTGAAAGTGTCGAATTAAAGTTAACAGGTTCATTACGTTATGACAAAAACGAACTGTTTGATGGTTTCTTTTCTCCAAGAATATCTGCTGGTTTCACAGTTAATGAAAACCACAATATTAGAGCTTCTTTCCAAACAGGTTTTAGAAACCCAACAACACAAGATTTATATATAGGTCTTAATGTAGGTAGAGCTATACTTGTTGGTGGTGCTCCAGACAACCCAGAAAGAGATGTTAGAAACTATAATGTTAATGATGGCTCATTAAGTCCATTTGGAGCAACAATTTTAGGACAACAATCAGTAGATATTAATGCTTCAGGTGCTTATAATAATTCATTCTTTGCAAATTCTGTACTTAATGGTTTTGCCAATTCTGGTAACCCAGCAGATTTAGAGATTGCGAATTCAAACTTAGCGCAACCAGAACAGGTTAGTTCATATGAACTAGGATATAGAGGTAAGTTTGATAATATTATTGTTGATGCATCTGCTTACTATAATAGATATCAAGATTTCTTAGCTAATGAAACAGTAGTTTCTCCATTTTATGGTGATGTCCAATTGACTCAAACACTTCCTAACGGAGTACCTTTAGCGGTTGCAGCTATTGCAAATGGAGATTTTGAGGCTTACCAAACATATACAAATGCTGATGAGGATGTAAACTCATACGGTGCTGCGATTCAAGTTTCTACTAAGGTATTAGATGGATTTGACTTAAGTGCTAATTATACATATGCTAGATTAGATTTTGATACAGAAGCAAATCCTGATTTCAGAACAAATTTTAACACACCTGAGCATAAAGTAAAATTATCTTTTGGTAAAACTGAGCTCTTTAAGAATTTTGGTTTTAATACCTCTTGGAGATGGAGTGATAACTTCTTCTGGGAGGCTTCATTTGGTGATGGAGAGGTGCCAGCTTACAGTGTATTAGACGCACAAATAAACTACAGAATTCCTAGTCTTAAGACCACTTTAAAAGTTGGTGCAACAAACTTATTACAAGATGAGTACTTCACGGCCTTTGGAACAGGTTTCATTGGTTCAATGTATTACGCTTCTCTCACAATAAATAATCTATAAAAAATTGACGATGAAAAAATTAAAATATATAGCATTATCATTTCTTGCTCTGAGTATATTTTCGTGCGAGAATGAGACATTAGACGATTTAAGAAACAGAGGTAATACCGATTCTGAACCTCTACCTGAATTAACTGCTGGTACAGCTGATTTTTCAAATTATGTGTCTATAGGGCCATCTTTTACTGCTGGTTTTAGTGACGGAAGTGTTTTTCTTGCCGCGCAACAAAATTCGTTTCCTAAAATTTTATCAGACAAGTTTGCAAATGCCGGCGGAGGAACCTTTACGCAACCATTGGTAAGTGACAATTTTGGTGGTCTTGCAGCGGGTGGAGTAAGAATTTCAAACCCTAGATTGGTTTTTGGTGGTGCTGGACCTGTTCCATTAGAGTCTGTTATTGGACCTGTTACAGTTGGAACAGACATCGTTACTAATAACCCAATTGGGCCATTTAATAATTTAGGTATTCCAGGTGCGAAAAGTTTCCACTTTATCGCTCCAGGATATGGGAATATTGCTAATTTACCAAATGCAAACCCTTACGCAGTTAGAGTTACTGGTAATGCGCCAAATGCAACTATTTTGGAATTGGCAACTGCACAAAGCCCGAGCTTTTTTACGGCTGATTTAATTGGTGGTAATGATGTTTTAGGTTATGCAACGCAAGGTGGTGACGCAAATATTGATCAAATTACTGATCCAATGACATTTGAAGCGGCCTTTAATGCCATAATTGGTGGCATGACAGCCAATGGAGCTAAAGGCGCTGTAACAAACATTCCGTATGTGACCAGTTTACCTTATTTCACAGCAGTTGGTCATGATGTTGTACCATTGGACCAAGCTACAGCAGACTTAGTAAATGGTGGATTTGCTCCTTATAATGGCGGATTATTATTTGCACAAAGTAACGGGTTATTAGATGCAGAAGAAGTAGCACAAAGAACAATTAATTTTACAGCATCAAGTAATAATGCTGTAGTAATTGAAGATGAAAATTTAACCGACTTATCTGCGTTTGGGATACCAAGTTATAGACAAGCTACAGCAGACGATTTAGTTGTTTTACCGGCTGCAAGTGTTATTGGTACAACTGTAGGCGGAAATCCTACATTAATTAATGGCGTGTCAGTTCCTTTAGCAGACCGATGGATATTAACACCAGAAGAACAAGCAGAAATTGCTACAGCTGTTGATGCATATAATGCAACTATCTCTTCCGTTGCAAGCTCTAATGGTTTGGCCTTTGTTGATGTAAATGCTATTCTAGAAGAAGCTGCAAGTACAGGTGTAGTGTTTGATGATTTCATTCATACAGCAGATTTAGTTTTCGGCGGTCTTGTTAGTCTTGATGGTATACATCTTACTTCCAGAGGTTATGCGTATATGGCTAATGCATTTCTGCTGGCTATCGATGATACTTATGGTTCTAATTTTGTCGCTTCAGGCAACTTAGCCCGAGCTGAAGATTTTGTAACTAATTATTCGCCTCTTTTACAATAAAGAAGCTTAAATAAAATATTCAAAAACACGCTTTTGTAAAGCGTGTTTTTTTTATTTAAAATGGGCTGGTTTTTTTAAATAAAACTATATCTTTGCAGCGCGAAAAACACGTTGTTTTTCATAATTAGAATATAGCAAAACAAAAACAGTTAAGTAATGTCAAAAGTTACAGGTAAAGTTGCACAAATTGTAGGTCCAGTAATCGATGTTGAATTCGGTGCTGGTACTGAACTTCCAAAGATTTATGATTCGTTAGAAATAAATAGACCAGATGGTTCAACATTAGTACTAGAGGTACAATCTCACATCGGTGAAGATACAGTTCGTACTATTGCAATGGATTCATCAGATGGTTTAAGTAGAGGAACTGAAGTGATTGCAACTGGCGCACCTATTCAAATGCCAATTGGTGAAGACGTTTATGGTCGATTATTCAATGTAATTGGTGATGCGATTGATGGTTTAGGTGATTTACCAAAAGCTGACAAAGATGGGCTTCCTATTCACAGACAAGCTCCAAAATTCGAAGAATTATCAACTTCAACTGAAGTTTTATTTACTGGTATCAAAGTAATCGATTTAATTGAGCCTTATGCAAAAGGTGGTAAGATTGGATTATTTGGTGGTGCTGGTGTAGGTAAAACAGTATTAATTCAGGAGTTGATTAACAATATTGCAAAAGGACACGGTGGTCTTTCTGTATTTGCTGGTGTAGGTGAAAGAACTCGTGAAGGAAATGATTTACTTCGTGAGATGTTAGAATCTGGCATTATTAAATATGGTGATGACTTTATGCACTCTATGGAAGAAGGTGGTTGGGATCTTCAAAAGGTTGATAAAAAAGCCATGAAGGATTCTAAAGCAACTTTCGTATTCGGTCAGATGAACGAACCTCCTGGAGCACGTGCTCGTGTGGCATTATCTGGTTTAACGATTGCAGAATATTTCCGTGACGGTGCTGGAGATGGGCAAGGTAAGGATGTATTATTCTTCGTTGATAATATCTTCCGTTTTACTCAAGCTGGTTCAGAGGTGTCTGCACTTTTAGGTCGTATGCCATCAGCGGTGGGTTACCAACCTACTTTAGCAACTGAGATGGGTGCGATGCAAGAACGTATTACATCAACTAAGAAAGGTTCTATTACTTCTGTACAGGCGGTTTACGTACCTGCAGATGATTTAACTGACCCTGCTCCTGCAACAACGTTTGCCCACTTAGATGCAACTACTGTATTATCTCGTAAGATTGCCGAGCTAGGTATTTATCCTGCTGTAGATCCATTAGATTCTACATCTCGAATTCTTACTCCAGAAATTTTAGGTGACGAACACTACGACTGTGCTCAACGTGTTAAAGAGTTATTACAGCGATATAAAGAATTACAAGATATTATTGCTATCCTTGGTATGGAAGAATTGTCTGAGGAAGATAAATTAGCTGTATCTAGAGCAAGACGTGTACAACGTTTCTTATCACAACCATTCCACGTAGCAGAGCAGTTTACAGGTATACCTGGTGTATTAGTAGACATTAAAGAAACAATTAAAGGTTTTAATATGATTATGGATGGTGAACTAGATCACTTACCAGAAGCTGCATTTAACCTTAAAGGATCTATAGATGAGGCTATCGAAGCTGGTGAGAAAATGCTTGCAGAAGCATAATCTTTAAAATTTAGATTTATGTATTTAGAAATTGTATCACCTGAAGCAACACTTTTTAGTGGCGAAGTAGAATCTGTTACTGTGCCAGGTGTTAATGGTGAATTTGAAATGTTAAAAGATCACGCTCCTATCGTGTCTATCTTAAAAGAAGGACATGTAAAGGTTAATGGTAGTAACATTCAATTAGAAGAAGAAGTTGAAGCTAAGTTTTCCAAATCAGATAGAGGAGTTTGGTTAGCAATCAATTCTGGTACAATAGAAATGAAGGATAATAAACTTATAGTATTAGCTGATTAATACAAAAGCATTATCTCGTTAATATAAAATTAAAAATGCGAAGTATATATAGTACTTCGCATTTTTTGTTAGATCCGTAATTTCTTAAAAATTACCGTTTGGACTAATTCCCGCAACTGCAGGTGAATAAAGTTCCATGTCAAAAACACCAATTACCAAGGCAATAGTATACGCAAACATGGTTAAGAATAATACAAATACTAGTCCAACAAATAACCGAAATGATTTAGGGTAACGAAAATCTTGATTCAATGTTCCCATAAAATTTGATGGTTGGTTAGTCCTCCTAAGTTAGGTACTTAATATTAACTTTTCATTAACATATGTAAATCATCTAATTGATTTTCAATTTGTTATAATTATAGAAGTGCCTATTTTCTCTGGTAGATCAGCTTTCGAGGAAGTCTTTTCTAGTTTAGCTTAAACAATTTCAAACCTTTATTAGCAACCAATACGATAAGATAGGAATGGTTCTTAATTTGAATTATTTCAATGGCTTTTACTTCTTCATTAATTAGGTCATCAAATCTATTTAGTACTTTGAAGTTATTGTCCTGAGACGATAAAGTAAACCCGTTAGAAGCATCATATCTAATAGTCTCCACCTCCGCATCATAAATAGCTCCAAAACCTAAAACTTCCGATGTTGTATCCGAATGTTCATTTAATAATTCAAAATCTAATACGGGTCCAAATTGTGCTTCAACGGGTAAGTCCGTAAAAGACAGGTCACCTTTATTGTTGTCTATATAGACAGAACTAAAGGTAGACGCTTCAAGATGTAAAGCATTATTTATGTTTTGTTGGCCATATATTTGGAAAATATCAGAATTAGCAAATTCACTATAACTTTCAATTTTCTCCATTAGAAAAGGGGTTTGTTGTGACGAACATTCCTTTCCTCGAACCGGAAAAATATCACCATTTGATTCTTTACTTATAGCAATATCGTAACTTTCATTATCATCAAAATAACTACTATAGATATGTAAAGGTTCCCTTTCATTAGGTTGAAATTTGTTGTTTAGACCCATATTTCCAACAAAATATTCGTCGTTCCCGTCTAAATCAAAATCTGTTGCCAATATGGACTGATACCAACCAGAGCTATTATCTTTTGTTAAGCTTGAATCCGTTTTGAAGCGATTCTTCTCATTTTTTAAAAAACTTATAGGCATCCATTCACCAACAATCACCAAATCTAAGTCACCATCTACATCGTAATCTGAAAAGACTGCATCATTAACTAATCCAATGGATTGTGTATCACTTAGGATTTTTGTTGATACATCTACTAACCTTCCACCTCTATTCTCCAAAATATAAGATTTGGGTGCTTTTGGATATTGGCCAGGTATTACTCTTCCGCCAACAAAAAGATCTATATCGCCATCATTGTCAAAATCGCCAGAAGCTATCGCCTTAGTTACCGTTAACATTTGTGGCAGTCGCCCTTTTGAGAATAGACCTTGTCCGTTATTTAAGTACAGTCTGTCCTGTAATAGCTCACGATTCGAAGACAGACTATAATTCCCAGTTGTTATATACAAGTCTAAATCACCATCATTATCAATATCAAAAAAGTGACCCTTATTATCATTATAACCCTTGTCTTTTATAAAAACATCTTGCTCAGATTTCTTAAACGTCCCATTGGGTAATTGAAAAAACAGTTCTGCAGGATAACCTGAAGTGTTCCCTATAAATATATCTTCTAAACCATCACCGTTAACATCAGCAACTTCTAAAGGTTGATCAATAGTTGATTGTTTTTGTGGAAGCAAAATTTGAAGACTATAATCATCAAAATTTACTGATTTATGAACATAGTCTATACCTAAATCTTCAGCCTTAATTTCCTTATTGTGCTCACTTATAATCTTATTATTGAATTGATATAGCTCAGTAGGATTGTAATTTACCTCTACCGTTTGGTTAACGTTTAAATTTATCAGTTTTTGAATTTTTCCATCATTCCATATAACTTTTACACTATCAATATTCTCAGTTTTATCTAGCCCAAAGTGAAGCGTTCTACCCACCGAAGATTGATAACCTCTATTAAAATATAGATCTTTATACTGGTTCTGATCACCATAATATATTTCAATTTTTCCTCCTATCCCACTACTGTTATTAATTGCGCCTTTTATATTGAATTTAATATAATTAGAACTCGTATTGTTTCTATATATGCTTGCCTGCTCCAATTGATTATTTAAAATAAGATCTAAGTCTCCATCATTATCTAAGTCAGCATAAGCAGTACCATTAGAGTTTAATTTATGTGAAAAGCCCATAGCGCTGGAACTATCTCTAAATGTATAATTGCCATTATTAATAAACATGTAATTGGCAAGCTTTGTTGAGGGTATTAATTTCTTTGCTTCTTCAAAACTTTTCTGCCTATCGTTTACAATGTCCTTCTTAAACATTTTAGTTCTAAAATCTTGATTAGCAATGTCTTTTTCAATACCATTAGTTATAAAAATATCGTTTAACCCGTCGTTATTAAAGTCTGCAATAAGTGGAGCCCAACTCCAGTCGGTTTTTGAAAGTTTGGCTAACTGACCTATTTCACTAAAACTTCCATTACCATTATTTAACTGCAACATATTAGACATATATTGATGATGATAGCCATTATTAACCATTTGGTTAAACTTGGCAATATCCATAGAGGCCATATTTTCCTTACCACGTTTCCTATCGGCCGAAAGCATATCTAGCACAACAAGATCTGGCATCATATCGTTATTGATATCAGCAAAATCAGAACCCATACTATTATTAGATATATGCTTAAGCGCTTCTAAGGCTTTATTTGTAAATGTCCCATCATGATTATTTATATATAAAAAGTCAGGTTCAGAGAAGTCATTTGCTACAAAAATATCTGGCCAAGAATCATTATTAAAATCACCAATAGAAGCACTTAAACCCCAAGCGCTAAGCGAAGAAATCCCAGCAGATTTCGTAATGTCAATGTATTTGCCATTGTCATTTCTAAATAACTTGTCAATATCATCTTTGGTAATACTCGGTAAATTCTGTGGTTCTAAATACACTGATTGATTTGGTTCGATGCTATGGTTAACAAGATATAGGTCTAAATCACCATCTTTATCGTAATCTAAAAAGTATGCCTGTGTAGAAAAGCCATACTCCTTTAGACCATACTTAAGGGCTTCTTCTTTAAAAGTGTTGTCTTTTTGATTAATAAACAATTGGTTCTGTCTTGCTTTTCTATTTTTAACTGAGGCCGACTTACAAACATAAATATCCAACCAACCATCATTATTTATATCAACCATGCTTACACCTGTTGACCAACCTTGGTCATCTCTCACGCCGGCTTTATCAGTAATGTCTTTAAATTTAAAGCCTCCTTTATTGAGGTATAATTTATTGGAACCCTGATTAGATGTAAAATAGATATCCTCAAGACCATCATTATTTATATCTCCCACAGCCACACCTCCTCCATTATAGATATAACTGTAGTTCAAAAAATTAAATTCTGCTGTTTCAGTTAAATTATTCTGAAAAGTTATCCCTGAATATTTTGATGGTATAAAAGTGAATGCAGTTGTAGAACCATCATCATATGAATCATCACCACAACTTAAAGGAAGAAAGAAAATTAGTATGAAATACCAATAGTGCTTCATCTTAAATAATTAATTACGAAGGTAGTTACTTTTTGCCTTAATCGTTTAGAACTTTCCAAACCAAAAAACAAAAGGTTATTCAATTAATCCAAGTATTCTACCCATAACCCAAGCCGTGTGTGAAGCGGTTTTACCAGTTGAAGGATGTTGTGTGTCTGAATATAAATGCTTGGCCATATTCTCAACATGAAACTGTTGAATGTGTTTAGGATTATCTATTTGAAAAGTTTCTGAACCTTGAGAAGTTACTAATTGTATGGGTTCCTCAAAGAAAACCGAAAAAGATAATTCGCCTTCACTTCCTATGATACGAACTTTATCTTCTCGCTGATAGGCACCAAAACTCCAAATACCACTTCCTAATACTCCTGAAGCATATTCCCATGAGCCTACGATACAATCTTTAGAGGTATAAAGATGTTGTTGATTCTTTGAAATACCACCTACTTTAACGACATCTCCAAAGAAATAATTAAACAAATCCAACCCATGACTCGCTAAATCATCAAAATAACCTGCTGGTGCAATCTTAGCATCAGTACGCCAATTATAGTCACCTGATTTATCCAAATCGCTTGGTGTACGACTCAAATACCAATGGATATGTCTAACATCGCCTATCGCCTTCTCTTCTAATAATGACTTCACCTTATTAAATCGTGGTAAAGACCTACGGTAATACGCAACAAATAATGGCACCCCTTTAATCTTAAATGTATTGGTAATTTCAAGACATTCCTCATAACTCGGCGCCATCGGTTTTTCAATACAACATATTTTATTGGCTTGTGCCACCTTCATGGCATAATAATGATGCGTATCTGGTGGTGTAGCAATGTAAACTGCGTCTATTTCAGAATCATTTATTAATTCATCTGCATCATTATAGTAGCGTGGTACATTATGTCGTTCAGCATAATCTTTGGCTAGCTCAAGGTTACGTCGCATAACAGCAACAAGCTCAAAACCTTCGGCCATTTTATAGGCTGGTCCACTCTTAACTTCAGTGACATTGCCACAGCCAATAATTCCCCATTTAACAGTTTTTGCCATTCTACAACTGCTTTACAGCTTCTAATTCTACCTTAAGTTCTTGAAACATGGTCATAATACTACTTAGCTTCAGTTCCTTCTCATCGTACTCTTGCGTATTAATACAACATGTAAATTCCCAAAGTTCTAAGATAGTTTCTTTTGACACAAAATAAGGTTTGTAAGATTTATTATCTGAGCTCAATAATAGTAGATTCTCATCATCCGCACTATACACACGCTTATAAACCAAACCGTCATCCTTTGTTAGAACAATATAGGTTCTGCCGTTTTTAATATCATTAATATCCTCCACATACTTTGCCACGACAAAAGCACCATCCTTAACCGGTAACATAGAGTCGCCTTTTATAGGAAAGGCACGATGTGTTCCTGTAGGCAAAAACGGTAACTTTATTTTTTGAAGCTGTTCTATATATTCCGGATCGTCATAGCCAGATAAATACCCTGCTGAAGCCTTTGCAGGAATAATTTCAATTAAATCTTCATTGTCTTCATTAACCGTTACAGGAAATAAGACACGCTTATTCCCTATCTCAATAAAAGAGGTGTCCTTGGCTTTCCGTAAATCTTTACGAACGAGGATATCTATAGGTATATTAAAATAATTTGACAGATCTATTAAGCGTTCAATTGGTGGTTCGCTTCGTCCTTCTTCATAGGATCCTACCATTGAGCGTGTCCATCCTAAATCGTCTGCAAAACGTTCTTGAGATAGCTTCCTTAAAGATCTCAGGTGTTTTATGTTGGCTTGTATTGGCTTCATCGAAATAATTTTAACATCATTTACTACAAATATAAGCAATATATACTACATATAGTAGCTAATTTTGTTAGTCCCATGTATTTAAACTGTCATACATACTACAGCCTGCGTTACGGTACCATAAAACCCGAGCAATTGCTTGCTATTGCCTCAGAAAATGGTGTTCAGACCTTGGCGCTAACCGATATTAATACAACCTCAGCATGCTTAGATATTGTACGATTATCAAAAAAATACAAGGTAAAACCTGTACTTGGTGTAGATTTTAGAAATAAGGCAGAACAACAGTTTATTGTCATCGCAAAAAACAACCAAGGTTTTCAAAATATAAACTCATATCTGTCAAAATTTCTTCATAATCAAGACTTAAAAATTCCTAAGCAACCTGACGACCTTTTAGAAGATTGCTTCATCGTCTATCCTTACCAAAAAGGAAAGCATTTTGAACTTAAACAAAACGAATTTTTAGGAATTACACCCAAAGACCTCAACCAATTAAAATTTTCTAAGTGGAATGCGCACAGAGAGAAATTGGTGGTTTTAAAAACGGTATCCTTTCAAGATAAAAAAGGCTTTAATACGCATCGTCTACTACGTGCTATTGATAATAACACCTTACTGAGTAAACTTCCTAAGTCTGAAGAAGGTCATGAAGACGATAAGATGTTACCATATGATGCGTTGTGTGAGCGCTATTCAGAATTTCCAAGCCTCATTAACAATACAGAAGACCTACTAAACCACTGCTCTATTACATTCGATTTTGAGAATCCTATCCCAAAGAATCAACGCTTCTTAACCAAAAATGCAGATACGGATTATGCGCTTTTAGAAAAACTGACCTATAAAGGAATTCCTTATCGCTATGGCAACGATGTTGATGCTAAAATCTACAATCGTATAGAAAAGGAACTCAATATTATAAAGCAAAAAGGCTTTGTTTCTTACTTTTTAATTAACTGGAAAATCTTAGAGTATGCGCGCAGTAAAGACTACTACTATGTTGGTCGTGGCAGTGGCGCCAATAGTATTATTGCTTACCTATTGCGCATTACAGATGTAGATCCTATTGAACTCGACTTATATTTTGAGCGCTTCATTAATCTCTTTAGACAAAATCCGCCTGATTTTGATATTGATTTCTCTTGGAAAGACAGAGATGATATTACTGAATTTATTTTTAAAACCTTTAAGCATACAGCACTCATCACAGTCTATAACACCTTTAAATATAGAGCATCTGTTAGAGAATTGGGTAAAGTTTTTGGGCTACCAAAATCTGAAATGGATATGTTGACTCGCGGTAAGTTTGATGTTAAGAGACTCGACCGATTAACGTTATTAGTCCTTAAGTACAGTCGCTATATTGAAGGTTTTCCTAATTATTTGGGTATACATGCAGGTGGTATTTTAATTTCAGAACAGCCTATTCATTATTATGGCGCTACGTTTATGCCACCAAAAGGATTTCCTACCACACAATTTGATATGGTTGTTGCCGAAGATATTGGCTTGTATAAGTTTGATATTTTAAGTCAGCGTGGTCTTGGTAAAATTAAAGATGCCGTAACTATTATTGACAAAAACTACAGCGACCAACCACCTGTAGACATTCATGATATTAAACGTTTTAAAGAAGACAAACGCATAAAGTATTTACTTAAGAATGCTAAAGCTATCGGTTGTTTTTATGTTGAATCACCAGCTATGCGCATGCTTTTAAAAAAGTTAAGAGTAGACGACTATCTTGGTTTAGTGGCCGCAAGCTCTGTGATTAGACCTGGTGTTTCAAAATCTGGCATGATGCGCCAATACATTTTACGTTGTCGCCATCCTGAAAAAAGAAAGGACGCACCTGCTGTGCTCTTAGATATTATGCCAGAAACTTATGGTGTTATGGTCTATCAAGAAGATGTGATAAAAGTGGCACACTATTTTGGCGGACTTACCCTTGGTGAAGCTGATATGCTACGTCGTGGTATGTCTGGTAAGTTTAGATCTAGAGCAGAATTTCTGAAAGTAAAACAGCAGTTTTTTGATAATTGTAAAAACGATGGCAAACCATTAGAACTCACAACAGAAATATGGCGACAGATTGAAAGTTTTGCAGGTTATGCCTTTGCTAAAGGACACTCCGCATCTTACGCTGTGGAAAGCTACCAAAGTCTCTTTTTAAAAGCCTACTATCCGTTGGAATATATGACAGCTACTATCAATAATTTTGGTGGGTTTTACAGTACAGAACTCTACGTTCATGAAGCGCGAATGCACAATGGTATTGTTGAATCCCCTTGTATAAACAACTCATACAATCAAGCGATTATTAGAGACAAAACCATTTATCTGGGATTCATGTTTTTACAATCTTTTGAATCTAAAACCACAGCGCGTATTCTAAAAGAACGTGAGCAAAATGGTGCCTTTACATCACTTGATGATTTTATAGAACGTGTTCCTATTTCTATAGAACAGATTACCATTTTAATAAAAATCAATGCGTTTCGATTTACAGGAATCAATAAACGTGAACTCTTATGGGAAGCGCATTTAAAAATTAGTAAAACGGTAGTACAAGACCATGTAGTGACCTTGTTTAAAACAAAGCGTATCAACTACAATACACCAGAATTACCAAGCACAGCATTAGAGAATGCCTTTGACGAAATTGAGCTGTTAGGATTCCCACTATGTAATCCGTTTTATCTACTCGAAGTGCCTTCAAAAAGTAAACTACGCGCTAAACATTTAGAACAACTTGAAGGGAAATATATTACCATAGAAGGCTATTTGGTGACTACTAAAAACACAAGTACGTCTAATGGAAAACGCATGTATTTTGGAACCTTTTTAGATAGAGATGGTGATTTTATAGATACGGTTCATTTCCCACCAATTTCCAGCAAATACCCTTTTAGAGGAAAAGGTGTTTATGAAATTACTGGCAAGGTGATGATAGAGTTTGATTGTGTATCTATTGAGGTTTCCAAATTTGAACGTCTTGCAGTGATTGAAGATCCACGCTATGCTGTAAAATCAGCAAACCCAACATTTCAAAGAAAGAAAAGTTTTAAAGATCTAAAAACTCAATATGAACACCAATAGATCTATAGTGCATATGGATTTAGACACTTTTTTTGTGTCTTGTGAGCGTTTATTGGATAGTCGCCTTAATGGTAAACCTGTGCTTATCGGTGGCACTAGTGATAGAGGTGTTGTAGCTTCCTGTAGTTATGAAGCACGTAAATTTGGCGTCCATTCTGCCATGCCTATGCGTATGGCAAAACAACTGTGCCCAGAAGCTATTATACTTAGAGGTAACTCTGGCATTTACACTAAGTTTTCACAAAACGTAACGGAAGTTATCAAAGAAAGTGTACCACTATATGAAAAAACCTCTATTGATGAATTTTATATAGATCTCACCGGAATGGACAAGTTCTTTGGGTGCCATAAGTTAGCTTCAGAATTACGCCAGCGTATTATCAAAGAAACAGGATTACCTATTTCCTTTGGGCTATCTTTAAATAAAACGGTTTCAAAGATTGCAACTGGTGAAGCAAAGCCCAATAACGAAATTAGAATTCTTGCAGGTACCGAAAAACCATTTTTAGCACCTCTTTCTGTAAAGAAAATTCCAATGGTAGGCAATGTCACTTACAAGGCACTTTGTGATTTGGGTGTGAAGCGTATTAAAACCGTTCAAGATATGCCTATGGAATTAATGCATAAGGTGTTGGGTAAAAACGGCCTTTCTATTTGGAAAAAGGCTAATGGTATAGACAATAGTCCTGTAATACAATACCACGAACGTAAATCTATTTCTACTGAGCGCACTTTTGGCCAAGACACCACAAATATTCATAAGCTCAAAGGTCTCGTTATCGCCATGGCAGAAAACCTGGCTTATCAGCTGAGACGTGGTAACAAATTAACAGCCTGTATTACCTTTAAGATTCGGTATTCCGATTTTCAGACCTATACACAGCAAAAACGAATTCCATATAGTGCTATGGACCATAACATCATTCCTGTGGTTTTAGATTTATTCACAAAACTTTATAATCGTCGGTTACTCGTACGCTTAATAGGTGTACGCTTTAGCCATTTAGTGGAAGGTGGTCATCAAATCAATTTATTTGAAGACAACGAAACGCAACTCAACTTAGCACAGGCCATTGATAAAATGCGTGAGCGTTATGGAGACAGAGCTGTAATAAGTGCCGCAGGTATGGAAGCTAAAACCATTAGCCGTTGGAATCCGTTTACTGGCGAACCGCCTCCACTACTCGCAAATCGTCATCAATAAAACGAAAATTAGTATCTTAGAAACATGTGTTATTCTACAGCATTACGCAAAGAACGAGAAAAGATTGAAAAGGAATTGCAACGTCAAATTAAAGTGACATTTGATGCAAAGTCCACCTATCAACCCTATTATCATCTCAATGGATTTACACATGGAAATCTACAGATTATACCAATGAAAGATCCAGAGAGGATTTCTGATGCTACTTGGGGAATTATACCAGATTGGGCACTACATGATCCTGAAGCATTCCGAAAGAAGAGCAATACGTTGAATGCACGCTCAGAATCTATTTTTGACAAAGCGTCCTTTAGAAATAGTGCCGAAGATAAACGCTGTTTAATTTTAGCTGATGGTTTCTATGAACCACATCACGAAAATGGGAAAGCAACACCCTATTTCTGTTATCAACCATCTGCCACGAATGCAGAAGGTGATTTGTTTGTTTTTGCAGGACTCTACAACGAATTGGATGATAATACCCTAAGTGCAACCATATTGACTACAGAAGCAAACGAATTTTTTATGGAGGTGCATAATAAAGGCAAACGCATGCCATTAGTTTTAGATGCGCACTATTACGAAGATTGGTTAGATGATGGCTTAAGTATCCCAGAAGTCAATGAGTTAATGGCCGTAGGAATTACTACTAAACCCTTTGAGGCACATCCTGTAAGCAATGATTTATACAAAAGATATGTAGACACAAATAAGCCTTATATCATTAAGCCAGTACAAAAGGATACCTTGTTTTAAGTTGATTATTATTTTAGCAGTATGAATGAAGAAATAATAGTCTCTGAAAGCAACAGGCCATTTTGGCAAATCATAGTTGCTTCACTCTTTTTTACCCTAGCCACGGTGGTTTTACTTTTAACTCTCTATTCAATTATTTTCACCAATGAAAAGATCTCAGTTTCTCTAGGAAATTTCAATACCATAATAATATTTATTTCAATAGGAATTGGATTCTGTGTGCAAAAACGAATTTACGTGGACCTGGCCAATTCAAAGTTTAGACCATCCTATGAAATCGGCCCAATCAAGATTGGTAAGTGGCAGCAAATTATTAATTACGAATATATTTCCATTTTTACACAACCATTAAAAGATGGAGGTTCTATCTTTGAGGTTAATCTTTGGTACGACAGAAATAAACATTTTAAATTGTATGAAGGCAATGATTATCTACAAAATTTTATGATAGGATTTGAGATATCTGAAAAATTAAATATTGATCTATTAGATGCTACCGTACCCAATGATTATAAATGGATTGATAAAGATGAATGGAAATCACAAATGAATGAGTCGAATTCCTAAAAAACTTTTAGACAAATTAAATAACCGCCAGGCAAATGACGCACTTAGACAATTGTCTTTGCCAGAAAATCTTATTGATTTTTCATCTAATGATTATTTGGGATTTGCAAAATCTGAGTTGATTTTTCAAAAGGCTCATCATCATCTAATTTCAAATAATACTAAACAAAATGGAGCAACAGGATCTCGGCTCCTTTCAGGAAACCATAATCTATATAAGGTATTAGAGTCTCATTTAAAATCTATTCATAAAGCAGAAAGTGCATTAGTTTTTAATTCAGGATATGATGCCAATCTTGGTATTTTCTCCTCTATACCACAGCGTGGTGATATCATATTATATGATGAACTTATCCATGCTTCAATACGAGATGGCATAAGTATGAGCAACGCTAAATCCTATAAGTTTAAACACAACGATTTAGAACATTTAGAGAAATTAGTACTTCAAAATACCTCAACAGCTAACGAAATATATATTGTCACAGAATCCGTTTTTTCAATGGATGGAGACTCACCAGACCTTAACGCTCTTGTTGCCCTAGCGAATAAACACAACTGCTATTTAATAATTGATGAGGCACATGCAATTGGTGTATTTGGTTATGGTTTAGTACAACATCTTAATCTCGAAAAAGAGATATTTATAAGACTTATAACATTCAGTAAAGCACTTGGTTGTCATGGTGCTACTATTCTCTCAAATGAAGCAGTTAAAGACTATCTGATAAATTTTTCAAGACCATTCATTTATACCACAGCATTACCACCTCATAGTTTAGCTACCATCATCGAAGCTTACAAAGAACTAGAGCATACAATGCAAATGGAGACACTTCAATCCAATATTAAATTCTTTAATTCAGAATTAGTGAAGCATAATCTAGAGTTGAAATTCATCCCGAGTAATTCTGCTATTCATTGTTGTATCATTCCAGGCAATCACGAAGTAAAGTCTATTTCTGAGCAATTAAAGCTAGAAGGGTATAACGTAAAGCCAATTTTATCGCCAACAGTTCCCTTACATTCTGAACGGTTAAGAATATGTCTACATAGTTATAATTCCAAGCATGAAATCTCGGAAATTTTGAGGCTGATTGCTACCTTTACAAACTCATGAGTGAGACATTTGTAACCATAGCACGATACCAGTATTCCTCTGAGGCTCAAATAGTAAAGGGTCGATTAGAAGCGGATGGAATTGATGTATTTTTAAGAGACAATATTACTATAGATACAGACCCTTTAGTTTCGAATGCCATTGGTGGTGTGAAGCTTAAGGTATTATCAAAAGATGCTGAAAAGGCAAATGCTATTTTAAATTCTATTCAAAAATATGCTACTGACGATGAAGGGAAGGCCATAGTCTGCCCTAATTGTGGTAGTAATCATATAGAAATGTATTCAACCATTAATAGTTTTAAATCTTTGTTTTTTTTCCTTATTGGGTTCATATCAGGAACCTTACCTTTTAGCACACGCTACCAGTACAAATGTGAAAATTGTAAAACAGAATTTCCCATTAAATGAAAACACTTTTCGTAACAGGAATATCTACGGATGTTGGTAAAACTATTGCATCAGCAATTTTGGTTGAAGCTTTGCAAGCCGATTATTTTAAACCCGTACAGGCAGGCGATTTAGATAATAGTGATACGCATAAGGTCGAACGTTTGGTCTCAAATAGCAAATCTGTATTCCATCAAAATAGTTATGCATTAAATACACCAATGAGTCCTCATGGCGCCGCAGAATTAGATGGAATTCAGATAGACTTAAAACAAATTAAACGTCCAAAAACTAAAAACAGTTTGGTCATAGAAGGTGCTGGCGGATTATTAGTCCCTCTAAATAGTACTGATACGATAATGGATTTAATTGAACCTACAGATAAAGTCATTGTCATATCACGCCATTACTTAGGGAGTATAAACCATAGCCTCTTAACCATTAACACTCTAAAAGATAAAGGATTTGATGTTTCAATTATTTACAGTGGAGATGAGCATAAATCTACAGAATCTATAATTGAAAAAATGACCAATGTAAAAGTAATAGGACGCATAAATGATGAACCCTATTTTGATCAAAATGTCATTAAAGAATATGCAGAAACATTTAGATCCAATTTATGAGTTTAAAAGCACGAGATAAAAAACACCTTTGGCACCCTCTTAAACAGCATCAAACACATCCTGATAGTTTAGCTATTGTAAAAGCTAAAGGGTGCTACTTGTATGATGAAGAAGGGAATTCCTATATCGATGCTATTTCCTCATGGTATACTTGCATGTATGGACACTCTAATGATTATATCATTAAGCGTGTCACAGAGCAAATGCAAGCGCTAGACCAAATTATGTTTAGTGATTTTACACACCAACCTGCTATAGAACTTTCCGAACAACTTATTGAAATACTCCCAGAGGGTCAAAACAGGATTTTCTTTAATGATAATGGTTCTACAGCAGTTGAGGCCGCTATAAAAATGGCTTTACAATATTACTTTAATAAAGGAGAAAAGCGCTCCACATTTATAGCATTTGAAGATGGATTTCATGGCGACACCTTTGGTGCCATGTCTGCCTCAGGACTTTCCGTTTATAACGGTCCATTTGAAGAATTTCTTATGGAAATTAAACGCATACCTGTTCCAGATGGCTCTAATGCAGACCGTATCATCGATCAATTAAATACCATCATCTCAGAAAATCTTATTGCAGGATTTATTTATGAACCATTGGTGCAAGGCGCTGCAGGCATGAAGATTCATAATCATGAAGGCTTAAACAAGATATTAAATTACTTTAAATCTCATGGTATATTGACCATTGCAGATGAAGTTATGACAGGATTTGGAAAAACAGGCAAATACTTTGCTTCATGCTATTTGGATACAAAACCAGACATTATTTGTCTTAGCAAGGCACTTACTGGTGGTTTAGTCCCTATGGCAATTACTTCTTGTACTGAAGTTATATACAACGCTTTTTTAGGGGACTCTATCGCTCAAGGTTTTATGCATTGTCATACTTATTCTGCGAACCCCACCGGATGTACTGCAGCTATTGCAAGTATAGAATTACTAAAATCAGATTCTATCCAAAATAGTATAAAATCCATTTCTAAATCACACGAGGCTTTTCTACAATCTATCGATCAGCATCCAAAAATTAAATCTGCGAGAAGTATTGGTGTTATATTGGCCATAGACCTCGATACAAAAGCCAGCCGTTATGGCGAACTCCGCGATCAACTTCTTAAATTCTTTATGAAGCATGGTGTATTCTTAAGACCTTTAGGTCATACAATTTACATCCAACCACCTTATGTCATAAGTGAAAAAGAGCTTCAAAAAATTTATGATACAATCATACTGGCATTAAATGAAATCTGAGGCATAAATCTTACTTTTGCCCTAAAGAAATAAATGTTGAAGAATCCAATTTCCATAACTGCTATGGCATCCATTTCTCCCTTAGGAATTGATCCTGATGAGATATGGGAAAATTACAATTCTAATAAGCACTTTTTCACCAAACAAAAAGAAGAATGGGTCTCCAAGTTACCTGAAAGTTCTGAGTCTAAAATTGAATCGCTAAGTCAGTCGAATTCAAAATATAGACAATTAGATAAAACAGTACTCTATGGTATTTTTGCTGCCAGACAAGCGGTTAAGAATGCCAACTGGAGTTCAAGTGATGATTTTGGGGTAAATATTGGTTCTTCAAGGGGAGCAACAGAACTTTTTGAACAATACTATACCGATTTTTTTACCCAAAAGAATGTTTCAGTTTTAAGTTCTCCAACAACAACACTTGGTAATATTTCTTCATGGATTGCTCACGATCTTCAAACACAGGGCCCAACTATTTCTCACTCCATTACATGTTCAACTGCTTTACACGCAATGCTAAACGGTATTGCATGGCTACACGCTGGCATGAGTGATAAATTTCTTGTTGGCGGAAGTGAAGCGCCTCTTACAGATTTTACCATAGCTCAAATGAAGGCCTTAAAAATATATGCCCAAGGTGATGATTCATGGCCATGTAAATCACTAGATTTCAGCAAAACTGAAAACACCATGATTCTAGGAGAAGGTGCTGCCATGTTATGTCTAGAAAATGGAACAAAACAAAATGCAATTGCTGTTATAAAAGGTATTGGTTACGGCACTGAAACTTTAAAACATAATGTTTCATTGTCAACTAATGCCGTTTGTTTCCAACGCTCAATGAAAATGGCCCTAGGCCAAATAGACACCTCCGATATTGATGTCATTATCACACATACACCAGGAACCATTAAAGGAGATATCGCTGAGCTTAATGCCATTAAAAAGGTTTTTGGAGATAGGATTCCTGCGTTAACAACCAATAAAACACTTATTGGTCATAGCCTAGGTGCCTCCGGAACCTTAAGTATAGAAATGGCTATTCTAATGCTAAAGCATCAAAAATTTATTGAAGCAACCCATTTAAAACAAGAATCACCAGATCGTATATCTAATATTTTAATAAATGCTGTAGGATTTGGTGGCAATGCCGTCAGCTTAGTAATTTCTTTATAATCTAAAGTTTAGACATTCCTAAATGAATTTGAATTAATTAGTTTTTCATATTTTAAAGGACATAACGGCCCTATAAATAATTTTGTTTTCTTATGATTAATAATGCATCTAGCCATCAAAATTTTAAAACTCGCTTCACCAGTTTCTGGGCCCTTTTAATTCTATTAATTATTTTCTCTTGTGAATCACAAATCGAAAACCCAATTGAAAAAGCACTTCAATCCAATAATGAAAAGATAAAGAAGGTTGTTGAAAATATAGAGCAGCATGAAATTCAAATACTGTTTTCTGAAGTCATTAAAGATGAAGACCAGATTTCTTTTTTGGACTTTTCATATCAAGTGGTTGATTCTAATTATTTCTATCCTGCAAGTACTGTAAAATTTCCAATTGCGTTATTAGCTCTTGAAAAACTAGGCCAAACCAAAGGGCTGAACATAGATACACCATTCAGAGTTGAAGGCGACTCGCTAACAACAAGCTTTAGAGAAGAAATCAATAAACTGTTTGCTGTTAGTGATAATTTGGCCTACACTAGGCTCTTCGAATATTTAGGAAAGGACTATATAAATGATCACCTAGAAAGTCTAGGTATAACCTCCCGAATATCACATCGATTCTCCGTTCCTAACCCATATGATTTAGAGACCAAACCTATTCATTTCTTTAACGAGGATTCTGCTATTTATACTACAAAGAGTTATGTCAGTAAAAATCTAAAACCACTGGAACTCAATAGAATTAAAAAAGGAGAAGGTTATATCGAAAATGATAGCCTTATTAGCCATCCGATGGATTTCTCTTTAAAAAATTACCTCCCGTTATCTTCATTACATAATATGATGAAACAATTTGTATTTCCTGAAGCTTTCGGCCAGGACAAACAATTCGATTTATCAGAAACACACAAAGAATTTTTCTTAAATGCTATGCGAAATTTACCATTTGAGGTAGGTTATGATCGAACAGAATATTATGATAGCTACGTAAAGTTTCTAATTTTTGGAGACACCAAAGCACCAATACCTGACTCTGTTAAAATATATAATAAGGTAGGTTATGCCTTCGGTTACCTCACAGATTGCGCCTATATTGTAAATGAAAAAACAAATAAAGAATATATAATAACAGCAACTATACACGTAAATGAGAATAAAATATTCAATGACGATAATTATGAGTACGAAAGTATCGGTATTCCATTTTTAGCAGAATTAGGAAGAGAATTAGTACTTAATAATTAATCATTTTATATTTTTACATTACATAAATATCCTCACATTCATCTCAAATTTTATGAGCGAAATAAGACACAATTGGTCCAAAGAAGAAATCTTAGAAATATATAACAAGCCATTAATGGAGCTTCTATATGAAGCGGCTACAGTACATCGACTGCATCATGACCCGAATACTGTACAGGTTTCAACTCTACTTTCCATTAAAACTGGAGGTTGTCCAGAAGATTGTGGTTATTGTCCTCAAGCAGCAAGATATCACACCGATATTGAGGGAAATGACTTAATGTCTGTGCAACAGGTAAAAGCCCAGGCATTACGAGCAAAGTCCTCTGGAAGTTCAAGAGTGTGCATGGGTGCAGCATGGAGAAATGTTAAAGACGGACCAGAATTTGACCAAGTCTTAGAAATGGTGAGAACCATTAATAAACTGGATATGGAAGTATGCTGCACGCTTGGAATGGTGACAGAAAATCAAGCAAAACGTCTGGCAGAGGCAGGTCTATATGCTTACAATCATAATTTAGACTCATCGGAAGAATATTATAAAGAAGTGATTTCTACGCGAGGCTATGAAGATCGCTTAGAAACAATCGATAATGTGAGAAAAACCAATGTTACAGTTTGTTCTGGTGGTATCATTGGAATGGGTGAAAAGGAGGAAGATAGAGCAGGTATGCTTGTTGCCTTAGCAACTTTAAATCCTCAACCAGAATCTGTTCCAATAAATGCTTTAGTGGCTGTTGAAGGCACACCTTTAGAAGACCAAGAACCTGTTTCAATTTGGGATATGGTGAGAATGGTGGCAACAACGCGTGTTGTTATGCCTGAAACCCAAGTCAGATTGTCGGCTGGCAGAACACAAATGACGAGAGAGGGACAAGCCATGTGCTTTTTTGCAGGTGCAAATTCTATTTTTGCTGGTGATAAGTTGCTAACAACACCAAATCCTGACGTTAATGAGGATATGGAAATGTTCAAATTATTAGGTCTAAATCCTCAAAAACCATTCATTAAGAAGATGCAACCAAAAACAGTGGAAGCCGAAGATTCAGAATACCAATCTTTGGGTGAAAAGCCTAAATGGTCTAGACCTGATCATAAAATTGAGCGTAATGAAGTTGCTAAAGAAAATGCCAAAGTATTACGTGAATAGAAAATAAACCGTAATAATATGAATCCCCCAAATCTAAAATACCAACACAGCATAGCACTATGGCTATACTTTATTTTAATTCTTTTTTATTGTTGCGAAACAGATAGTAATATAGAGAATAATAGTTCTTTTAGTTACACATTCGAAAACCTAGAAGAATCTCCAATAGAACAAAATCAACAATTTAATGATTGGGAGTCTACAGGTTGGGGTGTTTACGAGGATATTATTTTTGACGGAACAATAATTCTTCATAATACCGAACACGATGATACCAGTTTTGATTCGCGAACGTTAGTTACAGAAATTACTGGTGGTGACCGCTATAATAATGCTTTTTTCACCAATACCATAGCCAAGAGATGGGAACAACTTGATTGGTTTTTTAGAGATGTTAAAAAGTTTGAGTTTCATATAGAATTTTATCCGGAGTCAGCAATAAATTGTGATATTTCAGATTTATCAGAAGTTGAAGGTTTTGAATTTACATTTCAAAACGTGGTAATTCCAAATTCTTGGGGATGGGGATTGCAATGGAGTAAAACTAACACTTGGAGTTATTGGAACGACCAAAAAATTAATAATGAAATTATAGGTTGGGAGAACATTAATGGCATTTCTTCTTGCATCCAAATAAACCAATGGAATACCTTAAAATTGACTGGTGTGATAAATGGTAATTCACTCACCTATGAGACACTAGAATTTAATTCAGAAGTTTTTGATCTAAATATTACCTTAGATAATGTTGAAGTCCCAACTGGGTGGTCTGAGAATTTTCTTCAAATTGGCTTTCAAATAAATGGAAATGATGCCATCCGTACAGATCACACCCACGGCGTTGATCCTGTGAAGGTTTATTTAAACAACATTAACCTAAAAGTTACCGACTAAACAATTACAATATTTTAAAGTTAATTGCCGTTTTTATTAACTTTAAAAACTAAATTCGACTCCATTGGGATTAAATCTAGAGCAAATACCTCGTGTTAAGACGATCAGTAAAGCAGACTTTATAACGCATTACTTTAAACCACAGAAACCTGTGGTAATAGAGCGATTTATAGAGGACTGGCCTGCCTATTCAAAATGGAATTTAGATTACATGAAAGAAATTGCAGGTCACAAGACTGTCCCTTTATATGACGATCGGCCTGTAGACTATAAAGATGGCTTTAATGAAGCGCATGCTACCATGAAAATGAGTGATTATGTTGATTTGTTAAAGCGAGAACCAACGAAATTTAGAATTTTTCTCTGGAATATTTTAAAGGAAGTTCCTGAGTTGCAAAAAGACTTTTCTTATCCTGATTTTGGGCTTCGACTTATGAAAGGATTACCAATGCTCTTTTTTGGTGGTAAAGATTCATACACCTTTATGCATTATGATATAGATCTTGCCAATATATTCCATTTCCATTTTGAAGGAAAAAAGCAATGCATTTTATTTGACCAGAATCAGAATAAGCATTTGTATAAAATTCCGCATTCTTTGATTACTCGCGAAGACATAAATTTTGCTGATCCGGACTTTGACAAATGGCCTGCATTAAAAAATGCCAAAGGCTGGATCTGTGACCTCAACCATGGCGAAGTCCTATATATGCCAGAAGGTTATTGGCACTATATGCGCTATATAACACCTGGTTTTTCAATGAGCTTAAGGGCTATTGCAAGAAACCCGAAAAACTTAATGAAAGCTCTTTATAATGTATTTATAATGCGTAACTATGATAATGTAATGCGAAGGTTACAAGGTCAGAAATGGATTGATAGGAAAAACCAAAAGGCAATCACAAATACAAATCGTTATTTAGGCTCAGATTAATTATACCTCTATTATATTGATAAAAACCATATAAATTTATATGGCTTTTTATTTTATATACTCTAGGAGTTTTTCGTAAACTAAATGACTCTCCCAACCTCTGTATAGGAGATAATCTGCTACTTTCTTACGTTTTTTATAACTATTCTTTTCCTTTTCTTGAGCTACTCGCTTTAAAACGAGATGATCTAATGTTTTGAGATATTCTGATTCATCAATTTCTTCAAAGGCCTTTTTGATACTATACGATGAAATCTCTCTCATTTTTAATTCTCGTTCTAACCGAAGTTTGCCCCATTTTTTTATCCTAAATTTTCCTCTTACAAATGCACACGCAAAACGTTCTTCATTTAAATAATTATGTTCGATAAGATGTACGATTATTGCGTCAACGGCCTGGGGTATCATCTTCATTTCCTTCAACTTAGATCTAACCTCTTTATGACATCTTTCTTGATATGCGCAATATTTTTCGAGCTTTTTCTGCGCTTCGTCGACCGTATATGTGTTTTGTAGATTCAAAACCTAAAAATAAGCTATTTTAATTTTTTAATTCGCATATTTACCTAGGTATAAAAATACTTTAGTACCCAAATTTAAATATCACCCTCATGATAAAAAATTACCTATCCCTCGTATTTTCATTAATTATTTTTGGAATTGCTTTTGGACAAGTTAAAATCGCTGAAGTCAATTTTGAAATTCCTGGTGGCTATACAACCAGCATACCAGAATTCACAGATTTAGGGCCAAGTACCGGTTTAGATTATTTCATTAGAACAGATGGCTCTGACATAGCTGGAGAGGTATTCACTAATATCCAAGGCAATTATTATTTTGGCGCACAAGACATTAATGGCGAAGGTGCTTCTCTACCTGTAACTCTAAATTTAAATGATATTGATATAACTGGATACGAAAATTTAGAATTTCGCGTGTATCTTGCAGAGGATGATGATGGTGCAACCAACCAAGATTGGGACATAGTTAATTATGTACATTTTAACTATGACATTGATAATTCTGGTACTTATGTAAACTTATTATGGATCGAAAATGATGGTACAACATTTAATTCGGCACCATTTATCGATACAGACTTTGATGGAACTGGTGATGGTACTGAAATTACTGATACTTTTGTACAATTTACTGAAAACATTCTAGGCACAGGAGGAACTCTAGACATAGAGGTCATATTTAATTTAGATGATGGTGATGAGGATATTGCCATAGATAATATAGAAATTTGGGGAACCTATTTAGCAAGCACAGGAATAACCACTTGGGACGGTACCTTATGGGATAATGGCACCCCTGATATTAATACATCTGCCATAATAGATGGTAATTATAATACTGGAATTAATGGAAGTATTAATGCAAATGACTTAATAATTAATGGAGGTAATACCTTAAGAGTTTCTAACGGTTCTTACATAAATATTAAGAACGAGATAACTTCGAATGGTGATATTATTGTTGAGACCAATGGCTCAATAGTTCAAAAAAATGATGCGAGCATCAATACTAATACTGGTAACATTACAGTACAAAAAGAGACATCAATACTAAACGGCTCCCTAGATTATACATATTGGTGCTCTCCTGTTTCTGGAGAAACTGTTGAAGATGTATTTGCTCTTGTTCCAACAAATAGACGTTTTTATTTTGATGCTAATAATTTTATTGATTTACAAGATGAAGTAGGAAATTCAGGTGTTTTTAATCCAGGACAAGACGATATTGATGACGATGCCAACGCATGGCAATTGGCTTCTGGTATTTTACTTCCTGGTGTTGGATATGCTACAACGCCTAGTCCTTTCGGACCATTTCCAGCAGCACAGCAATTCACTTTTATTGGTCCATTAAATAATGGTTTAATACAGCCAACCATCGTTAATAATTCTGGTGGTTTATATAATGATTGGAATTTTATTGGCAATCCTTATCCAAGCGCTATAGATGCTTTTAAATTTTTCACGGAGAATGCTGGTGTTGTTGATGCAATTTATCTTTGGAGTCAAGCTACTCCCCTTGATGCTAACGCACAAGGAAACCAAGGATTTAATTTCTCTGGTGCAGATTACGCCATATTATCTGCAAGTGGAATTAATACTGCTGGTGGCTCAACAGTGATCCCTGATAATTATATTCCTTCGGGACAAGGGTTTTTTGTTGAAGCTTTAGGTGGTACTTCTGTTACTTTTAACAATGCCATGCGAGATACTGGTAACAATACCCAATTTTTTAGAAACGGTAATTTGAATAGCTCAAATCGAGATGCATTCTGGTTAAATTTAAATTCAGATAACGGTGTGTTTAATCAAATAGCTGTAGCCCATTTGCAAGGTGCAACCGATACAAACGATGGTTCATTTTATGATGTTAAGCGAAATGGCGCCAACTTAAGTGCAGCTCGAATCTATTCATTGATTCCAAATATTACAGATGAATTTGTGATACAAGGTAAAAGCTTATCTAGTTTAGATATGGAGGAAATTATCCAACTTGGTTTTGCTAATTCCATAGAAGTTCCTACTATTTTCACAATTTCATTAGCGCAATTTGAGGGCTCTTTCCATACAAATGGCAACATTTATTTAATAGATGAAGAAACGGGAACTACACATAACCTAAAAGAATCAGATTATACTTTTGTTTCTGAAGTTGGAGAATTTAATGAGCGATTCAAAGTTGTCTTTAATGCACAAGTACTTTCAATTAATGAGAATGAAATAAATGACAATCAACTCATCATTTCTGAGTTAAATAATGATGAGGTTGAGTTTACTTTAAATTCGATTCATCAGATGGTAAATATTGAAATTATGGATTTACTTGGCAGGACCATTTATAATTTAGAAGCTAAAAATTCTAAAGAGACCTATAATCTTGAGAAGCTCACTCAATCAGCATATATAGCAAAAGTGACACTTTCCAACGGACAAACCATTATAAAGAAAGCGTTAAAAAGATATTAATCCTACGGAACATATTGAGAGCCTCGGTTATTTAGCTGAGGCTTTTTTTATAAGTTATACCTTAGCGCAAGGATTAGATTTCTTCCAGGTGAGGTAATCCCAGAAGAATAAGGTCTATAGCGCTGATCAGTCATGTTCTCTAAACTTGCGGTTATACTCATGTTACTGTTTAACATATATTGTGCACGAAGATTAAGTGTTTGCCATGATGGAGAAAAAGGATTGCCATTTTCGTCTAAAGCATATAAATAGGATTTTGACAATTCTGATGGAGCCAATTGATCAAATGATAATGCACCATTATAAATAACAAAAGCATCTAATTTTAGATTTTGATACTTATAAATTAGATGTGTTCTTCCAAAATTTGGAGCTACATGCCTCACAGGAACTTCGATACCATCATTATCCTCTGTACCACCAATAACATTATATTGAGACCTAAGCTTTAAATGATCTGTAAAATTAACTTCAATTCCAGCCTCAAAGCCATATATCCATGCTTTAGATGCATTTTTAATGGACTGTACATTACTTAATTCACCATCATAAATAATCTCTGTCTCGCCATTAATGTTTGAGTCACGCCTAATAAGCGCATTATCCAAAAATGTATAATATGTTCCTAAATCGACTATTACCTTTTCATCAAAATTAAGCTTTAAACCGAGCTCTCCTCCATATGCATATTCAGGTGAAAGATCATTGTTTGGAATCACTACTGATCCAGGTTCGGAGTCAAATACTTTTCCTATATCATCAATATTTGGAGCTCTAAAAGCAGTTGAGGCATTTAATTTCCATTGTATCATATTACTTGGCGCCCAAGTAATTCCTGCTGTCCCAGTTAAAGCACCAGTATTTATATTAGCGTTATTAAAGGGAAGGCTTAAAAATCTATTATTCTCTCTAAAATCTGCTTTTGTCAGTACGTGATTATATCTTAATCCTGTTTGAAAAACAAATTTTTGATTTGGCTTGTATTTTAAACTTGCATATCCAGCAATTGATTGCCAAGTAGAACCATCTGGATATCTGGTCACTGTCGGCATATCTTCTAAAGTATCAATATTTAATTCAGTCCCTGTGGATCCGATTTTATTAAATAAATACTCAATACCATAATAAATAGTACTCGATTTACTTAGAGATTTTTCTAAATCTAAATTAAAAGTAATAGCATCCACATTTTCTTCTCGTATTTCCCTTAATGGAGACTCAAAAGCGCGTACAATTCTACTCTCCTTAAAATTTTGATATGCTAAAGAAGAATGAATCTTATCATAAAGGTTTGATCGACTACTTGTTTTTGTTACCTGCAGATTACTCATAAACCAACGCTGTGGGCCATAATTCCATTCAGCTGATCTTAAGCCATCTTCAGAAGGTCTTAACAAACGATCATATCTTGCATATTCAGAAGTTGTAGTATAGTATAATCCAAAATCAAACTTCAAATTGTCAGTAGGTTCATAATGTACTTTTTGCATCAAATTGAGTTGGTTATAACCTGTTGGTTTTTGAAGCTCAGGTTCATTATTATCAACCAGCAGATCCTGATTATTGCGCCTAACGACATATTGTGTTCTGAGGTACTCATCGGGACCATTACTCCCCATTCTTAAGTCATCAAAGTCTGTAAAACTGACATTAGTTAAAAAAGCCCATTTTTTAAACCCAATATTAAAATCAAAATGTCCTGTATTCTCATTATTTGCGCTTGCATAACGCAGCAAAGAGCTACCACTGATGTAAGATTCGTCTTTATAAGAAAGTTGAGGCTTCTTGGTGTAAAAACTCATAACTCCACCAATGGCATCACTACCGTATACAACTGACCCTGCCCCTAGCGTTACTTCAGTGTTTCTTATAGATAAGGGATCTATCGAAATAACATTTTGAATATTACCTCCTCTAAAAATGGCATTATTCATTCTTACACCATCTACTGTAATTAATAAACGATTTGTGGAAAACCCTCTAATCATTGGACTTCCTCCTCCTAATTGACTTTTCTGAACAAAAATGTTTCCAGAATTATCTAACAAATCAGCACTAGTCTGCGGATTTGCGAAGGTCACATCTTCAGACCCAATACTAATTATGGTTTGAGGTATATCTGCCTTATTTTGCTTAAACTTTGTGGCTGATATTACAATTTGACTTAAATCTTCCACTTTAGGTGTAAGTACAACTACACCATTATTTTTCAGAATTTCAGATTTCCTAAAAAAGACTTTTTCATACAAGAAGTTTTGAAAAAATATAGTCTCTGAATCATCAAAAATATCAATATCAACCTTTCCTTCAAGATTAGTAACTAAAGATTTCGTTTTCTTCAGATTGTATATGGCAATACCAGGTAATGGGTCATTTGTATCACTCTCAATAACCGTAATCGTCTGTGCTTTAACAAAATGAATTGAAATAAAAACAAATAAGATTTTAAGTAAATGGCATTTCATTCTTAGAAGTATCTTCATTATATCGTTTCCTAATACTTGGCTTAATGGAATACCTCGTTAAGCACCTGTAATGACCTCGGTTTTTTAAAACCTCCCAAATGTAATTCAAAATAATGCAATAACATATTTAAAAACTCTTGTCTTTGCTTTGCATTTATTTTTATACTTGAAATAGCATCAAAATTTGTGCCCAATAGCTGTTTTAGCAATGTTAAATTATGGCCTGAAACACTATAAATACCTCTACCAGTATCCTCAAAACTGCCAGATTGAAGATTAAAATATGGAAGATGAATTTTAGTTTCATCAGGAAGAAATCCCAAAAATCGACTGAGCTTTATTAAGAATAAGAGATGAAAATTAGAAAAATCATCCTCCGTATCAAGATACTGTAGTGCAGCAGATATATAATTGAACAAATCAGTATCTTTCTCCTCTTCTTTTAAAATATTTGATAATATTTCGGCTAAGAAAAGTACAATGGAACTCTTATAAATGTTCGTGTGAAGTGTTTGGTAAACATAATTGAATTTAACCTCCTTTATAGACTGTAGTGATTTACTCGGTTTATAATTCTCTTCTAATCTGAGTTGAGATAACTCCTGAAAGTAAACTGTTTTTGCTTGACTCTTTTTTGACTTTAAAACACCACGTAAAATATAACTTACAACACCGCGTTCCTCCGTATAGCATTTTACTATTAAATCAAAATCACCATACTTAATTTTCGAGAGAACAATACAATTGTTGGTCGCAATCATACTATCTAACAATTAATACTTTAAGTACTTTCGTTTCGAATGAGTCCAGATCCGATATCATTATTAAATATACTCCTGTCCGTACTATAGAATTCGAGAGATTCTTGCCATTCCAAATCGCAGTACCACCATCAATAGCAAAGTTATAATTTGCGGATGAAGATCTTAAGTTTACATTAGACTGAGCTTCGGCAACTAAATTGCCTTCAACATCTGTAATTTTTATGTTTACACGCTCTGTTAGACCTGTGATTTTTATACCTTTATTAATATCGTTTAAATCATCAAATCCTAAAACTTCATACTCTGGTCTTACTGGGTTAGGATATACATAGGCATCATCTAACGTCTCTTTAGTGGCTGAACCTCCTGATCTAAAGGACACCAAACCTCTTGTAGTAGCAAAATAAACAATACCATTATCAGCGTCTATTGACATATCATTAATTGTATTTGATGGTAAGGGTGAATTGTCGACAGTAAAGTGATATATGGTGTTCTGACCATCTGGAGAAAAGTAGAATACTCCAGAATCTGCCGTTCCAACCCATTTATTATTAGAACCATCTACTTTAATATCTGTAATCCCTTGATTAGCCAACAATTCTTTAGGAATACCATCTTCTAAAATTATGATTGATCTCATTGTTGGATTGGGGTCTTCATAAAATCCTGCTGTATTAAACAGTACTCTTAATCCCTTGGTTGTACCACACCACAACTGGTTTCTATTATCTAGTGCTAATGCTGTAAACCTAGTAAAGGGTAATACATTTTGAGACTCAGAATTTATTTTTCTTAATGGATCATTAGCAATATTCTCATTAAAAGCTATTAATCCATTATTGTAAGCACCTATCCATTTTGTACCATTCCTATCAATTTCCATATCAAAGAAACCGTTTTCGTCACTTGGATTTTCTATTAATGCAGAAAAATTATAGCTCTGCCAACTACCTGATATCGGATCATAAGATTTCAATGGTCGTTCAACAAAACTTGTAATGTTCCATAAAAGCCCGTTTGAATCAAATTCAGCCGCTGAGACTCTAATATCAACATAGTCAGGGTTGTTAGGTAGAACCAAAGATTCCAAACCACTATTTGTTTGATCTAGTAATATTGTAGGCTCAAAATCATTTAATTCTAATATACCATTAAAGAATGAACTAATATAAACTTGGTTTGAATTAAAAACATTGGGTGTAATTTCATTTAACTCTCTTGCTCCAAACAAACTGTCAAATTTTATATTGGTCCATTCTTCTTCAAACAAATAACTTATCCCTTTTGAAGCTAAGGGATATGGATTTAATGCTTCGGTATATGCACCATAAGTCGCCCAAACGGTTCCTGTAGTTGCATTTAATCTAAACATGTTATTCTCTGATGGACCGTTAGGTAAGATTTGCAAATAATCTACTCCATCACTCAAGGCTGATGTGATAATTCCAAACTCATTAGTCCCTATATAAATACTATTATTGAGGTTAACTGAAGCTGTTAAATTTGACGAAAACTCAGAAGAGGGTTGAAAAAAATTTATGAGATTAATTGACGTATCATAAACAAGGACTTCAGTATTGGAAGTAAATACAATATTCTCTCCTTGAACCTTACTGTCCACTGGTAAATTATCAAATTGAAAAAGTTGCACATTTTCATTGTCATCAATTTCAAATAAAAATCTACTTAATCTTGTCGCATAAATTTTATTATTGAATGTATTAACAGTTCTGAAGTTTCCAGGGAGAACAGTTTCCCATTGCGAAAAATCAATAAGATTTGGGTTACTTAAATCTCCTCTAATTAATCCTATCCCATCTAAGCAAGCAGCATAAACTTTATTGTTTAAGACCGAGGTCTGATTAACTCTTATCTGAGAACCTCCATTTCCTATAAAATAAGTGTCCCCAAATTCTAATCGTTCTAAATCGTAGACTGATATACCAAAGTTTGTAGAAATATAAACAAGCCCTTCATGTTCATAGAAATGATTTATTTGTTTCTTGTCAGGTGTAATATTGTCTTTGTCCAAAATATCAACAATTGACAAAACGGTTCTATCTGATATTGAATACAATTCAATTAAACCAGTATTATAACCAATTAGTAAAGACTGAAAATTATCACTAAAATAAATAGTAGTTATATCTCTGCCTGATAACCCATCTATTGTAGTTATTTTTGTAATATCAGATGTTAAAGGATCATAACTAAACACCGCATTCTCAGCTGCAGCAAATATCATATTGTTTCCAGTTACAACATCTACTATACTATTATATGAAAAATGACCTCCCCATAAATTGGAAAAATCTTGAGCAAGACTTAATTCTGATAATACCAAAAAAATTAAGGTAAGTAACCCCTTATTTATTTTCATAGAAGACTATTGTTGGGTATATGAGAAGAACCAAAAATAACATATTTTATTGTAATTTAGGCCAAAATTAAGCTTCCTTAATGCTATTTAGTAGCCCTATTTTTTTGTTCTTTTTTCTCCCATTAGTTCTGGTGATTTATCATTTATCTCCAAAAAATTATAAGAACTTAATTCTATTGATATTTAGCTTAGTTTTTTATGCTTGGGGAGAATCTCTAGTCGTCTTATTACTTATTCTTTCAGCCTTAGTAGATTATAGTTGTGGCCTATTAATTGATGAGGGGTTTAAAAAAATAGGTCTTATTAGTTCATTAATATTTAATATAGGTGTTTTACTATTTTTTAAATATTCCTATTTTTTAATTGATAATATAAATAGCGCTCTACAAATTCTAAATTTTAACTTTTCCCTAAAAAATATAGATGTTTCATTACCAATTGGAATTAGCTTTTTTACATTTCAGACTATGTCTTACACTATCGATGTATATCGTGGTAATGTAAAGGCAAATAAAAGATTCTTGGATTTTGCGACATATGTTGCTCTTTTCCCTCAACTAATTGCTGGCCCGATTGTGAGATATGCTGAAATTCAATTTCAGCTTAAGGAAAGAAAACGAAATATTCATCAAATTTCAGCTGGAGTAGAACGATTTATCATTGGATTATCTAAAAAAATGATAATTGCCAATAATTGTGGTTACTTGGCAGATGGAATTTTCAGCTTAGCAGAGAGCGATCTTTCAACTGGCATGGCATGGTTAGGTATAATAGGGTATACTTTCCAGATTTACTTTGACTTTTCTGGTTATTCTGACATGGCAATTGGACTTGGAAAATTGTTCGGATTCGACTTTCCTGAAAATTTTAACTTCCCATATATATCAAAATCTATACGTGAATTCTGGAGGCGTTGGCACATTACACTTTCCACTTGGTTCAGGGATTATTTATACATTTCACTTGGGGGCAACAAAAACGGTAGTTTAAAAACCTACTCCAATCTCATAATTGTGTTTTTTATTACAGGTTTATGGCACGGTGCCAATTGGACATTTATTATTTGGGGACTATTTCATGGTTTTTTTATGATTCTTGAAAGAGTTAAACTCCAAAGTTACTTAAATAAAATACCAAAAGTCTTTTCCCATGGATATGTGATACTCGTTGTTCTAATATCATGGGTCATTTTTCGTAGTCATAATTTGACGCAAGTATATTATTATTTAGACTCCATGTTCTCATATACAGGTAGTATAAATACTGAATATTTATCTCATTTGATGACTTGGGAAACTAATCTGGCACTCATTTTTGCTTTTATCTTTTCTATTCCTAAAGAAAAAAGCTTAAGGCTTATTAAAGAAAACATTTTAAAAGACAAAAAATACTATTTGATAACTAGAACCCTAATTCTTGCTTGCCTTTTCACAATTTGTGTTTTTTACGTTGCAAATGAAAGTTATAATCCATTTATATATTTTAGATTTTGACCTCTGATTATAAAAATATTTATTCTAAAACTGTAATAATGCTCTTTGTGCTAGTTATTACAGTCCCAGCTATAATTGGTCTATCATCAAATACAGTAAGTCAATTATTAATCACTAAAAAAAACATAAATACCCCTCTTAAGTTTAAGTCATCATTAAATAAGTATTATCAGAATGAATTCTTATCAAACTCAGTATTTGTAAATTCCTATTTGAATTTTAAAACTTCCGTTTTGAAAGAGAATGCCATTCCACATAGTGTTATTGAAGGTAAAGATGGCTGGTATTACTTAGGTAATTATTATTCTAATACGTTAAATGATCATTTTGGGAATGATAATTTTTCAAATATTGAACTGGAAAAAATTAAGCAAAATCTCTTGAAACTTGATTCATACTTTAAATCACAAAACATTAAATATTGTATTGTCGTACCACCTAATAAAAATACTATTTACCCAGAATACCTTCCTTTTCAACTCAATAAGAAAAAGACAAAACTAGATGTATTAAAAGTCTACTTAAAGAATAGTGATATTCCTTTTATTGATCTAACACAAACATTAAAAAAACATAAAGATTCTATTATACTTTACTACAAAACAGATTCTCATTGGAATAGTTATGGTGCCTATTTAGGCTATAAAAAAATCATGGATCATATTAGTAATCAAATTGAGATTAATTCATTATCTCTTGACGATTATATTCTAGAAAAGAAACATGAAAAATACGGCGATTTAACATCACTCTTAAAATTAAGAATTAAGGAAGAAAACATAAGATTAGTTAATGAAGATTTAAATTCAAATTATAATAAAAGAGATGAGTTTTTATCATTTATCAATGATAAAAACAATAGCTCTAAATTATTAATGTTCAGAGATTCATTTGCTAATGATCTAATCCCGTTTTTTAATGACACTTTTGCTGAAACGACTTATATAAAATATTATAACATTAAAGAAAAAGTATTGAAGGAGAAACAACCAGATTTTATAATTATTGAAGTTGTTGAAAGAGACTTGAGAAAATTGTTAAAAATAAAAAGCCCCTTGTAAAAGAGGCCTCTTAAAAATTTTTAGGTTAAAATTTAAACTACACCTTGAGCTAACATAGCATCAGCAACTTTTACAAAACCAGCAATATTGGCTCCGGTAATATAATCTATTGAACCATCATTGTTTTTACCATATTGAACACAAGAATCATGAATATCTTCCATAATATCCTTTAGTCTTGCATCTACCTCTTCTCTTGTCCAACTTAATCTTAAGGAGTTTTGACTCATTTCTAAACCAGAGGTAGCAACACCACCAGCATTAGAAGCTTTACCTGGCGCGAATAAAATTTTAGCCTTTTGGAATTCATGAATAGCCTCTGGAGTAGAAGGCATGTTTGCGCCTTCAGACACACAAATACAACCATTACTTACAAGTTGTTTTGCTTCTTCTCCATTCAATTCATTTTGAGTGGCACATGGCAACGCAATATCACATTTTACTGACCACGGTCTCTTACCAGCAAAATATTCTGCACTAGGATACTTATCTACATATTCACTAATTCTACCTCGCTTTTCGTTTTTAAGATGCATTACAAATTGTAGCTTCTCAGTATCAATACCATCTTTATCGTAAATATATCCACCAGAATCTGATAAGGTTAAAACTGTAGCTCCGAGCTCTATACACTTTTCTGCTGCGAATTGTGCCACATTTCCAGATCCAGAAATGACAACCTGCTTACCGTCGAATGAATCATTCTTAGTCTTAAGCATATTTTCGGCGAAGTAAACATTACCATATCCTGTGGCTTCTGGTCTAATTAATGATCCTCCCCAAGACTGTCCTTTACCTGTTAAAACACCTGTAAATGTGTTATTTAGTTTCTTGTACATACCAAACATGAAACCAATTTCTCTGGCGCCAACACCAATATCACCTGCTGGCACATCAGTGTTATGGCCAATATGTCTGTATAATTCGGTCATAAAAGCATGACAGAAACGCATAATTTCATTATCTGATTTCCCTTTTGGATCAAAATCAGAACCTCCTTTACCACCACCCATAGGTAATGTTGTCAAACTGTTCTTAAATACTTGTTCAAATGCTAAGAATTTTAAAATACTAGCATTAACAGTAGGATGAAATCTCAAGCCTCCTTTATAAGGACCGATGGCAGAATTCATTTGAACTCTATATCCTCTATTGACTTGTATCTCACCTGAATCATCAACCCAACTTACTCTAAACGATATTAACCTTTCTGGTTCAACCATCCTAAGTAATATGTTTTTTCCATGATAAATATCGTTTTGAACGATATATGGAATTACAGTTTCTGCAACCTCTTGAACGGCTTGCAAAAATTCTGGTTCATGGCCATTTCGTTCTTTAACGAGGTCCATGAAGGCGTCTATTTTATCTTTCATATAAAATATTGTTAATAAATTCTGATTTTCAGGGTACAAATATACGTTATCTACAAAAATAGCCCTATATTTTTTTAATATTCTCAATAATTTTTAAAATTCTTACACTGTCAATTTTTTCTGAAAAATTAGAATAATTATGCATTTTGTCCGTTTTATTTTGTAGTTCATCGACTTTTTATATATTTGTTCGGCACGTGCCTCAACTTTCGAACCCACTATGGTAAAAGACATAAAAAAACTTACGCTACTTATTGTGTTAGCACTCTCAATGCAGCCTGCTTTTTCACAGCTTGGATTTTCACATGAGATTGGAGCATTTTTTGGGCCTATTGCATTTCAATCAGATTTTGGAGTGAGAAGTGATTTGGAAACTAATGCAGGAAATACTGGCATTGCAGTAGGTATTGTACATTACATTAACTTCTCTTATCGTGCTGATTGTAATTGTTACTCTACTGACACCTATTTCAATGATCATTTTAAGTTGAGATCTGAGATTTCATGGAATAAAACCAAACTAGAACATTTCGGAAAGTGGGTAGATAGCGACCGAACAACACCAGAGGCAGATCAACTCAGAGCGCATTCTGGAGAAGCCCAAAACTGGGATATTGGTATGCAATTAGAATATTTCCCTAGAAGTATTAGAGCTTTTACAGCTGGCGCATACTCTTTTGCTCCTTTTGGAGCTCTAGGAGCTCATTTCGTATCTTTCAATCCCTCCGTTGAAACGACTTACGGTTTACCTGGTGGAGCTGCCAATCTCGATAATTTTTATAATCCTTGGAATGTTGCATCAGGTGGTGACCCATTTGTTAGTGATGAAGGAGGATCAACATGGTCAGTCGTTGCTAGTGTTGGAACCCGTTATAAATTAACTGTTTTATCGGATCTGTTTGTTGAATTACGATGGCAATATTATTTCGATGATTTTGTAGATGGCTTAAATCATAAATTAGGCTCTAATAAAGCAAATGATTGGAACCTTTGGTTCAATTTTGGTTATATCTATTACTTAGATTAACAAAAAAAGCTATGCCATAAGAACATAGCTTTCGAATATCTTTCTTTTATAAATTAACTAGCCAATAGCTTGTTTTAAATCGTTAACAAGATCTTCCTCATCTTCAATACCTACACTTAATCTTATTAAAGAATCTACAACTCCAGATTTTTCTCTTTCTTCCTTAGGAATACTCGCATGTGTCATACTTGCGGGATGACCTGCTAATGACTCCACACCACCTAAAGATTCGGCCAATGTAAACACTTTTAGATTTTCAACTATACGGATGGCTTCTTCATAGTTATTCCCTTTTGTTGTAAATGAAACCATTCCTCCAAAATCATTCATTTGTGATTTAGCGATAGTATGATTTGGATGCGACTCAAATCCCGGCCAATATACCTTCTCAATTTTTGGATGAGAATTCAAAAATTCCGCGACAGCCTTACCATTTTCGCAATGACGTTGCATGCGCACATGGAGTGTTTTTATACCACGTAGTACTAGAAATGAATCTTGAGGCCCACAAACTGCACCACTTGCATTTTGTATAAAGTACAGCCTGTCAGCAAGCTCTTTATCGTTCACTACTAATGCGCCCATAACAACATCACTATGGCCTCCTAAATATTTAGTTGCAGAATGCATTACAATATCTGCACCTAAATCTAATGGTCTTTGAAGATAAGGTGTTGCAAATGTATTGTCTACAACCAATAAGATATTATACTTTTTTGCAACCTTTGAGGTCGCAACAACATCTATAATATTCATCATTGGATTAGTAGGGGTTTCTACCCAAATGAGCTTGGTATTTTTATTTATAAAACTTTCAATGTGTGAGGCATTTTCCATCCCAATAAAATGAAACTTAATCCCAAAATCCTCATATATTTTGGTGAATAGCCTGTATGTCCCACCATAAAGATCATTGGTGGAAATCACCTCATCACCAGGTTTTAATAATTTTACGACTGCGTCTATTGCTGCAAGTCCAGAACCGAATGCTAATCCATATTTCCCATTTTCTATACTCGCAAATGATTTTTCTAAAGCATTACGGGTTGGATTGTGCGTTCTAGAATATTCATATCCTTTATGCCCTCCAGGTGTGGATTGTGCATAAGTAGATGTTTGATAAATTGGAGGCATAACTGATCCATAAGCAGGGTCGTGTTCTTGTCCTCCGTGTATTGTTTTCGTATTAAACTTCATTCATATTAAATTTAAGATCCATTAGACGAAACTAAATGGATTTCTTAACAAGTTTGTTCTAATTTCGTGCAACAAATTTACTTCATTATTCGTTCTATTCAAATCAATGAAATACCTTTATTTTTAGCTTAAATTTTACTTAAATTGAAAAAAACACTCTACTATCTACTCTGTTTCGCATTTTTTTATAATTGTAAAACAGATGTTCAACCTCTCACATTCGAATCCATTTCTGCTGAAAACGATTTTGAAGCGGATATTTCACTAATTTATGAAGAGGTAAAACCCAATAACGACCTCACCAAATCCATAAACAATACTATTAAATCCCAAATTATCAATTCAATTGATCCGGATGAAAATGATGGTAGTCTAGAATCAACTTTGAAAAAATTTAATACAGAGTATTTAAATTTCATTGATGAATTTCCGGATGCGTCTTCAGTAAAATGGGAATTGCATACTGAGACAGAAAAAATGTATCAATCTGAGAACATTATAACTATGGCGATTAGCACCTATGAATATAGAGGTGGTGCACACGGTAATGACCAAATAAAGCTCATTAATATCAATGCTAAAAATGGTGAATTAATAAAAATCCCAGAACTTATTAATGATACTTTAAAACTGAAAAAAGTTGCACAACGCTATTTCATAAAAGAATTAGAGAAAAATAATATAAGTGAAAAGCTAGAAGATTATTTCTTTGGTAGACCATTTCAGTTACCAGAGAATATTGGGCTAAGTGAAGAAGGACTTATTATGTTATATAATACCTATGAAATCGCTAGTTATGCACAAGGTTATACGGAATTCATTATTCCCTTTGAAGACGCCTTAACCTTATTAGAATTTAATTGATTTATTTAGTCAACCTTCTAATAATTGGCTCTACCGTTAATCCCTGTCCAACAATTGAAACTACCACAACAATATAGGTTATAACTAGGAATAGATCACGATGCATGTCGCTCGTTAAACTAAGAGCCAACGCTATTGATATTCCTCCTCTTAATCCTCCCCAAGTCATTATTAAATTGGTCTTAGGCACAAAATCTAAGCGTTTTGCAAAAAACTTTACTGGCAACCATAATGACACATAACGACAAAGTAGAATTATTGGTATTGCCAATAACCCAGCATAGACGTAGTTTCCTTCTAGCGTTAATACCAACATCTCCATACCAATTAGTACAAATAAGATAGTATTTAATAAGACATCTATGAGTTCCCAAAATTTATCGACATAGGTTTCTGTAGTCTTAGACATGGCATTATGTCTTACAGTATCATTCCCAACAATTAAACCTGTTGTAACCATAGCTAAAGGTGCAGAAAGATGAAACTTGTGTGCAATCATAGTCCCTCCCATAACTGCCGAAAGTGTTAAAATAACTTCGATTTCATAGTTGTCGATAGATTTCATCAATTTGTATGTAATCCAACCTAGAAAAAGTCCAAGTGCTATCCCTCCTATTACTTCTTGACCAAAAAGTGTTGCAATATCTGAAAAATCTATACTAGAGTTTGGTTTAGCAGCAATAGCAAAAATGGTTAAAAAAACAACCACTCCTACACCATCATTAAACAATGATTCTCCTACAATTTTGGTCTCTAACTTTTTGGGTGCTCCTGCTTTTTTTAATATCCCAAGAACTGCAATCGGATCAGTAGGTGAGATTAATGCACCAAACAGTAAACAATTTATAAACGTAACTTCAATCCCAATCCAATTAACTACATAAAACATTATTGTCCCCACAAGAAAGGTAGATACCAAAACACCTAAGGTCGCAAAAGCTAAAATAGGGCCTCGTTGCACCTTTAGTTGGTCAAAATTGGTATGTAAAGCTCCGGCAAAAAGAAGAAAGCTCAGCATTATATCTAATAAAACAGTCTCAAAATCAATACTAGTTATAAACGCCTTTTCTCTTACTAAAAGGGTATCATCAAATTGACCAATAATAACAATTACAAGCGTAAATACTAATGTGATTAGCATAAGACCGATTGTAATTGGGAGTTTTATAAACCTCACATTGATGTACCCAAATATTGCCGAAATAACAATGAGTATAGTAGCAATTGAATAATATTCCATAATTCTAAATTGATTTACGCAACGCTAATATATAACCTAGATGAATACCTTCATGAAAATTATTGAATTCGATAGCTTCTTCTACATTGCTTAATGTACTTTTAGTAGTTACTGTATATTCATTATAGGATTGAAAAATTTTTGCATCATAATCTTCTTTAGTCTTTTCGATAGTTGAAAAAAGTAATCCTTTTATAAAATCTACCTCAGCCTGATTTAGATCTGAACTTGGCTTTGTGCCTTTTCGGTAGGAAGCAATCATCTCATCACCAATCAGCATCGGCAATCCAGAAAGATTATACACCAATAATTGTTGCGTAACAATGACATGTGCAATATTCCAAATTATATTATTATTAAATCCTATAGGTATATGATTTAATTCTTCGATTGATAAATTTTCAATAAAACTTTTTAAGAGTTTTCTGTTTTTGAGGGTAATGTCAAATGCCCAATTCATAGACTTATATTTTTCTTAAATGTAATTAATTTTAACCTGAAATAAGGTTACCTTGTACTGCTAAAATTTTTGACAATTATAGAATGAAGAAAATGTACCATCTCAGCACCTGTAATACGTGTGCTAGAATCATAAACGAATTGAATCCACCTGATGACATGGTGCTTCAAGACATAAAATCAGAGCCTATTTCTAACGATCAATTAGAAGAAATGCGTCGATTAACCGATAGCTACGAAAGTTTATTTAGCAAGAGAGCACGCCATTACAAGGAACTTAGTCTTAAGGACAAAAATTTATCTGATAATGATTATAAAAATTACATCCTTGAGCATTATACATTTTTAAAACGACCTGTTACTATATTACATGATACAATCTTTATTGGTAATTCCAAAAAAGTAATTGAAGCAACAAAAAATGCTCTAAATGACCAGTAGGGGTTTTGCATTATTTGCACTATTTATGGTGCAATTATTATATGGCCTAAACTACACTATTGCCAAATTAGTTATGAACGGTAGTTATATTAAACCTTTTGGTTTTGTATTGTTACGCGTAGCTGGTGCAACAGTTTTATTTTGGTTAATTAGTCTTTTTATTCCACAAGAAAAAATTGAAAAAGGCGATTTTATAAAACTGTTTCTAGCCGCAGTTTTTGGAGTGGTTATAAATATGCTTTTCTTTTTTAAAGGGTTAGAATTTACATCACCGATACATGCTTCTGCAATAATGACGATAACACCAATAATTATCCTCATTTTATCAGCATATGCTCTTGGTGAAAAAATTACCAAACTAAAAGTTTTTGGCGTCATTTTAGGATTAATCGGTGCGCTAATCCTTACTATTTACGGAAAATCATCTAGAGCGGGAGATAATGTTCCACTAGGAAATTTATTAATATTCCTAAATGCAATTTCATACAGTATTTATGTTATCCTCATAAAAAAACTAACTTCAAAATACCACCCATTTTCTTTTATTAAGTGGTTGTTTTTATTTGGACTAATACTTCTAATTCCGTTTGGGTATAGCGAACTTAACGAAGTAAATTGGGGATCCTTTACACCTACAATTACTTACTCTGTCTTATTTGTAATTATTGGTGCAACATTTGGAACATATTTATTAAACCCACTTGCGCTGAATAAACTAAAAGCATCAACTGTCGGTATATTTATTTACCTTCAACCTGTTATAGCTGGTCTTTTTGCTCTATATGTAGGTGCAGATTTTTTTGATTTATTAAAACTATCTGCAATGCTTTTAATATTTGCTGGAGTTTACCTAGTCACTAAGAAGCCTAAAAACGCAAATTAAATTGCTTTTAAAATCAAAAATATTTAATTCAGTTATTGATATCCCACAACAATACTGGGAAAATCTCAATTGCTCTGATAATATATACTATTCTCCAGATTTTTTGTTTGCATTTGAAAAGGCCAACCAAACCATCGAATTTAATTACATCTTTATACTTAAGAGTGATATAGCTGTTGCTTTTGCAAATACACAAATTGTTACAATTGGTGTTGAGACCATCACCAAGAATATCAGAATGTCATCAAAATTAAGAGCTATCGTAAATAGATCTTTCTGCAATAATCAACTGCGTGTTTTATTTTGTGGAAACGTATTTTTAAGCGGTGAATATGGAACATTTCTGCGAGATGGTGAAGATAAAATTGAAACGTTTAATGCCCTTGCGGAAGGAGTAAAAAAATTGACAAAGGCGACTAGACGACTCCATACAATATTCATCAAAGACTTTCATGATGAATCCCTTTATATAACAGAACATCTAAAGTCCTTTGATTACGCAGCGATGCAAGTTGAATCTAACATGATTATAACTTTAAAAGACGAATGGACCTCTTTTGAAAATTTTAAAAATGCATTAAAATCTAAGTATCGTATTAAAGCAAACAGAGCAGACTCAAAGAGCGAACCCTTAGAAGTAAAGGTATTTGATGCAAATGATATTCTAAAGTATAAAGATGATTTACAAGCATTATATCAAAACACAATTGATAATGCCGATTTTAATGCACAGATCCTAAATCTCGATACTTATTCTTTACTCAAAAAAGCATTTGAAGATAAATTTACTGTTAAAGGTTATTTCTTAGACGGACAACTTGTGGGCTTTCTGTCGGCCATGCAAAATCAAACAAACTTAGATGCACATTTTATCGGAATAGATTATTCTAAGAACAAAGAATATGCTATTTACCCAAGAATATTAAATGATTATGTACGGTTAGGTATTTCGACCAAATCGAAGCAGATTAATTTAGGAAGAACAGCTTCAGAAATTAAAAGTACTTTAGGCGCAAAACCTATTAATCTTACCTGTTACTGCAAACACAGAAGATATCTCCCAAATCAAATTCTTAAGCCATTTATTAAAAATGTTCAGATAAAATCCTTTAAACAGCATCAACCGTTTAAGTAAGGTTCAATGGTTTGGGTAATATCCCATGTGAACGTGTATCTGCCTTGGTCAAGATTTTAAAACTTTCAGATTTTGGGAAGCTATTAGCCAATTCAAGTAAAACATCTGGCAATTCCGTCAATTTTCTTTTCTTTAAATCAATCCATGCACCTTGCATTTCACAATAGGCTAAATTATCTCCCTTCTCGTTGTAAAAGTTGTGTTCAAATTTAAATAGCATTCCGTCCTCGCTTAGACCAGACACCTCAATGGTCACTGTTATAGGTGCACCAATGAAGGATTCCTTAAAATAGTACATGTGTTCATAAAAAACCACAGGCCCGATATTGTGCTTTCTAATTTCTGCCATTGAAAAACCATGCTCACCAAAAAACGACATCCTCGCATGACTCATAAAATTGGTATATGCAGAATTAGCAAGGTGGCCATTAGCATCAACATCACTCCAACGTATTTCAAATTGTTTTTTATACATGAAATTTTAATTTTTAAAAGCGCAAAATTACGAAAGTATACTTGTAACTCCATGCCGTATTAAGTGATAATAAAAGATTCCATAATCATTCAATTTTGTACCTTAGCGCCATTAAAATTTTACTGTTTGTAATGATACAATCCATGACAGGTTACGGGAAAACTATATTGCAACTCCCGACAAAAAAAATATCTATAGAACTGAAGTCTCTCAATAGCAAAAACCTAGATGTTAATGCACGCATGCCTTCTACTTATCGTGCCAAAGAATTGGATATAAGAAAACTCATTGCAAAACATTTAATCCGTGGGAAAGTAGATTTTTCACTTTTTGTAGAAATTACAGGAGAGGATACGAGTTCTAAAATCAACACCTCGGTTGTAAAGCAATATATTAAACAACTTCGAGAGGTTGATGCAACTGGTGAGGATGTCGACTACTTACAAATGGCTATAAGATTACCAGATGCTATTGCCACTGAGCGCGATGATATAGATGAAGAAGAATGGGCATTAATAGAAGATGGTATTAAAGAAGCTATTTCTAAAATAAAAGACTATCGTAGTGACGAGGGAAATACTTTAAAAGAAGACTTTTTGGGCCGTATCGAAACATTAGGTTCGCTTTTAGAAGACGTTATCACCATGGACCCAGAACGTATTGATGGTGTAAGAGCGAGACTCGAAAAGGGTCTTTCTGAAATAAAAGAAAAAGTAGATGAGAATAGGTTTGAACAAGAGCTCGTTTATTACATTGAAAAATTTGACATTACTGAAGAAAAAGTGAGGTTAGATAATCATTTAAAATATTTTGTACAGGCTTTAAACTCTAAAGACTCAAACGGAAAAAAACTGGGTTTTATCTCTCAAGAAATTGGGCGAGAAATAAATACTATTGGATCTAAATCAAATTATGCTCCAATGCAGAAACTTGTTGTGCAAATGAAAGATGAGCTAGAGAAGATTAAGGAACAATTATTGAATGTGCTTTAAATAAAATTGTTTTGACAAAAAAGACACCACAAGGTAAACTCATAGTATTTTCTGCACCATCAGGATCTGGAAAGACCACAATAGTTAGGCACCTTCTCAACCAGCCCGAACTTAATCTAGAATTTTCAATTTCTGCCACATCAAGAGATAAACGAGGTAATGAAGTACATGGCAAAGACTATTACTACTTAAGCCTTAAAGCGTTTAAAAACAAAATCAAAAACGACGAATTTCTCGAATGGGAAGAGGTCTATAGAGATAACTTTTATGGCACTTTAAAAGAAGAAGTTGAGCGTATTTGGGCTAAGGGTAAACATGTCATTTTTGATATTGACGTTTCTGGTGGTTTAAGAATTAAACGAAAGTTTCCAGATCAAACTTTAGCAGTATTTGTAAAACCTCCAGATTTAAATGAATTGGTTAGACGCCTTAAAGATCGTGGCGAAGAAAGCCCTGAGAAAATAAGTATGCGCGTTGCCAAAGCACCTGCTGAACTCGCAACAGCTCCTCTTTTTGACACTATAGTTGTAAACGCAAACCTTGAAGAGGCTTTAACCGACGCATACGATAAGGTATCGGAATTTTTAAATAGTTAAAATGAAGATTGGATTATACTTTGGTACGTTTAACCCAATTCATATTGGCCATTTGACTATTGCAAATCACTTGGTTGAAAATAGTGAATTAGACCAGGTTTGGTTTGTTGTAACTCCCCAAAGTCCTTTTAAGAAAAAAAGTAGTTTACTAGATGATCACCAAAGATTAGAAATGGTGTATTTGGCAACAAAGGACTACAATAAGTTAAGACCTTCTGATATAGAGTTTGGGCTCAAGCAACCTAACTACACTATTGATACTTTGACATATTTAATAGAAAAGTTTCCACAACATGAATTCTCCTTAATAATGGGTGAAGACAACTTAAAGAGTTTTCATAAATGGAAAAATTATGAGCAAATTCTTGCCAACCATGATATTCTAGTATATCCTAGATTATCCGACGGAAAAGTTGAAACTCAATTTAACGAACACCCTAAAATTTTTAACATTTCTGCCCCAATAATGGAGCTTTCTTCTACGTTTATAAGGAACGAAATTAAGTCTGGAAGAAATATTAGACCAATGCTACCCGATAAAGTGTGGCATTATATAGACGAAATGAATTTTTACAAATAAGTTGTTGTTAAAAAGCCTTAATATTTCAATTTATTCCCCTTAATGAGTATTTTTATATAAGTAAAATCTGATTATCAAATGATCCTAACAGTTAGTATATTATCCCTATTATCTGCCTTTATATTAAATAAGACTAGAGTCATTTCTTTACGGAATAATCTTAATGCTAAAAGTGAAAAAAGATTAATCATTTCGAGCGTGCTGATAATTTTGTTCCTTATAACAAATGTTACATTGCCGTATCCAAAGTCATTATATTGGTTCTTGGCATTGGGTGTAATTTTTGTGGGATCCGTATTATCTTTTGGGACCTTAAAGTCTGAATTTAATAGATTCCAAAAATTAGAATTAAAAGACAAGGTAATTAATGTGCTTTTTTACAGCCTGCTTTTTACAATCACTAACATCTATCTTTAAAAGTGGTAAAAAGCATCTTCTAGATGTTCGATTTCAAACCTTTCATTAGTATTAACTAAAGCGATAATATCAAATCGTACTTCTACATCTAGGTTATTCTCTATTACATACTCGTTTACGGCTTTTACTAAATTTTTAATTTGTTTTGGCTTTACAAAATCCTGAGGGTTTCCAAACTCGGTAGAAGACCTTGTTTTAACCTCAACAATAACCAGCATATTATTTTTTAAAGCGATAATATCAACTTCGGCTTTTTCAAAGCGATAATTACGCTCAAGAATTATATAATTCTTCTTAATTAGAAAGTCAACAGCAAGCTGCTCTCCTTTTTTTCCAAGCCTATTGTGCTCTGCCATAAGTCTAAAATAGAAAAATAGTCTTAAATTTAAGTCATAATCTAAATCAGTTAATTCATCAATCTCATTATTAATTTTCCATTTAGCTTTAATGAAAAAAGTTCATTATTACTACTCTTCTTTTTTCATGGGCTAGTTTTCGTTTTTCTTTTACTACGGCAAGGAATTATTTACAATCACAAAGCTAGTAAATGGTTGAGCCTATTAATGTTTCTCTACGCCATGTATATAGTTCCGTATATGCTTGGGTATGCAGGCTGGTATGGAAAAGACCTAACTGCCGATATACTATTTTTTATCCCTTTTATGCAGGTCTATCTAATTGGTCCTGTTTTCTATTTTTATACTAAAACGCAATTGAATGGAAGTTTTAAGTTGGTAAAAAGAGACTACCTACATTTCGTTCCAGCTATTCTATATCTTATATATAGCCTCATTGTTTTTGTAACCGATAAATTAATTCTCTACGAGTATTATTTTTATGCAGACAAAAGAGATAAAGATTTATCAAATTGGTACCAAGCTACAGGATTAGTGTCAATGGGCTTTTACTTGGTTTTAAGTCTGCGATACTACTTTAATTATAAAAATCTACTTTTTGAAACTGTTAGTTATGCTGAATCTGTTCTATTTAAATGGATGCGAAATTTCATGATTGCATTTTTAGGCATCTTAGTCTTGCGTGTGATGTTCTTTATTCTTAATCCTGAATGGGGAAATTTCGGAAGTCAGTTTTGGCATTATATAGCATTCTCTGTTGTTTTTTATTATATCGCAATAACAGGTTACAGCAACGTAGTACGACAAATTGCATTGGCGAATGAAAAGTTGAAAACAGTTAATGTATTTGACGAGCATAATCAAAAGCATGAAACCACAGACAATGTTATTGATTTTGGGAAAGATTTCTCTGAATGGAAACATAAGTTGACCGTCTTAATGGTTGAAGAACAACTTTATGAAAACCCACGACTCACATTAACTGATGTTGCTCGAGAACTTAATATTACAACCAAAACTGTTTCGGGTGCTGTTAATAATGAATTCAATATGAATTTTAATGACTTTGTTAATCACTATCGCATTGAAGCTGTAAAAGCAAAACTTGATAAAGGTGAACAAAATTTCACAACACTTCTCGGAATAGCATTGGATTGTGGATTCAACAGCAAAGCGACTTTTAATAGGGCCTTTAAAAAAAGCACAAATCTTTCCCCTAAAGATTATTTGTCTAAGATTAAGAATAAATAGGTCTCAAATCGAGATTTGAAGCGTTTAGCATCTGATTTAAACAGACATTTGCTTAAAATAATTACAATATGAAATATTTTCTTTCACACATTTTATGTCTCAGCTCATTTATTTTAATAGCTCAGTTACCAATAGATAAAATTGACACTTTAGTTAATTCCAAAGTTAATTATGATGCTCCAGGCATTATGATTGGCATCGTTAAAGATGGTAAAGTCATTTATGAAAGATATAGAGGATTAGCAAATCTCGAACATCAAGTTGAAGTGAATGAAAAAACTAGATCTAATATCGCATCAACAGCAAAACAATTTACTGCACTAATGCTTTTGCAACTAGAAATGGAAGGTAAATTAAGTTTAGAAGATGATATTAGAACATACCTTCCAAATCTATTTAAAACTGTAGATGATGATATTAAAATTCGTCATGTTATAAATCATACCAGTGGTATTAGAGATTATGTAGAATTGTTTGATCTTTCTGGTGATGTCTGGTGGAAACGAGTTGGACTAGACAATGATGATGTCATAGAATTATTAGAAAAACAAGAAGATTTAGGTTTTAAACCTGGCTCTAGATACGTGTACAGTAATTCTGGCTATGTGATTCTGGCAAAAATTATTGAAAAAATATCAGGTCAAAAATTTACAGACTATTCAGATGCATTTTTCCAAAGCTTAGGCATGGATGAAACATCATTTATAAAAAGATATATGGGTGTTATCCCAAACAAAGCTGCACCCTACTCAGATTGGGGTTATGGCGAAATATTTCATTCTATATCAGTTACAAAAACAGCTGGCGAAGGTTTTCTTTATACGACACTAAAAGATCAGTTAAAGTTTGAAATGGCAATCCAAAACGCAAATCTTAATGGAAACACCTTATTAATAAATAGTCAAAAACCGATACCAAATAGTGAGATTACCGATTATGGATTTGGTTTAAAACTAGATGACCGACTTGGCAGAACCGCAGTTCACCACGATGGTGTAACAAACGCATACCATGCTCAAGCCTTAAGATTTCCTGCGGAGAAATTATCAATTTTTATAATGAGTAATAATGGAAATATTAGAAGCGACTTACTGGCTGATGAAATTGCATCATTAATATTACCACCTCTAGAATCAGTGACTAATTATGACACTAATTATTTTGAGGATACTACTTCAACATCAAACATAGAAATACTCGGTCAATATTATACTAAAAGTGGGTTCTTAACACGTATTGAAAAACAAGAGGATAAAATTTACTTTAAACAAGGAAATTACCTTAGTCTAGAGCTCATACCCGAAAATTCTTCGACCTTTTATTTTGCAGGAAATACGTCTGAAAAACTTCGTTTCTACAATGATAAAATGATTATTTATTATGCATCTGGTGCAGCTCCTGTATATACAAAAGTCGATGTGCCACAAGCTTCTTTTGAAGATATAGAATCATTTGTCGGTACCTATACCAATTCAGAATTAAATCTGCGATTTGAGTTTAAACTTAATGAAGATGGAAATCTTATCTCTCAATTTTCAGATCAAGAGGGCGTTTTAGATGTTTCGATATTTAATAATGTTGATTTATTAGTCGGAGACAGTTATTACATTAAAGTTATAAGAGACCGATTTAATCGTATAACTGAATTAAAACTAAGCTATGGCCGTGCCAAGAACATCAGTTTTAAAAAAGTAGACAATTTAAAATTTCATCCAAAAGTTGAAACAGAAAACGGTTCTATTCAAGTTAGTACCATAGGTTCAGTTAATGGTGATTCCTCAGATATTTTATTAACCAAAAACTATCCCAATGGGAATGAAATATGGTCTAGAAGGATAGGTGGAAGTAGTTACGATACAGCAAGCTCTATAATATCTACTAAGGACGGATATTTAATTATAGGTTCAACGAGCTCCTTTGGAGAAGGAAACTATGATTTCTATGTGATTAAAACCGATAAATCTGGTAAAAAACTATGGGAGAATACCTATGGTAAATTCTACAATGATTATGGTTATACCGCTGAAATAACAGTTGAAGGCTATCGTATAAAGGGAACTACACAAAATTGCCCTAATAATACCGACATAAACCGAACTTGTGTAACTAATATTTGGTTTGTTGATATAGATAAATCAGGAAATGAATTATCTAATTCAGTGTTAGAGGAACTCGATTAATTAGAAAATACTATCGTAGATTTTTCCTTACCGACATCTAGGGTAACTGTTCTTCCTAATACTAAAGCACGGTTATCCTTTTCATGACCCGCTGGCATATTAAAAGCAATCGGAAAATCATATTCAGATAAGGCGTCAAGAATGAGTTGTTCGATTGAAGTTCCCCACAGTGTAGTGTTCTTTCTAAGTTTAGACATATCACCAACTATGACACCATTACAGTTATCAAAATAGCCAGCACGTTTTAGACTTTGAAGCATCCGATCAATATGATATTTATACTCTCCTATTTCTTCAATAAATAATATCTTTCCGGTAGTATCAATACTGGTTTTAGAACCAAGCATGGTATGTAAGATTGTTAAATTTCCACCTACAAGTTGCCCTTTTGTACGACCGACTCTATTAGCTCCATTGCCTTCGAGTGTATAATTTATTGGATTTCCAAATATTGCAGATTTAAAAGAATCTACAGTAGCTTCAATTTCAGAAATATCCTTTGTTAAACTCACACACATTAAAGCATGCAAAGATTCAAAACCTTCATTATGCATTTGATTATGCAGAGCAGTGATATCACTATAGCCAATTAACCACTTAGGGTTCTTTTTAAATTTTGTGTAATCTAATCTATCTAATATCCTAACTGTTCCGTAACCACCTCGAGCACACCAAATAGCCGAAATGCTAGGATCATCCATTGCTTGTTGTAAATCTTCACAGCGCTCCGCATCTGTACCAGCAAAATGATCTGCTTTACTAAAAACATGATTACCTACAATGGCTTGTAAGCCCCAACTCTCTAATAAACGAATTGCCTGTTGTATTTCGCCTTCACGACTTTTTAAAATTCCTGATGGTGCAACAATGGCTACAGTATCACCTTTTTTTAAGTATGGAGGTTGAATAATGTTATCGGTCATTGCGGTAAAATTTTCAGTATGCTCTTGTCCATTTAAATTTCCTGAAAGAAAAAAAATTACACCAATTATAGAGTAAACAAAAACGTGTTTTAAACTCATAAATATTGCTTTTTGTAAATATAAAAACTATAACGCGAAGATTTAGTCAATTACTTTTTTAATATTTATTTAACAAAAATGATCCAAATTTTCTATCTTAACCGTACTTATATAATATTTCCCTCCCCATTTTGTTAGTATTATTAAATAAATCCTGCTTATGCCTGTTATTACAAATTGCATTACTTCTACGCTAGAACCTTATGTCCCATCAACAGAAAATCCATGGGATGAAAAAAAGATAAGACATGCTTTTCGCAGAATTGGCTATGACGCCAATAAGAGTATGATCAACAATGCACTGCAAATTTCACCAAGTCTTTTTATTGATCAGCTCGTTAATGAATCCTTATATGCATCCGATTGGCCTACACCAGTGTGGGCAAACTACAACAATGAAGATTATGCGAATTTGGGATTAGACTTTAACGAACAAACCCAAGCGAATCATAAAGAATTAATGCTAGCCGTTATGGACCAGATGCAGACTACTGGTCTTAAAGGTCGCTTAATTATGTTTTGGAGTAATCATTTTGTAACTCGTCTCGAAGACTATTATTTGAGTAATTATCTCTATGAATATTATAGTATAATCGAACAACATGCATTTGGTAATTTCCAGGAGTTTGTTAGAGATATTGGATTATCCTCAGCTATGCTTGTTTATTTGAATGGTTTTGAGAATACTAACTTTAGCCCTAACGAAAATTATGCACGAGAGCTCTATGAACTTTTTACACTAGGCGTTGATAATGGATATACTCAAGAAGATATTGTAGAAACTTCAAAAGCGCTGACCGGTTATAACCATAGAGAAAATTATAATTGGTCTAATCCTATTTATTTTGAAGCTAGTACTTTTGATAATTCTGAAAAGACCATATTTAATCAAACAGGCAATTGGAATTATAACGATGTAATAGACATCCTTTTTCAAGAAAGAGCACCACTAATTGCTTCACATATATGTAGAAAACTCTATACGCATTTTGTAAGTGCAACTGTTAACGAAGATATCGTATCAGAAATGGCAACACTCTTTGTTCAAGATTTTAACATTGCCAATGTGCTTAGAACCCTATTTAAAAGTGAGCATTTCTTTGATCATAATGCCATTGGAACGCAGATAATGAGTCCATATGATATGACCATGTCCTACCTCAACATTACCAATTTTAGCTTAGAGCAAGAATTTTTTGAAGCTATGATCTATTTCAATGGTGTGATGGGACAACAAATGTTTGAGCCTGTTGATGTTGCAGGATGGCAAGGCGATAGAGATTGGATAAACTCGAGCACACTTACAGGCCGATGGGAAATTTTACAATGGACCATTTGGAATACTTGGAATACCAATAGTGAAGATTTTAGAACGTTTGCCATTGAGAGTTCCAATAATAGTAATGACCCTTATGTCGTTGCAAAAAGCATCATCGATAGATTTGTGCCTTTAGAACTTTATACTACTGAAGATTATGAAGCCGCAACAGATGTACTAAAACATAATCTACCAGAAAATTATTATACTAATCAAATTTGGAATCTTCAATTTGACTCCGTGCCCTATCAAGTAGTTCTATTATTACTTCACCTCATCAAACTCCCAGAATTTCAACTCAAATAACCTACAACTATGTGTAATCAGCATTCAAATAAAAATCAGAAATTGGGCACTAGTGCCCATGATCAAGAACATAAAAAATGGAATCGAAGATCTTTTTTACAAGCTCTTGGTCTTTCTGGCGCCGGAACTATGATGCTTGGTGGTATGCCACTTTCAGCCTCTAGCAATTCTAAATTAGCTGCCGCGATAAGCAATACAGAATCAGATCGTGTCCTGGTCATAATAAGACTTAAAGGCGGCAATGATGGCCTTAATACAATTGTACCTATTTACGATTATGACACCTATGCTATAAATAGACCAAATATTAGACATCATCTCAATCAGGTTACAGCCTTATCACCAGATTTTGCTATTCCAAATTTTATGACCGACCTATTGAATCTTTGGGACAATGGTGGCATGAAAGTAGTCCATGGTGTAGGTTACGAAAATTCGAGTCAATCGCATTTTGCTGGCTCAGATATTTGGGCTTCCACAGATCCGACGAGCTCCACTCAAACAGGTTGGTTAGGTAGGCATTTTGAGGAATTATATCCTGAATATCTCTTAAATCCACCTTCTAAACCTGCCGCAGTGCAAATTGGAAGTATTGGAAATCTCATTTTTGATGGTGATTCTAATAATTATGCATTTTCCGTTGCAAATCCTGGTCAATTGGAGGCCATTGCTCAAACCGGAACAGTGCATGACATGACTAGTTTCCCAGAATGTATCTATGGTGAACAACTAGAGTTTATGAGAGGTACAATTAATACCACTTACCAATATGCAGGCACTATACACGAGGCTTACACAGAAGGTGCAAATAGTGAACAATACATGGACTCACAACTTGGGCAACAGCTCTCTATTGTAGCACGTCTAATTAAGGGGAATTTAGGAACTAAAGTCTATATGGTTAGCTTAGGAAGCTTCGATACCCACGCCAACCAGGTAAATGAGCACAGAGAGCTTTTAACCGATTTATCTAACTCGCTAAAAGTATTTTATGATGATTTAGCCCAAGCTGGTTTTGATGATAAAGTCTTATCCATGACCATAAGTGAGTTTGGAAGAAGAATCTATGAAAACGGGTCTAATGGCACTGACCATGGTGCAGCGGCACCATTAATGTTGTTTGGACCAGCATTAGAAGGTAACGGATTTATTAGTCAACATCCTAATATTAGTGATCCAAGTGGTAACTTAGAATACACACAGGATTTTAGAGAGGTTTATGCCTCAATAATGCAAGAATGGTTATGTATAGATGCAGACTTAGTTAATGAAGCCCTTTTAAATACAAATTACGCAAGAGTAGATCTCGGTTTTAATTGTAGCTCTCTTAGTGTTAATGATATTAATCGTGATCGTTTTAAGCATTTTGTATTGTATACGGATAACGACTCCATAATTAAGATTACTAATCCATATACACAACACACCGTTATTAAGTTATTTGATATTATGGGTAGAGAGATTACGACCCTAAAAAATGAAATGCTATTTGCAGGCGAGCATAGTGTAAGCATTAAGAATACTGTAAAACAAAAACTAAGTGTTGGACAATACATATATAGAATATCGATTGGAAGCCAAAATTATAGTAAGTCATTAATAATAAAATAGCGGTTAAAGTCTGCCTTTAGTTAAGCCAAACCTATTGGTTTTATTACTACAAAGTAATGTTGTAATTTTGCCCTTCATAAAATTATAACGTATGTCAAAAAGATATACCATTACAGCGGCTTTACCTTACACAAATGGACCTATTCATATAGGACATTTGGCCGGTGTTTATGTGCCAGCAGATATATACTCAAGATATTTAAGAATAAAAGGGAACGATGTTGCATTTATTTGCGGTAGCGATGAGCATGGTGTCCCAATTACCATTAAAGCAAAGAAAGAGGGTGTAACACCTCAAGATATTGTGGATAAGTACCATGCGATTATAAAAAATTCCTTTGAAGAATTTGGAATTTCCTTCGATAATTACTCTCGTACATCTGCAAAAATTCATCATGAGACGGCTTCTGAGTTTTTTAAAACGCTTTATGATAAAAACGAATTTGTAGAAGAAGTTTCTGAACAACTTTACGATGCTGAAGCCAATCAATTTTTGGCTGATCGTTTTGTTACAGGAACCTGCCCAAAATGTGGTTATGAAGAAGCCTACGGTGATCAATGCGAAAATTGTGGATCTAGCCTAAATGCTACGGATTTAATAAATCCTAAATCGGCAATTACTGGTAATGTCCCAACACTAAAAGAAACAAAACATTGGTTCTTACCCTTAAACAAACATGAAGATTTCCTAACAGAATGGATATTAAAAGGCCATAAAAAAGACTGGAAACCTAATGTATACGGCCAAGTAAAATCATGGATAGACGATGGCCTAAGACCAAGAGCTGTAACTCGCGATTTAAATTGGGGAATCCCAGTACCAGTAGAAGGCGGTGAAGGAAAAGTTTTATACGTTTGGTTCGACGCACCAATTGGTTATATTTCTTCTACTAAGGAATGGGCTGAACGAGAAGGCAAAAATTGGGAGGATTACTGGAAAGATGAAAATACCGAACTCTATCATTTTATTGGAAAGGATAATATCGTGTTTCACTGTATTATCTTCCCTTCTATGCTAAAGGCAGAAGGGTCTTATATCTTACCAAAGAATGTTCCAGCCAATGAATTTTTAAACTTAGAAGGGAACAAATTATCTACCTCAAAAAATTGGGCTGTTTGGTTACCAGATTATTTGAAGGATTTCCCAAACCAGCAAGACGTGTTGCGTTATGCCCTTACGGCCAATGCACCAGAAACTAAAGACAACGATTTTACTTGGAAAGATTTTCAAGCCAGGAACAATAATGAGTTGGTAGCTATTTTTGGAAATTTCATTAACCGTGTAATTGTACTTACCAATAAGTATTATGACGGTAGCATTCCTGAGCCAGCTGAATTCACAGAAACTGATGAACAAACCTTAGCAGAACTAAGAGCCTATCCATCAGTTATATCAAGCTCTATTGAGCGATTCCGTTTTAGAGAAGGTAGCCAAGAACTGATGAATCTAGCCCGTCTTGGAAACAAGTATCTCGCAGATGAAGAACCTTGGAAAACAATTAAAACAGATGAAGACCGCACAAAAACAGTAATGTTTATCGCACTTCAAATCGCTTCAGCGCTCGCAGTATTGTGTGAACCATTTTTACCGTTTACATCGGGTAAATTGAAAGGAATCTTAAAAGAAAATCAGAACACTTGGGATGATATTAATAAAAAAGAAGTTTTATTATCGCCAGGTCACACCATCCAAACAGGAAAACCAGAATTGCTCTTTTCTAAAATAGAAGATGAGACTATTCAATTCCAATTAGATAAGTTAGAATCAAGTAAAAAGGCAAATGAACTGGCTAACAAAACTGTTGAGCCTCAAAAAGAAGAAATTAGTTTTGAGGATTTTACAAAATTAGATCTTCGTGTAGGGACGATTCTTGAGGCTGAGAAAATGCCTAAAACAAAAAAACTTCTCGTTCTTAAAGTCGATACAGGTATTGATACCAGAACAATTGTTTCTGGGATTGCTGAATCTTTTAAACCAGAAGAGATTATTGGTAAAAAGGTTACGGTTTTAGCCAATCTTGCACCGCGTAAACTAAGAGGTGTAGAAAGTCAAGGGATGATCCTGATGACCGAGGATGAAAACGGTAAATTGGTCTTTGTTAATCCAGATTTAGAAGACGTTTCTAACGGATTAAAAATAAGTTAATAGCTTTACTATTAAAGTGTTACTTATCTTTAACCAATTGCTTAAATTGGAGTTAAAGTAGGTGAATTCGGGCATAGTTTTTGATATTTTTATATTAAAAATAATTAGCTATGCATAAAACTACCTCTCACCTCCTCCACATTATATTTTTTGTTTTTATTCTCAACTTTACGCTTCATTCTCAGGAAAACAATACAATTTTTGAAGCTTATGAACATTATGTTGAGGCTCCCAGAGAAGTGGTATATCTTCATTTAAATAAGTCCACCTATGTTAAAGGTGAGAGTATTGGGTTTACAGCCTATGTCCTTGATAAGAAAGAAAAAACACCATCCTTAATTACCACCAATCTGTATGTAAGTATATCTGATGAAAACAATAAGCAGATTAAACAACAGCTAGTAAAAGTAAATAACGGAGTCGCTTCAAATGTTATCGCCGTAGATTCTCTTTTTTCTTCAGGGTTTTATAATATAAAAGCCTACACCAATTACATGCGAAATTTCGATGAACCTAATTTCTATTCCGAAGCGATAAAGATTATAGATCCAGAAGTTGAATCATATGTTAAGAAGAGCATAGTTAAAAATGATATAGACGCCCAATTTTTGCCAGAAAGTGGTCACCTACTTCATGGAGTAATGAATAATATTGGTGTGGTTATAAAAGATAGTCAAGGCTTTGGATTACCTGAGGCATCTGGCGAGGTTGTTAATAATAACGGTGAAGTCATTACCACTTTTAAAACCAACAAACTAGGTATAGGTAAGTTTCCTTTATTTGCTGATATAAACAGTACCTATACAGTAAAAATTAAGCATGCCAATAAAGATTTCAGTTTTCCTTTAGGGCATTCTGTTGAAAAAAATGGTATTGTCTTAAACGTAAGACATCTAAAAAATAAACTTTTTGCTTCTGTAGTGACGAATCAAGAAACCTTAGCCTTAATACAGAACAAAAGGTATACACTTATGCTACATAATGGTGATGGCTACGAAATAATGGATATCTATTTTACAGATAACACTGTAGTAACTAAAGCCATTGAATATGCAAATATCCCAGTTGGTACCAACATTATAACGCTATTTAATGAAAATGAAACTCCGGTTGCCGAACGTTTATTCTTTAATTATAATGGTATAAATGCACTTACTTCAAATTCTATAAACACAACGAAAGAATTTGATTCTGTGTCTGTACAATTAAAGTATAGAGATATTGATCCTAATATATTTAATAACATAAGTGTGTCGGTATTACCTAAAGAGTCAAAATCATACAATAGACACAATAGTATTATTTCTCAAACTTATTTACAGCCCTACATTAAAGGCGCTATAGAATACGCAAAATATTATTTTAATAATGTCGATGAAAAGAAAAAGTATGACTTAGATAATTTACTGCTAACTCAAGGCTGGAGTAGTTATGATTGGAACAATTTATTTCTCCCAGAGAAGTTAAAATTTCCATTTGAACAAGGGATTTTATTAAAAGCAAACATTAACAATCCTGACCACCTAGAGGATGTTTATGTACTCCATCATTTTAAGGATAATGCCCCACAGTACAAACAATCTTCAAACAATGGAAATTCATTCATATTTGACCGTATATTCCCTGAAGAATCTGATGAAATTCTGTTGTCTAGAGTTGAGGATAATAAAAAGATGTTACCTGCTCAACTTTACATACAATCATTCCCTAGTCACATTCCAAGACTATCTAATAATTTTAAAACGTTAAAGCCGAAGACATCCTATAAAATTTCAGAAAGCCTCACTAATACAAACCCTATCCTTTTAAATTTTGATAACGTACAAGAACTCCAGGAGGTTGTTATCGAAGCAGAGTTTGAGGATATTAAAACCAAAACAGAACGAGTTAGTAGAAGTGTATTTGGAATTGTGAAAGAGGTCAACGACTTAGATAAATTAACCTATCTATTTCTTGAGGACTATCTATTAACTTTCCGTGTAAGATCTGTTTACAATGCTGAAAGTGGTAACATGTCTTATTTTAACGGAAGATCTTCTGGAAGTATTCTTGGAGGTGGTCCTATGCAAGTTTTCTTTGATGATGTTCCGCTAACAGATACCGGTTTCTTGTATCAGTTCCCTATTGCCAACATTGACTATGTTGAAATAAACAGGGATGGTACTGGTGAAGGTGCTAGAGGTGCTAATGGAACCTTAAGAATTTACTCAGATTTTAAGAGTATGTTCAGAGGTAGGCAAGATCAAACGACACAGGATATTGAATTGCCACTTACATTTAGTAAAAAGAAAACATATTATGTTCCTAAATATGCCAGTTATAAAAGTGAATTTTATAAAGGTTATGGTACCATCGACTGGAAACCAGAACTTCATACTAATGCAGAAGGTATTGTTAGTTTTAAAATTGCAACACCCAAAGTACCATTTACTTTGTTTATCGAAGGTATCGCTAATAATGGACAATTTATTTCAGAAGAAAAGTCAATACCTTTGGACTAAATTGTATTTAACAACATGCTAAAAATAGCATATCATCCCATTTACAGGCATCCATTACCCGAAGGCCATCGCTTTCCTATGGAAAAGTATGAGCTTTTACCGCAACAACTTTTGCATGAAGGTACATGTACAAATGCCAATTTTTTTGAACCCTCAAAGCCAAACGATAAGTATATTTTAGCAGTTCACGAACCTGAATATTACTATGATCTCGTTAATATAACTTTAGATCAACGTGCCGCTAGAAAAATTGGCTTCCCTTTAAGTGAAGTACTAGTAGAACGCGAGGTCATTATAGCAGATGGTACCATTAAAGCAAGCTTACGAGCTTTAGAGCATGGCATTGCTATGAATATTGCTGGAGGTACGCATCATGCCTACACCAACCGTGGTGAAGCCTTTTGTTTACTCAACGATCAAGCCATTGGTTCGCGCTACCTTCAAAACAAAGGTTTAGCCAAAAAAATTCTCATTGTAGATCTCGATGTGCATCAAGGAAATGGCACGGCAGAAATTTTTCAAAACGACAAATCTGTATTTACATTTTCAATGCATGGTAAAAGCAACTATCCTTTTAAAAAAGAAATAAGTGATTTGGATATTGCATTAGATAATGATACACAAGATTCAACATACTTAGATTTACTTAAATCTACACTACCAAAGCTCATAGACCAAGAACAGCCAGATTTTATCTACTATCTCTGTGGCGTAGATGTGATATCATCAGATAAGTTGGGGAAGCTAGGACTGAGTGTTGAAGGATGTAAGGAGCGCGATCGATTTGTGCTTCAAAGTTGCAAAGACCATAATATACCTGTAATGTGTTCTATGGGTGGAGGCTATTCTCCAGACATTAAAACAATTGTTAATGCACATGCCAACACCTTTAGATTGGCACAAGAAATCTTCTTCTAATTACTGTAAGGTTTCAAGGGAAATATTGACAACCTCTACATGATTAAAGAGTTTAAAGAATTTAGTACAGGTGCCATTTTAAATGTGGCTGATGAAAGCATACTTCAACCCTTCAAAACAACACAACCCATAGGTCTTTTTACCTTTATTTGGACACGCAAATCAAAAGCACTGATTGAAGTTGACGGCATCCCATTTACACTAGAAGCCAATAAGATTTTAGCACTAACACCAGTACAAAACTTTAAATTCATTGAAGGTGAGGATTTGGCCGTTTATCAATTTAACCGAGAATTTTATTGTATTAAAGATCATGATCAAGAAGTGGGTTGTGCTGGGCTTATTTTCTTTGGACACGATTTTATCCCGATTATAAATCTGTCAGAAGAAGAACAAACTAAATTTAATTTATTACATAGTGTTTTTCTAGACGAGCTCGATACTAAAGACAATATACAAGCAGAAATGTTAAGGATGTTAATGGCGCGTTTTATGATAAAGGCTACACGCATACTTAAGAATAATTCGGATGCTTTAAAATCGCAAGAATCTAAAATAGACTTACTGCGACACTTTAATTTATTAGTAGAAAGTCACTTTAGACAAGAGCACAGTGTCGCCTTTTATGCTGATAAGCTTTTTAAATCTCCCAAAACATTATCTAATACTTTTGCAAAATTCAATAAAAGCCCACTAAAGATTATTCACAATAGAATTGTACTCGAAACGAAAAGGCAATTACTGTACACCGATAAATCTGCTAAAGAAATTGCGTACGGTATTGGTTTTGATGATGCTTCTCATCTAAGCCGATTATTTAAAAAACACACGTCTTTATCTCCTTCCCAATTTCAAAAACAACACAAAACCAACAACTAGGGAAAAATTGACAAGTTGTTAGGCAGTTTTTCCATTCTTTGACCCTGTCGATGATTCCATCTTTGCATTGTAATATTAAAACAACGAAAAGATGAATTTAAAACATACTTCCATTTTTAATCTGATAGACATCTTCAGAAGAGGAAAACAGAAAATTCAACACACTATTAATCCGAAAACACATTGTGAGCAAAAGCAAATTCACGATTTCTATTGTGATAGTGAAAAGCCACATGTCCCAATACAATAACAGATATAATTAAAACACAAAAAATTAAAAATTATGAGCACATTTAATGTACCAAAAAGAGACGAAGTCAGCGAAAATAATCAAGCCATTTTCGATAATCTAAAAAGCAAACTTGGCTTTGTACCAAACCTTTATGCCACTTATGCACATAGTGATACCGCTTTAGAAAATTACCTTTCTTTTTCTAGCGCAAAAACTTCACTTTCTGCAAAAGAAAAAGAAGTGGTCAACTTAGCAGTAAGCCAAGTTAATGACTGTATTTACTGTTTATCTGCTCATACCGCAATTGGTAAAATGAATGGATTTAACGATAATGAAATTCTAGAGTTTAGAGCTGGTTATTCATCATCTAACCCAAAACTTAATGCACTAGCGCAGTTGGCAAAAAACGTAACAGAAAATAGAGGAAGAACTGAAGCCTCTGTATTAGAGAACTTTTTTAGTGCAGGTTACTCAAAAGGAAATTTAGTTGACCTCATTGCATTAGTAGGTGATAAAACCATTTCAAATTATCTGCACTCCACAACACAAATTCCGATAGATTTTCCAGTGGCACAACCACTAGAAACTGAAACTGTATAATCAAATAAATTAATAATAACGATTTCCAATAAAAGGGAAATCACTTAATCAAAATTAGAAATCATGAAAAAAATCTTAGCAACACTAGTTATTCTTTTAGGCTTTAATAGTCATGGAAATGCACAGGACAAAATGATGAAAAAAGAAATGCAAGCTACTACCGTAACTTTAGAACAAACTAAAGGTGCTTTTACACAAGACAATCTAACCCTTAAAGAAGGGAGTTACATTTTTGAAATTTCAAACAATAATGTAGGTCATGATGTTGGCTTCGTTTTAGTCTCAAAAGGCAAGGATGCGTCAAACCCAGAAAACCACATCAAAACTGCTTATGTAACAAGTGTAGTGAAAAACAATAGCAAAGAAAAGTCTAATATTACGACTTTACAAAAAGGAGAGTATGTGTACTTCTGTCCTTTAAATCCGACACCACAATATACTCTCACCGTAGAATAAAAGGTGATTATTTATAAATAATATAGGCGATTCATTTGTTGTGAATCGCCTTTTTTAAGATCAACTCCTCATAAATTCTAACTAAACTGAAATTAGATTAAATATAGATAAGCGCAAGAAAGACTGAATCCTTTACAATCAATGATTTAGTCAGTATCTTTGTAAAAAAGAAAATTATCATGTTATCAAAAACAATCGAAACTGCTTTAAATAAACAAATAAGAATAGAAGCCGAGTCTTCTCAAGTATACTTAGCAATGGCTGTTTGGGCCGAAGTAAAAGGATTAGAAGGTATTTCTAATTTTATGTACGATCAGTCCGACGAAGAAAGAGAACATATGCTAAAGCTTGTAAAGTTTGTGAACGAGCGTGGTGGTCATGCCCATGTCTCTGAATTAAATGCACCAAACGTAACCTTTAATTCGTTCCAAGAAATGTTTGAAAAACTATTAGAGCATGAGATTTTTGTATCGACCAGTATTAATGAATTGGTTCATATCTCTTTAGAAGAAAGAGACTATGCAACTCATAACTTTCTACAGTGGTATGTTGCTGAGCAGATCGAAGAAGAAGCTACAGCCAGAACCATTTTAGATAAGATTAATATGATTGGCGACGATAAAGGTGGTCTATACCTATTTGATAGAGATATTCAACAACTTACCGTAAATTCTGCAGCCCAAGATTTAGGCCCAGAGGCTTAAATGTTAAAATTTATTTAGAATAAATAAAAATAGTTATTTTTGCGCATCGCAATTCAGCAATGGGCAAAAAAAACAAAGACAAAAAGCTTAAAAAAGAACGTACAAAAGTTCTTCAGACTTCTGGCTTTGATGGTTTAGGCAAGGTTAAATCTAAATGTTGTAAAAAATATAAGAAGGCCGAGCATAAGCGTTGTAAAAAGTGTCCTTGCTTTGATCTAATGAAAAAAGTAGCCTAATGACAAAGGCTATAAAAATAAAAAAGTGCGATTTTAGGGCGTCGCACTTTTTCTTTTTAGCTCATTAAATGAAAATAGTATTTAGTCCCGAAACTATCTCGCTTACGAACTAAACGCTATCAATTAGTTTAGCTAACATATTTAAAACAAAGGAATTAACCAAATTTTTATGTTAATTTTCGTGTTAAATTTTACGAGCTGAAATGTTAAATTTTCGTATGGTGATCATATTCCTTTTAAGGAAAACTGAAATTATACGACTCCTTTAAATAGAAAGAGCACGACTTTAGGATGCCGTGCTCCGCGTAGTAAACGATTGAAATAGTATTTAGTCCCGACTACTAACCCGCTTACCGTCTACGTTTTCATTAATGTTATTTGGTATATACAATTTAAGCCTAATTTTGGGCTTAAATTGTGATATATATCAGTTTTTATAGTAATGATCTAGACAGCCAAATGTATATTTCTAAGGGACTTGACCAAACAAATTCAAGGTTACACAAATATTGTTTATAGGGCAATAAGATTAGGGCAAGCTTACTACTTTAGGGCGTAGTATATAAAGAGTGCGGGCTTAGGGTACCGCACTCAGTAAATTTATAGTCTATTATAGAAAGATATTTAGTCCCGAACTATCTCGCTTATAAACTATCTCACTATTAATTAGCCTCACAAGTTACGAATATTTGACTTTTTAGGACTTAACTTATGTTAATTAAGTGCCTATTTATAAGCATTCTACGTATTTTTTTAACAGTTTTACTCGAAATAATATTAGTTATAGGGTCATATTGATGCGAATAATTAAATCTTTCGACATTGATAGCATTCCTTTGAATTGAATAATCATTCTTGCATTTTATCACCAATAATTATCGTTTTATCGTCCCATTGGCAATTAGTTTTATTGAATTTTTAAAACATATGGATTTTGCAGTATCTTAGGGGAAAATTAAAACTATGATAAAAATTACTTCTATATCTAAAAGATTATGTTGTGCTTTAGTGATATTCTCTGGTTTTTCACTATTTGCACAAGACAATATTAATGAAGTCCACGTGCACACACCTTCGAGACCAGCATGTGTACTTCCTCCAGGTGAATTTACAGGTTTAATTTCTGTACCACGTGCACCTGAGACTGCAGCGCGTATGGAAGCTGGCGGAAGTCCTTGTGCCACATTCGTAGTTAGCTATAATGGTTTTACACCAGAGGCGCAAGCGGCTTTTCAATATGCCGTAGATATTTGGGCAAATTCTATAGAGTCTCCGGTCCCAATTAATGTCAACGCACAATTTACTTCATTAGGTGCTGGTGTTTTAGGAAGTGCTGGTGCCGCTACTTTTTTAACTATAACATCTGGAGCACCTGGCTCACAGCCTAACACATTTTATCCAGCAGCCTTATGGGAAAAATTAGAAGGCGAAGATCGCAGTATGTTTGGTGGGTCAAATGATATTAATGCGAACTTTAGTAGTGATACAAACTGGTATTTTGGTACTGATGCAAATCCTCCAGCTGGTCAGTTCGATTTTGTCTCTGTTGTTTTACATGAATTGGGCCATGGCCTTGGTTTTGCTGGCTTTGCTAACGTTGAAGATAGCTTTCCTGACGATATAGGTGATATTAGATTTAATGGTGCTGCAAGTATTTATGATGCATTTATTGAAAATGGTGCTGGTGACGCCATACTAAGTTTTCCAGATCCTTCAGCTGCATTAGCAGCCCAATTAGTGGGTAATGATTTATATTGTAATGGACCAACTGCTATTGCACAATTAAACCAAGGCGGTACATTACCAAGAACTTTCGCGCCAACAAGCTGGCAACCAGGTTCAAGTTACAGCCACTGGAACAACTCCACATTTCCAAATGGAGATGTTAACTCCTTAATGACATCTTCTATCGGACCAGGACAGGCCAATCATAATCCTGGTTTTATTACCTTAGGATTTTTCCAAGATATGGGTTGGTCGATCTGTGCAGGAGCACTTTCAGTTGAGGAGTTAACTGTAGAAAATGTGAGTATTAGCCCAAATCCATTTGTAGATTCTATAGACATTACATTAAAAGAAGGTAATGTTAGCGATTACAGCGTAAGTTTAATAGATATTAATGGTAGATTTGTAAATACTGTTAAGCAAGACAATAACAACGGAACATTAACGCTGTCAAATCTAAACAATTTAGATACTGCACTTTATTTCGTTAAAATCACCAACGAGATTACTGGGAACAGTATTACAAAAAAGGTGGTTAAAAATTAATTCGTCTTTACATAAAATAAAAAAGAGCAACCATTTAGGTTGCTCTTTTTACTGAAATAAACTCAATTATTTCCCTAACATAAGTAATTCATTACATACCACTTCTGTGATGTAACGTTTTATACCATCTTTATCTTCCCAACTTCTTGTGGTTAATTTCCCTTCAATAGCAACCTCCTTACCTTTTGCTACATACTTGTCTACAATCTCTGCGGTTTTTCCCCATGCTACAATATTATGCCATTGCGTATCTGTAACTTTTTCACCTTGCGCATTTTTATAGCTCTCATTAGTTGCTATTGCAAATTTGGCTAAGGTTTTACCAGATTCTAAATTGATGATTTCTGGATCATTCCCTAAATTCCCAATCAACTGTACTTTGTTTCTTAAAGTGTTCATAATTCTAATTTTTAATGTTAAACAGTTAATACTAATCGAGTTCTTATGTTTCGACATGGCAAAGATGCGACAGGCTCCAAATTGTAGCCGGTATTTACTTAATTAAAATCGTTTGTAAATATTTGTAGTCATTTGTAAACGGATAAATTATCACTATATTTACCCTAAATAATGGCTTTATGCAAAAACAGTGTCCAGAGTGCGGTAATAAGATTATTGGAAGAATCGACAAGAAATTTTGTAGTGATGCTTGCCGAAATGCCTATAATAATAGGATAAATAAAGATTCTAAAAATCTTATTAGAAATACCAATAATAGGCTAAGAAAAAATTATAGAATACTCGAAGAGTTAAATCCCAATGGTAAATCAAAAACCTCTAGAGCACGCTTAATTGAAAAGGGATTTGACTTTAATTATATCACAAGCATATATACCACAAAAGCCGGGACGATTTATTATTTCGTCTACGATCAAGGGTATCTTCCATTAGAAAATGAATACTACGCACTAGTAAAACGTAATGACTAGGAGTGGTTTTTTACAGAGCTATTCCAGTTCTGACCTTTAAGTTGTAAAGCCGCCTTTAAGATATCTTTTTGGCTTATTTGTCCAATAAGTTTTCCATGCTCTACTATTGGAAACCGTCTACGCTTAGAATTTAAAAACTTGTTGGCAGCATCAAAAACATCCATATTTCCATCTATAGTTTCAACATTTGTTGCCATACGCTTTTCAACATTATCATGTTCTAAAGGCATATTATAATAACGGCTTTCACTCAATTGCTTAAGACAATCACCTTCTGAAATAATTCCGACCAATTCGTTCCTACTATTCACTACAGGTCCACCTGAAATTTTGTACTTAATTAAAGACTCAACGACTTCTTGGACAGATTGATCTGGTCTAAAGGTAATTAGACTTGTAGTCATGTAATCTCTAACTTTTAATGCTACTGGTGCGGCAACACTTTGTTGCTTGCGCGATCCTTGAAAACTTTTTATTCCCATGATCTTAAATTTTTAGAGTTACTCTTAAAGTTACTGAATTTAAATCATTTAGCAAAATAGCCGTTTAAGGCCATAATTATAATGGTATTTTTGTATTCTAACGAGATGACTTCCTTTGATAAAACAAATTAGCATAATAGGATGTGGTTGGCTGGGCTTTCCTTTAGCCAAAAAATTAACCAAAAAAGGGTATACCATTAAGGGCTCTACTACCTCTACTGACAAAATTGAAGAACTTAAAAGTGAAAATATTCAACCATTTCTAATTAGATTAAATACGGTTGAAATTGAAGGTGACATTAATAGGTTTTTAGAACAGAGCGATCTGGTTATTATTAATGTTCCACCTGGTTTAAGACGTAATCCTAATAAAAATCACGTTAGGGAAATTGAACTTTTGGTAGAGGCCATCATAGAAAACGGTGTTAAGAATGTTATATACGTAAGCTCCACATCTGTTTTTAAAGATGAGGCTATTATTCCGACAATTTCAGATATTGACCAACCCAATAATTTTGAAGGTTCCAAACAACTCATTGATATTGAAAACTTACTAATGGGCAACAATGCTTTCAACACATGCATTCTTCGCTTTGGAGGTCTTATTGATGAAACCCGACATCCAGGGAATTACTTAGCAGGTAAAACAGATCTTGCAAATCCTGATGCACCAATAAATTTAATTCATAAAGAAGACTGTATTGCAATACTATCTGAAATTGTGGTGAAAGGTCTTTTTAATACCCAATTCAATGCGGTTTACCCACACCATGCTTCTCGTTCAGACTATTATAAAGACTATGCTTCTCATAACAATTTGAAAGCACCACAATTTAAATTAGACGAAGTCAGTAAAGGAAAAATAGTAGACAGCTTAAAACTGGTACGGCTTTTGAATTACGAGTTTAAACATGCGCCGTAGAAATTAATATAATTTTAAGCGCAATTCTCATTAATTTTTATAGTTTTAGCGCCTAAAATTAATTAATAATGAAACAGACAACAATTGCATTAATGTTACTTTTCTCAGTTAGCGTTTTTGCACAAGGTAATGACGGACTTAAAACGCACTACGAAGCGTACTACAAACAAATGAAAAAGCAAGGTGATGTACAAGGGATAATCAGTGCCTTGACACATCTTAATGTATTAGACCCTTCTGTTGAAAGACAAGATACTTTAGCGTATTTATATTTATCTGAAGGTAAATATGTGCAGGCATTAAATACTATTGGTGTTGAGAAAAATGCAACGGACTCAGATATGAATGTTGAGGTAAAAGCTTTGGCTTTAAAAAACCTTAATCAGCCAAAAATGGCACTCGAACACTACGAGGAATTATTTAAGAGAAGTCCAAATCCTTATTTAGCATATGATATGGCAGACATGAAAATTCAAATTAATGATCTTGCTGGTGCACGTACTAATGTTGAATATGGTATCGCCAATGCCACTGTAGATCAAAAAAGAGCATTTTACGAGAGCCAACAACCGTATGAAACATCACTTAAAGCTGCATTTTTATGTCTAAATGGCTTACTAACATTTACTGAGGATAAAACCAATAATATTGATGCTGCATTAAAATTAATGAACGATGCGCTTGCTATCGATCCTAATTTTAACTTAGCCAAAGTAAGCAGACAAGCATTAGAATCTCAAAAAGCACAACTTGCTACAGAAGCTAGTAAAAACTAATTTGCTACTTAAACTCATAAAAAAATGCGACCTGATTGGGTCGCATTTTTTTTGGTCGTTACCATATTCTAACCCGCTGTTCAGGCGGTAGATACATAGCATCTCCTTCTTTTATATCGAAGGCTTCATAAAAAGCATCAATATTCTTTAAAGGTTGTGTTGCTCTAATTTGACCTGGTGAGTGTGGATCTGTCATTATCTGATTTCTTAATGCATCATCTCTAGACAATGTTCTCCATACGGTTGCCCAAGACATAAAGAAACGTTGCTCTGGTGTAAATCCATCGATTTTACCCGGTCTACCATTCTCTTCAAAAAATAATTGTAAGCCGTCGTAGGCTCCAAGTACACCACCAAGGTCACCAATGTTTTCACCTAATGTAAATGGACCATTTACAAAAACGCTATCTAATACTTCTATAGCAGAATATTGGTCTGCTAACGCTTTACCACGCTTTTCAAACTCGGTAAGGTCTTCTGGTGTCCACCAGTTGTTCACATTACCGTCTGCGTCAAATCTTGCACCAGAGTCATCAAAAGCATGAGAAATTTCATGACCAATAACTGCGCCAATACCACCATAATTCACAGCTTCATCTGCTGTATAGTTATAAAAAGGCGGTTGTAATATCGCTGCTGGGAATACAATTTCGTTATTTATAGGATTGAAGTATGCGTTCACCATTTGAGGTGGCATTCCCCAACGTTTTTTGTCAATTGGCTCATTAATCTCACTAAGATTTTCTTTTTGTTGCCACTCTAAAACAGCCATCATATTTTCAGTATAAGAGTTCCCCTCTTTAACCTTCATTTCTGAATAATCTCTCCACTCATCTGGGTAAGCAATCTTAACTGTGAATTTATCTAGTTTTTCGATAGCTTTTTTCTTAGTCTCATCTGTCATCCAATCTAACTTTTCAATTCTATTTTGAAAAGCTGTGATAACATTAGCAATCATCTTTTCTGCTTTCTCTTTTGCTTCTGGAGGAAACTTTGCTTGCACATATAATTGACCAACAGCTTCACCAACAGTACCATCTATGGTTCCTAGTGCACGTTCGTCAGCAGGACGCATTGCTTTAGATCCATTTAAGGTTTTTCCGTAGAACTCCCAATTGGCTTTTTCAATTTCTGGGCTTAAATACGCTGCAGCATCATCTAGTGTTCTCCAAGTCATTAGCGTCTTAATATCTTCAATGGAAGTAGTGTTTAAGAACTCATTCATTGCAACCATATAATTTGGTTGCATTACCATTACGGTATCTATTTGCTTTTCAATTCCCATATCATCCATCATCTTAGTCCAATTGATGCTTGGCGCCATAGCTTGAAGCTCTCCGACAGTTCTTGGGTTATTCATGTTTCTTACATCACGACTTGCTACTTTATCTAATCTTGGTTCAGCAAGTTGTGTCTCTAATTTAAGAACAAGCTCTGCAGCGGCTTTTGCATCTTCTTCAGAGTAATCAATATACTGTAGCATTCTTGTGATATGTGCCTTGTACTGTTCTCTTATTTCCTTATTCTTATCATCTTGCTCTAGATAATAATCGCGTTGTAATCCTAATCCTCCAGGTGCCACCCAACAGGTATTCATTGTACTGTTGTTTAAATCTGGTCCTGCCCCTATGCCTGCAAATGGAACAGATACACCAAGGTTTGTTGCGGCAACAACTTGTAAATCCTCAACAGACTTAATGCCTTTGATGGCTTCTAAGTATGGCTTTAAAGGTGTTACACCTGCTTCTGCCCTAGCCACCGTATCTAATTCAGATTCAAAAATTAAAAGTGCCTTTTTCTGATCAGATCCTTCTTTGTACGTCCCTAATTCTTTAGAAGTATTAAGAATCTCAAGTACATCTGCTCTTGTAGACTTACGTAATACACCAAATCCACCCCAACGAGACTCGTCGTCTGGAATTGTGTTTGTTTTCATCCATGTTCCATTAACGTAATTGTAAAAGTCATCTTTTGGACTTACCGAAGTATCCATGTTTTCTAATACAATTCCTGGAATTTTTTCTGCCGAAGCAGTGTCCTTATTGGCCTCCTCTTTACACCCTAAAATAGTAAAGCACGCCAATACTGTTATCGCTAGTACGCGATTTAGATTGGTATTCATAATGTGATTTTAATTAGTTCGAATTCGGTTTAATTATTAATAAGACTTGATTACCAAAGAAATGTTACAAGCAAACCAAATTTTAACGGAATATTCCTCTACTCTGCTTGGATCTTATCGTAGATATCTCGCTCTAATTTTTTGTTGATTTGAAAGTTTAAATTAGAATAAGCCGTTAAGACAGCTTCAAGGCTTTCTAATTGTTCAGTAGAGGTAATATTGTCTAAGGTTAAATCTGCATTTAGCTTCAATAATGTTGTTTCAACAATGGCAACTCTAGACAAAATAGGATTAGTTTGTAAGTTCTCAGGAACGTTAGATTTAAAGTCATCCACAAATTCAACCAACAGATTACTTTCACTATTGAAGAAGGACAAATCCACCTTTTTTAAGTAACTTATTTGTATGCCCAGCTCTTTATACTTTTCCCATGCCTCAACGGCTTCTTCAGCTTCAATACTTAATACGTAATCTGTATACTCAATATCTTCAACAGTCTTCTCGGTAATTTTAAATTCCTTTTGATTAGTATTCTCATCAGAATTTAAAGCCGTATCAATACTATTGGATTTTCCACACCCAAATAGCACTACTAGAATTGATAAATACAAAAATGAAACTGCGTTTCTCATACATTAAATTTACGCGTAAATATAATTAAACTATAATTTGTACTCGATATTATGCCATAGTATAAGTTTTTGAATAATCAATAATTACACTTCTTTTTTTGAGTATTTTTTAAGGTTATTTTCAATAGTTTCTTTCTATTTTTGATAATTATATAAAATCTAAAATGGGTTCTAAAATATTAATCATTGGTGCATGTGGGCAAATTGGCACAGAATTAACAGCAAAACTCCGCAGTATTCATGGCACCGATAATGTAATTGCCAGCGATATTAATACCAGAAAATTAGATTTGGTTAATGCTGGACCTTTTGAGATTATTGATGCTAAAAACTTTAATGCAATTAAAGACTGTTGTAAACTCTACAATATCGATACGGTATATCTCATGGCTGCACTGCTCAGCGCGACTGGCGAAAAATATCCTATGGAGGCTTGGGACCTTAATATGAATTCCCTATTTCACGTGTTAAACCTCGCTAAGGGTGGCACTATAAAAAGGGTATACTGGCCAAGTAGTATTGCCGTTTTTGGCCCATCGACTCCAAGAGTCAATACACCTCAGCATACCATTTGCGAACCTACAACCGTCTATGGTATTACCAAACAGGTTGGTGAACGTTGGTGTGAATACTACCATAACAAATATGGCGTTGATGTTAGAAGTTTAAGGTATCCTGGCATTATAAGCCATAAAGCAATGCCTGGTGGTGGTACAACAGATTATGCAGTTGAAATTTATCATGAGGCATTAAAATCTGGTAGTTATGAATGTTTCTTGTCTGAAAACACCAGCTTACCAATGATGTTTATGGACGATGCTATAAAAGCAACTGTAGATTTAATGGAAGCACCTGCTGAAGCTATAAGCATAAGATCATCGTACAACTTATCTGCTATAACCTTTACGCCAAAGGATATCTTTGAAAGTATTAAACAACATATTCCAGAATTTAAGATTACCTACAAACCAGACTTTAGACAAGATATTGCCGATAGTTGGCCATCATCAATTGATGATAGTGTTGCACGTAAAGATTGGAACTGGCAACATAGTTTTGATTTAGATAGTATGACTGAGGTGATGCTCAAAGAATTAAAAAAGAAATACGGGAATAAATAGACAAAAAAAAGCCACTTCGTTTGAAGTGGCTTTTTGCTCCTCAGACTGGGCTCGAACCAGTGACCCTCTGATTAACAGTCAGATGCTCTAACCAACTGAGCTACTGAGGAAAATATTTTTTCGCATTAGCGAGCGCAAATATAATTTATTTTTTAATCTCTACAATATGAAAAATGAATTTTTTAATTGGTAATTGCTTTGAAAATATCATTCCCATTGGCAAATAATACCAGTGCAATTAAAATAAAAAATCCAACAATTTGTGCCTGCTCTAAAAACTTTTCGCTTGGTTTACGGCCAGAAACCATTTCGTATAACAAAAACATAACGTGCCCACCATCTAAAGCTGGTATTGGCAATAAGTTTAAGATGGCTAGCATAATGGATAAAAATGCTGTTAAGCCCCAGAAATATGGCCAACTCCAAACGCTAGAGAATTGATCGTAGATCGCTTTAAATCCACCAAGCCCTTTGTAAGCTCCAGTCTTAGGATTAAAAATCGCTGCAAGTTGGTCACCATAATTACTAATGGTTTTGGTGAATTTTCGCCATCCAGCACCAAAACTTTCACCAAAAGTGTATGATTTACGGGTTACTTCGTAATAACCTAATTCTTCAAATTTTGGGTGGATTTTATAGGGTCTTAAGCCAAATTTACCGTCTTTATCAACTTTTAACTCAGTTGTTAAGCGCTTATCTTCACGAATAATCTCGGCAGTCACCAATGTATTTTTAGTCTCACCAACAACCTCATCTAATTGATCGAAGTACTTTAACTCCTTTCCATTCACCGAAGTTATGATATCACCTACTTTTATATTGTTGGCTTTATTAGCTGAAGTGTCTGCAATTTCAGCGACCATAAAAGGAACACGATATTCAAAAAGATCGCGATTACCAGATGAAGAAAGCTGTCCTAGAAAATCTTCAGGTAAGTCAATTGTTTTTGTGTCCTCACCTCTTTTAACCGTTATCTTCTCCGCTTTTATAATATTTAAGCCTATGTCACTATCGTTGATAATAGGTATATCATTAATGGATACGACTTTGTCTCCTGTTTTAAATCCAGCCTCTTCTAGAGTTTCATTAGCAACCCAATAACCATCCTTTAGACTATTTACGTTTACTACAGAATCGCCATATGCAAAGGATACAGCCACATAGATCACATAAGCTAAAATGAAGTTTACGGTTACACCTCCCAACATAATAATCAGACGTTGCCATGCTGGCTTAGATCTAAATTCCCATGGCTGTGGTGGCTGCGCCATCTGCTCTTTATCCATGCTCTCATCTATCATTCCAGCGATTTTCACATAACCGCCAAGTGGCAACCAACCAATACCATAAACCGTTTCCCCTATTTTCTTTTTAAAAAGCGAAAACTTTACATCAAAAAACAAGTAGAATTTCTCCACCTTAGTTTTAAAAAGTTTAGCAGGTATAAAGTGTCCCAACTCATGTAATACAATGAGTAGAGATAAACTGAGTAAAAATTGAGATATTTTTATAACGAATTCCATTCCGGGATTTTCAAAATTGAGATTGACAAAAGTAATCTTTTCAAGGCATTTAGAAAACAAATGCAAATTCAATCAATTCCTTTTTAACAAGGATTTAAAAATCTAGGTCCTAATTCATTACAAATCTGTTAAAAATATTCGCTTAAAGAACAAGTAGTCGTACCTTTGCAAACCAATAAATGCAAATATTTATGTCCTTTCTATCATTTTTTAAAGACTATAAAAAATTCGGAATTTTCTTTTCGATTATGTGCTTTATTATCATCGCTATTTTCTACAATATTTTAAATGTAAAAAAGCCTTTACCAATCTATCAGCCAGCTATGGTAAGTGAAGAATTGGTTGACAGTACCATTCAACATAAGGCAAAATACCACAAGATTGCAGATTTTAGCTTAATAAATCAAAATGGTGAAATTGTTACACAAGAGACCTACAAGGATAAAATTTATGTGGCAGACTTCTTTTTTACAACCTGCCCAACTATTTGTCCGATTATGACTGATCATATGTATGAAATACAAAAGGAAATTATCAGTGATGATGACGTTATGCTCTTATCACATTCGGTAACTCCCAAAATTGATAGTGTCGCACGGTTAAAAAAATATGCCAAGGAAAAGGGTGTAATTGATCGAAAATGGAATCTGGTTACAGGTGATAAAAAACAGATTTACGAATTAGCAAGAAAGAGCTATCTCGCTGTTAAAAACGATGGCAATGGTGACGAGTATGATATGATTCATACTGAGAATTTTATGCTTATTGATAAGAAACGACAAATTCGTGGTTTCTACGATGGTACAAATCCTGATGACATTTCAAAATTGTTGGAGGATATAGAAGCCTTGAAAGAAGAATCTTAAATTCTTCTGAAAAGCAATAAGTTGAAATTATTATTTAGCTTATTTTTGCTTCTTTAAAATAATTCTAAATAAGACTAGGTGACTTTAGCAGATTTAAAAAGAGGGCAAAAAGGCGTCATAACAGATGTGTCTTCTATACATATTCCTCTTAAACTGTTAGAAATGGGTTGCCTTCCTGGTAATGACGTAGAACTAGTGCAAGTTGCACCTTTTTCAGATCCTATGTACCTGAATATTAATGGGTCGCATTTAGCCATAAGAAAGGAAACTGCAAATCACATTTTAATAGAGACTACTGATGAGTAAACAAATTAACGTTGCACTCATTGGTAATCCCAATACAGGTAAAACCTCGGTTTTTAATGTTCTGACAGGTTTAAATCAAAAGGTTGGAAATTATCCTGGTATTACAGTTGAAAAAAAAGAAGGGATCTGCAAATTACCACGTGGTGTTAAAGCCCATATTATTGACCTTCCAGGAACGTATAGTTTAAATGCCTCTTCTTTAGATGAGAACGTCGTTATAGAGCTTCTTTTAAATAAAAACGACAAAGATTTTCCAGATGTTGCGGTCGTAGTTAGTGATGTTGAAAATCTAAAACGTAATCTACTTTTATTTACACAAATCAAAGACTTAGAGATCCCAACCATATTGGTGATTAATATGTCAGATCGAATGGCTTACAAAGGGATTTCCTTAGATATTCCGTATTTAGAAGAACAACTTCAGACAAAAATTGCACTGATTAGTACACGAAAGAATGAAGGTATTGACCAATTGAAAGAATTGATTACTTCCTATAAATCATTATCAACAAAACCTTGTGTTGATGCTTCTTCAATCGACCCTCAGTATTTTGAAAGTCTACAGAATGCCTTTCCTAGTCAGCTTTTATATAAGTTATGGTTAGTCATTACACAAGATGTAAATTTTGGTAAAACGGATAGAAATACTATTGATGCCGTTTCAGAGTTTAAGACAAAATCCAATGCAGATTTAAAGCGTCTTCAGCAAAAAGAAACTATTAAACGTTACCAATTTATAAACAATACCCTAAAAAAGGGTCAGACTATAGATTTAGAATCAGCAAAGGATATCCGAATTAAGCTCGATAGAATCTTAACCCACAAGGTTTGGGGTTATGTCATTTTTGCAGCCATTTTACTATTAATATTTCAGGCGATATATGATTGGTCTAGCGTCCCAATGGATTTTATAGATGAATCTTTTGCGTCATTAAGTGAATGGGTTAAAGCTTCCTTACCAGAAGGTATATTTACCAATTTACTCGCTGAAGGTATTATAGCAGGACTTGGTGGTATTGTTATTTTCATTCCACAGATTGCCTTTCTCTTCTTGTTTATTGCTATTCTCGAAGAAAGTGGCTACATGAGTCGCGTTGTGTTTTTAATGGACAGGATAATGCGACGGTTTGGCCTTAGCGGAAAAAGTGTTGTGCCTCTGATCTCGGGAACAGCTTGTGCTATACCAGCAATTATGGCAACGCGTAATATTGAAAGTTGGAAAGAGCGACTTATTACTATTCTTGTAACGCCATTTATAACGTGTTCGGCACGTTTACCAGTATACCTCATTATTATAGCACTAGTTATTCCTGAAGGTCGATTTTTAGGTCTAAGTTATCAGGCATTAACACTAATGCTTCTATATCTCATAGGATTTGGTGCTGCCGTGGGTTCAGCTTACATTTTAAATAAGATTCTAAAAATTAAAAGCAAGTCGTTCTTTGTGGTTGAAATGCCTAATTACAAAGTACCTTTATTTAAAAATGTAGCTATAACGGTAATTGAAAAAACTAAGGCTTTTGTTTTTGGTGCAGGAAAAATAATCTTAGCAATTTCTATTATACTTTGGTTTTTAGCCTCATTTGGACCAGGCGAACAATTTAATAATGCTGAGCAAATTGTTACAGAACAGTATGCTTCTGAAAACTTAAGTGATGAAGAGCTCGATCAAAAAATAGCATCACACAAACTGGAGAACTCCTTTATTGGGATAACAGGACGCACCATAGAACCTGTGATAAAACCGCTTGGTTATGATTGGAAAATCGGTATTGCGATACTGAGTTCATTTGCGGCAAGAGAAGTCTTCGTTGGTACGCTAGCAACCATATATAGCGTTGGTAGTGATGAGGAAGAAACGATAAAAAACAGAATGGCTGGCGAAACAAATTCTAGTACAGGTGGCACCTTATTTAATTTTGCCTCAGGTATTTCTTTGTTGCTCTTCTATGCATTTGCGATGCAATGTATGAGTACATTGGCTATTGTAAAACGAGAAACCAATTCTTGGAAGTGGCCAGTCTATCAATTAGTGGTTATGACCGTATTTGCGTATCTTGTAGCATTGATCGCTTATCAAGTTTTATTTTAAATGAACACAATTTTACAAAACATATTAGCTTTTTCAGTCTTAGGTATGGCAGTTCTCTACCTATTTAAAACCTTTGTATGGTGGCCAAAGAAAAAAGCTAAAAAAGCGTGTGGTGATGACGACTGTGGTTGTCACTAAATTAATTATCCTAGACCTACGTCTAAGGTCATCATAACAATAAATCCTCCTATAAATCCTAAAGTTGCAATATCAGTATACTTATCGCGCTGCGTTTCTGGAATCACCTCTTCTACAACCACAAAAATCATAGCTCCTGCGGCGAAGGCTAATGCGTATGGTAATATAGGTTGAAAAAAGGTTACGGCTAAGGCACCAAGCACTGCTGCCATCGGCTCTACAATTGCAGACATTTGTCCGTACCAAAAACTTTTAAACTTACTCACACCATGACGTCGTAAAGGCATCGATACAGCAAGGCCTTCCGGGAAATTTTGAATTCCTATACCTAACGCTAAAGCTACAGCACCACCAATTGTAGCTTCTGGTATTCCAGCAGCTACACCTCCAAATAATACACCTACGGCCAACCCTTCTGGTATGTTATGTAATGCTATTGCCAGTACTAAGAGTGTAGTGCGACGCCAAGGTGTTTTTACACCTTCTTTCTCTTCTTCCCTAAAATTAATATGTAAATGAGGTAACACCTTATCTAATCCAAAAATGAATAAGGCGCCTAAAGCGAATCCAACCACTGCCGGAATTACTTTTACAAAACCTTCACCTTCACTCATTTCAATTCCAGGCGCTAACAGACTCCAAAAACTTGCAGCAACCATTACACCTCCAGTAAATCCTAGCATACCGTCTAAAAGTGCTCTGTTCATTCCTCTAAAGAAGAAAACCAAAGATGCACCAGCAGCTGTTAATATCCAGGTAAACAAAGAGGCATAAAGTGCCCCTAAAACAGGATCTATAGATTCAAAATATTGTATTACACTTTCCATACTATGATAGTTTAGTTACGTAAATATTATTTGTTATAGTCTTGGACATACTCCTATTTTCGCCATTAATAGTAAAACTCATAGACTGATCAAAATCCTCAATGTCTAGGACAACAAGTTTTGTCCCAATCTGTATTTGATGCTTGTCTAAATATTTTAGGAATTTTGATGATGAGTCTTGTACACCTACACATTTATAAGTACTACCCACTTGAGCTTTAGATAAAATAATTTTATCTGTTCGCATTATTTGACCATCCTTGTCTGGTATGGGATCGCCATGAGGATCGTGAGTAGGATAATCCAAAAATGTATCTAACTGATTAATTAATTTCGGAGACTTGATATGCTCCAATTGTTCTGCTACATCATGTACTTCATCCCAAGTGAAATTTAATTTATCAACCAAAAACACTTCCCAAAGTCTATGTTTTCTAATGATATCTACGGCTGTTAATCTCCCCTTTTCAGTTAAGTTAACACCCTTGTATTTTATGTAAGTAATAAAGCCTTTTTCAGCCAGTTTCTTTAGCATATCAGTAACTGAAGACGCTTTTGCATCAATCTTCTCCGCAATAGCATTAGTACTTACGTCACTCTTAGTGGTCTGACTAATATGATATATGGCCTTTAAATAATTTTCTTCTGTTAAGGTAACGGACATAACTATTCTTCCTTTAATATACTTAACATCTCAGTAGGTGAAATATAGCGATAAAATCGTTTTTCGATTTCGAAATCCTCGTTCAAAATAACTGTTGCAGGTAGTTCTATGGTTTCATTTGGTCTTCCGGCAAGATACTCTGGAATTTGGTGTATTGGGTTACGCTTTTTACCAAATTGTTCATTTACAAAAGTTTTACGGCCAAATTGAATGATTTCATTGGATTCTACATTGAATTTTACAGCATAGTATCCATCATTAAGTATAGTTTTCACATCTTCTTTAGAATAAACCGAACGGTCCATCTTCTTGCAATACACACACCAATCTGCGTAGAAGTATACCAATACTTTTTTTGGTTGTGCTTCCAGCGCATTTTCCAATGCTTCAAAATCAAGCCAATTAATCTTAGTTTCCTGTGCTTCTACAAACACGGTGAAAAAGAGAATCGATATGATTAGGCAAATACGCATTAATGCAATTTTCCGATTTTAATGCCCACAAAGAAAGTTCTCGGTAAAGCAGGTCCATAAACATAATCAGAATCTCGTGTTGGACCACTATCAAAGTCATCCTGAAAACTATTGAACAAGTTCTTTACACCAGCATTTAAAGTTAATTGAAAGTCTTCAGAAACATCAAAATGTGTCTCCGCATTAAAATTAAGATCAAAAAAGCTTGGACTTTCATTTAAACTTAAAAATCCTGAATCACTTACAACGAAGGGCACAATCATTTCACCAGTAAATGTTCCTGTAACTGATAGACTAAAACGTTCATTAGGTGTCCAGTTAGTATTTAAGTATCCATAAAAATTGGGATTCCTCACAAATTCTGACACGAGTATATCCGATTCATTTGGTTTAGATCCATCAGTCTCAAACAAAACCTGATCTTCATCATAGGCTGAATTCTGTAAGGTTCCTCCAAATTGGAACAACCATTTCTTAGAAGGTGAAACACCAAATTCAAAATTAGCACCATAAACCCTTGCACCTTCTCCATTTCTAACCTCTTCTACAATAGATCCATTAGGTAACTGCACACCTGTGCTTACCAAAGTAAACGGATTCTCCAAGCTGGTATAAAACCCTTCGAGTAAAAAGTTAGTCTGAGTTGTATTAAAGTCTTTTGTGAAATTTAAAGATGCTGTGTATGCATTCGAAAATTCTGCCTCAAGATCATTAGATAATATGACAAACTGAGGTTCTCCTCCCACAGACGAAATGTGTAAATCTTCATTAAAGGCTTGAGGCGCTCTAAATCCTCTTGCATAACCACCTCTTAATTTTAAATCATCTGAAATTTCATAGGCCAAGGTAATTCGAGGATTCAATGTGGTCTGTGAAATATCTACGCCACGTTCAATGTCACCAACTCTATAAATACCATCAACATTAATATGATCTAAACGTGTACCTATAAGTGCCGAAAATGTATCATTTGGTTTCCATTCATACTGTCCATAAATGCCCAAAGCATGAACATTCTGGTCAACAAGTCTGTTATAACCTGTAATATTGTCCTCCGTAGTACTAATGTTATACTCTATTCCCGTAGTCAATACATCACGCTTAAACTGGCTAGTAAACTGAAATCCATTGGCAACAGCCAAATCCTTAGTAACACCATAAGCATTTAATGCGGTAAGACTATCTTGAGCCGTTCTTCCGCCACCTAATCCACCATAATAACTATCTCTATCTGTGTATTGAACAGAGCTGTAAATAGAGTAAAACTTATCGTTTTTAATGTTATTAAAATCATAACTGAGGCCTCCCATAATGGTATTGTGTTCTAGCTCTTCTGTTATATCCGTTAAATGTGGCGCTAAATCGAGTCGGTCACCACCACGTCTATATTCGTTTAATACGGTTGCATCTAGGGTTAATCGGCTTGCGTCAGTAGGCTTATAATACACCTTTGTGCCAAACGTGGTGTTTTTTAACTCTACCATTTCGGTAAAACCATCGTCATTCGCATCCCATTCATCTCGGTTTCTATGAATCCCATAAAACGTTGCACCTGTTTTTAAATCGTCTGAAACAATAGATGTATTAAAGTTTAAAACGCGATCTGGTGTATCTCCATCTACCAATCCTAAGTAACCTCCAACTTCCCAAGTATTTAATACAGGGTCTTTAGTGATGATATTTACAGTTCCTGCAATGGCATTAGATCCAAATAAAGCAGAGCCTCCGCTTCGAACAATTTCAACCCTGTCAATGATTTGGGTTGGAATTTGCTCCAAACCATATACACTATTTAAAGCACTAAAAACCGCTCGACTATTTACAAGTATTTGAGAATAACTTCCATCCAAACCGTTTAGTCTTACTTGGGTAAAACCACAATTTTGACAATTGGTCTCTACCCTTACTCCAGGTGAGAAATTTAAACTTTCGGAAACCGCCAAAGACTGTGTTGCATTTATTAGTTTTTCACCCAAGGTATTGACTATTATAGGAGCTTCTTTTTTATTTACCCGATTTCGGGTTGCACTCACTACAACCTCATCCAAACCTAATAAGTCCTCCTCTAATTCAATTAATAAGTTGTCCTTGTTTTCTTTGGTAATTGAAATGGCTTCATTTTTAAGCTTAAAGCCTAAGGCCTTCACACTTAAACCATAATCTCCAAGGGGAATCTCTAACGTGAATAGACCATCTTTATTAGAATAGGCTATATAGGTGTTGCTCCCACCTTGAAATTTAATCGACGCATAAGCAATAGGTTGATCTTCTACTTTTACAACACCTGATATTACACCATTTTGTGCCAAACAGATATTTGCAATGAAAAGAAACAGTACTATTTTCAACCTCATTTATTCAATTTTTCTGCAAATATAAATATATTTTTAGATTAATCTAAAAAAGTAAGCATAAGACTCTGAAATATCCTATTATTATTGGTGCTAAAGCTCTAAATTGTGCTCAGATTTACTCTGATTTACCTCATCAACATGCTCGATCTTTTGCATTTTAAACGTGCTCGGATGTTCTAATATACCCAATGAAGAATCTGGGTTGTCATTAGTATTAACAACAAGCTTTATAATAACAAGTGCTAGAATAATAATAAATCCTGTACCGAGTAGCCACAACATAAATAGACTTATTTAAACCCTCTTTCTTTTTGAATATGCTCATAAGCTTCCTGAACCTGCCTAAACTTTTCCTCTGCACCTTCCTGATGTTCTTCTCCTAAATGCCCAACACGGTCTGGATGATATTTTTTGGCCATGCGTCTATAGGCTTTTTTAACCTCATCATCTGAAACAGTCTTATCAATCTCTAATATCTTGTAAGCATTATCTGTGCTGTTGTAAAACATAGCTTTAATACTCTCATAGTCCTTACTACTAATCCCTAAGTATCCTGAAATCGTATAGATTTCCTTTAACTCGTCGCTAGTAACATGTCCGTCTGCTTTCGCAATGCCAAATAAAAAATGAAGTAATTGCAAACGCGAAGGATGATCCATCATTTGCTTTATCTGCAAGGACACCTGTCTTTTAGAAATGTTTTGTTTTGTAATCCGTTTAAAGAGATCGAATGCATGATTTGCGCGTTCCTTACCATACATATTTCTAAACTGCTGACGTACAAAATCTAGCTCTCTCATATCTTGCTTACCATCTGCCTTAATAACAATAGACGCAAGGATTAAAAGACTAACCTCAAAGTCTCCAGATTGGGTTTTTGGTCGCCTACGTTGTGTTTCATAATTTGGTTTTCGGCGATAAGGATCACGCCTTCTGCGTCCTGTTTGCCTCTCACCAATTAAGGGACTACCTGCATCTGCCATGTTATCTACAAAACTGCCAATTGCTAAGCCAATTATGGCTCCTATTGGCCCTCCAAATGACCAACCAATTGCACCACCTATCCATTTTGCAAAACTCATATTTATCTATAGATTTTATGAATGCCTAAATATACTATTTGTTAGTGTATAGCTTCTACTATTTGTTACACATTTGATATCTTTGCAACTCTAAAAGTGTTAATTTAAAGGAATAAAATATGTATCCAGCAGAATTAGTTAAACCAATGCGCGAAGATTTAACAAACGTTGGTTTTGAAGAATTACATACAACAGAAGCAGTAGATGCGGCTTTAGCAAAAGAAGGTACCACTTTAGTGGTTGTAAATTCAGTTTGTGGTTGTGCAGCAGCAAATGCTAGACCAGGTGCAAGACAGAGTTTGCAAAATGCTAAGCGCCCAGACAACTTAGTTACTGTTTTTGCAGGTGTAGATAGAGATGCTACTGATAAGGCAAGAGAATATATGATTCCATTTCCTCCAAGTTCGCCAAGTATGGCCTTATTTAAAGATGGAGAATTGGTGCATATGTTAGAGCGTCATCACATTGAAGGAAGACCAGCAGAACTTATTGCTGAGAATTTAATGGATGCCTACAACGAGCATTGCTAGACAAAATTATTCAGTATGAATTTTTAAAAAGACCACGATATTTATCGTGGTTTTTTAATTTTACAGCATGCGAAAACTACTTGCTTATCCTATCACGGTTTTATACTTTCTATGCTTTGGACTAACCTTAGTTATTTTCCATCCTATACAATGGTTTTGCAATAATGTATTTGGTTATAAAGCCCATAAAATCAGTGTAGATTGTCTTCAATTTTTTTTAATGCGCTGTCTAAATGTTCTTGGCACTCGATTCTCATTTAATAATCCACATCATATTGAAAAGGGTATCCCATTAATCTTAGTTGCCAATCATCAGAGTATGTATGACATTCCTCCATTGATTTGGTTCCTGCGTAAACATCATGTAAAATTTATAAGTAAGAAGGAGTTAGGAAAAGGCATACCAAGTGTATCCTATAATCTTAGACATGGCGGATCTGTCCTTATTGACCGCAAAGATGCTTTTGGTTCGATTAAAGCCATCCAAGAATTTGCACAACGTGTGGAACAAAGAAAATGGGCTGCTGTCATTTTCCCAGAAGGTACTCGAAGTAGGGATGGCCATCCCAAACCATTTAAAACTAAAGGCCTAATAACCATGTTTAATCATATGCCTTCTGCCTTGATAGTACCCATAACAATAAACAACTCATGGAAGACCTTACGCTATGGTAAATTCCCAATGGGACTTGGAGCACATATTAAATATACCGTCCATAAACCCATAGCCTTAACAGAAAGTAAGGATCGTAAAGAATTAATCTCAGAAATAGAAAAGACCATAACTGAAGCTATAATTGTTTAATGGATACCGTTTTAATAGATAAGACTAAACACTTTGTAAAATCAGAATTACGCAATGCTGAGGGTGGGCATGATTGGTTTCATACAGAACGTGTGTTTAATAACGCCTTACTAATTGCCAAAAGTGAAAAGGTAGATATTAATGTGGTTGCCCTAGCCTCCTTATTGCATGACATCGCAGACTCTAAATTTCATAATGATGATGAAACCATTGGACCAAAAAAGGCGAGTCAATTTCTGTTGAAAAACAATGTAGATAGTGTCATTATTGAGCATGTTGTAAAGATCATTGAAAACATGTCTTTTAAAAACACTTTTGATGGTGGACAAATGTTCAATTCTAAAGAATTAGAGGTCGTTCAAGACGCAGATCGCTTAGATGCTATTGGTGCTGTTGGAATAGCAAGATGTTTTAATTATGGTGGTTTTAAAAATAGGGCACTTTACAACCCTGAAATTAAGCCAAATCTGAATATGACTAAAGCTGAATATAAAAATTCAGATGCTCCAACCATCAATCATTTTTACGAAAAATTATTACTTCTTAAAGATCGAATGAACACCAAAACTGGGAAACGAATTGCTTCTAAACGACATAACTATATGTTAGGGTTTCTAGAGCAGTTTTACGAAGAGTGGAATGGTAAGCTTTAGATTAATTAGTTTTTGCAATTTCCAAGGCTGTTAACTTATATTCTATTATAGCCATCTCTTCACCAAGCTGAATTAATTCATCTGCACTTACATTATCACTCTTATTAACCTTATCCAATATTTTCTGCCCTTTACTTGTGTAATACTCTATGGCAATGTCTATTTTATTATCCATTATTGAACCATTAATTTTAACTCACTTCTATATTTTGATGCACTCTTTCCTGTAAACTCTTTGAATAATTTATTGAAGTGCGAAAAATTATTAAATCCACATTCAAAACTGATATCAGTAATGCTCATTTGACTTTCCGATAATAGTTTTGTGGCATGTACAACACGATATTCATTAACTAATTTAGTAAAGGTCTTTCCTGTAACTTTTTTGAAGTAACGACAAAAGGCAGGAACAGTCATACTCACCTTTTCTGCAATTTCATCCAAGCTTATATGTTCCTTAAAATTGTCATTGATATGATTAAAAATGATATCGACCTTGGCGCTATCTTGTGGCTCTGTTTCAAAGGCATAACCATCTGCATTAAGAATCACATAATCTTCAGACTTTGCCAAACCATGTAAAATTTCTAGTAAAACAAGAATTTTCTTAAATCCCTCCTTTTCTGATAGCTTTTCAATTTTTTTACCAATTTTCTGTTTGGTCTTAACACCGAAAAGAATGCCACTCTTAGCACGTTCAAATAACTTGTTAATCCCTTCCATTTCTGGAATATCAAAAAAATAATCCCCCAAAAACTCTTGTTTAAACTGAACGATGGTTTCTGTTCCATTAACAGTTAAACGATCAGTAAAACCATTATGAGGGAGATTAGAGCCTATTAAAAGTAACTGACTGTTATTAAAATAAGAGAGATGATTACCAATGTGCCTTTTGCCTTTACCCTTATTAACATATACCAATTCAATCTCTGGGTGGAAATGCCAAAAGGGTTTTTTCTCACCTATATAAGTTTCGTGTTTAATAACACGCATAGAGCTCCCAAACTCTGGGCTTATCTTTTCTAAAGTAGGTTTTCTTGTCTTCATAGCTTATTGACTATCACAAAATTACGGGCAAATGTACTTCTAAATCTATATACAATTACCAACTTTATATACTATATTAACATTATATGCTATTTTAACTTCGTTTAGGGTTAATTATGTATATAAATATGCCAAAATGCTTGTTTTTCAGCTTGTGCTTCCAACATAAATTTGCAGTGTTGAATCATAAAAACTGATATAGACAATTTTCAAAATGATGAATAATTAAAATTAAAAAGCGAAAATTAAATTCAGTTCAACCCCAAAAAAGAGGAAACAAATGAAAACATTAATTAGAAGTATTTTGGTAGTAGCAATAATGTTAGGAACATCTACAAGCTACGCGAGTAAGATGAGAACGGTTAATCCATACTCTCAATTTGTAAATGAAGGCAATCATATTTCGGTTTATGACGCTTCTGGTAACGTAATATATTCTGGTACAATAAAAAATAACGGAAACTTAATCAGACTATACGATTTTACACAACTAGATAATGGTGTTTATAAAGTAGAAATAAACAAAGCCTTTGAAATAGAAGTAAGTTCTATTGAAGTTAATAATAGAACCGTAAAATTTGTTGAAGATTCGAGCCACAAAATTTTTAAGCCTGTATTTAGAAATGAAGATGCAAGACTTATTATTTCTAAGCTTGGAGCAGATACAAAAGAAATGAAAGTAAATCTATATTTTGAAGACAACTTAATTTATTCAGATACAGTTAAGGGATCTGAAGTATTAAATAGAGTCTACAGATTAGATGAATCTTTACCTGGTGAATATACTGCGGTAGTTAAATCAAATAACCGTGTATTTACCGAGAATTTTAGAATATAGATTGTTGTTTATATATTAGTTTTTATTTAGTTAGAAGTGGGCTCAGGCCCACTTCTTTTTTAGAATAATTTAAACTGACCTGTTTTAAATTGTTCATGTAATTGGTCATTTAGCTTCGGCATTGCCTTTCCTTTAAAATATTTAGCCTTTGCTAATCGCATAGTATCGTTAATTTGCTTGGCGATCTGCCCTTCACCTCGCATTCTAACTCCAAACCGGCTCTCATTTAAGCTACCTCCATGACAATCGGAAATTTGGTTTAATACTTTATCTGCCTTATCTGGTAGAGTTTTTCTAATCCAATCGGAAAAAATTTCCCCAATTGCACCATTTAAGCGTACTATAGTATGTACAATACTTAAGGCTCCGGCTTCTGATACTGCCTTGGCCATTGGTAATATTTCATGGCTATTTATCGATGGAATTATTGGTGCCAGCATTACATTAACCGGAATACCATGTTCGCTAAGCACTTTAACAGCCTTTAATCTTTTCTTTGAAGTTGCTGTTCTAGGTTCTAATAGACGTCTGTTTTGTTCAGACAATGACGTAATGGAAATATTCACTGCAATTAAATTGTCTTTAGAAAGTTCTTGTAATAGGTCCAAATCTCTAAGAATAAGGGCATTCTTTGTAATGATTCCAACCGGATGCTTGTATTTTAAAAATACCTTTAGGCAATCTCGAGTAATTTCTAGTTTCTTCTCAATGGGTTGATAGCAATCGGTGTTTCCAGACATCACAATGGTTTTAGCCTTCCAAGTCTTTTTTCTAAGAAGCGTGTCTAAAAGTTTTGGCGCGTCTTTTTTTATTAGAATTTTCCGTTCAAAATCTAATCCTGCACTATAACCCCAAAATTCATGACTATTACGAGCATAACAATAAATACAACCATGCTCACAACCTTGATATGGATTCATGGAATAGGCCATACCAACATCTGGACTTGTTACTTTATTGACTATAGATTTAGGGTAAACATTAATATAGTTAGTCTTGTTATTATCACTTGATTCTCCTTCTTTTTCACAATACTCCAAGAAATCATCTCTCATCTTGTGATTCAATTCAAAGAATCGATTTTTAACATTTAACTGTGCACCACGACCATTAATTACAGATTTGGAATTCATACCTCTAAATTAGTCTATGGACATTCAAACTCTAGCTACAGGATGTAGTATTGTTATTCCCTATTGTCCTAACACCAATTCCTAAGTCAAAATAGTATATAAATTAGTTAATGTTCTTGTTTTTAGATAGTTATATTCTTTTCATTTTTGTAATAAACTACTTTACTTATGAAAACATCATATGTATTGCTCGCCTTTTTAAGCCCATTTCTTATTCTTGTATTTTTAATGGTAAGCCCCTTTTATATGTTGCATAGAATTGTAAGTTCTAAGCAAAACTAAAGCACTCCGTATAGGCATTTGCAGTCCTTTTTTTGGTATTAGATTTTATTGTACCTTCATAAGGTATTAACCAACATTCCTATTATTTATGAAGCGTAGAAAATTTATCAAGAAAACCGCTGGTGCGACCGTTGCATTCTCAATTGTTCCAAGTTTTGTTCTAGGAAAGACGCATGTTCCTCCTAGTGATACCTTATACGTTGCGGCGATAGGTGTTGGTGGCCGAGGTGCAGGTATCGTTCGAGGTTTAAATTCTAATAAGAATGTGAAATTTGTCGCCTTATGCGATGTAGATGATAAACTTGCTAAAGGTAGCTACAAACTGGTTCCTGATGCGAAGCGCTATAAAGATTTTAGGAAGTTGTACGATAACCACGTAAATGAAATCGATGCCTTTTCCGTTGGTACTCCAGACCATACACATGCCGTTATTTCTTTACCCTTTATGAGAGCTAAGAAACATGCTTATATCGAAAAACCACTCACACATAATATATACGAGGCACGCTTAATGGCTAATGTAGCTAAAGAACATGGAATTGTAACCCAAATGGGAAATCAAGGAAGCTCAGGTGATGGTATACGTGAAGCACAAGAATGGATTGATTCTGGTGTCATTGGAACTATAGAAAAAGTTGATTGCTGGACTAACCGTCCTGTATGGCCACAAGGTCTTAGAAATATAAATGAAGGTGAACCTGTACCAAAACATCTAGATTGGGATTTATGGTTAGGCCCAGCTGAAAATCGTCCTTATCACTCTGCTTATCTTCCATTTAAATGGAGAGGATGGTGGGACTTTGGTACTGGTGGCCTCGGTGATATGGGCTGTCATATTATGGAAACACCTTTTAAAACTTTAGGATTAGGATATCCTTATGAGGCTGAGGCCAGTTGTACGACAGTTTGGGCTGGTGATTTTGTTGAAGCCAATTACAACAAAGCCTGTCCCCCTTCTTCCATAGTTAGATTAAAATTTGAAACCGAAAAGCATGGAAAAGTTGACCTTAACTGGTACGATGGTGGTATAATGCCAGATTTACCCGACGAACTAAAAGATGGCGAATTTATTGGTGATTGGAGTGGAGGCACTGTGTTTTACGGAACAAAAGGTATGTTGGTTACGGATTGCTATTCTGGTAACCCAAGACTGCTGCCAAGTAGCACAATGAACTATTTTAATAAACCAGAACCAACCATTCCTAGAGTTAAAAACGGTGCCAACGGTCATATAGACCAGTGGGTTGAAGCTTGTTTAACTGGTATTAAAACCTCATCCCCTTTTGATTACGCCGGACCATTAACGGAGTCTGTCCTAATGGGGAATTTGGCAATAAAAGCGTTTCAGTTCAAAGTGCTAAAAGAAGGTAAGAAACCAACAGATTGGGCACCTTTTGATTATCCTGGTCGGAAAAAATTACTCTGGGACGGTGAAGCCATGAAGGTTACCAATTATGACAAAGCCAATGAATGGGTAACTAGAAACTATCGCAAGGGTTGGGAAGTAAAATAATTAAGCTCCAGGAAAATCTGCTTTTCTCTTTTCTAAGAAAGCGGTGGTTCCTTCCTTAAAATCTTCTGTTCCAAAGCAATTACCAAACGATTCAATTTCAACATCGAATCCATTAATCCCGTCTTCATAATTGGCATTAATTGCGCGTATTGCCTCTGAAATTGCTACCGAAGAATTACGCATTATTTTACCTGCAATTTTTTCGCATAACGGTAATAATTCTTCTTGTGACACCACATGATTTACAAGACCATAACTTAATGCCTGATTCGCATCAATCATACCAGCCGTCATTACCATTTCCATTGCTCTTCCTTTACCAACCAATTGTGGTAAACGTTGCGTACCACCATAGCCAGGTATTACACCAAGAGATACCTCAGGGAGACCCATTTTTGCATTGGTGCTTGCAACTCTAAAATGACAAGCCATAGCTAATTCTAACCCTCCACCTAATGCAAAACCATTTACTGCTGCAATAACAGGCGTACTTAAATTCTCTACAAAATCAAAAAGTAAAGCCTGTCCTTGTGCGGCTAGTTTACCACCTTCTTCTATATTAAAATCTGCAAATTCACTTATATCAGCTCCCGCAACAAAGGCTTTTTCACCACTGCCTGTTATTACAATTACTTTGGTATCATTATCATTGTTAGCTTCATCTAATGCATCATGTAATTCTTGAATAGTGTCTTTATTCAGGGCATTTAATTTACTAGGTCTATTAATTGTAATTACTGTTATCCCATTTGAAAACTGAGATAAAATGTTCGTGTAGCTCATATATTTATTCTTTTGGAAAGGAAACTGTAAATAAAGTGCCTTCTCCTATTTGAGAAGTAAAGTTAATACTTCCATTAAAGGTTTCCACAATATTTTTTACCATGGCCAAGCCAAGTCCCATTCCACTTGTTTTTGTAGTAAACTTTGGTTCAAATATTTTTGACTTTGTGTCATCTGTAATGCCACTACCGTTATCTTTAACTGTAATATTAACGTTTGTACCAGTACTAAAAACTCGAACATCAATTCGTGGATCTGTCTTATCCTTTGGCATCGCTTGTATACTATTTTTTACAAGGTTGGTAACAACACGAATCAACTGCGTCCTATCAAATTTGGCAATGATCTCCTCAGATTCAGCACTAAAACTTATATAATGTTCATTAAAAATATCTAGCGCTAGCTTTACAATATTCACCACATTGAGGACCTCACTTTTCTGAGCTGGCATTTTAGCAAAATTTGAAAATGCAGAGGCAATAGAACTCATGGTGTCTATCTGTTGTATCAATGTCTTGCTATATTCATCTACTTTTTGATCAATATCTGGATCTTGAGGGTCGAACTTACGCTGAAAACTCTGAACGCTCAAACGCATTGGCGTTAGTGGATTCTTTATTTCGTGAGCTACCTGTTTTGCCATTTCTCGCCAAGCTTGTTCGCGCTCACTGGTAGCAAGCTTAACAGCACTTGCCTCGAGCTCATCAATCATACTATTATAAGAGTTTACCAAACTACCTATTTCTTCACTAGACGTTTCGATTTCTATCTTTTTATTACGTTTTTCAAGACGAAGTTCGTTCATCTTATCACTAATTGTTTTTAGTGATTTGGTGATATATTTTGAGATAAAATAGGCAAATACTATTGCCGCCAATATCATTGCTAAATAGGCATAACCCAAACGCAATAAGAACTCATTCAACTCTCTATTTAGAAAGTCATCATTCTCGAGATAGGGTAAATTAAGAATGGCCAAATTCTTAAATTTTTCGTCTGTGATATAAGAGTACGAAGACTGAAAGGTTTGACCGTTTTCTTGAATTTTTACCACGTGCCTATGATCTACTGTATTAGCCAAAGTATTTAATATTTCAGCATCGATACATATCTCAGTGGTATCTCTTTGAATCGTTCGCTTAGAACTTTTTAGCAGTTGCCCTTCAAGATCATATAGATTTATTTGAAGATTATGGATGGCATCAATATCAAAGATTTCATCCTTAAAAATCAACGGTATATTCTCAGTTGTAACAGGATAAGTTGTCTCCTTAATTGCAAACTCAATACTTTGCCTAATGGCTTTTTCTTTTCGTTCTAAACGTTCTCTATGGTAGTCCCTTGCTTCCTCGTTATACTGATAAATTGTAACTGCCGCGATAAGAATAGAAGCCAATAATACAAGTAGTATCATTGCGATAAAAATTCGGGAGCGTAAGGACAGTTTTTTAAGCTTCATTGCGGTTTATAATGCATTAAATATAGCAATAATCAAGCCAATTATGCATTAGGATTCTTTGCACGAATATTTTTATAAAGTCTAAAGCCAAGCATTATTAAAATGGCCAAAACTACAATACCAATAACACCAAAAATCCAATTGATGGAACTTTTTAGAATCACTAAGAAAACAACAGCAAATAAAATAAAGGTAGCACCTTCATTCCAGATACGCATAAAGTTTGAAGTTATCTTAACCTCATCTTTTTGCAGTTGTTTGAAGTACAAATGTGTTTTATAATGATATATATAAAGTAAAAACACAAAGGCCAATTTAACAAGCATCCATCCTTGTTGAAACCAGCTAGGCATTAATACCATAAGCCAGATAGCAAATAAAGTTGCTAAAACAGCCGATGGCCATGTAATAATAAACCAAAGGCGTTTTGCCATAAGCTTAAGTTGTTTGCCTAGAATTTCCTTTTCTGGAGATGGCTTATGAAAGGCCTCTATTTGATAAACAAACAATCTGGGTATATAAAATAATCCCGCAAACCAAGTGATTACAAATATGAGATGTAATGACTTTATATAATTATAATACTCCATTGATTAATCTTCAACAAACAAATAATTAAGGTTTTTAGAATTAAAGGCTTCATTAAAGGCTTTAACCTCACTATTTAATAATGTATTAAATGTTTTTAACTGCGCCTCTATCTTACCAGTCAATTCATTCTTAACAGCAATATCTTGTTCTGTTGGTGCAAAATCACCCATTCTTACCAGAGAGTTTAAATGCCCTAATTTGTTGGTTAATCGAATTGGAAAATTTAATGGATCCTGGCCACTTCGATTCTTAGTTTGATATAAAGCCTTTTCAATTTCAGATAACTGTTCCTCCAAATTCTTAGCCTTATCAACCAAATCTTTCACATTATCATCACCCGAATATTGCTTTTGAAATGCGCTTAACTGCTTATTAATATTTCGGATTTTCTTTATGGATTTGTGGGCTTCGTCCATAGTTTTATTTACAGCTTTAATAAAATCGAATTGCTTTTGCATATCGGCCAAAGAACTTTCTGCTCTAGGGTCTGCAAAGATTTTAAAAGCCTGTTTCTGTGTTTCTCCATTAACATCTAAACTCACAGTATAATCACCAGGCACAGCTCTTGGACCATCTAAACTCGCCCACCAAAGGATCATACCCTTTAAACGCTCAGCACCATCATAGGTCATATTCCAAACAAATTGATTTGCCCCTTTCTTTACCTTTAGTTTATTCTTTTTGCTTTTATTAGAGTAGGTTTTTATTGTATCGCCTTTTGTGTCAAAATAAGTCAGTGAAACCTTATCATCATCTTTTAAATCCTTCAAATTAAAATACGTAATTACGCCATTAGGATGATTAGTTCCGGTTGTTTTACTTCCAGTTCTACTTCCACCTCTCATTCTATACGAATCTTTTGGTTTAAATAAATGATTCCCCTTAATATTAGTGTTATATAACTGATGAATAACTGAAAGATCATCAATCATCCAAAGGCTTCGCCCTTGAGTAGCGACAATTAAATTATTATCCTTAATGGTTAAATCTGTAATAGGAACAACTGGTAAATTGAGTTGAAATGGTTTCCAGTCTTTACCATCATTGAAGGATATGTACATTCCGGTTTCCGTACCAGCATAGAGTAATCCTTTTTGTTTAGGGTCCTCGCGTAATACTCTAGTGAAATGCTCTTCGTTTATACCATTAGTTATTTTCTTCCATGTTTTACCATAGTCAGTCGTTTTATATAAATAAGGTGCGAAATCACCTGTTTTATATTTAGTCCCAGCAACATAACAAGTCCCTTCATCAAAAGCACTTGGCTCAATACTATTTATCATCATCCATTCTGGCATTCCCTTAGGTGTTACATTATCCCAGGTTTTACCACCATCTTTTGTAACATGTACTAAACCATCATCACTTCCTACCCACAATAAACCTTCCTTTAATGGTGATTCTTGAGCCGCAAAAATGGTACAATAGTATTCAACCGAAGTATTGTCTTGTGTTATTGGACCACCTGAAGATTTTAGTTTTTCAGTATCATTTCGAGTTAAATCTGGACTAATAATATCCCAAGATTGCCCTTCATTCTCGGTGACATGTACATGCTGTGAAAATGTGTATAATCGATCGGGATTATGTTTTGAAAATATAATTGGGAAATTCCATTGAAAACGGTACTTCATCCCTTCTGCACCATGACCCATAGGGTTATCTGGCCACACATTAATAGCTCTAACAGTTCCTGTTTTGTGATTAACGCGTGTTAAAAATCCGTCATAACTACCACCATAGACAATATCATTGTCCTCAGGATCTACTGCAATGTGGGCAGATTCACCACCAGCTGTACTTTCCCAATCATCTTCGCTAATTGAGAAACCATCTGTTCTATGCGGAATTCTTATGGTTGAATTATCTTGTTGAGCAACATATATCCTATAAGGGAATGCGTTATCCGTTGTTACTCTATAGAATTGAGATGTGGGTTGATTGTGATAAGTACTCCAGGTTTCTGCACCATCATAAGTTACCTGTGCACCACCATCGTCTCCAATAATCATTCTATTAGGATCTTCTGGAGCAATCCATAGATCGTGATGGTCACCATGAGGCGCTCTGTAATTACCAAATGTGCGTCCTCCATCTGTACTCTTATGGTAACTCACATTTAAGACATAAACCGTATTTACATCTTTCGTGTCTGCATATACTCTGGTGTAATACCAAGCACGCTGTCTTAGTTTACGTTCACTATTAACTTGATTCCAAGATTCACCTCCATCATCACTTCTATATAAACCGCCCTTGTCTTTATTCTCAACTATAGCCCAAACACGCTGACTGTTTACTGGTGAAACACTAACACCAATAATCCCTAAAATACCTTCAGGAAATCCTTTATTAACTGAAATCTCAGTCCATGTTTCACCACTGTCTGTACTCTTCCAAAGTGCTGATCCTTCACCACCAGAACTTAAGCTATATGGTGTGCGTTGTACACGCCAAGTCGAAGCATATAATACCCTCGGATTAGTTGGATCTATTTGAAGATCTACAACTCCTGCATGGGCATTTGAAAACAATACCTTACGCCAAGTTTTTCCACCATCTGTACTCTTATAAACGCCACGATTATCTGTAGGCTTGTAAATATTTCCCATCACACCAGCATAAACAATATTATGGTCTGTTGGGTGTACTGCAATCCTTGGAATATGTCTCGATTTTTCTAGACCTGATTGCATCCAAGTTTTACCTGCATCAACACTTTTCCAAATACCATAGCCAGAGGATACATTTCCTCTAACCGTTTTCTCTCCACCACCTACATAAATTACATTGGGATCACTTTTTGAGACTGTTATTGAGCCAATACTGCCTCCAAAATAGCCATCTGATATATTTTCCCATTGTCTACCGCCATTTGTTGTTTTCCAAATGCCTCCACCTGCAGCACCAAAATAATAGAGGTTAGGCTGATTGGGCACTCCTGTTACTGCAGCGCTTCGTCCACCTCTAAAAGGTCCCACAAGTCGATACTCTAAAGCTTCATAATCTGATGCTTTGATATCTTGAGATTGAATGTTTAAGCTAAAAAATGATAAAAGTAAAACTGTGAAGAATGTTGAAATTTTCATTTTAAATAAGGTTAGTTATAAGAATCCTAAAATTAAGGATTTAATATGATTTTGCTTCCTTTGGCAATAAATTTAACTTCACTTCTTTATGTAAAAAATAGGCTGTTACTAGTGTTGCCAAAACATCTGATATTGGGAAAGCAATCCAAACTCCTAATTCGCCATAGAATTGTGGTAATATAAAAATAAGAGGAATAAAAAATAGCCCTTGTCGTAATAGTGTCAACAATAAAGCTGGCGTAGCTTTCCCTATGGCTTGAAAATACGCCGCACCAATAAGTTGAACAGCTATAATTGGAGTGGCTGCAAACACCCAACGCATAGCTGGAGGCGTTTCTCTTAATACAGTTTCATCTTGTGTAAAAAGACTTGTTATAGCTTCTGGAAATAGCATGAGAAAAACAAAAACAACACCTGCTAGAAGTGCACCATATTTAATAGCAGTCATAATGGTCTCTCTAACACGTTTGTAATTTTCAGCACCATAATTATATCCAGCTATTGGTAAGAACCCTTGGGTAATTCCGTAAACCGGGAATAAAGCGAACATTAACATACGACCCACAATAGCGTAAGCTGTAACCGATGTTTCACCTCCAAAATCAAATAATATATTATTTATTAGTAAGTAGGTTAAACTTACAATGGCTTGACGTGATAAGGTGACAAAACCAAGACTACCAATTTCTTTAACAATAGGTAGCTTTAATTTGTAAAAACAATCTGTAATTTTTAATTCTGAGTTTTTGGACAAGAAAAACCAAAGGATAAATGCTAGACATAAAAGATATGATCCTGTTGTTGCCCATGCTGCACCATGCATCCCAAAATCAAAAACACGAATTAAAAGATAATCCAATACTAAATTTCCAACTGAAGGAATCATCATAGCATACATGGCAAATTTTGGTTTGCCCTCTGCTCTAATCACAGTATTCCCCATCATACATAATGCTAAAAAGGGGATCCCATATAGCACGATGATATAATAAATCTTTGCTGGTTCAAAAATGGCACCTTTACCACCAAATGCAGGAATAATTGAATCCACAAAAAACAGTCCTGGAATTACTAAAGAAACGGTTAATAAGAGGGTCAGCGTAATTTGATTTCCAAATGTGGTGAGTGCCTTTGCTTTATTGTCTGCACCAAGCGCTCTTGATATGATAGAGGAACCTCCAATGCCAATAGCCATACCCAAGGCCGCAATAAAAAAGGAGACTGGGAGTACAACGTTTATAGCTGCAATTGCTACTGGCCCAATCCAGTTACCCACAAAAATGGTGTCAACCAGAATATTTAAAGACATCACCAAAATCCCGATGGATGCGGGTACAGCTTGTTTTATCAGTAATTTACCAATGGGCTGATTCCCTAAATCCTGAGAGGATACCTTTGCCATTAATAAACGGTAGTTTCAATATTAATCCACTCGTTCACCATATTAGAAATGACTTGAGCAAAATCATCGCGGTCATTTAAGCAAGGAATTACAGTAAATTGCTCTCCTCCTACTTCATGGAATATTTCCTCCCCTTCCATAGCGATTTCTTCTAAGGTTTCTAAACAATCACTAACAAAAGCAGGTGTAACTATTGCCATTTTTTTAATCCCTTCCTTACCCATTCTTTCAATGGTTCGATCGGTATAAGGTTTTAGCCATGGGTCAAATCCCAAACGTGATTGAAAAGTTGTAGAATAGGTTCCGTTTTTTAGACCTAATTTCTTAGCCACATTAACTGTTGTTATTTCACATTGATGACGATAGCAGAATGCGTGTTGAGGACTCCCCATTTTAAAACAACATTTCCCATTCATTTTACAGTTCCCTTTGCTAACATCGCTTTTTCTAATGTGACGCTCCGGAACACCGTGATAACTGAATAAAATATGCTCATAATCCAATCCTTCTAACCGTTCTGCGATACTCGTAGAAAGTGCATCAATATAATCTTGACGCTTATAGAATGCTGGCGTAGTTGTAATTTTTACTTGTGGAAAAAACTCTGAAACAAGTTCCTCTACCTTTACATCTATGGTTTCCGTAGTAGCCATAGCAAATTGCGGATAAAGTGGTATTGTTTTAATTTCTGTACATCCTTTATTTACTAATTCTTGAATGCCGTTTTTAATAGTCATGCTCCCATAGCGCATAGCTAAGGCAACAGGTACATCCAATAAATTTTGAACTTTTTCCTGAAGTCTTTCCGATAAGACAATTAGTGGTGAGCCTTCATCCCACCAAATTTTTTTGTATGCTTTTGCTGAAGCCTTTGGTCGTGTATTTAAAATTATCCCTTTTACCAGAAGCGTGCGTGCCCAAAGTGGTAAATCGATAACACGTTCGTCCATAAGAAACTCATCTAAGTATTTCTTAACATCTTTAGGATTTGGCGTATCTGGCGACCCAAGATTTACTAATAATATTCCTTTTCCCATATCAATTTTTTGCTCTGCAAAAATACGATACTAATAGCCAATAAAACGTGGCATTAATTGTATTTTAATATTGCAGGATAGTTTATTTCTTTAGGAACTAACACTCGTAATATAGCGTTTAGGTGTAGTTCCAAATTTCTTTTTAAAAGCCGCAATAAAATGGCTTGCCGTACTGTAGCCAACTTTAAGACCTACCTCATTTACGTTATGATCTCCTGTCTCTAAAAGTTTACGTGCCACTTCCATCTTATAATCAAACAAAAAACCATATACCGTATCTCCATATATTTGTTTAAAGCCTTCTTTTAGCTTCTTTAAACTCAATTCTACCTCACTGGCTAAGTCCTTTAAACTTGGTGGTTCTGCCATTCGAGCTACCACTATGTCCTTTGCTTTTTTAAGTTTAGCTACATTAACCTCATCTACTAAAAAAGGACATTGCTCAATATCGGCATCTTCACTTCTATTAAAATAAAGACTCAATAGCTCATAGACTTTTGCTTTAAAATATAATGACTTAACAGAGGTATTGAGATTATAACTTATCATCTGGTTTAAAACAACAGCCATAGAAGGGTTTATTCTACCATCTTTATAATACTTTTTATCTCTATTTTCAGTACTCAAAAATGTCACATAGTCGGCGTCTTTAGAAAAAAGACTGTGAAACTTATTAATAGACAGCACGGCGGATACCATCCAAGAATGTGGCTGTAACTCTACATGAATAGGTAAATCACGCTGTGGGTTATATAATAACAATGACGATTCTTCCGTAATATCTAGCTTGTAATTTCCTTGGTTAAAGACAAATACCGCCATGCCTTTGGTACAAAAATGAAACTGAATATAACTGCTATCAATTTTACGTTCTAAAACTTCAACATCGTCATTTTCATTCTTTCTAGAAAGGACAAAAAAACCATCTTCAATCCATGTTTCCTCAAAAGTTCCTTTAGCGACACTTTTTAAAGCTATTTTTTCTGATTTCATTTTGTTATTATTTAGAATCGTTCTAAACAAAGTGCTAAAAACCCCTTGTTATTACTGCAAAAATATGACAAATATCATTTTTTATTAAAAAAGAATCTTAAAAAACCAGAAACGACATTTAAAGTTCCTTCAGCGTTATTTTTTTGTTATTAACAAAATTATTTTTGCCTTGTTAATTTCCAAGTCAGGTAAACGAGCGAATGCAACACCATAAAAGCACACATTTTTATGCCATAGGCCTCAGCTATTTAAAAGCTGATGCCGAAGTACGTGGTCATTTTAGTCTAAGTGATACTGCAAGAACTAATTTGTTAGACCAGGCTAAAACTAATGGTGTTGAAAGTTTAGTGGTTATATCTACGTGTAACCGTACCGAACTTTATGGCTTTGCGGAACACCCATACCAACTTATTCACTTATTGTGTGAAAACACAAAAGGAACGGTAGAAGAATTTCAAGACGTAGCTTACGTTTATAAAAATAAAGAGGCTATTAGTCATATCTTTAGAGTTGGCTCAGGTTTAGACAGTCAAATACTTGGTGATTTTGAGATCATAAGCCAAATTAAATTTAGTGCACGACTTTCTAAGTCGAAAGGCTTATTAAATTCTTTTTCAGAACGTCTTATCAACTCAGTAATTCAGGCAAGTAAACGCATTAAAACTGAAACTGAATTATCATCTGGAGCAACATCAGTCTCTTTTGCATCTGTACAATACATTTTAAATAATGTCGAAAATATTTCAGATAAAAATATTCTACTTTTTGGTACGGGTAAAATAGGTCGTAATACTTGCGAGAACCTCGTTAAGCATTCTAAGAATTCTCACATAACACTCATAAACAGAACAAAAACTAAAGCTGAGGAAGTTGCTGGTAAGTTTAATCTAGTGGTTAAAGATTACGTAGATTTAGAATCTGAAATTAATAATTCGGATATCGTTATTGTTGCTACTGGTGCTCAAGAACCAACAGTATACAAGTCACTTATTTCAACTACAAAGCCCTTATTAATTTTAGATTTATCTATTCCGAAAAATGTGAGCGAAGATGTTATGGACTTGAGCAATGTAAGCCTGGTTCATATGGATGATTTGGCTAAAATTACCGATGATACCTTAGAAAAACGTCGCGCTTATATTCCTAATGCTGAAGCCATAATTGATGAAATTATGGGCGATTTTAACGCTTGGTTAGATACCTTAAAATTTGTACCTACAATTCAAGCAATTAAGCATAAACTAACAGATCTCAAAAACTCTGAATTAAACACACAACGTAAAAAAATTGCAGATTTTAATGAAGATCAGGCTGAGCTTATCACCAACAATATTATTCAAAAAATTACCAATCAATTTGCACATCACTTAAGAGAGGATAGTGCAACTTCTGATGAGAGCTTAGAGCTTATCAAGAAAATATTTCAGTTAGAAACTTCAGACAATGTCTAAAACAATACGAATTGGCACGCGTGACAGTGAACTGGCGTTGTGGCAGGCAAAAACTGTTCAGTCCCAACTAGAACAACTTGGGCATAAAACCGTTTTGGTTCCTATTAAATCTACTGGTGATATTGTTTTAGATAAACCGCTTTACGAGTTAGGGATCACAGGGATTTTTACAAAGACTCTCGATATCGCCATGTTAAATGAAGATATTGATATCGCTGTTCATTCTTTAAAGGATGTACCTACTCTTCTACCAAATGGTATTGTACAAGCGGCCGTTATAAAACGTGGTAATGTGAATGACACCTTGGTTTATAAGAATAATGAAGAATTTCTTTCTGCTAGAGATGCCGTTATAGCAACTGGAAGTCTAAGAAGAAGAGCGCAATGGCTTAATAGATATCCAACCCATACTGTAGTTGGATTACGTGGAAATGTCAACTCACGCCTAGAAAAGTTAGAACAGAATGATTGGAATGCAGCAATATTTGCAGCTGCAGGTATTGGTCGATTAAATATGAGGCCAGAAAATTCCATAAACTTAAGTTGGATGATTCCGGCACCTGCACAAGGCGCAGTTATGATTACAGCTTTAGAAAAAGATAAAGATATTCTCGATATCTGTACAGAAATTAATCATGAAGAAACAGAAATTTGTACCACTATTGAACGCAAATTCTTAAGACAGTTAGAAGGTGGTTGTACTGCTCCAATTGGCGCACTTGCTTTTATAAAAAATGAAGAAGTTAACTTTAAAGGTATTCTTCTAAGTAAGGATGGCACCAAAAAAATTGAGGTTTCAAAAATAGTTCTATTGGGTAACCATGAACGACTTGGAGAAGACTGTGCCGATTATATTATTAGTCGAGGTGGAAAAACCTTAATGGATCAGTTAAAACGAAACGACAAGAAGACTAATATATATTCTACAAAAACATTAACTGAAGATCAGTTACAACTTTTTCACAATGATGTAGTCGCTGATAGCAACGACGCCATTAAGATTAGCCTAAACAGATTACCTAAGTCGCACATAAAGGAGGAACTTAAGCATGTAATCATTACGAGTAAAAACGCAGTTGAGTCACTTCTTAATAACTATGGTAAGGAAGAACTAAAGTTCAAGCACATCTATTGTGTTGGTAGACGTACTCGAAGAATGATAAAAACACGAATTGGTGAGGTAAAGCATTATGAAGCTAACGCGAAAAAGCTTGCACAATATTTGGTTGAGAATATAAAAGGTGAAGCGGTCACTTATTTTTGCAGTGATTTGCGTTTAGATGATCTCCCTAATATCCTTGCCGAGAACAATATCACAGTAAACGAGGTTGAAGCTTACCAGACAAAATATGATTCTAAAAAAATAGAGGATACTGTAGACGGTATTATGTTTTACAGTCCTTCAACAGTGGAGAGTTTTCTTAAACAAAATAAGGCAAAAGGTATTGCCTTTTGTATTGGTGAAACCACAGGGAATATTGCGCGTCAGTATTTTGAAGATGTACGAATTGCAAAAGTACCAACGGTAGAAAGCGTTATAGAGTTGGTCAATGAACACTATGTATAAGTAGCTATGATAAAGAACGATTTATATCTAAGAGCATTAAAAGGTGAAACCGTAGAACGCCCTCCTGTGTGGATGATGCGTCAAGCTGGTCGTTATTTGCCAGAATTTATGGAAATTAAGGCTAAATATGACTTCTTTACACGATGTCGCACACCAGAATTGGCCAGTGAAATCACTGTACAGCCTATAAGACGCTATGGTATGGATGCTGCTATTTTGTTTAGTGATATTCTCGTTATTCCTCAAGCCATGAATATTGAGGTAGAAATGAAACCAAATTTTGGACCGTATCTACCTAATCCTGTGCGTAATCAAAAGGATGTTGATAATGTTATTGTTCCCGACGTAAATATTGAACTCAATTACGTAATGCAGGCCATTAAAGCCACAAAAGAACTTTTAAATGATGAGATTCCGTTAATTGGATTTGCAGGTTCTCCATGGACAATTCTTTGTTACTGTGTGCAAGGACAAGGCAGCAAAAACTTTGACAAAGCAAAGCAGTTTTGTTTTACAAATCCTGTAGCTGCACATCAACTTTTACAAAAAATTACAGATACGACCATAGCTTATCTTAAATCCAAAGTTGAAGCAGGCTGTAATGCGGTTCAGATTTTTGACTCTTGGGGAGGAATGTTGTCACCAGTGGATTATCAAGAGTTTTCTTGGCAATATATAAATCAGATTATAGAAGCCTTAAAAGATGATGCGCCTGTAATTGCATTTGGTAAGGGTTGCTGGTTTGCACTTGGTGAAATGGCAAAATCCAATGCTTCAGCCTTGGGTATTGATTGGACATGCTCTGCTAGAAACGCGCGTTATTTAACTGGTGGTAATATCACCTTACAAGGAAATTTTGACCCAACGCGACTTTTCTCGCCACCTGCAGAAATTAAGAAAATGGTTCATCAAATGATTCATGAGTTTGGGAAAGACAAGTACATCGTTAATTTAGGGCATGGTATCTTACCAAACATTCCTTTAGACAATGCAAAGGCATTCATAGATGCAGTAAAAGAATATAATGCTTAAAAATATTTTCATAGGAATTGAAGCCTATTCAGGTTCATTCGCCTTAATTTCTAAATTGAAATTATGGAAATACTTCGTTATTCCTATGGCTATAAGTGTAATTACGGCTCTAATTATTGGTTTGTCTGCCTATGGATTATCGGATAATATTGGACGATTTATTTCTGGAGTTTGGCCTTGGGAATTTGGTAAAGAAACTTTTACGGCCATCTCCACATTTATTGGTGCCATTGTAATAATTGCTATTGGACTAATCTTATATAAGCATATTATCATGGCACTGTCTGCGCCTTTTATGAGTCCTGTTTCAGAAAAAATTGAGGCGTATCTTACGGGTTCTGCATTACATCAACATCGAAAATCTACGTTTCAACAACAGTTATGGAGAGGTATAAGAATTAATATGAGAAACCTTGCAAAAGAACTACTCATTACTATTCCTATTCTGATTTTAAAATTTATACCACTGGTTAATATTTTTTCAACAGCCTTGTTGTTTTTGGTGCAAGCCTATTATGCAGGTTTTGGGAATATGGATTATACTCTTGAGCGCCATTTTAATTACAAGGAAAGTGTCAACTTTGTGAGAAAAAATAGAGGTGTTGCTATTGGAAACGGTATTGTTTTCATCCTTTTATTATTAGTTCCCGTTGTTGGTATAATCTTAGTTTTACCATTAAGTGTTACAGCGGCTTCATCAAAAACGGTCTTGCTATTAAATAAGAATGAAGGTGCGGGCAACTCTATAAATAAGGTGTCATGATAGCACAGTTGGAAGGTTTTGAAATCAGCCCAGTGCATGGAGGCGACGCTTGGAAAATTTGTAATTTTTGTGTTGCAAATGCTGACCGTCTTAAACGATTTTTTCCTAAAACTTTAGAACAAAATCTTACACCTACTTTATCTCAGATATTTGTAGAGAAAAAAGTAAAACAGTTTCAAAACAAAGAAGAGTTTTTGTTTACTCTAAAAGAAACTGAGACTCGAAACTTGGCAGGATTAATCTACCTTAAAGAACTCAACTGGGATAGTATGCAAGGCGAATATGCCTATTGTGTAGGTTATACTTATAAAGGTAATGGTCTAATCACAAAGGCTATAAATACATTAAATGACTATGCACTAAATACACTTCATCTTAAAACTATTCAGATTATTGCCCATAAGAGTAACAAAGCAAGTATAAGTGTAGCTTTAAATAATGACTTTACTTGGGTGAAGACCATAAAGCAAGGATTTACACCAAATGGTGAAGAACCTTTAGATATGGAATTATATGAACTTTATAATACATAGAAATTGAAGGATAAGTTTTTTAATTACATACACGAATTACAAGACACCATTACTTCTAAATTAGAAGCAATTGATGGTAAAGCCATGTTTCAGCAAGATATTTGGAAACGCCCTGAAGGTGGTGGTGGTAGAACTAGAGTAATTGAAAACGGAAATGTTTTTGAGAAAGGTGGTGTAAACATCTCTGGAGTGCATGGTAAATTACCAGAGAGTATGCAAGCCTATTTTGGTGTTGAAGATGCTGATTTTTTTGCTTGTGGTTTGAGTTTGGTGCTACATCCTAAAAATCCAATGGTACCGACAGTACACGCCAATTGGCGCTATTTTGAAATGTACGACCAAGACGGCAACATTGTAGATCAATGGTTTGGAGGTGGACAAGACCTAACACCATACTATCTTTTTGAAGAGGACGCGAAACACTTTCATCAAGTGTGCAAAAGTGCTTGTGACAAACATCATTCGGAATTCTACCAAAAATACAAGGAACGTTGCGACAATTATTTTTACAATACACACCGAAATGAGGCTCGTGGCATTGGTGGATTATTCTTTGATTATTGTAAAAAATCTGAGCGCATGAGTATGGAGGACTGGTATAACTTTGTAACAGAAGTTGGTGACAGTTTCCTTAACGCATATGTACCCATTGTTGAAAAACGAAAAGATTTAACCTATACTCAAGAACAACGCGATTGGCAAGAAATAAGACGAGGACGCTATGTAGAATTTAATCTTGTGCATGACAAAGGGACTTTATTCGGACTTAAAACCAATGGAAGGATAGAAAGTATCCTAATGAGTCTACCACCACATGTACAATGGGTTTATGATCATCATCCTGAAAAAGGAAGTGAGGAAGAAAAATTAATTAAAGTATTACAACAACCTAAAAACTGGATATAATATGTTTCCGATTAGAAGAAATAGACGTTTAAGGACTAACGAGGTTATAAGAGGTTTAGTGAGAGAAACTATCATAACACCAAATGACTTTTTAGTTCCCCTTTTTGTTGTTGAAGGCCATAATATAAAAGAAGAAATAGCTTCAATGCCCAACTATTATCGTTATAGTTTAGATCTTTTAAAAGAGGAGGTAAAGTTACTTTGGAGTCTCGGTTTAAAGTCTGTGTTGCTTTTTGTGAAAGTTGAGGATGACTTAAAAGATAACAAAGGCACAGAAGCACTTAATCCAAATGGTCTAATGCAACGCGCTATTAAAACTGTTAAAGAAGTATGTCCGGATATGTTGGTAATGACCGATGTTGCACTAGATCCATTTTCTTCATATGGTCACGATGGTATTATTGAAAATGGAAAAATAATAAATGATGCTACAGTTGAGGTGTTGGCAGAAATGAGTATTTCTCATGCTGAAGCAGGAGCCAATTTTGTTGCTCCAAGTGACATGATGGATGGACGTATTCTCGGCATAAGAGAAGCTTTAGATCAGTCTAATTTCTTAGACACCGGAATTATGAGTTATAGTGCTAAGTATGCTTCGGCATTTTATGGGCCTTTTAGAGATGCTCTCGATTCCGCACCAGTGGATCTACAAAATGTTCCAAAAGACAAAAAGACCTATCAAATGGATTTTGCCAACCGTGAAGAAGCTATTCGTGAAACTGAAATGGATATTAATGAAGGTGCTGATGTTGTTATGGTAAAACCAGGACTATCCTATTTAGATATTGTACGAGATATTAGGAATAGTTTTGATATTCCAATTGCAGTTTATCAAGTTTCCGGCGAATATGCGATGCTTAAAGCTGCATCTGAAAAAGGTTGGTTAGATCATGATGCTGTAATGCTAGAACAAATCACATCCATTAAACGTGCAGGAGCTGATATTATAGCGAGTTATTTTGCAAAGGATGTAGTCAAGTTATTGTCATAATGGCTATCTTTTGAGGTAATTTGAAAAAAGACATTCCTCATATTGTATTTCAATCCGCTGAAAAAGAGAACTTTGGATTTGATGTTGTTTCCATAGACTTCATAAGACAACAAAAAGGATTTGACCACAATCCCGAGCAACCTCATCAATTAAAATTCTATAATCTGATTTTTTTTACTGAAGGAGAAGGCAAGCATTTTATTGATTTTAATTGGTATCCCATTAAGGAAAACACACTCATTTACCTCACCAAAGATCAAGTTAATGCATTCGATTTTTCCACTAATTTTAAAGGGTATTGCATACTATTTACTGAAGATTACTTTGCTAAGAGTTTCTCACATCTTCCGAATGATTTTGTTTTCAGACTCTTTAATCCGCAACTGTTTTCTCCTATACTTCAAATTCCTAGACAATCAGATTTTAATAGTTACTTCGATTTATTACAAAGTGAGTTTAAGAAGCGTTCAATTTTTAATCAAAAGTCCATATTAGAATCACTTTTCGTCATATTAGTCTCAAAGGCTGAGTACTATAAACAACATCAAACCTTTCATATTAAAACTTCATCTAAAATTCAGTTATTTCAGAATTTTACAAGACTGTTAGAAAATAATTTTAATAAAACTCGTAGTGCTAATTTCTATGCTACTGAATTGGGTGTTACCTACAAACACCTTAATACAATTTCTAAAGCCTTAGTTAATAAAACTGCAAAAACTGTAATTGACGACTACGTGATTTTACAGGCAAAACGAAGCCTAACTAATTCATCAATTAAAAGCACACAACTTGCTTATAAACTTGGCTTCGAAGACGCTACTAACTTCACCAAGTTTTTTAAGAAAAATACAGGTTTAACCCCAAAATCATTTAAAAACGCCAATAAATAGAAATATAGGTTCGTTTTTAACCATTTTAATTCAGATTTTCATCTTTAATTAATTTGTCCTTCTCTTCATCTTTGTACAACACAAAATCATCATTATGAAGAACATATTAACACTCGTTACTCTGGCATTTTTATTATGCGCATGTAACACAACTCAAAAATCAAACAAAGAAGAAACACAAAAAACATCTATGGAAACAAAAACACAACATTCAAATAAGGACAAAGCAACTGCAGTTTTAGAAAGCTTAGAAACTGGAGATCAAACAGCAATTACTTATATAAATCCCAAAAAATACATACAGCATAATCTTGCTGTCGCAGATGGTTTAGCTGGTTTTGGAGAGGTTATGCAACATGCACCTGAAGGTGGCTTTAAGGCCAAGGTTGTACGCTCTTTTCAGGACGGAGACTATACATTTTCACATACTATTTATGACTTCTTTGGACCTAAAGTTGGATTTGACATATTTAGATTTGAAGACGGTAAAATTGTTGAGCATTGGGATAACCTTGCCGAATTAACACAGCCAAATCCAAGTGGTCATTCTCAGACTGATGGAGAGACAAAAATCACAGACTTAGACAAAACTGAAGCAAACAAAGACCTCGTAAATAATTTCTTAAATACCGTTTTGGTTAATGGAGAATTTGATAAAATGGCAAACTATTTTGATGGCGACAATTATATTCAACATAATTCTATGATTGGTGATGGCCTATCAGGTCTTGGTAAAGCACTAGAAGATATGGCTAAAAATGGTGTGACAATGGTCTATGATAAAGTGCATATTGTTCTAGGGGAAGGAAATTTTGTGCTTGCCGTTAGCGAAGGAAAATTTGCTGGCGCTAATACGTCTTTTTATGATCTTTTTAGAATTGAAAATGGCAAAATAGCAGAGCACTGGGATATTATTGAAAGTATTCTACCAAAAGCAGAACACAAAAATAGCAACGGTAAATTCAATTTCTAGACAATGAAAAAATTCATTTTAATTATAATTGGAATTACAGTGTTAAGTTGTCATCAAAATACTGAAACTACCGATTCTTATGTAATTGAAGTTACATCCTTTCACTATAAACCGTCTGTTAATTCCGATAAATTTTGGGAGGAAGACTCCAAGATTCAAGATTTATATACCAGTAAACAACCTGGTTATATAAGTAGAGAAAGTGGATACTCAAAAGACACAAACGAAGTTGTTGTTGTCGTAAGATGGCAAACTATGAACGATGCAGAAGCCTCAATGGCAAAGTTTATGAGTGATAATTCAGTAGCATCTTATGTCAACATGATTGAAGGGTCTACAATGAAAATGAGCAGATATTTAAAACAATAAATTAACCCTTAAAGATTAACAAATAAGCCTGATACGTAATCAGGCTTTATTATTTGTAATGGTTAAAAAATCAATATCGTTATCCTGTATTAAAGAATTTACAATTATCCCTTTTTATAATAATTCCTTTAAAACAGCTTTTCGTAAATTAGCAATAACTAAATTACAATACCTTAATGGGCTTACTTATTTTTTACGCTATAATTTCAATCTTCTTTTCGTTTTTATGCTCCATTTTAGAAGCTGTTTTGTTAAGTATCACACCTACTTTTATTAACGTAAAAAAGAAAGAAGGAAAAGCCTACGCTGAATCTTTAGAGAATCTTAAGAAAGATGTAGATCGACCACTAATCGCAATACTTACTTTAAATACTATTGCCCATACTGTAGGTGCTATACTAGTTGGTGTGCAAGCCAAAGTCGCTTATGCTGAACTATATGGAACAACAAAACGTTCAGTCCTTGGTATTGATTTTACAGAAGATGTTATGGTTGGACTTGTTTCTACGGTGATGACCATACTAATTCTTGTTGCTTCCGAGATTATTCCTAAAACTATTGGTGCTACTTTTTGGAAACAATTAGCGAATTTTACCTCAAAAGCACTTAATGTGTTAATATTTCCATTAAAGTGGACCGGAATACTATGGTTACTTCAATTAACCACTAAATTAATTGGTGGAAAGGGTCATGGCAGTGTTTTAAGCAGAGAAGGATTTGTAGCCATGGCTGATATTGCTCAAGAAGAAGGCGTCTTTGAAGAGAGCGAAAGTACAGTCATTAAGAACTTAATAACCTTTAAAGAAGTTCAAGCTAAAGATGTGATGACACCGAGAACGGTCATGAAAACTGAAAATGAAAGTACATCTATCGAAGCATTCTTTGAAGTGAATCAAAATATTAGGTTCTCTCGTATTCCAGTCTTTACGGAAGAAGCAGATAATATAACTGGACTAGTTCTTAAAGACGAGGTTTTTAGGGAAATGGCATTAGGTAATGGCTCTAAGCCTTTATCAGAATTAAAGCGAAACATTATCATCGTAAATCGCAGTATGCCCATTCCAAAACTTTTTGAACAGCTTGTAGAGAGTCGCAACCATATGGCACTTGTAGTTGACGAATATGGCTCAGTAAGTGGTTTGGTAACCATGGAGGATGTTATCGAAACCTTATTAGGACTTGAAATTATGGATGAAAGTGATAATGTCTCTGATCTTCAATTATTAGCGAGAAAAAGTTGGGAAACAAGAGCTAAACGTCTTGGTTTGATTGAGAATGAAAACCCAGAAAACTAATGCCAACCTGTGTCATCGAAACGCCTATTGGGTATGCTGAAATTACAGGAGACCAAAATGGTATTGATTCAATAAAAGTTTTAGATTCAACTAAAACCATAACTGAAAACGTGCCTTCTGAGCTTGTAGATTGTGCTATGCAACTTAAAGCCTATTTCAATAACGAAATAAAACAGTTCGATTTAACTTTAAATCCTAAAGGCACTGAATTTCAGAAATCAGTTTGGAAAGAACTACAAAATATTCCTTACGGTAAAACCATATCTTATCTGGAGCTTTCAAAGAAATTAGGTGACCCAAAAGCCATTAGAGCTGTGGCCAGTGCCAATGGTAAAAACCCACTTTGGATAATTATTCCATGCCATAGAGTAATCGGTTCTGATGGTAGCCTTACTGGTTATGCAGGTGGACTGTCAAGAAAACAATGGTTATTAAACCACGAAAGCGAATACAAACAACAAAGTTTATTCTAATGTATAAGTCTGGAACCGAAATATTAAAAAAATACTTTAAAGTATCTACCATATACAAATACGGGTTCAATTGGTCTCCAATGTACAGGAGAACAACTGGGAAAATTGTTGAGGTAAGTGATGATTTACTTTATATTAAGATAAAACTAAAGCTTAGCTGGAAAAACCGAAACTATGCAGGAAGCATGTTTGGCGGAAGCATGTTAGCCGCGACAGACCCTATATACATGATTCAGCTTTTACAAATTCTTGGCAATGATTACATTATATGGGATAAATCTGTTGAGGCCACCTACAAAAGACCAGGTAAAGGTAAGATCTATGGAGAATTTGTTTTTACAAAAGAAGAAATTGAATCTATCAAGAAAAAAATTAGCAATGAAAATGAAATGGATATTGTAAAATCAATGAATCTCGTTGATGAAAAAGACAATATTGTTGCTACCTTTAACAAAACACTATACATTGCAAATAAGGCCTTTTATAAATCAAAGGTTAAAAATCGCAAGAAAAAACACTAAGCTTTATTGAAAAATGAAACTATTAAAAAAGACATTACGCTTTATTGTTATACTATTGGCATTAGTAATAGGCCTGCTCTATATTACTGATACAGATTATCTCTTAAAAGCCGTTAGAACCATTTATATGAAAGGCCACACTACGGCTTATCTAGAAGACTACAAGTATTTTGATAACCAAATCGTAGAAGCAAGTGAGAACCCTGAGCCATGGCCTAATCACATAAACTATAATAAAACACAACAGACAGATAAGCTAAAACAAGCGCATAAAGATTGGGGCACTATTGCTTATGTAATTATTAAAAACGACAGTATTTGGTTTGAAGCGTATTATGATGGTTTTAATGAAGATTCAAAATCAAATTCCTTCTCTATGGCCAAGAGTTATGTTTCTGGTTTAATGGGTAAGGCTATTGAAGAAGGATATATAAAAAGCTTAGAGCAACCTGTATGTGATTTTCTACCTGCATTTTGTGAAGGAGAAGCCTTAAAAATGACTGTTGGAGACCTATCTAGTATGGCCTCTGGCACAAATTGGGATGAAGCCTATTATTCGCCTTTTTCTATCACAACAAGAGCGTATTTTGATGATGATCTTGCAAAGGTTTCCAATGGATTGAAAATGGCCACAGAACCTGGTAAGGCATTTAAATATGCAAGTGGTGATACACAAATGCTTGCTATGGTTATTGAAAAAGCAACAGGTAAAAAATTATATGATTATTTAGAAGAAAGTTTCTGGAAACCACTAGGCAGTGAAAACGATGTGTTATGGCAAGTTGATAGTGAAGACCATGACCTAGTAAAAGCATATTGCTGTATTGCTGGTAACGCGAAGGATTTTGCGAGATATGGTAAATTGTTTAAAGACCATGGCAAGTGGAATGGGAAACAAGTTCTTGATTCTAGTTTTGTTGTAAAGTCTATAAAACCAAGATTTCCTGAAAGTCCAGAATACGGTTACGGATGGTGGTTAAAGGATGTCAATGGCAAAAACTTTAAGATGATGCGCGGTCATCTCGGGCAGTACGTTATAATCCAACCCGAAGATAATGTAATCATTGTACGTCTAGGACATCAAAAATCGCCTGATGCTGGCATTGGTAAATTCACTAATGATATTACATTATATATCGAAGAGGCATACAAAATGCTTGGTTTATGATCAGCAGACTAGATCTCGAAAATATATTGTTTTTAGATATCGAAACTGTTCCTGAAACGGAAAAGTTCGATGAACTCAACGACACAAAACAACACCTATGGGAAGCCAAATCCCAATATCAGAGAAAAGATGAATTTACAGCAGAGGAATTTTATGATCGTGCTGGTATATGGGCAGAGTTTGGTAAAATAATCTGCATCTCGGTTGGTTATTTTAAACTTAATGGTGAAGAGCGGTCCTTTAGAGTGACCTCATTTTATGGTGATGAAATTAGAATATTAAAAGACTTTAAGAATCTTATAATTTCACATTTTAGTCAAAATAAGCATTTGCTTTGCGCGCACAATGGTAAAGAATTTGATTTTCCATATATCGCGCGACGCATGATAATTCACAATATAGAATTACCCTATAAACTCAATCTTTTTGGTAAAAAACCTTGGGAAGTTCCGCATTTAGACACTTTAGAGTTGTGGAAGTTTGGAGATTATAAAACCTATACCTCTCTAAAACTTTTAACCCATGTTTTGGGAATTCCGTCTCCTAAGGATGATATTGATGGTAGTGAGGTATATCGTGTTTATTATGAAGAAAAAAATATAGATCGTATAATCAACTATTGTGAAAAGGATACCGTTGCCGTGGCCCAGATTTTTCTCCGATTAAGAGGTGATGAATTACTTCATGAAAATGAAATAAAGCATATATAAAAAAAAGCCCAGATTTAAAATCTAGGCTTTTTTAATAGTGATATTATAATTCTAATTCTTTATGAATCGTTTTAAAATGATATCATCACCTACGGCCAATTCAACAAAGTAAACTCCTCCCTCTAATTCTTGCACATTTATTTCATTGTATCTATTACCTTTTGCAACAGTTTGACCTAGCATATTAATAATTCTATAAGTCGTTGTTTCTTCACTTAGGAAATTAGACTTTATATATAGAACATTTTTAACTGGATTTGGATAAAGTGAAAAGGCGTTTGCATTATTTTCATCTTCATCACCTAATTCATCATCTCTTGTTCCGAAAGGAATAGCAACTGTTGTACCCGAACAAGATGTTTCATAAATCTTCACATTTGAGAATGTAGAATTATTGCCAGAACCAGCATCATTATCATTAATAAATACTAACCTGTCCATACTTCCTGTATATGAATCACCAACCGGAATTACGTAGGTAACAGTACCATTAGAATAATTATCAAAGTTCGTAATACCATAATTCTGTGTTCCGTAGAACTTAAAGTAGAATGAAGAGGTTAATGAATTATCATTCTCAAATCCAATAGCATGTATTTCACCCTCTGATGTACTACTAAACTCTAATTCTATAACAGTATTTGCAGTAACTGTATAAGGGAAATTAATATACTTCCATGTATTATTAGATAAGGTTAATGATGTGCCACCTGAACCTATTGAATTACTTCCATCGCTATCTTGGGTAGAGAAGGAATTAAGCGTATAATCATTAAAGTTAAGAACATCACAACCCGAAGAACCAGAGCCATCATCAGCATTTAATTCTAAATTATCTATAGCAATATCACTTCTCCAACTAGATCCTGTTGTACCAACAAATCGTAAAGTAATAGATTGACCAGTATATGTTGCTAAGTCTACAGAAGCTTGGTTCCATTGATTACCTTGATTACCAGATAAACTCCAAATAGAAGTCCATGAGCCACCTTCATCTGTAGAAACCTCAAGAGAAAGCGTTCCAATATTGGTTCCATATAAGTGATTCTGGAAAGTAAATACAGCAGCTGTTTCAGCAGTTAAATCAAAACAAGGACTAACTAGAATAGCCGTTGCATTTGGTCCTATCTGGCCTGGACTATTATTAGTAGAAGCCTCCAAGAACATATAAAAAGATCCATTAGCTGCAGAACTTGGTCCTGTAGTATTTGAAGGTGTCGAGCCACTATTTCTTACCCAATTACCATCATCTCCACCAGCTTGAGTCCAACCATCACCAGATTCAAAACTCTCGGTGTATGGGAAAGTAGAAATTCCACCAGTACATCCACTAGACACTTCATTTACATTCACAGTTCTCGTTACTTGTGACGCAGCATTTCCTGCGGCATCACTTACGTTATAGGTTACCGTATAAGTCCCTGCAACATTTGTATTAACGATATCACCACCAATTACAATATTCGCTGAAATATTGCCATCAATGTTGTCGGTTGCATTTGCACCTTGCTCTGTGTAGGTATCACCTACATTAAGATCAACAACAGATGCACCAATTAATGTAATTACTGGTGCCGTAGTATCTGGATTAACAGTAACAGATCTTGTAACTTGGTTTGCAGCATTTCCTGCGGCATCACTAACGTTATATGTGACAATATAAGTGCCTGCAATATTGGTATTCACAGTGTCTCCACCTATAACAATATTTGCAGAAATATCACCATCTATATTATCTGATGCTGTCGCACCTTGCTCATTATAAGTCTGCCCTAGATCTAAACTAATATTAGACGCACCAATTAATGTAATAACCGGAGCCGTAGTATCTGCATTAACATTAACTGTTCGTGTAACTTCTGATGCAGCATTTCCTGCGGCATCACTAACATTATAAGTGACAATATATGTCCCTGGAATATTTGTATTTACAGTGTTTCCACCTATAACAATACTCCCTGAAATATCACCATCAACATTATCAGTTGCGGTAGCTCCAAGTTCATTGTAGGCTTCACCAACATTTAAGTTGATTGTTGAAGCACCATTTAAAGTTATTACTGGAGCTTCAGTATCTGGTCCTGTTCCTTCTATTACAATGGTATAGTCTTCCACTTCACCATAGGTAAAGGAGGCACATGGACCTACCGTAGCATTATAACTCATTGTTACACGCATTCTAGTAGCCACTTCCGATGCGCTACTTGGCACGGTAAAGCTTCCACTTACAGGAGTTGCCTGAGTAGGAGATTGTGTAAACACTTGTTCATTCGCATCCGTAAAATCTCCATCTCTATTATAATCAATCCAAACAGAATATCCTTCATTATATAAAGTTCCTGTCCATGTTGGAGTTATTGTTACTGTGTACTGAGATCCTTTTATTAAGGTCGTGGACTGTGCAGTAAAATCTGAATAGAATTGAGCTCCTGAACTATTATCAATAGTATTTAGCTGTACTCGAGAAATATATTCATCATTTACATTTGAACTTTGTGAAGCACAATACGTAACAGGAACAGCATCGGTAGTAACTACCGCACTATTACTTTCACTAGAAACATTCCCTGCAGCATCTTTGGCGATTACAGTAAATGTATATTGCGTTTCAGGAGATAATCCTGTAACTGCAAAACTCGTGTTGGCTGGTAATATTTCTCTACTGTAGCTTCATAAATTACACCATCATCATTAGAAAGTGATACTGTAAATTCTATTTTCTCGTTCGGCTGTATACCTGCATCTAATGTTAATGATGCCGAAACTGTTCTTTGTTCTAGAACACTCATACCAGTTTCTGTCGCAGGAGACACAATACTGGTTATATTAGACGATATTGGCGTAAAGTTTAAAGTAAAATCACTTGATGTTTGGCCTACACGCTCTATTCCAAAATCTAAATTTGATGTAAGACTAGAGATATCACTTTGTGTTAAATCATGCAGTTTTGCATACTTACCTCCATAATAAGCGCCCATTAAAGAAATACGTACCGATCGTTTTGCAATAGGAATAATATCGCTAGGCGAAGGCCAAAAACCTGTTCCTCCATGTTCTGGTGTAGTGGCTAAAATATTTTGTCCAGACCCATTAGAACCATTAGCATCGGTACTTCCACCAACCATCCAGTCATCGGCAATACCGTTAGCTGCTGAAAAAATTGTTGCACCAGATACATAGCGATTGTATTTTGTCATGGCCTCATGCATACGATGCATTTCATCCTCTCGCCCAGAGACAAAAGATGGGTTTCCTCCATAAGGGTGTGGGATTGAATTTGCAAAAGAGTGATTCCATATTCCCATTTTAAAGTTTCTGTTAGTGATAAAATCAACCATAATTTGAGTCTCAGGCTCAGATGCTGCGCTTGGGCCACGGTATGAATCACTTGTAGTTGTTCCTGACGAACCCGAACCTGCAGTACCCCAGAAATAATCAAAATTTCTGTTTAAATCAACACCTCTATTTGATGAAGAGTTTGATGTCCCTCCTGCACCTGGTCTTAAATTCTTACGTTGCATTCCACCACCTGATGAACTCAAATGTTCATTCCATCGTAATCCATCTGGATTAACAACAGGAACAAAATACAACTCATTGTTATCAACTAAATGTTTTATGGCAGAATCCGTACTGTAATTCTCTATTAAGTACCACATAAAATATAAATTCCCCATTAGAGCATTTACCTCTCTAGAATGGATCATAGATGTAAATAAAAGCTGTGGTCTTGTACCTTCAGTAGTACTGCTTTCATTACCTGTTATCCTTACGTAGTAAATGGTCTGCGGATCCCAAAAGGTATTTCCTTGACCACTATAGGTTAGACCATTATTAGTTATTGTACTAGATGGATTTCCCCATGTTGTCTGATTCGTAGGAGATGCATCTTGTTTTACCGAAACTATATTAAGACCGTTACTAACAGAATACGTTCGCATTTGATCGAGCTCTGCCAAAACTTCGCTAATGGTATAACAACCACCCATTGAACCTAGTTCAAAATTTAATGGTGTTGACCAATCTTTTTCGTCTAATTCTGCATATTGCAAATAATTTTCGATCGTAGTTGCTGAAACCGAACCACGTTTGGCTAATTCTGCATTTCTAAGTGCAATGGTTTTAGCATGTTCAGCCTTAGTCTTTAAGTTAGCCATTGGCAATCCACTTACTGCACGTTGGTTATAGAAGCTCTTTAAGTCGGTGATCTCTGTTGTGTATGAGATACCGAGTTGCTCCAGAACCATTCGATCTGCATCTGATATGTCTATGTGCATTTCATCGTGGTGATGAGTTGCTCCACATCTCAAATCAATCCCTTGCTGAGCAAGAAGATCTATTGTAGATTGACTCGGATTGTTAATTGAAATTCTAGAATGATTGTTTTGAGCAAAAATTTGGAATGCTAAAAATAGCATTGGGACTAAATAGGTAATTTTTCTCATTAGTTTGGGGTTAGTAATGAAATTAATAGGTGGCTAATATAGAATATTTATTCAGTTTTTATCCATAAAATGCATATTTATTCGATGAAATGCATATTTTGAAATTACACCAAAATATAACAGGCTGTTTATTAACAGATTAAATAAACTACTTGAATTCAAAATTTTTGGCATCAAACACTAAAATTGCCCCCTTCACTTTACTATTTTTACATTAATTATGGGTGACCCTGTTTTATTAGACATAGAAAATCTTTCCGTTTCGTTTTATAACAATGAAAAAGAAACACCTATTTTAAAGAATTTAAGTTTTCAGCTTAATTCGAATTCGATTACAGCGATTGTTGGTGAATCTGGATCTGGGAAATCCATTACCTCACTTTCAATTATGGGACTTCTTCCGAGTCAAATCTCAAAAATCACCTCTGGTTCAATTCAGTTTAATACAAAAGAACTCGTTGGGTTAAACCAAAAAGACTATCAACTCATAAGAGGAAATGAAATTGCTATGATTTTTCAAGAACCAATGAGTTCACTTAATCCCTCAATGCGCTGCGGTAAACAAGTCGAAGAAATCTTAAAAAAACACACTGCATATAGCCAGCATGAAATACAGACTGAAGTTGTTGCTTTATTTAATAAAGTAAAGCTTCCAAATCCAGAGCGAATATATAAAGCTTATCCTCATGAAATATCTGGTGGCCAAAAGCAACGCGTTATGATTGCCATGGCCATTGCTTGTAAACCTAAAATTTTAATTGCAGATGAGCCTACAACAGCTTTGGATGTAACGGTACAACAGGAAATATTAGACTTAATTAAGTCTTTACAAAAAGATACGAAAATGAGTGTTCTTTTTATTTCTCACGATCTTTCGCTGGTTTCGCAATTTGCTGATGATGTTATTGTTATGTATAAAGGTGAAATTATAGAAAAGAATTCAGTTCGTAATATTTTTGAATCTCCGAAACACACTTATACCAAAGCACTCATAAATGCACGGCCATCTACAAATGAAAGATTAAGAACACTACCTACAATATCAGACTTTTTAGAGGGTCAACCTGATTCTGAAATAATATCGACTTCACAACGCCTTGAACATCACAAGAATTTGTATAACCAGAAACCACTGTTAGAGGTTCATAATATTGAAAAGGAATATTTTACAAATACAGGTTGGTTCTCAAAACAAAATAGTTTCAAAGCGGTTAATGATGTTAGTTTTAAAGTATATCGTGGAGAAACACTTGGTTTAGTAGGTGAATCTGGATGTGGTAAGTCAACCCTTGGAAATGCTATCCTTCAATTAGACAAAGCTACAAGTGGCAAAATTATCTATAATGGCGAGAATATTACCAATCTTACGAAAAAGGAATTAAGGAAACTTCGAAAAGATATTCAGATTATCTTTCAAGACCCTTTTGCTTCTCTTAATCCTAGAATTATGGTAGGGCAAGCCATTATGGAACCAATGCGTGTTCATAGTATTGGCAAGGATGATGGTGAAAGAAAAGAAAAAGTACTCAATATATTAACTCAGGTTGGTCTAGACGAGACCTATTTCTCAAGATATCCTCATGAATTCTCTGGTGGTCAACGCCAGCGTATAGGTATTGCAAGAACAATTGCCTTAGAGCCAAAACTCATAATTTGTGATGAATCTGTATCAGCATTGGATATTTCGGTGCAAGCTCAGGTTCTTAATCTATTAAATCATTTAAAGTCGACGTTTGGTTTTACCTATATTTTTATTTCACACGATCTTGCTGTTGTTAAATATATGGCGGACCAATTATTGGTAATGAATGCTGGAAAAATTGAAGAAATTGGTGAAGCAGATACGTTGTTCAATTCACCTGAAAAAGAATACACAAAAAAATTAATAAACGCTATCCCTAAGGGCTAAAAAAACATGCTATAACATAGTTGCTATAGCATGAAAATTTTCTTAGTTAATTTTAAAACATTAGAGACTAACCTCATTGTGTTTTTGAAATTTGAAAACATTCCGTTTTCATTTAAAGTAGGTTCTGGTAGATTTTGATTTGTTTTCATAGATTAAATTCATGATAGATTTGGGGCAAATCATAAATTAAGTTTATGGTAAACTTGGTTATTAATTTGGGATTGCTAATATGGGATTAATTTTCAATTTATCAGTTTAAATACCTTATTAATCGTTGAAATACATGTTTTTTTAACATTTTAGAACGCTATCAACGAAATATCCTACAAAAAAACCACCTTGCTAAAAGTGGTGTAATAAATAAGTCTATCTAATATCTATAATTCCATCTCAGGTATTTCCCCTTCAACAATTAGAGTACCTTCGGTCGCTTCTTTAATCTGATCTACTGTAACACCTGGAGCTCTTTCAAGTAATTTAAATCCTTCTGGTGTTATTTCTAAAACCGCCATATTAGTCACGATTTTCTTTACACAACCAACACCAGTCAACGGTAGACTACAGCGTTTTAATAATTTAGATGCTCCTGCACGGTTTGTATGCGTCATCGCAACAATTATGTTTTCTGCACTAGCCACTAAATCCATAGCGCCACCCATTCCTTTTACCATTTTGCCTGGTATCTTCCAATTTGCAATATCACCATTCTCCGCGACCTCCATAGCTCCCAAAATAGTAAGATCTACATGTTTCCCTCTAATCATAGAGAAACTCATTGCCGAATCAAAAAAGCTTGCACCTGGTAGTGTTGTAATGGTCTGCTTGCCTGCATTAATAATGTCTGGGTCTTCTTCACCTTCAAAAGGAAAAGGTCCCATCCCTAAAACTCCATTTTCACTTTGAAACTCTACCTCTATATCTTCTCTTACAAAATTGGCCACTAAAGTAGGTATGCCAATACCTAAATTTACATAATACCCATTTTGTACTTCCTTTGCTATACGCTTTGCAATTCCGTTTTTGTCTAACATATCAGTTGCGTTTTCTTACTGTTCGCTGTTCAATTCTCTTCTCATATTGCACGCCTTGAAAGATGCGTTGCACAAATATTCCAGGTATATGAATTTGATTTGGATCTAACGCACCTGCTGGTAAAAGCTCCTCAACTTCAGCTACGGTAATTTTAGCTGCACCACAGATATTAGGATTAAAATTTCTTGCAGTTCCCTTGAAAATTAAATTTCCGGCAGTATCACCCTTCCAGGCCTTTACAAAACCAAAATCTGCCTTAAAGGCGTATTCTAGGATGTGCATTTTGCCATCAAACTCTCTCACCTCCTTGCCCTCTGCAACTTCAGTACCATAACCTGCAGGTGTGTAAAAAGCAGGAAAACCTGCTTGAGCTGCTCTACAGCGCTCAGCAAGAGTCCCTTGAGGAATAAGCTCTACTTCTAGCTCTTTAGATAACATTTGACGTTCAAACTCATCGTTCTCACCAACATATGAGGAGATCATTTTTTTGATCTGTTTCTGCTGTAACAACAAACCTAATCCAAAATCATCAACACCTGCATTATTAGATACACATGTTAGACCTTTTACATTAAGTTGAACCAAGCGCGCAATTGCATTCTCTGGAATACCAGACAAACCAAAACCGCCGAACATAAAGGTCATATTATCTGAAACACCTTGTAACGCCTCAACAACGCCAGGTACTTTTTTATTTATCATAAATTGATTATTTACATCATGAAATTTACGAAACTATGATTGATTATCACAGAAATTTCATTTGAAAAAAAGGCAAGTTGAAAGGTCTAAAAATCAGAGAAATCATCGATATCATCAATCAAGTCGTCATCATTTTTTCCCTCCTCATCAGCACTTAATGTACAATCTACTCTTATCGATAATTCAGACGGTTCTTCAAATTCTTCCTTAGAAACATTGAGTGTTTCGTCTTCATAACAGGCCTTCATAAATAAGGCCCAAATTGGAAGCGCTGTAGAAGCTCCCTGACCATACTCTGTATCTTTAAAATGTGCCGCTCTGTCTTCTGCACCAACCCAAACACCGGTTACTAAATTTGGAACCATTCCCATAAACCACCCATCACTATTATTTTGTGTTGTTCCTGTTTTACCTGCAATTGGATTTGTTAATTCCCAAGGGTAACCCGTAAGCATTTCTTCTGTAAATCGTCTGTTTACTCTCCAGTTATCTCTTAAACGCGCACCAGAACCAGACTGTACTACACCTTCCATTAGATTCACAGTTACATAGGCAACTTCTTCACTTAATACATCTTTACTTTCAGGCGTAAATTGATAAAGTACGGTTCCATTCTTATCCTCAATCCTCGTTATCATAACAGGCTTGTTGTAAACACCTTTATTGGCGAAGGTAGAATAAGCCGCAACCATTTCGTATACACTTATATCTGGTGTCCCTAAAGCAATAGCAGGTACTGGTAAAATTTCTTGTTCTACACCAAGCTTTTCAGCCATTTCCACAACGGGTTGTGGCCCTATTTCGTTCATCAATCTTGCTGTAATAGTATTAGTAGAACTTGCGAGTGCTTCAATTAAAGTCTGATTCCCAGAATAATTATAATCTGAATTCTTTACCGTCCAAGGTTCCGGATTACCATATTTCTCAGCTTCAATTGTAATGGGTGATCTCGGAAAGGAATCGCATGGTGAAAGTTGAAGCTGATCTATTGCAGTTGCATATACAAACGGTTTAAATGTTGAACCTACTTGTCGCTTCCCTTGCTTCACCATATCATACTTAAAGTGCCTGTAATCCATACCGCCAACCCAAGCCTTAACATGACCTGTTTGCGGATCCATAGACATCATTCCAGGTCTAAGAAATGACTTATAATAGCGCATAGAATCGATTGGCTTCATAATAGTATCTACTTCTCCTGGCTTGCCATCTATCCATTTAAATACCCTCATTTCTTTTGGTACATAAAAAGAATCCTCAATTTCCTTATTTGATTTTCCTTGAGCTTTTAAGATTCTCCAACGCTCTCCTCTACGCATTCCGTCTCTTAGTAGCTTGTCAATCTCTGCTTTATCGAGCTCTAAGAAAGGTGCTGTAGGATTTCTTTTCGGTGTGTTTTGATGATCAAATTCTGCTTGCAATCGTGGCATGTGTTGCCCAACCGCCTGTTCTGCATACGCTTGCATACGAGAATCTATAGTTACAAAAACTCTAAGACCATCACTCGTAATATCATACATACTTCCATCTGGCTTGCGATTTTCCTCTTTCTTCACCCATTCCTTCATGAAACCTCGAAGATATTCTCTAAAGTACGTAGCAATACCTTGGTTGTGTGTTTCTGGAGTGTAGTTTAAGTCTAAGTCTGTATTTTGTAAAGAGTCTTTAACTTCTTCGGTTATGTACTTGTATTTATGTAACTGGGCGAATACAACGTTACGTCTATTTTTCACTCCCTCCGGATTTCTGCGTGGATTATATAATGAAGAGTTCTTAAACATACCCACTAACATTGCAGATTCTTTAAGGTCTAAGTCTTTGGGTTCTTTACCAAAATATATTCTTGCTGCTGATCGTATGCCATCACCGTTATTACCAAAATCATAAATGTTAAAATACTGAGCAATGATTTCTTCTTTGGTGTATTGACGTTCTAATCTAATAGCAATAATCCACTCTCTAACCTTTTGGAGCGCTCTTTCAATTCTGTTTTTGGAAACTTGATCTGTAAACAATTGTTTTGCCAACTGTTGAGAAATAGTACTTGCACCACCTCCAGTACCAGCTTTAAAAACAGCTCTCATGGTGCCTCGTCCATCAATCCCAGAATGATCGTAAAATCGTATATCCTCGGTTGCAATTAGAGCATCGACTAGATGCTTAGGTAAGTTTTCATAACCAACAGGTGTTCGGTTGTCGTTAAAATAAAATTTTCCTAAGGTCTTACCATCAGCAGAAATAATTTCTGTTGCTAAATTAGTTTCAGGATTCTCTAATTTTGTGTGATCTGGCATTTCACCAAGTGCACCCCAAGATGCCAATAAAAATAAAAGGATAAATGCTAGAATACCACTGGCAAATAAAATCCAAAACCAACGTATATACTTTGAAAAATCAACTGTTTGGGCCTTGGTTGGTGTAGCCTTCTTTTTTGCCATAATCTGAAATTATTTTAGCGCATTCTCAACGCGAAATCCTATGTCCGTTATTCCTTCAAGATTGTTAACTCCTTCAACACTGCCATTTTCTCTCATAGCATGTTGTATATTGACTTGATATTCCCCTTCTTCATTAAATATAAAAGGTTCATCAAAGCCTTTGTACCATAATTTATTTTCCTTGATATCAGAAAATCCAGACCCTAAAAGTTCTCCATTTGGCTTAGCCATACGATATTCTAGAGTATCTCTTAAAGCCTTTCCGTTAGGGTAATTTAATTCAACGATGAGAAATAGATTATTAAATTTATAATCATTAGTATTTCTAACGTTTACAAATAAATTATAGGAATTTGTGGTATCCGGAGCTTCAATGGAAAAATTAGCGATTGTATCCTTGTTCCATTGATTTGGAACCGATTTGTAAACATCATAAACAGCATTAGAATCACATGAAAAATTCAATAAACAAATCAGAAATAAAACTATACTAATTGGTTTTTTTTGCATTTGTTTTTTGATTTCTATTTCGGTTACGATTACGCTTCTTCCTATTGTTTTTACGTTTTCTTTTGGATTTTGGACTATCAAAACGTGTTAAACTATCCTGACCAACAACGTTTTCAAACTCATTTTTAGTATCCTCGACTTGCTCAACAGTGTATTCCTCGAGGCTTACCACCTTTTCTTTACGCTTATTCTTAGCTATAATTTCATTGGCCTGTTCTGTAGTAATAACATGCCAATTCATCCACTCACCTTCATAGGCATACCACATTAAGCCTTTAAAAATATCCGTCTTCTGGCAAATGGCCACACCTTTTTCTGTATATAATTTAGTGTCGCTTTTTGGAAAGGCTTTTAAGGCATCTAGGTAAGCATCTAACTCATAATTTAAACAACATTTTAGCTTACCACATTGCCCAGCAAGTTTAAGTGGGTTTAAAGATAATTGTTGGTATCGCGCTGCAGAAGTACTTACCGATCTAAAATCTGTTAACCATGTAGAACAGCACAATTCACGTCCACAAGATCCTATGCCGCCAAGTCTCGCGGCTTCTTGTCTAAAACCAACCTGACGCATTTCAATACGCGTTCTAAACTCACGAGCAAATACTTTGATTAATTCTCTAAAATCTACACGCTCCTCTGCAGTGTAATAAAAGGTCGCCTTGCTCCCATCGCCTTGATACTCGATATCAGAAATTTTCATTTTAAGATTAAGGTCGATTGCAAATTGACGTGCCTTAACCTTCATGGGTTCTTCTTTATCTCTTGAGCTCGACCAAACATCTATATCTTTTTGCGTCGCTTTTCGATAAATCTTCAAAACGCTCTCTGGGTCATCAAGATTTACTTTTTTACGTTTCATCTGCACACGAACCAATTCTCCTGTAAGTGTTACCATACCTACATCATGGCCAGATTTAGCCTGTGTAGCAACAATATCTCCAATACTTAAAGTTAAATTTTCGGTGTTTTTATAGTAGTGCTTTCTCCCATTTTTAAATCGGACCTCAACCCCTTTAAAAGGTTCTTGTCCATTGGGTAGTGACATATTTGACAACCAATCAAAAACAGTAAGTTTATTACAACTATCCGTACCACAAGTACCGTTGTTTTTGCATCCTTTAGGTTGACCGTCTTTACCAGTTGAGCAACTGTTACAAGCCATAAAAAATAATATATATAAAGTCTAGATATAGAATCTAGAATAAGGATTCATAATTAATTAGTAAAGATAATATTATTTATTTAGTGGTAGTGAAGAACACTGAAATCTAACTGATAGTAATTCTTTTAGAATACTTCATTAAAAAGGCTCCTTTATGGAGCCTTACTTATTATTGTTCTTTCTGGCTTTCAAAAATATTCCTGAGATCTTTTTTATAAGGCAAATGATCTGCTCTACCTTTCTTAAAGATATCATTACTATTGCCTTGACCCTTTCTCAAAGCCTTTTGCTCTTCGTAGGGTAATTTTATAACCTCTTGGCAGTTTGATGAGCAACAATTGTCCATTTTTTCTTTGCACTCATCGCATTGAATAAATAACAAATGACAGGCCTCATTAACACAATTAGTGTGTGTATCAGCGGGTTTACCACATTGATGGCAGTTTGCAATTATATCATCGCTTATACGCTCAGAACGTCTCTGATCGAATACAAAGTTTTTACCAATAAATTTATTCTCTAAACCTTGGTCATTAACCTGTCTAGTGTAATTTATTATACCACCTTCTAGCTGAAAGACGTTTTTAAATCCTTTGTGTTTGTAATACGCACTCGCCTTTTCGCAACGAATTCCACCTGTGCAATACATTACCAATTTCTTGTCTTCTTTATGTTCTCTCAAATCCTCTTCTATAAGATCTAGAGATTCTCTAAAAGTATCTACATCTGGTGTAATTGCATTTTTAAAATGTCCTATCTCACTTTCGTAGTGGTTTCTCATATCTACCACAACCGCATCTGAGTCTTCAATTAGTGCATTAAATTGCTCAGCATTGACATGTACACCTTTGTTGGTGACATCGAATGAAGCATCATTAAGACCATCGGCCACAATTTTGTGTCGCACTTTTACCTTTAGCTTTAGAAATGCATAGTTGTCGTGCTCAATGGCCACATTTAATCTTACATTTTCTAAAAATGAAATGGTATCAAGGTGATTCTTAAAGGCATTAAAATTTTCTGCAGGCACAGAAAGTTGGGCATTAATACCTTCGTTTGCCACATAAATTCTTCCTAAGACATCTAGTTCGTCCCAAGCCAAATACATGTGGTTTCTAAAAAGTTCTGGATTGCCAATTTTGGCGTACTTATAGAAAGAGATCGTCAAGCGGTCTTTACCTGCTTGCTTAATTAATTCTGCTCTTTCTTTAGCACTTAAGTTATTGTACAGTTGCATGCTATACCAATTTTTTAAGTTAAAGAATAAGGTACAAAGGTAGACTTTTTGATGAATGTAAATAAAAAAGCACCTTGAAATGTTCACGGTGCTTTTTTAGATCAACTAACTATAACTAAAACTAATTAAAAGGGTTAATCGACATTGGTTAAACAGTTGCTGAACTAATCAGCAACTGAATGACCTAATGTTTTGCTAAACTTGGTTTGTTTAAAAAGTAGAAAATTTTTAAAGACTTATCTCTCAACTTTTCAACAGCTTTTCATAGCATTTTTTCCTTTTTCATACAGTAGATGTAAAAAGTGTAAAATGGTTGCGTCAGAATATTAAAAAAAATAAAATAAGTGGTATTTTTGATATCCTAATAATTAAGATTTTTGAATAAATGAGTAGTGAAAAAGACGCAAAATTAAAAGCATTAAAACTTACTTTAGACAAGCTAGATAAGGCATATGGTAAGGGAACAGTAATGAAGATGAGTGACCAAGCCATTGAGGATGTTGATGCTATATCTTCTGGTTCTTTAGGATTGGATATTGCTTTGGGAGTTGGAGGTTATCCTAGAGGACGAGTAATTGAAATTTATGGACCAGAATCTTCGGGTAAAACCACATTAACCTTACATGCCATTGCAGAAGCTCAAAAAGCTGGTGGTATTGCCGCTTTTATAGATGCAGAGCATGCTTTTGATCGCTTTTATGCAGAAAAGCTCGGTGTAGATTTAGAGAATCTTATTATTTCCCAACCAGATAATGGTGAGCAGGCACTTGAAATTGCAGATAACTTAGTACGCTCTGGTGCTATTGATATAGTTGTGGTAGATTCTGTAGCTGCCTTAACCCCAAAAAGTGAAATTGAGGGTGAAATGGGTGATTCTAAAATGGGATTACACGCCCGCTTAATGTCGCAGGCACTTAGAAAATTAACTGCTTCTATTAGTAAAACTAATTGTACCATGATTTTTATTAACCAGTTGCGTGAAAAGATTGGTGTAATGTTTGGTAACCCAGAAACGACTACTGGAGGAAACGCACTTAAGTTTTACGCCTCAGTTAGACTAGATATTAGACGTTCTACACAGATAAAAGATAGTAACGGTAGTGTAATGGGTAACAAAACACGCGTTAAGGTTGTTAAAAACAAAGTAGCGCCTCCTTTTAGAACTGCAGAATTTGATATTATGTATGGTGAAGGAGTTTCAAAAGTTGGTGAAGTATTGGATTTAGCTGTAGAACATGATATTGTAAAAAAGAGTGGATCTTGGTTTAGTTATGAGGATACCAAGCTTGGACAAGGTAGAGATGCCGTTAAAACGTTAATAAAAGATAATCCGGATTTAATGGATGAGTTAGAAGAAAAAGTGAGGGCACTCATTAATAGTTCTAACTAAAAAATATAAATCCTGAAAAATTTCAGGATTTTTTTTGTTTTTGACGCAACCCTTTTGAAGTTTCTGCATCTATAAGGTGTAATTGATTAAAATCATACATGAAAAAGTTTAGTTTAATAGCTGTATTACTGTTTTCATTTTTTTGGTCATGTAGTATCGAAGATGATAATGAACCTGAGTTTTTTCTTGAGGTATTACCGATTGACTCGGTAGAAATACCACAGGAATTTAATTATGGTGAAACTTATGATTTACTTTTGACCTACACACGCCCTACATTTTGCCATACGTTTAACAATTTTGCAGAAACTGTTAGTGGGCATGAAAGAACAATAGCTGTAGTAAATACGGTCTATACAAATTTAAACTGTGCTGAATTTTCTGAGACTGTAACTGTAAATTACGAATTGTCAATTACAGGAACACAAACTTATAAATTTAAGTTTTATCAAGGAAAAGACAGCGAAGGACATGATATGTATTACACGGTAGAAGTACCAGTAGTACAATAAGTATTAATCAATTACCAAAAAAATGTGAGTTTAGAGCAACTCATAACAAATTGTATAAATCAAGATGCGAAAGCACAAAGCCAATTATACAAGCAGTATGCAAGTAAATTATTTACGCTTTGTCTTAAGTACTCTCGAAATTATGCCGAGGCAGAAGATAATCTGCACGACGCATTTATTACTGTATTTAGTAAAATAGATCAGTATAATAATAAAGGTTCTTTTGAAGGTTGGTTAAAACGAATTGCAATTAATACATCATTGCAACGCTATAGAGACAATGCAGGTGTCTTTGACATTGTAAACGAAGAACGCATTGAAGATGTAAAAGTAGATATTAATGATAGCGATGTAAGTATTGATTTTTTGTTAGGGATAATTCAAGAATTACCCGATAGATATAGATTAGTATTTAATTTATATGTGCTAGACGGTTATTCTCATGTCGAAATAAGTGAGTTAATAAATATTTCTGCTGGAACATCCAAATCTAACCTAGCGAGAGCCAGAATGATATTGAAAGAAAAAATAGAAGATTATAAAGCGAATTTTAATTCGCGATCAATATAAAATGAGTAATAAGAAAAACATAGATAGACTTTTCCAAGAAAAGTTTAAGGATTTTGAAGTTACGCCCAATGATGCGGTATGGAATCGCATTAGTGAAAGTTTGCCTAAAAAGAAAAAGAAGCGTAGAGTAATTGCGTTATGGTGGCAAATTGGTGGCGTTGCTGCAGCTATTGCTCTTTTAGTAACAGTAGGTGTGTCTGTATTTAATAACGACCCTATTGAAAACCAGAATACTCCATTTGTAGATATTGAAGAAGGTACTGAAAATACAACACCTGCATTAGAGAATAACACAGAATCTAATGAAAAGGAACTTCAAACTAAACAAAATCTACTTAAGTCTACTAATGAGTCTCATTCAAAAGTTGCTGATTTAGAAGATGATACTAAAAAATCTAATAGTGAGTCAGCATCATCAAATAGTAAGATTCAAAAGAATGTAAAAGAACTTATTTCTAGTACTTCTCAAAAATCTAAAGTAGCCGAAAACACGAAAACTAAGGAAAGTTCTTCTGCTCCAAAGAAACCTAACAGTATATTAAAAACTGTTGATACTGATGCTACGACTAAGGTGGCCAGTACTACATCAGAAAACACAATTAATAACAACACAAACAACGAGAATAGTGTAGTCTCAGAAAATGAGATGAAAGATGTTATTAAGAATGAACTGAATAAGACAAGAGAAGCCGTTGTAGATAATACAAAGGTGAATAAAGACAATACAACTTCTAATAATAGCGAAAGTACTATTACAGAAGACAAGAAACCTACAACAATTGTTGAAGACATTAATAAACAATCTATAGAGGACGCCATAGCCGCGAACACTAAAACCAATAATGAAAAAGAAGAAGATAAAAAGAACAGGTGGAGCATAGCGCCAAATGTTGCGCCTGTTTATTTCAGTTCTTTAGGTCAAGGTTCTCCTGTACACAGTCAGTTTAATGAAAATGCTAAAAGCAGTGATATAAATATGAGTTATGGTATCGCTGGGTCTTACAGCATTAATAATAGATTAAAGGTTAGAGCTGGTGTTAATAGAGTAAATCTAAATTACACAACATCTGATGTTATTGGATTTATTGGAAGCGAGGCTGTTTCTAGAGGTGTTAGCGCTAGTGCGCAGTTTGATAATATCGATTTAAGCAGTAGTGTACAATCTGTATCACTGGTTAGTTCTTCTCTGGTAAATGCTTCATCTATGCCTGCGGCATTTAGCTCTCAATTTGTTGGTGATTTAGATCAACGATTTGGATTTATTGAAGTCCCTTTAGAATTAGAATACAGATTAATAGATAAAAGATTTGGTGTAAACTTCATTGGTGGTTTTAGTACATTCTTCCTAAGTGAAAATGAAATCTATGCAGACATTAACGGAAGCAGTACAATGATTGGTGAAGCAAACAATATTAACAGCACGAGTTTTAGTGCCAATTTAGGATTAGGCTTAGATTATAGCCTATCCAAACAATGGAATTTTAATCTTGAACCAACGTTCAAGTATCAACTGAATACATTCAATAATACGTCAGGTAATTTTAGACCTTTCTTTATTGGAGTGTATACAGGATTAAGTTTTAAGTTTTAGGTAAAATTAAATTAGGTTAGGTTATTGCAATATAGAAAGCAATGATGAATGCAATGATGACAAAAGCTACCAGTGGTTAAGGTAGCTTTTCCTTTTTTAAGGGTTTTTGTAAATCTTCAAATATTATAGTGCGGGCTTTTTCATTAAGAGCTTTGGTATTCTCAATCGAAAGCCCTTCAGTAGATAAAAACTTATGAATTCTTGCGCGCATTCGCCCTGGACCTCCACTAAAAAAGGTATATGAAAAACGCTTCTTATTGTCATAAAAAGTCATGGGCACAACAGGTATTTGGTGATTTATTGCCAATCTAAAAGCACCATCTTTAAAACTGTCTAATATTACATGTCCCTCTGGTACACCACCTTCTGGGAAAATGCATATACTAAGCCCTTGTTTTAAGCGTTTTTGTGCTCTAATAAATACGGCTTGCCTGCTTTTAGCACTGCTTCGATCTACTAGTATACAGGTACGTTTATAGAAAAAACCAAATAGTGGAATTTTGGCAAGTTCTTTTTTCCCCACAAAAACAAACGGATTCTTTACAGATACTAACATGAGCATTATATCTACCATAGAAGTGTGATTTGCAATAAACATGTAGCTCTTTTTCGGATCAGGTACTTGATCTTTAATGATCTTATAATTAAAGCCCATTCCTATTAATATAAATCTTGCCCAAAATCGTGCAAGCTCGAAAAAAAAGGGATACCACTTTTCTCTAGAAATCGATATTAAAAGTATGGGAAAGAGTACAATAATTGGCAAGGCAACCAATACATAAAACCAAACTCTATAAACAATCCAAAATGGGTATTTAATAATAGCCATAGCACCAAAACTAATTAAATAGTTCCTTTAAAAAAATTATCTTTGCTTTTCAATTTTAGAATTAAGTATAATTTAATTTTACGCCTGATTTTGCAGGTTTGATTATGGCAAGAATACTAACAGGAATTCAAAGTACAGGAACACCTCATTTAGGTAATATCTTAGGCGCAATTATCCCAGCTATCGAACAAGCTAAAGACAGTTCTAACGACTCCTTTTTGTTTATAGCAGATTTGCACTCGTTAACCCAAATAAAGGATGCTTCACTTTTACGTAGCAACACTTATTCTACTGCAGCAACATGGTTAGCATTTGGTTTGAATATAGATAAAACTGTTTTTTATAGACAAAGTGATGTGCCTCAGGTGACTGAACTGGCTTGGTATTTAAATTGCTTTTTCCCATTTAAACGTTTAGAACTTGCTCATAGTTTTAAGGATAAAGCAGATCGTCTTGATGATGTTAATGGTGGTCTATTTACCTATCCTATGCTTATGGCTGCAGATATTCTGCTTTACGATTCTGAAATTATTCCTGTAGGAAAAGACCAAGAGCAACATATAGAAATGACACGTGATGTTGCATCTAGATTTCATGCTAAAATGGGTGCTGAAGTTTTTGTTTTACCTAAAGCAGATATTCAAAAGGATACGATGCTTGTTCCAGGAACTGACGGTGGTAAAATGAGCAAGAGTAAAAATAATATCATTAATATTTTCTTGCCAGAAAAGAAATTGCGTAAGCAAATCATGTCTATTAAAACAGACAGTACACCGTTAGAGGAACCAAAAGATTGGGCAACTTGTAATTGTTTTGCTTTATATGCATTATTAGCAAATGAGGACCAAGTAGCTACAATGAAGTCTAATTACGAAGGTGGCAACTATGGCTATGGCCATGCAAAACAAGCTTTATTTGAATTGATAATGGAGCGGTTTGCAGAACCACGTGAACGTTATGCTTATTATATGGATAACCTTAGTGAAATAGATACTGCATTAGCCAAAGGGGCAGCAAAGGCAAAACTTGTTGCGGACGATGTTCTAAAACGTGTTAGGGATAAAGTTGGGTATTAATTACACATGAAGAAAGAATTAATAAGTCCTATTTTAAGCATTTTAGCAATGCTCCTCTTAATAATATCTCGCTTATTAACGGCCAATGAAATGGATCTTCTGGCCTATGGTGCACTTGCAATTATAATTGCAAGTATATATCATATTTACAAGATCATAGAATCTTCTAAATAACTTCAAATAGCTTACCAGGTAAAGGCCTCACCACACCTTTTAATTCCATATTTAGTAACAAACTTGCAATTTTATAACTAGGTATGTTGCAGTCAATGGCAATAATGTCTAGAAGTTCCTTGTCTTTACCTTTTAAGTAATTATAAATTGTTTTTTCATCAGTATCTAATTCCACGAACAACTGTTTTTGAACAACTTGTTTTTTATCCGCTTCTAATTTCCAATTTAGTAAGTAAGGGATGTCTAATGGATCGGATAATAAATGGGCTCTTTGCTGTTTAATGAGATTATTACACCCTACGCTTTGACTATCGGTTGTTCTACCAGGCACTGCAAATACGTCTCTGTTATAAGAATTAGCAATATCTGCAGTAACTAAACTACCTCCTTTTTCTGCAGATTCAATAACAATAGTAGCTTCTGATAAGCCAGCAATAATTCTATTCCGCTTGAGAAAATTATTTCTATCAAAATTATCATTACTCCAAAAGTCAGTGTAAAAGCCTCCATGACGTTCAATATCTGCAACATACTTTTTATGCACCTTAGGATAAATCTGGTTTAGGCCATGTGCCAGACAACCTATTGTTTGCAGATTATGTTTTACAGCAGCTTTTTGAGCTGTAATATCTGTTCCATAGGCAAAACCTGAAACAATAACTGGGTTATATGATGATAAGGTGTCTACTAATTTCTCACAAAAGGCTATACCATTAGTCGTTATCTTCCTTGTACCAACTATACTAATTACATACTGACGCTTTAAATTAATATTCCCAGATTGAAATAATAGTATTGGTCCATCTATGCAATGTTTTAATCGCTCTGGATAAGCTTCGTCTCTAAAGTAATGGACTTGTATATCATTTGTTTTAATGAATTGCAATTCATTCTCTGCTTCTTCGATATGAATAGCATCAAAAAGACCTTCAATTGTAACATGTCCTATCCCGTCAATTTTAAGAAGATTATGCTTCTTTTCTTTTAAAACTGCCTCTGCAGAACCACAGTGATTAATGAGTTTCTTAGCGGTTGTTGAACCTATTTTTGGGACATGCTGTAAGGCTAAAGTATATATAAGCTCTTGTTCGGTCATGGTGTGTTTACTGGCTTGTAAATTACAATAAACTAAAATTTTCTGATGTTAATAACTATATAGTTTCAAACTTTCTTCGGAAACAAAAATTTTTAACTTTGTTTGTCTCGTTATTTAGTATTTAAAAGACTTAATACATGCAATTAGAATCCTACATTAGTGATTTACTTTACAGATACGACTGTGTTACTGTACCAGGCTTTGGTGCATTTTTAACCAATCGTGTTTCTGCAAAGGTGCATGAATCTACAAGTACGTTTTATCCTCCTAAAAAAGTACTATCCTTTAACGAGCAATTACAGAGCAATGATGGTTTATTGGCCAATTACATAGCTGAGATCGAAAAAATCCCTTACAATAATGCACTTCATAAAGTGTCTAAACAAGTGCGATCCATAAAGTCTTATTTAATTGAAGGGGAAACGATTCAATTTGAAAATATTGGTGAACTGATATTAAACTCCGATGGAAAAATTGTATTTGATCCATCGAATCATATTAACTATCTCACTGACGCTTTTGGTCTAGGGCATTACACTTCTTCTGCTGTTAGTAGAGAAGCTTATAAGGAAACTGTAGAAAAACTTGAAGCCACTACTCCAATTGTAATGACACCAGAAAAGCGTTCTAATACCAATTGGCTTAAGTATGCAGCAGCGGCTGTATTGGTTTTAGGATTAGGTGGTTATTTTGGTTACAACTACTACAACACCAGTATAGAAAACCACAATCAGATTGCGCAAGAAGAGGCGAATGCCAAATTAGATGCTAAAGTGCAAGAAGCGACTTTTGTTATCAGTAATCCATTACCAGCAGCAACGCTTTCTCTTGAAAAACAAAGTGGTAATTATCATATCGTTGCTGGTGCTTTTAGAGTTGAAGCCAATTCTGTGAAAAAGGTTAACCAATTAAAAGCAAAGGGTTACAAGGCAAGAACAATTGGTGTTAATCGTTATGGATTACATGAAGTTGTTTATGCTAGTTACGAAACTAGAGCAGAAGCACAACGTGCACTTTACAATATCCGAAAAACACACAATCGTGATGCTTGGTTATTGATTAAGAAATTAGACTAACTCTACATCATTTTAAGTTTTAGCATCTTATCTTTGCATAAATTTTGAGACTTTATGCAACCTAAAACAGCATTTCAATCTAAAACAGTAGTTACAGATCTTGTATTACCAAGTGAAACCAACCCTATCAATAATCTTTTTGGTGGTGAATTGTTAGCACGTATGGACAGAGCTGCAAGTATTGCTGCAAGGCGACACTCAAGACGTATTGTTGTAACCGCTTCTGTAAATCACGTAGCATTTAATCGTGCCATTCCTCTTGGTAGTGTTGTTACTGTTGAAGCTAAGGTATCTCGTGCCTTTTCATCTTCCATGGAGGTTTATTTAGATGTATGGATTGAAGACAGAGAGTCTGGTGAGTGTATTAAGGCTAATGAAGCTATTTATACGTTTGTTGCTGTTGATGAAACAGGTCGCCCTGTAAAAGTCCCAGAGCTTATCCCTGAAACTGAACTCGAAAAAGAACGTTTTGAAGGCGCATTAAGAAGAAAACAACTCAGTCTTGTGCTTGCTGGTAAGATGAAGCCTGAAGATGCCACAGAACTCAAAGCTATTTTTGAGTAGATTTTAAACCTTTTTACTTTTTCTAGGTCTTATTACTAAACCAAATTTATTAGTAATATGAAATACCTAGTTTATACCTTAGTTTTAGTTTTTGCATTGAGCACTACTTCATGTGCAAGGCAAGTGGTTGTTAAGCAACCTGCTACAGTAACTGTTGTAAAGAAATTACCTAGACAATATAAAATAGTGCGTGTTAACGGTAAACGCTACTACTTTTTTAATGGTAGACACCATAGAAAAACCAGAAATGGCTTTGTAGTAGTGCGAGTTTAAGTTTAAGTTGAGTTAGTTTAGTGATGAATTCCCCTTCAGAAAAGTTGGGGAATTTTTTTAGTACTTAGCCAACCAAGGTTCTGGATTGATAACTTGGTCATTCTTATAAATTCTAAACCCAAGTAAGGTCTCGCCCTTGATTCTATTTGTAAATACCTGACCTATAGTTTGCCCTGTTGAAACCTTGTCTCCTTTTTTCACATAAATCTTGGCCATATTCATATAAACAGACAAGTAGTTACCATGCCTAATCATGACCGCAGGATTACCATTTTTAACCACCAAGACTCCTGAGACTTCACCATTAAATACCGACTTTACTTCTGCATTCTGTTCGGTCGCAATGTAGATACTTTTATAGTTTTGAGTGACAGAATTATCAGTTAAGGAGCGTTGTCTACCAAACTTGCCCTTTATAACACCTCTCGAAACTGGCCAGCCTAATTTGCCTTTATTGGCTTCAAAATTAGACGCTAGTCGCTTTGCCTCTGGTGTTAAAACAAACTTTCCTGTTGAGGTCTTTTTACCAGCCTTTTTGTTTGAGGCAGCTATGGCCTCTCTAATTAATCGATCAATTTCCTTATCTAATTCCCTTACCTCTTGCCTCTTCTTCTTTATCTGAGCGTTAAACTTACTCATATCGGCCTTTATTGAAGCCATCAATACCTCTCGGTTTTTTAACTCGTCTTCTAAGTTGCGTTTTGCAATTCGGTTTTCCTCAACCAGCTTTTGCTTATCCTTTTTTTGACGTGTTAATTCAATATTTAGCTCCTGTAATTCTGCAGTTTTCTTTTTAATCGCTTCACCTTGTTCCTTTTGATAATCGGTATATTGCTTTAGATACTGCAATCGCTTATAGGCTTGTTTAAAATTATCTGAGGACAATAAAAACATGATTCTGCTTTGCTCAGATTTACTTTTATAAGACTTAACAATCATTGTGGCATAGTCATCTTTTAACTCTTGCAATTGTGTTCTGAGATTGCTTATTTCTTTTTGATTTGAGTTAATCTCACGCGTCAATAAGTTAGCCTGTTCGTTAGTAATTCGAATCAGGTTTTTCCTAACACTTATTTTGTAATTAAGATCTTCAATTAAAGTAATAACCGATTTTTGCTCTTTCTTATTTGAAAACAATAAGGCATTAATCTGCTTAATTTCTTTAAGCTTTTGTTGTCGTTGTGCTTCGAGCTCTTTTTGCTTTGTGCTTTGGGCACCAATAAAACTAAACGAGAGAAAAAGACTAAAAAAGAGAAATAAATATGTGCGCTTTAAGAACATTATTTTATTACTATTTCTTTATAGCCTGCAGGTATTTTAAATGGAAACCTAACATCTTCATTTATGGAGACTGATTTAAACTCTAGAGTTACTCCTACCTCATCTGTATTCTCAACTGCAACTATTTCAATGTCCTTAGGAATCACTTGTGATTTTACTTCTTGATAAGATTTATAATCAACTTGTAAAAATCGCTTTTTAAGTTGTTGATAGAGTTGTAAACTATCCATCTTAAAATGTGAAGGATTGATTAAATAAAATAACTCTAATAATGCATTTTGGTCTTTTGGCTGCAGGGCATATGAGTTCTCAGAAACCTCAACCTTATGTGGCTCCTCTTTAAGATCATATATAGCTTGCCCAAGAAGTATATTTTGGACTTTATTAAAGTCTAATTCTACGCCAACGAAATCACTCAATAAGGCATAATCTCCATCAAAATACTCATTGTCTTGCTTGTTGTAAAAACGTACTTTGTCTGGTGTAATCATCATTCTAGCAAGACCTAATGGTGCGCTTAACCATATGGTCTTATCCTTTTCCATTCTATAGTTAAAGGTTAAACCTTGTTCCTTGTTGCCTTGTCTTAAGTCTATTCTAACCTTTGCCTGCATTGTTCTAAAGTCTACATCGTTTTTTTGATGTTGCTTAATAACTTGTTTTGCAGACAATCTATTACTAGCTTCACCTGAAGCGATGACATTTTTAGCTGATTTACATCCAAAACTGGAGGCTATTAAAACCACTAATAACGATCGTAATACTTTTCTATATGATAATTCAAAATTCATTTACTGCTGTGCTTTTATTGCTTGCGCCTTCTTAGCAAACGCATCGGACTTTGTAATATTATTCAATCCTTTATATGCGATACTAAGTTCTGAATAAAAATCAGCCTCCATTTGTGGGTTGTCAATTAAGAAATCGAGACCCATTTGAAGGTTTTCTAAGGCTTCTTCGTGTTGTCCTATTTGGTTTTTAGCTACGCCATTGACCAAATATAGAATCGGTTGAGCTGGATAGAGTTCTAGGGCTTCATTACTGCCTGAAACAACTGCATTAAAATCATTCATATCGAGCTGTAGCAAAAGAATATCTTTAATGAGCTTAAAATCATCAGGGTTTTGCCTCAATGCTTCTTGAAAATTGGTTAAAGCCTTAACCTTATCACCTGCTTTTAAATAATACTGTCCTAATTCACTATGCGTTTGGGCATCTTTATTTTCGTCTACCTGAGCAGTTATTTCTACAAGGTCTGACTCATATTCTGGATTTTTAGCCACAAATTTTACAAAATCACTTAATACTTTAGCTTTCGCATCAGCATTTATCTCTGGGCTCGATAATGCAATTTTTACTGAATTTATTGCCTTTTCAACTTCATTATCTTGTAAATAGAATTTATACAAAGCCAAATGCACAAATTTTGAATCTGGCTTAACCTTCAATAAATTTTTAGCAGCTTTGTAAGCTTTTTTCTTGTCACCTACTTGACTATATCTGTAAATCAACTTAAGGTGATTTTCTTCATTATTCGGGTTGTTAGCAATCCGTTGTTCTAAATTCTCAATACGATCATCTGCATTACCAGTAATGCTATAAATGTCATTTCGCATCGCATCTCTAGATTCGCTTAGTCCATACTCCTCATCGAGTTCATCCAAGATATCCAAAGCCTGCTTATAGCGTTCTTCTCTAACATATAACGATGCTAAATCCTCCTTATAATCTGGATGGTATTTAACCAATTGCTTTATAGTCTTTATGGCATTGTTTATATCATCTTGCTGATAGTAAACATCATACAGCTCGTCCAAAAACCATTCGTTATCGGGTTGCATGCTAACTGCCTTTTTTAAGGCATCTTCTGCGGCACCATAATTTTTTAGCAAATTGTAATTTTTGCCAAGTTCAAAATAAATAACAGGTTTTTTACTGTCTAGATTGAGACATTGCTGAAGCGCATCTACCGCACGATCATAATTTTCTATTCCTTTTTGTTTTAAGGCTTCAAAGAAATACTCTTGAAATTCATCTTCAACATTCCCAAGATCATCGTCTGGTCTATTATTGAAATTTACCTGAGCAACAGCAAAACATGGCACTAAAAGAAGTGTCATTAAAAGAATCGCTATGCTTTGTGTAGGTCTCATATTGTAATTGGATACTCAAATAAATCTAAACGGTAACGAATTTGAGCTTTATTTATAAATGCGTCAAAAGTTATTCCAAAACAGAATAGTCGCCAATACTAATTTTAGTAAAACTGCCGTCAAACTTAACGTGGTTACCAATCATTGCTTCCTCTAAATTAGCATTTTTGATATTGGTTTGGTTTTGTATTAAGCTATTTTTAACGCTGCTGTTTTCGATAACACAGTCCTTCCCAATAGAAACGTATGGGCCGACACTGGTATTGCGTAGAACAGTGCCTGCTCCAATAAAACAAGGTTCAATAATATTAGAATTCTCTAGAACTACAGAATCGTGCACGAGTTGCTCCTGGTTGTCGGATTTTAAGAACCCTAACATCTTAGCATTAGTCTCAATGGTAATATTCTTATTGCCACAATCCATCCATTCGTCAACTGTGCCAGTCTTAAAAATCTTACCATCTGCCATCATGCGTTTTATACCATCATTAATCTGGTATTCACCTCCATTCATCACATTCTGGTCAAGCACTTCTTGAAGCTTATCCTTTAATACGGCAACATCTTTAAAATAATAGATCCCAATTACTGCTTGGTCACTCACAAAGTTCTCTGGTTTTTCAACCAATTCAACGATTTCATTTTTATCATTGAGTTTTACCACGCCGTAAGCTTCAGGATTCTCTACTTGTTTTGTCCAAATGACACTATCTGCAGTTGGGTCTAACTCAAAATCAGCTCTAATTAAAGTATCCGCATAAGCAATTACTGCAGGCCCAGATAAAGACGGTTTAGCGCTCATAATAGCATGGCCTGTACCTAATGGTTGATCTTGTCTATAGATTGAAGCTTTAGCTCCGAGTTCTTCGGCAAGAGCCGTTAGGCTTTCTACAACATCATCACCAAAAAATGCAGGATCACCTAATACAAAAGCAATTTCCTCTACAGGTTGATTTAAAACCTTTGCAATGTCTTTTACCAACCGATGCACTATTGGTTGGCCTGCTACTGGAATTAATGGTTTAGGAACCGTTAAACTATGTGGTCTTAAGCGTGAGCCACGACCTGCCATTGGGACAATTATTTTCATTTTATTTACTTTTTAAAATTTATTTTACACCTGTACTACCAAAGCCACCTGCACCTCTGTCGGTTTCAGTTAAAACATCAACTTCTTCCCATTCTGCTCTTTCATGTTTTGCAATGACTAATTGTGCAATGCGCTCTCCATTTTGAATTACAAAATCCTCATTGGATAGGTTAACTAGAATCACACCTATTTCTCCTCTATAATCTGCATCAATAGTTCCTGGAGCATTTAAGACCGTAATTCCCTTCTTGGCTGCTAAGCCACTTCTTGGTCTTACCTGAGCTTCTGTGCCAACCGGTAATTCTATAAATAAGCCTGTACCAACAATTGTGCGTTCTAAGGGTTTTAATACTCTAGATTCGCTTAGGCTAGCCCTTAGATCCATTCCTGCAGATGCATTAGTTTCATAGTGAGGTAATGCATGCCTAGACTTGTTAATTATTTTAATTTTCATTTCGTCTTAATATTTGTTTTAGTTGGTTCTTTTCCAACAAAATAACTATGCCCAAAAATACAATTAACAAAGCAAATCCTATAACATAATTCTCACGATATTTATAGAATGACAACGCAGAAAATCCTATTGAAACCGACATGTAGATGCCTATTTTCTTTAGATTATACGGAATCGGATAATATTTTCTACCAAAGTAATAAGATAGAAACATCATAGAGGCATACGCCACCAGAGTCGCAATGGCAGAAGCCTTATAGCTATACAATTTTATGAAACTAAAATTTATAACTAATGTTACTATTGCGCCAACAACCGAAATATAGGCACCAAATTTTGTCCGATCTGTAATTTTATACCAAACTGAAAGGTTATGATAAATACCAAGGCAAAAGTTTGCTAATAGTATAATAGGAACAATCCACATGGCCTCCCAATAGGATTCACTTCGAATGATAATTGGTTTTAAAAGATCTGCAAATACTACTACTGATAATAAAATTAGAGAGCCAAAGGCTACAAAAAACTCAAGTATATTCGCATAGTTTTTTTGAGGGTTCTCTGTTTTTGCATGACTAAAGAAATAGGGTTCTATACCAAGCCGATAAGCTGTTGCAAAAAGCGTCATAAATAATGCTAGTTTATAACAGGCCGAATACATTCCAATATCATTTTCTGCAACATCTGCTGGTAATAGTTCTTTTAGTAATATCCTATCAAATGTTTCATTTATGGAAAACGCAATTCCTGCAATAAGAACAGGCATAGCATAACGCATCATCTGTTTCCATAATGCCTTATCGAATCTAAACCTAATCTTTAAGTAGAATGATATCAATAAGACTAAAGTGGCTGCACTAGCTACTAAATTGGCAATGAAAATGTAGCTAATTTCAAAATTGGGCTTATATATACTTTTAAAAATATCATGCTGTTGAGATAACTGGGCTAAAGCCAACAAGAAAAATAAATTGAGCCCAATATTTATAGCGACATTCACAATCTTTATAATTGCGTATCGAACTGGTTTTTCATTTGCTCTTAACCATGCAAAAGGTATAATAACAAGGGCGTCCAATAATAATATCCATATCACCAGATTTACATATTTTACATCAATCTCAATTATACCCGAAATCCATTCTTGCGATAAAATTGCAAGTAAAAAGAAAATGAGTGAAGAAATTAATAGCGATATAATGGAGGTGCTAACGACTTTATCCTGATCGTCTTCTTTATTAAAAAACCGGAAAAATGCTGTTTCCATTCCATAAGCTAATATGACATTAAAGAGTACGAAATAGGAAAAAATAACTGAAACCTTACCGTATTCACTTGGATTTGCTAGTACAGCTTCACTGGTATACAAAGGGACCAATAAAAAGCTCAACATACGTGGAAGAACCGTAGCTAAACCATAGATAAAGGTCTGCTTAAATAATGATTTAAAAGCGCTCAATTATTAATAATATATAAGCTCAAAAATATTAAATTAAAATTGGTCTTAACCGTAGGTAATAAAAAAGACTTTAGTAAAAATATCTGTACTATAAATTGCATTAAATGACTTAGTTGTCATCTTCCTCATCTAGAGTCGCTAAGTCTGTAGATTTTGGTCTAATATATTCGGAAGGTGCACCTTCCTTATAATATGTGCCTGCATATTCTGAGGGTTGACGCACTTTTATGTACTTGGTCTCACCATTTTCAATATAACTTACAACACATTCATTCTGTGTTAACTTAAATGGGTATTGCAACGGATTGTCATTTGGGTTAAATGTGTAAGCTATAGACTGATTTTTTAAAACTGCAGAATAACGTCCTCCTTTTTCGACCAATTTACCTTTTAGGTTTCTAAAAAATACACTATCGATTTTAATTGAATTTGGTTTATTTACGATAGGTACAAAAATGTTAACACCAGTACCACCTACATCTATACCTGCATACCATTCCTGAAAGTATACCTTCTTAATACTAAACTGCGTCTCTTGTTGGTAAACGGTTGTGTCTTTTGGGCTTGCGCATTGAAAAGTGAAACATACAATGCTCAAAAACCCTAGTGCTTTAGTTATAGTATTTAAGGTCTTCATAATAAAGTAGATATAGATTTGGGCTTACAATATAGTAAAATATTACATTTTATCGTTTTTTTATGCATTTAATCGATGAACGACCATGAAGCAATAAAAAAACCCAACTCATTTGAGTTGGGTCTATTTTATTTATAATCCTAAGATGGATCCTTAATCTTTAATAATTATTAAGTGCCTCTGCACCACTATTCTAATTTGACTTGCGTCTAATTATTAAGTGCCTCTGCACCACCAACAATTTCAAGAATTTCATTAGTAATTGCAGCTTGACGTGCTTTGTTATACGTTAACTTAAGCTGATCTCTTAACTCCGTTGCATTATCTGTTGCTTTGTGCATAGCCGTCATACGAGCACCATGCTCAGAAGCAAATGAATCTCTTATCCCTTTAAATAATTGTGTCTTTAAAGACTTAGGAATAAGCGTCTCAACAATCTCTTGCTTTGATGGTTCGAAGATATAATCAAGATTTGCAGAAGCATCAGATTCAACTGGTACAATTGGTAAAAACTGTTCAGTTAGTACAATCTGAGTTGCTGCATTTTTAAAGCTGTTGTAAACAAGCTCTACTTTATCAAACTCACCTTCAACAAACTTTGCCATAATCATTTCTGCAATGTCTGCAACATTATCAAAAGTTAAATCATCAAAAACCTCACTTTTATTTGCAATAACATTTCCGGTCTTTGAAAAAGCATCATTAGCTTTCTTTCCTATGGCAAGAATCGAAACATTCTTATCACTATAGGTCTCGTTAACTAATGTATTAACCTGCTTTATAATATTTGAATTAAAAGCTCCACAAAGTCCTCTATTAGATGTAATTGCAACAACTAATACGTTATTTACTTGACGTTGATCAGCAAATTTACTTCCACTATCGGCATCTAAAGTTGCACTTAAACTTTGTAATAGCTCTGTTAATTTATTAGAATATGGACGCATTGCAGTAATCGCATCTTGTGCCTTCTTTAGCTTTGCAGCAGATACCATTTTCATGGCACTGGTAATCTGCATAGTTGAAGATACCGATGATATTCTGTTACGTATTTCTTTTAAGTTTGCCATTTTCTATTTTATATAAACTCTATGCCAACATAGAGTATAATTCTATATTTATTAAGCCGTATACTTAGCAGAAAGGTCCTTAGCTACACTTGTTAAAGTATCAATAACCTCATCTGTTAATTTACCTGCCTTTAATGTGTCTAATACACCTCTGTGCTTAGCATTTAAGAACTCGATATAGTCTCTTTCGAATTCCTTTACTTTCTCTACAGGTACATTTCTTAATAAGTTCTTAGACCCAGCATAAATAATCGCTACCTGATCTTCTACAGTAAAAGGATCATTTTGTGCTTGTTTAAGAATCTCAACATTACGTTTACCTTTTTCGATTACATTTAAAGTTGCTGCATCTAAATCAGAACCAAACTTTGCAAACGCTTCTAATTCACGGAATTGTGCTTGGTCTAATTTTAATGTTCCTGCTACTTTCTTCATAGACTTAATCTGAGCAGAACCACCAACACGAGATACCGAAATACCTACATTAATCGCTGGACGTACACCAGAGTTAAATAAATCTGACTCTAAGAATATCTGTCCGTCAGTAATAGAAATAACGTTTGTTGGAATATATGCAGATACATCACCAGCCTGAGTTTCAATAATTGGTAATGCAGTTAAAGAACCACCACCTTTTACTATCGGCTTTAATGAATCTGGTAAATCGTTCATATTTTTAGCAATATCATCATCTGCGATAACCTTTGCCGCACGCTCTAATAATCTAGAGTGAAGATAGAATACATCACCAGGATATGCTTCACGTCCTGGAGGGCGACGTAATAATAATGATACCTCACGGTAAGCAACAGCTTGCTTTGACAAATCATCATAAACAATTAACGCTGGTCTACCAGTATCTCTAAAGTACTCACCGATTGCTGCACCAGCAAATGGAGCATAAACCTGCATAGGAGCAGGATCTGATGCATTAGCCGCAACAATAACAGTGTAAGCTAAAGCTCCTTTTTCTTCTAAAGTTTTAGCAATTCCAGCAACCGTAGATGCTTTTTGACCTACCGCTACATATACACAGAATACAGGCTCACCTGCATCGTAAAATTCTTTTTGATTTAAAATGGTATCGATACAAACAGTAGTCTTACCAGTCTGACGGTCACCAATTACAAGCTCACGCTGACCTCTACCTACAGGAATCATCGCATCGATAGACTTAATACCTGTTTGCATAGGCTCATCTACAGGCTGACGGAAAATTACACCAGGTGCTTTACGCTCTAGAGGCATTTCATATAATTCACCTCCAATTGGGCCTTTACCATCGATTGGGTTACCTAAAGTATCAACAACACGACCAACCATCTCTTCACCTACTTTAATAGATGCAATTCGGTTTGTACGTTTTACAGTTGCCCCTTCTTTAATTTCTTTTGAAGGTCCTAATAATACGATACCAACATTATCTTCTTCTAGGTTAAGTACAATACCTTCTAGTCCACCTTCGAATTCTACTAATTCTCCGTATTGCGCATTAGAAAGTCCATAAGCACGTACAATACCATCACCAACAGTTAATACTGTTCCTACTTCGTTTAATGAAGCTCCTGCTTCAAATCCTGATAGTTGTTGTTTTAAGATTGCTGATATCTCAGCTGGTTTTACTTCTGCCATTTTATTCTAGTCTTTAGCTATATTCTATTAGCTATTAATTTAATGTAAATTCTCGCTTTAGTTTGTTCAATTTATTGGTGATACTTGCGTCATATTGCAAATCACCTACACGTAAAATGAATCCTCCTAAAATAGATTCATCTACAATATTTTCAATTTCAGTAGCCTTACCTGTAAGTTCTTTAACTTTAGATAAAACTTTCTTTTCAAGCTCTTTTGTTAGTGGTGTAGCCGTAGTCACTTTTGCAACCTGCGTATCTCTTAATGCATCATACAAATGATTGTACTTGTTTGCTACCTCACCCAATAAGGCAATTCTCTTATTCGTAATAAGAGTATCTATTAAATTAGAAGTTGCCTCATTAGCATTTCCAAATACAGCCTTTAATACTGCTACTTTATCAGACGATCTCACTACAGGACTTTGAAGCATTGCGCCTAATTCACTGTTATCTGCAATCGCAGTAGCAATAGTTTTCATATCAGCATTAACCTTATCTGCTACTTTGTTGTCTGTAGCAAGACTCAGTACTGCCTTGGCGTATCTTATAGCTGCTCTAGATTCTGCCATTTGATATTAGTTTAAAGTAGTTTCACCTAACATATCCTCAACAAGTTTTAATTGCTTGTCTTTGTTAGATAATTCATCACGCACAACTTTCTCAGCAATTTCGATTGATAACCCAGCAACATGGCTTTTTAACTCTGCCATAGCCGCTTTCTTTTCACTATCTATTGCTGCTTGAGCCTGTTCGATCATTTTGCTTGCTTGAGTTTGAGCTTCTTCTTTAGCATCAGAAATCATTTTAGCTTTCATTTCGCGCGCTTCTTTAAGCATAGTCTCACGCTCTGCTCTCGCTTCTTTTAATATACGCTCATTGTCTGCTTGAAGATTTTCCATTTCTTGTCTAGCTTTTTCAGCAGAAGCCAAAGCATCTTTTATGCCTTCTTCTCTTTCGCTAACAGCGCCTAAAATTGGATTCCAAGCAAATTTTCTCAATATAAATAACAGGACTAAAAAAGTAATTAAAGTCCAAAAAACAAGTCCAAATTCTGGTGTAATTAAATCCATTCTGTTTCGTTTAAATAACTTAAATTTTAAAAATACAGAAGCAACCAACCGTTACTTCTGTATTTTGTTTGTTTACCCTTGTAAGAAAGCAACAACAACACCGAAAAGTGCTACCGCTTCTACGAAGGCTGCTAAGATTAATGCAGAAGTTTGAATTTTACCGTGCATCTCAGGTTGACGTGCCATAGCTTCCATAGCTGACCCACCAATTCTACCGATACCCATACCAGCTCCAATAGCTGCTAATCCTGCTCCAATCGCTGCAATTCCTGTAATAGTCATAATATAAAATTTAAATTAATGATGTGCTTCTTCAGTTGCCATACCAAAATATAAGGCTGACAATATTGTAAATATGTATGCTTGTATTGCCGTAACAACAATTTCAATAACCGTAATGAACAATGAGAACACTACAGATACTGGAGCCATTGCCACAGTTTTAAATACAAAAATTAATGACATTAATGCTAATATGATTACGTGACCTGCTGTTATATTAGCAAACAAACGAATCATTAGAGAAATTGGTTTTACAAACATTCCAATAATCTCAATTGGCATTAAAAATATTTTCATTGGTACAGGCACTCCTGGCATCCAAAAAATATGCTCCCAATAATGCTTGTTTCCACTAAATGTTGTGATGATAAATGTAATAGCCGCCAATGTAAAGGTGAACGCAATGTTTCCACTTACGTTAGCGCCGTTTAAAATTGGAATTAAACCAAAAATATTGTTAATCCAAATAAAGAAAAATATTGTAAGTAAGTAAGGCATGTAACGCTTATACTTATGGTCACCAATCATAGGCTTTGCAATCTCATCTCTTACGAAGACTATAAGAGGTTCAACAAAACTTGCAATTCCCGAAGGTACATAATCGTCTGCCTTTTTATATCTGCGTGCTGCTGATAAGAATATTAATAATAAAACCGCTATAGATACCCACATCATAAAAACATTTCGAGTTATGGATAAATCTAAAGTTGGTCTGTGTGCATTGGTTGGATGCCCTTCAGCATCATAAGCAACCTCAGAAGCGCCCTCGTCTAATACATAAACTTTCTCGTGAACATTCACGAATTTCTGTCCGTTTCTTTCAACAATTTCATGACCATGGTAATCGTGATGAAACGCAGAGGAAGAAAAAACACTAAATCCCTTGTCTGTGTAAACAATAACTGGAAGTGGAATTGTTATGTGTGATTCGTTTTCTTTGCCTTCGTTTAAAGTAGCTATATGCATACCGTAAGCGTCTTTTACGTGATGCAATATCATTTCTTTTGGATCGAACTTTTCTCCTTCTTCGCCTTCGCCAGAGTCCTTAGCAAAACCAATAAAACTAACGGATAAAAATAGAGCGGTAAGTGCTAAATTTCTAAAGGTGTTTAATGTCATTCTTTACGGCTTTAAAATACCTTGTTTTAAATTCGCTGCAAATGTACGTACATTATATGAATTGACAAACATTATTTTGGCCTTAATTTTTAAAGATGTCACCTTAAAAACCAAGGTCGGAGATTAGGCTACATAAAATTCAATTCTTATGGTCTTTGTAGGAATCTTGTGATTGAAAATACCTCGAAGAAAAGAAAAAGGAAATAAGGAATAAAAAAGTTAAAAACATCTGGTTGTTTATTCTCAAAATCTGATAATAAAAGTGGCAATAAAAACAGAATTGCTAAGACCATTTTTAAGAATGTGAGAATCATAAACAGATTAAAAATTTCTTTTTTACCTGTAGAATACCTGTAATTAATAATTGAATAAAATAGAAGTGTAATAACTACATGAAATGCATAGATCTGCCAAACTGGAAAAAAGAAGGTTATTTCTTTAGCAAAATGATACAGTAAATAACTGTGTATCCCATATAAAATCGCTGTAACTGCAATAAGTTGCAACAAGAAAATACCTTGTCTTTTTTTAAACTCTTCCATGAAATTCTGAATAACTACTTTGAGTTTGCAATAATACGCTTAATAACATAAACAATGGACAAAACAACACCAGTTAAAGTTAACCCTAATGTATATAAGTTTTTTTCATTAGGATATTTTTCATCAAGTTTTATCCCAATAAATGTTGCCACACCTATTATGGCCATCATTTGAATAACTAAACCAGAATAATACGCGTAATTGTTAAGCTTGTCGTTCTGACCTTTGTGTGGTTTGTGGTTGTGGTTTGACTGGTTCATTACTTAAGGCTTTAACAGTACCTTTCATACTACATGTCGCATTGAATGTAGCTCCAGGTTCTACCGCCAATTTACTTGTATGTACTTCTCCCTCTATATGGGCAGTAGATTTTAAAGATAAGGTTCCTGATAAAACTAATTTACCCGAAAATTTTCCTTCAAAATCTGCATTTTCTCCTTGCAATGTTCCTTTAATATAACCAGATTTCCCAACTACAACCTTACCAGAAGTTTTTACATTACCCTCTACTGTTCCATCTATACGAAATGGTCCTTGACTAATGATATCTCCCACGATCTTAGTTCCGTGAGCAATAATATTTTGTTGTGTACTTGTTTCCATAGTTATTGGCTTTTTAGATTTCTTGTTGTCAGAAGAAAACATGTTGTAGGTTTTATTGTTGTTCTAAATATGCATTTAAATTTTTATGTCTTTGGATAATCGCATAATTAGGTGAGGAAATTGCAAAAAACGGCCTAGTTATTTTTGGAGGTAATGGCCTACCTCTCTTATCCTTTTCTTCAGATTTTAATAGTTCGGCAAAACCACTTGCTCCTGAGATACTCTTTAATCCGTGTACAACTACAAAAGTAGTATTTTCGTCATACACGTCTTTTGAAGTAGTTAAATCAAAATACTTCACTTTTCCTACCTGTTCATTTAATGTTTCTATGAAGGTATCAATCTCTTCATCAGTTTCGTCATTGAATTGATAGATAACATTAAAGTTTTTAGAGACGTCATTTGAAACAAAATCTTTCTTTGCCAACACAGGTATGGCATTGTCCAATATTTCTTGGGCCTTCTTACCTTCTTCGGTATTGGCATAATTAAGAGAAATAAAATTTATAGCCTCTTTATAGGCTTCAAAACCAAATAATCTACCACGAGCCGACGCCTTTAAAATTTCGAATTTTGGAACAAAATCATCACCTTCAAACTTCTTTATGTTTTCTTCTGCTTCAGATATTACAGTAGCATATTGTTGCTCATTATACTTATTGTAAAGGTTTGTGTAAATTACTTCTGGACTATTTTCGTCTTTTGACAAGGCATCCTCAGGATTCAGTAAAATTTCAGCATATCTAGAATCTGAATGATTATTAATAATATCGGTCTTCATGGCCTCTGCCTTTCTTGTTAAGCCCAGTTCTTCATAAATTCGAAACAAATTATATTTTGAAGGCAAGACTAAACGCTCTTCCGGATCATTATTAAGTAAGGTTTCGTATCGCGATTTTGCTAATTCTAACTCTTTGAACTTTTCTTTGTAAATCACACCTAATTGATAATACGCATAATTACGTTCTTTTGCTATACTATCAATTTCAGTAGCTTCTGTTGGTAATTGGGCCAAATAAAAGTCTGCAGTGTATCTTTTATCTTCTCCTTTAGTTTCTGCAACCTTCTCCTCTTCATCAGAACTCTCAACTTTTCTTCGTTGGTCAGATAGCCTCCAATTATCCTGCAATTGTCTATCGCCCCACAAGTTTAAAAACTCATTTTTACCATAGGCAACAGTTGTTGGATTATAAAAATAAAAGCTACTTTGATTATTACCACCAAAATTTCCTGGTAATCCAGCAGGACTAATTCCTCCTTTTTGCGGATCATTATTTCTGCCTAAATTATTATTGACCTGAGCGCTATTGCGTTGTTGTAATTTTTCTTGTTTTAGTTTTTCTTCTTCCTCTTCCTTTAATTTTAATGCATTAGCATACTCTGCATATAATGCAACTTGGTCTTCTTTTGGTAAATTAACGATGTACAATATGCTATCATTAACCTCAGCAATGCCTTCATAATAAATAACATCATCAAGATTCTCACGCTTGCGCTTTAAAATTCTAAACGCTTTTGTTTTAGGGTCCATCGCTGTCATGGTACTATCATAATAAGCGCCTGCTAACTTATAGCCATTACGATCAAAATACATGTTTCCTAATGTCTCGTAATTAAGGGCCTTTAAGTATTGATCTGTTGTTGTTTTTCTCAATGATTTGTTATAGTAAGATTCTGCCAAACTATCTGACATATTATTACGATGGAATTCTGCTATTCTATAATAAATCTTATCTAAAAACGGTCTGTTCTCTCTGTTTTCTTCGAGCTCTGTTAGGTATTCTTGGAACGCCACTAAATCACCATTTAACTCATCGAAATTTTTTGATTTTTCCAAATGTGCATTGATGTAAAAAGCTCTAGGGACTTGACGATGCATATCAATAATCTTATCGAATTCGATATTGGCACTGTCCTTATGCCCAAATTCATTATAAAGCTGTCCTCTAATAAAATGATACCTCGCTTTTTCTCTCTTTAATTTAGTATGGTCAGCAGCGATTTGAAGCTGAGCCATAGCGCTATCCTTAGATTTAATATTGATATACGCTTGTGCTAAAGTTGAAGTGGCATCTGCTAAATCTTGACCTTCTAATTCTTCCTCTTCTAAAAGACGTTTTAACTTTTTTATAGCCAGTTCATTATTATCAAGTCGCATATCCGCTTTTTCACGCCATATTTTTACTTGATTAATTTTATCGCTCGTTGGATATTTATTGAGGATATTATTAAAGGCCGCCAAAGCTGGTACAAATCGTTGGTCATAATACCTTGCTTGTCCAAGAAGTAGATAAGCTTCATCAATTTGAGGATTCTTTTCTTTACCCTCGATATTCATTCCGTGCACTTGGATAGCCTTAATTGCCTTTTCTTCCGCACGTTCAAAATCCGCATTTTTGGTCTGTCCAGGCAAGAAAACTTCATCCTCTATCTCCATGCGTTCAACAGGTAATAATTGCCAAAAATTTTCGGAGTAAGCGTCATTAACAGTTTCTATGCCACGCTCGAGAGCAATATTCCCATTATATAAAATATTATACTTGGTCCCTAGCGCATGAAAATTACGATTGATGAACGTGTCTTTTTTCCGCGAACAGCTTTGAGCAACAATCGCAATAAGGACAAGAAGTAATATGGATTTAACGCAATGCTTCAAATTTGGAACATTTAGGCAATTTAATAACTAAAGTTATAGGCTTTTAGTATGCTATGGGGTAAAAATAAACATCTTTTTGAACTTATTATGTTTATAGAGAATTTTTCAGAACTAATCGTTTAAAACAAGAAACTCGCTAATTAGTAACTAGCGAGTTTAATATTTACTTTACAAAGACTGAATTACTCTTCTTCCATCGCAACGTCTAAGGTGCCAGCAAAATGTGCCTCGAGCTCCTTTAAAGTTGTAGGATTGGTTTCTAGATCTTTAATAACCTCACCTTTTTCTAAAACCACAATACGTTCACAAACGTCAGTAACATGCATAAGGTCGTGACTAGAAATAAGAATGGTTACGCCTTGTTTTTCAGCTAGGTCTTTAAGTATTTGCTTAAGTCTTATTTGAGTAGTAGGGTCTAGGTTAGCAAAGGGTTCATCTAAAATAATAACTTCTGGATTTCCTATTAATGCCGCAACAATACCAGCTTTTTTCTGGTTCCCTTTACTTAAATCTCTTAAATACTTTTTCTTACCAATTATTTCACCGTTAAAGAAATCTTCAAATTGTGAGGTTAACGCATCTACGTCAGCTTTATTCTGACCTCGAAGATCTCCAATAAAATAGAAATACTCTTCTGGTGTTAGATACCCAATTAAGAAGCTTTCATCTATAAATGCAGAAGTAAAAGGTTTCCAATCTTCACTCTTGTCTACAACAATATCATTATTTGTTATACTCCCTGTCGTTGGTTTTATTAAATCTAGTAACAAACTAAAATACGTTGTCTTTCCTGCACCATTATTCCCTACTAATCCAAAACTTTGTCCTTTTGGAATGCTTAACTCATCGATTTTTAATACCGTATTGCTATTGTAGGTTTTTGAAATGTTTGTAGTATATATCATAGTTAATCTTTGTATTAGCTGTCTTGACTAAAGGCGTCAATCATTTTATATTTTGACTGTAAATAACGTTGTGTAATAATTCGCATTAATTTTTTGTGTAAAACAATACCCGAAATACCCATTATAATTAGCACTGCAATACCTGTTTCGAAACCAGCAAGCCAATTCGTAAGCCCAAAGATGAGCATTGGTAAAAGCATAAGTGGTAACCCAATTATCCATTGAACTGCTCCTGTCCCTTGGTAGTTAAATGCTGCTCTTTGATTAAGGTCTATCTTCTTTCTATTGAATGAACCTCCAAAAAGCATGACGTGGGAGTTAACTCCGATATTGTATATGGCCGCTGCGAAATGTGCAATCAATATCTTCCATCCAAAATAAACATATGGAATACTCAATACGAACATTATTCCCACACTCAAAACCATCAGAATAAATTTAGATCTTAGATACTGTTCATACTTTATATTCTGACTCATCAACATCTTGTAGTAACTACTATCCCAAGCAGGAATAAATTGTCCAAAATTGATTTGAAATATCCCAGTAACAAAAATGCCTATAAAAGGAAACAACCAAACCATATCGCGATACATAGGTTGCGGATAGAAAAATAAACCATATAATAAGCCGATAACCATTATAAACACAGACGATTTAGTTCGTTTATTTCTCCAAATTAACTTTAAATCAAGTTGCATAAAAGGTGCAATGTCTCCAAAACGCTTGGTCCAGGATAAATCTGCAACCTTTACTTCGGTTACCTTTGATTTTAAAGAACTATCCAAAAACAACTTGTCCTTTAAGATTTTGAAGTTAAAGCTGTAACAAAATGCTAATATTCCTAATGGGATTAACAGTAAAATAGGATTATCTGCAATACTCAAAAATGCACTCCCGAGTAATGATGATATAGAAACAATGCCAAAAGCATCTAGGGCATACAATATGCTTACCAAAGCGATCACAGGCAAGAATGATAACTCTGTTTCAGCAGAGAAGGCCTCAATAATAAAATTGAGAAAATTAATTATTAAGACCACAATTATCATAGCAAACATCCACGTTAGTGCTGTTATGGTCTCATAATCATTTATAATTAACATTATACTAAATGGTATAATGGCAAATAGAGGTAGAAAATTAAAAAAGGAAAGGGCAGATTTCCCCAATACATAATGAACTACTGATGATCGCTTTACAGGTAAGGTTAAAAGTGGTTTAACACTCATAACAGGTAGCTTCTGCAAAAAGAAGCGCATGAGTAAATCGATCATAATCCAAAAGAAAATAAATCCATTTACAACTACAAAGGGGTCTTCTTCTGGAAATACCTTCTTAAGAATTGGCAAAAGTCCAAAACCGAGGATTAGAAATACGCCAATAAAGTAAAGCGCTAAAAACACCATTAATATATTCAGCGCCATATTTTTTTGCCAGTAAGAAGAGCGAAAATATTGCTTCCATTCTAAATTAATAAAATGTTTAATCATAGCCTTGAGGTTAGTTTTTTCTATTAGTAAACTTAATTGTTAATTTGTTACAAACAAAGTTAACTTTAAAGTAGCGCTTCTTTATTTTTGCAAAAAATTATTGCAATGTCACAGTTTCACCCATTGAAAATTAAGTCTATTGAAAAGGTAACCGATAAGTCAGTTGCCATATCATTTGATGTGCCATCGAGCCTTTCTGAAAAGTTTCGTTTTGAAGCCGGTCAGTATATTACTTTAAAAACCGAAATAAATGGTGAGGAGGTTAGACGTGATTATTCGATATGCTCCTCAAAAAATAGTGGTGAATTAACTGTTGCTGTGAAGGCTGTTGAAAATGGAACATTTTCGGTTTATGCCAATGAAAAACTCAGTACTGGTGATTTAATTGATGTTGCCGAACCTAATGGTCGCTTTGTTTTTGAAGCCAATAACGCTAAAACAAGAACAATTGCTGCCTTTGCTGCAGGTAGTGGTATTACACCTATTTTAAGTGTTGCGAAAACCTTGTTAGAGGATGAACCATTTAGCAATTTTATATTGGTTTATGGTAATAGATCTGCAAAGGAAGCAATGTTTAATAATGATTTAATGGAGCTTAAGTCGACCTACGGGAATAGGTTTCATGTTCATTTTATTTACAGTCAGTCACAAGAAGTTGATGCGCTCTTCGGTCGAATTGAAAAAAGTACGGTTAACCTAATTGTGAAAAATAAATATAAAGGTGTCTCCATCGAAAAATTTTATTTGTGTGGTCCTGAACAAATGATACATACTGTAAAGGAAGTCTTGTTAGAGAATCAAATAAAAGAAAGTAATATACTATTTGAATTATTCACAGCGCCTACTGCATCAGAGGACAACAAAAAGGCCTCTGTTTCAGATGGAAATGCTCTTATTAAAGTAATTGTTGATGATGAGGAATTTGAGTTTGAAATGCCAAAATCTCAGTCTGTTCTTGAAGCTTCATTAAAACAAGATATTGATGCACCCTACTCTTGTCAAGGCGGTATTTGTAGTAGTTGTATAGCAAGAATAACAGATGGAGAAGCTGAAATGCGTCAAAACAATATTTTAACAGATAGCGAAATTGCTGAAGGCTTAATACTTACGTGTCAAGCACATCCTACTTCGGATTCTTTAGTGGTAGATTATGACGATGTTTAATTCTTAAGTACGGTCGTTACTTTAGTAACAATTTCTTCAACAGAAATACTTCCAGCAGCATTTTCATATCCTTCAGGATAAGAATTGCCATAAATAGATGTTGGTATTAATGTAAACTCATCTCTGTTTGCCAATAGCGCATAATCTTGTGGTTGATTAAATGGTGCAAAACCAGCATAAGGATGCGTGACACCCCAAATGGTAATCACTTTAATTCCAAACATTGCGGCAAGGTGGGAATTACCAGAATCCATAGAAAGCATTACATCTAAGTTTGAAATTAATTTTAACTCATCATCAAATGATAATACACCTGCCACAGAATCTACATTCTCATATTTAGACGCCATGTTATTTAGTAGGCTTGTTTCTTCTTTACCGCCACCAAAAAGTAATATCCTGTACGACTTATTTAATTCACTTATTACTTTTTCCATGAGATGGAGCGGATACATCTTACTACTATGTGCAGCAAACGGCGCAATTCCAATAACTGGTGTATTGGATTTAGCTAAGAGTATTTTAAGCTCTTCAGATAATTCGAACCGCTCAGAAAAAAGTGGCCTAGACAAATCTAATTCAAATCCTAAAATTCTAAAGACGTCTGCATAGCGCTGGTGTGTAGTTTTGAGTTGGTGAACAGACTTCCCTGTAACTAAGTCCTTCTTTTCTTTTCTACCTTTATCTATCTGAATAACCTTCTTACCAATAAAAAAGACCTTTAAAATTTTGGTCCTTAGTACATTATGTAAATCAGCTATAGCGTCAAAACCAATCTTCCTTAATGCTCTCGAAAGCTTGTAAAGTCCAATTATACCTTTGTGCGTTCCCTTAAGATCAGCAGTATAAACTTGAACATTCGGAATACCATTAAATATGGGCTTAAAGAATGGTCTAGTAACTACAGTAATCTTTACATCTGGATTTTGATTAGCAAAGGTTCTTAAAACCGGAACCATCATAGCAACATCTCCCATAGCTGAGAAACGAATGACTAAGATATGTTTTGGTTTTGGCATGAAATGTAAAGTATGGTATCCTGAAATAATTCAGGTCGACTATTTACTTTTGGCCTCTCAAAACAGGATTTAGCTCATCATCATTGTACATCTTCATTTGCTTGTAAACTTTCATGTACTTGTCGCCATTGGCAATATCCTTCAACAAGTCATCAATAGCTTTACTTAAGTCTACACGCTGCTCCAAAAGAACATTTAATTTCTTTTCACAAGCTTCTTTATGTGCATCTGTAGCATCTTCTCTTATCGTTTCTAAATGCATGTGATAAATCTTAAGAGCAAGAATGGAAAGCCTATCAATAGCCCATGCTGGACTTTCAGAATTTATCTTAGCATATGGCTTAACCTCTACATCATTAAATTTATCTAAAAAGTAACTGTCTATATATTCAACCGTATCGGTTCTGTCTTGATTAGAAGCATCTATTTTACGTTTGAGTTCAAGTGCCGCAACAGGATCGATGTTTGGGTCTCTAATAATATCTTCATAAGCCCATTGTACTGTATCAATCCAGCATTTACGGTATAACAAATGAGCAATGAGGTCCTCATTCTTGTCAAATTTATTGGTAAATGGCTGGTCTACGGTATTTAAAACCTTGTAAGTTTTAATAACATCCTTAAAAATTGCATTTGCTTTATCTGAAATCATTTTCATTCAAATTTTGAATATGCAAATATACTCTGAATTATTAACTTAGTCATCACTTAAATACTCTAAAAATGGAAATACGAAATCTTTCTGAAACACCATCATTACTCAATTCTTTCATTTCAGAAATAAGAGATTTAGAAATACAAAAGGACAGTATGCGATTCAGAAGGAATATTGAACGTATTGGTGAGGTTCTAGGCTTTGAGCTGAGTAAATCCCTCTCATTTTCAAAATTAACAACACAAACACCGTTGGGTAGTTTGGAGTCTGAAGTTATTAATGATGATATTGTTATATGTTCCATTCTCAGAGCTGGTCTACCACTCCATGTAGGATTACTGAATTATTTTGACAAAGCAGAAAACGCTTTTATATCCGCTTATAGACATCACACCAGTGAATCTGGAGCATTTGAGATTAAAGTTGAATATTTAGCTTGTCCTGATTTAAGCGATAAAACGCTTTTGCTCGTAGATCCCATGTTAGCTACTGGGCAATCAATTATTTCTACTCTTGAAGCCTTAAAACCGTTTGGCCAGCCTAAAGAAACACACTTAGTTAGTGTTATAGGAGCCCAACAAGGTGTCGACTACGTCACTAAAAATGTTGATGACACCGTGAAACTTTGGATTGCTACAATTGATAAAGAGCTAAATGAACGTGGCTATATCGTCCCAGGATTAGGTGATGCTGGAGACCTATCTTTTGGAAAAAAATTACAGAATTAGTCCAATAATTGGTGTCAAAATAAATATGCCTACAAATACTTCCTTAAACCATTTTTCGCTTATAGCTTCGATATAATTTGCCATAATAATCGCAAAAGGAGCAATAAAAAACACAAACTCACTTCCATCCTTATATGGAGAAATAATAGCAATTAATATTCCTATTATGGATGTCCAAGCGACAATAAAATATGAAGGTTTAAGCTTATTATTTTTATCCGTTAAGGATCTAAAAAAATAAATAATAGTCCAGATAAAGGCGGTGAATAGTATTGTGAGCTTAAAAATATTTTCAAGGCTATTATAAGAGGTGTAGTCTAAACTTGAAAAGCGCTCAAAATTTGATGGCCTAATATAGGCGTCATGGAAAATTATGTTATATCCCAATAACAACATAGCTACAGTTGCTACTCCAACCAGTGGAATTAGAACATTGCGTAGATCATTTTGAGAATAATAAATAAGAGCAACTATAATTATAGCAAAAAACAATATAGCCCAGAAATATAATAATGTTGCTAAAGCTATCCAGAAGGACGCATCAAAGAGTTTCTTCTTTACCTGTTTATTTGAGCTTAAGCTTAAAATTCTCCTTAAAGCGAACAGAATAAAAACATTAGCTAATAATAAGTTGATATTATTGATAATCTCAGGAAAAACACCAAGAGCAACACCAAAGACCAAAATTGCATAACTATTTCTCTGGGTGAGATTGTTTTTTGAAACAATAAAGTCTAATAAAAATACAAGGAACACTACAACAAGTACTCTTGTTAAGGTCGAAAATAAGGTATTAAGATTGCCAAAGAATAATTCAAAATTAGAAATTGAAAAAAGCACTAATACAAATGCTAAGACTATTATAAAATTAATAGGTTTAGATTTATTAAAAACACTTGTAATCATTAACTCTTTTTGTATTTTTGCTCCGTAAATTTAAAAAGTTATGAAGGATTTCTTTTACGGTATACAGGATTTATTTGTAAACACACTTTTCGCACCTTACGATGCACTCAGAGCTTTAGAACTAGAAAATTGGTTTTCTGCTAATGTGATGAGTTGGTTTTTTATGCTAATTGGTTTTGTTGCATTTATTTATTGGATGATGCAACTTGCAAAATATAATAGCAATAACGAAGAGGACAAAAGCGTTTCAGCGCACTCTTATTTATAAATCGAAACCAATATCCTTACGATAATACATCTTATCAAAACATAATTTAGATATGCTTTGGTAAGATTTTTTTATGGCTTCTTGGTAATTGTGGCCATAAGAAGTGATTGCCATTACTCTACCACCAGAGGTCACTACTTTATCCGAATCTTGTTTTGCGCCTGCGTGAAACACCAATGATTCTTCCACATCATCAATACCAAAAATTTCTTTTCCTTTTTCATATGCTTCTGGATATCCACCAGAAACTAGCATCACCGTTGTTGCTGCGCGATCGTCAATTTCTAAATTAATCCTTGACAATGTTTGATTTCCCATAGCCTGAAAAACCTCTACCAAATCTGTCTTTAATCTTGGTAAAACGACTTCAGTTTCTGGATCTCCCATCCTTACATTATACTCAATGACTTTAGGTTCGTCTCCTACTTTGATTAAACCAATAAAGACAAATCCTTTATAAGGCAAATTATCCTTAGCCAAGCCGTCTATGGTCGGCTTAACAATTTTACTTTCTATTTTGTCTAAAAACTCCTTTGTAGCAAATGGTACAGGTGAAATGGCACCCATTCCTCCTGTATTAAGTCCCGTATCACCTTCACCTATACGCTTGTAATCTTTAGCTGTTGGTAGGATCTTATAACTCTTTCCATCAGTAATTACAAAACAACTTAGTTCGATACCGTCTAAGAACTCTTCTATAACAACTTTTGAACTTGCATTGCCAAACTTTGCATCGACAAGCATACTCTGCAGTTCTTTTTTAGCTTCATCTAAATCGTTCAAAATCAAAACGCCTTTACCAGCAGCTAAACCGTCCGCCTTTAACACATAAGGTGGGTTTAAGGTCTCTAAAAACTTAAGACCATCATTAACATTATCTTTTGTAAAGCTATCATAACTCGCAGTTGGGATGTTATGCCTCATCATAAATTCTTTAGCAAATTCCTTACTCCCTTCGAGCTCAGCGGCTTCTTTTTGAGGACCAATTACATTAACGTGCTTTAGTTTTTCGTCATTCAGAAAAAAATCATGAATTCCATTTACTAAAGGATCTTCTGGGCCAACAACAACCAATTCAATATTATGTTCTAATACAGCTTCTTTAATCCCTTGAAAATCATTAACACTCAAGTCAAGATTATTGGCAATATTAGAGGTGCCTGAATTACCAGGTGCAACAAATAAATTCTTGCAATGTTTACTTTGTGAAATTTTCCAAGCAAAAGTATGCTCTCTTCCTCCAGATCCTAATACTAAGATATTCATATTGAAATTTTCTTTGCGCAAAAATAATTGGTTTTAAGATTAAAAAAGAATTAATTTACGTAAACCTTAAACACTAAAATACAACTTGAAATTATTTGATTTTTCGTTAAAAGTTAATGGCTTTGAAATTGATAAAGCAAGGAAAGCCTTGGCAAATATTCAACAAAAATCAGATAAGGAATTTAAGACCTATCAACAGTCTCAAAAAAAGGCAATTTTAAGTTATCATCTAGAGAATAATCCATTCTATAGGGCATTTGGTAAGTCCATTGATATAGAAAATTGGGAGACTGTTCCGGTTATGACTAAGCGTCATTTACAACAGCCTATTGAACAACGATTGTCCAAGGGATATAATACTAAGAATGTCTATCTCAATAAAACTTCTGGAAGCTCTGGTGACCCTTTCATTTTTGCAAAAGATAAATGGTGTCATGCGATGACATGGGCACAGATCATGGATCGATTTGCTTGGCATGGTATTGATTTTAATTCTTCAAAGCAAGCTCGTTTTTATGGAATCCCTTTGAATAAAAAAGGCTATTACAAAGAGCGTATCAAAGATGCTTTTAGCAATAGGGTACGGTTTTCAGTTTTTGATATGAGTGATATCTCTTTTAAAAAAGCGGTTAGTAAATTTAAAAATACAGCCTTTGAATTTATTAACGGTTACACAAGCCCAATAGTGCAATTTGCAAAGTATCTCGACAGAGAAAATCTCGAACTTAAAAGCATATGTCCAAGTTTAAGAGTGTGCATTGTGACTTCAGAAATGCTTTTTGATTCAGATAGAGAATTAATGAAACGTGTTTTTGGAATTCCCGTTATAAACGAATACGGTGCATCGGAATTAGATTTGATTGCTTTTGAAAATCCCAGTGGTAGTTGGAGAGTTAATAACGAAACTATCTATGTAGAAATATTAGATGACGTAGGTAAAAAAGTAACCAATGGTAGTGAAGGGAGGGTAGTAATTACTTCTTTGTTTAACAAAGCTCATCCGTTTATACGCTATGATATTGGTGATATTGGTGTGCTTTCTGAAGAAATCTCAGAAAGACAACCCGTTTTAAAATCCTTAACAGGACGAACTAATGATATTGTGAAACTTCCAAGTGGGAAAACTGCAGCTGGATTAACTTTTTATTACATCACAAAAAGTGTCATTGAAAATGATGGTAATGTATCTGAATTTATTATTGAGCAAGTTACGCTAAGTAGGTTTAATATTAGATATGTTAGTGGTACTGAATTAACCTCGAAGAAGAAGGATACCATAATGTCTGAAATAGAAAGATATTTAGAGCCAGGTTTAAGTATCGATTTTGAAAGAGTTGATGAATTAAAACGAACAAAAGCTGGGAAATTAAAACAGTTTATTTCTATGCTATAGGTTGAATTAGTTTCTTTTTCACAAAAAAGTGCTCAATAAAAAACCGCAATAAATAAACAGTAGATTTGAATATACCGAAATTCAATCCCTTTCTATAAACGTTATAATTATATTTTATTAGGTTAAACTTATTTGAAGACAATGAATTATTTGCATTCCGATAATAAGCAATGGTTTCTTTGATGCCCTTTGCTGGTTTATCGCTTCTTTTTAAAGCCTCAATCCACAATAGCCAATCTTGACGTTTTTTTAAATCCTTAGTATAGATTTTACCAAGGTTTTTACAGTTGTAAATCCCTGTTAAATTGCCAATATAATTTGCCTTAATCAGTTTGTTATAATATAAAGTTTGTAGTGCATTAACTTTTATTTTTTGGGGGTTACTTTGGTGATCTATTAACTCATAACTTCCAAAGCAGACATCTATATTCTCATTTAGCATAAGATCAATTTGAATTTCAAGTTTAGATTTATGCCAGAGATCATCTGCGTCCAAGAATGCGATAAAATCACCTGTGGCCATTTGGGTGCCTTTATTTCTAGCTTCTGCCGCTCCTTTGTTTTCAGAAAATTCAAAATATTTTATTCTTTCGTCTTTCTGAATGTAACCATTTACAACCTCCGCTGAATTATCTGTGGAAGCATCATCAACCAAAAGGAGTTCCCAGTTCTTGTAAGTCTGATTTAAAATACTTTCTAAAGTCTCCTCTATAACAGTTGCCTTGTTAAAAATGGGTGTCACTATGGAGACTAGAGGATGCATGTAGTCTATTAATATGCTTTATCTTCTCCTCTTATAGCATTTATGAGGGTTTGAAAGATGATTTTAAGATCTAATAATAAAGACCAATTTTCTATATAAAATATATCATATCTAACACGGCCAATAATATCTTTATCCGTTTCAACCTCTCCTCTAAAACCACTGGTTTGAGCTAATCCAGTAATTCCTGGTTTTACAAAATGTCTAACCATAAATTTATCGATCTTTTTTGCATACATATTTGTATGGCTCACCATGTGCGGTCTAGGACCAACTACTGACATGTCACCAAAAAGCACATTAAAGAATTGAGGTAATTCATCAATACTTGTTTTCCGAATAAACTTACCAACCTTTGTTACCCTCTGATCTCCTCGAGTTGCTTGATGTAAATTGGCAACTTTATTAGGTGTCATTGAGCGGAATTTATAACAATCAAATTCCTTGTAGTTAAATCCATTTCGTGATTGCTTAAAAAACACTGGACCTTTTGATTCTAGCTTGATGAGAATAGCTATGATTGGCGTTAACCAAGAAAGAACAAAGACAATTACAATACTTGAAAATAAAATATCGAAACTACGCTTTGCAATCATGTTAACTTGGTCCTCTAAGGGAATGGTTCTAAGAGACAAAACCGGTATATAGTCGTAGTAGTCGTACTTTAACTTTTTTGAATAAATTTCTTTACTATCTGGAATAAATTTTACCACCTTTAAATTATTATCCGCAAAATCAACCACATCAGCTATTTGGCTATTGGTTAACTCAGATATAGAGCAATATATTTCATCTATTCCCTCGTCTAATATATAATAAAAGCACTCCTTTAATTTGTTGTCTTCTTTTAAGTTGAAAGATTTTTTGTGCGAATATCCATATTCAGGGTGCTTAGAAAAGAAATTTTCCAGTGCTAAAGTCTTTTTATTGAGGCCTAAGATTACTGTTTTTCTGTAATTACCACCAAGAGATACTCTATATCTCTGAAGCAAATAATAGACTGTAAATTTTAGTAAAGTAATTAGAATAAAAGAATAAAAAGTATAGTAAACTATTGGTCTAGGATAAATCTTCAATTCATGATATAAACCTGAAAATGCAAAAACCAATAAAAGAAATAATACACCTTGTTTGAAAATTAAGGAGAGAATATTTATTGGTCTTGTATATCTGTAAACTTCATAAAACTTGGAATAGATTGAGATAAAGAACCATCCTATAGTTATAAAAAAGCAAAAGACAAAAGTTTCTTTCTGTTCAAGCAAATAGATTACAGCTAGACCATTAATTATACTTAAATCAATTGTATAAGAAATTGGTCTTAAAAATCCCGAATATCTTCCCTGTTTAAATAAGCTCAAATTATAACAATTTAATTTTTTTAGAATATTTAAGCATTAAAGAAACGTTTTAGTAACAATAACTTAATAAACATAGAATTTGTAACAAGGTACCTTTTCCACATTCGCTTTGGTTCTTTAACAAGTCTATAAAGCCATTCCAAACCACTGTCACCCATCCATTTGGGACATCTTTTAATTACTCCAGCATAAACAGGAAATGCTCCACCTACGCCAAGTAACACAGAATTCAACTCCTTATAGTTTTCGTACATCCACTTTTCTTGTTTTGGACAGCCCAGTGCCACAAAAATGATGTTTGTAGAAGACGCGTTAAATGACTGAATATAATTCTCATTATCCCATTTAGCATTAAAAGGTGGTGAAATAGCATGTGTAATAGTTATATTACTAAACTCTGAGCTAATTTTATCAGTAATTATTTTTAAAACTTCAGGTGTTGATCCAAACAATCCAACCCTAAGTTTGAGTAAGTTACACTTTTCGAGCATTTGAGGAAAAAAATCCATTCCAGCTATTCGCTCTTGCTTAATATTATGAAAATATTTGAATGATTTAGCGACTGGAGCGCCATCAGGAAAGGCAAAATATGCAGTGTTAACCACATCCATCATATAATCATCATTATTAGCTTCAACAGTCATGTGAGCATTAACAAAACAGACATATGACGATTTTCTATTTAAGGCTAGCTCACCTACTTCTTTGAGGGCTTCATTGAAACTAAAATTATTAATATTTAAGTTAATTATAGGATGTTTCAGCATAGAGATTTCGATTGTCACAAAGATATATAGTTTTAAGTTATTTAATATAGATAGAAATATATTAAACTAACTTTTGACTAATGTTGTTTAAATAAAATACTCCAATCATAAAAACAAATGGGATATTGGTACTATTTAAAAAACCACTAGTTAAAGCCGAAATAAAAAAGATTAATGTTATAAAGAATAGAAGATAGTTATTTTTCAATTTAATGGCATTCAGTGTTGTTTTGAAAAACAACATATAGACAACTAATCCAATTAAACCGAAATAAAAAAATATGTCGATTAGATCCATTTCAGGTCTTTCAATGGTAAAATCACAACCTCCCACAAACACATTTAAAATATTCCAATCAACTAATATTTGATCGTTCCATGTTGCTGATAATCTATCATTTCGATATGACAACAGCGCAGATAAAAAACCTCTTTCATTATAAATTTGAACAAACAATTCTAACTTATTCTCTATAAACAAATACAATTTATCCCATAAAAAATATGTCAGTGTTAATAGCGCAATAAATACTAATAGTACTTGTCTATAAATTGTTCTTAAATTGTTGCACACATGATAAATTAGAAGAATAATTAAGAAAAAGTAAATACGCTTTGTACCTCCCAATAAAGCAACTACTATTAAAAATATTAATTTATAATAATCATATTTTAACTTAAGAAATGAAGCTTTGTAATAATATATGGCAATCATTACTATAGTGATATAACTTAATTGATTTGGCCTATTAAACAGACCTGAATATCCTGGCCTTCTGGGATTCGGATAACTTTTTAATACATCAATATCAAATAAAAACGAAATCACGATTAATGAAGCGTTAAGAAGAAAAAATATCTCGTATAATTTAAACAGCTTAACATTCAGCTCTTTTTTATCATGAATTACATAGAAAGTTATTATTGTTATTGGGAAAAACATATACTTAATGAAGAACTCTCCATTCGAAATATTTATAATGTTATTGTTTAATCTTGGTAATAAATAATTAGAACATCCGAAGAGCAAAACTAAAACACCTACAAGACACATTAGTTTACGTGTAATTTTGTGTCTTATGTATGCCTTAAGGTGGACAATTATAAATATGATGTAGCTTAGAAAAATAAGAGTCTTAAAGATAAGTGTATACCGATTAAAATCAGAATCTAAAAACAATGCTACTCTTCTAAAAAAATCTCCCAGAATAAGGAAGACAAGGGTAGACAAGCCTAGTTTATATAAGTTCTTATATTCAATACTATCCAACATAGACTTTAACTTCGCTAAATTCTAATTTAATACGCTTTCATTACTTCAGAATAAACCTTTTTCAAACCCTCAAAATTAGACACATGAGTATAATTCTCTTCGTAAATTCTTCTAGTTTTTATTCCATATTTTGAGGTGTCATTTTTCTCAAAGTCAATTATAGTACTAGCCAAATCTGCCTCGTCGTTTGTATTAAAATGCCTTCCTGTGACATTTTCTATTACAATATTATTGATATTGTCAATATTAGAAGCAATTACTGGAGTTCCAGAAGAGTAAGCTTCTAGGATTGTATTCGGTAGTCCTTCAAAACATATTGATGGAAATATTAAACCTTTGGTTTTATTTAGCTGTTCTTTTATAAAATTCTTTGATTGTCTTCCTAAAAAAGAAATATTTTCGTTTGAAATATTTTTCATTTCCTCCATCAAAGGACCTTCCCCAATGACTTCCAGTTTTAACTGAGGAAGTTTATTAAAAGCTTTAACTGCTACTTGTATACCTTTTTCTTCAGATAGGCGACCAATATAAGTATATACATTTCTCTCAGTTTCATCTAATTTAAAATCATCCACGCTATTGGGTTTAACAATTATTTTCGATTCTGAAATATTTATGGATGACTCAATAAAAACTTTTTTTGCAAATGGTGTTAAAACAATAAATTTATCTACATGATTTGACCAGGTCTGTCTCATATTATGATAAAATAAAACTCCTGCCAATAAAAGACTTTTTGATTTAGAATTTTGAAAACAATTGTATCTAACTGAGTTATAGGCAAACTTTTTATTGGTGCATATCATACATGGTTTTTCGTTTCTTAATAAAAGTCCATTAGGACATATTAGCCTGTAGTTATGTAAAGTCATAACAATAGGTATTTTATGGTCTTTAGCACACTTTAAAATGCTTGGTGTTGCCTTATAAAACAAATTATGTACATGAATTACATCTGGTCTATTTTTGGTTATTTTGTTTTTTACTAGATCATACGACCTTTTGTTGTAAAAGACTTCATTAACTTTTATATCACTATTTTCAAAGATTATGGTGTCAACTTTAAAATTGTTTTGAATAAGCAATTCTCTTTCTGATTTAACAACAACATCTTCTCCTCCAAAAGTGTTATATGAGTTATGTATCTGAAGTATTTTCATTAGTTAATTTTCTGTTGAAATCTAAGTTCGAACATAATAATCCATAAAAAAAGAATAGGAACACAATCCCCTTGTTTATGTCCAATATATTTTCCGTGATAAATGAAATAAGATTAATTAATATTAAAACAAAAAGTAATTTACTATAATGGCTCGAGTTTACCATTGAAAAATAAAGTGACCCACCAATAAAGAGCAATAATACCATTAAACCAAAGACACCCTTAGTAGCGAGCGCATCCAAATATTGGTTATGGGCATTATATCCAAAAAGATCAAATTCATCTTGATCTAATAATGCATATTTTTTATCCATTTCTACCTTTATATCGCCATTGCCAATCCCAAAAATTGGATTTTCTTTAAAAATAGATAGCGCTGTTTGCCATTTATACATACGCAATTTTCCTCCCCCAAAACGGCTCACATTTTCACTCTTACCCACTGAAATTATGTCTTCAAATCTTTCTCTAAGCATGGTATTTGTCGAAAATAATATAATTATTCCAACTATTGCTGTTGTGGTAGCAATTGCTAAGTTCTTTCTGCTACCTCTATATCGATCAAAAATTAAATATCCAATAATGATTAAGAAAGTTAAAAAGCATGTTCTTACAGACATTATCATAAAACAGCTCATGAATAAGGCAATTGTGAGCCATTTGAGAACTAACCTCCTTTTAAACCAAGATTTTTTATTGAAAAACAAAATACTTAATGCGAACAAAATGTAATTAGAAAAATATGTTGCGTGAAAGTCGACCAACTCACTAAATTTATGATGACCAATTAACCAATAACTTTGGTAGTTAAAATTTAATCCATAGGTCTGATAGTGGAGAAAAAAAGCTTTTACCATTGCAACTAAACACAACCCAATTAAAGCTACCACAAAACTGTCTAAAATTTTTGATAGTTGTTTGTTGTTAACTTTAGGCAATAAAAAAAATCCAACGCTAAAAATGAGCATGGAACTTCTTTTTTCAAGTATTTTTAGTGCATTAACTGTATTCTCTGAATTGAATACTGATAGTATATCTACAAAAAAAAGAAGCAACGGCAAGAAGTATAATATAATGTAGCCTTCCTTTTTTAAGGACTTTAAATTGAACAAAAAAAATAGTAAATAAATGCCTATAGCGATATTATTAAATGTCATAGGCATAACTAATGACGAAGCAATTAACACCAAGATTAAAATGAAAACACTATTTTTCTTCATAGAATATAGTTTGTATCATATAAAATAATGCTAGAAAATCAAAATAAATAAACGCATTATCAGTTACCAATACTACCCAATAATAGACTAGAATTACTAAAGCTTTTAGATTAAAAATATTAAGCTTATTAAATAAAAGTATCCATATAGTATAAAATCCAAAACCAATCTCTATATGATTTCTAAGAAAATCTGAATGAAGTCTGTTCATTTTCTTGAAATTTAATCCTTCTAGAAATTCTGTTACTGTCCCCTGTCCGGTGCCAATGAAACCAACTTCCAAATTTTCTAATACTCTTTTATACATTTGTGCCCTTCCCATAGTAAAATGGTTTGCTGATAGGCCAATATTATCCTTAATCCATGTGTCATATACACCTAAAGATAAATTTATAAGAAGGAACATAAATAACATCAATGAAAAAAACATCAACAAATTCGCATTTAACTTTACTGATTTAGTGAATTTTGAATTTCTATAGATAAGATAAATAATTACCGATAAAATTGATGCTGCGATAGCAATTCGTTTAAAAGCAATTATCAAGAATACAAAGGCCCAAATAGTGAATTTTTTATTTGCTTTCGTTACAAAAAAGTATATGAAGAAAAATCCAAATAATAGGCCAAAATGTGATTCAGTTCCTAATTGTGAGGTTTTTAAACCTTCCAGTATTGAATTAGGATTAGCAATTAAATTGAATATCTCTGTAAAGTTTTCGAGAACCATGCTAATGATTGTCAACAGAAAGAAATACTTGATATGTTTATTAGAAATCGTTCTAATATTATTAAAAAAAATAACATAGATAATTGGTAATATTATCAATAAGCTTTCCGCTATGAAACGTGAAGAAAACTCAAACTTGCTAAGTGTAACAAAAGAACCAAATATTAAAAAAACTAAAAAAAGCTTGAAAGTTGACAACAGATAACCTTGTCTAAACTTCATTGATACTAATAATAACAATGGCCCAATAGATAAATACCTTAAATAATTTAGGCTATCAACAAAATGTGGTATAAAAATCATCAATAATGATGTTATCAATACCGCATTGATTATTGTTTCGTTTTTTTGTATCGTCATTCCTAATAAAGATACTTAAATGTATCTATATCGATTTCATAAAATTTATTTACAAAAGCTTTGGTGTCACTATTGAAGTAATCTTTGTACCCTGATTTATCAGTTTCTCTTTTATAATATTGAAATAGCTTAGAGGGATTCGCAATTAATAATTTTATAAATAACGGATGAAAATTAGACTTCTCACTTGACTTATTTTTATGAGACAATTCGTAATCTGAATACTCAATTTTTTTACATGCAGTCTTAAAGTCATCCTGCAAGTTTTCTGTTTTTCCAAGAAAATCTATCATCAAATTTCCGTTTTCATCATAAAGAAAATCATACTGTGGCCTTACAAACCAATACCATTTTTTAGAAGTCCATAATTTTTGTTCAAAGAAATTATAAACAAAATCATTGAAATCAACAATTCTTGAATATCCTAAATAGTGATATAATGAAACAAATCTTGCCCATGGATTTCTAACAAATGAAAATTTAAAATATGCGTCATATTGTTCTTGGGTTAAATAGTTAAGGTCCACATATTCTCTTGCCATTAAATGATTCAATCTTGGAGGACCTAAATCAGGATTTCTATTTCTACCAGTCAATAATTCTTTTTGAGAAAATTCTTTTTCAAATTTATCTAGTATTGTTAAGCCTCCACATTTAGGGATATGAACAAAGATACATTTGTATTTATGAGATACCATGAAATTAACTATTACGTTTATTGGCGCTATTAGACGAAAACACAGCTGTTAATTGATAATAAGATGTAATTTTCAACATTTTCTTTATATAAAAAGCAGATAGAACATTTAACGTTATCAGACTTGTAGTAGTTGCAATGGCCGCTCCGGTTAGACCATATAAATTTATCAGTACAACATTTAAGATCACGTTTAAAACTAATGCTACAATCGCTATGTTTCTAAAAATCTTTTGGTGTCCAGTCATTTGGAGAATTACACCAACGGAACCACTTAGTGACCCTATCAATTGACCAAATGCTAAAATAATTAATGCTATTTGCCCCTCAATAAAATCTTCACCTAAAAATAATAGAATAGGATTACAGAACACAATTATCCCAACAAAAATTAGTAATGAAATGTATGTGTTTAATTTGGTAGAGTAAGATACTATTTTTTGTAATTCATCAAATTGCTGACAATGATAGAATTCAGAAATTTTTGGAGCTAATATGGAATTAATGGCTTCCAAACAAAACTTTATCAAAACTGCAATTCTAAAAACAATATCATAAACCCCTACTTTTGATTCGTCTTCAAAAATCCCTAAAAATATTTTGTCAGTCCAATCTAATAACATTACGACTAAAAGTGCCATTAAAATTGGCACAGAATCTTTAGTAAAATCTAACGTGCTATCCCATTTAATTTGACCTAAGGGTCTTAAAAGTTTAAAAATGATAATTAAAGACACTACTGCTAATAATGCCAACCCCAAAAAATGACCAATAATAACCCATTCTGAGCTCCTATTGAGTATATAAACAAAAATCAAGGTAAATATGGTGGCTAAAAAGAATCTTCCAAAGGTGTTAAATATTGAAAATAGCGTGTTTCTTTTTAAACCTCTGAAAACACCAGAATTTATTAAAACAATAGATAAAAAAGGTAATGTAATAGCTCCCCATTTTAAATATGGTTGTAATTTTTGATTAAAGAAGATATGGGTTGAAATAAAATTTGATAATAGGTAAAGACTAGTAGCAATTATAAATGAAATAACAACACTTATGATAAAACTGGTAACATATAAATTTGTTTTTGTATCAGTTTCTAAATTAGAAGAAAAAACTTTTGTTAAATGAACATCAAAACCTAATCTTGTAATAGCGGAGCCAATTACAATAAAAGTAAAGGAGAGTGTTACCAACCCATAGGTTTCAGAGCCAAATTTTTTTATTACAAAAAGCGCAAATATATATGCAAATAAAAATCCAAAAACTCTGAACAAAAAGTATATACCCGCCTTTGATAGTAGTTCGCGAAGGTTATTGTTTAATAACACTCGCCTAATATTTTCTTTTATAAAATTGATACCAGTCTGTATTGATTAATTCATCAATTGATTAATTACTTTAGGCTTCAAAATTAAAGCAGGAGCGTGGTTGTTATTTATTCGCTTTGTTTTTAATTCTTTTGAGGTTGAGTCAAATTCAACAAACTCATTAAGTTTAAAACTATCCAAAATAGAGTTGCCATCTATAATGATAGAATTATCTCCATAGGACATTATTAACTCGTTTATAACAACCTTTTTGACCTCTTTATTTCCAAGGTTCAAAACAATTCTTGAGGATATATTTTCACCAAAATTTGCATTAATAAAGTCTAGAGATGTTGTAGCTACTACGTCCTCAGTTATCACAATGCTTTTTCTCTGAAATTCATCAACTTTGATGTTGTCCATTATTAATTTGAATTTATCTGGACTATTACTTTTATATTCAATTGAAACTAAAAACTCCTTTTTTTTAATTTTACTGGCATTTGACTCGACCGAGGAATTACTGTTTTGATTACAGCTTATAAAAAATAAAAGAACAAAAAAAAAGATTGGTGATTTCATGTTTTCAGGGTCATAATTAAACTATTAATCCAGCTGCAACCGTTTCATTCGTTGCGTCATCAATCAAAATGATACTCCCAGTAGTTCTATTTTCTCTGTAAGGATCTACCATTAACGGTTTTGTCGTTCTAATTTTTACCTTAGCAATATCATTCATGTTCAATTCCTTATCTTCTTTATTCCTATCTAACGTATTAATATCATATTTATACACAACTTCCTTGATCATTGCCTTTTGATCATTAGAAGTGTGTTGAATACTATATTTAGCTCTTGACTTTGCAGATGCGTTGTTTAACCAGCACAACATTACCTCAATATCCTGTAAAGTTTCTGGTTGGTTCTTTGTTCTTACAATCATGTCACCTCTTCCAATATCTATATCGTCTTCAAGCGTAACGGAGACGGACATTGGCGCATACGCCTCTTCCAATGATTGATCAAATGAATCAATTGATTTGATTTTTGATGTAAACCCGGATGGTAAAGCTGTGATTTCATCACCAACTCTTAAAATACCACTTGCAACTCTTCCGGCATAACCCCTGTAATCTCTGTGTTCATCACTTTGAGGCCTTAAAACAGTCTGTACGGGGAATCTGGTATCAACTTTATTAATATCGCTACTTATATGCATCGTTTCTAATGTATGTAACAATGGTGCACCTTGATACCAATCCATGTTCTCAGAACGATTAACAACATTATCACCATTCAAGGCGCTTATTGGTATAAACCTAACATCTTTAACAAGCATTTTTGATGAAAACTCCTCAAATTGTTCTATTACCTTATTATAAGATTCTTCTGCATAATCAACTAAATCCATTTTATTAATACAAACAATTACATGTGGTATTTGTAATAATGAAGCAATAAAAGAATGGCGTTTAGTTTGCTCAATTACACCATGTCTTGCATCAACAAGAATTATTGCTGCATTAGCAGTTGAAGCACCTGTAACCATATTTCTAGTATACTGTATATGACCAGGGGTGTCAGCTATTATAAATTTACGTTTAGGAGTAGTAAAATATCTATAAGCAACATCTATAGTTATTCCCTGTTCTCTTTCATCTCTTAAACCATCAGTAAAAAGTGCGAGATCTACTCCTTCGTGACCTTTCTTTTTACTTGTATTTTGAATAGCTTCAAGTTGGTCTTCAAATATAGCCTTTGAATCATATAGTAGGCGTCCTATTAATGTACTTTTACCATCGTCAACACTTCCGGCAGTTGTAAATCGTAATAATTGATTATTGTCTAAACTCATTTATCGTAGGCTTTAATTTATATATCCTAATTTTTTCATTGTATCCGCTGAATATCTTAAAAACTCCTTCTCTGCGTCTTCATCAAAATAATTTTTCCAATCACCAGACACTCCTTTTCTTAAAAAACTGGATTTTGATTCTTCCCCTTTCTTTCTATTTGCCTGATTTTCGAAAGAGTATTTATTTATAATACCCTCTAATTCATTCTTATTAATTCTTTCAACTTTAAAAAAATCTATTAGTATACTAGACATAGCTTTATCCGTGTCTTTTAATAGATCTTCATATTTTATTAAGTAAATGTTGTTAGAATTCTCTTTTACATTCAACCACGAATTATTGAAATCTCTCCAGTTACCTTGATACGTAAAATGCTTCAACTTGGAAGGATTAGCTGTAAAAGTATACCTAATAAAATCCTTCATGTTCTTTTTGACATTTTCAAAATCATCAAAAGGTACATTTTTTCGATGATAGATTACATCTTTGGGGTGAAGTCTATTTTTATCATTCCATAATAACTGATGATGATATAGTGATACCATTACATCTCTTCCGTCTCGAACCAATAAAACAATATGTTTGTTCTTTTTAATATTAAATATTGGTTTGTAATGTCCATGATAAAGAATTCTTCTTACACTGGGGAATCTGTTACGGGGAAAAGAAATGTTAAAATAACTCGATATTAACTGGCCTAACCATGTACCACCAGACTTAGGATACTCTACCAATACGATCGAGTTATTAATTGGCGATAAGGTGTTGACAAAAATAAGTCTGGTTAAATTCTCAACTTTATTTTTAAATTTTTTTAAAATCATCTAGTTTAAAAATAACTAAAAATAACCTTGTCGTTTTCTATCCTCCATGGCTGACTCAGAACGTTTATCATCACTTCGATTCCCTCTTTCCGTTTGTTTCATCCCCGAAACCTCGGCAACTATTTTAGATAGCGTGTCAGCATCAGATTCAATTCCTCCGGTAATTGTAATGTCTCCAAGTGTCCTGAAGCGTACTTTCTTGGTCACAATTTCTTCATGATCCTCTAAAATCAGAAATTCGGAGTTTGGTATCCAACTATCTTGACGCCAAACAACTTCTCTTTCATGAGCAAAGTATAGAGATGGAATTGCAATATTTTCCCTTTTGATATAATTCCATACATCCATTTCTGTCCAATTACTAATCGGAAATGCCCTAAAATGCTCACCTTCAAAATGTCTTCCGTTAAACAAATTCCATAATTCTGGGCGTTGATTTTTTGGATCCCATTGTCCAAAATCATCTCGATGAGAGAAAAATCGTTCTTTCGCCCTAGCTTTTTCTTCATCTCTTCTTCCTCCTCCAATTGCACAATCTATTTTATTAGCTTCAATAGCGTCTAGAAGAGTTGTTATTTGGAGTGCATTTCTAGTGGCATTTTTTCCTTTCTCTTCAGCTACTCTTCCTTCATCAATTGACTCTTGAACCGATCCAACAATCAGCTGAGCACCCAATTCTTTGATAGTATCATCTCTAAATTTTATAGTCTCCGGGAAATTATGTCCAGTATCTACGTGCATTAATGGAAAGGGTATTTTTGATGGGTAAAATGCCTTTTTTGCTAAGTGGGCAACCACTATAGAGTCTTTTCCGCCTGAAAATAATATTACAGGATTATCAAATTGAGCCCAAACTTCTCTTAAAACGTAAATTGCCTCACTCTCTAATTCGTCTAAATAATTTAAATAATACTTACTCATTCTTGAGATTTAGTTTTGGTTTAATGAAGTGTATAATTTTTTCAACTGATACTTCAATACTTTCCTTTTCTGTATTTATTTCGATATCTGGATTTTCTGGTGCTTCATAAGGCGCAGATATTCCAGTCATATTTTTAATTTCTCCTCGTCTTGCTTTTTTATAGAGCCCTTTTACATCTCTTCTTTCGCACTCTTCAAGACTAGTGTTGATGTAAATTTCGACAAAGTTAACATCTTTAACGATAGTTCTAATATTCTCTCTATCTTTTTTATAAGGGGAAACAAATGCGGCAAGAACAACCTGACCTGCGTCTATCATAAGATTCGCAACTTCCGCAATTCGTCTAATATTCTCAGTTCTGTCTACAGGTGAAAATGATAGGTCGTTATTTATACCTTTGCGAATATTGTCACCATCTAATGTATATGTATTTATGCCTTCTTGAAACAATACATTTTCAACCAGATTTGCAATTGTGGACTTACCAGACCCGGATAATCCAGTAAACCAAAGTAAAAAGCTATTATGATTATTTTTATTTCTGCGGTCCTTTCTAGAGATTTGGTAGTTATGGGGTATTATATTTTCTGACATTCTATCTTATTTTTCCTAACACGTAATTTCTTATTTTACCTAGTGGTAACATTAACCAAAGTCGTTCATGTAAATAATAGAGCACAAATTTCGTAAATAATTCGGTTATAGCAATATACAAAGCAATCTGGTCAAAAGACTCTAAAACTGTACCAGAGATTATAAAAGTCATTGTTGTTGCAACAATTCTCCATGAAAGCGATTTCTGCAGCGTTCTTTTTTGTGTTGCTCTTTTATTTACCAAGACTCTTTGCCAAACCCTTTCGTGCAAATAATAAACCAGAAACTTTATAAAAAATTCTATGGAGCCTATTTTAATAGCAATCTCTAAACTACATTCATCAAACAAACAAGTTATTAGAAGAACAACAAGTATAGTATCCGCAGTGGCAACAATTCTCCATGAAACGCCTTTTAAAACACTTCTTATATGTGACTCCTTCTTATATAATGTCATAGATCATATTATATCCTTGGACACAACAAACCAAGGGTTTAATAAATTCTCTTTGTTGTATAATAAAGGCTTCTTTGTAGCCTCAGAGATGACTTCTATTCCAATTGAATTACAGATGGCCTGGCCTGCTGCCGTATCCCACTCCATTGTAGGTGCAAAACGAGGATAGACATCCGCTTTACCCTCAGCGACTAAACAGAATTTTAAAGAACTTCCTTTGGAAACAATGGAGACATCTTTTCCGCTATCTTTTAATATTGAAATATAGTCTTCTGTTTCCTTACTCATATGTGATCTACTACCAACAACCTCAATTAAATTTGATGTGTTGTTCTTTGGTTCTAATTTTTGAGCTAAATCCATTACCTTATTAATACTAGAGCTATGGGTAGTTAATACTGATTTATATGAATAGCCATTTAAAACGTCTCCAAAATAGAGTGTTTTTACTGCGGGAGTATAAATAACACCTAAAATGGGTGAACTTTTAGATACCAAAGCAATATTTACTGTGAATTCACCATTACGCTTAACAAATTCTTTCGTGCCGTCAACTGGATCAACAATCCAACAGGTGTCCCAGCTTTTTCTTTCTTCAAAATCAATTTGTTTGTTCTCTTCAGAAATAATTGGAATGCCTGTAGGCTTTAAATATGAATTAATTATATCGTTTGCCCTTCTGTCTGCCTCCGTTAAAGGTGATTTATCTTCTTTTATTTCAAAATCAAATGGTGCATCATATACATCCATGATTACCTTGCCAGCTTCTAGAGACGCTTGTATTGCAACTTTTAAATCTTTATTTATTGATATACCACTCATAAATTTCTTTTATTCCATTTTCTAATTGCATGTTGTGCTTCCAGCCTAAATTATTTAATTTGGTAACATCTGTCAACTTTCGCAATGTGCCATCTGGTTTATTTGTATTGTATACTAATTGACCCTTGTATCCAATAATAGACTTTATTAATTCAGCCAATTCCGATATTGAAATATCTTGGCCAGTTCCAATGTTTATATGAGTATTTCTAATTTCATTATTATCCTCAGAGTAGGTATCTTTAAAATCTTGGGTTTCCATAATAAAAACACATGCTTCAGCCATATCTCTTGACCATAGAAATTCTCGTCTAGGTTTTCCTGTTCCCCAGATTTCAACCTTATTCTCGTCAACCCCAAAACTCAATAAATAATTCCTTGCATCCTCGATTCTTGCAAACCCCGTATCCTTTAAAACACTTTCATATTTATTCTGCTCTAGCAAATGAGCTAAATAAATTTTTCGGATTAAGGCAGGAAGGACATGTGATTTCTCCAGATCAAAATTATCATTAGGCCCGTACAAATTTGTCGGCATAACTGAAATAAAGTTGGTGTTATATTGCAGGTTGTAGCTCTCACACATTTTTATACCCGCAATCTTTGCAATTGCATAAGGCTCGTTTGTATATTCTAAGGTATCTGTAAGAAGATATTCTTCTTTCATAGGCTGTGGGCAGTTCTTTGGGTAAATACAAGTGCTACCAAGAAAAAGTAATTTTTTTACGGAGTGCAAATAGCTTTGATGAATTACATTATTTTGTATCATAATGTTATCATAAATAAACTCACCTCTATATATATTATTAGCAACAATACCGCCTACTTTTGCGGCGGCAAGAAAAACATATTCTGGTTTATACGATTCAAAAAACTCGGCAACCTTCACTTGATCTGTTAAATCTAACTCAGCATGAGTTTTAGTAATCAAATTTGTATACCCTTTTGAAAGAAGTGTTTCTACCAATGCACTCCCGACAAGTCCCCTGTGACCGGCAACATAGATTTTAGATGTTTTTTCCATTTATGTAGCTATTCGAAATAATTGTTGATTCTATATCCTCCATCTTTCAAATACTGTTTCTTCCTCATTAATTTTAGATCACTTTGCATCATGTCTTCAACCAATGCTGGTAAATCATATTTTGGAGTCCACCCTAATTTTTTATTTGCCTTAGTAGCATCACCTATGAGTAAGTCAACCTCAGTTGGCCTATAGTACTTTTCGTCAACGGACACAACCTCCTTACCTATTTCAAGTGGATAATCAGGATTGGTTGAAGTTTTTACATATCCTCTTTCGTTAGCCCCTTCACCTTTAAATTCTAGTTCAACACCGATATGCTTAAAACACATCTTAACAAAATCCCTAACTGAAGTCGTTTTACCTGTTGCAATCACCCAATCCTCTGGTTGATCGGCCTGTAAAATCATCCACATCATTCGAATGTAATCTTTGGCATGCCCCCAATCTCTCTGCGAATTTAAATTTCCTAGATAAATTTTGTCTTGAAGACCTAAAGCAATTTTTGCAGTAGCTCTCGTAATTTTTCTCGTTACAAAAGTTTCTCCCCTTATAGGTGATTCATGATTAAATAAAATACCATTACAAGCAAACATTCCATAGGCTTCCCTATAATTTACAGTAATCCAAAAAGCATACATTTTCGCAACCGCATAGGGACTTCTAGGATAAAAAGGGGTTGTCTCGGTCTGAGGTACTTCTTGCACTTTTCCATAAAGTTCAGAAGTTGATGCCTGATAAATTCTTGTTGTTTTTTCGAGACCTAATATTCTTATAGCCTCTAAAATTCTCAATGTTCCAATACCATCTGCATTTGCCGTATACTCTGGTGTCTCAAATGAAACGTGTACATGGCTCATAGCGGCTAAATTATAAATCTCCTGAGGTCTCACCTCTTGGATTATTCTAATCAAATTTGTGCTGTCGGTTAAATCGCCATAGTGAAGAAAGAAATTTCTGTTTTCCTCATGAGGGTCTTGATAAAGATGGTCTATCCTGTCGGTGTTAAATAAAGAAGATCTTCTTTTAACTCCGTGGACCTCATAACCCTTTTTTAACAAAAACTCACTTAAATAAGCTCCGTCTTGACCGGTAACTCCTGTTATTAGTGCTACTTTTTTTTGCATGCTTTTATGTTTTTTAAGTTAGTTAGAGTCTAAATTCTAATATTTAATACAAAGTGGCAAATGTAATCTTTTTAAGATTATATGATTTATGTTGATCATTTAAAAAATTAACTAAAATCATATCTACTAAGCAATTTTTGGGAGCTCTCTTCCCAAGTACTCAATTCTTTATAAACGGCTTCCGTTTTTTCTAAATCCAAAACGCTGTATTTTGGTCTGGTGGCAATTGTATCAAAATGATCAACTGGTTTTATCTTACTAATTTTTTTAGAATCATATAAATTGACAATATGCCTAGCAAAACCATACCATGATGTGGAGCCTCTTGCTGAAAAATGATAAACACCGTATTCAACTTGACCGTCCTCTATAAGATAAAGAATGAATTCTGCTAAATCTGAACTTTGTGTTGGTGTGCCGATTTCGCTATTGGTAATATATAATGTTTCATTATTCTTAATTTTTCTAATTACAGTTTTTAGAAAATTTGATAAGTATTTAGAATAAAGCCATGAAGTTCTAACTATATAATACTTCTTAGTGTTGCACACAATGTTGTGTTCACCATCTCGTTTGGATCTACCATAAATATTTAATGGTTCTGTAACGTTATCCTCTTTATATGGGGCCGATGATGTACCATCAAAAACATAGTCTGTCGAAATTTGAATTAGAATAATATCTAGTTCATTACAAATTTCTGCAATATTTTTTGGTCCGATTGCATTAACTTTAAAAGCCTCTTCTTGTTCCTTTTCAGCTAAATCAACATTTGTATAGGCTGCACAATTAATACAATAATGAAAACTTGATTTATAAAATACACGATCTAGAGATTTACTGTCCGTTATATCAACTTCTTTACGTGAATAAAATGTAAAATTGAATCCTTCTTTACTCTCAAATTCTCTGAATGTTAAACCTAGTTGACCATTTGCCCCTAACACAATTACATTTTTCATAACTGTATATTTTTAAAACCAGGGAGGCTTAAGTCTCGTTCAGAAACAACAAGTTGTTTTTCACCAATTTTCCAATTAATTGAAAGATCTATATCGTTAAATATAATTCCTGATTCAGAATCTTTATTGTAATAATTATCGCATTTATAAGAAAAAATTGTGTTGTCTTCCAGTGTTAAAAAACCATGAGCAAATCCTTTAGGAATAAAAACTTGTAACTTATTTTCTTCTGAAAGTTCAATACTAAAATGGTGTCCAAAAGTTTTAGAATGTGGTCTAATGTCAACAACCACATCTAATACACTCCCTTTTACAACTCTTACTAATTTTGCCTGAGCATTAATACCTCGTTGAAAATGTAGCCCTCTTAAAACGCCCTCAGAAGATTGAGATTCATTGTCTTGTATAAACTCAATATCTAAACCTGTTTCAAGTTTGAAAGCTTTATCATTATAAGATTCTAAAAAATAACCTCTTTGATCCCAGAAAACTGTAGGTTCAATTATCAAACAACCCTCTAAATTTGTCTTTCTAACCTGCATTTTAATCTAATAACCTCATTAGTTGTTTACCATAACCACTTTTTAATAATGGCTTAATCAAATCTTTAAATTGTCGTTTATTTATATAACCCATTTTAAATGCAGCTTCTTCAATAGAGCCAATTTTTAATCCTTGACGTTGTTCAATTAATTGAACAAATTGTGAAGCCTGCATTAAGGAATTAAAAGTGCCTGTATCTAACCAAGCAGTCCCTTTGTCTAACACAGTAACCTTTAGTTTATCCTCCCTTAAAAAAGCTTTGTTTATATCGGTGATTTCTAACTCTCCTCTTTCGCTAGGCTTTATTTTCTTTGCCTTTTCTACTACTGAATTATCATAAAAATATATTCCAGGAACTACATAATTAGATTTGGGTTTTTGCGGTTTTTCTTCAATAGAAACAACCTTTCCATTTTTGTCGAACTCTACAACACCATATCTCTGAGGGTCATGAACGTGATAGGCATAGATAATACCTCCATCTGGGTTGTTGTTTTGTTGTAGTAATGTTGATAGCCCTGTTCCATAAAAAATGTTGTCCCCTAAAATCAATGCGACTTTTTCTTTATCTATAAATTCTTCAGCAATTAAAAATGCTTCAGCTAACCCATTTGGTGATTCTTGTTCTGCATATTGAAATTTACAACCATATTTTTCGCCATCACCTAGTAGCTCTTTGAAAATAGGTAAATCTTTAGGGGTTGAAATTATGAGAATTTCATTTATCCCAGACCACATTAATGTTGATAAAGGATAATATATCATTGGCTTATCATATACTGGCATTAATTGTTTACTTAGGACCAGTGTTAACGGGTGTAGGCGGGTTCCAGATCCACCTGCTAGAATAATACCTTTCATTCTTCCTTATATTTTTTCAGATACCAATTAATAGTTTTTACTATGCCTGTTTCGAAATTTTCAATTGGTTCCCAGCCAAGTTCATTTTTAATTTTGCTGGCATCAATAGCATATCTAAAATCGTGCCCCGGTCGGTCTTGAACAAATTGAATTTGATCAGTATATGAGTTCTGTTTAGGGAAGGTTTTATCTAATACAAGGCAAATCTTGGTGGCAATTTCAAGATTATTAAATTCATTATCACCACCTATATTATAGGTTTCGCCTGAAATACCCTTATTGAAAGCAAGATCTATTCCCACACAATGGTCTTCAACAAATAACCAATCTCTTATATTACTTCCATCACCATAAATGGGAATTGAATCATTATTAATTGCATTTCTTATAATCGTTGGTATTAATTTCTCGTCATGTTGTCTAGGGCCATAGTTATTACTGCAATTTGTAGTTACAATATTCACCCCATAAGTATGAAAATAGGCTCTCGCTAAGAAATCTGAAGACGCCTTTGAAGCACTATAAGGGCTATTCGGGGCATATGCTGTATTCTCTGTAAACAACCCCTCTTTACCCAATGATCCATAAACTTCGTCAGTTGAAATATGGAGAAATCTATTTCCCTCTTTACCTTTTTTGCATTTATGAGGTGCCTCCATCCAAAAATGTTTGGAAGCTTGTAAAAGATTATAGGTTCCAACAATATTTGTATTAATAAATTCGTCCGGTTTAGCGATTGAGTTATCCACATGAGACTCAGCCGCAAAATGCACTACTCCCGAAAAATTAAATTTCTCAAAAAGACTAAAAATCAATTTTTTATCACAAATATCACCATGTACAAAGGTATAATTCTTCATTGATGATACTTCACTTAAATTAGAAAGCTCACCTGCATAGGTGAGCTTATCTAGGTTAACGATATTAATATTCTTATGTCTGTTTAAATAATATTGAATAAAATTAGAGCCTATAAACCCTGCGCCTCCAGTAACAAGTATATTGCTGGTTTTACTCATATTCTTTAATGAATTTAAATGCTTTTTGGAAGGCGAATAAAATTATCATAAAGACAAGCACCAGTGCCGGGAAAATAATTGAATATTTCTTGAACATATCGGTTTCAACAGAACCAACTTCTTCAAAGCCTGAAAGGATATCATAAAAATCACTTTCTTCAATCAACTTCTCATCCAAGGCTCTGATTGCTGCTCTAACCTCCAATTCCTCTTGAAAAAGTTCATATTCCCTAGTTTGAGTTCTTTCTTGGGTAATAGGAAATAACCCGCCAGAACCCAATGTTAATTGTTCTTTGTCGGATTCTTTATTAAGTATATTTAAATAAACGTTCTGAAGGCTATCAACTCTTTTTAACTCTTTTTGATAATATGATTTACGGATTAAAACAGTTGAATCCCTAATTCTCTTCATTTTCTTTGAATACTCGTTTTCAAAAGTTTTTACAAAACCTTTCTCTAGACTAGGGAAAATATCATGTGAGCTCGATCTTGCTGTTATTGAAAACAAACTACCTGCAAGAATATCTCTATTCTCAATATAATCTTCATAGGATAAATCTTCAGCTAAAGTGCTATCTATTGTCTTGATATAATTGTCATATTGTTGTAACAACTCATTTTCGGTTTCAGGGCCTATTTTCATTTCAAAGCCAGTTAACTCAGTTGCCTTAATAGTATCTATTTCGAAGATTTTTGACAACTCCGTATAATTTTGTGATGCAATAAGTGCATTAAAGTAATTTACATTATTTAAGAGTTGATATTTAGAGGAAAAATGAGGTTTAACAAGCATATCGGAAACATAGATAGGAGCTACAGCTTTTTCTGCAAGAAACCCAATCACGGTTGCAGAAAATAGTACAATCGTAATAATTTTAAAATTATTTACAATCGGCTTTAGGGTATAAATGCAAGCAGAGAAAATTCCTTGAATGAGCTTGCCAATAAAGGCAAATAATTTTTCAAAAAGTTTCCCAATTGCATTGAATAATTGGCCTAAATCTACCTCTTCATTAGAATTATTTTGTTTTAAATTCTCACTCATTTTTACTAAGAATTAAATATTTGTTCTAAAATTTTCTTTGTTATAACGTATGTTGGTTTAACGCCTGAAACACCTAATCCACCCGATGCCAATGTACTACCTGTCTCTAAGGGATTATCACTAGCATAATAGGCATATCTCACTTTTACATCTTCGTTTATATTACCTCTTACCTTAGAAGCTGCCTGTATGGCCTTCTGATAATGCGCACCCTCCATTTCTAATCCAATAACTTCCCAAGTCGAGTTTTTAAAGAACTTCAATATCTCTTTATTTTGTAATGAAGTCCCTAAAACAGTAATCATGGTGCCTTCATAAACATCAACGCCGCAATCTACTAAATCGTTTTTAGATAATTCATTTTTAAATGGGTAATTATCAGCTGTTCCTTCAAAAATATGAGCGGATGGTATCATTACATCACCCTTACCTCCTTCGAGAATTCCTGCCTTACCCATTATGGATATAGATTTAACATCTAGGTGAATTTTTTTGCCATTAACCTTAATTGGTTTTAAAAACTCGTCTAAGGTTTCATAGGCTTGCTCGCCGAACGCATAATCCATAACAAAAATTACAGCTTTTTTATCTTGTTCGGTTTCAGCATACTTGAATTTGGTTTTAGAGAAATCAATCTTGTTTGTGTCAAAAATCTGCACGTCGATATTTGTCCCAGAGGTGTCTTTTATATAAATCATTCCGTTTTGTAGCGCAAATTTCTCAACTTTGTTTCTGGCACTCTGGTTAGATGGATCGCTTAATGATTTATAAATCTCAAAAATATCTTTTTTTGCTTCAGAAGTCTTTAGCGTTGCAGTTGTAAAGAGTGAATTCATTACACTGTGCATGTTAGCACTTATAATATGAATTGGTCTTTCTAGCAAGTTGTTTTCATATAATACTTGCTTAATTTCATCTGCCCACACTTCGCCATGTATGTGATGGCCTAAGCGCTCCCGTAGCACTGGACTAAAGGTAATTGTTCGTTTTTTATTTTGAACTTTCTCATCAATGGCTAATTTTCCTAGCCAATAAATGATATGTAAAAAACGTTCTGGTTGACCTTCAATTGAAAAATCTGGGTAAGCTTCCGTAATTTCATTAAAGGTCCTACCTAAAATATTTGCAGTATGAGTAATTGCAATTTCGCGTTCCTTCTGGGTTAACTTTTTTGTTGTTTTAACCGCTTTCTCAAGTTTATCCCAATCTCTAATTGTGTCTCCTTCTTCATTGATTAAAACGCGCTTACTTATTTTATGAGACTCTACAAATAGAAAGGTTAGGTGTGTAAGAATATCATAAATCTCAGATCGCCCACGAGTAATCTCAATGTTCATCTGCTCATTATCTATACGATAACAATTACGTCGGCGTTTTGGAGGAATAATTGGTTTAAAATGTGAGTTTCCATAGCCCTCATCACTTGTAAGATTAATGTAGGTACATTCTTCTATTCCTTGCGGAAGACGATCAATTACATAAAGTAATCCTTCGAGCTCTGCTTTTTCGTCTGCGATGGATCCATATATTTCTGGGCGAAGCAATAATAATGCTTCTCTCAAAGTTTCACCAGAGACACCCATGGGTTTGTAAAACCCTCTATTAAAAAGATGGCGCATTGTAATGTACATGCGCTCAATAGCACTTGAGCTTTCTTGCGCTCTTGTCCTTTTATGGTTTTTGTTATTACTCATTAGTTATTTTAACCTGCAAATATAGCTTATTTAGTCAATTGTAGTTCGTAGAGTTTATCCGCAATCTTCCTATCATTGGATAATCTCGGAATTTTATTTTGCCCACCAAGCTTGCCAATAGACTTCATATAGGTCTTAAATCCATCCTTTTTTATGCGTGTTAATTTGAGTTGTGTTAATACCTTTCCTTCAATCAAATCAAAATAATAGCTGTTTTGATTTTGAAGGGAATTATCTAGTGCATTAACAAATATTTCATCGTCATCTGGCTCATTCTCAAACTCAATAAACCATTCGTGATAAGGCAATCCTGTCGTTGGATTAATTTGAGGCGATACCGTAAATTCATTTACAGAAATTGATGTGTTCAATATTGCCTCTTCCAATGCTTGTTCAACTTCTTTCCCTATAACATGCTCTCCAAAAGCCGATATGAAATGCTTTATTCTACCGCTTACAATGACTCGATAAGGACTCAAAGAAGTGAATTTTACTGTATCTCCAATATTATACGACCACAAACCAGCATTCGTTGAAATAATCATAACATAATTAACACCTATCTCAACATCTTTAATGGTTATACGACTAGGATTGTCTTCAAAAAAATGTTCGGCTTCAATAAACTCATAAAATATTCCGGAGTTGAGTTGCAAGAGCATTCCTTTTTCGCCTTGCTTATCTTGAAATGCAAAAAACCCCTCACTTGCTGGGTATAACTCTATACTATCTACTTTGCGACCAATAAGATTTTCAAATTTAGCTCTATAGGGTTCATAATTTACGCCTCCAAAAATGAAAAGATTAAAGTTCTTAAAAATGTCGCCAACTTTTTTATCGGTTCTTTCAATGAGTTTCTCAAAATACATCTGAACCCAAGAAGGAATTCCTGAAATTACCGACATATCCTCATTTAAAGTCTCCTCTACAATAGCATCAACTTTTGTTTCCCAATCCTCTATGCAATTTGTTTTGAGAGAAGGCATCCTATTCTTTTGAAGATAGCTTGGAACATAGTGGGCTACAATACCTGATAATCGCCCTAATTTAATTCCATTTTTCTCCTCTAGTACTGGGCTTCCTTGCAGAAATATCATTTTACCATCTACAAATTCCGTATTACCTGTTTCTTTGATGTACATCAAAATAGCATTACGCGCTGCATTTACATGCGTAGGCATACTCTCTTTTGTAATTGGGATATATTTTGAGCCTGATGTTGTGCCTGAAGTTTTAGCAAAATAAATAGGCTTACCTCTCCATAACACATCTTTTTCACCTTTAACAACGCGATCAACATATGGCCTAAGCGCTTCATAATCCCTTACAGGAACTTTCTCCTTAAAATCTTCGTAGGTCTTTATTGAAGAAAAATCATGATCTCGTCCAAAGGTTGTATCCTTAGCCTGCTTTATAAGTTGATTAAAGACTTTTGTTTGTGTCTCTAATGGATTGTTTGCCCATTTGCTAATGCGCTTTGCCACTATTTTTGCAAAAGGCTTAGATAATCGTGCTTTTAATGAAGGCATTACTGAAAATCAATAAAATTAGTTGGGTTAACAGGATAACCTTTACTCCATAATTCAAAGTGAAGATGAGGCCCTGTGCTTAGCTCTCCTGTGTTTCCTGACATAGCAATGACTTCTCCTGATTTGACCAAGTCTCCTTGACCCTTTGTAATTGCCGAGTTATGCTTATAGACAGAAATAAGTTCTTGATTGTGTTCAATAATCACAACGTAGCCAGTCTCCACAGTCCATTCAGCAAAAATAACAGTGCCATCAGCTACCGCCTTAACAGGTGTATTATCAGCCACAACAACATCTACCGCAAAATGCTTTTCTTCTACGTTGTAATCTTCTGAAATGGTTCCGCTTACAGGTGGAAACAGAACAAAATTTGATGGATCTATGGAAGATTCGAATAGATTGTATTTATCTTCTTTTTCAACCTTAGCCCTAAGAATGGAATCTTCTTTATTCTTTTCCACTTCCAGAACATCTATATCATTTTTAGCAATCTCCATGATGGAGTCTCGATTAAAATCAACAGTCGAAATATCACCAGTAAGTACCTTTCTTATTGAGGCATAATACTGTTTATTTAATTCGAGCTCTCTTACCAATGAATCTGTTTTATAGTTTAGTTGAGACGCTTGTCTCTTTAATTTTGTTGAAGAGTAGCCTGGAATATATTCTCTTAAAGGTGTAAATGCTATAAGCAGGGTTGTAAAAAATACCAATATTATAGCTGAAATAGAAGTTAGAACAAACACGTTTAATCTAGAAAGTTTGAGCGCAAAACGTTCTTCAAAAGTGTCTTCGTTTAAAATCACCAAACGGTATTGGTGAAGTAATTTTCTAGCAAATTTTTTATCGTTTTTTTCTTTTTTTGCCATCAAAACAAAATTAGTTAAAATACTTAAACCACGCAGATGAAGAGTGCTAAAGTTAGACAAAGAACGTAGTTATTTAAGTTTAATTATTAACTTTGTCTCCTAAATTAAAAATTATGAGTTTAGTAATATTTCCTTTAGCTATTGGTTGGCCTCAAGTTGTCCTTATAGCAGTTGTTATTTTAATCCTTTTTGGTGGTAGAAAAATCCCAGAGTTAATGAGAGGACTCGGTAGTGGATTAAAAGAGTTTAAGGATGCAAGTAAGGATGAATCTGCAAATGAAGAGAAAGAATAAAAAGAAGATCTATATAGAAAAGGCCAACTAAATTAGTTGGCCTTTTTTTATTTAATTTTTATAGATTTTATAATTGATTCTAATTCAAATACCAGATCTCGCTTACTAAGAGAAGGCGCATAAACATAGCCGTCTGCCACAAGGTACCTGTTATTGATTTTATCCTCGATTAAATAGGTTAAAAACGGACCAGCCATTGGATATTCGTTCATTGTCCAAATACTTCGAACTTCATAGGTTGGCTTATTGTCTATAATTGTTTTGAACAAAGAAGGCGCATAAGCCTCTTCAACCTTCATGTAAATATCATCCTCACCAGGAATTTTAGTTTTAGTGATGCGATTACGTAAATTAACAATATCAATGACAGTGCTATCGCCTTTTGAAATTTCTTCTAAAGGTATTTCATAAAACATAAATTCCATTGTTTTAGAGCTACTGATGTTTTTTCTGACCCAGTAAAAATCGTCTTCAGCTTTACTGATTCTATAAGCCGATGGGATATCTACGGTGAGGCCTAATGCTTCTTCCATTTTTTCATCAGCTAATAAGGATAGATTAATACGTCTGAGTTTTTCCTTGACTTCTTCTTTATTAAAGGCGTCAATTATTTTTTCTTTATTCTGACGTAATTGATCAATAATTTCCTGATCAGTCTTTCCTCCAACTACAGCTACAGTTTGGGGTTTGGCAAATACCTCTCCTGCAATTTTAGTGGTGGGATCTAAATTGCCTTTTTCAATTTTTAATACTAAACGGCTTCGCGTAGCAAATCCATCAAATACTTGCGGTGGGATCTGACGAATTTTAAACAAAGGTTCATCAACAGGTAGTCCGGTTAATGGTGCAGCAAAAACATTTCTGATGCTCTCTCCAACTTTCCCATCCCACAATAAATTATCTACTACAACAGAAATTGTATTTAAATTTCCATTTGACTCCGGTAAATAAACCTTATTTCCTTTATTATTGTCTTCGCCACAGCTAAACATTAACAAACAAACAAGCATTACATAAAATACTCTCATTATCTTAAAATTTTTGTTGGTTTTTATTTAGACACAATTAGTGTCATTCCTATGTTAAGTTTATTCCCACTAATATCGTTCCAATCTTTAAGATTTTGAACAGAAACTCCCGAAAATTTTTGGGCAATGCTCCAAAGTGAGTCTCCTGATTTTACTTTATAGGTTTGTTTACCTTTAGGGTCTACCTTCTTTTTTACTGAGGTGGTTTGTTTATTAACCACAGGATTACGTGGATAAATAGTTAATCTTTGACCAATTTTTAGATTATTACTTCTTAGTCCGTTCCATCGTTTTATTTGGCTTACCCTTACACCATAACGTCTTGCAATTTTCCCCAAATAATCTCCACTTTTTACACGGTATCTAATTTTAGTATCCTGATTCACCAGCTGAGGTAAAGGCTTTTCGCGTTTGTCAAATTCTGCTTTTGCATAAGCATAAATTTTTTCTTCATTATTGGTAAAAACACCTACCGATCTTCTCGGTAGCCTCAGGTAATACGTTTTCCCTTCAATTTTTGGGATAATCTCTAATTTATAGGATGGATTTAAAAATTGTAGCTCTTCAATATTTACGCCAGTCACTTCAGATATGTGATCTAAACTAATCATCTGCTTAACATGAACAGTATCGGTTTCGATGTGCTGAAAAGGAGGTCTTTCTGGCTTAAAACCATGCTCCTCCCCAAATTCAAAAATATACATGGTTGCTAAAAAAGAAGGTACATAGCCTGCAGTTTCTCTAGGTAAAAAAGGACGAATATTCCAATAATTCTTATATCCTCCTGATCGCCTTATGGCCTTATTTACATTTCCTGGGCCAGAATTATAGGCTGCGAGCGCTAAATCCCAATCACCATAGAGCTTATACAGTTTTGCTAGATACTGTGCTGCTGCAGTAGTCGATCTAATAGGGTCGCTACGTTCATCAACATAACTGCTTACATCTAGTTTATACTCTTTCCCGGTGGTAAACATAAACTGCCACAGCCCAGTTGCGCCTACTCGAGATCTAGCTTTGGGTTTAAGGGCTGACTCTACTATAGCCAGATACTTCATCTCGAGAGGAATATTGTAGTTGTCAAATTCCTGTTCGAACATTGGGAAATAGAAATGACTCAATCCCATTAGTCTTTCTAACGAACTTCTCCTTTGTTTTAAAAAACGTTTAATTACACTTTCGAGTGACGGATTATATTCTACGTTAAAAGGAGTACGCGCATTTAAACGCGCTAGCCTAGCCTTTAAGGTGTCTGTTGAAAGTTCTGGGTAATCAACTGGCTCGTAAGTAAGCTCAGAAACTGTTTTATAAATTGAATCGAATAAAGTATTACTATATAGTTCTTCTAGCCATTTCTCATCTAATTCCTTTGCCTCATCTAGATCTTGTAAACTTTTTATCCTTAATGTATCCTGTTCTACTGGGATTTTACTTTGTGAACTAATTGTGCGCCCATCAATTATGGAGTCGCCTACTTTAATTGGACTGGTCCGGCTCTTCACTATTGTATCATTTTGCGAGATACAGATTTGCGAAGCATAGCATAATATGCCGAAAAGTATGGTTCTAAATTTCATGAATAATGCGCAATTGCGTTAATGTAAACGCATTTAGAATTAAATATAGTATTTATATACTAATCTAATATGGCAGCAATCCCAGGTAAAGTCTTGCCTTCTAAGCTTTCTAACATTGCACCACCACCTGTACTTACGTAGCTTACTTTGTTATCAAATCCAAACTGTTTCACTGCTGCAACCGAATCTCCACCTCCTACTAAAGAGAAGGCGCCATTTTGAGTAGAATTTGCAATTGAATCGCCTAAAGCAATTGTTCCCTTTGAAAAAGTTTCCATCTCAAAAACACCTAAAGGACCATTCCATAATATGGTCTTAGAATTATTAACAACTTCATCGAAATTCTCTAAAGATTTTGGTCCGGCATCCAATCCTTGCCAACCATCTGGAATGTGCTTTACACCCACCACTTGGGTAGACGCTTCGTTACTAAAACTGTCTGCGGCTATAACATCGACTGGTAAATGAATTTTAACACCTTTAGATTCTGCTTGTTTTAATATATCTAAAGCCAATTCCATTTTATCATCTTCACAAATGGAATCTCCAATGCTACCACCTTGTGCTTTTATGAATGTAAACGTCATACCACCACCAATAATCAGGTGATCAACTTTATCCAAAATGTTTTCAATTACTGTTATTTTAGAAGAAACTTTAGCACCACCTAATACCGCTAAAACTGGTTTTTCACCATCTTCTAAAACTTTTTTGATACTCTCAATTTCCTTAGCTAATAGGTGCCCAAAACATTTAGCTTCAGGAAAAAATTGTGCTACAATCGTTGTAGAGGCGTGTGCCCTATGTGCTGTTCCGAAGGCGTCATTTACATAAATATCACCAAGCTCTGAAAGCTGTTTTGCAAAATTTTCATCACCTTTCTTTTCTTCTTCATGAAAACGTAAGTTTTCTAACAAAAGGATTTCTCCTGGTTGCAAAGCATTGGCTTTTTCGGTTGCTTCGTCACCAACACAATCACTTGCAAATTTCACCTCAACACCTAAAATATCTTCAATTTTAGAAATTATATGTCTCAATGAAAACTCATCTTGTACGCCCTTTGGTCGGCCTAAATGAGACATTAAAACACAGCTACCGCCATCTTCTAATATTTTAATAATTGTAGGCTTAGCCGAAATGATTCGAGTTGCATCTGTAACCTCAAAATTGTCATTTAAGGGTACGTTAAAATCAACTCTTATTAATGCTCTCTTATCTTGAAAATTAAAATCGTTTAATGTCTTCATTTTTTAATATTTAAGTGACAAATATAAGTGCATAAAGTGCATTTGGCAAGATGAATATTAATAAGGCCAAAAACAACAAAAAATTACATAGTTTTGCGCTATGCTTTTTTCAGAAGTATTAGGTCAAGAACACATTAAAAACCATCTCACAACTAGTGTCGATAAGGGCAGAATAGCCCATGCACAATTGTTTGTAGGGCCTGAAGGCTGTGGTGCTTTACCAATGGCACTAGCCTATGCACAATATCTTCTTTGTCAGAATAAAAATGGTGAAAATACTGGTGGTAACGATTCTTGTAACTTAAAGTTTAAAAACTTCTCCCATCCTGATCTCCATTTTGCATTTCCTGTAACCACGAGCAACAAGGTAAAAAGTAAACCTGTTTCTAACTTCTATCTCGAAGAATGGCGCCAACTATTAGAACAACAGCCGTACGGCAATCTTTTTGATTGGTACAAGATGCTTGGCGTTGACAATAAACAGGGTCAAATTGGTGTGGACGAAGCTCATGAAATTGTGAAGTCGCTTTCTTTAAAATCATATGAAGGTGGTTATAAGGTTATGATTATATGGATGGCCGAAAAAATGAATACGCCTTGCGCCAATAAGTTATTAAAACTCATAGAAGAGCCTCCTGAAAAAACTGTTTTTTTACTAATTGCTGAAGATGAAGAACAACTGATTAATACTATTCGTTCACGTTGCCAAATACTGCATTTCCCAATGCTCTCTGAGGAGGTTATTGCCCAATCCTTAGTTACAAATTATCATATTGAAATGTCAGTGGCTACAAAAATTGCGCATCAGTCTAATGGAAATTACAACAAAGCTTGTGATCTCATATATCAGGATAGTGAGGATATTCAATTTGAAAAATGGTTCGTCATTTGGGTACGTTCTGCTTTTAAGGCAAAAGGAAATAAGAGCGCAATTCATGATTTAATTTCATGGTCTGAAGAAATTGCTAAAACGGGAAGGGAGACTCAAAAGAAATTTCTGAGCTTCTGCCTAAATTATTTTAGACAAGCTTTATTATTAAATTATAAAGCCAATGAATTAGTTTATTTAGAGCCTAAATCAGAAAATTTTAAACTTGAAAACTTTGCCCCATTTGTTCATGACAACAATATCATGGAAATATCAAATGAACTTCAGGATGCCATTTATCATATTGAAAGAAATGGTAATTCAAAAATTGTTCTCACAGATCTCTCTATTAAACTAACACGGTTGTTGCATAAAAAAAGCCAAGCATAAGCTCGGCTCTATTATATTATTGTCAATCAATTTATTTATTCTCTGACGAGCTATTATCACCATTTAATGCTTTAAGGACTTCTTCTGTAATATCCTGTGCGTCAGCACCATAAAGCACACTTCCAGCTTCATTTGATCCTAAAATAAATGTATATCCCTTTTGCTTACCGTAATCTTTAATAAAGGCTTTAACTTGTTTCACAAGCGTATCGATCTCCTTTTGTCCTTCAGCTTGCAACACCTTCTCTTCATTACCAAGCTGATAATCCTGCATTTGCTTTTTTTGTACTAAGGCGTTGTATTCTTCCTCAGCTTTACTTTGGCTCATTTTCGCTGCACGAGATTGAAATAACTGTGCTTCAACCTGAATAGCTTGTTGCATGCTATCCGCCTTTTTATTAAAATTATCAATTTTGATTTTGAACTTCTCTTCAAAATCTTTTTTCTTTTGATAATCATTCACCACTTTGTTATTATCTACAAATGCGATTTTTTGTTGTTCTTGGCAAGATGAAAATGTAAGTGCTATTATGCAAACTGCGATTAATTTTTTCATGATTTAGATTTCAAATTAATTTTTGTAAATGTATAAAAGTAAACAAGTGAAACATCATTTTATTGGTGTATATACAAAATCTATGGTGTATTAATAAATCTATTAATTTTATCAATTAAAAATGAGTCGAAATTAGCTCATTTAAGAGTCTTATTTATTTTAGTAGTACAATTCAGCGCAGAACAACAAAATACTTCGATATAGCCTTAGAGAATTGGTTTTAGCTTTGTTTAAGAATATAAATGATGGAAGAATACTCTTTTGTGCGCTTTGCCTTGATATTTGATTTTAATCCAATCCAAAAAGCTTTAAAAGGATTCATAAAACCGCTTTTATATTTTTCGGATAACAGACTCACATAATACGAATCAAATAACATTGGAATTGTTTTATCAACTGTAAAACCAAATTTTGAAAAAAGTGTCTTTATGGACTGTCTAGAAAAATGCCATAAATGTCTTGGCACATCATAAGCAGCCCAATAACTTTTATAATGCTTTGCATCATAACTTTTATAATTAGGAACGGCAATGACTAACACTCCATTTGATTTTAGAAGTCTTTTAAATAGATTGATGTGCATTGTTAGTTTCGGAAGATGCTCAAGAACATGCCAAAGTGTTATGACGTCAAAACTATTTTCTTCAAATTCTAAAAGCTGTTCTATCTCGTAAACGGAATAACCAGTTTTATCATTGGCAATTTTTCTTGCCTCTATGTTTGGTTCAATTCCTGTAATATTCCATCCAGACTCCTTAGCCACTTTTAAAAAATCACCTGTGCCACATCCTACATCTAAAAGAGATTTCGAATCTGTACTAAAAGAATTAATAAGGTTTACTTTCTTTTTTAGTGCTCGCGACCTAATAAAGTGATATGCGTATTCAAATAAATTTCGTTTTGAATCTGTATGTGAAATATAATCTTCGCTCTTATAATATTGAGACAATTTATCCTCTGCTGGTGCAGGACATGTCTCTAACATATGCAGATCTTCGTTAAGAATTAATTGAAATTCTTCACCAGAAATAGAGTGATCTTTTACTTTTAAAAAAGTTGATTGACTCATTTTATGATGAATTGTTTCACGTGGAACACTAGTTATCTTCCTAAATAAACTAAAAGAACTGAGATATCATTTGGTGAAACACCACTAATTCTTGAAGCTTGAGAAATTGTTACAGGTTGTATTTCGGTAAGTTTTTGGCGCGCTTCCATACTCATAGATTTTAATTTAGAATAATCGAATTCTTTAGGAATTTTCAAATTCTCTAATCTATTTAGTTTGTCAGCATTATTCTTTTCCTTTTCTATATAGCCAGAATACTTTACTTGTATTTCGGTCTGCTCTATAACTTCAGCATCTAAATTATTCGCATTAATATAATCCTCAACAGCCTTAAACTTTCTTACATCATCAATAGTAATGTTAGGTCGCGCAAAAAGCTTAAACATCTTATCCTGTTGTTTAACTGGTGCTGAATTTTTAGCCTCTAAAACAGGATTCGCCTCTTCTGGTTTAATACTTGTGTCTTTAAAAAATTGAACGAAAGCCTCCGATTTAGATTTCTTTTCTTCCATTCTTCTTAAACGTTGTTCTGAAGCTAAACCTAACTGATAGCCTTTGGGTGTTAATCTAAAATCAGCATTATCCTGCCTTAACAACGTTCTATACTCAGCACGAGAAGTAAACATTCTGTATGGCTCTTCAGTACCCTTAGTTATTAAATCATCAATTAAAACACCAATATAAGCCTCATCCCTTTTTAAGGTAAACGGATCCTTTTCTTGAACTTTTAAGCTCGCGTTTATTCCGGCCATTAATCCTTGAGAGGCCGCTTCTTCATAACCTGTGGTTCCATTTATTTGACCAGCAAAGAATAAGCCATCTACCAATTTAGTTTCAAGCGTATGTTTTAATTGTGTAGGTGGAAAGTAATCGTATTCAATAGCATAACCAGGCCTAAAGAATTTTACATTTTCAAACCCAGCAACAGACCTCAGTGCCTTAAATTGAACGTCCTCGGGTAAAGACGTTGAGAACCCATTAACATAAACTTCTACCGTATTCCAACCCTCTGGCTCTACAAATAATTGATGCCTGTCTTTATCTGCAAAGCGATTTATTTTATCCTCTATAGATGGGCAATATCTTGGCCCAACACTTTTTATTCGTCCATTAAACATAGGAGAGCGGTCAAAACCTTCACGTAATAAATCATGTACTTCAGTACTAGTATACGTCATATGACAAGAGCGCTGCTCCTTTAACGGTTGTGTTTTGTCTAGATAAGAAAACTTTTCAGGGTTTTTATCTCCAGGTTGTTCAATCATTTTAGAATAATCTAAAGATCTACCATCTACTCTTGGAGGTGTACCTGTTTTCATTCTGCCAGAATCAAAACCTATTGCAATAAGTTCTTCAGTTATTCCTGTTGCGGCACGTTCACCTGCTCTTCCACCACCAAAGTTCTTATCGCCAATATGGATTAAACCATTTAAAAATGTTCCATTTGTTAGAACTACCGATTTAGCTTTTACTTCAATTCCAAGAGATGTTTTAACACCCACTATTTTATCACCTTCTATTAAAAGACCAGAAACCATTTCTTGATAGAAGTCCAAGTTCGGTGTATTTTCTAACAATAATCTCCAATCTTCTGCAAAACGCATTCTATCACTTTGAACTCGCGGACTCCACATTGCAGGTCCTTTTGATTTATTAAGCATCTTAAACTGAATTGCTGATGTGTCGGACACTATACCGCTATAACCACCTAAAGCGTCAATCTCACGAACTATTTGACCTTTAGCTATACCACCCATCGCCGGATTACATGACATCTGGGCAATATTTTGAAGATTCATTGTGATTAACAATGTCTTACTTCCCGTATTAGCCGCTGCAGCTGCGGCTTCACTTCCTGCATGGCCAGCACCAACTACAATTACATCATATACATCGCTAAACATGATTATTTTCCTTACGTTCCACGTGGAACAATTAGTTTAAAAATTTGAGTTTGCAAATATACGTCGATTCTACAATAGCATCAATAACTAGCCATGTAGTATTCTTCTTTAGCTCGCATCACTTTCGATTCATCAGGTGTTTTATCCTTATAACCACAAAAATGTAATACACCATGAATCATCACGCGTAATAATTCATCTTTAAAAGCAACACCGTAATCAATAGCATTATCTCGTACTCTATCAATAGAAATATAAATATCTCCTTGTATTATTTTTCCTACGGTATAGTCAAAACTTATTATATCAGTTAAAGTGTCATGATTCAAGAATTCTACATTGAGCTTGTGCAAGTATTCGTCGGTGCAAAAAATGTAATTAATATCACCGATTTTATAACCCTCCTTTTTAATTGCATCCAATATCCAGTTCGTTAATTTATCTTCGTCTACTAGATTAAAATCTGCCTCGTAATTATAATTTACCATCAGTACTCTTGAAATAATCCTGAATCTTCTTCTTTAAATGATTTCGCAAAGGTAGTGCTTGTCTGTTTAATATTTCTGTAGTGTTAAAATACTGCTTAGCAGTGGGTAGTTTGTTTGTATTGGTATTATTAAACTCTTGCTTATTCGTCTCAGATTCACGCTTCGAATCCTGACCTTGTAAAAATGTAGCGTTTTCTAATTTCAAAAGCTGATGCTGTAGATCCATCATCTTTTGAAGCGTCTGATTTGTAAACCCATAATTAAGTAGATCTAGTTCTACTTCTTCCATTTGCTTAATCAATTCACCAGCAGATTGTATTTGACCATCCTTAGCAATTTTATCCTCTAAGGCTTGTCTTAATTGTTGCTGTCGCTGGTAAATTTTAAATAGCTCAGCATTCTGCTCTTCGTTGCCGCCTTCACCATATCCATCATTCGTCTCCTCACCATCTTTACTACCTGAACCGTCCTTTCCGTTTGAGCCATTTTTACCATCGTTTGATTCACCTGAGTCACCACTATTATTTCCTTCACCATTTTGCTGTCCATCATTACCATTCTGTCCACCCTGTCCATTTTGCCCTTTTTGACCATTTTGGTTTCCATTTTCTCCCAACTCACCTTGGCTTCCCTGTTGTCCTTCGCTACCCTCACTTTCTCCTTTACCCTTTTCGCCTTTTTCGCCCTCTTTATCACCTTGTCCATCTTGGCCTTCCTGACCTTCATTTCCTTCCTCGCCCTTCTTTCCTTCTTGGTTTTTCTTTACACCTTCCTCCATTTCCTTATTCAATTCTTCCTGAGACATAATTATGTCCTGTAGTTGCTGACCTTTACCAGATCCTGGGCTTGGCATGGCATTCATAGACATTTCCATATTATCTAGAACATCACTAAGAAAGCTTGCTAGTTCATTACTAGCAGTAATCGCATACTGTTGAGATGCTATACCTTGATAAAGCCTATTTTCAGTCAGTTGGCCAAGTGATTTATCCATGTTAAAATATACTTCAGTGATTTGAGAGTTTACTTTTTCAGAAATTTTTGGTTGTCTTAACGAAAGTGCAAACAAACTATCGTCCACATGCTCAAAATGCTCCCTCAAATTACTCTGTTCAATAATATATTTACCGTATTTATTGTTGTCGATATTAATTTCTTCGAAAGTGTTCATTAGGCCTTCTTGGTCAAACGAAAAGAGTAATAGGTTTTCGAGAATTTGACGAAGCATATCCACATCTTCTTGTGCCTGATCACCGCCACCTCCACCTCCGGAAAGTGATTGCTTCATCATTTCGCTGAGTTGCTTCATCTTCTTTGAAGCCTTTTTTTGGCGCTCCTGAGCATTTTGTAGCTGCTCTTGCGATTCTTCTGTTTCTTGGCCCTTCTGTTCTTCTAATTGTTCTTTCTTATCTAAAGACTCCTTAGCGTCATTTTGATCGAAATTGATTTCACTTTCGATGAACTCGTCACGAGGTACGTCCATAGGCTTTTGTAGCCTTCTATCGTCTCGTTTTAACTCATCAATATCCTCTTGGAGCTTCTCAAACTCTTCCTGGAGTTTCTCCTGACTTTCTTTATTGTTCTTTTCTTTATTCTCAGAGAGCTTTTCTTGTTTTTCGGAAAGTTCTTCCAGCTGATTCGCGATCTTCTCGGTCTTTTTCATAACATAAAAGCGTTTTGTTAATTCTAACAATTGCTTCATGCTTCTCTTTTTGTTCTTATTCTGCTTGGCTAATTCTTCAAGCTTTTGAGTAAACTCTTCTTTGTTAATTTTATCTTTTAGCTCCTCTAATTCTTTTAAGAGCTCTTCATCCTCTTTAAGCTTCTGTTCATTTTCCTTCAGGCGCTCTTGTAGATCCTTTTTAAACTGATCTTCCTCTTTCTTTTCGTTTTGAAATTCCTCAAGATTGTCTTGTAGTTTTTTATTGAAGTTTTTCATCAATTGTTCTTGTTGCTTTTGGCGCTTCAAAAACTCTTCAAACTTCTTTTTGTCATTGAAATTAAGTTGCTCTTTCTCCTTTTGGGTTTTAGAAAATTCTTCTAGCTTTTTGTCTTGCTCCTCTAGCTTCTCAAAAGTCTTACTAATATCATTGATGGTTTTATTTTGTTCCTGAAGCTGTTTTTGTTCTTCTTCGTCCTTGGTGCGTTTTCTATAATTAAAAACACTACTTTTTGTTCGTTTGTAATTATTAACAGCATCGTTGTCATAAACCTCAAAGTATAACTGATAGCTTACACCTTCCTGAAGGTTCAATTGATTTGGAAAAGCCGTAACAAACTCAGTGAAGTTCGATCTAGAAAACTCTAAGGGCTCTGTAATTTTTTTGGACTCATCCTCGGCAGGATAATACACCAATTGTAATTTACTTAATCCATAATCGTCACTGGCTTGGCCATAAAAATATAGGCTTTGTTGATCAATTGTGTCCTTCTGAACCTCAATTTTAAGTTCTGGGCTTGCGTCTCTAACCACACTAATATTGTAGCTTAGATTTTCATAATCCTTAAGTTGCTCATTGCTCGTGGATATATTGTAATTGTAATTTTTATATAAGTGTTTTGAGGCAATAAACTGTCCTTCAGAATCTTGCTTAAAACTTAATGTGTCTTGCGCATAAATATTAACAGATGTTGTTGACTTGGTATTGGCTCTCCAAGTTACCTTGGTGCCTTCTGGAATAATTGCAGAACCTGTACTTTTAAGAATCTCATCTTGCTTCTTAGTATGAGAAGGGTAATCTAAAACCATCTCAAAATTTGTAAGGTTTGGTGTGTTTAAAATTTCAAGAACATAAGGCTTCGAAGTAATACCATTTGCATTAAGAACAAACTCTGTGTTCGCTTTTAATAAATTGAAAACAAACTGAAATTCGCCTGGCGCTATCGGTTGTAAAAAATAAGACTGACCGTTAAATTGAATTTGAGCATTTTCTGGTATAACCTCTCCGACTGTTCTTATCCTGAGTTTAAAATCCTTATTCTCAATGGCTCTCAAGGATTCATTTATAACAAAAAATTGAAATGGCGCTGGTGGCTCATAAGCCGTTTTATAGTTAACAACACGTTCGTAACTATCACTAAACCAGTTGATTCTACCAGAAACTAAAGACAATAAAACAATTAAAACAGGTATCGCTGCATATTTTAAATACTTAAGATTAGATTTAAAGTTAATGGCAAGCTGAAAAGGAATTGGCTTGAGCTCTTTTGCCTTTTGCTCAATGCTCGCCATAAGAAGTTCTGACCGTTCAGGGCTTTTTCCTAGTTGCAATACATTAAGTAACTTATCATTTACTTCTGGAAAGTGGTTACCGATAAGCTTTGAAGCCTTTTCGTATCCTATACCCTTACGAAGTCTAAATAGTTGCGCTAAAGGAATGGCGATGAACTTTAAAAACAAGCCCAATTCTACCACTATGAAAATCCAGAACAAGACAGTTCTTAAAGTGGTGTTTAACCAAAGTAAATACTCTATAAATAGTGTTGCTAAAAAGTAGAGTAGTCCAATAGCAAAAAATAAAATCACACCTTTTAGAAGTTCGTTGGTATAATACTTCTTTATAAAGGCTTCAAGCTTTGATTTTATGTCATTAAAATTGCTCATTTCAGTATACTAACTTACTAAACTACGATTTATTTTAATTGTCATTTCCCTAAATTTGGTAAGATTCTGTTAATTTAGAAACCGTAAATGTTAATTCCCTATGAAAGATCTTAAGTACTTGGCTGCATTTTCTATCCCAACAGTAGCGCTATTTGGTTTATTTTTTCAAGATTATTGGGTTTGGGCAACGCCAATTTTTGCATTTGTATGTATCCCTGTTTTAGAATTAATCTTCCCTGTTGATACTTCAAATCTAGATGGCGATACTGTTGAATCAAAAGTTAAGAACAAGGTATTTGACTGGCTGTTATATCTTAACCTTCCAATAGTATTTGGCATTGTAATCTATGGATTATATCTCGTCTCAGCGACACCTTTAGAAACTTATGAATTTATTGGCTTGGTGTTTTCGGTTGGTATTGTACTCGGTGTAAATGGAATTAATGTAGCCCATGAACTTGGTCACAGACAAAAAACTAACGAACGTTTTCTTGGTAAAGCCCTACTCCTTCCCTCATTTTATATGCATTTTTATATTGAACATAATTATGGGCACCACCTCAATGCAGCAACTCCTGAGGATCCTGCTACTGCGAAATATAATCAATCTGTTTATTCCTTCTGGGTTACTTCAACCATAAGACAATATTTTAGCGCTTGGCGCATTCAAAATAAGCTATTAAAAAATGCTGGAAGTACTTTTTGGTCCTTCAAAAACGATATGCTTTGGTATACAATTCTTCAGTTAACCTATTTAGCTATTGTAGTTCTGGCTTTTGGAACCATTGCATTACTTTTTGCTATTGCCTCTGGTATTGTTGGCTTTGTGCTTTTAGAGACTGTGAATTATATAGAGCATTATGGGTTAATGCGTTTACAAACTAAATCTGGCCGTTATGAACGTGTTAAAGAAGTGCATTCTTGGAACTCTAATCATGTGATTGGCCGAATTGTCTTATATGAACTAACAAGACACAGTGATCATCATTTTAAATCCTCGAAAAAATATCAAGTTTTAGATTGCCATGAGGAAAGCCCTCAGATGCCTTTTGGCTATCCTACGTCTATGGTTTTATCCATGATTCCTCCATTATGGTTTAAGATTATGAACAAACGTGTGCCTAAATCAATGATTATATCTTAAACTTAATTGCTTTGTGGTAAAGCTATATCAAACTATCTTTGCGACTCTAAAGTCGTTATATGTCTAAAAATGTTAGAGTGCGCTTTGCGCCAAGCCCAACAGGACCCTTGCATATTGGTGGTGTAAGAACCGCTCTTTTTAACTATCTGTTTGCGAAAAAACACAACGGTGAGTTTGTTTTACGTATTGAAGATACCGATCAAAACAGATATGTAGATGGTGCCGAAAACTATATAGTTGAAGCTTTAAACTGGTGTGGTATTCCATTTGATGAAGGACCTGGTAAAAATGAAAAGTTTGGACCATATAGACAAAGTGAGCGCAAACACCTATACCGCAAATATGCAGACGAACTAGTTTCAAACGGCAAGGCCTACTACGCTTTTGACACTGCAGATCAATTAGACGCACATAGAAAAGATCATGAAGCACAAGGAAAAACCTTTATATACAATTGGCATAATCGTGAAAAAGGGCGCTTAGTAAATTCTCTAGTACTATCGGAAGAAGAAACAAAAGCTAAACTTGAATCTGGTGAGGATTATGTTATTCGATTTAAATCGCCTCAAGACCAAACATTACAACTTAAAGATATTGTAAGAGGCGACATTACCATAGATACAAATGTCCTTGACGACAAGGTTTTGTTTAAAAGTGATGGTATGCCTACCTATCATTTAGCCAATATAGTAGACGACCATCTTATGGAAATCTCACATGTAATTCGTGGTGAAGAATGGTTGCCATCATTAGCACTTCATCAACTCTTATATAATGCTTTTGAATGGGAAGCGCCTCAATTTGCCCATTTGCCATTAATATTAAAACCAACAGGAAAAGGAAAACTCAGCAAGCGCGATGGTGATAAGCTTGGGTTTCCTGTTTTTCCATTACAATGGGAAGACCCTCAAACACAATCTATTTCAAGAGGTTACAAAGAAGATGGCTACTTCCCTGAAGCCGTTGTAAATTTTTTAGCTTTCCTTGGTTGGAATCCTGGAACTGAGCAAGAACTATTTAGCCTAAAAGAACTTGTAAATGCTTTTGATATAAATAAGGTAAATAAAGCGGGTGCACGATTTGATCCAGATAAGACCAAATGGTTTAATCACCACTATATGCAAGAACAACTAGACTTGGATTTGGCTAACACATTTAAGGCAAATAGAACTGAGCTTTCTGAAATTGATACAAATTATGTAGCGCTTGTTATTGGCTTGGTTAAGGAGCGTGCTACTTTCATCAATGATTTCTGGGATCTTAGTCATTACTTCTTTATGTCTCCAGAAGTTTACGATGAAAAGGCTTCTAAAAAAGCCATAAAAGAAGACACTTTTGAAATCTTACAAACCGTAATAAACATTGTAACGAGCACCAGAGAGTTTACAGTTCAAAATTTGCAGAGCAAAATTAAAGGTTGGATAACCGATAACGGCATTGGTTTCGGAAAAGTGATGATGCCTTTGCGTCTTGCATTAGTTGGAGCTTTACAAGGCCCTGATGTTTTCGAAATAATGTTTATGATCGGTAAAAATGAAACGGTAAAACGTATAGACGCGTTAATCAAACATTTTAACTAAAACGTAATTAAGGCCATAAAGTTTATCATGGATTGATTTCCTTTAAAATCAGAATTTCCAGAGTGAGGCCCTATTTCTGTAACATTGTCGTTGAGTTTATTCAAAATATTGGTAAAACCATAAATATATTGGGCTCTAAGCTTAAATGCACCAAAGCCAATAGTTGCGCCAATTGCTCCGTTAGCATTGATCTGGGAAATCTCCTCAATATCTTTAGCTAAAACACTATTTCCGTTGTTTAAATAAACATAAAGGTTCTCCTCATTATTTGAGCTTAAATCTAACTTACCATTGTATTGAATCATTGGTCCAGCATCTATGGTTAATAGATTGGGCACTACTTTTACATGAAATAAAAGTGCAAGCTGAACAGCCATTATATCATATTCAACTTGTTTATCTCCGACCAAATCAATATATGTCTCATAACCTGAAAACTCAATGCTATTACTAGATATTTGAAGGCCATAGCTAATGTTATACCATTTATGTGGCAGATCTCCAGTGGCGGATGAACTTATAAGCCAGCCGTTACCAGCTGTTGTATTGAAATTGTCGGTATTAATATCAAATTGTGTAATGCCTCCGCCAAGTGCGAAACCATTTTTTATCGTGTAACGTCTATGTTGTGCGTTAGAAAGTGTAACAAATGTTATGGTAAATGCTACTAATACTATGTGTTTAATGTAATTCATGTGTTTTATTGGGTGGCAAACAAACCTAAATAAAATAATTTAATATTACTTAAATTTAATACTTCATATTCACTAACCTAAAATAACTTAGTCATGGGTCAATTTTTTTTAATACCAATTATATTTTTTGGTCTTCTTATTTTTATTTCTTCATTCTTTATCGTTAAACAACAAACTGCCGCTATTATTGAGCGTTTTGGAAGATTTCAAGCAGTTAGACAATCTGGTTTAAGAATCAAAATACCTCTTGTAGATCGTGTTGCTGGACGTTTAAGTCTCAAAATTCAGCAGCTTGATGTTATTGTGGAAACTAAAACTTTAGATGATGTGTTTGTAAAACTTAAGGTTTCTGTACAATATGTTGTGGTAAAAAACAATGTTTATGATGCCTTCTATAAACTTGAATATCCACACGATCAAATCACATCATTTGTATTTGACGTGGTGCGTGCCGAGGTGCCAAAAATGAAGTTAGATGATGTCTTTGTTAAAAAAGATGATATAGCAATTGCGGTGAAGCGCGATCTTCAAGAATACATGTCTGATTATGGTTACGACATCATTAAAACTCTTGTTACTGATATTGACCCTGACGCACAAGTAAAAGCAGCAATGAATAGAATTAATGCATCTGAGCGCGAAAAAATTGCAGCACAGTTTGAGGGTGATGCTGCAAGAATTCTTATCGTAGAAAAAGCTAAAGCAGAAGCAGAAAGCAAGCGCTTACAAGGACAGGGTATCGCCGACCAAAGACGTGAAATCGCGCGTGGTTTAGAAGAGTCTGTAGAGGTATTAAACAAGGTTGGTATTAACTCGCAAGAAGCGTCAGCGCTAATTGTTGTAACCCAGCACTATGATACCTTGCAAGCTATTGGTGGAGAGACCAACAGTAATCTAATATTATTACCAAATTCACCTCAAGCAGGAAGTAACATGTTAAACGATATGGTGGCTAGTTTTACAGCTAGTAATCAAATTGGAGAGGCAATGAAAAACGCCAATAAAAAAGAAGACAATTAACTAGAATAAAAAACCGGAGCATCTTACTCCGGTTTTTTTTCTCTTATTTAAGTATTCTAAACCCAGCCGCAAAGAATGGATCCCATAGCAGCTAAAGTAATAGTCCAATAGCTAACATTTATTAAAATATACTTCCAACCTTTTCTTTCAAAAAGGGCATTAATACCTAAAACAGGCAACACAAAAAATATTGAGCCTATAGCGCCGTGTAACGCACCATGACCAAAATTACGGTGCATATTCCCAAACTCTTCCATAAAGGCTTTAAATGATTCTGCATCAGGATTAGTAAAAGCCAATTGCTGTGCTGCTACTTGATGGATTACCATACCGTTTACGGTGAATGCAAGCATAAATGATAGGACAAGTGTAACACCAAAAATTAACGCAATGTTTCCTGTTTTCATTTTTTCTTCGGTCATGCCAGAAGCTTTCATCCAAGCAGTTCCCATTACATTTGGATTATACCAAATAGCACCAATTATTAAGGGCAAAATTGCAGCCACAATAATTGCAACAAAGTTCAATTCCATAATTGTTTGATTTATAGTTAGTGACTCTAATGTACAAAAAAACCCTTTAGAGGGTTCTAAAGGGTGTATGTGTATTTATTATTTGAATTTAAATTTGCGACGCTTCTGCAACCAATAATTCATTCTTATCCTCTAGCCCCTTATTGATAAAATCATCAATGTTTTGGTTTCGTTTCAAACCGCTATTGAGCATTTCCTTCAACACAATCATGGTCGCAATTCTAGTACCTGATTTTTTGACTGCTGTTCCAAACAAAGGCTCCAACTCCTCATAAGAGATCTCTGAAGCAAGCTTTTGAATTTCTGCCTTTGCTTTTTGTTGTTTTTCTTCAGGAAGATTTGTGTACTTCTTTCCTAATTGTTGTACAACACTAATCGCCGAACGCTTTTGTTGTGGCTGTTTTTGTTGAGGTTTCTGATTGTTTTGTGGTTTTGGTTTTTGCTTTGCCCAACTATCTCTCAAACCAACTGTTTTATTAAATACTAAAGCACCACTTTTAGAGTCTGCATCGACAACAAAATACCCCAAACGCTGAAATTGAAATCTGTCTCCAGCACTAGCTTCAGATAAGCTAGGCTCTAGATAACCAGTTTTAATTTTCAAAGAATTAGGGTTTAAAAACTCCATAAAATCCTTGTCCTTGTCACCATCAGGTGACTCATCCATAAACAATCTATCGTATTCTCTAACTTCAGCTGTAATTGCATGTTTGATAGATACCCAATGCAATGTGCCTTTCACCTTCTTACTAGTATCAGTGTCATAAGTACAATGAATTTCTGTAATCTCACCAGATTCATCTTTTACAACCTCATTAGCTTTAATAATATATGCGTTTTTAAGCCTCACCTCTCCTCCTAGTCTTAGCCTAAAGAATTTATTACCTGCTTCTTCTTTAAAGTCTTCTCCTTCGATATAAATTTCTTTTGAAAAAGGGACTTTTCTAAATCCAGCACCAGCATCTTCTTGATTGTTCTCTGCATCTAGCCATTCTTCTTTGTCATCAGGATAATTGGTAATCACAACTTTAACAGGGTTAAGCACAGCCATAACCCTATTTGCGGTTTTATTTAAGTCCTCACGCACACAAAATTCTAAAAGCGAAACATCGATTACATTTTCGCGCTTAGCCACACCGACCTTTTCGATAAAATTTCGAATAGAGTTTGGTGTATACCCTCTTCGTCTTAATCCAGAAATAGTTGGCATTCTAGGATCATCCCAACCCGATACCACACCTTCTTCAACCAGTCGAAGTAACTTTCGTTTACTCATAATGGTATAGCTAAGATTTAAACGGGCAAATTCGCGCTGTTTTGGTGGTAAAGGCAACACATCCTTCGAATATTCATAAACATGGTCTCTAAACCAGTTATAAAGCTTTCTGTGAGGTTTAAACTCTAATGAACAAAGCGAGTGAGAGATTTGCTCTATGTAATCGCTCTCACCATGTGTCCAGTCATACATAGGATAAATGCACCACTCGTCACCAGTTCTGTGGTGATGCGCATACATAATACGGTACATAATAGGATCTCTCATTAACATGTTAGGATCCTTCATATCAATCTTAGCCCTTAAAACGTGAGTGCCTGCAGGGAATTCACCAGCCTTCATTCTTTGAAATAAGTCTAGATTCTCCTCAACACTTCTTCCTCTATATGGGCTGTTGGTGCCTGGCTCAGTTGGTGTTCCTTTTTGCTCCGCCATAACTTCTGATGATTGGCTATCTACATAAGCTCTTCCATCTTTTATCATCTTTATAGCCCAATCATATAGCTTTTCAAAATAATCAGAAGAGTAGAGCTCGTTAGCCCATTTGTAGCCCAACCAAGAAATATCCTTTTTAATCGCATCTACATATTCTTGCTCTTCTTTAGCTGGATTAGTGTCATCAAACCTTAAATTAACAGGTGCGCCATACTTCTCACCCAACCCAAAACTTATACCAATAGCCTTGGTGTGTCCTATGTGTAAATACCCATTTGGTTCTGGTGGAAAACGAAAGCGCAAATTTTCTTTTGGAAGACCATTTGCTAAATCCTCTTCTATAATATGCTCAATAAAATTGAGTGATTTTATCTCCTCTGACATCTCAAAATTTTAATGCGTAAAATTAAGTAAAATGTAACATTAATACACTATACACTACGTATAGAATAGAAACCTTTTAAACCAAAAAACGATGAATTATAAATGTCCAAAATGTGAGAATACAACCTATGAGCTTGGAGAAATGAGAGCTACTGGTGGAACCCTCTCCAAAATATTTGATGTGCAAAACAAAAAATTTACTTCTGTAACTTGTAAAAATTGCACGTACACTGAATTTTTTAAAGCTAAAACCAGCGCTATCAGCAACATATTTGACTTTTTTACTAATTAATAAGAGCCTTTCTTTATCAGCTTTATAAAGGCTTATATTTGTAATATGGGAATAATTAAAGTTAAAAATATTCGTGTATATGCACACCATGGTTGCCTTAAAGAAGAGACCATAATAGGTAGTGATTATAGAGTGGATTTAGTCGTTAAAGTAGATCTGTCTAAATCTGCAAGAACGGATGAGTTATCCGACACTGTTGATTATGTTTTTTTGAACAGGGTTGTACGAGAAGAAATGGCTATTCCTTCAAAATTATTGGAAACGGTTGCACAACGTATATTAGACCGTATTTTCGCCGAAGATAAGCTCGTAAAAAAAGCTGATGTATCCGTTAGTAAAATTAATCCTCCAATAGGTGGTGATGTGGAAATGGTGACTATAAAAATGTCGCAGAAAGCCAATAAATAACTTATAATTTTTATATTTGCTCACCCTTATAAGGGCGTCTTGGCCGAGTGGCTAGGCAAAGGTCTGCAAAACCTTGTACAGCGGTTCGAATCCGCTAGACGCCTCTCTAAAACCCTTCTAAACGAAGGGTTTTTTTATTTATTACTCTCAAGGTATTCGACCAATTTAGCGATGCTTTGAGGGTCTTTAATATTTACTTTATTGTCCTTTTTGTAGTTGCTATATTTCTTCTTAAGTCTACTGTATTTCTTCTTAATGTCCCTTAAAGATTCAATCGTGATTTCACCTTTACTTGTAACAATAAAATATCGGTATTTGAGCTCTGCAGTATACAGCTCAGGGAGCTCTAAATCGTAAAAAATATTTTGATTAAAAACTTGTCTTTGTACTACAGCTGTCCCTGTTTGACTAGAGCTACCATAAGCACTACGATCTTCAGTGCTTGATTTAAGAACACAATAGTATTCAACAAACAAATCAGTATCAGAATCAAAAAGCAATTCATAAAACTTACCGCTTCTATTTACAAACTTCCTTTTTCCTACATAAAGTGTATCAGCATTTCTTGCTAAGTCATTTCGCAAAGGCACATACTTACCGTCTTCTTTCAAAACTACAGCTTCCACTAGAGCATTGTAATTCACCTTACCCTTACTCAGCTCTCCATTTTTATCTAACAAAACTCCTTCTGTAAATTCAGGCAATACATAATGCTCTCTTTTGCCTTGAGAAAAGCCACACATTACAGAACATACAATTAATGCTGTTATAAGTTTATTCATAACCTAATAGGTTTAGTAATTTATATCTTGATTTATTGGGTTCACCTTATCGATCTGTTCTTTACTTTTTTCATAAAGTTCTGGAAACAAACCTTGTGTTAATAGAAGTATACCAAAACCTAAAATGACAATAGCAATGATTTTTTTTGTTTTAAAAACTCTCCTAGGTGTTAACTTATTCTTTAATCGTTTAGCTAAGGCAATTTTTATTAAATCTGTTAAAAAATAGGTCGTAAGCATGGTAACTATAAACACAATAATACCATTTTCAGATTTAGTAAGGGATGTTCCTATCACAATAAACCCAAGCCAACCAAGCAAGACACCTATATTTATAAAATTGAGTAAAAATCCTTTTATAAATAATTTCCCATAGTCTCTTTTAGGAAGTTCAATTCTGCCGTATTCTTTAACTATAGATCGGAAAGATCGAGATGTTTTTATAAATGATATTATACCGTAAACCACTAATAATACACCACCAAAAATTAGAAAATTAGGATCGTCCTTTATCTTATCTACAAGTTTATTGGTACTAAAAAAAGCAAGTGCTATAAAGACTACATCGGCAAATATTACACCTAGATCAAATATTACAGCACTTTTAAAGCCTTTAGTTGCACCTGTTTCAAGTAAAACAAAGAAGACTGGTCCAATTGTAAACGCTAAGATTACACCAAATGGAATTGCCGTTAAAATATCATCAATCATGTAAAGCTTTGGATTTACACAAATGTAATAATTCTGCTATTTACATACGCTTGATTCGTCCTCCAAAAACACGACTCTCATCGATTCGTTTTGGATTTCCGTAGATATAAACATCACCACCTGCTCGGATTCTTACATCAACAAATTCTGAAGCATTGATAAAAGCCTCTCCTGCGGCATTAATGCTAACCTCTGTTTTCTCGGTAATAAACTCCTTTGCGTTAACAATGCCGCCAGTATATATTGATAAATCTTGATTTTTAGAACTCCCAGAAACATTTATAATCCCTCCTGTTACAGCTCTAACTGTAGCATATTTAGTCTTAAGATCTGTAGTAATCTCAGCTCCTTCTTGAGCTCTTAGTTCTATCTCAAATTGTTCTATTGTCTCTTTTACGGCAACTTTAGATCCCTCGTTAGCGTCGATCTCTTCTACAGAGGTATAATATAAACTTACAACAGTGTCATTACCGTCATATATTTCTTCGATATTCATACGAATTTTTAGTTTACCATTTTTGTTTAATACCTCAACATCGTTTTTGTTTCTTCCAGAAATAACAACCTTATTTTCATTAGACTGAATCATATTAAGATTAATTAAATCATAGACCTTAACAGTAGAAAACTCTCCTAAAGATTTTTCAATGGTCTGTTGGGCAAGAACTGGTAAACTGATAATAAACGCGAGGATTAATGTGAATTTTTTCATAATAGCTTAATTAATAATTTTTTATTCTGTGACTTTAACTGCAGTACCTGTTACAGATACCATAGCATAATTACTTGTGGTTAGTTCTATTTCAACTTTTATACCAACCACGGCATTTGCATTTAATTTTTTTGCATTCTCCCTTAATTTCTGAAACGCATTCTCTTTTACGTTGTCTACACTATCTTGAATTTTGTTGATATACTTAGACATACTAAATCCCATTGATAGGACTTCACTGTTCATAGAAACACCAGTTACTATTCCTAAATAATCAACAATTTTGAAACCTTCGATAGTATTAGTGGTAGTTAAAATCATATAGATTTGTTTTTTAAGTAAGCCTCCCAGAGTTCTTGTGGATTAACAACAGTTAAATCTACTTTACCACAAGAACCACATATTTGTGCTCTTAGTTTACCCTTTTCAAATTTATTTAAAAATGCCCTATCCGTTGTTTGCACAATAACAGATAAGTCGTTTTTTACGTTGCCATGACCGAAATCTACTATTTTCATATCGTGCATTAGTTTTGACGATCCGCATGCATTACATATATCGTTTTTCATAAATGAGAAATATTACTCTATCTAAATTTGACTAACATCTTCTATATTAATCCTCAGCCTTTCCAATCATGTAAAAATCAAGATGTTTTCGTACGAGATCAGTACTCTTAACTTTCACAATAACCTCCTCGCCTAGCTGATACATGCTGTGTGTATTTCTTCCGATCATAGCGTAAAGGTCTTGATCAAAATCATAGCTATCGTCTTTTAGGTCTCTTATACTCACCATACCTTCACACTTATTAGTCATAATTTCAACATAAATTCCCCAATCTGTAACACCAGAAATAACACCTTTAAATTCTTCGTCTTGATGATCTTGCATAAAACGTATCTGCATATACTTTATAGAATCACGTTCTGCTTTAGTAGCTAAATATTCCATATTACTGCTATGCTTACACTTTTCTTCATACAACTCCTCATTAGCAGATTTTCCACCATCTAAATAGTGTTGTAACAATCTGTGCGCCATCACATCTGGATAACGTCGAATAGGTGAAGTAAAATGTGAATAATACTGAAAAGCTAAACCATAATGACCTATATTTTGGGTTGTATATTCTGCCTTAGACATACTCCTAACAGCTAATGTGTCTACGAGATTTTGTTCCTTCTTACCTACCACATCGACTAAAAGTTTGTTTAACGAAGAAGCCACACTACTTCGGTCTTTAAAATTTAATTTATGACCAAATCGGCTTACTATATTTTGAAGCTGCGATAATTTTGCTTCATCTGGTTCGTCGTGAACACGATAAACAAAAGTTTTCTTAGGGTTCTGTTTTCCAATAAATTCAGCTACTTTTTTATTAGCTAGGAGCATGAACTCTTCAATTAACTTATTCGCATCTTTACTTGTTTTAAAGAATACGCCTGTTGGGTTTGCCTCTTCATCTAAATGAAATTTTACCTCAACCTTATCAAAAGATATAGCACCAGTTCGCATACGTGTAGCACGCATTTTTTTTGCCAATTCATCTAGTTTTATAATAGCGTCGGCAATAGCTTGATCCGTTTTATAGGCTTTACCAGTTAATGAAACATCTTCTGGTATTAAATTAGATTGTGTTTCAATAATAGATTGTGCCTCTTCATATGCAAATCTTGCATCAGAATATGTAACTGTTCTACCAAACCATTGGTTTTTAATTTCACACTTATCATTCATCTTAAAAACTGCAGAAAAGGTGTATTTCTCTTCGTGTGGTCTCAGCGAACATGCGCCATTTGAAAGTACTTCTGGTAGCATAGGTACTACTCTATCTACCAAATAGATTGACGTAGCACGCTCATAAGCTTCATCATCTAAAACCGTATCTGGTTTTACATAATGAGATACATCTGCAATATGAATTCCTATTTCATATAAACCGTCTTCTAATACTTTAAAAGATAAAGCATCATCAAAATCTTTAGCATCTTTAGGATCTATTGTAAAAGTTAAATCATTACGCATATCTCTACGCTTTGCTATCTCCTCCTTAGTAATTGAAAGATCTAGTTTCTTAACGTAAGACTCAACTTCATAAGGGAATTCATGTGGTAGTCCATATTCTGCTAAAATAGAATGGATTTCGGTGCTATGTTCACCAGGTTTTCCTAATACTTTCACTACTTTACCATAAGGGGAACTTGCATTATCTGGCCAATCTGTCAGTGCTACCAAAACTTTATCACCATCTTCAGCTTTTTTTGTTTTATTTATTGGAACAAAAATATCTGTATACATTTTTGAATTGTCTGCGACTACAAATGCAAAATTCTTCTTATCCTGGATTTGAATAGTACCAACATATTCAGTTTTAGCACGTTTTATAATTTGGGTTATTTCACCTTCTTGTTTACCTCTATGTTTTCTTCGATACGCATAAAATTCAACCTCATCTCCATCTAAAGCTTTGTTTATATTATTTGAAGCTATAAAAATATCCTCTTCGAAATCGTCACATATAACATAACCATTACCCTTGGATGATAAATCTAAAATACCTGTAAAATATTCCGTAGTAACGAACGCTTTAAACTTACCTCGATCGACTTCTTCAATTTCACCTTTAATCTTTAGCTGTGCTAGTTTTTTAATGATTTGGTTTCTACTACTAGCATCATTAACACCAAGCTTAGAAGCAATCTGTTTATAGTTAAACGTTTTATTACGTTCTTTTTTTAAAATACTAAGAATTGTATTCGTTAAGTTAGAAATCTTGTTTGTTCTAGATCTCCTTTTTTTCTTTCTTGCCATTTAGTTTGTAATCATTTTCATTTTCCTAAAGGTGATAGGAATTCTTTTCTAAAACTTGACATCGGCGGAAGTAAGGGTATCAAGTTTCCTACAAAATTACACTAATAAAGTAATAAAGTGTTTAGTTAAGGTTAAATTAAAAAAATTCACTTATTCACATTTTATATTATTACTATTATTCTTTATTTAAAATTTAAAAAAAGAAATAGTGATTATTATTGTTTGTTAATTGTTAGTATAAGTTTTAGTAGTTTTATTTTGAAAAATTATAATTTACAATCTGTCACTAATTAGTTAACATAATAAAAAGTTATAAACTGTTGATTTTAAAGGAAATCTTACTTATTATAAACAGCTGTTAATATCTATTGTTAATAGAATAATTTTATAATTATTTAGAATAACAGTGTTAATTTCTCTTATTAGGTATATGAATAACTTACTAGAAAAAAATGACTAAATAATTTTTATTTCTCGCTCTACTTTTGGTTTGAAAAAATATTCAACTCTTCCTAATTTTTCTTTTAAATAGTTGTAAACAGTTATTAACATGTAGTGATATAAACTATTAACCAGATTTAAAAAAGTGTAACTTTGTTGTTCATTATTAATAGCTATAAAAAATGACGGTTTCAATAGGAAATGATCATGCAGGACCAGAGTATAAATCTGCAATTGTAAAACATCTAGAAGAGAAGGGATTTAGTATTACAAATTATGGTACGGATACCACGAACAGTGCAGATTATCCAGACTTTGTTCATCCTGTTGCTAGCGATGTAGATGCTGGAAAAGTAGATTTTGGAATTTTAATTTGTGGTACGGCTAATGGTGTAGCTATGACTGCAAATAAATACCAAAAGGTTAGGGCAGGAGTATGTTGGAATTCTGAAATTACACATCTAACAAGACAGCATAACGATGCTAATATTATTTGTATACCTGCACGATTTACATCCATTCTTCAGGCTATAAAAATGGTTGATGTATTTATAAATACGGAGTTTGAAGGTGGTCGTCATAAACGACGTATAGATAAGATTCCATTATCATGTTAAATGGGTCACTCACATTCCCATAAACATCACCATCACCACGATCATAATGGTCGTAATCTATTCATTTCAATTCTTTTAAACATCGCTATAACAATAGCGCAAGTTATTGGTGGTATTGTTTCAGGAAGCTTAGCATTATTAAGCGATGCATTACACAATTTTACAGATGTAGTATCTCTAATAATCAGTTGGATTGCTAATAAACTTGTAAAGAAAAAAGCCTCCTTAAAACGTACTTTTGGTTATAAACGTGCTGAGATTTTAGCTGCTTTTATAAATGCATCTTCTTTAATAATCATAGCTATCTTATTAATTATTGAAGCTATTGATAGGTTTTCAAACCCTCAGCAAATTGAATCCAATCTTGTTATCTGGCTCTCTGCAATCGCAATACTTGGTAATGGATTAAGTGTATTATTATTAAAGAAAAGTGCGGATCATAATATGAATATGAAAAGCGCCTATTTACACCTACTTACAGATATGATGGCTAGTGTAGCTGTACTTATTGGTGGTTTGTTGATGAAATTCTATGAGATCTGGTGGATTGATAGTGTATTAACCTTAGCCATTGCTATTTATCTTGTTATAATGGGTTGGGATCTATTAAAAAACTCGTTTAAGGTATTGATGTTATTTACACCAGATTCAATGTCTGTGAAAACTATAGTTGCTGATATACAAACAATTAAAGAAGTAAAGAATGTGCACCATGTACATATTTGGCAATTAAATGAAGACGAAGTTCATTTAGAAGCACACATTGATTTTAATGAGGATATAACATTATCACAATTTGATTTAATATTAAATCAAATTGAGGAATTAATATTTAAAAAGTACGATATTAATCACATTAATATTCAGCCAGAATATGGAAAATGTGATGCAAAGGATGTTATTGTACAAGATTAAACAACCATGTTAAAAACAGAAGTATTATCATTTGAAGAACTGAATACACAACAGTTGTATGATTTATTACAACTAAGAAGTGAAGTGTTTGTTGTGGAACAAGATTGTGTTTATCAAGATATAGATGGTAAAGATCAAAAGGCACTTCATGTTCTTGGCTATAGTAATCATGAGCTTGTGGCATATACTAGGATTTTTAAACCAGGAGATTATTTTAATGAAGCTAGTATTGGAAGGGTAGTAGTTAAAGCCTCTTATCGTCAACATAAATATGGTTACGATATTATGAATGCTTCTATTGAGGCAGTTATAAAGAATTATAAAACTTCAGAAATCCGTATCTCAGCCCAAACTTATTTAAAGTCTTTTTATAATAACTTAGGATTTGTTGAGGTAGGAGAGGAGTACTTGGAAGATGGTATTCCACACATTAATATGCTAAGAGCTTAATTAGCGTTTTTATCAATTTTAGTAACCTGTATTTCTACACGTCTATCAAAGGCAGGTTCACCACCAAGAGGAAATTTACGCTTTAAACCAACATAGCGCATACGTGTGCGACTTACACCTTTTTTTGCAAGGAAATCATAAACAGTTTTTGCTCTAGCTACGGAAAGGTTTCTTTTTTTTGTTTTTCTATCAATAGCATCTCGAGTGCCATGGGTGCAACAAACATGACCCTCTACAGTAAAGTAGATATCTTTACGCTCAACCAGAACTTCTGCAATTTTATCTAATCTTATCTTAGACTCTTTGGTTAGATAACTATATCCTGTTTTAAATAATATATTTTCTAGAAGTATTTTATCACCTTCTTTAAGATCGCTCTTTAACTTATCTTCAGTTGATTTTTTAATTGGTTTTGATACAATTTTCCTTGGTGGATCATAAGGTTGTACAATAATCTCAACCTTACGGTTTAAACCTCTAATCTTGCTAAGATTTTCCTCATGAATTATGTTGAGCAGTATTTCACCTTTACCATCAACATTGGTAATCTTGGACTCATCAAATTCATTATTAGAAAACACCTCTTTAATAGCATCTGCGCGCTGTTGCGACAGGACCATATTATAGGAGTCACTTCCTCTATCATCACAAAATCCATAAATAGAAACCTTCTCAATATCTAGGTTTTCTATATCAGATAAAAATAGGAGTAATCTGCTATGTTCGGTTTCTGGAATATCAAATTTATCAGTTTCAAAATAGACCTGATGCTTCAATACTTTCTGTGAAAAAGAAAGCTGAATAAAAAAGCACATAAAAATGATTAAGGGTCTCATTTTATCCAATAATTTCTTAGAACCAAAGGGTTTCTCAAATGTTAAATATAAATAATTTTAATTTTTTACCTCAAAATACTAGCATATTGCTCAGGATTATTGAGGATACTTAGCCCTTTTTTAATGTCAGAATTATTGGCTTTGTAGTAGCTGTATAAGCCCTCACTGTAGAAGTAACGCTTTATTATTTCATCAGTTAGCAATGCTTTTAACTGTGTTTTATTAGCATCTATTGCGTTAGACTTAAAGGCTTGTAATGAGGCAGATAAATTATGAAAATCAGAATCTATTACACGAGTCAATTCCTCATCTTCAGCTATAGCCATAGCCTCATTAAAAGCTTGTTCGGTTTTAGTTTCAAAGTTGAAACCAGATTGTTTTAAGTATTTTTTGAAATCTTTATAGTCAGCTTCAGAAAATTCAAATTCTAACAACTCATCTACTGTGTTATTATAGTAAAAATTGGTAGCATAATTAAAAACTAGATTTTCATTTAGAATAGCCTTTGTAATTGTGGATTCTTTACCAAATTCAACCTCTACATCAGGTTCAATACCACCACCATCAAATACCTCTCTTCCGTTTCTTGTTTTGAAACTGTTGTAATTTTCTTTCTTAACTCTAGTAGCCTTACCGTTTTCATCGCGATTCCAGTAATCTAAAGCTTGGATGCATCTTCCTGATGGAGTGTAATATCTTGAAATAGTTATTTTCATTTGAGTTCCATAGGTGAGAGCCTTTGGTCTTTGCACTAAGCCTTTTCCAAAACTTCTTGTTCCAACTACCACAGCTCTATCCATATCTTGTAGCGCTCCAGAAACAATTTCGCTTGCCGAAGCACTTCTACCATCTATTAAAATAACTAAAGGTATTTCTGTATCTACGGCATCACGCCTTGTATAATAGGTCTTGTTGTATTTTTTAACTTTTGACTTTGTAGTCACTACAAGCTGGTTCTTTGGTACAAAAATATTAGTGACATTAACCGCTTCATTTAATAGACCACCTGGATTACCTCTAAGATCTAATATAAGTTGAGTGGCGCCTTGATTTTTTAATACTCTTAGTGCACTTATTGTTTCTGAAGACGCCTTTTCATTAAATTTTCGTAGCACGATATACCCTGTTTTCTCATCAACCATGGAGTAATGTGGTACAGCTTTTATTTCAAGAGATTCACGGATAATTTTAATTGTATTGGTTGCTCCTTGGCGATTATAGGTGATATTAACCTCAGTACCAGCAGCACCTTGAAGTAAATTTGCGGCGTCATCCTTAAAATCTGAAACGACAACATTATCAACTTTTATAATCTCATCTCCAGCCTTTAGACCTGCTTTATCAGCCGCATAGTTTTTGTAAGGCTCAACAATCACTAATTTATCTTTTAGTGTAAGGACCTTAGCACCGATTCCGGTATAGTCACCAGCATTATTAATACGAGAAGCTTCTACATCTTGTTCGTTATAAAACTGTGTGTAAGGATCTAAATCATCTAACATGCTCTTAATAGCAGTATCCATTAGGTCTCCAGGATTGGTATCATCAACATAATTCATGTTGAGTTCTTTAAATAGAGTTGTGAATATTTCTATTTGTTTGGCAATTTCAAAGAAATCACTTTTAAATGCTGTGGCGCCAAAAAATAGACAGATGGCAAGAACAGGTATGATTATTCTTTTATGTAATAAGGCTTTCATTAGTTTGAGGTTTTATCTAGAAACTTATTGAACAATTTCTTCATTGCTTCATTTAGTTGCTCAAAAGTTGTTCCATCTTTACTAAGATACAAAATCATAAACGCATAAGGTGTTGAACTATTGTTAAAGAAATCACCTCTATTGAGTCTGTATGCCTCTCTCATTAGGCGTTTAATTCTATTTCTAGAAACTGCTTTTTTGTGGAGTTTTTTACTTACAGATACACCACACTTAATAACGCTATCATCATTAAATTCTGTTTCAAGATAAACTAAGCGCAACGGAAAAGCTGTTACAGATTTACCTTCTGCAAAAAGCAAATCGATGCTCTTTTTACTCTTTAGTTTGTCTTTCTTACTGTATTTAAATGACATTTTTTGGTTCAATTGGCTGTAAAATTAGAATTGTATTCTGGTTTGTCCAAAATCTGTAGTGGGACCGCTATGATAAAAATCATGTTTTTAGGCTCTAATTTGGAGTAACTTACATAGATAAATCAATACTTGGCTTTAATTATGGGACACTTAGACGTAAAACAACTTAAAAGCCCTAAAGATAAAGCATTATATATTCACCATTTGGTAAAAGATCTTGAGGCGTTGGATATAATGCTAAAAAAAGAAATGATTGAAGAAGAACCAATTCGTATTGGCGCCGAACAAGAATTCTGTGTTGTTACCAAAGACTATTTTCCAAACAATAACAGCATTGAAGTGCTTAAAGAAATAAACGATGAGCATTTCACAACAGAAATAGGAAAATATAATCTTGAAATAAATTCAGACCCTTTGATTCTAAAAGGGAAGTGTTTTTCGCAACTTCACTTAGATCTTAAATCTTTATTGAAAAAAGCTGAAGAAGCGGCTCACAAAAAAGATTCAAAAATAATTCTAACAGGAATTTTACCTACACTTCGCCTTAAGCATATAGGAGAGGAGTATATGACCAACATGCCAAGGTATCATGTTCTTAATAATTCACTCAAAGATTCAAGACGAGAAAACTTTAATATACACATTAAAGGAGTTGATGAACTAAACCTCATTCATGATTGTGTTATGTTAGAAGCTTGTAACACAAGCTTCCAGACCCATCTGCAGATAGCACCACAAGAATTTGTTGACAAGTATAATTGGGCACAGGCTATTGCGGGACCTGTATTGGCGAGTTGTGTTAATTCACCAATTTTATTTGGTCGAGAGCTTTGGTCTGAAACAAGAATTGCACTCTTTACTCAGAGCATCGATACACGAGCAAATTCTTTTATACATAACGAAAAACAATCTCGTGTAAGTTTTGGTGCTGACTGGGAGCGTGGTAGTGTAAGTGATATTTTTAGAGACCACATTGCTAGGTTTAGAAGTTTATTAACCTCAGATGAGCATGATAATAGTTTAGATCTTTTAGAAGCAGATAAAATACCCAAACTAAGAGCTTTACAACTTCATAACGGAACTGTTTATAAATGGAACAGAGTATGTTATGGTGTTGGTGGTGGTAAACCACACCTAAGAATAGAGTGTCGATACATACCATCTGGTCCTACACTAAAGGATGAAATTGCCAACATGGTGTTCTGGGTAGGTTTAATGAAAGGCCAGCCAGAGAAGTACAAAGACATTCATCTCAATATGGATTTTAAAGATGCTAAAAACAACTTCTTTAAAGCGGCCCGAAATGGGATGGAAACTCAATTTAAATGGAATAAAAAATTAGTATCAGCGCAAGATTTAATCCTGCATGAGTTCTTGCCAATAGCTAGAAAAGGCCTAGAACAAATGAATGTTGATAAAGATGATATTAATACTTATTTGCTTGTTATAGAAAACAGGTTAAAATCTAACAATGGTGCCGAATGGATGATAAGTAGTTTTAGGGAATTGCAAAAATCCAAAACCAATTTTGAGGCCCTTCAGAATATGACCGCCTATATGCATAAGAATCAACTAAAAGATAAAACAGTAGATACTTGGGGGAAATTTAATCCTGATCAGAACCTTAAAATTGATATCAGTCGTATTGTGAAGCACAATATGAACACAAAAATTTTATTGGTAGATCAAAACGACAGCTTAGAACTGGTAAGTAATATTATGAGGTGGAAGAAAATTCATCATATGCCAGTCATTAATAAGAAAAAGGAATTGACAGGATTATTGTCCTGGACTGATTTGATAAAATTAGGAAATAAAGAACTACACCTTCGTGTAAAGGATGTAATGACTAAGGCGCTTATTACCATATCTCAAGAAGCTTCTTTAGAGGACGCAAAAAACCTAATGAAGACCTATGATATAAACTGTTTGCCAGTTGTTAGAAATAAAGAACTTTTAGGCATTTTAACCTCAAGTGATTTTTAAAATGCAAGCTGTTGTAGAAACCCATAAACACAAAGAACAAAAGCCTAACAGAATTTTTCACCACCTCAAAGGTAAAAGGCCTGGCTCTATTGTTGTGTTTTTTGCTGGTATTCATGGAAATGAGTTTGCGGGTGTTGATGCCTTAAATAAGGTATTAAATAGGGTAGACGAAAATGATCTTTTTGGAGAGATTTATGCTGTTTACGGTAATATAAAAGCACTTAAAAAAAATAAACGCTTTATTGAATTAGACCTCAATAGAATGTGGACTACCGATAAGCTCCAAATTCTTGAAAACAAAGAACAATACTCTCAAGAAGAACAAGAACAGATTGAACTTTTTGAATTTATTAAAGGCCTGTTCAGGTCCAATAAATCACCTATATATTTTATTGACCTTCATACAACTTCGAGCAAGAGCCTTCCGTTTATTACGATTAATGATGCTATAATTAACCGAAAGTTCTCTCAATGTTTTCCCGTCCCTATAGTATTAGGTATAGAAGAATATTTAGAAGGGCCACTACTGAGTTATTTAAATAAGTTGGGTTATGTTTCTTTAGGTTTTGAGGCTGGGCAGCATGTAGATCCTCAAGCTATAAAGAGCTGTGTCGCGTTTATTTCATTAGCATTAAAACATACAGGACATTTAAGAAATGATGAACTTGGTGGCCATGGAGAATTTGAGCAGGTTTTAAAAGATGCATCTTTCAGCGCATCTTCTATCTATGAGGTTATTTATAAATACCATATTAAGCCAAAGGAAATTTTTGTAATGAAGCCTGGTTATGAGAGTTTTCAAACTATTGAAAAAGGTGCTTTCTTAGCAACATCTAACGGTGAACGCATATATTCTGAGCACAATGCCAAACTGTTTATGCCACTGTATCAAAATTCTGGAAATGACGGATTTTTTATTATTCGGAAGATTCCTCATATTTTTTTAGAGCTTTCAAGCTTTCTAAGAAAAATAAAGGCAGACACGATTTTGACATTACTTCCTGGCATTAGCTGGTACGATAAAAGAATGGGTGTTCTTAAAGCAGATTTGACCATAACAAGACTAATGGCAAAATCAATATTTCATTTATTCGGTTACCGAAATAAGCAGTTAGACCAGAGACATTTATTGCTTTACAATAGAGAACGCGTATCTAAAAAAGAGATGTACAAAAAGGAAAACTGGTATAAAAAAACCGCAACTGTTTGGTTGCGGTCTGTTCTGTTTTAGTTTTATTCTGAAACTGAATATACGTTGTTTTCTCTTTTGACATCAGCCATAAGCATAGATCTATCAATCTCTACTTTTCTAACATTCTTACTCGCAGTTAAAGTGTAGGTTGGCATTGCCCAAGCCCAATCAGAAACAACATTTGCTGTGGTTGGTTTTTCACCACGCATCATCTGTAATGGGATGTAAAACGCTTCTTCAGACCCATCTTCATAAGTAACCACAAGATCAATAGGCATTGGCATTAATCCAATACGTTCTAATTCGATTTTATTTCCGTTTACAGATTTAACACTGTAATCTATGGTATTTGTAGTTTGTGCAAAATCAATTAAATACCAGTCTAATTCTAAATCTGTAATGCGCTCGGCGGTACGCACTATATCCATAGGTTTTGGATGTTTAAAAGAAAAATCATTAAAGTATTTTTTAATGGTTTTCTTAAGGTTCTCCTCGCCAATTATATAACCAAGTTGCGCTAAAAACACCGAACCTTTACTGTAGGCCGAAGCGCCATAAACTTGGTTATAAGCATAACGATCTGCGTGTGTGGTTAGTGGTTGTTCATAACCAGAGTTTGCTAATGCGATATAACCTCTGTAAGAACCCGCAACCGGATTAGAACTTTTATTTTCTTTAAGTGAATTTGAGGCTAATGACGAAATATAGCTTGTAAAGCCTTCATCCATCCACTCGTGCTTGGCTTCATTACTAGCCAGTAGAAATTGAAACCACGTATGCGCCATTTCGTGTGAAGTAACACCAAGCAGACTACCATAATTGCGTTCGCCTGTAATAAGGGTACACATAGCATATTCCATACCACCATCACCACCCTGTATAACAGAATATTGATCGTATGGATACTCACCAACATTTTCACTGAAAAATTCCATTAGTTTTGCTGTATCTGGCTGTAGTTTTTTCCAATTGTCCAAATAAGTTTGGTTCATGGTTTTCTTGTAATAAAAATGAAGCTTTGGACCATTCTCCATTTCAAAGGTATCATGAACAAAATCCGGATCTGCTGCCCAAGTAAAATCATGAACTTTTGGCGCAACAAAATGGTATTCTTTTTTATTGCCGACTTTTTTGGGCTCCCCTTGAAGATAACCGGTTCCGCCAACAACATAATCTGAATCAATTTTTAGTTTTACATCAAAATCGCCCCACACACCGTGAAACTCGCGTGCTATATATGGATCTGCGTGCCAGCCTTCATCATCATACTCAGCCAATTTTGGGTACCATTGTGCCATAGAAAGCGCAACGCCTTCCTTGTTGTTTCTACCCGAACGACGAATTTGCACAGGGACTTGAGCATCAAACTCCATATCAAAGGTTACTTTTTCACCTGGCTGAATAGGTTGGTTTAGTTTAACCTCTAGAATTGTTCCAACGGTTTCATATTTTAATGATGAACCATTTTGAAGTAGTGAAGTGACTTTGACATAGCCAATTTCGTTTGGTTTTAGCTTACTTATGCGATCACCAATTTTTGCACTAGGATCTGCTATGGTTCTTGAGCGAACATCCATTTCGCTTCCTGGCTGAAAGGCGTTAAAATATAAATGATAATAAACACGATTTAGTATATCTGGAGAATTATTAGTGTATTCTAACGTTTGCTTTCCAACATATTGGTAAGAATCCACATCCATATCAATTTCCATTGTATAGTCAACATGTTGTTGCCAATATCCTGGATTTGAATTAAGTTCTAAACTTTCATCAATTGATGTTTTATCCGTTGCCCAACCATTAGTAAATAGGGCTGTACAAAAAACACAAACCAAAAACTTTTTCATAATTCTATTTTATTTTTGATGCCATAATTAAGGCGTTGTATGCGTTAGCTATTCTACCAGATTTTGATAAATCTGAAAACGGCTTCACATTTGAGGCGTCTCCACCAACAACCACTTTTGTTGTGAGCGGTAAACCAGAGTCCATAATTACTTGCTTTACCTGAGTAGCTGTTAAATTTGGGTATTGTGATCTAAGTAATGCAGCTATACCCGCTACACCTGGCGCTGCCATTGAAGTCCCACCTTTAAAATCATATTCATTCTCTGGAGTTGTTGAATAGACAGATGATCCTGGTGCAAAAACATCTACATTTTTCTTTCCATAATTTGAGAAACCAGACACCATTTTAGAACCATAATTTTCCGTTAATGAACCGACTCTAATATAATTATCCGAAACCTCAACAAAGTTCACATTGTCATCTGGGAAATTAGGTTCAACATCCACATTCTTACTGTCGTTACCTGCAGCATGGACAAAAACGACATCATTGTCTCCAGCGTATTTAATAGCGTCTCTTACCCAAGCGCTATGAGGAGAATAGGATTTTCCAAAACTTCCGTTTATCACCTTTGCGCCGTTATCAACCGCATAACGGATTGCAAGGGCAACGTCTTTATCATATTCGTCACCATTTGGAACCACTCTAAGCGCCATTATTTCCACATTATTTGCAACTCCATTTGCTCCCAACCCATTATTACGCTCAGCCGCAATAATACCAGCAACATGTGTTCCGTGAGATTCATCTTTCACCATATGTTTTACATTACCATTACCATATGATGTGTCTGTAATATCATTGATGTCATCATTAGTCTTTCTACCCCTAAAATCCTTATTTAGATTATAGTTTAAGCTTTCATTTATGCTTACTAAGCCTGATTCTATTTCCTTTTTTGCTTCTTGAAGTGTTAATCCATTTGCACTGATATTATTCGCTATTTGAACCGCCTGAATAACATTTTGATCTTCTGACTTTATTTGATTAACCTCTTCTAGCGTATAATCTTCTTTTCCTGTTGCTTTAACTAAAGCTTTGTCAGCATTGTTTACGGCCTGAGCAATTTGGTCGTATTGTGTTTTTCTGCTTGTCCAAAGATTATAATCGTCCTCTAGTTGCTTTTGAGCCTCTTGATATCTTGGATTTGAAGTATCACCAGACACCAATAGCCTTACATATTCTAGTTGTTCATTATATGCGTCGCCCAGAAAATTCCAGCCATGGACGTCATCTACATAACCATTCTTATCATCGTCTTTACCATTGTTAGGAATTTCATCCTTATTGGTCCATATGACATCATCTAAATCTTCATGATCAATATCAATTCCAGAGTCGATAACCGCCACAATTACTTTTTGACCTTTTTTGCCTTTTATTATTTCTGAGTAAGCCCTGTCTACCGCCATTCCAGGGATGGTATCTCTCTCTAAATCTAGATGGCCCCAATTTTTCTTCTCAGCCTCAGTTAAATCCATAACCTTTAATGGCGAGGTATCAATATTTTCAATTGGAGTGGATAAAATATCCGCTGTACTACCACAACCAATCATTAGTGTGGCAACAAATAATAAAGAGCCGTAAGTTCTTCTACTTAAGTTCATATAAATTTTATTTAATTAAATATTTCTTGGCATGTAAATGTATCTTTTAACCCAACACCCTTTTCGGTATGTCCCACAGTTATGATTTCATTATGCGCGTCGTGTTCTAAGAATAAGTAATAATTATTATCAGCAGCCATATTAAGAAAAAATTCTTTCTCATCTAGAGTTAAGAGTGGCCTTGTATCATAACCCATCACAAACGGAATTGGCAAATGCCCAGCAGTTGGCAACAAATCTGCCATAAAACAAATGGTTTTATCCTTATAAGAAATCATGGGAACCATCTGCTTGTCCGTGTGACCGTTTGCAAAGAAAACACCAAACCCAAGTGATGAATCTTGAGAAATATTATCGCTAGGAACATCAATAAATTTGAGTTGTCCACATTCTTCCATTGGTAGGATATTTTCTTTTAAAAAGGACGCTTTTTCTCTACGATTTGGTTTAGTGGCCCACTCCCAATGATCCTTATTACTCCAAAAATGAGCATTCTTAAATGCTGGTTCTAATAGTGTTTTGTCTTTGTTCCACTGGATGCTTCCACCGCAGTGATCGAAATGAAGATGCGTCATAAACACATCTGTAATATCCTCTCTGCTAAAACCAAAATGAGCCAGTGATTTATCTATAGAGTCGTCTCCCCACAAATAATAGTAACCAAAAAACTTTTCACTCTGTTTGTTGCCCATCCCAGTATCAATAAGAATTAATCGTTCTCCATCTTCTATTAACAAACAGCGTGCCGCGATGTCAATCATATTATTGGAATCTGCGGGATTGGTACGCTGCCATAAGGATTTTGGAACAACACCAAACATTGCACCACCATCTAGCTTAAAATTTCCTGCATTTATGGGGTATAATTTCATAATCGCGCAATTTACAAAATTGTAATTAATGCCTTGAAAACTTAAGGATTTATTAGCATTTTTAGAGTTGATAAAAAAAACCCTATTTTCGGGTACACTAAAAATAACTATAGATGGTTGAATTAGCAGGTATTATCATCCTTGGCATATTAGCTCAGTGGGTAGCATGGAAGTTTAAGATTCCTGCTATTTTACCATTAATATTAATCGGTCTTTTAGTTGGACCAATCGCTGCAGAATTTATAAACGAGGATGGGTCCAAGTGGATAGAACCCATCTGGAATGGAAAGAAAGGTCTATTTCCTGGTGAAGGATTATTCTATTTTGTTTCTCTTGCCATAAGTATAATTCTGTTTGAAGGTGGATTAACGCTTAAACGAAGCGAAATTCGAAATGTTGGTCCAGTGATTACTAAACTTATCACGGTTGGTGCGGCTGTAACCTTTTTTGGAGCAGCAGTACTTGCTCATTATCTATTTGGTTTGTCTTGGGACTTATGTTTTCTTTTCTCGGGATTAATTATTGTAACAGGACCAACGGTAATTACGCCCATATTACGCAATATACCTTTAAAGCGAGACGTATCTGCTGTACTCAAATGGGAAGGCATACTTATAGATCCTATTGGAGCTTTGGTGGCGGTATTGGTATTTGAATTTATTTTTGTGGGTGGGGAAATTGGCTTCACCAAAACAGCACTTGTTGAGTTTGGTAAGATTGTATTATTTGGTACCACGTTCGGATTTACTTTTGCCCATGCCTTGGTATTTGCCATAAACAAGAATTTTATACCTCACTATTTATTAAATGTTGTTTCGCTTTCTGTTGTGCTTTTAGTATTTGTAGAATCCGAATTATTTGCTCATGAATCTGGCCTTTTAGCAGTTGTGGTAATGGGAATGGTTATCGGGAATAGTAAACTAGACAACATAAAAGAGCTCTTGTATTTTAAAGAGTCCTTAAGTGTTTTGTTAATCTCTATCTTATTTATACTTTTAGCGGCCAACATCAACTACGAAGACCTACTCTTATTATACAGATGGGAGACTGTTGCGCTTTTTTTAACAGTTGTATTTGTTATAAGACCATTGGCTGTATTTATAAGTTCATCTGGTTCCAAACTAAGAACCAATGAAAAATTATTTATCAGTTGGGTTGGGCCAAGAGGTATTGTGGCTGCAGGTATCGCGTCTTTATTTGGAAGTAAGCTGAGTGCTGAGGATGTGGTTGGTGCTGAATATATTACACCTTTGGTGTTTATGATTGTTCTCGGCACTGTATTGTTAAATGCTACAACAGCAAGAATATTCGCTAAAATTTCGGGCGTGTTTTTAACCAAATCCGAAGGGATTTTAATAATTGGAGCCTCTAAGGTATCTCGAATAATAGCTCAATATTTAATTGATAATGGCAGGCATGTTGTAATGGTAGACACTAACCAAAGCAATATAAGCGAAGCTGAGGCGCTCGGTATTGAGGCCTACGAAGAGAATATATATTCGGACAATCTTAAAGACAATGTTGAGCTTAATGATATAGGATATTTATTGGCGCTGACAGGAAATGCGGATATCAATCGCTATGCTGTTGAAAAGTACCGTGATCAATTTGGGGAACATGGTTCTTTTAGGCTTGCCTCAAAAGCTGAACTTGAGGCAGGTGAAATACTACCAGGCGATGGCTTATTTACACTTTCAGACGATTTTAATATGCTTATGGAAGTCTCAGAGGAGCATCCCCATATCAGAGAAGCAAGTATTAAAGATATTGAAGACTACAATACCATTTTAGAAAAAATCAAAGCTAACTCTGAGCAAGTACCATTATTTGTAAAAACAAGCAAAGGTGAAATTCACATTATCCCATCTATTGATGATGAGATTGAAAGGGAAATAGATACCAAAAGTAAATTGGTTTATTTAGGGCAGACTCTTTAAAAGGAAACACCAGGCTGTTAGGGAGCCCAGTATCCCTCTTAACAGGTTAGAGTTATAGAATAAAAATTATTCTCTAATTTTTTATAACTTTTTGTACGAAGCTATGTCCCATTTTGTTTTGAGCTTTTATGAAATAAAGTCCATCTTTTAGACTCGCAATAGAGAATTGAAAGTCATTTGATTTGAAAACTTCTCTGCCATTAATATCATATACCCAAACATGATTTATGGTCTCATCATTGATTGTTAATTGACCAGTTGTTGGATTAGGAAAAATTTTCGCCTCTAGAACTTCGTTACTATTGTCAGATAGTGTTTGATCAGTAACACTTAATACGAGCTCATCCGAATTTCGACATGCTATCGTAAATTCATAGGTAAACCCTCCAAAGGAAGCGGTTGTAGACGAAGGTAAATTACAAAGATCTATAGTGTCGCCAGATCCAGGCGTATTTAGAATTACAAATTCATCACTAATAGAAGGTGCAAAACCTAAGGACACATCAATACCTCCATCTAAATTTGCATCACCATCTATAGTCAGTAAGTCATAATCTACTCCTTGAACTGAGCCATTAATTTCAATTTCAAGAATAGATGTAGGGCTCGAGTTGAATTCATTAACTAGACTCAATGTGCCTGGTGACAGACCTGGGGAGAAAATTCCATTATTTATAAAATCTGAAGGACTAGAAGGCAGTGTTAATGTCCCAACACCTTTGATTATTCCAGAGCTACTGTTAGTTAATGCGCCAGACCCATTAAACACCAAAGCATTTTGAGTAATTTCTATGGTTCCTGTATTTGTTATTTGTGCGCTAATAAAGGCACTTCCTGAAGAGGTATTGCTAAGAATATTACCTGAGTTATTTATAACGTTTGGCGCTACTCCAAAATTTGAAAACCCTGAAGTTGATGCCTGTAGATCTATAACTCCACCAGAATTATTATTTAACACAGAGCCTGTTGAAACGCTAATGGTGCCACCAACAATTTGTCTTAATTCACCGTTATTGTTAAAGGTTGTTCCGCCATTAATTCGTTTGGTACCTCCAGATGTTTTTACGATTACATTTTCATTGGTCAGCGCGCCTCCGCCTTCAATATTACCACTGTTCCATGAAATTGTACCAGAACCAGTAAAGTCAAAAGTTGCAGACGTATTAACATTTATGTCATCACCCCACAATATATTGCCTTCAAGATTACCTGTTAAATCACCTGATATTGACACAGGAAATGCCCAAGCGAGCACAGCTGTAGAAGTGACATTATAGGTGCCACCATTAAGCACCAGACCGTCAAAATTTAAATTGAATACACCGTTATTAATATTTAATGTCCCTCCATCATTGTTTAAGTTTATTGTTACTGAAGATTGATCAGATTGACTTGGCAATGTCACATTTAATGTCCCAAGGTTATTAAATAATCTACTCGTGTCAGCAATTCCTTGAGAACCAATATTACAACCACTATCCTCAATTGAAATAACACCTATAAGATTGTTATTGAATGTACCGTTTGAGTCAATTAATATATCACTGCTGTTTTGAAGTGTAATAGCACCATTATTATTTATAGTTGAACCATCTTCGATTGCTAGGTTTCCACTTTCAAGAGCCAAAGTTGTGGTGTTAGTTAAGGTACCACCACCTGTTAAATCGCCACCAGTATTATTAATAATAGCATTACCAGTAAAGTTAAATTCAACGGTAGTGTTAATATTTAAGTCATTATTCCAGTTGAGTTCCCCCAGTACGTTACCAGTCAATATTCCAGTAGCATCAATAGTTTCGTTCCAGTTCATTGATGCTCCTGAGGCAATATTGAACTGCCCACCCATAAAGTTAGCAGACACAGTGTTAATGTTCAGTGCTCCAGAATCAACTTGAAAGACACCACTTGTATTGATGAGATAACCATCTATGGCAGCAATATCAGTTGGATTAGGCATAGAGGTTTTGATTACACCCTGATTATTAAGGGTGTTTGGAGGAAGACCTACATTAGAAATTTCAGAACCTGTTGTTTGGAAATCGATAATTCCAGTGCCTGAGTTATTAAGAACACTATCTGTACCAATAAAAATGTTTCCACCGCCAGAGAGATTGATTTCTCCAGGATTGTTTAGAACCACAGATCCGCTTAAATCAAAACCAGAAAAGCTTAAATTTATGGTACCGCTATTGAGCAATACACCTGGTCCAATTAAATCTCCAGAGAACCAATTAACTACCACGTTATCTTCAAACTCTGAATCTACGGCAATTGTAATAGATTCTGTAACATTTAAGGTTGAATTACCTTGAACTTCTATTGACCTTATATCTGCAGGTGTATCAATGGTAACTGCAAAACCTGTAGGAATTAAAACGTCATCTGAAGCATCAGGAACATTACCGGTCCAATTATCTGGGTTAGACCATAGATCATTTATGTTACCTGTCCATACGTTTTGTGAGTACAATTCTATCGAAAGAATCAAAAACACGAAAAAAAGTAATTTAGTTTTCATAATGCATGATTTTAAATTGATAGTGTAAATCTATACATCAGGGTAGGTTTAGGACAATACCTGAGCTCTGGTATATTATTAAATGATAAAGGGCCTTAACCCAAAGGTTAAAGCCCTTGCCTTCAAGAGAAGATATATCAATTTAAATCATACACCTTGAAGATTCTAGATCAATTTTGATTAATAGCACATTATCTAGACCTTAAATCTAAGCTGTAATAAGAGTAAGAAACAATACCAGAAGTCAGGTAAATTTAATTAGGAAACGAAATAATAAAAGAGGTGCCTTTATCTAACTTGGAATCAACATCAACCGACCCTTCAATTTGATTAATCCTTAGGTTTATATTCTTTAAGCCATGTCCAAGATTAGTAGTACTGTTATCAAACCCAATACCATCATCTTCAATGGTTATAACAGAATGATCTCCATGACCAATGAGTTGAATGTCTAAGTTTTTTGCTTTTGAGTGTTTTAGGACATTGTTAAAAATTTCTTGAATAGCTCTATATATCTGTAAGGCTTTGTTTTCATTGATTATTTCGGGGAATTCATAAGCCTCAAAACTAACTTTTAAAGATGTCTGATTATTAAGTCTAGATGATAAATCTTTAATTGCATTTTCAAGACCTACAAGATTAAGGTCTGATGGAGATATTTCATGTGACAAATTCCTAACATTGTTACAGATATTGTCTAAAGCATCACTTATTTCAGTATTATTGAATTTGTCATCAACAAAACGCCTAAGGTAACCTAATTGGCTTCCTATATTATCGTGTAATTCTCTACTAATTCTCTTACGCTCCTTGTCTTCTCCTTTAACAAATGAAAAGAGGTTTTTCTTTTCTTCTAATATTAGCTTTTTAGATAAAACATTTCTCTCATCATAGATGTCTTTTACCATATAAATTACCGTGAATGTGAGAAATAATATTTCTAAAAATGAAGAATAAAAGATTATAGGTAAGCCATAAATTATGGTGTTGATAAGGCCATAACTATGATAAAGAATGGTTAATAAGACCCCTGTAATCATAAACACGTAGGCTATGGCAAATAGTGAGCTACGTTTAAAATTAGTTTTAAAGAATTTAAATATTTCAATACTAATTAGAACGACCATAATTAAGAAAACCAAATACCAGAGCTTCATAAAAACCGAAACATACTGATTAAAGAATTCTGTTAAAAAGAAATGAATAGCTAATCGTATTGAGATTAAAGTAATGAGTAAAAAGTCAATTCCCCTTTTTAATCTTGGCATATAGTTTTTTGCCTCTAATATTTTTTGAGAGAATATGATAAAAAGCATTAATGAAATCTCACTAAATAAAACGTAGTTGGTATACTTATCAAAAATACTGTCTTCATTTAAAAAAAATAGGGAAAATAATCCTGTATAAGAACTTATAAAAAGACCTAAAAAAACAATATACAACGCATAGATGATATAGCTATATTTTTTAAGGAAGATGGCAATAAATAGACTAAACAAAACGGATAACAAACTAATCCCATAATAAGTGCCAATTAACGCTAATTGAATAGCACTTTTTTTATAAAAGTGATTATCACTTTTAATATAAACAGAGGTAACCAAAGGCTTACCTTTTTCCTTTCTGAGTTGAAGGTGGTATGTTGCTATTTCTTTAGGTTTAAGATTTAAATCAAATACAAAAAGTCTATTATCTATTGGCCGACTTTTTTTTGAATAGTTTATTCCTGTTCTAGAAATTGTTTCATTATGATTCCCACCTTTTAAAAGTGAAACCTCATCAATTAGTGCATTAGACAACTCAAGGATTAACCTTTTTTCAACCGATGTGGTGTTTCTGATTTTAAAACGAATTGTGTTGATGTTTTTTTCAAATCCAAAGTAGAAGTAATCTTCCCTCATTGCATTTGCAGGATCAACTGTGCCATAATCGGTTAGACTTACCTCTTTAAAATCAACTGAGATATTAATAACACGAGGCAAAGCTTGTGCTCCTGATAAGGTTGAAAAAAGGAGAAAGAAGATTAATGATAAAACGCCCTGTATATCAAAGTAGCTTTTTTTCATTGATTAATTTTATCAAATCTATCGAGTTGTGAATGTTTAGTTTTTTGAAAATATTCTTCTTATGCGTTTCTACAGTGCGAGGACTGATAAAAAGCAATTTTGCAATTTTTGGAACATTATAGCCTTTTGAGAGTTCTAGAATAATTTCCCGCTCTCTTCTTGTTAATTTTATACTTTCTAAAAAGCCATCATTTTCAACCACATCATTTTTAACGCCTTTACCCATATAAAAAATATTATTATTGAGCACACTATCGAAGGCTGTTAGAAGATCATTTGAAGAACAGTTTTTTAACAAAAACCCATTAGCATTATTCTGCTTCACTTTTTTAACAATGCTTTCGTTATTGTACATTGTTAAAACAATAATCTTAGGGGATGGTTTTAGCGCTTTTATTTCACCAATTAATTCAAGCCCATTTTTATTAGGAAGGTTGAGGTCCAAAAGAATAATGTCTGGTTGAAATCGTTTAATTTCTTGAACAACTAATCCACCATCATTAACCGCCCCAACGACTTTGTAGCTTTTATCGTTATTAATGATGGATACCAAGCCATCAATTACAATTTGATGGTCTTCACAAATAAGTATGGTATTTGGCTGGTTTCCCATAATTGGTTAGTCCAACCTTGAAGATAATAAAAAGAAACAAATACGTTTAGTCGTTCAGCTTTAATACCGCCATAAATGCTTGTTGTGGAATCTCCACATTTCCAACTTGGCGCATACGTTTCTTACCTTTTTTCTGCTTTTCTAGAAGTTTACGTTTACGTGAAATATCACCACCATAACACTTTGCTGTTACGTCTTTTCTTAAGGCCTTTATAGTCTCTCTAGCAATAATCTTTGCACCAATTGCTGCTTGCACAGGAATATCAAACTGTTGACGCGGAATAAGCTCTTTAAGCTTTTCGGTCATCTTTTTTCCAATTGTATAGGCATTGTCTGCATGCACTAATGCAGATAGCGCATCTACTGTTTGGGCATTCAATAAAATATCTACACGTACTAGTTTAGACGAACGCATTCCAATTGGCGAATAGTCAAACGAGGCATATCCTTTAGATACCGTTTTTAGGCGGTCATAAAAATCAAATACAATTTCTGCTAAAGGCATGTCAAAACTCAGCTCTACACGTTCGGTAGTTAAATAAGTTTGATTTGTAATTTGGCCACGTTTCTCAATGCAAAGGCTCATTACCGGACCAACAAAATCCGATTTTGTTATGATTGTAGCTTTTATAAAAGGTTCTTCAACACGGTTTAAAGTTGAAGGCTCAGGCAAATCAGATGGATTATTTACAATTACAATATCATCTGGATTTTTATTGGTAAAAGCATGGTAACTCACGTTTGGTACAGTTGTTATCACCGTCATGTTAAACTCACGCTCTAGTCGTTCTTGAATAATTTCAAGGTGTAGCATGCCTAAGAAACCACATCGAAATCCAAAACCAAGTGCCGCTGAGCTTTCTGGTTGAAAAACCAAAGACGCATCATTTAATTGTAGTTTTTCCATAGAGTTACGAAGTTCCTCGTAATCTTCGGTATCAACAGGGTAGATACCTGCAAAAACCATTGGCTTAACATCCTCAAATCCTTCAATAGCATTTGTAGTTGGATTTTTAGCATCAGTTATTGTGTCTCCAACCTTAACCTCCCTAGCATCTTTAATTCCCGTTATTAAATACCCTACATCGCCAGCCTTTATTTCCGTTTTTGGAACCTGGTTTAGTTTTAGTGTTCCTACTTCATCAGCAAAATAGGTTTTACCTGTATTAATAAACTTAATGTTTTGCCCTTTCCTAATAGACCCATTAATGACCCTAAAATAAGTTTCAACACCACGAAATGGATTATAAACAGAATCAAATATCAATGCTTGCAATGGTTCATCAACATTTCCTTCTGGAGCTGGTATACGCTCAATAATAGCCTCAAGAATGTTTTCTACTCCAAGCCCTGTTTTACCACTTGCAGGAATTACCTCTGAAGGATCGCAGCCAAGTAGATCTACAATATCATCTGTTACCTCTTCAGGGTTAGCACTTGGAAGGTCTATTTTATTGAGAACCGGAATAATTTCTAGATCATTTTCTAATGCTAAATATAGATTTGAAATGGTCTGTGCTTGAATACTCTGTGCGGCATCAACTATTAGTAAAGCGCCTTCACAGGCGGCAATAGAACGAGACACTTCATAAGAAAAGTCAACGTGGCCAGGCGTATCAATAAGATTAAAAATATAGTCTTCGCCATTGTAGGAATACTCCATTTGAATGGCGTGTGATTTTATAGTAATACCACGTTCGCGCTCAAGATCCATATTGTCTAATAGTTGATCTTGCTTTTCTCTATCTGTAACCGAACCAGTAAAATCTAACAATCTATCAGCAAGTGTGCTTTTACCATGATCAATATGCGCAATAATGCAAAAATTACGAATGTGCTTCATTTATCTTTCTCTATAGCAATAAATTGGATGCAAATATAAATTATTTAATGCTCAAAACGTTACTATATCGTACATTTAAGCCGAATTGAATTGTGCAAAAACCGCAATTAATTCTAAAAAACAATCTTTATATTGCGATTCAAACCTAACTAATGATAGCCTTTACCAGAATCCTGTTCCTTGCATTATTTTTTGCATGTCCTTGTTATGCAATTGCACAGAACTATTCAATTTCTGGAAGGGTTGTGGACAAGAACAATGAGCCAATTGAACTTGCAAACATTTTGGTCAATGATTTAAGTGGCACATTTATAAGTGGGTCGTCTACAGATGACAAGGGAGATTTCGTAATAAATAATCTTAATCAGAACACCTATGATCTTGTTATAAGTTTTATTGGCTTCGACGATTTTAAGCAACGTATTGTTCTAACAGGTGTGTTGGATTTAAAGACAATTATTTTAAAGGAATCAACTCAAGAGCTTCAAGAAGTTGAAATTATTGCAAAAAAACCAACAGTTTTAAGAAAACCAGACCGATTAATTTTTAATGTTGAAAATACCGCTTTGGTGGAAAATTCAACGCTTGGTGTTTTAAGAAGTACTCCTGGAGTAATAGTATCTGATGGCGGTATTAACTTTAAAAACGCACCAGCGACGGTATATATAAACAACAGAAGAGTACAACTCACACCAAATGAGCTCATTCAACTTTTAGAGAATTCACCTGGTAACAGCATTAAATCTGTAGAGGTTATCACAAACCCGCCATCTAGTTATGATGCCGATAGTGGTTCTGTTATAAATATTGTGATGAGTAAAAACCTGGTAACGGGATATAGAGGCTCCATCGTTGGTAACTACACACAAGGTGTTTTTCCAAGGTATAATGCCGGAATGAGCCATTATTTTAAAAACAATAAAATAAATCTTAATCTTAATTATAGCTATTCACAGAGAAAAATAAATAGAGACCAAGATGAAAATGTAAATTTTTTAGATTCGGCTGGTGGTGTTGATGAAATATGGAGATATAATGTAAATCGAAATACTCGATCTCAAAACCATAATGTTAATCTTAATTTCGATTATTTTATTGATGATAACAACACCTTAAGCATTACCACAACTGCATTATACACACCTTATTTCAAATATAATATTGCAAACAATACTAATATTTTTAATCCGGATAATGTTTTTCAATCTCGATTCACCGCTGACAATCTTTCTAGGGACGACAAGTATAATATTGGTAGTGATATTATATTTAACCGTCAATTAAATGAAAAGGCTAGTATTACTTTTAAGGGTCATTATACGACCTATGACTACCAACGGGAACAAAATGTAATTAGCAATTTTTTCGATGCTGATAACTCGTTCATCAATGATTCTGAATTCAATACTCTCGCCAACCAAAGCACAGAAATTATTAATGGAGGGATAGATTATAATTTAGAACCTAGCGAGAGCTCAAAACTAGATATAGGTTTAAAATATTCGAATGTTAACACAGATAGTGACATCACAAGGGTTGATATCATCAATGACCAAGAAGTATTGAACACCGCTAACTCTGATGCCTTTAATTATGACGAAAAAGTCTTAGCAGGTTATGCTAATTTCAGTAAATCATGGAGTCAGTGGGATTTAAGTATTGGATTGCGCCTGGAACAAACGAATATTGAAGGTTTTTCGGAATCGTTAAGTCAAATTAATTCTCAAGACTATTTAAACTGGTTTCCTAACTTAAGCCTGTCACACAATATATCTGAAAAAGCTTCAATAGTTGGAAATTATAGACGTAGCATTGAGCGCCCAGATTTTAGGAATTTGAATCCTTTCACCTTTTTTATAAATGAAAATACGGTGGTACTTGGAAATCCCAACCTCCTCCCGTCTTACACTGACAGTTATTCTTTAACCCTAAACCTTTCTAATAATATTGCAATTTCTGCTTATTATGATGATTATGATGGTGTAATAGAAGAATTACCAAGACAAGACAATGAAACCAATATCATAGAGTTTACTCCAACTAACCTTGACAAAAAAGTTGACTTTGGTTTTGATCTTGATTTTAACTTTAGGCTGTCAAATAGTTGGGATGTTTCTGGATTTACATCATTCTATAAAGTAACTGAAGAGGTTGATTTTGGAAATGGATTTGTAGAATTAGAGCAATGGTCAAACTATTCCAACCTCACCAACAACCTCACTTTATTAGAGGATAATAGCCTAAATATTGATTTTATTTTAGAGTGGTCTAACAGAAATTTACAGCGATTACAAACAGTTGAAAATAGATTAATTTCTATTTTAAATATTTCAAAAACGATAATGAATAAAAAGGGGGTTATTAGTTTGGCGGTAGAAGATATTTTCAACAATCAAGATTTCGACACTTCAATTAATTACCTAAATCAATCCAGTAGGAGGTTTCTAGATTTTGATACACGCTTTGTTCGATTAGGGTTCCGCTATAAATTTGGTAATACACAACTGTCTTCAAATGAACGTTCTGCTGATGCGGAAGAACGCACTAGAATTAAGGATTTAAACTAATCTTGCCACTCTGCTATAAATAAATTGGTGTCTCTACCGCCACCATTATTGCGATTGGAAGAAAATGCCAGATACTTACCATTGTTTGAGAAGACAGGAAATGCATCAAAAGTTTCCCCATGTGTAACACGTTTTAGGTTTTTTCCATCAATGTCAATCATGTATAGATTAAACGGGAAGCCACGTTCAGCCTCAAAATTAGATGAGAATAAAATTTTGTCACCTGAGGGATGAAAAAATGGACTCCAATTGGCATTACCCAAATCAGTTAACTGACGTAAATCAGAGCCATCGGCATTACAGATATAAAGCTCCATTTCTGTAGGTTCAACTAAACCTTCAGCTAATAAGTCTTTATAATCTTTAATTTCTTGATCTGTCTTGGGGCGTGATGATCTAAAAATAATTTTGGTGCCATCTGGTGAAAAAAAGGCACCTCCATCATAACCCAATTCATCTGTGATTTGCGTTACTTCCGAACCATCCAAATTCATGGTATACAACTCTAAATCTCCGCTTCTTGTAGATGTAAACACAATTTTATCACCCTTAGGCGAAACCGTTGGTTCTGCATCATAACCTACCTCATTAGTAAGCTGTTTAACAATATTCCCTTCTAAATCAACAACAAAAATGTCGTAGCTATCGTAAATGGGCCAAATATATTTTCCATTTTTTCGCAAAGGAGTCTCTGGGCATTCATCTTGTTTAAGATGTGTAGAGGCATAAATAATATGCTTATTATCTGGTAGAAAATAAGAACACGTGGTTCTGCCTTTGCCAGTACTCAGCATTGGAGGTGCAATACTGTCCGTGAAGGTTTCCTCAAAATTCATTAAAAACATTTGGTCGCACCCAACATTCCATTTTGCATTGTTAGATTGAAAAACGAGTTGCTTATCATCAAAACTCCAATATGCTTCTGCATTATCACCTCCAAATGTTACTTGGCGAAGTGATTTAAAATGTGTCTCTTCAGGATAAATAAGCGGATTTTGATCTGCTGTACTTAACTTGTTTTCAGGAGTAGAGTCAGTATTGTTTGAAGAATCGTTTTTACAGGCTGAAAAAGCAAATAAAATAAGCAGTAAAGCAACAAATCTATTCATGTTTAACAATTATTATAAGTGGCATTTAATGCCTAATTTTGGGTAAAAATAAGGCATCATTATGAGAAAATTATTGTTTTTATTGGTTTTAGTTGGTTTATGGACTTGCAAAAATGAACCTAAGGTAGCAACAAATAAAATCAAAGATGATGTTGGGTTCTTGGCAGACGATAAACTTGAAGGACGCCAAACAGGTACCGAAGGTGAAATAAAGGCAGCAGACTATATTGTTTCAAGATTTAAAGAGATGGGTATAAGCCCAAAAGGAACCAATGGCTTTTTACAATCGTTTTCATTTAAACCTAAAACAGATCCACATAAGGAGGTGGAGTTTACAAAGAATGCTGATAATACGATTACAGGAAACAATGTTGTTGGTTATATAGATAATAAGGCTGAAACTACAATCATCATTGGTGCTCATTATGATCACTTGGGTTATGGTGGAGAAGGATCCTTATTTAGAGGTGAGGAAAAAGCTGTACATAATGGTGCGGACGATAATGCTAGTGGTGTGGCCATTATGCTCAATCTAGCAGATCGCTTAAACGTAAGAAACCTTAACGCTGAAATAAAAGACAAGAATAATTATTTATTCATGGCCTTTTCAGGTGAGGAAATGGGCCTGTTAGGTTCAAATTACTTTTCTAAAAACCCAACAATTGATGCGGAATCTATTAATTACATGATTAATATGGATATGGTTGGGAGGATGAAAGCAGATAGTACGTTAGCGGTTTATGGTGTAGGTACCTCGCCTATTTTTAAGCAGACCATTAAAGCTAATAATGAAAAATTTAGGTTAGTTGAAAATGAAAGTGGTGTGGGACCAAGCGACCATACTTCTTTTTATCTTATCGATGTTCCAGTGCTACATTTTTTTACAGGCCAGCATGAAGACTATCATAAGCCGAGCGATGATGCTGATAAATTGAACTATGAAGGGATGAACTTAATTTCTGATTATATATATGAGATTATTAGTGACCTGAATGATAATGGTGAACTTGCATTTAGAAAGACTAAAAATGAAAGTGAAGAAACACCTCGTTTTAAGGTGGGTTTAGGTGTTGTTCCCGACTATTTGTTTGATGGTGAAGGAATGAGAATAGATGGTACACGCGAAGACACGCCTGCTTTTAATGCTGGGATTATAAAGGGTGATATTGTTGTAAAATTAGGAGACAGTACTGTTACCGATATGATGAGTTATATGAGAGCATTGTCTGTTTTTGACAATGGAGATGAAGCAGAAATTACCATCACGCGAGATGGAGAGAAAATCGAAACCAAGGTTAAGTTCTAATCTTAACCATATCCATAATCTATTTTTTATTTAAATTTGAAGAAAAAGATTGCTTTTCTTCAAATGAAAAAGATAGCTACACTATGTTGCTGTCTGCTTGTTTTGTTGTCATCAATTAGTTGTGATAACGAACCTGTAGACTTTGATATCAGTACCTTGAGTTTTAACCCGAGGATACTTGGTCAATGGCAACTAGTTGAATTTAATTCTGAAGTATCTTATATTCCGGGAGACCAAGATCAGTCCTCAGTTACAGAAACACGCGTTTTTAATATCGCTACAGACCTATATGTCATCTTCGATGATGATAATTTAAAGATTAGAGGTGATTATACCTATAACGTAAGAGTTAAGGTTGACGGAATAGAACAAACAAGCAATTTCTACACAAACTCAGATGTAGATGAAATATATGATTATACAGTTGATAACAACCAGTTGTCGATAGAAGAACCATTCTTTGATATTACCACGCAGGAACCTAATACGATTCATTTATTAGGAGGACAAAGCCATAGTTATGAAATTTCGGAAAACGGAGAGACATTGTTTATTATACAAGATGAAGTACTCACAAGTTCAGATATTTCATTACCAAATGGAACCACAATTGTAAAGAGAACAACTTCTGTTTGGACTAAAGATTTTACCATATTTAGTTGCGCTCTCAGAGACGCAACACGAGAAGCAGAAATTGCATATAATGCGAGTAATCAAGACATTCAACTATGCCTTGATTATAGAAGAGCTTTAGAAGATCAAATTTTACAATGTGGAGACCCAGATGGAAGTTTAAACGACATTATTAATCAATTAGGCAATTGTGGTCTGTTGTCGGCAGATGTATTAAGAGTAACCGCAGGGCTCCAAAATATTGATTTTGCTAACAAAACCATATCTTATTCCAACGAGGTAATTTCTGTTTATGGCGCGTCTTTATTTGGCAACCACAGTATTTCTTTTGAGGTTCCTGAGTATGTAACTGGTATAGATACTTTTATAAATTTTGTAATAAAGGTAGATGGTGTTGATTATTTTCCTTCTTACCCAGGTGTGAACAACTTTAGATTTAACACCTTAATTAGTAGTAATTTTTCGTTTAATGCTGTATTTGAGGGTACTGTCGCAAGCGCACAAGGCGATGAGCTCACCTTGTCCGTTGGGATTGTAGATGTAAATTATTAATAGGTGTTTTAAAAAACCTTAGTTTTGCAAAAAAAATTTGAGCCTTGGTTAAAATCGGTGACATAGAATTAGGAGACTTTCCATTACTGTTAGCACCTATGGAGGATGTTAGCGACCCTCCCTTTAGAGCCTTATGTAAAGAGCAAGGTGCAGACGTTGTATATACTGAGTTTGTTTCGAGCGAAGGCCTTATTCGCAACGCTACGAAAAGCGTTATGAAACTCGATATTTATGAAAAAGAAAGGCCAGTCGGTATCCAAATATTTGGAGCCAATATGGATAGTATGCTTCAGACCATAGATATTGTTGAAAAATCAAATCCTGATATTATAGATATAAACTTTGGATGTCCAGTAAAGAAAGTGGTGTCCAAAGGTGCTGGCGCTGGTATTCTTAAGGATATTTGTTTAATGGAGAAGCTTACAGCGGAAATGGTTAAACGGACTAACCTACCAGTTACAGTTAAAACACGTCTAGGCTGGGACCACGATTCTATTAAAATTGTTGAGGTCGCAGAAAGGCTACAAGATGTAGGTATAAAGTCAATTGCAATTCATGGGCGGACAAGAGCTCAAATGTATAAAGGAAATGCAGATTGGAAACCCATTGCCGCAGTAAAGAACAATCCAAGAATGCATATTCCTGTATTTGGCAATGGTGATGTGAATACTCCAGAACGTGCTGCAGAAATGCGTGACGAATACGGTTTAGATGGCGCTATGATTGGAAGAGCGTCCATTGGGAACCCTTGGTTTTTTAAACAGGTTAAGCACTATTTTAATACTGGAGAACATTTACCTCCAATTTCATTGAAGGAACGTGTTGAGGCTGCAAGGCGTCATTTACAAATGTCGATTGATTGGAAAGGTGAGAAATTAGGTGTTTTCGAAACTCGACGACATTATACCAATTATTTTAAGGGGATACCAAACTTTAAGGAGTATAGAATGAAAATGGTAACAAGCGACCATTCAGAAGATGTATTCGCTGCTTTCGATGAGGTTTTAGAAAAATTCTCTTACTATCAGTTCGTTTAATTAGGAACTAATTAATTCTCTATTTATGCGTTGGGACGCAATTCTAGACGCCACTATACCTAGAATAAATAACGTTGCCACTACAATTAAAACATTGATAAGTTTAAGGCGAACTGGATAAGGTAGCTCTGGTGTGAGCATAACCAAATCAAACTGTTGCTGAAGAAAAACGATCACAAGACCCAAAAGTACACCAACAATACCGCTTAAAATTGTCATTAAACTTCCTTGAAAGAAGAAGATAGACTTTATTGATTTTGTTTCTACACCTAAATTAAATAACGTACTAAGGGATTTCTTTTTATCCAAGATCATCATAATTATTGCACCAATCACATTAAAAAGTGCTATTATAATTACTAAGGTAAATATTAAGTAAATCGCTAGGTTTTCAGTATTGAGCATTTTATAAAGCGCGTCATTGAGTTGCTCTCTGTTTTTCATTATAAATTTTGAAGGATAAAGCCTTTCAATTTCCGATTTTACTTGAGCTTCTTTCGAGTTATCGGTAAGCTTTAACTCTATCGCAGAATACTGATTGTCATTATAGTTTAACAGTGATTTGGCAGCAGAAATATCAGCATAGATAAATTCATTGTTTAACTCCTCATTGATATCAAATAGGCCAACATTATTCACATAAATTGAATTATAAGCACCCTTTAATGAACTAAACTGACCTTTACCTGGTTTAGGTACATAAAGCGATAAGGGTTTTAAGTAATCAAATACACCAAAAGATAAATTATTTGAGATTCCCCAACCCGAAACAACATCGTTACTCCCTTCTTCAATCCAATTCCCTCTAGACAGCATAGAGTCTACATGTGTAACACTTAAATAATTTGGGTCTACACCCTTAAGTGTAGCCAATAGATTTTTATTTTCAGATTTAATAATAACTCGTTCTTCAATAATGAATGATGAAGCTTCAATACCATCAATATTATTTAGTACTAAAACAGCTTCTTCAGTAAATTCAAAAGATTTACCACTACTTGGTAAGAGTTTAATGTCTGGATCTACGAACGAAGAAAATTGAAGGCTAAAATCTTTAAGACCTGCAAAAACAGATAAGACTATAAAAAGTGCCGCTGACGCAATTATAACACCACCAGAAGCAATTAAGGTCATAATGTTAATAGCGTTGTTGCTACTTTTAGAAAAAAGGTATCGTTTAGCTATATATAAAGGAAAATTCACTTAAGATTTTTTACGCTTTCCTAACAAATCAGGATTATCTAAAGGGTTATCACCACCCTCTAGAGAACGTTCAATACCATCAATATATTCTAAAGAATCATCTATAAAAAACTCAAGCTGTGGCATGCGTCTTAGTTGGTGTCTTGTACGCTGGGACAGTTCGTGTCTAATTAAAGGCGTATTAGATCTTATACCTTCTAAAAGCTTTTGCGCCTCATTGTTGGGAAATATACTTAGATACACTTTGGCAATAGATAAGTCTACAGTAACACTAACTTTGCTTACAGAAATAATAACTCCTCTAAGACCGCCTTCTGACGCTGCGCGTTGAAGTACGTCAACTAGATCTTGCTGAAGTACGGTTCCTATTTTTTTCTGCCTATTACTTTCCATAGTGCAAAAGTAGATGATATTTAAAGATAATAGTATTTTTATCTAACAAAAATCATGTTTTATAACGCTAGTTATTGCGTTATTTCGAGAACTAAAAATTGATTTAATGAAAAAAATAGAACACATTGGTATTGCGGTTAAAGACATTGATGCTTCAAATGCGCTATTTGCAATGTTATTTGATAAGCCACATTATAAAATAGAAGCAGTGGAAAGCGAAGGTGTGAAAACTTCATTTTTTAAGGCAGGACCTAATAAAATAGAGTTACTACAAGCCACTAATGAAGATAGCCCAATTGCAAAGTTCATTGAAAAAAAAGGTGAAGGGATTCATCATATTGCCTTTGCGGTTGATGATATACATGCTGAAATAGAACGCTTAAAATCAAATGGATTTAAAATGATTCATGAAGTGCCAAAAAAAGGAGCAGATAATAAAATTATTGCCTTTCTACACCCAAAGTCCACAAATGGAGTTTTGGTAGAATTATGCCAGGATATCGAGGATTAAATTGATTTTTTTTTCTTGTAGAGTATTAAAATATATAGTAATATTGCAGACTCTTTAGAGATAAAGTGATTGGCTTTGCCAATAGGTCCTATAACTCAGTTGGTTAGAGTATCTGACTCATAATCAGAAAGTCCCTGGTTCGAGCCCAGGTGGGACCACAAAAAACCCTTCAAATGAAGGGTTTTTTTGTTTTAAAATATGTCATCTTATTAGATAATTATGTCTATTTCATGATTTTTGAAGGGTTATTTCCCTATCAAATTTTAGCACTTCGTCGATAATATTTGCCGTTAAAAGACGTTTTTTGTTATGATTAGTTTTGTTAGCCCGGTTTTTTTGTTACTTTTACAGCGTTAATAGCAATATGGAGAATAAAAATATGTTAGCCTCAATCTTATTTTCTCTCATAGGCTTTTTGTCTATGGCACAGGGAGGGACACCTCCGCCTCCAACACCACCTCCACCACCAGGTCTTCCAATAGATGGTGGATTATTCATTCTTTTTAGTATTGCTGTGGCTTTCGGAATATATAAGAGCCTCCAAATTTCAAATCAAAAAGCTTAATTTCTAAGCTCATTTAAGCGTTTTACATATTTTCCAATCACGTCGAATTCAAGGTTGACTTCGTCTCCAGCTTTTAGATTTTTAAATGTAGTATGTTCGTAAGTGTAAGGGATGATGGCCACAGAAAATTCATTTAACTTAGAATTTACTACAGTAAGGCTTACACCATTTACAGTTATAGATCCTTTTTCGATAGTTACGTTACTTAAAGCCGGATCATATTCAAATGTAAAATACCAACTACCATCCTCTTCTTTAACTCTTGTACAGGTAGCAGTTTGATCCACGTGCCCCTGTACAATATGCCCATCTAACCGATCTCCTAGTTTCATGGCGCGCTCTAGATTAATGGTATCACCAGTCTTTAAGGTTCCTAAATTAGTTTTGTCTAAGGTCTCTTGAATTGCCGTAACAACGTATTCATTATTGTCTATTGCAACGACTGTAAGACAAACACCATTGTGCGCAACACTTTGATCAATTTTTAATTCGTGCGTGACGGTACTAGTGATGGTAAAATGCAGATTACTGCCTTCTTGGTTTATATCATTAACAGTTCCTAAATCCTCTATTATGCCAGTAAACATGGTTGTCCTTTATTTATTTAAATTTGTAGTCGCAAAGTTAAACACAAGGTGCAAATCCATTATTAATTTTAATAAAAAAATAGGATATTCAAATAAGATGAAAAGAGAGGAAAAGATAATCGTAGGAATTTCTATTGGAGACCTTAACGGTATAGGTCCGGAAATTATCATAAAAACCTATGAGGATTCTAGAATGTTAGAGCTTAATACACCTGTTGTTTTTGCATCAGGGAAAACCATGCAATTTTTCAAAAATCACTTTAATAGTAAGATTAATTTTTTCAACATAGACAGTCCTGACCGTATTGTTCATGGGAAAGTTAATGTTGTTAATGTTTGGAAGGAACCTGTAAAAATAGAATTTGGCAAAACCAATCCAAAGATTGGAGCTTATGCCATTAAATCACTTCAGTCAGCAACTAAGGCTTTAAAAGAAGAGAAGATAGATGTTTTAGTAACTGCACCAATAAATAAGCACAATATTCAATCCGATCAGTTTAACTTCCCTGGTCATACAGATTATTTAGCACAAGAACTAGAGGGCAATAGCCTTATGTTTATGGTGTCAAACGGTTTACGCGTGGGCTTATTAACAGATCATATACCTTTAAAAGAGGCTTCTGAGCATATTAATGAGACCCTAATTCGAGAAAAACTAAATACGGTCTTATTGTCTCTTAAACAAGATTTTGCTATTTCCAAACCAAGAGTTGCTGTACTCGCTATTAACCCACATGCTGGCGATAATGGTGTTATTGGAAAGGAAGACGATGAAGTGCTAAGACCCACTTTGGAGAAAATAAGAAATGAAGGCGCTCTAGTATATGGTCCATACTCTGCAGATAGCTTTTTTGGGTCTAATACCTACAAAGCATTTGATGCTATAATTGCATCCTACCACGACCAAGGCTTAATTCCATTTAAAACCTTGGCTTTTGGTGAAGGTGTTAATTATACGGCTGGCCTTAATAGAGTAAGGACTTCACCAGACCATGGTACTGCGTTTGAAATTGCAGGCAAAGGCCAAGCAGATGAAAGTTCTTTTAAGCATGCTATAGATACAGCAATCCAAGTTTTCCGAAACAGAAATGTGCATAAACAATACAGCGCAAATCCATTGGAAAAGGCTTCAAAATAGATATAAACATTTTTTGTTAATATCTAGGGTGAAATAAACAATAAATTTATATATTTGCAGGCTCAAAATGAGTGGGTAATGAAGGCATTGAAAGCATATAATATTCCGTTCACGGGATTAAAAGTTGGAGAACACCATTTTGATTATCAAATAGATAATACGTTCTTTAAGAATTTTGATTATAATGAGTTCAATGATGTTAACGTAAAGGTTGACCTTAAGTTTTTGAAAAAAACAACACTATTAGAGTTGTTTTTTTCTGCAGAAGGTGATGTTAATGTCAATTGTGATTTAACAAATGAACCATACAACCAAGCGATTTCAGATGAGTTTAAACTTGTCGTAAAGTTTGGTGAGGCTTACAACGATGATAATGAAGATATCCTTATTGTACCTCATGGTGAATATGAAATTAATGTAGCACAATACGTATATGAACTTATAATTTTGGCTGTACCTGCAAAACGCGTGCATCCAGGAATAGAAGACGGTACCTTGAAGTCTGAAATTTTATCAAAATTAGAAGAGTTAAGCCCAAAGATGAGCGATGACTCGAGAACATCAGAGGATATTGATCCTCGCTGGAATAATTTAAAAAAACTATTAACGGATAAATAACATTTAAAATGGCACATCCTAAACGTAAAATATCAAGAACAAGAAGAGACAAAAGAAGAACGCATTATAAAGCTTCTGTACCTCAAATAGCTACTTGCCCAACAACTGGTGAGCCACACTTATACCACAGAGCTCATTGGCACGAAGGTAAGCTATATTACAGAGGTCAGGTTTTAATAGACAGCACTTCTGAAGAAGAGAATTTAGCATAACTATTATGCACGCATATAATAAAACGCTCACTTGTGAGCGTTTTTTTTATTTAAATTTTCTGAATAGGGCAAAAACTACTTAATTTGCATAATTATTTGCCAAAAAATGCCGAAAAATGGTTTAAAATGGTCGGTTTTTACCTTTTTTCGATACTTTTAATTAATCTAAAAGCTAATAATGAGTAAAATCACGGCAGCAATTACAGCTGTAGGAGGCTATTTACCGGATTTTGTTTTATCGAACAAAATTCTTGAAACAATGGTAGACACCAATGATGAGTGGATTACCACTAGAACAGGAATAAAGGAGCGCAGAATCCTTAAAGAAGAAGGCAAAGGCACCTCGTTTTTAGCGATTAAAGCAGCAGAAGATCTTCTCCAAAAAACAAACCTAGATCCTAAAGAAATAGACCTAGTAATTGTTTCTACTGCAACTCCAGATATGAAAGCAGCTTCAACTGCAGCTTATACAGCGACCGAGATAGGTGCTGTTAATGCATTCTCTTATGATTTAGAGGCTGCATGTTCTAGTTTCCTTTTCGGAATGTCAACTGCAGCTGCATACATAGAATCTGGCCGATATAAAAAAGTGTTACTTATAGGTGCAGATAAAAATTCATCATTTATTAATTATGAAGATCGTGCCACATGCATAATTTTTGGAGATGGTGCAGGAGCAGTATTATTTGAACCAAATAACGAAGGGCTCGGATTACAGGATGAAATTTTAAGAAGTAATGGTGAAGGAAGAGAATTTCTTCAGGCTACTTATGGTGGTTCTTCATATCCAATAAATGAAAACACTTTCAAAGAAGGGAAGCATTATGTGTTCCAGGATGGTCGTACAGTATTTAAAAATGCGGTCTTTAATATGGCAGATGTAGCTGAACGTATTTTGAAACGTAATAATCTTACTAATGAAGATATATCTTGGTTAGCAGCACATCAGGCCAATAAAAGGATTATTGATGCAACAGCACAACGTATAAATTTAGAAGATGAAAAAGTGATGATGAATATCCAGAAATATGGAAATACAACATCTGCGACTTTACCACTTCTTTTATATGATTATGAATCTCAATTAAAAAAGGGAGATAATATTATTTTCGCCGCCTTTGGAGGTGGTTTTACTTGGGGCTCGATTTATTTTAAATGGGCTTACAATTCTTAACTTTTAAACTAACTAACACAAATTCTAAATACTATGGATTTAAAGGAAATTCAGAACTTAATTAAATTTGTTGCCAAGTCTGGCGCCAGTGAGGTTAAGCTAGAGATGGATGACGTAAAAATCACTATTAAGACTGGCTCGGAAAATGAGACAACTATTGTACAACAAGTCCCTGTTCAAGCAGCAGCACCAGTTGTAGCGCAACCTGTTGCACCAGCACCAGCACCAGCAGCACCTGAGGCACCTAGTGCACCAGCACCAACAAGCGACGATTCTAAATATATCACTATAAAATCACCAATAATAGGAACCTTCTATCGTAAGCCGTCTCCAGACAAACCAGTGTTTGTTGAGGTTGGGTCTGAAGTTAAAGAAGGTGACGTATTGTGTGTGATAGAGGCTATGAAGCTATTTAACGAAATTGAATCTGAAGTAACAGGTAAAATCGTTAAGGTACTTGTAGATGACTCATCTCCAGTTGAATTTGATCAACCATTATTCTTGGTTGACCCTTCATAACAATTGAAAATTCCAATCCACAAATCCAAAACCAGTAATTTGGAATTTGGTGTTTGGAAATTGAATTTTTAAACGAAAAGTTATGTTCAAAAAAATATTAATTGCCAATAGAGGTGAAATAGCATTACGTGTTATTAGAACCTGTAAGGAAATGGGAATAAAGACTGTTGCAGTATATTCTACAGCAGATGCAGACAGTTTACACGTTAAATTCGCAGATGAAGCGGTTTGTATTGGTCCAGCACCAAGTAGTGAATCCTATTTAAAAATGTCTAATGTCATTGCGGCAGCAGAGATAACGAATGCCGATGCTATTCATCCTGGTTATGGATTCTTATCAGAAAATGCCAAATTCTCTAAGATATGCGAGGAACACGGTATTAAGTTCATTGGAGCTTCTGAAGATATGATTTCAAAAATGGGAGACAAGGCCAATGCAAAAGCTACAATGAAAGCGGCTGGTGTTCCTTGTGTTCCAGGAAGTGATGGTGTTATTGAGTCCTTCGAGGAGTGTGAGAAATTAGCAAAGGATATGGGATATCCGGTAATGCTAAAAGCTTCTGCAGGAGGTGGTGGAAAAGGTATGCGTGCCGTATGGAAACCAGAAGATTTACAAGGCGCTTGGGAATCTGCCAAGACAGAATCTAAAGCTGCATTTGGTAACGACGACATGTACATGGAAAAACTGATTGAAGAACCACGTCATATAGAAATTCAGATTGTGGGTGATTCTACAGGAAAAGCATGTCACCTTTCTGAGCGTGATTGTTCTGTACAAAGACGTCATCAAAAACTAACTGAAGAAGTACCTTCTCCTTTTATGACAGATGAGCTAAGGGATAAGATGGGTAAGGCTGCGGTTAAAGCAGCAGAATACATTAATTATGAAGGTGCAGGAACCGTTGAGTTTTTGGTAGATAAGCATAGAAACTTCTACTTCATGGAAATGAATACACGTATTCAGGTAGAGCATCCAATTACTGAGCAGGTTATTGATTTTGATCTTATTAGAGAACAAATTTTGGTGGCGGCAGGAGTTCCTATTTCAGGAAAGAACTACACACCAAACCTACATTCTATAGAATGTCGTATTAATGCTGAGGATCCTTTTAATGATTTTAGACCTTCGCCAGGAAAGATTACAACACTACATGCACCAGGCGGACATGGAGTACGCTTAGATACTCACGTATATGCTGGTTACAGCATTCCACCGAATTATGATTCGATGATTGCTAAGTTAATTACAACAGCTCAAACTAGAGAAGAGGCAATTAACAAGATGAAACGTGCGTTAGATGAGTTCGTTATTGAAGGAATAAAGACAACCATTCCATTCCACAGACAGCTCATGGATCATCCAGATTATTTAGCTGGTAATTATACCACTAAGTTCATGGAAGATTTTAAAATGAAAGAAGATCTTGAAGATTAAATAGAAAGCTCCTAAATTTAGGAGCTTTTTTTATGGTATGAATTTATCCTATTGGGAAATAAAAACGTGGTTAACTGATGTTGATTTTACAATAATTGGTAGCGGTATTGTTGGTTTGAGTTGTGCACTCGAATTACAACAAAACTATCCTAAATCAAAGATTCTTGTTTTAGAAAAAGGCTTATTACCGCAAGGCGCGAGCACAAAAAATGCTGGTTTTGCATGTTTTGGCAGCCTTAGCGAAATCATTGATGATTTAGAACACCATTCAGAAGAAGAAGTTTTTCAATTAGTTTCAAAACGCATTAATGGATTGACGCTCTTAAGAAAGACTTTTGGAGATCAACATTTAGATTATAGACCTCATGGAGGTTATGAATTATTTTTAAATGAAGATGAGGCACTATACCAAAAATGCGTGGCTTCAAAGGATAGAATAAACAAGCTTCTAAAGCCTTTGTTTGGCGAAGATGTATTTTCATTTAAGGACAATACTTTTGGATTCAATCACGTCATAAATAAGTTAGGTTTTAATCAATTTGAAGCCCAAATCGATACTGGTAAAATGATGTCGTCCTTACTTAAGAAGGTCTCTGACGCAGGTATTAAAGTATTGAATAATTGCCATGTGAAAGCCATTGAAGATGGTATAGATTCAGTACAGACTGTTACCAATGCATTTCAATATAAGTCTTCAAAGGTTTTTGTAGCCACTAATGGTTTTGCAGGCCAATTAATAAATGAGAATGTGCAACCAGCACGTGCTCAAGTACTTATAACGAGGCCTATAAATGACCTTAAAATAAAAGGCACCTTCCATTTAGACAGAGGGTTTTATTATTTTAGAAATATTGATAATAGAGTGCTATTTGGAGGTGGTCGGAATTTAGATTTTAAAGGTGAAGAAACCGCAGAATTTGGTGAAACAAAACTAATACAGGACAAGCTAGAAGAGTTATTAAAGACAACCATTATTCCTGATAAAAAGTTTGAAATAGAACATACGTGGTCTGGTATTATGGGCGTAGGAAACCAAAAAAAATCTATAGTTAAACCTCTTAGTAAAAATGTATTTTGTGGCGTAAGACTTGGTGGAATGGGTGTTGCTATAGGTAGTATAGTGGGTAAGGATTTGGCAAATCTAATTGAATGAATTTAAAACAAAAGCTCTTTAACTTAACTCAAGAAACCTTGAGCGAAAGACTGAAAGTTGTTCAAACCACTATTTCAGATATTCAAACTGCTTTACTTTCGGAGACTAAAAGCACGGCTGGCGACAAGCACGAAACAGGCAGGGCAATGTTGCAATTAGAACGAGAAAAAGCAGGACAGCAATTAGCAGAAATTCAAAAGCAATTTGAAGTTTTAAATAAGATTGATCCTAACAAAGAAAATCATGTAGTTGCTCTTGGTAGTATAGTATTTACCGAAAAGGCCAATTATTTTATCAGTACAAGTGTTGGGGAGTTACTGTATGAGGATATAAGATTTTATGCCATATCAATGGCATCACCTATTGCGAGACTCTTGGTTGGTAAAACCATTGACCAAACCTATTTATTTCGAAATGAAAAAATAACAATCACAAAAATTATTTAAAAAGAAGTAATTGCTTTATACACCTTAAAAACTATTGTAACTTCACAAGTAAAAAAGTGTTGTGGTTCGCTCGGTTCAAATTTTAATAATTCTCCTTTCTTTTTTTGGGACTGCTCAGAAGACGAATTCTATAGATTTTGTCATTAGAAATCTAGGTATTAACGTGGATGGTCACTTTAATACTTTTCAAATAAACACAAATTTTAATGCCGAGGGTGAGTTGGTTTCAATTTACGGTAAGATTGATGTTAAATCCATTAAAACAGGAATTGATAGTAGAGACGAACACTTACTAGAGGAAGACTATTTCCATGAAAATAAGTTTAAACACATCACACTTAAAAGCACGTCAATTATAAAGAGTTCGGAGAATAATTACAGAGTATCAGCTGAGCTGTCAATAAAGGGAAAAACTAAGGAAATCAAAATACCAGTTTTAGTCGAAACCATTAAGAACAGTAAGTTGATTACATCTTCTTTTGAGATCAATAGAAGGGATTTTGATGTGGGCGGAAGCAGCTTTGTAATGAGCAAAACCGTAAAAATAGAAGTCAAACAATATCAAGATTTACCATGACCTCTAGGCCTGTTGATGTGGTTATAATTGGTGGTGGATTGGCTGGTTTATGTTGCGCTATCCATCTCTCAAAGCATCAATTCAGAGTAGTCTTAATCGAGAAGAATCACTATCCAAAACACAAGGTTTGTGGTGAGTACGTGTCAAACGAAGTGTTGCCCTATTTAGAGTATCTAGGATTTAATCCGTTTGAGCATGGTGCAAAATCCATAACGAAGTTTGAACTTACAACTCACAATAATAAAAGCATTTCAGCTAAGTTACCTCTAGGCGGTTTCGGGATAAGCCGCTTTAAAATGGACTATGAACTTTATTTACTTGCTCAAAATTCTGGTTTAGAAGTGATTCACGACACAGTTATGGATGTTCAGTTCGAAGAAGATATCTTTAAGACAGCATTAAAGTCAAGCGAATCTCTTTCATCAAAACTTGTGGTTGGTGCTTTTGGAAAACGCTCAAATCTTGATGTCCATTTTAAGCGAGATTTTATTAAAAAGAAATCGCCATACCTAGGAGTGAAAGTGCATTCAAAAGGTGAATTTCCAGACGATAAAGTTGCATTACATAATTTTAGAGGCGGCTATTGTGGTGTATCCAAGGTTGAAAATAATCATATAAACCTTTGTTATATTACCAGCTATGATGCTTTTAAGACATATAAAGATATCGATCAGTTTCAAAAATCTGTGGTATTTAAAAATAGAGCACTCAGCCATATTTTTGAGCAAACCGTCCAAGTATTTGACAATCCCTTAACTATAAGCCAGATTTCTTTCAAAACTAAAAAACCTGTAGAAAATCACATGCTTATGTGTGGAGATTCAGCAGGAATGATTCATCCACTTTGTGGCAACGGTATGGGAATGGCCATACGTAGTGCTAAATTGGCTTCAGATGTAATGATTGATTTTTTGAATAATAAAATTTCAACTCGTCAAAGACTAGAAGACGCCTACACAAAATCATGGAACAAGACATTTGGATTAAGACTTAAAGTAGGACATAGTATCGCTTATTTATTCAGGCAAGATTGGTTGGCGCCAAAATTACTCGTACTTTTAAGAGGGTTACCATTTCTAGTACCTCAAATTATAAGAATGACACATGGTAAACCGATTAAAATGGAATGAGTTTATTTATTGACACAACATACCGGAGCAATGCCACTGAGATAATGGACGATTTTTCTATGAAAGGTGAGCTCTTGCGAGACACACTAGATAAACTTGGAAAAATCAATAAGTGGCTGGGAGGAAACCATGTTACCATAGATGGTGTAAAACAACTTTTAAATAACCAGGACAAAGCAAAAACCTATACCATACTTGATCTTGGATGTGGCCATGGCGATATGTTAAGGCTTTTGGCAGATTATGGAAGAAGTCATGATTTTAAGCTCAATCTTATTGGTATAGACGCTAATGAAGATGCCGTAGCCTATGCACAGGAATTATCTAGTGATTATAGCGAGTTAAGCTTTCAACATCTCGACATTTTTTCTGAAGAATTTAAAAGTTTAGATTTTGATATAGCGCTATCCACGCTTTTTTTACATCATTTTAAGAGCGATGATATTAAAAGGTTATTGAAAGAATTAATTTCAAAAGCAAGTATTGGAATTGTCGTAAACGATTTGCATCGCAGTAAATTAGCCTACGGATTGTTCAAGTTATTAGGCTTGGTTATTTCTAACGATATGATTGTGCAAGATGGCTTAACATCAATTTTAAGAGCCTTTAAGCGAAAAGACCTAGAAAGCTACTCAAATCAATTACAACTCAAATCACAAATCCGTTGGAAATGGGCATTTCGATTCCAATGGTTAATAAGAACTTAAATGGCTGTAAGAATTACGTCGGTTGCAAAGCAACTACCAAAATATACTAGAGAAACAAAAGATATACTGCCTTATGTAGCCCTTTGGTTAGAAGGGCAAGAAGAACGTTTTAAGCGTAAAGTTTTAAAAATCTTCGAGAATGCAGCAGTTGATAAACGTTATTCCATCATGGATGCTCAAGAGGTATTCTTAAAAACATCTTTTGAGGAGAAAAACGATATTTATACGCGAGAATGTGTAAAGTTGGCTGAACAAAGCTTGATCAAAGCTCTAGATAAAGCAAACTTACAACCTTCAGATATTGACTATATTATTACGGTTTCTTGCACTGGTATTATGATACCCTCTTTAGACGCTTTTCTAATAAACAGCCTAAAGATGAAGCAAGATATTGTACGTTTACCAGTTACTGAAATGGGTTGCGCTGCAGGTGTTTCAGGAATTCTATACGCTAAGAATTTTTTAAAGGCCAATCCTTATAAACGTGCTGTGGTTATTGCTGTAGAATCTCCAACAGCAACATTTCAATTAGAGGATTACTCGATGGTAAATATTGTAAGCGCTGCAATTTTTGGAGATGGTTGTGCCAGTGTTATTTTGTCTTCTCACGAAGATGAACAAGGTCCTGAAATTTTAGATGAGGCCATGTACCATTTCTATGATGCGGCTCATATGATGGGTTTTAAATTGCGTAATTCTGGTCTTCAAATGGTATTAGATCAATCGGTGCCACAGACTATTGCTGATCATTTCCCAAAAATTATTCATCCCTTTCTAGAACAGAATCATTTAACAATCGAAGACATTGATCATTTGGTATTTCATCCAGGTGGTAAAAAAATTGTACAGACCGTTGAAGATTTATTTGGAGATTTAGGGAAGAACATAGACGATACTAAAGAGGTGTTGCGTCTATATGGCAATATGAGTAGTGCTACGGTTCTTTATGTTTTAGAACGGTTTATGGATAGAGATTTACCAAAAGGTGATAAAGGATTAATGCTAAGCTTTGGCCCTGGATTTTCGGCTCAGCGCATTTTATTAGAATGGTAATATGAAAGAATTTATAGAAAGAAATGAATGGGCTCTTATTTTAGGAGGCAGTAGTGGTCTAGGATTGGCAACGGCTAAAAAACTAGCACAACATGGCCTAAATGTTTGTATTGTACATCGTAATCCTAGAATGCAACAGGAAGCTATTGCTAAAGAATTTGAAACTATTAAACAAGAGGGTGTTCAATTTAAATCCTTTAATGTTGATGCGTTTAAACCAGATATTCGAAATCAGGTTATTAATGAATTGAAGGTATTTTTTGGAGAGACTCATAAAATCAAAGCCTTAGTTCATAGTGTGGCTAAAGGCAATTTAAAACCTATGGTGTCTGATGAGAATAGTGAACTTAAAACCGATGATTTCATGCTTACGATTCAAGCAATGGGTGTGAGTTTATACGATTGGTTTAAATCCGTTTTTGATGCTCGTTTATTTTCAAAGGATGCACGAATTATTAGTTTCACAAGTGAAGGCAATTCCAAAGCATGGCAGAACTATGCGGCTGTTTCTGCAGCAAAAGTTACTCTAGAGGCTATAACCCGAAACATTGCTCTTGAGTTTGCACCGCATGGAATTAAAGCCAATTGCATACAAGCTGGTGTTACAGACACAACCTCACTAAGATTAATACCTGGTAGTGATGTAATTATTGAACAAAGTGAAAAGCGCAACCCAAACAAACGCTTAACTACACCTGAGGATGTAGCTAATGCTGTTTATTTATTAATTAAGGATGAAGCATCCTGGATTACAGGAGTGATAATTCCTGTTGATGGAGGCGAACATTTAAGATAATATGACCACAGAAGAACTCATACATCTTTTACCATATCAGGACCCGTTTCTTTTTGTAGACGAGATCGATGCCATTTCTAAAGATGGTGTTACGGGAAGCTTTACTTTCAATCAGGAAGCCTTTTTTTATGAAGGGCATTTTAAAAACAACCCAATTACACCTGGTGTTATATTAACAGAATGTATGGCCCAGATTGGACTAGTGTGTTTAGGAATTTATTTGTTGGCAGATGAATTAACTAGTTCTAAACAACCGCAAATAGCTCTAACAGCAAATCAAATGGATTTTTATTTACCCGTTTTACCTGGTGAAAAAGTTACAGTAGTATCTGAGAAAGAGGTGTTTCGGTTTAACAAGTTAAAATGCAAAGTAAAAATGCTGAATAGTAAGGGAGATTTAGTAGCACGAGGATTAATTTCAGGAATGTTGAAGGTATGACGAAACGCGTTGTTATAACAGGTCTAGGAGTGGTTGCGCCAAATGGTGTAGGCGTTGAAACTTTTACACAAGCCCTGAAAAATGGAACCTCGGGTATTTCGTTTCACCAAGAGCTCAAAGACTTAAATTTTTCGTGTCAGATAGGAGGAATTCCTCCAGTTTCGGATGAATTAAAATCAAAATATTTTACAGATCTACAATTACGTGGGTTTAATAGTTCAGGTATTTTATATGGATGCATTGCTGGAATTGACGCATGGAAAGATGCTGGTTTTACTGTTAATAGTGACTCAGAACTCGACTATGAAACAGGTCTCATCTTTGGAACAGGCACTTCAGGTGTGGAAAAATTTCGTGAGGCTATTTACAAATTAGATGATGGTAATGTAAGGCGTCTAGGTAGCACAGTGGTATTGCAAACTATGGCAAGTGGTGTTAGCGCGTATCTCAGTGGTATGTTGGGATTAGGTAATCAAGTCACCACAAATTCGTCTGCGTGTTCTACAGGAACAGAAGCTTTATTATTAGGGTATGACAGGATACAAAATGGGAAAGCCAAGCGTATGCTAGTGGGAAGTTGTAGTGATCATGGACCATATGTTTGGGGAGGTTTCGATGCGATGCGTGTTATGACGTATAAACATAATATGGAACCGGAGAAAGGGTCGCGTCCAATGAGCGCTACAGCATCAGGTTTTGTACCTGGAAGTGGTGCAGGGGCATTGGTTCTTGAATCTTTAGAAAGTGCATTAGAACGTGGCGCAAAGATTTATGCTGAAGTATTGGGTGGTGAGGTAAACTCTGGAGGTCAACGTAATGGAGGTACCTTAACAGCACCTAATGCAGAAGCCGTTCAACGATGTATTTCAAGAGCTGTAGAGAATGCAAAGATTTCAAATGCCGAAGTTGATGTAATCAATGGACATCTTACTGCAACAACTAAAGATGCATTGGAAATTCAAAATTGGTCTCAAGCCTTAAATCGAAGAGGTGAAGACTTTCCATATATAAACTCTACAAAGTCACTAGTAGGTCATTGTTTGGCAGCCGCTGGCGCCATAGAATGTGTAGCAAGTATAATTCAGCTAAAAGAACAGTTTATTGCACCTAGCGTTAACTGTGAAGATTTGCATCCTGAAATTGAGAAATGGTTGCAAAGAGATAAGATACTACAGACATCACAACAGCATGATTTTAATATTATTGCCAAGGCAAGTTTTGGCTTTGGAGATGTTAATGCCTGTGTTTTATTTCAGCGATTTATGGCGTAACTTTGTTTTATAACACATTGCCATGAACAAAGACGAATTAATTACCAAATTAAAAACCATTATTGCACCTTATGTACAAGATGAGGTGGCCTTTAAAGAACTTACAGAAGATACAGATTTTGTTAATGACCTAAAGATCAATTCCGCCAATTTGGTGGATATCATTTTGGATATTGAGGATGAGTTTGATATTCGTTTAGAAAATGAAGACATGGAGCAAATGCTAAATGTCAAATCTGCAATGGCCATTGTTACTTCTAAATTAAATGGTTAATGGTTGGTAACGATATCATAGATATTCAATTAGCCACCTTACAATCTAATTGGCAAAGGCCAAGATACTTAGACAAACTTTTTACGACTTCAGAGCAGGAGTTAATCAGATCATCTGATAATGCAACCCATATGGTGTGGAGGTTATGGAGTATGAAAGAAGCGGCATACAAATTATATACGCAATTAAACCCAGGCCGATTTTACAATCCAAAAGCCTTTAAGTGTTTTATAGGCGACACTTCTTATGTAAGATATAAATCTTTTCGCTGTGAAGTAAATACACAGCACACCAAAGATTATATAATTTCAGTTGCACGATTAGACAATAGTCAGTCCTTATTCAATGTTATAGAATTTAGAGAACCATCACATACTGCAATAAGTTTAGCAACCCAAAAGCATGCTATTCAGTTGTTTTCCGATCAGAATAATTGTGCACCAAAAGAGGTAACATTTATAAAATCGGAATTTGGGATTCCATTTATCCAGTATAAATCAGAAAGGTACAATGTTAGCCTATCCCATCATGGTAGATTTGGAGCAGTGGCCATTACGTAACCTATGAGAAATCTTGAGCGCTTAATATCAGGTATTATAAAATTTAGAATTGCAATTATTGCCATTCTAGTTTTAGCGATGGGTTTTTCAGGTTATCAGACCTTAAACAAACTAAGTGTAGATAATTCTTTGGGGATTTGGTTTCTAGAGGATGATCCTAGCTATAGAGCATACATAGACTATCAAGAAAAATTTGGTTCTGATGAGATTTTTGTTGGGATGATTCCTGTTGAAAATGCTCTAGATGCTTCGAGTATTTCCAGGTTAAAAGGAATGCACAAAGAAATAGATTCGTTATGGTACGTTAAAACCTCATTTAGTTTGGCCACAGCTGAATACCCACTTTATGCCAACAAAAAAATCCTTTTTCAGGATTTATACAATCAAAAGCGAAGTAAAAAAGGTCTAAAAAACCTATTTGAAAAGTTACCTAGCATCACAAGTCAACTTGTTACAGAGGATTTCAAGAATTTGTTTTTTTACATTCAGCTTAATCCAACACCGACTATTGAAGAACGTCGTGATATTATAGCAGGTGAAATAACGTCAGTTATTGATAAGCACTTTGATAAGTATTATTTAACCGGTGCACCAGTATTAAACGAAGCCTACAGCAAAGGCATTTACAAGGAGAGTTTAATCTTTGGAATATTAACGGTTCTTGTCATAACCATAATGCTATTGTTTTTGTTGCCAAGTAAGCGTTATTTAATAATGGCCTTGCTTTCAGTCGCAGCACCAATTACAATTTTATTCGGAATTATTACCTCATTTGGTTATGCCTTGAATATGATTTCAATGCTTATTCCGACTATCCTTATGGTGTATAGTGTAAGTGATGCTGTGCATATAATTAATATTTATCACAAGGAAGGATTGAAGCAGGAGCAACTGACTAAATTACAACTGATTACTGTTGCTGTACGTAAAAGTTTCACACCATGTTTTTATACAACCTTAACAACATTTGTTGGCTATTTTGCTCTCTATTTGTCGCCTTTACCAGCATTTAAGAACATGGGAATTTTCACCTGTATAGGCTTGTTACTTGCATTTTCATTAGTATATGTTATTATCATAATAGGATTTAGTTTTATTAATCTCGAATTTGATATAGCAAAACCAATCTTAACGCTTAAACGTTACTCTCAAACGAAAACCATCAATTGGTTGAATGCCTTTACTACTCAGAATAAAAACAGAATTATTTGGGTGTCCACGTTGATTTTAATTTTTGGCTTGTATTCAATATTTAAAGTTCAGATTGACACCAACTCATTAGATTTGCTAGCAGAAGGAAAGGCGAAGGACGATTTAAGACTAGTAGAGACCAAGTTAAAGAGTAGTTCTAGACTGCAACTAAATATTACATTCAATGAAGGTAAGATGCTCGATAAAGCATCGCTCAAATTACTAGAAGACTTTCAATCTCAACTTGAAAACAGTGAACTATACAGTGCGCCAATTTCGATAGTCAATATCAAACAATTCCTTGAAAAACGATCACCTGTCTTATTTCAATCTAACCTATCTTCTAAGACTATCGATGAGACATTGACAAGGATTAATACAGACAACAGTAGCTTTTATACACTGTTTTCTGAGGATTTTAAAACCGCAGGAATTACTCTTGGTGTTAAAGAGCTAAAAACTTCTGAACTTGAGGCGCTGATGGAGGAAATTGAAGTCCGATTTAATGAAACTTTCAATGATGATTATAAGTTGAAAATAAATGGGTTTTCTGTAGTATTCTCCCAATTAAACAACTTCATTTTAGAAACACAATTTAAATCATTCTTTGCAGCTTTCTTCGTTGCGTTTTTATGTCTTTTAGTTTTTATCAAAAACATTAAAACAACTATTCTCGTTTTAATTCCTAACATCCTACCGTTAGCAATCTTGGCCATTTTTATGAGTTTGTTAGATATTCCTCTTGATGTTTCCACAGCCATGATTACACCTATTATGTTGGGTATTGCCATGGATGACACCATCCATTTGGTTTATAAATATAGACGTGGTGACACTATACAAGGAACACCAACAGAGCGTATGGATAGTGCTATGCATTATACTGGGAGCGCTTTATTCTCTACAACAACAGCACTGGTTGCTGGCTTTTTAATTATTGCCTCTAGTGCAGTACCATCTGTAAGAGATTTTGGATTACTCTGTGCTGTTACCGTTGCCATAGCATTAATTACTGATATTTTCTATTTACCTGCTCTATTGAAGCGTTTTGATAAGTAGTTTATTTAAAGAAATCGAAATAAAACTCTGCGTTTTGAGGTAGTTTTAAATGATGCTCTACAAATATTGGTTTCGACTTATATTCTGCCTCAATTAACCAATTTTCCCCATTAAAGTAAGGCTGTTTTACGATGGCTTTGTGATGTGATGTTTCAACAATTTTTAATTGGTGCGCATAATAAATTTCATTGTCGATTACTGAGAATTCACCAAAAAACGAAGCAACTAGAGGCAACTTAGGATTTTCATAAATGCGCTCGGGAGTGTCTTTTATAATGACTTTTTTCTCGTGTAATACCATCATATCTTCTGCAAATCCCAACACATCATTTTTATCGTGAGTTGCTACAACACAGCTTATATTATTTTCTTTTAAATAGCTGAATATACTTCGTCTAAGCGATTGCTTTTTAAAATTATCTATGTGGCTAAACGGTTCGTCGAGTAAAAGAATCTCAGGCTCTTTTGCCAAGGCCCTGGCCAATGCAACACGTTGTTTTTGACCACCACTAAGATTTTTCACCTTAGTTTTAGCAAAGGGTTCAAGCTCAACCACTTTTAATAATTCTCTGGTGCGCTTTTCTTTTTCTTCTGGATAAAAACGAGAAAGGAACTTCCCAATGTTTTCTTCAACCGAGGTGTAGGGCATCAGATCAAACTCTTGAGTTACAAATTTCATAAAATCATAACCAATCACGAGATTAAAAGCAGGGCCTAGAATTTGATTTTTTTTCCACCAAACTTCGCCTTCTTCGAGATCAAACTCACCATAGATTAGTCTTAAAAGCGTACTTTTTCCAGAACCACTTTCGCCAATAATCGCGAGTGTTTTTCCTCGATCAACTTCAAAGCTGAGGTCTTTTAACACCTCATTAGTTGAGTAAGCAAACGATATGTTTTTTACGCAAAGCATGTGCAAAAATACCATAAAAAAACCGCTTGATTTCTCTAGCGGTTTTTAATTAAAATTATTAGAATTTTAGTTTTTAATGAACTTTCGTATGCTAGATTTTCCTTGATAGTCTAATCTTAAAACATAAACACCACGTTCTAGATTAGATACATCTAACTGACCTTGATTAAGATTCTGTTTGATAACTACCTTACCTTGAACATCAAATATAGTCACGGCCCCATTTGAAAGGTCACCTAGTGTATCAATGGTTAATACTTGTGCCACAGGATTTGGATAAATTTTGAAATCGTCAGCTAAGTTGTCATCAACAGATAAAAACGAACCCTCTACAATGTTGTGTGTTGTATTGATATCTGGATTAGGAATATTATCAATAATTCCAGAAGGCCAATAAATAATAATATTATCTATCACATTTTCAGAACCTAGTCCAAAATGTGTATTAAGACTACTCATAAATTCAAATCCTTCACCACTTCGCACGTCTCTGATTTGCACACCAGCTGCCGTATGGACTTCGACTCTAGCTCCAATGCCATTAATATTACTTACCGTACCTACGGTATTAATTTTTATCCAGTTGTTAGAATTACCCAGATTGTAAAATCGAGTTCCATTGTAAAAGGCATCTATAAAACCGTCATTGTTTAAATCACCAAACGCACCATTTTTGTAATTAATTTGGTTTGGATCGGCATCTTCAAAAGTTAAGTCTCCTTTTCCATATAAAATGGTACCATTGGCTATAATATCTAAATAGCCATCATTATCAATATCATAAGCAGAGCTTTCCCAGCCTGTTGGAGCACCAGACACGCCTGCCATTGCTGTAACATCAGTAAACGTGTAGTCGTTTGTTGTATCTCCATCATCTGAAAATCCATTATTACGCATCAATTTATGATCACCAGAACTCGCACCTACAAAGACATCCATATCACCATCATTATCAAAATCACCCCAAGCAGATGACCATGTTTGCATAGGATCATCTAATCCTAAATCAGCGGCATTCTCACTATAGGTATCATCACCATTGTTAGTGAGCATCATATTTGTTCTTCGTTCAGTTGAACCACCACACTTAGCTATAAACAGGTCGATATTTCGATCATTATTATAATCGATCCATATTGAGCCATAATCACCACCTGTTGGGAAATTGCCCAGAGAATAGGGTGCACCCGGAGTGACATCAGATTGGTAAAAAGTTAAATTTCCAGAACCATCATTAATAAAATAAACGTTAGGTTCAACATCGTGACATACAAAAGCATCTAAATGACCGTCATTATTTATGTCCACAAAATTTGAGCGTTGCGAAAAGGTATATTGTGTTGTCGATTGTTGTGTGAAGCTCAAACCATCACCACTAGCTTGCATAAATGAAACACCACTACCAGCACCATATAACAAATCTGTTTTTCCGTTAGCATCAAAATCTGCTGCAGCAATGCTCCAGCTAGGTAAGAAATCTGCATCTGGTGTAGTAATATTAATATTCTCAAATGAGCCATCACCATTTTGTTTCTGAATATTAATATTAGAAGAAGAGACTGTTACAATGTCATCTAAAAAGTCACCATCCATATCTACCACAGCTAAATCATAAGTACCACTTACCGTTATTGGTTGAGGATCAAAATTTATTCTTGCTGGTGATTGCGTTGTAAAAGTATGTGGTCCAGAAAAAGTCGAAGATTCACTACCACAATTTGATTGTACATAGAAATCATAAGATGTTCCTGTATCTAATCCATTTAGATCATAAGTTGTGGAGCTAATACCATTAATTGTAGTTCCTGAACCGAGAGAAAATCCAGATAAACCCCATTCTACACTCCAAGATGAAGCTGAACCATTCTCCACCCAATTTAGTGTCGCTGTATTAAGAGCAACACTTGCAGTTCCTAAATTTCCTGGAGAAGGACAAGCGGATCCTTCTTCTATACAAATATCGGCAGTGCCAGATTGCTGGTCTCTCCAAACAACAGCATAATAAGTATTGCCAGGGATTAAACCCGTAATCTCACCTGAGCTATCACCAGTATCATAATCATTGTTAGCGCAGGTAGAAACTGAATTGCCACCACAAGAATCATATACCTCTAGACCAATTTGATTTGCACCACCACTAAATTTAAAAACTACAGAACCAATTGTAGGTGCTTCAAAACTGATAAAATAACCGAAGTTTCCAATATTATCACATGTTGGGTTCTCATTATTTGCATCTATATCAGCCGCAATACTAAAATCAAATGCTGTTGGTGTAGCGCTGTTACAGTCCATGTTTACAGCCAAATTTAGAGCTGAACTACAAGAAGCACCAGGAGGTGTGGTGATAAAATTGTAAGGACCAATAAAACTTGAAGTATCTGAGCCATCACAATCTGATTGTACATAAAAGTCATAGGACACACCTTGCGTTAAATCTGTTAAATTATAGTTTGTTGTGGTTAATCCATTTACTGCCGTACCAGTTCCTAAAGTAAAGCCTGAAGTTCCCCATTCTAAATTCCATAATGTAGCCGTACCGTTTTCTATCCATTCTAAATCGGCAGTGGTCTCTGTAATGTTAATTGCACTTAAGTTTGAGGGATCCGGACATGTTGGAGGAGCCATTGAAGTTAAGGTTGGTGAGGTAAAACAAAATCCCCATCCCCAAGATGTATTATCTTGATAGTAGATACGGTATCTAAAGTTTTCTAATTGATTAGCATTAAACCCAGCGATATTTAAAACAGGATGATCTAAATTTGAAAAAGTTCCTGAACAAAAGTTAGAATTTGGTGCATTACTAGTGCTAGAATCATAGATATTTCCCCATTGCACCCATTGAGAATTTTCTGCATCCCAATATTGTATGGTTAAGGTCTCATTTACAAAAACATTAAACACATAAGATACATCTAAAGCTAACCAAATTTCACCAGCGCCTTGAGCACTTGTTAAGTCTATAATTGGTGATTCCGCAGCCAAATCATTATTCGAGCCGTTGCCTGCATCATCATCATCAAAATTAAAATTTGATGAATTATCAGTAGGATCACCATAAAGGAAATTTTGGTCATAGGTCCCTGTTATTGACCAATCAGAATTTGGCCAATTGGCTGGTTGATTTAGTACTTGTGCCTTGGCTGAAATAAGCACAAGCATCGCAATAAACAAAAGGGTAATTTTTTTCATTTCAGTTCGATTATTCGCAATTAGTTAGTGAGTTTATCCACTCTTCTATGAGGTTAATTCCCTCATCATGATTTATGGTTCTGCCCAGTAAAGGCATTCTAAAGGATTCGTCAGTTGTATTTAATCTATAAAAAAGTATAGACAGTTCAGTGTCATTGGGTTTTACAATATCAGAATTTGGAATGAATTGAGTCTCAGGTTCTATACAAACACCCATGTTTTCACGATTATCAGTCAAATTATAAGCAAATCGCATAGGTCTATAATTACAATGCCCATCATCTGAGTGACAATGTGCACAATTAATATCTAAATAAGACCTAACTCTCATTTCTATAGGCTCAGAGTCGTCATTCCAAGCTACTGTAGTATTTATATTTCCTGGTAAATCAGAATCTAAATAACCAACTGTAATAAAATTTCTTAACTGATTATCTAAACCAGTGGAATAATTATAGTTCTTATTTATATTCTGAGGTTTTAAACCAATAGGAGTAGGTTCATCAAGTTGGTTATGGCATGTAAAACATTCTGCTCTAGAAGGAATTCTATACGTCGTACTTTTTAAAGATTCTCCTTCTTGCCAAGTTAAGTCCACAAGATCTCCTTGATTGCTAAAAAAAGCTTCTGTCTGTTCTTCATTCCATAAGTAATTTGCAAAATCCCAACCTTCAATGGTTTTAAACATTAACCTTGTCTCTAGAATGCGAGTTGAATTATTGGGCTGAATGGAATTATAATAGAAATTCTTGATTAAAATTGTTCCAACAGGAAATTCTAATGGTGTATGGTCATTCACATAATTAGCTTTAGTACCATTTGGCATCCATATAAACCTTTTCTTTTTTGCATAATCAGAAAACAAGGGTGAAATAAGATCATAAGGTACAACTCCAAAAGTGGGTTCTAAGTTTCTTAATTCCCCTTCAAAAAAGTTATAGGCAGAAAGGGTCTGGTGAGGCGTATCTTCGAATACTGAGACTACAGAAAGTGATAGAATATTAATTGTTACATTCTCTGTTTTGCAGTTATTTGAACTGTCGCAAATTGTATACTGAAAGACCTCCTCCCCAACAATGTTAGGATTGGCCTTAAATATTACAGAATCATCACTAAGGTCATTTGGGGTGTTATTGTCATTAATAGTTGATGTCCCTTTATTAGGATTTGAAATTGTTAGTTGACCTTGATTAGGAATATTATTGTCGTTCTGAAAGATAAAGATTTCTGTTTGAGAATTTTGCTCCAATACTGCAATATCAGAACTTGTCTCTATTTCAGATAATTTAGTGAAACCATCGTCTTCACCACAATTTATAAGTAATAGAAAAAAGAGTATAAGTACTAATTCACCTTTAATTTTCATAGACTAGATTGCACAAACAGGCCAGAATAGTACTTAGGGAGTTCGGGACTGTTGTAAAAAATTAGTCTATAAAGCTAACCTTTTTTTGTTAATCCCTTATTCTGAGGCTGATTTACTAGCTATAAAACATCTTTTTAAGGTGATTTACCCTTTTATTTTCTTATTTGTTTTGCTTGGCAATACATCAAATCCCATATTATAAAGTGTAAAACCAAAAATATCAGCATATTGTTCTATGGTTTTACTTACAGGTGTACCTGCTCCGTGACCTGCATCTGTTTCAATGCGAATTAGTGTTGGATTAGTACCTTGTTGTTTGCTTTGTAATTCGGCAGCAAATTTGAAACTATGTGCCGGAACCACTCTATCATCATGGTCTCCAGTGGTAACCATAGTTGCAGGATATTCAACACCTTCTTTTACATTATGTACAGGTGAATATGCTTTAAGATATTCAAACATTTCTTTACTGTCTTCAGCCGTACCGTAATCATAGGCCCAACCAGCACCAGCCGTAAAGGTATGGTAACGTAACATGTCTAATACGCCAACAGCAGGTAATGCAACTTTCATTAATTCAGGACGTTGCGTCATGGAGGCTCCAACTAATAATCCTCCATTTGAACCACCTCGAATAGCTAGATAGTCTGAGGAAGTGAATTTGTTTTCAATTAGATATTCAGCTGCCGCGATAAAATCATCAAATACGTTTTGTTTTTGCATTTTAGTACCAGCATCATGCCAAGCCTTACCATATTCTCCGCCACCTCTTAAATTTGCAACCGCATAGACACCACCTTGCTCCATCCATACGGCATTTGCAATGCTAAAACTTGGCGTTAATGGAATATTGAATCCGCCGTAACCGTATAGAATTGTCGGGTTTTTACCATTAAGATCAAGTCCTTTTTTATGAGTGATTATCATTGGTACCTTAGTCCCGTCTTTACTTGTATAAAAAACCTGCTTACTCTCATACTCTTCAGGGCTAAAATCAATTGCAGGTTTTCTGTACAGTTCAGATGAACCATTTTTAATATCGTACTTGTAAATACTTCCTGGTGTCACATAGTTCGTAAACGAGTAGTACAAATGTGTATCCTCTTTTTTAGTACCAAACCCACCAGCACTACCAACACCTGGCAAGGTAACTTCTCTTACAAGCTCACCCTCATAATTATATTGCAATACTTGAGATACAGCATCTACCATATAGGTAGCAAAGAAATAGCCACCACCTGTAGAAGGGCTAAGTACATTTTTGGTTTCTGGTATAAAATCCTTCCAGTTTTCTGGCGCGGGATTTGAAGCATCAACAGTAACTACTCTACGATTTGGAGCATCTAGATTTGTCATTATGTAAAGCTTGGAACCTTCATTTTCGATAATATTTGAATCTGAATCGGTATGCCCTAAAATTTCTGTTAATCCTGAATTAGGATTTGTTAAATCTCGTATATATAGCTTATTACCTGAAGTTGATACTCTTGGCGTAATGATTAAATAACGATCATCTTCGGTAACTCCAGCATAGATGTAACGGTGTTTTTCTTCAGGCGTCCCACCATAAATCAATTGATCTTCGGATTGTTTTGTACCTAATTTATGATAATAGACCTTGTGTTGATCTGTTTTTGCCGATAACTCACTTCCTTTAGGTTTATCGTAGCTAGAGTAATAGAAGCCCTCGTTTTTAAACCAAGACATACCACTAAATTTAATATCTATAAGTGTGTCTTCAATTATTTGTTTGGTTTCGGTATTCATTACAAGGATTTTTCTCCAATCACTTCCACCCTCTGAAATAGAATAGGCTAGAGTTTTACCGTCTTTGGAAAAACTTAGACCTCCCAATGAAATGGTGCCATCCTCTTTAAAAGTGTTAGGATCAAGGAAGACCTCAGCACTATTTTGATCTTGTCCGTTTTTAAAACGATATATTACATACTGATTTTGAAGCCCATCATTCTTATAGAAGTAGGTATAATCACCCTCTATAAATGGTGCACCAATCTTCTCATAATTCCAAAGCTTAGTAAGACGCTCTTTTAATTCTTCACGATATGGGATATTATCTAAGTATCCAAATGTTACTTCATTTTGAGCCTTAACCCATTCTCCTGTTTCTGTACTCCTATCATCCTCTAACCATCGATAAGGATCAGATACTGTTTCACCAAAATAGGTATCAATGGTATCTACTTGTTTGGTTTGAGGATATTCTACAATTAGTGATTGATCTTTGTTTGATTGGTTTTCGCAAGACGTTAGCATAATAATTACCAGAAATGGAAGAAATAACTTTTTCATTAATGAATTTTTTAAGAGCTCTAATTTAAATAAAAAAGCAACCTTTATTAAGTTAAGATTGCTTTTTAAGAATACTTTAAATAATTGAGAATGTGTTTAAACCAAATTATTTTTAGTTAGATATTCGGCAATTTGGATGGTGTTTGTTGCGGCTCCCTTTCTAAGATTATCACTAACAACCCATAGATTTAAGCTGTTTGGTTGAGAGGTGTCTCTTCTTATTCTACCCACAAAAACATCATCTTTACCGTTTGCATACATAGGCATTGGATAAACATTTACATCGAGATTATCTTGAACTGTTACGCCATCGGTTTCCTTAAGTAGTCCTCTAACGTCATTTAAGTCAAAATCATTTTCAAACTCAACATTTACAGCTTCACTATGACCACCAGCCGTTGGAATTCTTACAGCAGTTGCTGTTACAGCAATAGTTCTGTCGTTTAAAATCTTTTGAGTTTCTCTAACCAATTTCATTTCCTCTTTTGTATATCCGTTTTCTTCAAAGACATCACAATGAGGAATAGCATTTTTATGGATTGGATAATGGTAGGCCATCTCACCTTTTTTCCCTGCTATTTCGTTTTCCAATTGTTCTACAGCTTTTACACCTGTACCAGAGACAGACTGATAAGTAGAAACAACGATACGTTTAATTTTATACTTGGAATGCAAAGGTGCCAAAGCCATAACCATTTGAATGGTTGAACAGTTTGGATTAGCAATAATTTTATCCTCTTTTGTTAATGCACTAGCGTTTATTTCTGGGACTACCAGTTTCTTACTTTGGTCCATGCGCCAAGCTGAGGAATTATCGATTACAGTTGTTCCTGCTTCTGCAAATTTAGGTGCCCACTCTAAGGATGTACCTCCTCCAGCAGAGAATAAAGCAATATCTGGTCGTTCTTCAATTGCTGAAGGAATACTAATAACCTCATAAGTTTTCCCTTTAAAATCAATTTTCTTTCCTACGGATCGTTCAGAGGCTACTAATAATAATTCATCAACTGGGAAGTTACGCTCTTCTAATACCTTTAGCATAACGTTACCCACTAAACCGGTTGCACCTACAACTGCTACTTTCATTTTATATATTTTATTATTGTCGTGCAAAATTAAATAAAATTGACTCCTTCTATTAAAGAAAATAAGGGCTTTTAACAACAAATAATTTGGGTGTTAATTAAATAACTAATTAGTGTAAAAAAAAGAACCCAGACAATTGCCTGGGTTTAGTTAGTATTAATGTAGTGTAGCGGTATCGCTAATCGTTTTTATTTTTTTAGAGCATCTCTAATTTCAGTTAATAAATCAACTTCAGATGGACCAGCTGGTGCTTCTGGAGCAGGCTCCTCTTTCTTTTTCATTTTATTTACCCCTTTAACAACAAGGAACATTACAAATGCCACAATAATGAAATCAATAACATTAGTTAAAAACGTTCCGTATTCTAACCAAACTTCTCCGGCCATTTCTCCGGCATCATTTAGAGCACCGTCTTTAAGTTTGTACCTTAAGGCTTTAAAATCTGAATCAAATATCAAGCCTATCAGTGGGGAAACAATTCCTCCAGTAAAGGCTGTTACAACTTCCTTGAAAGCAGCACCCATGACAAAACCTACGGCAATGTCTACTAGGTTACCTTTCATTGCAAATTCTTTAAACTCATTTAGCATAATAAAAGTGAATTAAATAGTTAGTAAATATGTTAGTGTGACACTAAAGTAATCAAAAAAGTCACAAATTATTAGTGACAGATTCTATTTTGTTAAGATTCTTTTAACACGATTTGAAATGGATGTTAGAATTTCATAAGAAATTGTGCCTGCTGATTCTGCCAAAGTAGCTGCTGAATAGGACTGATCAAAAACAATCACCTCATCACCTTCAGTACATTCAATATTGGTAACATTAATCATAAGCATATCCATACATACATTGCCAACAATAGGTGCTTTTTGGCCGTTTACGATTAGATATCCTTTACCATTGCCGTAAAGCCTGCTTATACCATCTGCATGTCCAATAGGTATTGTTGCGATTTTCTCAAAGGAAGAGGCCTTGTAAGAGCGGTTGTAGCCGACAGATTCGCCTTTTTCAATTTTATGGATTTGAGATATAACTGATTTTAAACTCGCGACAGGGATGAGGTTTTTATCTTCATTTGGGTTATTACCAAACCCATAAAGTCCGATACCGCATCGCACCATATCATAATGCGCTTCCGGATAATTTAAAACACCAGAAGTGTTACAAAGATGAAGCCACGGCTTATAGCCTATTTTATTTGAAAAATCCTGTGCAATAGCCTCAAAACTAGAAATTTGATTAAGAGTAAAATCTTTTTCATCATGGTCTTCACTTGCGGCTAAATGCGAAAAAATTGACTTTACTTTTATGCTTTTACCTTTAATTAATTTGTTGATGATGTAGTCTACATCATTTTCCCAGAATCCTAAGCGATTGAGTCCAGTATTAAATTTAATATGAACAGGATAATCCTTCTGTGATTGGCGTTCTGCAACTTCAATAAATGCGTTTAAGACTTTAGTATTATATAAGCTGGGCTCTAGGCAATGTTCAATTAGAGACTTAAAATTTTTAGGTTGAGGATGTAGCACTAAAATCGGAGTTCTAATGCCATGAGCTCTTAATATTTCCCCTTCCTTTACATAGGCCACAGCCAAATAATCAACACCTAATTTTTCTAGATGTTTAGCAATAGTTACCGAGTCGCTGCCATAAGCGAATGCCTTGACAACACCTAAAAATTTCGTGTTTGAATCTAATTTTGACTTTAAATAATTGAAGTTATGGCTTAGTGCATTTAAATCTAGCTCTAAAACAGTTTCTTGCGCTTTAGCCATTTGGTTTTTGATCTTTCGCGTTAACTTCTTGAGCATCATTCACTTTCATCTGTCTCACTTTATCGCGTAACATACTCTTATAAAAAGCTGCTCGACTTAAAGGCTCATATTCATCTACCTCACCCAATAGAACAAGATCGTCACTTTTGGCTTTTCTATAACTGTATTGCGCAAGATTACCGGTCTTAGTGCAAATGGCATGCACCTTTGTTACATATTCAGCCGTAGCCATAAGATATGGCATAGGACCAAAAGGATTGCCTTTAAAATCCATATCTAATCCCGCAACAATGACACGAATCCCTTTATTAGCTAAGTCATTACAGACCCTCACTATTTCATCATCAAAAAATTGAGCCTCATCAATACCAACGACATCACAATCATCTGCAAGTATTGGAATGTTTGCGGCAGCAGGTACTGGTGTAGATCTTATTTCGTTAGAATCATGAGAAATTACCATCTCGTCATCATACCTTACATCGATTGCAGGCTTAAAGATTTCGACTTTCTGTCTAGCAAATTTTGCGCGTTTAAGTCTTCGAATGAGTTCTTCGGTCTTACCAGAGAACATCGATCCACAAATCACCTCAATCCACCCAAATTGTTCTTTATGATTTACCGTATTTTCAAGAAACATTTCGTAATTTTAACACTAAAACGTAGTAATAATTCGTTTTTATAAAGGTCAATCAAAAATATTAAAAATCAAAAGTAAAAATGAAACATCTGTCATTTAATTATCGCAAATTAAATGCGTTTTATCAGATGAATATTTTTCACTTGGAGAATCAACAAGTAAGTTAAAAATGAAAAAGAAACTAGAATCAGAATTAATAAGCATAGCACATCGAATTCTGAAGTTAAAGGGCAAAGAAGATGTGGATAGAATGCACGAAGAAGTTTCTAAACTTTACGAGAAATTAACCGTACTTAAGTTTGCGCAAGAGAATTTTGAAGATAAAATGCCTACCATTGGTAATGACAGCTCGTTTTTTGACATGCTAGACACCGCATTTAATAATAAAGTGAGTGATAATATTGAAATTGAAAATAAGGTTTATATTAATCTAGATGAGGTTGAAGATGATGGGATTATGGAACCTGTAATGAACAAGATCAAAGATATGGTAGCGCATATGCCAGAGGAAGCAGTTGAAACTAATGAGATTGATGTTATTCTTGAAAAAGCAACGGAAAGGGAAGTTGCAACAACAATAGAGTTTGAAAACCTCACTGCAGATTTTGCAAATATCCCTGAATTTGAACCTGTCGAAGATGCTCAAAAGCGTAAATCTTTAAATGATAAATTTAAGGGTCGAAGTTTACAAATAGGATTAAATGATAAGATCGCTTTTATAAAACACCTTTTTGATGGTAAAAGTGAGGATTATGACAGAGTTATTTCGCAGATAAATACCTCTAAATCCATTGAGGAAGCTAAAAATCTAATCTCAGAATTTATCAAACCAGACTACAATAATTGGGATGGTAAAGAAGAATATGAAGAACGATTTATGGAACTGGTTGAAGGTAAATTCAATTAGTAAATGCGATTAAAACAAGCTTTTTATTGGGTTAGTACTGCGATACTTTGTGGTATTATGCTTTACTCCGCAACCATGTACTTTGCCAAAACTGAAATGGTTAAAGGTTTTTTTGAAGGTTTTAATTTCCCTACCTACCTAGTCATACCGTTAGCCATTGCTAAAGTATTTGGTGTATTAATTGTGCTTACAAGACCTTCAAATTGGTTAACAGAATGGGCTTATGCTGGTTTCTTTTTCAATTTAGTACTGGCAACATTAGCTCATCATTATGCAGATCAAGGTATAATTGGATTTTCCTTATATGCGCTTGTGGCATTGTTTCCATCATATTTTTTAGGCAAATATCTTAGAGACTGATGAGCAAACTATATGTCGTACCAACACCAATTGGAAATTTAAAAGATATAACCTTTAGGGCTATAGAGGTTTTGAAAGAAGCTGATTTAATCTTAGCAGAAGACACCAGAACATCTGGAAAATTATTAAAGCACTTTGAAATAAATACACCAATGCAGAGCCATCATATGCATAATGAGCACAAAACAGTTGGTGGTATTGTTGAAAAACTAAAATCTGGTAGCACTATAGCTTTAATTAGTGATGCTGGTACACCTGCAATATCAGACCCGGGTTTTTTGCTGGTTAGAGCATGTTTAGAGGCTGAGGTAGACGTGGAGTGTTTACCAGGAGCCACGGCTTTTGTTCCGGCATTGGTTAATAGCGGTTTGCCAAATGATAAGTTTGTTTTTGAAGGTTTCTTGCCTGTAAAGAAAGGACGCCAAACACGTCTTAAATTATTAGCTGAGGAAACACGAACTATGATTTTTTATGAAAGTCCACACAAACTTATTAAAACACTAAGTCATTTTTGTGAATACCTAGGTGAAGAGAGACAAGTATCGGTTTCACGAGAGTTGACCAAGCTCTATGAAGAAACCATTAGAGGTACTGCAAAAGAAGTGTTAGACCATTACACTAATAAACCACCAAAAGGTGAGATTGTGATTATTGTGGAGGGGAAAAAGTAATGAAAGAACTCCTCAATATTATTTATCAATGTACTATTTGTAAAGCGCATCTTCCCTTAGGACCAAGACCAGTAGTTACGGCTCATATAAAATCTAAGATTGTATTAATTGGTCAAGTTCCAGGAACCAAAGTACATCAATCTGGTATACCATGGGACGACCAAAGTGGTAAGAAGTTAAGAGAATGGCTTAATGTTACTGATGACCAATTCTATAATGCCGTGAATTTTGCTATCATACCAATGGGTTTCTGTTATCCAGGTAAAGCTAAGACAGGTGATTTACCGCCTAGACCAGAGTGCGCACCACAATGGCATGATGCCCTATTAGAGAATATGCCTAATGTAGAATTGATTATTTTAATAGGTGCTTATGCTCAGAAGTATTATTTAAAAGACCATGCAAAGCCTACATTAACAGAAACAGTAGGTGAATACAGAAGTTATTTACCAAAGTTCTTTCCAATTCCACACCCTTCACCAACAAATCGTTTTTGGCGCTCTAAGAATCCATAGTTTGAGCAATCTGTAGTGACAGAATTAAGCACTATTATCACCAATATAATTTCATAAGAAGTTGAAATAACTAGGTCTTGTCTTAGTACCTAGAGCCATCATGCTTACCAACCTCAAAACCGTGCTTGCCTAAGTACTGATTTCCACTTTCTATAGCGCCTTCTTCCATGGTTGTACCCATAGAGTCGTTCCAACGGTTTAAATATCCAAAAAGCGAAATTACACCTAGCATTTCTACAATTTCACCCTCGTCCCAATGCTCATAAAGTCTAGCTTTTATCTCTGCATTTACAGCATTTGGGACTTGGCTTGCGGCAAGACTAAAATCTAAAGCAGCACGTTCTGCTTCAGAAAAAGCTGGATGTGTTCTATATTCCCAAATATTATCTAATTGTTCTTGTTCCGCACCATAGCGTTCTGCGGCTCTGATGGCATGCGCCTGGCAATATCGACATCCTGTTGCATTACTACTCACCCAAGCAATCATTCGTTTTAAGGCAGAAGTCACTCTTCCTTCATTTGCCATAACGGCTTTATTCAAATTAATAAATGCCTTACTAATAGCAGGTCGTCGTTGCATGGTAAGCACAGAATTAGGACAAAATCCTAGTGTCTCATTAAAGAATTCTGAGAGTTTTTTTGTTTCTAAATCGTGCTCTGGAGATAATGGTGTTACTAATGCCATAGTTATTTTTTTAGTGGTATTTTTGAATGTACAAGATAAGATAACTAATAAGTAATCTAAAGTATATGGCAGATAAAATCGTAACACATTGGCAAGGAGGATTAACCTTTGAGTCAGACAACCCAAGTGGTAAAAAAGTAATAATGGACACTTCTAAAGAAGGAACAGATGAGCGCTTTGGTTTATCACCCAAGGCCATGATGTTATCTTCACTTGCTGGTTGTTCTGCTTTAGATGTTATTTCCATTTTAAACAAAATGAATGAAGAGATTGATGATTTTAAAATCGAGGTCTCTGGTGAACTTACTGAAGAACACCCAAAATATTATCATACGGTTGTTGTAGACTATCATTTTTATGGAGCCGATATAAATAAGAAAAAGTGTCAGCGTGCCGTAGATCTTTCCGTTGAAAAATACTGCGGTGTTATGGAGATGTTTAGACAATTTGCTACGGTTACTACAAATATCTTTTATCATATTGCCACAAAAAGAAATACCTAAACCATAGTTAATAGTCTATGCGCTGGATCGTAAAACCAAAGCCAGATGCTTCTAAAATAAAGTCTTTAAAAGAAGAATTAAAAGTAGACGAAGTTGTAGCGACGCTATTAATTCAGCGTGGAATCGAAACTTATGATGAGGCCAAAACCTTTTTTAGGCCAAGTTTTGATGATTTACACGATCCATTTCTAATGATGGATATGGATAAGGCTGTTAGTAGAATTGAAAAAGCCATTGATCATAACGAGAATATTTTGGTTTATGGCGATTATGATGTCGATGGCACTACATCAGTCGCATTAATGTCTTCTTATTTAAAAACAAGACTAGGAACAGTAGCGACGTATATTCCTGATCGTTATGAGGAGGGCTATGGCGTATCGTATAAAGGGGTTGATTTCGCAGATGACAACGGTTTTACGCTCATCATTGCTTTAGATTGTGGTATTAAGGCTATTGATAAGGTTGCTTATGCAAAGCAAAAAAATATCGATTTCATTATTTGTGATCATCACCGACCAGGCGATACAATTCCAAACGCTGTGGCCGTATTAGACCCAAAAAGAGAGGATTGTAATTATCCTTTTAAAGAACTATGCGGATGTGGTGTAGGTTTTAAATTAATTTCTGCATTGGCTTCAAAACAAGGGCAGAGTGTAGAAGAATTAGCCTCCTATTTAGATTTGGTAGCAACAGCAATTGGTGCGGATATAGTTCCTATCGTTGGTGAAAATAGAGCCTTAGCCTATTTTGGTATGCAGGTCATAAATACCAACCCAAGACCTGGGATGAAAGCTATTATTGCTGAAGTAAAAAAGGAAGAATTAACCATTACCGATGTAGTATTTATTATAGCTCCTAGAATTAATGCTGCGGGACGAATGAAACATGGTAATCATGCAGTAACTTTATTAACGGAGACCGATTTTAATAAAGCGGCTTCCTATGCAGTAGATGTTGATTTTTTTAATACAGACAGAAGGGAAGCGGATCAAAGAATCACTGAAGAGGCCTTAATTCAGATAGAAAAAAACAAAGAACAAGAACGTTATACAACAGTAGTTTTTGATGAGGCTTGGCATAAGGGAGTTATTGGTATAGTGGCATCTAGATTAACCGAAACTTATTATAGACCCACTTTGGTATTTACCAAAAGTGGTGACAAATTGGCGGCATCTGCACGATCAGTTAAAGGGTTTGATGTTTATAATGCATTAGAAGCGTGCTCAGAATTTATTGAACAGTTTGGTGGCCATAAATATGCAGCTGGCTTAACTTTATTACCTGAAAATTATGAGGCCTTTAAAGCAAAATTTGAAGAGGTTGTAAAAAGCACAATTGACCCTAAACTTTTAACGCCAGAATTGAAGGTGGATTTAGAGATCGATTTAAATGATATAGATAATAGATTAATGCGTATCATTCGCCAGTTTGCTCCTTTTGGACCAGGTAACATGACTCCCGTATTTATGTCTCAAAACGTAACGGACACAGGTTGGGGTAAATGTGTTGGAGAAGCTAATAAACATTTGCGTTTTACTGCTTCACAGAATGGTAGTAAAGGGATTGTTAGTATCGGGTTTAGTTTAGGAGATAAACTAGATTTGATAAAAAACCAAAAGCCATTTAATGTGGCTTATACCATTGATGAGAATTTTTGGAACGGCACGAAGAGTCTCCAATTAAAGTTAAAAGATATAAAAGCATAAGATTTGCCAAAACAAGATCCATACGCCGCCCTCAGAATAAGAGAATTCAATATTTTTCTCATCGTTAGATTTGCTTTGATTTTTGCATGGTCTATGCAGTTTGTTGTTATAGAGTGGCAAGTTTATGCGCTAACTGATAATGAGTTAAGTCTAGGTATTATAGGTGCATGTGAGTTTATTCCTGCATTTTTAATGGCACCATTTGCTGGACATATTGTTGACCAGAAAGAAAAACGAAATCTATTTGCTATTCTCATAGCTTTGTTTTCCCTAATTAGTTTTGGATTATTTTGGTTAACCTCACAGATGGTTACAGAGACTTGGACAACTTCAAATATCGTTCTTGGTATTTATTGTCTCGTTTTTTTTGGAGGCTTGTTACGTGCTTTTTTTAGTCCAACAGTATTTTCATTAGTCGCGCTTTTAGTCCCTAAAGCTATATATCCTAATGCCGCAACATGGAGCAGTAGCACATGGAAAGGCGCTACAGTAACAGGCGCGTTAATTGGAGGATTTTTAATTGGCTCTATTGGTGTCAATACTACTTTAGGAATCATATTCTTACTGGTAATGTTTGGATTAGTCGTTGTGTTCTTAATAAAGAAAAAGCCCATACTCAATAAGAAGATTGGTGAGTCCGTTAAAGAAAGCCTTAAAAGTGGATTGCGATTTGTATTTACCGATAAGGTTATTCTGGGCGCATTAACCCTAGATATGATTTCTGTTTTATTTGGTGGAGCAGTGGCGATTTTTGCAGTATTTGCGACAAAAGTGCTCAATGCAGGGCCAGAAGGATTTGGGATTCTTAATGCGTCTTTGTCATTAGGAAGTATTCTCACCATGTTAGCAACAACCCATATTCCTATTACTAAAAGTACTGGTAAAAAATTACTAGTTGCAGTTTTTGGTTTTGGTCTAAGCATGATAGTTTTTGGCGCTTCAAAATTATTTTGGCTCAGTGTAGTAGCTCTATTTATTGCCGGAGTATTTGATGGCATATCTATGGTGGTTCGACAAACTATACTTCAGCTTAAAACGCCAGATGATATGCGTGGTAGAGTTGGTGCCGTAAACTCGATGTTTGTAGGTTCATCTAATGAGTTAGGTGCTTTAGAAAGTGGCATTGCGGCACGTATTTTTGGCGCACCATTGGCCGTTGTTTTAGGTGGTACAGTAACCTTACTTACAGTAGTTGTAATGAGTTTAAGAAATAAACCATTAAGGGAATTAGACTTGCGAAAGGATGTGGCCGAGCATTACGACAATGCCAAATCTTAATAGTTTTTTAGTTGCAAAGTACTACCGTCAAACTCACCGTAGGTGTAATATTGAATCCAATCGCCTAGATTCATGTATTTTGATTCGCTATTGAGATCGATTTCTAGAGGCAAATGGCGATGTCCAAATACAAAAAAATCACGATGCTTGGTTTCTAGCTTTCGCTTACTATAAGCCACTAACCACTCATTATCTTCTCCAAGAAAGGTGGCATCATCATCACCAGAAATTAATTTGTTCTTAACTGAAAGATATTGCGCAATTCTTACACCTATATCTGGATGTAACCATCTAAAAAGCCATTTAAAAAAGGGATTTGCAAACACCTTTTTCATGCGTTTATAGCCTTTGTCACCAGGACCGAGACCATCTCCATGACCAATAAAAAATGAAGAATTATTTATAGTAAATTCTTGTGGTTTATGAAAAACAGGGATACCTAACTCGTCTTCAAAATAACCACTCATCCACAAATCGTGATTACCTACAAAATAGTAGATAGGAATACCAGAATCGCTTAGTTCTGCAAGCTTACCTAACGTTCTTGTAAATCCTTTTGGGACTACTGTTTTATATTCAAACCAAAAATCAAAAAGATCGCCAATTAAGAAGATAGCTGCGGCATCTTTTTTTATTTCATTTAACCAGGATACGAATTTCTTTTCTCTTGGCAGTGAAGCTTCTTTTGTAGGTGCACCTAAATGATTGTCTGAGGCAAAGTAGACTTTTTTGCCATCCGGAACATCTATGTGAAATGGTTTATTCATTATCAGAAGCATACCACTCCGCAAAGCTGGTTGCTGTTTCCTGTAGTTTTAGGGAATGAAGTTTTATATTATCAGGTAAACGGTCAGAGATTTTTTTTGCAAAATCTATGATCATCATTTCTGTAGTCGGTTGATAATCTACAAGTATGATATCATGACCTTGGCTCTTAAGATCGTTTGCTAATTCTAAATGTGGTGTATTTTTATTGAAAATCATTGTATGATCAAATACATCTACAATTTCTTCTTTTACAATTTTTTTGAGATCACCAAAATCGATGACCATTCCAAACTTCACATTTGATTTATCCGAAATAGGAGTACCAATTACTGTAACAAACAAATGATAGCTATGACCATGTAAATTTTTACATTTTCCGTCATATCCATATAAGGCGTGTCCTGCTTCGAATGAAAATTTCTTAGTAATACGTATACTACTCATTATCGTCTTCTATTTCTGTTGACAAAATAAATAACAATTAATGCAATTGCCAATAATAAAAAAAGATAATTTCCCATCTATTCTTCTTTAATTCTGTTTTTATTGTAGCGATATATGAGGTATGCAATCGCTATAAGTATAACAAAGGGAAGCATTGAGCCAATAAATACACCAATACTATAACTGTCATCTGGTGCGTCTTTTAGTTTTTGTTCAATGTCAACCTCTTGCAAAATGCTTACTAGAAACATCATAAGTCACTATTCTAGTGTCCAAATTTAAGTGATTTCAGCAAGTGTTTTGAATGTTTTCCTGAATTTAATAATTAAAGGCAACCCTCTTGCAACTATCCAAAGCGTAAATGCGGTAAAAATGCCATAGAGTTTATAATCCAAATTATCCAAAGTCATGATAACTGGAATAAATACTAAAAGTGTTGAAAATAATAGCACATTTCTTAAGTATTGCATTTTTCCAAGACCTTTAAATACACCATCAAAAATAAAAGCTAATGCACATAGAGGTTGCATGGAAAGAACAATCCAGAAAACCTTGTTAAACTCCTTAAGAACCAATAAGTCGTCCGTAAATAGGGTTCCTATTGGATTGTAAAACATGATCCCAACAATGGCAATGATTAAACCAATAACAACTCCATATTTTATGAGTTTGTTGCTTAAATCCATTAGATCACCATATGCTTTTGCTCCTAATAACTTCCCAGAAAGAATGTTCCCAGCACTTGCATATCCGTCAATAAGAAATGCGCCCAAGAACCAAAGGTTAATCGCTATGGTGTACGCCGCAATGTAAGTTGAGCCATATTTGGTTGCAAAGCTTGTTCCGAAGTATAATGCCACATTTAAAGCGATAGTACGTATAAATAAGTTTAATATCATTAATGCAAAGCGTTTAATCTCTGGATTAAAAGGCAACTTCACCAATAATGGAATATTTGTTTTTGATTTAATGTAATAAATGGAAAGACTCGCCATTATAATCTGCGCAACGACACTAGCATAAGCAGCGCCTTTTATGTGCATGGCTGGAATAATATCTTGTATGCCGTAAACAAATATGATATCTAAAATGATATTAACAAATGCACCCGTTATCGCAATGAGCATGGGGTGATAGGTATTTTGAAGCCCTCTAAACGTCCCAAAAACGGCTATGGTAAATAAAGTAAATGGGAATCCAAATACACGGATGTGATAATATTCAACACTGCAATTTAATATCAAATCAGAGGCGTTGTATAATTTAAAAATTTGGGTTGCAAATGGGTATGTTGCAAAGATGATAAGAATACTAAGTGAGGTAATAATAAATATAGCCTGAGCCGGTAAATTTCTAACCTCACTTAATTTGTCAGCACCTAAATATTGAGAAACAATTGAAGAGATCGCACTTCGGGTTTGTCCTAATACCCAAATAAGCATGGATAAAAAAGTAGTCACGATACCAACAGCAGCTAGTGATTCGGTAGCGTTTAAATCCATGTTTCCGATAACTGCAGCGTCTGTTAGGGATAAAATAGGTTCTGAAATACCAGAGATTAGTGCTGGTATTGCTAATTTGTTGATTTGCTTAAATGTAATTTTAGTACTCAAAGGACTAGTTCGTAACAATGGAAGGGATATTCACTTTGCTTTGGGAAAAAAATATCGCCTAATCTTTTATAGCCACGAAGTTCGTAAAACTTTTGATTTCTTTTGTTCTGAGAGAAGGTGTCTAATCTTATGGATGTATAGTTATTATCAATGGCATAGCTTTCTGCAAAATCCATTAGTTTTTGTGCAAATCCTTTACCCTGATAATCTGGATGAATAGCCAATCTATGAATATACAAGTTATTATCATTTTTAGTCAACCATTTTATAGGGATATACTCTTCATCCATTAAGGTAGATATTACAACAGTACCCGCGATAGAACCTTCTATTTCAAGCACATATAGCTCTTGCCTGTCAACATCCTTTATAAATGCTTCTTTATTTGGATAGTGTTCATTCCACTGGTAAATGCCATTTGCAATCATCGCCTTAGCACAGGCTTTTGTCATGGCCATAATTGCCGTGATGTCTTGTAGTGTTCCTTTACGAATCATTAATTAATTGTACTTTTGCTTAAATTCGATTAGCATGAAAACAATTTTAGTTCCTGTTGGTTCGTCAATAAATGCAAAATCTCATTTGCAATATGCGATTGATTTTGCCAAGGCATTTGGTGCAAAATTATATGTTGTTCAAATATATAATGTTTATACCAAAGCAGGAACTATGATAAAGATTGACCATATTTTAGAGCGAGAGTCTAAAGCATTTTTAGATGATCTTGTAGGTTCTATCGATACAAAAGATGTAGAAGTATATACTAGAACTTTTAAGGGCAAATTAATTAGCACTTTAGATAAGGTTTGCCAAGCCTTAGAGGTAGACTTATTGATCTTAGAGCCTAGAACAAACTCCATAAAAGATGAAGTGTATTTGGGTAAAACATCAGGTAGAATTGTTAAACGAACTCAAATACCAACCCTTATTGTTCCAGAAGGATGTGAATACAAGCCAATCGTGAAAATCTTGGTTGCACTAAAATCGGCTACGATTAAAAAAGAAGGTGTATTAAGGCCACTTATTTCAATTAAAAATCAGTTTAGAGCAGTAGTAAACGCACTTCTTGTAAAAACACCTTATCATAATGAAGGTGACTTTGATTTAAATGACGAATTAAAAGGAATATTGACTAATATAACCTACGCAGAAAGCCCAACTACGTTTCAAGCTGTATTAGAGCACTACAAAAAACATAGTCCTGACTTATTGTGTGTTGTAAGGCGCAAACGCGGGTTTTTCTCTAAACTTTGGGAAGACAATACCGTCTTAAAAAGAGATTTTCACAGTTCTGTAATTCCAGTTTTAGTTTTAAGTGGATTAAAATAAAAAATTGGGGATGTAGCTCAGCTGGCTAGAGCGCTTGACTGGCAGTCAAGAGGTCGGCGGTTCGAGTCCGCTCTTCTCCACCAAGTCGATAGAAGCCTTTCAAGAAATTGAGAGGTTTTTTTCGTTAAATGAAACAGTATAGAAGCAAACCAAAAAAAGTGCCAGTGGCTTCCTCGATGAAGAAACTGGCACTTATAACCAACAAATCAAAACATATGGTTTTTGGTAACCTAACCCCTGATAAAATTAAACTTATCATATGACAAAAGAATTTAATTTCTATAAGTTGTCAAATACGAACCACAACTAGACAATTACTGTCGTTTAATGGAAGCTAGCAAGCTTATGCTTTAACAACATGTTCTTTTGTTAATGTCTTGAAGATTATAATTTTCCTCCAGCCTTGTCCTTTAATAACATGATATTAAATAGTTTTTGGTCGTAATATATTTCAATATTTGAAATGCTACTTTATTTGATTGTAGCTAAATTTTAATTTGAAAAGTTTTTAGAGCAAAATCATACACCTTTGATTAGAATAATATTTAATTTTTCAATTTTTATGAGGATGGATCTTCTTTTATAAAATTGATTGCGGACTCAATAACCAGTTTCAATTCTGGACTAAGTTTATTTGAGGGCCAAGGGTGCTTTGTATTAAATACATGATCTGCACCTTTGATTATTTTTAGATGTGCACTAGGATTCCATTTGTTGAGATTGTAAGCTTCTTTTATGTCTACAGCATTATCATTATCACCATGAATAATGAGATGTGGTATCTTAAGTTTAGAGGTGGCTCGACTAATAGTTAATTGCTCCTCATTCTTTTTGAAATCATCATAGTATTGATAAAAATGAGGCATATTTTGTTTTGTTCTTCCATTAAGAACATGGTAAACACCTACCTTTTTCCATTGCTCTAGAGCTTCGCCTTTTGGAAAACGATTACCATAATCAGAAACACCAGCAATTGAAATTACTTTAGTAATCCTTTGATCTTCTTCGGCCTTAATGGTGACAATACCTCCGCCACGACTATGACCAATAAGAACTATTTGATTTAAGTTAATTTGTTTGTGGTCTTTATATTCTGCTTCTATCCAATTTAAGACGTCATTTAAATCATCTAATTCTTTAGAGTAGTTGTTGTTCCCAAATGCTTCAAGATCTGGGAAGTCAATAGGGTTATCTATTGTGCCTCCATTATGTGAAAAATTAAACTTTATAAAACAGCATCCTGCTTTAGCAAATTGCTCAGCCATTAAATTCCAAGGTCCCCAATCTTTAAAACCTTTGTAGCCGTGACAAAACAGAACTATAGGTTGATTTTGAATATCGTTAGTATAAAAAACATCTATAATGATTGGTTTTTTATGCGCCCTATTTAGAATAATATTTTTTAGTGTTTTAATCATTCCAGTTCTTTTTCAATAAAATTTATATCAGGATTACAGATTTCAAGAATTAATTTTTTGAGCTCTATTTCAAAACTATCTAAGGTGTCCTTAGTGATTAATTGATCTTTAGTTCTTGCCCTAGCGGAGGATTTTACTCCGAACTTTAGAAGTCCCTTACTGAGGTTCTTAAAGGAAATAATACCTGCCTCTACCGGAAGTTCAATGACATTTTGTTTATGCATCATATAGACGTAGCACAAAACCTGAAAAGATTTACTGAATTTATCATAATCTGTAGTAATGGAATCCCAATCCACAATTTCAACCTTACCTTGGTCGACCTTGCCAGATTTATAATCAATGATACGTCGTGTACCATTAAATTCATCTATGCGGTCAACTTTACCTTTTATGTTTATAGGGAAATTAATTCCATCTATTTCAATCGTACAATTAGTGTCAGCTTCAACGGCAATAACTTTTATACTATTGCCATCTTTTAAGGACTTAATTTCACTCTCTAAAAACAGTTTTATATAATGCTGGGCAATGTTAAAAATGATTAGATTTTTACCTTTTGTAAAATCTCCTTCTTTATATAGTTTTTTAAAGTGCTTCGCTACAGAATCCTCAATATTAGGTATTAATGATTTCAAATAATCAATCGTTAAAAAGTTGCCCTCAACCGGACGGTAAAAATCTTCTAAGGTATTGTGAATGACTGACCCTAATGTGTTATACGCGATGTGCTCTTCTACATCATCATATTCTTTTATTCCTAAAATTTTTTGATAATAGAAATCGATAGGATTGCGGATATAATTGGTTAAGGACGATGGTGAGAAACCACTTAAAGATACCTCGCTTATCTTGTCCATTACCATTTTTGTTTTGGGTATTTCAAGAAGTGGTTTTGTGATTAAAGGAATATTGGGGACAGCCAATACTTCATTTATTTTATGAATTCCTTCCACTTCTAATTGTGTTATGAATCTACTTTTTTCACCACCATTTAGCGCGTCATTCTCGGTGTTGTAAAGAATATAAACATGCTTTGCCCTTTGCAGTAAGTGATAAAAGTGATATGTATAAACGGCATCTTTTTCTTTAAAGGTTGGAAGGCAGTTTTCAATTTTTACATCAAATGGAATAAAAGAGTTATTACTCTTACCCGCTGGCAGTATACCCTCATTCACAGAACTGATTATTACCGTTTCAAAATCTAGAACACGAGACTCTAGCATTCCCATTAATTGCAACCCTTCTAGTGGTTCACCTTTAAAGTCTAGATTCTCTGATGCCAGCAATTCCTTATATACTTGATATATCGCTTGGATTGATGATAAGTGGTTGTATTCGTTATTGAGCGTTATGAGTTGGTTGAATATTGCATAAAATCTTTGTAAATATTCTAGCTCTAGTGCCTTAGTCTTTTTTTGTTTATCTAAACTGTGTTTGATTTCAAGTATAAGTTCTATACAGCGTTCTAAGGCAATCTTAGGAGAGTTTTTCCAATCTCCAAATAACAGTGTAATTAAGTGAGTGTGAGGACCACTTATGGACCTTAGTTTATTTAGATTAAGATAGGTAAGGTTATTGGTTTGAATAGTAGTCACAATTTTTTCGACACTATTATTTGATTCATCTGCATCAAAAAGACAATAAAAAGAAGGATGGGTTAAAACCTTAACAACGTCTTGATAATAATATGCCCCAGATTGACTTTTATGTATTTTAAATAAGGCTTCAAAGGCAGAAGCCAAAGGGACATATTTTAAGTTTAATCCCATTGTTACATTAAGCTTATCTATTTCTTCAGGTAGTGAATTTAAAACAGGGAGGATTAGACTTTCTTCTCCAAGGACAACTGCAGTTTGAGAAAGTGATTCTTTATTCAAGTTTAATTCACCTAAGATTTGACCTATATATTTTGCCTGGCCAATAAACTTTGGCACACCAACCACATTGATGCTTTTTTCTTGTTGATAGTGATTGTGTAGCCAATTAAAGGGATTTTTTTTAAAATAATTCCAAGTTGTTTTATGGGTCCTTATAAAATGACCAGCATCATGAATCGGGTCTTTTACAAATGTTTCGTCGATATCCCAATATACGTGGGCTATATCGCTTTGTAGTAAAGCTTGAATAATATTAGACTCAGCCTTATTTAGTGCATTAAACCCAAGAAACACTAAAGTTTTATCAAGATTATTTTCGATGTAGATCTCGATATTTTCGCAAGCTTCTCTATACGCTAATCCTTGGTAGGCACTCTTATTTTGAAGGAGATTATCAGTGAATTTATCATAGAGTTTACTTAAGGAGTTCCAAAATTTTAAATGCTCTGAAATGAGCTCGGTTTGATTATTGGTTTTAGACCAATGGTTTATTTTATTTATCGCATTGAGGTATTCAAAAATATGATGCTGATCAACTAGGTGCCTGTCAATTTCGTTGAAGTCTTGGAGAAGTATTTGAGCCCATTTTGAATAGGATTCAAATGTTTCACGTTCTGAGCTTTCGATTACCTCTTTATATGCATTATATAGCCGAAAAATAAGATCAACATTAGAAAGTACGGTAAGACCAGATAAATCTTCTATAAACTCTTCAATACTTTTTATTTCAGGAGAAAAAATTGGCGTATCAACTAGTTTTGAAAGTTGATGTTTGAGAAAGAGCCCTGCACGCTTACTTGGCAGAATAAAGTAGAGATCTTCAAATTTTAAATTTTTAGATTTAAGATCTCTGAGCACAGAGGTGATAAAACTTTCCATGCATTAAAAATAAAAAACGCTCCGTTTTAAACGGAGCGTTTTTTATTTTTAATGAATAAAATTTATTCTTCTTTTAAAAGCACAACTTCGACGCGTCTATTTGCTTTTCTACCTTCTCGAGTTTTATTGTTTGCTATAGGATTGTTTTCGCCATATCCTTTACCTTCTAAACGATTTGCATCTATTCCATTAGCAACAAGATAATCAATTACCGCATTAGCTCTTTTTTCAGATAACTTCTGATTTAAAGTAGCCGAACCAGTACTATCAGTATGACCATCTATAGAGAATCTAGAATTTGGGTATTCTTTAAGTATAGCCGTAATATTTTGTAATACTTGCTCAGATTGATCTTTGATGGTTGATTTACCTGTATCAAATAAGATAGTCTTAGCATAATCATTTAAGGTCTTCATTATTGCTGGAGTTGGAGCTTGTCTTGGGCAACCATCTAATGCAACTTCACCAGCTTCATTAGGACATTTGTCATCTTTATCTAAAACACCATCACCATCGGTATCTGGCCAAGGACAACCGTTGTTTGCAGCAGGACCTGCTTCATTTGGACAGTTATCATCACCGTCAGCAACACCGTCACCGTCAGCATCTGGACAACCAGCTAAGGCTTTTAATCCAGCAGTGTTAGGACACTTGTCATCTTTGTCCATTACACCATCACCATCACTATCAGGACAACCATTGAACTCAGCTAAACCAGCAGTGTTAGGACAATCGTCTTTAGAATCTTGGATGCCATCGTTATCTGAATCTGGACAACCATTAAAGATTTCTAAACCAGCTTCTTCTGGACATGCATCATCTTTGTCGTAGATCCCGTCACCATCTGTATCAGTACCACCAAACTTAAAGATTAAACCAAGAGAATGTTGGAAATGCTTAGGTAAATAATCTTCGAAAGCATGCTTATACATAGACTGTGCTTCGATACCTAATTTTTCGTTAATCCAGAATCTAAGACCTAGATTACCGTTTAATGTACCAGCACCTACGTTATCTAACCAAGTGTAACCACCACCTACGCCTAAGTATGGCTCAAACTTTTTAGAATTTAATACTTCTTGGAAACTATAAGAAACTGTACCGTCTAAACTGTAATATGTTAAATCTCCAACGAAATTAGTAGCTTCTTCACCATCAACAATTTTAGTACCAAACTTTTCTATTTTGTTAATAGTACCACCAGCTGTAAATGTGAATCCATCACTTAAATATCTAGAGACTGCTACTCTTGAGATATTTGGAAAGATATTCCAGTGATCTGAAACATTAAAAAACTCATCGAAATAAGGACCTTGAGGTAAATCTTCACCTACAGGGTACGCATCGACAGCATTTGTCCCTAAGCTTAACGCCCATGGGTTGTTTTTATCTTGCGCATTTGACGTGCTAAAACATACTAATAGCACTGAAACGAATAATAATCTGCTAAGATTTTTCATATTCTAATTAATTTAATTTTAAGTGTTAATTGTTGGCAAAAGTAAGTTGTTAAAATTTATTAACAAAGACAAATATATAAAAATATTGCAATTTTGCCCTAAAATAGTGAGTTTGTAACGATTTTAAATTATTTCTAAATCCTTTCCAACTTTAACAAAAGCGGCAATAGCTTTATCCAATTGTTGCTGTGAATGTGCTGCAGAAAGTTGTACTCTTATCCTTGCTTTTCCTTTTGGAACAACTGGATAGAAAAACCCTATGACGTAGATACCTTCTTCGAGCAATTTATTGGCCATTGTTTGAGCAAGTTTCGCGTCGTACAACATTACAGGAACAATAGCAGAATCACCATCGATGATATCAAACCCAGCATCATTCATTTTCTCTTTAAAATATTTAGTATTCCAATCTAACTTATCTCTTAAGCTTGTATCATTCTTAAGCATATCAAACACCTTAATAGATGCACCAACAATAGCAGGTGCCAATGAATTTGAAAACAAATATGGTCTTGATCGCTGTCTAAGTATTTCGATGATTTCTTTTTTTGCCGTAGTATATCCACCCATTGCACCACCCATTGCTTTTCCTAAGGTCCCGGTGATGATGTCTATTCTTCCAAGAACACCTTTTTCTTCTAAGGTCCCAATACCCGATTCACCGATAAAACCTGTCGCATGACATTCATCGATCATGACCAGAGCATCATATTTATCTGCTAAATCACAAATTTTATCTAGTGGTGCAACCAAACCATCCATTGAGAAGACACCATCGGTTACGATAACTTTATGTCTTGCCCCATTTTTATTGGCTTCAATTAGTTGTTGCTCTAAATCTACCATATCATTATTTTGATATCTGTATCTGGCAGCTTTACATAACCTTACACCATCAATAATTGAAGCATGATTTAATGAATCAGAAATGATAGCGTCTTCCTTCCCCAACAGTGGTTCGAAAACACCGCCATTTGCGTCAAAGGCAGCGGCATACAAAATAGTATCTTCAGTACCATAAAAGTCTGCAATTTTTTGCTCTAATTCTTTGTGAATATCTTGAGTACCACAAATAAACCGTACAGAGGACATTCCAAATCCATGAGTATCTAATGTTTCTTTAGCGGCTTTTACAACTTCTGGGTGTGAAGAAAGACCTAGATAATTATTTGCACAAAAGTTGAGTACTTTTTCACCTGTATTTAAGGTAATTTCTGAACCTTGAGGTGATGTTATTATTCGTTCTTCCTTAAATAAACCAGCCTCTTTTATATCCTGTATTTCGTTTTGTAAAAATGCTTTAATAGCTCCGTACATAGTTCTTATTTTTTATTTTGCCAAAGATACGTGCATTAGACTAGACTTCCATTACTTCAACCTCATCATTTATATAAACTAAATATTTCTTGTCTGTTACAAGGTTCATTTTATGGATTACGGTCTCATAGTCCTTCAATTGATTAATATATTCAGGCTTATGTGCACCTGTTTTGTAGTCTAATATCGTGACTTCATTCTTGGAATTTATGTTTAATCGATCTGGCCTCAATTGTTTGCCAGAATCTAAAATGATATCTTTTTCGTTATAAATTGTATAGTCATCGGTAAACAGCGACTTTAGTTTTTCGTGCTCAATAATTGCCATTATAATATTGAAAAGTGGTTCTTTCATTGTGCTATTAATATCACCTTTAAGCGTCAACTCTTCCATTGCCAGTGAGATATCTTGTTTTGTCTTTATTTTAGACATTAGATTATGAATTAAATTTCCTTTTTCTATTGCTAATTTTTGTTTGGTATCCCAAAGCATACCCGATTTTGTAATGATTTTTAAATTATTGTTTTCTTTCCTTGATGAGGGTAAAGAAAGTGGTACTTGAGCTACCTTTTCTTCATTTTGAGGTGTTATCGGTTTACTTTCTGAAACTCCAAATTCATATTCTTTTTTATCTGGTGTAAGTAAATCTTTGGATTTTAAATAGGAAAGAAAAAATCCGGAGTACGTCTTCGGATTTGGCTCGCCTTTCGAATAATCTTCTTTAGAAATAATATATAATTGATCTGTAGGCCTGGTTAAGGCCACATAAAGTAAATTTATATGGTCAAGTTCTAATTGAGATTGACGTTGGCTAAAAATATCAGCTCCAATTTCTCCATAATATTCAATTTCCTTATTATAATTTAGAAGTAACGCATTAAAGTTGTTGTATTCTTCGGGAGAAAGAGGATACCAAATTTTAGGATCGAGTTCTTTATAAATATCTAATTCTGCAAAAGGAAAAATAACAATTGGAAATTCTAATCCTTTCGACTTATGAATGGTCATTATTTTAACAGCCTCTAAATTTTGAGGCGTAGATATGCTAAGCTTGTGCTTGCGTTGCTCATAGTAATCTATAAACTGTGATATATTAGTATTTTGTTTCTGCGTATACTCCAATACGAAATCTAAATAGAATTGCAGAAACGCATCTGAATTTTCATTTAGGCTAAATATCCTGATTATTTCTTCAATAAGTTCGTATAGTGGTAATTGTAGCAACCTATACACATCGATATGGAATCCTAAATCTGAAATTTTACTCATACAATCGTGAAAATGATCTTTTATATATGCTTTGAAAAATAAGTGCGTGTCTTCAGTTTTAATTTTTTGGCAGAGATATTTTAACAGCTCAGCTTGAAGTTCTTTATTTTGTGGTTGTACGAGTAATTTTATAAAATTATTTATGAAGCATACCTCGGGTGAATTTGAAATCAACAGTGTTTCTGATGAGGTAATGTCTATATTGTTTTGAGCAAGGAAATCGGATATAAGCACTCCTTCTTTGTGTCTTCTAACTAATACACATATATCGCTCAGGCTGTAACCCTTATTTAAGCAATTTTGTACAGTCTTCAAAACACTTTCGGCGTAAAGTAGCGCCTTCTCTGATTCATCAGAATTATCAATGAAACTCAAATTTACATAGCCTAATTTATCACTAGAACATTTTTGGGTAGCATTATTATAAATTTTAGAATGACTATCATCTGATAAGATGTTTGAACCAACAAAATCAAAAAATGAATTATTAAATTCAATTATTGTTTTACTGCTTCTATAATTGGTGTCTAGATTATCTATAGTTGGTTTTATCTGAAATGGATTTGCTGTCGCATTACAAAGATTTATAAATTGTTCGACCTTGCCACCGCGCCATCTGTAAATGGCCTGTTTTGCGTCACCTACAAGTAATAAAGATCCATTAGTCGCTGAGAGCGCATTGTCAATTAAAGGTGTCAGATTTTCCCATTGCATTACCGAGGTATCCTGAAATTCGTCAATGAAATAGTGTTTAAATTTTTCACCCAAGCGTTCATAAATAAATGGTGTTGGTTGTCCTTTGATTTGTTGACTTATCAGCGTATTAAATTCTGATATCAGAAGTTTATTTTGATCGGTTTTTATCGCATCCAATTCCTTCTTAATTAAGCTAAGAACAGATAGAGGCACAAGATTTTTATAAAATCCTTTATGTAATTTCAAATCAAAATATAGATCTCTTGTTTGATTAAACAGATGGATAAATTGAGGTTTTAATGAATCTAAAGTAGCTTTTACATGGTCTGAAGTAGATTTTTCTGGGTAAAGAGGTTTGTCTTCAATATTTAAAATCCAAGATGTTCCAAAATCCATGTTTAGGTTCAAATTAGAAACCTTTAAAAAATAGTTTGGGAGATAGGCCCTTTTCCCACCAGTGAAATCTGTAAAGTCAAGATTGTTTTTTTCAATTAGCGCATATGCCTCGTTAGCATATTCTACTAACTGAGTTTCAATACTCTTGATTTTAGCCTGGAGTAACTTTTTTAGTGCTTTAAAATCAGACTGTGATTTGTCCTTAATCCAATTAACCACCTCAAGATGATTCTCGTTGGTTAATAATTTTGATATATTGTAAAAATCAAAACTAATGTCCCAACTTTTATCATTCTCTGTTTTTTCGATTGCAAAGTCAATTAAAGGGCGTGTGAGTTCATTATTTTTCCCAGTTTGATTTATTAAACTATCAACGGCTTCGGTAAGCAAGCGCTCTTCGTCTAGTTCAACTTCAAAATTTGAGGGCAATTGAAGATCTTTTGAGAAAGTTCTAATGATCCTATGTGTAAAGCCATCTATGGTCGAAATGTCAAAGGCGCCATAGTTGTGAATTATGTGCCAAAGAATATTTTTAGATTTTAATTGAAGATCTTCAGGTGTTATACCTGTTTCTTCACAAATCATCAAAAACATGGCATGCCGATCACTTAAGGGCATATTTTCTAAGAAGGTTCTCAGCATATCAATGATTCTATTTTTCATCTCGCCAACCGCTTTGTTTGTGAAGGTGATTGCAAGGAGATTTTTAAAGAATAGTGGATTGTCAGAACTGAGAAGTAGCTTTAAATAAGCCTTAGTAAGCGTAAAGGTTTTACCGCTTCCGGCCGAGGCATTGTATATGTTGAAAGCAGATCTTTGCAAAAGATAAATTTTATACCAAAATAGGGAATCTTAATAATTTATTTAGATTTTCTTGACTCCATTATTGTAATTTTGTGATTATTGAAACATTAACTTAAAACCAAATAATTATGGCTTTTGAATTACCAAAATTAAAATATGCATATGATGCTTTAGAGCCACATATTGATGCTCGTACAATGGAGATTCATCACTCTAAACATCACAACGGATATACAACTAAATTAAATGGAGCAATAGATGGAACAGATCTTGAAGGGAAATCTATTGAAGACATTCTTACAAATCTAGACATGTCTAACGGTGCAGTTAGAAATAATGGAGGTGGCTTTTACAACCACAGTTTATTTTGGGATGTTTTGAATCCTGAAGATAGAGGTTATTTATCAGGAGAATTAAAAGATGCTATAGAAGCTGAATTCGGATCAAAAGATGCTTTTATTGAAGCTTTTAGTAAAGCTGCAGCAACACAATTTGGTTCTGGTTGGGCTTGGTTGTGTGTGCACAAAGGAGGTAAAGTAGAGGTATGTTCTACTCCTAACCAAGACAATCCTTTAATGCCAGGAGTATCTTGTGGTGGCACACCTATTTTAGGATTAGATGTTTGGGAGCATGCTTATTACTTGAACTATCAAAACAGAAGACCAGATTACATTGCGGCATTCTTTAATGTTATTAATTGGAATGAAGTAGAAAGACGATACGCTGAGGCAAAGTAGTACTGTAATAAATAAATTAATCAACCCAAGCCATTTAGGTTTGGGTTTTTTTGTGTTTAAAATTCAGGAATGAATATGGCACATTATTAAATGAAAAAAGGTGAACAGAGAGTTCACCTTTTTTGCCCCAAATCTACCATAAACTTAACCTACTTATGTTATGGTGATTCAAATATAAGCGGCCTATTTTCTAACAAATGAATTTATTGGATAAACGACCTAAATTTTAGTCTAAGAGTGGAATGGGATGAGTTTGTTTACATATGTTAATAAAAAAACGAAGCTAAGATTAGAAATCCTCTTCGTTCGTTCTTCAATTGATTTCATAAAAAAAGGTGAACACTGTTCACCTTTTTTTGCCCCAAATCTACCATGAACTTAACCTACTTATGTTATGGTAGCTTAAATGTAATTTTAATTTGTTAATATGAGGTAAATATTGGATGAAATGCACAAAACATAGATAAAGTACCTATTTTATCGGATAAAACGGTGATTTTGTCGAATTTTAGTATGCACGTTCCTTATTGCCCTCAAAGAAGTTTATGAAGGCTTTGTTTACTACTCTATTACCTCCAGGTGTAGGATAGTTTCCTGTAAAATACCAATCTCCTAAATTATCAGGACATGCTTTATGCAAGTTTTCTACAGGTTGAAAAATAATTTTAACCTCGGCCTTAACATCCTCATCACTTAATAGCTCTGAAATTTTATCAGAAATTTCCTCATCAGTGAATCTATCATATATTTCTTTTACGTAATTCTTAACGCTACTATCCTTTAGACCAACTTGACTAAGACATTTTTTATAAACTTCTTCTACTAAGTTATATTGATTAGTGTCTTTTAATAACTCTAAGGCCGCCCTAAAAGCTACTAGACTTTCAAGATTAGCCATATCAATACCATAACAATCAGGGTATCTAATTTGCGGCGCAGATGAAACAACTACTATTTTTTTCGGATTCAGTCGATCCATCATTTTAATGATACTCTTTTTTAGAGTTGTTCCACGAACAATACTATCATCAATAATTACTAGGTTGTCACTTGGTTTAATGACACCATAGGTTACATCGTAAACGTGGGCAACTAAATCATCCCTGCTGCTATCCTCAGTGATGAAGGTTCTGAGTTTAACATCTTTAATGGCTATTTTCTCAATTCTAGGTCTTTCTGAAAGTATTTCTTCAACTTTATCCGCTGATAAATTGCGTTTACCACTAAGAATTATTTTCGTCTTTTCTCGATTTAGATGTTCTTCGACAGTATCAATCATTCCGAAAAATGAGGTTTCAGCTGTGTTAGGAATAAATGAAAATACGGTATTCTTAGTATCATTATTAATGGCCTCTAAAACTTTTGGCATTAAAAGCCTACCAAGCTCTTTTCGTTCTTGATATATTTCTGCGTCGCTACCTCTCGAAAAATAAATACGCTCAAAAGAACAAGCTTTTCGTTCTAATGGTTCTAGGATCTTTTTAATTTCTGTTTTACCAGACTTTTTTGTGATTATCGCATGCCCTGGATCGAGTTCAATCACTTCTTCAAATGGAACATTAAAAACAGTTTGAATAACTGGGCGCTCAGAAGCAACTACTACTACTTCGTCATCCTTATAGTAATACGCTGGTCTTATACCTGCTGGGTCTCTTAAAACAAAAGAATCACCATGACCCAAAAGGCCTGCCATAGCATAACCACCGTCCCAATTTTTGGCTGCGCGCTTCAGGATTTTACCAACTTTTAATCGCTCAGCAATTAACGGTGAACATTCTATTTTGGAGTATCCTTCTTTTTTTAGGTCCTTATATACTTTTCCAACGGCATCATCCAAAAAGTGACCTATTTTTTCCATCACAGTAATGGTATCTGCTTTTTCTTTTGGATGTTGACCAATTTCTACAAGGTTATCAAATAATTCGTTAACATTGGTCATATTAAAATTACCTGCAACAATTAAGTTTCTGTGCATCCAATTGTTTTGTCTTAAAAATGGATGTACACTTTCTACACTGTTCTTACCGAACGTTCCGTAACGGACATGTCCTAGTAAAAGTTCTCCAATGTACGGGATGTTCTTTTTTTGTTGAGCAACATTATTTTGGTAATCTGGATTATTGCTTAATTCTGTATTAATTCGCTCATTTATCTGGGAGAATATATCTTGGATGGGTTGCTGAGCAATGGATCTCACTCGACTTATATAACGTTCTCCAGGGCTTGTATCTAATTTAATACTTGCAAAACCAGCACCATCTTGTCCTCTATTGTGCTGTTTTTCCATCATTAGATACATTTTATTTACACCATAAAACGCACTACCATATTTTTCTTTGTAGTACTCTAATGGTTTTAAAAGTCGTATAAGTGCTATACCACACTCATGTTTTATTGCATCACTCATTATATGTAATAAAAAACGCGCTCTAATTTGAGCGCGCTAAGTTACGTTAATTCTATATCAAATTGCGTTAGACTCTTAAATTGGTCTAGTCGTCTATAAACCTCGTTATCATTTAAATTTTGCATACGCTCAGTTCCAAATTTTTCAACACAGAAGGAAGCCAAGGTCGATCCGTAGATGACAGCTGTTTTCATGTTTTCGAAAGAATAGTCTCCAGTCTTTGTTAAGTATCCAACAAATCCTCCAGCAAACGTATCGCCTGCACCTGTGGGATCAAACACCTCCTCAAGTGGTAAAGCTGGTGCATAGAATACACTATCATCATGAAACAATAAGGCGCCATGCTCACCTTTTTTAATTACGACAAACTTTGGTCCCATAGCATGTATTTTTCTTGCAGCCACAACTAATGAATATTCACCGGTTAGTTGTCTTGCCTCCTCATCATTAATGGTAATGACATCTACATGTTTAATGGTCTGGTGTAATTCTTCAAGTGCACAATCCATCCAAAAGTTCATTGTATCTAATACAACAAGTTTAGGTTTTTGTGTCATTTGATTTAAAACACTCATCTGAGTAGATGGATGCAAGTTTCCTAGCATTACAACTTCTGCATCTTTAAAGTGTTCAGGCACCTTTGGTTCAAAATGTTCTAAAACATTCAGTTCTGTTACTAAGGTATCACGTGAATTCATATCATTGTGATATTTACCACTCCAAAAGAAAGTTTTTCCATCAGGAACTATTTCAATACCTGACACGTCAATATTTTGTTGGGATAGATAGTCTAAATAGTCTTGTGGAAAGTCACCACCAACAATAGAAACTACAGAAGAATCTATATTAAATTTTGATGCTGCTAATCCAATAAATGTTCCAGCACCACCTAGGATTTTATCGGTCTTACCAAAAGGTGTTTCTATGGCGTCAAAAGCTACAGTACCGACAATCACTAATTTGCTCATCAATGTGTGTTTAATTAGGTTGCAAATTTAAACAAAATATATTCCTTGTGAAATTCATATAGTCGTTGAATATACCATTTACTTTCGTCCAAAATCTGCTGGTATTTCTCCCCAGGCTTTTGTCTCCCATTTTACTATTGTAGTGTTGTATTCGTTAGTCATTAACCATTTTAAAGCACGATCGACCAAATCAAACAGAATCTCGTTTTTATCAGTCCTTTTTAATTTAGAATTGCAAGTTTTCTTTTTAACCCAACTCATAGCTGTTTTTGAATCTGTATAAATAATTCTATCGCTATTATGTTGTTTTAAAAATGCTAACCCATGGACAATAGCTAAAAACTCACCAATGTTATTTGTTCCATCTTCAAATGGACCTTGTGCGAAAAGCTGATTTTTATTCTTAGTATCAACACCACGATATTCCATTTTACCTGGGTTACCACTTACTGCTGCATCTACACATATTGAATTTGTATTAGGTTGCCCAATTTTTTTAAGTTGTTCTTGGGACAATTCGCTTTTAAAGGCTTTGTTTTTACCTATATACTCCTTAGGACCTTCCTTATAGGCACGCTTGGCAGCATCAAATGTTGAAAATGATTTGTACTGAGCACCTTTAAAATCCTTAATTTGAGCTTTGCAATCATCCCATGTTTCAAAAACACCAGTATTGTGACCTTTCCAAACTGTGTAGTATTTTTTTTTGGATTTAGCCATTAAGTAAATCTTTTACTACTCGCGGGAAATGCAGCATTTCCAATTCGTGAATTTTAGAAGCTACATCTTCTGCTGTATCTGTTGGTTCAATGTCACAACTTGCCTGAAAAATTATCGCACCCTCATCATAGTTTTCATTCACATAATGAATGGTTATGCCGGATTCTTTTTCTTTGTTATCTACGACTGCATGATGAACATGCATGCCGTACATTCCTTTTCCTCCATACTTAGGGAGTAGAGCAGGATGAACGTTAATGACTTTATTCTCAAAGTGATTAAGTATAAATTCTGGGAACTTCCATAAAAATCCTGCTAGTATAATAAGATCAGGTTTTTGTAACTTTAAGATATTAAGGACATCATTAGATTTTGAAAAGGCCATGCGATTAAAGGATAATGCGCTAATATTTAGTCGTTTACACCTTTCGAGGACTTTGGCACGAGGATTGTTTGTCAAAACCTGAGTAACGGATACATTATTATCGTTGTGAAAAAACTTAATTAAATTTTCAGCATTTGAGCCACTACCGGACGCAAAGATTACAACACGTTTCATATACTACTTTCGATGTACCATTATTCAGAACAAAAAAAAGAATAATAATTAACAATTAGACCCAAATAAATAAAGGTTATGCCTATTTTTTTTAACATGCTATACATTTTAACTGTAAAAATGTATTTTAAAATAAAGTTTTTTATTTTTGCGGTCTAATTAAAACTTAAAATTAAAACATTATGTCAGACATTGCATCAAGAGTAAAAGCGATAATCGTAGACAAATTAGGTGTTGATGAAAACGAAGTTGTAGCAGAAGCTAGCTTTACAAATGATTTAGGAGCAGACTCGTTAGACACTGTAGAATTAATAATGGAATTCGAAAAAGAATTTGACATTCAAATCCCAGATGATCAAGCTGAAAATATTGCAACAGTTGGTCAAGCTATTTCTTACATAGAAGAAGCAAAATAATAACGATTTTATGGAATTAAAGCGAGTTGTTGTTACTGGTTTAGGTGCACTTACACCTATTGGCAATACCAAGGATGAATATTGGGATGCGCTAATAAGTGGTAAAAGTGGTGCGGCACCCATTACACATTTTGATGCTGAAAAGTTCAAAACTCAGTTCGCTTGTGAAGTAAAAAACTTTGAAGTTAACGACTTTATTGACAGGAAGTTAGCAAGAAAAATGGACAAGTTTTCGCAATATGCGATGGTAGCTTCAGATGAAGCAATTGCAGATTCAAAACTTGATCTTGATTCTTTAAACAAATATAGGGTAGGTGTAATTTGGGGAGCCGGAATAGGTGGTTTAAAGACATTTCAGGATGAGGTGTTAAATTATGCTGCTGGTGATGGTACACCACGTTTTAATCCCTTCTTTATTCCTAAAATGATCGCTGATATAGCACCTGGAAATATTTCCATAAAATATGGATTTATGGGTCCTAATTATACAACGGTCTCTGCATGTGCATCTTCTGCTAATTCAATGATCGATGCTTTAAACACTATTCGTTTAGGACATTGTGATGTTGTAATTACTGGTGGAAGTGAAGCTGCGGTTACAATTGCTGGTATGGGTGGTTTTAATGCTATGCACGCCATGAGTACAAGAAACGAAAGCCCTGAAACAGCTTCGAGACCTTTTGACGCTAACCGTGATGGTTTTGTGTTAGGTGAAGGTGCTGGGTCTATTGTTTTAGAGGAATATGAACATGCAAAAGCTAGAGGAGCCAAGATCTATGCCGAAGTTGTAGGTGGAGGTTTATCTTCAGATGCGTATCATATGACAGCTCCACATCCTGATGGAATTGGTGTTGTTGCAGTAATGAAGAATTGTTTAGAGAATGCCGGATTAAATCCTGAAGATGTAGATCATATAAATACGCACGGAACGTCTACACCATTGGGTGACGTTGCCGAATTAAAAGCTATATCTGAAGTATTTGGCAGTCATGCTAAAAACATAAATATTAATTCCACTAAATCCATGACAGGCCATTTATTAGGTGCTGCTGGTGCGATTGAAGCTATTGCTTCAATTCTTGCGCTTGAGAATGGAATTATACCTCCTACGATAAATCATTCTACTGTAGATGAAAATATCGATCCGGAATTAAATTTAACGCTCAATAAAGCTCAGAAAAGAGACATTAAAGTAGCAATGAGTAATACATTTGGATTTGGCGGACACAACGCTTGTGTATTATTTAAAAAAATAGATTAAATCCCGAATGAGTTTCATTCGTAACATATTAAATTCCCGCTCTGACAAAGACGGGAATTTTTTTTTGGAACTTAAAAGTATCCTTGGGTATAAACCAAAGTCTAAAAACCTCTATATAAAGGCTTTTACGCATCGTTCGATGAACATTAAGGATAAAAAGGGTAATGCCATAAATTATGAGCGCTTAGAATTTGTTGGTGATGCCATGCTAAGTTCTGTAATTGCCGCGTATTTATATGAACAAGTACCTCATGGAGATGAGGGTTACCTCACCAAAATGCGTTCTAAAGTAGTTAGTAGAGAACACTTAAATGAATTAGGGAAGGATTTAAAATTAATAGACCTAGTTCAAAGTAAAATTCCTAAAAATAATTTCGGAAATAATATCCACGGAAACCTATTTGAGGCCTTAGTGGGCGCAATATATTTAGATAAAGGATATAAAATCTGTGAACGCTTTATTTATAACCGTGTCATAAATCCATATGTAGATATTGAAACGCTAGAGGGTAAAGTAATAAGCTATAAAAGTTTGCTGATTGAATGGTGTCAGAAAGAAAAAAATACTTTTGATTATGAAGTATATGAAGATACCGGTAAAGATGAATTAAAACACTTTTCTGTTCGTTTGAGTATTAATGGTAAAGTGGTTTCTAAGGCAAGAGCGACTTCTAAAAAGAAGGCAGAAGAAAAAGCTTCAAAACGTGCCTTTTTTGCTTTCCAGAAACAGATGACAAAGCACATCTAACATCCTTTTTTTAGTAAATCCTAATCGCATAAACTAAAACGTTTTCGTAATATTATTGGGTTAAGATTAGCGAAAAGTTAATCTATTTAACCTATTAAAATCCTATATTTACAGCCTAAGGTTGTGCATATATGGCTTTACATAAATTACATGTAGATGATTTTGAAGACGACGCATATAAACTTATTGCTGTGCACTGCAGTTTAGAAGATTATCGTCTGGCCTATTTGCTTAATAAAAATTTAGAGTTGCAACTGCAACGAAAACCAGAAGATCTCGATTATAAATACTTGGAGTCGTCGTATAGCATTTTTGAATGGAAAAACGATAACGAATACGTGACATGGAATTTAATATCTAATGTTTGTAAGCGAGAGGAAGTCAGTTTATCAAGTACAGGCACCTTGTTTCAAAATAACAATAAGGTGCTAACAACATTTCATTTAATTTCAGAATATAAAACTGTAGATTATTTTATTAAGATTTCTGAAGAGACAACACACTTAAATGAAAAAGTATTACTAAATAAACTACAACGAATTCCTCAAATAATTACGAGCTATTCAATAGACCCCTTAAAACTAAAATCAAAAAACCATTTAATTTTTTGAATTGATGCCAAACAAAAAGACAAAAATAGTAGCGACACTAGGTCCAGCAACAAGTAAAAAAGAAACTTTACAGAAAATGCTGGAAGCTGGTGCAAATGTGTTTAGAATAAATTTCTCTCATGCCGACTATGAAGATATAAGAGAACGCATTAAAATGATAAGAGAATTGAATGATGAGTTCGGATTTAATGCTGCAATATTAGCCGATTTACAAGGCCCTAAATTACGTGTTGGTGTGATGAAGGGTGAAGTGATTGTTAATGAAGGCGATGAAATCATATTTGCTACTGGAGAACGATTTGAAGGCACCAAAGAACGTGTCTATATGACCTATGATAATTTCCCTCAAGATGCAAAACCTGGTGAACGTATATTATTGGACGATGGAAAGTTAATCTTTGAGGTGGTTTCAACTGATAAAAAGAGTGAAGTTAAGGCACGCGTTATTCAGGGGGGCCCACTTAAATCAAAGAAAGGGGTGAATCTGCCAAATACAAACATTTCACAACCAGCATTAACAGAGAAAGACATTGAAGATGCTATTTTTGCCATAGGTCAAGAAGTAGATTGGATAGCTTTATCATTTGTTAGACATGCTGAAGACCTCATGCAATTAGAAGAATTAATAAAAGAGCATTCGAGTTATAAAATTCCGATCATTGCAAAGATTGAGAAGCCTGAGGCAGTAGAGAATATAGATAAAATTGTTGCCTATTGTGACGGACTTATGGTTGCACGTGGGGACTTAGGTGTAGAAATACCAGCAGAGGAAGTACCATTAATTCAGAAAAAATTGGTCTTACGCGCTAAGCGTGCTCGTATACCTGTAATCATTGCTACACAAATGATGGAAACAATGATCACAAGTTTAACACCTACTAGAGCAGAAGTAAATGATGTTGCCAATTCGGTGATGGATGGTGCCGATGCAGTAATGCTTTCAGGAGAAACATCTGTAGGACAGTATCCAGTGGAGGTTATTCAGCAAATGTCTAATATTATTAGAAGTGTTGAGGATTCTCACTTAATAGAGGTGCCTCAATCACCACCTCATATTCGTACTAAGCGTTATATCACAAAGGCTATTTGTTACCATGCTGCTAATATGGCAAATGAAATAAATGCTAAAGCCATCTCTACATTAACTAATAGTGGTTATACAGCATTTCAGATTTCTGCATGGCGACCTGCAGCTCACATTTTGGTATTTACATCTAACAAGCGGATTTTAACACAACTCAATTTACTTTGGGGTGTTAAAGCATTTTATTATGATAAGTATGTAAGTACTGATGAAACCATCGAAGATGTGAATGCTATCGCTTGTAAAAAGGGTTACTTAGATGTTGGTGATATGCTTATTAGCTTAGCTGCAATGCCAATTAAAGATAGAGGTATGGTAAATACTTTACGTGTTACAGAGATTGAAAGTTGTAGTTTTTAGTTAGCTTAGAAATCAAACTTTAATTGTACACTTACTGATTTTTCTTCAGCCTTAAGACTGTTTTTTGATTCTGATTTATCTGTATTTAAATTAGAAAGTGAAATGCCTAATAATCGTACAGAATTTTTTAATCGCTCTTGATATAGTAAGTCCTTTGCGTTCTCTAGAATTATAGATTTATCATTAATGAAATAAGGAAGTGTTTTACTTCGTGTCTGTAATGTAAAGTCGCTATACTTAATCTTTAAGGTAATTGTCTTACCAGAGACATTTGTATGTGTTAAACGCCTAGAAACCTCCTCAGCTATATGCTCTAGCTTTTCTAGCATAAAAATCTCTGAGGATAGATTTTCACTAAATGTACGTTCTGCAGCCAAGGATTTTCTTATTCTATTGGGCTTTACTTCACTATTATGTATTCCTCTAACAATGTAATAATAGTGCTTACCAGACTTACCGAAATTTTCTTCGAGATATTCAAGGCTTTTATCTTTTAGGTCTTTACCTGTAAAAATTCCTTTTTGGTACATTTTCTCAGCAGTAACTTTGCCGACACCATAGAATTTTCTAATATCTAAATCTTCTAAAAACTGGAGAACATCCTCTGGATTAACTGTTTTTTGGCCATTTGGTTTGTTATAATCACTAGCAATTTTTGCAACAAATTTATTTATAGAAATACCTGCAGATGCTGTTAGTCCGATTTCATCGGCAATGCGCTGTCTTATTTTTTGAGCAATTAAAGTAGCGCTTGGGAGTCCAATTTTATTTTCTGTAACATCTAAGTAGGCTTCATCTAAGGATAATGGCTCTACTAAATCTGTGTAGTCTAAGAATATAGATCTTATTTGAGTAGATATTTCTTTATACCGATCGAAACGATGTTTTACAAAAATCAACTCAGGGCAGAGCTTTTCAGCTAGACGACCAGACATAGCGCTTTTAACACCATACTTACGTGCTTCGTAACTAGCTGCACTAATTACACCTCGAGCGCTTCCACCACCTACTGCAATGGGTTTACCTATTAATGATGGATTGTCCATTTGCTCAACTGAGGCATAAAAGGCATCCATATCAACATGAATTATTTTTCTAATTGGTAATTCGTCAGGCATAGTGTAAATTTACGTAATACCATGATAGAAATAGAGCGTAAATTTTTAGTCAGTTCAGAGGCGTTTAAATCTAAAGCCATTCGAAGCTATAGCATAAAACAAGGGTTTTTAAACTCGCACCCAAATCGTACTGTTAGAATTAGAATACTTGATGATAAAGGTATTCTCACAGTTAAAGGAAAGTCATCTATTGATGGATTATCGCGTTTTGAGTGGGAAAAGATAATATCTTATAATGAAGCAATTAATCTCTTAGATTTATGTGAAGAGGGCATTATTGATAAGCAACGTTACGAGATCAAAGCAGGAGAACACATTTATGAAGTCGATGAGTTTTTTGGAGATAATGAAGGATTGATAGTTGCTGAATTAGAATTAAAGTCAGTTGATGAAGAATTTATAAAACCAAAATGGCTCGGAGATGAAATCACAGGTGATATAAAATATTATAATTCTAAATTGAGTAATAATCCATATAAAAACTGGAAATCATGAAGAAATATTTGTCCATTATTCTAATTGTGAGCTCTATTTTTTGTTGCAATAATCAATCATCAAAAACAGATCAGGAGGAATCAACTGATTCAATGATGGAGACTCTAAAATCTACAAAAGTCCAGATCGAGGCGTTAAAGGAAAGTGGTTTTCAGATTTTTGATTATGTAGATGAAAAAACACAGGATACTGTGATAATGCAACAGTATTTCATTGCTTTTTTAAAAAAAGGACCTGTTAGAAACCAGAATGAAGTAGAAGCCAGTAAATTACAAGAGGAGCATCTTGCACATTTAAGTAAAATGTATGAAATGGGATATGCTGATATCTCTGGACCCTTTGGTGATGATGGAGATATTAGAGGTATAACAATATATAACGTCCCTAATATGAAGATGGCGGATAGTCTTGCTAATGCTGATCCAATGGTAAAGGCTGGGAGGCTGGTTATTGAGATACATCCATGGTGGGCTGCAAAAGGCTATCCATTACGATAAAAAAAAGCTCTGAAATTATTCAGAGCTTTTTTAGTATTTAAATATTATGAGATTTATTGTTGCTGCGGTCCACCACTAACAATTATAAATTCTGAGCGTCTGTTTTCTTGGTGTTGTTCTTCAGTACAACGGCCACCACAATCAACCTTTAATTCAGATTCACCCTTACCTTCAGCAGTAATTCTAGATTCATCGATACCTTTAGAAATAACATACTGAACTGTAGATTTAGCTCTACGTTCTGATAATCTGTTGTTATACGATGCTGGTCCACGTGTATCGGTATGCGAAGTCGCATTCACAACTAAATCTGGATATTTGTTCATAATTTGAACTAATTTATCCAATTCAAATGCCGCTTGTGCAGTAATATTAGATTTATCAAAATCGAAGAAAATTGGTTGTAATTCAATTTTATCTTCAACAATTAATTTTTCAATTGGATCTAATGATATTTGAACTGCTAGTTCCTCTTCGTTGGTACCATTAACAGTCGCTTTTTTACTGTCATATTCCTCCATAGAAACTTCCAGTTCAAAATCTTGCTCACATTCTACAATAAATTCTGAAAGTCCTTCAGCATTTGTCATTTTTGTAGACACCTTGTTGCCTTCTGAATCAATAAGTGATACTGAGGCACCATTTATTGGCTGGCGTGTTTTGTCGTCTAAAACAGTCGCCATTACTAAAACATCACATAATGGTTGAAGCTTTTTAAACGCATAAACATCATCACTCCCTTTACCACCATCTCTGTTAGAAGACACAAATCCTTCTTCAACTTCTTCATTGATTGTGAATGCGAAGTCATCTGCATTACTATTGATAGGGATTCCTACATTTCTTATAGGCGCAACCTTACCATCAATTTCCTTAGTGAAGAAAACATCCATACCACCTAAACCAAGGTGGCCATTAGATGAGAAATAAAGAGTACCATTACTGCTTATGTAAGGGAACATCTCTTGCCCTTCTGTATTTACTTTTTGACCAAGGTTCTGTGGCTCACCTAAAGAACCATCATCATTTATACTGGCCTTGTAAATATCAAAATTACCATATCCACCTGGCATATTTGATGCAAAGTAAATGGTCTTACCATCAGCACTTACAGACGGATTTTTAACTGAGTAGTTCTCACTATTAATAGAAAGACTTTCTACCGTATCCCAGTCAGATCCTAATTTAGTTGCTTTAAATAAATAAAGCTGGCTGTATCTTACTTTAGAAATAGAGTCTTTTTCAAAGTCCTTTTCAAAATAACTTTCTCTAGAGAAATACATGGTCTTACCATCTGGAGTAAAAGTTACTAGCCCTTCATGGTATCTTGTATTTATTTTATCGTTCATTAAAGTGGCACTTTGATAAGACCCATCAGAATTCTTAGACAAGCTATAAATATCTAGAAAAGGCTCTTGGTTCCAACCATAAGTCTTACGATTGTCATTTCTACTAGAGGCAATATATAATTTACCGCCATTCATTGTACCTCCAAAGTCTGACTGCTCCGAGTTAAAATCTGCATTCTGAACATTGAACTTTTTACCTTGTTCTAATATCTTTGGTAAATAGTTTGGATTTTTTCTGAATGCTGTAGAACGATCATCAGATGGTCTCATAGAAGCAAACTTTTCCATTTGCTGATTAGAGGCATCATATTTACCGTTTGCTTTAAGCATTTCAGAATACTTATAAATCATTTCTGGGTCACTTGATGACTCTAAAGCCTTAGCATACCATCTTTCAGCCTCAACAGTGTTAAATACATTATAATAACATTCAGCTAACTGGCCATAAACGTAAGCATCGCCTTTACCCTTTTCAATGAGTTTGTTATAGCTTTCTGCCGCTTTTACAAACTCAAATTGTGCAAATTGCTTATCAGCCTTTTTTGTGTCTTTAGTCTGAGCAGTTAAGCATAAACTACTCATCAACGTAAATAATAATAGTGTTTTTAAGTTTTTCATTTTGTTTAGCTTAACTGATTAGAAATATCTTGGTGAACGTGAAACTTTTTTCTGGAAATTGAGATCAAACAATATCATAACCTCGTGAGATGCTGGTGCAAAAGCATTAATCTCAGAAGAAACGGCATCATAAGCATATCCAATTCTCAATGCTGGTGAGATGGCAAAATTTACCAATCCAGAAAACGAATCATCTAATCTGTAAGATGCTCCAATTTCAAACTTTTTGTAAAATCTTGCATTCAAGTTAACATCAAAAGAGGTTGGTGCATCAAACGCTGATTTTACCATAAAAGATGGCTTTAATTCTGTGTTTGGAGATAAATCAAACACGTAACCACCAGTTAGAAAATAATGTTGCGTTTCTGATCCTATTTTATTCCCATTGGCATCTAGATGTACCGACGACAAAAAGTTAGGAACCGATAAAGACAGATAATATTTATTTGTGTAATAAAAGAATCCTGCACCAAAATTTGGTGTTGTTTCATTAATACCGATACCAAAGAATGGATCATTTGCATCAATAACTGAGACATTATTACTCGTTAAATTTATATCATGGAATGTAGCACCAGCTTTAACTCCAAATGCTAATCTGTGATCACCACCAAGGTTTAATGTGTAAGAAACATCAACATAGGCATTGGTCTCCTTTACAGGACCAATCTGGTCGGCAATTACCGAAAGCCCCATTCCTACATTATTACCTACAGGGAGATGACCAAAGAAAGTACCTGTTTCTGGGCCACCGTCGATTTTAGTCCATTGATTTCTATATATTAATCCGAATGACAAATTCTCTCTAGAACCTGCATATGCTGGATTAATAACATTCATATTATACATGTACTGTGTGTACTGTGGGTCTTGTTGCCCATACATTTGAAATGCTAAGAGCAGAACCGCTATAATAGTGAGTTTTTTCATTATAATAAGTTGATTCAGTTAGTTGATTATCTATTAATGTAAATCCATCCAGTTTTAGACTTACTACCACCTTCATATACCATTGTATAGAAATAGGTTCCTACTGGTAATTCTTCACCATCATTAGTCTGTCCTACCCATTCGTTAGAATAGTTAGATTTAGAATACACTAATGTTCCATTTCTATTAAAGATTTCAAGACGTGTTACATCAAAATATCTTAGGTCAAAAGTATCGTTAAGTCCTACTGACACACCTGGTGAAATACCTTGTGGAATTGCACAGTTTTCGATTTCTGTTACAATAATGTTAGATATTGTATTTGAACATCCAGTGGCATTGAATGTGATTCTCGCTGAATAGTCACCTTCTTCAAATGCTTCATAAGACGTTCCATTTGCTCCAGAAATATCATTATCATTTAATACCCATTGAATTGTAACATCTGAAGTATTAAAGCCTTGTGGTATCAATGTAAGTACAACACCAGATTCTGCTGCTGGACATAATAAGAACTCACCAGTATCTTCATCATAGTAGAATACATCTGTTGAAATTGAGCCTAATGGAACCACATTAACAACCAAGTTAAATGATGTAGTCACATAACATCCAGTAAGTGAATTTTCCGCTCTAACATAAATAGTAGCGTCACCACTTGAATATGGACTTGCAATGGCTCCCGTTCCAGCATCTGCATCTGCCTGTGTAGCATGATAACTAACAGTAACATCTGGATCTGTAGTAACTTCAGAATCAATTGATGTTAAATCAAAATCTGTTATGCCGTCGACTGAACCGTCTATATCATCACAAACTACAAAATCAGCAGGCTGATTAATAACAGGGATGGCTAATACAGTTAGTTCTACTTCAGACAATTGTCTACAGCCTAAGTATCCATTATTAAATGCATCAGTATCTTCTATTCTAATTACAAGTGTTTCACCTGCTGTATCATAAGGAGAACTAACTGCATTTATCGCTTGGTTTGCGTCAGCTGTATTGGTGTAATAGGTTATTGTGAAATCATCACCATATCCTAATGAATCAGAGAATGCATCCAAGTCAAAAGAAGCTGTTCCATCACTTTCTGGCCCATCACACACTTCGAATGTTTGTGGGTCTAAGGCATCTGGATCATTATACATATTAATCACGACAAACTCAGAGAAAGCATCTGCCGCACATTGGTCATCAAAGGCTTGTACTTGATAGAGATCAGATTCAGTAACAACAAGCGTATCTGTTGTTTCTCCATCGATCACAAATCCGTTTTTATACCAAACGTATGAATCTGCAAATGGCGAATCTGCAATAATTGTTACAGTATCGAATCCACATACAGAAGCTTCAACTGGAGTACTAGGATCTGAATCTGTATCAACAAAAACTACCTCGTTACTTGTAATTTCAGCTGAAATTTCTGCTTCAATTGTACCATCACCAGTATTACCCACATTAGTTTGCTCAATAGAAATTACACCTGCACCATTTGAGAAGTTAGTCACTAATAGTACATAGATTTCACCTTCAAGGGCATTGTCAATGGTAAGGTTTTCAATTGGCGCAGCAGAATAACTACAGTCAATAATATTACCGAATGGGTAGAATCCATTGTCTGGGTTGTTTGAGAACGGGCATGTAGGACAATCTACAAGTTCTATTTCGGAACAACCTTGCTCTAAGGATGTAAATGGACCCCAAATTGCGAAGTCAACGTCTAATCCTGGCTCACCACCATCTTGAACACCATTATTGTTGTTATCTTGCCATTGAACAATTTCAATTTCGATTAATCCAGATTCTCCAATTTGGATAATATTCCAAGATGGATTAGGAACAGTTCCTAAACAAGCCACATCTGTTGGATCAGGAAGACCAACAATATTTGATCCTACAAGTGCACCACCAAGCGAACAGAAATTCTCTGCGTTATCACATATTACATTTGTTGGTGCTTCTCTAATACATAAATCAAATGTGGAAGTTTCCAAGTTGCTACCTGCACTAAATACACGCACATAGTATGTGTTGCCTACTACTAAAGAAGGTGTGATACTAGATGTTTGCGTAGAACAATATAATTCCGTTAAACTACCACAAGACCCTTCATATACAGCATGGTCTAAGTTGGTAGTACCACCTTGAATGTTATTTAATGAAATAAATTCAACTTCATCTAAAGCTGTAAACTCAAACCAAACATCATCATTTGGATCACCAGCACAAGAACCTGGATCCACGCCAGATGGTGTTGCTGCCAAAATTGTTCCTGGAGTTACTTGTTCACATAAGTCATTATTATTTACAACCGCAATTGTTGCAGTATCACATTCATCATTATCTGGAGGACAAGCCAACACTGTAAAGTTCTCACTACTTATAATACAATTGTTGTCTTGCTCATTCATTACAAATACTTTAACTGTACTACCAAATGGGAACGGTCCAGCTTGGACTATTCCAACAGCCGTTGCTTGAACAGTAGTTGCATCGAGGTTATTTGAAATTTCAAGTGAAGTTGCATCACCTAAACTTGTTACGTCAACGTCAATAAAGAACTGATCATTATCACAATCTGGTACAGTCGTAAATGTAGCTTCTGGTAAGGTACATGTAAGTTCAATAACATTAACTGTAAAGTCTAATGTAACTCCCCAAGATCCATTATAACATGGATTTGGAGTTGCTTGACCAGAGTCTGCTGTACCAATACGCATTCTGTGTTCACCTAAAGGTGCTGTTGCTGGCATAACAAATGATGCATCTAATGTTGTTGGATTGGCATTTGTAGATTCACCTGAGAATACTAATTCTGAAGCATCAAATACCAGATCATCATTAAAATCAATCCAAATGTTTGTGTCATAAGTAAATCCAGTTGCAAATGAAACTTCTACAGTAGTATTTACACCTTGAAAAACATTAACAACAGGTGATGTTTGATTTTCATACGTTACATCGCCTAAACTTGGGAAGTCAACAATGCCTATAGTTACATTCGTAACACCTTGACCATCATTACTTGTTGGTATAGATTCACAATATCCAGTAAAGAACTGACTTGGTCCAGACCAAGAACTTAAATTACTCGGATCACATTCTGCTTGTACATACCATTCATATAAAGTATCGGATAATAGTCCAGTAATTACATAAGGGTTAGTAACACCGTTAACAACTGTACCTGTACCTTGTGTGAATCCTGCAGGACCATACTCGATATTCCATACCGTTGATGTACCTGCTTCTGTCCACGCTACTTCAGTTGAAGTCAATGATAAGTTAGTAGAGGTTAAATCTGTTGGTTCCGGACATGTTGGAATATTTCTTACTTGGAAATTATCCACAAACACATCAACATCTTCAGGATCGTTAACAGTTCCTTCAGATCCTAAAATTCCAAATTGAACTATCTGACCACTGTAAGCTGTTAAATCCACAACAGGATGTATACCTGGAATTGGAACTACAGAAGAATTATCATAAAGTAATAATTCTATCCATGTAGTACCACCGTCATTAGTCATTAATAATTGAACTGTATCGTCAGATCCTAAAGTTCCGGCTACTGTACTACTATTCCAATTGGTAATAGCGAAATCAAATTCTACTTGGAAAGGCCCACCTGTTAAATCAAATTGAGGTGAGATAATCCAATCGCTTTTACCAGTTGAGAATAAATTAATCTTGTAGGCACCATCACCTGTTCCGACATTTAAGAATTCATCTGCAACCCAAGAACCAGCACCTAAATCAGTTGGTCCAGTTGTTGCGTCACCATTACTTGCTTCGTCCCAACAATCTGGAATAATCGTTGTAAAGTCTTCTAAATAATCTGGTACAAAGATGTCACAAAGCGTAGTAAATGTTGCTGGTCCTGTCCATGAACTTAAATCACCACCACAATCAGATTGAACATAAACGTCATAAGATGTAATGGCACTTAATCCTGTAGCGATGTATGGATTAGTAACATTTGTTGCTGTTGGTGTTCCCGTAGGTGTGTCTCCAGCAGGAACAATTTCAATATTCCAAATCGTAGATGTTCCTGATTCAGTCCAAGAAACCTCTGCACCATCAGGCGTTGGATTAGAAACAACTAAATCTGTAGGCTCAGGACATGATGGAATATTTCTTACTTGAAAATTATCTACAAATACATCTACATCTTCTGGATCGTTCACTGTTCCTTCAGTTGCATAAATTGCGAACTGCACCGTTTCCCCACTATTAGCTGTTAAATCAACAACTGGATGGATGCCTGGAATTGGCACCACAGATGTACTATCGTAAGATAATAAAGTAGTCCAAGTAGCACCATTGTCATTTGACATTAAGAAAATAACTTCGTCGTCAGAACCAAGTGTACCTGCGACAGTACTACTATTCCAATTTGTAATTGCGAAGTCAAACTCTACTTGGAAAGGCCCACCTGTTAAATCAAACTGAGGCGATATAATCCAATCACTTTTTCCAGTTGTAAATAGATTGATTTTATATGCACCATCACCAGTACCAATATTTAAGAATTCATCTGGAGTCCACGAACCAGCGCCAAAATTTGAAGGGCCTGTTGTTGGATCTCCATCATCTGCTTCATCCCAACAATCAGGTATTATAGTTGTAAAGTCTTCGAGATAATCTGGTACAAAAACATCACATAACGTTTCAAAAGTTAATGGTCCTGCAAATGCACTTAGTTCAGTACCACAATCGGCTTGTACATATACATCATAACTTGTTACAGCCATTAAACCCATTGCAGTAAAAGGATTAGAAACACCTGTTGCTGTTGGAGTCCCTGTAGGTGTGTCACCTGAAGGTACAATTTCGATATTCCACACTGTAGCTGTTCCATTTTCTGTCCATGAGATTTGAGCCTCACTTGAAGTAACACCACTCGCTACTAAATCACCAGGTGTAGCACATGCTTGTGTAATACCTCCTAAAATAACATTAGGAAGCGTATCATCTATGTTGCTTGCAGTTGGTGGAGCAGCAGGATCTGGATTTGTAAAATCACTGAAATAAGAGATTGTGCGATTGGTCGCAACTGCTGAATTGAAGAAATCATCTCCAAAAGAGTCATAACCAGCACTATTTTCTTCAACAGCAATAATTAAATTATCAGTGCCATTATAAGTAAAAGGCGTATCAAGTGTAATGGTTACCCATCCTTCTATGCCTGGTGTAACTGTTATACCACCAGCATAAACTTGAGTTAGCGAAGTTAACGGTTCCCAGTCGTCGGTAGTAGCAAACTCAGTTCTTGTAGATTCAGCCATGTAGATAACTAAATCTTGACTATTTGCTAGGTCAGACGTCCCACTGTAATACCACTGAATATCTGTAATATCACCAGATGCATTAATTTCTGAAGCTAGATATACCGATTGGGCATATGAATACCCATAGTATGCTTCAAAAGGCGCATTTTCACCTTGTAAATTTCCAGTACCAATAGTAACCTGTGCATTGATTTGGAAAAGGACTAAAAAAAGTGAAAATAGTAGTAGTGTACTTTTTTTCATTATTAATTTGGTTTTTTGGTAATTAAGTAACCCCTTGTAATAAGTTGATTACAAAGGAGTTGAAATGTTTTATTAAATGGTGGGGCTTTAGATGACAAAAATTCCGGTGGTTGTCCGAAATTTCGATATCCACTCGAATATATAAAAATTGGTTATTAACACTCTGTTAACAGTGTTATAATAGACTAAGTACAGTTATAATCGATAAAAGGGAGGGTGTAGATTATGATGATTTTAGCGTGATAAAGACAGGGAAATGGTCGCTATAACCACCTTTATACTTCTTACCTACATAGGTTCTAAAGGGTTGACCTTTGAATTTTCCATGATACTGTGTTAGAGATTTAATATCAAAAACGTCTGCTTCATCAAAAGCTAATTTAGAATGTTTAGTATCAAAGAAATTTGTAGAAAAAAGAATTTGATCAAATAGATTCCATTCAAAATCATGATTTAAACTACCAACATCTTGTGACCAAACAGTTTTAAAAGGATTAAAAAGTCCACCATCTTCTTCAATTAGCTCTAAGCTTTTATTATTAGGATTGTCATTAAAATCTCCCATGACAATAATTCTCTCATTTTCATTTTCTGATTTAATAGAATCAATAATTTCAAGTACTTTTTGTGCTGATGCGATACGTTTAGGTTCCGTTTCTTTTTCACCTTCTCTTCTTGATGACCAATGGTTAACGATAATGTTAAGGTTTTCACCATCTAATTTTCCTTTGACTAATAATATATCTCTTGTGTAATCTCGTAAACCTTCATCTGTTTCAAGATAAATCGAGTATGTTTCAGAATATTCTACATTAAATAAGTTAGGTTTATAGAGCAGTGCCACATCAATACCACGCTCATCAGACGAATCGTAATGTACAAAGCTGTAATCCTCATCATCGAGATGCTTACTTTCAACTAAGTCGTTGAGTACGCGCTTATTTTCTACTTCAGCTAATCCAATAATAGCAGGAGCATGGCTATTTTCATCTGGACCTATTTTTGAAATAACAGAGCTAATTTTTCTAAGCTTATTATGATATCTTTTTTTTGTCCATCGTTTTCGCGAAGTTGGTAAGAAATCATCGTCGTCACTCATTGGGTCATTAATGGTGTCAAACAAATTTTCAATGTTATAAAATGCAACTGTATAGATATCGTCTCTGTTAGTCATAGCACTAAATATATGACTTTAAAATCTTAATCGGAATAATGCATTTGTTTAACTTTGCACTTTGGTTTTTATATGATTGAAAAAAAGGATATTGTATTAGAAAAAGTAGTTCTTGTTGGGATAATTACACAAGATCAGGATCAAGAAATGTCTAAAGAGTATTTAGATGAGTTAGAATTTTTGACCTATACGGCTGGTGGATGTGTTGTAAAACGATTTACCCAAAAAATGAATATGCCAAATGCTAAAACCTTTATTGGTTCTGGTAAGATGAACGAAGTGATGCAGTATGTTAAAGACAATGAAGTAGGGACTGTGATTTTTGATGATGAATTATCACCAGCCCAAGAGCGTAACATTAGTAAAATTCTTAATTGTAAAATCCTAGATCGAACCAATTTGATTTTGGACATTTTTGCGCAACGTGCACAGACAAGCTACGCAAGAACGCAAGTTGAATTAGCGCAATGTGAATATTTGTTGCCAAGACTTAAAGGAATGTGGACACACCTCGAAAGGCAAAAAGGTGGTATTGGTATGCGTGGACCAGGTGAAACTGAAATTGAGACCGATAGGCGTATTGTAAGAGATAAAATTGCGCTTTTAAAAGCAAAAATTAAAACCATTGATAAGCAGATGGCTGTTCAACGAGGTAATCGTGGTAAAATGGTTCGTGTTGCTTTAGTGGGTTATACAAATGTTGGTAAGTCTACACTAATGAATGTCATTAGTAAAAGTGAAGTTTTTGCTGAGAATAAATTATTCGCAACGTTAGATACCACAGTTCGTAAAGTGGTGATAGGAAACTTGCCATTTTTAGTAAGTGATACTGTTGGTTTTATTAGAAAGTTACCGACGCAATTGGTTGAGTCTTTTAAATCAACTTTGGATGAGGTAAGAGAAGCAGACTTATTATTACATGTGGTAGACATATCGCATTCTAACTTTGAAGAACATATAGAGTCTGTAAATCAAATCCTAGATGAGATTAAGAGTAAAGACAAGCCAACAATTATGGTTTTTAATAAAATAGATGCTCATAAACCAGAACCTATTGAAGATGCGTTAGAGGTGTCTAAAGCAAATTATACCATAGATGATTGGAGAAATACATGGATGTCAAAAATTGGAGACAATGCACTGTTCATCTCTGCACTAAATAAAGAGAACCTTACTGAGTTTAGAAAACGCGTGTATAAAGAAGTAAGGGAAATTCATGTTACAAGATTTCCTTATAATCATTTTCTATATCCTGATGTAGAGGATGTCAACTAAAAAAGGAAGGTGACTAACCCTCCTTTTAAATTATTATTTAAAGTATCTATTAGAATTTATAGCTTACACCAAACGTATAGTAAGACTGTAAATCATTATCTACATTGTCAAAAGTTGCTGCTGTATCTCCAAGTGTATTAACAGCATAATTGAGCGCTTCTTGTTTATTGCTTCTCAATCCAAAATCAAATCCTACACCAAAGTTTTTCCATAAGGTATAACTGAATGAATTAATCCATGTCCAGTTAGATAGGTCACTATCCTCATAACTTTGAAACGTAGATAAATTAGATTTTAAGTTCACTTTACCAATGCTAGCAGTGTAATCAGCTACAATTTTAGCACCCAATGAAGAATTGAATATAGTGTCATCATCCGCAAATACAAAGTTGTAGTTTAATGGGTGTATCACAACCACTAGGTTACTAAGTGGTGTCCAAGTGGCACCAACACCTAAATCTAGGTATCCTGGATCATTAAAGTTATCTAGAATTGTAGTTCTGTATTCTAATAATCCTGAAACAGCCCATTTGTCGCTTAATCTTCTCCCGTATAATGAAGATAAATTAAAAACGTCTGTTGTAGGTTCAAAACTGTCATTGTCTGTTGCGTCGTCCTTATCGTCTAATTTTACCCAGTTTAAATTGGTATTTAAAGAGTTTCTCCAAAAGAATTTATCTTCGATTAAGTTAGCAAAGGCATTTACCGTAAAACCAATATTACCAGATTCGTTATTTGGAGCACCTTGTGCATACCAATTATTAAAGTTAGAAAGACTTCCTCCTATAGTACCAAAGGCACCAACACGCCATCCTGGTAATGCATCTATTTGAGCTTGTAGTGCATCTGCTTCACCCTGAAACTTATCTGCTTCTGCTTGCTTCTCTGCTTTTTGAGCTTCTAATTCTTCTTTTGTTTGAGAGAATCCAAAAGAAACCGCCATTATTAAAATGGCTAAAACGATTAATTTTTTATTCATAATTAATAGGTATTAAATGGTTTAATGTAATCTGTGCAAATATAAGCGAATAATGATTTATCTCTATAATTAACGTATGTTATGTGTGTAAGACCTATTATTTAGTGAAAGGTCACACTTTTCAGATTATTTTTTTTTGTGAAGTGGTACGGCCGAACAAGCTTCTCCAAACATAATAGATTTGGCAACAGGCACAAGTCTTTCCGTAAGCATAACCAAAGCATTAGCTGGTACAGGTTTGTGGGAACATCCTTTTATGATAACAGGCATGTCTTTATATTCGGATAAATCCATTTCAGAAATGATTGAAGTGTACAGAATAGATTCGAGATGATCTAAGTCACCTAATACCACCTTTTTAGCAATACCCATTAAGTTAACCGTTATAAGCATGTAGGCCCAGTCTGGTATTATGGCGTCAGACGAGCAAAATAAAGCTACGTAGCTGGTATCATACTGCGACCAGTCGTGTGCTTTAACTGAGGCTCTAAAGTCTTTTTCCCTTAAAACCAGCCCTTCGAATAACCAATCTTTAATATCGAACAGTATGCGATTACCGTCTGGATAAAAATCCTCAAGATCAATAACTTTTAATTTGCTATTTGCAACTCTATTAATTATTTCTTCTGCCATGCTATAGCATTCCTAGTTCTAGTTTTGCTTCTTCACTCATTAAATCTTGAGACCAAGGTGGATCAAAAGTAATTTCAACTTCTGCATCTTTTACTTCGTTTATAGACTTAATTTTTTCTTCAACTTCTAAAGGTAGTGTCTCTGCTACAGGGCAATTAGGTGTTGTTAAAGTCATTAAGATTTTAACGTCATAGTCTTCGTTTACAAACACATCGTAAATAAGGCCTAATTCATAAATGTCCACAGGAATTTCAGGATCGTAGATTGTTTTTAAAACCCTTACGATTTTATCACCCAAAACATTGGTATCTATAGTTGTATCACTCATTTTAGTTCAATTGTGTTTGGTATGCAATAGCATACATTTTTAATTGTTTTATCATGCTAACCAAACCATTAGCTCTCGTTGGAGACAAGTGCTCTTTTAATCCAATTTTATCAATAAAGTCGGTGTTAGCTTCAATAATTTCATTTGGATGCTGACCAGAAAACACACGGATTAATATCGCAATTATTCCTTTAGTTATAATAGCATCGCTATCTGCGGTAAAACTTACTTTATCGTCCTCCATATCAGCATGTACCCATACTTTACTTTGACACCCTTTTATAATATGATCATCAGTTTTGTATTTATCATCAATTAAGGGTAAAGTTTTACCTAAGTCAATCATGTATTGATAGCGCTCTTCCCAATCATCAAACATTGAGAATTCGTCTATAATTTCGTTTTGTACTTCAGCAATTGTCATCGTCATTTATTTTGTCGCAAAATTACAAAAACCCTACTGTTTGGTAGCATTTTCTTTAATGGATAACACTTTATTAACTATGGCTTCGATTTCTTTTGGAGGATGTCCATGATCAAAGCTTTGAGATGTAAATTCTTCCTTATTGCTTATTACAATTAATGTTGCTATTGGTGCACCATCAAATAGGCGTTTATCTGTGGGAGCTTTTAATTGACTAATTGTTTTAAGATCAACTTGATTTAGCATTTGTGTTAGTTCATCTCTATCACCATTTGAGCAATTATAGTCACTGAAAATATTTAAATTTCGGTCGCTTGAAAGACGCACTTTAGTGTCAGAAATTTTTATGTAATCAAAAGCTCCACGAGATGTGGTTTGGTAAATAAGAATCGGGTTCGTTAAAGCTAAATTTTTACTTGATTCGGTTGGACTGTTCTTTGTCCCTTTCAATATGGTATTACCCTCAGACGAAAAAACAAGTGTATTGTCAATAAACTCTATGGTTTCAGATTTATTTAGGGCTGATAAAAACATGCGCTCTGTATTGCTGATTTCAGCACCACAGAATTTCTTAGAGGATGCAATATTGCTGATGCTAATTTTACCTTTCTCAAATGTATAAGAGCCAAAAAAACTATTACAACCACCAAAACCTGTAACTTCATTTTTTTCTGAAAAAGAAATTTTTAAAGTTTTTGATGTGATAGATTTGTCTGCTAATTCTGTAATGATGTAATCGCCAACAAGAGAATTCTGATCCATAATTTTAGCATCTATATCATTGTTTTTTGAGTTACACGAATCTGCCATTAAAACAATACTGAGCAGTGATAAAAGAAATTTCATTTTAGACTATTTTAGGTTAAAGATATTGTTTTTTTATAAGCTAATTCTATGCCAAAAAAAAGACGCCATATAGGCGCCTTATTTATTTTATCTGATATTTTAATTACCAGTGAATTCATCTCTTGGGCCACCAGGAGCCAGAACTGAACGCATTCTTTCTTTTTGTCCCTGTGTAAATAATCCCATACAGTCATCATCAGTATAGTCCATATAATTTTCTGTCATATCAATAGAACGACAATGACTAACTTGACCAGGACAGCCATAATTTGGACGATCAGATTTTGGTGTATCAGAAACAAAATCATCTCTATTACATCTACCATCTCCCCAAATATGTCTTAGATTTAACCAATGTCCAACCTCATGTGTTGTAGTTCTACCACCATCAAATGGCGCTGTTGCAGTTCCGTTTGTTCCAAAATACTGAGGAGAAACAACCACACCATCAGTAGAAGCGTTTCCACCTGGGAATTGAGCATATCCTAAGATACCACCACCAATATTTGCTACCCAAATAGTTAAGTGACCAGGTTGAGCCGGATAAACAGACTTAACAGCATCATTAGTTCCCCATTGGGAAGTAGAGTTTGCTCTTCTATCAATTGTTGCGAGTGTAAAGTTAATATCTACATCTGCACCTCTTTCAGGATATGTATTAACATCACTAAAATTTGTGTCATTGAAATCTGCATTTAAAACAGCAATTTGAGAATTTACCTGTGAATCACTTATGTTTTGAGCGCTGTTAGCATAAACAACATAAACATATACAGGGATATTAATTGATCCTAAACCATCATCAACTGGTGGATCTCCACCTCCGTCGTCTCCACCGCCGTTATTACCACCGCCATTACCACCGCCATTACCATTTCCTGGGCGCAAATTGTTTGTGAATCTTCTAGATCTTTCTTCAATATTGTACATCGTCTGGTATAAGCCAGGGTTTTCATTTAACTGTCTATTTAAAACAGCCATAGTTGTGCAGTTTTTACCGTTTGCTGCACGATCTGTAGTCATGGATTCTGATGGATCTGTCAAAAGATAGAAGTCAGACATGTCAATTGTAGTTTCTTGTTCTTGATATTCATTAGCATCGTCGGAACAACCAATGAAAAGGACGCCAATAAAGGCTAATCCTAATAAAGATTTTTTCATAAATTTTAAAGGGTTTTAAATTAGCAACCCGAATATATGATAATTATTCAAAATATTAACAGAAATTTAAGCAAATACTGAGAATATTTGATAAAGTGTTTAGGTCAAAAAATAATGATTTTTTGATGAAAGAGATTTAACTTTCTAAGAGTTAAAGGGTTAGGATAGCATCATAATCGACTTTTTAAGTGCAGAAATAAATAAGTCGATTTCTTCTTTAGTATTATAAAACATAAATGAGGCTCTCACTGTACCTGGAATTTGATAAAAATCCATAATTGGCTGTGCACAATGGTGACCAGTTCGCACTGCAATACCCATTTTATCGAGTAATGTCCCTAAATCATAAGGGTGGATGTTACCGACATTAAATGAGATTACCGAAGTTTTGTTATATGAAGTTCCATAAATTTTCAAGCCATCAATTTTCAGTAATTCTTCCGTTGCATAGTTGAGCAATTCATTCTCGTAAGTAGCAATGGCATCAAAGCCAATAGTATTCATGTAATCTAATGCAGCTCCAAAAGCAATACCTCCACAAACATTAGGCGTACCTGCTTCAAATTTGTGTGGTAGATCAGCGTAAGTAGTTTTGTCAAAAGACACTTCGGCAATCATCTCGCCACCTCCTTGATAAGGCGGAAGCTTATTTAACCATTCTTCCTTGCCATATAACATACCAATACCTGTTGGGCCACAAATTTTGTGCGCAGAGCACACATAAAAATCAACATCTAAAGCTTGGACATCTGGTTTGATATGCGGACATGCCTGAGCACCATCAATGAGAACAGCAGCACCAACTGAGTGCGCCTTTTCTATTAGATATTCTATGGGGTTTATTGTACCAAGTGCATTAGAAATGTGATTTACAAAAACTAGTTTTGTATTCTCATTAAGCAAGGCATCGTATTCGGAGAGGATTAATTCACCCTCTAAACTCATTGGGATCACCTTAAGTGTTGCACCTGTTTTTTCACAAAGCATTTGCCAAGGCACAATGTTGCTGTGATGCTCCATTGCAGAGACTATAATTTCATCTCCTTTATTTAAAAGAGAGGAAAACCCATTAGCAACCATATTAATGCTGTGTGTTGTTCCTGAGGTGAAAATAATCTCGTAAGGGTGTTGAGCGTTAAAATGCTTCTGAATGGTTTGACGCGCATGCTCGTAGGCATCAGTTGCCTCTTGACTTAGTGCATGAACACCTCTATGAATATTGGCATTATAACTTGTGTAATAATCTACAATGACATCAATGACCTGCTGAGGTGTTTGAGATGTCGCTGCATTGTCTAAGTAAATTAATGGTTTGCCATTGACCTCCCTTTCTAGGATTGGAAAGTCCTTCCTAATTCTCTCTACATTAAATCCCATTTCTTTCTTGCTCTGAAGTTTAAAGGTCAAATCCTATATCTACACCTAATTTATTGGCAATGATCTTGGTAATTCTAGTTTTTATTTCAGGTATTTTAACAGAATCTAATACGTTATTACTAAATGCAAACATTAATAGTGCTTTAGCTTCCTTTTCTGGAATACCTCTAGATCTTAAATAGAACAAAGCGCTTTCGTCCAATTGCCCAATAGTACAACCATGAGAACATTTTACATCATCAGCAAAAATTTCTAATTGTGGTTTTGTATTGATGCTTGCTTTATCACTAACAAGAATATTATTATTTGCTTGGAAAGCGTTGGTCTTCTGTGCTTCTTTTTCTACAACTACCTTACCGTTAAACACACCTGTTGCACTGTCATCAAAAATACCTTTATAATCCTGATGGCTTTCACAGTTTGGTTCTATATGGTGAACCAAAGTATTGTGGTCTACATGCTGTTTGTCACCAATTATTGTAATACCCTTCATTGTTGAATCAATACGTTCGCCGTTTTGAAAAAAGTTGAGGTTATTACGCGTTAGCTTACCACCAAAAGAGAAGGTGTGTACCTTGGCAATACTTTCTTGCTTTTGATTGATATAGGTATTATCTATTAACGATGCAGATTGTCTGTCGTTTTGTATTTTGTAGTAATCTACAATTGCTCTTTTATTAGCAAAGACCTCGGTTACACTATTAGTAAGTATTGGGTTATCCGTTAAGCTCTGATGTCTTTCAATAATTTGAACATGAGAATTTTCATCAACAACAACCAAGTTACGTGGCTGTAACATTAAAGCGGATTCATTTCCGGTAGAGAAATGTAAAATCTGAATTGGCTTTTCTACCAATTTGTTTTTTGGAATATGAATGTAAGCACCCTCAGCTGAAAAAGCCGTGTTAAGTGATGACAAACCATCCTTTGTTGCGATTTTATTGAAATAGTTTTCAATAATTAATCGGTATTTTGGCTTCGTTAAAGCCGAAGACATTAGGCAAACATCTATTCCGTCGTGTGTTGTTTGAGATAGATGCGATGAGTATTTACCGTCTATGAAGATGATTTTATACGAATCAATATCATGAACAAAATACTTTTTAACGTCTTTATATTCTAACGCTTTTTCGTGCTTTGGGAATACACTGTAATCATGTTTTAAAACTGAATTTAATGATGTGTATTTCCAAGCCTCTTGACGCTTAGTCGGAAACCCTTCTACTTCAAAAGTTTTTATAGCTTCAGTTCTAATATCATGAACAGGAGAGTCTATGTCTACCATATTCTCAAAAGCCATAAAGGAGGATACTAACTTCTCTTTTAATTCCATCTGCTTAATCTTAAGCGTTTACTTCTTCTTTTACCCAGTCGTAACCTTTAGCTTCTAACTCGTGAGCTAATTCTTTTGGTCCTGTCTTTACAATTTTACCATTATGTAGAACGTGTACATAATCTGGTACTATGTAATCTAATAGTCTTTGGTAATGCGTAATCACAATAACTGCATTATCTTTTGATTTTAGCTTGTTAACACCATTAGCAACGATTCTTAAAGCATCAATATCTAAACCAGAATCTGTTTCATCTAGTATAGCTAGCTTAGGTTCTAACATGGCCATTTGAAAAATCTCATTTCGTTTTTTCTCACCACCTGAAAATCCTTCATTCAATGAGCGCGAAAGGAACTTACGATCAATCTCAAGTAATTCTGATTTTTCTCTGATAAGTTTCAACATTTCGTTAGCAGGCATATCTTCCAATCCTTTTGCCTTTCTTGTTTCGTTGATGGCTGTTTTTACAAAATTTGTAACACTAACACCCGGAATTTCAACAGGATATTGAAATGAAAGAAACACACCTTTGTGAGCGCGTTCTTCTGGTCCAAGTTCATCAATATTCTCACCATCTAGGATGATTTCGCCTTCGTTAACTTCATATTCTTCTTTCCCAGCAACAACTGAAGCTAGAGTACTTTTACCTGAACCGTTTGGTCCCATAATAGCATGAACTTCGCCTGGCTTAACATCGAGATTGATACCTCTTAAAATGGCTTTATCTTCTACACTTGCGTGTAAATTCTTTATCTTTAACATAGTTCTTAATTTCCTAGTTTAATAACGTCGTCTCTATTTGGATCTGGTGCCTCTACATTTAAGATCTCTTTGATCTCTAAATTATATTTCCAAAGGCTTTCTTTATTTGTATTTTCTACCTTTTTTACACGTACCGTAACAGGTACTGAGGTATAAGCATCTTCTTTAAATGGTGCTACTTTTTCATTCAGTTGCTTGGTGGTTTCGTCTATAACGATTCCAAAAATTTCATTTGTAGTTTGTAAAACAGCAGCATTCTTATTTACATCGTAAACAAAATCACCTTTCATGGTTATGTAACCATCATTGGCATCATAGGATTTTGCACGATTTTCCTCTAAACTGCTATTTTGTTCAGATTCGTTTTTGCAACTACTGAAACATAAAGTAACAAGGAGTATTAATATGAGCTTTTTCATAATTTTCATTTTAACCTACAGAACCTTCTAAACTGATTTCTAATAGTTTTTGAGCTTCAACAGCAAATTCCATTGGGAGTTTGTTTAATACTTCCTTACTAAATCCATTGACTATTAAGGCAATTGCTTTCTCAGTATCTATACCTCGTTGGTTACAATAAAAAATCTGGTCTTCACCAATTTTACTTGTAGTGGCTTCGTGTTCTATCTGAGCTGTTTTATTTTTTGCTTCGATATATGGGAAGGTGTGTGCACCACATTCGTTACCCATTAACAAGCTATCACATTGTGAAAAATTCCTTGCGTTCTTTGCTCTTGGGCTTATCTGAACTAAACCACGATAAGAGTTTTGAGATTTACCAGCTGAGATCCCTTTAGAGATGATAGTTGATTTTGTGTTATCACCTAAATGAATCATTTTAGTACCCGTATCTGCTTGTTGGAAATTATTAGTTACGGCAATTGAATAGAATTCTCCAACCGAATTATCTCCTTTTAGCACACAAGAAGGATATTTCCATGTTACTGCACTACCAGTTTCAACCTGGGTCCAAGAAATTTTAGCATTCTTCTCGCAAAGGCCACGCTTGGTTACAAAGTTGTATACACCACCTTTACCTTCAGCATTTCCTGGGAACCAGTTTTGTACCGTAGAATATTTGATTTCAGCATCATCTAATGCAATGAGCTCAACCACAGCAGCGTGTAATTGATTTTCATCTCTACTTGGAGCAGTACAACCTTCTAAATAACTTACATAACTGCCCTCATCAGCAATAACTAATGTTCTTTCGAACTGACCAGTACCTGCTTGATTAATTCTGAAGTAGGTCGATAATTCCATTGGACATCTCACACCCTTAGGGATGTAGCAAAAAGAGCCATCACTAAAGACTGCACTATTTAAAGCAGCGTAAAAATTATCTTTTTGAGGTACTACTGTACCGATATATTTTTTGACTAATTCTGGGTGTTCTTGTATCGCCTCAGAAATACTCATAAAAATGATACCTTTTTCAGCTAAGGTCTCTTTAAAGGTTGTTGCTACCGAGACAGAATCTACAACAACGTCCATTGCAACTCCAGCAAGTTTTTTTTGTTCATCTAAGGAAATTCCTAGTTTTTCAAAAGTTGCTAAAAGCTCAGGATCTACTTCATCTAAGCTATCATATTTTGGTTTGCTATTAGGAGCAGAATAATAGGATATCGCTTGGAAATCAGGTTTTTCATAATGAACATTTGCCCATTCTGGTTCCTTCATTTCTTTCCAGGCCTTAAACGCCTCAAGGCGCCAGTTCGTCATCCATTCTGGCTCATTCTTTTTCTTAGAAATCGCTTTAACGATATCTTCATTGAGTCCATTCGGGAACGTTTCAGATTCTATATCTGTGTAAAAACCATATTCGTATTCTTTGGTCTTTAGTTCCTCTCTTAAATCGTCTTCAGTATATTTACTCATGGATTTTTGTTAAAGTGAAAATGATTCTCCACAACCGCAGGTGCGATTGGCATTAGGATTATTAAAGACAAAACCTGTCCCATTTAATCCTCCAGAATATTCTAAAGTTGTCCCAATTAAATAGAGAAAACTCTTTTTATCAACAATGATCTTAATACCATTGTCTTCGAAAACCTTGTCTCCATCAATTTGTTCTTTATCAAACTTGAGATCATAAGAAAGCCCAGAGCAACCACCGCTTTTTACTCCGACTCTAATGTAGTCAGTACTAGGGTTGTAGCCGTCGTCAGTCATTAATTCCATGACCTTTTTCTTGGCTTGTTCAGAAACTTTAATCATATCGTCTAACTAGATTCGTTCTAAATTGAATGCAAATATACGATATAACTGAGCTCAAACCATGTTTCCTAACATTATATTAGTATATGATTTAATAGGAATTGACTATGCCTTAATAGGCGATTTTAGTCTTGAGTAATTGAAGTTTTAAATGGTATAAAGTTCTTAGTGTAGATTTAATGTGTTTGTCTGGTGAACTGATGTTATCAAAATTCCCATGGACATCCGTTTGTACCACTGTGCCACAACATTTACACGTTAACTCGTATGAATTGTCATTATACTGATTTGATCTGATAAAATTATGACCGAGTACTGCACAAGGTAATGCGAAGTTGGCATTGGTTTTCATAAGTAGGGTTGTTTTGGTTAAATGAAGATAATTAAAATCTTTCGAGTTATATGACCAAATACCTAATTATTCGATGAAATGCACAGGTTAAGTTTTGTGACAGGCTCTATTAATTCTGAAAATCTGGATTTGTAATGAATGAAGCATCCGATAATGTGAGTAAAAAAGCTTTGAGATCAGCTTTTTCGCTATCTGTTAATTGAACACCGCCTTGATCAATATTTTTCATGAGTGGATCAATCGTAGGTGAGTCTTGAAGGCCTTCACTATAGAAATTAATTACTTCATCTAAAGTTGAAAATCTGCCATCGTGCATGTAAGGTGCTGTAAAGGCTAAATTCCTCAACGAAGGGGTTCTAAATTTCCCATTATCATTTGGATCTCCAGTCACTGCGCCTAAACCTAGATCTGTAAATTCACTATCCAATCCATTGTTATGAAAATCGTTGTCTGTCCATAATGGACTATTTGGATTACCATGACAATGAAAACAGTCACCTTTATCCTCACGTAGAAAGATATCCAATCCGTTCAGTTCTTGATCCGTAAGATCAGTTTGCCCAAGAGAATAATTATCAAATTTTGAATTGGCAGAAATAAGTGTTCTTTCAAATTGAGCAATGGCTTTAGTTGTTAATTCTTTAGTAATGGTTGAGGTATTAAATGCTTTTTGAAATAAGCTCGGGTATTCGGTATGCGATTGTAACCTAGCAATTACATTTTCCCAATCACTATGAAGTTCAATAGGATTTTCAACAGGCTCCTCCGCTTGTCGTTCTAAACTTAGAGCTTGACCATCCCAATTAAATCGATCGCTATAATTCCATGCGAGATTAAAAAGAGGCATAGAATTTCTATTACCTGGAATACCATCAATACCTACGCTTGTTGAAGAATTATCTGAGAAAGCATTTTGTGGTGCATGGCATGACGCACACGATTTTGTGCCATTTGCAGAAAGAATATTATCAAAAAATAACTTTTTACCAAGGGCAATTCCTTCTCTTGTCTGAGGATTATCGTTGGGAATTATGGGTGCCAATATATTTTCTGAAAAAATTATTGGAATATTAAGTGCTTCTTCTGTTGGTGAGAAATTTGAATCATCACTACTACAATTCGAAAAACTCATTGCGCAAAAAACCATTACAGTCCAATAGAACCTATGTATTTTCTTATTGAGAAACATTGCCTAGACTAAAAACATTTTGACCGTTTTGAAACATTTGAATTTGGGCTTGAGAATTTGGCATGAGCATCTGATTTAGAACATTTAAATCCCAAAGATTAGGTTCCTTAAACCATTGAGCAATATTCATTTTAATCTCTATTTCTGCATTACTGTTTAATTCAATGCTTCCTAAATCAACCTCAAAAAATGTGTCTTGAGGAAAAGTTGGATTAGTTCCTGGGTTGTCAACAGCTCTAATAGAATGAAAATTGTAGCCTTGTTCTTGAGAATTAGAATCTATGAATTTACCATCTAATTGCATGTAATGATAACCACCACCTAGCATGGCTGGCACATTAAAATTTGCCGTATTTAAGTCTGCTAAATTTTCAGAATTATCATCATTATCTAAACCAAAAGTAAAAGAAACATTATAGGTGCCAGGAGGTATAGATTGGGAAGGTAAAAACATCAAATCATTATTGGTGACATCAATAAGATGGTGAAAGTCCATTTCAAAGGTTTCATTATTATTGCTAAAAACAATGTCAGACACAACATACCTTAATCGTTCTATACTTAAAAGTTCACCATTCGCATTTGCATATTGAATTGCATTAAAATTAATGTTTGTAATTAGCGCACCATCCCAGTTATGCGAAAACTTAAATGTCGTATTTATTTCAGGAATAGGATTATCATCGTTTTCACTACAGGCGCATATAAATATTGACAAGAAAGCGTATAAGAATATAGATTTTTTCATCAGTCTTCAATTTTTAGGAGTAATAAGTCTGTAAAACCTTGGTTTAATAAAATATCACCATCATTACTCGTGCTGTCTCCAGTTACAATGATAGAACCGTCATTTAATTGAGCGATATCATAAGCGAAATCAATATTAGAGCCACCGACAGAACGCTCCCAAATGATATTACCATTTGGATCAACTTTTAAAATCCAAGCATCATTTTGCCCTTTATTTATTGCAACATCATTATCACTGCTTCTAGAACTTCCCGCTAGAATAAAATTTCCATCTGAGGTAGACTCAAGGGCTCTTGCAACATCAAAGTTTGATCCACCAAGTGTTTTTTCCCATAAGACTTCTCCAGAAGGTGTAATTTTTATCAGCCAAAGGTCAGCACCACCATTATTATTAGAAACGTCGAGGTCATTACTTCTGGTATCTCCTGCAATTAAAAAATTACCATCTGTGGTTGAAACGATGGCTCTACCTTCATCGATTTGGGTACCACCAAGTGATTTTTCTGAAATAAGTTGACCATCTGCTGAAATATCTAAAAGCCAAAAGTCATACTCACCTAAATTATTTGAAATATCAGTATCATTACTATCAGAACTCCCAATGACTAAAAAGCTATTATCATCTTTTTGGATTATACCATAGGGTGTATCGGTAAAGTTGCCACCATAATAATTACTCCACTCTAGAGAACCGTTTTGATTCGTTTTAATAAGCCAATAATCACCACCTGCATGTTTTGGAGACACTCTATTTGTAGCGCCTAAACCACCTGAGGCAGTTACATCAATGATACCTGAAAGTAAGAGACCACCATCGTTTGTCTCAAGCAATGAAATGCCAGTATCAGCACCAGAAAAACCATATGACTTTTCCCATAGAAGATCGCCTTGTGCATTCAATTTTATTAGCCAAAAATCTTGAAAACCAAAATTTTCAGAAACATCTATATCAGCACTAAAACTATATCCTAGGATGGCATAACCTCCATCTGAAGTTTGAATAATTGAATTGCCTCGATCGTCACCACTACCACCAAAAGTCTTTTGCCATTCTATGGTATTAAGGGCATTATACTTAATAATCCAGAGGTCAAAACTTGTGTCCTGTTTGTCTATGATATCACCATCATTACTTTGGGTATATCCTAGGATGGCATAACCTCCATCATTTGTTGCAACAATTGAACGCCCACTTTCATTGTTAGAACCGCCTAAAGTTTCAACGGCAACTATTGAAACGTTATTAGAAGTTGAAGTAGTATCATCACTCGAACAACTCATACATAGCATAGTAAAGCAAAGAAATATGGCCTTGAGCGATTTCATAGGTTTAATTTGGCCTTACTACAAATAATCCACCTTCAATATCACTTATAATAATATTACCGCTCTCAAAAAATGGATATATGTTCCAAGCACCATTAAAAGAGGTGTTGTCATGTGGGATAAAAGTGTCAAAAAACCCAATTTCGGTCATTGTCCCAGATGCAATATCCGAAACATCTACCACCCTTAAACCAGCAGTATAATTTGCAATGTAGAAGTTATTACCAACAACATAGCCGTTGTGATCTATAGCAGCTGTAGGGCCTAAATAGTCCATTTGAAATTGAGGATCGTCTAAATCGGTAAAATCAAATACTATTGTTCTTGAGTTGAGACCAAAATTAATTTCATCTACCTCATCACCTAATAAGAAATAAGTCATATCCTCAGTAAACCAACCTTGATGTGTATATCCAATATTACTATAATCTATTGTAGAGATCTGAGTTGGAGCACTCTTGTCTGTTACATCTACAAGTACAACTTCGTTAACATTACTCCCAATTAGTATTTCTCTTCCTGTGTAATCGGCATCTGGACCATTATAAGTGACTACTTGCGCATCATGAGAATAGGCATCATCCGCATAACCACCAGCAGCGACCGGATTTAATGGGTTTTGAATATCTACAAAATGTGGTCCTCCTGAAAAGGTGTCAGAACCAACAGCATAAGCAAATCCACTGGCTTCATTAATAACAATATTGTGCGCTTTGCCAAAACCATCATACACCGCATCTGGTGCAAATATTTCTGGCGGGTTGGTGACATTTCTTAATCGGGTTAAATCAAAAACTTGCATGCCGTGATCTCTATCTGCTGGTGGTACGCTCGATGTAAAATCAGCTACTATAAATGCATAGTTGTTATAAACTTTAATGTCGCGCCAAATACTATTAACGGTTTCAGTTGGTATTCTACCTAAGTAAATGGGTTGAGAAGGGTCTGATATATCTACAAAAGCCGCACTAGTGGTCGTACCAACGAGCGCATACTCTTTACCAGTTTCTGGATCGGTCCATCCCCAAGAATCATTGCCTTCTGCTCCAGATCCACCAAGATCTTCAACAGGAATATGACTCATTAAATCATAACCATCGCAAGGATGACCATTAGCAAATCCATTTATGCAAGGGAATTGAGGTACAATTGTACTGTCATCACAAGCATCGCCAATACCATCTCCATCTGCATCTTCTTGACCAGGATTTGGAATTGTTGGGCAATTATCTACATCATCATTAATACCATCATCATCATCATCATCATCACAAGCATCTCCTAATCCATCATTATCCGTGTCTATTTGATCTAAATTTGAGACGTCAACACAATTATCAAAAGCATTTGTTATCGTATCATTATCGATATCTGTGTTGCCAGGATTTAAATCGTCATTTGAACAGCCAAAATAAAAGACTAAAGCCAATGCAGTTAAAAGATAAAGTGAAGATTTAAGAATGGAGCTTTTCATAATCTTTTTTTAGCAAGTTAGTCTAAATTTTACTTTTAATGGAAATTACGGTTGAAATTATCCTAATTATAGGATAAGGAAAATAAAAAACGTAATATTTTTGCACTATGTTAGAAGATAAAAATCCACAGCGCACACCACTTAGCGAATTAGGTGAGTTTAAATTAATAGATCACTTAACTAAGCATTTCACTGTAACCCAAAAATCTACCATAAAAGGGATTGGTGATGATGCGGCAATATTAAATTTTAAGGATAAGGAAATCGTGGTTACAACCGACTTGTTGGTTGAAGGTGTACATTTTGATTTAAGCTACGTGCCGTTAAAGCATTTGGGTTACAAGGCAGTCATGGTAAATCTGTCTGATGTATATGCAATGAATGCCAAAGCTACTCAGATTACTGTATCTATTGCAGTTTCAAACAGATTCCCGCTTGAGGCATTGGAAGAATTGTATGCTGGGATAACCACTGCAGCCAAAATTTATAATATTGATGTGGTGGGTGGTGACACAACCTCTTCAGTATCTGGGTTAGTAATTTCTATCACTGCTCTTGGAGAAGTGTCCCAAAATAAGGTAGTAAAGCGTGATGGTGCTAAGCCAAATGATTTATTAGTTGTGACAGGTGATATTGGTGGTGCCTATATGGGACTTCAGGTTTTAGAAAGAGAAAAAGAGGTGTTTAAGGTTAATCCGAATAATCAACCAGATTTATCTATGTACACTTATATAGTTGAGCGTCAACTCAAGCCAGAGGCAAGAAAAGACATAGTTGAGTTGTTAGAGAAATTAGAGGTTAAGCCTACAAGTATGATAGATATAAGTGACGGATTATCCTCTGAAATAATTCACATTTGCGAACAGAGTAATGTAGGAATAGATTTGTATGAAAATAAGATACCACTAGACCCTCAAGTTATTTCAGCTTGTGAAGAATTTGATATTGATAGTACAACAGTTGCCTTAAATGGAGGTGAGGATTATGAGTTGCTTTTAAGCATTTCGCAAGAGGATTATCCTAAAATAAAAGCGAATCCAAATTTTACAGTTATTGGTTATTTTACTGAAAAAGAAAAAGGAAGACATTTAGTAACTCGAGCAGAAGAACGTATAGAAATAATTGCTCAAGGATGGAATTCTCTTAAGAATTAACCATTAATAGTTTTTGGCTACGCTCTAGTCGTTTATTATGCACTTTATTTAAAATAGAATTGATTTCCTTGTGTTTCGGTGTAAGCGGAATGAATTTACCGTTACCATCGATAGTCATTTCAGAATTACAGTGTTTGCATTTGTATTCTTTGACATGAAACGTCACTTTTTTAGACACCTCATATTGATGGCCAAACAAAGAACAATAAACATTTTTCATTTAAATAGTAGTGTTTATATAGATTAAGGATTCACAAAGGGAGACCTAATATATAAAAACTAGTTATTCACAAGTTATTAACAATTAATAAATCGATGAACTGAGTGATTTTTGCTTTAAACGCATTAATCTGTTTTCATAAATTCGCTCTAAGGTTGAATTTATGTCTTGATACTTTGGGGTAAGCTCGATGAGTTTGCCATTACTGTCTGTAGTAAGTTGCTTTTTGCAACATTTGCATGTGTAAACTTTTACGTGGTTGGTAACTTTCTTGGTCATTTCGTAATTATGGCCAAAAAGGGCACAATAAAGTTTGGTAGGCGTCATCGTAGAATTGTGTTATATATTTTGATTTTTTAGGGACAATAAACTTAGTCAAAAAATCAAATAAAAAACGCCAAAACGATTTATTTTTCGATATAGTGTTTAAAAATGTAAGATAAATCTGATTTATTTTCAATATGACTCATATGACCTTCTGAAGTTTCGAACAACTCAATTCTAGTATTTATAATATGATCTTTAATGTTGTCGATATTGATTAGCAAGTCTTTTTTTCCGAGGATAATGTATTTCTTTCCAGTTATTGCTTTAAAGATTTGAAATCTATTAGGTCGTTTAGCCATTCCTTCTTGTGCTGCTATATAACCTTGAATGGAAGTTTGTAAGGCTATATTCAGTGCTTCATTATAAGCAACTTTATATTTTGAAATGCTCTGGGTTGCAAACAAGTTCTTAAAGGACGTGCTGATCAAGGTTTTATAATTTGTTTTTGCCATTTCGGAGGCTGATTTTCTTAGTTTAATTCTGTCCTTATCATCACCAAGAAATGTGGAGTTCATTAGGCATAAATCTGTAATAAAGTTTGGATACAGTTCTGCCATGGCCAAAGCAACATAGCCTCCCATTGAATGTCCAATAACCTTAACCTCAGAAATATTTAAATTGGATAGCACAGCATAAACAGCTTCTGCCATTTCTTCCATGGTGTGGATGTAACCTATGGAATCTGTTTTGCCATGTCCTAAAAGATCAGTTGTAATTACCTTGTGAGATTGGGAGAGAATTGCTGTAAATTCATCCCACATGGATAGATTTTCCAAAAAGCCATGGAGCAATAATATTGTATCTCCAGATCCATGAACTTCATAATTAATGCTACTATTTTTATACTTTAGAATCATGGTCACAAAGATAAATTAAGCGATTTATATGAACCTATTTCATCCTTTGTAAATTACTATATTTGGTAGACTTAAATGATAAATCAATCTATGAAACTGACTCGACTCCTGGTTCTGCTTATATGCTTATCGAGTACATTTTTAAATGCTCAATTAAATGAAGCGAACCTAGACACTCTTATTGAGGAGACCTTAAAAACCTTTGAAGTTCCTGGAATTTCGGTAGGTATTTTAAAAGGTAATGAAGTCGTTTATGCGAAAGGACATGGCGTTAGATCCTTAACCACTCAAAAGAGCATGAATGAAAATACCCTAGTTGGTGTAGCCTCCAATAGTAAGGGATTTACCTGCTTTGCCTTGGCCATGATGATTGATGAAGATAAGCTTAACTGGGACGATCCTGTGAGAAAATACATTCCAGAATTTCAACTTCATGATCCTTGGGTCACAGAACATTTTACTGTTAGGGATTTAGTGACACATAGAAGTGGAATGGGACTTGGCGCAGGCGATTTAATGTTCTTTCCAGAAGGGAATGATTTTACTGTTAATGACATCATCGATAATGTAAAATATTTAGAACCAGAGAGTTCATTCAGGAGCAAATACACTTACAACAATAATATGTTTATAATTGCTGGTGAGGTATTAAAACGTGTAAGTGGCTTAAGTTGGGAAGAATTTATTGAACAGAGAATCATGAAGCCTGTTGGAATGACAAACAGCAAGGCTTCTTATAATCGTGTAAACGATAAAGGAAATATTATTGAAGCACACACAAGGGCAGATGGCAAAGTCATTCAAATACCACATGATTGGAGCGAGACCGCAAATGCCGCAGGAGGTATAGTTAGTAATGTGCCAGACATGCTTACTTGGGCAAAATTCTTAATGAACGATGCTGTTACCGAAAATGGTGAACGACTTTTAAGTAAGGTGCAATTTCATGAATTGTGGCAATTGCAAACACCTATAAAAGTAAGGCCAGGAGATTGGTACGACTCTAATTTTAGAGGCTATGGACTGGGATGGTTTGTTACAGATGTAAAAGGAGGTCACAAACAAGTCTATCATACAGGTGGTCTAATTGGTACAGTCACACAATTCACCTTAATTCCTGATTTAGATTTAGCCATTGTGGTATTAACCAACCAAATGAATGGATCAGCATTTCATACCATCACCAATACCATTAAAGATTCATATTTGGGCTATGACGATAGAAATTGGTTAAAGCGATATGGGGATCGTAATGCAGACTTTATTAAATACAATGATAGTCTTAAGGCAGATGTTTACGCCAAGGCCAATAAGATAAAAGGTAGCTCGATTTTACCTAAGCCAGAACAAATTGTTGGGACCTATTCAGATAATTGGTTTGGTGATATTGTTATTAGTAATAATGAAAGTGGTTATATGATTAAATGTAAAAGATCTTCAAGGCTTTTTGGCGAGTTGTTACCCTATAATGCTACAACCTTTGTTGCCAAATGGAATGATAGGAGCTATGATGCAGACGTGTTTGTTCAATTTACTTTCGATGAAAACGGTAATGCAGTTTCGGCAACTATGAAATACATTGCGCCAATTACTGATTTTAGCTTTGATTTTCACGATTTAGAACTTGTAAAGACCAACTAAGTGAACATACAACGCAAAGAACTTTTAGTCACAAGTTTTGCTTTATTCTCTTTGTTTTTTGGAGCAGGGAACTTGTTATTACCACCATTATTAGGTTATAATGCTGGTGAGAACTGGATTTGGGTAACTATTGGTTTTATGATTACCGCTGTGCTCATTCCTATTATTGGAATTTTAGCCCATGCCAGACTTCAAGGGACTATGTATGATTTTGGTAAAAAGGTAGCGCCTTGGTTTAGCTCTATCTATTGTATCATTGTGTATATCATATCCGTAGCAATTCCTTCTCCACGAACGGCTTCTGCGACACACGAGATTGCAATTCATCCAGCCTTTGGAACAAGTCCTTTATTGACCAGTAGTATTTACTTTGCTTTGGTTTTGGTGTTTGTGTTGAACCGTTCAAAAATCTTGAATCTCATCGGTAAGTTTTTAACGCCGTTAATTGTTATTATACTTTTGGCAGTGATTGGTATAGGATTGACTTCGTCATCATTGACAACAGGGACATCAACATTTGAAACACCTCTAGTCTCAGGAATTTTAGAAGGCTATCAAACCTTTGATGCTATTGGCGCTGTGGTTGTTGGAGCCGTAATTATTGTTTCCCTGAACTTTAAAAATATGAAGGTAAGTCGGTTTGAATCTAAGCGCAAACTTATTAGAAAATCTGGCTTTATAGCTGGCACAGGACTTTTTGTTATCTATGCAGGACTCATTGCAGTTGGCGCCTATTATGGTTCTGAGATTGCAGTTGATACGGCATTAAGTTCTGATATGCAACGTGCAAATCTGTTAAGAGGTATTAGCATTGCAGCTTTAGGTAATTTTGGCAACGCGGTATTAAGTATTTTAATTGCTCTGGCTTGTTTTACAACCGCTGTTGGTATTGTAGCCGGAACAGCAGATTACTTTCGAGGTGTGTTCAATAAATCGAATACGGCCTACTTTGTCACTGCTGTCATTGCATGTATTGCAGGAGTTGGCGTAGGACAATTAAATTTCCATTCTATAATTGTAATTGCTTATCCGGTTTTATTATTCATATACCCAATAACAATTGTACTGATTATTTTGAATGTTCTTCCAGAGCGTATAGGAACACCATTGGTGTTTAGAACTGTAGTTATCGTTACTTTTATTTTCAGTATACCAGATTTTCTTCAATATTTAATTCCTGAAAACGCTTTAATTTCTTTTATTGATTCAATTCCATTAGCAAATAAAAACTTAGGTTGGGTATTACCAGCAGTAATTGCATTAATTGTTTCTAACTTATTCCAAAGCTCTAAGACGAACTCAGATTCTTAATGGCAGAAAAAGCTTTGTCTACAAGGTGATTTTCGACTAAAACTGTGAATTCATTTGTTGTAGAGATGACTTCGTAAAGGGATATATTTTCCCATGCAAAACGTTTAAAAATCTGGTAGTATAAACCAGAAATTTTAGAATTGTTCTCAGGTAGTCGAATACTTATAGCAGACAGATTATCTTGAGAGCCGATCATCTTCTCTTGCTTAAAACTTTGAAGTACATTCTGTTTTTCTGATTCTGAAACCACGATGTTACTTTCGTAGATTCCTCGAGAAAAGCCGTAAAAGGCTTTTGGGTTGAGACTTTCTAAAACTTTAGCATGACTCTCAATTAAGGTACTGGAGTTTTGGTATGTAAAATCTAATAAGTTAGATCGGACGGTTATATCACCAAGTTCTCTAAGTACAAATTTGAGTTGTTGAGATTGACGTAAATGATTAGGTGGATTGTAACGTCGTAAAGCCATCATAATGGCACCAGTCTTTACAGGTTTTCTCAACATTTTGCTTATTGGCTCTTGTAGTTCTTCAGACAACGCAGAAAAGTTGATAATCTCTCTGAATAAGGCCTCTTCTAAAAAGGGCTGTGTAATTAATATTTCTTCAACACAGGAAGCAATAGTCTTCATTTTGTTATATAATTAACAATATGTGTAAAAGTAAACTATTTCTTTTAATTATTTATCAATTATTGAAGTGCATTTTATTTTTGTAATCAAAATAAGAGATATGCTAGTATATAAGTTCGGTGGGACTTCAGTTGGTTCAGTTGTTAATATGAATCATGTCAAGGAAATCATAAACACAGACGGTAGAAAAATTGTTGTGCTATCTGCAATGTCAGGCACTACAAATGTATTAGTGGAAATTTCAGAATTGATAGCTCAAGAAAAGAGAGAAGATGCAATTTTAAGAATTGATGTATTGAATGAAAAGTACAATGCAACGGTTTACGACTTAATAACGGATTCGATATTAAGAACAAAAGTAGCTGAATATGTGAATACTATTTTTAAGTCACTGAGAGCTCTCGTTGACAGCCAATATTCCGTAGGCTTGCATAATAGAATTGTTGCTAAAGGAGAGTTACTTTCTACATTTATGTTTAATTACTTTTTGCAACAAGAAGGTATAAATGCAAGGTTATTGCCAGCTCTAGAATTCATGAGGATTGATAGGAACAATGAGCCAGATTTATTTTACATAAAACAAAATTTAAATCGTTTATTGGATTCCTCTGAAGAAGCCGATATTTATATTACTCAAGGTTTTATATGTTTGGATGCAGATGGCAACATCACAAATTTACAACGTGGCGGAAGTGACTACACCGCTACAATCATAGGTGCAGCTATCGAAGCAGATGAAGTGCAGATTTGGACTGATATAGATGGTTTTCATAACAATGATCCAAGGTATGTAAATGACACCTCTGCCCTTTCAAATTTGTCTTATGATGAGGCTGCCGAATTGGCTTATTTTGGTGCAAAAATTCTGCATCCATTAACGGTAATGCCTGTAAGAAATCTAGATATTCCTTTAAGATTAAAAAATACGATGGCACCTGAAGCACATGGAACATTAATCACAAATAAAATTCATGGTGAAGGTATTAAAGCCATAGCCGCTAAAGACAATATCACTGCAATTAAAATCAAATCAGTAAGAATGCTATTGGCACATGGATTCCTGAAGCGTGTTTTTGAAGTTTTTGAGAAATATGAAACAGCCATAGATATGGTTACCACTTCAGAAATTGCAGTATCCTTAACCATTGATAATACAACGCATTTAGAATCTATTGTTGATGAACTACAAAAATTTGCTACAGTTGAGGTTGATGATTATATGAGTATTGTTTGCCTTGTTGGAAATCAAATAATTTATCATCCAGATACGCCCGAATTGTTTCAAGTGCTTCAAGATGTCAATGTTAGAATGATCGCTTATGGTGGTAGTAATAATAACATTTCGCTCTTAGTAAATACGAGTGATAAGTTAGAAACATTGCAGAAGTTACAACGCTACATTTTTGAGAATGAACCTCAATTGGCACTTAACGCTTAGTTACAGTCCAAAGCGTAACTGGCAGAAGTGTCTTTATCCCAACTATCTGGTATGGCATTGAGTTGTGTAGAATTAACTTGAATGCAGGTTAAGTTATTAGAAGTGCAATCCATGGTGTTTAGGTTAACTTGATTGCTTAAATCAAGGCTGGTGAGTTGGTTGTCTGCAACCGCTAAGAAAACAAGTGAACTGACATCACCAAGCTCGAGATTTGACAGGTTGTTGTTATTGCATTCTAACCAAATCAATGAATTGTTGTTACTCACATCAAGACTTGTAATCTGTGTATTATCATTACTGTATATCAGTTCTAAGTTAGCATTGTTGCTTAAATCTAAACTTGTGATTGGCAGGTTTTCACAACGCAGAATGGAGAGCAGAGGATTATTACTAATATCTAAACTTGTCAATGGGTTATTATCTACCGATAGATTATTGAGATCTGTATTGTTGCTCAGATCAATACTACTAATCTGATTATTATTAAATGCCAGGCCTTGAAGTGCAGTATTGTTACTCACGTCTAGTGTTGTAAGCTGGTTACCACCCAAACCTAAACTTGTTAAATTTAAATTCTGACTTACATCAATATCAGATAATTGACACCCTAGACAAGATAGGACTTCTAATTGCAGATTATTACTCACGTCTATATTAGAAAGCTGAGCATCCCAAAACATTAATTTTTTAAGTTTAGGATTATTAGAAACATCTACGCTGGTAAGATCAACAAAACGACAATCAAAATTTTCTAATTCAGGATTGTTCGAAACATCAATACTGGTTATGTCATTGTTATAGCACCACAATACTTCTAATAAAGGATTATTGCTTACATCTAATCCTGTTAATGCACTGTTGTCATAGGTATATAGTTCTTTAAGATTAGCATTATTACTAACATCAATGGATGTCAAAGCATTTGCATGACACCTCAGTATTTCTAATTGTGTATTTTGAGTAACGTTCACACTCGAGAGACTATTAAATCTGCTATAACTACAATCGAGCTCCTTTAGATTCGGATTGCTTCTTAAGTCTAATGAAGAAATACTTTGGCCACTGCAATTGAGAATTTCTAAGCTTGTAAAATATTCAATACCTGTAAGATCTGTGATGTCATTACTTGTATCATCAAAATTTATGTCCGAAATATTTAATTGAGTAACGTTGGCTACATTTGAGATTAACAGATTTCCGTCTAAGATATCATCGTAACCCAAATTTATTAAAGCTTGTTCAAAAACAGGATCTGGGATATTTCCTTCATTTGATGAGGAATTGTCATCATCATTGTCGCAGGATAAATGAATGAAACAACATAGTGCTAGAAAGTAGAAAAAAGGAATGGTCTTTTTCATGATAAAACGGTCTAAACCATTACTAATTTAATCCAAATTAATCTGACATACAATTGATTACAAAATTCAGGTCTAACTTTTTAAAATAATAATTAGTTTTAGGCTAACCTTATAAGGGATTACATTACCATTAAATGAAACTTACGAAGTACGACACTATTTATTTTATCAACTCAAAAGTTTTATTTCATCCACAACCCATTCAGTCTTCAATTTTAAATACTTCATTTGAATTTGCATATAATATGGCATTTGGAGAGGGTCATCATAGAAATCATCGCACTGGCGGAACAGAACAACGTTCAGCACTCGATATTTTTAAAAACACTTTACAAGGTAAAATAGCAGAAGGCATCTCCTTTGAGGTTTTGGCGTCAAATGGTATAACATGTGAACCGATTGACTATAGCATTCATGGAAAGGGAGTTTGGGATGATTCTGATTTAGAATACAAAGGCAAAAGGATTAGCGTTAAGTCGAGTGCCTATTTTTCTAATTTACTGTTACTCGAAGCCAATGATTGGAATTTAGATGGTAGTTACAAACCAAACTCAAATAAGGCGCAATCTAATTCGTATTACGATTATTTCTTATTGGTAAGAATAAAACCCAATACCAATTCATTTTTCAACACAGAAAAGGATAAAGAAATTCTAAAGGCGTCAGTTTTAAATCAAAAATGGACTTATGATATCCCAGGATGTTGCAGTCTTAAAACTTTGAAACATATTATTACCAACAATTATATTTTGCCTCAAGGTGCTTTGTTAAATGGGAAGACCAAAATAGACGCAGAAAATTATTATATCCAAACAGGAAATTTAAAAGGAATTAAACAATTAATAGCTGAGCTGAAGCCATTGGATTAAGCTGTTTTAACCAAGTTATCTTCTGTTATAACAACAGAATGTAATACGGTTTTAATGGCATTAGCAAGGCGACTAATAACAGGTACACTTACTGAGTTTCCCGCTTGTTTATAAAGATGTGAAATGGCAATTTCAGGGAAGTTATAGTCATCATCAAACCCTTGAAATCTAAAACACTCACGAGGAGTTAATTTTCTAAAACCATAAGGCGTTTTAACAAGAGGCACATTATGGCCTCCAGTTCCCATATTTGCGGTTAAAGTTGGGCAAACGTTAGATTTATTTTCTCTTACATATTGACGCCTAAATTGATAAACAGTATCGTCGCGTCGTATCGCTTCTTTTAGCATAGGATACATATATTTATCCTCACCATAGTAGTAGCGTGCATCAACTTTTTCGTTTATTATGACGTCTTCGATGGTTTTAGTAAGATCTTCCTTTCCAGGAAATTGAAATCTAAAATTCTCAAAAAATGTTGGGTCTAAATCCTTATCAAAGGCTACAATAAAAATACGTTCTCTATTATGTGGTACATTTCCGTAATCTTTGGTATTTAAGACTTTGGCATCGAAAGAATAATTGTGTTTTTCAATAAGATCTTTAATTATTTTGAAGGTACGGCCTTTGTCATGTCCAACTAAGTTTTTTACATTTTCTAAAAACAAAACCTTAGGACGCATGCTGTCCACAAAATCTAGTATTTTAAAAAAATGATTACCACGCTTATCATCAAATCCTTGTCTATAACCAGCTACCGAAAAGGGTTGACAAGGGAATCCTGCAGTTAGAACGTCTACTTTGGCAAGAGAATCTATATCCAATTGCATCACGTCGCCTTCAACCAATTGATGCTTAAAATTAGTTCTGTAGGTTTTACATGCATTTTTATCATACTCATTAGCCCATACAAGTTCAAAGCCATTTTTCTTAAAGCCTAAGCAAATGCCACCAACGCCTGCATACAAACTCCCTACACTAAATGCTTTACTCATTACTTATAGAATTTCTTCAATAGGTTTTAAATCACTAAAGCCAATAAAATTCTTAAGGCTTACAGAATTAACGGTTTCGTTATTAGAATCAACAAGATTTTTGAGAACCAAATCTTTATCACCATAACCACAGATACTAAAAGTGGTTTTATCCTTTTGAATCACAAAAATGATAGGATTAACTATTGATTTTAATTCTAAAACAGGAAGCGCACCAAAGTCAAAAACCTTAATATCATAAAGCGCATTTTCACCTTCAATTTGTGGTTTAAAGTCTTTGATATTAAGATCATCAATTGTGGTGACGGTAATATTGAGATGCTTCTGGCATGCTACTAAACCACCATAATTCTTGAGGGTCTTATCCAAAAAAGTCTGACCTTCATAACGGTCGCGTAGTTGATTTAAATTCTTAAGTCCTAATGAGTGCATTACGGAATCTCTAACTGCGAACTCCTCCTTCATAGACAATCTAATTTGGGGATATTGTCGCAAAAATTCGCCAGTATGTTTTAAAAATTCTGTAATCAAACTAATTTTTTTAGATCGAACGCTAAGATAATGAAGTTAAAATGATTAGCTATTCATCAAATCTTCAATTTCCTCAGCTTCAATTGGAATATTTCGCATAAGATTAAAAGGCTCACCCGATTCTTGAATAACCACATCATCCTCTAGTCTTATTCCAAATCCTTCATCGGGAATATAAATACCAGGTTCTACAGTGAAGACCATGTTGGCTTGCATTGGCTCATGCAATAGGCCATAATCATGCGTGTCCAAACCAATATGGTGCGAAGTACCATGCATAAAATACTTTTTATAAGCAGGCCAGTCTGGATTTTCATTTTGCACATCAGCTTTGTCAATTAAGCCAAGACCTAATAATTCTGAGGTCATCAATTTACCAACTTCAATATGGTAGGCTTCCCAGAGTGTTCCAGGCACCAGCATTTTTGTTGCTTCTTCTTTAACTCTGTTCACGGCGTTGTAGACTGCTTTTTGACGATCTGTGAACTTGCCGGAAACTGGTATGGTTCGCGTCATATCACTAGAATAGTTAGCATATTCAGCACCAACATCCATAAGGATTAAATCACCTGCCTTACATTGCTGGTTGTTCTCGATATAATGAAGAACATTTGCATTATTACCGGAGGCAATAATTGGAGTGTAAGCAAAACCTTTTGAGCGACGATTTAGGAATTCATGCATGTATTCCGCTTCTATGTTATATTCCCAGATATCTGGTTTAACAAAATTGAGGACACGTCTAAAGCCCTTTTCTGTAATATCGCATGCCTTTTGCATAAGCTTCAGTTCAATAGCATCTTTTACAGACCTAAGACGTTGTAAGATAGGGTTACTCTTTGCGACTTCGTGCGCTGGGTATTTATCTTTTAACCATTTTGTGTAGCGATCTTCGCGTGTTTCTGTTTCAACATTTGCTCTGTAATGTTCATTAGTATTTATATAAACTGTGTCACATTGGGTCATTAACTCAAACATAATCTTATCCATATCCTGGAGCCAATACACCGTTTTTACACCAGAGGTTTCAAATGCCTTTTCTTTGGTTAATTTTTCACCTTCCCAAACTGCTATATGAGCATTAGTTTCTCTTAAAAATAGAATCTCTCTATGCTTCTCTTTAGGGCAATCTGGAAACAATACTAAAATACTCTCTTCTTGATCGACACCACTTAAATAGAAAATGTCTCTATGTTGTGCAAAGGGTAATGTACTATCAGCACTTACAGGATATATATCATTAGAATTAAAAACAGCTAAACTTTTAGGTTTCATTTGAGCCATGAAGTTTTTTCGGTTTTTTATAAAAAGATTACGGTCGATTAAATCGTATTTCATTGTAATAAAATTAGAAGCCTAAAGGTACGAGAATCTGTTAAACTTTGTTAGCAAATTTTGTTCGAGAATAGAGATTAAGTAATTTTCATTTTCTAAAACCAACCAACATGAAATACTCAAAACTTCTCTCGGGTCTTTTTACTTTTTGTATTGCTTTTACTTTTGCTCAACAACCAGCTACTAGTGCCGATGTTGTTAAAAATGCTTTAGAGCAAAAGCGTTCTATGACACAGCAATCCATTGTAAAAAATGTACCCTTTAAAAATATTGGACCAACCATAATGAGTGGACGTGTGGTTGATTTAGATGTTAACCCAGAAATGCCGTCAGAGTTTTATGTAGCATATGCCTCTGGTGGTGTATGGCATACCATTAACAACGGTACAACCTTTACGCCAATTTTAGATAAATCAGACACTCAAAATGTAGGAGACATAGCTATACATTGGCCAACACGTACCATTTATGTTGGTACTGGAGAGAATAATGCTTCGAGATCTTCATACGCAGGTATAGGCATATTAAAGTCTACTGATAATGGAGAATCTTGGGAAAATATTGGTTTGATGGATGCGCATCACTTTGCACCAATTTTGGTACATCCAGATAATCCAGATGTACTGACGGTTGGAGTCACAGGGCATCTGTATTCACCAAATACTGAAAGAGGTATATATAAAACAAACGATGGTGGTAAGACATGGAAGCAAACTTTATTTGTAGACGATATGTCTGGTATTATTGATTTACAGCATAGTCCTAATAACTACAATGTGATGTTTGCAACATCTTGGACCAAAGACAGAAAAGCTTGGAATTTTACGGGTAATGGCACTAATTCTGATATTTATAAAAGTACCGATGCTGGTGAGACATGGCAAAAGGTGTCTAGAGATGGCAGTGGATTTCCAACAGGTGAAGGTGTTGGGAGAATAGGCGTTGCTGTATTTAATGACGATGTAGTTTATGCAGTGCATGATAGTCAGTTCAGAAGACCAAGTAATAAGAAGAAATCGGATAAGCGTGGATTAAGCAAGGATGATTTTAAATCCATGAGTACCGAAGACTTTTTGGCATTAGAAGACAAAAAATTAAATACGTTTTTAAAAACTAATGGATTTCAAGAGAAATATCGTGCAGAGAATGTAAAGCAAATGGTACGTTCAGGAAATGTAAAGCCAATAGATTTAGCTAAGTATTTAGAAGACGCCAATTCTTTATTATTTGACACACCTGTCATTGGTGCTGAGGTTTATAAAAGCGAAGATGGAGGAAAATCATGGAGCAAAACACATGACGACTTTTTAGATGGGATCTATTTTAGTTATGGGTATTATTTTGGTCACATCCATGTATCTCCGGCCAATCAAGATCATATTTATATTTATGGTGTACCAATCGTTAAGTCCAAAGACGGTGGTAAGAATTGGACCTCTATAAGTGCTGAGAATGTACACGCAGACCATCATGCTCTTTGGATTAACCCTAAAAACCCAAACCATCTTGTAAACGGTAATGATGGAGGTGTTAATATCACTTATGATGATGGTGAAAATTGGATAAAAAATAATTCGCCTTCAGTAGGTCAGTTTTATGCTATTAATGTCGACAATGAAAAACCATATAATGTTTATGGTGGTTTACAAGATAATGGTGTTTGGAAAGGTGCAAATAATGCTCGTGAAGATAAAGGATGGCATCAAAGAGGTCAATATCCTTGGAAATCTATAATGGGTGGTGATGGTATGCAAATTCAAATTGATAATAGAAATTCTAATATTGTATATACGGGTTATCAGTTTGGAAACTATTTCAGGCTAAACCTAGAGACTGGCAGTCAGACATATATTCAACCTAAACATACTTTAGGTGAAAACCCTTATCGCTTTAATTGGCAAACACCAATATTATTATCTCCTCATAACCAAGACATTTTATACTTGGGAGGTAATAAATTAATGCGTTCTATGAATCAAGGGACAGACTGGGAAGCAATAAGTGATGATTTAACAAATGGCGGAAAGAAAGGAAATGTTGCTTATGGAACCATTACTTCAATAAGCGAAAGTCCATTTAAGTTTGGATTAATTTACGTAGGCTCTGATGATGGTTTGGTTCATGTCACCAAAAATGCTGGTGATAATTGGACGAAGATTTCAGATACGTTTCCTAAAGATTTATGGGTAAGTAGAGTTGTTACGTCTCAACATAATATTGGTAGTGTATATGTGACTTTGAATGGATACCGTTGGGACGATTTTAGTGTTTATGTATTTAGGAGTGATGACTTTGGTCAAACCTGGAAAGATATAAGTGGTAATATTCCAGCTAGTCCGGTGAATGTTATAAAAGAAGATCCTGAGAATGAAAATTTATTGTACGTAGGAACAGATAATGGTGCTTATGTGTCTTTTAATATGGGAGAATCTTGGGAGATTTTTTCAAACGGTTTACCAAATGTTGCTTTCCATGATATTGTGGTTCAACCAGAGGCAAAAGATTTATTGCTAGGGACACACGGAAGGAGTATTTATAAAGCGAATATTGAACCCTTACAAAAAATGAAGGATGAGCTAAAATCAAAAGATGTTTCAATTTTTAAATTAAGTCCAGTACGATTTTCTAATCGTTGGGGAAGTTCTTGGAGCAAATGGTTGGATGCCTATGAACCAGAAAAAACCATTCAATTTTATAGTAATAGTTCAGGGACTTATTCATTAAAAATATTATCAGATCAGGGTACAGAATTAAATAGTATGTCTATTAATGCTGATAAGGGTTTTAATTACTTAGACTATAATCTTGAACTGACTGAAAAGGGCAGAAAAGCTTTAATGAAAGAGAATACAAGTATTGATGTAAACAAAGCTAGTAACGGAAAATATTATTTGCCGAAAGGGACATATACTGTAATGATTAATAATTCGAAAACTAAACTTGAGATAAAGTAAATTTTAGTTCCTTATAGCTTTAAGCAATGGGAGTTGTTAAACTTAGCATAATACTTTTTTCGCTTGCTGTATTTTGATGATATTGTAGCATCACTAATCAATTCATCAATCAATCTATGTTACAGCGCTTATTAGTTGTACTAATCTTTCTGATTTCTTTTCAGAGTTTAAAAGCACAATCAAATATTACAGAACAACTTAGTATTTTCTTAGACTGTAGATTCTGTGATAACGAGTATTTAAGACAGAATTTAGGTAATGTTCAATTTGTAAGGGATCAGTTTTTGGGCGATGTTCATGTTTTTTTTGTATCCCAAAGAAATGGGAGTGGTGGCAGAAGCTACGAAGTGGAATTTATTGGTAAGAAGGAGTTTGAAGCCATTAATTATAAACTTACCTTTTCTACAGATGCTAATATGACTAATGATGAAGTCCGTCAGCTAGTTTTAAAGAATCTTAAACTTGGATTGGTAAGATTTTGGATCGCCAAGGGTACTACAGACGAAGTTACCGTAAATGTTCCAGCACCAGAGGAAGAGGAGGAAGTAGAAGAAGATGATCCTTGGAATTATTGGCTATTTCAGATTGGAGCTGGAGGATTTTTTGATGGCCAGGAACAGAGTAGGTTTAGCAACATAAATATTAATGCCTCGGCAAGAAGAGTCACAGAGAAAAACAAATTCTCATTTAGAATGCGATTTAGTGAAAGTCGCAATGTTTTTGAATTTGAGGGCGACGAAATCGTTGGTATAAATGACTCAAAGTCTATTCGTGTGAGTGACATTTTGAGTATTAACGATCATTGGTCCTATGGTTTCTTTGGATTTATAGGGTCTTCAACCTTTAATAATACAGATCTTCAATGGACCTTTAGACCTGCAATAGAATATAGTTTCTTTAATTATGTAGATTCAGCAAAGAAGCAGTTGACGATTTCCTACAGAAATGGCATAAGGTATAACGATTACATAGAGCGCACTTTATTTAATGAGACGGAAGAGTATTTTTGGGAACATGGAGTTCAGGTTGGTGGACGAATAAATCAAGAATGGGGAAATTTTAATGCTGAGGTTTCCTTCAATCAGTTTTTAAATGATACGAGTTTGTATGCGCTTAACTTTTTTATTGGTACAAGAATTCGTCTTTTTAAAGGCTTTAATTTTAACGTAGGAGGTAGTTATTCCATCACCAGAAATCAGGTTAATTTACCTGGTGGCGACCTTTCTTTAGAAGAACTTCTCTTACAACAACAACAGTTACAATCTGGCTATAATTATTTTGTAAATGTTGGCTTTAGTTATGCCTTTGGTTCTATCTACAACACCATCGTAAATCCTCGATTCGATTTTTAGATTAAAATCATTCTAAATAATTAATTATAGTACGCTGTTGTTGGCAAAGCGGCAATTGTGCAGTATTTTTGCAAGACTAACAAAAAGATTAGATCTACAATGAGCGGAATTCTAAATTCGTCGATTGGAAGAAAGTTTGCCATGGCTCTTTCGGCACTCTTCCTAATGATTTTTCTAGTAATGCATGTTTCCATTAATTTCACTTCTGTTTTCAGTGCAGAATTGTTTAATGAAATGTCGCATTTTATGGGTACAAATCCTTTAGTTCAAGGACTAATGCAGCCCATTTTAATTATTGGAGTTATTTTCCATTTTGTAATGGGCTTTATTTTAGAAGCAAAGAACAAAGCTTCTAGAGGTGTAAAATACGCTAGCAATACAGCCTCAGATAATTCTACTTGGGTATCGCGCAACATGCTTCTTACTGGAGTAGTTGTACTTGCTTTTTTGGGTTTACACATGTACGATTTTTGGGTACATGAAATGACCGTTAAGTACATCGAAGGTGATATGAGTGGATTAGTAGATCCAAACAATGCTGATTCTGGTTTTAGATACTATGAGGAGCTTAGAGAAAAATTTGTAAGTCCTGTTAGAGTTGGTATTTATGTGGTGGCATTTATATTATTAGCGTTGCATTTATTACATGGATTCAATTCTGCATTCCAGTCAATAGGTGCAAATAACAAATATGTAAAGAGTTTAAAAGGGTTCAGTAAAGTGTACTCAATCGGTGTACCAGCACTTTTTATATTTATCGCAGTTTACCATCACTTTACACATTAAAAAAGATTCATATGTCAATATTAGATTCTAAAATACCTGAAGGTCCTTTAGCAGATAAATGGACAAAACATAAAAACGAAATTAACCTTGTTAATCCAGCCAATAAAAGATTAATCGATGTGATTATCGTTGGTACAGGATTAGCAGGAGGTTCTGCTGCTGCCACTTTAGCAGAGCTTGGATACAATGTAAAAGCATTCTGTTTTCAAGACTCACCAAGACGTGCACACTCTATTGCAGCACAAGGTGGAATTAATGCGGCTAAAAATTACCAAGGGGATGGTGATTCAACTTATAGATTATTTTATGATACTGTAAAAGGTGGTGATTACAGATCTCGTGAAGCTAACGTTTATCGATTGGCTGAGGTTTCGACAAATATTATTGACCAATGTGTTGCTCAAGGTGTACCATTCGCTAGAGAGTATGGTGGGTTATTAGACAATAGATCTTTTGGAGGTGTTCTTGTATCTCGTACGTTTTACGCAAAGGGTCAAACAGGGCAACAGTTATTGTTAGGAGCTTATGCGGCAATGAATCGTCAAATAGGACGTGGTAAAATTAAAATGTACACACGTCACGAAATGTTAGACGTAGTGATTGTAGATGGTAAGGCACGTGGTATTATTGCTCGTAATTTGGTAACAGGTGAAATAGAAAGACATTCTGCTCATGCAGTGGTATTAGGAACTGGAGGGTATGGTAACGCGTTCTATCTTTCAACCTATGCTATGGGTAGTAATGTTACTGCAGCATGGAAAGCACATAAACGTGGTGCTTTTTTCGCTAATCCTTGCTATACGCAGATACACCCAACTTGTATTCCAGTATCTGGAGATCATCAATCTAAATTGACGTTGATGTCAGAATCTTTAAGAAATGATGGTCGTATTTGGGTACCAAAACATAAAAAAGATGTTGAAGCAATTAGAAATGGTAGTTTAAAACCAACTGAGATTGCCGAAGAAGATAGAGATTATTACTTAGAGAGACGTTATCCTGCTTTTGGTAACCTAGTACCAAGAGATGTTGCCTCTCGTGCAGCGAAAGAGCGTTGTGATGCTGGGTATGGTGTGAACCAAACTGGTGAAGCTGTATACTTAGATTTTGCGTCTGCTATTGAGAGATACGGTAAAGAACAAGCTTATGTAAAAGGGCTTGATGTAGATGATATGAAGGTCGTAACAGACCTTGGTAAAAAGGTTGTTGAGAATAAGTATGGGAACTTATTTCAGATGTATGAGAAAATTGTAGATCAAAACCCATACGAAACACCAATGATGATCTATCCTGCTGTTCATTATACTATGGGAGGTTTATGGGTAGATTATAATTTAATGACCACGGTTCCTGGTTTATATGCTATCGGAGAAGCTAATTTCTCTGATCATGGTGCAAACCGATTGGGAGCTTCGGCATTAATGCAAGGTCTTGCAGATGGCTATTTTGTATTACCATACACAATTGGTGACTACTTAGCTCATGATATTAGAACAGGACCAATTCCTACAGATACTAAAGAGTTTGATGAGGCTGAAACGAAAGTGCGTTCTGAGATTGATAGTTTAATCAATAACAAGGGTACAAAATCAGTTGATCATTTCCACAAGCGCTTGGGTAAAATCATGTGGAATAAATGTGGAATGGCTCGTAATGAAAAAGAATTAAAAGAAGCCATTGATGAAATTGCGGCCTTAAGAGAGGAATTCTATAAAGATGTATTTGTACCTGGAGGTCAAAATGAATATAACGAAGAGTTGGCCAAAGCTGGTCGCGTAGCAGATTTCTTAGAATTAGGTGAGCTATTCGCAAAAGATGCTCTTGAGCGTAATGAATCTGCAGGTGGTCATTTTAGAGAAGAATACCAAACTGAAGGCGGTGAAGCTCTAAGAGTGAAGGAGTACCAATATGTTTCTGCTTGGGAATATAAAGGACAGCCAAGTGATGCTATACATCACAAGGAGCCATTAGAATACAAAAATATTGAAGTGAAAGAGAGAAGTTACAAATAAAAGCTATGATGAATTTAACACTAAAAATATGGCGTCAGAAAGACGCAAACGATAAAGGAAAAATTGTTGATTATCCAGTTAGTGGCATTTCTCCTGACATGTCTTTTTTAGAAATGTTAGATGTATTAAATCAAGAATTGATTGAAAAAGGAGAAGAACCAGTAGCGTTTGATCACGATTGTAGAGAAGGAATTTGTGGTACATGTTCTTTATACATAAACGGTAGAGCACATGGCCCTCAAACGAGAATTACTGCGTGTCAACTTCATATGAGAAGTTTTAAAGATGGCGATACTATTTATATAGAGCCATGGAGAGCTAAGGCGTTTCCAGTAATTAAAGATTTAATCGTTGATCGTTCTTCTTTTGATAGAATTCAACAAGCAGGTGGTTTTATATCTGTGAATACCTCAGGTAATACTCAAGATGCCAATGCCATCCCAATTGAAAAGGAGAATGCAGATAAAGCATTTGATGCTGCAACATGTATAGGTTGTGGTGCTTGTGTAGCGAGTTGTAAAAACTCATCTGCAATGTTATTCGTTTCGGCGAAAGTATCGCAGTTTGCACTGCTACCACAAGGACGCGTAGAAGCAACAGACCGTGTTTTAAACATGGTAAAGCAAATGGATGAAGAAGGATTCGGAAATTGCACTAATACTGGTGCTTGTGAAGTAGAATGTCCTAAAGGAATTTCACTAGAGAATATTGCACGTATGAATCGTGAATATTTAGCAGCAAGCTTTAAAGGTTAAATAAATCCTGCTTAGCAGGTAACTACATACAATCCCAAGGTAAAATCTTATCTTGGGATTTTTATTTTCATATATATGGATAGCACTGAATTCTATAATTCACAAATCGATGAATTTACCAAAGAGTCAAAGGAAATCTTTAAGCAACTAAGTGTTTTAAGTATTCTCAGACTTGTTGTATTTCTCTCGACTATTGGTGTAATTTATTTATTGAGACAACAGTGGCAATGGGCATTTTTAGTTGGTCTTGTCGGATCGGCTGTATTTCTCATTTTACTTTCTCGATATACTGATTTAAAAGCAAAAAGAGCGCTAAGTAAGCGCCTTATAAAAATCAACGAGGAAGAACTAAAGATAAATAAGGGTGAATATAATCACAGGGCTGATGGGATACAATTTCAGAATTCAAATCACTTTTATAGTCTGGACATAGACCTATTTGGTAAGGGCTCATTCTTTCAGTTCATGAATAGAACTAATATTAATGAGGGAACGGAAAAATTGGCTGATGTGCTTTTAGCCAATAACATTAGTAATATTCAAAAACGTCAGCAGGCTATTAAGGAATTAGCGAAATTACCAAGTTGGACGCAATTATATGCTGGTTTAGCACAAGGGATTGAAACGGATTATAAAGCCACCAAAATAATTACTTGGCTTAAGTCTTACAGTCCATTTCTTAAAACACTTCATTATTGGTTGTCTATTAGTTTTAGCGCATTATCAATATGCATAATAACTCTAGTAGTTTTACAATATGTCCCTGTAACTTTTGCTGGTTATTGGCTTTTAATTGGCCTTGGTATAACTGGTATTTATTTAAAGCGGATTAGTATCCTTGCACATAATACAGAACGTACAAAAGATACCTTTAGGCAGTATGCCTTGCTTTTAAATCAAATTGAAAATCAAAGTTTTACTTCAGAGCTACTAAAGGAGCAACAAGACAAATTAAAATTTAAGGAGGTAAAGGCATCAAAAATCTTTTCTGAATTTACCAAGGCACTGGATGCTTTGGATAATAGAAATAATTTAATCTCAGCGCTTTTTGGAAATGGATATTTGCTTTGGGATATTGCTCAAAGTTATCGTGTTGAGCAATGGATTATCAAATATGCAGATAAAGTTGAAGACTGGTTTGACGTTGTTGTTTTTTTCGATGCTTTTAATAGTCTAGGGACCTACACTTACAATCATAGTACTTATGTTTTTCCAAGTATTGTTGATGATGAAACTTGTGTAAATGCAAATGACCTAGGTCATCCTTTATTGCAAGCTCAAAAAAGAATAGATAGTGATATAGAACTAAATAAGAATGAATTTTTTATTGTAACCGGAGCTAATATGGCAGGTAAAAGTACATTCTTAAGAACCGTTGGACTTCATATTGTGATGGCTAATATGGGTTTACCTGTGTGTGCTAAAACGTCTTATTACAATCCTGTTAAATTGATTACTAGTATGCGCACAACAGATTCTTTAAAAGATGACAGTTCATATTTCTTCAGTGAATTGACACGGCTTAAGTTTATTGTTGACACGATTTCTACTGATGAAAATTATTTTGTTATCCTAGATGAAATATTAAAAGGGACCAATAGTACAGATAAAGCCAAAGGGTCTAAGAAGTTTGTTGAGCGACTCGTTAGTATTGGTGCTACAGGCATTATTGCAACTCACGATTTAAGCTTAACAAAGATTGAAGCTGAGTTAGAACCTGTTCAAAATTATTTCTTTGATGCGCAAATAATTAATGAGGAGCTTTACTTCGATTATAAACTTAAAAAGGGTGTCTGCTCAAATATGAATGCAAGTTTCTTATTGAAGAAAATGGAAATTGTGTAAATAAAAAACCCTTACTCGTAGTAAGGGTTTTTTATAATATGTAAGTGTTTCTTAAGCTTCAAATGGAGCTACAGAAACATAAGACTTATTGTCTTTCTTTTTTGTAAACTGTACAATACCATCAACTTTAGCATGTAAAGTGTGGTCTTTTCCTTGGTATACATTTTCACCTGGGTGATGTGTATTACCTCTTTGTCTCACGATAATATTACCTGCAATAGCAGCTTGTCCACCAAAAATCTTTACACCTAAGCGTTTCGATTCTGATTCTCTACCGTTTTTCGAACTTCCGACTCCTTTTTTATGTGCCATTTTATTTTGGTTTTAATATTAACTTAAAGCTGCAATTAAATCAGCTTTTTTCATTGAAGAGATTCCAGAGATACCTTTAGCTTTTGCTAATTCTTTTAGCTGAGCAACAGTCATCTTACTTAAATCTTGTGAAGCATCTTCTTTAACTTCTGCTTTTGGAGTAGCCTCTTTTGCAGGAGTTTTAGGTTCAGCTTTCTTTGCTTCTTTTTTAGGCGCAGCTTTTTTAGCTCCTGAAGCAGTGATACCTTCAATTACAATTTCCGTTAATGATTGTCTGTGTCCATTTTTAACACGGTAACCTTTACGTCTTTTCTTTTTGAAAACGATTACCTTATCACCTTTTAGGTGCTTAATGACTTTTGCACTAACCTGTGCTCCGTCTATAGCCGGGGCGCCTAAAGTTACATCGTTACCGTTACCAATTAGAAGAACATTATCGAAAGCTACTTTCTTACCTTCTTCTGTAGATAAACGATTAACAAAAACTTTTTGGTCTTTCTCAACTTTAAATTGATGCCCTGCTATCTCTACAATTGCGTACATAGCGTAACGTTTTTATTATTTGTTTAAATTATATAGCCCTCTTTTCAGAAAGCGGATGCAAATATAGTCCTAAATTCTTAATCTACAAACGTTTTAAGCGATTTAGATGGCAAACAAGGAAAATGTGTTTTTATTCCATAATCAATGTCAAGGAAATCTCACTTTTTTCACATTTTATTATGTAAAAAAAGGGTAATGATTACTTATTTTTGTTTGGCTTAGTGTAACAATGCACAACTAATTGATACAAACACTAAAACAATTTTGAACTTAAACACATTAATAATGAAAAAAAGCTTTTATGCTCTAATGCTTTTCATGTTTGTTGGATTTTATGCCACAGCACAGAAAGTAGAATTTGAAGAGTACAAATTAGATAATGGTTTACACGTTATCTTACATCAAGAGAATGCAGCACCTGTAGTTACGGTGGGTGTAATGTACCAAATAGGTGCAAAAGATGAAGTGGAAGGAAGAACTGGTTTTGCGCACTTCTTTGAGCATTTATTATTTGAAGGAACAGAAAATATTGAAAGAGGGAAATGGTTTGATATTGTCTCAGCTAATGGTGGAAGTAACAATGCCAATACATCACAAGACCGTACTTATTATTATGAAACATTCCCATCAAATAAATTAGAGATAGGACTTTGGATGGAAAGTGAGCGCATGCTTCACCCTATAATAGAGCAAATAGGGGTTGATACTCAGAACGAAGTAGTTAAAGAGGAAAAACGTCAGCGTATTGATAATGCACCTTATGGTAAAATTATATATAGAACAGGTGTAAACAATCACCTTTTTAAGAAGCATCCTTATGGTAGGTCTGTTATTGGATCAATGGATGATCTTAATGCAGCACAGTTAGACGAGTTCATAGATTTTAATCGTCAATACTACAATCCTAACAATGCGGTTTTAGTAGTAGCTGGTGACATCGATATCGAACAAACAAAGGCATTAATTGCAGATTATTTTGGACCAATTCCTAATAATGCTGAGCCTAACACTAGAGAAGAAATCGTAGAGCCACCAATTACTGAGACTAGATATGCAACAGAATATGACTCTAACATTCAAATACCAGCTTATATTTTCTCATATATAACACCAAAATCTACAGATAAAGATGCCTATGTCTTAGATTATATTTCAACAATCTTAACTGGTGGTAACAGTTCGAGAATGTATAAGAGAATGGTTGATCAAGATAAAGTAGCATTACAAGTTTTAGCTTTTAACCAAGGAAGCCAGGATTATGGAACTTATACAATGGGTGCATTAATTAAAGGAGAACCAGATTGGGATGCTCTAAGAGCTACTATGGATGATGAAATAAAAAAGTTACAAACTCAATTAATTTCGGATAAAGAATATCAAAAACTTCAAAATCAGTTTGAAACAAACTATGTTGAAGCAAATTCGAGTGTTCAAGGTATTGCGTCTTCATTAGCTACTTACTACATGTTACAAGGTGATACAGACAGAATTAATAAGCAATTAGATATTTACAGATCGATTACTAAAGAAGATATTATGCGTGTAGCAAATGAATATCTTAAGCCTAATCAGCGCGTAGAAATAAAATATTTAGCAGGTTCTGGACCAGAAGATTCAAAACAATAAGCATTAATTACAGTCATGAAAAAACATTTTATATATACATTGGTTGCGTTATTCATAGGACTAAGCGCAACAGCACAAATAGATAGAACAAAAATTCCGGAATCTGGACCAACCCCAGAAGTGAATTTACGTGAAGCAAAGGAATTTAAGTTAAAAAATGGTTTAACTGTTCTTGTTGCAACAGATACTAAATTTCCAGTAGTTAACTGGAGTCTTAACTTAAATAATCCTCCAGTTTATGAAGGTGAAAAAGCAGGTGTACAATCTTTAACAGGAGCTCTTCTTGGTAAGGAGACTCAAAAAAGTACTAAGGATGAATTTGCTGAAAAAGTTGATTTCTTAGGTGCTTCTGTTAACATTAACCCTAATGGTGGATTTGGTTATTGCTTAGCTAAATATCAAGATCAGGTTTTTGCCTTATTTGCTGAAGCGGCATTACAGCCAAAATTCACACAAGAGGAATTAGATTTTGAAAAGGAACAATTAATCGAAGGGATTAAATCTGGTGAAAATAGTGCAGCAGCGATTGCAGGAAATGTAAGAAGTGCCCTTATGTATGGGAAAAACCATGCGGCTGGAGAAATTGTGACTGAAGAGACTGTAAATAATGTAACCTTAGAAGATGTTAATGCTTTTTATAGTGAGCGTTTTAAACCTTCTAATGGCTACATGTTGTTCTCTGGTGATATTACCGTAAAGGAAGCTAAAAAATTACTTAAAACGTATATGAGTGATTGGGAGGCTGGTTCAGTTGTAACACCAGAATATCCAAGTTTTGAGGATGTTGCTACAACAGAGGTGAACTTTGTTGATGTACCTAATGCAGTGCAGACAGAATTAGCAGTTATGAGTGTTTCACCATTAAAGATGACAGATAAAGATTATCATGCCGCGCTCGTTGCAAATTATATTTTAGGTGGTGCTTTTGGTTCATATTTAAATATGAATTTAAGAGAAGAGAATGGATACACATATGGTGCAAGATCAAGTCTAGGTACTGGACGTTGGTATAATTCAACCTTTAGAGCGACAACTAAAGTAAGAAATGAGGTTACTGATAGCGCAGTGGTAGAAACTCTTAAAGAGATTAAACGCATAAGAACTGAACCTGTGGATGCAGAGATGTTAGCTAATGCTAAAGCAAAGTTCTTAGGTAATTTTATTCTTCAGTCTGAAGATAAGTCAGTAGCAGCAAGACGTGCATTGTCTATAAAGACAAACAAATTGCCAGAAGACTTTTACAAAAATTACATTGCAAATATTGATGCCGTAACAGTAGAAGACGTACAGCGTGTTGCCAATAAATATTTTTCTGATGAGAATGCAAGAATTGTATTGGTAGGAAAAGCGGCAGATGTTCTTGAGAATGTTGAGAAAATAGAATGGAATGGTAAGAAGTTACCAGTGAAGTTCTTTGATAAGGAGGCAAATGTGGCAGAGAGACCAGAAACGATTACTTTACCAGAAGGTGTGACTGCGAAATCCGTATTAGATAAATATCTATCTGCTGTGGGTGTTAAAGATAACATGGATAATATTTCTTCTGTTATGACCCAATATGAAGCTACAACGCCTATGGGAGCCGTAGTGCAAGAAGAAAAGCGTATTGATGGAAAGACTAACCAGAGTATCTACATGGGAGGAAATAAGATGATGTCCATGATTATGACACAAGAAGGTGCATCTGCTAATAATCAGCCATTACCAGAGAACATGACTAATGATGTTAAGGTAAATGCAGGCTTATTTATGGAAATTAACTTGGTAAATTCTGATGCCGTTAAGCTTACAGGAGTTGAAAAAGTTGAAGATAAAGATGCCTACGTAGTACAAGTTCCTGGAGAAGTTATTTCCTATACTTTATACTATGACGTTGAATCAGGGCTAAAGGTTAAAGAGGTACAGACAACTTCTATGGGTGGACAAACTCAAAGTCAGGATGCTGTATTGAAGGACTATAAAGAATTTAGTGGACTTAAGTTCCCAGAGACTAGAGCTGCGACCATGATGGGTCAGTCGGTTGAGTTTAAATTAAAAGAAGTTAAGATAAACGAAGGTGTTTCTGAAGCTGATTTTGATTGATCTATAAGACAATAAATGAAAAGGCCAGAGTTAATGCTCTGGCTTTTTTTATCTCTTAATTCTTCTATGAGATAAATAGACGCCTGCTAAAATTAATAATGTTGCAAGTCCTTGTATTAAGCTAAACGATTCACCATCTAATATTCCCCATATTAAAGCAACAACTGGCATTATATAGGTAACCGAAGAAGCAAAGACAGGTGTGGAAATTTGAACGAGTTTATTAAAGATAACCTTTGCCATTGCTGTACCGAACACAGAAAGTATTATTACAAAAATAATTGAGTTTATAAATTCTGGATGTTCAAAGGTTTCGGTTTTAAAGAAGTCAGTAAAGAAGAGTACAATTAAAGCCGGAATTAAAATAAAGACATAATTACCAGTTGCAATTGCCAAGGGTCTAACATCTTGTAAATAACGTTTTATAATATTTACGTTGGTCGCATACATTAATGTAGAGGCAATAACAAAAATGGCGTAGTAATAATTTTGATTAGGGTTTAATTCCGATCCTTTAGTTATTAATATGGCTGTTCCGATAAAACCTATAATTACACCTAGTACTTGGCGTTTGGTAGAAGAAATTTTGAATACTGCAAAACCAAGTAAGATAGTATTTAAAGGAACTAAGGAATTAAGAATTGATGTTACGGCACTATCAATTTCCGTCTCTGCAATTGCAAAGAAAAAGGCTGGTATAAAGGACCCAAGTAGACCAGAAATAAATAACCATTTCCATTTATCTTTTGGAATTTCCTTAAGACTATAAAATCCAGCAATAAGTAAAATAATACCTGTAATAATTGTTCTTAAGGCACCTAACTGATATGGTGTTAGTCCTAGCAGAGACTTTTTAATAAGAATAAATGAACTTCCCCATATTATAGAAAGTATAATAAGATAGATCCACTTTATATTAGGGTTTTTCATACAAATTCTTGATAAAGGAATCACAAAAATCGTTAATTCTCATTCAAGAAACGGTAAGATTTATTAGATTTAGCGCAAATTTAAGAGTTTAGAATTATGAACACCATAAAGAATCTTTTTAGTCTTGTAGTTGTAATGCTATTAATAGTAGCATGTAAAAATGAGACAGAACCAGAGGTAAAGACTGTTGAAGTTAATGTGACTAGTAAAAGTGTATCACCTACTATCGATGAAAACGCGACTTTTGCAAAGGTTGAATTTGGAGTGGAAGGTATGACTTGTGCAATGGGTTGTGCAAAAACCATTGAAAAGAAAATAGCTAAAATGGACGGTGTAAAATCTGCTAAAGTAGATTTTGAAAAGCGATTAGCAATGGTAGAATATGACGAAGCAAAAGTTTCTCCGGAATCTTTGGAAGAAACGGTAGTAAGTGTAGCAAAAGTCTACAAGGTTAAGAATATGAAGAAAGTAGAGGCGTTTAAAACCGAATAATCGGTTTAAAACAATTCACAAAACCATATAAACGCTATCCATAAGGATGGCGTTTTTTATTGAACCTGAAAGAGAATATAAGTTAAAGCCAAGCAAGCGAAAGGCAAGCTCCAAAGCAGGTAAATGGATGTGGATTTAGCTTTAATCTTTGCCTTAAGTACATTACGTCTTTTACCATTAAAGCGCATCCAATTTTTAAACACAATAAAAACACTAATCAATACAAAAATTGTCCAGAATTTGGTTGTAGATAGCGTTGTCAATTTTATCTGCTTTGCAAATGCTAAGAAGAACGAACTCAACAAAAGAATAATGGACAGCTCGAGAAGGTTTATATATATAAGAGCTATAGGTAGGCTTTTTCTGCCCAAATGACCTTTGTAGAAATTAAGAACCGAAATATAGAATTGATCAAGCATGCTCTAAAAATATAAAAACCACACCTAACAATAAGGTGTGGTTCTTTATATATGTATTACTTATTAGTTACCAGTAACCACGATATTATCAACATGATATCTGGTTGTAGCACTTGGATCTGAACCTTCATAGAAGAATCCAAATACCGCTGTACCATCTACACAAGAAATATTAACTGGCCCTACAGTTTCAAAATTTCCAAAGGTGCTCGATGGACCAACAGGTATAGTTGCATCTAATAATGACCAGGTAGCCGTAGTAGGGTCACCAGTATAGTCTGTAGAAACCCAAACCGATAGGTTTGTGCCGTTATCAAAATTAGACTGAATATCAAATGAAATTTCTTCACCAGTTGTAGCGTCCATATTTACTGGTGGTGTTACTAACCACACATTAGCTTCTGCATTTCCAGAACTAAAAGCCGAAATTCTAGAGTAAAAATTACCACTAAAACTACTAATGAACCAATCTGTACTTGTGCCACTGATATTGATGTTATCCCAGCCTTCAGATGCATATGTACCAAAACCTTCAAAGTCTTCTTCAAAAATTACAGAACCACCACCTGATGCACCAGTACATTCTAAGAAATCTGGGTCACAACGATTTTCATTATCAAAATTGATATCTTCTGGTGAGTTTACAACAATAGTGTAAAAATCATCAAAGAAGTCTCTTGTTAATACTGCAGAAATAGATCCTCTATTAGCCGGTAGTTTTAATCCTTTAAAATCTGAGAACGTACTCGTACTCATGATTACCGTTGTACCGTTAGCACAGCTTTCAACGGTACGCTCACCATCAAATTCATCAGTATCTTCTGCGGCAAATGTTAATGGGTTGTCACCAAGTACATCGTTACGGTTAAATTGCATATCACTAAGTCTAATGAAAAGATTTTCGAGGTCATTAGAGAAGTCGCTAATTTCAACATCTAGAGGAATTATTGTTGCAACTTCAGGGTCTAAAATAATATGCTCAGTTCTTTGAGAATTTGCAATTTTTTCAATTCCATTACCCGCAGCTTTACCTAGTTGTAAAACACCATTATCTTCTGCAATTGTAAGACCGTCTAGTTTAATAAATACTTTTCTTCCAAATTCATATAAGGTAAACAAAGGATTCGTATCGATTTGTACAACAACACCTGCTGTTGGGTTTTCTGCTTTATCCTGTATTACTAATTCTTCGAAAAAGTTTCCACCTTCATCACTTGAGATTACATAACCCGAAGTATAAACATCAAAGTTTGGATTATCTTCGAATGTATAAGCTTCACCTTGTTGGTTAAAGAATCCTAAAACAGCATCAATATCAAGCATCTGATCATCCGGACCAAACTCTACATCATTGACGGTTATATTTGGTAAACCATATTCATCATCTTCTACACAGGCCGTAAATACTAATAAACCTATTAGTAAAAGAGTTAATTTATTTAAGTTTAATGTTTTCATTTTGTTTGTCTTTATAAAGTTAAAGATTATGTTTTAATATTTATTAGAATCTTACGTATAGGTTTAAATAATATGTTGTGCCATTACCGTAGAAATAACGGTTTCCAAAAACAGGTCCATTTTCATTAGTTTGTTCTTGTATCTGACTTCTGTAATCAACTCTTCTTGCTTGTTCAAAGCCACCAGTTCTATATTCCTGATTAAAGACGTTATTTATTGTTGCAAAGAATCCAAGGAAATAATCACCTACTTTCCAAGATTTACCACCAATAATATTTACAAGCATGTAGTCTTCAAATTGTTCTTGTCTCAATAATTCACGTGCAACAATTGGATCGTAATCGTTAAAACCATATCCAGAAATATTTCCACCTTGTCTATATTGATCTTCTGTTATAAGATCTAAGTTTGTATTAAATCGACCTGATCTTTTAAGATTGTTAACATCGACATAAGCATTAGAAAAGTGGTTTGCTGTAACTCCAATATTCCAAAAGTCTGGATCTCTATATTCAAAACCAATTTGAAATGCACGTTCTGGGCCACCTGCTACATGATAATTTTCTAGCGCTACTGTACCATCTCCATAAGTTAAATCAGTAGCAAAATCATCACCAGATAAATACATGTTAGGATTATTGGTAAAAATGTATTGCCCAACCGAGGCAGCACCTTTTAATTTGATTGTTGGTGTTACTTGTGCTTCTATACCAAGCTCACCACCTAAATGTCTTCGGTCTACATTTGTAAGTACTTCTTGTACAAATGCTCCAGAACTTCCTTCGGTAAAATAGAAACCAATATCAGTTCCATCCTCAAATGTTGAATAGAAACCTGTAATACGTGCTTTTACAATTGGCGATCTGTAAATGTAACTAGCATCTACTGTAGTGATGACTTCACTATTAAGTTCATTTACCAATTCGTTATTTTGTCTTGCATTTTCAAAGGTATTTCTAATGTTAGGTGCTTTGGTTAAATAAGCCGCATTAAAATCAAATAAATGCTTACCGCTTAATTTATAAGTACCACCTGCTTTGATACCAAAATTTGTAAATTCTGCTTTTTCGCTTTTTCCAAAGGAGTTATCAGCAAAATATCCGTTTTGATATAAACCATTTCTCTGGTAATCTGTACGTGATACATTTCCTGCTAAATAGAAATCAACCTTATTATATTTAAACTGTGCTTGAGCAAAGCCACTTAAAACATTAGCATTGATTTCGTAATTGTATTTGTATCGATCGCCTTCTCCTGCTAATCGGTTAGGGTTTCTAACATCGGATTGAGCTAGGTTACTTAAATTTTGATTAGGATCAGTTTCTTCAGCAAAAAAGTCGACATCCAAATAACCTGTTGCTCCAAACAAATCTTTTACTAAAGCAAAATTTTCACTCTTTAAAGTTCTGTAGTTAATCGCACCATTGAATTTGATATTATCTGCTAATTCTGCATCTAATAATATGTTGGCAGTAAGTTGTTGATCATCAATACGATCTTCTTGTAACGCGTAAATTGCATTATGACCTCTAGCATTAGAGTTTATATTGGCTCTGTAAATATCATTCCAATTAAATTGGCCATTATTTATAAATTCTTGCTGTGCCAAATAAGCCAGCTCATAATCATTTGCTGTAGGAGCATCATCAGTATTTAAAAAATAACTTGGTAAATTTTGATAGTACGTTGGGTCTGTATTACGAGCACCACCTATATAAGTATCTTGCCCATTGAAATTCACCAAACGTGTACCACCATTATCTATTCTGGTATTTCCAATTTTACCAAATTGATAAGCAACATTTGTGTTTAATTTTACTTTTGATGAAACATCCCAAAAATGGTTTAACATTAAAATAGGTTCGTTTATTTCACGCATTCTTGAATTGCGCTGTTCTCCATTGAGATCACCCCAAAACGGGTTATACTGTCTGCCTTTTAATCGAAAAACTTCTTCGGTAATTGCAGTTGAGCGACCACGGCGATTCTTTGCATAAATCCCAGTAAAGTTTAAACTATGCTTATCATTTATTTGTTTCTCAACAGCTACAAAAAACGAGTTAGCATCATATAAAGTACCATCTATATATCCATTCTCTCCGAAACGTCTTGACCCTAAAACAGAATAGGACCAACCACCTTCTAGAAGTCCAGAACTATAGCTCGCCATGACTCTACCTTGATAACTTCTATTGGCAGATGCATAAGAAATTCGACCACCTCTTCGGTATTTTGAAGCGCGCATAATAATGTTATTGGTACCTGCCAAATCACCAAAAGCGTAATCATTAGGTGAAATACCCATTGAAAACTCTTGGTTTCTCTGAACATCGTTAAGTCCTCCCCAATTTCCCCATTGTGGGCGACCAGTGAACTGCTTGTTCATTTCAATTCCATTGATCAGAACTTTACCATTTGCATTATCTAATCCTCGAGGTCTAAAGAATGTGGCGCTAAAGTCAAATGCGGCAGCATTTAAAAATACATCTCGTGAGGCCTGCAATAAACCAGAAATATTATCTGTTAGACCATCATCTTCACTATTTAAATTGTCATCAGAAATAGAAATAATAAAGAGATCTTTTTTGTCGCTCGAATCAAAATCTAAAGTCATACCGCTGATATCAACTGTTTGACCTTCGTTTACAACGATTGGGTAACGCTTTGTTACGTAACCGACTTTTTCAACTTTTAAAACCTGTTCACCAAGGGGTACATTTTCGGAAAAACTAAACTCCCCTTTGGCATCGGTTTTTGTGGTTTGTCCGGTTTCCTCAAAAGAAACCGTTACATCAGGAATAGGTTCTCCTGTAGTTCCATCTAGAACGCTTCCTTTAACTAAAGTTTGTTGTGCAAAACTTGAAAAAGTAAAGGCAATTCCACATAGAAATAGTAAAAAACTTTTTTTCATGCCTAATTTTAAAATTGATTGTTACAGTAGATTAAATAATAGTTATTTAAGGCGTCCAAATGTACGTTATTTATAATAATTACATACTTTTGGCAAGCAATTTATATAGGAAATAACAATAAGATAATACTACACTATGAAATTACTAAAATCGATTCTCCTAATACTCACATTTGCTACTTTTTTTAGTGTAAATGCCCAGCAGGAAAAACGTTTTAAAATACATACCGTTGCTTTTTATAACCTCGAAAATTTATTTGATACAATCAATGACCCGCTTAAGAATGATGAAGCTAGTCCAATGATGGAATTAAAGGCTAATCGCTCTGAGGTTTATAGAAAGAAGATTAAAAATATGGCTAGGGTTATCTCAAATATTGGGAGTGATAAAGCTAACAATTCACCTGCTGTAATAGGTGTATGTGAAATTGAGAATAGAAAAGTTTTGGAGGATTTAGTAAATGATCCATTGCTTTTAGCCAAAGATTATGGCATAATACATTACGATGGGCCAGACCGAAGAAGTATTGATGTAGCGCTCTTATACCAAAAGTCGCTTTTTCAACCCATGGAATCGAGCTCACATGAGCTAAAAATATATGACGACCTTTCGAGAAAGCGTGTTTACACTAGAGATCAGTTGTTAGTGAGTGGTAAGCTAGATGGTGATTTAATACACCTTATAGTTAATCACTGGCCATCGCGTAGTGGTGGCGAGGCACGAAGCAGGTCTAAACGTGTAGGCGCTGCGAAATTAAACAAACGTCTTATTGATTCTTTACAGTCTATAGACCCATACGCTAAAATTTTAACTATGGGAGATTTAAATGATGATCCTACGAATGACAGTGTGAAGAAAGTACTTAAGGCTAAGAAAGATAAAAAGAAAGTACCACTGAAAGGAATATATAATCCTTTTGAAAAAATGTTCACAGAGAAAGGATATGGCACTACAGCTTATAGAGATGCTTGGAGTTTGTTTGATCAAATAATGGTGACCAAACCTTTAATCGAGAGTGACTATTCTTCATACCGTTTTTGGAAAGCTGGGATATATAACAAAGCGTATTTATCTAACAAAAGAGGACGATGGGAAGGCTATCCATTACGAAGTTTTGCTGATGGTGGATTTACCGATGGATTTAGTGACCACTTCCCAGTCTATGTTTATCTCATAAAAGAGGCAGAATAAGGAATTAAAAAAAGCATCTTAATTAAGATGCTTTTAATTTTTAACTGAACCAAAGGTTCCAAGGTATCTTTGCTAAGACCAGAACCAAAGCTAAGCTGTAAAAGATAGCCAGCATTTTAAATTTAGGTTTAGATACCAATTTCTTTTTATGTTTTGAATAACCAATTGTTACAAGTGCAACTGCAATAATCATTGTTGTTGGATGTTCTACAATTAGGTTTCGTAATCCAGAGTTCTTCATAACTTCTCCCATACCACCTACCTGCTCTATAGTTGAAAAGTAATCTTTAAGGAAAAATAGGATTATACCTATAAGTAATTGTATATGCATTGTGATTAATGCAAATAAGGATATTCTAAAATCTTTAGGATCAAATTCTTTATTTCCAAAAAATTTAATCAATGCATTAAAGGTTGCTACAACAAGTACAAGTAAAACTAGATAAGCCCAATAAGAATGAATAAATTGTACAGTTTCCATAAATGAGAGGTAAATATTATGTTGCAAAAATAACAATTTAGAGGCCAATTTTATTTAATTAACTATACAATAACTATACAACTATGTAATAAATAGGGATAACTGTAACTAATCAAAACTTTAATTAGATTATATATCTATATTTAGACATGCTTAACCCTAAAGATAAACTGAAATTTGCCTGCATTTTTATTTGTGTTGCGCTGTTTCAAGAAATAAATGCGCAACTAGGTTTTTGCCAAGGTAGCTCAGGAGATCCTATTTTTCTGGAAAATTTTGGGACAGGTAGTTCTTTCTCTGCATTACCTAATGGAACTACAACTTACAACTTCAGTGCATCTTTTCCAGATGATGGGTTTTACACGGTTTCCAATGGATCATTTGGAAATCCTTTTGACTGGCATGAAATAGAAGACCACACTCCAGGTGATTCAGATGGGAAATTTCTAATTGTTAATGCGGGGTTTTCTGCTGGTGAGTTTTACAGAACAACAGTTACAGGTCTTTGTGAAATGACAACATATGAATTCTCAGCTTGGTTGTTCAATCTACTTGAAGTCCCAGGCTTTTGTATTAATCTTGGAATTGAAATCCCAATAAATGTTAGTTTTCAAATTTGGGATGAAACAGATACAAATTTGTTAGCTAGCGGTGATACAGGTGATATATTTGCCACGGCCGAACCAACTTGGGGTGAATATGGTTTAGTCTTTCAAACCTTGGCAAATCAAGAATCAGTAATACTTAAAATGATAAACAATGGTATTGGTGGATGTGGTAATGACCTAGCCATTGATGATATTGAATTTAAGACCTGTGGGGATACAGTTGTTGTTAATGACGAATTTAACAATACATCAGCGTCAATTTGTGAAAATGAAGTGCCTTATTCTACAGAACTAATTGCATTACCAGATTTTTCAGTTTTTAATGATCATTTTTATCAGTGGCAGGTAAGTACAGATGGGACTACATGGTTAGATATAAATGGAGCAACTAATCAGACTTTAGATGTTATTGTTAGTGAAGCTAGTTATTACAGAACTAAAGTTGCGGAGGTAGCCGCTAATCTAAATAATAATCAATGTGTGCTTTATTCTGACATTTTTGAATTTACATTTGATCCTAGCCCATCACCTCCCTCAAGTGATGGGGATGTTCAATTTAATTGTGATTTAAATTCAGCTACCTTAGTAGTTTCAGTTCCTGACAACATCTCTGTTAATTGGTATACTGATCTAATTGGAGGAACCCTTTTAGAAAGTAACAATATAGAATATATTATAGATTTTGAAGGCACTGTATTTGCCGAGAGTGTCAATATTATTACAGGTTGTGTATCATTGTCACGAACACCTGTAAGTTCATTTGTTAATGCACCACCAGATCCTATTGCGAATGAGATTAACTTTAATTGTGCACAAAGTGCTTTTGAAATATCAGTAAATACTGTTCCAAATACAATTGTCAATTGGTATGATTCATTTACTGATGGTACCTTATTGTCTTCAGACAGTACAACTTTTACTGTCACAGAAGAAGGAGTATATTATGCCGAAGCAGTAGACTTAAGTTCTGGTTGTTCCTCCTTAAATAGAGTAGCATTTGACCTTAATAGAAATACTGCAATTCAAAATTGTATAATCCCACAAGGGATATCACCTGATGTGTCACCTGGATTAAATGATACATTTGATTTGAGTGCTTTTGGCATCTCTCAAATTGAAATATATAATAGAAATGGCAGTTTAATATATAACAATAACAATTACACAAATCAATGGAAAGGTCAAAGCAATGCTGGTGAAGATCTTCCGGTTGGGACGTACTATTATGTTGTTTTATTTGAAGGTGAAACAGAAAAAAGAACCGGTTGGGTTTATTTAAATAAATGACAGTTCATAAAAGAAATAGAATAAATAAGATACTTAGTGCTATTATTATAATTGCGCTTTTCTTTTCTGCATTAGAGTTAAACGCTCAGTTAGGCTTTTGTCAAGGAAATTCTGGTGATCCAATCTTCATGGAAACATTTGGAACAGGGACAAATTATGGACCTCAGTTGCCAGCTGGTACAACAACGTATCAATTTATTGGTAACAGTGGTCCGCAAGATGGACAATATACAATAGGTAGTAATACATTCTCGTATGGTTGGAATTTACCAAGTGACCATACACCTGACGATACCAATGGTAAGGCTTTAATTGTAAATGCGAGCTTTTCTTCTGGAGAGTTTTATAATGCTACGATAAGTGGATTGTGTGAGAATACAACCTATGAGTTTTCTGCATGGCTTATTAATATTTTACCTGCTTCGGGATGTGGAGGTTCAGGAATACCTGTTAATGTAGGATTTCAGATATGGGATGATACAGATACAAGTTTGTTGGCAAGTGGCGATACAGGTAACATCTTTGGGTCTAATACACCTACTTGGGAGCAATACGGATTAGTTTTTCAGACATTGCCTGGCCAGACTTCTATCATCTTAAAAATGATAAATAATGGTGTTGGTGGATGTGGAAATGATTTAGCAATAGACGATATAGTCTTTAAAAGTTGTGGAGATTTAATTACAGCAGAAAACCCATTAGGTGATAGTTCTGAGACCATTTGTAGTTCCTTAACGCCCTATTCGCAAACAATCACTGCTATTCCAGACAATACCGTATTTAGTTCGCATTTTTATCAATGGCAGTCTAGTCCTGATGGTGTAAATTGGGTGGATTTGGCTGGAGAGACTAATGATGTACTTAATATCACCGGACTCAATGCCACTACATTTTATAGAGCCAAGGTTGCAGAGTTTGCAGCTAACCTAAGTAATTCAGATTGTATTACTTTTTCTGATGTCTATGAAATTAATGTCACACCTGCACCACCACAGCCCACAATTGAGTGCTGGGAAACAGCTACTTTTGATTCAAATATTTGTGATTGGATTGTAACAGGAACACAACCTGTTCAACCAGCTTTGGAATGTTGGGAAACCACGACGTTTAATAATACGACATGTACTTGGGATGTAACAGGAACACAGCCTGTTCAACCAGCTTTGGAATGTTGGGAAGCCGCGACGTTTAATGACGTCACATGCTCATGGGATGTAACAGGAAGCCAACCTGTACAGCCTACGATAGAATGTTGGGAAACGGCCAATTTTAACACCACAACTTGTACTTGGGAAGTTACTGGTACTCAACCAGCACAACCTACTGGTTTAGAATGTTGGGAAACAACGTCATTTAATGATACAACGTGTTCTTGGGATATATTGGGCACCCAGCCAGCTCAGCCATCAATTGAGTGTTGGGAAACAGCTACTTTTAATAATACCACATGCGCTTGGGAGATTACAGGCACACAACCACCAGCTCCAACAAATCTTGAATGTTGGGAAGTAGCATCATTTAATAATACCACATGTAGTTGGGAAGTTTCAGGTTCTCAACCTATTCAACCTACATTAGAATGTTGGCAAACTGCAATATTTGATACGACAAGTTGTACATGGGTAATATCTGGGACACAGCCACCAGAACCAACTAATCTCGAATGCTGGGAAACAGCCACATTTAACGACATGACTTGTATGTGGGAAGTTTCTGGAGTTGAGCCTGAGGAGCCTATGGATTTGTTATGCTGGCAAACAGCTGTTTTTAATGAAACACTTTGTGAATGGGAGATTATTGGAGATCAACCATTAGAAACGCGAAATGAGTTTTTATTTTTATGTGAGGGTGAGTCTATAGAATTAGAAGCTATTTCTGAAATAAATAACCCAACTTACACATGGGAAGATGGACAGGATACTTTTTCTATTTCAGTTGATAGTGGAGGTAGTTATGTTGTTGAGGTTACTGATAATTGTTTTACTGAGATTATAACATTTAATGTTACTGAGATTGAAGTTCCAATAATTGAAAGTGTTGTTTCCGATGGTAATGCAATCGTTGTAAACCTTCAAAATCCAGGAGATTATGTCTATTCCTTAGATGGGATTGATTTTCAGATAAGCAACGTATTTAGCGATGTTGAAAGTGGGTTATATACAGTTTATGTTAAATCTAATGTATGTGATGTTGTTGTTACTGCCGATCACATACATTTCTACATTCAGAAGTTCATTACACCTAATGGTGATGGGAATAACGATACTTTTAATTTTAACCTTGCGCCATATTATAATTCTACGGAAGTCTATATATTTAATCGGTATGGCAAGCTATTATTTTCGGCAAAAAATAGTAACGTTAATTGGGACGGAACTTTTATTGGAAATAAATTACCAAGTTCTGATTATTGGTACAAAATTGTTATAGACAATCAAGAATTTCTTGGACATTTTGCCTTAAAACGTTGATTTATTTTGCGTTGAAATTATAAGCTCGTTCGACTTTACAGATTTTAATACTGTACCATTCGTACCATTTTTCCTTTCCAATTTGTTGAGCAACAAGATGTTCAGCATTCATTTTCCAATTTTTAATAGCTTCTAAACTATCCCAATAGCTTACTGTAATACCTACTCCAAAATTTGAGGAGGTTTTGTCATAATTCTTCGCACTTTCTATACCAAGGTATCCGTTTTGTTTCTCTGCTAATAGCTCCATTTCTTGAGCCATTTTCTCGTAACCATCCTTGTCATTTGCATGCTTTGAAGTAAATATTACAGCAAAATAGGGTTTAGCTTGTTTTATTGTTAACATCCCATGGGTATATTAAATACAATTAGTTTCTCAATTGTGTTATCGTCCTTATCAGTAATCATAATTTTTAGAAATATTCTACTCGTTGAAACCGATATTGGATATTCATTTATGCTTTTAGCATTATTGAGATGTTCAACCCACTCTGGACCACAGTAATCTTGAACCTCCTTTTTCAACTCATCTATCGATATACCAACAAATTTAGTCCAATCCTCTTGAGTGTAAGATAGGGTTTTAAATCTACTGTTATCTATTTGTGTTATAGGTTTCCAATTAGACACATAATGTTTCCACTCTGTTAAATCACAATGAGGGCCTTCATTTGAAATGGATATACTATTTTCAAACTGTTGAAAAATACTAATCCTTTTATAGTCCTTATGTTTTAAAATCAAAGTTTTGCCTTCGGGTGTGTCACCAAGTTCAACATCAACTGATATAGTGTCGGAATCAAAAAATGATTTTACCTTAAATTCATCTATAGTTTTAATATCCTTGATTTTTAAATTTAGATTCTTATAATCTACTTCAATACTTTCTTTTAGTTGTTTGGATAGATAACCACCAAAAACATAGCCATATTGGGTACGGGTTTTTACTTTCATCCAATTTCCTGTAATCGTTTTGCCATTATCTAGAATTACGAGTTTTTCTCCTGTGTCATTTTCAATTTTAATAGGTTGACCATATTTAAGTTTACCTATTTTCTTTGAGGTTAAATTTGGTTTTTCCCTGATGGAAAGACCGTTGTCAGCGACCACATAGGCCAATTCCTGTGCATTAATAAAAGGAGCAATAACTAGTAATGCAATAGCTAAAATTTGTTTCAAACAATTCATAATTTTTGTTTTTAGTGTTGAACATTTTAGCGGTTGTTCAATAGGTAATTTTAGTGTGTAAAGTGCAAAACAGGAGGTCTTGTCTTTAACAAATTAGATGAAGTAAGTACTTTCTTGTTAATTAGTTACGGTGGTAAATGTAGGGTTAGATTTTTTTATCTTGTTAAAGTGTTCTTAAAGTTGAATTACTTTATTTTTCATATATCCCAATGCTGATCTCACCCTTAGCATTCATTTGTGCTCTATACATTCCGGCAGTATTAAATTCGGCGATCATATTCCCATTTTTGTCTAATGCCACTATGCCACCATCACCACCAAGATCTTTGACTTTGTCTAACACTATTTTGGCAGCTTCTTCCAGACTAAGACCTTTATAATCCATTAGGGCCGAGATATCGTGAGCAACTTGCGCTCTGATAAAATATTCTCCCCAGCCAGTACTCGACACACCACAGGTTGCATTGTTTGCATAGGTTCCCGATCCAATTATTGGTGCATCACCAATACGACCATAGCGCTTATTTGTCATACCACCAGTAGAAGTACCTGCGACAATATTGCCGTTTTTATCTAAAGCCACACAACCCACTGTACCAAATTTTGAATTCTGAATATCTTCATCAAAGAAATTTATTAAAGCAGATTCCATATCAATATTTTTTTCCTTTCGTGCTTGCTTTTCTTTAACACGCTTTAATCCATTAAATCGACTTTCTGTAAAGAAGTAATCTGGTTCTACTATGGTTAAGCCTTGTTCTTCCGCAAAAGTTTCTGCGCCTATTCCTGATAGCATTACATGATCTGATTTTTCCATAACAGCTCTCGCTAGGTTTATGGGGTTTTTTACGTTGGTTGTTCCTGCAGACGCACCAGCATTTAGAGTTTTGCCATCCATAATCGAAGCATCGAGTTCATTTGTTTCAGCATTTGTAAAAACGGCACCTTTACCAGCATTGAAAAGTGGTGAATCTTCCATAACGTTTATTGTTTTCACAACAGCATCTAAACTACTTCCTCCTTCTTTGAGAATATTGTGACCAACTCGTATTGCTTCTTCAAGTTTTGCTTTATAGGCCTTTTCACGTTCTGGGGTCATATTCTTTTTTAATATGGTTCCTGCACCACCATGAATAATTATTGCAAATTCTGCGCGTTCCTCGTTGGTAATTGATTCTTTTTCAAGACCTGAGTCTGAGAGATTTTTGGTTTCGTTTTTACAATTAAATAGAAGTAAGAGAAAAGTAAAAATTAGAATAGAACGCTTCATATTTCAAAGGATTTTTATGAGCATTAAAGTTACATTTTTAAGTAGCATGCTTCAAGCAAAAATGGCAATTTATTAGTAACTTCGCGATAAATTTTAATAATTCACAAAAACTAAGTCAATATGGAAGCCATTGCTACCAATTTCGGAATAAAAGAAGCTTTAGATCAATTAGGAATTAAAGCTATTAATGAGGGAACTTCAACAGGGTCTAATAATTTTTCTAACGGAGAAATCATTGAATCTATTTCTCCAGTTGATGGACAATTAATTGCCTCTGTAAAAGCATCAACTAAAGAAGATTATGAACTTGCCATGCAAGAGGCTGTTAAGGCGTTTAAATCTTGGCGCGTAATGCCAGCACCTCAAAGAGGAGAAATTGTACGTCAGTTTGGTGAAAAATTGAGAGAAAAGAAAGAAGCACTTGGTAAACTTGTTTCCTATGAGATGGGTAAATCCTACCAAGAAGGGTTAGGTGAAGTACAGGAGATGATTGATATATGTGATTTTGCAGTTGGACTTTCGAGACAATTACATGGTTTAACTATGCATTCTGAGCGTCCTGGTCATCGCATGTATGAACAATATCATCCATTAGGAATAGTTGGAATTATTTCAGCATTTAATTTTCCCGTGGCCGTATGGTCATGGAATACAGCTTTGGCATGGATCTGCGGAGATGTTTGTATATGGAAACCTTCTGAAAAGACTCCAGTTTGTGGTGTTGCATGCCAAAATATTATAGCCGAAGTATTAAAAGAAAATGATTTACCAGAAGGAATATCATGCTTAATAAATGGAGATTATAAGGTTGGAGAATTTATGACCAAAGATTCTCGAGTGCCTTTAGTTTCAGCAACAGGATCAACAAGAATGGGAAAAATCGTTGCTAAAGAAGTTGCAGGTAGATTAGGCAAATCGCTTTTAGAACTTGGAGGAAACAATGCAATAATTGTTACACCAGATGCAGATATAAAAATGACTGTTATTGGAGCTGTATTTGGAGCTGTTGGAACGGCAGGACAGCGTTGTACTTCTACACGTCGTTTAATTATACATGAATCGATTTATGATAAAGTTAAAAATGCAGTAGTCGATGCCTACGGACAGCTTAGAATAGGTAATCCTCTGGATGAAAACAATCATGTTGGTCCATTGATTGATAAAGATGCTGTTAGAATGTATAATGAAGCACTAGAAAAAGTTGTTGAAGAAGGCGGAAATATCATAGTTGAAGGAGGTGTCCTTTCGGGTGAAGGTTACGAGTCTGGTTGTTATGTAAAACCTGCAATTGCCGAAGCTAACAATTCCTATGAGATTGTACAACATGAAACATTTGCTCCGGTTTTATACTTACTAAAATATTCTGGAGATATTACTAATGCGATTGAAATTCAAAATAATGTAGCTCAAGGATTATCTTCTGCAATTATGACAAATAATTTACGTGAGGCTGAACGATTCTTATCTCATGCTGGTTCAGATTGTGGTATAGCTAATGTGAATATTGGAACTTCTGGTGCTGAAATTGGTGGTGCATTTGGAGGTGAGAAAGAAACAGGTGGTGGAAGAGAGTCAGGATCCGATGCCTGGAAAATATATATGAGACGTCAAACCAATACCATAAATTATACGACTGAACTACCTTTAGCTCAAGGTATAAAGTTTGACTTATAACAAATATTTTAATATTCAGAAAAAGTCACATCCATCGATGTGACTTTTTTTGTTTTACTGACTCCTAATAGTAGGAAGCTATAGGCTATTTTTTTGTATTTTAAACTAAATATAGTCACTGCAGTCATAGTATTATGGAAAAACGACAGATACTTCATCTTTATTGGCGTGCTGGGTTTGGTCTTAAGCCAAAAGAGCTAGAACACCTGTTGCCTTTAGAACGACACAAAATAGTTAATGATCTTTTTCACCAATCAAGAGATATTGTGCCATTAAAAAAGGATTTATCTTATTTAAATTCTTACCCTGTTGATGAATTAAAGAAAAGCAAGGTATTAAGGATGGAACTTTTCGAGAAAAATAGAAAAGAAACCCAAATATTAAATACTATTTGGCTTAAGCGCCTGACAACCACAAATATGGTTTTAAGAGAGCGTATGACCCTCTTTTGGGCGAATCATTTTGTTTGTAAAGATTTGGCGACCAATCACATTTTACAATACAATACTACGCTCAGAACACATGCTTTAGGCAACTTCAGAGATTTCGTTAAGGCTGTTACAAGAGAACCTTCCATGATAAAATACCTTAATTTAAATAGAAATGTAAAAAACAGTCCAAATGAGAATTTTGCGCGTGAACTTTTAGAATTATTTACTCTTGGAGAAGGAAATTACTCTGAAACTGATATTAAAGAATGTTCTAGAGCTTTTACAGGATATAATTTTAAAGTTAACGGTGAGTTTAGATTTATAAAAAATAGACATGATTATGGTCAAAAATTGTTTTTTGGTCAAAACGGAAAATTAAAAGGCGATGATATCATAGATCTAATTTTAGAGCAAAGACAGTGCGCCAAACATATATGTGAGAAAATTTATAGCTATTTCGTTAATGTTGATTTGGATGATGAACATATTAATGAAATGACAGATGTGTTTTATCGGGATTACGACATAGAACGATTAATGCGATTTGTGTTTATGTCAGATTGGTTCTATAAGAAAGTAAACATAGGTACAAAAATTAAATCTCCTGTCGATTTAATTGTTGGAATACAAAGAATAGTGCCAGTTTATTTTACAAAAAACAATGAACTATATAGATTGCAAAATTTATTAGATCAATTTTTGCTATTTCCGCCAAACGTTGCAGGTTGGAAAGGCGGCAAGAATTGGATTACTACTAATAGCTTAATGTTGAGGATTAAGTTACCATCTATGATGTTGGAAAAGGAAAGCTTTACCTATCAATATAAAGGTAACTTGAAAAATCTAAGAATTGTCTCTGTAAAGAACAAGTATCAAGAAAAATTAACTGTTTATGTGGATTGGCCAAGTTATCGAAAAAGTGTAAAAAAAATATCTTTAGAAGCCCTGAAAGACACTCTTATTTTATGCGATATCAATAACGGAACAAAACGATATATTAGAAGTTTTGGCAGACGATCTAGTAAGAAAAACTTGGTTAATCTTATGTCACTGCCAGAATATCAAATGTGCTGAAAAAAATTGGAAAGATGAAAAGAAGAAAGTTTATTAGGAATAGTGCATTAGCAACAAGTATGTTAATGGTGCCAAAATTTTTGAAGGCATTTGAAGATATATCTACGAGCACTTTTGGACATAAAAATTTAGTAATTGTTCATTTAAAAGGTGGTAATGACGGGTTAAATACAATTATTCCGATAAATAATGACATTTATTATAAGTCTCGACCTAAGATTGCGATTAAAAAAACTGAAACTATAAAACTAAATTATGAGTTGGGCTTTCATAAGGCTTTATTACCGTTAAAAAGTTTATATGATTCAGGAGAACTTAGCATTATAAATAATGTTGGTTACCCAAACCCTAGTCGTTCACATTTTACTTCCACGGATATATGGCATACGGCGGGTGATCATGAGAATATATTAGATTCAGGTTGGATTGGAAGATATTTAGACAATTATGGGAAAAAGCCCTACAATGCCATTCAGATAGATGATCAATTAGCTTTAGCTTTAAGAGGGGAAAAGATTAATGGAATCGCCACAAAACATGCAAAGCAACTATTTCGTTCTTTACAAGAGTCCGATTTCAATACTATATTATCGCATTATGATAGAAGTCATGAGACGGAACATCACCTAGGCTATTTATATCAGACTATGATTGATGCGAAATCTTCAGCAAAATATTTATACGAAAATGCTTTAGACTCAAAATTATCAGATAATTATCCTAAGAAATCCACACTTGCAAACCAAATGAAAGTTATTGGGCAATTCATTAATTCCAGAATTGATGCCAATGTCTATTATGCTACATTAAATGGTTTTGATACACATGTTGCACAAGTTGCTAGACAAGCTAATTTGTTGAAGACTTATGCGGAAGCAATGGATGCTTTTGTTAAAGACTTAAAGATAAATGGAACATTTAATAATACCTTAATCCTAACTTTTTCTGAATTTGGAAGACGTGTAAAACAGAATTATAGTAATGGGACAGATCATGGTGCTGCCAACAATCTTTTTGTAATTGGAAAAAACTTAAAACGTGCAGGTTTATATAATCTACCATCTTCACTAACCGATTTAGATGATAATGGGGACATTAAATATGAAATAGATTTTAGGGAGGTTTATGCTACTATTATCGATAAGTGGCTTCAGGTAGACGATCAGAAAATACTAAATAAGTCTTTTAGCAAATTAGATTTTATCTAAACTAAAAAACCCTATCTCAAAAAGGATATTCTCCTATTGAAACAGGGTTTGTATAAATTGATTAATAGCACTTCAAAGATGCATATATTTTTTATAGTTAGGTAAAATTTATGACGAATGGCGAAAAAAAATGTATGACTTGCAAACTTGCAAAAATACGTTCGACGAGATGCAAAAAACAGCGTTGAAAAATGAGATTTATTCGATATAATTCAATTGTATCGTACTTTTCTTAATATTCTTATCGTCTCTTTATAGGACCTATATAGTTCTATACTATATTTTTTTATGTATGGTTTAGCATATTCTAATTTGGGTAAGGCATCTTCAAAACCGTTGAGATAGCAAATGAGATAACTTGCGGCTAAGTTTTCTAAGTCAGAATGCTCATGAGGAGCAATAGTAGTTCCTTTTTCTAATTTTTCTAATATAGAATTATTGGTGTTATAGATATGATGCAATACCTTTTTGTCGTATTGTGGTGGTTCAAATATTAAATTGGCCTCGATAGAATAGTTTGCATTGTTTTCAAATTGAATTGTTTTCTCTTCAAGTTTGTAAAACTTGAACGAATTCTGTAAACCCAACCTTACGTATTCAATTATAGTAAAGGAATGATCATCAAATGCTATAGCAACCTCATCTAATGCAGAATAAAATAATCTTACTTGCTCGTTTATAAGTTCAATATCTACTCTAGAATAGAAAACTTCATCTTTAACTTGCTTTTTGTCACCAGACCAACAGAGCACAAAGTACTCTTTAAATACTTTATAGGTTGGACTAAAGTCTTTTCGTTTATTCATAAAATCGAAGACACCATCAAGAGTGAGTTGAATGTTGTTTTGGGCATGTTTCTCAATGGCAGAAACTATTTTGGAATTAACATCTTTAATTTCGATATCAAATACCTTTGGCATACTCATACTGCCATCTCTAAAGAAAACAGACCCACCGTAATACTTCCAGATGTTTTTTCTTAGAGATGTTATTTCATCAATTGGCCTTATGGTTACAAGACCAACTACTTTATCATCTGGCAAATGTGGAAATGGGATATTTTCATATTGAACGACAGGTGGGTTGGTGAGATAGGCATTAATTAAATTCTGAATTTTACTATCGTCAAAAAAATCTGTGCCTATTATCTTATTGTCTTCATCCTGAACTCCAATTACGATATAGGAGTTGTTCTTTGGATTACTGTTAGAAAGCGCGCAAATGTGCTTTAAAAACTTGGCTTTACCCTCCTTATAACTAATATCTACTTTTCTTTTTTTGTCATAGAAACTGTTCTCATCGTTATGAGCCAGTAGATTTTTTATAAGAAGTCGTTTGTTAATCATTCTAGCCCACAGGAACTGTTTTAGTTAGTCTTTTTCACGGTTACAGAGTTAGCCTGTGCAGTAGGGAAAACCAAAACATCAGCAAGATTTACATGTGAAGGTCTGGTAACAGTAAAATGTATAATTTCAGCAATATCTTCTGCTTGGAGTGCTTTGTAACCCTGATATACGTTTTCCGCTTCAGGACCTCCTTTAAATCGAACCTCTGAAAACTCAGTTTCAACTAAACCAGGATTTATGGCACTCACTTTAATACCATAAGGATTCAGATCAATGCGCATACCTTCTGTTATTGCTAATACGGCGTGCTTGCTTGCACAATAGACATTACCTTTTGGGTAAACCTCTTTTCCTGCTGATGATCCAACATTAATAATGTGGCCATTTTTCCTTTCTGTCATCCCTGGAATAATAGCTTTGCTTACATAAAGCAAACCTTTAACATTAATATCCATCATGGCATCCCAATCATCAACATTTCCACTTTGGATAGGGTCTAAACCATGTGCATTTCCAGCATTATTAATTAATATGTCTATAGCTTTAAATTCATCAGGAATTGAACAAATAGCTTCTTCAGTTTTTTGACGGTCTCTTACATCAAAATTTAAGGTAAAGACATCTGTTTGTCTGGATAATGCTTTTTGAACACTATCTAGACGGTGTTGGCGTCTTCCACAAAGAATTAAATTTATACCATGTTCAGCAAATACATGTGCTGTTGCTCTTCCAATACCACTTGTTGCTCCAGTAATTAACGCAGTTTTCTTCATGTGTTTTTATTTAGGGTACTTTATGACCTTGACAAGCCACTAGAATTAAAAACCAATCCTCTAATTCTAGATTTAATTTAGTGGCCTCAACAGCTTGTTTTAATCGCTTTGAATTTGTTGTTCCAACAACAGGAATAATACCAGCAGGATGCCTTAACGACCAAGCCAATAACAATTGATCTTCAGTAGCATTATATTTTCCTAATAATTCACCAAGTTGCTTGTGTATACGCCTAGTTTGTTCATTGTCTTCTCTAAAAACAGAACCTAAAGGAGACCATGCCATAGGCCTAATACCACAGGTTTTCATATAATCTAATGTGCCATCATGCATAGCACTATGTTGGGTCAATGAAAACTCGATTTGATTAACATCTATATCCATTCTTAAGCCAATCATTTCCATCTGTGAAGGTGTAAAGTTAGAAACACCAAAATCTTTGATTTTCCCTTGTTTCTTTAAAAGTGTTATCGCCTCTGCAATTTCTTCAGCTACCATTAATGGACTTGGTCGGTGAAGCAGTAAAAGATCAAGATAATCAGTTTCTAAATTCTTCAAGGATTGTTCTACAGACCAAATAATATAGTCTTTGCTATAATCGTAGTGTTTAACTTTATTTTCCCTATTCTCGCACATATACTGAATGCCACACTTCGATATAAGTTGGATGTTTTCACGTTTTATACTAGAATTTGTGAAGGCCTTACCAAATGCAGCTTCGGTAGTGTAAGCGCCGTAAATATCGGCATGATCAAATGTAGTTATCTCATTTTCAACACAATGATGCATTAGATCTGTCATCTGTTTTGTTGACATTTTTTTACCCCACTCACCCCAGGTCATCGTACCTGCAATTATTTTAGAATATTTCAAAGGATTTAGTCTTAGATTTTATCAAATTAGTGATGCATAAAAATAAAGAAAACTTTCATATACTTAAATGAGTGTTAAGCCTTTATTTTACTCAGATTTTTAACCAAATGTTAACAGCAACTACCGATTTATTTTAACACTTTGCATCTTCGAAAAAAATATATTTAACAGTTTCGATAAAAAATATTGAAAAAATGGAAGAAACGAGTACGATTGATATAAAATCAATAAATGAGAAGATAGAAAAAGAGAGTGCTTTTGTTGATTTATTGACCTTTGAAATGAATAAGGTAATAGTTGGGCAAAAACACATGATTGAGCGACTATTAATCGGATTACTTGGACAAGGACATATTTTGTTAGAAGGTGTTCCTGGATTAGCAAAAACCTTAGCGATTAATACGTTGTCTAAGGCAATAGATGCTTCGTTTAGTAGAATTCAGTTTACTCCAGACTTACTTCCTGCTGACGTTATAGGAACCTTAATCTACAACATAAAGGAAAATGATTTCTCTATCAAGAAGGGTCCAATATTCGCCAACTTTGTTTTAGCAGATGAGATTAACAGAGCACCTGCAAAAGTGCAATCTGCACTTTTAGAAGCTATGCAAGAAAAGCAAGTTACTATTGGAGATGAAACATTCATACTTGAGAAACCATTTTTAGTTATGGCAACTCAAAACCCTGTGGAACAAGAGGGAACTTATCCTTTACCTGAAGCGCAGGTAGACCGTTTTATGCTTAAGACGGTAATTGATTATCCAAAATTAGATGAAGAACAACTCATTGTAAGAGCTAATCTTAAAGGTGCCTATGATAAAGTAAATCCTGTAGTTTCTCCTAGACAAATATTGAGTGCACAGGAGGCGGTTAGAGAAGTGTATATGGACGAAAAGATTGAAAAATATATTCTTGATATCATTTTCGCAACGCGTTATCCAGAAAAGTATAATCTTACTGATCTTAAGCCACTGATTTCATTTGGAGCATCACCAAGGGGAAGTATCAATTTGGCTATAGCTGCCAAATGTTATGCCTTCATTAAGCGCAGAGGATATGTGATTCCTGAAGATGTACGTGCAGTAGTTCATGATGTGCTTCGCCATAGAATAGGAATTACCTATGAGGCAGAAGCAGAGAATGTTACTTCAGAGGACATTATTAATAAAATTGTCAACGAAATCGAAGTACCATAGAATTTTAGATTTTCGAAAAACAAAACACGGTTTAGCCAATCGTAAAACAACAATCTTCTATCGAAAATTGAGACATGGATACTAAAGAACTTTTAAAAAAAGTACGGAAAATAGAGATTAAGACACGTCGGCTGTCTGATCATATTTTTGGTGGTGAATATCATTCCACATTTAAGGGAAGAGGTATGACTTTTTCTGAAGTACGTCAGTATCAATTTGGTGATGATGTTAGAAATATAGATTGGAATGTTACCGCGAGATATAATGAGCCTTTTGTAAAAGTTTTTGAAGAGGAACGTGAGCTTACCATGATGTTGATGGCAGATGTTTCAGGTAGTAAATTATTTGGTACTAGGAATCAGTTTAAAGATGAAATCGTAACTGAAATAGCTGCGACACTTGCCTTTTCAGCAACACAGAACAATGATAAAATAGGGCTGATATTATTTTCAGATGAGATTGAATTATATATACCACCTAAAAAAGGAAGATCTCATGTTCTTAGAATTATTAGAGAGTTGTTAGAGTTTCAACCTAAAAGCAAGAAAACAAATATTGGTGAGGCCTTTAAGTTTTTGTCCAATGTCATGAAGAAAAAGGCCATTGTTTTTGTATTATCCGATTTCATTGCTGATGACTACAAGCATAACCTTAAAATATCTGCAGGTAAACACGATATTACTGGGATTAGAATTTATGACAAACAAGAAGCCTCAATTCCTAATATTGGAATGGTACAAATGGAGGACGAGGAGTCTGGTGAATTACTTTTGGTGAATACAGCATCTAAAAAAGTTAGAATTAATTACGAAAAATTTTACAGAGAGAGAGTTGATTATTTTAAGGATAGTTTTACTAAATCTGGAGCAGGATCTATAGATTGTAGAGTTGATGAAAGCTATGTAAAAAAATTACTTGGCTATTTTAAAAGACGAGGCTAGTCTATGTACGGAGAGAATTTGATAAAGAGAAGAACACAGGTTTTGATACACCAAAATAATTGGCCATTAATTGGTTCTATCATTTTGTTTTTTGTCTTTTCAATAACCACATCGGCTCAGGTGAAAAGTGAGATAGACACGACTCAAATTAGAATTGGAGAACAAATTTCTTATAAAATAGATGTAGAGGCCGATTCAAGTTCAGTTGTTGTATTTCCGGAAGGACAAACTTTTTTGCCACTTGAGGCTGTAGAAGCAACCGATATTGATACAACAAAAAAGGATGCCAAATTCTTACTATCAAGAATTTATAAGTTAACCCAATTTGATTCTGGCGCCTACTCCATCCCAAGACAAAAGATAACTATTGGCGATAAATCCTTTTTTACAGATTCCTTAAAAGTACAAGTTAATGCTATAGAAGTTGATACTACCAAACAAGGCTTGTATGATATTAAACCAATTATTGATGTCGATAGAAGTGGTGGTAGATTTTGGAAATACTTATTGCTTACTTTATTAATTGTTGGGTTGGTAGCGTTTTTATTGTACTGGTTTATTTGGCGAAAAAAACCACTTACCGAGGAGGAGGAAATAGCACTGTTACCACCATATGATCGTGCCAAGTTGGCAATAAAACGATTAGATGATAGCCAACTTTTAAGTCAGTTAGAGATAAAGAAATTCTACTCAGAGCTCACTTTAATTATACGTAGATATTTAGATGAGAAGGTCTATGATAGGGCTATGGAAAGTACGACTTATGAGCTTATTTCGAGATTACAATTATTAAAAGATGGGAATCAATTTCCATTTAAAAACGAGACGATTCAGAATATAGAAACCATTCTAAAGCGTGCGGATTTGGTGAAATTCGCCAAATCAAAACCAGATGTTGCTTTGGCTGAAATGGATAGACTCACGATTGAAAAAGAGCTTGAAAATGTAAAAGCAACCTTACCAGAACCTTCTGAAGAAGAAAAGCTTTTAGACAAACAATATAAAGAGGCTCAAGAGCGAAAAAAGAAACGGAGAAAAATATGGATTACCGTGCTCATATCTTTATTCCTAATTATTGCAACAGTTGTCGGTTTCGGTATTAAATATGGTTTTGGTTATGTAAAAGACACTATTATAGGTCATGAAAGTAAAGTGCTTTTAGAAGGTGAATGGGTAGAGAGTGCTTATGGTTTTCCACCTGTTTGGATAGAAACACCAAGAGTTCTTAAAAGAGTTGATGCACCCTTACCTGATGAGTATAAGGAGCAAATGAGTATGACCACATTTGTTTATGGTACAATGCTAGATATTTTTAGTGTAGCAATTAATACAACTACACTCAATGTGCCAAAGCAGACACCACAGACGAAGGACACAGAGAATCCAACGTTTGATTTGCTGAAGGTTTCAGAAGAAAGTATTAAAGGATTTGAGTCTAAAGGTGCAAGAGATATTCTTGTAAAGAGAGATCAATTTATTACCCCTAATGCTGCAGAAGGACTAAAAACTTATGGGTCTTTCAATATAGAAGTGCCAAATACGAGTAAAGTAGTTGCGGCAGAGTATGCCCTATTCTGTTTTTCTAATGAAAATGTCTTGCAACAAATTATAATTACTTGGCCAGAGAACGATGACTATGCTGATGAGATGGTACAGAGAATTATAGATTCTATTGAATTAAACCCTAATGAAACTGAAGAAGAAAACTAATGTTTGAGAATATAGAGTTTCTAAATAAAGAATTGTTTTGGTTGATGCTACTGTTGCCTCTAGCATTAGTTTGGTATGTTTTTACTCATAATAAGCAAACTGCAGAACTCAAAATATCCAGTATTAAGGGCTTTAAGAGCACGTCTTCAGTATGGTCTAAACTGAAGCATTTGTTATTTGCTTTTCGTTTAATTGCTTTGGCACTTTTAATCACAGCAATTGCAAGACCAAGAACTGTTGATGTCTCAACGCGTACAAAGACAACGCGAGGAATTGATATTGTAATGGCAATAGATGTTTCGGCAAGTATGTTAGCAAAGGACTTAAGACCTAATAGACTTGAGGCTTTAAAGCAGGTTGCCTCAGATTTCATTGACGGTAGACCTAACGATAGGATTGGACTTGTGGAATATGCAGGAGAAGCTTATACCAAAACGCCAATAACTAGTGATAAGTCCATTGTGCAGCGCTCACTACGTGACATCAAGTATAATACAATAATAGAGGGAGGAACTGCCATAGGCATGGGTCTCGCAACATCAGTAAATCGATTGAAGGATAGCAGAGCCAAGAGTAAGGTAATCATTCTTCTTACTGATGGTGTTAATAATTCTGGGTTTATTGATCCTAAAATCGCCAGTGAGTTAGCTGTTGAATACGGAATTAAAGTTTATACTATAGGACTTGGAACAAATGGAATGGCCTTATCACCTATATCAATTAACCCAAACGGCTCATTTAGGTATGGCAGGCAACAAGTTGAAATAGATGAAGAGTTACTCGAAGAAATAGCAGAAGTTACAGGAGGTAAATATTTTAGAGCAACTAACAATAAGAAATTAGTTGAAATCTATAATGAGATAAATAAGCTTGAGAAAACTGAAATCGAGGAGAAAAAATATTACAATTACGAAGAGAAATACCGACCATTAATTTTATTGGCAGGTCTTTTGTTGTTAATTGAATTGTTACTCAGAAACACAATATTTAGAAGCTTTGTTTAGACTAGATGAAAAAATATGGTTTTGGACTTTACTGGTTATTCCAGCAATAATCCTATTGTTTGCTTTAGTACAATTATGGAGACGTAGTGCGCAGAAGAAATTTGCGGACAACCATTTACTAAAAAGATTAAGTCCAAATCAATCTTTGTTTAAAAGTGTTTTAAAGGTATTAGTTTTATGTGGTGCTTTTGGATGCCTTTCAATAGCATTGGTAAATCCTAAAATTGGTACTAAATTAGAAACAGTAAGAAGCCAAGGTGTAGATATTGTATTCGCAGTAGATGTTTCAAAAAGTATGTTGGCAGAAGATATTGCACCGAATAGATTGGAAAAATCTAAGCAACTTGTTACACAGATAATTAATAGTTTAGCAAGTGATCGTGTTGGGATAATAGCATATGCAGGTAAGGCCTTCCCTCAATTACCAATAACAACAGATTATGCCTCTGCAAAAATGTTTCTTCAAAATATGAATACAGATATGCTGTCCTCACAAGGAACCGCAATTCATGAAGCCATACAATTAGCCAAAACTTATTATGATGATGAAGAACAGACCAATAGAATATTAATTATCATTTCGGATGGTGAAGACCATGAAGGTGATGCCGTAGATATCGCAGAGGAAGCTAATGATGAGGGTATAAGAATTATTACTGTCGGAGTTGGTGATGTTAAAGGTGGTCCAATTCCAATAAAGCGTAATGGTGTAGTTTTAAATTATAAAAAAGACCAAAGCGGTGAAACTGTCATTACAAGACTAGATGAGGCAACCTTAAAAGAGATTGCAGATGAAACCAATGGGATTTATATTAATGGAACCAACACGCAAGAAGTTGTTGATGCAATAAAAGATCTTTTAGATAAGATGGACAAAAAAGAATTTGAATCTAAACAAATTGCAGACTTTAAAGATCAGTTTCAATGGTTTTTAGGGTTAGGTATATTTTTATTGTTTATAGATATTTTCTTTTTAGAGAGAAAAACAGCCTGGTTAAAACGATTGAATTTATTTAATGAAAATTTTTAATTATTCTTTAACTGTGGTTATTATATGGGTTTACTAATTTTAAATTAAGTAAAGAGAGAAATGAAATATTGCTTAGTTGTTTTTATAGGGCTAATTAGTTTTTTTGGATTTGCGCAAGATAAATCAAAGGAACAGATTAAAGCAGAAGAGAAAGCCACCAATTTGGTTTATGAAGGGAATTCACTTTTAGGTGAAGATAACTTCGTGGAAGCAGAGATGGAATATAGAAAAGCAATCTCTGAAGCTCCAAATAAAGCTGTTGGGTCATATAACCTTGCACATTCATATTATAAAAAGGGCAGTTTTGATGAGGCACTATTCAGATCTCAAGAAGCGGCGAAGAATGCTAAGACCAAAGATGAGAAGCATCGTGCTTTTCATAATATTGGAAATATTCTAATGCAGAATGAGCAGTGTAAACAAGCAGTTGAAGCCTTTAAAGATGCTTTACGAAACAATCCAAATGACGAAGAGACACGTTATAATTTTGCATTAGCAAAGGAATGTGCAGAGCAACAAGAAGATGGTGGTGGCGAAGATAATAAGGAAGATAAAGATAAGGAGCAAGAGCAAGATAAAGAGGAGGAAGAGAAAAAGGAAGATCAAAATAAAGACGATCAGGATAAGAAGGACGAAGGTGATCAAGACAAAAAAGATGGTGATAAGGAAGAAGATGAAGATGGTAAACCAAAGGATGAGAAAAAAGATGATGGCAAGGGCAAGGATGATAAGGATAAAAACCAAAAACCAAAGCCAAAGCCTGGTCAAATGTCACCACAACAAATAAAAAATATTCTCGAAGCTATGCAGAACCAAGAGCAAAAGGTTCAAGAGAAAATAAATGCAGAAAAGCAAAAGGGCGCTAAAGTGAAAACTGAAAAGGATTGGTAAAGGTGATACCTTTTATTTTATCCTCAATCTTAATGCTAAATGAACTTAATTAAACAGATATCACTTTTATTTTTACTAACAAGCACTTTGTTTTGTGAGGCTCAAGTTATATTCAAAACAGAAGTCAATAAATCGCAAATTGGCATTAATGAAAAGATCCAAGTTTCGTTTACATTTAATGAGCCAGATGCGGAATTTACTCCTCCAGAATTCAATGATTTTGAAGTTACATATGGTCCCTTAACGTCTACAAACACAAATGTTAAGGAAGGAGGAAGAATAAGTTATGAGAAGACGATTGCCTACACCTTAATTCCGAAGAAGCGAGGTACCTTGGTAATTGAAAGCGGGACTTTAAATTTCAAAGGAAATACATATAGTTCTAATACTGTAAGTATTGATGTGGTAAGGGTTAGAAAGAAGAACTACCTTATTGATAAAGATTCTTTACAAAAAAAAGTGTTTTTAAAATTGGTCTATCCTGAAACACCTATATCTGTTAATGATTCTATAGAGGTCAATTATAAATTGCACGTAGCAGAGGGTATCTCTGCACATAAATGGAAATTAATAGAAGATAGTAAAGTCAAAAATGCTGAGGTAACAGATATTTCTCCTCAAAGTCTCAATGTAGTCAATGAAAAAATAGATGGTATAACTTACCGTACAGTTATTTTAAAATCATTAAGTCTAAAACCGAGTAAGCGAGGTAAAATAAATATTTCGCCATTAGAGTTAAGAGTTTCAATTGGCATACCTTCAGGTAGAAGGGTTTTTAATGATAAAAATGTTGAGGATATTAAAGAGGTAGTTATAGCATCTGAAAAAGTAAAAGTTGAGGTGAACTAAAATGAGATTGATAAAGAACATATCGATTTTTATGCTTTTGATGATGCTAGGTAGTGTCTCAGCCCAAGTAAAGTTCGAAGCCAAAGTCAGTAAGAAAAAGCTAGGTGTTAATGAACGTTTACGCATCGACTTTGAAATGAATAAAGATGGTGACAATTTTGTACCACCAAGTTTTAAAGACTTTGATGTTGTTGGAGGTCCTAATACATCTGTGAGCAATTCTTGGCTAAACGGTAAACGGTCTTATACTAAAACCTATAGCTATTTTTTAGCACCAAAGAAAAGAGGTAAGTTTACTATAAAGCAGGCCACTATAGAAATAGAAGGTGAAATTTATAAAACCTTTCCTGTTACAATTACAGTCACAGCCGCAGTAGATAAACCTAATGGTAATTCTGCAGCTTCAGACATCGCTTCACAGAATATACATTTAGTCGCAGAGGTATCTAAAAGTAATCCATACCTAAATGAAGCGATAACCGTGGTTTACAAACTATATGTTTCACCAGAAACTGGTGTTAGTAACTGGCGAGAAAAAGATAATCCTAGATATAATGACTTCTGGAGCCAAAATATTGAAATAAAAGGGCTTCCAATTGAAAAAGGTATCTATAAGGGTGAAGAATATCGTTATGTTGTTTTAAGAAAAACAGTTTTATATCCTCAGAAAACAGGTAAACTAAAATTGGAACCTTTGGTTTTAGACATAACGGTAGAGGTTCCTACAGGTAGAGCAGATATATTTGGTCGTCCAATTATGACAAAGGTGCCAAGAACAGTTACAGCGGGAAGCAGAACAGTAGATGTTAAGCCTTTGCCAGAGGTAGGAAAACCAGCTGATTTTAAAGGCGCTGTTGGAGACTTCAATTTTAATGTCACTACAACAAAAAGTCAATTAAACGCAACGGAATCCTTACAAGCAAAAATCCAAGTATCTGGTAAAGGGAATTTAAAGTTGTTCGAACTTCCTAAGCTTACTGTACCAAGTTCGTTAGAGGTATATGAACCAGAGCATCGAGAGAATGTTAGGACTAGATTAAGTGGTATGCAGGGTACAATTTCAGACACCTATACCATTGTGCCACAGTATAAAGGTAAATATCCAATACCATCAATTTCCTTTTCATATTTCGATTTAAAAACAGAGTCCTACAAAAGAATTACTTCAGATGAATTGGTAGTAGACGTACTAGAAGGTCCTACAGCTTCAATTTCTAATTCTAATACCTCTGAGACCTCTAACATTAAGCAAGCTGTTAGACCAACATCTAACACATTTGCATTTATTAAAACAAAGGCTAATTGGGAAAAAAAGAGTGTAACACCATTCTTCGGGTCCAACACTTTTTGGGCATTTGTACTTTTACCATTTTTAGCAATTCCTATTGCCATTTTTGTGAGGAGAAACAAAGAAAAGCGCGATGCTGATGTACAAGGTAATCGTGTAAGAAAGGCAGATCGATTAGCGAGAAAATATTTGAGTGAAGCTAAGAAAGCATTAAATGATAAGGTTTCTTTTTATGTGGCTTTGGAGAAAGCACTTCATAACTATCTTAAAGCAAAACTAAGAATAGAAACAAGTGATTTTAATAAGGACAAAATAGAGCAATTACTTTCCAATAGAAATGTGGAATCTTCAATAATAGCAGATTTCAATTCTATTTTAGAAAGCTGTGAGTTGGCGAGGTATACACCAATTGAGCAAGTGACGATGCAAAGTGATTATGACAAGGCAGCCAAGACGATTTCAATAATAGATAAACAGATTCGATAGCATGCGTATAATAACTGTCATATTATTATGTTTTTCGCTATTTGGTATTAGCCAAAATACGCAAGTATTTGAAGAGGCCAATGCTTTGTACAATGATGGCAAGTTTGCTGAGGCTATAGATAAATATGAATCAATTCTAGATTCTGATGTACATTCAGCAGAGCTTTATTTTAATTTGGCTAATGCTAATTACAAGCTTAACAACATAGCACCAAGTGTATATTATTACGAAAAGGCTTTGTTGCTTAATCCTAATGACGAGGAAATCAAAAATAATTTGGCTTTCGCGCAGAATATGACAATCGATGCCATAGATAAAGTACCAGATGTAGGGTTTTCAAAAATCATTAAAAATTTTGTGAATACCTTAAGTTCAGATACATGGGCTATCATAGCGGTAATTGGAGTTTTTATTTTTGTACTGCTCTTTTTACTCTATCATTTTTCACAGGCTACCTCAAGAAAGCGATTAGCCTTTGTCGTTAGTATAGCAAGTCTATTTATTGCTATTTTGTCTGTTGTTATGGCATTTCAGAAAGTAAGGCTCGATGCTAAAAAGAATCCTGCTATAGTCTTTGCACAAGAGTCTCGTGTAAAGTCAGACCCAAATAAATCTAGTGAAGAAGTATTTCGTCTTCATGAAGGAACAAAGGTTCAAGTCTTAGAAACATATGAAGATTGGAATAAAATTCAATTGGCCGACAATTCCGTTGGTTGGATTCAATCCCAAGACATTAAGTTGTTGAATGATTTTTAATTATATTTATTGAAAATCCTGACATAATTATATATTTGTTGGGCAACGACCTATGATTTTTAAAAAATTTACTGCGCTGTTTATTGTTGTGCTATTTCTATCAATAATAAGCGTACCGACCATTATATCTTCAATAGATAATACTATTGATATTTCCTTATGCGATGGTATGGGTGAAGAAGAAGAAATTGAAAATTTTAAAATTCTTCTCGAACCTGTGTTTTCAAATATTGAAAGCACGCCCAATGTCATTAATAAATGGGATAATATTGACCTCATAGATGGGTTTTATAGTAGACCCTTGTTACATATTATTTCACCACCTCCAGAATCACAATCCTAATATTCTAGAGAAACTTTCTAATTAAATAATCAATAAGGCTGTTAAAAATACGTACAGCCGTAAAATTTAACTTTTATGTTTAAATCATTAAAAAATGACTTGCCAGCGAGTATTGTCGTATTCTTTGTTGCCTTACCATTATGTTTGGGTATTGCTTTAGCCAGTGGCGCACCATTATTTTCAGGCTTAATTGCGGGAATTGTTGGTGGTATAGTTGTTGGTTTTCTTAGTGGATCAGAGATTGGAGTAAGTGGTCCAGCAGCAGGTCTGGCGGCAATTGTATTAACAGCTATTACAGCATTAGGTGGTTGGGAGAATTTCTTAGTAGCTGTAGTTTTAGGAGGTGCAATTCAGATTGCATTTGGATTGCTAAGACTTGGTATTATAGGTTATTATTTCCCATCTTCTGTAATCAAAGGAATGCTAACAGGAATAGGTGTAATTATCATCCTTAAACAAATCCCATACTTTTTCGGAATAGACAAAAACCCAGAAGGTGATTTTGCCTTTTTACAGATTGATGGTGAAAACACACTAACTGAATTATTAAAAACTTTAAATGCATTATTTAGTGGTAATTTTGATAAGGGAGCCACTATTATTGCAATTATTGCCATGGCGATATTGATTCTATGGAGTAATGTGTTGAGTAGTAAAGGTAAATTCTTCCAACTTGTACAAGGACCTTTGGTTGCTGTGGTCGTAGGAATTATTTTCTATTTTATTACCAAAGATGGAGATTTGGCTTTAGCAGCAGAGCACTTAGTTTCTGTGCCAGTCCCAGAAAGTATTTCAGATATCACATCACTCCTTGCGTTTCCAAACTTTGCTGTAATTACTCAAGCTGATGTTATAATTACTGGTTTCACCATTGCATTAGTTGCTTCTTTAGAAACACTACTGTGTGTGGAGGCAACAGATAAATTAGACCCTCAGAAGCGCGTTACACCAACCAATAGAGAGCTATTGGCACAAGGAACAGGAAATATAGTTTCTGGTTTAATCGGAGGATTGCCAATTACTCAGGTTATTGTTCGTAGTTCTGCTAACATTCAGTCAGGTGGTCGTACAAAAGCTAGTGCTATTATTCACGGCTTTTTCTTATTAATTTCTGTTGTAACTATACCACAAATATTAAACTACATTCCACTATCAGTTCTTGCTGCAGTCTTATTTATTGTTGGTTATAAATTAGCAAAACCATCAACATTTAAGGCGATGTATAATGGTGGTTGGATGCAATTTGTTCCATTTATTATTACCGTATTAGGAATTGTGTTCTTAGACCTTTTAAAAGGTATTGGTCTTGGACTTGCTGTGGGTATTTTTATTGTACTATTTAAAAGTTTCAAAAATTCACATTTCTTACATAAAGAGGGTGAAGACGTTGATGATGGTAAAATTAAAATGACACTAGCTGAGGAAGTAACGTTTTTTAATAAGGCCGCTATTTTGAAAGAGTTAGATCGAATTCCTGCTGATTCGATGTTAGAATTGGATGTTTCTAACACAAGATATCTCGATAATGATATTATTGAAATTCTTGAGGATTTTGCTGTCAAAGCCAAAGAACGAAACATTAATATAAGATTGTACTCGGAGCGCGGGACGGTTGATAATCCAGAGAGTTTTATCGATTTCTTTAAGCTTAATCCGAAGAAATAAAAAAGAAAGACTAATTTCAATAACAATATAAACTAAGATAGAATGAAAAATATAGCTATAACCAAGGACATGCAAGGTGCAATGACACCAAATTCGGTCCTACAAGATTTATTAAATGGTAATAAGCGTTTTGTAGAAGGTAATCCAGAAGGATCAGATAATGCATCGTTAATAAACCAGACAATAGCAGGACAATATCCAAAAGCAGTAGTCTTATCTTGTATAGATTCGCGAGTGCCAGTAGAAACTGTTTTTGATCAGGCTATTGGTGATATTTTTGTAGCAAGGGTAGCAGGTAATTTTGAAAATACAGATATCCTTGGCAGTTTAGAATACTCATGTAATGTAGCAGGTAGTAAATTAATATTAGTGTTGGGTCACGAAAGTTGTGGAGCAGTTAAAGCAGCATGTGATGGAGTTGAGCTCGGAAATATCACTGCGATGTTAGATAATATTATGCCAGCTGTAAGAAAGTCGGCTGATGAAGTAGAAGGCGAAGCCAATTCCTCTAATAAAGAATTTGTGGCTAAGACGGTAGAGAATAATGTAAAACTTACCATAGAACGAATTCGTAAAAAGAGTCCAATTTTAGCCGAAATGGAAGACTTTGGAGAAATCGCTATTGTTGGTGGTGTATACAGTTTACATACGGGAAAAGTAGAAATGTTATAATAACTGGATTATATAAAATAAAAAGCCGCTTATTGCGGCTTTTTTTATGCTTGATTTTCTTCTAATCCATCCTGTTCGGATTCACTTTTTATCAAATTAGGAAATATCATTGGAGCCAATGATTTTACAGGTTCGTAAAGAACACTTTCTTCAAGATCTTCTTTTTCAATAAAAGGAAGTGTCTTATTTAATTTATTAAATACAATTAATAGAATACTTAGTATAAGGCCTATTTTAAGCGCTCCAAATGCGCCTCCCAGTAGTTTATTTAATAAACCCAAAGCTGCGAAATCTGCTAATTTAGTGAGCGCTTTACCAGCAAGACTTATAGCAAGTACGATAATTACAAATGTAATGGCAAAGGCCACAATATTTATCGTTTTTTCGCTCCAGTCTACTTTAGATTCTAAAAAACCAGAAGCAAAGAAACTAAAATGAATGGCACCATAAACACCTAATACAAGAGCGAGTAAAGATGCCACTTCAACAAATAGACCCTTCATGGCACCTCTTATTAAACCAAAGAGTAATAGGGCACCTAATACAATATCAATGATACTCATAATAATAGCGGTTTAAGCAAATATAATTTAACTTTGCTAATCTTATAACGGAGATTGTTATTGATAAATTATGGCAAGAGATCAACAATTAAAAGAAAGATGGGATTTGGTGGTAGAAAAGCTTTCCAATCAATTTGCTGATGGAGATCCGCTAGACCTCGACGCTATTATTTATTTAATAGGTGTGCAAGAACTCGGACAATTGCATAGAGCTTTTAAAAAAGATCATAAATTAGATTTAATGCATATCGCTATTTGTAAGTTATTAGAGCCTTATGGGTTTTACGAATTTGATTATGTTGATGAAGAGGGTTGGCCACACTATAAGGTAAAAGAACAACTTCCTTTTTTAAAAGCAGGTGAACAGAGCGTTCTCATGAAAGAGGCTATAGTAAACTATTTCGTTGAGACGGAGTATATCGATTAAGATTTTATAAATTTGCCGTTCAATTAAAGAGCATACTGAATTAAATTCAGGATAGTAATGATAGATAAGTTAAAGGAACTCATAGCGGAAGCAGAAGCATTTTCTGCCCAATCTAAAGAAGAGGTTGAGGCATTCAGAATAAAATTTTTAGGATCCAAGGGGCTTTTAAAGCAATATTTTGCTGAGTTTAAAAATGTAGCCAACGAGCAAAAGAAGGAGTTTGGGCAAACAATTAATCAACTCAAGAAAACAGCTGAAGAAAAAGTAAATACACTTAAGGAAGCTTTAGATCAGCGAGAGGAAGACAGTGGTATTTATGGAGATCTTTCACGTCCTGGTGAACCCATTGCCTTGGGTGCACGTCATCCAATTTCTATTGTAAAGAATCAAATCATCGATATTTTTTCGCGAATTGGATTTAATGTAAGTGAAGGTCCAGAAATTGAAGACGATTGGCACAATTTTACGGCTTTAAATTTACCTGAATATCATCCTGCAAGAGATATGCAAGATACCTTCTTTATCCAGACAGATCCTGATATTTTATTACGTACGCATACCAGTTCGGTGCAGGTGCGTTACATGGAAAATAATAAACCTCCAATCCGTACTATTTCACCTGGTAGAGTATATAGAAATGAAGCTATTTCTGCACGTTCGCATTGTTTCTTTCATCAGGTTGAAGGCTTGTATATAGATAAGGACGTAAGTTTCGCAGACTTAAAGCAGACTTTGCAGTACTTTACCACTGAGATGTTTGGTAAATCTAAAATAAGGTTAAGACCTTCCTATTTCCCGTTTACGGAACCAAGTGCTGAGGTAGACGTATATTGGGGACTTGAAACAGAGACTGATTATAAAATGACCAAAGGAACAGGTTGGTTAGAAATAATGGGTTGTGGTATGGTAGATCCTAATGTCTTAGAAAACTGTGGTATAGATTCTGCAGAATATTCAGGTTTCGCTTTTGGCATGGGTATAGACCGAATTGCTTTATTACTGCATCAAATTAGCGACATACGCTTATTAAGTGAGAACGATGTACGATTCTTAGAGCAGTTTAAATCTGCACTTTAATCCGTGAAAAAAGACATTGAGATCCCAAAAGTTGAGGATGTTTATGTTGCTGTAGTACAAGAGCAACATTTAGAGTATAAAACACTCGATTGGAATGCCTACATCATTAATAATAGTGATGCAGATTTAGATACTGTTCTTATTGTATCTCAGGGAAAATCAGAAACTAAGATGACACCTCCTATGCGCCACACTATCGCTAAACTTCCAGCTCGAAGTTATGCTAAGATAGAGTATATGCAAGAGCAGGTTTTACAGCTTAATAACACCTTTAAAGTCACCTTTTTTAAAGGAAATCAGATGTTTGATAAAACCTATCTGTTCAGAAAAAATACAATCAATGACAAGGCTTTACAAGTAATTCCTCTAATGCAATTAAAAGGAATTTTAGTGAAGTAGTCGAATTACTAATCTAGTCTTTCGGTCAATTTTTTAAAAACCTTTTTTGGGTTTTTGTTTTCATATAATACGCTATAAACAGCATTGATTATTGGTAGTCGTGTTTTCTTCTTATTCTTTTGGTTGAGCAATTGCGCACTCTTTGTAGCATAATACCCTTCTGCAACCATATTCATTTCCATCATTGCAGACTTTACGGTATATCCTTTTCCAATCATATTACCGAACATACGATTACGAGAAAACACAGAGTAACCAGTAACCAATAAGTCGCCTAAATACGCTGAATTATTAATGTTACGCTTCATTTTGTGCATTTTTTTAATAAAGCGTTTCATCTCACGAATAGCATTACTCATTAGTACACTCTGAAAATTATCACCATAGCCCAAACCATGCGCAATACCAGCAGCGATAGCATAGATATTTTTAAGCATTACAGCGTATTCAACACCTATAATATCATCACTAATCTTAGTCTTTATATAATGGCTAGATAAATTGTCTGCAATAGATTGTGCCTTATCAGCGTCTGCACAAGAAATGGTTAAATAAGATAAACGTTCTAGAGCTACTTCTTCAGCGTGACATGGCCCAGCAATAACCGCAATATTTTCAAACGGAATGTTGTAGATATCATGAAAATGCTCTCCCACTAGTAATCCGGATTCTGGAATAATACCCTTTACAGCAGATACAATAGTTTTTTGACTTATTTCTGAAGTCAATTTTTCGAGTTCAGAGTGCATAAAAGCAGATGGTATAACAAAGATGAGGACATCTGCCCAATCTGCTATTTCGTTAATATCATTACTGAGTTTTAATTGATTGGTATGAAATTCTACAGAGCTAAGGTAACTGGGATTATGCTGTTCTTTTATAATATGATCTTTGATATATGCACTTCGCATATACCATCCAACTTCATCTAGATTCTCGCAAAGCATTTTTACGATTGCTGTTGCCCAAGAACCAGCACCAAAAACAGCATATTTAGTGTTATTGTCCATAGAAATTACATTCAATTTGAAACTCAAAAATACATAAAAAAAATGGAGGGTATTAGAAACTAAAATAGCTATTAAAGTTTCCTTAAACCCTTATTATTACTAAGATAATTCTCAATTTCAAAGGCTTAAAGAATTCCTTCCAAATAACTCGGTTTGCACTTTGGCACGCGTTTTGGATTTATACATATAGTAACCCTTAAAACCGTTGAATTATGAAGACATTGAAATTACTATTAGGTTTTGCACTAAGTGCAACATTGTTCACCTCTTGTTATACAGATGAGGTTGTTATTGTAGACAATAATCCTGGAGTGTCGTTGGATCAACTATTACGTTCTTACGAGTTATGGTATGTTGATATTAATCAGACACAAGGTTTTGGTGAAACACCATTTTTACAAATCGCATTTACCCTTTCATTTAGAAATGGAACGCTTTTTGCCAATAATAATCTTGTAGATTTTGGAGCTCAAGGAAATGGATTTGGTGTTCCAATAGGTAACTATGTGGCTTACGACATGATTTTGGATGTAGATCATGTCATCGATGGGATTGAGAGTTTTGATGTTTATCAGATAGATGGTAATACTATTGAATTATATAATCCTTTTAATGATACCTCCTATTTCCTAAGAGGATTTCAGAGAAATAATTTTGACTATGATTTTGTATTCTATGACAACATCCATTATTTCTTGCAGGAATATGAAGCTTGGGAGAAAGTCTACACAAGTGAATTTGGTGCCTTAAATGAATTTGAAAATGAGAATTATTTACAGTTTTTATCAGGCGGCAATGATTCTACGTTTCGCAGTTCACAGGATGTAAATATTGTAAATCCAGACAATATATTTTGGGACTATACAGGTGTTTATGGTGTAGGTGATATTTCTGGCAACATGTATCTAAAAACTTTAACGTTAGATTATGATTTCTTCGACAATGAATTCTTTGAGCTTAGCGTTATTAATGATGGAACAATCGAATTGCTCCATCCAAATTCTGGAACAATTTATGAGTTTGAAGGACGAGGTTATATACCATATTTTAGAAGTTCTGATACAACAGGTAAGATAACCAAGGAGGTTGATAAGCCTAAGAAGCGTAAACAGAAATCTAAAAAGGTTGATAACCCAAGAGAAAATACAAGAGGCTAAATTTTGGTTGGTTATTTAGTTTCAAAGCGCTCAGTTAAATACTTGTTTAACTGGGCGTTTTTATTTGAGGCTATTTATGACCACTTCTAAATCCTCAAAGGCATACGGCTTAGCCATGATAACTTTATCACTTGAGAGTAAAAAATACATTGGAGTTGCCGCAATACCATAAGTCTTTACAATAGGATTTTCCCATTTGCCCAAACCAATGGTATGTTTAAACTCTGGATACTTTTTAATTTCTTCCGTCCAATCTGTTGGATCATTTTCTAATCCAAAAGCAACAACTTGTACATTAGGATTTGAAGATATTAGTGTTTTTACTTGTGGAAGTTCATTTAAACAATGACCGCAGCCACTACTCCAAAAAACCAAAAGATAGTAATCCGATCCCTCAAGATCATGCAGGTTAATTGTGCTTTCAGTGGAGCTTATTTCAAAATCAGGAGCTTTAGTTCCAACGGAAGTATTTTTATAGGAAACTAAAGTCTCAGCCAAGACTTTTTTTCCGGTTGTATTCGCCAAGTCCAAAAGGTAGGTGTCGGTCACATAATTAGCCAACTCATGATTATCGGTACTTACAAAACGTTGCCAAAGCACTTCAAGTAATGATGTTTTAATAACATCGGAGTCTGGACCTATTGCTAGAGCTACCTCATCCACATGTTTTTTTAAGATGTTATTACTTGGATTTTGCACCATATTAAAAACATATGCAGTAATGCGATCTACTAAAAAAGATGAGCTTTGTAATAAATAGTCATTAAAATCAACTTGATTCAAATAATGTTCCTTGAGATTTTTTGAATACGTACTTATATCTTCATATGTAGCCGGAAGGTATGGTCTATTTGCAATAATAAAGGAAGAGACGAGTTTGCCCTCAGCCAATTGCTCGTAACCCTTTTGTGTATCATCTAAGGTTTTAAAAATGGCTTTAAAGCCGTCTTCATCTTTTACATCTTTCGAAAAATAATTGCTTATGGTAATATTTACCATATCCATACTTTTAAGGTAGGAGTTCCATAATTTATTTTCTTCTGATGTTTTAAATTCAACACCACTTTCTCTATTAAAATCAAAATCAATTGATTCTTTCCCATTATATATAAAGTCAAAATTATTTTCCTCTGGAGGGATGGCATACACAATTTTATAAATTCCAGGTGTTACTGTTTCATCCATTGGGATTTCAAAATGACCAAGACTATCTAATTTACCTCTGTTTACATAATCTGCACCTTCGGGAGTTGCTTTATATAAAAAGGCATAAGTGTAATCACTAGAAGGTGAAAAGGTGCCTGATACACTTTGTGCTTGAACTAGAAATGGGAAGCATATTAACAGGAGAAGGATTTTTTTCATGTTGTTTGATATTAATGGCAATTAGGCCTCAATAATTACGCCAAAATTATGATTTACTTTTTTTAGACCTTACGCTTTCTATAAATACCGTTGCCAAAATAAGTGTACCTCCAACAAATGTATGTAATGTTGGTATTTCATTCAAGAAAAAGTAAGCGATTATAATTCCAAAAACAGGTTGGGCACTTCCAATTATACTTGCTGTACTAGCTTTAAAATATTTAAGACTATTAATAAATAGTGTATGTCCAACAGCTGTTGTCATTAAAGCTAATAGAAGGACATAAGGATATTGAGTTTTAATATTTGAACCGTCAAATAAGAACAAAGTTGGAAGCAAAACAAAACTTAATATGATAACTTGATAAAACATGAGCATCGTCCCATTGTAATTAGTGGCATGCTTTTTAAGGATTAGGATTCTAATGGCATAGCAAACTGCAGACAGAATACCCAAAAGAATGCCTTGTAAATCTGAACTCTTCAAATTAAATTCTGGAGCCAGAATATAAATCCCAATAAGTACAATAACGCCCATTAGAATATGCACTACATCGACCTTTGTTTTAGAAAAAATGGGCTCTAACAATGCTATTATTACTGGAAACGTGAATAGTGACAACATACCTAAGGCGACATTAGATAATTTTAAAGCATAGAAATAAGTGATCCAATGCGCACCCATAAAAATTGAAGCTAAGAAAAAAGTCCAACGGTCTTTATGACTTGTAATTCTTAAGTCCACTTTTTTAAATCGGCAGTAAGCCACTAAAAATAATCCGGCAATTGCTGAACGCCACCATATGACTACTGGTGTCGGCATATCAATAAATTTACCAAGTGCTCCTGATGTACTTATTAATACTGTAGCAACTGTAAGCCAAAGAAGGTGGTTATAATGACTTTTTTCATTCATTGATTTTTGATAAGGTTTCTAGGGCTTGCTTCACAGATGTTATATTCTCAAAAGAAAGGAGTAATCTTAAACCATTTCGGGTTTTCTTTTCTTTCATTTTACACTTACCTGTATTACGTTGTACAAACTGTAGTACTTTGGTAAAAGCATCGCTTTGATAAAACGAACTTTGTTGATCTTGAATAAAATAACCAATGAGTTTTCCTTGCTTCATTATGAGCTTTTCAACACCTATTTTTACCGCTATCCATTTTAGCCTCACGCTATCAAAGAGTCCAGAAACCTGAATTGGAACTTCTCCAAATCTGTCAACGATTTCAGATTCAAATTTCTGTAAATCTTCTTCAGTTTTTATCTCATTTAGTTTGGTGTATAAATTCAAACGTTCGGTAATATTGTTGACGTAATCGTCCGGGAATAATAGTTCAAAATCAGTATCGATAGTAATATCCTTTACGTATTGCTTCGGTTTCCCATCCTCTTTATACAGATCAGCAAATTCAGATTCTTTTAATTCTTCAATAGCCTCGTTGAGAATTTTTTGATACGTGTCAAAACCAATATCATTTATAAATCCACTTTGTTCGCCACCCAGTAGATCTCCTGCGCCTCTGATTTCTAGGTCCTTCATGGCGATATTAAAACCGCTTCCTAACTCTGTAAACTGCTCTAATGCAGTGATACGTTTTCTGGCATCAGTAGTCATGGCAGAGTACTCTGGTGTAATGAAATAACAAAACGCCTTTTTATTACTTCTACCAACTCGTCCACGCATTTGGTGCAAATCGCTAAGACCAAAGTTATTAGCATTATTAATAAATATAGTATTAGCATTAGGAACATCTAGACCGCTTTCTATAATGGTTGTACTAACCAATACATCAAAATCACCATTCATAAAAGCCAACATTAATTCTTCCAATTTCTTACCATCGAGTTGGCCATGGCCTATTCCTATTTTTGCATCTGGAACTAGCCTCTGAATCATGCCAGCAACCTCCTTTATATTTTCAATTCTGTTATGAACAAAAAAGACTTGTCCACCGCGCTGTATTTCGTAACTAACGGCATCGCGAATTGTTTCTTCGTGAAACCTAATTACACGACTTTCAATAGGATATCGATTTGGTGGAGGTGTGGTGATTACCGATAAATCTCTTGCCGCCATTAAACTAAATTGTAATGTTCGTGGTATCGGAGTGGCAGTTAATGTCAATACATCAACATTTTCCTTTATGGTTTTAAGCTTCTCCTTCACCGCAACACCAAACTTCTGTTCCTCATCAACAATGAGTAGGCCTAAGTCTTTAAATTTTACAGATTTGTTAGCCAATTGGTGTGTGCCAATAATTATATCTACACTTCCTTTTTCTAAACCTTCTAAAGTTTCACGCTTTTGCTTAGCTGTTCTAAATCTATTTACATAATCTACGGTAACTGGAAAGTCCTTAAGACGTGCTTTAAAAGTCCTATAATGCTGATAGGCTAAAATTGTTGTAGGGACTAAAACCGCAACTTGCTTGCCGTTGTCAACGGCTTTAAAAGCGGCTCTAATTGCAACCTCTGTTTTGCCAAAACCTACATCACCACACACCAATCTATCCATTGGGCGCTCACTTTCCATATCGTTCTTAATATCTTGGGTAGAGCTGATTTGGTCTGGTGTATCTTCATAGATAAAGGAAGCTTCAAGCTCGTGTTGCATATAGCTATCTGGAGCATATTGAAACCCTTTTTTCAGCTTACGCTTTGCGTAGAGTTTTATAAGATTAAAGGCAATTTCTTTTACTCTAGACTTTGTCTTTTGCTTTAGATTTTTCCAGGCTTTGCTACCTAGTTTGTAAATCTTTGGCGGCTTACCATCCTTGCCATTAAACTTGGTGATCTTGTGTAAAGAATGGATACTTAAATACAAAATATCACGCTCTCCATAAACTAATTTTATGGCTTCTTGTTTTTTACCTTCAACCATTATTTTTTGAAGGCCACCAAACTTCCCAATGCCGTGATCAATATGTGTCACATAATCTCCAATTTCTAAATTGGTAAGTTCTTTTAACGTAATGGCTTGTTTTTTTGCATAACCATTCTTGAGGTGAAATTTATGATAACGATCAAAAATTTGATGGTCTGTATAGACAGCGACCTTTTGTTCTTCATCAATAAAACCTTGATAAAGCGATACTACAATAGTCTTGTAGTTGACTTGTTCCTCAGTGTCTTCAAAAATATCATGAAAACGTTTTGCCTGTTGCTCGCTTACACAAGCTATATAGTTGGCATAACCATTCTCATGATTGTCATTTAAATCTGCAATCAGCAAATTGAACTGCTTATTAAAAGCAGGTTGCGGTTTGGTATTAAATAGAACTGTTTTTCCACCTAAAAATGATGTGTTGCCAAATTCTACGACCGTATAGTCTAGAAACTGTCTTTTTAGTAATTCTGAATTACAAAACAATTCTGAAGGAGAGGCATGTTTGATCTCAGTAGAAAGCGCTTTAAACGCTTCTTCTGCCTTTGCATAGAATTCATCTATTCTGGAGAATAAAAGAGAACTATTTTTAGAAAAAACTACTGTTTTAGACGCTATGTATTTAAGGAAACTCTCGCGTTTTTCTTCAATGAATTTACTAGCGACATTTGGGATAATACTTACCTTTTTAATTCGCTCTGTTGAAAGTTGAGTTTCAACATCAAAAGTTCGTATGCTATCTACTTCATCACCGAAAAACTCTATACGATAGGGTTCGTCATGTGAAAAAGAAAAGACATCAACAATTCCACCTCTTACAGAAAATTCACCTGGCTCAGTAACAAAATCAACACGTTTAAAGTTGTATTCAAATAGAACCTCATTTACAAAGTCTATACTGAGTTCGTTGCCTACTGAAATTTTCAGAGTATTTTTTTCAAGTTCTTTTTTGGTGACAACCTTTTCGAATAAGGCATCTGGATAGGTGACTATAACAGCTGGTTTTCGCCTAGAATTTATGCGATTAAGGACCTCGGCTCTTAGAAGTACATTTGCATTATTGGTTTCTTCAATTTGGTAAGGCCTTCTATAACTTCCTGGATAGAAAAGCACGTCCTTATCATTGATAAGTTGTTCTAAATCGTTGAGGTAATAGGCAGCTTCTTCTTTATCATCAAAAATTAATAGGAATGGTTTATCAGACGTCTTAAAAACCTCGGACAAAACGAAGGAAAAAGAAGAGCCTACAAGACCTTTAAGGTGAAGATTATTATGGCTGTGATTAGTGTCGCCATTTTGGTTTTGGGCAATAGCATTTTGGAGATTTTGCATTTGCAAAGTCTCTGCATAAGATTTGGAAATTAATGCTTTGCTCAAGTTCCTAATTTGAAGATGCAAATATAAAATTTTTGATTGGTACCATAACGATAAATCCTTGGAATAGAATTATATTTGTAGTCACAGATTACAAGGACTTTTAAACAAATATTTATGTCAATTTCAGATTTATACGATAACGAATTTAGAAAACGTAATAAAGACCATTTTGCTGCCATTGTAAGAGTAGCAATGAGTGATGGTGTTTTTTCGGATGAAGAACAAGAATTCCTAGTTCGTTTGGCTGATCGTCTTAATATCAGCGAGCATGATTATAAACGAATTATGAAAGATTACGAATCGCATCCAATTAATCCACCTGTATCTTATGATCATAGACTTGAGCGTCTATATGATCTATCTAGAATGGTAGTTGTTGACAATATTCAAGAAGAAGAAGAAAAGAAATTATTGCGCAAGTTTTGTGTAGCTCTTGGATTCCATGCTGTTAATGTTAAATACATTACTGAAAAGGCATTAGAGCTAGTTACTCAAGGCCATAGTCTAGATGAATTTATCGACGGAATAAAAAATATGAATCAATAGAAATTAACGATTCAAAAAAAAGCGAGCTAACAGCTCGCTTTTTTTATGCGTTTCTCATAAATTCTTCGGCTTTTTCAACCATGTTTTTACTGCCACAAATAAAAGGAACACGTTCGTGCAGTTCTGTTGGTTCAATATCCATAATTCTGTTGAGCCCATCGCTTGCTTTACCATTAGCTTGTTCTGCTAAAAAGGCCATTGGATTGCACTCATACAATAATCTAAGTTTACCTTTCGCATTTTTCGAACTTTTTGGATACATGTAGATCCCGCCTTTAATCATATTTCTATGAAAATCTGAAACTAATGAACCAATGTATCGTGAAGTATAAGGTCTATCGCCTTCTTCTTTTTGACAGTACTTTATGTAATCTTTTATTCCTCTAGGAAAGTGTATATAGTTACCCTCGTTTACTGAATAGATTCGTCCATCTTCAGGAAACTGCATGTTAGGATGAGATAAATAAAATGAGCCAATCGCTGGATTTAGGGTAAAACCATTCACACCATCACCTGTAGTATATACAAGCATGGTTGAGGTTCCATAAATCACATAACCTGCTGCAACCTGTTGACTCCCCTTTTGTAAAAAATCTTCTAACTGAACTGGTGTGCCAACTGGAGTAACACGTCTGTAAACCGAGAATATAGTTCCTACAGATACATTAACATCGATATTTGATGACCCATCTAATGGATCGATTAATACAACATATTTGTTTTGATGATTTTCATCTTGGCTGTTAATTGAAATGAAATCATCTTCTTCTTCACTCGCAATACCACAAACAATGTTGCGTTTTGTCATCGTTTGAATAAATTTTTCATTGGCATATACATCTAACTTTTGCTGATCTTCACCTTGAATATTAGTGTCACCAGCATTACCAATAATATCTACTAGTCCAGCTTTGTTAACCTCATGATTAACAACTTTGGCAGCAAGTCTTATAGAGTTAATTAGTCGAGAAAGTTCTCCTGATGTGTATTTAAATGAAGCTTGATTTTCGATGATAAACTCACCGAGTGTTTGATTGGCGTGAGACATGAAGCGTTATATTAATTGTGGCAAATATCGCATTTTTTAGATAACTATAACGTTTTCGTAAATTATTTTAATTGTTATGTAAAGTTACTTTGGGTTATATTTGAATTCTTTTTGAATTAACAATGAATCAACCGCGTTTAGCTACAAAAAAAGATATGCCTAGGGTTTTAGAACTCATTAAAGAATTGGCAATTTTTGAAAAGGAACCACACGCTGTTGAGGTAACGTTACAGGACTTAGAAACTGATGGATTTGGGGAAACTCAAAAGTTTACATGTTTTGTTGTTGAAATAAATAACAGAATCGAAGGCATAGCGCTCGTCTATCCGAGATATTCTACATGGAAAGGTGAAGTATTACATCTTGAGGATCTAATCGTAAGCGAAGCTTGTCGTGGGTTAGGTTTAGGAACAATATTGTTAAATGAGGTTGTAAAATATGCTAAGCAATTAGGTGTAAGACGTGTGAGTTGGGAAGTGTTAGATTGGAATGAACCCGCTATAAAGTTTTATGAAAGTAAGGGTGCTAATGTGATGAGAGACTGGGATGTGGTGCAGCTTGATGAAAGTGCAATTGATAATTATCTAAAAAATATTTAGTGCAAGTATATAAATTTGGAGGCGCTTCCGTAAAAGATGCAGAGGGTGTAAAAAATTTAGCACATGTCCTTAAAACAACAGGATATGATAATTTGGTAGTTGTAATCTCTGCAATGGGAAAAACTACAAATGCCTTAGAGATTGTTATTAAGAATTACTTTGATAATAAAGCGGAGTTACAAAGTGCTATTCATGATGTTATTAAATACCACAACGAAATACTATTAGAGCTATTCAATAATGAACAGCATGTTGTATTTAATGCGGTCAAAAAACTATTCGATGAACTTTCCTTGTTTTTTAAACACAATAAGTCTCCAGATTATAATTTTGTTTACGATCAAATTATAGGGTATGGAGAATTAATATCTACAACAATTGTAAGCCATTACTTAAATGATATAGGCATATCAAATACCTGGCTAGATATTAGAGACTTCATTAAAACTGATAATTATTATAGACGAGGTAATGTGGATTGGGAACAAACCCAAGATCTAATCAGCTCTAATTTTAATACAACTCGGTTAAATATCACCCAAGGTTTTTTAGGTAGTGACGCAAACAACTTCACTACAACTCTAGGTAGAGAAGGCAGTGATTACACCGCTGCGATATTAGCCTATTGTCTAAATGCCAAGGATGTTACTATTTGGAAAGATGTACCTGGTGTTTTAAATGCAGACCCAAGATATTTTGAGAATGCCCAATTGCTTAATCAAATATCGTATCGTGAGGCTATAGAATTGGCTTTTTACGGTGCTTCTGTAATTCATCCTAAGACGTTACAACCTTTACAGAGAAAGGAAATTCCTTTATTAGTAAAGTCCTTTCTAAATCCGTCTAATAGTGGTACAACGGTTGGCAAAGGCAAGCTTATAGAACCAGAAGTACCATGTTTTATCGTAAAGAAAAATCAAACATTAATTTCATTATCATCATTGGATTTTTCATACATAGTCGAAGAAAATATTAGTGAAATTTTCAATTTATTACACCTTTACAAGATGAAGGTTGATGTTATTCAGAATTCAGCTATTAGTTTTTCGGTATGTATAGATAATTTATATAATAACCTTGATAAACTCTTGCAGCACTTAAAAGCTAAATTTAAAGTAACAAGTTATGATAATGTTAGTCTTTATACCATAAGACATTATAACGATGAGGCAATTGATAATCTAGAGAAAGGGAAAACTGTTTTATTAAAACAATTAACACCACATACTATTCAAATAGTAACGACATAAGGAATAGTATGTAAATTAAATAAAGGATAAGCTAACTTGATTATTTAATAAAGACTAAATACCAAGTTATTAGTTATTAAATTTGTTGTTATGGGCAAATCAACCGAAATGGGATTAGTAACCGCCAAAGAGGTAGCGAAAGCTATCAATGCCGACAAATACGGTATTTTGGGGACTTTTTTCGGTTGGATTTTAATGAAAGTCCTTAAAATCTCTACACTCAACAAAATCTACAATCGTAATAAGCACCTTAGTGATCTTGAATTTTTAGATGGCATATTAGGAGAGTTTCAAATAAAATTTGAAATCCCTGAGGAGGATATAAAACGTTTACCAAAAGAAGGGCCTTATATAACAATTTCTAATCATCCCCTTGGTGGTATTGATGGCATATTACTTTTAAAATTGATGCTAGAACAGCGTAGCGATTTTAAGATTATTGCCAATTTTCTATTACATCGAATTGAGCCACTAAAGCCCTACATTATGCCAGTAAATCCTTTTGAGGATCGTAAAGATGTTAAGAGTAGTGTCTCAGGATTTAAAAGCGCTATTCTTCATTTAAGAGAAGGAAGTCCTTTAGGTGTTTTTCCTGCTGGTGAAGTATCAACCTATAGAGATGGAAGGCTTGTTGTTGACAAGCCTTGGGAAGAAGCTGCAATGAAATTAATTCAAAAAGCACAGGTGCCAGTTGTTCCTATTTATTTTCATGCTAAAAACAGTAGATTGTTCTATAGATTATCCAAGATTAGCGATACTTTAAGAACAGCCAAATTACCATCAGAATTATTAACTCAGAAAAGAAGAATAATTAAAGTACGTGTTGGTAAGCCAATATCCGTAAAAGATCAATCTGAGCACCAGAGCTTAACTGAGTTTACTGAATTTTTAAGGCGTAAGACCTATATACTCTCAAAGACCTTTGAAGATAAGTCGAAGATTTTAGAGAATATTAAATCCACTGTCAAGGTGCCAAAATCACCTAAAAGTATTGTGACGCCAATTGACTCTAAAATTATGGTAGATGAGGTCAACTATCTTAGAGAGAAAGATTGTAGACTCCTACAAAGTAAAAATTATGAGGTCTATTTAGCCTCTGCCAGAGATATACCCAATATTTTACGAGAAATAGGACGACTTAGAGAAATTACTTTTAGGGAAGTTGGTGAAGGAACTAATGAGGCTATAGATTTAGATACCTTCGATACTTATTATCATCATATGTTTTTATGGGATAATGATAAAAATATAATTGCCGGAGCCTATAGAATGGGTCTAGGTGCTAAGATTTTTGAGCGCTTTGGTATAGATGGTTTCTATCTACAAGACTTGTTTAGGTTTGAGCCAGAATTATATAAAATGATGAGCCAGTCTATAGAAATGGGACGTGCGTTTATCATTAAAGAATACCAACAAAAACCGATGCCTTTGTTTTTGTTATGGAAAGGGATTGTACACACAACATTGCGTTACCCTGAACATAAATTTCTTATCGGAGGTGTAAGTATTAGTAATCAGTTTTCAAATTTCTCTAAAAGCTTAATGATAGAGTTTATGAAATCCCATTACTATGATCCTTATGTTGCACAGTACGTGCATCCTAAGAAAGAATTCAAAGTGAAGCTTAAGGATGCGGATAAGGATTTTGTTTTTGATTCGACCGAAGCAGATTTAAATAAGTTCGATAAAATTATTGATGAGGTAGAGCCAGGCGCATTAAGATTACCTGTACTTCTTAAGAAGTATATTAAACAGAACGCCAAACTTGTGGCATTTAATGTAGATCCGTTATTTAACAATGCAGTGGACGGTCTTATGTATATAAAAATTGCCGATTTACCCGAAAGTACTGTAAGACCTGTAATGGAGGAATTTCAGGCTGAGTTGGAGCAAAAATTTATGGATAATAATGACAAATAGATGGTTCTTATTATTTGTGCTTTTTCCTTTATTTCTAGTCTCCCAGACGATTAAAGGTAAGGTCATTGACAAAGTAACACGAGAACCTGTTGAAACTGCTTCTATTTATTTTGACCATACAACTATAGGGACAACCACAGATGAAAACGGAGAATTCTCTATTGAATATAATGATGCGGTACAATCTAATCTAGTCATCTCTTTTTTAGGATATGAGAAGGTACTAATCACTGATTACAGATCTATGAGTAATGTGATAGTTGAGCTTGTTGTTGCCACCAATACATTAGATGAAGTCTATGTTAATTTTGATGATGAATTAACTAGAGCACAAAAACTTCAACTTTTTAGAAAAGAATTTTTGGGCACATCGCGTGTGGCGAATTCTTGCAAAATATTAAATGAAGAGGACTTAGTGCTTTATTACGATAGTGATAATAAAACGTTATATGCTAGTTCTCCAGTACCTGTAGTTGTAAAGAACAGACTCCTTCAATATGAAATAGATTTTGATATTATTGACTTTGAAGCAAACTATAACACCATAGATTTTGAAGAACAACGCTTTCTTATTAATGCAGTAAAATATTTAGGGACCTCCTTTTACAAAGATCTAAATGTGGATTCGAAAAAGCGCGTACAACGTAACCGTAAAAAGGTATACAATGGTTCTGTTCAGCATTTTATTAGAGCCCTTTATAATCAAAATCTAAAAGCAGAGAATTACCGAGTTTATAATAAAGGTAAAAAAGTGAATGAGTGGAATTATATTTCAGTTAAAGATAGCAAACAAAAAGGTATAAAGGAGCTGACACTGAAGTCCAAAATTTCAATTCTATATAAAAGGTCTCGACAGTCCACGATGGAATTAAAAACTGATAAAATCTATATAGATGTTTACGGTAATTATGCGCCAATTATAGGTGTATATCTTACTGGTTATCTTGGGGACCAGAGAGTGGGTGACACTTTACCTTCAGACTTTGGATTAGAGAAATAAAAAACCCAGAATTAAATTCTGGGTTAAATATGATTTAAAGTGATTTGAACCAATCTTGAAATTGATTACCCAGTAAAAAGGTAGTCTTCTTTTCACCACCAAAGGCGCCGATCAAACTCATTAGCCATGCGATGAAAAGGACAATAAATATTAAGAAATTCAGTATTGGGATCCATGATGTAATGAAGGCAATAATAAGAAGCCCTAGCATTTGTCTAATGTAAAAGGATCCTAACTCAGTTTTGTTATTACTATTCATTATAAGTGCGATAACCCATCCTATGATTGTAAGATGCGCAATTATAGCAATATTTTTACCATCGCTTAATACTTCTTTTGCCTCGTCAGCAAACTCCGTAGCTTTTTCTTTTGCATCACTTGCAAGTTCTTTTGCATCATCTGCTAATTCACTTGCTTTTTGAGTGATCTTTTCTCCAGCTTTTTTAGCACTTTCTTTTGCATCACCTATCATATCATCTAGGTCGTCTTTTAAATCTTTATTCTCGTCTGACATTTTATTTTGTTTTAATGGTTAATAGTAAAATTAAAATTAGTAAAAAAAGTTGCCGCTTTATTGAAAGGCAGTATCAATTGGTTCCCAGAGTTCGATTTTATTATAGTCATTATCAAGGATCCAGGCGAACTTCCCATAATCATATGTCTCCATTTCACCCACAATTGTTACACCTTCCTCTTCTAATACTTTTAAAAGTGCTTCAAGATCATGAACTCTATAATTAAACATAAAGTCTTTTTTTGAAGGATCAAAATAGCTCGTTTCTGCTTTAAAAGGACTCCACTGTGTCGAACAATCATTGCCCTCTTTATCTTTCCACCAGAAAGTACAGCCATATTGGTCAGTGTTTAGCCCTAAGTGTTTTTTGTACCATTCTTTTGAGGCCTCAGGATCATTGGTTTTAAAAAAGAGCCCACCAATACCTGTTACACGTTTTTCCATATTATTTCTTTTTTATTGCAGATTCATAAATATCTATCCATTCTTCACAAGTCATTTTGCGTGTGAGTTCACCTATCAATTCATAAGGGATGTCCTCAACTTTTTTAAAACGAATACAGCTTTTGCCCATATCTAATTTTCTAGTGCTGTGTTTCGGATATTCGTTTACAAACCAATCATGCAGTTCTTTCTTTGCATAAATGCCACTATGATATAAGTTAACAGAATTTTTTTGCGAAGCAAAACTCATAAATGGTAATGGTGTTTTAGGATCACAATGATAGCCATCTGGATATACCGAATGAGGAACATAATAACCAATCATTTTGTATTGTATGCCTTCCTCAAATCCTTTTGGGAGGTTATCATTAATGACTTGGCGTAATTTTTTAAGCGCGAGTTGTCGTTCTTCTGGGACTTGAGAGATATAGTCCTCAGGAGAGTCTGCATTATATTGCATAGTGAGATTAATTTAGTAACCTCTAAGTTAGCAAAATTTAGCTTTGATTTTATCTACAATGGTTTGTGCCAATTTGACCTTACTCTCCACCGTCCATCCTGCTACATGAGGTGTGAGTAAGACATTTTCAGCATCAATTAAAAATTGAAATGCTATTGGAAGATCTCCTGAAAATAAGTTTTCAAACGAAGACTTTTCGTATTCTAATACATCCAAGCCAGCACCCAAAACTTTTCCAGATTTTAGAGCTTCTGCCAAATCTTCGGTAACCACACTTTTACCTCTTGCCGTATTTATTAGCCAAATAGGTTTTTTAAACGAATTTAAAAAAGCACTATTTATCATATTTACGGTTAAGGGTGTCTGAGGTGTATGTAAACTTAATACATTTGTTTTTTCTTGAAGTTCTTCTAGCGAAACTTGAGTACAGTTTTTGTCACCAACATTTGCTTTAATGTCGTAGCAAATGACGTCAACATCAAATCCTTGAAGTTTTTTAGCGAAGGCTTTTCCCATGTTACCATAACCAATAAGCCCAACAGTTTTACCATCTAGCTCTAATCCACGATTTTCTTCTCGCAACCATTTCCCTTGAGCCACTTCGCTATTGGCTTTGTTTAGTTTGTTAAATAGGGAGAGAATCATTCCAAGGGCATGCTCGCCGACAGCATTGCGGTTGCCTTCTGGTGCTGAGATTAAGTAGACACCTTTTTCTTGAGCATAGTCACAATCGATATTTTCGAGCCCAGCACCGACACGACCAATGAATTTTAGATTTATGGCATTATCTAAAAAGGTTTTGTCAATTTTAAAACGGCTTCTTATGATAATACCGTCATAGGAGCTTATTTTAGCTTCAATTTCTTCCTTTGATGAAGTGTAATCTTCATGATTTTCAAAACCCAATTCATGGAGCTGATTTATGAGTAATGAATGGTTGGTATCTAAATGGAGAATTTTCAAATTTTAGGATATTCTGTTTGTGTACGCTCGTGTTGTACGTTTCCGGTATGCGCGGTGTTTAGTTTTTCAAATAAAAGCACATGGACTTCTTCATCGTTTAAGGTACATGGATTGTGTTCAACGCCTTTTGGGACGACAATAAATTCACCAGCGTTCACAATTTCTGTTCTATCTCTAAACTGCATATGCAATGTGCCTTTAATGACTTGAAAGAGCTCGTCCTCCTCGTCATGGCTATGCCATACAAATTCACCTTTTAGTTTGGCTAATATGACTTGCATATCATCTACAGTGGCAACCTGATGCGGATGCCAGTTTTTAGAAAATTTGGTGAACTTTTCTTGAATGTTTATTGGTTTCATACCTCAAAGATACGAAGACCTAAGGATTAGATTCCAAGGATTAATTTGGCTATCCAGAAATAAAGTAAAATTCCAAGTATATCGTTACTTGTAGTAATAAATGGACCTGTAGCAATCGCAGGATCTATACCTCGTTTATCTAAAAATAGTGGGACGAATGTACCGATGAGTCCAGCAATGATAATTACGGCGACAAGTGAAACAGAAATTGCCACAGCTTTGTTGACATCGCTTGTGTATGCCCAAACGAATAGAAATAAGAAAATAGCTAAAATGACACCATTTAAGGCGGCAAGAAGCATTTCTTTAAGTAGCCTACTATTAATACTTCCTTTTACATCGTCATTTGCCAAACCTTGTACAATTATCGCACTAGATTGTACACCAACATTACCAGCCATCGCCGCAATTAATGGTGTAAAGAAAAACAACACTGCATATTGATTAAATGCTTCTTGAAACCCTTCCATTATTATAAAGGCGCCTACACCTCCAAGCAGTCCTAAAAATAACCAAGGCAAACGTGCACGGGTTAATTCTAGAATACTATCGTCTGAGTCAACGTCTTGTGTAATACCTGCTGCTAACTGATAATCTTTATCTGCTTCTTCCTTTAAGACATCTACAATATCATCAATCGTAATGCGACCAAGAAGTGTTTGCGAATCATCAACGACAGGAATAGCCTCCAAATCGTATTTAGCCATGACCTTAGCAACATCTTCCACATCCTCCGCTACATTCACAAAGTCAACATTTTCTTTAGCGATATCAGCAATTTTTTGCTCACTTTTAGCTACGATAAGATCTTTTAATGACAATCGTCCAATAAGCTTCTCTTGCTTATCAACAACATAAATGGAGTGTACTCTTGTTACTTCCTTAGCTTGACCTCTAATTCGCCTTAAACAACCAGCAACGGTCCATGTTTCATAGACCTTAACAAGTTCCTTAGCCATTAAACTACCAGCCGTATTTTCATCATAAGTTAGGAGCTCAGTAATTTCTTCTCTATGCTCTTCATCTTCAATATTAGAAATAACTTCAGCTTGGCGTTCTTCGGGAAGCTCTGCAATAATATCTGCAGCATCATCAGTATCTAATTCTTCAACTTCTTCTGCAATTTCTTTGGCAGAAAGATTTTTAAGAATCTTTTCCCTTGTATCTTCATCTAATTCAGTAAGGATGTCTGATGTGGTTTCAGAATCAAGAAGCTTAATGAGATAGATGGCATCATCGAGATCTAATTCGTCCAAAATCTCAGCAATATCTGCATAATGAAACTCGTTGAGTAAATTTTTAAGTTCCTTATCGTCTTGATTTTCAACAAGGACTTCTACTTGCTCAATAAGCTCATCAGTTAACTGAAATTGTATGTTATCTTGGATTTCTTCCACCTAAAGCAAACGTATTTATTCTAAAACTAAAAGTCCGAATATTATATACTAATGGTCATTTTGAATTAAGGTCGTCAGTTTGATAAATTCTGATACGCTTAATTGCTCTGGACGCTGCCCAAAGATAGCATTTGCTTTTAAATTATCTGAAAGATTGAAAGTTTTTAAACTATTTCGAAGTGTTTTACGACGCTGTTGAAAACCAGTCTTCACTATTTTAAAAAATAGTTTTTCATCGCATGGAAGTTGGTAGCTTTCTTTACGTTTTAAGAGAAGTACACCAGAATCCACTTTCGGAGGTGGATTAAATACTGTTGGTGGGACTGTGAATAAATATTCTGCGTCATAGAAAGCTTGAGTAAGTACAGAAAGAATACCATAAATCTTAGATCCTTCTTTTGCACAAATTCGCTTCGCTACCTCCTTTTGAAACATGCCTGAAAACTCAGGAATTTGGTGGCGCATTTCTATAGTCTTGAATATTATCTGAGACGAGATATTATATGGGAAATTACCAATGATGGCGAAATTTTTATCCTGAAAAATTTGAGATAAGTCATATTTTAAAAAATCTTGCTCATAAATTCTGTCAGCGAGCTTTGGGTAGTTTTCTTCTAGATAACTCACCGATTCGGTATCAATCTCAATGACATGGGTTGTGATATTCTTCTCTAACAAATATTTGGTAAGCACACCCATTCCTGGACCAATTTCTAAGACATCCTCATAAGAACTAAGGCTAAGCGTATCGGCAATTTTCTTGGCAATATTTTCATCTTTCAGAAAATGTTGACCTAAGTGTTTTTTAGCTCTTACATGTTGATTATTGGCCACTTATAATTTATTAGTTAAAGTTAACAGTGTATTCGTCTACAATTTCCAATTCTGTTCTAAATGCCAACATTTTATCTGCAAAACGTTTTAAACCATCCTGTCTTAATCGTTCTGCATCTTCTTTGTAGTACTTAGCTAAAGCCTCTTTATTATGCGCTCTATATTGTATAGAGTAGGTTTGACCTCCCATTTCTTCTTTAACTAGGACCTTGGTTAATTTTGCCTCAATAAACTTACCCGTTGCCAAGACTTGAGGGATATGGTCTTTAATCCACGTTAGCCATTCGTCATGTGCAGAGTCATCAATATTTACAGTTACGTTGTAAATGATCATTTTACTAGAAATATAATTTTGGTAAAATTAATGATAACCGCCTAATTAATTGGGTCACCTCGCAACATTCTAAATTTCTTTCGAGCTTCGATAAAATATATACTGTCCTCGTGTTCAAAAATTATGCGTTCGTAATTGGCTTTGGCTTCTTCTGGTCTTGCCAAATAGATATTGTAGAGTTCGGCTAAATGATACAGCGCATCATCCATTAGAATATCTTCTCTGTAGTCTTTAATAATAAGTAAATAATTAGCCTCAGCTTTATCATATTGCTTTTTAGCTTCATATAATTTCGCTTGCTTAAATAAGGCTTGATCAATTATACTTTCACCTTTATGTTCTCCTAAAATTATATCTAAGACAGAAATGGCCTTATCTGTTTTATTCTGAAAATCATAAAGATCGGCTTTAGCATATAATTTTAATGCTGTTCGTGTACTGTCTTCATATTTATTATCAGAAATAAGAAGTTTTAAATCTAGGGCGTCGTTAGCAATAAGCTGAGAGGTTGAAGACTTTAATATCTTTAGTTGTGATTCTGCCCAATCAAAGTCACCTTTGTAATAGCTGGTTTTAGCAACCTTAAACCTAGCCTCTTGAGAAATTGTGCTATTCTTTAAATTGGCCTGAATTTGTGAGTAGAAAATTAGGGCTTCATTAAATCGTTCTTGCAAAACGAGTATATCGGCCAGTAATAATTTTACGGTTGCTTGTTGAAATTCGCTAATGTTTAATTTCATGCTTTCCCTAAGAAAACTTGTGGCTTCCTCTGTGTTCTTTTTGGTAAAGGCTAAAAATTCACCAAAAGATAGCTGTAGGGATAGTGTATTGTCTGAAAGGCCATATTCTTTAAAGAGAGTCTTATAGCGTGCTTCAATTTGGTTTAGTAATTTTTCATCTCCATTATTTGAATCGATCTCGAGGATATATTGATGTGCAGTTAAGGCAGTACTTGTATCTTGAGTTGTTTTTAATATGTAATTAAAGATGTTCTTGGCGGTATCCTCATCATTATCATCTAATGCAGTAATAGCCAACTCTATAATTCGATCTAGACTAATAGGATTTCGTTTGTAAAGTGCTTTCTCTTGTGTAAATGATTTTGAATAAGCTTTTTCCTGAACGTACAACCAACTCAGCATTTCATACCAATACGGATTAGGATTCTGCTGTATTTTTTTGAGGAGTTGACGTCTAAGAAAGATGTTATTTTCATTTTCATTATTCTCAGAAATGAATTCGCTTATGGCGCGTTTAATGTTGTTGAGGTAATTTGGTTTATACTCGATGTATTCTATATAATTTTCAAACATCTTTTCGACATTCCCTTGGTCGCCATAGATTCTTGCGAGCTGAATACTGTAATTTTTGTCTGGTGTTAAAACCTTACCCTTATCATAGATTCTAATCGCTTCATCAAGCAGAGAATGGTCCTCAAATTTGCGTGCAACGCTATAGATATAATTCGGTTTTTCATCAATAAATGATATGGCCTCTTCATATAAAGTTTGGGCTTTACTAAGGCTATCCTGAAGCTGATAATTGTATCCTAATTCTACAATGAGAGTTGGGTTTCTCCTTTTTGCCAAACGTTGAACCAGGATATCTTGAGCATTTTGAAATTCTTCGAGTTGTTGATGTGTTTCAACAAGTTTGAATAAAAAATTATAACTGTATGGTTTTTCCTTGAGAAGGTTCTGATAAATGATGAGTGCTTTTTTAAATTCTCCTTTTTTATAATAACTATCTGCAAGTATCTCGTTGTTTTGGCCATAGCCAAATTGCATAACGAGCAGAGTAATAATTATAAAAAGTGATTTTTTCATTGCAGGGTTTTTGTAAATATAACAAATGGGCAAAGCACATATTGTAAATGTTATTATAAAAAAATGCCTAAACGTTCGGTTTAGGCATTTTGACCAGCAAAATAAATGTGCTATTAATCATTATTCGTCATAAAATATGATTCAGTTACTTTGTCTTGGTGTCCTTATTATCTTCTAGTATTGTCGGTTAAAATAAAACCTTGCTTACCATAACTATTAAAGCTGCAAGTAAAACAATACGTTTTAGGTTTTTCATTATAGGTTAGTTATCAGATTTGGATTACTAACATGATAAAAATAAATAAAAAAAGCGAAGAAATACACAAAAAATCGATTAAAAACCTATTTTTTTAACAAATCTATCATGCTTAGAATGGAGGAGTTACATCAATCGATATACTCAAATCCAGTGTAAGGCACTAAAACATCTGGGATTTTTATACCAGCTTTTGTCTGATAATTTTCTAAAATTCCAGCTAAAACTCTAGGTAAGGCCAAAGAACTACCATTCAATGTATGACATAATTCTTTCTTGCCGTCACTATTTTTAAAACGCAACTTTAAACGATTTGCTTGGAAGTTTTCAAAATTAGAAACTGAAGATATTTCTAACCATCTTTCTTGGGCAGTTGAAAAGACTTCAAAATCATAAGTTAAAGCTGAAGCAAATGTAACATCACCACCACATAGTCTTAAAATACGATAAGGCAATTTTAGTTCCTTTAAAATCTCTTTGACATGATCAACCATACCCTCTAACGCATTATACGAGTTATCAGGTTTTTCTACCCTTATGATCTCAACTTTATCAAATTGATGTAAACGGTTTAATCCACGGACATGAGCACCATAACTTCCAGCTTCTCTTCTAAAGCAAGGAGTATAACCAGTAATTGAAATAGGCAAGTCCTTTTCATTTAAAATACTGTCCCTAAAAATATTTGTACCTGGTACTTCTGCAGTTGGAATGAGATATAAATTATCTGCACCTACATGATACATTTGCCCTTCCTTATCTGGTAATTGCCCTGTTCCAAATCCTGAGGCTTCATTTACTAGATGGGGTAATTGGTATTCAGTATAACCTGCTTCTGTATTTTTATCTAAAAAATAAGTAATTAAGGCACGTTGCAGTTTTGCGCCCTTACCTTTATAAACTGGAAATCCTGAACCGGTAATTTTATTACCTAATTCAAAATCAATAATGTCATATTTCTTAGCAAGTTCCCAATGTGGAAGTGCACCTTCAAATAATTCTGGAATATCACCTTCTCTATAAACCTCCTCATTATCTTCATCAGAGTTTCCGTTTGGAACAGAAGTATGAGGTACATTTGGGATTTTGTATAAAACTTCCTTCAGGGCATCAGTCTTCGAATTTAATTCTTGCTCTAAATCCTTTGTTTCTTCTTTAAGTTGGGTCGTTTTTTCCTTTAGTAGGTTTGCTTTTTGTGCTTCACCCGATTTAAACAACATGCCAATTTCCTTTGATAATTTGTTAGATTCGGCTTTTGTGTTGTCTAGTTTAGTTTGTAATGAACGTCTTTCTTCATCAAGTGAAATGACCTCATTAACCATTGTTGTTGGGTCGATATTACGTTTTTTTAATTTGGTAATGACCTCTTCTTTATGATCTCGGATAAATGCAACCTGTAACATAGTGGTGATTATTTATAATTGACAAAAATGTCAAAAAAATCGAATGACAAAAGTAATAAGAATTTGACCAGATTAAAATAAAAGTAATTCTAATTTGATGGTAATATCCAGTCGTGATGTTTAAAGTGATTCCACGACTCATTTGCAAGATCTACATTGGGATCTATAAGCAATTTAGCAGGTTTTCCATTTACACTAACATAGGCACGTACATAGATTTCTACATTTTGTCCTTTCCTGGCAAAATCTTCCTTTAAATATTGTGCAAATTGCCAAATTATGTCTGGTTTGGTTTTGGCGCCATTCTGTTGCTTTTTTGTTAGATAATCATTGAGATTAATACGAATGGTTTCTTGTGTATCTGCATCTACAGCTTTATAACTGGCACTCCCTGCTTTTGCTCTTAACATCATACGCCAAGCCAGACGATGTCCTTCTTCGGTCCAAAGAACATTATCCTTAAAGTAGTGATGCCTTAATGGTAAGGCGATATGGATTAAAAAATAGATGACGAAAAGACCAGCTATTAATTTTCCACTTTTTGGAATACTAACAGCATTATCTGTATAAAGGGGTTTCTTTTTAAGGAAAATGCCTTTCACGGTTTCTGGACTAAAGAAGAATAGACTAAATGCTAGAGATAAGTACGGAAATATGCCAATTTGGAAAACAATAGAATTAAACAAATGAAAAAAGACTGATGCAAAAAATGCAATACGACGTGTAGGCTTAAATAATAAAAGTGGAATGATTAAACCATCAAATAAAATGCCTCCATATGCTATAAAATAATGCACGCTTTGTTTTTGAAGGAATTCACCAATAATTGGGTAACTGGCTTTACCTTTCATAAGAAGTGCAACTACAGAGGTGTCTAGCCAATCAGGATAGAGCTTCGCAATTGACGCATAAGTGTATAGAATCAATAATTGTACTATAAATATCCATTTACACCATGCTGGCATTGAAATTTTCTTTATTGCAGGATTAAGCTTAGCATCTAAAGAAGCATAAGAATTAGCAGGCAATAAAACCATTAAAAAGCTGAGTATAAATAACAAATAGTAGTGGTTATTGTAAGCTGATTTTTGCATTAAATAGGTGGCTGTCCACATCAGTGCAAACATTAGCATACTGAATCTATATTTATAGCCTACCATTACTAATAGCCCAAAAAGGCCCATAACAATATAATAGACATACATCCAGTCTCCAGGTAGTGGTTGCAACCATTCAAAACCAATAAATGAAAATGTAAATTCTGGATCGATTAGTGTACGTTTAACCCAACCAGTAAAAACGGCACCTACAGATTCTAAAAAACATAATAGACCAAAGAAAATTCTGAAAACAACAAGCCCAGAATTATCAATATGTCTAAATAGAAATTTAAGCATTTAGATGAGATATGAATTTGAGAGCGTTGTATTTATCGTTCTTGAGTTGTGATTTAAGCGCATCAATATTTTCAAATTTATGCTCATCTCTCAACCGTTTTAAAAACTCAATCTTAAAGGATTCTCCATAGATCGTTTCATTAAAATCGAAAAAGTTCACTTCTATAGATCTGTTTTTGCCCTCTACAGTAGGGTTAGTTCCTATATTCATCATACCATATATGGAGTCATTATTCCGGTATGACTTTACCACGTATACACCATCTTTTGGAATTAACTTATACTTTTGATCTACTTCAATATTTGCAGTTGGAAATTCCAATTTTCTACCAAGTCCTTTACCTTTAACTACTTGTCCATGTAAGAAGTAATTATATCCCAGAAAAGAATTAGCCAATGCAACTTCGCCTTCATTTAGAGCATTTCTAATTTTAGTAGAACTAATGGTTACATCTTTTATGTCTTGTGCAGATATTTCTTGAATATTGAAATTGAATTCTTTAGAAAAATCTCTGAGATCATTGATATTGGCACTACGGTTTTTCCCAAAGTGATGATCGTAGCCTATAACGACTTGTTTGGTATTGAGTTCATCAATTAATACATTTTGCACATAATCTCGCGCTGAAAGATTTGCAAATTCTTGAGTAAACTCTTTCACTATAACTTGGGAAATACCGTGAGATTTTAAAATTGCAATGCGTTCCTCAATCGTATTAAGCATTTTTATAGTTTCATCTTTGTACAAGACCATTCTGGGATGCGGAAAAAGTGTTAGAACAATAGGTTCATAACCATATTTTTCAGCCAGATTAACCACCTGATTTAAGATTTTTTGATGGCCAATGTGCACGCCATCAAAGGTTCCAATAGTCGTTACTTTTGCTGATTTTTCAGTCAAATCAAAGATTTAATTAATAATTAATGTTTTTTGCGCAAATTTTTTAACGTCTGTTAAAAAAATCATAAATTCGGGAAATTTTAATTTCTACTAGAACAACTTATGAAAACAAAGCTACATTTTGTTTTGTCATTAACCATGTTTTTATGTGTTATTTCGGTATCTGCCCAGCAAAATTACTGGCAACAGATTCAAAAATCCGATCTAAATAATGACAATCTTACCGAACTTAATCAGAAGCATTATCAGCTATTTAGGCTAGATATAGATGCTTTAAAAGAAGAACTTAGAGATGCTCCACTGCGAGGGACGGGTTTAACTCAAGATTATGCGAGAATTTATCTTCCAGATTTAAATGGAGAATTTGTTCAGTTCGCAGTTGTTGAAGCGCCTGTTTTATCAGAAGAGTTATCGGAATTGTATCCTGAAATCAAGACTTATCTCGGATTTAGTATTGATAAGCCAGGAACAAGAGTACGATTCAGTATTACACCACAAGGATTACAAACTATGGTTTCAACTTTAGATGAGCCAATGAGTTTTACAGTCCCTTTATCAAAAACAAATAATACTGAATATATCAATTATTCGAGGGACGTAAGAATAAATCAAACTAAGGATTTTAGTTGTTTAACAGATGATGAGTTCTTTCCTATCGATACTAATAGCTTAACCAATAGAGATGCAAATGATCAGACGTTAAGAACATTTAGAATTGCCATTTCAACTACAGCAGAATATACTGGTTTTTGGGATGATGGTGATGCTGGTAATGGAGATGCTGCAGAAGATGCATTAGCTCAGGTGGTTGCTACATTAAACAGATCTAATGAAGTTTTTGAAGTAGATATGGCTGTAACTTTTACCTTAGTTACAGGCACAGAAATAATATATACAGATACGGCTACTGATCCATACGGTGGTAATTTTAATGGCGAATTACAAGCAACATTAACAACAAATGTTGGTGAGGCCAATTATGATGTTGGACACCTTTTTCACTTTGGAGGTAATAATGGAAATGCAGGTTGTATAGGATGTGTATGTGTAGATGGTGCTAAAGGATCTGGTTTTTCATCGCATTCCTTTTTAGATAATGATGGTGGACCTTATATGTCAGATTTCTTTGATATAGACTATGTGCCACATGAAATTGGACATCAAATGGGAGCTAACCATACGTGGTCTTTTAGCAGTGAAGGTACAGGTGTAAATGCCGAGCCTGGTAGTGGAACAACAATTATGGGTTATGCCGGAATTACTGGACCAAACGATGTTCAAGATCATTCCGATCCTTATTTTCATTATTACAGTATAGTACAAATATTAGGAAATTTACAAACAAGAACTTGCTGGGTGGGAACAGCTATTGCCAATAACCCACCAGTAGCAGATGCAGGTGATGATCACACTATCCCAATTGGAACAGCATTCATTTTACCTGGTAGTGCTACAGATCCAGATTCAGGAGATATACTTACATATACATGGGAACAAATTGATAATGGTGTAAGTACTTCAGGCAATTTTGGTCCTAATTTGGCATCTGGAGCTGTTTGGCGTTCGAGACCTCCGAGTACATCACCAGATAGATATATGCCAATTATCGAACGTGTTGTTGCAGGTCAATTAACAGAACAATTCCCTACTGAGACAGTTGATAATTCTTCTTGGGAAACAGTTTCAAATGTATCGAGAACATTAAATTATGCATTAACCGTTAGAGATCGTAGTGATGCAGATGGTGTTGGTCAAACACCACAGAGTGATTTTGATTTAATGACTGTAACAGTCGATGATTCTGCTGGACCCTTTGTTGTGACTTCTCAATCAACAAATGAAACTTGGGATGCAGGATCCAACCAAACTATAACTTGGGATGTTGCGGGTACTGATGCTGGAGCCGTTAATACACCTACGGTAAATATATTATTATCAACAGATGGAGGATTTACATTTCCATTTGTTTTAGCATCGAATGTGCCAAATGATGGTGAAGAAGTTATCACTGTGCCAATTACGGGTGGTGATTCTTCAACATTGAGAGTTAAAGTTGAAGGAAATGGAAATATTTTCTATGCTATTAATTCTACTAACTTTTCACTTCAAGAATCGGAGTTTGTATTAAATGTAGATCAATCAGAGATAGACGTATGTTCTCCTGATGATGTGATTTATACATTTACTTATAATACATTCTTAGGATTTACCGGAGTAACAGATTTTAGTGCTACAGGTTTACCGGCAGGAGCTACTGCGACATTTGCACCTACAAGTGCATCAGCCGACGGAACTAGTGTTACGGCAACCATTTCTGGTATAGGTTCTCTGGCAATTGGAAATTATCCTTTTCAGTTAGTTGGTACTTCAGGAGCAATTACTAAATCTTCCGATGTTGCATTTAATGTCTATGACACAAATTTTGCAACAATTAATCTATTAACGCCTGCAGATGGTGTTGATGACATTGAGGCAACTAATGCTATCTTCACATGGGATGTTGATCCTAATGCAACATCTTATGAAATAGATGTAGCTACAGACTCTGGTTTTACAAATATTGTGGCCAATGCAACAGTAACGGATCCAACGTTTACGGTTACCACATTAGATATTGTAACAGAATATTTTTGGAGAGTAAGAGCAATTAATGATTGTGGTCAAGGAAGTTATTCGCAAGCGTCCTTTACAACCGCAAATATTTTCTGTACGGTTTATAACTCAGGTGATACACCAATTAACATTCCTGATAATAATCCAGTTGGAGCAACTTCGATTATTAATGTACCTACTACCTCTTTAATTACAGACTTGATTGTTACTATTGATGTAACCCACACATTTGATGCAGATTTAATTATTACACTAATTGCACCAGACGGAACGGAGGTAATCTTATCTAACAGAAATGGTGGTAGTGGTGATAATTTTATAGGAACAATTTTCAATACGACAGCAACAACACCAATTGCTGATGGATCCGCGCCATTTACAGGTGAGTTTTTACCAGATGAAGATTTAGGGATTTTAATCGGTGGATTCTCAGGAGGAGATTGGGGTCTTAAAATAACTGATAATGCTGGTATTGATACAGGATCAATTGATAGCTGGTCACTCGAAATTTGTGGTAGCCCACAAGAAGATATTGATAACGATGGCATACCAAATGATGACGATAATTGTCCTGCGACAGCTAATATTGATCAATCTGACATCGATAATGATGGTATTGGTGATGTGTGTGACGATGATATAGATGGTGATGGTATTTTAAATGGGGACGATAATTGTCCTGAAACACCGAATCCGGATCAATCAGACTTTAACAATAATGGTATAGGAGATGTATGTGATATAGAATGTGATTTACAAACATCAACAGATACGCCTGTTGCCATAGCAGATAGTGGTGATGATGCCACTTATACTGTTACTGCAGAAATCGTTGAAGTACTTATTATTAGCGACGTCAATGTCACAATAAATATTCCTCATACGTGGGTTAATGATCTTGACATTTTCCTTACAAGTCCAACAGGAGTTGAGGTAGAATTGTCTACAGGTAATGGTGCAGCATTTGCACAAGATTATATCGATACTACTTTTGATATGGATGCTACAATTCCAATTACTGGAGCTGCAGCGCCTTTTACAGGAACATTCTTACCAGAAGGAGATTTAAATGACTTTAATGGAGATTTTTCAGTCGGTACATGGACATTAACAGTTACTGATACATTTGGTGCTTTAGATGGTGGTACAATCGAAGAATTTACAATTGAGGTTTGTGGTACTAGAGATCCGAATGATATTGATGGAGATACTATTTTAAATGACGACGACAACTGTCCGGAGACAGCCAATACAGATCAGGCAGATCTTGATAATGATGGTATTGGAGATGTTTGTGATGATGATATCGATGGAGACGGTGTCTTAAATAGTGTTGATAATTGTGTAACAACTCCAAATCCAGATCAGGCTGATAACGACATGGATGGCTTAGGAGATATCTGTGACGATGATGATGATAATGATGGTGTACTTGATGTTGATGACAATTGTCAGTTTGATTTTAATCCAGACCAACAAGATGTTAATGGTAATGGTATTGGAGATGCATGTGATGGTTTAATTATTAATGACGTACTCACACCAAATGGAGATGGTATTAATGATACATGGATAATTATTAATGCAGATCGATATCCGAATGCAGATATAAAAGTATTTAATCGATGGGGTAAAGAAGTCTTTAGCACCAAAGGTTATAATAATGATTGGAATGGAACTTACAGCGGTGACACTTTACCAACAGGCTCTTATTATTATCAGGTTGATCAAAATGGAGACGGTACAGTAATGTTATCTGGATGGATTTATTTAACGCTTTAAGAGTGTATAACTTAAATAAAATGAACACAATGAAATTATATAAAAACACAGTAATCATAATTGCAATTCTTTTGTTTGGGTCAACATATGCTCAACAAGAACCAAATTATACGTTGTATAGATATACAATGAATGTTATTAATCCAGCCTATGCTGGAGCTGACGGGACAGCTAATCTCACATCAAACTTTAGAAGTCAATGGATAAGTGTAATTGGTGCGCCAGAAACACAAAGCTTTTTCTATTCTAGACCACTAAGTGAGAAGGTTGGTATAGGTTTATCGGTTGTAAGCGATCAAGTATTTATTGAAAGTCAAACCAGTTTTAATGTAGACTTTTCTTATAAGTTACAGATTTCCGAATCGACAGATTTATTTTTAGGACTTAAAGCAGGTGGTAGTACCTACAATATAGATAGAGGTAATCTTGCAAATATTGGACTGCCAGATGACCCAGCTTTGGGAAATATAGATAGTGGGTTTAGACCAAATTTTGGTGCTGGTGCCTATTTAGTAAATGACAAGTATTTTCTTTCACTCTCTGTCCCTAGAATATTGTCTTCTGAAAGATTAGATGAAGCGGACGGAAGAGTTACACAGGCGACTCAGGAAGCTCATGTTTACCTTTCTGGTGGTTATAATTTTAGAATTAATGATAATACAGAATTTAGACCATCAACTATGGTGAGATATGTGAGTGGATCTCCGTTGTCATTAGATTTAACAGGAGCCTTCAGATTCTATAATAGATTTGAAGTTGGCTTAGCCTACCGAACAGATGAAGCTTTTGGAGGGCTTATGATGATAAATCTTTCAGATTGGTTAGATATTGGCTATTCTTACGAAAGTTCAACACGAGATGAAATTTCGAACAATAGTAATGGAACTCATGAAGTACTACTACGATTTGTTTTTAGTAGGAATAATTAGAAATTAATATCATAAAAAAGACCGTCATTTGACGGTCTTTTTATTTTCCATTAAAGGTGTTCATTGTATTATTTGCTCCAGATAGTACAAAAGATTTTATAAGTGCTATTGATTTGTCTAAGCGCTCATTGAGTTGCTCTGATTCTTCACTAGTCCATTCACCAAGGACATAGTCTACTTGTCGTCCTTTAGAAAAGCTATCGCTTATCCCAAATCTCAATCTATTGTATTTAGTTGTTTGTAGTTTGTCTTGCAGGTCTTTAAGACCATTATGGCCACCATCACTACCTTTAGTTTTTAACCTTAAGGTGCCAAAAGGAAGGTTTAAATCGTCCGTTATTATAAGAAGATTTTCCAAAGGAACCTTTTCTTTGGTAAGCCAGTATTTTACTGCTTTTCCACTAAGATTCATGAAGGTACTTGGCTTTAATAATAGAACAGATCTACCTTTTAGTTTTAATGTCGAAAGATCACCAAGTTTGACAGTTTCAAAGGAGAGTTCTTCCTGCTTTGCCAAATGATCTAATACTTGAAATCCGATATTGTGTCTTGTATTGGAATATTTTTCTCCAATATTACCTAAGCCAACTATTAAAAACTTTTTCATAACATCTAGATGTTTGTCTTTTTCTTCATCTCCAAAACCAAGCCAATTTTTAATTATATCCCACATAGATCAAATTTGTGCTAAAATAAAAAAGCATTCTGTAATAGAATGCTTTTGATATAATTGGTTAAGCTTTGCTTATTCCTGAGCGTCACCTGCTGGCGTTGCATTTTCTGCACCACCTTCTGCTGTTGCTCCACCTTCAGTAGTTTCATCTTCATCCTCATCTTCGTCTTCTACTGCCATAGATGCTCTAGATCTTCTTACCTGACAAACAACAGTATTGTCTGGGTGTAAGAACGTGTAAGCATCGTTTTCTAATTCGGTAATGTATAATTTACTTCCGATTTTTAAAGGTGTAATATCTGCTTCGATGAAGTCAGGTAAATTTCCAGGTAAAGCTTTTACTCTTAATTTACGCTGATTTCGTCTTAATACACCACCGTTTAATACACCTTTTGAAGTACCGATAATATGAACTGGGATGTTCATAGTTATTTCTTTATCCTCAAAAGTTTGATAGAAATCTACGTGTAGTATTCTATCTGTTACAGGATGAAACTGAATATCTTGCATAATTGCATTGTAAGTTTCACCGCTCTCTAAAGCAATCACAACAGTAAGCGCATCTGGAGTGTACACTAACTTTGAGAAAGCCAATTCTGGTGCCGAGAAATGTAGTGGCTTGTCTCCTCCGTATAACACGCAAGGAACCTGACCAGCATTACGTAAGGCTTTTGTTGACTTCTTGCCCACGCTTTCTCTTTGAGATCCATTGATTGTAATTGATTTCATTTTGAAATGTTTTATTAATAAAAAATTTTCCCTCTAAAAGGGGTGCAAATTTAAGAATATATTGTTGAAATACTAGTGTTTAAGGGCTTTTTTTAATCTGAAATAACAGAAGCACTTTTCCGTAGCCTTAATCTTTTAGAAAAGCCGTCTAATTAAATGACGAATTTATTACTTATTGACTCGTTGTTATGCACATTATACATAACCTCTGCAAATAAATTAGCACATGTTAAAACCCTGAGTTTGCTACTCTCTTGGCGTAGTGGAATAGAGTCTGTAACAATAAGTTCTTCTAAAGCAGAATTTTCTAATCTTTCGTAGGCGTTTCCAGATAGAATAGGATGTGTACAAATTGCTCTAACACTTATAGCGCCACGTTCCATCATAAGATCTGCAGCTTTAGTCAGCGTTCCTGCTGTATCAACCATGTCGTCGACTAATACAACATTTTTCCCAGTGACGTCACCAATAAGTTCCATATGAGAAATTACATTTGCTTTGGCTCTTTGTTTGTAACAAATAACAACATCACTTTGTAAGGCCTTAGAATAAGCATAAGCACGTTTAGATCCACCCATATCAGGTGAAGCAATAGTTAGATTATCTAAGTTTAAACTATTCAAGTACGGTAAAAATATGGTCGATGCAAATAAATGGTCTACTGGCTTTTCGAAGAATCCTTGTATCTGGTCTGCGTGCAAGTCCATAGTTATAATTCTTGTGGCACCAGCAGCCTCAAGCATCTTCGCTACTAATTTTGCAGCGATAGGAACCCTTGGTTTATCCTTGCGATCTTGTCTTGCCCATCCAAAGTATGGCATTACTGCTGTAATATGTCTAGCAGAAGCGCGCTTCGCAGCATCAATCATTAAAAGCATCTCCATCAAATTCTGAGGGCCAGGATGAGTAGAGCCAATAATAAATATGCGAGTACCTCTTATAGATTCTTCATAAGATGGCTGAAATTCACCATCACTGTAAGTAGAGGTAATAACGTTGCCTAGTTTAACACCATAGGCATTAGCAATTGATTCAGCAAGTTCTCTACTCTGAGAGCATGTAAAAATTTTGGCTTCGGTTGCAAAAGGCATATCGAAAGAGTAATAAAGGGTTAATCAATTAGGGTCATTTAGCAAAGCGCAAATTTAGCAAAATAATTTGCGGGTTAAGGGATATTACAATCGCTTTTTTGTGCACCTAGAAAAAATATTTTCTATTTTTGCGTTCCCGTTTTGCTCAAGTGGCGGAATTGGTAGACGCGCTGGATTCAAAATCCAGTTCCTTCGGGAGTGTGGGTTCGATTCCCACCTTGAGTACGCATAAGCTTCAAGTATACATCTTGAAGCTTTTTTTATGAATTTAATTGTAACTTTGGTACATCCCAAATGAATTAATTATGTTAGAAAATTTTTGGTTTAATGTTCAATATGGCATTAATCATGTACTTGACCCAAATGGCTATGACCATGTGTTATTTTTAATGGTATTGGCTGTACCTTATGTGTTTAAAGATTGGAAACGTGTTCTAATTTTGGTCTCATTGTTCACGCTAGGCCATACCTTATCCTTGGTTTTGGCAGCCTATGGTATAGTTACAGTAAATGGCAAACTTGTTGAGTTTTTAATACCTGTCACCATTTTAATCGTGGCTATTTACAACGTATTTACTGCTGGTAAAAAAGAAAAATCAAGTAAAATCTCCTTATTGTTTTTTGCAACTCTATTTTTTGGACTTATTCATGGTCTTGGTTTTGCTAGAGAATTCAAAATGTTTGCAGGACAATCTGAAAATAAGCTAGAACTTTTAATAGAGTTTGCTTTAGGTATTGAAATTGCCCAGATCATTATAGTCTTTGTGATACTGTTCCTTGGGTTTTTATTTCAAACTATTTTTAGATTTTCGAGAAGAGATTGGGTTATGGTACTCTCCGCTGTTGTTGTAGGTCTTGTTATACCTATGATCATGGGTAGTGATTTGTTAAATTAGATAACAAAGATTGGTAAAACTTTAACTCTAAGCCGATTGTGTATAAAATAGTATACTTTTATCTTCGTTAATAACATTGTACGTTTGTGCAATAATCAAATGCATGTCAGAAACTAAACAAAGACGCTACGATAAAGCATATTTAAGAATAGCTAAAGAATGGGGTAAACTATCGCATTGTAAGCGTAAACAAGTTGGTGCAATAATTGTAAAAGATAGAATGATTATTTCCGACGGTTACAATGGAACACCTACAGGTTTTGAAAATTATTGCGAGGATGACGAAGGTTATACCAAATGGTATGTCTTGCATGCTGAAGCGAATGCAATTTTAAAAGTAGCCTCTTCGACCCAATCCTGTAAAGGTGCAACACTTTACATTACATTAAGTCCTTGTAAAGAGTGTAGTAAGCTGATTCATCAAGCTGGAATAGTTAGGGTTGTTTATCACAATGCTTATAAAGATGACTCCGGTTTGCAATTCTTAAAAAAGGCAGGTGTAGAGCTTGAATATATTGAAGACTTACAGTCATAATGGCGACAAAAAATAAATACATACCATTAATAATAGGTGTTGCGGTTGCAGCAGGTGTCGTCATTGGAGGGAAATTAAACTTCACGGATACTTCAGACCGTTTATTTACAACAAACAGCAAAAAGGATAAGCTTAATCGGCTTATAGATTACATCGATTATGAATATGTTGATGATATTAATACCGATAGTATTGTTGACGTCACTGTAAATGGCATCTTAGAAAATCTCGATCCACATTCTACCTACATACCAGAAAAAGACATACAACGGATTACCGAAAATATGAAAGGTGATTTTGTTGGTATAGGGATTAATTTCTATGCTTATAAAGACACTATTGCAGTTGTTAAACCGACTGAAGGAGGCCCAAGTGAAGCTGCAGGAATTTTAAGTGGTGATAGGATTCTTATGGCCGATGGTGATACCATTCATGGAAAAATTATAACAGATGATCTTATCACTAATAAGTTAAAGGGAGATAAAAACACTAAGGTAAATTTAACTGTGTTTAGAAAGGGTGAGAAAGACCTTTTAGAATTTGAAGTAACTAGAAAGGATATACCAATTAAAAGTGTTGATGCCTCCTACATGCTTACGGATAATTTGGGGTATATCAAGATTAATCGATTTGCAGAATCTACTTATAAAGAGTTTAAAACAGGATTAAAAGAATTAAAGAATCAAGGTGCCGAAAAATTGGTTTTAGATTTAAGAGATAATCCTGGTGGGTTTTTAGGAATCGCTGAGCAGATTGCAGATGAGTTTCTAGAGGATAAAAAACTAATAGTATTTACTCGAGATAAAAAAGGACGAGAAGAACGAACCTATGCTACAAAACGCGGTGATTTTGAAGATAATGAAGTCTATATTCTCATAAATGAAAATTCTGCATCCGCAAGTGAAGTTATTGCAGGTGCATTACAGGATAATGATAAAGGTATAATCGTCGGTAGACGATCCTATGGAAAAGGTTTGGTGCAGCGTGAAATGGCACTTGGAGATGGTAGCGCGGTTAGACTAACAGTATCTCGATATTATACACCAACGGGTAGATCTATTCAGAGACCCTATGAGAATGGTAAGAACAAGAATTATTTTAGAGATTATTTTAAGCGTTTAAGAACGGGAGAATTAACAGATTCTGATAATATTAAGGTTGATGATTCACTAAAATTCACCACACCTAAAGGTAAGGTGGTTTATGGAGGAGGAGGTATAATACCAGATATTTTTGTTCCTGTTGATGCCGCCTTTGATAATGAGATGATAAATTATATGAGGCGAAGAGGTCTTTTTGGGTTTTTTGTTTTTGAAGAACTAGATAAAGATCGAAACCAATATGAAAATTATACTAAGTATGACTTCATTAATAATTTTGAAGTTGATGATGAAATGGCCCTACGATTTAAGGACTATGTGAATTTCAAAGAAGATTCTAATATCACCTTTGTTGCTTACCGTGAAGAAATAAAACGTCTTATTAAAGCCACTTTAGGACGCCAATTATTTGATGATAATACGTTTGATGAAATTTTAAATAGAGAGGATAAAATGGTGCAAGAAGTTATTTTACTTAGTGCAGAATACCCTAATTTTAAACAGTAACCTTGTCATGTATTTTGGAATGCTTACCATTATTCCAAAGCGTTAAAATATCAGTAGCGACCTGCGCACCGCTTCCACTTGCAATCGCAAATTGACTTCTCCATCCTGCTAAGGTTCCAGCCACAAATAAATTTTCACTGACAACATGGTCTTTATTTTTTAACCAAATCCTGTCTTTTTCGATTGCCGCTCTGGGATGAGGTTCTATATAAGACTCTAATCCTTTTATGGTTATAAGACTTGTATAGCCAACTGCAATAACAGCCATTGTCGTTTCGTAAATATTTTTATTGGTAATTACTCTATAGCCATTGGAAGATTCTTCGATTGCTTTTACTTTTTCCTTTCCCAATTGTTCTACGTGAGGGTACAGAGTTTTTAGTTGATTTTTACCGTCTAGAAGTATATCACGTCCTAATGTGCCTGGCGCCAATCCAAGGACGTTATTAAATAGCGCATTTTGAAGGTGTGACGTTTTCTGATGCGTAATTATACCAATACGTTTGTCCTTAGCAAAAGGTTTGCTTATTGCAGAACCAAGCACCAAAGCACAAGACATACCAGCTGCTCCTGCACCAATAATCAAAACATCATATTTCATTTACGCTTCTTTTGTAAAGCTTCAACTTTTTTAGATAGTCGTAAAATTTGAAGCAATATCACTGCGCAGAGTCCAGCAATTATGGTCAAAATTGCTGTATAACTATTACCTTCTAGTGGAGCCTCTAAATTGATTTTGGTCGTGTTAAATACGATTAATGCTATGGCAATTATGGTGAGAATGGACGTAAAAATCTTCATAGTCTTTTAGTTAAAAATTAAACCAATAAAGCTTTAATATTTGTTGCAAATAACTTCACTGCAATCGCTAGCAAAATTACACCAAAAACTTTTCTTATTATGTTAATTCCATTAGTTCCTATAATACGCTCAATTTTAGCAGAAGTTTTTAGAACTAAGTAAATGACTAGAACATTACTAACAACGGCGACAATTATATTTTGAATATCAAATTCGGCACGTAGAGAAAGTAAGGTTGTTAAACTACCTGGGCCAGCGATTAGTGGAAACGCAAGAGGGAATACAGAAGCCGTTAATGCATTGTTATCATCATCTTTATATAATGTTATTCCAAGTACCATCTCTAAAGCAATAAAGAATATTACGAATGCTCCTGCAACTGCAAACGAATTAACATCAACGCCAATAAGGCTTAATAAACTTTTTCCAAGAAATAAAAATAAGATCATAATAACACCAGCAATTAAGGATGCCTTCTCACTTTGGATATGACCAACTTTTTTTCTGAGATCAATAATTATTGGGATATTTCCAATAATATCGATTACTGCAAATAATACCATAAATGCAGTAAATATTTCTTTAAAATTGAATTGCATTATAACGATTTAAATTTCGCCGCAAAGGTGCGACTTAATTACAGATTTTCAATATTAAATTACTGTAAAGTTTAATTATTTTTGTGATATGTTTCAATTAGGTAAAACACTGGTTTCAGAAGACATTATCGAAAAGGATTTTTTATGTAATCTTTCAGCATGTAAGGGTGCATGTTGCGTAGAGGGTGATGCTGGTGCGCCTTTAGATGAGGAAGAAGTAAAAATTCTTGAAACAATCTATCCTAAGGTAAAGCCATTCCTTAGAAAAGAAGGTATTGAGGTTATAGAAGCTCAAGGCACATCTGTGACAACATCATATGGAGAATTAGAAACACCTTTAGTAAATGGTGCTGAATGCGCTTATGTAATATATGACGAAAAAGGCACTGCCTTATGTGGAATTGAAGAAGCCTATAACCAAGGTGAGGTCAATTGGAAGAAACCCGTTTCATGTCATTTATATCCTATTAGGACAAGATCATATTCTGAATTTACAGCTGTTAACTACGAAAAGTGGGAAATATGTGATGATGCCTGTACTTTAGGAAAAGAGTTGCAAGTTCCTATTTATAAGTTTGTAAAAGAGGCCTTAGTGCGAAAATTTGGCGAAGACTGGTATGCTGAATTGGAGAAAATCGCACAAGAAAATTTCAAAAAGTAGTCTTACAGTTTTTCAGAAGAGAAAAAGTTAAATTCTTCCAATAAAAGAAACTTTTTACTGCATAAAATTTTATTTCATAATTTATTTTCTTTTCAGATTTCTGAAGGAATTTTTATTTGGTTTGGTTTTTTTCATCAAATTTTCAACAAAAAATTCAATCGTAGTAAACACGCCTTATTAGGTTATTATTAATAAGATATTACCTACAAAAAATCAAATATTTTTAAAATTAAAAAATATTTATAAAATACTGAAAATCATTTATTTAAATTGAAAATGAAAGAGGATTAGGATTTTTTGTGCAATTCTAAGTGTTGTTAAAAACTTGTTGACAATGTTTCTAAAATTGCCTTTCATTATACTGTACATTTTTGAATCTTTGTCAGTCCCAGGTCTTAGTAAATTTTTTCGTTTAATTTTCAATAAAAGCAATTAGAACATGTCGCAAGCAGTAGAGCCAATTTTAGCAGAAAACAAAGATAGATTTGTAATTTTTCCGATTCAACACCATGATATTTGGGAATGGTATAAGAAATCAGAAGCAAGTTTTTGGACTGCAGAAGAAATTGATTTACACCAAGATCTTACAGACTGGTCTACAAAGTTAAATGACGACGAAAGATACTTTATTAAGCATATTTTAGCCTTTTTTGCCGCAAGTGATGGAATCGTAAATGAAAACTTAGCTGAAAACTTTGTAAATGAAGTACAATACAGTGAAGCTAAGTTTTTCTACGGATTCCAAATTATGATGGAGAATATCCATAGTGAAACCTACTCTTTATTAATTGATACCTATGTTAAGGACGAAGCTGAGAAAGACGTTCTTTTTAAGGCAATCGAGAATTTTCCTGCTATTAAGAGAAAAGCCGATTGGGCCTTAAAATGGATTGAGTCTCCAAGTTTCGCTGAGCGTTTAATTGCTTTTGCAGCAGTTGAAGGTATTTTCTTCTCAGGTGCATTCTGTTCTATTTTTTGGTTAAAGAAAAGAGGACTTATGCCGGGATTAACTTTCTCTAACGAGTTAATCTCGAGAGATGAAGGTGTGCATTGTGATTTTGCTGTGCATCTTCATAACCACCATTTAATTAATAAAGTGCCTAAAGAGAGAATTAGAGAAATTATTGTTGATGCCCTAAATATAGAACGCGAGTTCGTTACGGAGTCGTTACCAGTAAGCTTAATTGGTATGAATGCCAAATTAATGACGCAGTATTTAGAATTTGTAACCGATAGACTTTTAGGAGAACTTGGTTGCGAAAAAGAATACAATGCAAGTAATCCATTCGATTTCATGGATATGATATCACTTCAAGGAAAAACTAATTTCTTTGAGAAGCGTGTGTCTGAATATCAAAAGGCAGGTGTACTTAACAAAGAAGAGGAGAAAGATAAATTTACTTTCGACGCTGATTTTTAATTGAATTAGTTCTAGCAATAGACAAAAAATTCAATGCCAATTCTATGCCTTTTTCAATGAAGGCGTAGTCCAAAAAAAAAATTAATAATTCAACTAAGTGGTTATTATATTTTAATAGCCACCATAACTAACTAACGGTTTTCTGAATTGGTGCATTCAGAAGACACTTAAAACTAACTGATATATGTATGTAATTAAAAGAGATGGCCGCAAAGAACCAATGATGTTCGACAAGATTACAGCTCGTGTAAGAAAGCTGTGTTACGGATTAAACGAACTAGTAGATCCGGTAAAAGTAGCAATGCGAGTAATTGAGGGCTTATATGATGGCGTAACAACAAGCGAACTCGATAATTTAGCGGCAGAAATTGCGGCTACGATGACAACCAGTCACCCAGACTATGCAAAATTAGCGGCAAGAATATCAGTTTCTAACTTACATAAAAACACCAAAAAATCTTTCAGTGAGGTCATGGAAGATTTATATACATATGTCAACCCAAGAACGGGAAAGAAAGCACCACTTTTATCTGATGAAGTTTATAATGTAATTAAGGATAATAAGGATAAGTTAGATTCGGCAATTATATATAACCGTGATTTCGGCTATGATTATTTTGGGTTCAAAACTCTTGAGCGTTCCTATTTATTAAAGCTTAATGGTAAAATTGCTGAACGTCCACAGCATATGCTCATGCGTGTTTCCATAGGGATTCACCTTAACGATTTAGATGCTGCTCTTGAGACATACGAATTAATGTCTAAGAAGTACTTTACACACGCAACACCAACTTTATTTAATTCGGGTACGCCAAAACCACAGATGTCATCTTGTTTCTTGTTAACCATGAAAGAAGATAGTATTGATGGTATTTACGACACTTTAAAACAAACTGCTAAAATATCACAATCAGCAGGTGGAATAGGATTGTCTATTCATAATATTAGAGCTACAGGAAGTTATATTGCTGGGACCAATGGAACCTCTAATGGTATCGTGCCAATGTTAAGAGTATTTAATGATACAGCACGTTATGTTGACCAAGGTGGAGGTAAGAGAAAAGGAAGTTTTGCGATTTACTTAGAGACTTGGCATGCTGATATTTTTGATTTCTTAGATCTTAAAAAGAATCATGGTAAAGAAGAAATGCGCGCAAGAGACTTATTCTATGCGATGTGGATTTCTGATTTATTTATGAAGCGTGTTCAAGAAGATGGAGAATGGACTTTAATGTGTCCAAATGAATGTCCCGGTTTGGCAGACACACATAGTGAAGAGTTTGAAGCACTTTACACTAAGTATGAAGCAGAAGGGAAAGGACGTAAAACGATTAAGGCAAGAGAACTTTGGGAGAAAATCATGGAATCTCAAATTGAAACAGGTACGCCTTATATGTTATACAAAGACGCAGCTAACCGTAAGTCTAACCAGAAGAATTTAGGGACCATAAAATCATCAAACTTATGTACTGAGATTTTAGAGTATACTTCTCCTGATGAGGTAGCTGTATGTAATTTAGCTTCAATTGCATTACCAATGTTTGTAAAGAATGGTGCATTTGATCATAAAGAGCTATTTAGAATCACAAAGCGTGTTACTAAGAACTTAAACAGAGTTATCGATAGAAATTACTATCCAGTTAAGGAAGCTGAGAACTCTAACATGCGTCATAGACCAATTGGCTTAGGTGTTCAAGGTTTAGCAGATACGTTTATAAAGCTTCGTTTACCATTTACGAGTGATGAGGCAAAAGCTTTAAACCAAGAAATTTTTGAAACCTTATACTTTGCTGCTGTAACAGCATCAATGGAAGAAGCTAAGGTAGACGGACCTTACCAAACATATGAAGGTTCACCAATTAGCCAAGGAGAATTTCAACACAACCTTTGGAATATAAAGGATGAAGAGCTAAGCGGTCGTTGGGACTGGGCAAAACTTAGAAAGCAAGTAGCGAAGAATGGAGTTCGTAACTCTTTATTAGTTGCACCGATGCCTACTGCAAGTACGTCGCAAATCCTTGGTAATAATGAGTGTTTTGAACCGTATACCTCTAATATTTACACAAGACGTGTATTATCTGGTGAGTTTATTGTAGTAAATAAACATCTTTTAGAAGATTTAGTAGAGCTAGGATTATGGAATGAGTCAGTGAAGCAAGATATCATGAGAGCTAACGGATCAATCCAAAATATAGATATCATACCAGAAGATATTAAGGAGCTATATAAGACGGTTTGGGAATTGAGTATGAAAGACATTATCGATATGTCGCGTCAAAGAGGTTACTTTATTGACCAATCGCAATCGCTTAACTTATTCATGGAAGGCGCAACAATGGCTAAGCTTACTTCAATGCATTTCTACGCTTGGAAGAGTGGATTAAAAACTGGCATGTACTATTTAAGAACTAAGAGTGCTGTTGATGCTATTAAGTTTACACTTACTAATAAGAAAAAAGAGGAGCCTGTTGCAGAGGCCGTGCAGGTAACAGAAGAGGCTGTAGTGGCAAAACAAAAAGCCAAAGCCGCTAAAACTGCAGCTAAATTCACGCAGGAAACTACAGAAGTAGAACCGATGTCTCCTGAAGAGATGAAGGCTTTAATCGCACAAGCAAAAGCCAATGAAGGCGATGACTGTTTAATGTGTGGATCTTAATCTTAATTGAATTATCATAAATAAAAAAGCACCTCAATTGAGGTGCTTTTTTTAATTTCTGTAAAGGGTATCTGTGCCCAAGTATTTGTCGTCTTTATTATAATACCAGGCTCTAACTTTTGGCATTTTTATACCATTGATTGTCGACTCTTCTGTGAGTAAAATGTATTCTCCAGAATCTTTTATTAATTTGCCAGAATCGTCTGTTTTAAAAAATTGATAAACCTCCATGGCATAGTTTTCAGGATTAAAGTAAAAATACCAAATGTCATTACCTACAGCCTTGTCATAGGTTACTTTTACAACTAAGTAGTCCTTACCTTTAAATGATCGCTTGAGAACTTCATTATCTATGTTTGTACCAGGATCGGTTAGTTTCATCGGGAGACCATACAAATAGGTATAGTAATTCTTATAGAGATTGGCTCTGTCACAAGACATGTTTTTTTCCTTTGCTGCCGCAGTATCCAAGATATTATCGTTATAGTACATTGTACATTCATTCTTGTCTAGGATATAGGAGGTTGTGATTGAATCCCTAGTGGCTTCAACACTAAAATATTGAGCAGGCAGATTAATTGAAATTGTGCTTGTTCTATCAGAGGCATTAGGAGTAGCCATCACAACTTTAAATATTGAATTAAACGAATTCCAGTTCCCAGATGGGTCATGATATTCGATGGTCTTTTTAATAAGCTCTTTAGCACTTATTTCCTGCGCGTACTGAAAAAATGTAATAAAGAAGAGTGCAACGGACAATAAAAATTTCATAAGTTATTTTTTTACAAATTACAACTTAATAAAAAAAGCACCCAATGCCGAACTTTACGGGAGGGTGCTTCATTTTATTGCCTTTTCAGGTCAATGGATTAATTAGCTTCCATTAATGCAAAAAACTTGTCAATATTTGGCATTAATATAATTCGTGTTCTTCTATTTTTAGAACGGTTTTCTCTAGTGTCATTAGAAACTAAAGGTTGGTAACTACTGCGACCAGATGCGATAAGTTGTTCTGGTTTAACACCGTATTTGTTTTGTAATCTTCTTACCACTGAGGTTGCTCTTAAAACACTAAGGTCCCAGTTATCTGCGATCTTATCAGTATTGATTGATCTAGAATCTGTATGGCCCTCTACCATAACATCTATACTTTCTTCAGATTTGATAACATCTGCAAGTTTTTCTAATACAGTATTAGCCTTATTGCTTAATCTATAACTACCAGTATTAAAAAGCATTTCGTCAGAAATTGAGATCATAACAACAGTTTCATTAATGTTAACTGCAATGTCCTCATCCTCATCCAAGTCAGACGTGTCCATAGACTTTTCTAAATTGTACTGGATCGCCAAATTCATTGAATCCTTTAATGTTTTAGCATTAGCTAATTTTTCTGGGTCTACTTTTTCTAAAGTAGAAAGCATTTTCTCCTTGCTTGCATTAGAGATTACAGTTCCATCAGCATTAACATCGAGTTTAATGTCGTTCTCAATTTTAAGACCTTCAACATCTTCATTTAAAGAGTTGATCTTTGCATTATAGTCATCAACCCTAGCTTGGATCTTTGCAAACTTTGTTTCGAGATCCTCTTTAGCGACTTTAGTTTTTGTAAGCTCACTTTTAATTTCACCATTTTCTTGTTCTAGCGCTAGATATTTCTTTTTAGAAACACAAGAGTTTAATACGATTACACTAAGTAATAGAATTGAAATTTTTTTCATTTGTTGGTTTTGAGTTATTGTTAATTCCATTTTATATACGACGAAAGTCAAGAAAAGGACGTTTAAAAGTGATTTTTTTGAATTTTTTTTAATGACCTCGAAGATTACATTACCTTGATATGTAATTACTTTCATATGCAATACGGTTTCACAGACATATTACAATTGCTAGGTGCGCTAGGTGTGTTTTTGTTTGGTATGAAAGTAATGAGTGATGCACTCTTATTATTGGCTGGGAATAAAATGAGATCCATCCTTGCTAGTATGACATCCAATAGATTTTTTGGTATTGCTACAGGCTTTCTTATAACTTCAGTTATACAGTCCTCATCGGCTACTACCTTAATGGTAGTTAGTTTTGCTAATGCTGGATTATTGACACTAACTGAATCCATAGGTGTTATAATGGGTGCAAATATTGGGACCACCATAACAGCTTGGTTAATTACCATACTAGGATTTAAAGTAAGTATGAATGCTATTGCTTTACCGCTGGTAGGACTTGGTTTTGGACTCACATTTTTAAAGAAAGCACAACTTAAGAACCTTGGAAATTTTATTATTGGGTTTGCTCTTCTCTTTATTGGACTTCAATTTTTGAAGGATGCAATGCCAGATATTAATAATAATCCAGAACTGCTGGCATTTCTTTCAAAGTATACAGATCTTGGTTATATCTCTATTTTACTTTTTTTATGTATTGGTACTGTATTAACGGTAGTAATTCAATCTTCTAGTGCAACAATGGCACTAACGCTTATTATGACCGCTCAAGGTTGGATACCTTTTGAATTAGCGACAGCAATGGTTTTAGGAGAAAATGTGGGTACTACCATTACGGCGAACTTGGCCGCGATTATCGGAAATTTTAGAGCTAAACAAACCGCAAGAGCGCATCTCATTTTTAATTTAATTGGTGTTTTATGGATGCTGATTTTATTTTATCCCTTCTTAAAAATGGTGAGTTGGTTAACTGAATATTTAGGGAATGATTCGCCTTATGTGAATGCTATGGCAATACCAGTGGCTATTTCGTTATTCCATACAACATTTAATATTGCTAATACATTATTATTAGTCTGGTTCGTAAATCCAATCTCCAAAATTGTGGAACGCATGGTTCCAGAAGTTGCCATGCAAGAAAAAGCTATTGAACAACCAAAATATCTGTCGAGCGATGTTTTAAAATATCCTGAAACAGCAATTGCGGCTATAACCCAAGAAACACAATATCTGTTTAAAAATGCAATATTTCAGATTGTATCTCATGCCTTAAGTATAAGTAGAACCGACATAAAATCAGATTTAAAAGTAAAGAAGGTTATTAAAAAGTCTACGACTGTTTTTGATACTGATGTAAGAGAACTTTATCAAACCAAGGTTAAGACTATCTATGGTAAGATTATAAGTTATGCGACAAAGGCACAAAGTGCTTTAGTCTTAAATGAAATGCAAAACAATCAAATATTGGAACTTAAAGTAGCTAATAGAAAGATGGTTGAGATATTAAAAGATGTATTGGAATTGAGTAGGAATGTTAACCAATATCTCAATTCTGATAATGAATATATAAAAAAGGAATACAACAAATTAAGGAATAGGACTGTAAAGGTTTTAAGGACTATTCATTTATTTAGAACAGTAGAAGACAACCAATTACATCATGAAAAATTGATTAAGCTAAAGAATGAAATCGTTGAAAAACCTATAACAAGTAATAGGTCAGTAAACGACTTGATTAAGAACGATTTAATTTCTGTAGAAATGGCATCCTCACTCTTCAATGACTACGACAATGTCAACAATATGATTGATAAATTAATTCAGGTTGCCGAGTTGCTTTATGGCAAAAAGGATACACTTATTGAAAATAATTCAAATTAATGTTATTCTGATTCTTCAGGACTATTGTTCGCAGTAGCTGGTTCAACAGAACTGTCATGAGCGCTGTAGTATTCCTCAAGAAGATTCATTGTTGCTGTTAGTAGATCTTTAGTTTCTAATAATAAACTAAAGTATAGTGTTGTATTTTTTGGACTTGATTCTTCGCTTCTAGTACGTTCAACTTGACGTTGAATTTTTTCTTTTACGAGATTAAAAACCACTGGTTTCTCAGCGAGAACGGATCCTATCATCTCAAAAGAACGCGATTCAAAAGCACTTTGTGTTGATTTAAATAAAGATTCTATTTTTTCATCTAAATCTTTAAGCTCTTTAATCTGGCTGAATTTTAGCTTTTTGTGATTATTGTTAATGTGCTTATGACTAGCTCGAGAAATATATTCTAGGGATTGGGTCATATCCTGTAAGTAACCAAGAATATTTATATAAAAATCACTTGCTGAGACACTTGGTTCTTCAAGATTTCTAATAAAATAAAAGATATTATCCTTTAGATCATCAATCTCATCAGACAGTTTAGTAATCTGTTTTCTGTTTTTCTTTAAGGAACTAAGGTTCTGAGTTGCCAAACCATTTATAGCTGACGTGTAAATTCTATTTCCACGTTTTACAACGTTGGCAATATTTGATGCACTCTCGTGAATTACACCTTGTGTTGATCTGCTTTCTGCTCTTTCAAGATGGTCTTCTTCGCGCTGTTCTTTAGTCTTCTTTCTGTGGGTAAGGTAGTTTTTAACCAATAAGAAAATGGCTAAAACAAATAACCCAATGAGTGCATAACCACCTCCAATAAATAAAATGTAAGCCATCAATGAAGCGGCAACGAATGCGCTTATCGCAGTGAAAAACCAACCACCAATAACATTGAGTACACCAGCAACCCTGTAAACAGCGCTTTCACTTCCCCAAGCTCTATCCGCTAAGGATGTTCCCATAGCAACCATAAAGGTGACATAGGTGGTTGAGAGTGGTAATTTCATAGAGGTCGCAATGGATATGAGTACACTAGCAACCATTAGGTTTACAGCAGCTCTCACCAAATCAAATGCAGGGCGATCCTGTTTTTTTAGAAATGTTGTTGGTTGTATAAACTGATTGTTGGTCCAATTTTTATAAGATTCGGGCAGTAATCTCATAACACTTTCATTTAAACCGATAGATAGTCTAACAATGTTTCTAGAAAGGAAATTGGGTTCAAAACGTTCCTTTACTTCGTCTTGGCGCGATAAGTCAACCGATGTTTTTACCACGGCCTTGGCCTTGCTAGAAAACCAAAGCGTCAATACCATAACCAATCCTGCAATCAACAATAATAGTGGTTCGGTCTGTACAGGTTCTCCGAGTGCCGTCATCACATAGTTAGAAGGCTGTACACCACTAGCAACCCAAGCCTCATAAGAGTTGTAAGCTGCAATAGGGACACCAATAAAATTTACAAGGTCGTTTCCAGCAAATGCTACGGCAAGCGCAAAAGTTCCGACAATAATAATTAAGGTGTAGATTTTAGCATTGAAAAGCCGTATTGCTAAAAAGGATAGTACAGTACATACTAAAAAGCTAATTCCTATAAATGTATATGGATTTGTGTTTAAAAACTCATTGACTGACGCCGGAATGAAAGTCGCATTTTTTAACCCTTTGATTATGATAAAGTACATAATAGAGGTTATGGCAAAACCACTAAAAATGGAGCTATAAATAACAGGTTTTTCGTCAAACTTAAAGGACAATAACAGTCTAGAGATATATTGGATAATGGCTCCTATGGTGAAGGCCACAACAACTGAAAGCAGTATGCCGAGAATTATTTCAATTGCCTTTGAGTTATTAATGTAGTTGGTTAAATCTGTAATGCTTTCGGCATCATTGCTATATATTTTAATTAAAGCCACAGCAACAGAAGCACCCAAGAGTTCGAATACAATGGATACGGTTGTTGAGGTGGGCAAACCGAGTGTATTAAAGAAGTCCAAGAGTAAGATATCTGTGAGCATTACGGCCATAAAAATGATCATAATCTCATTAAACATAAATTCTCCTGGATTAAATATCCCTTTCCGTGCAACCTCCATCATACCACTACTAGTAAGTGCACCAACGGCTACACCAACACTAGCTACGATCATTATCGTTTTAAAGGAAACTGCTTTAGAACCTATTGCTGAATTTAAGAAGTTAACAGCGTCATTACTTACACCAACGACTAAATCTGCGATTGCAAGAAAGGCCAAGGCGGCAAGCATGTAAACATAAAGATTCTCCATGTTAAGGAATCATAAAATTGAATGCAAAATACCTTAAATATTTTGAACGTTGTGTTACCTAATTGTTATTTTTAAATAGGGCCAAATCAATGCTTAAGCCACTATAAAACCTTAATAATATAGTGGCTGAGCACTAAATTTTAAGAATACAAGACGAAAGTAAGAATAACTTTTCTTCTGTAATAATATTAAAGGACTCAAATCTATATTCTAAACCGAGTTGTAATTTTAATTTTTGAGATAGTAGCCAACCCATTTGTAATGTTGTCCGATGATCAACTTCTGGCTTTATCAAATTGCTACAACTCAAAAGTACTTCCATTGAAGCCATAACATAACTTTCTCCAACATCTAATTTCTCTCCATTTAGCGGTGCGTCTAATGCAAATCTGTATCTAAATCTAATGATAGTTAAGTCGTCAAATAGTCGCTGTTCCGTTCTTAATCTGTGTCCAAACCTTTTGGCTTCACTGGTTTTGGTATAATTAAATTGTTGTGTAAATCTAAGTTCATTGTCACCGCCATCTATAGATTCTCTAAACCTATACTGTATACCTAAACTCAGACTGTGATTGTAATCTAAACTATAGGTTGAAAAATGAACCAGGTCTAGTTGTCTATTTTCAAAATTGAAGGTTTCATCTTGATAAAGATAGTATCTAGATCTTAGTGCAAAATTTATTTTGTAATTGTTACTTGCATTATGATTTAAGGCAAATGCAGATTCACCCAATCCTTCAAAATTTTCTTGTGCAGAAAAATTGAAGCTTACCATGAGCATAAGTACTATAGAAATTGGTCTAGTACAAGACATGCTCATAAGAATTAGGATTTACAATTCTAGCTTCAACAAAATCCCCTTTACTATCAAATGTAAATTCTTTAATGGTTCTTGTTTTACCCTCCTTAACTTCAGCGATGATTTCGAACCTAGGCTTTAGATCTGTATTATTATTAATTATGGTTTTAAAAAAATCTTTGGGACTTAACGTGTTATTGAAAAGGAATTGTTTTTGAATTTTTATGATTCTGTGTTTGCCGTAATTGTTTTTTAAATAGCATAAAATGTTATCTGATATGGGCTTTGAAATGCCGCCAAATTTAGTCTTAACCTCTATGTCTTCAAGTTCACCATTAGTATTAAATTCAACACTATATCTAAGTTTATTGAGTTTAAATTTGGCCTCAAAACTTTGTTTCTCACCATCCATTTCTTTATAAAATCGTAGACGCTTGGCATGAGCGGGAATATGGTCAGTGACCTCAAGAGCATTAATAGGAAAGTCTTCTTTATTTATCCGTTCCTCTTTTTCATTTTTTGTTTGGGCATACGAAATCAGCGAGAAGAATAAGCATAGATATGTAATGAGATGAGTATTATATGTCTTTGTCATAGTGCGAAAAGGCCATTGGAAGCTTAAAGATAATAACAAATCCTATTAATAATTAGGACTGTAATGCAAACAATCTAAAAAATATAAAACATTAAAAAACAACTAGTTGCAAGTTTAATGTTAATTTAATGTTATGTAAATGTTGCACAAATGTAAAAAATATGTTATGTTTGTTAAGTGATAATTAAAAGCCCAAATAAAATGAAGAAGATATTTATACTACTAGTAATGTTAGCCGTAGGGTTCTCCTATGCTCAAGAGAAGAATACACCAAAAGTTGAAAAAGATGGTGATTTAACAATTGTAACCTATTTCCATGATAATGGTGAAGTTCAACAGATAGGTGCTTTTGATATAAACGGGAAACTTCATGGTGAATGGAAAAGTTTTGACAATAATGGTAATAAGGTCGCTATAGGTAATTATGATAGCGGTAAAAAAGTTGGCAAATGGTTTTTTTGGGAAGGTGATTCACTTAAAGAAGTTGACTACATCGATTCTAAGATTGTTAGTGTTAATCAATGGAATAATAAAACGAAAGTTGCTATAAGAGATAAATAACAAAATCCCTAACAGATAAATAAAAAGCTCTCCAATTTGGAGAGCTTTTTATTTAAACTAACTTGTAAATGTCCCTTAAAATTTAAAAGTATAGCCTAAAGAAATTTCAGTACCTGGTTCTCTTAATGTAAATACTTGGTCTTGCGCTCTGTACGACACATATTCGCTAAGTCTTGTACTATTAAGAATGTTATTAACTTTTAAATCAATTGAAGATCTTTTGTTTTCTCCAAAGGATTTATTTAATGTAAAGTTTAAACTATTAAAAGGTTTCGTGTAAACGTCTGGTACTTCTCTAATACCTACAACCTCTAAAGTTTCTCCCTGAACATTATAGAATAATCCAGTTCTAAATCCTTTCTCTGAGTCATTGTAGTTTAGACCAACGTTTATCAAGTAAGGAGCCTGTCCTTGTAGATCTCTTTTTCTATCAATAGTTTCACCATCTCGTGCACCAGCAACTCTTCCATCAAACTCATCATCTGACATGGTTAATTCAGACTTTATAACTGATACATTGGCATTAAATTTTAAATTGTCTAAGTCTTCAGAAATAAAACCTAGTCGCTGTCTTATTTCGAACTCGGCACCGTATACAATGGCGTCACCTAAATTACCAACAGTTAATTGAGTAGGTGCGTTTAAGAAGAATACTTGTTCAATTGGATCCGTAAAATCTTTATAGAAACCACTAAGTGCAAACATTTGTCCGTTATCACCAAAGAACTCATACCTTAAATCAAAGTTGTTTACATAAGTTGGTACAATATCAATGTTACCAATAAATAAACGGTTTGTGATTGGGTCAAAAATCTGCGACACCGATGCTTCTTTAAATGAAGGACGTGCTGTTGTTCTCGAATAAGATGTTCTTAAATTGGCATTATCATTTAACGCATATATCAGGTTTGCTGATGGGAAAAAGTCAAACTCATCTAAGATAAGGTCGCGATCAAAGAAGATGGTATTGTTATCTCTTGTACCTGTATAGAACGAATTAAAAAATTCTGTTCTCAAACCTAGTACCGTTTTCAAATTTTCATTGATGTTAAATTCTGTAGAGAAGTATGTGGCAGCAATATGCTGTTCACCTTCATAAGCATCAATAGGATTAAATACATCGATTGAAATAAGATAAGTTCCAGTATCTGAAGTTGGATTCCATACATTATCAGAATCAAGTAAATTATCTACATCACCATTTGCGATATAAGATTGATCACCTTGTATGTTAAAGGTATAATCGTCTATACTAAAATCTCTAAACTTATAGGTATAAGCACCACCAAACTTAATTTTAGCTGGGCGTCCAAATAAATCAATTGTTTTATCAAAATCTGCTTTACCAGCCCAAGATTCCTCTAGTAAGTTTCTCCATAATTGTATTGGAAAAGTAGACGCTGAAGGCGATAAGAAGGAATCACCATTATCACTTTGCTGTAATGGTGTAATACGATGACCTTTGTCCATTACTTTTGAGAAGGTTGGAGATAATTTCCATTCAAAATTCATGGCATTCTCCTCATCGCTAAGACGATGCTTACCACTAAATAATAAATTCGTGATAGATCGTTCTGTGTACGTAATCGAATTTTTAGTTAATGGCTCAATACCACCACCAGTACCATCCTGTGAAATCGTCTGGTTAAAGAAACCTGCAGTTGATTCACCATTTTGAATGTGTAATAAATTAACTCTATACTTAGATTTGTCTGTCTTGTAAGCCAATCCCAACATCCCATTAAGAATAACATTATTTATCCCTTCAGAACCACGAGAATCTAATGTTCCAACCAATTCGTTAATAGATCTGTCTTGTGGATTTTTAATATATGCACCATCAACTCGATTTTCATAAAAAGTTGTATTGTTTTTATAAGAAAATGATGCTAGGTAACCCAATTTATCGTCTCCAACCTCATATTGATTTCCGAGAGTAAATCCGAAATCAAAATTCATTCCACTAGTTTCTTGTTTCGCACGAAGCTCTTTTTGAAATCTATCTGTTAATGTGGTTAAAAGTAATTTGTTTTCAGATGTACTTGGAATTGGTTGATATCTGTTAATAGGAAGATTTCTTGTCCCATCATCAAAGCCTAGAATATCTGTGTCACTACCAGTTGATGTTAAGTAGTTATCATTAAAATGCATATCTGGATTATACCCACTACCAAGAGAAATAGAGTATTCTGGTCTTGAAGGATAATCTTTAGTGACAATATCTACGATACCACCTGTAAAATCGGCAGGATATTCAGCTGAAGCAGACTTTAAAACAATAACATTATCTAAAATATTTGTTGGGAATAAATCCATTTGAATGGTATTTCTATCTGGATCAAGACCTGGAATATCGACACCATTCAATATAGATTTGGTATAGCGATCTCCAAGACCACGAACGTAAACGTATTTTCCGCCTTGAATTGATACACCAGGTACACTTTTCACAGCACTAGCCACATTACCTGCACCAGTACTTTGTATTGCCTGAGCAGACAAACCATCTAAAACAACAACAGATTTTTTCTGCAGATTTAGAACTGCATTTTCTGTATTTCTCTTTGTTGAAGTTGTAATAACAACTGTATCAAGAGAGTTGGTTTCTAATACCACATCTAAAGTGAATGAACCACCATCGGTAATCACAACATCTGTAATTTCCTTTGTATTATAACCTACAAACGAAAACACTAAAGTATAGGTGCCTTCCTCTAATTCAAGTTCATATTTACCATCAAAGTCTGAAGTTGTTCCTTTAGTAGTGCCTTTAACAAGGATATTAGCAAAGGCCATAGGCTCATTAAAGTCTCCATCAATCACGGTACCAGATACTTTACCTTGAGAAAATGATATTAAAGACATCATTAAGAAAACACAAACCAAGATGTTTTGTATGTTTTTCATATATAAAATTATAAGAACCCATCACCTACCTAGTAAGTGATGGGTTTTATTGTAAAATGTTTTTTAGAATCCTAAACCACCCGCAACATTCGAGTAAGTCCAGCTTAAATTTGAAGTAGTTGCTCCAACAGTTTCAGAACCAGCTGAAACCGCAGTTGCAGTTGAACCAAAACCTGTAACCATTACGTTTTCTGCCTTATTTACGAAAATATCAGCTACATCAGTAACACCTGCAGGTAATACTATTTCCCAAGTTCCAAAAGTTAATAAACCATTATTATAGTTAGTGGCAACACCATCATTATCTAATTCCACATCAGATTCATCTTTAAAACCAAAGGCAAATACATTTTCAGTAAATCCTTGTGCGTTACTTCTGTAATCAGCATACTCACCGTTTGAAGTTACTGTATTTCCGATAATTGTAGCATTTCTTAATGTGAATTCACCACTTCCAGTACCTTCTGGGCCATCAATTTCAAAAGCGTGGTCAGAGATGTCTCCTAAAACCACTACAGCATTATCAATAGTACCAGAATAAGCCTGGTCAATATCTAAAGCATCATCACCTTGTGCCCATACTAATAAGTTAGAAGCATCTACAGTACCACCAAAAAATTCGATACCATCATCAACATTTGCTACAACTTCGATATTGTCGATTAATGTACCAGACCCAACACCACCAAGTGTTAATCCGTTGATTTCATTTCCTTCTCCAATTAAGGCACCACCATGGCGAATAGATACATAGCTTATTGCGCCTGAACTGTCAGCTGCATCTGTACCACCATACAAGCCAAATGTATCGTCTGCAGGAATACCTTCTATTTGTGCTTCTAAAATGTCACCAGAAAATGAACATGGTGCATTACCTAAAACTATAAGACCTCCCCATAAACCTCTATCATCTTGGTCTAAATTAGTTCCTGCAGTTTGTCCACAGCTAATGTTATCACTTGTAGAAGTAAAAATAATTGGCTGGTCAGCTGTTCCTTGTGCATTTAAAGTTCCGCCTCTTGCAACAATAAGTGCAGATGCTAATGATCCTGTACCTGCAGATCCTTTAATAATTGTTCCTGGATTGATTGTTAATGTTACACCATCTCCAACAACAACTTTTTGATTCAATTGATAAATATTGTCTGCAGTCCAAGTTGTACTTACAGCAATTAATCCAGTAACTGGGATAACCGGACAGTCGTCTCCTCCATCAGGATTGTTATTATTTATAATTGTAGTTTCTTCAATAATTATAGGCGTGTCGTCATCTTTAAAACATCCTGTAAATACTAGAGTTGAAGCTAATAATGCGGTTAAAATTACTTTTTTCATGAGTTAAATATTAAATAACAGTTTTCTTTTATAATTGTGATGCAAAGAAACAGCCTTAATCTGTCTAAGGGGTTAATCAAAAATTAAACATTTGTAATTAAAAGGTTAGAATTATGTTAGCTTAACTTTAAGTGGTTTCACAATGAGGCAACATTAATTTAACATAGCTTCAAGTGAATATTGACCTTTAATTATTTACAGATTTAAACCTCAAATTTTTATCTTGCCGATACGAAAACTATCTGTAATGAATTGGGACCAATTACTCTCACTTAAACGCTATGGCGACACTAACAAACGACTCAGAAAAGAACAAAATGAAGGCCGTTTAGGTTTTGAAGTTGATTATGATAGAATAATTTTTTCTTCAGAATTCCGAAGTTTACAAGATAAGACTCAAGTTGTTCCTTTATCTAAAACAGATTTTGTACATACCAGATTAACGCATAGTTTGGAGGTTAGTGTTGTGGGAAGATCACTCGGACGAAAGGTTGGAGAATTGCTCTTAAAAAAGCATCCACATTTAGAAACGACCCACGGTTTTAAGATGAATGATTTTGGCGCTATCGTAGCATCAGCCGCTTTGGCTCACGATATTGGGAATCCTCCATTTGGACATTCTGGAGAGAAAGCCATTGGTGCCTATTTCAAACAAGGTGATGGTACTTCATTTAAATCTGAGATGTCTGCAAAAGAGTATCAAGATTTATGTGATTTTGAGGGTAATGCTAATGGCTTTAAAATTCTTACTGAAAGTCGTGAAGGTAGAGAAGGAGGTTTAAGGTTAAGCTATGCCACTTTAGGGGCTTTTATGAAATATCCTAAGGAGTCATTACCAAAAAGACCAACAGCGCATATTGCAGATAAAAAGTATGGGTTTTTCCAAAGTGAAAAACAAATGTTTGTTGAGGTTGCTAATGAACTTGGTCTTACAAAAAGAAGTAATGAGCACTTGAGTTTCTGTAGACATCCACTAGCCTATTTAGTAGAAGCTGCAGATGATATTTGTTACACGATAATAGATTTTGAAGACGGCATTAACCTTGGTTTAATTGATGAGGATTATGCACTTGAGTATTTAATTAGTTTAGTACGAGACACTATTAATACACAAAAGTATAACGTATTAAAGTCCAAACAAGATAGGGTTAGTTATTTAAGAGCACTTGCCATTGGTAATTTAATAAATGAGGCAGCAAGAGTCTTTATGGATAATGAAGACGATATTCTTCAGGGAAAATTTGAATCTGCCCTATTAGATGTCTGTAAATTCAAGGCACAGATAGAGGATATTATTGCCATCAGTGTTAAGAATGTATACCAGTCTAAAGAAGTGATTGATAAAGAAATTGCTGGTTATGAAATATTGAATCAATTGCTAAAATCATATGGTAGTTTAGCTTACAATAGCTACAACGGAGACTTGTCTAGCTATGACAAATTATTGCTAAAAACGCTTCCAGAAAATGTTGTTTTTAAAGACGATTCGCTCTACGATAATTTAATAACAGTCTGTTTATTTATATCAAAATTATCTGATTCTAACGCTATGTTACTGTATAATAGGCTTAAAGGAAATCTAGCCTAATAATGCATTTCATCGATTAAATTTGTTATTTGACGTTATTTTGACTTACTTTAAAGTCTAATAACCTCCAAATAACCTACTTATGAAAAACAATATCCTTGGAGGCTTGGTCATTTTCATGGTTGTAGTGACTTGCCTAATTATGATAGACGATATTTCTCAAGGTGAAAATCAAGAGCTTAATCAAGTAAAATCTGAAGTTGAGAAAATTGACAAGGACAATAATCTAGCTGTGATCGATCATTCGTCTTAAATCATCAATTTTAGCGCGTATACTATCTGCATTAAGGTTTTGAGTACTTCTTAATTCCGAAACACTACCGTGTTCTACAAATTCATCATTAATACCCATTTTTACAATAGGATTTTTAAAGTTGTGGTCATTGGCAAAATTAACTATCGTACTACCAAATCCGCCAATTAAAGATCCATCTTCAATGGTAATAATGGCTTCATAGTTATTGAAAATAGAATGGAGTAAGGCTTCATCTAAGGGCTTAATGAATTGCATATCATAAAAACCAATACTTTCACTATTCGTTAAAGTAAGTAATGCTATTTCCACTTCGCTTGCTATAGTTCCGATAGAAAGTACTGCAATTTTTTCACCTTCGTTTAAGCAAACCCCTTCACCTATTTTTATTTGAGAATAAGGCTTTTTCCAATCTATAATATTACCCTTTCCTCTGGGATATCTTATGGCAATAGGTTGTTCGAGTCCTAATTGAGCAGTATATAAGATGTTGCGCAAAGCAACAGCATTACGTGGTGCAAAAATAATGAGATTAGGAATACAATTGAGATAAGCTAAATCAAAAACACCATGATGTGTTGCACCATCTTCACCAACCAGACCTGCTCTGTCTAAACAAAATACAACGGGTAAATTTTGTAAGGCAACATCATGAATTATCTGATCGTAAGCACGTTGTAAAAATGTAGAATAGATATTACAAAAGGGAATAAAACCCTGTGTTGCCAATCCTGCTGACAGAGTAACGGCGTGTTGCTCGGCAATTCCAACATCAAAGGCGCGCTCTGGAATGGTATCCATCATTAATTTAAGTGAACTTCCGGTTGGCATTGCAGGTGTAATACCAACTATACGTTCATTTTGTTTGGCAAGATCAACTATGGTTTCACCAAAAACATCTTGATATTTTGGTGGTTCATCCGCTTTTATTTTTGGAACAAGTTCACCGGTTTTTGCATCAAATTTTCCAGGTGCATGGTATTTAACCTGATCTTCTTCAGCTGGTTTTAAGCCCTTACCTTTTGTGGTAATTACATGGAGTAACTTTGGACCTTCTACCGTTTTTAAGCGTTCTAACTCATTAATTAATAAAGGCAATTTATGACCATCAATTGGACCACTATAGTCAAAATTTAAAGCTTCAAAGATGTTATCTTGATTTTGTGTACCTTTTTTTACGTTGGTTAAATATTGTTTTAATGCACCAACACTTGGGTCTATGCCAATAGCATTATCATTTAGAATAACGAGTAAGTTGGTGTTTGTTACACCAGCATGGTTTAACCCTTCAAAAGCCATACCGCTAGCAATTGATGCATCACCAATTACAGCAATATGTTGACGATCTTCATTTTTTAACTTTGAAGCAATTGCCATTCCAAGTGCGGCAGATATTGAAGTAGAGGAGTGCCCAACACCGAAAGTGTCGTAGTGACTTTCACTTCGTTTAGGGAAACCACTAAGTCCATTAATCTGCCTATTGGTATGAAATTTATCTTTTCTTCCTGTTAGAATTTTGTGACCATAGGCTTGATGACCAACATCCCAAATAAGTAGATCTTCAGGTGTATTGAACACATAATGGAGTGCAATAGTTAATTCCACAACACCTAAACTGGCTCCTAAATGCCCTTCTTTTACAGCTACAATATCTATTATAAAATCTCTTAATTCTTTACATAAATATTGGAGTTGTTCCTCACTGAGTTGTCTAAGATCAGTAGGCGAATTTATATGTTCTAATACCTTTGTCTCCACCCAACAAAAATACGAGAAATACTTTGCGGAATAAAACTGTAATATATCACCTAGCGCTTAAGAATTCATAAATAAAACCATGAGAATTGATAGTGTTTTTATCAATAAGGCCTATGGTTTTACAATCTTTTAATAATTTGTTATTTTCGTAAAAAAAATTGCAAAGGATGAAATGATAGTCATCCCCTAACTTTTACTAATTATTTTTTAAGATGAAAAAAAACTACATCGGTTTTCTATGGCTTTTTACACTTCTTTTTGTTGGGCCTTTTGTAACTGCACAGAATTATTTAGATGATTCACAATTTGGAATCCTTATTTCAGATTATTTGAAGGAGAATCAAGAAAAGTTTAATTTAAATAATGAAGATTTAGACAATATCATTGTAAGAGATGCCTATTCAGATGATGCAGGTATAAATTATGTTTATTTAAATCAGACCTATCAAGGTGTTGATATTTTCAATGCTATTTCTACTGTTGTGATTAAGGATAATCAAGTCTTTTATTATGCCAATAGATTTTTAAATGATGTAGCTGGAAGAATAAATACTGCAACACCAGCGCAATCACCAGAGTCAGCAATTATTGCATTAGCTAACCACTATCAGTTAGGGACACCTAACGGTTTAACTCAACTTGAAAAAACGGGTAATAATTACCTTTTTTCTAGAGCTGATATTGCTCAAAGAGATATCAATGTAGAACTCGTTTATGCCAATAAGGACAATCAACTTATTTTGGCTTGGGATGTTATCATTTTTCAAAATGATGGCTCACATTGGTGGAGTGTAAGAATTGATGCAACTACAAATGAAATCATTGATGTTAATGATTTTCTTTTAACCTGTTCATTCGAAGTAGACCACACGCATTTATCGCCGGAGCAAGAATTAAATTTCTATAATGAAATGATTTCTCCTTCGTCACTTGTTGTTGATGGCGCAAGCTATAATGTTTTTGCGCTACCAGCAGAAAGTCCAAATCATGGCCCAAGACAGTTGGTTGTTAATCCGGCTAGTCCTGTTGCTTCACCTTTTGGATGGCATGATGAAGACGGAGTTCCTGGCCCAGAGCATACTGTAACTAGAGGTAATAATGTTTTTGCAGCAGAGGATAGAGATGGTCAGGTTTTTACACCAGGATATCAGCCAGATGGAACTTCAACACTTACTTTTGATTTTCCATTAGATTTAAATCAACCGCCAGCTGGATATGAAGATGTTGCCATTACCAATTTATTCTATTTGAATAATATGATGCATGATATTTGGTATCATCATGGATTTGATGAGGTTGCAGGTAACTTCCAATCTAACAATTACGGTAATGGAGGATCACAAAGAGATGAAGTTGTAGCTGATGCACAAGATGGAAGTGGTCTTAACAATGCCACGTTTGGAACTCCTCCAGACGGCCAAAATCCTATTATGACTATGTTCTTATGGGCTCCAGTAGGACCTTTAAATGATCCATTAGAAGTTTCTAATGGTACTGCAGCAGGCAATTATTCTGGAGTTGAGGCTAATTTTGGAGGCCCATTATCAACCACTCCTATAGATGCTCAATTAGCATTAGCTATAGATATTACTGCAGACGTTTTAGATGCATGTGATCCCTTATCAAATACTGCATTTTTAGATGGTAAAATTGCTGTTATAAGAAGAGGAGAGTGTGAATTTGGATCTAAGGTTCTTGCAGCTGAGAACGCAGGCGCTGTTGCTGTACTTATGGTAAACAATGTTCCAGGAGACCCAATTACGATGGGACCAGGTGCAGAGGGAGATGCTGTAACCATACCATCTATAATGTTATCACAAGCCGACGGAGAGGCAATTATTGCTTCATTAGCTAATAATGCTAATACAATTAATGCCACTTTAGTGAACAATGGTCCTTTTCAAATCGATGGTGACTTTGATAATGGTATTATAGCACACGAATATGGACATGGTATTTCCAATAGAACAACAGGAGGGCCTTCAGCAGCAAATTGTCTGTTCAATGCTGAACAAATGGGTGAAGGCTGGTCTGATTGGTTTGGTTTAATGATTACAATGTTCGATACAGATACTGCAGATGATCCGCGTGGTATTGGAACCTTTGCTGTAAGTCAGGCAACTACAGGACCTGGTATTAGACCTAGACGCTACAGCCCAGACTTTACTATTAATGAATTGACTTATAGTGTAACTAACAATCCGAGTATTAGCCAACCTCATGGTATTGGATCTGTATGGGCGACTGTACTTTGGGATTTAACTTGGGCGTATATTGATAAATATGGTTTTGACTCAGACTTATATAATGGTGATGGTGGAAACAACAAAATCATGGAACTCGTTGTTCAAGCATTAAAAATGCAACCATGTAGCCCTGGATTTATTGATGGTAGAGATGCACTTTTAGCAGCTGATACACTTTTAACAGGAGGTGTTGATCAATGTACTATTTGGGAAATCTTCGCTGCTCGTGGTTTAGGTTATAATGCAACACAAGGCGATTCAGACATTCGAACTGATCAAGTTGAAAACTTCTCTATGCCACCAAGTGATGATCCATCATTAGATAATTGTTCTGACTTATTGAGTATTGATGAATTTTCAGTTAATGGGTTAGATGTTTATCCAAATCCAACACAAACTGAATTAACGATTAGAACTAAAGAAGGATTAGGAAACGTAAGAATTACCTTAATCGATATCAATGGTCGAGTAGTAATGAGTCAAGAAAGCGATTTATTAAACACGGTAATCTTAAATACTTCGACTCTTAAGACTGGAGTTTATTTACTTAATATTAAAGGTGATACTGTAAACTATAATGAGAAGATAATTAAAAACTAATTATCTTGAGTTTATGATAAACCCATATGATGACACTTACTTTATGAAAAAAGCCCTTCAGGAAGCTGAAGAGGCTTTTCATAAAGGTGAAGTACCAGTTGGTGCTGTTGTTGTTATTCAAGATAAAATTATTGCGAGGTCTCACAATTTAACTGAGCTATTAAATGATGTTACAGCGCATGCTGAAATGCAAGCTATAACTTCAGCCTCTAATTTTTTAGGAGGGAAATATTTAACGGGTTGTACACTTTATGTGACTTTAGAACCATGCCAGATGTGTGCAGGAGCCTTATATTGGAGTCAAATATCTAAAGTGGTTTATGGCGCTACAGATGAGAAACGTGGCTTTACAGCTTTAGGCGCAAAACTTCATCCAAAAACCAAAATTATTGGTGGGATTCTAGAGGAAGAGGCATCCACACTAATGAAGCGTTTTTTTATAGAAAAGCGTAATCTTAATTAAAAAAAAACGCCCAACCATAGGCTGAGCGTTGAAACTGTAATAAAGTATATCTTATAGTTTGGTTATGTTAGCCGCAACCATACCTTTTCTTCCTTCTTCTTCTGAGTACTCAACATTATCGCCTTCTCGAAGCTCTAAACCGTTAAGGTTAGATACGTGTACGAAGATGTCTTTTCCTGTTTCGTCGTTTGTAATAAATCCAAATCCTTTTGAATCATTAAAAAATTTAACTGTTCCAGTCATTATAAATAAATAAAAATTAAAGTGCAAAGGTAGGGGAATAATTACTACCTAAGGTTAAATAAATGTTTTATTTTAATAAAAGCAGATTTTAAGCGTCTAATTTTCAAAAAGAAACGTTTAGTATTTGTGTCTTTTTTGATTGGCTTTCATCTTGTCCAAATTTTCTTTTGTAAGCATGTAATCTTTCATATTCTTTCCTTTCCAACGGTAATATGAGAACAACGGGAATACAATGAAGAAAATTCCAACAACACCAAAACCGATAAGTTTTTGAGAATATTCTACATCCAGAACGAATCCACAAACGATACTAACTAGAGAAGCGATTAAGACAATAAATGTTATAACCGGTAAGACTTTCATGATTTTAAATTGAGTTTTAAATTCAATTCGTCTAATTGTTCTTCATCAATTGGTGCTGGTGCATCAATCATAACATCTCTACCAGAATTATTCTTAGGAAATGCTATAAAATCCCTTATAGTTTCTTGACCACCTAGTATAGCGACAAGTCGGTCTAATCCGAAGGCGATACCACCATGAGGAGGAGCGCCATATTCAAAAGCATCCATTAAAAATCCAAATTGAGCTCTAGCCTCTTCTTCAGAGAAACCTAAGTGTTTTAACATAACAGCTTGGGTTGGCTTATCATGGATACGAATTGAACCACCACCTATTTCATTACCGTTTAACACCAAGTCATAAGCATTGGCTTTTACCTCACCAGGCTTAGTGTCTAATAATTCTAATTGCCCTGGTTTAGGTGATGTAAATGGATGGTGCATGGCATGATATCGTTCTGTCTCTTCATCCCATTCTAATAATGGGAAATCCATAATCCAAAGTGGTGCAAATTCGTCTGGTTTACGTAACCCTAAACGCTCTGCAAGTTCCATTCTTAAGGCGCTTAATTGTGTTCTTACTTTATGGGTTTCACCAGATAGTACACAGATTAAATCTCCTGGTTTTGCACCTGTGACTTCAGCCCATTTCGCCAAATCATCTTGGTCATAAAACTTGTCCACGGATGATTTAAATGTTCCGTCATCATTGCAACGACAATAAACCATTCCTAAAGCTCCAATTTGTGGACGTTTAACCCAATTTATGAGTTTGTCAATTTCTTTACGTGTATAGGTGTTTGCTCCAGGAACAGCAATACCTACAACAAGTTCAGCAGAATTGAATACATTAAAATCTTTGTGCTGTGTAACTTCGTTTAATTCTCCGAATTCCATACCAAACCTAATGTCTGGTTTGTCGTTACCATACAAACGCATGGCATCGTCATAAAGCATTCTTGGAAATTTATCAACCTCAACACCATTTATTTCTTTTAAAAGGTGACGTGTTAAACCTTCAAACGTGTTTAGAATATCCTCTTGCTCCACAAAGGCCATTTCACAGTCTATCTGAGTAAACTCTGGTTGACGGTCTGCTCTTAAATCTTCATCTCTAAAACACTTTACAATTTGAAAGTACCTATCCATACCACCAACCATAAGCAATTGCTTAAAGGTTTGTGGAGATTGAGGTAATGCATAAAACTGACCTTCATTCATACGTGACGGAACTACAAAATCACGTGCGCCTTCTGGTGTTGATTTTATCAAATATGGCGTTTCTACTTCAATGAAATCTTCATTAGACAGATAGTTGCGAACAGCTTGTGCTACCTTGTGTCTAAAAATTAAGCTCTGCTTAACAGGATTTCTTCTTATATCTAAATAGCGATATTTCATACGTAAGTCATCGCCACCATCAGTCTTGTCTTCAATAGTAAATGGAGGAACCAATGAGGTATTTAGAATTGTTAATTCAGAAACTAAAACCTCAATATCTCCTGTTGGTATATTTGGATTTTTAGAGGCACGTTCAATAACGGTTCCTTTTGCTTGTATCACATATTCTCGACCGAGCTTTTGCGCTTTCTCCATGATCTCTTTTGGTGTGCGCTCTTGATCAAAATAAAGTTGTGTAATCCCATAACGATCTCTCAGATCTATATAGATCATAAATCCCTTATCTCTTAAACCTTGTACCCAACCACTTAGAGTTACTTCTGTATTATTATGATCGGCTCTTAACTCACCACAAGAATGACTTCTATACATATTAAAAATTTAAAATAAAATATCTTGATATAATCAAGCAATTAGCGCCGCAAATTTAATCAACTTAATAGTATAAATAAATAAAAGCCTCAACAAATGTTAAGGCTTTTGGCTATTAATCAACGCACAAAATTACTCCAGTGCGGGAGTTTGAGTCGTATTTATTTCTTCCGTTACAGGTTGTGAACTGAACTTTCTTTTTAACCACATTTTAAATCTTATGGATAAATAAAATAACACAGGTACTACAATAAGTGTTAAGAATGTTGCAATGAACAGACCATAGATTACTGTCCATGCTAATGGTCCCCAAAAGATAACGTTGTCACCTCCGAAATAGATATTAGCATCTAATTCGCTCATTAGCGTAAAGAAATTAAGGTTTAAACCAATTGCCAACGGAATAAGACCAAGTATAGTAGTTATTGCAGTTAATATAACCGGTCTTAAACGGGCTTTACCAGCTCTAATGATTTGCTTTAATAATTCATCTTTTGGTAGGTACTCTGAGATATCAAGATCGAGCTCATTCTTTTTTCTGTCAATCAGTAATTGGGCATAATCTAGTAGTACTACACCGTTATTTACAACAATACCAGCTAGGGAGATAATACCCATCATTGTCATTAAAATTACGAACGAAGCTCCAGTAATTACGATCCCGCCGAACACACCAATTAAACTCAATGATACCGCAATCATTATTATTGCAGGTTTTGAAACGGAATTAAATTGGAATATTAGAATAAGAAATATTAAAAATAATCCAGCAAAAAATGCACTCATTAAAAACGCTTGTTCTTTATTCTGCTCTTCGATCTGCCCTGTATAATCAATCTTAATATTTGGTGGCAGGTCTTCAAAATTTTTCATTTCATTTTGAATCTGAGTAACTACAGCACCAGCATCCACATAGCCAGGTGCTAGCGAGGAATAAACTGTTACAACACGTTTTGTGTCTCTATGCTTAATAGCGCTAAAACCAGAATTATTATTTTGCTTGGCCACAGCAGAAACAGGTATTTCCCTTACTTGACCCGAGGCCATGTCTCTAAATATTATTTTTTGATTGAAAAGAGCACTCTTATTATATCTTAGATCCTCATTAAAGCGAACATAGATATCGTAATCATCTCCATCTTCCTTATAAATTCCTGCTTTAGCACCAAATAAAGAGTTACGTAATTGTTGTCCTACTTGACCTGAGCTTACACCTAATTCACCAGCCTTTTCACGATCAACAACAACTTGCATCGCAGGTTTGTCTTTGTTTACATCAATTTTTAATTCATCAATTGCAGGGATGTTTTTAGAATTAATATAACTACGCATGCGCTCCGCAATGGCAATAAGTTCGTCATAATTATCACCTTCGATTTCAATATTTATTGGAGGACCAATTGGAGGACCATTAGCATCTTTTTCAACCGAAATTAAAATACCGGGATAAATACCTGTTAGAGACTCTTGTACTTTTTGTCGTAAGTCTTCACTGTCTTTTCCTTTACGATATTTATACTCTCGCATTGATGCTGTAATTTTTCCTTTATGTGGCATTTCGGCAGAAGAGCCTCCATCTGTCATTGGGTTACCAGCACCTTCACCAACTTGGGAAACCGCACTTTCTACAAGAAAATTACTGCCCTCGGCTATATACTCAGGATCATTGAGTATGCTGTATACTTTCTGTTCTATTTCACCTGTTATCCTATTTGTTTTATCAATATCAGTCCCTTCAGGATATTCGATATAAACTATAATCTGGTTTGGTTTATTATCTGGAAAAAACTCAATCTTAGTACGTTGCATTCCCACAGAAATTCCGAAACTTATAAAGGCTGCAAAGAATAAAAGTAAACTTCCAATAGCAATCATTTGAGGTTTCCATCCATTTAGTGATGAGGACAGAACTCTTTCATAGAAATTCTCTAAACGGGTTAGTATTTTAGTTTGAAATGCATTAGCCGCACGTCTTAAAACCAGTCTATATACCCATAGTAAAATGGCAGTTATAATCATTAGCGTACCTAATCCTCTATAGGTTCCACCAAACAGCACTATTAATGTACCAATACCGACTAAGATTGCAGAAATCTTTACAATTTGTTTTAAAGGCATTTCTTTGTCTTCCGTTGTCATAAATTGTGACACTAAAACAGCATTAAAGAATATAGCCACCACTAATGAAGACCCTAGTACCACACCAAGTGTTTTTGGGAAATAGACCATAAATTGACCCATTAATCCTGGCCAAAGCCCTAATGGAATAAATGCGGCAACGGTTGTAGCTGTAGAGATAATTATTGGAAATGCAATTTCACTAATACCTTTTTTGGCTGCTTCTAGACGTGGCAAGCCTTCCTCATCCATCAGACGATATACATTTTCAACAAGTACAATACCATTATCTACTAACATACCTAGTCCCATAATAAGTCCAAAAAGGATCATAGTATTCATGGTAAACCCAAGCGCACTAAGAATGGTTAAGGACATAAACATGGACATTGGTATTGCAAACCCTACGAATAGTGCATTTTTAAAGCCTAAAAAGAACATTAGGACAGTAACAACGAGAATAATACCAAAGATGATATTGTTAACAAGATCATCTACTTGACCTATAGTTTTAGAAGACTGATCGTTTGTTGTCGTTACTCTTAAGTCAGGAGGAAAAACATCTGCCTTAGCCGTTTTTACAATTTCATCAATTTTCTCGGCTGCGGCCACCATGTTTTTTCCTGAACGCTTTTTAACATCCAGCATCACAACAGCTTCACCAATATTGGTCTCTGGATTAAACTCCCTTGCATAGGTTGTTTTATCCTTTGGTCTAAAGGTTATTTTTGCAATATCTTTTAAATAGATTGGACTATTATTTTCTGATTTAACAACAAAATTTTCTAGCTGGTCAGGCGAGTCGATTTCTCCTATTATCCTAATGGTACGACGTTGACCACTGGTAATAAAATTACCTGCAGACATTGTCATATTACCATTGCTAATAGCGCCTGTGACATCATTAAAACTCACTTTAGACGCCATCATTTTATAGATGTCCACAGCGACTTCTACCTCTTTTTCTTGAGCACCACGAATATCGACTTGCTTTATTTCTGGTAAATCCTCAATTTCATCTTCTAGGTATTCTCCAAATTCCTTTAGTCTTTCAACAGGGTAGTTGCCGGAAATATTAATATTTAGAATTGGCATCTCCTCAGACATACTGAGCTCAAAAACATTAGGCTCTACTTTTGCACCATTAAATGTTGGCCAGTCTTCACTTGAGGTTTCGCTATCAATCTCATCTTTAACCTTCTGTTTGGCTTGTTCTACGGTTAGATCTTCATCAAATTCTACGATAACCATAGAGTAATCTTCTTGTGAAGTCGACGTAATTTCAACGACATTACTCACATTTTTCAGTTTATCCTCTAATGGATCTGTTATGAGTTTTTCTATATCTTCCGCAGTGTTTCCAGGGAATAAAGAGCTGATATAAATTTTGGTTTCTTTAATCTCTGGAAAGCTCTCTCTTGGCATTGAAAAGTAAGCAGACCCTCCTAAAAATAATATTAGAAGAATAGCCACATACATTGTGGTTTTATTGTTTATTGCCCAAGACGATAGTTTAAATTCCTTATCAACTACCTTTTTGTTTTTCTTTTTACTGGTCATTGATTTTAGTTTTTAACTTTTACTGGTTGTTCATTTTTAACACTTCTGGCACCCTCCACGATGAGTTCTGCTCCAGATTCTAAACCAGATAGGATTTCAATTTTATCACCTTGTGTTCTTCCAGTTTTAATAATGACTTGGTTGGCAATTGCCTTGTTACCGTCTTTGTCTTTTAGTGCATAGACATATTGATCGCCTGCTGCATTTTCTGAAATAATACTTTGTGGTATTAAGATGGCACTATCGCTTGTGTAATCATTAATTTTCAATCTAGCTGTAAGATTAGGCTTAATAGATTTGTCCTTGTTAGGGACAGCAATCTCAACTTTAAAGGTTCGGTTGGCAGGATTAATAAAATTCCCAGTTTGTCTTATTGAAGACATAAGTGTTTTTCCTAAAACAGGGAAATTCACTTCAACCTCTTTCCCTTTTACAACATTTGTAATATAGCTTTCTGGTACATCAGTTTGAATATACATATCGCTTAGATTAACGATTCTAATAAGTTGTGTCTGGCCTGCTGCAACTACATTTCCTCTTTCTGTTATCACATCATCAATAACACCTGAAAATGGCGCTCTTACGTTAGATTTAGCAAGTTGTTGCTTTAGTTGATTCACAGATTCAACAGCACTCTCATAGGCAGATTTAGATTGTAAAAACTGAATTTCACTACCTATTTGTTGTTCCCATAAACGTTTTTGACGTTCATAAGTTGTCTTTGCCAAGTCTGCCTGGATTTGCAACGCAGAAATTTGCTGGCTAAGACCACCATCATCAATTTTAGCTAAAAGCTGCCCTTTAAATACTTTGTCACCTTCTTTAATGTAGACATGGGTAAGTATACCTGGCATCTCTGGAGTTAAAACAACATTTTTCTTTGTCTCTACACTCCCTTGTAGCTCCAGATAATGTTTAAACTCTTCTGCTTTTGTTGTAATGGTAGTTATAAGTGGGATATTTCTATCAGGACTAAGCGTTTTTAATTGTTCATCTAATTGCTTAATCTTCTGAACTAACACTTGTTGCTCATTAACTAACTCATCTTTTTTAGTTTGAATTGTTTTCACATCATTGGTTGCAATGATGTCTTCAATACTTTGTTGTCGATCACCTCCAGAACAGGCTAGAAGTAAAGTGGCGATTGTGAATATGCTTAATATTTTTTTCATGATGATATATTTAATAGTTCGTTGGTGTATTGGTAATGGTTTCAAGTTCTGCTTTTGCATTAATTACATCGAGCATAGTCTGAAGGATTTGTTGTTGCGCACTATAAAGTTGTGTTTGTGCTTGTCTTAGTTCGAAACTAGATCCTATACCTTCAAAGAACTTAGTTTCGTTCTTTTGTGCTATACGCTCTGCTAGCTCTAGATTTCGTTTTTTATTGTAATAATCTTCAGTAGCGAATTGATAGTTACTTTTGGCAGTTGCAATTTGAAGTTTTAATAATTGTTCAACTTCTGTGAGATCATCTTTTGCTTTTTCAAGATTAATTTTTGCGCGTTGCGTTGCGGCACCACGCATACCAGAACTAAAAATTGGGATGTCTAGGTTTAAACCAAAAAGTGAAAATCCAAACCACTGATTATTATTGTCTAGAAATACAAAGTCATTAGAGAAACTATTATAACCACCATTAAGAAATGCACTCAATGTTGGCAACGCTTTACTTTGTTCTAATTTTACCAGAAGTTCTTTAGAGTCTTTGTCATTTTCTGCTATTTGATAATCTAACGTGTTGGTTACATCATTCTCAATTTCTAAGGACTCAGTTGCCAAATTTTGAAATGCTAATGACTCTAGAGTGTCTGTTAACTCAAGTGGAGATTTGTAATCAATACCAAGTGTAATGTTTAACATCTGATAGGCAATAACTTCGAGACGTTTTAAATTATCATAATCACTTTCGAGGTTTGATAGTGTGATTTGCAACTGTTCTACACTTTCCAATTCCTCTAGGCCGTTTTCATAAATTTTAGTTGTTTCATTCAGGTTGTCTTTAAGAACCGCAATATTTCGTTCTAAAATTTCTACACCCTCCTCAGAAACTAAGACGTTACCATAAGCATTAATAACAGATTCTCTCACTTCTAAATCTGTTTTAGCCTTTGCATTTTTTGAAATTTCTAAAAATACCTTTGTTGATTGTAAGCCTACTATATAAGAACCATCAAATATGAGCTGATTAAGTGTTGCTGTTGCCGTTGCATTTTGTTGAGTTCCAAATATGACTTCAGCAAATTCACCAGGATCACCACCAAAAAATTCAGCAGGTACTACAGATACCTGTTGCTTTAGAAAGTTTTGATAGTTAATATTTGCATTTAACTGCGGCAAACCTGTTGCAATGGTTTCCCACTTCTGCTTTTCGGCTACCTCAATATCTCGAGAAGCATTTTTAGCTTGTCTGTTATTTTCTAGTGCATAGTCAATAGCCTCTTGCAAGCTGAGACTTGTAGGTGTCTCTTGTGCGAGGCAATAATTGAAAAATAAAAGCACAAAGAATTTTAAATAGTGTTTCATTTCTTGGTTTTAAGATTGATTTTGTTTTATGAATTGATTTAAAATTTTGAATCCTTTTTCAGTTACTATAGCTCTTAAATGGTATTCTAGATAGCTCTCCATCAGATATTCCATTTGGTAACTTTCTGGAGGAAAGAACATGTTGTCTTTAATTCCTGTCATACCTGTGAAGTACATACGTGAAATAAAATCCACATCAATTGTATCTCTAAAGACTCCTGTTTCAACACCGTGTTCAAGACTTTTCTCAACAGATTCATGCATTTTTTCGAATTGTTTCATTTTTAATTCGGCATGGATCAGCGGATAATATTTCTTAAGTTGATACTGAGGAGATGTCTTCTCATTTTTTAGATGTTTCATCACGAACATCTTTATAGAATACAATTCTTCTATCGGGTTTGGTGCATTCTCACAAATAGAATCGATACCAGTACAAATGGTATCAAAAAGATGGAATGTAACCGCTTCAACAAGCTTTGTCTTGTTTGGGAAGTGGACGTAAATGGTCTTTTTTGATATACCTAGTTCATTTGCTATATCGTCCATTGTTACACTTTTAAACCCAAGGTTTAAGAACAACTCTGTTGATTTATATATAATTTTTTCTCTCATAATAAGGGGCAAAGATAGGCGAGGAAACTTTTAATACCACAAAAGTTTCCGAAGTTTTAATAATAATTTAACATGAAGGACATTGGTCTTTAACTTGCTGAATACTTTATTTTTGTTGTATGCAAAACATTGAAGCTTATCAGAACTTATTTACAGATTATTTAAAGAATACGATTGTAAACAAAGAGCCAAATAATCTGTATGAACCTGTTGATTACATCTTAAATCTTGGTGGTAAACGCTTAAGGCCAGTATTAACTCTTATGGCTACAGAAGTTTTTGGAGCTGAGGCGAAAACTGCACTAGACGCTGCTTTATCTATTGAAGTATTTCATAATTTCACTCTTGTTCATGATGATATTATGGATGATGCTCCTATTCGACGTGGTAAAGAAACAGTTCATGAAAAATGGGATCTTAATACTGGAATACTATCAGGTGATGCCATGTTAATTATGGCCTATCAGTTTTTTGAGAGTTATGAGCCTAAAGTGTTCAAAGCTTTAATTGCTTTATTTAGTAAGACTGCATTGGAAGTATGTGAAGGACAGCAATATGATATAGACTTTGAGACGAGGAATGATGTTACAATCCCTGAGTATCTCAAAATGATTGAATATAAAACAGCTGTTTTAGTTGGTGCAGCAATGCAGATGGGTGCAATAATAGCCGATACAGATCATAAAAATCAGCAGGCTATTTATGACTTTGGGCGTTATTTAGGTATTGCTTTTCAGCTTCAAGATGATTATTTAGATGCATTTGGTAATCCAGAGACATTTGGCAAGCAGGTTGGAGGTGATATCATTGAGAATAAAAAGACCTATTTATATCTAAAGACTTTAGAACTGGGAGACCAAAACCAGCAAAGTGCCTTGGTTAATGCCATGAATAGTAATGATATTAGTGATAATGAAAAGGTAACTAAAGTAAAATCGTTATTTGTTGATTCTGGCGCGTCTGATGCAACACAACAAGCGGTTAAAAACTATACGGATAAAGCCTTTGAAGTTTTAGATTCGCTCAGTATTACAGATGATAAAAAACAAGTCTTAAGACTATTTGGAGAACAATTAATGAATAGGCGTGTGTAATGACTTTGCCCTCAAATTTTAATGAACTTGTTATTGCATCTGAAGCACCTAATTTCTTCAAGAAATTAATAAAACAGCTTAACAAAGACCTGCTTTACGCCAATATAGACTTAGAATTTGATGAAGACACATTGCCAACAAGTCTCAAGCTGGTATTGCAAGAAACAGTTTTTCATCTTATAGAAAGCAAGTTTCCGGATTATCTTAATTTACTCTATCAAGTGGATGTTTCAGAAGTAAAAATAAAACAGATTGAAGATGACGACACTACCATTATTGCCGAAAAAGTAACCTTTTTAATTCTGCAACGTGAATGGCAAAAAGTGTGGTATAAAAATAACTTCTAAAGTGTTCTAAAATACTCTAAAATTGCTCGTGCTTCGTCTTTAGTTACATTCTGTCCGACCATTGGCGAACCATTATACTCTTCTAATAAGTCCTTGGCTAATGGATCTTCTTTCACCATTTTTTCAGGATTTAGAATCATATTCATAACCCACTCCGGAGAACGACGCTGTAAGATTCCTTTTGGAGAAGGACCAATAAATTTTTTATCAACCATATGACAAGCTAAACACAGTTTATTATAAACTTCTTCACCTTGTTTTGCCAGTTCTTCATCTACCACAAGTGGTAAATCAACAGATGTGATACTACCAACTCCTTTATTCGATAAATCAATACGTTCAGAAGCAGGTACTTTGGCAGTTTCAGATTTACCATATCCAGCCTCCTCTTTTTTGTTGTCATTACCACAGCTAAAACTTAAAAATAGAACTGATAAAAAGAATAATTTAATAGATGATTTCATGGTTAATTTATTAGGTCTTTATTAAGTGTCTAAATATAATATATTAAAACCAAAATCTAACAAAAGGCATCCAAGCTTCTGGTTGTATGCTTTTTTCATCATCGTATAAAACATCATATCTTATACCAAAGGTCATACTGCCACTGGTATAGCCCACGCCAATAAAAAGTGCAGGATACCAATAACTATCATCTACATTAGTTACAAATTGTTCATCAAAATCACGATTAACATAAAGTTGTTCAAACTCCGTTGAGAGCTGAATTTCCCTAGCAGGATTAAATAAGCCTAAAACACTACCACCTACAACGGTTGATTTAAATAGATCACGTTGTAAGCTGTACTGAAAGTTTAATCCTACACCTGTTGCCACGTATGGGCTAATTCTATAAATTGCATTAGGTGCAAGTGCTCCAGAAAAAAAGCCATTGCCAAAATTGAGTCCTACACCACCTCCAAATTGAACATTTTGCCAAAAATTCGATGGAGAATCAATACTACTTTGAGAAGAAATACTGTAGGTAAAACAAAGCATTGCCACTAAGGTTAAGTATCTTTTTAATCTAAGGGTATTTCTAAATTTTGTCATAACACTAAAACCACTTTTGTATTTGTTATAAATATAATAAAACCACTACTATATTTGGCAAAAGTTGTATTTTTGAAGAAATTTTATTGAAACGTCAACGGCTCAAAAAAAGTAATGGATAAATATTCCTTTCTCAACGCAGCGCACACCGCTTACTTTGCGGATTTATATGACCAATATCTCAAAAATCCTGATTCGGTAGAACCAAGTTGGCGAGCCTTTTTTCAAGGCTACGATTTTGGCTCCGAAAACTATGGTTTAGAAGGAGAAATAGTAGAAGGAGTTTCAACTCAAATCCCAGAACAACTTCAAAAAGAATTTCAGGTTGTGAAATTAATTGACGGCTACCGCAGTAGAGGTCATTTATTCACTAAAACCAATCCAGTACGTGCAAGACGAAAATATGCACCTACTCTAGAGATTGAAAATTTTGGATTGACTAAGAGTGATCTTCAAACTGTTTTTTCAGCTGGAGAAGTCATTGGGATTGGGCAAAGCACCCTACAAGTGATTATTGATCATTTAGAGCGCATATATTGTGACTCTATTGGTGTTGAGTATATGTACATAAGAAAGCCTGAAGAAATTCAGTGGATTCAGGACAAGCTCAATATTAACGATAATCACCCTCAGTTTTCTGGAGACGAGAAAAAGAATATTCTGAGAAAGCTCAATGAGGCAGTGTCCTTTGAATCTTTTCTTCATACTAAATATGTAGGTCAGAAGCGTTTTTCACTCGAAGGAAATGAATCTTTAATTCCTGCACTTGATGCCATGATTGAAAAGGCAGCAGATTATGGTGTTAAAGAATTTGTCATGGGTATGGCACACCGAGGCCGATTAAATACTTTAACCAATATTTTTGGAAAGTCTGCCAAGGATATTTTTAGTGAGTTTGACGGTAAAGATTACGAAGAGAAAGTTTTCGATGGTGATGTAAAGTACCATTTAGGATGGACAAGTGATAGAGAGACCGATACAGGCAAGCGAATTAATTTGAGTATTGCACCAAATCCTTCACATCTTGAAACAGTTGGAGCTGTGGTTGAAGGAATTGCAAGAGCAAAACAGGATCGCGACGAGATAAAAGATAGTTCAGAAGTACTACCAATAGTAGTCCATGGTGATGCTGCCATCGCAGGTCAAGGGCTGATTTATGAGGTTGTACAGATGGCAAAATTAGATGGTTATAAAACCAATGGTACCGTACACATTGTTGTTAATAATCAAATAGGATTTACAACAAATTATCTAGATGGTAGATCGAGCACCTATTGTACAGATGTAGGTAAGGTGACGCTTTCACCTGTATTGCATGTTAACGCAGATGATGCAGAATCGGTTGTACATGCTACACTATTTGCATTAGATTTTAGAATGCAATTTAAGCGTGATGTTTTTATTGATTTATTAGGTTACCGCAAATATGGTCATAACGAAGGTGATGAACCAAAGTTTACTCAACCACTTTTATATAAGGCCATTTCAAAACATAAAAATCCTCGTGATATATATGCAGCACGTTTGCTTGAAGAAGGAATAATTGATGAAGGCTATGTTTCCAAAATAGAGAAAGAATACAAGAATAAATTAGAAGAGAAGCTAGAGGACTCTAGAAAGATCGAAAAAACAATCATTTCTCCTTTTATGCAAGAGCAATGGAAGGACTTTGTACGTGTTACTGAGGTAGAAATGATGAAACCTGTAGACACAGGTGTTTCTAAATCAGATCTTAAAGAGGTGACCCAAGTTATAGCTACACTCCCTTCAGATAAAAAGTTCATAAGAAAAATTCAGCGTTTGGTAGAGTCAAGACAGACTATGTTCGATGAAGATAGATTGGATTGGTCTATGGCAGAACATTTGGCTTATGGTACCCTTTTAAAAGAAGGTTATAATGTTAGGATTTCTGGACAGGATGTTGAGCGTGGCACGTTTTCGCACAGACACGCTGTTGTTAAGGTTGAAGATAGTGAAGAGGAAATTATTTTATTAAAAGAAATTTCAGAAAACCAAGGTCAATTTAACATATTCAATTCGTTGCTTTCTGAGTATGGTGTGGTAGGGTTTGATTATGGATATGCGATGGCAAGTCCTAAAACTCTCACCATTTGGGAGGCACAGTTTGGGGATTTTAGTAATGGTGCCCAAATTATGATAGATCAATATATCTCTTCTGGTGAAGACAAGTGGAAAACTCAAAATGGTTTAGTAATGCTTTTACCACACGGTTATGAAGGACAAGGTGCCGAGCACTCTTCTGGTCGCATGGAACGCTACTTACAATTATGTGCTAAAGACAATATGTTTGTTACAGATTGTACAACGCCTGCAAATATGTTTCACCTATTAAGAAGACAAATGAAGGCCAATTACAGAAAGCCACTAATTGTCTTTACACCAAAGAGTTTGCTAAGACACCCAAAAGTTGTTTCTGCAGTTGATGAATTTGCTAATGGAAGTTTCCAAACTTTAATTAGTGATACTGAAGTTGAGCCAAAAGACGTGAAAACACTTGTTTTTGTAACAGGTAAGTTTTATTACGATTTATTGGACGAAAGAGAGAAGTTAGAACGCAATGATATTGCTTTGGTAAGAATAGAGCAATTATTCCCATTACCAGCTGAAGCTATGCGAGAGGAATTGAAAAAATATAAAAATGCTAATGATGTTGTGTGGGCGCAAGAGGAGCCAAGAAATATGGGAGCTTATGCACATATTTTAATGCATTTTGATGAAGCCAAACATTTCAGAGCGGCTAGTAGAAGGCCATATGGTACTCCTGCTGCAGGAAGTTCAGTAAGATCAAAAATTAGACATCAAGAGGTTATTGATTACGTTTTTGATAAGACTAAAAACAATCAGAGATAAAATATAAATACAAAAGAGCTTAAATAAATAAGTCCATGATTTTAGAAATGAAAGTGCCTTCTCCAGGCGAATCTATTACGGAAGTTGAGATTGCAGAGTGGTTAGTTGAAGACGGTGATTACGTTGAGAAAGACCAAGCTATCGCTGAGGTAGATAGCGATAAAGCAACTTTAGAGTTACCTGCAGAAGCGAGTGGAACAATAACACTTAAGGCTGAAGAAGGAGATGCTGTGGAGGTTGGTGAGGTTGTTTGTTTAATTGATACAAGCGCTGAAAAGCCAGAAGGTTCAATTGAAACAAAGGCAGAAGAGGCTTCAAAAAAAGAAGAAACATCGAAAAAAGAGGAAAGTACACCAGCACCTGAAACGGCAAAAACCTATGCAACGGGTACGGCAAGTCCTGCGGCTAAGAAGATTTTAGCAGAGAAAGGTATTCAAGCTTCTGCGGTACAAGGTACAGGTAAGGATGGACGCATAACTAAAGATGATGCCGTAAATGCTGCACCTTCAATGGGAACACCAACTGGTGGTAACCGTGGAAGTTCGCGTAGCAAGATGTCAATGCTAAGAAGAAAGGTCGCAGAACGTTTAGTAGAAGCTAAGAATACAACAGCTATGCTAACAACTTTTAATGAAGTTGACATGTCACCAATTTTTGACTTAAGAAAACAATATAAAGAAGATTTTAAGGCGAAGCATGGCGTAAGTCTAGGATTCATGAGCTTTTTCACTTTGGCTGTAGTGAGAGCTTTAAAATTGTATTCAGCAGTTAATTCTATGATAGATGGAAAAGAAATGATTTCTTTTGATTTCTGTGACATTAGTATTGCAGTATCAGGGCCGAAAGGTCTTATGGTCCCTGTTATTAGAAATGCTGAAAATTTATCATTTAGAGGTGTTGAGTCAGAAGTAAAAAGACTTGCAATACGTGCTCGTGATGGTCAAATTACTGTGGATGAAATGACTGGTGGAACCTTCACAATATCTAATGGTGGAGTCTTTGGCAGTATGTTGTCTACGCCAATAATTAACCCTCCGCAAAGTGGTATTTTGGGGATGCACAATATAGTAGAGCGACCAGTCGCTGTGGATGGTAAGGTAGAAATTAGACCAATTATGTATGTGGCCTTATCTTATGATCATCGTATTATCGATGGGAAAGAGTCTGTAGGATTCTTAGTTGCTGTTAAAGAAGCACTTGAAAATCCGGTAGAGCTTTTAATGGATGGAAATCCAAATAAGGCACTAGAAATGTAGTCAAAGAAGTTTTTTAAAATAGAAAAGCGCAGTTGAAAAACTGCGCTTTTATCGTTCTCTTAATTACTAACTTAGAAGAACAACTAACTAAAAATTAACTTAAAAAAGTTACTACTAAATTCGCTGTAACAACGAAAACAGTGGCAATAATTATTAAAGCAATAATTATTTTGTCAGTTTTGGTAGCGTTTTGCTTTGCAGAGTCCATAATTGATTTTATTTATTAATATTTTTGAAAGCTCCGGAGATTCAATAATTCCAGAGCTTTTCAGATTCTAATCTGAGGCATACGATTAATAGCTCTGTAAATGTCTTTATTTATTAAATATGGGACTATACGTAACGTTACGTATATTTTAAAAAATTCTCATTTTGAGGCACTTAAAATTCAGAAATTAAGGTTTAAGGGAAATAGGAAGTATAGTTTACTAATTGGTTAAAATAGTAAAGCCTCGGAACGAGTCCGAGGCTTAATAATCCCCTAAGAACTAATTAATAGCTCGTTATTAACCCTTAATTAATAACAATGTAAAGATGCTAATTAAAAAAATGAAAATCTATACGTAACCTTACGTATTTTTCAAGAAAGGTACTTTTGATTGTCTTTCGCCCAAATTAAAATACTATTTGGTGCCTTGTCTAAATCGAGCTTGCGTCGAATATTACTTTTATGTTTTTCAACTGTTCTAGGAGAAACATATAATTCTTCAGCAATTTCTTTGGCTGTTTTATTTTTAGAAATGAGCCTTAAAATTCTTAATTCAGAGGTGGTTAATTCCTGGAGAAGATCGAGTGCTTCGTTTATTTCGATATAAGAAATCAATTCTGGACTAAAATAGGTCTTACCGTCTCGAACCGATCTAATACAAGTTTCTATCTCGTCGAGAGCAAATTCCTTAAGGACATAAGCATAAACCCCTGCCTCTTTTGCAGCGTTATATGTTTTTTCGTCCTTTTCAAAAGTCAAAAGAATAATCTTAGTCTCAAGTTGAGCTTCCTTGCATTTTTGGGCTATTTCTAAACCAGTAAAAAATGGCATTCTTACATCTAAAACAGCAATATCTGGCTCATGTGCTTTAATTAAAGCAAGTGCGTTCTTACCGTTAGTAGCTGAAGCTATTACGTTGTGGTTATTTTCATTCAAAAATTCCAATAAACCTTTGAGCACCAGAGGATGATCATCGGCAACTATGAGGGATGGATTCATGCTCTTTACCTTTTAACCTGATTTGTGAAGATACTAAGAAATTTTATTTTTTGAAATTTCCTTCAATTTCAAATAGAGGATTTTTTTTTGATAATCAATTATAGCTTTTCCCTTTTTTAAGATATCTGCACCTATAATGCCATCTACTGGATCTGCATCATGATTTACTAAACCATTATTAACATGAGATAAATTGAATAGGATAAGTGAAACTCTACCTTTTTTCCATTTGCCTATTTTGAGATTGTTTGAAGAAGAGATTTTTGTAAGCATGTCAGAAGCACCTGCTCCAACAGCTTTAATCTCAGAATCTTTGACTTTTAAGTTAAAGCGTTCTATAGCTTCAAAACCAACACAGCTACTCGAAGCGCCAGTATCTAGAATAAAACGTCCTTTTATGCCATTAATAGAGGCCTTAATTTCGAAATGATTGGTCTTAGTGAGTTTTAATTTAATCTTAGAATAGCCTTTGTCTAAAAGAAAATCTTGTAGGGTTTCCATTTATTCCATTTGTGTAAATATAGGCTAATGCATTACTTTTGCAAAATGATAATTACCGATACGCATACACACCTCTACAGTGAGGATTTTGATACCGATAGAGATGAAATGATTAAGCGTGCTTTAGATGCCAATATTGAGCGGTTTTTCATTCCAGCAATTGATTCTACCTATACAGAATCAATGCTTAATCTTGAGCAATCATTTCCTGAAAATATATTCCTAATGATGGGCCTTCATCCAACACATGTTAAAGAAAACTATTTGTCAGAATTAATGCATGTAGAACAGATGTTGGCGAAAAGAAAATTCTATGCTGTTGGTGAAATAGGAATAGATTTATATTGGGATACATCTACTCTAGACATTCAAATAAAAGCCTTTAAGCATCAAATAAAATTGGCAAAGCAATATAAACTACCGATTGTGATACATTGTAGAGAAGCATTTGATGAAATCTTTGAAGTTTTAGAACAAGAAAAGTCAGATGATTTTTACGGTATTTTTCATTGTTTTACCGGAACAAAAGAGCAAGCTGAAAGAGCCATATCCTTCAATATGAAATTAGGTATTGGCGGTGTTGTAACATTTAAAAATGGAAAGATAGACCAATTTATTAATGAGATTGGTTTAGAACATATTGTTCTCGAAACCGATTCTCCATATTTGGCACCCAAACCTTATCGTGGTAAACGAAATGAAAGTATGTATATATTAAAGGTATTAGAAAAATTATCTCATCTTTATGATAGGAGTACGAATGAGATTGCCGAAATTACAACTAGAAATTCAAAAGAGGTATTCGGAGTTTAAGTTATGGATAAGCAAAACATACTTTTAATATATACAGGTGGTACCATTGGTATGATTAAAGATGCGCATACAGGTACCTTAAAGGCCTTTGATTTTGACAGTCTCCTAATTAAAATTCCTGAGATTAGATTGTTAGACTGTTCTATAGAGACTGTTTCTTTTGAGGAACCTATAGATTCATCGAACATGAATCCTAATTATTGGCAGGCTATTGCCAAAATCATTGAATCTAATTATAATGACTTTAATGGTTTTGTTGTTCTGCATGGTAGTGATACGATGAGTTACTCTGCCTCTGTTTTAAGTTTTATGCTCGAGAATTTAGAAAAGCCAGTAATTTTTACAGGTTCTCAACTACCTATTGGAGATTTACGCACAGATGCCAAAGAAAACTTAATTACCTCTATACAATTGGCATCACTTCATAATAATGGTATACCTATTATTAGAGAAGTGTGTCTTTATTTTGAATATAAACTTTATCGAGGGAATCGCACCACTAAAATTAATGCGGAACATTTTGAGGCATTCGATTCACCTAATTATCCCACTTTAGCCGAATCTGGAGTTCATCTTAAGATTAACCATGAGTTTTTAAGAAAGGAAAAATTTGAAGAGGCTTTAATAGTAAGGACTAAACTCGACACCAATATTGGTGTATTAAAGTTGTTTCCGGGTATTTCTGAACCTATAGTAAAAGCAGTCTTAGAAACAGAAAATCTAAAAGGGCTTATACTAGAATCCTACGGTTCTGGAAATGCCACTACCGACGCATGGTTTATTAATCAACTCGGCAAAGCCATATCAAAAGGTCTACATATTATTAATGTAACACAATGTTCAGGAGGAAGTGTTATTATGGGACAGTATGAGACCAGTTCACAATTAAAAGAGATCGGTGTTATTTCTGGAAAAGATATAACAACAGAAGCTGCCGTTTCAAAATTAATGTATCTCATAGGGTACAATATTAAACCAGAGGAATTTCAATTTTATTTTGAAAAACCCCTACGCGGTGAAATGACCTAAAATTAACGTGGCAAATTTTAGTGTTTAAAGTTTTTTTCGTTATTTGCCAGTCTGTAATTTTATGTCAAAAATTTACAGAGAGGTGGCCGAGTGGTCGAAGGCGCACGCCTGGAAAGTGTGTATACCTCAAAAGGGTATCGAGGGTTCGAATCCCTTCCTCTCTGCTTATATTTTGCGACTTTATATTATATTATTTTTTTATCTTTAACACTTTAACTAATTAAATTAAGATTAAGAACAATGAAAAGATTATTTTCTATCCTTGCCATAACATGTTTAATGGCTATCGGAACTGTTAATGCTAATGCTTTAACGAATGCATCAGCAACAACAACTGTAACAATGACTCAAGATGATGCAGATGCCACTGGTGAAGATTTAGGTTTCCACCAAGAATTAAAAAAGCGTTTTATTGAAGGTGGACCTGGATTTATGGGGATCGTATTATTATGTTTAATTCTTGGATTAGCAATTGCTATTGAGAGAATTATCTTTTTAAATCTTTCCACAACTAACACAAAGAAATTAACGCAAAATGTAGAGGATGCTCTAGCGTCTGGTGGAATTGAAGCAGCTAAAGAGGTTTGTAGAAATACTAAAGGACCTGTTGCATCAATTTTTTACCAAGGTTTAGATAGAGCTGATGAAGACATTGATGCTGCTGAAAAAGCTGTTGTAGCTTATGGTGGTGTACAAATGGGTCAGTTAGAAAAGAATGTATCTTGGATTTCATTATTTATAGCACTAGCACCAATGCTTGGTTTCATGGGTACAGTAATCGGTATGATTAAAGCCTTTGATAAAATTGAAGCTGCTGGTGACATGCAGCCTTCCCTTGTAGCAGGTGGTATTAAGGTAGCACTTTTAACAACAGTATTTGGTCTTATTGTGGCGATTATACTTCAAATCTTCTACAATTACATCATCGCTAAGATTGATAGTATCGTAAACGATATGGAAGATGCATCTATCACTTTGATGGATTTATTAGTAAGACACAAAAAATAATTAAGACCAAACTAAATTATGTTACATAAAGTATTAAAAATAGTTGCTATTGTTTTAAGCTTGTTAGGCGTTATTTTTCTTGTAAGAATAATTGCTGCAGGTGATGAGGCAATAGAAACAGGCGAAAAGGCCGGCTTAGTAGATCCAATAGCTTTTGTGGCTTATATCATATTAGGTCTTGTCCTTGCCTTCGTAGTAGCTTTTGTCATTAAAAACCTCTTTACGAATACTGCAGGTTTAAAGAATACATTGATTGGCGTTGGAGCATTTGCTACCGTATTAATTATTTCTTACGTAATGGCAGGAGGAGATGAAATGAAATATAGATTAGAAGACGGATTTGCTACAGATTCTCAGTCGCAAATGGTTGGGGCAGGTCTAACAGCTTTCTACATTCTAATTGTCGTTGCAGCTTTAGCAATGATATTTTCAGGGGTTAAAAAAGTAATAAGTAAATAACTAGATATGGCAAAAAGAGCAGCACCCGAAGTAAATGCAGGATCAATGGCTGACATTGCCTTTCTACTGCTTATCTTTTTCTTGGTAACAACAACCATTGAAAAGGATAAAGGACTTTTAAGAAGTTTACCGCCTATTGATGATTCTGAAGTAGAACCACCAATTATCAAGCAGAAGAATTTATTTACGGTTTTGATTAACCGTAGAAATCAGCTTCTGGTTGAAGACGAGCAGATGGAGTTAAAAGACTTAAGACAGGCAGCCATAGAATTCTTAGATAATGGTGGTGGTCAAAATGCAGAAGGACAATCTTGTGATTATTGCCAAGGTAAGAGATCACCAAGTTCTTCAGATCATCCAGATAAGGCCATCATATCTATGAAACACGATAGGGAGACTTCATATGAAAAGTACATTGAAGTTCAGAACGAACTTGTAGCCGCTTACAATCATTTAAGAGAAAGAGAAGCCGCAAGGTTGTACAAGCAGTTTTATCCTAACGAAGACAAAGTATATGCCGCAATGTTAGCGGAAAAGGAAAAGAATCAATTTAAGAAAGATGAAGAACTTAATGCTCGTATTGAGACCATTAAGAAACTTTATCCACTTAAATTATCCGAAGCTGAACCAGATAATAATTAAAAGTAACAGATATGTCAAAATTTAAAAAAGGAGGTAAAGGAGAATTGCCGGCAATTTCTACGGCGTCCCTACCTGATATTGTTTTCATGTTGCTTTTCTTTTTCATGGTAGCAACGGTAATGAGAGATAGTTCTCTTATGATAGAAAATAGGTTGCCTAGTGCAGATCAAGTAGAGAAACTTAAGAAAGATAGAACTACTTTTATTTACGCAGGTAAACCAAGTAGCCAGTACAAACAATTTGGTGAAGAGCCTAGAATTCAATTCAATGATGCTTTTATTAGTGTAGAAGATGTACAAGCTTCTGTATTACAAGCACAGGCAGATATGAATGAAGAGCTTAAAAGTAAAATTGTTGTTGGCTTAAAAGTAGACAAAGACACTCATGCAGGTTTAGTTTCTGATGTAAAGCAAGAGCTTCGTAAAGCAAACACTTTAAAGGTAATGTATATTACCAATACTAGAGCAGAACAGTAGAGTATTAAAAATCTTAATTTAGAGAACGCCTTGATGACTTATCAAGGCGTTTTTTGTTAATAGCAAACAAAGATTTTGTAGATTTAACCAAAATGAAATACTTCATACTTTCATACCTACTATTAATATCCTTCTTAGGCATATCCCAGTCTAATGATAAGACGGAATTATACAAGAATTATAGAGAAGATCAGTTCTATGCTTCTTTAACCTATAACATATTAAATTTAAAACCAAATGGTTTATCTCAGAGTGGTTTTTCAACCGGATTTCATTTTGGTTTTATAAGAGATATGCCAATTAATGCCAACAGGGATTTTGCGTTGGGTTTAGGACTTGGGTTATCTTCTAATTCATACAATCAAAATTTATTAATTACAGAAGACAACAAGGAGTATTTATTTGAAATCATAAATGAAGATGAGATTAATGTGTCTCAGAATAAGTTTACTACGTATTTGGTAGAATTACCGTTCGAAATTAGATGGAGAACTTCTACAGCAACGGACTATAATTTCTGGAGAATTTACGCAGGTTTTAAGGTAGGATATGTCTTTTATAACTCAACAAAATTTAGGAGTAATGCAGGTGATGTTAAACTATTTAATATTGATGCGTTTAATCAACTCCAGTATGGACTTACCTTAAGTGTTGGATATGGCACTTGGAATTTTCATGCTTATTATGGCTTAAATCCTATTTTTAATGAAGAGTCTATTTTAAATGGAGAACAATTAGATATTGCTTCCTTTAAGGTTGGCCTTATGTTCTATATTTTATAGCCAGAAATTCATTAAGAACAATTGAGGCACCAAACCTGTAAATAAACCTATTATAAGCTCTTGGTTTGTATGAGCTTTAAGATGAAGCCTCGAAGTAGCTATTGCACCTAAAATTATCATCATTAAGGCAATGGTGCCATTAATATTTATTTTGAAATGGATACCAATAGTAGTAGCAAACATAAAAAAGCCTGAAGCCGCAATCATATGAATACTTGCTTTAATCTTAGATAGGGCAAGAATAAGGCAAATTAAATTTGAAAGTAAAATTCCAACAAAGAAGTAAAACAGTTCCTCAATCTCATTAAAAGTCATGACACGGTAAAGAATCAATGCCACAATAATTGAATTGATAAGTAATGGAAGTACTCTTTCTTTTGTTGTTTTTAAATAAATAGTGTCAACCTTATTTACCGTTTTGAGCAAGAAAAAAAGTAATATTGGTAGTATAATTGTAAGTATAACTATCGAAAAAATCTTGGCTTTCATTACAGGTTCTGGGATAAACCTTGGCGTTTTGGAGAAATAAAAAAGGACACCCAATAATGGCATAATCAAAGGGTGAAAAATAAACGAAACACTTTTTAATATAAAATCCCTCATCTTAGATTTAAATCTTTTTTCTGAGTCTCGCTACAGGAATGTCTAGCTGTTCTCTGTATTTAGCAACGGTGCGTCGGGCAATAGGGTATCCTTTTTCTTTTAGAATCTTGGACAGTGCTTCGTCCGTTAGTGGTTTTTTCTTATTTTCTTCTTCAATTACAGTTTCAAGAATCTTCTTAATTTCTCTAGTAGAGACTTCTTCTCCTTGGTCATTGGTCATTGACTCAGAAAAGAATTCCTTAATGAGCTTGGTACCATAGGGTGTATCCACGTACTTACTATTGGCAACACGAGATATTGTAGAGACATCCATATCAATTTCGTCCGCAATATCCTTAAGAATCATAGGCCTTAATTTACGTTCGTCACCAGATAAAAAATACTCTTGTTGATAATTCATTATGGCACTCATGGTAACATATAATGTCTGTTGTCTCTGTCTTACGGCTTCTATAAACCACTTTGCAGCGTCTAGCTTTTGTTTTATAAAGAGTACCGCATCTTTTTGTGCTTTAGATTTTTCTTTGGATTCTTTATAACCCTTAAGCATATTGTTATACTCTCTAGAGACATGTAGTTCTGGAGCATTCCTACCATTAAGTGTTAATTCTAATTCGCTATCTACAATTTTAATGGCAAAATCGGGAACAATATGTTCTATGATTTTATTATTACCTGCATAAGATCCACCAGGTTTAGGATTGAGGCGTTCGATTTCTTCGATAGCATCTTTTAGCTGTTCTTCGTCAATACTGAATTTCTGCATTAATTTTTTATAATGCTTCTTTGTGAACTGCTCAAATGCTTTTTCAATGATTTTTAGTGCTAATTCTACATCAGGGTTTTGTTCTTTTCTTTGTAGTTGAATGCTTAAGCACTCTTGAAGATTTCTTGCGGCAACACCCGCTGGATCTAGTTGTTGAACAATTTTTAGAACCTCTTCGACCTCTTCTTCACTGGTATAGACATTTTGTGTAAATGCTAAATCATCTGTAATGTCAGACAATGTACGTCTTATATAGCCACTCTCATCTACACTACCAACAAGAAATTGTGCAATTTCTTCCTGATGTTCCGATAGTCTAAATGTATTTAGTTGATTAATGAGATGCTGGGTAAAAGATGTCCCAGAAGCATAAGGAATACTTTTCTCATCATCATCCGAGCTATAGTTATTGGCTTGTGTTCTATAATCAGGGATTTCATCGTCACTTAAATATTCATCTACATTTATATCCTCTGCATCTATGGTGTCATTATCGTTATAATCATCTGTGCTATTATCAAACTCATCAATGGCATCGGCACTATCATTCTCTTTACCAGTATCTAATGCAGGGTTTTCCTCTAGCTCTTGTTTTAGTCGTTGTTCAAACGCTTGTGTAGGTAACTGAATAAGTTTCATCAGCTGAATTTGCTGAGGAGAAAGCTTTTGTGAGAGTTTAAATTGTAAGTACTGTTTTAGGGCCATTTAATATTTATGCTTATGACTTTAAAAATAATAAAAAAACCTGTCAGGCTTTTAATACTTAACAGGTTTATCTTGTTTTTAGAATTCGGCGTTTTGAGGTGTTCGTGGATAGGGAATAACATCTCTAATATTGCTCATTCCTGTAGCAAACATCACCAAACGTTCAAAGCCAAGTCCAAATCCAGAATGAACAGCTGTACCATACTTACGAAGATCTAAGTACCACCATAGTTCCTCTTCCGGAATATCTAAGGCTTTCATTTTTTCAACTAAGACGTCCAAGCGTTCCTCACGTTGTGATCCACCAACCATTTCGCCAATGCCTGGGAACAATATATCCATGGCTCTTACCGTTTTCCCATCCTCATTTAATCGCATATAGAACGCTTTAATATTGGCTGGGTAATCAAATAAAATAACTGGGCATTTAAAGTGCTTTTCTACCAGATAACGTTCATGTTCAGACTGTAGATCTGCGCCCCATTCGTTGATTAAATACTTGAATTTCTTCTTTTTATTAGGTTTAGAATTCCTAAGAATATCTATTGCTTCAGTATAGCTAACACGCTTAAAGTTATTATCTACTACAAACCTTAATTTTTCAATTAGGCTCATATCACTACGCTCAGCCTGAGGTTTTGTTTTCTCCTCATCTAATAAACGTTTTTCGAGAAATTCTAAATCCTCTTTATTATGCTCAAGAACATAATTTAAAACAGATTTCAAGAAATCTTCTGCTAAATCCATATTGCCATCTAAATCCATGAATGCAACTTCTGGCTCGATCATCCAAAATTCTGCTAAATGCCTTGAAGTATTAGAATTCTCTGCTCTAAACGTTGGGCCAAAGGTATAAACCTTGCCCAAAGACATAGCATAGGTTTCTGCTTCGAGTTGCCCAGAAACGGTAAGATTTGTTTCCTTACCAAAAAAGTCTTTAGTGTAATCCACATCTCCATTTTCATTTAATGGAGGATTTTTAGCATCTAATGTGCTTACTCTAAACATTTCACCTGCACCTTCAGCATCACTTCCAGTTACAATTGGCGTATGCATATTGTAAAAACCGTTTTCTGTAAAGTATTTATGGATAGCAAATGATAAGGCTGAGCGAAGACGCATTACTGCACTAAAGGTATTTGTGCGTGTGCGCAGATGTGCATTTTCTCTTAAAAATTCGAATGAGTGTTTTTTGGGTTGTATTGGATAGGTCTCAGGATCTGAATCTCCTAAAACCTCAAGTTCTTTAACTTGAATTTCAAGACGCTGTCCTTTTCCCTGGCTTTCAACTAATTCTCCGATAACGTGAATTGCTGCGCCTGTAGATATGCGTTTTAAAAGTGACTCTTCAAAACTTTCAAAATCAACTACACATTGAATATTATTTATTGTAGAACCATCATTTAAGGCAATAAAACGATTTGCCCTAAATGTTTTTACCCATCCTTTTACTGAGACATCTTGCAATGTCGTGTCATGTTTAAGTAATTCTTCTACAGTTTTGGTGTTCATTTCTTAAAATTTTTTGCTAAGATAATTTTTCTTCTTGGGATTCATTATCCTCTACGTCTTCATCTTCAGCAGGTATTATATTTATTGCAGGTTCTTTTAGAACTTCTTTGTTTGCTATGCTTCTTTCTAACGAAAGTAATAGTGATGGTAAAAGCAGTAAGTTAGATAACATTGCAAATAGTAATGTTGCAGAAACCAATGCACCAAGGGCTACAGTTCCACCAAAACTAGATATCGTAAATACTGAGAATCCAAAGAATAAAACGATAGAGGTATAGAACATGCTCACACCTGTTTCGCGTAAAGCGGCATAGACAGATTTTCTAATTTTCCAATGGTTGGCTTGTAATTCTTGTCGGTATTTTGCCAAAAAGTGAATGGTATCATCAACAGAAATACCAAATGCAATACTAAAAACAAGTATGGTAGAAGGTTTTATAGGCACTCCAATATAACCCATTAGCCCAGCAGTAACCAGTAATGGCAATAAATTCGGCACTAGAGATACAATGATCATCCTAAACGAACGGAACATGTAGGCCATAAACAATGAAATCAGTAATATGGCAAGACTTAAGGAGATGACTAGATTTCTAACTAAGAACTTTGTTCCTTTCTGAAATACTAGTGCTTTACCTGTAAGCGTAACATCATAACGTTTTTTTGGAAATACCTTATCTATTTTATTCTGTAAATTCTCCTGGATACGCTCCATTTTATCAGTGCCAATATCTTTCATGAAGGTGGTAATCCTTGCATATTGACCTGTGCTATCAACAAAGTTTTTTAACAGGTCTACATCGGAATTGGAGTTCTTAGCATATGAAAGTATAAAGCTGTTTTCTTGGCTTGTTGGTAGCTGATAATATTTTGGATTCCCATTATAGTATGCCTGTTTACTGTATTTAACCAAACTAGCTACAGAAATTGGTTTGGAAAGCTCTGGCGTTTCAATTATTAATTCTTCGAGTTCATTGATACGTTTAAGTGTACCCAATTTCATTACACCTTTTTTACGCTTTGTATCAACCATTATTTCTAATGGCATAATACCGTTAAACTCATCTTCAAAGAATCTTATATCTTTAAAAAATTGTTTATTCTTAGGCATATCTTCAATGAGACTTCCAGAGATCGTGATCTTATTTATTCCAATCATACTGGCAATTATCAAAACAAGACCTGTAACATAAATGGTAATTTTTTTATGCTTTACCATGCGTTCCATCCAATCCACAAATCCACCAATCCAACGCTTATTTAAATGCTCTAAATGCCTTTCTTTAGGATAAGGTAAAAACGTATATATAATAGGAATAATAAGTAGACATAAAATAAAAATAGCTAGGATACTAAGAGATGCTACAATACCAAATTCTTTAAGTAGCTTACTCTGGGTTAGAATAAAGGTGGCAAAACCAGAAGCAGTTGTGACATTTGTCATCAACGTCGCATTTCCAATTTTTGTAATAACGCGTTGTAATGATTTTACCTTATTGCCATGAGATTTAACCTCATGCTGGTATTTGTTAATTAAGAAAATACAATTAGGTATTCCAATCACAATTATTAGTGGCGGAATCAATGCTGTAAGTACTGTGATTTCATACTTTAAAAGACCTAAAATGCCGAAGGTCCACATCACACCGATACAAACAACGATGAGTGATATAAAGGTTGCTCTAAAAGACCTGAAGAACAAAAAGAAAATCAGTGATGTTACTAATAGTGCAGCACTAATAAACAGGCCAATTTCATCAACAATATTTTGCGAATTGAGCGTTCTAATGTATGGCATACCAGAGACTCTTACATCTAGACCAGTTTCTACTTCAAAATTTTGAACCATAGACTCTAGATCATTAATAATGAAGTCTTTTCGCGCTGCCGTATTTACAATATCCTTTTTTAGATAAATCGCAGTTCTTAACGTCTTCGTTTCGGCATTAAACAGAAAATTATCGTAGAATGGATACTGTTTAAATAACTCTGCTTGTAGTGTATTAAGTTCATCAAGACTTGAGATCGAATCCTTTATAAAAGGCTCTAGTTCAAACTTTTCTTTTTTGTTGTTCTTTATGAGTTTTTGAAGATCCTTAATTGAAAGTACCGTTTCTACTTCATCAAAGGACTTAAAGCTATCTGCAAATTTATTCCAAGCATTAAACTTTTTGACAGAAAATAAAGTAGTATCCTTAACACCTAAAACAATGAGATTGCCTTCTTCACCGAAGAGTTCTAAAAAATTATTATAGACCAAATTAACTTCATGGTCGTCAGGAAGAAGATTTGCTTCTGTATATGTAAAACGCATGTGTGTCCACTGCAAACTCAACAGTACCGTACTGATAATAATTATCAGAAGAATGAAAATTTTGTTACGAAGAATTAACCGCGCAACAGCTTCCCAAAATCCGGTTGTTAAAAGTTTAAACATGCATTTAATGTAACGGACAAATCAAAACTAGAATTAAAGTCTTAAAAATTAAGATCTGTCCTATTCAAAATGAGCCGCAAAGGTAGAAAAAACCTAAAGATTACCCACTGAATTAACAGTAATATAATATTGATTACAATGTTAAATTAAAGGTGAATTTAAAGGCGAGATTATCCTCAAAATTTGGTAAATGATAACCACCATAGCGATAAGCAAAACTCAATCCGAAACCAAAAAGTAATTTGTTGATTTCAAAGCCAGATTCAGAATACAATTTATCAAGTGTATTAAAAGATACACCTTGGTGTCTGTCTATACTATTCATAGTTCCCACAGCATATCGAGAGATTAAAACAAGCTGTGGTTTAAACCATTCGGTAATCTTAAAGGGTCTAAAATAATGTTTAACCTGAAGCGTACTGAATCGATCACTGAAAAACTCATTAAAGTACATGGTCTCAAAACTATTAAGGCCTGCCACTGAGAAACGTTGTAAGATGGTTTCCTTTCTTATGTTGTTAGGATAAGCGTGATATAAATGGGTTAATGGCACTTCTCCATTGGCTAAACCACCCACTAAGGTGAATGTAGATAGTGCATCGTTTTTATGTGCAATTTGGTATTTGGTGCGAAAATCTAATTTTGAAAAATTGAAATTACTGCCGAGCACATCATTAAACCCTTGTGTATACTGCAATGTGAATTTTGGATAACCATCTTTAGTTTCTACGATATAGTCTTTTTCGTATTTGTAAACACTAAATGGACTCCATTGTAAGCTTATTCTTGCTGTACTTAAGTCAAAAGTATTGTAGCTCACATTATCTAGTACAAAATTGTAATTGTATGTGGGATTAATTTTACTGGTGGCTAATTGTGTTTCGGAGAGGAGGTGATTTGATATTTTATGTTCAATCGATATGGATTTGGTAATATGCCTATGAAACAGGTCGATATTAAGTAATCGTGGTTCAAAAAAGGTAAAGAATCGTTTGTCTGTTAGAAAATTGGAACTTCCGGTTTCCTGTAAATCATCTGTATAGGTCAGGTTTATCCAGGTGTTTGAATTTTCGTTGACTCTAAAGCCACCACCAATACTAAATTTATAGCGTTCGTCGCGAAAACCATAAACTAAATATCCATTAAGGCGATAACGACTTGAGAATTTTTCATTAGTAATGCCACCAAGTCCAGTCCTAAATCCTTCAAATTGATTGTATTTAATAAGATACCTTAAGTCTAAATTGAAATAATTAAAAGGTAGGTAGCCATTGCCCAGTTTGCGGATAAATTCAATTTTTTTAATTGAATCTTGCTTAATCTTAGATGAATCTTTTTCTTTTTCAATCGGATTTTGAGCAAAGCAATTTGTTGCTAAAAGAAAGGCACAAACAACAAATAGATGCTTCTTCATATGGGAAATAGTCCTTAAAAAAAACATCCCTTTTTTTGGGATGCTTTTTAATTTTTTCTGAAAATCTAGACGGTCATTATTTCGTTTTCTTTGACATCTAGAATACTGTCTATCTTCTTAACGTATTTATCTGTTAATTCTTGTATATCAATCTCAGCATTTCCTTGAACGTCTTCTGAAGCATCAGTTTTCTTAATCTCGTGCATGGCGTCTTTTCGCGCATTTCTAACACCAATTTTAGCATCTTCTGCTTCCGATTTGGCTTGTTTTGCTAGGTCTTTTCTTCGCTCCTCTGTTAATGGTGGCACATTAATAATAATAGTTTCACCATTATTCATTGGATTAAAACCAAGATTTGCAATCATAATACCTCGTTCTATTTCTTGAAGCATACTTTTCTCCCAAGGCTGTACAGAAATAGTTCTTCCGTCTGGAGTATTTACGTTTGCTACTTGATTAAGAGGAGTTTGGGCACCATAGTAATCTACCATTACACTCCCTAACATTGATGGGCTGGCTTTCCCAGCTCTAATATTAACCAATTGCTTTTCTAGATGCTTTATAGCAGCATCCATTGCTTCTTTTGCGGTGTCTATAATAAACTCTATCTCTTCGTTCATTGTAATTTGTTTTTATTCAGAATTATCAAAATTTAAGCCAAATTTAAATATTGACTACAGTTCCAATATTTTCTCCTGAAACTACTTTATATAGATTGCCTTTTTTGTTCATATCAAATACAATTATTGGCAATTCGTTTTCCTGACTTAGTGTAAAAGCTGTTGTGTCCATGACCTTCAGACCTTTACTCAATACATCATCAAACGAAATTTGATCAAACTTAATGGCAGTATTGTCTTTTTCTGGATCGGCATTATAGATACCGTCCACACGAGTTCCTTTTAAAATAACATCAGCTTCCATTTCAATCGCTCTTAGTACTGCAGCAGAATCTGTTGTGAAATATGGGTTACCCGTACCACCTCCAAAAATCACTACACGCCCTTTTTCTAGATGTCTTAAGGCTTTACGTCTAATAAAAGGTTCGGCAACTTCATTAATTTTTATTGCTGTTTGCAGTCTGGTAGGAATGTCAGCGTCTTCTAAAGCACTCTGTAATGCAAGTCCATTTATAACTGTAGCGAGCATTCCCATATGATCGCCTTGAACACGGTCCATACCATTACTTGCTCCAGCGACACCTCTAAATATGTTACCACCACCTATAACAATAGCAACTTGTACGCCTTTATCTGTAATGGTTTTAATATCCTGGGCATATTCAGCCAAGCGCTCTGGATCGATACCATATTGCCTGGTACCCATAAGGGCTTCACCAGATAATTTTAATAGAATTCTTTTGTATTTCATTCTGATTTTTGAAAGTTGAACAAAGCTACATAATTATTAGCGACTTAAAAAGTGAAAAAAGTGTCAAAAAAAAGCCTTCAAACATTGTCTGAAGGCTTTTTATATGTGTTATGTTTTGGTTTATCCTAAAGCAACACGCTTAAACGTAGTTACTTCAACATCACCAATTGACTTTACGTAATCAGCAACACTTACTTTGCTATCTTTAATAAAGGCTTGGTTAACTAAAGTGTTGTCTTTAAAGAAACGCTTTAATTTTCCTTTTGCGATATTATCTAACATTGCTTCAGGCTTACCTTCTTGACGTAATTGGTCTTTAGCAATTTCAATTTCCTTTTCAATTACAGAAGCGTCAACACCTTCTTCATTTAAGGCAATTGGATTCATTGCTGCTGCTTGCATTGCAACATCTTTAGCTACAACATCAGCACCATCAACACTAGCAGATAATCCTACTAACGTAGCGATTTTATTTCCTGCGTGAATGTATGAACCAACAAACGGCGCTTCAACTTTTTCAAAAGCATTGATGTCTAATTTTTCACCAATAACACCAGTTTGCTCAATTAATTTATCAGCAACTGTCATACCATCAATACTTGCCGCTAACAACTCCTCTTTAGAATTAACAGTTAATGCTAATTCAGCCATTTGGTGTGCTAATGCTACAAAGTTTTCATTCTTACCAACAAAGTCGGTTTCACAACCTAAAACTATAGATACACCTACTGTTTTATTATTGTTAACTTTAGCAATCGCTGCACCTTCAGTAGATTCTCTGTCAGCACGCTTTGCTGCAACTTTTTGTCCTTTTTTACGCAATATTTCGATAGCCTTGTCAAAATCACCATTAGCCTCAACTAATGCTTTTTTACAATCCATCATACCAGCACCCGTAGCTTTTCTTAATTTGTTTACTTCTGCTGCTGTAATTTTTACAGTATTTTCCATGTTTCTATTTTTAAAACATTAAGTTATTAGTTCCCTGTTCTAGCAGGTAATTTTTATTCTTCCTCTTGAGCTGTAACAGGAGCTACTTCAGCTTTTTTAGCCTCTGCTTTTGCTTCTGTTTTTTGAGCTTTACCTTCTTTATCAGTACGTTCTGCTTTTCTTTCATCTAAACCATCTTGGATAGCAGAAGAAACAATTGAAAGTACTTTATTGATAGATTTTGATGCATCATCATTAGAAGGAATAACATAATCAACCTGACGAGGATCAGAGTTGGTATCTACCATTGCAAAAATTGGAATATTCAATTTTTGTGCTTCTTTAATTGCGATGTGCTCACGCTTAATATCTACAACAAATAAAGCGCCTGGTAAACGTGTCATATCAGAAATTGAACCTAAGTTCTTTTCTAATTTAGCACGTTGACGATCTACTTGTAAACGTTCTTTCTTGGATAAAGAGTTGAATGTACCATCCTTTTTCATTCTGTCGATAGAAGCCATTTTCTTAACAGCTTTTCTAATCGTTACAAAGTTTGTTAACATTCCACCTGGCCAACGCTCAGTAATATAAGGTTGGTTTACATCACCAGCTTTTTCAGCTACGATGTCTTTTGCTTGTTTCTTAGTAGCAACAAATAAGATTTTCTTACCTGAAGAAGCAATTTTACTTAATGCTGTACAAGTCTCTTCAATCTTAGCTGCTGTTTTGTAAAGGTTTATAATATGGATACCGTTACGTTCCATATAAATGTAAGGAGCCATGTTTGGGTCCCACTTACGTGTTAGGTGTCCGAAGTGTACACCTGCTTCCAGTAGTTCTTTTACTTCTACTTTTTCCATTTTTTGTAATAGTTTACGTTCTGTTGAATTAGCAATGAACAAGTGGTTGCTTTTGGCTTGCCTTGATCATTTAGATGCTAAACTAAATCCCAATGTCTCCATTGTGGACAACAATAACTGGTTTAAATAATGCTACACGATGTAGCGGTTTCAATAAAATAAAATAATTCAGAATCTGAATTTTCAGATTCTGAATTAAGTGTTGTTGGATATTAACGTTTAGAGAACTGGAATTTCTTACGCGCTTTCTTCTGACCGAATTTCTTACGCTCTACCATTCTTGGATCTCTAGTTAATAGACCTTCTGGCTTTAATATTGCTCTGTTTTCATCATCTACTTCGCACATTGCGCGAGATAATGCTAAACGTATAGCTTCCGCCTGGCCGGTGATACCACCTCCATATACGTTAACAGTAATATCAAAGTTGCCATCATTGTTAGTCATGACCAAAGGTTGATTTACTTTGTACTGCAAAGTCGCAGTAGAAAAGTAATCTGCCATGTCTTTTTTGTTCACCGTAATGTTACCTTTTCCTTTGGCAACGTATACACGGGCAACAGCCGTCTTTCTACGGCCAATTTTGTGAATTACTTCCATTAGTTAAATTCTTTTAAATTAATTGTCTTTGGTTTTTGAGCTTCATGAGCGTGCTCAGCACCAGTAACAACTGTTAGGTTACGGAAAAGTTGTGCTCCTAATTTGTTTTTAGGAAGCATACCTTTTACTGACTTTTCTACGATTCTTGTTGGATCTTTCTCAAACAATTCAGTAGCAGTCAGACTTCTTTGTCCACCTGGATAACCTGTATGACGGATATAACTTTTATCTGTCCACTTGTTTCCAGTTAAGTTGATTTTCTCTGCGTTGATAACAATTACGTTATCACCACAATCAACGTGTGGCGTAAAGTTAGGCTTGTGCTTTCCTCTCAACAGTATTGCTACCTTAGAAGCCAAACGACCTAAAGTTTCTCCATCAGCGTCAACTAAAACCCACTCCTTATTTACAGTAGCTTTGTTAGCAGAAACTGTTTTGTAGCTTAATGTATCCACACTAATTTGATTTATAATTGTACCAAATGGTACAATAGATTAAACATTTCTCTCCGAAAAAAGAGTTTGCAAATTTACGATAAACTATTGGATTACCAAACCTCCTTGCAGGTTTTTTTCAATTGAAAATCAGGCCTTTTCAAATGTGGTTTAAAGTGTATCAATTAATCAAGTTAATTCAAGGTTTAAACTTAATAGATTTGAGGGTTTGGATAGAAGGCAGCAGTTGCAAACCACATACTTGTTACATTAATAGGATTGCTCAATTTTTGCCCAACTCTAGGACCATCTAAAACTTCACCAAAAATTGACCATGAATTTCCTTCATTATCCGTTAAAAATACTTCAGAATTATTATAAGCATAACTGTAGTCTAATTGTGTGAAAATGCCACTGACTTCGAAAGCAATAATTATATTTTCATCGCCTGCAATAAGGTAGTTTTTATTTCTAAAACTATCAATTACTACATTACCACCTTGAAAATCTGAGAATTCATATACCTTGGCAAAGTCATCATCTATAATAGTAAAGACCCTCTGCTTATTCGGTAACGCTGGGTTTAAGGGGCTTGGAATAAACAAGAAGAAATCGTCATCTGTTCTGTAAGCACCATATGGATAGGTTCCGTATGGTTTGTCAAAACCAGTTTGGGTTGTTAATACTTCAGAATTTGGATACATGGTTTTCCATGTTCCCCAGTTTGTTTCTACCACATTATAAATTTCTGGCCTTTCACCAATATTATCGCCATTAACACATTGAAGTAACATTTGCGACCAGTTACTATCTGTAACTCTATCATACAAAATCAGGTTACTGTTATATAAAAGACCAGAAACTCCAAAAGTGGTTTCAGTATTTGTTCCAAAACTACTTTCCCATGCGAATGCAGTCCCGGTTAAAGGACAATAAGAAATAGTGATTTTTTCATCTTCAAAGGTGTCATTTACAATTTCGTGCCAATCTAAAATGTAATGCGGATATGCTCTTATCGTGTTGCCTATTTTTATTCCTATAACAATTTCATCATCATCTAAAGTAGTGGCGCTTGCCAAATTAAAATTTGGATTTTCGATAGATGGGATACCGTCCTTTCCTGGGCCTCCATCTTTTACATCCTCAATTGGGATTAACCATGTACTTACAGGATTATTATCATTGCCATTTGATGAGCCGTCTGGATCGTTCTCATTATTTGGTGAATCACTATTACCACAACTATAGAATAGTGCGATTAAAAAGATAATGAATAAAGATTTGAATTTTTTCATAGCAATTAATTTGTTAAAATGGATTGAGGCTTATTAAATAAGTTTACTAAAAACCCTGTAGTTATGCGGTAGGTTGGTGTGAGTTGTATGCCGTCTGGACGGGCATAAAGGGGTAATTCGGCAATTACGTTAAAAGAGGTGTTTTTAAAAACATTTAAGGAAAGACTAGGCATAATAAAAAGCCAATCGCCACCAGTATTAGGCAGATCTATGTTTTGTAGTTTATCCTTTTGCGCATTTCTATATTTTAGTGTTAAACCAGGATTAATTAAGGTCTTCTTAATTAGAAATTGGTCCGTCACACCCAAATAAACTTGTATATCATTACCGAATTCATAAGTGGAATCTCCAAAATAAGTATCATTTTCACCAGTTTGTCTGTAGACCATACGAGTGGTAAATGTCATTGAGGGTCTAAAGTCAAAGTTTTTGGTTGCACTAAGTAAATAGATTAAATCCCATGCATTACTGCCTGGTTGAAGATCTGCATTAAGAACAATACCTTGTTCGCTAGTTTCTGTTGAGGAACCTAAAGGCATTTTTGTGCCTAAACCAAGTGTTAAATTAAAATTCTTTTCAAGGTTTTTAATTAATCTATATCGCAGTACTACTATGGCATCACCAATACCGCTCGTGGCATCTAAGTTTTCCTGGTCAAATTGAGTAATGAGACGTCTTTGATTTACCCAAGTAAATAGTCCTTCGACTGAGAATCTATCACTAAACGAATATCCTGCATTTAATAAAATGGAATGTGTCGTCCTCAACCGAGAATCGTCATTAAGTGTTTCGGTTTCGTTCTTTAAGGTATTTAGATTATTAAAATCGTAGCTGAGACCAACAGAGGCGACATGTCCACCTGAAAACTCTAAACCTATATTATTAGATAAAGGAATACCACCAGAGCAACACGTCTGTCCGTTTAAGCCAAAAGGAGCAAAAGCACATAATAAGACTAATAGGAGTCTAAACTTCATAAAAGGATGGTTGTTCTATGTTTAGACGTCAATAATTAAAATACTTACACCATTAATCTAATGGAATTACCATCACTGGGATTTTTGATTTCTTTATTATGGATTCTGAAACATTACCAAAGAACGCTTCGTAAAATATTCCATGGCTTTGATGGCCCATAATAATAAGATCAATTTCTAAAGTTTCAGCTTTCTGGAGAATTGTTTCTATGGTAGCTCCTTGAATTAATAGCGCTTCACTTTCTATATTATTCTGGTTTAAAGATTCTGCAAAATCCTGAAGATATCTACGTTCTTCTCTTAGTATGTCAGCGCGATTATCTCTTATAAATTGAGGTCCTGCGTCATACCCAACAAAATCTGGATCTGGTGCTGCAACATGAATAAGCCAAACTTTAGAACTAAACTTTTCACCTAACTCTTTTGCTTTCTCAATGAGCAAATTTTCCTTACCCTTAAAATCTACAGATACTAAAATATTTTTCATCACTTTTGAATTTAATTAATTTCCAACCGGAAGGGTTAATCAATTCTTTAAGTTAACGATTAGACTTAAGATAAAATATGAGATTCGTTAGCTTTTAGTTGCTCTAGATAGCCTGTCGTTAATGGACTTACCTAATCCATAGTCTGGGAGTTGCTCTGCGATGATGATATCTAACTCTTGCTCGTCTAACTGATGCAAGGCATCATATAATTTTGAGGCGGCCTCGTCTAGGTTACTCGTTTCAGATAGAACAACCTTAAACTGAATGTTATCATCATTGTGAATATCATTAAAGATTAATAATCCAATGCGTTTATCTGAGTGAGATTTAATGCTTTTGGTTAAATTGTCCGTAAGGATAGTTTTGGTCTTAGGTGCATAATGTCGCTCTAACATCCCTGGAGCATCTGGACTGACTTCCTTTTTGTTTTTGATCTTTATAGGACCAACAACTTTTTCAATCTCTTCGATTGGTGTTGAACCTAATCTATAAATAACAGGTTCATCATCTTCAAATCCAATTATTGTAGACTCAATACCGCTTTTACACGGTCCACCATCGAGTACCATTTTAATGTCCTTTTTAAAGTAACTTTCTACATGTTCTGGTTGAGTTGGACTTATACTACTAAAAGGATTTGCACTAGGAGCCGCTAATGGGAAATCTATATTTTTTAGTAATTCTAAGGTTACAGCATGATTGGGCACACGCACTGCAACAGTTGACTTACCTGCTGTTATATTATCTGGAATAATCTCTTTTTTGGGCAGTACCAGAGTAATTGGGCCAGGCCAAAATACATCAGCCAAACGCTGCGCTTTTTCTGGGATGTGTGTTACGATTTCCTTTAACCAATCTTTGGACCCAATATGTACAATTAATGGGTTGAAACTTGGGCGCTTTTTAGTGGCAAAAATGGCACTTACAGCTTTTTCACTAAAGATGTTTCCAGCCAAACCATAAACTGTTTCGGTTGGGATAGCAACTAATTCTTCATTATTAAGGAGCTTAATAGCTTTTGATATATCTTTAGATATTATAGACACTACAGTAAGATTATATAAAATAAATATTAATGTGCTTCTAACCAATTATCACCAATGTCTAGTTCAACATCTAGAGGGACTTTGAGTTTATAAGCATTTTCCATTTCAGATTTAATTAGATTTTTCATCTCCTCTAATTCTGGCTTAAAGATATCAAACACCAATTCATCATGTACTTGAAGCAACATCTTACTTTTAAAATGCCCTTCTTGTAATTTCTCATGAATTCTAATCATGGCAATCTTAATAATATCTGCAGCACTTCCTTGAATAGGTGCATTCACAGCATTTCTTTCGGCAGCACCTCTTACGACTGCATTACGAGAATTAATGTCTTTTAAATAACGACGTCTTCCGAGTACAGTTTGTACATAACCATTATCTCTGGCAAAATCAACTTGATCTTGGATATAATCTCTAAGTTTTGGATAGGTTGCATAGTAAGTATCAATCAATTCCTTGGATTCACTTCTAGTTAGATTAGTTTGGTTACTCAATCCAAAGGCTGAAACGCCATAGATAATCCCGAAGTTTACCGTTTTGGCATTGCTACGTTGTTCTCTAGTAACTTCAGTTAAAGGCACATTAAATACTTTTGATGCTGTAGATGCATGAATATCTTCACCATTTTTAAAGGCCTCGATCATCGTTTCTTCTTCGCTTAAAGCCGCGATTATGCGGAGTTCAATTTGAGAGTAATCGGCTGCTAGCAACGTATAATCTTCATTTCTTGGCACAAAGGCCTTTCTAACTTGGCGACCACGTTCAGTACGGATAGGAATGTTTTGTAAATTAGGATTGTTACTACTCAATCGACCTGTGGCAGCAACAGTTTGCATATAATCGGTATGTACGCGATGTGTTTGTGGATTCACCTGCTCTGGTAAAGCGTCTACGTAGGTACTTTTTAATTTACTAAGACCTCTATAGTCGAGTATGTTTTTTATTATTTCATGATCCTTTGCTAAATAGCTCAAAACATCTTCTGCAGTAGAATACTGACCAGTTTTGGTTTTTTTTGGCTTATCTACCAGTTTCATTTTTTCAAAAAGTATGATACCCAATTGCTTTGGAGAGGCGATATTAAACTCTTCGCCAGCAGCATCATATATACTTTTTTCTAGATTTACAATATCGTTATTAAGCTGTTCAGACAAAGATCCAAGGAATTCTTTATCTAGATTAATGCCTTCTAGCTCCATCGACGCTAAAACTCGAAGTAATGGAATTTCTATATCATTAAAAAGTTTTTGTGTATTGGCTTCACCTAATTCTTTTTCAAAATGCTCCTTTAATTGTAAGGTGATGTCAGCATCCTCTACAGCATATTCTGTTTGTTTATCAATAGGTACCTCGCGCATAGATAATTGGTTTTTACCTTTTTTACCTATGAGTTCAGTTATCGAAATCGGTGTATAGTTGAGGTAGGTCTTTGCTAGCACATCCATATTGTGACGCATATCTGGATTGATTAGATAATGCGCTAACATGGTGTCAAACAATTTGCCTCTAACATCTATATTGTATTTGGCAAGTACTTTAATATCATATTTTAAGTTCTGACCAATTTTCTCAATATTTTCACTTTCAAAGAATGGTCGGAATTCTTCAATTAAGGATTGTGCCTCGTCTTTATTTTCAGGAAATGGTACATAGAACCCTTTACCTGCTTCCCAAGAAAAAGCAATCCCAACTAATTCAGCTTCTAGTGGATTAATACTTGTAGTTTCTGTGTCAAAACATACAGAGCTTTGATTCAGAAGATTTTTAATAAAGAGTTTGGTCGCCATGCCAGAAGCCACACTTTGGTAGAAATGAGAAGTCGTTTCTGCAGTTTTACGGGTAAACTGATTGGTTTCTTCTACAGTATCATTACTATCACCACCAAATAAGGAAAACTGACCAGCACCGGCAGACTGTGGTTTTTTTGGTGTTGGTTTATTTTCAGTTGTATTGGTTTTAGCAGTAGCAGGTGTAGCTTCGCCATTACCATTAAAAGTTTTGATAAAGTTCTCTGTTAGTCTTCTAAACTCTAGTTCTTGAAAAATTTCCTTTACCTTATCAATATCTGGATGGTCTAATTCAAAGTCCTTAGCATCAAAGGATACAGGCACATCTAGCATAATTCTAGCTAGTTCTTTTGATAGCATGCCTAATTCTCCGTTAGCCTCGACCTTTTCTTTCATCTTTCCTTTAAGTTGGTCTGTATTGGCCAGAAGTCCCTCCATACTACCAAATTGGTTTATGAATTTCTTAGCCGTTTTCTCACCAACGCCAGGCAAACCTGGAATATTATCACTAGAGTCTCCCATCATACCCAGAAAATCAATGACTTGTTCTGGTTTTTCAACTTCAAACTTCTTTTGTACTTCTGGGATACCCCAAGTTTCATAACCACCGCCAAATACAGGCTTATACATAAAGATATTATCTGTAACTAGCTGTGCAAAATCCTTGTCTGGAGTTACCATAAACACCTTATATCCCTCGGTTTCAGCTTGCCTAGACAATGTCCCAATAATATCATCAGCTTCATAGCCTTCTTTTTCTATAATTGGGATATGCATTGCTTTTAGAATATTATGAATATGTGGAACAGCTGTTTTGATACCTTCTGGTGTTTCATCCCTATTGGCTTTGTAAGCTTCATACATTTCTACGCGATCTGCGCTACCACCTTTATCAAAACACACAGCCAAATGATCTGGGCGCTCACGTTTAATAACGTCTAATAGTGAGTTCATAAAACCCATTATAGCTGATGTATCTTCTCCTTTTGAGTTTATTCTTGGATTTTTAATAAACGCATAATAACCACGAAAAATCAATGCATAGGCATCAACTAAAAAAAGGCGTTTCTGATCTGACATAAAAATTGTTTTGAAGTCTATAAAATTACGAAATCTTAAAGTTTATTTTTTTAAGATTATAAAATAAAAAAGGCCAGAACAAGTGTTCTGGCCTTTTATCTATCTATAATAAACTCTTAGCAAAGTTTTACTGTCTTAGTTTTAATTTGAAGACTTTTTCTATAAGCCTTTATGCTTATGATTTCATTACTCTTCTTACGGTTTATTTTTAAAACCTTAGCTTTTGTTTTAGCAGAAATTGTAGCTTTCTTAACAACCACTTTCTCAGCAGTAGTAGTTTCTACTAGTTCAGTATCGTTATTAGCAATAGGCTCTTGCTGCGCAAAGCTTGCTAGAGACATCGTTAAAAATAATATTAATACTAAACCTTTTTTCATAATTGTTTGAAGTTGTTTTTTGTTTTAACTTCGAGACAAATTAACGTCAAAGGTTAGCCTGGTACTTAATATTTTGGATGAATCAAGACGATAATTAGATAACCGGTAATCGATTGTAAAAAACATCGATGAAATACACAATTTCGGCTCGCAGCCCAGTAAAACCGGTGATTTTTAGGATAACAGAAACTGTTTTGTGGATGAACGGTCAAAGAAATGCAAAAACATCGATGAAATGCACAATTTCGGCTTGTATCCCAGTAAACATCAGAGCAAAAAATGACACAAAAAAGTGAAAACCCCTACCATGAGCTTTTTACGAAGCAAAAGGTTAATCAATTCAAGGTTGCGCAAAGTACTTATAATGAGAGAGTTAATAAGTTAGATGCACTTCATCGAGCTATTGAAATCACATACAGAGAGCAAATAAAAGAGGCTTTAAGTAAAGATTTGGGGAAACCAGTAATTGAGTCTGAGTTGTCTGAGATCTATCAGATATTGGGTGATATACGTTATGTAAAGAAGCATTTGCATAAATGGATGCGTAAACAAAAAGTGCATACACCTTTATCACTTTTGGGCTCCAGTTCATACTACATATATGAGCCGAAAGGGGTCTGTTTAATTATATCACCTTGGAATTTCCCTTTTAATCTCACCTTTGGACCTTTAATTTCAGCAATTGCAGCTGGTAATACTGCGATAATAAAGCCTTCAGAGATGACACCGAACTCATCGGCATTGATGGCTACAATAATTATGGATCTCTTTGATAAGGAAGAAGTAGCACTAATTGAGGGTAAGGTTGAGGTATCTACCAAACTTCTAGAATTGCCTTTTAACCATATATTCTTTACGGGTTCGCCGAACGTAGGCAAAATTGTAATGACTGCTGCAGCCAAAAACCTGGCATCAGTTACCCTAGAGCTAGGTGGTAAATCCCCAACTATTATAGATGAAAGTGCAAATATTAAAGAAGCTTCTAAAAAAATTGTTTGGGGTAAATTTCTTAATGCAGGTCAAATATGCGTATCACCTGATTATATTTTAGTAGATGAAAAGGTTAGAGACGAATTTATCGATTCCTGTAAGCGTTGGATCAAAAAGTTTTATTCTGAAGACCCAAAGTCTTCAAATGCTTTTGCTCGAATTGTTACACCAAAACACTATAACAGACTTTTAGGACACCTTGAAAATGCGAAATCACACAACGCCAAAATCGTAGTTGGAGGTGAGTTTGACGAGAACACAAAATTTATTGCCCCAACTATTGTTACAGATCTTAATACTGATGCGACCTTGTTAAATGAAGAGATATTTGGACCTATAATGCCGATAATCTCATACACCAATTTAGATGAGGCTATTGCATATATTAATTCAAAAGAACGACCATTAGCCCTTTACGTCTATAGTAAGAAGAAGTCAAATATTAAAAAGGTAATTAGTAGCACCAGAGCTGGTGGAACTTGCATTAATAATAATGTCATTCATTATGCAAACCACAATTTACCTTTCGGTGGTACCAATAATAGTGGTATCGGTAAAAGTCATGGATTCTTTGGATTTAAAGCCTTTAGCAACCAACGTGCAGTTGTGAAGCAAAACTTTTTTGGCGCTACCGAATTTTTATTTCCTCCTTATGACGGAATCAAGGAGAAGATGGCAAAACTTGTTGTTAAGTGGCTTTAGTTTTATTGAAAAAATCAGATTGTATTTGCTCATTTTTACCATCTTGAAACTTTGTCATGCTAAACCATTGATGGATTGAGTAACTTCCTGTTTCACCTTTTTTATTCACTGCGATATAACCAACCTGAAAGTCCTTATAGTTGCTATTAGGTTTGTTTACAATTCTCCCAATAGCCTCTTCACAAGCCTGCTGAGGTGTCCTTCCTTGACGCATCAACTCAACGACTAAAAAGCTACCTACTGTTTTTACAACTTCTTCGCCCAGGCCAGTTGCTACACAGGCACCTATCTCATTATCAACAAATAAACCGGAACCAATAATTGGTGAATCTCCAACACGACCAGACATTTTATACGCAAGACCACTAGTTGTGCAGGCGCCAGAGATATCTCCATTTTTATCTATGGCTAGCATACCGATTGTATCGTGATTTTCAATGTTAATGATCGGTTTATATTCACTTTTTAAGTTCCACTCTTCCCACGCTTCTTTAGAGGCTTCTGTAAGAAGATTTTCGGGTTCAAATCCTTCTGAGATAGCAAATTGCTTTGCGCCGTCTCCTGCAAGAATGACATGAGGCGTATTTTCCATGACTTTGCGTGCGACAGAAACCGCATGTTTTATGTCTTTAAGAAAAACGACTGACCCACAGTTTCCATGTTTATCCATTATACAGGCATCTAAGGTGACCTTTCCGTCTCGATCTGGTAAGCCACCTTTACCTACTGATTGTCCCTTTTCATTGGCTTCTTCAACTCTACAGCCTTGTTCTACTGCATCTAATGATGAACCACCAGCTTGCAAAACTTCCATGGCTTTGGCTGTTGCATTTTCAACATGCCAAGTTGCAATAACCAATGGTAATGAAGACGTTGTTGATGTGGTAACAGGAGTTACAAGTTTATTCTCAGCATTTTCGTTACAAGACATTAAAGTATGTCCTAAAGCAATACCTGCACCTGACAGCGATGCCTTTTTTATAAATTTTCTTCTCTTCATGCCATTGATTTTTTAGAATTTCTGTAACCGTACCATAAGATGTATCCATAACATAATATGATGAAGACTAATGCGACTTTAAAGCCAAAGTTGTCGGTAAACTTCCCATATAAAGGCGGTATAATTGCACCACCAACAATGGCAGTACATAATAAACCAGACCCTTTTGGTTTTAATTCACCAATACCATCAATAGCCAAAGTGAATATCGTTGGGAACATTATTGAATTAAATAACCCTACTGCTAATATGCTCCACATGCTTACCAATCCTGATGTACTAATTGATATTATAATAAGCGAAATGGCAAGGGTGGCAAAAATACCCAGGACCTTACCTGGTTTCATAATTTTAGTTAGATAAGAACCAATGAACCTACCAATCATTGCACCAGACCAATAAAAGGTGACAAATACACCTACTATGGCTTTATTATCGTTTTCTGCTAGACCTGAGTTAAGAATACTTTCGGCAATAGATCTCATAAAACTGTTATTTTTTATGACATCGACCATATTCATATCTAGAAAATAATTAACCAAATAACTACCTATGGCAACCTCTGCACCGACATAAAAGAATATACCTAAAACGCCAAGCATTAAGTTCTTTTGCTTAAAGGCATCTGCATAAGTGCCTGTTGATGTTTCACTAATAAGTTTTGGAAGCTTAGCAAAAAAGAATATTCCAGCAATCATTAAAATAAAAACAGCAAGACCAAGGAAGGGGTTTTGCACAGCTGATGCTTCACTCGTTAAATATGCTTCTTTGGCAGTTTCTGAAAGTGCGGCAATTTCATCTTTTGTTTTTATGGTGTCACTTAAAATGAATAAAGCACCAACTGCTGGCGCTATAGCAGTACCGAGTGAGTTAAAAGCTTGGGATAAATTAAGTCGACTTGATGCACCATCTTCAGAACCTAATACTGCAACGTAGGGATTAGCGGCAACTTGTAGAATAGTCATACCACCAGCAAGTATAAAGTAGGCGAGCATAAAAATTCCAAATACGCGATAGGATGCGGCTGGATAAAATAATAAGCACCCTAAAGCCATAGTAAATAACCCTAAAATGATGCCTCGTTTATATCCAATTTTAGATAAGATATAACTTGCAGGAATGGACAACAAAAAGTAGGCACCAAAAAAAGCAAACTGAACCATACCAGCTTGGAAATAGGTGAGTGTAAAAAGTTCTCTCAATCGAGGAATTAAGGAGTCTACTAAAACTGTGATAAATCCCCATAAAAAGAATAAGGTTGTTAAAAGTATAAAGGAGGAGCGATAAGATTTAGATTGATTCATTTTGAGTTAGTTTTATTTTATTGAGATTTCATCTACAAAAATCCAAGCTTTACCATCCATGGAGTGACCAATATGCCAGTCTGGTACATCACCAAGTTTTTTAGCAATAATTTTTATAAAGCGGTAGCCTTCATTTTTAAAAGCTAAAAATTGAACGGTCTTTATTTCTATTTCATCATTCTTTTTAGAAGTGTCGATTATACGCGTTCCTTTTTCAATAGGATTAAAATTAATTCCATCACTAGAGACTAGGCAAGTCACTTCTGTTGGGTAGAAGATCCAAGCGCCTTGGTCCCTCAAGAAATTAACTTTCACTTCTTCAATGGGTTTATTCGAACCTAAGTCTACAGTTGCAACAAGATCTGTATTCCAATAGCCTTGCCAACTTCCAGTTCTGTAGTTTTTAGTGCTTCTAATACCATCAATAAGAGCATCATTGCCTCCTGCGGCATATTGGTTGGCGTATTCACTATCCAGTTTTATACTCAGGTTGGGATCTATTTTAAAAAACGGAGTTGTTAGTGTTGGGCTTTTTAGAGCGCCTTTTTCTGAATAAAGTCTAACTTCTGAATTGTCAGTAATAAGGAATGGTTCCTCATATAATTTAAAGTCATTATCATTTAAGGCGTAGAAGATTTTTGTATCTTCCTCTGATGTGTTTAAAACAACCTGTGTAGAATCTCTAAATGTAATATCGCCATTTTCGATGTAAGGTGAAGGCAGAATTATGTGGTCAGTAATTTCAGTGGTTGGTACTTGTCTGTCTCTACTTCCCCAAATGGCAGGATTATCGTTCATATAGAATTCTAAAGTGCCTCCTTCCATTATTTCATTATGCGTAAGGTAGGTTCTGTCTAAGTTTTCACCATTTAAGTAAACAGACTCTATATACTTATTAGTATCACTAAGATCATAACTTTTTATAGTAAAGACATTACCGTTTTCAAGATTTATGGAAGCTTTATCAAAAAATGGCGTTCCTATGATATATTGATTGTTCCCTGGAGTAACAGGATAAAATCCCATAGAAGAAAAGACATACCAAGCACTCATCTGACCGCAATCTTCATTTCCAGAAATTCCGTCAGGGTCATTTTTATAAAGAGTATTTAAAATGTCATAAACCTTTTCCATTGTTTTGTGCGGACGGCCAACAAAGTTGTATAAATAAGCCATGTGATGGCTAGGTTCGTTACCATGTGCGTATTGTCCAATCAACCCAGTGATATCCGCTTGATTCCTGCCAGACGTTTCAGAATTTGCGGTAAATAATTCATCCAATTGAGCTTCAAGAGCTTTTGGTCCACCCAGTAAATTCATAAATCCATTAATATCCTGAGGAACATAAAAACTATACTGCCATGCGTTGGCTTCGGTATAATTAAAATTAACCTCATACGGATCAAAAGGAGAGAACCATGTGTTTCTAAATCGACCTCTCATGAACTTGCTTTCTGGATCAAAGACATTTTTATAGTATTGGGCACGCTGAATATAAGTTTCGTAGTCCTCATCCTTACCCATAGCTTTGGCCATCTGGGCAATCGTCCAGTCGTCATAAGCGTATTCTAGTGTTTTGGAAACTGATTCGCTCTCTTCATCAACAGGAATGAAACCATACTTTTTATAAGCTTCTAAACCAAACTTATTTCTGGTTGCAGAATGCTTCATGGCTTCGAAGGCCTTTTCAGTGTCGTAGTCTTTTATACCTTTTAAATACGCATCTGCTAACACCGGAACTGCGTGATAACCAATCATACAATCCGTATAATTAGCGGATAAATCCCACATTGGCATTATACCACCTTCGTCATATTTTGCCAAGAATGTATTGATGAAATGATTAGTACGATCTTGCTCTATTATAGTGTAAAGTGGATGCGCTGCTCTATAGGTATCCCATAAGGAAAAGACGGTATAATAATCGAAATCTGCATGATGTACATTAAGATCCATACCTCTGTAACGGCCATCAACATCTTGATAACGATTTGGGGCAATCATGGTATGATATAAAGCCGTATAGAAATTAGTTTTTTTATCAATATCATCACTTTCAACAACTATTTTATTTAGCTGGTTTTCCCAGTATGCTTCGGCTTCATTTTTGACAGTTTCAAACGACTTATTTCCTATTTCGGCATATAGATTATCCCTTGCGCCCTTTTCATCTACAGCAGAAATACCAACCTTAATAAAAACCGGGTCGTTTGTTGGATTTTCAAATCGTAAAACAGCTTTTTTACTTTCAAATTTGTAATTTTTTACAACTGCAACGCCATCTCCTTCATCATAAACAATGTTGCTTATTGGATGCGAAAACTTGATATGGTAAAATAATCGCTGGTCTTTTGCCCAAGCTGAAGAATGGCGGTAACCATTAATTTCAAAATCGTTTAATTTTTGAATTTTGTAGTCTATAAGTTTGTCTCTATGGTCTAGATCTAAGACTAAATATTGATCATCTTTTGACGGATATTGGTATTTATGAATACCACTTCGCAACGATACTGTTAATTCCACATCGATATTCGTAGAATCTAGTTTTACCTTATAGTAACCAGGTGAAGCACTCTCGTTATCATGACTAAAATGTGCTCTATACCCTGCTTTTCCATCCGCACCGTTATTAAAATTAATTCGATCGGTAGGCATTAATAAAACATCACCATAATCGCTAATACCTGTACCACTCAAATGCGTATGAGAAAACCCATAGATATAACTATCTGTATAGTGGTAACCAGAGCAACCATCCCAACCCTCAAGGCGTGTGTCTGGACTTAATTGCATCATACCAAATGGCAGTGTTGCACCAGGATAAGTATGACCATGACCTCCCGTACCTATAAAGGTATTTACATAGTTTATAAGTGGTTGGCCTTTTTGCGCTTCGGGAATAGTACTAGGGTAGTTGCAACTTAAAATTAAAGTCAAGATGACCAAAACAGCAAATAGTTTAAGCTTCATCAAAAAAGATTACGAATTTTATAGCATCTAATATACTAAAATGCAATTCAAGTTTAGATTGAAAAAAGGACAATCTTAGTAGATATTCTATTCGTCTTGACTAATGCAAGGCTGGTCGCTTTGAAACCGTAATTGAGCGAATTTAATCTCCTTATGTGCTTAAAGTTAACGTTATTTATTTGTGATAAAAACCAGATTAAACAATGAAATATTCCAGTCTTACGTTATCGCTGTTATTTTTTATTTTTCTCACATGTAGTCCGGAAATAGAAAGTACTGAAGATGCTCAGTATGAGCAACCCAATAATGAAATAACTGAGTTGAATGTACCTAATGATTTTAATTTTAGAACTACTCAGGAGATTGAAATGCAGGTTGAAGTAAATAGTATATTGGGGACGCCACTTTCTGATGTGAAAATTAGCTTTTTTACTAAGCACCCAGATTCAGGCGGTAAGTATTTGACTTCTGTTTTTACCGATTCAAATGGTAAAGTAAATAATAAAATTCAAGTCCCAACTTATTTAGAGGAGATATTCGTTCAAGTTCATAGTACTGGTTTTGCAACTCAAAAAACTGAAATTTTATCACCATTTGTAAATTTAGAATTTGGAGGAATTCCAATTGAAAGGACAATTGAAAACACCAATAGAAGTAGTTTTGATCCAATTCCTATTACCGATAATTATTACTATATGGGGAGTTATAACGAAGGAAATTGGAAGGGTTTGCCTCATTATCTCGAAGATCAAGGGGATAACTTGAGTCAAGAATTTTTAAATAGTGTTAATGCCTCGTTGCCTGAAAATCAACCAGTGCCAACTTATAATCCAGAGTATTTGACATCAGGGAATGAGCTCGATGTGGTTGTTTTAGAACAAAGTGAAGTGTGGGTAACTTTTGTGACTGAAGGGGCAGGCTATCGTAATGCATTAGGATACTACGTCTTTGAAACCAATAATCCTCCTGCCAATGTGAGTGAGATAGATTCAATTTTCGTTGTGTTACCAAACGCTTCCCTAGCAGGTGCTGGTGGTGAGCTTAATGCAGGTGATAAAATCAAACTTGGAACTTTTCAATCAGGTCAGTCTATATCTTGGGTGCTTTTTCAAAATGCATGGACCGGAACAGGAGTGAATACAAATGCTACTAAATTTTATTCACGAGATGATTTCAATACAGTAGAAAGCAATCCGAATAAGCGACAGCATACTGTACAGTTGGCAGATTTTGGTAATCAAAGATTATTAAATGGATTTGAAGACCAAACACGATCCCATAGTAGTGATAATGACTTCAATGATTTAGTTTTTTATGTTTCAGCGAATCCTTGGGAGGCTATTGAAACTGGAAGTATTCCAGAAGTCACGCCGAGTGCAGATGGCGATGGTGATGGTATTTCAGATGAAAATGATGATTTTCCTGATGATCCCTTAAGAGCACTTCGAAACACATATGAGGGTTCATTGGCTTTTGAAGATCTTTGGCCTGCTCAAGGCGACTATGATTTTAATGATATGGTAATTGATTATGAAATAGATCATATTTTAAATGGAAGTAATCTCTTGGTAGATATAGAGGCAGAGTGGACTGTAAAAGCTCTATTTGCAAGTTTTGATAATGGTTTTGGAATACAATTAAATAACCTTGCATCTAATGATGTAAATAGTGTCAGTGGTGTGAATATAAATAATGGAATAATTTCTCAAAACGGAAATGGAACTGAAGCCAATCAAGAAAATGCAACCGTTATTATTTTTGATAGTGCCTTTGATGTAGTTCAGGCATCTGGTAGTCTTTTTCCTCACACATCACCAACAACGAGCATAAATACTACGATTAATTTTGATAATCCGGTTTCTCAAAGTGTAACTGGTTATCCGCCGTATAATCCATTTATTTTTGTTAACGGTGATCGAAGTAAGGAAGTGCATTTACCCGGACTTGTGCCAACGGATCTTGCAGACTTAAGTTTTTTTGGAACATCTTCAGATGCAAGTAACGCTGCTAATGGGTATTATTATAAAACATTAAACGGATTACCGTGGGCAATTAATATTCCAGAATCTTTCGATTTTCCTGAAGCTGGAATTCCCATCAACGAAGCTTATTATAATTTTGCATTATGGGCTATAAGTGGAGGGAATTCTAATCAAGACTGGTATCGTGATTTGCCTGGAAATAGGAACGAAAGCAAAATTTATTAATGTAGGTTATGATTTGGTTTGAGATGGTCTCGGATGTCTTTCTAAGCATTCGAGACTTTTTATTAAGATGGTTCTAACCACAGTTTTAATGACTAATCTGTGTTTTTAATATGAGGCTAGACAATCCTTAATATACTACGAAATAAACAGAGATCTTGATAGACTCTGTTGCATAAAGATGACTAATTTTAATGCATTTAACCAACTAAAAACAAGGTAAGTTTAGAATTTATTTAAGACCATAAAGTAGTCATTTAGCTAATCTATATTTACCGATGATTAGTCGCTTAATTTTAGTCGTTGGGCGAATTTTGTCATATATATTGTTAAAAGGTAACGTTTTTTGTGAGAAGTTAAAATCAATTATATTATGGAAATTAGACTTTACAAATTATACTCAATACTTTTCTTTCTTTGCTCTTGCACTTCAAATATAGATAGTAATGAGGGTACTCATACTGATCAATTGATTAATGAAATAACTGAATTAGAAATACCTAACAGTTTTAATTACAAAACAACTGAAGAAATTGAGATTGAAATTGAAGTTAAGTCTATTGAAGGTCAAGTACTATCGGGTATAAAAGTAAGTTTCTTCACAGATAATCCTGACTTTGGTGGTGTATATTTAGCGTCTGCATTAACTGACATGACTGGAAATATAAATACAAAAATTCAGATCCCAACTTATGTAGAGAATTTATTTGTTCATGTTCATAGTGTTGGTTTTGCAAACCAGAAAATGATAAATGTGACACCATATATAAACTTGGAGTTTGGGGGTCTACCATCTGATAGGTCTATTATTAATAGCAATCGAATGAATTTTGATCCAATTCCTATTTCTGATAATTATTATTACATGGGTAGTTATAATGAGGGCCATTGGAAAGGCTTACCTCATTATCTCGAAGATCAAGGGGATAACTTGAGTCAAGAATTTCTCAATAGTGTTAGTGCGTCACTTCCTGACAGAAGAGTGCCTTGGTATAATCCAGAATATTTAACCACAGGGAATGAACTTGATATTGAAGTAATTGAATCCAGTGAAGTGTTTGTAACATTTGTTGGTGAGGGTGCTGGTTATCGCAATGCATTAGGATACTACGTCTTTGAAACCAATAATCCTCCTGCCAATGTTAGTGAGATTGATTCAATTTTCGTTGTATTACCCAATGCATCGTTGGTAAATTCATATGGAGAACTTAATGCAGGGGACAAAATAAAATTAGGGGATTTTGACCCTGGACAGACCATTTCATGGGTGCTTTTTCAAAATGCATGGACAGGAACAGGAGTAGATGTTAATGCGACAAAGTTTTTCTCAAGGATTGATTTCAATACAGTAGAAAGTGATCCGAATAAGCGTCAACATACTGTACAGTTGGCAGACTTTGGAAATCAATTGTTATTGAACGGTTTTGAGGATATGACGCGTTCAACTGGAAGTGATGATGATTTTAATGATTTAATTTTTTATGTTTCTGCGAATCCCTGGGAGGGTATAAATACAGGAGATATGCCAATAACAACTCCTGTGACAGATAACGATGGTGATGGTATAACAGATGAAAATGATGATTTTCCTGATGATCCCTTAAGAGCACTTCGAAACACATATGAGGGTTCATTGGCTTTTGAAGATCTTTGGCCTGCTCAAGGCGACTATGATTTTAATGATATGGTAATTGATTATGAAATAGATCATATTTTAAATGGAAGTAATCTCTTGGTAGATATAGAGGCAGAGTGGACTGTAAAAGCTCTATTTGCAAGTTTTGATAATGGTTTTGGAATACAATTAAATAACCTTGCATCTAATGATGTAAATAGTGTCAGTGGTGTGAATATAAATAATGGAATAATTTCTCAAAACGGAAATGGAACTGAAGCCAATCAAGAAAATGCAACCGTTATTATTTTTGATAGTGCCTTTGATGTAGTTCAGGCATCTGGTAGTCTTTTTCCTCACACATCACCAACAACGAGCATAAATACTACGATTAATTTTGATAATCCGGTTTCTCAAAGTGTAACTGGTTATCCGCCGTATAATCCATTTATTTTTGTTAACGGTGATCGAAGTAAGGAAGTGCATTTACCCGGACTTGTGCCAACGGATCTTGCAGACTTAAGTTTTTTTGGAACATCTTCAGATGCAAGTAACGCTGCTAATGGGTATTATTATAAAACATTAAACGGATTACCGTGGGCAATTAATATTCCAGAATCTTTCGATTTTCCTGAAGCTGGAATTCCCATCAACGAAGCTTATTATAATTTTGCATTATGGGCTATAAGTGGAGGGAATTCTAATCAAGACTGGTATCGTGATTTGCCTGGAAATAGGAACGAAAGCAAAATTTATTAATGTAGGTTATGATTTGGTTTGGGATGGTCTCGGATGTCTTTCTAAGCATTCGAGACTTTCTGTGTTTATTGAAAATTTCGTTTGTTTAACCTGATTCTAAGATTTTGACTTCATAATCTTTAATTCTTTGATAATTTGGCTAATCTGACAGCTTGGGTATAATTAATAAACTTCAAAATGAAGATTATCTTTTAGGAGTCCTGTAAAAAAAGATTCCTAAATTTAATCCATCTAATATACTAAAATGCATCTCAAGGCCTTCTTATACTTTTCTGTTTTATTGCTGTTTTTTGTGGCTTGTGAACAGGACATTGCTGAGGCAGAGGACTTGACCATAATTCCCATTCCACAATCTGTGGTGGTTCAAGATGGGAAGTTCGAATTTAATAGTGAAACTACTCTAAATACAGACACTTCTTTTTCTGTGAGCTCTGATTTTTTTCGCAGTTATATTAAGGATGGTACAGGTATAGATTTAAAAACTGGTAGCGATATTGAGTTTTTAAAAGATCCGAAATTAGACGAAGAGGCTTACCGTTTGACTGTTTCAAAATCAAAAATTAGAATTGAGGCAAGTACAGATAGAGGTGCATTTTATGCCGTACAGACTTTAAGGCAACTAATGCCTGTTTCGATTGAAAGGAGTGAAGGCCCTAAGCAATTTGATTTACCAATATTAACTATTGAAGACAGTCCATCGTTTAGTTACCGTGGGATGCACTTGGATGTAGGGAGACATATGTATTCAGTAGAATTTATTAAGAAATATATTGATGCCTTGGCCATGCTAAAAATGAACACCTTTCATTGGCATTTAACGGAAGATCAAGGTTGGCGAATAGAAATAAAAAAGTACCCTAAGCTACAAACTATAGCGGCCTATAGGGATGAAACCTTGGTTGGCCACTATAGTGATCAACCACATCAGTTTGATGGGAAACGATATGGTGGATTCTATTCGCAAGAGGAAATTAAAGAAGTTGTTGCCTATGCCAATAATCGATTTGTAACTATAATTCCAGAAATTGAGATGCCTGGTCATAGTCAGGCAGCAATTGCGGCTTATCCAGAATTGGGATGCTCAGGAGAACAAGTTGAGGTGGCAAAAAAATGGGGCGTTTTTGAAGAGGTCTATTGCACTAGTGAAGCGACTTTTCAATTTTTAGAAGATGTCATCGATGAGGTGATTACGCTATTTCCAGGGAAGTATATTCATATTGGAGGAGATGAAGCCCCTAAAACACGCTGGAAAAACTGCAAACATTGTCAGGAACTGATTAAAGAAAAAGACTTAGGAGATGAACGTGGTTTGCAGAGCTACTTCATCGCTCGAATGGAGCGGTATATTAACTCTAAAGGTAAACAGATTATTGGTTGGGACGAAATTCTTGAAGGTGGATTAGCACCAAATGCGACGGTAATGTCTTGGCGCGGATTAAGTGGTGCAATTGAGGCGGCAAAATCTAGTCATGATGTTATTATGACACCAACATCACATTGCTACTTTGACTATTATCAATCTGAAAATGATAATGAACCTTTAGCAATTGGCGGCTACTTACCACTAGAGAAAGTATATAATTTTAATCCTATTCCAGATGAGCTCTCGACCGAAGATTCCAAATTTGTTCTTGGTGCCCAAGGAAATATTTGGACAGAGTATATGCCAACTGAAGACCAAGTAGAATATATGGCCTTTCCTCGGATATTAGCGATGAGTGAAGTGGTTTGGTCCCATTCAACAAATAAGAATTATGAGGAATTTGTATGTAGAGTTGCTCATATGCATACTAGACTTGATGCATTGGATATTAACTATGCAAATCATTTGTATGAAATTGAAGGGCAGATGATAAAGAAGGACAATACATCAAAATTTGAATTGTCGACAGAACTTAAAAATCAGACTATTAGATATACTTTAGATGGTACCGAACCAAATGAAAATTCGAAAGTATACAATGGGCCAATTTCAATTTCTGAAAGCAGTATCATCAAAGCAGTTGTTTTTGATGGTCAACAAGCACTTAGTAAGGTATTTACTCAAAGTATTAATTATCATAAGGGACTGGATGCTAATATCACGATTGATAAAGTACCTCATGAGGCCTATTCGGGAAGTGGTGCCGAAGGATTGATGAACGGAATTTCTGGTAGTGATAAACGCTATGGTGATAAAGAATGGTTGGGATTTTGGGGTGAAGATATTGAGATAACAATTGAATTTGACAAACCAACCAAGATTAATTCAATTCAATCAAGATTTTATAATTCACCTGGTCAATGGATATATTCACCAGATATTTATGATTACTTGGTGTTACAAGAGCCAAGTGAGTTTTGGCAGGATACAACACATATTCTAGGGTTACCGGAAATGACAATAAATCCTAAATTCAAATTATTAAATATTCAGTTCGATGAAATCGAAAGCGATTTATATACTGAAACCAGAAAAATAATATTAACTATTCCAAATTATGGAATAATTCCAGAAGGAAAACAAGGAGCAGGTAATAAGGCATGGACCTTTATAGATGAAATTATTATAAACTAATATGCTACTAGAAATTTGTGCAAATTCGTTTCAATCTGCTAAAAACGCCCAAGAAGCAGGTGCACATCGCATCGAACTTTGTCAGGAATTATCAGTTGGTGGGCTTACACCGTCCTACGGATTGTTGAAATTGGTAAAGGAGAAACTTAACATTCTAACACACGTTTTAATCCGACCCAGGTCAGGTGATTTTGTCTACAGTAAGGACGAATTTGAACTCATGCAAAAGGACATCACATTGTGTAAGGAACTGAATTTTGATGGGATTGTTTCAGGGATATTAAAAGCAGATAATACGTTAGACATTGCACGCACTAAAGTGTTAATCGAGCTTGCACGGCCCCTTTCATTTACATTCCATAGAGGATTCGATGAGGTTAAGAAACCTGAGGTTGCTCTGCAACAGCTCATTGACTTAGGAGTGGAGCGTGTTTTAACATCTGGCCAAAAACCAAAAGCGGTAGATTGTATAGCTTTGCTAAGACAATTAAATACTCTAGCAAATGGACAAATAATTATCATGCCTGGAAGTGGCATTAATGCTGACAATGTAGGTGTATTTAGGGAAAGTGGATTTACTGAAATTCATGCATCAGCTTCTAGAGAAATATCACAGTCAGAGACTTTATTTTCAGCACTTCAAACGGTTTCGGACCTCGATAAAATAAAAGCAATTTTACATGCGATATAGCCTTCTTTTATTATTTATACTAATATTTTCATGTGGACCCAATCACGATGTGCCAGTGATAATTGAAATCAATTCAGACTGGGAATTCAAGAAGGTAGAAGATTCGATTTGGCACAATGCAACAGTGCCTGGAAATGTCTTTTCCGATCTCTTAGACAATGGTCTCATTGAAGATCCTTTTATTGGAAATAATGAACAGCAAGTGCAGTGGGTTTCTGAAACAGATTGGGAATATCGGACAAATTTTTCATTAGATGAAAAAGCTTTAGAATGTAATCACTTTCAATTCAATTTTGAAGGACTAGACACATACGCTAAGGTGTTTTTAAATGATAGCTTAATTCTTAGAGCTAATAATGCGTTTAGGGAATGGAATGTGGACGTAAAAACGTTGCTAAAGCAGGAAAATGAACTAAGGCTAGAATTTGATAACCCATCTCACCATGAAGCTATTGAAAAAGCAAAATTAGCTTATGAACTACCTGCAGGGAACCGCATATTTACAAGAAAAGCACAATTTCAATATGGTTGGGATTGGGGACCAATTCTGAATACTTCTGGAATTTGGAAACCAATTACTTTAACGTGTTGGAATGATTATAGAATTCAAGAACTATTTTCTAGAAAACTAAAAATTAATGATTCAATTGCTGAGTTTGACTTGCATTTGAAGTCTAATCATAAACTTGAAGATAGTTATAAGGTTCAGATTTATGTAAATGATTCCCTTTTTAAAGAAAAGGAAGTTAATAATAAGGTCAATAATTTAAGGGAGTCTATAGCCATTAAGAACCCAAAACTTTGGTGGCCACATAATCTTGGCGAACCCTATTTATATGATATTAAAGTCATCGTTAGGGAAGGGCGAAGAATATTAGATAGTGTCTCAGTAAAGAAAGGACTTAGAACAATTGAATTAGTCGCAGAGGAGGATAGTATTGGGCAATCCTTTTATTTTAAAGTGAACGGCCAACCGGTTTACGCTAAAGGCGCCAACTATATACCGCAGCATAGTTTTCAAAATGAAGTCTCTTTAGAGGATTATGACAGACTGCTAAGTGATGTCGTAAAGTCTAATATGAATATGCTAAGGGTTTGGGGAGGCGGTATTTATGAAGATGATTACTTCTATCAATTATGCGATGAAAAAGGACTATTGGTATGGCAAGATTTTATGTTCGCTTGTGCTATGTATCCTGGTGATGACGAGTTTCTAAATGATGTTAGAATTGAGGCTGAACAACAGGTCAAACGACTAAGAAATAATGCGTCTATTGCGCTATGGTGCGGAAATAATGAGAACTCTGAAGCATGGCATCGATGGGGTTGGCAAGCGGGACGAAGCGAAGATGAAAAAGAAGAAATCTGGAATAATTATTTAAAACTATTCGATTCCCTCTTACCACAAGTCGTTAATAAATATTCTCATACAGATTATTGGGAATCGTCTCCAAAATATGGCCGTGGAAATCCGAAATACAAAACGGAAGGCGATGCACATGATTGGTGGATTTGGCACGATGCTTATCCCTTTGAACATCTGCAAGAAAATGTACCACGATTTATGAGTGAATTTGGCTTTCAGTCCTTTCCGAGTTATGAAGCTATTAGGTATATAAACCAGAATGATACTATAAATATCAATTCGGAAGAATTTAAAAATCATCAGAAGCATCCAAGGGGTTTTCAACTTATTGAGGAATATATGAAACGCGATTATCCAATTCCTAGTGAAGCAGAGGACTATGTTTATATGAGTCAGCTTTTACAGTCTAAAGGAATGTCTATGGGTATTAGAGCACAACGAAGGGCAAAACCTTATAATATGGGGACATTGTATTGGCAGTTAAATGATTGCTGGCCAGTAGTGTCATGGAGCAGTATGGATTATTTTGGTAATTGGAAAGCCATGCAATATCAAATGGTTCATGATTTTAAAAATGTCATGGTCTCCTCACATATAGAAAATGACACTTTAAATGTATATATCGTTAATGATAATTTAGAATCGATTGAAGACAATTTAAGGGTGTCAATTCAAGACTTTGATAATAATGTATTATGGAAAGATTCTAAAGAAATAACAGTAGAAGCGAATTCTAGTGAAATAAAATATCAACTTCCATTATCAGACGTTAGATTTCCAAAGGATGAAATATATTTTGATGCCAAATTTAATTACGTAGATGAACATTTTTTCTTTGTAAAACCAAAGGATTTAAAACTGCAAGAGGGTGATTTTAAAACTCAATTCGTAAAAATGGATAACGGTATTAAAGTGATTGTGTCTTCAGACACCTATCAAAAAGATGTCTTTTTATCCACTAAATATGATGGTTGGTTTCATGAGAATTATTTTGATTTATATCCAGGGCAACGAAGATGGATTTACTTCTTATCTGATGATCCAAGACTAAAGAACCTAACAATTATTGACGATCTCAAAATAAAAAGCTTTAACAATTTCATAAGATAACTGGGAAAGGAGTTGCTTAACTTTGATTTATAATTTGATTTTATGATACGCTGGATAATATTCATCGTAATAGTTGGCATTGCTGATTATTATGCTTTTCAATCCTTAAGAACTGTTACAAAGAGTAATTGGTGGTATGCCTTATATTGGATTTTCACCTTGGCTGTACTCGGTAATTTTATGTATCAGTTTCTTGGGTTTAATCGAAGCAGTGGGTTTTCACAGGCCAATGCCTTAGCAGTAGGATTTCTCATAGCCATGGTAGTGCCCAAATTGATATTAATTGCCATAATGTTTACTGAGGATGTGTTTAGAGTGCCGCAGGGAATTTACAGTTATTTTATGCAAGACGATAGTGCTAGTGGTAATCAGATAAAGCATTTTCCAGCGAGGCGAAAATTTATTAGCCAAATTGGATTGGGCTTGGCAGCCATTCCCTTTGCATCAATTTTATATGGAATGTATAAAGGGAAATACAATTTTAAAGTTCTTAAATACACGCTTCATTTTGAAGATTTACCTAAAGCATTCGATGGCTATAGATTAACACAGATTAGTGATGTGCATTCTGGTAGTTTTGACAATATAAAAAAAGTAGAATACGCGATTGATCTTATTAATGAGCAAGCAAGTGATGTCATTTTGTTTACAGGAGATATGGTCAACAATAAGGCGGACGAAATGAAACCCTATGTTGACATATTCAAAAAACTGAAAGCAAAAGATGGATTATACTCTGTACTTGGAAATCATGACTATGGTGACTATGTACGATGGGATTCTGATGAGGATAAAAAACAGAATCTCGATAATTTGAAAGCCTTGCAAAAAGATATTGGTTTTGATTTGTTGCTTAATGAGAACAGGTTTATCGAAAAGAATGGTGAACGTATTGCACTTGTTGGTGTAGAGAATTGGGGCAAAGGTGGATTTAAAAAGGCAGGAGACCTCAAAAAAGCTTCTAAGGAAGTGAATAAAGAGGATTTTAAGATATTATTAAGTCACGATCCGAGTCATTGGGAACAACAGGTTATAAAGGATGATTACCATTATCATCTTACACTAAGTGGTCATACCCATGGGATGCAATTTGGAATTGAAATTCCTGGATGGTTTAAATGGAGTCCTGTTAAATGGCGCTATAAATATTGGGCAGGAATTTATGAAGAGCTCGGTCAGTATATAAATGTGAATCGTGGATTTGGTTATTTGGCTTTTCCAGGGCGTGTTGGGATATGGCCAGAAATAACTGTGATAGAGCTTAAAAAAGGCGAAAAACCAGCATAATTGTTAACATTTACGTATTTTTATGTAGGTTTGTAAAACGCATTTGACTAAAAATAAAGCGTATGTCAAAATTTGGGGAATTAATAGATGTCGATATTCCGGTTCTATTAGACTTCTACACTGAATGGAATGAACAATCCATTGCCATGCATCCTGTCCTTAGAGATGTTGCAGCAGCCCTAGGTGATAAAGCAAAAGTCATTAAAATCGATGTTGATAAAAATAAGGAGTTAGCTGAGGCGCTTCGCGTTAAAGGACTACCAACATTAATCATCTACAAAAATGGTGAAATGAAATGGCGACATAGTGGCGAACAAGATGCGAATACTCTTATTGGTATTATTCAAGAATATTTCTAGTAAAGCGCCTTAAATTCATATCCTAATTCTGAATATTTCTGCAAAACTCGTGGGAGAACAAATTCTAGATTTTTATAGGCCTTTACACTATCGTGGAATACGATAATACTGCCTTCTTTAGCCGATGAGGTTACATTTAACAGGCAGTCTTCCTTAGATACAGATCGATCCCAATCATAGGATAAGACATCCCACATAATTAATTGGTAGCCTTTTGATTGAATTTTTTTACTCTGTTTTACCTTAAATTTTCCATAAGGTGGGCGAAATAATTTTTGAATCTCTTTATTTCGATCTTTCAAATAAGAGCGCATTAAATCATCTGTTTGATCCACATTCTTGAGGTAATTTTTAGTTTTATGTTTCCAACCTTTTAAATGATTATAGGTGTGATTACCAACAGCATGGCCATTTTCAATTAATTTTCTGAAGATTTCAGCATGCTTTTCAATATTATTCCCAATACAAAAAAAGGTGGCTTTAGCATTATATTGTTCTAAGTTATCCAAGACCCATTCAGTAATTTCTGGAGTTGGGCCATCATCAAAAGTTAAATAAAGCTCCTTATTTGAAGTTTTAATATTCCAGACTAAATTCGGAAAAAGTGATTTTACAAATCCCGGAGTTTTAGCTGGAATAATCTGCATGGTATTAATTAGTTTCTGGTGAAATAGTCGTATCGCTATCTTCTAATAAGTCTTGAATATCAATATCCTCTCGAGGTTCTGGTTCGTCTAAAACAGGTCCTAATAAGGCGTCAAATAATCTAAGATAGCCATTGAATTTTTTGGTTTCTTCTAATGCATACTCTTGGTCGTAAATAACAATTACATCTACCAATGATCGGTAGCGCTGAATGTCTGTATAAATCTCTTCGATATACTTCTCTTGATTTTCTAATTTTAATCCACTCAAGAATAAAAGATTTTCTTGATATTTTCGTGATACCTCTTGAAATAGACCTCTTGCTTTGTCTTGCTTTTCTACTTCATAATAGGTGCTAATGTAAGGCTCTAACAGTGAATAATATTCAAACTTATCTACTGGCATTTTTTCCATAGCTAAATCAGCCATTTCTTCGGCTTTATTTAATTCGCCGTCATTAATAAGTTGCTCAATTAACCTAGCAATATTACCTCTATAAGTTATACCATTACGTCTCGTTTCAGTATCGTGATAGATATCTTCACCGCTTCCGCCCCAGTCCCATTCTTTCACTTTCTCATACATTAATTCTGCATCTACACGTCCCATATCATAAGGATTGGCTTTGTCTACTGGTGTTCTAATAGGTACTAATTTATAGCACATACCATCTAACTGTAAGTAGTCCTTAAGCCAGATGTAATCTTCATCACCAAACGCACCACCAGTAAAGTATATTGGACGTTCCCAGTTGTTGTTCGCAATAATATCTAACATTAACAACCTGTTTTTATAAATGTAATTTCCTCCTATTTGAGTATACAGATTATCAACAATTTTATCGGCATCTTTTGCTTTAACCACACCATTTTTAAGGACCATATCCTTGTTTACTGGAATGCTTATATTTTTTGTTGGGAAATAGTTAGAATTAATTAAGTGTTTTGGGTATTGTCTAGGATCTTCACCCATACTTTCTACTACAAATTTGAGCTTAGTATTTGGCTTTTCACTAGAAACAAAATCCATAAAACGTTTAATGTCTAAGGTGTCCTTGGCAATACGCTCACTAATTTCTCTGTACACAATCACATCTCTAGTACCAGCTCTATATTGCTTATGAGTGAGTTGAGAAGGGATTGGGTCACTTTCATAAGCTTTGCGCTTCATCTGATCAATATACCAATCGGTTTGAAATAGACTTGTATTAACAACTCTTACATCGGTTCTAACACCTTCAATCTCTTGTAAATACCATAATGGGAACGAATCATTATCACCAATTGTAAATAATATAGAATTTGGTGCACATGATTCTAAATATTTTCTTGCCATGGCATTAGCAGTATACTTTCCAGATCTATCATGATCGTCCCAATTATTGGCCACTAAAATTCCAGGTACTGTAATAAGACAAACTAATGTTATTAAAGGAACCGTAAGTTTTGACTTAATTTTCTCATTAATTAAATCGTATAAGGCATAAACTCCAAAACCTATCCAAATGGCAAAGACGTAGAAAGATCCCACAACGGAGTAATCACGTTCTCTCGGCTCAAAAGGTCTAATATTAGTATAAAACTGAATGGCAAGACCAGTTAAAAGAAAGAATACAAGTAAAACCCAAAACCTGTTCTTATCTGTATTTAACAAAAAGAAAAACCCAATTAAACCTAAAATAAAAGGTAAAAAGAAATAGGTATTTCGTGCCTTGTTGTTCAGGACGTCAGAAGGTAAATTGTCTTGTGACATACCCAAATGAAGTTCATCAATAAACTTTATACCAGAGATCCAATTTCCATTGAAGTCGTCATACTTGCCTTGAACATCATTTTGCCTGCCTGTAAAGTTCCACATAAAATAACGCCAGTACATATAACCGAATTGATATTGAAACATGTAAGCGAGATTATCAATAAAGGTCGGTTTCTCAACGATCAAATAGCGTTGTGCATATGTTTTTAAAAATCTATCATAGCCTTCATAATCCACATCGCCTTGCGCAATACGCATTCTAAAGTCATTAACGATTTGATCAACTCTTCTTTTTTCCTGCAGTGCATATTGACTGGCTTGTTCTTCAGGAAGACCAGCGCTTAAGAATTCGTTGTAGGCTCTTGTTTGTATTGTTGGGTCAACCCTAAAATCTATGAGTCCAGTAAACATCATATAGTTCTCAGCATGTTCGCTACTCCACATTCTTGGTAGTATGGAGGCATGCTCATGATTGTAATTTTGTCTACTTTTTTCCCAATCGTTTATGATAACATATTCTCCTTTTTCTTCATCGCGTTCATAGTTTTTCTTGTCATCTACAAATGGTTCCTCCTCGTCTTGTCCAGAGTATATTTCGGTGAACTGTGGACCATAGAATAAATGTGTCTCGGGATATTGTTCTAAATTATAATAAGCAAGGAGCTCTCGCGCATCTGAAGGATTATTCTCATTGATAATCACATTAGCATTAGCACGGATAGGTAACATCATCCAAGATGAAAACCCTATGAAGATAAACATTAGACACAGCAACAAGGTGTTTATATGAACAAGATTCTTCTTACGTGTATAGTTAAGGCCATAATAGAATAATCCAATGACAAGTAAGCCTGTTATTATGGTTCCAGAATTAAAAGGTAAACCAATGGAATTCACAAAGAAAACCTCTAAATATCCAAACAACTTTAATGTTGAGGGCAGTAGCAATTTGAAAATGAACAATAGAATTGCCGCTGATATCACATTAGCTAAAATGAAGTTTTTAACCGTAATGGTTTTATAATTTTTGAAAAAGTAAATTAATCCAATAGCTGGAATCGTTAATAGTCCCATAAAATGAACACCAAAGGATAATCCAATGATAAATGCTATTAATATGAGCCATCTATTACCACGAGGTGTATTCATGTCTTGTTCCCAACGCAAAGCCAAGTAGAACATAACAGCCATGATTAACGTCGCCATAGCATAAACCTCTGTTTCTACTGCGTTGAACCAAAACGAATCAGTAAATGCAAATGCTAAACTCCCTACTAAAGCACTCCCTAAAATTGCCAGGCCTTTATTTTTACTGGAGTCTTTTTTATACTTCACCAATTTTACCAATAACATACTTATGGTCCAAAACATAAATAGAATGGTAAATGCACTGGCCACTGCACTCATCATATTCATGATCATTCCAATTTGTGAAGGCTCTAACGCAAATATTGAGAAAAAGGCACCCATCATTTGAAATAGTGGCGCTCCTGGAGGATGGCCAACTTGTAATTTTGACGATGTCAAAATGTATTCTCCTGCATCCCAAAAACTTACAGTCGGCTCAATTGTTAATGCGTATGTAATAAAAGAAATGGCAAAAACAAGCCAGCCTAAAATTGTATTCAACTTTTTAAAGTTAAAATCTCCCATGAATAAAGGTACTTAATGATGCTGGCGAATTTAATAATAAATACAATACAGCATAGGTTTTTAAGTTAACGTTAAGGAATTTAAATTATTTCTTGAGATTTTTTTTGCCCAAGTAAATCTTTGTTATAAATTTGCATGCTCTTTTGTGAGATTGGCCCATGGTGTAACTGGCAACACGTCTGGTTTTGGTCCAGAAGAGTCTAGGTTCGAGCCCTAGTGGGCCAACAAAAATCCTTATCGTATATCGGTAAGGATTTTTTCATTTTAAGGGGTTTATTATTTAAATCTTAAATGTGATTACTGGTCTTTTCGCGTGATTTACTAAATCCTCACTAATACTTCCATTAAAGAAGTGTGCAATACCTTGTCTGCCATGAGTACTGATGCCAATTAAATCTGCATCAATATCTCTAGAGAAATTTAAAATACCTTGTTCAACAGTTACATCGTTATAGATATTAATTGTGTAGTTATCAAACGTCTGACCCGAAATAAAGTCATTAATCCTGTCTTTGGCTTCACTTGTGGTAATAAAATGGCTAGCTGTATTTACCATTAATAAATGAATTTTAGCATTTATGGACTCCGCAAACTTAATGGCTTGCTTGTAAGTTTCCTTATTGTCATTTTTAAAATCAGAAGCAAAGACGAAATCAGAAATTTCGAAAGAATCGTGTTCATTTTTAATTACCAAAACCGGTATTTCTGAAGTACGAACTACTTTCTCCGCATTAGAGCCTACAAACATTTCTTTGATACCTGTTGCACCATGTGAACCCATAACAATCATGTCAATGTCTAATTCTTGACATGCATCTTTAATTTCATTGAAGGTTATATCTGCTTTGACCGTTTCATGTACGGTAATGCCCTCAAGAAAATCACTAGACATCAGATCATTAAATTTCTTGTGTGCCAGTTTCATGAAGAAAAGAACTTCAGGGACATCACTATGCGCATTAATTGGATCTAATTGTTGCATGGGGATTTCCATCATGTGAAGAAGATATATTTCTGCATTGTGAGATTTTGCAAGCATAGCAGCTACTTTAAGGGCATTTTCTGCCTGCTCTGAAAAATCAGTAGGGACAAGTATTTTTTCCATGATGAATGATTTATGTTAGTTACATAAATTTAAGAAAATAAATCCACATCAGACGTCTTTGAAAAGTCTATAAATATTGTATATTTGCAGTGTTGTTTACGAAAATGAATAAACGAGAGGACGAGGAGTCCTCTCTTTTTATATCAAGTCATGTTTAAAGAATCGGTAAAAAATTTGTTAGATGAAGCACTAAATGAACGTGCGGATTTATTTCTAATTGATTTTGAAGTACTTAGTGATAATACAATTCGTGTTGTTTTAGATGGTGATAATGGTGTTTTGGTAGAGGATTGTATCTATATAAGCAGAGCGATTGAGCATAACTTAGATAGAGAAGAGCAAGATTTTTCTTTAGAAGTAACTTCTTCTGGTGCTACATCACCACTTGTATTGCCTAGACAATACAAAAAGCATGTGGGTAGAAATTTAGAGGTTAAAACTAAGGAAGGAGAAAAACGATCTGGCGAATTAACTAATGTTGATGAAAAAGCCATTGTTTTAAAATGGAAAACAAGAGAGCCTAAACCTGTAGGCAAGGGGAAGGTGACAGTAATAAAAGAGGAAAGTATTGCTTTTGAGGATATTACAGAGGCAAAAGTTAAAATAAAATTTTAATTCAATTCAATTATGGAAAATGTAGCGTTAATAGAATCATTTTCAGAATTTAAGGATGACAAATTAATCGATAGAGTGACGTTAATGGCAATTCTAGAAGATGTCTTACGTAATGCTCTTAAGAAAAAATATGGTGATGATGATAATTTTGATATTATTATCAATCCTGACAAAGGGGATTTAGAAATTTGGAGAAACCGTATTGTTGTGGCTGATGGTGAAGTAGAAGAGCCAAATCAGGAGATTGCCTTATCTGAAGCTCAGAAAATTGAACCAGATTTTGAGGTTGGTGAAGATGTAGCTGAAGAAGTGAAGCTGGTAGATTTAGGTAGGCGTTCAATTTTGGCCTTAAGACAAAACTTAATTTCAAAGATTCACGAACATGATAACACTAACATTTACAAACAATTCAAAGAGTTAGAAGGAGAAATTTACACAGCTGAGGTTCATCATATACGCCACAGAGCTATCATCTTGTTAGATGATGAAGGCAATGAGATCATTTTACCTAAAGACAAGCAGATACCTTCAGATTTCTTCAGAAAAGGAGAAAATGTAAGAGGTATTATTGAGAGTGTTGAATTAAAAGGGAGTAAGCCGGCAATTATTATGTCGAGAACATCTCCAATTTTCCTAGAAAAGTTATTTGAACAAGAGATTCCAGAAGTATTTGATGGATTAATTACTGTTAAAAAAGTAGTACGTATCCCAGGAGAGAAGGCTAAAGTAGCCGTGGATTCTTATGATGACAGAATTGATCCGGTTGGAGCTTGTGTTGGTATGAAAGGTTCTAGAATTCATGGAATTGTTCGCGAATTAGGAAATGAAAATATTGATGTTATAAACTATACCAACAATATCCAATTGTTCGTAACAAGAGCTCTAAGTCCAGCCAGAGTAACGTCATTAAAATTAGATGAAGAGAACATGCGTGCTGAGGTCTTATTGAAGCCAGAAGAAGTTTCTAAAGCTATTGGTAGAGGAGGACATAATATTAGATTGGCAGGACAACTTACAGGTTTTGAGATTGACGTATTTAGAGAAGGTGCTGAAGAAGATGTAGAATTAACAGAGTTCAGTGATGAAATCGATAGCTGGATTATCGATGAGTTTAGTAAAGCAGGTCTAGATACAGCAAAAAGTGTATTAGAACAGGATGTAGAAGACTTAGTGAAACGAACTGATTTAGAGGAAGAAACAATTATAGAAGTAATCAAAATCCTTAAAGAGGAATTTGAGGACTAAATTCAATTCAACAAGAATTACATTTTAGTTGAGTTGCTATAAAACAATTTTAAGTTATATTACAGGCAATTTATGGCTCAAATTAGAATAAATAAAGTATTAAGGGAGTTAAACATCTCATTAGATCGTGCTGTTGATTTTTTAGAATCAAAAGGTATCGAAATTGAGAAGAGCCCTAATACTAAAATTTCGCAAGAGGTTTACGATGCGCTTTCAGATGAGTTCCAAACTGATGCAACTAAGCGCGAAAAAGCGCAGGAGGTTAGTGAGGCCAAACTCAAAGAAAAGGAAGAGCTTCGTGAGCAGCGCGAACGCGAAATTGAAGAAAAGCATAAAAAAGATGAGGTCGTAAAGGAACCTGTTGTTAAAGCTAAGGCTGACTTAAGTGGTCCTAAAAAGGTTGGTAAAATTGATTTAGAGAAACCAGCAAAGAAGAAGGAGCGGGAGGAACCTATGGCCAAGGAAGCGCCTAAGGAAGAGAAGCCAGTAAAGGAAGAAAAACCGAAGGAAACTCCAGTAAAAAAGGCACCTGTAGCTAAAAAAGAAATTAAAGAGACAAAAGAAAAAGAGCAACCGACTGCTGAAGAAGCTCCTGCTGAGGAAAAGCTAAAAACACAATATCAAAAATTATCTGGACCAAGATCTACAGGTGAGAAAATTGATCTTTCTCAGTTTAATAAGCCTAAGAAAAAGAAGGAAGAGAAGAAACCTGAAGCCGATGCTGGGAACAAGCGTAAAAGACGTCGTATTAGCAAAGGCGGTGCAGATGGAGGTAGACCAAATTTTGATAATAGAAGAAGTCAAAAAGGAAGAGGTAATAATAGGCCAAAGGTTGTAAAAGAAGAGCCAAGCGAGGAAGAAGTACAAAAGCAGATTCGTGAAACGCTCGAAAAACTTCAAGGTAAATCCAATAAAGGAAAAGGTGCCAAATATCGTCGAGAAAAGAGAGATCAGCACAGAGAGCAATCTGAAAAGGAATTACAGGCAGAAGCTGCAGAAAGTAAAATACTTAAAGTGACAGAGTTTGTTACTGTAAGTGAAGTTGCTACTATGATGGATGTTGGTGTAACTCAAGTCATCTCGGCATGTATGTCTCTTGGTATGATGGTAACTATGAACCAAAGATTAGATGCAGAAACCTTGTCTATTGTTGCAGAAGAATTTGGTTATGATGTGGAATTTGTAACAGCTGATATCGAAGAAGCGATAGAGGAAGTTGCTGATGATCCAAAAGATTTAAAACCACGTGCTCCAATCGTTACCGTTATGGGTCACGTAGATCATGGTAAAACATCTTTACTAGATTACATTAGAGAAGAGAATGTAATTGCAGGTGAGTCAGGTGGAATTACCCAGCATATTGGAGCCTATGGTGTTCAGTTAGATAGTGGTCAGAAAATAGCATTTTTAGATACACCAGGTCACGAAGCCTTTACGGCAATGCGTGCACGTGGTGCTCAAGTAACTGATATCGCAATTATTGTGGTAGCAGCAGATGATGCTATTATGCCGCAGACTAAAGAGGCAATTTCTCATGCACAAGCGGCAGGAGTACCTATTGTATTTGCAATAAATAAAATTGATAAACCAGATGCCAATCCAGATAAAGTTAAGGAAGGGCTTGCCAATATGAACTTATTGGTAGAAGATTGGGGTGGTAAAATTCAATCTCATGATATTTCTGCAAAATTTGGAACTGGTGTAAATGAGCTATTAGAAAAAGTATTATTAGAGGCCGAGTTATTAGAGCTTAAAGCAAATCCTAGCAAACCTGCTAATGGTACGGTTGTAGAGGCTTATTTAGATAAAGGTAGAGGTTATGTCTCAACTATTTTAGTTCAAGCAGGAACTTTAAAAGTTGGTGATTATGTACTGGCAGGTAAAAATAGTGGTAAGGTTAAGGCTATGCACGATGAGCGCGGTAATGAAGTAAAAGAAGCTGGTCCGTCAACACCTGTTTCGATCCTTGGATTGGATGGTGCGCCACAAGCTGGTGATAAATTCAATGTATTTGAGGACGAGCGTGAGGCAAAACAAATTGCTACAAAACGTACACAATTACAACGCGAACAGTCTGTAAGAACACAGCGTCATATTACATTAGACGAAATTGGTAGAAGAATTGCTCTTGGTGATTTCCAAGAACTAAATATCATCCTTAAAGGTGATGTTGATGGCTCAGTAGAGGCATTAACAGATTCTTTCCAGAAACTATCGACAGAAGAAATTCAAGTAAACATTATTCACAAAGGTGTTGGTGCAATTACGGAGAGTGATGTGCTATTAGCATCTGCATCAGATGCTATTATCGTTGGGTTTAACGTAAGACCAGTTGGTAATGCAAGAATGATTGCGGATAAAGAAGAAATAGATATCAGAACCTACTCTATTATTTACGACGCTATTAATGATCTTAAGGACGCCATGGAAGGTATGTTGTCTCCTGAGGTTAAAGAAGAAGTTACTGGTACAGCTGAAATTAGAGAAACATTCAAAATCTCTAAAATCGGAACGATTGCAGGATGTATGGTAACCAATGGTAAAATCTTTAGAAATTCTGGTGTAAGAATTATTAGAGATGGTGTGGTAGTTTATACGGGAGAATTAGCCTCTTTAAAACGCTTTAAAGATGATGTTAAGGAAGTTTCAAAAGGATATGATTGTGGTATGCAAATTAAAGGCTATAATGATATAAAAGAAAGTGATGTTATTGAAGCCTTCCAAGAAGTAGAAGTTAAAAAGAAACTCAAATAAAAGAGATCTATAAATAAAAAAGGCAACCGTTTGGTTGCCTTTTTTTATTTTTCTGTTTTGGGTTGAAATATAATGGCATACATATATTTCTTTTTAATCTTTAAGAGTGCTCTATCCGCTTCTAGACGTGTAGCAAAATTACCGACCCAAACCTTGTAATTAGGTGTATTCCAATGAATTTCTACAGGCCATTCTCCAAAAGAATTTAAAAAATTGGATTTTTCCTTTTGAGCCAAATCTGGGTCAACACTTTGAAAAACCTGAATTTTATATGTTTTATTGGTTTTTATGTCCTTTTTATACTCTAATAGGGTTTCAATATCCTTGTCTTGATCTACTCTCACCTCACCTTGTTGCGCGTTAACGTTAAAAGAAACGAATACAATGCATAAAAAGGCATATATTTTACTAAATTTTGCTACCATCTTTTTGTCTTTAATTACAAAGTTAAACTATTGAACGAAATTCGTTCAAAAATCTTATTTAGAACAATTATAAATTATATATTAACACTTCACTAACATTCCGAAAATCGACTTTATATCTTACTTTTGCCTGAGTTTTTAGAAACATGATTTTTGTCATATTTACTGAAAAAATCATACCAAAGTTTAGAAGATAATTCAACTTAAAATATGAAACACGTTATCTACCGTAATTTAACCGCTAAAATCTTAAGTATCGGTTTTATTTTATTACTTACGTTTTCAACTTCACTTAATGCTCAAGAGGGCGATCCTGCGAAAGGAAAATCTTTATTTAACGCGAACTGTGCGGCTTGTCATAAATTGAATAAACCTATGACAGGACCTGCTTTAGCAAACGTTGAGCAGAGACTTACTGAAGAAGAAGGATTGGATAGAGAATGGATTAACAAATGGATTCGTAACAGTTCTGCTTTAATTAAATCTGGTGATGCTTATGCGAACAAGATTTACAATGAGTGGAATCAAGTAGCTATGAATGCTTTTCCACAGTTAAGTGATCAAGATATATCAGATATACTAGCTTACACAGCTGCACCACCTCCAGCGCCTGTTCCTGTTGAAACGGGTACTCCAGTTGTTGTGCAAGAGCCAGGTATTTCAAACGACCTTATCTTAGGTGCTTTAGCATTATTATTTGCGTTATTAGCAATGGCTTTAGTGTTAGTAAAACGTACTTTAAATCGTTTTGCCGAAGCTAAAGGAATTGATACAGTAATTGAAGAGAAGCGTACACCAATATGGAAAGCTTTTGCTCAAAATCAGTTTTTGGTTTTAGTAACTGCAATATTCTTCTTACTAGCTAGTGGTTACTTTGCTTATGGCTATTTAATGCAAGTTGGGGTAGACCAAGGTTATGAGCCTGTTCAACCTATCCATTATTCACACAGAATTCATGCTGGTGATAATGGTATTGACTGTAAGTACTGTCATTCATCGGCAAGAGTGAGTAAGCATTCAGGTATTCCTTCATTAAACATTTGTATGAACTGTCACAAGGCGATCGGAGAGGTTGCTGCAGAAACACAACAAGAAGGTTTACAAGAATTTGGAGTGGACTACAATGCAGAAATTCAGAAACTATATGAAGCAGTAGGATGGGATGGCATAGGTTACACTGGTGAATCACAGCCTGTAAAATGGATCCGTATCCATAACCTACCTGATTTCGCATACTTTAATCACTCGCAGCACGTGTCTGTTGCAGGTATAGAATGTCAAACATGTCATGGTCCTGTTGAAGAGATGGAAATTATGTATCAGCACTCTCCATTAACAATGGGATGGTGTATCAACTGTCACAGAGAAACAAACGTGAAAGTTCAGGATAACGGATATTACACTAAAATACACGAACAACTTTCTAAGAAATACGGAGTAGAGCAATTGACTGCTGCGCAGATGGGAGGATTAGAGTGTGGTAAGTGTCACTATTAATAGAAATAAGAAGTAATTCAGAAATATATGTCATCAAACAAGAAATACTGGAAAAGTGTTGAAGAGCTAAATGAGAATAGCTCTATTGTTGAGACGCTACAGCAAAACGAATTTGTAGAAGAGATACCAACAGATGAGTTTTTAGGAGATAAAGAAACATTGGAATCTTCGTCTACTTCGCGTCGTGATTTCTTAAAGTACGTAGGGTTTAGTACCGCTGCAGCTTCTTTAGCAGCGTGTGAAGGCCCAGTTATAAAATCTATACCTTATGTTGTGCAACCAACGGAGATTATCCCTGGTGTTGCCAATTACTATGCAACTACAATTGCTGATGGTTATGATTTTGCTAGTGTTTTAATTAAAACAAGAGAAGGACGTCCAATTAAAGTTGAGAATAATACTGATGCCTCAACAAATGGAATGGCAAATGCCAGAGTTAATGCTTCAATATTAGGTTTGTATGACAACTTGAGAGTTAAGGCTCCAATGAAGGGAGATACACAAATCTCTTGGAGTGCATTTATGTCTGAGACCACTTCGGCATTCAATAATCTAGAGGATGGTAAAGAAATAGTTTTCTTAACGCAGACATTTGCAAGTCCATCTACAAAAAAATTAGTGGGTGAGTTTGCCGAGAAGTATGGTAATGTGCGTCATGTAGTGTATGATGCTATATCGGAATCTGCAACATTAGATGCTTACGAAGCAAAATATGGTGTAAGAGGAATGGCTAATTACGATTTCTCTAAAGCTAAAACTATAGTATCTATTGGTGCTGACTTTATTGGTGATTGGCAAGGTGGAGGATTTGAGTCTGGCTATGCTAAAGGACGTGTACCAGATCATGGTAAAATGTCACGCCATATTCAATTTGAATCTAATATGTCGCTTGCTGGTGCAAATGCAGACAAGCGCGTGCCATTAAAGCCTAGTGAGCAAAAACTAGTTTTAGCAAAATTATACAGTTACGTAACAGGAAACTCTGCTGGAGGTGCTAAATTGCCTGAAGCAATAGATAAGGCAGTTAACGCAGCTGCGAAAGAGTTAACTGCAGCAGGTAGTAATGCGGTAGTTGTAACAGGAATTCAAGATGTAAATGCGCAAGCATTAGTGTTAGAATTAAACACCTACTTAAATAGTAAAGCATTTGATCCTAAGACAACTATTAAGACGCGTCAAGGTAACGATAAAGCCGTAACGCAATTAGTTGCAGATATGAAGGCTGGTAAAGTTGGTGCTTTAATTACATGTGGTGTTAACCCAATGTATAGTTTACCAAATGCCGGTGAATTCGCAGACGGATTAGCAAAGACAGATTTGTCAATTGCTTTTTCAATGAAACAAGACGAAACGTCTTCACTTTGTACTTTTATAGCTGCAGCTCCTCACTTCTTAGAATCTTGGGGAGATGTAGAATTAAAGTCGGGTCATTATTCAATGATGCAACCGACGATCCGTCCATTGTTTGATACAAAACAATTTCAAGAAGTTGTATTAGCATGGAACGGTAATGGATCTTCATACAGAGATTACATAAAAGAGGTTTGGGCCTCAGATATATTAAATGGAGCTTCTTTTAACGAGGCTGTTCAAAACGGATATTTTGTATCATCTTCATCTACCGATGATGCAACATCTTCAGATTCTGAAGTTGAAACCGATACACCATCAGGAAACGCAGTTGGTGCATTAGTGTCTTCTGTGAAAGCAGGCGATATGGAGCTTTCATTATATCCTAAAGTGGGTATGGGTGATGGCCAGCAGGCTAACAATCCATGGTTGCAAGAATTTCCAGATCCTATTACAAGAACCTCTTGGGATAATTATTTGACTATTTCTAAAGCAGATGCAGATCGATTAGGTCTAATCAATGAGAATGTAGCAAATGGTGGTTTAAATGGTAGTTACGCTGATGTAACCGTTAATGGAATAACCGTATCGAATGTACCAGTAATTATCCAACCAGGACAAGCAAAAGGTTCAGTAGGTCTTTCATTTGGTTATGGTAGAACTTCTGGATTAAAAGAAGAAATGCAGACAGGTGTTAACGCCTATCCATTATATCAAAATTTTAATGCTGCACAAGAAGTAAGTGTAAGCAAAGCAGCAGGAACGCATGAGTTTGCATGTGTGCAGTTACACAATACTTTAATGGGTCGTGGTGACATCATTAAAGAAACAACTTTAGAGATATTCAATACTAAGGATAAAGAGTATTGGAACGCAATTCCTAAAGTGTCTAAAGATCACATTGAAACACCTGTAACATCTCCAGATGTGGACTTATGGGATTCATTTGATCGTTCTATAGGACACCATTTCAATTTATCTATAGATCTTAATGCATGTACAGGTTGTGGCGCTTGTGTTATAGCTTGTCATGCTGAAAATAATGTGCCAGTAGTTGGTAAGTCTGAAATGAGACGAAGCCGTGATATGCACTGGTTAAGAATCGATAGGTATTATTCATCTCAAGATACATTTGAAGGTGATAATGAAAAGAAAGATAATATCTCTGGATTAAGTAGCTCATTAAGTGAATTTGGTGAGATGGAAAGTCCTGCTGACAACCCGCAGGTTGCATTCCAGCCGGTAATGTGTCAGCATTGTAACCATGCTCCATGTGAGACTGTATGTCCTGTGGCAGCTACGGCACACGGTCGCCAAGGTCAAAACCATATGGCATATAACCGTTGTGTAGGTACAAGATATTGTGCAAACAACTGTCCATACAAAGTACGTCGTTTCAACTGGTTCTTATATAACAAGAACGATGAGTTTGATTATTACATGAATGATGATTTAGGACGTATGGTTCTTAATCCTGATGTAACTGTTCGTTCGAGAGGTGTTATGGAGAAATGTTCATTCTGTATCCAAAAGACGCAGAAGACGATTCTAGATGCGAAGCGTGACGGACGTGAGATTAAGGATGGCGAATTCCAAACCGCTTGTTCTGCAGCTTGTGGAAATGGCGCGATGGTATTTGGTGACATTAATGATAAAGACAGCCAAATCGCTGCTTTAAAAGAAGATAAAAGAGCATATCACTTACTTGAGCACGTAGGTACTAAACCAAATGTGGTGTACCAAGCCAAAGTAAGAAATACGGCTAAAGCATAAATAAATTAAAGAATCAATTATATAATTATGGCGTCTCATTACGAAGCACCTATTAGAAGACCTTTAGTTACTGGAGAAAAATCGTACCACGATGTAACTGTAGATGTTGCAAGACCTGTAGAAGGTAAAGCCAACAGAGCTTGGTGGATTGTTTTCGGTATTTCTTTAGTAGCATTCCTTTGGGGAATAGGTTGTATTATTTATACTATTTCAACTGGTATTGGAGTTTGGGGTCTTAACAAGACTGTAAACTGGGCATGGGATATTACTAACTTCGTTTGGTGGGTTGGTATTGGTCACGCAGGAACCTTGATTTCTGCCGTACTATTATTATTCCGTCAAAAATGGAGAATGGCAATTAACCGTTCTGCAGAAGCAATGACAATATTCTCTGTAGTCCAAGCAGGTTTATTCCCTATTATTCACATGGGTCGTCCATGGTTAGCATATTGGGTATTACCAATCCCTAACCAATTTGGATCTTTATGGGTGAACTTTAACTCCCCTTTATTATGGGATGTATTTGCGATCTCTACTTATTTATCTGTTTCCTTGGTATTCTGGTGGACTGGTTTATTGCCAGATTTCGCAATGATTAGAGACAGGGCCGTAAAACCTTTCCAAAAGAAAATCTATTCGCTTTTAAGTTTTGGTTGGTCTGGTAGAGCTAAAGATTGGCAGAGATTTGAGGAAGTATCTTTAGTACTTGCTGGTTTAGCAACGCCTTTAGTACTTTCTGTGCATACCATTGTATCCTTTGACTTCGCAACGTCGGTGATTCCAGGATGGCATACAACGATTTTCCCACCTTACTTCGTTGCTGGTGCGATTTTCTCTGGTTTTGCCATGGTAAATACACTTTTAATTATAATGCGTAAAGTGTGTAATCTAGAAGATTACATCACAGTACAACACATAGAATTAATGAACATTGTAATTATGATTACAGGTTCTATTGTAGGTGTGGCTTACATCACTGAGCTATTCATCGCATGGTATTCTGGTGTAGAATATGAGCAATATGCGTTTTTAAATAGAGCAACAGGACCTTACTGGTGGGCCTACTGGGCAATGATGACATGTAACGTGTTCTCACCACAGTTCATGTGGTTTAAGAAATTAAGAACAAGTATTATGTTCTCGTTCTTTATCTCTATCGTAGTAAATATTGGTATGTGGTTTGAGCGATTTGTGATTATTGTAACCTCTTTACATAGAGATTACTTACCATCATCTTGGACCATGTTCTCTCCAACATTTGTGGATATAGGTATCTTCATCGGAACAATTGGATTCTTCTTTGTGTTGTTCTTACTTTATTCTAGAACATTCCCTGTAATTGCACAGGCTGAAGTGAAGACGATTTTAAAGTCTTCAGGTGAAAGATATAAAAACTTAAGAGAGGCAGGACAAAGCCTTGTTGGTACAGGAGTAGATCCAAGAACATCTTCAGGAGTAGCTCAAGTTGTTGAGGAAGTAGTAGATACAGGAGATAATGAAGAAAAAGTCAGTAATCTATTAAGTACTATAGGTTCTTTTGATGCTGCGACTCAAACGGCTGATGACCTTAAAAAGATCAGTGGTGTTGGTCCTAAAATGGAAGAGGTACTTAACAGTATAGGTATTTACACTTACTTACAAGTAAGTAAGATGACAAAATCTGAATATGACTTGTTAGATTCAATCACAGGTTCTTTCCCAGGAAGAGCTGAACGTGACGATTGGGCAGGTCAGGCAAAAAATTTATTAAATAACTAATATAGTCTATGGAAGCTTCAAAAGTAATTCATGCTATTTATACAGATGATGATGTGTTAATGTCAGCCGTAAAAAAGGTTAAGGCAGAAAAACATCACATCGAGGAAATATACACACCTTTTCCGGTTCACGGACTAGACAAGGCAATGGGATTAGCTCCAACACGTATTGCTATCACATCGTTTTTATATGGATGTGTTGGTTTAACAGTTGCTATTGTAATGATGAATTTCATTATGATTAAAGATTGGCCACAGGATATTGGTGGTAAACCAAGCTTTAGTTATTTAGAAAATATGCCGGCATTCGTTCCGATTATGTTTGAGCTTACCGTTTTCTTTGCGGCGCATTTAATGGTGATTACCTTTTATTTAAGAAGTAGAATGTGGCCATTTAAAAAAGCTGAGAATCCGGATCCAAGAACTACTGATGATCATTTCTTAATTGAAGTGGCAGTTCATAACAATGAGAGTGAATTGACCTCTTTGTTAAAAGATACTGGTGCAGTAGAAATCAATATAGTAGATAAAGAAGAAGACGCACATTAATATGAAGATAGTAGCAAAATATATCGTAGTATTAGTTTTATTGGTTGGATTTACATCTTGCCAGAAAAATTCTAGACCTAACTATCAATACATGCCGAATATGTATGAACCAGTAGGTTACGAAGCTTATCAAGAATCAGACGCATTTAATAATGGTGTTGAAGCACAGTTACCTGCTGAAGGAACAATTCCAAGAGGTAATTTTATGCCTTATGAAATTGAAGATACTAACGAAGGTTATGAAGAAGCAAAGGCTTCTTTGACGAGTCCATTAGATTCAGCAGATGTTGATTATGCCAGAGGTAAAGAATTATATGATGTTTACTGTGGTATATGTCATGGAACAAAAGGAAATGGTCAAGGAAAATTGGTGCAGCGTGAAAAAATACTTGGTGTACCAAGTTATGATGATGCTGGGCGTGCAATTACCACAGGAAGTATTTACCACGTCATATATTATGGTAAAAACACAATGGGTTCATATGCCAACCAATTGAATGAAGAAGAAAGATGGCAAGTAACGGCTTACGTTGAAAAACTTAAGGCAGATTTAGAAAAATAAGATTTAGATAAAGATTATATAAATGGAATATAAAATTTCAAATCGACTAAGAATAGGTGCTATAGTTTTAATAGTTCTAGGACTGTTAGGAGTAGGTTACGGATTTTGGGATTCTCATCAAGTAACAGAGGATAACATAGCCGAGTATCTTGCTAATGAGGCACACCATGGTGATCATGGTAGCGAAGCTACTCATGGATCGGATGTAGCACACGCTTCTGATTCTCATGGAGAGTCTAGTGCGCATGCTGATGAAGGTCATGGAGACGAAGCACATGGTGGTGGCCATGAGATGAGCCATGAAGAACACGTGCTTCACCAAATTCATAATAGACCCTATGCTGCACTGTATGTGGCAGCGTTCTTTTTCTTCATGATCGCATTAGGAGTACTCGCTTTTTATGCCATTCAATATGCAGCTCAGGCTGGATGGTCTCCTGTTCTATTTAGAGTTATGGAAGCAATTACGGCTTATGTACTTCCAGGAGCATTGATTGTTTTTGCAATTGCTTTAATAGCGGACAAACACATTTTTGTATGGATGGATCCTGAGGTTGTTGCTCATGATAAACTCATTCAAGGTAAATCAGGATTTTTGAATAAGGGCGTATTTATAGGACTAAGTTTAGTATTCATCTTAGGATGGAGTGCTTATCGTTTCTTAGTTCGTAAATTCTCATTAGCTCAAGATAATTCAGATAATAATTCAAACTTTAAAAAGGCTTTTAGATGGTCTGCAGGGTTCTTGGTATTTTATATCGTAACAGAATCTGTTGTGTCTTGGTTATGGATTATGAGTGTAGATCCACACTGGTTTAGTACCTTATTTGGATGGTATGTATTTGCAAGTATGTTTGTAAGTGGTATTACTGTTATTGCCTTAATCACAATTTATTTAAAGTCAAAAGGCCTATTACAATTTGTAAACGATAGCCATATTCATGATTTAGCCAAGTTTATGTTCGGTATTAGTATTTTTTGGACGTACCTATGGTTTTCTCAGTTTATGCTAATATGGTATTCTAACATACCAGAGGAGGTAACGTATTATGTGACACGTATTGAGTATTATAAATTACCATTCTTTGGAATGGTAGCCATGAATTTCATTTTCCCATTATTAATATTAATGAATAGTGATTACAAACGTATTCCTTGGTTTGTAGTTATGGCGGGAATAGTGATTTTATGTGGACACTACCTAGATGTGTTTAATATGATTATGCCAGCTACTGTGGTAGATAGATGGGCGATTGGAATCCCAGAAATAGGCTCAATATTTTTATTTGGAGGATTGTTTTTATTGGTAGTATTTACCGCCTTGAGTAAGGCACCACTATTAGCAAAAGGTAATCCATTTATGAAGGAAAGTGAACATTTCCATTATTAATTATTATTAAAAAAGAAGAGAAACGATAATGACAGCTTTATTAACAGTATTAATTGTACTTTTTGTAGCCGTTGCTATATGGCAAATGGTGAAGATTTTTGATTTAGCTCAAGTAGGCGCTTCAAACACTCAAATAGCCGATGATAAAGACAATAGAATAAATGGCTATTTAATGCTAGGATTCTTAGTTTTTATTTACGGAATTACAATAGTTAGTTTTATTTATTTGGGAGACCAACCTTTAGTTTCAAACTCAGCATCAGAACATGGTCCAGGTTTAGATAACCTACTGATTATTTCTTTTGTTGTAATCTTTATAGTTCAGATTATCACGCAGTTTTTATTACACTATTTTGCTTACAAGTATAGAGGTGAAAAAGGGCGTAAAGCTTTGTTCTATGCAGATAATAATACTTTAGAGGCCGTTTGGACAGGTATTCCTGTAATTGTACTTGCTGGTTTAATAATCTACGGATTATTCACTTGGAATGATATCATGACGGTAGATGAAGAATCTGACCCAATGGTTGTGGAACTTTATGCACAGCAGTTTAACTGGAAAGCAAGATATGGCGGTGATGATAATGTATTAGGAAAAGCTAATGTTAGATTAATAGACCTAGATAAGGCAAATATCTTAGGAGTAGATGAATCAGATCCAAATGCTCAAGATGACGTTATTGTAACAGAATTACATTTACCAGTTGGAAGACCAGTATTATTTAAAATGCGCTCTCAGGACGTATTGCACTCGGCTTACATGCCACATTTTAGAGCGCAAATGAACTGTGTTCCAGGTATGGTGACTCAATTCGCATTCACACCAACGGTTACAACTGAAGAAATGCGCCAAAATCCTGATATACAGGAAAAAGTAAAAAACATTAATGAATTAAGAGTAGAAAGACAGGCTGAAATTGAAGAAGCGGGTCAAGACCTACTTTATGAATTTGATTATCTTCTTTTATGTAATAAAATTTGTGGAAAATCACATTACAACATGCAAATGAAGATAATTGTAGAGACTCAAGCTGAGTTTGATGCATGGATGAAGGAGCAAACAAAATTTGCAAATTCTTTATTAAATTAGAAAAAATTAAACGAAAAAGAATAAAAGAAAGATTATGTCAGCAACAGTAGATACACACGTACACGACGACCACGACGTACATCACCACAAAGAAACATTTGTAACTAAATACATTTTTAGTCAAGATCATAAGATGATTGCTAAACAGTATTTACTTACTGGTGTAATTTTCATGGGTATCATTGGGATATTAATGTCCTTACTAATGCGTATGCAAATCGCATGGCCGGAGCAACCAAATGTTATTTTTGAATCCCTATTAGGTAAATGGGCACCAGGTGGTGTTATGGATGCCGATATATATTTGGCATTAGTTACTATTCATGGTACAATTATGGTATTCTTTGTACTTACAGCAGGACTTAGTGGTACCTTCAGTAACTTATTAATACCATTACAGATTGGAGCACGAGATATGGCCTCAGGATTTTTAAATATGGTTTCCTATTGGTTATTCTTTATCTCATGTGTAATTATGATTGCTTCATTCTTTGTTGAAGCAGGACCTGCAGCAGCAGGTTGGACGATATATCCACCGTTATCAGCATTACCGCTTGCACAAGGTGGTTCTGGTATGGGTATGACCTTATGGTTAGTATCTATGGCCATATTTATCGCATCGTCGTTATTAGGTTCATTAAACTATATAGTAACTGTAATTAATTTACGTACAAAAGGAATGTCTATGACAAGACTTCCGTTAACAATTTGGGCGTTCTTTGTAACAGCAGTTATCGGTGTTATTTCATTCCCAGTATTATTGTCAGCGGCATTATTGTTAATTATGGATAGAAGTTTTGGAACGTCATTCTTCTTATCTGATATTTTCATTCAAGGTGAGGTTTTACATTACCAAGGAGGATCACCAGTATTATTTGAACATTTATTTTGGTTCTTAGGTCACCCTGAAGTTTATATTGTATTATTACCTGCTTTAGGAATCACTTCTGAGATTATCGCAACAAACTCACGTAAGCCAATTTTTGGTTATCGTGCAATGGTTGCCTCAATTTTGGCAATTGCATTCCTTTCAACAATTGTTTGGGGTCACCATATGTTTATTTCTGGAATGAATCCATTCTTAGGTTCTGTATTTACATTTACAACCTTATTAATTGCGATTCCTTCAGCTGTAAAGGCGTTTAACTATATAACAACGCTCTGGAAAGGTAACCTACAAATGAATCCAGCAATGCTATTTTCAATTGGTCTGGTTTCTACTTTTATAACAGGTGGATTAACTGGTATTATACTTGGAGATAGTGCATTAAATATTAATGTTCATGACACCTATTTTGTGGTTGCACACTTCCACTTAGTAATGGGTATTTCTGCCTTGTATGGTGTATTTGCCGGAATCTATCATTGGTTCCCTCGAATGTTTGGTAGAATGATGAATAAAAATTTAGGATACCTCCATTTCTGGGTAACAGCAATATGTGCGTACGGTGTATTCTTCCCAATGCACTTTATTGGAATGGCTGGACTACCAAGACGTTATTACACGAATTCAAATTTCCCATTGTTTGATGATACCACAAATGCACAGGTTGTAATTACAATGTTCGCATTAGTTGGTGGATTAATTCAATTAGTGTTCTTATATAACTTCTTTAGTAGTATTTTCTATGGTAAGAAAGCAGAGCAGAACCCTTGGAGGTCAAATACATTAGAGTGGACTGCACCAGTTAAGCACATGCACGGTAACTGGCCAGGTGAAATTCCACATGTTTACCGTTGGTCTTACGATTATAGTAAGCCTGGGCATGATGAAGATTTTGTACCTCAAAATGTACCGATGAAAGAAGGTGAAGAGGAGCTCCATCATTAACTAAAAATTTATTTAAGCATATCAAAAGCCTTTCTATTTAAGAGAGGCTTTTTCTTTATATTTGTTTGGCATGAATGAAAATTTAAATCCTTCAAACGAAAATTATTCTCCTGAGGAGCTCGATGTTGAAAAGAAGTTAAGACCCTTAACCTTCGATGACTTTACGGGACAAGATCAAGTTCTTGAAAATCTATTGGTTTTTGTTCAAGCAGCAAATTTGAGGGATGAGGCTTTAGATCATACTCTATTTCATGGCCCACCAGGACTTGGTAAAACAACTCTAGCGCATATATTGGCTAATGAGCTAAATGTTGGTATAAAGGTGACATCGGGACCCGTTTTGGATAAACCTGGAGATCTTGCTGGTTTACTGACTAACCTTGAGGATAGAGATGTATTGTTCATTGATGAAATACACCGACTTAGTCCCATTGTCGAGGAGTACCTATATTCAGCAATGGAAGATTACAAGATCGATATTATGATTGAATCTGGTCCAAATGCCAGAACAGTTCAAATAAATTTAAATCCATTTACTCTAGTTGGTGCAACCACACGTTCGGGATTACTAACAGCACCAATGCGAGCGAGATTTGGTATTAGTAGTCGTTTACAATATTATAATACAGAGTTATTAACTACAATTGTGCAGCGCAGCGCCTCTATTTTAAATGTCCCGATTTCGATGGAAGCAGCAATAGAAATTGCAGGTAGAAGTAGAGGAACACCTAGAATTGCAAATGCGCTTTTAAGACGAGTAAGGGATTTTGCACAAATAAAAGGTAATGGAAGTATTGATATAAAGATCGCCAAGTTTTCTTTAGAAGCACTTAATGTTGATGCACATGGACTGGATGAAATGGACAACAAAATCCTTACAACTATAATCGAGAAATTTAAAGGCGGTCCTGTAGGGATAACCACTTTAGCAACTGCAGTAAGTGAGAGTGCTGAAACTATAGAAGAAGTCTATGAACCATTCTTAATTCAACAAGGATTTATAATGCGTACACCAAGAGGTCGAGAAGTGACTGAACAGGCCTACAGACATTTAGGTAAGATTAAAGGTCCGACTCAAGGTGGATTATTTTGACCATTATTATGGACATGATTTATAGCTCCTGAAATTATGCTGAACAACAAAATTAAATACACTGAATTTATTAAAACCGAAGCTAAGCGCCTCGGTTTTTTATCTTGTGGAATAAGTAAGGCAGAATTTCTCGAAACAGAAGCACCTAGATTAGAACGTTGGCTTAAGAAAAATATGCATGGCGAAATGCGCTATATGGAAAACCATTTTGATAAGCGTTTAGACCCTACTCTTCTAGTTGAAGGATCAAAGAGTGTAGTGTCATTATTGCTGAATTATTTTCCTAATAAGGTACAAGAGACAGAGAGTTATAAACTCTCAAAGTATGCTTTTGGGACGGACTATCATTTTGTAATAAAGGATAAACTGAAGTCACTTTTAAATAGTATTCAAGACGAAATAGGTGAAGTTAACGGACGTGCTTTTGTGGATTCAGCGCCAGTATTAGATAAAGCTTGGGCGGCAAAATCAGGTTTGGGATGGATTGGAAAACACAGTAACCTTTTAACGCAACAAGTAGGTTCGTTCTATTTTATCGCTGAACTAATTATTGATTTAGAACTAGAGTATGACACACCAGTAACAGACCACTGTGGCACCTGCACTGCTTGTATTGACGCTTGCCCAACAGAAGCCATAACAGAACCTTATGTTGTAGATGGGAGTAAGTGTATTTCTTATTTTACTATTGAGTTAAAGGAGAACTTACCAACCGACTATAAAGGAAAATTTGACGATTGGATGTTTGGTTGTGATGTATGCCAAGATGTGTGCCCATGGAATCGATTCTCAAAAGGACACAATGAACCACTATTTAATCCACACCCAGAATTGTTGTCAATGTCCAAAAAAGATTGGGAAGAAATAACTGAAGATACCTTTAGAAAAGTGTTTAAAAAATCTGCTGTAAAAAGAACCAAATACTCTGGTCTAAAAAGGAATATTGAGTTTCTAAAGGAATAAGATTTTAAATATTTCATTGTGTATCTTTGTAGCTTAATTCTTTTCGAGAAATGAGTAAGCAGAGTAAGCGTATTGAAGCATTGGTTTATCACGCCAAACCAACCCCAGGAAAAATAAAAGTTATACCAACAAAAAAATATGCCTCTCAACGAGATCTATCTTTAGCATATTCTCCTGGTGTTGCCGAACCATGCTTAGAAATTGACAAAGATGTAGATAACGTCTACAAGTACACTGCAAAAGGAAATCTAGTGGCCGTCATTTCTAATGGCACAGCCGTTTTGGGGTTAGGGAATATTGGGCCAGAAGCGTCTAAACCAGTAATGGAAGGTAAAGGCTTGCTGTTTAAAATATTCGCTGACATCGATGTTTTTGATATCGAAGTAGATACTGAAAATATAGATGAATTTATAAATACAGTAAAAAATATTGCGCCAACTTTTGGAGGGATTAATCTGGAGGATATTAAGGCTCCAGAGGCTTTTGAAATTGAGCGCCGTCTTAAGGAAGAACTCGATATACCAGTGATGCATGATGATCAGCACGGAACAGCAATAATCTCAGCTGCCGCACTTTTAAATGCTCTAGAACTAGCTGGTAAGCAAATTGAAGATGTAAAAATAGTTGTAAGTGGTGCAGGAGCCGCAGCTATATCATGCACGCGCCTTTATCAAGCCTTTGGAGCTAAGAGAGATAACATTGTTATGTTAGATAGTAAAGGTGTCATTAGAGCAGATCGTCCTAACCTTACTACTCAAAAAGCAGAATTTGCCACAGATAGAAAAATTGATTCACTAGATGAGGCCATGGTAGATGCAGATGTTTTTATTGGTTTATCCATGGCTGATATTGTATCACCAGAAATGCTAAAATCCATGGCTAAAGACCCTATTGTTTTTGCTATGGCAAATCCTAATCCTGAGATCGATTATAATCTTGCAATCGATACAAGAGATGATATTATAATGGCTACAGGTCGTAGCGATCACCCTAATCAAGTAAACAATGTACTTGGTTTTCCTTTCATATTTAGAGGCGCATTAGATGTAAGAGCAACCAAAATTAATGAAGCTATGAAAATGGCCGCGGTGAAGGCCCTTTCTAATTTGGCTAAAGAACCAGTGCCTGAGCAAGTAAATTTAGCATATAATGAAACAAGATTAGCTTTTGGAAGAGATTATATTATACCAAAACCTTTTGACCCAAGACTAATTGCCGAGGTTCCACCTGCAGTGGCTAAAGCAGCTATGGAAAGTGGTGTTGCTAAAGCACCTATTGAAGATTGGGATAGATATAAAAATACCTTACTTGAACGCTTAGGATCTGATAATAAATTAGTACGAATGTTGCTTGGTAGAGCGAAGACAAATCCAAAACGAATTGTTTTTGCAGAGGCTGATCAACTCGACGTTTTAAAAGCGGCGCAGATTGTATATGAAGAAGGCGTTGCTCATCCTATTCTTTTAGGAAGGCGCGATACCATTATTAATTTAATGAAAGAGATCGATTTTGAAGTTGACGTCCCAATTTTAGATCCAAAGTCAGACGAGGAGTTAGAACGTAAAAACAGATATGCCAAGTCCTATTGGGAGAAGCGCCAACGTCAAGGTGTAACCTTGTATGCTGCCCAACAAAAAATGCGTGAACGTAATTATTATGCAGCCATGATGGTAAATGAAGGCGATGCTGATGGTATAATTACAGGATACTCTCGAAGCTATCCAAATGTGGTAAAACCAATGTTAGAGCTTATTGGGATGGCAGATGGTGTTTCAAGGATAGCCACTACTAATGTGATGATAACTCAGAGAGGTCCAATGTTTTTGAGTGATACTTCTATAAATATTGATCCAAGTGCTAAGGATTTGGCAAGAATTGCAAGAATGACATCCAATGTTACAAAGATGTTTGGTATAGAACCTGTAATTGCAATGACGTCCTATTCAAACTTTGGGTCTTCCGATAACCCACGAGCTGAAAAAGTTAATGATGCTGTTTCTTTTTTACATAAAATATATCCCGATATGATTGTAGATGGTGCGGTACAAACAGACTTTGCATTAAACTCCGAAATGCTTCAGGATATATTCCCATTTTCAAAATTAGCTGGGCGAAAAGTAAACACCTTAATTTTTCCGAATTTGGATGCGGCGAACATAACTTATAAACTTCTTAAAGAGCTGAACCAAACGGAATCAATTGGTCCAATAATGATGGGTATGAACAAGCCTGTTCATATATTACAATTAGATGCTAGTGTTGATGAAATTGTGAACATGACGGCCATTGCAGTTATTGATGCTCAAGAAAGAGAGAAAAGGGTTCATTAATTCAATATTCTTGGTCAATTCAAAGCTTTGTAATGAAAAATAATTTATTACATTTGGCTTATTAACCTATGTATCATAATTAATTAGTCTCTATACCTTAAAAGCACATTTGTTAGGAGATTAAAATAGACGTATTTATACAGGTTAATCTAAGTTTTAAAAGGATTTATGATTACACACTTAGAGGGAAGACTTGTTGAAAAAAATCCTACGGATGTCGTTATAGATTGCAATGGTGTTGGCTATTTCATTAATATCTCATTACATACCTTTTCCCAGATTCCAGATCGCGAAAATTTAAGACTGTATACTTACCTTCAGGTTAGAGAAGATTCTCATACGCTCTATGGTTTTTCTACTAAATCTGAACGAGAAATATTTAAGCTACTTATTTCTGTAAGTGGAATAGGTGCAAATACAGCCAGAACAATGTTATCTTCTTTATCTCCTGAACAAGTAAAGGAAGGAATTGCAAGTGGTGACGTAGCTTTGATTCAAAGTGTAAAAGGGATTGGTGCTAAAACCGCACAACGTGTCATAATTGACCTAAAAGACAAAGTGTTAAAAGTCTATGGTATTGATGAACTTTCTTTAATACCGAACAATACGAATAAAGATGAAGCGTTATCTGCTTTAGAAGTTTTAGGATTTAATAAAAAACAGTCAGAAAAAGTTATTGATAAGATTTTAAAAACACATCCAGATGCCCTAGTAGAGCAGATAATAAAAGAAGCTCTGAAAAACCTATAAACAATTGAATAAAACTAACTATAATCAATATTTAAGTTCTTATCGTTTGTTATGCTTTGTAGTTGTACTACTATTAAGCGGTTTTTCTGGTGCCCAAGAAAATGAACAAGAACAAGATTCTACTAAAACTACTTTTGCTTTTGGTAAATTAAACATGCCAAACCCAAGTAGTATTGTTTCTAAATATACCTACGATCCTATTTTAGACAGATATATTTTTACTGAAAAAATAGGAGATTTTAATACAAATTATCCGCTGATTTTAACACCAGAAGAGTTTCAGAAATTAGTTCTTCAAGAAAAGCTAAAGGCCTATTATAAACAAATGGCTGATGCTGCCGATGGTAAGAAAGATGGATCAGAAGAGGATCAAAAAAACTTATTGCCAGAATTTTATGTCGATTCAGGTCTTTTTGAAACTATTTTCGGAGGGAACACTATAAACGTTATTCCTCAAGGTTCTGTTGAAGTCGATCTGGGTGTTCTTTTTTCTAGGCAAGACAATCCTGCTTTCTCACCTAGAAATAGAACCAATTTCACATTTGATTTTGATCAGAGAATTAGCCTTAGTCTTTTAGGAAAAGTAGGAACAAGGTTGCAGGTGACTGCAAACTATGATACAGAATCTACTTTCGATTTTCAAAACTTAGTTAAGTTAGAATATACACCAACTGAAGATGACATTATTAGGAAAATTGAAGTTGGTAATGTAAACATGCCATTAAACAGCTCACTAATCACAGGAGCACAGAGTTTGTTTGGTGTTAAAACGGAACTTCAATTTGGAAGAACTACAGTAACTGCTGTTTTTTCTGAACAACAATCTCAATCACGATCGGTTGTAGCGCAAGGAGGTGGTACATTAGAAGAATTCGAATTCTTTGCGAGAGACTATGATGAGAATCGACACTTTTTCTTAGCACATTATTTTAGAGATAATTATGATGAGGCTTTATTACAGTATCCTTTTATTGATAACCAAGGTCTTCAGATCACAAGAGTAGAAGTCTGGGTAACAAACAGAAATAACCAGACAGATAACGTAAGAAATGTAGTAGCCTTTCAAGATTTAGGAGAATCTCAGGCTGATAATATTGGATTTAACCCAATTCCCCCTGGATTCATTAATAACCCAACTGAGTTTCCTCGAAACGAAAATAACGACTTAGACCCAACCAATATTGGTGACCCTGGATCTATACTTAATGATAACGTTAGAGATATTACCATTGTAGAAACAGGTATTAACGTTCCTGCGAATGAAGGGTTCGATTTTGGAAAGTTAGAAGCTGCTCGTAAGTTACAAGAGGGTCAGGATTATGTATTAAATTCTGAATTAGGTTACATATCATTAAACCAAAGATTATTAAATGATGAGGTACTTGCTGTTGCATTTCAATATACAGTGGGTGGTGAAGTTTATCAGGTAGGTGAATTTGCAAATGATGGCGTCGATGCGACTTCAGTTGATACTGGTGGTCCTAACAATGTCATTAACAACCAAAGTCTAGTACTTAAAATGTTGAAAAGTGCTGTAACTGTTGTTGATCTTCCGATTTGGGATTTAATGATGAAGAATATTTATGATACTGGAGCCTTTCAATTAAGTCAGGAAGATTTTAGATTAAATATATTTTATACAGAAGCATCACCAGTAAACTATATACGTCCTGTTGAAGGAACAACTTTCCCACCATTTGATAACAATACACCTTTTGCTGGAGATGATACCGAAATAAATGAAACACCTTTAATACGTCTGTTTCATCTTGACCGATTAAATTTTAATAATGATCCGCAAGAACGTGGTGATGGATTTTTCGATTATGTGCCAGGGATCACTGTTTTGACACAAAATGGGAAGATTATATTTACAAAAGCAGAACCTTTTGGTCGCTACTTATTTGATGTCTTGGATGATGACGGTAACCCAAATAACAATGATACCGATTATGATCAAGACGTGTATACAAATCTAAATCAAGAAAAGTACGTCTATGATTTACTCTATAAATCTACCAAAACACAAGCATTAGATGACGCTGAGAAGAATAAGTTTCAGATAAAAGGTAGATTTAAAAGTAGTGGTGCCGGTGGAGGTATTCCAATAGGTGCCTTCAATGTCCCTAGAGGATCTGTTAGGGTTACTGCAGGTGGTCGATTACTTGTTGAAGGAATCGATTACACTGTAAATTATCAATTGGGACGTGTAGAAATTTTGGATGAAGCATTAAAGGCTTCTAATACACCTATAAATGTTGATGTTGAGAACAACGCAGTATTTGGTCAGCAGACCAGACGTTTTACAGGTATAAATGTAGAACATCAGTTTAATGAAAATTTTGTTTTAGGTGCTACACTTTTAAACTTAAATGAACGTCCGATTACACAAAAGGCAAATTTTAATGCCGAACCAATAAACAATACAATTTTTGGAATGAATGGTAACTTCTCAACAGAATTACCTTTCTTAACCAGATTAGCAAATAAGTTACCAAATATAGATACAGATGTACCTTCAAATATTTCTGTTAGAGGTGAATTTGCCTATTTATTGCCTGGTGCACCAAAAGGGACTGATTTTAATGGAGAGGCCACGGCTTACATTGATGACTTTGAGGGTACTCAAGGTGCTATTGATTTATTGAGTCCATTATCTTGGTTCTTATCGAGTAGACCGCGTGAGCTTCCAGCCAATATTCCGGGTGATGATGATCCTGGTATTGAGAATGGATTTGGTAGAGCCTTTTTAAATTGGTACACGATTGACCCTATATTTTATAGTAACCAGAGACCTACTGATATTTCAGATGATGATGTATCAGACTTATATACCAGACGCGTATTTATAGATGAAATATTCCCAGAAGTAGATATAGTTCAGGGGCAAACATCGGTTATTAATACATTAGATTTAGCGTATTATCCTTCTGAACGTGGTCCATACAATTTCGACCCTCAGGCTACCAATGATATACTTAATCCAAATAACAGTTGGGCTGGTATTACACGACAAATTACTTCTACTGATTTTGAGCAGGCCAATGTTGAGTATATTGAATTTTGGGTTCAAGATCCATTTTTAGATAATCCGGCTGGTCAAGGTGGGAAGCTTTATGTTAACCTTGGTAATATTTCTGAAGATGTCTTAAAAGATGGTAAAAAGCAATATGAAAATGGGTTGCCAGAAGATGGAGATGTCTCATTGCTAAATCCAACAACTTTTGGTGGTGTTGTACCACAGAATCAATCACTCATTTATACGTTCGCCACAACAGGCCAGGAGCGTGCCAACCAAGACGTTGGATATGATGGATATGATGATACAGAAGAAACTATTCAATTTGGGCCACAGTTTGGTGAAGACCCATCGAAGGATAATTACACCTATTACTTAAATACAAGTGGTGGTATTTTTGAACGCTATAAAAGTTATAATGGTCAAGAAGGTAATACACCAGATGTATTTACAGATACAAACAGAGGATCTACAACGCAGCCAGATGTAGAAGATATCAACCGAGATAATACAATGAATACCATTGATAGTTATTTTGAGTATGAAGTTGATATTAATCCATCTGTATTAAACATTAATAATCCGCAAATTAATGACGTTAAGGTAAGAACAGTTACTCTTCCAAATGGACAAGAACGCACAGTATCTTGGTATCAGTTTAGATTGCCTATTAATGAGCCAACAAATGCCATTGGAGGGATTAGAGATATTAGATCTGTAAGATTTGCGCGTTTATACCTTCGAGAATTTACCGAGAATACTGTATTGCGTTTCGCAACTTTAGATCTTGTAAGAAGTGATTGGCGTCGTTACACTTTAGATTTAGATAATGATCCGACAAACAACAGTACAGATGCAGAGTTTAATGTTGCTATAGTTGGTGTACAAGAAAATGATGGAGATTATGTCATTCCTCCAGGAGTTAGACGTGAGGAACTTAATAATAACAATAACATTATTAGGCAAAATGAACAATCATTGGTTTTACAAGCCTGTGATTTAGAGCCAACAGATTCTAGAGGTGTTTTCAAAAATATAAATGTAGACATGCGTCAGTATAAAAAACTCCGTATGTTTTTACATGCTGAAGCACAAGAAGGATCTGTACTTCAGGAAGGTGAGCTTATTGCCTTTATTAGAATGGGTAATGATTTTACAGATAATTTCTATCAAATAGAAGTACCTTTATTACCAACAGAACTTGCAGATGATGGTCTAACAACTGAGGAACAAATTTGGCCCGAAGTCAATGAAATTAATATGCCTCTGGCTATACTTCAGGATATTAAGTCAAGAGGTATTTTTGATCAATCACTTACCAATGAAGATCCTACATTTTACGATGTTATAGATGGTGTGCTTGCAGAGAACCCAGTTCCAGAATTTTCACCCTTACCTACTGGTCAACAGCGTGTGGCAATAAAGGGTAATCCAAATTTTGGAGATATAAGAGTTTTAATGGTTGGTTTAAAAAACTCTGGTAACACTGGTATGAATGCATGTGGTGAAGTTTGGTTTAACGAACTTAGAATGTCAGATTTAGAAAATGAAGGAGGATGGGCAGCAGTTGTAAGTATGGACTCAAACATTGCCGACTTTATGGATATTAGTGCTACGGGTAGAAGAAGCACAATCGGATTTGGTGGTATTGAGCAAAATCCAAACGAAAGAAGTCGTGAAGATGTAAAACAATATGATGTTGTTACTAATGTGCAGTTAGGGCAATTATTGCCAAAAGAATGGGGAATTCAAATACCTTTTAATTATGCACAAAGTGAGGAAATCATTACACCTCAATTTGATGAATATTATCGAGATATAGAACTAGAGACCCAATTAAATAATACAAGTGATAGGGATTCCATTCTTAAGGTTAATGAAAATTATACCAAGCGGAAAAGCATCAACTTTATTGGTGTTCGAAAACAGAAAATGGGTGATGCCAAGCGCCATTTCTATGATGTTGAAAATCTCACCTTTAATTATTCTTATAACAAAGTTGAACACAGAGATTTTGAAATAGAAAACTCCTTAGATCAAAATATACGTGCTGGCGTTAACTATAACTTTGCTTTTGAACCAGCAAGAGTAGAACCATTTAAAAAGAATGACTCGCTTTTTAAAGGTAAGTATTGGAAGATTTTAAAAGACTTTAATTTCAATTTATTGCCAAGTAGTATTTCTGTTAATACCGATATTAATAGGCAGTTTAGTAAACAGAAATTTAGAGAAGTTGAACTAGGTGGTGATAACATTGCAATAGAAGAGTTATTTAGACGTAATTATACGTTTGATTTTCAGTATGCAATTAATTACAATCTCACGGATGCCTTAAGTCTTAATTTTACTGCAGCCAATACCAATATTGTTAGAAACTACTTCATTGACGACAGAATTAATGGAAGGCAAGATCCAGATTTAAATGTTTGGGATGGATTCTTTGATTTTGGAGATCCTAATCTTCAAACACAACAACTTCAGGTTAATTACGAATTACCTATTTATAAAATACCAATATTGAGTTTCCTCAGGGCAACTTACGCGTATAGTGGTGCTTTTCAATGGCAGAAAGGTTCAGATTTAAATGAAGGCCTCGTTTTAGATGGACAGACATATAACTTAGGACATTCAATTCAAAATTCAAATACGCATAATCTCAATACGACCCTCAATATGGAAACCTTCTACAGATCTATCGGTCTAGTACGTAAGGGTAATCAGGGTGGTCGAAACAGAAATTCATCTGTAAAAAGGCGAAGCGCACCTACACCTAATGCATCTTTAGATAACAGAAATTCAAATTCATCTAAAAAAGGAAGTGCAGGACAAAAGGCCTACAATACGCTTATAGATATTATAACAATGGTGAAAAGAGTACAGTTTGGTTATTCTGAGAATAATGGTACGTTCTTGCCAGGTTATTTGCCAACACCAGGATTTATAGGAACTTTAAGGCCAGCATGGGATTATACTTTTGGAAGCCAACGCGATATTAGAGGTATTGTTGCAGAGAATGGTTGGTTAACGATCTTCCCAGAGTTTAATCAGCAATATACAGAGGTAACAAACAAAACTTTAGATTACTCTATGAATCTTGAGCCAATGCGCGATCTTAAAATAGATTTAATTGGGAATAGAACTTTTGCTGAAAATATTACTGAGACGTTTAGAGCCATAGATATTGATAATGATGGATTAAGTGACCAATATGAAGATCTAATTACAAATGCATTTGGTAATTTTAATATTTCAACGGCATTGATAAGAACAGCTTTTAGTAAAAGTGATGAAATTCAATCGACAACATTTGATGCTTTTAGAGCCAACCGTTTAGTGATTGCAAATCGATTGGCAAGAGAGTTTTACGGTACCAACACATTCGCCACTGATGCAGAAGGATTCCCATTAGGATTTGGGAAAAACAGTCAGCGTGTATTATTGCCTGCATTCCTAGCCGCTTATCAAGGTACAGACGCTGAATCTATATCAACTGATGCATTTAGAGATGTACCAATTCCAAACTGGACGTTAAAGTATACTGGATTAATGAAAATTCCTTGGTTTAAAAAGACCTTCAGAAGATTCTCTATTCAGCATGGTTATCGTTCTAGATATACAATTAATCAATTCAGAACCAATTTAGATCTAGATCCTTCAGAGTTTAATTTTGGGCAGCCTTATGCTGATCAGCCAGATTCTGTATTGGATCAATCAGGTAATTTTAAAAATGAGACGCTTTACAGTAATATCAATTTAGAAGAACAATTTAGTCCTCTGATTAGGCTTGAGTTTGAAATGAAAAATTCAATAAAAGTCCTTGCAGAAGTTAAAACAGACCGACTGTTGTCTTTAAGTTTTGATAATAATTTATTGACCGAGATTCAAGGTGAAGAATATACACTTGGTTTAGGTTATCGTATCAAGGACTTAAGAATCAGATCCAAGTTAGCGGGTGCTAAGCAAATAATTAAAAGTGACTTAAACATGCGAGCTGATGTCTCTGTTAGAGATAACAAAACCATAATTAGATATTTAGATTTAGAGAATAATCAAGTTACTGCAGGGCAAACTATTTGGGGTGCAAAGTTCACGGCAGATTATGCATTCAGTAAAAACTTAACAGGGATCTTTTATTTTGATTATACTTTCTCAGACTTTGCTATTTCAACTTCTTTTCCACAAACATCTTTACGTTCAGGAATTACTTTAAGGTATAATTTCGGTAATTAATTTTGAATTGAAGCAATTAAAAAATTATTTTTGTTTCACTAATAATTTATAACAATCAAAGATGAATATACCATCAGAATTAAAGTATACAAAAGACCACGAATGGGTTAAAATAGACGGAGATGTGGCCACTGTTGGAATTACTGATTTTGCTCAAGGAGAGCTAGGCGATATTGTTTATGTCGAAGTTGATACATTGGATGAAACGCTAGATGCCGAAGAGGTTTTTGGAACGGTTGAGGCTGTTAAAACAGTTTCAGATTTATTCTTACCACTTTCTGGTGAAATTATTGAGTTTAACGAAGGGTTAGAAGATGAACCCGAAAAGGTAAACTCAGATCCTTATGGAGACGGATGGATGATAAAGCTTAAGATAAGTGATGAATCACAAATTGATAGTCTGTTATCTGCCGATGATTACAAAGCACTTATAAGTGGTTAAAAAGCTGCTTTTACTCAGTGCAGTTTTTTATACAATCATACTGATTGTTCTTAGTCTCATTAATATTAATAACATACCAGACTTAGGATCTGATATGGATGATAAAATCTATCATGTTATCGCCTATTTCATTTTATCCATTTTATGGATAACCTACGTTAAGAACAATCGTAATTCTAATCATATCTATACAGTTGCTATTTTGGCTGTTGCTCTAGGTGCCTCATTAGAAGTCCTGCAATATTTAGTGAATCCTAACCGGACTTTTGATTTTTTAGATATGTTGGCAAATACAGTAGGCGTTATTATTGGTACAATTATTGCATCTAGATTCACACTGTTAAAGTTAAAATAAACGAAAGCCTTGCTTATATTACATTTAATTAATTAAATTAGCGAGGTATTACTAAACCCAGTATTATGGAACCTAAAAAGAATCCTAAATCAGACGTAAGTAGAAATAGTTCGATCTATTTTGCTGTTGGTCTGGCCTTAATGTTGGCAATCACTTACATGTCAATAAACTACAAAACTTATGACAAGAGTGACATAGCACTAGATTCATTGAATTTAGATGATGAATTAGAAGAAGAAGTGCCAATTACAGAACAAATAATTACACCTCCACCTCCACCTCCACCACCTCCAGCTGCTCCAGAAGTAATTGAGGTTGTAGAGGATGAAGAAGAAGTGGAAGAAACAGTAATTGAATCTACTGAAACAGAAATGGATACCGAAATTGTTGAGGTAGAAGAAGTGGAAGTAGAAGAAGTAGAAGAGGATATCGAGGTTCCGTTCTCTGTTATTGAAAATGTACCAGTATTTCCAGGTTGTGAAAAGAAAAAAGGAAACGCAGCTAAGAAAAAGTGTATGTCAGAGAAGGTTGCAAAATTTGTAAATAAGAAGTTTAATACGGAGCTCGCTAGTGATTTAGGATTACCACCAGGTAGAAAACGTATTTTCGTTTCGTTTAAAATTGATAAATCTGGAAACATTGTTGGTGTAGGTGCTCGTGGTCCACACCCAGGGTTAGAAAGAGAGGCGAAGCGCGTAATCAGTTTATTGCCTAAAATGAAACCAGGTAAGCAGAGAGGAAAATCTGTAATTGTACCTTATTCATTGCCAATTGTATTCCAGGTACAAGATTAAGAATTACATAAACCGAAAATAAAAATCCCGTTCAAAATTAATTGGACGGGATTTTCTTTTTTGGTATGCTTCTTGTGACTTTTTCAAAATATTAACATTTTAAATAAACATATTATGAAAAACTCTAAAAGAGGTTTCAGTAATGCTGGTCAGAGCATTGTTGAAACAAAGAAGTCGCAAAAGCATGATGCAAATTTACAAAAAAACTCTACCCTCTATTTTCAGATAGGTCTTATACTGTGTCTTATCGGGACCTATGCCTTGTTTGAAATGCAATTTCAAAGTAAAGTGATTACACCATTTCAGGAAAAACCTACCGATAATATTGTGTCCATAGATTATGTAGAGCCATTTCAAGTTGAAGTTGTTAAGCCTAAAGAACAAAAACCAATACCTAGCAAGACTTTAAAAGACGTTTATAAAGTTGTTAAGGATGATCAACCTATAATTGAAAATATAGTAGACACGCCTGATACAGTTGAACCTGAGACTACGCCACTTGCTGTAGATGCAATACCTGAGATAGATAATGAGGTTGAAAAAGGTGAATTGGTTGTGGCTTGGGTGAATATTGAAAAAGTTCCTGTCTACCCAGGGTGCGAAAAGTATGACACAAACGATGGTAGAAAGTCGTGTATGAATAAAAAGATTGCGAAACTAATAGGAAGAAAATTTAACTTAGATGTAGGTTCTCAATATGGTATTTCTGGAAAGCAACGAATTTACACTCAGTTTACTATTGATAAGGAAGGAAATATTACAGATATAAAAGTGAGAGGACCACATAGCGTTCTTGAGAAAGAAGCAAAAAGAGTTATTAATAAAATTCCTAAGATGAAACCTGGTATACAGCAGAATAAACCTGTTGGAGTACGTTATACATTACCAATTATGTATAATGCGCAAGATTAGATAGAAATAAAATATAAAATAGGACCGTTATTGATTCAATAACGGTTTTTTGTTTTTCCGATATTAAAAAATAAGTATCTTTCGTACAACAAACTAAACTCTCTTTATGAAGCGATTTTTGCTCATTGTTACATTATTAGTTTCTGTGTTTTGTGGTGCTCAAAATCTATCTATATACGAAAAACCTCCTGTGTTTAAAGAATGTGATTCTCTTCCTGTAGAACAGCTTAAATCATGTTTTAAATTTACTTTAAACGCATTTATTTTTGAAAATTTCGAAGTTCCTAATATTGTAGACCAAGAGAATTATCAAGGTGATATCAAGGTATTATTTGAAGTGAACAAAGAGGGTGAATTTAAGGTAATTTATGCTGATGCTTTTTATGATGAATTAAAGTCGGAGAGTAACCGTGTTTTTAGTCTTTTACCAAAAATAAAGCCTGCCACATATAATGGCAATGCAACATTTGTTCAGTATAGTATAGACATTCCAATACCTCTAGAAAAACCGAGTGAAGAAGCTAATGATGCAACAGAAGAACCTGCAATTAAAAAAGACAGTTTAAATGCTACACTTTCCCAAGAGTTTGATAAAATAAACGCTCAGGTTAAACCCTACGAAAAGCTGGAGTATACGAGTCAATTAAATGTGCCATTCACACATTCGTTTTATGCACGATTTGATGATGAAATGAATGCTATTGGTACGAATAGCCATACAGCTGCGAAACCATTCCTTTATACGGATGTTGCCAAATATTATGATATTAAGGCCGACAAAGAGCGTCTTGTTAAGGAAACAGATTCTTGGTTAGGACGAAAGTTATACAATGAACACCTTGTGGCCGTGCAGGGAAAAGACTATTGGTTTACAATTGATCCAATATTAGACCTGCAGGTCGGAAAGGATACTGAGGCAGATTTTAGCTCAACTTGGAATAATACAAGAGGAATTTTTATTCAGGCTGGTCTTGGTAAACGATTTAATTTAACCACCTCGGTATATGAAAGCCAGGGCAGATTTGCAGACTATTTTAATAGATATGCAGAGACTTTAAAAGCTTTTGGCCCGGATCCTGCAATAATTCCTGGACGTGGAATCGCAAAACGATTCAAATCAGACTCTTATGATTATCCAGTTGCAGAGGCTTACTTATCTTATACACCAGCAGATTTTTTAAATATTCAGTTTGGTCATGGTAAAAACTTTATTGGAGATGGTTACAGATCACTTTTTCAGAGTGACGTAAGTAGCCCATATCCATTTTTAAAACTAAATGCCAATTTCTGGAAGATAAAGTATACGAGTACATGGATGTGGCTGAAGGATGTGAGGCCAGAGGTTACAGTAGATGGTGCCTTCTTTACCAAGTATATGGCAAATCATTATTTAAGTTGGAATGTGTCTAAAAGATTAAACATTGGTTTATTTGAATCGGTAATGTGGGCAGACACAAATAATAGAGGTTTTGATGTTAATTATCTAAATCCTATTGTTTTCTTTAGAGCAATTGAATTTCAGACTGGTCAGGATGCAGGTAACGCAATTTTAGGACTAAGTGGAAAATACAAATGGAATAATAAGGTAAATATTTATGGTCAGTTCATTATTGATGAATTTTCATTGAGTGATGTAAAAGCTGGTGAGAATAGTTGGAAGAACAAGTTTGGGTTTCAATTAGGGGCGAAATATTTCAATGCCTTTAAAGTTGATAATTTATTGCTTCAAGCAGAGTACAATCAGGTACGCCCTTATACGTATTCGCATAACTCTATTATACTAAACTATGCACATTTTAATCAACCAATGGCCCATCTTTGGGGCTCAAATTTTAGAGAACTGGTATTAATTGGGCGTTACAATTACAAACGTTGGTTTGCAGATGCTAAAGTTATAATGGGTCAACGAGGTTTTGATTTTAATACAACTGAAGACAGCTTTAATTACGGTGGTGATATTTATGCTGATGAGGATAATAGAATATCTGATACAGGAATTAAAATTGGTCAGGGGAACAAAACAAATAGTTTTATGACAGAGCTTCAGGCAGGTTATGTAATAAACCCTGAAACCAATCTAAGATTATTCACCAACATTATCTACAGGGATTTTAATCCTGAAGCTATAACTGCTTCAACAATGAACTCAAACACATTGTGGTTTAGTATAGGGTTAAGAACCGACCTCTTTAATTGGTATAATGACTTTTAAGAATGCCCTGTTAAGTATTATTAAAACTATACTTTAGGTTGGTCATAATTAAATTTCAGGTTATCTTTGCACTCGCTAAAGAATTATACTAAAAAATTGTTGTGAGTAGCGCAAAATCTTCGGTATCAACTGTTTCTGCATTTACTGATTTTAAGGAAATCACAAAGATGGGTTTATCCGTTAGTGTGGTTTTTTCATCTTTGGCAGGTTACTTATTGGGAGCGGACATAATTAACGGTTTGACATTATTGCTTTTAGCTGTTGGAGGTTATTTTATGGTAGGTGCTTCAAATGCCTATAATCAGATTATCGAAAGAGATTTGGATGCCTTAATGGATAGAACAAAAGATAGACCTATTCCAGCAGGACGTATGTCTGTGAATACAGCTTTTGTTATTGCAACGTCATTTACCATTCTTGGATTAATTAGTCTTTACATAATAAATCCAAAAACTGCAATGTGGGGCGCAATTTCAATTTTTTTATATACATGTGTCTATACACCCTTAAAAACAAAAACACCATTGGCAGTTTTTGTAGGAGCTTTTCCTGGTGCGATTCCATTTATGCTCGGGTGGGTTGCCGCTAGAAATGCATTTGGTATTGAGCCTGGGACACTTTTTGCGATTCAATTTTTTTGGCAATTCCCACACTTTTGGGCCATTGGTTGGTTTTTGCATGAGGATTATAAAAAAGGTGGTTTTTTAATGTTGCCAACAGGAAAACCAGATAAAGGAACCGCAGTACAAATAATTCTTTATAGTATTTGGACAACACTCGTCTCTATAATTCCGGTGTTTGGTTATACAGGAGATTTAAAACTCTCAATAGTAGGAGCTATACTTGTTTTTGCATTGGGGTTAATTATGGTTGGATACGCCTTTAGATTGTTTAAAGAACGAACTAATAAGGTAGCTAAACAACTGATGCTTTCTAGTGTATTTTACATTACGATGTTACAAATGATATATGTGGCTGATAAATTTTTGATTTAAATGGATTTAACTGAAGGAACACAAGAAGAAAAACAGAACAGATCAAAGAAAATGATGTTATGGTTTGGGATAGGGTCTCTAATCATGACATTTGCTGGTTTAATAAGTGCTTTTATTGTAAGCCGTAAACGCGAGGATTGGTTACTAGATTTTCAATTACCAAACGCCTTCATTGTTAGTGTGGTGTTAATTGTAATTAGTAGTGCAACTTTGATTTTTGCAAAGCGTGCACTTAAAAAGAACAATATGAGTCAAGTAACTTTTGGATTGTTACTCACTTTTGCATTGGGTGTAGCCTTTATCTACAATCAATTTGCCGGTTTTGGGCAGATTATAGAGTCTGGCTATAATTTTACAGGCCCAACAAGTAATGTTACAATTTCATTTATTTACATAATCGCAGTAGTCCATATTTTACATGTGGTAGGCGGGCTCATTGCATTAATTGTTGTTATTTATAAACATTTTAAACAGAGATATAATTCCACGAATATGTTGGGCTTTGAACTTGCATCAAATTTCTGGCATTTCATAGATATACTATGGGTGGTTCTCTTTTTGTTTTTATATTTTTTTAGATACATAATTTGATTATTTTTGTCCAATCTTAAAATTTAAATAATTTCTATGGATTCTACAGTAGCAAGTACTGGTACAGAAGGGAAAACTTGGGGAGGTGGAAACCGACCTTTAGGCGCTAGTTATGGAAAGCTGATGATGTGGTTTTTCATTGTTTCTGATGCCCTTACATTTTCTGGCTTCTTAGCAGCTTATGGCTTTTCAAGATTCAAGTTTATAGAAGAATGGCCAATTGCAGATGAGGTGTTTACTCACGTTCCATTTTTACATGGTCAAGAGCTACCTATGATTTATGTTGCATTTATGACTTTCATTCTTATTATGTCTTCTGTGACTATGGTATTGGCTGTAGATGCAGGTCATCATATGAACAAGGCTAAGGTAACCCTATACATGTTCTTAACGATAATAGGTGGTGCTATCTTCGTTGGATCTCAGGCTTGGGAATGGGCAACATTTATTCAAGGAGATTATGGTGCTGTACAGACTAAAGGTGGTAACATTTTACAATTTGGTGAGTACGTAACTGTTGATGGGAAAGAAAAATTTAAGCGAATTTCAATCGATGAATTTGCGATTACTCAAGAAACAGAAAGAGCAGAGCACGAGCGTAAGAATGGTCTATGGTTCGTAACTGAAGAATCTCTTCCGCCATATTCGGTGGACGAAATTTATAATGGTTTAGCCGCGAATGAAAATATATTGGTTAGAAACCAAATTATAAACGAAGAAGGTGAAAAGACAGTTTTATCTAGAGCAGAGTCTTTAAAGCAAATAAAAGAGAATGGTAAATTAGTGGTAAAAGGAGCTAATTTAAGAGTTAATGAATATGGGACATCGTTGTTTGCAGACTTCTTTTTCTTTATTACAGGTTTCCACGGATTCCACGTATTTTCTGGTGTAGTAATTAACATTATTATTTTCTTCAACGTTATATTGGGGACGTATGAAAGAAGAGGTAGTTATGAAATGGTTGAGAAGGTTGGACTTTATTGGCACTTTGTCGATTTAGTATGGGTATTCGTATTTACATTCTTCTATTTAGTTTAAAACAAGATTTATAAAACGTTATGGCGCACGAACATAAATTAGAGATATTTAGAGGGCTTTGGAAATTTAAATCCAACACACAAAAGATTTGGGGTGTATTAGCTTTTCTAACCTTTGTTACATTGATTGAGGTTGTCTTGGGTATATACAAGCCTGAAGCCTTAATGAGTACTTGGATCAGTCCTTTTGAAGGTGGATTTTTTGCCACTTTAGGTAATATTATTTTATCTCCATTTATCTACATGAAACCTTTAAATTTAATATTCATTTTACTAACTATAGTAAAGGCCTATTATATTACATGGGATTTCATGCACATGAGAGATGAAAAAGGAAGCCTGAGAAAAATGGTGGTATGGACAGGAGTTTTCCTTATCTGTTATTTAATATTTATCTTATTACAAGAAGGAGGATATGTATTTGAAGTTTACAATACAGATGATGCCTTAATAAAGCGAGATTTTTAGTGCAATTTGTACGTTAAATGATATTAAAAAGGTGGTTTAATTAAACCACCTTTTTTATTTTTGCAATATGAAAAAAGAGAAGATAAAACGCTACTTAGTTTTAACAGTTTTGTTCTTTTTACCTGTTGCGTTTCTACTAATATTATACCCTTCTACTCATAATTATGAGCCTTTAGAAATTGTTCATAATCAAGTTAAGGATTTTTCTGCCTCATCAGAGGTGAAATTAAAAGATCATATTACCGTACTGGCATTTTTTGGGAAACGCCCAATTGAGAAAGCAATTGCAGGTTCAAATCTAAAAGAGCTTGTTTATGACAAATTTAAAGGCTTTAAAAAATTTCAAATTGTAGTTGTAGGACAACCAGGTTCTGAAGATGAATATGACACATTCAATAAGGAGATCGCAAAATTTGAAGAGCTTAAATTTTGGCATTATGTGTTTTTACCAGAAGGCAAGACAAAAGAACTATATGCCAGCCTTAAATATGATCAGGATTTAGATGAGAACTTATCCTCTGAAGAGGTATTTATTATCGATAAGGATTTAAATCAAAGAGGACGTCTAGACGATAGAGATGAAAAGGATATCGAGGCAAAGAAACCAATTACGCAATTATTAACCTATAATACGATTGAAGTCTCTGATATAAAAAATAAGATGAGTGATGATATGCGTATACTTTTTACCGAGTACCGCCAGAAGCGAAAAGGGAAGTTTCAAAATTCAGATTCTAGACGTGCCAACGACTTAAAACAGATTGATGAGTAAAAAAACAAATTATTCTTACGTAGGGATTGCCTTTATTATATTAGTTTTTGGTATCATCTTCATACCAAGGATTATTGATCGTATTTCTAATGACGATATAACTAGAGAAGAAAGCCGAAGTAAAGAGGTTTCAAATTCGCCAATTAAACCAAATAAGAGTGATTTGGCTTATTTAGAAATAAATGGAGAACCAAAACGCGTACCAGAATTTAGTTTTACTAATCAAAATGGTGAATTAATTTCAAATAAGGATTATTTAGGTAAGGTATATGTAGTAGAATTTTTCTTCACAACTTGCCCAACCATATGTCCAATTATGAATAGAAATCTTGTAGAAGTACAAAATGAATTTGATGGCTTCGAAAATTTTGGAGTAGCATCTTTTTCAATTACACCAGATATCGACAAACCGGAGGTTTTAAAGGCCTATGCAGAGCGATATGGTATTACTAATACAAATTGGCATCTTATGACTGGTGATGAGGATGCCATTTATAAATTGGCAAATGAAGGCTTTAATTTATATACGGCGAAGGATGATACTGTAGAAGGCGGATTTGAGCATTCAGGTAACTTTGCCTTAATTGATAAAGAAGGGTTTATTAGATCAAGAAGAGATAGTTTCGGAAATCCTTTAATTTTTTATAATGGTCTAATTCCTGAAGCCCAAGGTGTTGATGATGAGGGTATACCTCAAGAAATAACTATTTTAAAAGAAGATATAACTAAACTATTGAAAGAATGAGTATGAACCAGGTTGACTTAGAAAAAGAGAAAAAGTACAACAAGTGGATTGTTGTATTATCAATTGTAATACCATTGGCAGTTGCTGCATTATTTGGGATAAACCTGCGCGAACTTGGATTTGATGTAGAGCCATTAACATTTCTACCACCAATTTATGCAACTATTAATGGTTTAACAGCTGTATTATTAATAATGGCATTTATAGCTATAAAGAAAAAGAACATAGTCTTGCACCAAAATTTAATGACCACTGCTATTTGGTGCTCCGTAGTGTTTCTAGTGATGTATGTGGCTTATCATATGACAAGTGATTCCACAAAATTTGGTGGTGAAGGCTTTATTAAATATGTATACTTTTTTATTTTAATTACGCATATACTACTGTCTATTGTGATTATACCTTTTGTACTTATTACCTATGTAAGAGCAATAACCAATAATATTGAGCGTCACAAGAAAATTGCCAAGATCACATTTCCTATGTGGTTATATGTCGCTGTCACTGGAGTTATCGTCTATATTATGATTTCGCCTTATTACGCATAATTAATGAAGAGAATATTATCCATATCTGTTTTTCTAATTTTAGGGACTTGCCAATCCTTTGCACAGTGTGCGATGTGTAGGGCTGTATTAGAAAGTGGTGATGATCAGGCCGCTGTAGAAGGGATTAATGATGGTATTGTATTTCTAATGTCCATACCCTACATTTTAGTAGCAATTATTGGCTATATAATTTATTGGAAATTTTTTAGATCGAGTAATTCAAAAAATACTTCAGAATTACTGTAACAAATATTCATTTTACGAGTCTTAATCTTATATCTGGCAAAGCGAAGTCTTAACAGTTTGTTGGCACAATGTCCTTGCTGATTTTTATAACATTGCACAAGATTTAAGGCACTAGTATGATACAAATTAAGGATTTACACAAGTCTTACCACATGGGAAGTAATTCGCTCCATGTACTTAAAGGAATTAATTTTAACGTGCAGGAAGGTGAGTTGGTATCTATAATGGGTTCTTCTGGTTCTGGGAAATCCACATTGCTCAATATATTGGGTATGTTAGATGAAGCAGATCAAGGAAAATATATCTTAGACGGTGTTCCTATTGAGAATCTTAACGAAAAAACTGCTGCTAGATATAGAAATGAATTTCTAGGATTCATTTTTCAATCTTTTAATCTTATCAATTATAAATCTGCGACAGACAATGTTGCCTTACCGTTATATTATCAAGGTATTTCTAGAAAAGAACGAATCCAAAAAGCAGAGTATTACTTAGAAAAAGTTGGGCTAGCGGATTGGTCTCATCATTTACCAAGCGAACTCTCTGGTGGTCAAAAGCAAAGGGTCGCTATTGCTCGAGCACTTGCGAGTGAGCCCAAAGTACTTTTAGCAGATGAGCCAACAGGAGCTTTAGATACTACCACATCTTACGAGGTCATGGAACTAATCCAAGGGATTAATGATGAAGGAAAAACCATTCTTATTGTTACCCACGAGGATGATATTGCACATATGACAAAACGAATTGTAAACCTTAAGGATGGTGTTATAATTAACGATAGTAAAGTAGAACAAGTTAGAGCAGTGCAACATGTTTAATATTGAGCGTTGGCAAGAAATATTTGAAACATTAAGAAAAAATAAGCTGAGAACTTTTCTAACAGGTTTATCGGTGGCTTCAGGTATTTTTATTTTAGTCATTTTACTCGGGTTTAGTTCGGGCATCGAAAATGGTGTTACTTCTGAGTTTCAGCAAGACGCTACAAACGAAATTAGTGTTAGAACAAGAAGAACTACCAAAGGATATAAAGGGCTTAATCCTGGAAGATATATTCAACTCAAAGATGAGGATTTTGCTACCATATCTGCAACTTATGATGATAACTTAGAATATCGTTCTGCCAGCTACAGTATTTGGGGTGGTCAGGTAACTCATAAAAACGAATCAGGAAATTATCGTGTGAGAGGTGCCATGCCAGATGAACAGTTTATTGAAAACGCCTCGATGATTAACGGTCGCTTTATCAATCAGTCTGATATTAATGAGAGTAAGAAAGTTGCCGTAATTGGAAACAAAGTAAGTACAGATTTGTTTAAGGGCGAAGATCCAATTGGAAAGGATATTGCCATTTGGGGCATTAACTTAAAGGTTGTAGGAGTTTATACAGATCCTGGAGGAGAACGTGAAGAAAGCAATGTTTTTATGCCACTCACTACTGTGCAAAATGCATTTAATGGCGGTGACAATATTAGAAATATGGCTTTTACGGTAAAGATGTCCGAGAGTTTTGATGAAGCCGTTGAACTGTCTAAGAACCTTACATTGGCAATTGAGAATGATTTAAAGCAAAAACATATAGTTGCGCCAGATGATACAGCAGCAATACGTGTTGACAATACTTTAGAAGAAGCCAAAAAAATCTATTCGCTTATCGATACCATTAAAGCCGTCTTTTGGTTTATTGGTATAGGGACCATAATTGCAGGTGTTGTAGGTGTTGGTAATATAATGATCATTATAGTCAAGGAAAGAACTAAAGAAATAGGCATTCGTAAAGCATTAGGCGCAGAGCCTTATTCAATAATTGCTATGATTTTACAAGAGGCAGTGTTTGTAACCATGTTTTCTGGTTTATTTGGGCTGATTTTAGGTTTAGCATTATTAGAGCTCGTGGGACCACAAGTAGATAGTCCATTTATTAAGTTTCCTCAAGTAGATTTTCAGACAGCAATAGTTACCGTATTCATTTTAGTTCTGGCAGGTGCTATGGCTGGATTTATACCTGCTTATCGCGCTGCAAAGATTAAACCAATAATTGCTTTAAGAGACGAATAATTATGTTTAACAAAGACCGTTGGGGAGAAATATTAGAAGCGCTTAATGCAAATAGAGTAAGAACTTTACTTACTGCTTTTGGAGTGTTTTGGGGTATTACCATTTTGGTGCTTTTGCTAGCCTTAACCAATGGATTGCGAAACGGAGTTACTGCCGAATTTGGGAATTTTGCAACCAACTCTATGTTTATGTGGACTCAAGGTACTTCTATAGCTTATAAAGGATTGCCAAAGCAACGTTGGTTCAACTATAAGATTAATGATGTAGAAGCCATTAAAGCCGAAGTCCCAGAATTAAAGTATGTGTCACCAAGAAATCAATTAGGAGGTTACCAAGGTGCAAATAATGTGATTAGAGGTACAAAGGCAGGTGCATTTCAAATTTATGGGGATTATCCAGAATTTATTAAGCAAAAACCAATGGATATTCTTCAAGGACGCTTTTTAAGTTATTCAGATATCGATGCTAAAAGAAAAGTCTGTGTTATTGGGCCAGATGTTGTTGGTGGATTATATGATAAGGGTGAAGATATTATAGGAACATACATCAAAATTAATGGTGTAAATTTTATGGTTGTAGGGACCTTTAAAATTACAAATAGCCAAGGCGACTCTGAGGAAGAAGCAAATACCATTTTTATTCCGTTTACCACGTTTAATCAAGCATTTAATTTTGGTGATATTGTCGGTTGGATGGCAATAACGGCGAATGATGAGGTGAGTGTTACTGATGTTAAGGAGCGCGTATTTGCCTTAATGAGAAATAGACATACTATTCATCCTGATGATGAGCGTGCTATTGGTCACTTTGATTTGTCAAAGGAGTTCGGGAGAATAAATGGATTATTTAATATCCTAGCGATTGTAGGCTATTTTGTGGGCGCATTGGTACTCATGTCAGGTATTATAGGGATAAGTAATATTATGCTAATTGTGGTTAAGGAGAGAACCAAAGAAATTGGCGTAAGACGCGCTTTAGGCGCAACACCTTGGACCATTAAAGGTCAAATATTACAAGAAAGTTTAATACTAACCATTTTATCTGGTATGACTGGCATCTCCTTTGCGGCGTTGGTGATTTGGGGTATGAATACAATTTTGGATAGTATTGGTCCAGTGGAGAATTTCGCCAACCCAAGCGTTAGTATGCAAGTTGTATTTACGGCATTAATCATTTTAGTGGTCTCTGGATTATTGGCAGGCTTAATACCTGCTAATAGTGCAACCAAGATGAAACCGGTGGATGCATTAAGAATTGAATAAAATTAAATTTCGTTATAAAGAATTAATCAAAAAATGAAAAGAACAACAACAGTAATTGTTTTAGTACTAATAGTAGTTGTGTTTAGTGGAGCACTTTATTATTTATGGGCAAAGAATCAAGAAGACCCAATAACCTATACCACAGAAAAAGCATCTAAAGAAACCATTGTAGTTAAAACTGTCGCTACAGGAAGTATTGTGCCAAAAGAAGAAGTACTTATTAAACCAAATATTTCTGGTGTTATAGAAGAAGTATTTATTGAGGCAGGAGAATATGTGAATCAGGGTGATTTAATCGCACAGATTCGAGTTATTCCAAATGTTTCAAACTTAACAAGTGCAAAAAATAATATTGCCTCTAACAGAACGGCTTTAGAGACTGCTGAGATAAATTTTAAAACTCAGAAATCCATTTATGATCGTCAAAAAGAGTTATTTGATAAAGGCGTCATTGCTGCAAATGAATTCGACCAAGTAAATAACACCTATTTACAGGCGAAACAACAGGTTGAACAATCTAGAATTAACTTACAGCAGTCGCGTCAAAATTATGATATTATCAAAACAGGAACAACCTCTGGACTTGGTAGTATCGCACAAACACAAGTAAGAGCCACTGTTGCAGGAATGGTTTTAGATGTGCCTGTAAAGGAAGGAAACCAAGTCATTGAAGCCAACAACTTCAATGAAGGGACCTCTATTGCGTCTTTAGCTGATGTAAAAAAGATGATTTTTGAAGGTAAGGTTGATGAAAGTGAAGTTGGTAAAATAAAGGAAGGTCTTCCACTAGAAATTACAGTTGGTGCAATTGAGAATGAAAAATTTGACGCTGTTTTAGATTATATAGCACCGAAAGGAATTGAAGAGAATGGTGCCATTCAGTTTGAAATTAAAGGGTCACTTAAGAATATAGATTCAACCTTTATTAGAGCAGGATTAAGCGCAAATGCTTCGATTATATTAGACAAGGCAGTTGAGGTTCTTTCTATTAAGGAAGCGCTTGTTCAATATGATCCTGAAACCAAAGCACCATTTGTTGAAGTTGCTGTTGGCGATCAGAAATTTGAAAGACGTAGTATTGAGTTAGGTTTAAGTAACGGCATTTACGTAGAAGTCAAAGGAGGTATTTCCGAAATGGATGAGATAAAGGTTTGGAATCAACTTCAGGGACCACCGCAATATTAAGCGCGTAATTAATTTAATTTTTTTGTAACACAAATAGATTTATCTAGACATATAGACATCATGAGAAAATCAATCATAATAATAGTCCTTTTAATCGGAGTATTTGCTCAAGCACAAAACAAGAAATGGACCCTTAAGGAATGTGTTGAATATGCATTGGAAAACAATATTTCTGTTAAGCAGAGCGAGCTAGATTTAGACCTTGCCGAAATCGAAAAACTTACTGCAAAAGGGAACTTTGTTCCAGGAATTAGTGCAGGAGCTGGCGTTTCTGAAAATACAGGTTTAAGTTTTGATCCAATTACAAATAATGCACGTACAACCACCTTTTTATCTGCTTCAGGTAACATCAATGTTGGCTATACGTTATTCGATGGTTTAAGAAACTTTAGACAGTTACAAAGAGCCGAAATATCTAAATTGTCAAGTCAATATAGGCTTAACAAAATGAAAGATGATATTTCATTATTTGTTGCCAACGGATATTTACAAGTAATTTTAAATAAAGCTAATCTTGAGGTTCTAATTTCACAGAATCAAGTAACAAAAGAGCAAATTGAAAGAACACAAGAGCTTGTAGATGCAGGTTCTCTTCCACGTGGTGATCTTTTAGAAATTAAAGCGACTGATGCTAGTGAGCAACAGTCTATAATTAATGCGCAGAACAGTGTTCAAATTTCGTTAATTAGTCTTGCACAATTATTATTAATCAAAGATTATGAGAATTTCGATATCGAAGATGAAGGTTATAACATTGTAGATGATGGTGTGGCATCAAGAGATATAGCAGAAATTATCGCGGCAGCAAAAGACAATAGATCTGAAATTAAAATAGCAGAACAAAATGTTGAGTTGGCGAAGAAAGATTTACAGATTTCAAAAGGAGCAAATTATCCTACGTTAAGCGCATTTTTTGGTTATAACACAAGATATGCGGATACACCAGGCGTTGTATCTCAAATAGATCCAGATAACCCAACAGTTACACAACAAATTGGTGTAGTACAATCAACAGGTGAGGCTGTAGTTTCAGAATTTCCTAACACCTCTTTAGTCGAAGTGCCTGCAGATCCTTTAGTTGATCAGTTGTATTTAAACGATGGTATTGGTTATGGTTTACAGTTAAACATTCCTATTTTAAACGGATTTAATATTAAAAGTAGTGTTCAAAGAAGCCGTGTAAGTTTAGAGCGTGCTAAATTTGAGCTAGAACAGGCTGAACTCGATTTAGAGTCTACAGTATACCAAGCATACGTTGATGCCAAAGGTGCTTTAAAATCATATGAAGCGGCACAATTAGCTGTAGAATCGCAAGATCTTGCGTACTCTTATGCAAAGGAAAGATATGATGTAGGTTTAACAAATGCTTTCGACTTTAGCCAGTCTAAGTTAAGATATGACAATGCAAGAATAGAACTTAATAGATCTAAATATGATTATATTTTTAAGTTGAAAGTTCTTGAACTATATTTCGGTATTCCAGCAACCGAACTAAAATTTTAATTATGAGTAAAACAGTAAAAATAATTGTAGGAATCGTCATTTTGGTGTTAATTCTGCTTGTTGCGGGAAAATCAATGGGATGGTTTGGCAAACAAGGAAACTTTAAAGAGGTTACTGTAAAAGAAGTTGCGCTTAAAGATATTGTAGAAACCGTATCTGCTACTGGTAAGATTCAACCAGAAGTTGAGGTAAAAATTTCATCTGAAGTTTCTGGTGAAATTTTAGAGTTACCGTTTAAAGAAGGTCAAGAAGTTAAAAAAGGTGATTTATTAGTGCGAGTAAATCCAGATTTAATTCAATCGGCCGTAAACAGATCGCAGGCGACATATCAGAATGTTAGAGCGAATTTAGAACAAGCAGAAGCAACCTTAAAGCAAGCAAAAGCAGATTATGATAGAAATAAGTCACTTTTTAATAAAGGTGTTATTTCTAAAGCAGATTGGGATAGAGCCATTGCCAATTACGAAACAGCTGTAGCAGGTAAAAGTTCGGCATATTATAGTGTGCAAAGTGCTGCGGCATCTGTAAACGAGGCTAAAGATAATTTAACAAGAACCACAATCTATGCGCCAATGAGTGGTACTATTTCTATGTTGAATGTAGAAGAAGGTGAACGTGTGGTAGGAACCCAACAAATGGCAGGAACAGAAATTTTAAGGGTTGCTAATCTCAATAATATGGAGGTTGAGGTCGATGTAAATGAAAATGACATTGTGAAAGTAAATATTGGTGATTCTACTATTGTTGAAGTAGATGCCTATTTAAAGAAAGAATTCAAAGGAATTGTAACTGAGATTGCTAACTCTGCTGCTGGAAATTTAGCTGCAGATCAGGTAACAAACTTTAAAGTTAAAGTTAGAATCCTAGAGGAGTCTTACCAAGATCTTACAGAAGGTAAGCCAGAGAGTTACTCACCGTTTAGACCTGGTATGACAGCTACTGTAGATATTATTACAAACGTTAGAAAAAATGCGATTGCGGTTCCAATTAGTGCTATTGTTATTAAAACAGACACAAGCTCTACCCAAAAATCTTACACTAAGAAGAATATAGAAGAAAGTGATGAGCCAAAAGAAGAGCAGAAATTCGAATGTGTTTTTGTTAATGACGGAGGCAAAGCTAAGCTAAGAGTTGTTGAGACCGGAATACAGGATGACTCTTCTATAGAAATCGTTTCAGGTTTAGAGGATAATGATAAAATTATTACTGGACCTTATAACGTAGTTTCTAAAACCTTAAAGCCTGGCGATATGATCCAGGAGAAAAATAAGAATACAAATAATTCAGAACAGGAATCTAATTAGATAGTAATTTAGCCTATGGCATTATTACTAAATATAGAAACAGCAACAACCAATTGTTCAGTCTCTCTATCCAAAGATGGAGAGACTTTGGTTTTAATGGAGGATAATAGTCTCAGCTACTCACATGCCGAAACACTTCATGTTTTTATTAAAGAGGCATTTTTAAAAGCAGATATAAGTCCCAATGCAATTGATGGTATAGCCGTTAGTAAGGGCCCAGGTTCTTATACAGGATTGCGTATTGGTGTGTCCTCAGCAAAAGGGTTGAGTTATTCTTTAGATAAACCGCTAATCGCTGTAGATACTTTAAAGAGTCTTGCCTCACAATTAGAAATAGAATCTGGCTATATAATTCCAATGTTAGATGCGCGTAGAATGGAAGTCTATGCTTCTGTATTTGATGCAAAAATGAATCAAGTACGCCAAATTAAAGCAGAGGTTTTAGAGGAAGATAGTTTTAAGACGTATCTAGATAAATCTAAAGTCTATTTTATTGGAAGCGGTGTTGATAAAACGAAAAGCCTAATCAATCATCCAAATGCTAATTTTATAGAGAACAGATTACCATCTGCAAATGAAATGGGCCGATTAGCAGACTTAAAGTATAAAAAAAGCGACACCGAAGATGTCGCTTATTTTGAACCTTATTATTTAAAGGATTTTATCGCCATAAAGAAAGCTTAGCCTTTCTTTTGAATTTCTACCTGATGTGGGTAAGGTATTTCAATTCCTGCTTTATCCAATTCAATCTTAACATTCTCTGTAACGTCAAAGTAAACATCCCAGTAGTCTTCTACCTTACACCATGGTCTTACTGCAAAATTAACTGAGCTATCGGCAAGTTCTAAAACAGTAACTGCAGGTGCAGGATCCTTAAGTACTTTGTCATGAGATGTGAGTACATTCAAAAGGACTTCTTTAGTCTCTTTGATATTGGCATCATAACTAACTCCAAATACTAAATCAACTCTTCGTGTACCTTCAGAAGAATAATTGATAATATTACCATTAGATAATGAGCCATTTGGAATAATAATCTCACGATTTGTTATGCCAGTAAGTTTAGTAGTGAAGATTTCAATTTCTTTTACTACGCCTATTTCGCCTTGAGCTTCAATAAGATCACCAATTTTAAAAGGTTTAAATATCATAATTAAGACACCTCCAGCAAAGTTGGCAAGAGATCCTTGCAGTGCCATACCAATAGCTAAACCTGCTGCGGCTAATATGGCTGCAAAAGATGTAGTTTCAACACCAACTGTACCAAGGATAACTACAATGAGAATAACTTTTAATGCCCAACTCACAAGGTTTAATAAAAACTTCTTTAAACTTTCATCGTAATTACCTTTGTTAAGTGTCTTTTTTAATACGTTTTTAATAACTCTTATCACCCAACTACCGATGATCCATATGAGAATAGCGCCAATAATTTTTGGGCCAAAATCAACTATTAAGTTATAACCTTCGTCAATCCATTTTTGTGTATCCATTACTTTGTACGGTCTTTTAATATTAATATTATTTTACTTCAAATGTTAGTTTCAAATTCACTCTAAACTCAGTGACGTTGTCCCCTTTAACGATTGCACTTTGATCTTGTACGTAAACCGAACGAATATTCTTTACGGTTTTTCCAGCTTCTTTTACTGCTTTTTGTGTTGCATCCTCCCAGCTTTTGTCTGAGTTAGATAATACTTCAATTACTTTTAATACTGCCATAATGATTATTTTTTTTATTACTTACATTATGACACAAGAATAAATAAAGAGTCACTACCTTTTATCCATTTATAGCGTCTACCGTAATCGCACTGTCACCTAACATTTCTTTTAGCATGTTTTCAATACCATTCTTTAGGGTAAAGGTAGATGATGGGCATCCACTACAAGCACCTTGCAAAAGCACACTGACTTTCTTACTCTTTTCATCGTAAGACTTAAATTCGATATTTCCACCATCACTCGCTACCGCTGGTTTTACGTATTCCTCCAGAATATTTACAATGTTTTTAGAAGTATCATCTAAAGCTTCAAATTTACGCTCTATGGCTTCCTCGGTTTTTTCTAATTTCTGAGGCGCATCATCATTAAGAATAGTCTTTCCTTGTTCGACATAGGATTTGATGAATTCTCTCAACTGAAGTGTAATCTCATCCCATTCAACAACATCATACTTCGTGATTGAAACATAATTTTTATCAATAAAAATGTTCTTAATAAACGGAAACTGAAACAATTCCGTAGCAAAAGGTGAAGGTTTAGCTTCTTCAATTGAAGAAAACTCGTATAAGCTCGGTACCAATACTTTGTTACAAACAAATTTCAATGCATTTGGATTTGGTGTGCTTTCTGCATATACGGTTACTGCGGCTTTTGGTTTAGAAGCTTCTTCCGTTACAACAATGCCATCATTAGAAAGGTAATCTTCAATTTGCTTTGCAACCTCCTCTTGCACATCCTCCCATTCGACGATATTATAACGCTCAATTGCTACGAAATTAGAAGCGATATATACTTTTTTCACAAAAGGTAAATAGAACAACTGTTGAGCCAAAGGAGAATCCTTGGCTTCGTCAATATTATTAAACTCAAAGCTATTGTGATTTGTTAAAAAACGATCGGCCTCAAATTTAAGAATAGCATCATTAGAGGTCGTATGTATGGTGATTTTAGTACTAGCCATAATTTTTATTTGCAAAAATAAAAAATATACAGATGAAACGTTCATCCCTTACATTATGTTTTGTGACTATTTTCTTAAGCTAATTGATAGAATTTGTTTAAATTTCGTGTCCAATAAAAAAATCGAAGGAAAAAGAAAGTGATAGCTGAAGGGCAATAGGTCTTTTTATTGTATCCCGCCAATGGTTCATTTAGAATGTGCACTGGGAATAAAAGCTATTTAATGAAAAAATTACTAATTCTCTTTACTCTCATTTCTGCTAGTTTTGGATATGCCCAAGACATTAACATGCAAAATGGTACATTCAACAGATGTGCTCCAGATAAATTTTACGATTCGGGTGGTGAATTTGCTAATTATAGCAATGGTGAAAATATTGTAACGACCATTTGTCCAGAGAATGCAGGGCAATTCATAATATTAGATTTCTTATCCTTCGCAACTCAACTTGGATTAAATCCAGACTTTTTAAATATTTACGACGGTGACGATACAACGGCCAATTTACTTGGGACGTTTCAAGGGCCTATCGGAGCCTTTACGGTTAGTGCTAGTGACACGAATGCTTCAGGTTGTTTAACACTAGAGTTTGTCTCGCATCCATCTGACGGAACGCTCGATGGTTGGGAAGCAGATATTCTTTGTGCAACGGCATGTCAGGATATAGTAGCTACGATAGACAGTACGGTTCCAACACCTAATGGAACAGGTGTGGTGAGTATTGTCCCTGGTGATACAGTAGATTTTTCAGGTAGTGCGACTTTTTCAGATGACGGTGCAAATGCTACTTATTCATGGGACTTTGGTGACGGAAATACAGGGAATGGTACAAATGTCTCACATACCTTTTTAACCGCTGGTACTTATACTGTGACCTTTACGACCACAGATGATAATCCACAGGGCTGTACAGGTACCGATACGATTACCGTTTTTGTACTTGGGCCCAATGTTGTGGTCGATCAAGAAATTTTTACACCAGAACAACTCGTCCAAGATGTTTTGATTAATAGCCCTTGTGCACAAGTTTCTAATATCGAATGGTTTACAGGTACAGATGTTAGCCAGTTTGAACCCAATGGAATTGGTTACTTTTTTAGTGATGGGATTAATTTTCCATTTGAAGATGGGATTATCCTCTCTTCTGGGAATTCAGATTTTGGTGCAGGTCCTAATCAAGCGAGTGGTCAAAGCTCAGGTTCCTTCGATTGGGTAGGTGATAATGATTTAAATAATGCAGTAGGAATAACTTCTAATAACGCAACGTATATCCAATTTGATTTTGTGCCTCTAGCTGATAATATAAGCTTTGAATTTTTAATGGCCTCAGAGGAATACGATATGGGTAGTTTTGAGTGCACGTTTTCTGATGCCTTTGCGTTTCTACTAACTGATGCAGCTGGTACTACAACAAATCTTGCAGTAGTTCCTGGAACTAATGCACCTATACTGGTTACCAATATTCATCCTTTTAATAATAATTGCCCAAATGATGTTATTTATCCTGAGTTTTTTGGGGAATATGTGCCAGTTGGAGGGTCACCAATTGGCTATGATGGACGAACAGCTGTTTTTACTGCTCAGTCTCCAGTTACACCAGGTGAAACCTATACCATTAAACTAGTAATTGCTGATGCCTCAGACACGTCTTTAGACTCAGGTGTCTATTTAAAGGCAGGTAGTTTTGACTTGGGTGGTGATTTAGGTGAAGATATTACTATTGCTGCAGGTACAGCTAGATGTGGAGGGAATTCAGTAGAATTAGATACAGGTGTCTCAACTGCTGATCATACCTGGTATTTTGAAGGAAACGAAATACCTGGTGAAACAGGATCTACACTTTCAGTTACTGAAACGGGGACATATTCTGTTGAAGTTGAATTTACGCAAGACTGCCTATCTGAAGATTCTATTTTTGTTGAATTTATACCGAGTCCAAGTGCAAGTCCTGCTGTGGATTTATTACTATGCGATTCTACAGGTTCAGCAGAATTTGATTTATCATTAAATGATGATAATGTTTTAGGAGGCTTAGATCCAATGGATTTTGTGGTGTCTTACCATTTATCGGAGCAAGATGCTATAGATAATATTTCCCCTTTACCTACAAATTTTACAAATACAGAAAATCCTCAATTAATTTATGCAAGGTTAGCAGATGTAACGCAATCGTGTTATGATATTGTATTTTTTGAAATAACAACATCAGACTTACCAACAATTAATCCTGTTCTTAATATTGAAGTCTGTGATGACGAATCAAATGATGGATTTGAGGAGTTTGATTTAAGTATTCAAACAGCCGATATTTTAGGAACACAGAATAGTGCTGATTTTGAAGTAACTTATCATTTAAGTGCCACAGATGCGCAGGATAATGTAGGAGCACTACCCTTAAATTATGTCAATACGAGTGATGATCAACCAATTTATGTTAGAATACAGAGTTTATTAGAGGGTAATTGTTTTATTGCGTCAACAGATCCAGTGTTTAATTTGGTTGTTAACCAAAAAGCAATAGCCAATACACCAGAAGATATAGCATTATGTGATGATATCACAAATGATGGTTTTGAAACCTTTAATTTGAGTTTAAGAATTGATGATATACTAGGGACTCAAGATCCAATGGTTTTTAATGTTTCATTTCATTTAAGTCAAGATGATGCAAATGATAACGTAGGTGCACTAGGAACCAACCATACAAATACAAATGCTGTTTCAGAAGAGATTTTTGTAAGGGTGGAAGATCCTCTTCATCCAGAATGTTTTGACACGACTTTATTTAACGTAATTGGTAATCCATTACCTGAGATTGTAGCGGTAACACCTTTACAAGATTGTGATGATGATAGAGATGGATTTATGGAATTTCCTTTATCAACCAACACAAATGAAATATTAGCAGGTCAGACAGATATTTTAGTTCCCTATCACGAAAGTCTTGATGGAGCACAAAATCAGACTGATGAGATATTTGATGGGTTTATTAATACCAACCCAAACAATCAATTAGTCTATGTGAGACTTCAAAATTTAACTACAGGATGTTTTAATACTAACGAACTACTATTAGAGGTTATTGCAAAACCAATAATTAACGATCCTACACCTTTAGAAGCTTGTGATGACAATATCGATGGGTTAACGTTGTTTGATTTAAGCTCGAAAGATGCGGAAATTACAGGAGGACTAGTTGGCTTAACGGTTAGTTATCATATTAATATGACAGATGCAGAATTGGGAGACAATCCATTAGCTACCAACTATACAAATACAACTCCGGTACAACAGGATGTTTATGTAAGAGTTGAAGATATTGCTACTGGTTGTCATGCAGTTACCGAACTCCAATTAGTTGTCAATCCAATTCCAAATGCCATTTCAGTAATCTATGATCTGTGTGACTACGATAATCCTGGCGATGGGCAGGAGATTTTCGATTTATCAACGCAAGAAACTATTGTTATAAATGGACAGGCAAATGTGACTGTGAATTTTTATGAAAGTTTAGCAGATGCCAATGCAAATACCAATGAAATAACAACACCTTATATCAATTCGATTTCTAATCCTCAGATCGTATATGGATTACTAACAAATACCCTAACGGGATGTACCAATATAACTGAGCTGACTTTAAATGTAATAGCATTACCTGTCGTCGTACCACCAACAGCTTTAGAGGTTTGCGATGATGCTGTACC
>NZ_JBODPY010000002.1:0-558459 GCF_050618035.1 Winogradskyella poriferorum
GTAGGTCGCCGCCTTTTTTGAAGCCCTTTGCTTTTTAGCTTAGGGCTTTTTTTGTATTCTATAATTTTTAAAATTCTTCTAAGAAGCATTTTAATTCTAACATAATACCATTGTTCATACATATATTCTGTAATTGTGGTAGACCCTTTCTTAAAATTTAATTTTTTCACATTCGTAATTAAGAGAAAATTTATTTGATCTGTTTGTAAGTAAACATCATTCTAAACGAACTACATTCTAAACCAATTTAGAATGAAACATCTTACGTTATTGTTTTTGTTATTAAGCCTAAATATTAATGCACAAACTCTAGAGACCTTTTTTAATGATACTAACAAGTTCATATCTGAGTATGTTATTGATGAAAAGGTAGATTACGAGAGAATTAGAGAGAATCAAACATCATTGGATCATGTTATTAATATGTCAAATGAATTGAATTTAAGCAATATCACAGATAATCAATATAAAGCACTTTGGGTCAATCTTTACAATCTATGCGTGATTAAAGGTGTTATAAATAATATAAAAATTAATTCACCTTTAGATGTTAGTGGCTTTTTTGATAAGGTAGTTTATCGCGTAGGAGGGAAGGAAGTTACCTTAAATTATATCGAAAATCAATTACTAAGAAAAAAGTTTGATGATGCAAGATTACATTTTGTTCTTGTATGCGGTGCCATAGGTTGTCCAGAATTGATAGATACCGCCTATACTCCTGAAATGATTAATCAACAGCTAGAAACCCAAACTATAAGAGCAATTAACAACCCAGAGTTTATAAAGATTAATAGAAAGAAAAAAAGAATTGTGATATCAGAAATATTTAAATGGTATAAAGAAGATTTCACTTTAAACGGTACGGAAATAGATTTTATCAATTTGTACTTGAATGAACCAATTCCGTCCAATTTTAAATTAGGTTACTACTCATACAACTGGAAATTAAATAAAAAAAGTAACTAACAAATAAAATCAATGATGAAAAAGAAATTAGTGTTATTATTTGCTATGGCTATTAGTATGGTTATAGTTGGTCAAGAAGAAGATTCAAATAAAAGTATTATTCAAGAATATACACCTTCGATATTATTAAAAAAGGGGCAATGGGATATAAAGTGGTTTAATAACCTATATACAGAAACCGAGGATTTATTTGGACCAAATGGTGATAAACAAAGTATTCCTAGAAAATCATTTTTTACTTCTTCAGTAGATATTTTTACAGGTATATCTGATAGCCGACGTGTTAATTTAGGTCTTTTATTAGAATTTAGATCAAATGTAATTGGTGGTAGAAATGCACTAGATGTGTTTTCTTTTGACGGTGAGCGAGGAAGTGCTCGTTCGGGTTTTACTTCTTTTGCACCTGCGATTAAGTTTAACCCAATTAAAAGTATTGGAAATTTCACAATCCAATCTGCGATACATATCCCATTAGTTGATAATGAAGAGGAAGACTTCGTTTTTGATTTTGATAATGATGGTAATCTAGATGGTGTCTTTTTGGATCAAAACGGCTATATATTTCAAAATAGATTCTTTTATGATTATAGTTTTTCTGATGGTAACTGGCAGTTATTTACAGAACTAAATACAGAATATAGTTTTAAAGAAGAAACGAGTTTTGCAAGTAATAGCTTAAGATTGATGCCAGGTGTATTTCTAAGTTATTTTCCGTCTTCTAAGTTTACAGTGCTTGGATTTGTTCAACATTTGCAATTAATTTCATTTGAGACTGAAGGGTTTGAGCAAGATGCTACTATATTGGGAGCTGGAGCCAAGTATCAGTTGACTGATGAGTTAAATGTAGAATTACTCTATTCAAACTTTGTGAGAGGTAATAGCACAGGTTTAGGTCAGACCTTCAATATTGGACTAAGAGCCCTTTTTTAATTTTCACACTAGAAAAACAAAACATTGAAAGTAAAATACGCCATAGTTTTACTGCTTATTACTTTTTTCTCAGGTGCGCAACAAAATGAGGTTGCTAGTATTGAAATTAGAGGGCTAAAAAGAACCAAAGAATCATTTATAAGAAAAATACTAGGTACAAAAATAAATGCTGTTTTAGACAGTACTATAATTAATAACGATATTGAGAGATTAAAGCGATTACCTCTAGTCTCTCATGTGTCTTTCCAAGTTTTTTATTCACATGAGAACAAGTACAATGTCTTCTATAACATTGAGGAAAATTTCACGTTTATTCCTAATGTCAATTTGTGGACAGCAGTAAATGATCAAGTAGCTTACAGATTAGGACTAAGTGATTTTAATTTTTTAGGACAAGGAATTGCCTTTGGCGGATTTTATCAAAATAATGGTAATGACACCTATGCCATTAACTTTAGAGCTCCTTATTTATTCAGCAAACATTTTGGATTATCGATAAATCATCAAAATTGGAAAAGTGAAGAACCTCTTTATTTTGAGAATACTAGTGCAAATTATCTATATAATAATATCTCCATTGAAGGATTAGCGATAATTGAATTTAATAGAAAGCACAAAGTTCATTTAGGTGTCAATTTTTTTACGGAGAAATTTGAGTATTTAAATGGTGATATACCAGAGGAAATACCAAGAAACCTCGATATCAATAAAACACTTTATAAATTGGTGTACGATTTTGATGATTTACATTATCATTATCAGTATATCTCAGGATTTAGAAGTTTGTTTTACTTACAATCTGTAGAAGCCCAGAATAATTTACAACCAAATTTTTTGATTGCTTGGAACGATTTTTTCTTCTTTAAGAGAATAGGTGAAAAAGGAAATTGGGCCAATAGATTACGACTTGGAATATCTACTAACAATGACAGTCCCTTTGCTCCGTTTTCTCTTGATAACAACATAAATATTAGAGGTGTCGGCAATTTAATAGATAGAGGTACAGGCGTAATAGTGCTAAATACAGAATATAGACATTCATTAATTGAAAAGGATTGGTTTGTATTGCAATCAAATGTATTTGTTGATTCTGGTACATGGAGAAATCCTGGCGGAGATTTTAGTGATTTTATAGATTCTCAGAACTTAAGAATTTACCCAGGGTTTGGACTTAGATTTATTAATAAAAAAATATATAGTGCCACCCTAAGAATTGATTACGGTTTTGGAATTACTGAAAATTCAAGTAATGGAATTGTATTTGGAATCGGACAGTATTTTTAAGAGTCATTTTGTTCAACTAATTAAAAAAGTGTAATGCGAATTGAGGTAAGGATTTTAAACCTAATTATGAGATGAAGAATTGGTTATATATCTTATTAATATCGATTTTGTTTGTTTTTCAAGATGTAAATTCTCAAGAATATATAATCAATACAGAGAAGATTGAAAGGGAAGCAAGAAAACTAATAAAAAGGAAAAAAGTTCCAGGTTTATCCATATCCGTTATTTCTAATGATTCTTTAGTTTTCTCTAAAGGTTATGGCTACGCAGATATAGAGAGAAAAATATCAATCAATTCTAGAGAAACACTTTTTAGAATAGCCAGTATTTCTAAAAGTTTGTCAGCCTATGGATTGGCTAAGGCTGTTGAACAGAACTTAATAAATTTAGATACTACTGCTTATGCCTATTTACCTGATTTCCCCAAAAAAAGATATGACTTTACTATAAGGGATTTAGGCGGACATTTGGCTGGAATTAGAAGTTATAAGGAGAAGGAATTCGAAAACTCTGAAAATTTAACTATAACAGAAGGATTAGATTTTTTTAAATCTGATACGTTGTTGTTTGAGCCTAAAACCAACTATAATTATACAAGTTATGGATGGAATTTAATATCCAAAGCACTTGAGAATTCCGCAAACACTACGTTTGAAGATTTTATGAATGCAAATGTTATTGCCCCTCTTAATTTACAAAAGACATTAGTTGATAAGAATGATGACTTAAAAAGTAAGGCAATTTATTATTCTAAGGGTAGATTGAACCGTAAATTCTATGAAGTAAAAAGTGTAAATAATTACTTTAAGCTTGCTAGTGGTGGCTATTTATCAACTTCAGAGGATATAGCTAAGTTTGGCAATGCTTTATTGAATTATACGGATATTGATACAACTATATTTAATGAATTTATATCTTCTCAAAGTCTGAAAAATAATTCAAAAACCTATTATGGAATTGGATTTCAAACAAGTTTTGATCATAATAATAGACCTTATTTTGGTCATTTTGGTAGTGGCCAAGGTAGCTATGGACTTTTCTACGTATATCCTAATGAAAAAACAGTTGTTGTAATTTTGATGAATTGCTCTAATCCTAATCAACAAAAACGATTTAATAGGATTATAGATGCTGTATTCGACTCGCGATCCTGAGAATACTGGTGTTATTCCCTAGTTTTTATCAAAAAAACTATTTACCACAGTCCTAATACTTATAAATAACATGACTATTGCAGACAAAATAATTAAAATAGCAATTATTAAAATAGGGATATAGAGTGATTTGTCCTTATTGAGTATGGCAACTCTAAACAATGAAGGGCCTGCAAATAATAGTAGAAGCGTAAACCCTAATCGCTGAAGACCTTTTTTCAAGAGCTCTTTATTTGTTCTATTATTTTCGTCCATGTCTTATACTTTCTCTAACGTTTTTATATTTCTTCAATAATCTTGATGCTTCTTCCTTAGAAATATTTAATTCATTCATTATCATTTTTTCACCTCTGTCCACTAGTTTATTATTACTCAATTGCATATCAACCATCTTATTTCCTTTTACTCTGCCTAGTTTAATCATGGAGGCTGTTGTAATCATATTAAGCACTAGCTTTTGCGCAGTGCCTGCTTTCATTCGTGAGCTACCTGTAAGAAATTCAGGGCCTACGATAACTTCAATAGGATATTTAGCTGTAAGACTTAAAGGACTATTTTTATTACAAGTAATACAACCAGTTAAAACATTATTTTCATTGCATGCCTTTAAAGCATGCACGACATAAGGTGTTGTGCCAGATGCTGCAATCCCAATTACAATATCATTTTTGGAAATTTCATAGCGTTTTAAGTCTAGCCAACCTTGTGTGGTAGAATCCTCTGCATTTTCAACTGCTTTTCTTATGGCATTATCACCACCCGCAATTAACCCAATAACAAGATTGTGAGGAACTCCAAAAGTAGGAGGGCATTCAGATGCATCAAGTATACCAAGTCTTCCACTTGTACCTGCTCCTATATAAAAAAGACGTCCACCTGAATTTAATTTTAGAATAACCTGTTCTATTAAAGATTCTATTTGAGGTAATGCCTTTTCAACGGCTAAAGGAACAATTTTATCCTCATTATTCATGTGTTTAACAATCTCATCTACAGACATTTGTTCTAGATGATTGTAATGGGAATCTTGTTCCGTAATTTTAATAAAATCCATAAGTTAAAGGTAATAAATATATCTTCTCGGTGTATTTTGTTTGTCTTAGAAACTGCCTCCTAAAGAGACTTATTGAGAAAAGATATTTCTTAATCAAACCCTTTAAATAAAAGCACAGTAATTTATTGTATAGTGTAAATTACTTCATCTACTTCAGAAAGTCTAAAGTAGCCAAAAGGAAAATTCTCAGGGTTAGTAAGGTTAATACAATTACCTCTCACCGTAGCCGGTTGAGTTTCAAATGGGCCTCCATTTTCTTCACTTCCTTGTTGCAGAAGAATAAACATGTATTCGTAAAACTCCTCGGAAACTCCGTAATTTCTGATAGTAACATTATCACCAGGTTCTAAATCTTCTTCGGTGTAAAACCCAAAAATTTGATTACCATCAGTAAACCTATCTTCATAGACTTCCAAGCTCGGTACTACAGATATTTCACTAAGAAATTCAAAGAAATAGTAGTTTTCTATATCAGCTGGATCTGTATAAAATGCTTTCAGTTCAATATCTTCTCCAGAGAACCCACCATCGTTTATTTGTTCAACAAATTCTATCGGTACTACAGATTTTAAAGTTTCTGTAGCTGTATATACTTCTTCGTTATAAATTATCGAAAGCGTATATTCCTGATCTAAAACAGGCAGGAAATTAGTATTTGTATAAATGCCTGTATTACCAACTTCCGTGAAATTATAGATATTAGAATTTATGTCTTCAATTTGTACTATAGCACCGTTGGCAGGAGGAACTTGCTCTTCGAAAAATGGTGCAGAGAGAGAAAGTTTTATGGTTTGAACATTACCTGTTGTTTCTTTAAACCAGTTAATGGATGCTTCGATCACTAATCTTGGTTCTGACTCATTTAAATCTACATCTATAACGTCTTCACAGTTAAACAGTAAAAACATTGCTACTAATATGGTAAATAACTTCCTCATTCTTAAAAACTAAAGTTATACGATACAGATGGTACAATGCCAAAAAGAGCTAACCTTAAGGCTTCATTCGTACCTGTCATTCTATTTTCTCTAAATTGAATATTTACAGCATTTCTTCGATTATAAAGATTATAAATACCAAAAACCCATTCACCTTTAAATCTTTTCGTACTATTTGGTTTAGGGTTGTAATTTACTGAAACATCTAACCTATGGTAGGCGGGTAATCGACTAGAATTACGTGATTCAAACTTCGGGACAACAATACCATTATATTCATATTGACCATTTGGAAAGGTCACAGGTAAGCCCGTTTGAAAAAGAAAATTCGAATTTAATCGCCACTTCTCATTTAATTCATAACTAGCCGTTAAAGAAATGTCATGCGTTTTGTCAAAAGGTGTGTTATACCATTCTCCATTATTAATTCCTGTTTCTATTGGAGTTCTACCAGGAGTTCTTTGTTCAGATTTGGACAGCGTATAAGAAAGCCATCCTTTTAATCTTCCTTCGTTTTTACGTAGTAATACTTCTAAACCATATGCTCTTGCTTCACCATTTAAAATGACCTGTTCAATGGCATTGTTTGCAATTAAATTAGCACCATCGGTATAATCAATTCTATTATCAATGGTTTTATAAAAAGATTCAACTTCTAAAGAATATTTATTGTCTTTAAATGTCTGAAAATAACCTATTGCCACCTGATCTAATAATTGGGGCTTAATATATTTTCCACTTGGAGCCCAAACATCTAGTGGCGTTGGCGAATTTGTATTGGACAATAAATGTAAATATTGAGCCATACGATTATAACTTGCCTTAATTGATGAATTCTCATTAAGTTGATAGGCTAGGGCTAGTCTTGGTTCAAGATTAGTGAAGGATTCTATAACCTCACTACGACTAAATGATTCTGTGTCTATAGGTTCAGCCTTTTGGTAAATACCTAGGTCTTCATTAAAAATTACAGGATTACCATCAGCGTAAACGTTTAATTCGTCTTGACCTAACCTATGAAAAGTACTTAGCCTGGTACCGTAACTTAATGATAGTCGGTCACTTATTTTGTGCTCGGCATCTAAATAAATAGCATTTTCGAAGGCATACTTATCAATTAATTTGAAAGGATTAATACCAGAATCCTCAGTATTTGGATTAATCTCACCAGGATTAAACTTGTAATAAATGCTATTAAGACCGTATTCAAGTTTAAAGTTGTTTGTGATGTAATGTTTGAAATCGTATTTAAGGTTGAAATTTCTTATTCCCGATTCCCATTCAAAGCCTACAAAATTTAGATCTAGTCCGTAGTAGTAGTCTGAATAGATTAGTGACAAGTTAGAAAATAACTTATCAGAGAATAAATGATTCCATCTAAAATTTAAAACTGAATTTCCGTACGTATTCTCAAAACTATCCTGTATGCTAAATACGTCTCTGCCAAAATAACCCGATAAGAAAATACTATTCTTATCATTTAGTTTATAACTTAATTTGGTGTTTAAATCATAAAAGTAGGCCACATTGTCTAAATCGAACAGAGGTAGAAATAAATGGACATAACTGCTTCGACCACCGAATAAAAATGAACCCTTTTCTTTTTTAATAGGGCCTTCCGCTAATAATCGACTTGAAATAAGGCCAATGCCTCCATTCATTTTAAAATTATTACTATTTCCTTCTTTCTGATATATATCTAAAACTGAAGATACACGACCGCCATATTTTGCTGGGATACCGCCTTTATATAGTTTAAGATCCTTAATTGCATCAGGATTAAATACCGAAAAAAAACCGAATAAATGGGAAGAATTAAATATTATGGCTTCATCTAAAAGAATAAGATTTTGATCTGCAGCACCACCTCTCACATTAAAACCCGAAGAACCTTCACCAGCGTTAGTGACTCCAGGTAAAAGCGTTATAGATTTTATGACATCAACTTCTCCAAAAACAACAGGCATATTTTTAATTGTAGAAATTGAAAGGGCATTAACACTCATTTGAGGTTTTTTTATGTTCAATCTTTCTACGTCTTCTTTGATTACCACTTCCTCTAAACTTTCCGCACTTTCTACAAGTTTATAGTTCTTGCTTATATCTTTATCTAGATTTATGGTTTCTGTAATAGTTTTAAATCCTAGATAGCTTATTTGTATGGTGTACTCACCTCGTGGCAGTGTAATGGAGTAAAAGCCATACTCATTTGTCATGGTCCCAGACTGGATTTCTGGTATAAGGACATTCACACCGATTAGGGTTTCATTACTTGCATTATCAGTAATAGAACCACTAAGTGTAAACTTATCTTGGGCACTTAAGATTAAGGGAATTCCTAAAAGGAAAAGAAAAAAACCACAGAGGCTCTTATTCATCACGGCAATTTTACGCAAAAATAAAAAAGCTTCATCTGGGATGAAGCTCTTTTAACGTAAGTTTAATCTTATTATAAGATGCTATTTAACAATGCGCTAGGACGCATGGCATTATTTGTTAATTTGTCATTTGGAAGATAATAGCCATCCATGTTTACTGAAGATCCTTGGCATGAAATCAAATCATCTAAAATGGCTAATTCATTAGATGATAAAAAGTCATAAACCTTCTTAAACTCAACCTGAAGGTCTAAATCCGAATTTTGGTTTGCTAAGGCTTCCGCCCAATAAAGCGCCAAATAAAAATGACTACCTCTATTATCTAGTTCATTCACTTTTCTAGAAGGGCCTTTCTTGTTTTCTAAAAGCTTTTCTGTAGCCTCATCTAGAGCTTCTCCTAATACCTTTGCTTTTGGATTAATGTTTGCATCAGCAAAATGATCTAATGAAACGGCTAAAGCCAAAAACTCACCAAGAGAATCCCAGCGTAAGTGATTTTCACTGACGAACTGCTGTACGTGCTTTGGAGCAGAGCCTCCAGCACCGGTTTCAAAAAGGCCACCACCATTCATTAATGGTACTATAGATAACATTTTAGCACTTGTTCCTAGTTCTAGAATAGGGAAAAGGTCGGTTAAATAATCTCTTAATACATTACCCGTTACAGATATAGTGTCTTTTCCTTCTTTTACACGTGCAAGTGTAAAGTTAGTAGCATCGATAGGTGATAATATCCTAATGTCTAATCCACTCGTGTCATGTGACGGAAGATATTTATTCACCTTCTTAATTAATTCTGCATCGTGTGCTCTTTCACTACCTAGCCAGAATACTGCAGGTGTTTGAGAAGCTTTCGCCCTAGTTACAGCAAGTTTAATCCAATCTTGAATTGGCTCATCTTTAACTTGGCACATTCTCCAGATATCGCCTTGCTCAACGTTATGGCTTGTAAGTACATTTCCATTCGCATCGATGACTTCAACTTTACCATCTGATTCTATTTCAAATGTTTTATCGTGAGAGCCATACTCTTCCGCTTTCTTCGCCATTAATCCAACATTAGGGACTGTTCCCATTGTTGTTGGATCAAAAGCACCATGTTTTTTACAAAAGTCAATTGTAGCAATATAAACGCCAGAATAGCTACTATCTGGAATAATAGCTTTTGTGTCTTGTTGCTCTCCTTTTGCATTCCACATTTGACCTGAAGTTCTAATCATTGCAGGCATAGAGGCGTCTATAATAACATCACTAGGTACATGCAGGTTAGTAATACCTTTATCGGAATTTACCATGGCTAAGTCTGGACCTTCGTTAAGAGTGATTTTTATATCGTTCTGTATCTCTTGTCTTTTATCTTCTGGTAATTCCTCAATTTTTTCTAAAAGATTTCCAAATCCGTTATTCTCTTCTACACCGATTTGATCAAATAATTCTTGGTGTTTTTCGAATAAACTTCTAAAATAAGTTTTGACAACATGACCAAAAATAATTGGATCAGAAACTTTCATCATTGTGGCCTTCATATGTAATGATAAAAGCACATCATTTTCTTTAGCATCATTAATTTCCTTATCTAGAAAACTTAAAAGTGCGCTTTTACTCATAACACTGGCATCAATAATTTCTCCATCAAGAAGATTAATACCTGCTTTAAGTTTAGTCTTGTTGTTATTCTTATCAGTATGTACAATATAAACTATTGTAGCATTATCTACAGTTACTGATTTTTCATTATGAGCAAAATCACCTTGTGACATTGTTGCAACATGAGTTTTAGAATCTTCTGACCAAGCACCCATTGAATGTGGGTTTTTCTTAGCAAAATTCTTAACTGCTTTTGGTGCACGTCTATCGGAATTACCTTCTCTCAAAACTGGGTTTACAGCACTACCTTTTATCTTATCATAACGTTGTTTAATCTCCTTTTCAGCTTCATTGGCAGGCTCATCTGGATAATCTGGTAATTTATACCCCTTAGCTTTTAATTCCTCAATCGCATCTTTGAGTTGTGGGATAGAGGCGCTTATATTTGGTAATTTTATAATATTAGCCTCTGGTTGTTTAGCTAACTCACCTAATTCTGCAAGGGCATTTGAAACTTTTTGATCATCATTCAGAAAATCTGGAAACACAGCTAATATCCTTGATGCCAATGAGATATCTTTAATTTCTATCTCAATCCCAGAGGATTTTGTAAAAGCTTTTACTATTGGTAAGAAAGATCGTGTCGCTAATGCTGGAGCTTCATCTGTTTTTGTATAAACAATCTTTGCTGTTTTGGTCATAGGTTATGAAAATATAATGATTGTATCTAGGCTTATTTTAAGCAGTGCAAATATACAAAAATGTACCAGCTAAAATGATGTAAGAATGATTACCTAAATGATATTTTTTATAGATTAAGTAAAAGAGATGTTTTAAAGGAAATCCTTTTAATTATTAGTTATATAAAACGCAAAAAGCCATATCAATTCAGTAAATCTGATTTAACATGGCTTTTCTTCGAAGCGGTATTAACGTGACCTATTTAGTTTTCACTAACTCAGCTGTATGGTCTAAGCCATCATCCTTTTCGGTTCAAGGGTTTCCACTTCAGAGAAACGTTTCCATCTTTCAAAATGTATTGACCTGATGTACAAACGTCTCCAAAATTGTTTTTCTTGATGTTTTTTCTTTTATCATTCACTTGCGTGTTTAATACCGTCCAAAACATTGCTCTTCCTTTTCACATTCACTTTCGTTCCTGTTACTTTTTCCGAGCTTTCATATCTTCAACACAATCCCTACACTGTATGGCTTATGCCTCAATAATCATGACCCGCTGGTTTTACTTGCCTACACAAGCCACTCACCGGCCTCAAAAAACAATCTCATAAAATAAAGAACTTTCTTTATCACAATTTAACACTTATTGAAAATAATTTCAAAACAAACACTGTTTGCCGTTAATTGTTTAGCTAAAGTATACTTTGGTTATTAATTTCCAAATTTTTTAACGGTTTAAATGTCAACATCTTATAAACCGCAGTTATTAACAAAAGTTAATAACTGAAAAAGCCTCCAGAACTGGAGGCTTTTTAATACTATTTTAGTTAGATTATCTTCTAACTTCTTTAATTCTTGCTTTTTTACCAGTAAGACCTCTGAAGTAGAATATTCTAGCTCTTCTAACTTTACCACGCTTATTAACTTCAATTTTTTGTAAAGCAGGCAAGTTTACTGGGAAGATACGTTCTACACCAATTGTTCCTGACATTTTACGGATAGTAAACGTCTCAGTAGCACCAGACCCTTTACGTTGTAATACTACACCTTTAAAAAACTGGGTACGTGTTTTATTACCTTCTTTAATTTCGTAATACACTGTGATTGTATCGCCAGCACTAAATTCTGGAAGATCTTTTCTTGTTACAAATTCGTCTTGTACAAATTTTACTAAAGAATTCATTTTTATTGTTTATTGGTTTTTTCAAATCAACATTCACGATTCTCGCCAGAGGTTAACCTAAAAGTGGCTGCAAAGATAATTAAAAAGTTAAGAGTTAAAAGCGAATACCTTAAAGTTTTTTACAAAACTATTTTAATCCTCATTTAATAAATCTGGTCTTCGTTCTTGAGTTCGTTGGAGTGCTTGGTCCTCTCGCCATTTTTCTATTTTTGGGAAATTTCCACTGAATAAAATCTCTGGGACTTTCATTCCCTTATATTCTCTTGGTCTTGTGTAAATAGGAGGTGCTAATAAATTATCTTGAAATGAGTCTGTGAGTGCTGATGTTTCATTGCCAAGTACTCCGGGAATTAACCGTATAATGGCATCACATAATACAGCTGCGCCCAATTCACCACCAGAAAGTACATAATCACCAATTGAAATTTCTTTAGTTATAAATAAATCTCTTACACGTTGATCAACCCCTTTATAATGACCACAGAGAATAATTATATTCTTTTTTAAAGATAGGGTATTGGCTATTCCTTGGTTGAGTCGTTCCCCATCTGGTGTCATATATATGATTTCATCATACGTGCGTTCCTTCTTAAGTTGCGAAATACATTTGTCAATAGGTTCTATCATCATTACCATGCCCGCACCACCACCAAATTGATAGTCATCCACAGACTTGTAATTATCGGTCGTATAATCTCTTAAATTATGGAAATGTACTTCTACAAGATTTGCTTCGATAGCTCTTTTAAGAATAGAAGCATCAAAGGGACTTTTCAATAATTCTGGTAAAACAGTAATAATATCTATACGCATTTTGCAAAGATGCAATAATTAAGAATCAAAAAAAATCCGCAAGGTCAACTTACGGATTTAATATAATATTTAAATGAGATTTTAAGCCTTATTCTTATTTATTTCGTCTTGTAATTGACGACGTACTTTTTGTTCTCTTTCTAACGCTACCCGTCTATGCTCTTCAAATTCAGACTCTACTTCTTCTAACTTAAGTTTTGCTGCTTTAGTAAGTGCATTGCTCCCTTTGAATTTTAAAATAAAAAATATTAAAAGTGCAAATAAACCAGCAATAATACTCCACATTAGAACATTATAATTTGTTTTACCAAGTTGCATTCCAAAGAGCGCCATGCTATTTTTTTCTGCTTCGGTCTGATTAAGTGTGGTCTGCGTATTCGAAAGTTGCGATTTTAAATCACTTATTTCCTTTTTTTGACTCTCAACTGTTTTTTCAGAAGCATCAAGCTTAGCGTATGTTGTATTGAGTGAATCTAAAACGTGCGCTTTCAAGGTTAGGAGTGAGGTGTACTTAACGGCTTCATATTTTTGACCGTTAACACCTTTAAAATTTCCAGATTTCTTAAAAATATATTCGAATTGATTATCTATGGTTCCACTGTTTAAGGATAATTGTTCTTCCTGAACTGGAGTAGAATTTGCTTGCGCATTAATAAATTGAAAACAGATTGTAAAAAGCAGAAGGACAGTGACTTTAGTCAAGAATTTCATCTTAATTAATTTTGGTTACGTTAGGATTAATTCAGTGCCAATATAGTAATTTTAATAGCATTTAAAGTAAGATTTTGACTTAAAAATATTAGTAAAATAGCGCACTTAGTAATATACGATTCATAGTCGTGATTTGGATTTTCTATAAAAGAAAATGGCCTATCAAATAGGCCATTTTATATTGATTACTAATTTTTAATAATATGCGTAGCGTCTTACTTTGGATATGTATTTGGCAAGCCTTATTACCTGATGACTGTAGCCATATTCATTATCATACCAAATGTATAGGATGATGTTTTTACCATCTTTACGAACTATAGATGCTTTACTATCATAAATTGAAGGTGCGGAGCTACCTACAATATCGCTCGATACTAACTCATCACTCATTTCATACTTAATCTGTTCAACGAGGTTACCCTCTAATGCATACTTTTTCATTATAGTATTAAGTGCATCGAGTGAGGTCTTTTTTTCTAGTTGCAGATTTAGAATGGCTAGGGAGCCATTTGGTACAGGAACTCTAATAGCGTTCGATGTTAGTTTACCATCTAATGAGGGTAGCGCTTTACTCACCGCTTGTCCTGCTCCAGTTTCTGTGATAACCATATTAAGACCAGCAGCTCTTCCACGACGGTATTTTTTATGGAAATTATCAACTAGATTTTGATCGTTTGTGTACGCATGGATTGTCTCTAAATGACCAGATTTAATTCCAAAAGAATCTTCAACAGCCTTTAAAACTGGTGTTATGGCATTTGTTGTACAAGATGCCGCAGAGTAAATTTTTACTTTATCAGGGTCGTGTTCTAAATGGTTTACACCATGCACTATATTTGGAATTCCTTTACCTGGAGCTGTTAATAATACTTTATCTACACCTTTGGCCTTTAAATGTCTTTTTAGTGCTTTATCATCTCTAAATGCACCTGTATTATCTATAACTAAAGCGTTTTTTATACCATAAGCAGTGTAATCTATGTCTTCTGGTGCATTCGCAGAAATTACATTTACTGTTGTGCCATTTATAATCAATGCACTATTCTTCGCATCTGTAACCACCATACCAGAAAAATCACCATGGACAGAGTCATTTCTCAATAAAGATGCACGCTTCTCTAAGACAGTTTCGTTAATCTCTCCTCGAGTCACAATGGCTCTCAGCCTTAATTGACTGCCAGCACCTGTTCTTGTCATTAATTCTCTGGCAACTAATCTGCCAATTCTACCAAAACCATACAAAACAACATCTTTGGGCTCAATTGCCTCATTATTCTTAGATTCTTTCAGCTTTGCAGAAACAAATGCTGTAGCATTACCATACTTATTATCTTCTAAATGATACTCATAAGTAAGTTTACCAATATCTAACTTGGCAGGAGGCATGCTCATTTTACTTATCGCTTGCGCGATTTCAACTGAATCAAAAATTGAGATTGGTTTTTGCACGAATTCACCAGCATACTCGTGAAGATTTAAAATTTCACTTACATTTTTATCAATTAACTGGTTTCTAAAAAGAACAATTTCAATTGATTTATCATACCATAAATCGGTAATTATTTTGATAAATTCAACAGTTGCTCTTCGACGATCGGCTTGAAAGGCTAACTCTTTTTCGTAAGTATCGTTATGACCCATTTTTTATATTTTGAGATTTAGAATTCGCGGCAAAAATACATATTTCAAACGTTTTCGTAACACATTTTGACGAAAATAAAAACCCTTTAAAGAATAACTCTAAAGGGTTCATATTTTGATAAGAATTTGTACTATTTAAAATTATAAACTGTTTTTTCGCCTTCCTTATTTATAACTTCAATTTGTAAAGGTTCATTATATCCTCTTATTTTCATTGCTGTCTGAACGTCGTCAACAGTATATAACTTTTTTCCATTAATTTTTGTCACTATACTTCCTTCTTCTACGCCATTTCTATTCCAGTAATTTTTATAATTTTCTTCATAAAATTCTGAAATCTTTACGCCATAATTAATATCGTACTTTTTGAGATCTTCACTAGTCGCATTCTTCACATAACCTATAGTCTCTAATAATGTTATGGCTGGTTTAAGCAAAGTTACCGGTAAAATCTCCTCGTCACCATCCCTAATTAAGGTTACATTCACGATGTCATTTGGACTTTTAGTTTTAAGATAACCTGTTAGATCAGAGAATTTGTTGATTTCTACATTATCAATTCTTCTTATGATATCACCAGATTGAATTCCGGCTTTTTCTGCACCAGTATCTTCTTGAACTTCACTTACATAGAAACCTTCTGTAATGTCTACACCTAATTGTTCAGCAGCCTTACTGTTTAATGCGCCACCAACAACACCTAAAATTCCGTTTTGAACATTACCATACTCCATAATGTCATTAACGATCTTTCTGGCAATATTACTAGGGACAGCAAATGAATAACCAATGTAAGAGCCTGTTCTCGAAGAAATGGCTGTGTTAATACCAATTAAGTCACCATTAGTATTTACTAATGCGCCACCAGAATTTCCTGGGTTTACGGCCGCATCAGTCTGAATAAAGGATTGTACATTTTGTCCTGTTAAATCTCTTGATTTGGCACTTATGATTCCTGCTGTAACTGTAGAATTTAAATTAAATGGATTTCCGACAGCCAATACCCATTCTCCAATTTTTGCATTATCAGAATCACCAAATGCCAAGAATGGCAAGTCTTCTTCAGTTTCAATTTTTATTAATGCGATGTCAGTTGCTTCATCCGAGCCCACAAGTTCAGCCGTGTAAACCTTATTATTATTTAAGGTTATACTAATATCATTAGCATTTTTAATAACATGGTAATTGGTAACAATATAACCCGAAGGTGAGATTATTACACCACTTCCAGTACCAACTTGTGCACGCTCGCTACTTCTTCCAGAAAACAAATCGTACATAGTCATTGGTGCGGTAACAATAGCTGTATTTTTAACATGAACAACAGCATCTAAAGTCTTTTCTGCGGCCTCGACGAAACTGGGTGCTTCTGATGCAATTGTATTGAGAGTACTTGTACTTGTTGGAACATAAATGGGAATTTCTTGTGCATCATTAACAATAACAGGTTCGTTTTGGCTTTCCTCAATAAAAAGTTTATATCCACCTAATGTTAATAGGCCTCCTAAAACTGAAACACCGACTAAGGTTAAAATCTTCTTCATAATTCTATTAATTATTATTCAACTATTTAACGTTTAAATTTAGAGATTTATTGAAATTCAAAATCATATTTAACGACTATTTAACTTCACTTTTAACGCCTAATTAACAGCTCCCAGTACTTACTATTATTACTATATTTGCAAGGCATATGACAACCACATTTTACAAATATCAAGGAACTGGAAATGACTTTATTATCATTGATAATCGTCAAGACATTATAGACAAAAATGATACCAAGCGTATAAAACAATTATGCGACCGACGATTTGGCATTGGTGCAGATGGTTTTATTCTTTTAGAGAATGACGAATTTTCAGATTTTAAGATGGTCTACTACAATGCTGATGGCAATGAAAGTAGTATGTGCGGTAATGGCGGACGTTGTATAGTAGCATTTGCTAATTTCTTGGGAGTTATTGATACTGAAACTAAGTTTAATGCCATTGATGGATTACATAAGGCAAGAATAAACGGTGATTTTATTTCATTACAAATGGGAGATGTGAATAATGTAGAATTATATGACAGTCATGTTTTTTTAGATACAGGATCACCACATCATGTAGAGATGGTTAATGACATTAAAAATATTGATGTTAAATCAAGAGGTGCAAAAATTCGCTATGGCGAACCATATAGCGCAACTGGTAGTAACGTTAATTTTGTAGAACCTATCAGCAAAGATATATTTTCGGTAAGAACCTATGAAAGAGGTGTTGAAGATGAGACTTTTTCTTGCGGCACTGGTGTTACAGCTGTAGCTCTAGCTATGCATGCCACAAAAAGAACTGAAGCCAATACAATAAAACTTAATACTCCAGGAGGTCATTTAGAAGTAAATTTTAAGTCTAATGATTCTGGTTACGAAGATGTTTGGCTTGTTGGACCAGCTAAGCAAGTTTTTAAAGGTGAATTAGTATGGTAAATCTAAAGGGCGACAAAATTTATTTGAGGGCATTAGAGCCAGAAGACTTAGAATTTGTTTACACCATAGAGAATGATACTGCACTTTGGAGTTTAAGTGACACAAAGCAACCTTATTCTAGGTATCTTATTAGAGAATATCTAAAAAATGCAAAACAGGATATTTTTGAAGCTAAACAGTTGCGATTAGCAATTTGTCAGCAATCTGATAATAAGATACTTGGCTTAATAGATTTGTACGATTTTAGTCCGCTTCATAAAAGAGCAGGTCTAGGTATTTTAATAAAGGAAATCTCTGATAGAAAGAAAGGAATTGGTAGTGAGGCCTTAAATCTATTGGTGAATTATGCATTCGATATTTTAAATTTACACCAAGTTTACGCTAACATTTCTGAAACAAACTCAGCGAGTTTAGCACTTTTTGAAAATAATGGATTTGAAAAAATCGGATTAAAAAAAGATTGGAGTTACGATGGTAAATCCTATAGCAATGAGTTTATTTTACAACGCATTAATCACTAGGTTATGTATATAAAGAAGATACTTTGGGCAGTCGCTTTGATAGGGTTAATAATATGTGGTATTATCGCATATAACATCTATGGAGCGATGTTTTCGCCTAATACAGCATTTAATAATGAAGAGGCTTATATTTTTGTACCAAGTGATGCGAGCTACAATGATGTTAGGGAACAATTAGAGCCACTTTTAGTTGATATCGATGGTTTTGACGCTTTGGCTAAGCAGAAGAAGTACACGAGCAATATAAAAGCTGGTAAGTTCGCTATCCGCAAAGGCATGAATAATAATGATATTATTAATTCAATAAGAAGCCGTAATATTCCAATAAAAATTTCTTTTAATAATCAAAATAGTATCGAAGCGCTAGCAGGACGAATAAGTAAGCAGATTGAAGCTGATAGTGGATCGTTAGTAAATGCCATGAGAGATGCGTTATTTTTAAGCGAGAATGGTTTTAATGAGGCTACAGCTTTAGGTATGTACTTACCTAATAGCTACGAGTTTTTCTGGAATACAAATGCAGAAAAATTTAGAGATAAAATGTTGAGTGAGTACAAGCGTTTTTGGAATGATGCGAGAGTTAAAAAAGCACAAGAATTAAATTTATCTCCTAATGAGGTCATCACATTAGCTTCAATTGTGCATGAAGAGTCTAAGAAAAGGGATGAGCAACCAAGAGTAGCAGGTGTATATCTAAATAGATTACGTATTGGTATGCCTCTTCAAGCCGATCCCACTTTAAAGTTTGCGGCATATCAATTACCAGAATATAAAAATACAGTTATAAGACGTGTACTTAATGTTCATAAAACAATAGACTCGCCTTACAACACCTACATAAACAAAGGTCTTCCGCCTGGATTAATTGCAATGCCAGATTTATCCGCAATCCGAGCTGTTCTAAATGCTGAGAAACATTCCTATTTGTACTTTGCCGCAGATGCTGAGCGTTTTGGTTATCATAAATTTGCAAAGACTTTATCACAGCATAATAATAATGCAAGGCAATATCAACGGTATCTATCCTCACAAGGCATCAGAAAATAAGGCCTTATATAAAAGGATACTTTTATTATTCTTTTTATTAAGTAGTTCTCTTATTATAAATGCTCAGAGTAAGCTAAACAGATTTTTAGCACCGAGCGATACGCTCGACATACCTCGACGCAATACGGTTGTAATTACTGAGGCATCGCTTGCAACTATTACGCTGGTTGGATTAAATGAACTATGGTATTCTGACTACGAAAGGTCATCGTTTAGAACAGTGAATGATAATGAGGAATGGTTACAGATGGACAAATTGGGCCATATTTTTTCTTCTTATCAATTAGGACGATTGGGTGCTAATACACTTAATTGGGCTGGTGTTAGTGAAAAAGACCAACTCTTATATGGCTCAACACTTGGTTTTGGTTTTTTAACTGCAGTTGAAGTTATGGATGGTTTTTCTGAAGAATGGGGATTCTCTTGGTTAGATATGTTGGCCAATTTAACAGGAACGGGTTTGTACGTTGGTCAGGAACTCTTATGGCGAGAACAGCGCATAACTATGAAATATTCTTTTAATACTTCACCCTATGCAAGTCAAAGAACAGATGCACTGGGTGATGGATTTTTTGAAGAATTTTTAAAAGATTATAATGGGCAAACTTATTGGCTGAGTGCTAATATTAATGCCTTTATTCCAAATAATACAATCCCAAATTGGTTAAATATTGCATTTGGATATGGAGCAGATGGCATGCTAACAGGTGATCCAAAGGATATAGCCTTTCCCAATCAAAATAGGATAAGACAGTATTACCTAAGTTTAGATGTAGATTTAACAAGAATTAGAACAAATTCTCACTTCCTCAGAACACTATTTGACGTTTTTAACGTAATTAAGATCCCTTTTCCGGCATTAGAGCTTAATAGTGAAGGTCGCGTAAAGCTCCATTATCTCTACTTTTAATAACTATTTATAACGCTTAAGTCACTGACTTTCAGCATTTAATTAATATTCGTATATTTGCACCCGAATTTAATAAAGCCGATTGGGGTACAGGTTTTATTTAAATATTAGCTGTTATGGTTAAAAATAGTATCAAAAATATTATTCTTCCGTTTGCTATTTGTTTGGCAATAGCAATCGCCCTATACCCAGATTCTGAATTAAATCTAGAGATTTATTCTACTTCTGGTTTAGAATTAGACTACACTGTTAAGGATGAATTTGCAATGAACTTGCAAACACCTCATAATGATCATTCTCAAACTATTTTCACACCTTTTTTAGGGAAGTCTTTTGAAGGTTTTAAAGAGGCTTTAGCTTTCAAAGAGTCTAGAGGAGATTATTTTACTGTGAATACATTAGGATACTTAGGTAAATATCAATTTGGGTCAGAAACATTAAAACTAATTGGTATTTATAGTCCAAAGAGTTTCTTATACAATCCTGAATTACAAGAGAAGGCCTTTATAGCGAATGCAGAACGTAATAAATGGATTTTAAGAAAAGACATTAAGCGTTTTGATGGAAAAGTTATTGGAGGTATAACTGTAACAGAATCTGGTATACTTGCGGCAGCGCATCTTGCTGGACCTGGTAGTGTAAAAAAATTCTTGAGAAGCTCTGGGAATTATAATTTTTCGGATGCTTATGGTTCAACAGTGAAGTATTACATGAAAAAATTCTCTGGTTATGATACTTCTTTTGTGAAACCAAATAAAAAGGCAAAAGCCAGAATTTAATCTAATCTTTTTTTATTATAAAAATTGCAGGCCTTTTATGAAGGTCGCCTTTGTATTGCTTCCATTCTTTAACTGGCATTGTTTTAATATACTCAGTTGGCAGTGTTATGTCACAAGCAATACATAGTTTAGTGGTGGGATGAAGCGCTACGATTAAATCTTGTAATAATTTATTATTTCTGTAAGGGGTTTCAATAAAAATCTGTGACTGGTCTTGCTCCGAAGATAGACGTTCTAAGGATTTTAATTTTGATTTCCTTTCTGCTTTATCAATAGGCAGGTAACCATTAAAAGCAAAGTTTTGTCCATTCATTCCAGATGCCATGAGCGCCAATAGGATAGACGAAGGTCCAACTAATGGTATTACTCTAATATTTTTCTCGTGAGCTTGACTAACTATTTGAGCTCCTGGATCAGCGATAGCTGGGCAACCAGCCTCAGAAAGTAAACCAACAGATATACCTTTTAAACAAGGGTCTAAAAAAGTACTACGCTCTTCATCTGTAGTGTATTTATTTAAAACTTTAATTCTCAGCGAAGGTTGAGATTTACTTGGCGTTACACGTTTTATAAACCGGCGTGCAGTTTTCTCGTTTTCTACAATATAATCATCTAGATTTTCTATTATTTTTTTAATAGAAATAGGAAGAACTTCTAGTGGTGGATTGTCTCCTAATCGTGTTGGGATAAGATATAATTTTCCATATTCTTCCATTTCTATTCTAGTATTAATTTTTGAATATGGTTATTACCTAAATCTGAGGTACATTTTAAAACATAGATGCCTTTAGTGAGGTTGGCCGTATCGAATTGAAATATGCTTGCTTCATTAAAGCTTGATGAAACCACCGTTTTACCATGCAAATCTATTATCTCAATAGTTATTTTCTGGTTAATAGGAAAGCTTGTGAAATCAATGTTTAATGTGCCTTCCGATGGGTTAGGGTAAGCAGTAATACGCGACAATTCATTTTCATCAATACTTAATAGATTATCAACCAATTTATAAATGTTGCCAGAGGTAATATCAGAGATATATAATTCGCCATTAATATCTTCTCCAAATGCAACCCAATTGCCTGAAAAATCAACCAAAGTCATATCCCAGTTAGAACCATTTTCAGTCAAATAACCAATTTCACCACTGCAGTAATCCGCGAAGAAATATTTACCGCTAAAGTTAGTATAGGTACTTCCTCTATATCTATAACCACCAGTGATTGAGCATTTAAATTGCCCACTAGTGGTATGATTATACTCAGCTACAGGAAAAGTTAAGGTATTAGAAGCAGGACAACCCGTGGTGTTGAAGGTAGCATTACCTTCATAACAACGCCATCCGTAATTTAGACCAGCATCTGTAAGCGTAGCTCTATTTATTTCTTCATATTCTTGTTGTCCAACATCGGCAATCCAAATATCACCATTTAGACTATCGAAAGAGAATTTCCATGGGTTTCGAAGTCCATAAGCCCATATTTCCTCACTATTTGTGAGGCTTCCATCAAAAGGATTGTCAGAAGGAATAGCATAATTATTTCCGTTTTCCGTATTATCGATATCAATCCTTAAAATCTTACCCAATAAATTAGTTAAGTTTTGAGAATTATTCTGCGGATCACCTCCAGATCCACCGTCACCAGAAGAAATATACAAATAGCCATCTTGACCAAATGCCATATCACCACCATTATGATTGGTAAAAGGTTGTGAGTAGGAGAGTAAGATAAGTTCTGAATTTGGGTCAGCCAGCAACGGGTTTGTGCTAGATCGATTAAAACGCGATATAACAGTGTTTCCAGAATTATTTATATAGTTAACATAAAAATGACCGTTAGTTATATAATTAGGATGAAAAGCTAATCCTAATAGTCCTCTTTCATTTCCTGTATTTATTACACGAGAATCGATATCTAAAAAAGCAGTAGATTCAACAGATCCGTCAGCATTAATTATTTTGATATATCCATCTTGCTCCACTACGTATAATTTATCATCACCAGCATGTTTTAAATTTACAGGACGATCAAAATTTTGAGCAAATAATTCAATATCTAAATCTTGAGAAATAACAATGGAAGTGTAAAGTAGGAACAAAATAGAGGCAAGCAATCTCATATTCAATTTTTTTGAGTTCCTCTAAGTTACAAAATTTGAAAAAATTGACTTAGCTAATGGTTAATCTTCCAATGAAGATGCTATAATATCACAGGTCTCATCAACTATGTTAAAAACATTCTCAAAGTCCAATATATCACCATAATAAGGATCTGGTACATTTTTATCTGATATATTAGGATTACTCTCTAAAAATAAATGTACTTTTTTTGCATCCTCATCATCTCTAGATAGGCTAAGAATATTACTTAAATTAGAGCGATCCATTACATAGATATAGTCAAATTCATCAAAATCTGCAACTACAAACTGCCTTGCCCTTTGATGACTAATCTCTATACCATGATTTAAAGCAACCTCAATAGATCGTCTATCTGGTTTACTACCAATGTGGTATGATGCAGTACCAGCAGAATCTACATAATAGTTTTTGGTATTTAGTTTATTAGCCATTATACCATGAGCCAAAGGCGATCTACAAATATTGCCCAGGCAAACCATTAATATTTTAGTCATTGAATTGTAGTGTTATAAGGACAGCTTTTTAGAAAGATCCTCAACATACTTTCTAAATTGTTTATCTGTAGATGATAAATTGTCTACAGTCTTACATGCGTGTAGTACGGTTGCATGGTCTCTCTGTCCAATCTGAGATCCAATACTCGCTAAAGAAGCCTTAGTATACTTTTTAGCAAAGAACATTGCTAACTGACGTGCCTGAACGATATGACGTTTTCTAGTTTTAGATTGAAGTGTACTCACATCCATTTGGAAATAATCTGAAACTACTTTCTGAATATAATCTATAGAGACCTCACGTTTTGTATTCTTAACGAATTTCTCAACAATATCTTTTGCAAGGTTAATAGTGATTTCCTTTTTGTTGAAAGAGGACTGTGCGATTAAAGAGATAATAGCACCTTCTAGTTCTCTCACATTAGTTTTAATGTGCTTAGCAACATATTCAACAATTTCTTCAGGCATTTCAACACCATCTCTATAAAGTTTATTCTTTAAGATTGAAACACGTGTTTCAAAATCTGGTGTTTGTAATTCGGCAGAAAGACCCCATTTAAAGCGGGATAGTAAACGTTGTTCAATGTCTTGCATATCAACAGGTGCTTTATCACTTGTTAATACGACTTGTTTACCATTTTGGTGTAAATGATTAAAGATGTGGAAAAATACATCTTGAGTTCCAGTCTTACCCGATAAGAACTGTACGTCATCAATTATTAATACATCTATAATCTGGTAGAAATGAATAAAATCATTTCTGTTATTCTTCTTTACAGAATCTATATACTGCTGTGTAAACTTTTCAGCAGAAATATATAAAACGGTCTTTTCTGGATACTTATCCTTAATATCTACACCGATAGCATGCGCTAAATGTGTTTTACCTAGTCCAACACCACCAAAAATGAGTAGAGGGTTGAAAGACGTTCCACCTGGTTTATTGGCAACCGCAATACCTGCATTTCTAGCCAATCTATTTGAATCTCCTTCAAGGAAATTTTCAAAGTTGTAGCTAGGATTTAATTGGGATTCAATTTTTACATTTCTAATCCCAGGTATAATAAAAGGATTCTTTAATTCAGGACTTTTATTATCAAAGGGTACATCAACGTCTTGTGATTTAACAGCCGTTCTGTTAGAACTTGGAATTTTCTCTGTAAAAGGTTGTCTATTACCATAGGTGTTTTCCATCTTAATGACATACACTAATTTGGCATCTTCACCTAGCTCTTTGGTAAGTGCAACTTTAAGGATTTTTACATAGTGCTCTTCTAACCACTCATAAAAGAATTTACTAGGTACTTGTATGCTCAATGCACTGCCTGAAAGTTTAACTGCTTTAATAGGTTCAAACCAAGTTTTAAAAGCTTGTGGCTGAATATTATCCTTTATAAAATCAAGACAGTTATCCCAAACAGATTGAGCGGTTACCTCCATACTTTGAGTTGATATTTTAGTATTGTTAGTTAGATTAGCAAAAAAAAGAGAACCTGAATTCTCTCATTTAATATGAAACAAATATGTGAACAAAATTCTTAAAAAAAAAATGAATTTTAATTGAATTTTAAGAAATTTTTTCCCATGTTTATTTCCGCCTGAAAGTACGAATTTTTTATAAAAAAATCGCACAAAAATGAATTTTTACGAGACCGAAATTAGGGTACGTTATGGTGAGACAGACCAAATGGGTATTGTATACCACGCGAACTACGCCATATACTTTGAAGTTGGGCGAACTGAATGGTTAAGGGCATTTGGCCTGAGCTACAGCCAGATGGAGGCTGAGGGCATTATGCTCCCTGTAATTTCCTTAAATATAAACTACAAAAATTCAGCACGTTATGACGATGTGCTTAAAGTAAAAACACGATTAAAAACGATGCCTACTGCATCTATAGAGTTTGAATATGAATTAGTTAATTCTGATGCTGTTTTATTAGCTACTGGAAGTACAACTTTAGCTTTTATTAATATGCAGAAGAATCGCCCTACACGATGCCCAAAATATCTTTTAGATAAACTGCAGAATTATTCGTTATAATTCAATAACATTAACACCATAAAAATCTCTAAATAAATCAACTACCAATTGGTAGTTACTTTTTCTGACAGATAATTCTAACAAACAATCCATTTCTAAGATACGTTTTACCACTTCGACGTCATTTTCTTTTAAAATACGAAGTACTTTACTGAGATGTTTATAGTCAAATCTTAACTGAAAATTTCTATTAATCGTTTTTTCTTCAATAAGCGATGTATTAAGCACAAGTTCTGCGCCTTTTCTATAGGCATTAATTAATCCACTCACTCCAAGTTTTACACCGCCATAATATCGAATTACAACTACCAGTACATTAGTGAGATTAAAGGATTGAATTTGACCATATATTGGCATACCTGCAGAATTATTAGGTTCACCGTCATCATTAACTCGAAAGACTATTTTCTCGGTTCCTAATTGATAAGCATAACACCAATGTCCTGCATTATGGTGTTCTTTTTTGAGTTGTTCTAAATGAATTTTGACATCATCCTCATCAGTAATTGGAAAAGCAAAACCATAGAACTTACTGTTTCGATCTTTAAAGAGCTCGCCTTTATTTGGTTCTGTGATTGTTCTGTAAGTATCAGTCATATAATTTAGGCAAGGGTGACTATTACAATTGAAATAATGGCAATTAGAATACCTAGCCAATTTTTAAATGAAATTTTCTCTTTGAATAAGAAAAGCCCAACTAAAGTTGAAAATGCCACAATAGCCACATTATTGACTGTAAAAATTGAAGATGTATCGTATCCTTCAACTCTAAGCGCTTTCAATAGATAATAAATTGAAGCATAATTTATAAGGCCTAATGCGACTCCAAAAGGAATACTTTTTATTTTGAAATGACGCTTCATTCTTAAGGAATTATAACTTAAAACAAAGATTCCGATCGTAAAAGCAATCCCAAATATTACAGCTGAAAATAGTGGTATTTTATCGTCTGGTGCAAAATAGTTGACAAAAGTGTCAATGGTTCCGGAGCCAAAGAACAAAATAATAGGTAGATAAATAGATTGGGTTAAAACAACATTATCTTTCTCTTTTACAGATGTTAGATAAACGGCAATTAATGCTAAAACTATTCCGGCAATTTTTAACCACCCAACACTTTCATTAAATACTACTATACCAAAAACTATTGGAATGATGACACTCATTTTGCTCGCAACTGAAGCTACAGAAAGGCCATTTTTTTGAGCAGTTAAAGCCATAACATTAAATATTGATATAAATAGAAAACCTAATCCTATGGCGCCATAAAACCAAGTTGAGTTTACTATTTCGCCTACATTTATGTTACCATCATAAAATGTTAGTCCAATAGAACAAGCCGTAAAATAGTTTACTACAATAGCTTGTAAGGTGTTGATTTTATATTTATTGAATAATTTGAAGAGTACAAAAATTCCTGTAGAAGATAATATGCTTAGTAAGAGGTATATCAAAACAAGTCTTTATGTTTACTAAATAAATTAATGACATCTTCCTTGGTTTCATCAATTGTCCAAGTATGAAGGCCAAGTGCTTCGGCAGTCCTAGTATTTTCGGCTGTATCGTCTATAAATAGGCACTCAACTGGATTAAGGTTGTTTTCGCCTAAAACAAATTCAAAAATATCGGTATTCGGTTTTCTAAGCCTTATTTCGTGGGATAAATAAAATTTATCAAAACAGTTTTTGAATGCATTGTAAAAGCTAATGTACCTTTTAATATAATCAATATGCATTTCGTTAGTATTGCTTAACAGAATAAGATTGAAACGCTTTTTTGAGGCTAGGTCTTGGATAAAATTTAATCTGTATCTCGGGAAATCTTTAAGAATGTAATTCCATGCATTCACTATATCTTCTTGGGTTAAAAAGGTAAATTTTGAACGATAAAAATTAATAAATTCCTCAGTAGAGATGTTACCAGTTTCGTAAGACATATTAGTATTTATCATGTCAGCTTCAAACGTTTCAATTTTGAAGAGATCCAATGCGTTTTGCATGGCACCTTGTTTATCTAAATTGATAAAGACATCTCCAAAATCAAATATTAATGTCTTAATCATTTCAGGTAACTTTTTTATTTGAATAGACACTCAATCGATCTTCTAGTATGTAAGTTTCTGAAATTAATGCACCTTCAATGTGTGGTGCTTTAACACCTTTGCAAAAAGTTGTCTTACCAACAAATATTCGTGCTTCATCCCATAGGTTATTGTCTATAAATGTTTGAAGTGTTTTGGCGCCACCTTCTATGATGACAGAGTTGATATTGGAAGCATGAAGAAAATTAGCTATTTGATGCGCTTTACTCTGATTAAAATCAATATCCTTTTCACTAATTATGATAGTAGTAATGTCCTTTTTAAAAACAGAATAGTCTTTACTTAAGCTTAAATTTTTATCCAATACAATACGAGTAGGATTCTCACCAATCCAATCTCTAACGGTTAAACTTGGATTATCTTCAATTACAGTATTGGCGCCAACCAAAATGGCCTGTTCTTCTGCACGCCATTTATGCACTAATTGTCTAGAATATTTATTTGTGATCCAAACTGGTTTTTTTTCATCCTTTATTATAGGTGCTATGAATCCATCACTAGTTTCGGCCCACTTTAAAATTACATACGGTCTTTTTTTATTGTGAAAGGTAAAAAATCGTCTATGATGATACTTACATTCCTTTTCGAGTACACCAACAATGACGTCGCACCCAGATTTTCTAAGTTTTGCAATGCCTTGACCTGCTACTTCAGGATTATCATCAACACATCCAATAACGACTTTTGGGATATTGTGTTTTATTATTAAATCACTACAAGGTGGTGTTTTTCCATGGTGACTGCATGGTTCTAAAATCACGTAAAGAGTACTCTTTTTAAGTAGAGATTTATCTTTTACCGACCTTATAGCTATAACCTCAGCATGAGGTCCACCATAAATACTAGTAAATCCTTCTCCAATTATTTTATCCTCATATACTACAACAGCACCAACCATTGGATTTGGACGTGTTGTGCCTAATCCATTTGAGGCAATTTGTAAACAACGATTTATGTAGTAAGCGTTTTTATTCAATTATAGCTTTACTTTAATGTTTTGTTCTTCATCCAATTTGTAGGAAGAGGAATATCCAAATACTTTATAATCTATTTCACCTTTATATCTCACTTTTAGTCTTTGAGAAATGAGGCCTCCCAATAAACTTCCTAGGCTATTGCGATCTACAAGACTATCTGTAGATACCGAAACTATTAAGGGAATTGTAAAATCATCCTTAGATGGTACATCAAACACTTCAGAGACTATTGTGGCCACTTCGGTATCATTAATTAGGACCTTTAAGCCATCAGTTTTGAGTGTACCACCAACATCATTTGGGTTCTTAAAAACCGCATCAGCACCAATAGTTATAGTTTGTGCATTGGCATTTAAAACTTTTATTTTGTCTAATCCCTGAAATTCTGGTTTTTCGGTTACTGTACAGTTGAAAACAAGTGTAAAAAACAATAAAATCAATAGGTGTCTTTTCATAGAAAAAAAAGAATTATAGCTATCTTCATACCGACGTAAAATCAGCCTTAAAAACCAATATTTAAAGTGCGTAAAGATACTATTGTTATTCGAGAAATAGAACTTAAGGATAATCCTAAAATTGCAATAGCCATAAGAAAGGTTCTTATTGAAATGGGTGTGCCAAAAGTGGGCACAGCCTATGAGGATGAGGCTTTAGATTGTATGACAGAAACTTATGACGAGTCAAGAAAGAGGTATTTTGTTGTTGAAAGTGGTAATGAAATTCTAGGAGGTGCAGGTATTTCTCCTTTAGATAATTATGATGGTAATGTTTGTGAGTTACAAAAGATGTATTTTATGCCAGAAGCAAGAGGCAAAGGTCTCGGTAGTAAAATGATGGCAATGTGTTTAGATTTTGCAAAAGAAGCAGGATTTGAACAATGTTACTTAGAGACTATGCCATACATGGATGATGCAAGAAAATTATATAGAAAGGTTGGTTTTAATAGTATAGATAAGCCTATGGGAGATACAGGTCATTATTCTTGTTCTGTTTGGATGATTAAAGATTTATAAGATTGAAGGCATTAGATCTAAAGCGCATATTTCATAAGGAGCTTGATGGTATTTACGGTGCAAATGAGGTAGCTAACTTTTTTTATCTCTGTTTAGAGCATTTTGTGAAAATCCCAAAGTTTCAACTTTCAATAGACCCTCAATTTACATTAAAGTCAAAAGAGACCGATACTTTCTTTGAGGTGTTGGAAGAATTGAAAAGCCAAAAACCCATTCAATACATATTAGGAGAAACAGAGTTTTATGGTTTAAAATTCAAGGTGAATCAAAACGTTTTGATTCCACGACCTGAGACAGAAGAATTAGTGGATTGGATTATAAAATCGAACAAATCTAGATTCGAGCCTTTAAAAATATTAGATATTGGAACAGGTAGTGGTTGTATTGCTGTAAGCCTTGCTAAGCATCTAAGTAATGCGCAGGTTTATGCTTTAGATATATCTTCGGAGGCCTTACAAGTGGCCCAAGGCAATGCCATGGTAAACGGAACAGAAATTAATTTTATAAATGCAGATATTTTAGATGTGAAATCTTATCAATCTGTTTTTAATGAGACTAGTTTTGACATAATTGTATCAAATCCGCCTTATGTAAGACAGTCTGAGCAATTAGAAATGAAACCAAATGTTTTGGATCATGAACCACATTTAGCGCTTTTCGTTGAAGATAATAATGCGCTAGTGTTTTACAAAGCCATTATAGATTTTGCAACTAGGCATTTAAGTTCAAATGGAGAAATATATTTTGAAATTAACCAGTATCTTGGTGAAGAAACAAAACAGCTTTTGATTGATGCGCATTTTAAGAATGTTAATTTGCTTATGGATTTGAATGCTTATAATCGAATGTTAAAGGGTATAAAATAATTGTATGAAAAGTATATCAGTCTTTTGTGGAAGTAGTGAGGGTAACGACCCAACAATTATTGATTCTGCATATAATCTAGGTGCAATATTAGCTAAGAATCATATTACTCTAGTTTATGGTGCTGCAAAGATTGGGATTATGGGAAAGGTTGCACAAGGAACAATAGACCATAAAGGAAAAACAATTGGTGTTATCCCAAATTTTTTAAGAACCAAGGAAATCGTTAATGAAGGGCTCACTGAGCTTATCGTAACTCAAAACATGCATGACCGTAAGGTATTAATGTATGAGAAGAGTGAGGGCTTTATGATTATTCCAGGTGGTTTTGGCACAATGGATGAGTTTTTTGAGATTACCACTTGGGGACAGTTGGGTCTGCATACAAAACCCATTGGAATTTTAAATATAAACGGTTATTACGATGCGTTGATTCAACAATGCAACAAAATGGTAGAACGTGGTTTTTTAAAACAACGGAATCTAGATGCTGTGGTTGTTGATGATACGATAGACGGACTACTCACTAAAATGAACAATTACACCCCACTTCCAACACCTAAATGGTTGAATAAAGAAGGTTTATAAAATGGACGTAAAATCAAAAATAGAAACACTCAGAGACGAGCTTCGTCAACATAACTATAATTATTACATACTCGATAATCCTACAATAAGTGATTATGAGTTTGATATGAAACTCAAAGCCCTTCAGGATTTAGAAGAAAAACACCCAGAGTTTTTTGATTCTAATTCACCTTCGCAACGCGTTGGAGGTACTATAACCAAAAACTTTGAGACCATTGTTCATGATTTTAGAATGTACTCCTTAGATAATTCTTATTCGAAGGAAGATTTATTGGATTGGGAAACACGCATAAAGAAGCTAGTGGATGGTGATGTGCAGTATACCTGTGAGCTTAAGTATGATGGTGCATCTATGAATCTAACATACGAAAATGGGCAATTGCTTAGAGCAGTTACTAGAGGAGATGGTGTGCAAGGTGATGAGGTGACTGCAAATGTCAAAACCATTCCTACGATTCCCTTGCAACTTAAAGGTGATTATCCTGATCGATTTGATATTAGAGGAGAAATTATTTTACCAATTGCTGGTTTTCTAAAAATGAATCAAGAACGTATTGCGAATGATGAAGAACCCTATAGAAACCCGCGAAACACAGCTTCTGGAAGCTTAAAACTTCAAGACAGTGCGGAAGTTGCAAAGCGTCCACTAGAGTGCTTATTATATAGTATAAAGGGCAATAATCTTAATGTGTCTACTCAGTTTAAAGGTTTAGATAAAGCTAGAGAATGGGGTTTTAAGGTACCTAAGGAGGCAAAATTGGTGAATACCATCGATGAGGTTTTAAATTATGTTGCGTATTGGGAAGAACATCGACATGAATTACCATATGAAATTGATGGTGTTGTTATAAAAGTAAATAGCCTTTATCAACAAGAGGAGCTAGGATTTACGGCTAAAGCTCCACGTTGGGCAATGGCCTATAAGTTTAAGGCAGAACAAGTCTCTACACGGTTAAATGAAATTACATATCAAGTAGGTAGAACAGGTGCAATAACACCAGTTGCTAATTTAGAACCTGTTCAATTGGCTGGCACAATTGTTAAAAGAGCCTCTTTACACAATGCAGATCAGATTGAAAAATTGGATATTAGAGTAGGAGATGAGGTTTATGTTGAGAAGGGTGGAGAGATTATCCCAAAGATCATTGCAGTAGATTTAAGTAAAAGACCAAATGAGTCGGTAGCTACAAAGTATATAGATGTTTGTCCAGAATGTGAGACACCATTGGTTAGACCAGAAGGTGAAGCAAAGCATTATTGTCCTAACTATAATGGTTGTCCACCACAGGTTATTGGACGTATACAACATTATATTTCTCGCAAGGCTATGGACATTGAAGGTTTAGGAGGGGAAACAGTAGCATTGCTGGTTAACGAAGGTCTAATAAGAAACTATTCAGATTTATATGAGTTAAAGGTGGAGCAGGTTATCCCACTGGATCGTATGGCAGAAAAGAGTGCAGAAAATTTAATTAATGGCATTGAAGCCTCAAGACAAATTCCATTTGAGCGTGTTCTGTTTGCACTAGGTATACGTTATGTAGGTGAAACTGTTGCTAAGAAATTGGCCAAACATTATAAGACTATAGATGCCTTAATGCACGCAACGATTCTAGATTTAGTTGCTGTAGACGAAATAGGAGAGCGGATTGCTGAAAGTGTGATTGACTTTTTTGGTGATTTAGAGAATATTAGAATTGTAGAACGGTTAAGGTCTTTTGGTGTTCAACTTGAAATCTCAGCAGAGAAGCTAGCAAATCAGACCGACAAACTTCAGGGTAATAGTTTTGTTGTTTCAGGAGTATTTGAAACCGTTTCTAGAACTGAGCTCAAAAAACTAATTGAAGACAATGGTGGAAAAGTCTCATCATCGATCTCATCTAAGACAAGTTTTGTGGTTGCAGGTGATAAAATGGGTCCAAGTAAACGAACCAAAGCAGAAAACTTAAATATACCCATCCTAACAGAGCAGGGCTTTTTAGACCTTTTGAAATAAATTCTTACAAAAAAATACGTATTTTATCGATAAAATGCATTTTTTTACCGTTTAATTGTAAAATAATTTTATATTTGGCTCAATAATGAGGGATTATAAATGGTATTTAGCAAAATATTAAAAGGTTTACTGTTGCTATTAGGCGGTATATTCATCGTGTTTCAAGGAATGACCTTTGAGACCGAAGGTGCTGCTATAAGTGCAATAGTCTTGGTTTTGCTCACCTTTGTTTATTTGAAATGGACAGATAAGAAAAACAAATATTTTTTATGGTTCTTAATAATCTATACGATAGCTCAAGTTGTTAGCTTTGGAGCATGGTTTGGACCAGAGGTATATGAAGGAGATGTGGATTACTTTTATTATTTAACCAATATACTATTCATAATTGCGTATTCGGTTTTATCATTAAAGATGCTAATCCAATTAAATTTTAAGCAAGTTTTTTCTCAGCTTTCTGTACCAATTATTATTTTAATAATTCTTGACGTTTTCTGCGTCTCTTTAGTCACTGCCACAGCTGTTAGTACTTTGAGTGTTTATGAATATGTATTGGAGTATTCCTATAATGCTATCGTAATGGTTTTACTTTCTATTGCTTTAATTAACTATATGTATCGCAATGATAATAAATCAATGTTGCTTCTTTTAGGGTCAATTTGTATTGTATTTTCTGAAATTATCCAATTGGCCTACTTTTACGTGTTTAATGATAATATACTTGGGTTTGTTTATTCTTTCCTTTTAGTAGTGGCCTTTGTGTTTTTCTACATGCAGTCTCAGGATGATTTTACGGGTCCCGAACCAGAATATGTAGAAGAACAATTAGAAGAGGCTTAATTAAGTTTCAAAAAGGGAATACTTTTCCTTTCAGAATATAAAATTATTCCACTTAGTGTAAATGTAATTAGCGCTGTATAAAAAAGTATGCCTCCATCACCCTTTACTTCAATCCCTAGTTGGGTTAAATGCATCATAATTGCTCCGGCCATAAGTCCTAATGATAATGAAGCACCCATCCAAACTGATTTTGGTATAAGTAAAAGTATACCTGCAATTAATTCGAGTATACCAATTCCTATACGGCCAAAAGGTTCAAGCCCAACCGTTTCGAATATGTAAACACTATCTGGATGCGCTGTAAATTTAAACCTAAGAGTTTGGATTAAAATAATTGCAACTGCGATTCTAAGAATAAGAATGATTTTTTTTGACTTCATTTTGATTAGTTTTAGTTTGAAGTCTTAGACGCAGAATTACCAACAACTTACAAATGATTAAACTAATATTGTCGTCCCTTGAGCTTCTGTTTCTTTGCCAGGTTCAAAATAAAAGTCTATTTGGCCCAAATAAAGACCATAGGCTCCAACTTGGTTAACGAGGACATTTTTACCAACACTATTCTTCTCGATTGTCGGTTTTGGAAGAAAAGTATGAGTATGACCACCTATGATTAAATCAATATCTTTTGTTGCTCTTGCTAAATTTAAGTCCGATACTTTCTCCGGAAATTTTTTGTAGAAATACCCAATATGCGAAAGACAAATTACCAAATCACATTTATGTTCTTGTTTTAAAGTTCGAGACATATCTTGCGCAATTTCAATAGGGTCGAGGTATACTGTCTCTTTAAACATGCGCTTTTCTACAAGGCCTTCAAGTTGAATTCCAAGTCCAAATACACCAATTTTAATACTATCCTTTACAAAAATCTTGTAGGGCTTTACATGTGTATCCATTACAGTATTTTTGAAGTCGTAATTCGCTGAGACAAATTCGAAATCGGCATGAGGTAATTGGGCATAAAGTCCATCGATACCATTGTCAAAATCGTGGTTTCCGATAGTCGCCAAATCGTATTTTAACATGCTCATTAATTTAAACTCCAATTCACCGCCATAATAATTAAAATATGGTGTGCCTTGAAAAATATCACCAGCATCTAATAATAACGTATTTGGATTTTCCTGCCTTATGGCTTCGACTAAAGTAGCACGTCTTGCAACACCGCCTTTATTGGCATTTCTCCCATCTTCAGGACCAAATGGATCTACATGACTATGGACATCGTTGGTATGAAGAATTGTTATTCTTTTTTGTTTGTTTTCTGCAAAAGAAGATAATGTCATACCTCCCATACCGATAAGTGCTCCAGTAGCTACAGTATTTTTTATAAACTTTCTTCTTTGCATTTTTAATTTGGTTTTTGTGTAAAGCGATTATCAATTATTGGTCTAATCGTATCTTTCTTTTTAAAATAATCAATCAGGACATTCCTTATCTTATAGTCTAGTACATAAAGACTGTCATTAGGATGAAAAAAGGTCATACGATCACCACCATTATATAGATAATCGTTAGTTGCAATGTAGTAGGTCTTGTCTTCTAGGACTTCTTGATCGCTAATAGTAGCAGAGATAACATTATAATTGGCATCTACTTCTATTTTAATCTGATTAGATAATGGGTGTGCTCTTTTAGCTTTTGACAGGTAAGTGAGCATTTGATTAATCTGCTTACCTTTTAATTTAACAACGACAACAGAGTTTTCAAAGGGCATCACATTATATGCAGTTCTGGTCGTAATATTCCCTTTTGGTATTATTGATCTTATGCCTCCATGATTTAGAATAACAAAATCAATATTTTGGCCTGTTCTTTTATTAAAAACAGGATTTGCTTCACTGAATACCGCATCGGCCATTAGATTACCAATTGCTGTATTGAGGTTTCCGTCTTTTTTTGAATACGTTTCTGGAGCATATGATATGACACTATCCAAATTACGATTTACATTTTGACGATAAGGCTCAATATATGTTTCAATGGCGCTGTCACTTGCAAGGTCTTCATTTATTTCAAGGCGTTTGCCTTCAATTTTATTTAGATAAACATCTTCTTTGCAAGAAAAGATAAAGACCAATATTACTAATAGGGACGCGTATTTAGGAGACATTAAAATTCTTAAAATTTGTTTATGAAAAAATGAATGTGCTTTTGCTACATTTGCACAAAGTCAAAAATAAATGATTTTAAAGGCATTTAAGACAAAATCAAATCAAAAATATGTTAATTCACTATTGAAGGACCGAAAAGGAACTGTGAATAACAAAAAGGTAGCGACTATTGCTGTACTACTGAATTTAGATGAATTTACTGATTTTGAAGCTTTTAGATCATATTTTAAGGAGTTAAACCTAACATCGCCTAAACATAAAATTGTTGCGTTTACCATGGACGATAAACATGAAAGTAGTCAATGGGAAACTTATTTTAGTCCAAAAGACATAGGCTGGAAGGGTAAAATTAATAGTACCGATTTACAGGCTTTTATCGACGAAGATTATGATGTGTTAATTAGTTACTTTAAAACAAATGAGGTTTTACTTAATTTAATAACAACACTATCTAAAGCAAATTTAAAAGTTGGTATATCGCGAAAAGATGAACGTTTATATGATTTAATAATCGACATCAAACCTTCAGATTTTGACATTTTTAAAGTAGAATTTCGAAAGTATTTAAACATCTTAAAAAAATTATAATGAACCAATTTATAGGTACAGGAGTTGCATTAATTACACCCTTCAAAGAGGACTTATCCATAGATTTTGATGCATTGACTCGTCTTATTGAGTATAATATTGAAAACGGTATTGAGTATCTTGTGATCAGTGGTACTACAGGAGAAAGTGTAACCGTTACACCTGCCGAAAAAAAGCAGCTTATTGAATTTATTGTTAAAATCAATAATGGGAGGTTACCGCTTGTTTTAGGAATAGGAGGAAACAATACGACGTCAATTATAGAAGAGATTAATCAAACAGATTTAACATCTATTGACGCATTATTATCCGTTTCTCCATACTATAGTAAGCCTACACAAGAAGGGCTTTATCAACACTTTAAGGCAGTCGCAGAAGCTTCACCAATTCCTGTAATTCTATACAACGTACCAGGTAGAACTTCAAAAAATATGGAGCCTTCAACGACAATAAGATTAGCCAATGACTTTGAAAATATTATTGCGGTAAAAGAGGCGGGAAATAATGTGCATCAATATTTGGAGTTGCTTCGAACAAAACCTGATGATTTTCTCATTATTTCGGGAGATGATGATTTGGCACTAGGTGTAGTTCTTGCCGGTGGTGCAGGAGTTATCTCTGTTATTGGACAAGGATTACCCAAAGAATTTTCGAACATGATACGTTTAGGCTTAGCTGGTAAAGCCAAAGAAGCCTACAAATTACATTTTGCATTAATGCCAATTACTGCAATGATTTTTGCGGAGAATAATCCTGCAGGTATTAAAGCAGTTTGTAAGCATCTGGGAATATCTAATGATCACGTAAGAATGCCATTAGTTCCGGCTACAGAAAAGCTACAAAATCAAATTAAAAAAGCACTAAACGATTTAGGTAAAAGTTAAACTTAATATAAAGCCTATTAACGTGTGATCTCATGGGCTATTTTAGCTCATAATATAAGTTTTCAAAATCCGTTATTTATGCATACTTTTGCAATCTGTTTAAAATTTATGAAGAAAGCACTTTACATAGCATTGCTGTCAATTATTGTGGCCTCATGCAGTGATTATCAGAAAGCATTAAAATCTGAAGATACTGCTTATAAATTTAAGATGGGAACCGATCTTTACGAAGAAGGCAAGTTTGCAAAAGCATTTCGTTTGTTTGAGCAAATCATTCCTAGCTATAGAGGTAAGCCACAAGCTGAGAAGTTGACTTTTATGCATGCTATGTGCTCTTACGAAATGGGTGACTATTATATATCGAGCTATCATTTCGATAAGTTTGTAGATATTTATCCAAGTAGTGAAAAGGCTGAAGAGGCAGCATTTCTCTCTGCAAAAGGCTATTTCTACAATTCACCAGTTTACACTAAAGAGCAAAAAGAAACTATTGAGGCTATTGAGAAGTTACAATTGTTTATTAATTTGTATCCTACATCAAGTTACGTAGCAGATGCAAACAAACTTGTAAACGAATTAGATTTTAAATTAGAAAAGAAGGCTTATGAAATCGCTAAACAATATAATTTGATTAGAGATTACAAAGCTTCAATTAAATCATTTAATAATTTTTTACTGGAGTTTCCAGGGACATCATTGCGTGAAGATGCAATGTTTTACAGACTAGATTCGGCTTATAGATTGGCTATATTTAGTATAGACAGGTTAAAGGAGGAACGTGTAGATGATGCCTTAAATTATTTAAATGGCTTAATGAAATCCTTTCCAGACACAAAGTATGCTGAGGAAGTAGCAACTATGAAAAGCGACCTTGAAACAGGTCAAAACACATTAATAACTAAAAGTTAAAGTTAATCTTAATTAAGATGGATTTAAAGAAGACCGATGCACCAGTAACAACTGTAACCTATGACAGAAATGTTGTAGATGCACCAACAGATAACATTTACGAGGCCATATCTGTTATTGCTAAACGTGCTGAACAAATTAACACGGATATAAGACGTGAGTTAATTGATAAGTTAGAAGAATTTGCAACTTACAATGATAGCTTAGAGGAGATCTTTGAAAATAAGGAGCAGATCGAAGTATCTAAATTTTATGAAAAATTACCTAAGCCACATGCTTTAGCTGTTAAAGAGTGGTTAGATGATAAGATCTATCATAGAAACACTGAGGACACTCAGGAATAAACTTCAATGTCTATTTTAAAAGACAAAAACATTTTATTAGGCATTACCGCTGGTATTGCCGCATATAAATCGGCCTCATTGGTCCGATTATTCATAAAAGCAGGTGCGAACGTTAAAGTCGTTATGACACCTGCTTCTAAGGATTTTGTTACGCCATTAACCTTATCTACACTTTCTAAAAACGAAGTCTTTTCATCATTTGTTGATGAAACAGATGATAACCAAGTTTGGAATAACCATGTTGAGTTAGGTTTATGGGCAGATTTATTTGTAATTGCTCCTGCCACTGCAAATACACTAGCGAAAATGGCAAACGGAGTATGTGACAATATTCTTCTTGCAACCTATCTTTCTGCAAAATGTCCTGTTTATTTTGCTCCTGCGATGGATTTGGATATGTATAAACACCAATCGACTAAAACGTCATTTTCTAAACTGATTTCTTTTGGTAATAAAATGATTCCTGCAGGTACTGGAGAGTTAGCAAGTGGCTTGGTTGGTGAAGGTCGTATGGCTGAGCCTGAAACCATTATAAATTTTATTGAAAAGGATATTTTGGATCAATTGCCCTTAAGAGGAAAAAAGGTGCTTATAACAGCCGGGCCAACTTATGAATCGTTAGATCCAGTGAGATTTATTGGGAATCATTCAAGTGGGAAAATGGGTTTTGAAATTGCTAAAGCTTCAGCAAATTTAGGTGCACAAGTAATATTGGTAACTGGCCCAACACATCAATCTATTACTCATGACAATGTCGATTTAAAACCTGTAATCAGTGCAGAGGACATGTATAATGAGGTACACAACTATTTTTTAGACTCAGACATAGCTATCCTTTCGGCAGCAGTAGCGGATTACCGACCAAAAAATGTGGCAGATCAAAAAATAAAAAAGAAAGATTCTACGTTTACAATAGAGCTCGAAAAAACAAAGGATATTCTAAAGTCTTGTGGTGAAATAAAAGACAAACAGTTTTTAGTAGGTTTTGCTTTAGAGACTAATAACGAATTAGAAAATGCAAAGGGTAAGCTGCAGTCTAAGAATTTAGATTTAATTGTACTTAATTCTTTGCAAGATAAAGGGGCTGGTTTTGGAGTATCCACAAATAAAGTTACATTTATAACTTCGGGTAACGATATAGTAGAACACGAGCTTAAATCTAAGGCTGAGGTAGCCAGTGATTTAATGCAACAAATTCTTAAGCAAATAGATGCGTAATTTTTTACTTTTTTTATCTTTAATTACTTCCTTAAGCATTGTTTCTCAGGAGCTTAATTGTACCGTAACCGTTATTGCACAACAAACAGGTAACGATAATAATGTTGTTTTTAGGAACCTAGAAAGTCAGTTGAATGAGTTTATAAGTAATACGCAATGGACCGATAAAAATTTCAGCCAACAAGAGCGTATTGATTGTAACATGGTCATTAATGTACAAGAATATAACAACGATCTCTTCGCTGCTACATTACAGGTGTCGTCTTCTCGTCCTGTGTATAACTCAACATATAATACACCGATTTATAATTATAACGACAGAAACTTTAACTTCCAATATTTAGAGTTTCAGAATTTAGTATATAATCCAATTCAGTTTGAGTCTAATTTGATTTCTGTTTTATCATTTCATGTTTACATGATTCTTGGAATGGATGGAGATTCCTTCGCTTTAAATGGTGGTGATGAGTATTTTAAACAAGCACAGACTATAGCTAATTACTCCCAACAATTAAATGGCCAAGGTTGGAAACTCGAGGATGGGTTACAATCTCGATTTGCTTTAATCGATAATTTAATGTCACCTACGTTTAAGGAATTTAGAACTACCATGTATGAGTATCATATTAATGGTTTAGATGTCATGCATGAAGACACTAAGAAGGGAAAAACCAAGGTTGTTGCTGTGTTAGATGAATTGCAAAAAATTCATCGTAGACGCCCAAATTCATTTCTAATGCGTGTATTCTTCGATGCTAAATCCGATGAAATTATGGATATTCTTTCGGGTGGACCTAGCATTAATATTACGGATACCATGGATACCTTAAATCGAATAGCGCCGACATATTCACAAAAATGGCGTAATATTAAATTTTAGTAGTTAATCATTTTTACCGAGTTCTTTAAGGAATCTAATATTTAGTGCACAAGTTTTTCTTTTGGCACTTCTAATTATTTTAGGAATCGTTTAATTTTGTTATAAATAATATTGTATTGCTTTCAACTTTACACATAAAAAATTACGCTTTAATCGATCAATTAAATGTCGATTTTAATAATGGTTTCTCGATTATTACAGGAGAGACAGGAGCTGGGAAATCGATATTATTGGGTGGGCTCTCGTTAGTCCTAGGTAAGCGTGCTGATCTTAGTCAGATTAAAAGTAAAAATGAGAAGTGTGTTATCGAAGCCACTTTTGATATTGCAAGGTATAACCTTAAAGGTCTCTTTACTGAACTAGATTTAGATTATGATGTGCACACTATAATAAGAAGGGAAATATTGCCTTCAGGTAAATCTCGTGCATTTATTAATGATACTCCAGTAACTTTAGATAGTTTGGTAGCACTAAGTTCGTACCTTATTGATATTCACTCTCAGCATCAGACACAACAATTGATTCAAGATGAATACCAGTTTCAGATAATCGATGCACTTGCTGGGAACAAGAATAATTTAGAGGATTATAGCACCAAGTTAAGTCAGTATAAAACTATATTAAAAGGATTGGAAGAATTAAAAACTTCTAAAGCTGAAATGCTCAAGGAGTACGACTATAATTCTTTTTTACTAAAGGAGTTATCCGAGATTAATCTCGATAGTATTAATTTAGAAGACTTAGAATCTCAATATGAAACCCTTAATAACGTAGAAGAGATTAGTGAGCGACTCGGTAATACCAGAGGAATAATTTCTAACGAAAACATTGGTTTGTCTGACCAACTTAATACTATAAAACAAGAATTAAGTAAGATTTCTGGTTACAGTCAAAATTATAATGCATTGTACGATCGTGTTCAGAGCATTGACATTGAGTTGAATGATATTTTAGTTGAAATAGAAGGTCTGCATGAGGATCTAGTTACGGATCCCACAGCGTTGGAAAAGATTAACTCACAACTTCAAATCATTTATAACTTATTTCAAAAGCATGCTGTTGATACCACCGAGGAATTATTAGAGATTAAAGAATCTCTAGAACTTAAGGTTGCAAATACTGAAAATTTAGATGAGACAATTGCTAAGTATGAAGATGAGTTGTCTGAATTGGAATCGAAACTCAATTCGGTAGCGTCAAAAATTCATAACGCCAGACAGAAAGCAATACCACAGCTTATAAATAAGTTAGAAATTATACTGGACGAATTAGGAATGCCCAATGCCAAATTTAAGATTGAGCTCTCAAAAACAGACGGTTTTAATAAGAATGGTAAGGATACTTTAGAGTTCTTATTTATGGCGAATAAGGGTTCGAGTTTTAGCACCTTAAAGAAGGCAGCTTCAGGTGGCGAGATGTCTCGAATAATGTTAGCAATTAAATCGATATTATCAGAATATATGCAATTGCCAACCATTATGTTCGATGAGATTGATACTGGCGTTTCAGGTGAAATATCTCATAAAATGGGTGCAATAATGAAAGTAATGAGTGGTTCCATGCAGGTATTTGCTATAACCCATTTACCACAAATAGCTGCTAAAGGTGATGCGCATTTTAAGGTATTTAAAGAGGATCATAATGATATAACAACCACCAATTTAAAGCGCCTAAATGAAGAAGATAGAATTGTGGAAATAGCTCATATGCTAGGCGGTTTAAATATTACAGAATCAGCTATAGCACATGCTAAACAATTATTGAATTAGCAGTATATTTACAACGTTAAAAAACAGATAACTAACTAAACATAATATTTAAGGTATGTATAACTTACTTAAAGGAAAAAGAGGAATTATTTTCGGAGCGTTAGATGAAAATTCAATCGCATGGAAAACAGCAGAACGTGTGCATGAAGAAGGTGGTCAGTTTGTATTAACTAATGCACCAGTGGCTATGCGAATGGGACAGATCAATGCACTTGCTGAGAAAACAGGTTCAGAAATAATTCCGGCAGATGCCACATCTGAAGAAGATTTGCAAAATTTAGTTGAAAAGTCCATGGAAATTCTAGGTGGCAAATTAGATTTTGTTTTACACTCTATAGGGATGTCAATTAATGTGAGAAAAGGTAGAGCTTATACAGATCAAAAATATGATTGGACACAAAAAGGAACTGATGTTTCTGCAATGTCTTTTCATAAAGTGATGCAGACGCTTTATAAGTCTGATGCCATGAACGAATGGGGAAGTATAGTAGCGTTAACTTATATGGCAGCACAACGTGTTTTTCCAGATTATAATGATATGGCTGATAATAAAGCATATTTAGAAAGTATTGCTCGCAGTTTTGGCTACTTCTTTGGAAGAGATAAAAATGTAAGAGTAAATACAATTTCGCAGTCGCCAACACCAACTACTGCGGGTAGTGGTGTAAAAGGGTTTGATGGCTTTATTGCTTATGCTGAGAAGATGTCTCCACTTGGTAATGCTACAGCATTAGATTGTGCCAATTATACGGTGACACTGTTCAGTGATTTAACACGTCGTGTTACACTTCAAAATTTATATAATGACGGTGGATTTAGCAATATGGGCGTGAGTGATGCGGTTATGGATGTTTTTATGGATAACGATTAAACGTTTTAATAATTCAATTAACGTTGTTATGCGGATTGTAAAAACAGCTTTTTTTATATTGCTTTAAAATTTTGATGATGAAACGAATTAGTTTATTGTTATTATTATTTTCAATAGGTCTTTCAGGTCAAATTCTTTTTGAGGATGATGCATCTATAGCAGGACTTACTGAACACACTGGTTCAATTGGTAATGGCAATGGGCTAAGTTTTGTAGACTATGATGGTGATGGTTGGGACGATATCACCTTACCATCTGGAAATGGAGTCCCCTTACGATTTTACAAAAATTATAATGGTTTTTTTGTTCAAGAACTGTTACTAACTAATCAAATTACCTACCAGACTAGAGGTGTATCATGGGTAGATTTTGATAATGATGGTGATAAAGATTTGTTTGTGATTAGCGATACAAATGGAAATAGGCTTTTTAAACAAAAAGAGACTGGTTTGTTTTCGAATATTACTACTAGTGCAGGTTTACCAGAAGACAATTTAGAAACTTATGCAGTAACATGGGGAGATATAAATAATGATGGTTGCTTAGACTTATATTTGTCTAATCGAGTTAGCGCCTATGCTGTTTCCAACTATTTGTTTCAAAACAATTGTGATGGCACATTTACAAATGTAACCGACTCTATAGGATTAGCTAATACACCGGCACTTACTCTTTGTGCTAGTTTCTTTGATTTTAATAATGATGGCTGGCAAGATCTTTATGTATCAAATGACAAAGAATTTCCAAATTTTCTTTATAAAAATAATGGTAACGGTACATTTACAGATGTTAGCGCGGAATCTGGAACAGGCATTATAGTTGATGCAATGTCAGTTACTATAGATGATTATAATTCCGATGGATATTTTGACATTTACATAACAAATACCCCAAGTAATGCGGGTACAACCACTACCGATGGTAGTGTACTGTATAGAAATAATGGAGACGAGACATTTACCGATGTGGCTATTTCAACTGGAACTCAATTAAATAGTTGGTCTTGGGGCGCCAATTTTTTGGACGCAGAAAATGATGGTGATTTAGATTTATATGTAAGTTGCTCCTACATTTCTAGTGACGGTTTCCCATCATTCGCATTTTATGAAAATGAATCATTTGAAACATTCTCTACTCCAAGTAATATAGGGTTTGAGAATAATCAATATCGTAGTTATGGCAGTGCCATAGGTGATTCAAATAATGATGGTAAAACAGATATAATAGTAATAAATAATCTAAATACATTACCAAATCTATGGAATAATAAGTCTACTTCACTAAACAATTACCTTTCAATCAATTTAATTGGGACACAAAGCAACAAGGATGGTGTGGGCTCTGTAATTGAAATTTCGGTAGAGGGCAATAAGCAATATCGATACGTTATTAATGGAGAAAGTTATTTGTCACAAAATTCGTTTAAGGAAAATTTTGGTATAGGAACCAATGACATCGTAGATTATGTAAAAGTGAAATGGCTCAGTGGAATCGAGGATGTTTTTTATAATGTTATGGCAAATCAAACGCTCAATATAGTAGAAGGTATAAGTTTATCTATCGAATCATTAGATAAAGAAGAAGTTTTTAAAATATTTCCTAACCCAGTAAGGGAACAATTAAATCTCAGTGCTAGATTTCCCATAATAAGTTTTAAAATTATTTCATTAGTAGGTGAAGTTCTTTTGGAGAAAAAGGATATTAATAAAAGACAATTCACTTTAGAAATTGACAATTTATCTAATGGAGTTTATTTCATTAATGCCAAAGACACAAATGATAATCACTTGGTTCTAAAATTCATTAAAAGTTGATTTATAATTTGAGAATCTCTTCATTTTAAATATTTATTATTCAATACAGTTAATCGATGTTTATTGATTTTTAACGATTTACTTTAATCTTGTGTTAAAGTTTTTAAATAATAATATATTTTTAACAGTATACTAACTTAAAAAAATTCTTACATGAAAAAAATTACTTTTTTGCTTATGGCTTTAATGTTGTCATTTATAGCAACAGCTCAATCCACTTGTACCGATAATTTTACGACATCAGGAACAGATGCAGGCCCGACTGTCCTGACTATAAATTCTGGCGATATATCATGTTTTGGAAGCAATACTCCAACAAGTATGCAATTGACTAATTCTGCCGGAAGTTTAGCAAGTACCAATTGTGATACAAGTACAGGAACATCGTATTATGTATTTACTTTAGCAGTAAGTGGAGGAACTAACGATGGCTTATCAGTTACTGGCTGTGGTGCTGAGTTTGATGGAACTGATATCACAGGTTTTACATCCTTGACAATAACATCGGCAGATACTGATGCTTTTGAAGATTCAGTCACAATAACCATTGATGTTGAAGTAACATATCCAACTCCATCATGTACATCTCCTGCAGCTACTGCTTCAGTGGTAGAGAGTTGTCCTACTTATAGTGTAGATGTTGATATAACTGATTTAGGTGATGCTTCTTCTGTTGCGATAACAAATGATGCTGGTGTGGCAGCTACAACAGGTATTACCGCATTGGGTGTTGTAACCGTGGGACCATTTGATCAAGGTACACCTGTTAATTTAACCTTAGAGCATGAGCAAGATGGTTTATGTAGTGTACCTTTAGGGTCATTTGCAGATACTTGCCCACCGCTAAATGATATTTGCTCCGGAGCAATTGATGTAGCTTGTGACGAAACTGTAACTGGAGACACATCAGCAAGCAGTGTAACAGATACTGTTGGTAATTCTTCAGCAGATTTATGGTATTCTTATTCAGGTGCGGCTGGGGACATTACGGCGAGTCTGTGCGGTTCTAGCTATGATACTAACGTTAGAGTTTATGATTCTTGTGGAGGTACACAGATAGCTACTAATGACGACGCATGTGGCACAAGGTCTGAGGTTACATTTACTGCAGATGGTAGTTCTACATATTATATAGCTGTAGAAGGATACAGCACAGCGGAAGGTGCCTTTACAATGACTTTAACTTGTTTAGAGACAGTACCACCGCCTGCAAATGACGCATTTGCTGATGCTGAGGCTTTGGTTACCGGAGTGGCTACCTCAGGCACTACTGCTGGCGCTACAGAAAACTTAGCAGATGAGAAACCATCTTGTGATCTGTTTGGAAATATTGCTGATGTTTGGTATACCTACACGCAGCCTGCAAATACTGATACAATGATTATTACTACCTCTATTTCTGGTACGTCTTCTGAGGCTAATTGTGCAGTATATTCAGCAGGAGAACCGATTCTTGCGGAGAACCAAGTTGCTTGTGGTGACGAGGGTCAAGCGTCAGGTGAAATGTTAGAGTTTGCAGCTACACCAGGTACAACCTATTATATTAGAGTTTGGAGTGATGGTGCGTTGCCACCAGTATCGGGTAGAGTAGAAGGAACATTTAATGTAACTGCAGATGCTGCATTATCAACTGATGAGTTTGACAATCCAGCTGTATTTACCTATTACCCGAATCCGGTGAAAAATACATTAACATTAAATGCTCAAAATAACATTGAGGATGTTAGAGTGTATAATATGCTTGGTCAAGAAGTAATGAATGCGCAGCCACAAGCTGTAGATAGCGATATTGATATGTCGAGTTTAGAAACTGGTACATATTTCGTTCAAGTTACAATTGCTAGTATCACAAAAACGGTGAGAGTAATTAAGCAGTAACTGAAATAACTATAATTTTGAAAAAGCCGTTTGAAAAAACGGCTTTTTTCTTTTTATAAATTATTCTTTTATCTTAGTAAAAATTGCGTTATGACGATGCGGTATGTAATTTTAATACTCTTTTCAATTAATCTATTATCTGCCCAAGTAGCATTTGAGGAAAGTGCGCAACAATTGGGTATATCAATTAACTGTGAGTACACCTTTCTAGGCAATGGTATTACTTTTTTCGATTACGATAATGATGGCTTAGATGATATAACGGTTGCTACGGCCTTAGGTGACCCTATTTACTTCTACAAAAATATTAATGGCAATTTCGTATCTCAAACTCTTAATATTTCTAATAATAATGCGAGGAATAAACAGATTAATTGGGTAGATATTGATAATGACGGAGATAATGATCTTTTTATAACAAGTGATAATTCAGGAAATCGATTATTTGAAAATTTAGGTAACATGATTATGTCTGAGATAACGGATACATCAGGCATGTTATCAGATAACTTTCCATATTACGGAGCTTCTTGGGGAGATTATAATAATGATGGATTCTTAGATGTATTTATTTCAATTCGCGATCCTTTAATCCCTAATTTATTGTATAAGAATAATGGTGATCGCACATTTACTTTAGTTAATGTTGAAGCGGGTCTTGAAACCACAGGATATATGTCTTTCTGTTCTGCATTTTTAGATTATGATAATGATGGAGATCAAGATATTTATGTTGCAAATGATAAATATGCTAATCCCAATTTAATGTATAGAAATAATGGTGACGGAACATTTACAGAGGTTGGGGAAATTACAGGTACAGATGTAAGTATCGATGCCATGACAGTCACTGTAGAAGATTTTAATTATGATGGATGGTTAGATATTTATATTACCAACGATCCTATGGATAGTGTGTTATATGTAAATAATGGAAATGGGACCTTTACAGATATGGCCCAATCCTATCAAGTAACGTTTAATAGTTCGGGATGGAGTGCGGTTTTTTTAGACGCAGACAACGATAGTGATTTAGATCTTTATGTGAGTGGAGAGGGCAATGGTACAGCTTCACCAATTATGTCTTCTGCGTTTTATGAAAAGGTGAGCAATTCTACTTTTCAGCTCAATAATAGTGCAGTTCCCAATGATTTTGCATTTAGTTATGGTAATGCCTTGGGGGATACTGATAATGATGGTTATCCTGAGATTGTTGTAAATAATATTGATCATGAAAATGTATTTGTATGGAAAAACAATACCAATACGTCTAATAATTGGTTAAAAGTAGAGTTAGAGGGCACTACAAGCAATAGAAATGGTGTAGGATCATTTATTGAAATTTCAATTAATGGCAACAAACAATACCGCTATACGTGCTTAGGTGAAGGATATTTGTCACAGAATTCAGGAAGTGAACAATTTGGACTTGGTTCGGCAACATCAATAGATTATGTTAAAGTAAAATGGTTAAGTGGAATAGAGGATACTTATTATAATGTTACTGTTAATCAATCTTTAAAAATTGTTGAAGGCGCTTCGTTATCCATAGATGAGTTTAATGCTTTTGAATTAAAGTATTTTCCAAATCCAGTTACGGAGACCCTTAATATCGAAGCTCAGGAAGTTCTTGATGAAATCAATGTTTATAACATCCTTGGCGAGAAACTTATTAGTGAAAAACCAAAAAACGTTTACTACCGATTGAACACATCTAAACTCTCTTCAGGTATTTATAAAGTTGAAGCCAAATCGCTAAAAGGAGTTAATGTTTTTAAGTTTATCGTAAAATAGTGAAGCAATTACTTTCCATACACGCTAATTTAGAATACTGCAAAGTATCGTGCATTTTATGCTTATTTACCACTACAGTTTTTGGACAAGTCCAGTTTGTGGAGAATGCGAATGAACTTGGTGTAAATGTGAATTGTGATTATACTTTATTTGGTAATGGGATTTCATTTTTTGATTATGATAATGACGGTTGGGATGATATAACTGTTGCTACCGTTGATGGCTCACCTATACGATTTTTAAAAAATATTAATGGGAATTTTGTTGCTCAGACTATTAATATCCCAAATAATACAGATAGAAATAAGCAAATAAATTGGGTAGACATTGATAATGATGGTGATAATGATTTGTTTATTACTAGTGATAATGCTGGTAACCGTTTGTTTGAGAATCTTGGTAATTTGATTATGTCTGAGATTACTGATACATCAGGAATGTTATCAGATAACTTTCCATATTATGGTGCCTCATGGGGCGACTATAATGGAGATGGATATCTAGACGTATTTATTTCTGTTCGCGACCCTTTAATTCCTAATTTGTTATATAAGAATAATGGTAACCGCACCTTTACTTTAGCAAATGTAGAAGCTGGATTAGAAACTACTGGTTATATGTCCTTTTGCTCAGCATTTTTGGATTATGATAAAGATGGTGATCAAGATATTTATGTTTCAAATGACAAATATGTGAACCCAAACTTAATGTACAGAAATAATGGTGATGGTACTTTTACTGAGGTAGGGCAGGAAACTGGATCTGGTGTGTATATTGGAGCGATGTCCGTAACAGTAGAAGATATTAATGATGATTCTTTTTTGGATATCTATATTACCAATGATGATAATGATAGTGTGCTTTTAGTTAATAATGGAGATGGCACATATTCAGATTTGGCACAATCACAGCAGGTCACCTTCAACAGTAATGGTTGGGGTGCAGTTTTTTTAGATGCAGATAATGATAAAGATTTAGACTTATATGTGAGTGGTGAAAGTGATGGCACTTTGCCACAATATTTATCTTCTGCATTTTATGAAAATATTGATCAGTCTTATTATCAGTTAAACAATGAAGCTGTACCAAATGATTTTGCCTATAGTTTTGGAAATGCTTTAGGTGATACCGATAATGATGGATATCCTGAAATTGTTGTAAATAATATAGATCATGAAAATATTTTTCTTTGGAAAAATACGAGTATCACAGATAATAACTGGTTAAAAATAAGGCTAGAAGGCACTATAAGTAATAGAAATGGTGTTGGATCATTTATAGAAATTTCAATTAATGGAAATAAGCAGTACAGATATACCTGTTTAGGAGAGGGTTATTTGTCTCAAAACTCAGCTTCTGAACAATTCGGACTTGGTTCAGATACTGTTGTAGATTACGTAAAAGTTACTTGGCTTAGTGGATTAGAAGATATTATTTACGATGTCCCGGCAAATCAATCAGTAAAAATTGTAGAAGGTTCTGCGCTTTCAATCGATGAATCGGATAACATGACTTCAGTTAAAGTATTTCCAATACCTGCAAAGGATATTATTAATTTCAATTCCTTAAACACTATCGACAAGGTAGAGGTTTATAACGCTTTAGGTCAATTATTACTTCTTAAGTTACCAGTTGCTCATGACTTTAGTATTGATATATCTAATATTGATAAAGGGCATTATTATGTAAGGATGTATACGCAAGATCAAATTGAAACCACTAGGTTTATAAAGCGTTAGTGTTTCATTGAATTCAACAAACTTAATTCATGCGGAAATTATTAATCATATTAGGATTTGCATTCGTCATTAATTTGTACGGTCAAGTCGCTTTTAATAATGAAGCACAAGAATTAGGAATAGAGGTTCTCTGTGGCAACACGCTTTTTGGAAATGGTATTTCATTCTTTGATTATGATAATGACGGTTGGGATGATATTTCCATTGCTACGGCTAATGGTGACCCAATCCGCTTTTTTAAGAATATAAATGGTAACTATATAGAGCAAAGTTTAAATATCCCAAATAATAACTGGAAGAATAAACAAATAAATTGGGTAGATATAGATAACGATGGAGATAATGATCTATTTGTAACCAGTGACAATCAAATAAATCGTCTTTTTGAAAACTCAGGAAATATGGTTATGACAGATATAACCAGTTCCTCTGGTATGCTTAATGAGGTGTTAATTACTTATGGTGCTTCTTGGGGAGATTATAATAATGATGGTTATCTCGATGTGTTTTTAAGTAATAGAGACACCTTAATACCAAATGTGCTTTACAAAAATAATGGCAACAATACATTTACTATAGTTAATAATGAAGTCGGATTAATAAACACTGGTACGCTATCATTTTGCTCAGCTTTTATTGATTATAATAAAGATGGATACCAAGATATTTATGTTGCAAATGATAAAGTACAATATCCAAATACGATGTACAAAAATAATGGAGATGGTACATTCACTGAAGTAGGCGCTCTAACAGGAACAGATATTACCATTGATGCTATGTCTGTAACTGTAGAAGATTTTGATTCTGATGGTTGGACAGATATATATGTTACAAACGATGTTGTAGGAAATGTTTTTTTAAAGAATAATGGAGATGGTACTTTTAGCAATATCGCTACATCTACCAATACAACCATGAATAGTGTAGCCTGGGGAGCAGTATTTTTAGATGCCGAGAATGATGGTGATCTAGACTTATATGTAAGTGCAGAGCATGACGGATCTGTAACGGGTTATTTATCCTCCGCATTCTATAATAATGAAGGTGACCAGTTTGATTTGGATAATACGGCAGTTCCTGATGACTATGCGATTAGTTATTCCAACGCCATCGGAGATGTTGACAATGATGGACTGGCTGAGGTTATCGTTAATAATATTAATCATAATAACATATTCCTTTGGAAGAATAATACCTCAAGTATTGCCAATTGGTTAAAAGTTAAACTTGAAGGTACCATCAGTAATAGGAATGGTATAGGCTCACTTATCGAAATTTCAGTAGATGGTGAGAAACAGTTTCGATATACATGCTTGGGTGAAGGGTATTTATCTCAAAACTCTGCAAGTGAAATTTTTGGGCTAGGAGAGGCCTCTGTAATTGATTATGTTAAGGTAAATTGGTTGAGTGGTATAGAAGATGTTTATTATGACATTCCAATTAACCAAAGCTTAAAAATTGTTGAAGGATCATCTTTGTCCATAAATGATTATTCAAATTCCAAATTTAAAATTTACCCAAATCCAGCAAATGATATACTTCACTTGACTTTAGAAGAAAATGACTTCAGTATAAAAATTTTTAATCTGCTAGGCTCCGAAATTAGAGATTATCAGACCAATGTGAACAATAAGACTGTTGATATTTCGAATATCAAAATAGGAGTTTACATCATAAAAATCTTTAGTGGTAAAGAGAGGGAAATTATTAAGTTTATTAAAAAATAAACATTAAGGTTTAGTTACCTTTGCCTCGTATGGAGCAATTGTCTTTTTCATTTATTATCCCTGTTTATAACAGACCGGACGAGATAAAAGAGTTATTGGATAGTTTTTTAAAAATTCCTGGTAACTATGAAATTGTTATTGTAGAAGACGGTTCCACAGAACCATCTGAAAATGTAATTCAGCAATACAAGGAAAAACTAAATATTTCCTACTACTTTAAAGAAAATACAGGTCCAGGTGATTCTCGCAATTATGGTATGCGAAAAGCGAAAGGAAATTACTTTATCATTTTAGATTCTGATGTTTTATTGCCAAGTAACTATTTGGTTGAGGTAAAGCAATTTTTAGAAAATAATTACTTTGATTGCTATGGAGGGCCAGATTCAGCACACGAGTCCTTTTCTAACCTGCAGAAGGCTATAAATTTCTCCATGACATCTGCCATAACTACAGGAGGAATAAGAGGAGGAAAGAAGCAGGTAAATAAATTTCAACCTCGAAGTTTTAATATGGGAATTTCGAAACGAGCTTTTGAACAATCCGGTGGTTTTGGTTCAATTCATCCTGGAGAAGATCCAGACCTTTCATTACGATTGATTAAGCTTGGATTTCAAACAGCCTTGATTCCAGAGGCTATTGTGTATCACAAAAGAAGGATTTCTTGGCAAAAGTTTTACAAGCAAGTAAATAAGTTTGGTATGGTAAGACCAATTTTAAATTTATGGCATCCTAATTCGAAAAGTATAGTGTATTGGTTTCCATCTATATTCTGCGCAGGTCTAGTTTTTTCTATTGCTTTGGCCTTATTAAGTATAACCAAGCTTCCTTTAATTTTATATCTAGCATATTTTTTAATTGCTTTTACTTTATCTTTTGTCGTAAATAAGAATTTCATTATTGCATTACAATCAATAATTGCTATCGCAATTCAATTTTTTGGTTATGGTTATGGATTTTTAAAATCTATGTTTTATATAGTACTTTTAAATAAAGTACCGAAGGAGGTGTTTCCTCATTTGTTTTTTGAAAAAAAACATGTTTAAATGAAATCAGTAATCTCAAATTTTCTTCGAAAGAAAAATGCGAAACGCTTTAGTCTATTCTTTGCGTTGGCCTTTGTTTTTTTGATTTTTTCTAAACTATCAAACGATTACAACCAAACTATTAAATTAAAAGTAGAGATTAACAATCTTGATGAGGAGATTATTATTGAAAATGACTCACTAAATATTCTAGAGGCCGTAGTTGAAGCAAAAGGCTTTACTCTAATTCCTTTTTTGTTCAATGACTATAAGACTATTAAAGTAGATGCAGATAAAGACATGACTGTAAGGGCAGATGACTATATTTTTGACGTTACTAAGCAAAAGTATCTGATAGAAAACCAACTAGGAAATTCTTATAAACTGTTATCCATAAAGCCAGATACACTTAATGTCAAATACTCTAAAATGGCATTTAAATATGTAGATGTGATGGTTAGTAGTAATTTACAATTTAGTCTTGGTTATGATTTACTTGGAGACTTAGTAAAAGATATTGATAGTGTAAAACTCATTGGCGCACAGTCCAAACTAGATACCATTACACGTATTGAAACCAATTTACTTGAGCTAAGTGATATTAGTGCGGATATAGATCAAGAATTAGGTTTTAAAACATCCTCTTTAAAAGATATTCAGATCGTACCAGAAAAGACAGTTGTAACAGGCAAAGTAGCGAGGTTTACGGAAGGTTCTATAGATGTGCCTGTAATTATAAAAAATACACCAGTGGGTACAAATATTAATTATTTTCCTAAGGCTGTAACAGTGTCATTTTATGTAGACTTAAATAGATATAATAATATTAAGCAGTCGGATTTTAATGTAGAATGTGACTTCAACGCTATAATTGAAGGACAGCAGTATTTAACCCCAAAGATTACTGAAAAACCAGAATTTGTTAAACGTGCGACTATTAAGCAAAAGCGCGTAGATTTTATTAAAATTTAAAATGATTATTGTCGGGATTACAGGAGGCATAGGTAGTGGTAAGACCACTATTGCAAAGCATTTAAACGCACTTGGCGTTCCATTGTACGTGGCAGACGATGAAGCAAAAGCTTTAATGAATAGGTCTAAGGTAATCCGTAGAAAGCTCACAGCTATTTTTGGTGAAAATGCTTATAAAAACGACGAGCTTAACCGAACATTTTTAGCTAAGAAGATATTTGCAGATAAATCTATGTTGGCTAAAATGAATGCTATTGTCCATCCAAAAGTGGCCTCTCATTTTAAGCGTTGGCTAAAAAAGCAAAAGGCACCATATATCCTTAAAGAAGCAGCAATTATATTTGAAAATGGATTGCAGGATAATTATGATTACATCATTACTGTGGTTGCCGACAAGGATTTAAGGATTGAGCGTTTGCTAAAACGCGATAATTCAAATAAAGAAAAAATACTAGCCATAATTAATAATCAATGGCCAGATTCAAAAAAAATGGAACAATCAGATTTTGTGATCACCAACAATAATCTGAATTCGGCACTTCTCGATGCAGAAAAAATACATCAGAAAATACTTAAATTATCTTCTAAGTAAGGCGGTATCCTTTTGTTAATGTAAGGTTAAACATAATTTGAGCTAAATGTTAAAATGTTAAATTTGACTGATGGGTAAAAAGCTATTCGTCTTGTTGGTGGTATTAATGAGTCTTTCACTTATTGGTATCATTTTTGTGCAATCATTTTTTATAAACAATAGTTTACAAAATGAGGAGAAGAATTTCACACTAAGTGTGAAGAGAGCATTGAGTTTCGTTTCAAGGGATATTGAAGAAATGGAACTTAGAAATTCGCTTATAAAACTTCAGCCATTTTTAAGTAAGGATCAAACACCCGATTCTACTGTTTTAAAACGATTGTTTATAGCGACAGAAGACGATATTAACGATAAGACCATTGTTCATAGAAATACGGTTTTAGAGGAGCGATTTAAAGTACCCTCATTGTTCTTTGAAATTGATGCTGACAGTTTTGCTATAAGTAAAAGGTCTAATGAGCGTGTTACAGAAATTTATAATAACTCTCAAATCGATGGTAACAATACCATTGCACCGAGTGAGCGATTAATTCAATATTCTTCTATGCCTGCATTAGATAGGCAAATGTATGAAGATACCTTTAAGGATATGCTAAGGGATATCCCTATTTACAAACGTGTTACTGCTATACAGGTAGAAACATTATTAAATAGAGAATTAAAGGATGAAGGTGTAAACTTAGATTTTGAATTTGCTATATATGATGATGATTTAGCTACAAAAGTGCAGAGTGAAAACTTTGAAAAGGAAAATGCCTATGGTGTTTATATTTTTCTTGATAATAATAATGAAAGTAGTTATAAATTATGGGTCGATTTTCCTGATCGCAAGAAATACCTTATAGATTCAATATTATGGATGATTGTGCTGTCTGTGGTGTTTACCAGCGTGATAATATTGGCATATTCTAGTGCTATTTATCAGTTAATTCGTCAACGACAAATCTCACAGATAAAAACGGACTTTATCAATAATATGACGCATGAGTTTAAAACACCAATTGCGACTATCAATTTGGCTTTAGACTCTATTAAGAATCCAAAAATAATAACGGACGAAGAAAAGGTGAAGCGCTATTTAAGAATGATTAGAGATGAAAATAAGCGCATGCATGCTCAAGTCGAAAATGTCTTAAGGATATCCAAACTTGAAAAGAACGAACTTAATATTAGCAAAGAGCGATTAAAACTTCATAATCTTATTGAAGACGCAATAACACATATAGAGTTGATCGTAGAAGATCGAAAGGGTTATGTAAAAACCCATTTCGGTGCTGTTAAGTCATCAGTATTAGCCAACGAAACACATTTCACAAATGTTATCGTTAATATATTAGATAATGCAGTTAAGTATTCAGATGAAGCGCCAAAGATTGACGTTTATACTGAAAATATTGGAAATCATATAATACTAAAAATTGCAGATCAAGGTAATGGAATGTCAAAACAGGCTGTTAAGCGTGTGTTTGAAAAATTCTATAGGGAACATACAGGAAACGTACACAATGTAAAAGGGCATGGATTAGGATTAGCGTACGTAAAACGAATAGTAGAGGACCATCAAGGTCATATATCAGTAGAGAGTGAAAAAGGAAAAGGTAGTACATTTATTATAAGGCTACCATTAATATCATAAAAACGAATTATGGAAGAACAAAACAAAAAGATTCTTTTGGTTGAAGACGATCCGAATTTTGGAACTGTTTTAAAAGATTATTTAATGATGAACGATTACGATGTTGTCCATGCCAAAAATGGAATGGAAGGTTTTGAAAAGTTCAAAAAAGACGATTACGATCTTTGTATTTTAGACGTAATGATGCCTTATAAAGATGGATTTACACTTGCTAAGGAAATAAGAGAAAAGAATACAGATGTACCTATTATATTCCTAACGGCTAAGGCTATGAAGGAAGATGTTTTAAAAGGTTATAAGGTTGGAGCAGACGATTATCTCAACAAACCTTTTGATAGTGAGGTGTTATTAATGAAGATTAAGGCTATTATGCAGCGTAAGGCAACCGATACTGTTGCAGATAGCAAGCAATTTGAATTTAAAATCGGACGATTTGATTTAAATTCTAAACTTCGTTTTTTAAAATTTGATGGAGGAGAGCCAACAAAATTATCTCCTAAAGAAAATGAATTACTGCGTTTGCTTGCACTTCATGAAAATGACTTAATGCCGAGAGAATTGGCACTTACTAAGATTTGGAGAGATGATAATTACTTCACTTCTCGAAGTATGGATGTATACATTGCCAAATTACGTAAGTATTTGAAACCAGATCCAAATGTTGAAATCCTCAACATTCATGGCGAAGGATTTAGGCTTGTAATAAATGCAAATGACTAAAATATAAAACTAGCTATTCAGCTGGTTTTTTTATTTCATTTTCTATAAATCTAGCGATTTCTAGATAATCTGTTTTATAGTCAAACCAATGAATACCTTTGTCTTTTCTGAACCAAGTTAGTTGACGCTTGGCAAAGCGTCTTGTATTTTTCTTTATTTCTGAAATTGCAAAATCAAGACTTATTTCACCATCAAAGAATCGAAAAAGTTCTTTGTAACCAACCGTATTTAGTGCATTAAAGGTTCTGAAAGGGTAGAGTGTCTTAGCTTCTTGCACTAGACCATCATTTATCATTATATCTACGCGTTGATTTATTCTATCATAGATAATTTCTCTTTCAGCTATTAGTCCTATTGATATAGTTCTAAAAAAACGTTGTTCTTTGTCTTTCTTTAGATAGGAGCTGTATGGATTACCAGTACCTAAGCATATTTCTAGTGCTCTTATAACTCTATGCGGATTGTCAATAGAGATTGTTGAATAGGCTACTGGGTCTAATACTTTTAATTGGTCTTGTAAGATCTCTAAACCTTCATCATTTAATTTTGTATTCAATGATTCCCTTATCTGTGGATCTACATTAGGAAATTCATCAAGACCTTTGACTAGTGCATCGACATATAGACCAGAACCACCTACTAATACAGCAATATCTTTTTTAGAAAATAGATTTTTCAATGTTTTAAGTGCTTTTTTTTCAAAGTCACCAACACTAAAATTTTGTTTAATGGATATATCTTGAATCAAATGATGCTTTGCAGAGGCCAATTCAGATTCTGTAGGCACTGCCGTGCCAATACTCATTTCTTTATAGAATTGTCGAGAATCAGCAGATAATATTTCTGTATTGAAATGGTTGGCAAGTTTAACACTTAAAGAGGTCTTTCCAATACCTGTCGGACCTACAATAGATATTAAGATTGGCTTATTCATACTTCAACTCACAACCACACTTATGGCAATATTTTGCACCATCTTGATGATATTCGGTGAGGCAATTAACACAACATTGTGTGTTTAAGTTCAAATTTGATAATTGCTCTAATTCTTCGTCACTGTATTTTTTCTTTCCTCCACTAGCTTTTGTATATTCTGCAGATACGATTCCTGTAGGAACAGCTATAATACCATATCCCAATATCATAATAAATGTCGCGATTAATTGACCTAAAGGTGTCGCTGGAGCTATATCACCAAATCCTACCGTAGTTAAAGTAACAATACACCAATACACACTTTTTGGGATATTGGTAAAGCCATTTTCTTCACCTTCTACGAGATACATAATGGTTCCAAATATCACAGAAGCAATAAGTACAGCAAAAAGGAAAACAGCAATTTTTGCTCTACTCGCTTTAATAGCATTTGCCAATTGGTTGGACGCACCTAAATATCTCGCAAGTTTTAATATTCTAAAAACACGTAGCAGTCTCAAGGCACGAAGTGCGGCTAATGCTTGTGCACCACCTAACATTAGAGAAATATATTTTGGAATTGTAGATAATAGATCAACAATACCATAGAAACTAAGTATATACTTAACAGGTCGTTTTACAGATATTATTCTTGCTATATATTCAATAGAAAATAAAATAGTTATAACCCACTCAGAAACATCTAAAAAGGTGTGGTATTTATCATCAAAACTCTTGACGCTTTCCAACATTACAAGAACTATACTGGCTAATATGGCAATAAGAAGGATTACATCAAATAACTTACCAGCAGGTGTATCTGCCTCATAAATCACTTCATGTAATTTTGTACGCCAAGTATGTTTTGTAGTAGGTTCCATTATTCAAATCTACAAAAAGGAAATTATTTAGTCAGTTGAACGACTTTAAGTCTCTTGTTTCTGCGCATGTAGCTTTGAATAATGTGTTGTGTATCACGATTATTTTGCATTGGTGTAATTAGAGAGGAGAGGATTTCTCTATTGTTTATCTGATGATTCAAGTCAAAAAAACCAATGCCCCGGAAAGTTCCGTTTTCAATTAAAACAACACTTTTTTCATCTATATATCGACCACGATCAATTAAGATCATATCCTTTTTATCATAGCTGTTTAAATCAATTACGGCCTGGGCTCTTTCATTATAAGTTTCGACCTCTTCTTCGTTTATACAGGCACCCTCACATTCTTTAATTCCATATCTAAAACAGCTAGACTCTGATTTTTCGAGACCTGTAAGCTTCTCGCATAAATTGAACTTTTCTACCATTCTGTTCATAAAAGATATACCACTTTGTCTATTGGTAAAGGTGGTTATTGGTTTTTCATCTTTTTTGATCTGACTAATTCTAAGATTGATATAACCATTACTGTCGACATGACTATAAAGACCCTGTGAGAACCGGTTTTGCTTTAAAGCTCTGTTTAAAATTGGTCTATTAGTTTTTATTTCTTCACTTTCCTTCAACAACGCAACTAGCTCGCTCCCTGTACGTTCATAAGTAACTGAGGCGACCTGAATTTGAATCTTTTTAGATTTTGAATTACCATTTGTAAAGTGTTGCGTAATGCGTTTCTTTATATTATTACTCTTTCCAATATAGATAATTACACCTTCTGAATTATGGATATAATACACACCAGTTTCGCTTGGCAATTCTTCAATTATCGCTCTTAAATTTGAGGCTAATTTTGATTTCTTTTCGACGCGAACCGTACTTTTTATAATCTGCTTTTTTGAATCCTTGCTTAGTAGTAGTTTAAATAATTTAAGCGTCGCAAGTGCATCACCATTAGCACGATGTCTCTCACTTATTGGGATACCAAGTGACCTTGTGAGTTTACCTAAGCTGTAAGATTCCATATCTGGAATTAATTGCTTTGATAGTTCTACAGTACAAAGAGATTTTCTTTTAAATTTAAATCCAAGTCTATTGAATTCTGTTTTTAAAATACGATAATCAAACTCTGCATTATGAGCAACTATGATACAGTCTTCTGTGATTTCTACTATACGCTTTGCAACCTCATAAAACTTTGGTGCATTTCTTAGCATTTTAGAGTTAATCCCAGTAAGGTTAACTACAAAAGGTTGAATTTCGCGCTCTGGATTTACTAAAGAAATGAACTGGTCTACTACCTCATGACCATCATATTTATAGATGGCAATTTCAGTTATACCTTCTTCATTATACTTGCCACCAGTGGTCTCTATGTCTAGAATTGCGTAAATCTGCTCAGTTTAATGGGACTGTTATTAATTCGACGTGTAATTTCTGGCTCCAAATATACTACTTCCAACTCTAACCATGTTGCTACCACAATCAATGGCTAATTTGTAATCACCACTCATTCCCATTGAAAGTGTATTAAAGATTGGGTTTGTAGTTTTAAATTCGTCGTAGCATGTTTTTAAATATTCAAATTCAGATTTTAATTGGGTTTGGTTATCTGTAAAAGTAGCCATTCCCATTAATCCTACTATATTAACATGACTGCATTCGGAATAGGATTTAGAATTTAAGAGTGTTAAGGCGTCGCTTTTACTCATACCAAATTTAGAATCTTCTTTTGCAATTTTAATCTGTAGTAAACAATCTATTACACGATTGTGTTTCATAGCTTGTTTGTTAATCTCTTCCATAAGCTTGATGCTATCTAAAGCATGTATCATACTCACAAAGGGTGCCATATATTTTACCTTATTCCGCTGTACGTGCCCAATCATATGCCATTTTATATCTTTTGGCATAACTTGATGTTTTTCAGCCATTTCCTGGATTTTGTTCTCGCCAAAAATACGTTGTCCAGAGTTATAGGCTTCCATAAGGTCATCTACTGGTTTAGTCTTAGAAACCGCCACCAGAGTCACATCTTCAGGTAAAGAAGACTTTATTTGTTTTAAGTTGTTACTAATACTCATAAATGGTAATGCCACTTCTTAATTTAGGTAATATATATGTACTTTTAGGAGGCATAGTAAGGCCTTCATCAGCTATCTCCTTCATTTGGTTTATGGTAGCAGGACACATTCCAAATCCTACTCTAAAATCGCCACTGTCAACACTAGATTTGATAGTAATCATTTCGTGTCTTCCGTGTTGATATTCTATTCTGCTATCATTTCTTAAATCCTCAATTCCTAAAATAGGTTTCAAAATGGTTTGGTAGAGAAGTTGTGCATCGAGTTTGTCTAATGCCGTTTTAAATTTGAAATTGGCCTTTCTTAGATATAGTGAATAAAACTCACCATCTAAATACATACTGAAATGATGAGGTTTTGAGGGTGTATAAGGAATAGCACCTCTATTTTCAATGCGATACATAGCATCGAGCTTTATCAAAAACTGCTCTTTGGTTAAACCATTTAAATCCTTAACCAATCTATTAAACTCTTGAATGACCAAATCAGATTCTGGGATGAGATAGGACATAAAGAAATTATAAGATTCCTCACCAGTATGTTCAGGATTTCTAGCTTTCTCTTCCTTATACAACAAATAGGAGGAAGCAGACCTGTGATGACCATCTGCTATATAAATGGTTTCTATATTTTCAAATTCACGACGAATAGTTTCGATATGATCTGGATTGTCAATTTTCCACAAATAATGTGTATCTCTATAGGTCATGGTGAATTCAAACTCCGCATGATTTTTCTGAGTTTCTGATATAATTTGAGCAATTACATCATTGTCAGGATACGTTAAAAGAACAGGCTCGGCATTAAAGCCTACTGTTTTTAAATAAGACTTAAAAGTTTGTTCGCGTTTTTCTAAAGTATCCTCATGTTTTTTGATTATGTCTTTTTCATAATCCTCAGCACTTGTTGCGGCGATTATGCCATTGAATTCTTGCTTATGCCTATTTACAATTTTATAAGCATAGTAGACGGGTTGTTGGTCAGTTTGAAATACACCATCCTCCTTAAATTCCGAATACCTGTTTTTTACCAATTTATAGCGTTCAGTACCTGTTATAATCTGATCGTACTTATAACCAGGATTAACAATATGTAAAAAGCTATAAGGATTGTAATCCATACGAGACTCACGCTCATCGATGGTGTAACTCTGATACGGACGCGAAGCCACAAGGCCTACAATGGCTCGAGTGGGTTTAACAGCTTTAAATGGAATTACCTTAGCCATTAATTTTATAGAAATTGATTGGCAACTTTTTCAGCTTTTCGACTTTCAGAATAATCATAAAATCCTTCACCAGACTTAACGCCTAACTTACCAGCTCTAACCATGTTTACAAGTAATGGACATGGTGCATATTTAGGATTTTTAAATCCTTCATACATTACATTAAGTATAGACAAACAAACATCTAATCCAATAAAATCAGCCAATTGTAGAGGTCCCATTGGGTGCGCCATACCGAGCTTCATTACCGTGTCAATTTGGGTAACACCTGCAACACCATTATACAATGTTTCTATGGATTCGTTAATCATTGGCATTAGGATACGGTTGGCAACAAACCCTGGATAATCATTAACTTCAGTTGGCACTTTACCTAAGGTTTTAGATAACTCCATAATAATATTAGTGACTTCATCACTTGTATTATAACCTCTTATTATTTCAACCAATTTCATAATTGGTACGGGATTCATAAAGTGCATACCAATCACCATCTCTGGTCTTGAAGTTACCGAAGCAATTTGAGTGATCGAGATGGATGATGTATTTGTAGCTAGTATAGTATCTTCAGGGCAATCGTTATCTAATTGCTTAAAAATTTTAAGTTTTAAATCAACATTTTCAGTTGCAGCCTCAACAACTAGACTTGCATATTCAACACCTGAGGTAATGTCAGTATATGTTGTAATATTATTTAATGTTTCTGTTTTTTCAGCTTCTGTGATTTTTTCTTTGGATACCATTCTATCCAAATTTCTAGAAATGGTTTCAATTCCTTTTTTTAATGAAGCTTCATTAATATCTATAAGTTGTACTTTAAAACCTGATTGCGCAAAAGTATGGGCTATTCCGTTACCCATTGTTCCTGCACCAATTACTGCTACATTCTTCATTATATTTTATTGTAAATTTTAATATTAGTTGTTCAGTTAAAACTGATTGATAATCATAGTCGCTACACGTAAGGCTTCTGTTCCGTCATGGAGTGTAACGACTGGTTTGGTATCATTATTAATAGCATCCGCAAAAGTTTCTAGTTCGTCTAGAATAGCGTTATTATTTTCTATAGTAGGATTATCAAAATAGATTTGTTTTTTGACACCTTCGGCATTTTGTAGGATCATATCGAAATCACCAGGATTTTCTGGAGCATCTTTCATCTTAACTACTTCACATTTCTTCTCTAAAAAATCTACCGAGATGTAGGCATCCTTTTGAAAGAATCTAGACTTTCGCATATTTTTTAGTGAAATTCGACTTGCTGTAAGATTAGCTACGCAACCGTTCTTAAATTCAATTCGTGCATTGGCAATATCAGGTGTCTCACTAACCACCGAAACGCCACTTGCAGAAATATGCTTAATAGGAGATTTAACAACACTTAATATAATATCTATATCATGAATCATTAAGTCCAACACAACAGGGACATCTGTACCACGAGGATTAAATTCTGCTAAACGATGGGTCTCAATAAACATAGGATGGTCTATTTGGTTCTTTACACCAATAAATGCAGGATTAAAGCGCTCTACATGGCCAACTTGTCCTTTAACACCATGTTCGGCAACGAGAGTTCTTATAGCTTCGGCTTCTTCTACGGTCTTAGTGATAGGCTTTTCTATAAAAATATGCTTCCCTTTTTTTATGGCTTGTTTTGCACAATCGTAATGAGAAAGGGTAGGTGTAACTATATCAACTACATCAACAGCATCTATAAGTGCATCGATAGTATCGAAGTATTTATAGCCAAATTCGTCAACAACGCGCTTTGCATTGTTTGGGTCTGCATCATAAAATCCAACAAGCTCGTATTTTTTAGATTGGTTAAGTAGTCTAAGATGAATTTTACCAAGGTGACCTGCACCTAAAACACCAGCTTTTAGCATATCTTTAGTTTTTAGCAAAAATAATCGTTTTCACTGAAAAATTTAATAAAGAAAGTCTAAAAAACTGCGATAATAGCAATAAAATAAACTTCAATTTCTTCCTTTGAACTTGTTCATGTTATCAGTAATTTTGACTGTAAACAAATCTGAATTGAAGGATACATTTAAGCACAAAGGCATGCGTCAGCAATTAGTTGACGTTTTAGTAAAAAAGGGAATAAAAGATCAAAAGGTATTAGGTGCTATTGGGAAAATTCCGAGGCATTTATTTATGGATTCAGGATTTATAGACCATGCTTACGTGGATAAGGCATTTCCCATTGCTGCAGACCAAACCATCTCTCAGCCCTACACCGTGGCTTTTCAGACAGAATTACTTCAACTTAAACCTGGAGATAAAGTCTTGGAAATTGGTACAGGAAGTGGCTATCAATGTGCAGTTTTGTTAGAACTAGGCGCAAAAGTTTATAGTATTGAGCGTCAGCAAGAACTTTTTAAAAAAACATCAAAGTTTCTTCCTAAAATAGGGTACAGAGCTAAAAAATTAATATTTGGTGATGGTTATAAAGGTCTACCAGAAGAAGCACCTTTTGATGGTGTAATTGTCACCGCTGGAGCACCTTTTGTTCCAAAGCCATTATTATCTCAGTTAAAAGTAGGAGGTAGATTAGTGATTCCTGTTGGAGAAAATGTCCAAACTATGACACTTTTTATTCGAAAAGGCGAAAAGGAATTTGAAAAACACGAATTGGGAGAATTCCGATTTGTGCCACTTCTAGAGGATAAAAACTAGCTCTTTGGCAAGTATTTGTCAGGTATTGGATTTTCCTCAGTTTCTTGCATCCAATAGATATTTATAATCCACCAGCGTTCACCATCATGCATAAGTTGAATGCTATTAACGCCTCTCATAAATGGCTTTTCGTCACTTTTAGTTTTAAAAGACTCATAGGTACTAAAGACATGCGAGATATTTCCAAAAGACTCAACAACTCTATTTAATTCTACCTCATGGAAACCATTTTCTAAGAGCCATTTGCCAGAGGTGTTAACGTAATCATCTGGCGTCATATAACGTGCGAGGTGTTGGCCTTCGTTATTTTTACCTGTTGGTATAAGCTTTGCGTTTTTATAGAAGAGATGCTTAAATAAGTCCCAATCGCGTTCAACACCAGCATCTCCAGAAATTACAGTATATAAGGTTTTAATTGTACTGTCTAGGGTAGCAACATTATCAGAGTAATCTTTTTCCTCAACTTCTTGGGCCTGAATGCACACTGTAAAGAGCGCAAAAAACAAAACTATTTTTTTCATACTCTAAAATTAAAAGAATTTAAGACCAAATAAAAGGGCATCGCTTTGAAAACCGCTCTGGTAAGACCTAACATAATCAAAACGTAAAAATCTAAATTTACCCCATCCTATGTTATCAATACCAATAGTGAATTCTTGATATGGTTTACTATCTGGTGTCGCTAAATTATGTGCACCTATAATTAAATTAAAATTTAGTTTGTTTAAACCTGGTATTTTTCCAAGTATAAACCCATTGAAGTCATGTTCAGCATGCATTTCTAGGTAGCTGTCATTGGTACTTAAGTCATAGTAGCCCAGATTATTAAAAACATCTGTATAATTACCACGTCTACTCACATTAATTTGATTGCCATTAAAGTGCTGATAATCCATAAACGCAATATTTTCAGCATTAAAGAATTTTCCTGCCCGCATATTATAACTAAAACGTCCTTTGTCTTTTATATTAAAAGATTGATATAACCTAGCTTTGATTTGATCAAAATTATAGTCCTTATTTGTAGCACCCAATCCTTTTTCATAACCTAAGACGAGTGTTGGATATTTATCAGTCGAAATATTAAACTTACTGTCTGGATAGTTGAGATATTTTTGTCCAAAATTAAAGCGTCCAGTTAAATTAAGCTTAACGATATTATGATTCTCAAAAGGAGCATTATTAAAATCGCTTGGGTCTAATGGATTGTTGCTAATATATACCTTGTCATCTTGTGGATAGAAAACCTGATCGGTTGTGTTGAAAAGCGCGGTTCTGTTTTCATAAGATATACTAGAATAAAATCTAAACCCATTAAACAACTCCTCCGAATAATTAAATTGAATAAAACGTCGTTCATAAAGTTTCATATAGTTTTCTTCGAAGAATAGTGAAGCGATAGTGTTTCCAAAGGCAGTAATTGGGTTTGTTGCGTTGAACTGGGCAACCTGTACGCCTCCAGATAAGGTAATGAAGGACTTAGTTCTGTCATTAAACTTATAAGTTAATGAACCTGTGGCACGAAGTCTGTCATCTGAGAAACCATATTGAAATCCTGCGTTTGCACTAAAATAACGTCTGAACTCATCAAAATTTTTAGTGTAGAATAAATTTCCATTTGCAGTATAGCCTTGAACCGTATTAAACTGTATACCTCCTAGAGGAATGTTAAAACCAAGTCTGAAATCCTTAAATGAATTTTGATAAGTATATCCTAAAATATTATTGAGTTTGAAAGTATTATTTACACGGTCTAATGAATCTAAATATGGTTTGGACTCGCGTACCTCTTGAATGCTATCTTTAATACCGTAGTCTAGGCTTTCTTCTTCGGTTAAGGGAACAGGTCGTATTTTGTTCCAAAATAAAGAATCTTTCTTGTTAGCATTACTCTCAAACGATACTAATTCTGGCCCAAAATCTACTTTAGTTAAGCCTTTATTAAATTCATAGTTACTGTATACTGCTGTAAATCTTCCATCACCTTTAATTCCAAAAAATTTGTATTTAAAGTCAATACTCTGCGAAAAAACAGCCCATATATCTTCTTTTTCTGAGTAGGAAAAGCTTTGTTTTAACGAGATGATATCCACTGCAGGAATTCTTGCTTGTACACCAGTTATATCTAATTCTATAGCATATAGTGTCCATTGGTCTTCAACGATATAAACATAACCTGAGAAAATAGGATCATTCTCGCGCTTTGGAATTGCTTTAATTTTATTAATTAAATTTCCCCTCTCATCATAAAATACACCTTCCAGTTTATAATTGTAGTAGCTAAATGCGTTGTTGGCAATAGGTGAAATAATTTCATTACCAAACTCTACAGTGTTATTATAGAAATTAAAATCAACATCTATAGCATTATTGAAACTAAACCCACTATTATCACCACTAACCTTAGACGCTTTTATTTTTTCTTTTAAGTTGTCTGGCCTGAGAAACTGAATTTTTGAAATAGTCTCTGACAGGTATATAATCCCACTTCTTGTTGAATCTAATCCTCCGCCTAGATCACCTACTTCCTGACCTAATATTTTTTCTGGAGCATCTTTTATTCGGATTAAGCCTCTAGAATAGAAATCAGCCTTATAGGAGTTGATTTTCTCAAGGTTTTCTTTTCTTTTGGCTATAGTGTTTCTTATTATAGCATTGGCCGGATTATCTTCAGCATTTACGACAACTTCATTAAGTGATAAAGAACTTTCTTGAAGCGTAATTTCTAGGTTAAATGGAAATTCTTCAATATTGATTTTTTCCTTTTTTGTTTTAAATCCGAGATAGCTAAAAACAATAGTGTAGTTACCTTTTTCAGAGATGTTGAGCTCATAATAGCCGTCATCATTTGTGGTTGTTCCTTTGTACGTATTCTCAATAATTACGTTTACAAATGGTAAAGGTTGGTTATTGGTATCCTTAACGGTTCCTGTAATCTGAGCCGATAGATTTAAGGATAGGAATAAAAAAATGGATAAGCGTAAAATTCTGTTCATTAAATTAGATTGATGGTTATGTTATTATAGACGCAACTTTTAGACGAATGGTTGCCTATAATGTTTCAAACATATTTAATTTAAGTACGCTCTAAGGTTATAGTAATCTTAAAGTTATCGAAAACTTTTCTTAATACGGTCGAGGTTTCTTTTATTGTCGCGATCTTTTATAGTTTCGCGTTTGTCATATAATTTCTTACCCTTTGCTAGCGCGATATCTAATTTTGCAAGTCCTTTTTCATTAATAAATAACTTTAAAGGAATAATAGCCATACCCTTTACGTTTACTTCTTTCTGAAGCTTTTTAAGTTCTCTTTTATTTAAAAGTAATTTACGTTCTGCTTTTGGTTTGTGATTGTAGTAATTGCCAAAGGCATATTCTTCTATGGTCATATTAATAACAAAAAGCTCACCATGATCATTAAATTCACAAAAGCTTTCTGCTATAGAAGCTTTGCTCGCTCTAATGGATTTTATCTCTGTACCTGTTAAGACAATTCCAGCAGTATATCTATCGATAATTTCATATTGAAATTTCGCTTTTTTATTTAAGATGTTGACTGATTTCTGCATGGATGTCAAAGGTAATTCTAAATGTGATAAGTTAAAAGTAATATGACTAAAGTAAAGTCATTATGTTAATAATCGTTTAGTTTTACGACTTCTTAGTAAAATTAGAATAATGAAATACAGTATTGTTTTATGTTTTTCGCTTGTGATCATTTCATGTCAAAAGAATGAAAATAAACTAAATAGTGATGCGCAAGCTATAATTGATCAAAGCATTAAGGTTTCTGGAGCTGATAAATATGAAAAGTCTACTATAAGATTTAATTTTCGTGATAAAAGTTATTTTGCCAATCGCGACAATGGAATTTTTGAGTTAGGACGAGAGTTTATGCAAGACAATGATACCATAATAGATTCATTTACAAATTCAAAATTTACACGCTTATTAAATAATAAACCTGTTGAGGTTGCCGATAGTATGGCATCTAAGTATACAGCTTCAATAAATTCGGTGCATTACTTTTCAAAAATACCAAATGGTCTAAATGATACCGCTGTGAATAAGGAATTATTAGAAGAAGAAGCTATAAGTGGTGAAGACTATTACAAGATCAAAATTTCATTTACAGAAGATGGAGGAGGAGAAGATTTTGAAGATGTGTTTATTTACTGGATTGATAAGGAAACTTATAAGATAAAATATCTAGCATATTCTTATGATGAAGATGATGGTAAAGGGATGCGTTTTAGAGAGGCCTATAATGAGCGCTATGTTAATGGAATTCGATTTGTAGATTATAATAACTATAAGACGGATGATAGTATGGTGCCTATCTATTCACTTGCCAAGGAATTTGAAAAAAATAAGCTCAATTTACTTTCGAAAATTGAGCTTAATAATATTGAAGTTATTTTAAATTAATTATCTACCTAAGTAACCACCATCTACTGGGATGATAGTACCAGTAATATAATCACTAGCGGCAGAAGCTAAAAATACGGTTAAACCTTTAAGGTCGTCTCCAGTTCCCCATCGCTTCATCGGTACACGCATAAAAACTTCTTCAGTTCGTTTTTTGTCATTAATTAAAGCCGTGTTTAGTTGTGTATCCATATAACCTGGTGCAATCGCATTTACACAGATACCTTTAGCAGCCAAGTCATTCGATAAAGCCTTTGTTAATTGGCCAACACCTCCTTTTGAAGCGGCATAGGCAGGTATTGTAATACCACCAAGGAAGCTCATTAGAGAGGCTATATTTATAATTTTACCACCACCATGCTCTAGCATTGTATTAATGGCATACTTACAATAGTAAAATGTCGCATCTAGATTAATAGCAATGACTTTACTCCATTCTTCTTCCGGAAAATCTTCACTAGGATAACGTCTTTGTATTCCTGCAGAATTAACCATAATGTCTACACGACCTCCAAGTATCTCTAAAGCCTTACTGTAAGAACTCTTAACTTCTTCGAGTTTACTTACATCTGCTTTTACAGCATCAACTTCAAGATTATTTTCTCGAAGGGACTTAGCCTGATCAAACATTCTGTCATCAAGGTCAATAATTACTACTTGTGCACCAGCTTCGGCAAGGCCTTCTACCATTGCTATACCTAAGTCGCCTGCACCACCTACAACAATGGCTTTCTTTCCCGCTAAATTAAAGGCGTCTAAAATATTGTTTTTCATAATTTTGAATTTTTCAATTTTGATTCTTCTAATTACTTAGAAGTATCACTGTTAAGGATTTAATTTAATAGCATAAGTTATTCATATAGATGCGTATATTCTTCCGCATTCCATAGAGGTGTCCATTCAATGATCATATCTTCTCCAGACTCATTTTTCACCTCAAGGACTTCTTTAATATCTTCAATGGTTTGATTTGTCTCTTCAACGTTATCACTCACTGTATATATTCTGTATAATACTTGTCTTTCTGTTCCTACCCATTCAGGTTTCACTGTATCACCTTGTTTAAAGCGTTCTACCACGAAAATCACATTTTTATGTGCTTTTATTTTTTCTATGCCTTTGAGTGTTTCAATCTTACCTTCATTTAATAAGATCCAAACTGAAGATGCACTTTTACCACGTAACATGTAATCATTACGTTCTTCAAAGTCATCTTCTCCAAATTTTCCTGTTAGAGCAAAATTAAGAAGCATATTTCTATGGTCAAACCCGTTGATATGTGCTAAATGAATATGAGGTGCCTCACCTTGTAATCTAAAGCCTGGGTCATAGCTGTAAAATACGCCGTTTTCTACAAAGAATTGTAAGTTTAATACGCCACTTTGAACGTTCGTAGCTTTGAATAATTCACACAGTTTAGGATGCACATCTCTAACAAACTCTTTTGTCAACTTAGAAGGATATTTAGTTGCTAGACCAATTGGACTAGAATCACCTTGAATTCGTGTTAATGCTCTATCATAAGTTGCTGATAAATGAGGCACACCATCTTTAAACGTATAGTAAACAGCCATGTCATCACAAGAGCTATCCATATATTTTTCAACTAAGACAATGCCCTTTTTAGAAAATTTAAGGACGTTTTTTACGGTCTCTTGATAGTCTTCTTCATTTCTACATATCTTCATTCCAACACCGCCACCACTATCTACAGGTTTTACCATTAATGGTAATTCTACATTTTTTGGTTTTGTTATCGGTTCACCAGCTTTTAGATATATACCTGGGATATCCTGAACATCATGTTCTGCACAGTATCTTTTGTAACCATCCTTACTGCAAAATGCTTCTATTGTGCCATTTGTAGCATAACACGGTAAGCCCAATCTTTCACATACTTCTTTGTATGGTTTTACAAGGATATCGGCTACACCTACTAAGACGCCATCTACATTCTTCTCTTTCGCTACTTTTACAATACCATCAATATCAAATCCATCGATATCATAAGTTTCTTTTGCAAATTTCTTAGCTGGAGCATTTGGATTTGGATCTATAACTATTGTATATAGACCAAGACTATTTGCTACTTCTACAAGGACACCTGTTTCTGGATTTCCTCCTAGAATTATTATTTTTTTAGACATACGAGTTAATAATTAGTTTAGTTCTTTAATATTTTGTTTGTACAGGAAATTTTCGTCAAAGCCCATCTTTTGAATTAAATCACTGATTGTATTTTCTTCAGTTTTAAATTGAGCCATATGGTCGTCGTGAATTCCCATTAATAGTAATTCACTTTTGATGAGTTTATGTGTCGATGGATTAATAGTTGCTATAATTAGATAATCGAAATCTTCTTCATTAACTGAACTGATTGGTTCTACTGAAACATCACCTATATTTAAATCGTGAAAATCAACATCTACCCATTTCACTATTTTAAAGTAGCCAGTTTTGAGATTAGTTGATAAGATATGCTGTCCAAAGGACCCTGAACTATAAACTACAATCTTAGCGCCTTTTGGAACGTTAGCAAATGGGTTGAAAAGTTCTACACCATTATTAATTTGAATTATTCCACCAGATCTAACTAAGATTTGAGAGTATAAGTAGTAATTAAGTTGGGTAGTTAGGACCTTATCATTAAGAACATCAGACAATTTTGTTTTCAGATGATTCATTAAAAGTCCTAATCTATAATACTCTTTGTTTGGATCTTCTATCGATTTTACTATTGAGTCATGTCTTTGCCTATAATAGTAAAGTGGAATCTTACTTATAACAAGGCTTTGTGCAATCGCTAAATATGAATAAGTAATAGCGGCATCTTCACCCATTAGAATGTCATTATGTACATCATAAAGAACAGACTTTAGGATGTCCTTCTTAAATAGTTTATTCCAAACATAAGTGGTCATTCCATGTTCACAAAATTGACCATTAAAAATAGCGTTTGGTAAAATGGATGACTTTATTTCAAATTCATTATAAATGCCAGGATTAGACGGTTTAACGGTTTCAATTTTACCATTAAATTCTCTAAAATGACCGGTTACTGTTAAATCGGCATTATTTGTAATTGCTAATTTATAAAGTGTATCAAGGTAATATTTATCAACCCAATCATCGCCATCTACATAAGAAATATAGTCTCCGTTTGCGGCTTCTAGTCCAGCCTTTCGAGCGGACAACAAACCACCATTTACTTTATGGATTACATTTATTCTAGAATCTTTTTCTGCATAAGTATCGCATATTTCGGGACAATTATCAGGACTGCCATCATCAACTAAAATTAATTCAAAGTCTTTAAATGACTGGTCAAGTATACTTTCTATACACTTGGGTAAGTACTTTTCGATCCCGTAAATGGGTACAATAACACTTATTTTTATAGAATTCATAGGTTAGATTTGGTTAATTCAACATAATAAAGACTACTTCCAGTTTGAGGGTCTTTCTCGTCTTTGGCGCTTGTAATATATAGATTCTTGTCGCTGTCAAAGCAACAAGAGGTAATATTTTTATTAGGTAATTTTATTTCATTCAACTTTTCACCAGTAATTGGATTCCACTGCGACACACAATTACCACCCCATTCGGCAATCCAGAGCATATCATTCTTGTCAATGCACATGCCGTCAGGACTACTCCCATTTGTGAATTCGATAACATAAGAATCAAATTCTAAACCTCCATTATTGATGTCATATTTGTATTTGGCCACCTTTTGTGTAGGTGTATCGATGAAATAAAGTGTACTATTATCATGTGTAAATGCAAGTCCGTTTGAAATGGTCGTACCCTTAATTAATATCTTCGATACTCCATTTTCATAAGAATACACATTGCCAATACCGTGTTTCACTTCAGGGAATCCCATGGTTCCGATAATGATGCGACCAACAGAATCGTGTATTCCGTCATTATACCTTACTGAAGAATCTATGTCTATTTGAAATTGAAATTTCTTGGATAATGCGTTAAAGTCTAGTTCGTAAAATCCATTTTTAGATGCTACTAAAACGACTTTCTTCTGTTTTGTTAAATAAACATTACTTGTTGGAGAATCTAAACCAATACTCAGTATCTCTTTAGTTACTGGAGAATAGCAATAAGTAAGCCCATCTAATATTGAAACATAATAAAGGATATTATTTATTGTATCAAATATGGGACCTTCAAATAGTTCGGCCTCTTGAGAATGATGTATTAAGGATATATTCATGTTTTTAAATATATTCTCCACCAGTTATTCTAATTACTGAGCCAGTTGTCATGGCTGATTCGTCAGAAATGAGATGCATAACCGCTGGTACAGGATCGTTTGGGTTTAACATTCTACCCATTGGAATAATCCCTTTTGCTCTCTCTTTTAATGCGTTCTCATTCTCACCTTCAGCTTCACGAAGCTTAATTTCCCCTTCTGTATTTGTCCATCCCATAACAACATAATTTGATCTAATACCATACTTGGCATAATGTCGCGCAAGATGTGTAGACAATGTATGGAGTGTGCTTTTGGTTAGGGCGTAAGCTGTACGATCTTCTTGACCATAATCCATATGAGCAGAACCAAAAAAGATAACAGACCCATTTTGATTATCCTTCATATGCTTTACCACATGTTTCAGTAGGAAATATGGTGCTTTTAGATTAACGTTAAAGACACTATCAAAAAGTGCCTCATCGGTATCTACAAGTGATGCCACTGGTGTAATACCAGAATAAATGACTACAGCATCAATTTTTCCAAATCGATTTATAGTTTCATTGTAGTATGCTTGGATCCCTTCGATGGCGTTAAGATCAATTTTATGAAAATAGAGCTGATCTTTATGCTTGGAGTTTACGATAATAGATTGTCCACGTTCTTCATCTCTACCACAAAATGAAACATTATAACCTTTTGTGAGACAGGAATTAAGGATTTCATTCCCAACACCTTTAGTGCCACCTAAGAGCATTACTGTCTTCATTAGAATATTGTAGTTAAGTTTATTTTAATTTTGGACTCAAATCTAAATATTTAATATTTAAATTCTGTTTTTTATCCATATAAGGGTATGTTCTTCGATTAAACTAATCAAAACCCATAAATCCTTCAGTTTAACTGTGTTTTATTGAATTTAATCTTTGATTTATTTAGTCAATTCGTAATAGGGAAGAGGATGATTTATCGTTTGTAATGGTAACGATGTAAAGATTACCATTATTAGATTCGTCTATCATTTCATATTTCTTTTCTTCAAGGAGTTGATTTGTAATATAAGGTGTCGTATTACTATGACCTACAATTAATACTGTTTTGCCATGTGTTTCGGATTTAAACTTTTCGATATCAAAATTTCTAGGGTCATAGAGTGAAACGTCTAGATTATTGAAATTGGCAGTAGGTTTAGCTGTTTCTAATGTTCTATGGTAATTTGTAGAATAGATTTTATCAAATTTTACATTCGCCAAAATTTTCGACCAATTCTCTGCGCGCTTAAGCCCTTCATCGGTTAGATGAGGATTTCTATTGGACTTATCAGATTGGTCCTTTTCTGCATGTCTAATTAGGTAGTACGTTGTACTATTTTCTTTTTTATATTTTTCTAAAAAAGGTCCTTCCCATATAACTTCTTCGATCATCCATTTGCCATTGTCTTTAGACAGTAGTACATAATCAATTCCCCAAGCTGCTGTTACTTTGGCAGCAGCAATATGATTTGCAACTTCTAAAACCTTAACACTTCGCATTTTTGTTTCGGTTCGCAATCTACCTTCATCCTTAAAACGTTGTGCTAGCTTAAGTGCATTATCAAAACTGAGATGTTGATAATAGTTGTATGATCCTGTTTGCTTGTCTTTGAGATACCCAAATTTGTATAGCCTTGGTTTTAAGGCTTTTTTTAATTTTAGAGTATCACCTTCATAAAAACCATCTATATAATTGTTTAAGGTGATTTTGATTTCCTCTTTATCATTGGTGGTCTGTGCCAATAAAAAACAAGAAAAAAGTAATATGCACGTTTGCAGAATATTTTTCATTTTGGATAATTAATTAATGTTAAACAAAGCTGTTTGTATTTTGTGGCACTTAACTGAAATTTTTTTAGGCTAATTCTAAGGCTATTTCAATCATGCTTTTAAAAGTTGATTCACGTTCTTGGCTCGTTGTACGTTCACCAGTAACTAAAGAATCTGAAATCGTCAAGATGGTTAATGCACTAACATTATGTTTTGCAGCAACAGTGTACAAACCTGCAGCTTCCATTTCTACACATAAAACACCAAATTTTGACCATTTTTTGTAGGACTCAGTATCATCTTCGTAAAATTCATCAGAGGAAAGGACATTGCCTGCTTTAATCGGAATATTTTTCTTGCGGGCTATGTCTACAGCTTTAATAAATAGTTCAAAATCAGCAGTTGGCGCGTAGTCGGCACCTCCAAATCGTAATTCATTAACACCAGAGGTAGAGGAGGCAGCCATGGCTAATACCACATCTCGAATTTTCACATCTTTTTGATAGGAGCCAGCACTGCCCACACGAATTAAATTTTTTACATCAAACTCTGTGATTAATTCATTGGCATAAATTGATATACTCGGAACACCCATACCAGTTCCCATCGTAGATATCCTTTTGCCTTTATACAGTCCTGTGAATCCAAGCATTCCTCGAATTTCATTGAAACACACTGGATTTTCAAAAAATGTTTCTGCAATCCATTTAGCACGAAGCGGATCACCTGGTAGTAGAATAGTTTCCGCAATATCGCCTTTGTTAGCACCTATATGTACACTCATGCCATAAAGTTACACAAAGTCGAAGAAATTTTAATAAGAAGAGAGCACTGTTTGATTAGTCATCATACCAACGCCAGAAGAAGTACCTATTCTATCAACACCAGCTTCGATATATTTTAAAGCAGTCTCAGTGTCTCTTATGCCACCAGAAGCTTTAATTTTTAAAATATCCTTAACTGATTTACGCATAATTTTAACTGCTGTTAGCGTTGCGCCACTCTTTGAGAAGCCTGTAGAGGTCTTAACAAAGTCTGCTTTGGCATCAATACAGATTTCACAGGCTTTTACAATTTCATTTTTAGAAAGTTCACTAATCTCAAGAATTACTTTTAAAGGAATGTGGCCAATAGCTCTTTTCACTGCAGAAATATCTTTTAATACCTCCACGTGGTTTTTACTTTTTAGGCGACCTATGTTTATGACCATATCAATTTCAGAAGCACCATGCTCAATTGCTTTTTTAGCCTCAAAAACTTTGGCTTCTGTAGACATAGCGCCAAGTGGAAATCCAATAACAGAACATACTTTTACTTGTGAGCTTCCTAAAGCTTGTCTCGCAAAGGTTACATAATTACTATTTACGCAAACTGAGTAAAATTTATATTTAAGTGCTTCTTCACAAAGATTAAGAATTTCGGCTTCAGTAGCGTCGGCACGTAACAAAGTATGATCTATGAATTTATTTAACTCCATGTATTTATTTCGTAGGTTTAAAATTAAAAAGGCTATGGTAATTCACTCTAAATTGAGAGGGATTTACTAGACTTAATTGAGGGGTTCTTAAGCGTTGTGGAATTAAATAGCTCGATAAAAGTAGTAATTTATCCGTTAAAAGGACTGTTAAATCTTAGAAATTATTATGCATTTCATCGAAAACTTAAATACGTATTTATTAAGATGTTGATAATGAGCTTTTTATTTATAAAGATGTTTGAAATAAAAAAAGACCTTAGAAATAAGGTCTTTTTTCATATTGTAATATATGTCATTAATCTTCCTCTGCTCTCACTGCAGTTACCGTATAACCTGCATCTCTCAATAACTGAATCACTCCATTTTCTCCTGCTAAATGACCAGCTCCAACTCCAAAAAATGTAGCTTGATCTTCAGCAAATTCTTTAATTTTTGGAATCCAGTTTTTATTTCTATTATCCAAAAGAATGTCTTGATAATCAGCAACGCTAGAATAATTGTCGTCATTCATAAAATCTTGCATGGCTGTAATATTCTCGTTTTTATAAATCTCCAGTAACTTTGCAAAGTTCGCCTTGTCATAAGCGAGATTATCCTTAGCTGTTCTTACCAAATCTTTAATCTGTTCTTCGTATGGAATAATTTCAAAAACTTCTATTTGGTCCTCTATAGTTTCTAGTCCAAGAACTTCCTCGTTTTGCTCAGTTGCAATTTTCATTAATTCAGTTTCAAAAGACTGCATTGGGCAATCTATGAATTTAGGATAAAGCATAGAGGAAAGAAAGAAGGGTTTCACATTCTGCATTAATTTAACAGACATGCCGACATTATTAATAAATAAGGAATCAATAGCAGCGAAGTCTTCTTCATTAACTAAGTCATTAAGAGTTTTTCCTTCTTTCATATAAATACCCTTCATCATCTTGGTTTGCATTTCTGGGTCATCCATATCAATTTCTAAAACAACTTGTGTTGTTTCGTCAAGTGCCTTCATTACATCATTTTCTAAAGTAGCATCACATGTGATATGGATAGTTCCAAAGAGGTAGGAGGCTTTATCAAGACCATTTCCTTCAATTTTCCATAATGTTGAATTTTCTAAATCTTGAGCATTAATTGAAGTAAATGATAATAATACTCCGGCTAATAAAAATTGTAGTTTTCTCATGAATAATTTTTTGTTTGTACCATTGGTAGCATTTAATGTTAAATTGTTACAAAATAGGAAAGCAACATCGCCTTCTACCGAGTGCGACTCGGCTTGAATTTGATGTTGCTTTTAACCAACCAATCACTATAAAGACTGTTTTAAGCCCATATTGTTACATATTAGATTAGATTTCTTCTATAACAAGATCACCTTGATTTCTAAAAACAAGTTTGTCGTCAAATTCATCAAGTAGAATAATACTCTCTGTAGTTACTTTTCCAGAAAGAATTTCTTTACTTAACTGATTTAAAACTTCTTTTTGAATCACACGTTTAACAGGTCTTGCACCATATTCTGGATTGTATCCTTTCTCTGCTAGATAAGCTTTAGCTTCTGCTGTAGCGTCAAATGTGATACCTTGCTCAGCAATCATTTTTGTAACATTCTTTAATTGAAGATCTACAATATCAACAATATTTTCTTTAGAGAGTGGTGTAAACATTATTGTATCGTCAATTCTATTCAAGAATTCTGGTCGCACCGTTTGTTTTAGTAAACCAAGAACATCTAATTTTGCACCTTCTATCGCAGTTTGAACGTCTTTGGTTGCTTCAAATCGTTCTTGAATAATTTGACTTCCCATATTTGAGGTCATAATTATTATGGTGTTCTTAAAGTCTGCAACGCGTCCTTTGTTGTCTGTTAATCGTCCTTCATCTAACACCTGTAATAAGATATTAAAGGTATCTGGATGCGCTTTTTCAATCTCATCTAACAATACGACAGAATATGGTTTACGTCTAACAGCTTCAGTTAATTGCCCTCCTTCATCGTAACCTACATATCCTGGAGGTGCACCAACTAATCTGCTTACAGCATGTCGCTCTTGATATTCGCTCATATCAATCCGTGTCATTGCATTTTCATCGTCGAAGAGATATTCTGCTAAAGCTTTTGCTAATTCTGTTTTTCCGACACCTGTTGTACCTAAGAATAAGAATGTGCCTATTGGCTTCTGTGGGTTTTGTAAACCTGCTCTTGAGCGTCTTACAGCATCGCTTACAGCTTCAATTGCCTCCTCTTGTCCAACAACGCGCTTATGCAATTCATCCTCGAGTTTCAGTAACTTCTCGCGTTCGCTTTGAATCATCTTCGTTACAGGGATTCCAGTCCATTTGGCAACAACATCTGCGATGTCTTCATAAGTGACTTCTTCTTTTATAAGGGCAGTTTCCTGTTGTGCGAGCAACTGTTTTTGAAATGCTTCAAGCTTTTCGGTAGCCTCCTTAATTTTACCATATCTAATTTCTGCTACTTTTCCGTAATCGCCTTCGCGTTCTGCACGTTCTGCTTCGAGTTTATAATTTTCGATTTCTTGTTTTATATTCTGAACACTTTCAACAGTTTCTTTTTCGCTTTTCCATTTAGCATTGAGCTCATTGCGCTCTTCCTTTAGATTTGCTAACTCAGCTTTTAATACCTTAAGTTTTGCCTCATCTTTTTCGCGCTTTATAGCTTCATGCTCAATTTCGAGTTGCATTATTTTACGGTCTAATACGTCAAGCTCTTCTGGTTTAGAATTAATCTCCATTCTTAATTTGGAGGCCGCTTCATCCATAAGATCGATTGCTTTGTCCGGTAAAAATCTATTAGTGATATATCGATTAGACAATTCAACAGCACCTATAATGGCCTCATCCTTAATACGGACCTTATGGTGCGTTTCGTATTTTTCCTTTATACCGCGTAAAATAGAAATAGCACTTTCTGTATCAGGTTCATTAACAGTTACCTTTTGAAATCTTCGTTCTAAGGCTTTGTCTTGTTCAAAATATTTTTGATACTCATCTAAGGTCGTTGCACCAATTGCTCTTAGTTCACCTCTTGCTAATGCTGGTTTTAAAATGTTTGCGGCATCCATAGCACCCTGTCCACCACCTGCACCAACGAGTGTGTGTATTTCATCAATAAAAAGAACAATGTCACCTTCACTAGTAGTAACCTCTTTAATTACTGCTTTAAGGCGTTCCTCAAATTCGCCTTTGAACTTTGCACCAGCGATAAGCGCACCCATGTCCAATGCATAGATTTGTTTATCCTTTAGATTTTCAGGAATATCGCCATCTATAATTCTGTGAGCTAATCCTTCAGCAATCGCTGTTTTACCTGTACCAGGTTCGCCAACAAGGATGGGATTATTTTTAGTTCTTCTTGAAAGAATCTGAAGAATTCGTCGAATTTCTTCATCGCGACCGATTACTGGATCTAATTTTCCATCCCTTGCCAATTGATTAAGATTCTTAGCATATTTATTTAGAGAATTATATGTATCCTCTTGACTTTGAGAGGTTACACGATCTCCTTTTCTCAATTCTTCAATGCTAGATTTTAAGGCGCTTTCCGTAACACCTTGGTCTTTTAATATTTGAGCAATCTTACTCTTAGATTTGAAAATGGCAAGTATTAAATGCTCAATGGAAACAAAATCATCGTTCATTTTTTTTGCAATGATAGATGCCTCGTTTAAACTTTTACCTGCCTCTCTGGAGAGCATAATATCTCCACCAGAAACTTTTGAAAAGCTATCTAATTCTCTGTCTAGTACCTGCTGTAATATTGAAATATTTACATTGAGTTTTTTTAGTAAAAAGGGCATCACATTTTCATCAACATTAAAAATGGCCTTAAAAAGATGTTCATTTTCAATTTGCTGATGCCCTAAGCTTTGAGCGAGCTGTTGTGCTTGCTGTATAGCTTCTTGTGACTTAATTGTATAGTTGTTAAAATTCATTTTTTAATTCAATTTTTCTTGTTGTGTTTGGTTATCTTTATTCAATAATCTTACCAAGTAAAATTTGTAAGAATAAAATGACAAAATGTCTGTTATTTCCATTGACTTTATGACGTTTTGTCAATATTTAAGGATTTAGTCGTCATTCGACTCTTATCAATAAAGTTTATAAATGGGTTTATTCAAAAACATGTTTGGTTCTTCCGAGCCAAAAGAAGTAAAAGTACTACCATGGATACCGCTTGATAGTATTAATCAGTTAGAAATAATTGCTGAAAAATCAAAAACAAAGCCACAGTTTATTTTTAAGCACTCGACACGTTGTGGGATCAGTAGAATGGTTATGAATCAATTTATTAATCAATATGACTTAGATAGTAATGTTGATTTGTATTATTTAGATCTTTTGTCTTACAGAGATGTGTCTAATGAGGTTGGTTATAAATTTCAGGTTATTCATCAATCACCTCAATTACTTATTATAAAGAATGGAGAAGCGGTAGCTCATGAGTCGCATGGTGCTATTAATGAAATGAATATATCAAAATGGATATAAGAAAAACCTCCCAATTTTGGGAGGTTTTTTTAGAGGCTTGCTAATTGATATGATCTAATAACTTCTTTTAATTGTAGTTTTAAATCCTCTCCAGAATCATAAACCATTTGTTCATCTGATGGAAACACTAATTGGTTTTTTCTTAATAATTGTCTGTCATTTCTGTTTAATGCTCTTCGGTCTCCTCTAAATCTTCCGAAGATATTCTCAAATGTAAATCCACTGTCTAACGTAAATGTATCTACTACTTGGTTTTGTTTTAAATCGGTATAGATAACATCTGCAATAACTTGAGCAGATTTTGTTTGCAATACTTCATAAAATCTAGCTCTTGCCGTAATGATTCTATCTATCTTAATGTCATTACCGAGACTGTCCTTAGCAACATTACCATCTTGATCTAGAAGATATTCCCATCCATCTACAATAGATCTTTCTCTTAGGAATTGTCTCTCGTTTACACGTTCTGGTGACACATTTATCTGTCTCAACTTTAATTCCATTGCGTAATCATAGTCTAATGAATCATCTGCAATTGCGTGGTATGTTGTCCAGAACTGATTTAATCCATAGGTATTAAAATCCAAAAGCTCGCTTTCAAGTCTTTGTGGTATTAATTGATGTGTGTTATTCGTAATGGAAACATACACATAGTTTATACCTGCCTCATGAGCTTCATGCATCAATGATACAACTTCTTCAAAGTTTGGATTGATGGTATTCACATAGTCAAATAAACTATATGCTTTTCTTGCATTAGGCTTAGTTCCAGAATCTAAGAGATCTAGACCTTTATCCATCAAATAATCTGATGTTTTATATCTGTAAGAAACAAGATTATCACAATAATCATTGTATTCGAATCTTATAAGTTTCCCATCTATATATAAGGGCGAAATGCGCTTTATTGCATTTTGTCTAGCTTCTAAATCCACATAGCTTTCGTAAATCGTCTTGTATAATTCAGGATTGCCATCTTTTTTAAGCTGAGAGATTTTTGCCAAATCTTGTGTTAAGACTTTATGATAAGCATCTTTCAACATAATGACATATGCTTGCTTACGTTTTTTGTCTTTGTTGTTTTCAAGTTTTCTTAAAGCCTCGGAAATTGCATGATCGTAATTGCCATGGCTAATTGCTTGTTCAATTTGTTTTTTGGCACTACAAGATACGAGTACCGAAACAAGTGCTGTAAATAGTAATAATCGTTTCATGATCTTGTATTTTAAAGGTTATTAAAATTGATATCCAACCTTCGTGCCAAACTTTATTCGTAAAATCTCTTTTCGATATAAAGTATAACCTCTTACCTTTGCCCAATGTTTAAAACAGATGGTTCATATTTCCATAATTTAGAGATAGAGGATAGGTCAGAGTTACCGAATTTATTCACTTTTCCTTTTTACTATGAACCTCATAAATTTTGTGTTTTAGCCGCACGAGAAATTCAGAATTACTTAGAGTTTCAAGAAAATTTTGAACATAATTTTGGTTTAAACGATTCACAGAATGGTTTGGTTATAGGTAAAATGTTCGGTGTTATGATCGTTGAAGATTCAGCTAAGAATTTAGGATATATAGCCGCATTTTCTGGTAAACTTGCTGAACAGAATTTTATAAGAGGATTTGTTCCGCCTATATATGACACCCTTAATCCATCAGGATTTTATAAAAGGGGAGAAGCACAGCTAAACCAAATAAATGCTCAACTAGAAGATTTAGAGAACGCTTCTCAATATTTAAAATTAAAGATAGATTTAGAAGAGTTAAAAAATCAGTTTGATAAGGAATTAAAAGATTTTAAAACACTTATTAAAAGTGAAAAAGCGAAACGCAAAGCACAACGGGAAGTACGTAAATTAAAATTAAACGACATAGCTTATAAATCATTATTAGAAGATTTAAAAAAGCAGAGTATTTATTATCATTTTAGACTTAAGGATTTAAAAACCCAGTGGCAATTAAAAATTGAAACCAAGACCCAAGAATTAGATAAGTTTCAACAGCAAATAGATCGCCTTAAGGACAAGCGTAAAGTTAAATCTGCAAAGCTTCAAAAAGAAATTCACCAGCAGTATCATTTTTTGAATTCTAAAGGGGAGCAAAGAGATTTAATATCAATTTTTGAGCATACACAATTGGGTCAACCACCAGCAGGTTCAGGAGAATGTGCTGCGCCAAAGTTATTTCAGTTTGCTTATCAAAATAACTATAAACCTATTGCAATGGCCGAGTTTTGGTGGGGCGCCTCACCCAAATCTGAAGTCAGACGTCACAAAGAATTTTATCCTTCTTGTCGTGGCAAATGTGAACCGATTCTGGGGCATATGATGAAAGGGCTTAGCATAGAGCCGAATCCAATGGAAAAGCCAATTAAAACAGTAGATAAGCTCGAGATTATTTATGAAGATGAATTCTTGTTACTCATAAACAAACCACATGAATTTTTATCGGTTCCTGGAAAGACCATTTTAGATTCTGTAGAGACAAGGATGAAGGCTTACTTGCCTAATGCGAAAGGTCCATTATTAGTGCATCGATTAGATATGTCAACCTCAGGATTGTTACTGGTAGCAAAAAATGAGAAGACACATAAGAACCTTCAAAAACAGTTTATAGAGCGTACAGTCAAAAAACGCTATGTAGCTTTACTTGATGGTTATTTAAAAAATGATAAAGGATCTATTGACTTACCATTAAGAGTAGATTTAAATAACAGACCGAGACAACTTGTGTGTCAAAGTCATGGTAAACCTGCTCATACAAACTATAAAGTTATTGCTTCACATAACAACTGCACTCGAATTTACTTTTATCCTGTTACAGGAAGGACACATCAGCTTAGAGTACATGCGGCCCACCATCGTGGTCTAAATACACCAATAATTGGTGATGATCTTTATGGGAAAAGGGCAAATCGCCTTTATTTACATGCAGAGCAGATATCATTTGAACACCCTGTGACAAAAAAAAGGCTCACTTTTAATAGTGAGCCAGACTTTTAATTCTTAGTTTATTTAGTCTTTTTTGGATTAAAAACGGGTAGTAGTTGCGTTTTAACTTGCCCAAAACCAATTCTTACATCATCATTCTCACAATGCGCTCTCATGACTACAGTATCATAATCGTTAATGAACTTACGTTCAGAGCCATCCTTAAGTTTGATAGGTTTAGTGCCTTTCCAAGTTAGTTCTAACATACTTCCAAAAGAATCTTCTGTTGGTCCCGAAATTGTTCCACTTCCCATCATATCACCAGAATTTACTGGACAACCGTTCACGGTATGATGTGCAAGTTGTTGTGCCATATTCCAGTACATATATTTGAAATTGGTTCTACATAATATATTTTCATTTCCACCCTTAGGAATTATACCAGCCTCAATCTGAATATCAAAACTGTGTTTTCCTTTGGTTTGTAGATATGATAATGGTTTAGGATCTTGCTTAGGACTTTCTACTCTAAATGGTTCGAGCGCATCTAGAGTCACAATCCATGGAGACATAGATGACGCAAAGTTCTTTCCTAAAAATGGTCCAAGCGGTACATATTCCCATTTTTGAATATCACGTGCAGACCAGTCGTTAAACACTACTAATCCGAAGATATATTCCTCAGCTTCTTCAACTGGTATAGGTTCGCCAAGATCATTAGCATCTGTTGTTATGAAGGCCATCTCTACTTCAAAGTCTACCAATTTACTCGGTCCAAAGACTGGTTTATCAGCACCCTCAGGTAAGGTTTGACCTTGTGGTCTATGTATTGGAATATGGGTTGTGATAATTGAAGAGCTTCTTCCGTGATATCCCACTGGCATATGAACCCAATTTGGCATTAAAGCATTTTCTGGGTCTCTAAACATAGAACCCACATTTGTAGCGTGTTCTTTACTGGCATAAAAATCTGTGTAGTCACCAACTAAAATTGGCATTTGCATTTCGATTTCATCTAATCGAAAACAAATAATTTCTTTATGCTTTGTGTTATTTTTTAAAGTTTCGTTTTCAGAGTCAAAAACTTCTGCAACCCTATTTCTAACAGCTCTCCAAGTTTTTCTTCCATCAGCTATAAAATCATTTAAGGAATCCTGAAGAAAAATATCATCAGTTAATGGAATACCATCAAAATAACCCAATTGATGCATTGCACCAAGATCGATTGCTGTATCACCAATTCTAGTTCCAATGGTAATAATGTCTTCTCTGGTTAAGAAAACACCAAATGGAATATTTTGGATAGGAAAATCGGAGTATTTATTGACATAAAGCCAAGATTTTCTATTTGGGTCATTTGCAGCTATTGGCATAGTAACTTTTGTTGATTAAATGTTCATTAATTTCTATTCAAACCTACATAATTTTTAATATTAAAACTAATGTTTTACTATTTTTGATTTTCATTTTAATATAGACAAAATTTATGCAACGCGACGAACAGATTTTTGAGCTTATTCAAGCAGAGAGAGAACGACAAACCGATGGAATTGAACTAATTGCTTCTGAGAATTTTGTCAGTGATCAGGTGATGCAAGCCACGGGTTCTGTGCTTACGAATAAGTATGCTGAGGGTTACCCAGGTAAACGTTATTATGGTGGATGTGAAATTGTAGATGAAGTAGAGCAAATTGCTATAGAACGCGCTAAAACTTTATTTGGAGCGGCATATGCTAATGTGCAACCGCATTCAGGAAGTCAAGCAAATACTGCAGTATTCCATGCATGTTTAAAGCCAGGCGATACGATATTAGGATTTGATTTGGCACATGGAGGTCACTTAACACATGGATCACCAGTAAACTTTTCAGGAAGACTTTATAAACCAACCTTTTATGGTGTAAAAAAAGATACTGGCTACATCGATTATGATATGCTTTCTGATGTTGCAGAGAAAGAAAAACCAAAATTAATTATTGCAGGTGCATCAGCCTATTCTCGTGATATGGACTTTGCAAAATTTAGGGAAGTTGCCGACCATGTAGGTGCTGTGTTGTTAGCAGATATATCTCATCCTTCAGGTTTGATTGCAAAAGGTATTTTAAATGATCCTATGCCTCATTGCCATGTTGTAACAACGACGACGCATAAAACCTTAAGAGGTCCAAGAGGAGGGATGATTATGATGGGTGAAAACATAGATAATCCATTTGGTATTACACTTAAGAGTGGAAAGCTAAGAAAGATGTCTGGGCTTTTAGATTCTGGAGTATTTCCTGGGAATCAAGGTGGTCCTCTAGAACATGTTATTGCTGCTAAAGCTATTGCATTTGGAGAGGCCTTGAGCGATGAGTTTTTACACTACATGCTTCAGGTTAAAAAGAACGCCGATGCTATGGCTAAAGCTTTTGTAGCCAAAGATTATAATTTAATTTCTGGAGGTACAGATAACCATATGATGTTAATTGACTTAAGGAATAAAAATATAACAGGTAAAGATGCTGAAAATGCTTTAGTACGAGCAGATATTACGGTTAATAAGAATATGGTACCATTCGATACAGAGTCTCCATTTGTAACTTCTGGGATTAGAGTAGGAACTCCAGCCATTACGACACGAGGTCTTAAAGAAGATGATATGGCTTATGTGGTCGATTTAATCGATGAGGTTATAACAAATCATGAAAATGAGACGGTGCTAGAAGGTGTGGCAGAAAAGGTGAATGCACTGATGAGCGATAGACCATTATTTAGTGCCTAAAACGCATTTCAGAAATAAACTTAAGAGCCTTTCATAAAAGTGAGAGGCTTTTTTAATCTTCAAAAACGATACTTTCAATGGCACCTGCATCTGGAGTTGCTCCTCTTGCAATCCCTAAGATATCGTTTGGTATTTGACTTGAAAATACTGTTGATCCAATACCATTAGCACCAGATTCTTCGCTGATAAACATTAAGTTTTCAAACGGATCTTGAAAATCTGGTTCTACATTAAAGATATTACCTTCATAGAAATTTATGTCGCTAAAGACATAGTTCCCAGTATTTAAAAGATTATCATTATCAAAACGCAATAAACAGTTGTTGAATTTAAAATTAAATACACTTCCACGATCATCTAAGAAAAATTCTGGGTTATCGTTTCCATAGATGATACAATTATTAAAATTAGCTTCAACCAGATCATTCGTAATTGTAGCTCCGTTTTCGTCTTCAATATAATCGTTCAGCAAGAGCGCTGGGAATTGTCTAAAACTACTATTCCAATAATTAGCAATGGTACAGTGTGTAAAATTATACTTCCCACCAAGACTTCCTGCAAAAGAAGACTGACCAGAATTGTTTATAATAGTATTTTGTGCTGTAATAGAAGTCGCTCTACCCAAAAGACCAAAAGCACTAGAATTATAAATCTGTGAATTCGTAATTGTGAGCTTATCATTCATTTCTGCTTGATTTCCTTCTGATAATACACCTATGGTAGCATTTTTAATTGTAGCATAATTAATAGAATTATTAATACTGCCATTAAATAACCAAATAGTTCCCCATTGTCCTGGTACATCGCCAAAAAGAGGCTCGAGACGGTCGCCTTCAAGAATAACTTCATTTTCTAATACCTCTTGATCTGAACTTAAAGCACCATTAATGTTTAAGGAGGCTCCATTTGTTACAATAATCCCTGAATCAGTATGAAAATGAACGCGTGTACCAGGTTCCATAGTAAGAACATCGCCTTCATCCACACCTGCATATCCATAAATTACATATGGCTTTTCATTAGTAAAGGTTAATTCACTGTCCTCTAAAAATCGTCCTTGTAACGTGGTTTCATCTGCGTTACCATCTCCATCAACATCAAAAGTTAGGGTTTCAATAATCCCAGTGGTTTCGTCTCTATTTGGATAAATAAAAACAGCATCTTTTACTAAAGTAACCAAATCAACGTCTTGTTGATTAGCACCAGAATCGAATAAGATTCGATCTGTATATAAAAATTGAAAATCTGAACTCGTTAATGACTCAATGTCTATGGTTGTTTCAATAAAAATGAATAAACTGTCATTGGCGAGTAACTCAACATTTTCGAAAAATTTTCCTTCTTGTGCGCCTTCTAATCCTGTTGTGCCGTCAACATTCATTCTGTAAAATGAACTTGTGCCATTCTCTAATTGGATTGTTGGGATAACAATATCTTCATCACTTCGGTTATAAACTTTAAGGTTATAGGTACTGGAACCAATATTGGTAAAAACAGTGTCTAAATAAACGGTATCTCTCGCAAATTCTAAGCCACCAGTGCTCGGAGAGAACTCAAAATCATTTCTACAGGAGCTCCAAAAGAGAATTATACCAAGCAGTAAAAAAAATGAAAGCAATCGCTTCATGTAAATATGGGAATTTATTTTGCTAAAAATATAACTTTTGAAGTAATGAATTATTATGAAATGAAAGTTTTTGAGACTTAATTTTTATTGTTTAGACCTTTTTCATACGCGTCTAATATGTCTAAAAACAGCTTACTGTTTTCAACAAAAATATCTAGTAGCTCCATTTGTTTAGATTCTTTCAGATATTCTGAACTTATTCCTTTTGCATCACAGAAATCAAAAAACATTTTCACCTTACTTGGAGGAATTTTCAAATCTACAGTCAAAAACTTCTCATTAAACAAATTGCTTTCTGCAAATAAGGAGTCTATTTGATGATACTTTAAGGGTTGATAGACAGGTGCCCTATATTTATTATTCTTTTTAAATAATTTAGCCACTAAGGTTAAAATACCCAGAATATTTGCACCACCACTGTAGGCCTCCTCAGGTAAATATAAATGAGGATTATTTTTAATATCTTCTAATATTATTTGCTGTAGTTCGTAGTTATAAGTTTCTTGTTCAAAAACTGGTTGTTCAGGATCTGCAATAATTTCAACTTCCTCTAGGGTGTTTACAATCTTTTTAAGCTCAAAAATGGTAGTGTCGCTAAAATGAAACTCTTTTAAAACTACAGTTTTTGGATGATGAAAAAGCGATTCGAATGTTAAGGAGTCATTTATTTTAGCCTGTATTGTAAAATTACCATTCTCATCTGTTGCAGTAATTCTATTTTGAGTGAGATTATAGACTTTGATACCTTTTACTGTTGATAGTGAATCGTAAACCTTACCCTTTAGTACCTGTCCAGTCACAACTTGAGTTGATATAACAAATAGGAGGAAAAGAACAATTTTTTGCATTTCTTTTGATTGATGCTTTAAATTAAAAGCATTTCAATGAAAGTGCACTAAAGCTTTAAAAAAGATTAACTTAAATAAGTGTTAATTGAATAGTGTGCCGACCTCCTCTGTGATACGTGTTGGGCGATGTGTGGCTATATCCATAAAGCACCATTTTGTTTCAGACTTTACTATAAGTTTATCAGTGGAGGCGTTATAAATTTCTACAATTCGAACCGAAGTAACACCTTCTGATTTTAAGACATAGGTTTTGAGTTTAAGGATGTCATCTAAGAGTGCCTGACCCTTGTAATCGATAGTATGCTTTACTAATACCCAATAGTACTTATTTATAATATTAATATTAGCATTCTGTGTCCAGTGTGCCTCGGCTATATCTTGTACCCATTGTACATAACGAACATTATTAACGTGATTTAGTTGGTCTAGATCAGATTTTACAACAGTAATGGTTTTTTCGAAAATTTGCATGCAATAGATGAATCTGGTTATTGCTTTTTGGAGATGGTAACTTCAAACAACTTGTCCCAGTTTTTGCCTGTTACAAAAAGAGTCTTACGTTCTGGGTGATAGGCAATTCCATTGAGAACATCAAGTTCGTCATGTTGTGTCACTAATTTTCTCAATGGTTTAAAGTCTATTACACCTTCGACACCACCATTTGCTGGATTAATTATAGCAACACCATTGCGTTGATAAATATTCGCATATATTTTGCCTTCTATCCATTCGAGTTCATTAAGACTTGGAATTTTACCTTTATCGGTATAGACTTCGATATGATCATCTTCAATAAAATTAGAAGTATTTAAAACCCAGATTTTTTCTGTACCGTCAGACTTGAATAGATTTTTTCCATCGTTGCACAAGCCCCATCCTTCTTTGCTTTTTCCGTAGTTGAATAAACCTATTCTGTCAAAGGTATTGACATCATAAATAAAACCACGTTTACTTTGCCATGTTAACTGATAAATACTATCGTTAAGAATGGTAAGACCTTCCCCAAAAAATGAATCTGCCAAATCAATATTCTTAGTCACTTCGCCTGATTCAAAATTTACCTTGCGTAATTTGGATTCACCGCGTTGGCCTGTACTTTCATATAATGTACCATTATAAAACTCAAGGCCTTGCGTATAAGAAGTTATATCATGTGGAAATGTGTTTACTATCTCATAAGTATAAATATCAGGCCTTTTATTGTTATAAACATCAATAGCCTTGTTTAGTGTTTCAGACTTTCCATTATAAGCAATTGTCGCACTTATATTGTTTTTGCCCAGTTTAATTGAGTTAAGTGTTTGGTCAGAGCTAATTTCTTGACCATTCAACATATAGGTTATGGATTCAATATTTAATTTTTTTGGATTATTAATACTGAGATTCAATTGATCTCCAAGAGCAAAAGACTTTGCATTTGTATTTATAGAAAGACCACTTTGTTTAGAGGTATTGGTGTCGCCACAATTAAATACAATAAAACATAAAATTAGGGCTATAACACAATTATTAATTCGCATTTTTCTGTGCATTTTTGAGGCAAGTTATTAAATAAAAATTCAGTTTAAAAATCATTGTGAAAGTATTAAAAGGTTGTATCTTTGCAGTCGGCAAGTCCTACACAACCAGCTCCTGCTTAATCCTCCAGGGCGGGAACGCAGCAAAGGTACGCGGTCGTAGCGGTGTGATGTAGGTAGCTTGCCTTTTTTTTATGCGCTATAGTCTCCTTTAAATTCGTATTTTCGAAACGATTTTAATTTAATATTTATGTCTAAGGTTGTATTAATTACAGGTGGTTCTTCTGGAATAGGAAAGGCAATAGGCGAATATCTTCAATCCAAAGGGTTTGTAGTTTATGGGACTAGCAGAAATCCATCACTTTATAAGGACAGTAAAATTCCATTAGTTGCCTTAGATGTTACGCAACCTGAAACTATTACCACTTGTATTAATTCTGTATTAAAGGAGACTTCGAAAATCGATGTACTAATAAATAATGCAGGAGCTGGAATTACGGGTCCTATTGAAGAGATTCCAGAAGAAGAAATGAAGCGTAATTTTGAAACTAATTTCTTCGGGCCCATTAATGTTATAAAAGCCATATTACCTTCTATGAGAAATCATGGTTCTGGACTAGTAATAAATATAACTTCTATTGCTGGTTACATGGGTCTGCCATATCGAGGCATCTATAGTGCAAGTAAAGGTGCTTTAGAGTTAATCACGGAGGCATTTCGTATGGAGCTTAAAGCATTTAATATAGATATGGTGAACGTTGCTCCAGGCGATTTTGCTACAAATATTGCAGCAGGGCGTTATCATGCTCCAGTAAAAGACAATAGCCCATATAAAGAACAATATGGTAAGTCCTTAGATATGATGGATGCACACGTAGATGAAGGAAACGATCCTCTAGAAATGGCAAAATCTATTTTAAAAATTATCAATACAAGAAATCCAAAAATTCATTACAAAGTCGGAGCGTTTATGCAAAAGTTCTCAATTGTCTTGAAACGTATTTTACCAGATAAAGTTTACGAGAAATTATTGATGAATCATTATAAGATTTAGTCGAGATTGGTACGCTGTTTGATACATGTAATTTAAACAGCTATCATGAAAACTTTTAGAACAATTACCCTCATTTTATTCTCAGTCTTATTTCTCAATTGCGAAGACCTTTTAGACTGTGTTATTCCACGTGAACCCGAACTGCAAAATAAAACCTTTCCTATTGGAACGGTAGATGAATATTACTATGCAGACCTTAGGGCAGAAATAAATAACGAACCTCGAGATCAGGATTATGATTATTATTTTGAGGTCATCGGTTTACCTCTAGGTATGGACTATTTCGTTAATTTCAGAACTATTAGTATTGAAGGGACTCCACTAGAGACAGGGACCTTTGATATACGGATTTTTGTTGACGTTGATGGTCCTTTTAGAAACGACGGTAACAATGAACGCTTATGTAATTACTCTGCATCAAAAACGTATACGCTCATCATCGAAGGGGAATAGTATATACTCTTAGTAACTTGTTAATATATTTTGTTATTCGTTCTAATGAAGAACTGCGTTTAAATTGTAAATTCGCGACAAATTAAAACCACAACGAATCAAAATTTTAAAACATGAAGTTTTTTATTGATACTGCAAATCTAGAGCAGATAAAAGAAGCTCAGGATATGGGTATTTTAGATGGAGTGACTACAAACCCATCATTAATGGCAAAGGAAGGTATTACTGGTACCGACAATATTCTAAAGCATTATGTTGATATATGTAATATTGTCGATGGTGATGTTTCGGCAGAGGTAATTTCAACTGATTTTGCAGGTATGGTAAGAGAAGGTGAAGCTTTAGCTGAACTTCATGATCAAATAGTGATTAAGCTCCCGATGATAAAGGATGGTGTTAAAGCTTGTAAATATTTTTCTGATAGAGGTATTAAAACTAATGTAACATTAGTATTTTCTCCAGGACAGGCTTTATTGGCAGCCAAAGCAGGAGCTACATATGTATCACCATTTATTGGAAGACTAGATGATATATCTACTGATGGTCTAAATTTAATTGCTGAAATTCGTCATATTTATGATAATTACGCCTTTGACACTGAAATCCTTGCAGCGTCGGTGAGACATACAATGCATGTTATAGATTGTGCTAAACTAGGTGCAGATGTAATGACCGGTCCACTGAGTTCTATAGTAGGTCTATTAAAACATCCTTTAACAGATATAGGATTAGAAAAATTCTTAGCAGATTATAAAAAAGGAAATTAAGTTAGAACAACTTTATTTATAGTATAAAAAGCATCTTATTTAATAAGGTGCTTTTCTTTTAATAGTTCTTCTAAAGCCTCTGCAAAATCAGAACTAAATATATTGACATTTGGGTGCAGTATTGTGCCCTTACTGTCGACAATTATAGCTTTATTAAGGTAGTTAACAGCTAATGTTTTACGTGCTTTATCCGAATCTTTGAACTTATATTCATTAACGGTAGAAAAGTCATAATTCTCGATAATCTTTTTCCAGTATTTATCGTCATTGTCATTTACATTTATGGAGATAAAATCCATAAAGTCAAATTGGTTTTTTAATGACCTTACTTTGTAGTGACTGTTTCTATATTGTGACTTTGAATTTGAGGACCAAAAATAAATTATTGTTGGTCTTTTAATCATCGAGTTCAAGTTATAATCTTTATCATCATAACTTACAACTTGAAGATCTGGTAAAGGATTTCCTTGCCTCAATAACTTGAGTGATGACACCAATTCCCTTAAATAAGCCTTGTCTTCTTCATTGGTACTTTTATTAAGGTAATAATTTAATAGTTCCTCAGCCTCAGCTTCTGTATGATTGTGGCTAATAAAATCTCTAGCCTTATATTTTAATAGATTGTTTTTAATAGTCTCGTCAGTGATAATGCTATCGATTAGGTCTAGTTTTGTTTTATTGTAGCACATGGAGTGACGGTCAAACTTACTATGATATTCATTATCCTCGTAATAAGAGTCAATTGCTAAATTATCTATATGAGAGAATAGAAACCTATTGTAAGAGAAAAATCGACTTAAATGCTCCGCATTATAATCGATATCTTTTCTATGTGCATAAAACCTCTCTGGAAGATCCTTAACATGTACTAATTTGTTGTTTCCAAAATATGCGAAGGGGTAAATCTCCTTATCCGCAAAATTGTTATAATTAATATTGGCTTCAAGAATAGATCTGAAGAAGTCAGATTGCGTATTATGTTCTAGAAAAGTATTTAGTTCATCCAAATGGCGCTGTCTGCGTTCCTCAATAAAATCATGGAAGGCTTCAGGCTCCATTTTTGAGTATTCAACTAATTTGTCTGCTTCTTTTTCGTTAGACAAATATGTTTTTATTAAGTAGTTATTTTTTTTAGCACCGTTGCCAGTAAATACAAGGGATTCATCAAAATCATAAGTATTCAATCTAAACATTACACTATCATTGGGTTCTAAAAGCACCAATTGATATTCACCACCATGAGTTATAGTGTAAAGGCCAGAATTAAGGTCTGTCATTTTATGACTAAAACGATTATTAGCATCCAATACGAAAGAATCTACAACTTCACCGTTGGTATGATACAGTATAACATTCTTGTTTTTTGGATTAACAATTTCACCACCAATATAAGCGATATCACCAACGGAAGCATCTTTAGAATTGCAACCAATTGTTATTACCAAGACGCCTATTAGGAGACTTATGGATCGTATGTAGATAAGGACCTTAGTCATTGTTAGTCAAACAAAAATATAAGTTCATGTATTTACCTGTTGTTAATGGGTCGTTAAATCTTGTTATAGTGTGTGAATATTTCGTCTAATGGCTTTAATTTTCTACTTTTGTCGCGAATTTAAAAATAGTAAAATGTTATCAGTTTCTAATCTATCAGTTCAATTTGGTAAACGTGTATTGTTCGATGAAGTAAATACCACATTTAACAGCGGAAATTGTTATGGAATAATAGGTGCAAATGGTGCGGGAAAATCTACTTTTTTAAAGATTCTTTCTGGTAAAATGGACCCTACTTCTGGTCATGTGCATTTAGAGCCAGGAAAGCGCATGTCTGTTTTAGAGCAGAATCACAATAAGCATGATGAAGATACGGTTTTAGAAACCGTACTAAAAGGTAATAAACCTTTATATGATTTAAAATCTCAAATAGACGCGCTCTATGCCGATTATACTGATGAAAACGCAGAGAAAATTGGAGAGCTCCAGGTTCAGTTTGAAGAAATGAACGGCTGGAATGCAGACAGTGACGCAGCAGCAATGCTTTCTAATTTAGGAATTAAGGAGGAGCTTCATTATAGTCTCATGGCCGATTTAGATGGTAAGCAAAAAGTTAGGGTTTTACTAGCGCAAGCTTTGTTTGGTAATCCAGATGTATTAATCATGGATGAGCCTACCAATGATTTAGATTATGAAACTATTAATTGGTTAGAAAACTTTTTAGCAAACTATGATAATTGTGTAATCGTCGTTTCTCACGACAGACATTTCTTAGATGCCGTTTGTACACATATATCAGATATAGATTTTGGTAAAATTAATCACTACTCTGGTAACTACACATTTTGGTATGAATCTTCACAGTTAGCAGCGAAACAAAGAGCTCAACAGAATAAAAAGGCAGAGGAGAAAAAGAAAGAATTAGAAGAGTTTATCCGTCGATTTTCAGCAAACGTTGCTAAATCAAAGCAAGCAACAAGTAGAAAGAAGATGATAGACAAACTTAATATTGCAGATATAAAACCTTCAAGTAGACGTTATCCTGCCATTATTTTTGAACGTGAACGTGAAGCTGGAGACCAGATTTTAAATGTTGAAGGACTTTCGGCAAGTTTAGATGGTGAAGTTCTTTTCAACGGAGTAGATATCAATTTAGCTAAGGGTGATAAAGTTGTTGTTTATTCAAAAGATTCGAGAGCAACTACTGCATTTTATCAGATTATAAATGGGAAGGAACAACCAGATGCAGGCAAGTATGCATGGGGTGTAACAACAGCTCAAAGTTATTTACCATTAGATAATAGCGATTATTTTACGAACAAACTTACATTAGTAGATTGGCTTAGGCAATGGGCGACTACTGAGGAAGAACGCGAGGAAGTTTACATTAGAGGATTTTTGGGTAAAATGATTTTTAGTGGTGAAGAAGCATTAAAAACAGCAGATGTTTTATCTGGAGGAGAAAAAGTACGATGTATGTTAAGTAGAATGATGATGATAAGAGCCAACGTTTTAATGCTAGATGAACCAACAAATCACCTCGATTTAGAGAGTATTACAGCTTTTAATAATTCATTAAAGAATTTTAAAGGAACTGTTTTACTTACAACACATGATCATGAATTCGCTCAGACCGTTGGTAATAGAATAATAGAGCTAACACCAAATGGAGTTATTGATCGCTACATGACATTCGATGAATATATGAGTGACAAGAAAATTAAGGAGCAACGTGAAAAAATGTATGCTCAAACGGTTTAATAAACCTAAATTAGATAAATACTAAATATTAGGCCGAAGCTTCCATTTCGGCCTTTACTTTATCCACAATTTTAGTTGCCTCTTCTAGTTCATTATGATGGACAAAGACCTCTTGAAATCCTTGATTCATAGAACCATATCCAGCAAGACGCTGAGATTCGCCTTCATCTTTAATAATAGGAATGATATTAGCTTGTTCGAGCGCGTTCTTAACACGCGTAACTAATATAAAATTGCCAAAATATATTCTTGTGTATTCTGAATCGCTCATAACGTGATGGTATTAATATTATACCTATAAGTTACGAAATTCTCAGAAATGTTACATGACGAATATCATGCATTAAAATACTTACTGTCCCAGATTGCTGTATTAAAGTTTTTTCCAGCAGCAAATCCATAATAGATTACGATTGCGGCAATCGATTTAAATATGAAGAAAAATATCATACCAGCTTGTGTGGAATTCGGCTCGTTAGAAAAAACACCCTCAGGAAATAAACCAGTTGCCAATAAGCTTATCAATATAGTTGTAATTATTAAGTTTCCAAAACTCTTATATGGCCACATTAATAGTTTTCTAAAAGGACTTAGATCATTACCCCATTTATGAATTAAGTAATAATATCCATTACCAATAGGAGCAAACAATAAAGGATCGTCTGCATTTTCTAATTTAAACAATTTTGAAGGTGCAATTATTTTAAAGCCGTTTAGAGTTGTAGAATGGCTTTTCTCCAGCGCTTTAATTTTAGAAATCGCCTCGTAAGGCAATTCACCTTTAAAATATTTAGAATCAAGAAAGCGTAATCTGTAATTAATACAAATCTCTTTTATTTGATCGATGCGATAAATATGTTCTGTTTCGAGTAAATCAAAAACAAAATCATTGCTCGTTGTATAATTACTTTTAGAAAGTGTTTCTAAAACTAGATCATCTTTTCGGTTATCCGCATCTAATAGTTTATGAACAGCTTGTAGAATATCCTGCTCGTTTGTTTGTTTCGTTTTTAAATGCTGCAGTCTCTCTTCAATATTTGTCTTTTTCAGTAACATAAGCGCAATTTTTTATAAAAATAATATCCAAAGCGACAAGGCGCAAGTCTTTAACAATAGTGTTTAAGATTTTTATCGTAAAGTTCGTAGAATATGGTCAATACTTAAACAAAAGAATGAAAGTTGCTATTGTTTAAAACAATTCTAAATAATAAAGCGATAGACAAGAGCTATTGTAAAATAAGAATTAAAAATCTTCAAAATTAAATACGCGGTTTTGATTGGTTAATTTTACAATGAACGAAATGTATTTAAATCAAAAAAAATAAAAACAATGAATCACGCACAAGGAGATCCTAGTAATTGCCCTTTTTTAGCTGGTAATCAGCAAGAAGCGGCAGGTAATGGAACCAAGAATAGAGATTGGTGGCCTAATGAACTTAAATTAAATATTTTAAGACAGCATGCGGAAAGAAATAATCCTTATGGACAGGATTTTAATTATACTGAGGCATTCAAAAGTATTAATTACGATGAATTAAAAAAGGATCTTACCGATTTAATGACGGATTCTCAAGATTGGTGGCCTGCAGATTATGGTCATTATGGTGGATTAATGATTCGCATGGCATGGCACAGTGCTGGTACATATAGAGTAGGAGATGGCCGTGGAGGTGCAGGAACAGGTAACCAAAGATTTGCGCCAATTAATAGCTGGCCAGACAACGGTAACTTAGACAAGGCAAGATTATTACTATGGCCGATAAAACAAAAGTATGGTAGCAAACTGTCTTGGGCTGATCTTATGATTTTAGCAGGTAATGTGGCATTAGAATCTATGGGATTCCCAACTTTTGGTTTTGCAGGTGGTCGTGAAGATATTTATGAGCCAGAGCAAGATGTGTATTGGGGAAGCGAAACCGAATGGGGAGAAAACGCTGCACGTTATGATGGTGAAAAAGATCCTACAAAAAGAGATTTAGAGGATCCATTGGCTGCCGTAATGATGGGATGGATTTATGTCAATCCAGAAGGACCGGATGGAAATCCTGATCCATTGGCTTCTGCACATGATGTAAGAGTTACATTTGGGCGTATGGCAATGAATGACGAAGAAACTGTAGCGTTGGTTGCAGGTGGTCACACGTTTGGTAAGGCACACGGTGCAGCTGATCCTGGACAATACGTTGGGGCAGAACCACATGGTGCAACTATGGCAGAAATGAGTACAGGTTGGAAAAACACTTATAAAAGTGGAGTTTTAGAAGATACTATCACATCTGGAATAGAAGGTGCATGGACACCAAACCCAACAACTTGGGATGCTGACTATTTCGATGTGTTATTAAACTATGATTGGCAACTCACAAAAAGCCCAGCAGGTGCGCATCAGTGGACACCAACTGCAGAATCCCAAGCGCGAATGGCACCAAAAGCAGGTGGAGAAGGTCAACAAGCATTAATGATGACTACTGCAGATATAGCATTAAAAACGGATCCTGCATATCTTGAAATATCAAAACGTTTCCTTGCAGACCATAAAGCGTTTGAAGATGCTTTTGCTAGAGCTTGGTTTAAATTAACTCACCGTGACATGGGACCTAAGGCTAGATACGTTGGCCCAGAAGTGCCAGCTGAGGAATTAATTTGGCAAGACCCAATTCCACACGTAAGCTATAATTTAAGCGATGCCGATATTACTTCATTAAAGAAAATGATTTTAGCATCTGGTTTAACAGTCTCTGAGATGGTTAAAACAGCATGGGCATCTGCTTCAACATATAGAGATTCGGATAAGCGTGGTGGTGCTAACGGTGCACGTATTGCCTTAGAACCTCAGAGAAGCTGGAAGGTGAATAATCCTACTGAATTAGATAAAGTATTAAATGTATATCGTGGTATTCAAGCCGAATTTAGTGGTGATGTGTCACTTGCAGATCTAATTGTTTTAGCTGGTAATGCTGGTATCGAAGAAGCTGCAAGAAACGCTGGTCATGATATCTCAGTTCCATTTACTCAAGGTAGAGGAGATGCTTCTCAAGAGATGACAGACATTGAGCAGTTTAATTATCTTAAACCAGTAGGTGATGGATTTAGAAATTATCAAAACTCAAATGCAGATGTCAAAGCAGAAGACTTATTGGTTGATAAAGCCAACCTTCTAACCTTGACAATTCCAGAAATGACTGTATTAGTTGGTGGAATGCGAGTATTGGGTACTAATTTCGACAATTCTGAATATGGTGTATTTACAGACAATATTGGTAGTCTTTCTAACGATTTCTTCAAGAATATTCTAGATATGACATACACTTGGAGTGAGACATCTGAAGATGAAACACATTTCGAAGGTCGTGATAGACGTACAGGAGCAGTTAAGTTTAAAGGTACTAGAGCAGATTTAATATTTGGTTCTAATACTGAGCTTAGAGCAATTTGTGAAGTTTATGCAGCGGGAGATGCAGAATCTAAGTTTGTACAGGACTTTGTTGCCGCATGGACAAAAGTGATGAATCTAGATCGATTTGACATATAATATTTATTGATTAGTAGCAAATCAAAATCAAAGGAATGCGTATTGATTGCGCATTCCTTTTTTAATCATTATAAACTATGAATGCTCAAGAATTATTTTTTCAAACGATCCAAGCAGGTAATGTTGAGAATGTAAAAGCACAACTGCTCAATAACCCACATTTAGTTAATAGTGAGGATACTCGAGGATTTACGCCTCTAATTTTTGCAACTTATTTTGATAAGGAAGACATCGCAAAACTTTTAATTGAGCATAAGGCTAATATTAATGGTAGAGATGCTTCAGGTAATACAGCATTAATAGGTGTTAGTTTTAAGGGGAATTTAAAACTCGCAGAGCTTTTGTTAAATAATGGCGCTAACATAAATGCGCAAAACCACAAGGGAACTACGGCATTAAGTTTTGCAACCCAGTACAACCAAGTTGAGGTTGTTAAATTGTTGATTGCCCAAGGTGCTGATATTAACATATTAGATCAAGACAATAAGGTTGCCTTGGATTATGCAAAAGAAAAGGACTTAGGAGAAGTTATTGCTTTACTCGAAAATTAAGTCGTTTGCCTTAGTTGCTTTATTTTAATTTGAAAAGCTGCGAACAATAGTGTCATAAACGGACTTATGATACTAAAAAAGGCATAGGGTATGTATGCTGTGGCACCAGCATATCCAAATAATACTTTAGAATGGTACGCACCGCATGTATTCCAAGGTATTAGTACTGACGTTACTGTACCAGAATCTTCAAGAGTTCTACTCAGATTTTCAGGAGCAAGCCCTCTATCCTCATAAGCTTTCTTAAACATTTTACCAGGAACTACAAGCGCTAAGTATTGGTCCGAAGCCGTTAAATTTAATGCTAAACAACTCGCTACTGTACTTGCAAATAATCCAAATACTGAAGTTGCCATTTTCAATAGGGCATCAGTAATTTTTGAAAGCGCTCCAATAGCATCCATTACACCTCCAAATACCATTGCACAAACAATTAACCAAATTGTTCCTAACATACCCTTCATTCCACCAGAAGTAAAAAGATCATTTAATTCTGCACTTGTGGTTGATACTGCAGTATCTACAGTAAGGGCATTCATCACACCTTGATAAGCGGATTGAAAGGTTAGAGATTCTGCTCCGGCAATGCTAACAATAATTTCAGGTTGCGCAATAATTGCTGTAATACCACCAAGTAATGCTCCAATCAATAAGGCGATTAATGGAGGGGTTTTTTTAACGATCATAAAGATTACTACAACAGGAACGACGAATAACAAAGGGCTAATATTAAAGGCTTCATCAATAGCATTTAACTTATCAGAAATTTGAGGTGTACCAGTAGTATCCAAATTAAAGCCAATAATTATGAAAATGATTAAGGTTAGGACAATAGTAGGAATGGTCGTATAGGCCATGTATTTAATATGACTGAAGAGCTCTCCTCCAGCCATTGCAGGCGCCAGGTTAGTTGTATCGCTTAAAGGAGACATTTTATCACCAAAATATGCACCTGATAAAACTGCTCCAGCTGTCATACCCATTGAAATACCTAAGGTTTCACCTATTCCTACAAGAGCAATACCAACAGTAGCAGAAGTTGTCCAACTACTACCAGTGGCAATAGAAATTATTGCACAAATAATAACACAGGCTGTTAAGAAAATAGTCGGATTAAGAATTTGAAGACCATAGTAAATCATTGTTGGTATAATACCACTTACTAACCAGGTGCCAGCAAGTGCTCCAACCATAAGTAATATTAATAATGCACCTGTTGTTGATTTTACATTTTCAGCAACCTCCTCTAACATACGCTTATATTTTACTTTATTTAAAAAGCCAACAACGGCCGCAACAGCGGCTCCTAGCAAAAGAATAAACTGGTTACTGCCACTTAAAGCATCATCTCCATAAACATAGATGTTATATGCTAGCATACCAATTAATGCAAATACAGGAATAAGGGCTTCCCAAATATTCAATTCTGTATTTTGAATTATTTTTTGATCTTCGATTTCGACTTCCTTAATATTTTTATCGTCTTGCATTTATAAATTCTTTATGACGTAATGTTACGATTTTGTAAGGCTATTTGCAAATGGATAGAGTTATGTAATTTTGCAACAGATTTATGGATTCAATTACTCAGATAGTTTTAGGTGCCACTTGTGGTGAGGCGGTACTAGGTAAAAAAATAGGAAATAAAGCCTTGTTATTTGGCGCAATTGGCGGAACTATACCAGATTTAGATGTTTTTGTAGGTTCGTTATTGTATGACAATCAAATTCAGGCAATGGCATTTCATAGAGGGTTTATGCATTCTGCTGTTTTTGCAATTCTTGGGGCTTTTGGAATTGGCTGGCTAGTCTTTAAATTATATGATAAAGGAAAACGAAAATCGTCAACAAACTTAAACGATTGGAGGAAGCTTTTCTTTTGGTCCTTATTAACACACCCTTTATTAGATTGTTTTACACCCTATGGAACACAATTATTTTATCCGTTTTCAGATCATAGGGTAGCCTTAAACAACATAGCTGTTGCAGACCCTTTATATACTCTGCCTTTTTTAATCTGTATTATAGTTTTAATGTTCTACAGAAGACAAAGTAGGAGAAGACAATTATGGTTGCGAATAGGAATTTTTGTAAGCTCTACTTACATGCTCCTTACTTTAGGGAATAAGATTTATGTAGATAAGGTTTTTAATGATTCGTTGGCGAAACAAGGAATTAAGGCTAAAAGATTTAGAACACAACCAACAATCTTAAATAACATTCTATGGTATGGTGTGGCTGAAACTGAAGATAATTATTATCTAGGTTTTTACTCTTTATTTGATTCAGAGGCTACAGTTAACGATTGGAAAATAATTTCAAAGTCACCAACTATTATTGATGTGCAGAACGAAGATTTAAAAACACTTGCATGGTTCAGTGATGATTATTTTAAAGTTTTTAAAACAGCTCAAAAAGGCGTGTACAAATACAATGATCTTAGGTATGCCTTATTAAATCCTAATGATGCTCAATCTTCCTTATTTAGTTTTAGAATTTATAATAATAACGGAAGATGGGACATGCAAAACAGTAGACCAGATTTTGATGAAAACCAATCCTTTGAGGACGTTTTTGGTCCTATGATTAATCGGTTAAAAGGTAAATGAAGCACAGCATTAAAGGGATGATTTTAATGCTGTACTTCCTTGTATTTATACAAATTCTGGTTGTAAGATGTTAAGTTCAACCATACAATTCTTCATCATTTCATAAGTGCGTTCAATATCTGCGTCGAGTCCAATTGAAAATCTTATTAGACCATCACTTAATCCCATTTCCTTTTGCTCGTCTTCAGGAATTTCAGAAGATGTTGAGGTGCCAGGTGCACTAAATAATGTTTTATAAAAACCAAGACTCACCGCTAAATAACCAAGATTGCGTTCTTGCATAAGTTCCATTAATGCATTGGCATTTTCTAGTGTACCAACATCTATAGTTAGCATACCTCCAAAACCATAAGTGTCATTCATCATAGATTTAAACAATTGATGAGAAGGATGAGAGCTTAACCCTGGATACACCGTTTTTAAACCATCCTTTTCAAATTGTTGTGCCAAATACAGTGCATTTTTACTATGCTGTTGCATTCTAATATGCAAGGTTCTCAGGTTTTTTAATACTGAAGCGGACCTTAAACTGTCCATTGTTGAACCTAGCAACATCGCAGCGCCATTATTGACATTTCTTAATTGATTTATAAAGTCTTGCGTACCACAAACAACACCACCAACAGTATCTGAAGAGCCATTGATAAATTTTGTTAAGCTATGAATAACGACATCAGCACCAAGTTTAATAGGTGATATGGATAAAGGTGAAAAGGTGTTATCAACAACAAGTTTGAGATTGTGTTTTTTAGCAAGTTTTGATAGTGCTACTATATCAGCAACTTCGAGTAATGGATTACTTACAGATTCACAATAAAGTACCTTGGTGTTTTTTGTAATTGAAGCTTCAATGGCAGGTAAATCAGTAATGTCAACAAATGAAGTGTAAATACCTAAACGTGGTGCAAAATTTTTAAGAAATGCATAAGTACCTCCATATATGGTTCTGCTACTAAGAATATGGTCGCCTGCATCACACAATTGAAGCAATACTGGCGTAATAGCTCCCATTCCAGAGGCTGTAACTGTTGCTGTTTCTGTACCTTCCATTGCTGCCAATGCTTCTCCTAGATATAAATTTGAAGGAGAGGAATGTCTAGAATAAAGGTAACATCCATCTGCATTACCTTCAAAGGTATCGAACATTGTTTTGGCCGATAAGAAGGTATAAGTAGATGAATCTGAAATTGAAGGATTGACGCCTCCAAATTCCCCAAAATATTGTAGGTCCTGTATATTATTTGCGGGTTTAAATTTCATAATATTAGATTTATATCCAACAAAGGTTTAACAAAATAGATAATTAAACAATGATAATTGTTGTAAATAGATTATTTTTCTATAATTAATATTTTAAACAATAAATTTTTCTATTTTAGCGTAAAAATAATCGCTTTTACAGAAAAATATTAAGTATTTATGTTTGATGATATTGACAAAGCGCTTTTGAGCTTAATTCAAACAGATAGTAAGCAAACTACTAAAGCCTTATCTATTAAGTTAGGGCTCTCAGTAACTGCTGTTTATGAACGTATAAAGAAGCTTGAATCTCATGGTGTCATAAAAAAGTATGTAGCTTTGATAGACAAAAAGAAAGTCAAAAAAGGCTTTGTTACTTTTTGTCATATTAAACTCGTTAAACATTCTCAGGAGTTTGTAATGAAGTTTGAGCGTGAAGTTGCAAAATTAGAAGAGGTCTTAGAATGCTATCATATTAGTGGAGATTATGATTATCTTCTAAAAGTATTAGTGGAGGATATGGAGGCTTTTAGAGAGTTTATGGTAAAAAAATTGACCAAGATAGATCATATTGGGAGCACACATAGTATGTTTATGATTAACGAAGTAAAACACACAACAGAGATAAAAGTTTAACATGTCTACTACAAACAAGCGCCTCATAGAATTATTCTTACTCTTTATTCTTGTACCAATAATAATGGCAATAAGTTCTGTTCCAATTGCTATTAAAATGGCGATGGGTTCTGCTGGTTTTGTTTACGTTATTTGGGTATTACTTAAGGTTGAAAAAAAGAAGTTCAAAGTATCAAAAACAATTAAATGGCCAGAGTTCTGGAAACAGACACTTATTAAGTTTGTATTGATAGTGCTTATAACAACAACTTATATGATCCTAGTAGATCCTATTAATTTGTTTGTTGTTATATTGAACAAACCGATGGTTTGGGTTGTTATTTTATTTATTTATTCATTCTTCTCCGTTTATCCTCAAGAATTAATTTACAGGACCTTTTTCTTTCAACGTTATGAAGCTATAATTAAGAGTAAAAAGCTTCTTGTTTACATCAATGCAATTGTATTTGCACTGGCTCACTTATTTTTCAGAAATACACTGGTTATATTTCTAACTTTTATTGGAGGAGTCATTTTTGCATATACCTATACCAAAACAGAATCTACACTATTGGTATCGATCGAACATGCCATTTATGGATGTTGGTTATTTACAGTTGGTATGGGTAATATGCTCGGCTTTCTAAGTTAATTTCATTAACTTTACAGTAATTACTGAAAAGATGGATTACAAACATATTAAAGATTTTTATAAGTCTATATTCCGATCTTACGATAAGCCTTCCTTAGAAACACATATTAGAAAAATCATTGAACTCGATAAGTTTTTGCCTTACAGTTCAACCTTCTTCTGTGTTACAAATACACAGTCTTTAAGCTTTGAGTATGTGAGTAAAAACTATTTTACATGTACAGGGCTTAGCGGAAACGAATTGATGGAAAAGGGTATGCGTTTTTTTTGGAGTAGAATTCACCCTGATGATTTAGAAAGTTGGTTGCAAGCTTTAAATGAGCTTATGGTTTTTACTATGGGTACAATTGAAGAAACTGATAGGCAAAACGCAAATTACACTTGGAATTACAGGTTTAAAAATGGTAAAGACAACTACGTAAATATCATTCAAAACACAACACCCTTAGCTTTCGATACAAATGGTAAACCCATAATAGGACTCGCACATTACACGGTGTTAGATTCCAATATGAAAATGGATGTAACAGCCTCAGCCAAACTTTTGAACGATAAGAATGAGTATGAGACTATTTATTTCAATACCTTTTCTCAAAAGCTTCTTAGCGGTGGAATAAGTAATAGAGAACGAGACATTATTAGGTTGCTAATACAAGGTAAGAGCAGTAAAGAAATATCGGAACGATTAAATATTTCACCGCATACTGTAGATACGCACCGTCGTAATATTTTAAAGAAGCTAAACATCTCTTCAACGGGCGAACTCATTGGTATGTTACGCCAAAATCAAAACTTAATTTAGAAAAATCTCATCATTGAGTACTAAATTACTCAATTTGAGTATTGCTCATTACTAGAATTTGTGAGAAATTTGATATGCTATTAGTTTATTCTTAGGGGAATTAAAAAAAGTGCTGTTGATTAATTTCATTAAGCACTTTTTTGATAAACCAATCTTTTCTTTCAGTTGCTAAAAAACACAATTCTTCTTTCAAGGTTTTTAATCTAAGTTGTACTTTTGTATCCGTTTATAAATTGAAATTTTTTTCTTATGAATTCATATGATGTAGCAGTAATTGGATCGGGTCCTGGTGGGTACGTGGCAGCAATAAGATGTGCGCAATTAGGAATGAAAACTGCATTAATCGAAAAATACTCAACCTTAGGTGGTACATGCTTAAATGTAGGTTGTATACCAAGTAAGGCCTTATTAAGTTCTTCACACCATTATGAGGAGGCTACAAAGCATTTTGAGGAGCATGGTATAGAGGTTCCTGGAGAAGTAAAAGTGAATTTAGAGAAAATGATTGCTCGTAAACAAGCCGTTGTTGACCAGACTACGGGTGGTATTGACTTCTTAATGAAGAAGAATAATATAGACGTTTATGAAGGTTTAGGATCGTTTGTTGATGCCACACATATTAAGATAGAAGGAAAAGATTCAGGTGAAATTGAAGCTAAAAATATAATCATTGCCACAGGAAGTAAGCCTAGTAATCTACCATTTATTGAGTTAGATAAAGAGCGTATTATCACTTCTACAGAAGCTTTAAAATTAAAAGAAGTACCAAAACATATGATTGTTATTGGTGGTGGAGTAATAGGTCTAGAACTCGGGCAGGTCTATTACAGACTTGGAGCTGAAGTTACTGTTGTAGAATATATGGATAGAATATTACCTACGATGGATGCAGGTTTATCAAAAGAACTCAATAAAGTCTTTAAGAAAGCCAAGTGCAAAATGATGATGTCTCACAAAGTTCAATCTGTCGAAAGAAAAGGAGATGAAGTCATTGTAAAGGCAGAGAATAAGAAAGGGGAGTTGGTTGAGTTTAAAGGTGATTATTGTTTAGTATCAGTAGGTCGTCGACCATATACAGATGGGCTAAATGCTGAGGCAGCTGGTGTTAAAATTAACGATAGAGGACAGGTAGAAGTTAATGAGCATCTACAAACATCTACACCAAATATATATGCTATTGGAGATGTCGTAAGAGGTGCAATGCTTGCGCATAAAGCAGAAGAGGAAGGTGTATTTGTGGCTGAGACTATTGCTGGTCAGAAACCACATATCGATTACAATTTAATTCCAGGTGTTGTTTACACATGGCCAGAAGTTGCCGCTGTAGGTAAAACGGAAGAAGAGTTAAAAGCAGAAAATAAAGAATATAAAGTTGGCCAATTTCCATTTAGAGCCTTAGGTAGAGCAAGAGCAAGCGGAGATATTGATGGTTTTGTAAAAATACTTGCAGATAAAACTACAGATGAGGTTCTAGGTGTACATATGATTGGTGCACGTTGTGCCGATTTAATAGCAGAAGCAGTAACAGCAATGGAGTTTAGAGCATCTGCTGAAGATATTTCTAGATATTCACATGCACATCCAACATTTGCAGAAGCTGTAAAAGAAGCAGCGCTTGCAGCTACAGATGATAGAGCATTGCATGTTTAATCTCAATAATCTTAAAAAAAGCGGACAGAATTGTTCGCTTTTTTTATATCTAATTTTATGAAGTTTCGAATTGTCATCTTACTGAGCATCTTAGTTTGGTCTTGTGCGCCAAAACTAAAAAGCAGTATTGTTACAAGCTTTAATCCTCTCAATGAAGATGCGCTTATCGTTGTTTTAAAAATAGCTGATGATCAAACAATAGAAGGAGATTTGGTTGGTTCTGTAAAGGCCATTGATGGAGGCCTTTCTGTAAATTGCACATACTACGAAAATGTAAATAACCTCAAATCTATAGCAAGACAAAAAGGAGCTAATCTTCTAAAAATAACAAAAGAAAAACTACCTGATAAATGGAGTACTTGTACCAGATTATGGGCTAATTTATATAGGGTAGAGGATCCAAAATTTTATGAGAATCAGATAGAATGGAGCGCAGATCGAAAATTAACCTGGGATGATTTTAAAGGAGTACCAGATTTACAAAACTATCCAGATGCTTTGGCATTAACGAATTCTGGTTTTGGTTATGAATCTGGAATTAATATGTTTAAGGAGGGTAAAGTATTTGTACAAAGTACATTTAATACTAGAAGTAGTTGGGTTTTACCAGAAGGTAGAACGGACTATATCCTTAAACATGAGCAGATACATTTTGATATTACTGAAATATATTCAAGAAAACTAAGGAAGGAATTTGCAGATGCCAACATAAAGAATACTGACGTCAATAGAGCGAAAATAATTTTTGATAAGGTGTTTATGGAAATGCAAAAACGACAAGAAAAATACGATCGGGAAACAGCGCGTGGTGACAAAAAGGAAACTCAAGAAAATTGGGAAGCTATCGTAGAAATAGAGTTAGCTAAATACGCGTTTTACAAAAGTAATTAGCTTTAGTTAATCTCGCTTATAAGGTCATTTATCCGCAGCCGTTTGCTATAATCCTCTTCATTGACATCTCTAACAAAACAGTAGGCCGAAATTTCTTCATTCTTTACTTTTTGGGATAATTCTTCAACCTTAAAAGGACCAAATTCTTCAGAGTTTTCAATATAATAGAATTCGTGATTAACTATAACGTTACTGGCCTTCTTTTTATACTTCTCTTTTAAATAATCTTGTACATCCTCTACCGAGTTGACCTCATTTTCATAATTGGTAGTATTAATATACACAGCAAATTCTTGCTTGTCCTGGTGATTTAAGACTAATATATCATTATCCTCCTTAAAGTAGGCCTTTACATTAATTAAACCATCCTCAGTTTCTATTGAAAATACATTTTCTATATCTAAGACCCAAGATGTCGTTATAACTTGATTTTTTCTGGTGATTTCTAGAATATTGTCGTCCTTGAAAGTGTAGACAGATTTTTTATTGGATATACCATTAACCAATACCCATTTTTGATTAATAAAATGTGTATCGTGATGAATTTCGAAATCAAATGGTTTTAAATTGGGAATCGTTCTGTGCAGGTAATCTTCCATAATTAGGGCAAAATTGGGCTTACAATATGTTATTAGGGTCTCATTAAAGGTACTAATATTATGTTAGTCTTAATAGATTAACCACTATTCTTCGATAAATTACAGCATCTTTTCTTTCAGAGGAATTTCAAAATACCTTTAGTCTAAAAATATTAACACTTGTCGTTAATAACAATTTTAACATTTGTTAACTTTATATAAGATTGAAGATTAATTTGCAGTGTTATATCGAATGATTAATGGAAGAATTAACACTAACGACTCCAGCACTTTTATTTTCTGCAATTTCCCTAATAATGTTGGCCTATACCAATAGGTTTTTGGCGTATGCTGCCGTAATTAGAAATCTAAGTGAAAGGTACCTAGAAAAGCAAGAAGCTTCCTTAATCAGGCAAATTAATAATTTAAAATTACGCCTTCAACTAACGCGTTGGATGCAGATTTTTGGTATTGCAAGTTTACTTCTTTGTGTTTTGACTATGTTCTTAATTTACATAGATCAACATGTTATTGCTGTTTGGGTTTTTGGAGTGGCTTTGTTACTGTTAATCATGTCCTTAGCGTTTTTAATTTGGGAAATTCAAATTTCAACAAATGCATTGAAACATCACCTTGGTGATATAGAAAGTCAATATAAAGGGTAATTTTTTTAATTTTTTTTGTGACGGTTTAAAACAAAGTGTGTCTTAAATACAACGAACCAAAAATGCTAATAGACCAATTTTGACACCAACGGATGTTCATAACCTAACTGATGAAGCACTCGTAGAGGCCATTGTAAAAACCAATGACACATTGTTGTTTGAGGTGCTTTACGATAGATATGCCACTATGGTGTATAATAAGTGTTATGGATTTGCTAATGGTGTTGATGAAGCTAAAGATCTAACACAAGATGTATTTTTAAGAGTCTTCGTAAAACTTGGTAGTTTTAAAGGGAGATCAAAATTTTCTACTTGGTTGTATGCTTTTACATATAATCATTGTGTTAATTATGTGACCCGAAATACCGCCAAGAAAATTGAGAAGAAATCTGTAAGTTCTGATAGTATTGAAAACATTGGTGAAGATATTGATTCCACAAGAGAGTTTCAAAGCATGCGTGTTGAGAAGCTCAAAAAGGTTATGGATTTAATTTCGCCAGATGAGAAGATGATACTACTACTAAAGTATCAAGATAATTTAACGATTAAGGAATTATCTGATGCCTTAGATATTGGTGAGAGCGCAGTTAAAATGCGATTAAAGAGAGCAAAAGAAAAACTAGTACATAAGTACGATAACTATACGGCGAATGGATAATCCATTTAAACATATAAATCAGCCTTTAAAGGAAGTACCTGCAGAGCTTAAGAGTAAAGTAATGCACGATATTGCTATGGCAAAATTATTGATGGAGTTGGCAGAACTGTTTTCGTATAATCTTGGTTATATAATTGACAGTGTAAGTAAAAATAGAAAAGAATAATACCTAATAAACCCTGACTTAAATCTTATTAGTATGGAAAAAATGACAGAATTTAAAGATGTAATGCTAAAATCCTTAACCTCTATGTGGATGGAAATAACTAATGTGTTTCCTAACATTATTGGTGCATTAGTTGTTTTTATTGTTGGCTGGATTGTGACCAAAATAGTGGTGAGAGTTATTAAGAAAGTCCTTAAAGTAGCCAAGGTTGATAAGTTAGACGACAAACTCAACGAAATTGAAATTGTAGAAGGAAAAGAATTAAACTTCGATACCATTAAAATCGTTTCAAACTTTGTGAAATGGTTAATGTATATTGTTATTTTAATAACCGCCTCAGACATTTTAGGTTTAGAAATTATTTCGACTCAGATAAGTGAATTGTTAAGTTACTTACCACACTTATTCGCTGCCTTATTGATTTTTATCCTTGGTCTATTATTTGCAAATTTTGTAAAGAATGGTTTAAAGTCCTTGTTTGAGTCAATGGATCTATCAGGTGGTAAGATGATAAGCCAAGTTGTATTTTTTCTAATCTTAACTTTTATATCAATTACGGCACTTAATCAAGCAGGTATTGACACTTCAATAATCACGAATAATATTAATATGATTATTGCAGCCTTCTTACTAGCATTTGCTATTGCTTTTGGTCTTGGTGCTAAAGAAGTTGTTGGAAAGTTGCTTAAATCATTCTATGCACGTAAAACATACGAGGTAGGTCAAAAAATTGAATTTAATGATAAGATGTATACGGTAGAAGCTGTTGAAAGCATCTCTATTAAATTGAAAAATGATAACGGTATCTTAATTGTCCCGATAAACGATATTGTTGAAAATCAAGTGCAATTGCAGGACTAACTATAAGGTTAGGGTTATAGATTTTATGTTACATAAAATGCGGTCCTGCAGCACTTGGGATATAAGAATCTCTTCCGATTGGAAGAGATTTTTTTTATCTACGCTTTTTGTTACGTCGATTAAAATTTTTATCCCCTCGTGTTTTAGGCTTTTTATATTTCTTGGATATTTGGCGCTTGTAGGATCCTCCTAGATTAACCTTTTTGTTTTTGTCTTTCTTCTCATGAAAAGCTGGTCCAGGTTCGTCTTCTTGACTGCGTTTTATGGGATTATAGCGCTCTTTAATAACAGGACGTTCCTCTTTAATTAATTCATCTGAAATCGCAATACTACTTGGAAGTTCTTCATAATCAATTTCCAATTGCATTAGGGCTTCAATATTTTCTCTGAATTCTTGTTCTTTTTCTGTTGACAGTAAAATGGAGTGACCTTCCTTTTCAGCTCTACCAGTTCGTCCAATTCTATGCATATAGTTTTCTGGATATTCTGGTGTGTCAAAATTTATAACATGTGAAACATCATCAATATCTAGTCCACGTGCCATAACATCTGTTGCTACTAAAATTCTATGTTCTCCTTCGCTAAACTGTTCAATACTTCGTAAACGGTAGTTTTGTGTTTTATTAGAGTGAATAACACAGCACTCACCAGGAAAAAGCTCTTCCAGTTTATCAAATAGCAGATCTGCTAATCGTTTATAGCCTATAAAGATTAGAACTCTCGAAAAATTCTCACTGTCCTGTAGCAGATGCTCAAGGAGATTAATTTTTGTGTAAAAATTCGGTACGTCGTAACGTGTTTGGCTAATTTTTTCTAACGGTGTTCCAGAAACAGCAATCTGTATTTTTTCAGGTGAAATAAAGAAATCTCTAATAAGGTCATCAACCTCAGTGGTCATGGTAGCTGAAAACATAATATTCTGTCGGCGTTCTGGCAAAATATCAAAGATATTCATCAGTTGATGTCTAAAACCAAGATCTAGCATCACATCGACTTCGTCAATAACTAATTTTTGTATTGACTTTAATTGTAAAACTCGGCTAACAGCTAAATCATAAAGTCGGCCAGGAGTAGCAACAATAATATCCAAACCCTGTGCTACGGCCTGCTTTTGTGTATTGATATTGGTACCACCATATACACCAAGTACACGATTATTAATGTATTTTGAAAGTTTTTCAATTTCTTCAACAACCTGTACAACAAGCTCACGTGTTGGGACTAATACAAGAACTCTTGGGTTTTCTTGTCGTGAATATTTCAAATGACGTAAAATAGGCAACATGTAAGCAAAGGTCTTACCAGTACCAGTTTGAGCAATTCCGACGATATCCTTACCAGAGGCTACAACATTAAATGCTTCTTGCTGAATAGTAGTAGGAGCTACAAAGCCTAAATCATTTAATGCATTATATAGTGGTGTGTTAAGATTTAAGTCTCTAAAAGTCATGGAAGTCATCTCCGATTTTGTGCAAAACTACCATTTAAAATTCACCTAGACTAAATGACCTTTGTCAATTTCAATACTGTAAGTCGCTTTGTAAGTTGATTTTGGTGCTAATTCAATGATTCCTTCCTTTTCAGTAAGTTCTTGTGTTGTATGAATAGAATCAGCAATACCTTGCCATGGTTCTATACATACATAGGGAGCATTTGGTTTGGCCCAAATTCCTAAATAGTCAAACCCATCAAATTTAAGGGTGAGGACTGTGCCTTTTGAACTATGCTTTAGAAACACACTCTTAGAATTTAAGTCTTTAAATACTAAGGCATCCTCATTAAATAAATCTGGTCTAAGCTTAATGGTATTGACAGAAGAAAATACTGGTTTTGTATTGTCTGTAACGAGACCAGAAGTAAGATCTAAAAGGTATGATTCGCTTTGTTCGGGTTTTTCAAATTCCAGACTATAATCCGAATAATTTTCCTCATGAGGTAAAGGACAATTAAAGGCAGGATGTCCACCAAGTGAAAAATAGATATTGTCAGTATCTAAATTTTCAACCTCATGATGAACAATTAGCGTATCATCCTTTAGTTCGTATGATATTTTAAACCGAAAATCAAAAGGATATATTTCTTTTAATTCTGCGTTAGAATTTAATATGAATTCAATTCGAGTATCAGATAATTTATTGACTTCAAAATCTTCGTTATGTCTTACAAATCCATGTTTTGGCATGTTATAACTTTTACCTTTATAGTTATAACGTCCTGCTTTCATCATACCAATAATTGGAAATAAATTAGGTGCGTGGCTACCCCAAACTGATGGATCTGCTTGCCACATAAATTCCTTATCAGAGTGAATGGATTTTATACTGCACAATTCGGCACCTTTGTGCTTAATCCCTATTTTTAGCCTATCATTTTCTAAGTGATACATCGTCATTTTTTTTATGAAATATACAATGGAATAAGTATTCTCATTATTTTTACAATAATTATTTGTCTATTGAGAACAACCCATACTTATGCCCTTGCTGATCCAGTTCAATTTAAGCAAAATCTTTTATTTTGGAGCCAACAATATTATGAGATCGTATGGCTAGATTCTAATAACTACAAGGATAAATATGGTAAATATGATGCTGTTTTAGCAGTAGATGCCTTTACAAGTTTACAGACAGATCATTTTAACGCTTTTAACGATCTACAAGAGTATCAATCTCGAGTAAATGACTGGATTTTTGGCTACCTCACTTATGATTTAAAAAATAGCTTGGAGGATTTAAAATCTGAAAATTATGATGGTCTAGGATTTCCTGATTTGTATTTTTTTCAACCGAAAAAACTATTTCTACTCAAAGATGATAAGATTACGATCTCTTATTTAAAAATGGTCGATGACGAATTGGAGTTTGATTATAAGACAATAAAAGATTTTGAGATTATGGAAGCAATTCATCTAAATGAGCCAATTAAAATAAAGTTGCGTATTCATAAGGATGAGTATTTTGAGAAAGTAGAAGAGATGTTGAAACATATTCAACATGGCGACATTTATGAGGCAAATTTTTGTCAAGAGTTTTATTCTGAAGATTGTGATTTAAATCCTCAAGAAACATTCATTAAACTCAATACTATCTCCAAACCACCATTTGCAACTTTTCTTAGACTAGAGGACAAATACTTAATGTCTGCATCTCCTGAACGATATATTAAAAAGCAAGGAAATAAGGTTATTTCTCAACCAATTAAAGGAACTGCAAAGCGTTCGGCTAATTCTGACGAGGATGAAAAACTGGCATTAGAATTGAGCCAGAATGAAAAGGAGCGAAGTGAGAATATTATGATTGTAGATTTAGTCCGCAATGATTTATCACATACCGCCAAGAAAGGTAGTGTTAAAGTAGAGGAGCTATGTAAGGTTTATTCATTTTTGCAGGTGCATCAAATGATTTCGACTGTTTCTTCGGAAGTTTCAGATGATATTTCACCAATTGAACTTCTTAAAACAACTTTTCCTATGGGTAGTATGACTGGAGCACCAAAAATTTCAGCCATGAAGATTATTGAGAAATTAGAAGAATCAAAACGCGGGCTGTATTCTGGTAGTGCGGGCTACTTTGAGCCTAATGGCGATTTTGATTTTAATGTCATTATCCGAAGTATTCTTTACAACAGTAGTCAACGCTATGTATCATATTCTGTTGGTAGTGCTATCACAGCCAAGAGTGACCCTCTATTAGAATATGAAGAGTGCCTTGTAAAAGCAAAGGCGATGCGAGAGGTCCTTGAGAACTAGTTTCTATTCAAGATGACTTCTAAAACTACGTTTTACTCTATCAAAAATTAGAGCAACACGTTCTGTAGTAATATGCTTAATCTTTGCAATGTCATCAAAGTCTAAATTTCCAAAGACATATAAATCTACAATATTAGAGATATTTATAGGGAGCCAATTGTAAAACCGTCCAAATACTTTTGGTGATTCGCTTGGTGATAAATCTTCAAGTTCAAAGGCACGTAGCATAGAGGCTTCCTTGTCCTCATACAGATATAAATGATTACTATGGTTTTGGTTATAAGAAATATCACTTAATTCTGTATTAAGTATCAAATCCAAATCTGCGTCTACAGTAAAGTCTTCACCTAATTTTGACAATTCATCCTTTAAAATAGAATCTGTGCTAATGGTTTTCTTATGATAAGCTTCTTTTTTAAAGAGTTCATTCATATAATTATCGACAAGCTTAAATAGCTCAAGTTTTACAGCCATTCTCTCGGCTTCAATATTAAAACCACTACTGTAGAGTTTAATAATACACTCGTCTATTATACCATTAGAAGAATACATGTTCTTTGGTAAGATGCCTGTGGTTTCAGCAATATAAATGCGGTGTTTAACATAAGGATGTAAATGAGGTACTGCAGATAAGACCTTTTTATCAAAGGATGATTGTGCAGATTTTGACGATAATTCTTTAAATGTGCTCATAACCTATTATTTATGTTTCATTAAAGCTATTAATAAAGCTTCTGAAATAATATGACAATTGTCATTTTGGTATTTGCACTAGTAGATACAGGGCATCAATATTGTATATTTACAGCATGCAAGAGGTATTTAAAAATCAGATAGAATCAGATTTTAGTTTTATGACAAAATCGCGCTGTATACTGGCAATTTCAGGAGGTATTGATAGTGTTGTGTTGACTTATCTATTGCATGATTTAAATATAGATTTTGCACTTGCCCATTGCAATTTTAATCTTAGAGGACAAGAAAGTGATGAAGATGAAGACTTCGTTTTAGAATTGGCAGAACGATTTGATAAAGAGGTATTTGTTCAGAGCTTCGATACTAAAGATTATGCAAGAGAGCATAAATGTTCCATTCAGATGGCAGCACGGGAGTTACGGTATACCTGGTTTAATGAATTGGCCAATCAACTCAAATTTGATTATATCATTACCGCGCATCATGCAGACGATAATCTAGAGACGTTTTTAATTAATTTTTTGCGTGGAACAGGGATCAATGGGTTAACAGGCATTCCTGCTATTAACGACAATATTCTACGGCCATTACTCAACTTTAGCCGAGAGTCTATTGAGGCTTATGCTAAAACCAATACCATAAAATGGCGAGAAGATAGTAGTAATTCACAACGAAAGTATTTACGTAATAAGCTGAGGCAAGAGGTTATTCCGACACTAAAGGAAATCAACCCAAATCTGCTCTCAAGTTTCAAAAACACTTTAGAAAATTTAAATGATACAGCAGATATAGTTGAGGAAAGTCTCAATGCAGTTGCAAAGCGCGCAATAGTAGAGATAAATGAGGATTTTGTAACCTACAAGATTTCTGAGTTTAAGAAGGTTAACAATTCAAAAGCCTATCTGTTTGAGATGTTTAAGGATTACGGATTTACAGAGTGGAATGATGTGGTCGATCTTTTGGAGACTGAAACTGGTAAATTTGTAGTTTCAAATACGCATAAACTGACCAAGCATCGCGAATTTTTAATTCTCTCAGGTATAGATGAGATTAAAAGTGAAAAGACTGCTGTTGAAATTAACCAAGGTGAAACCAGTATTGAAACTCCAATCGGTCGTTTAAGGGTCACTCAAGTAACTGATTTAGATGATAACGGTAAAAACGCAGTTTTTGTTGAGGGTTCAAAACTTAACTATCCATTATCATTGAGGTTATGGCAAAAAGGAGATTTTTTCTATCCTTTAGGAATGAAGGGGAAAAAGAAAGTTAGTAAATATTTAAAGGACGAAAAATTAACTCCAATAGAAAAGGCTAATACTTGGGTATTAACGTCTGGTGAGCAAATTGTTTGGGTGGTTGGTAGACGAGGTGCTGAGAATTATAAAGTAAATAAATCGTCAAATCAAATTATTAAAATAGAACTACTTTGATCGTAAGAGGAAACATAGTAGACATTCTAAACCGAAGGATTTTTAAAGGTGAAGTAAAAGTCGAAAACGGTAAGATTAAACATATTAGAGAGAAAGATTGCCAAGAGGACCATTATATTTTACCAGGATTTATAGATGCACACATTCATATTGAAAGTTCTATGCTGGTTCCTTCAGAGTTCGCAAAGGTTGTTGTGAAACATGGAACTGTAGCGACCGTTTCTGATCCACATGAAATAGCAAATGTTTTAGGTATAGAAGGTGTAGAGTTTATGATTCATAATGGTAAGCAGACACCATTTAAATTCAACTTTGGTGCGCCGTCTTGCGTCCCAGCAACAGCATTCGAATCTGCCGGAGCAGTGATTGATTCTGAAGGTATAAAGCAATTAATGGCGAATCCTGATATTCGATATCTGGCCGAAATGATGAATTATCCTGGTGTGATTTTCAACGACAAAGAAGTATTAAAAAAGATTCAATGGGCTAGGCACTATAATAAACCTGTAGATGGCCATGCGCCTGGGTTAAGAGGTGAAGATCTTTGCACGTATATTAATGCGGGAATAAGTACAGACCACGAGTGCTTTACCTATGAAGAAGGTTTAGAGAAGCTTCAAAAAGGTATGAAAGTGCTTATTAGAGAAGGCAGTGCAGCCAAGAACTTTAATGCATTAATTGACTTAGTTGATGATTACTATGAAAGTATGATGTTTTGTAGTGATGATAAGCATCCAGATGACCTATTGGTAAGTCATATTAACGCATTGTGTGCAAGAGCACTAGGTTTAGGCAAAGATCTTTTTAATATTTTGCAAATGGCCTGTATTAATCCTGCAAGGCATTATAATCTCGATGTTGGTCTTATGCAAGTTGGTGACCACGCTGATTTTATAATTGTTGAAGATTTAAGAGCTTTTAAAACACTCCAAACTTTTATAGATGGCGAAGAAGTTTTTGCTCACGGCATTTCTAAGATAAAATCAGTTGAATTTGACATCCTAAATAACTTCAAGGTTAATCCTAAAAAGAAATCTGATTTTCAAATTAAGTCTTCGGCTAAAAAGATAAGAGTTATCGAATGTTTAGATGGTGAGTTAATTACTAACGAATGTATTGAACCTGCCACCATTGTTAATGGGTGTCTTGAATCTAATGTCGATAACGATATATTAAAAATGACGGTTGTTAATCGTTATAAGGAAGCAACACCTTCATTGGCCTTCATTAAGAATTTTGGTCTAAAGGAAGGTGCAATCGCCTCATCAGTAGGACATGACTCTCATAATATCATTGCTGTAGGTGTTTCGGACGAGGCCATTTGTGAAGCGGTGAACTTATTAATTGAAAACAAGGGTGGTATTTGTGCTGTTTCAGAATCAACTGAATTAGTTGTGCCTTTGCCAGTAGCTGGTATTATGAGCGATAAGAACGCAGAAAGTATTGGTGATGCTTATGCTAGTTTAGATCATATGGCAAAACAAATGGGTTGCAAACTTAATGCACCATATATGAGTCTCTCTTTTATGGCACTTTTGGTAATCCCTTCATTAAAATTATCAGATAAAGGATTGTTTAATGGTAATACCTTTCAATTTACCAATTTAGAAGTCTCTTAACATTTCCTTCAAACTTTTATAGTCTCAATCAATTATCTTTAGGCTTTTCAAAATCCAACCATATTATGCTTAAAAACATTCTTTTTGTTGCAGTACTTGCAATTGCTTTAACCAGTTGTAAAAAAGTAAATAAATCAGTTTCAGTAGGTGATGTAAAAATTGAGTTAGAAGAAAATTTTCCACAAGAAAACTACACCAAAAAAGAGGTGATGATAGAAATGCGCGATGGCATTAAACTTCACACTACGATTTATTCACCAAAAGATACATCTAAAGACTATCCTATATTATTAAAACGTACACCTTACAGCTGTCGTCCATATGGTGAAAATGAGTTCCCAAGTAAGGTTGGTCCAAATCCATACCTTATGGAGGAAGGCAATATTATGGTTTACCAAGATGTAAGAGGACGCTGGAATAGCGAAGGCGTTTATGATAATATGAGAGCTTATATACCGAATAAAACTGGTAATCAGACAGATGAAGCTAGTGATACCTACGATACTATAGAATGGTTAGTAAATAATGTAGAACACAATAATGGTAATGTCGGTGTTTATGGTATTTCTTACCCAGGTTTTTATGCTACGTATTCTTTACTTGACGCGCATCCTGCACTTAAGGCGGTTTCACCACAAGCTTGTATTGGTGATTTCTTTTTCGATGATTTTATTCATAATGGCGCATACCTTTTGAGTTATTGGAGAGCTACTTCAGTATTTGGGTATATGAAGGAAGAACCAACAACGGAGGCTTGGTATGAGTTTCCAGATATAGGTACTGAAGATCAGTATCAGTTTTTCTTAGATCACATGCCATTGAGCAAGCTAGATAAATACTATGGTGATGATAATGTGTTTATGGAACAATTAAAAACACATGTCACTTATGATGAATTTTGGCAAAGTAGAGGGATTATTCAGCATCTTAAAGACATTAAACCAGCAACAATGATTGTAGGTGGGCAATTTGATGCTGAAGATTTATATGGTCCTTACAACACCTATGAAAGTATAGAAGAAAATAGTGATAATTATAATGCCTTGGTATTTGGTCCTTGGAGCCATGGTGATTGGGCTAGAGCACGAGAGCGTCAAGTTATTGGGAATATTCATTTTGGTGATGGGATATCCGATTATTTTCAAAAGAATATAGAAACTAAATTCTTCAACCATTTCCTTAAAGGAGAAGCTAATGGCAGTACAGGTCTACCAGAAGCTCATATGTTTGATACTGGTAAGAAAGAATGGCAATCTTTTGAGAGCTGGCCACCAGCTAACGTAAAGAAAGAAAGCTTCTATTTACAAACGGGAGAGCAATTGACAATGCAGTCAGCGTCAACTTCAGATTCATCAAACTTTATTAGTGATCCTAAAAAACCGGTACCTTATTCTGAAGATATTAAAGTGGTGTTTACACCAAGAAAATTTATGACCGATGATCAAAGATTTGCTTCAAGGAGACCAGATGTGTTAACTTTTGAAACTAAAGTTTTAGAAGAGGATATCACATTAGCGGGTGAGATTTTGACTAAGCTTAATGTATCTACAACTGGTACTGCTGCAGACTGGATTGTAAAATTGGTAGATGTATTCCCTGCAGAGACTGAGAATACAGATGATGTACAAGATCATTTAAAGCTCAGCAACTATCATATGATGGTAAGAAGCGAAACACTGAGAGGACGTTTTAGAAACAGTATGACTAATCCAGAACCTTTTGTACCTAACCAGAAAACAGCTGTTAATTTAAAGCTACAGGATGTATTCCATACCTTTAAGAAAGGACATAAAATACAAATACAAGTTCAAAGTACATTCTTCCCTTATATCGATGCGAATCCTCAAACTTATGTAGATAATATTTTTGAAGCAAAGGAGGAAGATTTTAAAGCTCAAACACATAAAGTATATAATGATTCTTCAGTAGAGTTCACTGTTTTGAAATAATAGGCTATGCCAGTACTCGACTCTAACTATAAACCACCTTTTTGGGCTAAGAAGAGCTTTGTATCTACTGTTTTTTCTGGCTTAGCGAGGCAGGTAAAGGGTTTAGAGCAACAAAGAGAACGTCTAGAACTAGAGGATGGTGATTTCCTTGATTTAGATTGGAGTTATGCATCAACAACCTCTAATAAGGTTATTATCTTATTGCATGGATTAGAAGGCCATGCACAACGTCCTTACGTGACTGGACCAGCAAAATTATTTAATGATAATGGTGTGGATGCTTGCACTGTTAATTTTAGAGGATGCAGTGGCGAACCTAACAGATTGTACAGAAGTTATCACTCTGGTGCTACAGAAGATTTAGATTCTGTCATCAACCATATTTTAAATAAGGATCATTATCAAGAAATTTACATTAAGGGTATAAGTCTCGGTGCGAATATGGCCTTAAAGTATGCTGGAGAACGCGACGAAACGCCAAAAGAATTAAAGGCTATTATCGCAGTTTCTGCACCTTGTAGTTTAAAAGGTTCTTGTGATGCGCTGTTGAGTTTAAGGAATAAGCATTATGCGATTCGATTTTTAGACCATCTAAAGAAAAAATTGAAACCAAAACTGACGCAATTCCCTGATAAATTGACGATTAATGATTTTAATTCAATTAAAACTTTAATTGATTTTGACCATGTCTATACCTCTAAAGCGCATGGTTTTAAAGATGCATTTGATTATTATGACAGGGCAAGTAGTCTACAATTTTTACCAAATATAAAAGTACCTTCGTTAATTATAAATGCCTTAAACGACTCCTTTTTAACGGCATCATGTTACCCAGTAAAGGAAGCCAAAAACAATTCTCAACTCTTTTTAGAAATGCCAAAATATGGTGGTCATGTTGGGTTTATAGATAAGAACAATATCTACTATAACGAGCGTAGAGCCTTAGCGTTTGTAAATCAACTTTAATTTGTAGTTTTAGGCAAATTAATCTTCATGCTCAAAAAAGTTTTTGCCAGTGCCGTTTTTGGTGTTGAGGCTTCCACAGTAACTGTTGAAGTTAATGTAGATAAAGGAATTGGATATCATCTCGTAGGGCTTCCCGATAACGCAATAAAAGAGAGTAATTACAGAATTGCTGCAGCACTTCAAAACAATGGTTACCGCATTCCTGGTAAAAAGATTACCATTAATATGGCACCTGCAGATTTACGTAAGGAAGGTTCAGCCTATGATCTTACGCTTGCGATTGGTATTCTATCAGCTTCAGACCAAATAAAAGCAGAAAATTTAGAAGAGTATTTAATAATGGGCGAATTGTCCTTAGATGGCAGTCTTCAACCAATAAAAGGAGCATTGCCTATTGCAGTAAAAGCAAGAGAAGAAGGATTTAAAGGATTTATACTACCAAAACAAAATGCTAAAGAAGCGGCCATCGTTAATGATCTAAAAGTATATGGTGTTGACAATATTAAGGAGGTTATAGATCATTTTGATAAAGGTGAATTAATAGATGAGGTTATTGTAAATACGCGAGAAGAGTTTTATAAAAATCTTGATTTTCCAGAGTTTGATTTTGCCGATGTAAAAGGACAGGAAAGTATAAAACGCTGTATGGAAATTGCGGCAGCAGGTAGTCATAATATTATTTTAATTGGTCCTCCAGGTTCAGGTAAAACGATGTTAGCGAAGCGCCTTCCTAGTATTTTACCACCAATGACTTTGCATGAAGCGCTTGAAACTACTAAGATCCATTCCGTTGTCGGAAGGGTACAGGCCAATTCGGGTCTTATGTCTCAACGTCCTTTTAGAAGCCCACATCATACCATTTCTAATGTTGCACTTGTGGGAGGAGGAAGTTACCCACAACCAGGCGAAATATCCTTATCACATAATGGCGTGTTGTTCTTAGATGAATTACCTGAGTTTAAGCGTGAAGTACTCGAAGTAATGCGTCAACCCTTAGAAGATCGAGAAGTGACAATATCACGAGCTAAATTTACAGTAACTTACCCATCATCCTTTATGTTGGTGGCAAGTATGAATCCTAGTCCGGGAGGTTATTTTAATGATCCTGATGCACCTGTTACTTCTAGTCCTGCTGAAATGCAAAGGTATTTGAGTAAGATATCTGGTCCTTTGTTAGACCGAATTGATATTCATATTGAGGTAACTCCCGTCCCTTTTGAAAAGCTTTCAGATGATAGAAAGGGTGAATCTTCGGTAGAAATACGTAAACGTGTAACCGAAGCGAGAGATATTCAGACAGCGCGTTTTAAGGCGTTGGAGCATATTCATTACAACGCGCAAATGAATACCAAACAAATTAGAGCATATTGTAAATTAGATGAAGCCTCTTTAGCCTTACTAAAATCAGCTATGGAACGTCTTAACCTTTCTGCAAGGGCTTATGATAGAATCCTAAAAGTAGCCAGGACTATTGCTGATCTAGAAAAATCTGAACATGTTAACGGTTCTCATATCAGTGAGGCTATACAATATCGTAGTCTAGACCGTGAAGGATGGTTAGGCTAATGCGCCTTAGTCTCTAAGAAAGTAATTTACCGTAGTTCCATCACCAGTGTTGTGCTCCCATTCAAAGCGCAGTTCTGGGCCAACTATAAAACTGTAACTTTTAGAGGCCATTGTACCATTCTCATCTGGTTCAAAAGCCATAATAGTGCCAGGTCGTGTTAAATCCATATACCTGTTCTCACCAATAGGTAGCAACTCTACTTTTGGTAATTCAGACTCTTCGTTTTTTCGTTTGTAGAAGAACTTATTGTCTTCAATCCAAAAATTCCGTGGACCATAACTCCCTACAAAACTTTCATTTTGTTCTAAAATAACTTCGGGTGTATTGTCCTTTAGATACTTAAGGTATAAGATCATGTTTTGAAGGTAGGCATGCTTAGGATTATTTTCTGAAGCTATTTCATACAAGCTTAAGGCATCATCATAGTTATTATTGTCAAATGCTTCATGTGCCTTTAGGATAGCTTCATCTTCCTTCCAATACCAATACGAATAGGTGTTGGTATAATCTAAAATTTGAAATTTAACACCAATAGGCTTCTCGTTTTCAGCCAAAATTAGGTCATACCTATAGGTAACGTCATTGATAAAACCACTTACCAAAGTATTTTCTCCTGCAGGTAGCAAGGCATACATGCTCTGATGCTTTACATATTGAATAACTCTGTTATTCTCTATCCAATATTTATGAATCTGCTCATTAAATCCAGAGCGATACGTACCTTCAAACTTTTTAAATTTTGAGATGTCGTAATCATTGGTTTTTAGATAAGCCAAAGCAGTATCGTACACCTGAGCTCTTCGACTAAAATCGGTGTAGATGGTTTCAATATCGTCTAGTAATGATTCTGCTAGTTTATGCTCTCCTTGAAACAGTAAGGGTTGTAATTTAAATACTTTTAGATTGGGACTTAAGATCTCATATTTTTCAATGGCCTCTATAAGCATATCGTCATGACCGCTCACCATTGAGGCAGTTGCTAAATTTACACCTGTATCCGGACTTTGATCAATTTCAAATAGGGTTGAGGCGGTATCAAAATATTGTTCAGTCTGTTTTGTTTCGCCATAAATGCTATAAAGCACGTCATTATAAAACTCATTGTGTGGGTCGACTTCCAATTGTAATTTCACTTGCTCTAGGGCGTCATCGTAATTTCCATAGGCGAGATTACGTTGTATATAAACTTCCAATTGTTTTTGCAGTGGTAGACGACTACGGCTATTATAAGCTTTATCCGCTAAATCTTGTACTTCTAATTGTCCACGACTTATCCTTAAGGTGCGTTTGGCATATTCTAAGTAGGCCAGCGCAAAATTCTTATCTATAGCCACAGCTTTACTGTAATTACCATCAATAAACTCTCTAATCGCCTCTAAAGAGTTACTCATAAACTCATTAATAGGATAATCGAGATAACGCAGTTGCTGGGTTTCTACAAAACCAGAATTTTCGACTATAAATACAGAGGCTTCGTCAATTAAAGATAAAAACTGATCACCTGTAAATGTTGTCTGTGCAATCACCTTTCCATTCGTTGATTTTCGTTTAAAGATGTTAAGGGAATAGGTGTCACCATCAACATCGAACTCACCATCGATATAAAAATCATTAAAGAGTGAGGCCTCAGAGATTTTATAGGATGTTCGCGTTATATGCGAAAAATCTGGACTTATACTTTTATTCTGCACTAGGTCTTCTTCCAGAAGTCTCCCAATACCGTATTCCATCCAATCCTTGGTATCATCACCACTCAGGTTTTTAAATCCATAAATAGGAATACCTATTCTAAATTCTTCTTTTGTAATGGTTTTACTCTGCTGTATACCTTCCTCGTCGGTATAATTGATTTGCTTGGTTGTAGCACCAAGATCGCTATTGCCAAAACCAAAATAGAGGACGACAATGAGTAGAATAACATTTAATGGAATAATTATTTTTTCGCGAAGCTTCAGTATGCGTTGACTAATACGCTCTTGATTATAGAAAAATATGAGTAATGATGGGCTAATACCAATAAAGAACCAAAGTAGAATATCCACCCAGTGTGGTGATATATCATAACGCTTTAAAATCCACTCAAAGAACTGTAGAAAGGTCCAAGCCGCTACCAAATACGCAGCGAAGAACTGAAGTGTCTTAATCCATTTTTTCTTGGTATTTCCCTTAGGCATAACCTATTGTAAGTTGTTTTTTGATGATGTCTTATGAGTTGTTGTAAGATAAATAATATAAATTAATCTTAAGTTAATCAAATCAAAAAAACAGTGAATTCTTTTAATTTTCAAGAAACACGGCAATTGTTGTATTTTACGATTGAAATTGAAATTATGAAACACGTTTTAATATTTAGTCTCTTTGCAGTCTTACTTAGCTGTAATTCAAAACCTGAAAACAGTATTAAGGAGGAGACTAAACCTGAAGAAGAATTAGCTTTAAATCAACCCTTGTTAAACCTAGAAGAAGCTAATCGTTTGGCAGAATTGCCTTTGGCTTGCGTTTCTGTAGAATACCCTAATAAACTAGGGCAAACGCTTGGTGGTAATGAAGATTTAAAATCGCCAAAAGAACTACATCCAACATTTTATGGTTGTTTTGACTGGCATTCTGCAGTTCACGGTCATTGGAGTATGGTAAGCTTGTTGCGACAGTTTCCAGAGCTAGAAAAGAAAGCCGAAATGCGAGATTGGTTGTTGCAGAGTATTTCTAAAGACAATATTGAAAATGAGGTGCTGTATTTTCATGGCAAGCATAATACCTCATACGAACGTACCTATGGTTGGGCTTGGCTTTTAAAGTTAGTAGAAGAACTACATCAATGGGATGATCCCTTGGCAAGAACGCTTGAAGCTAACCTGCAACCTTTAACAGATTTAGTTGTAGAGCGCTATTTAGAGTTTTTACCTAAACTCAATTACCCGATTCGTGTTGGTGAGCATCCTAATACGGCATTTGGTTTGAGCTTTGCCTATGATTTTGCAGTAACTGTAAATAACACGGCCTTAAAAGCGCTTATTGAAGAGCGTGCTAAAGACTTTTATTTAAAAGATGCCAATTGCCCTTTGTCTTGGGAGCCGAGCGGTTTCGATTTTCTTTCACCTTGCTTAGAAGAAGCTGCTTTAATGAAACGTGTTCTGCCTAAAGAAGAGTTTGTAAACTGGGTTGATGCATTTTTACCGCAATTAAAAGACACTGCTTTTAATATAAAAATGGGAGAGGTTTCAGACCGAACAGACGGAAAGTTAGTGCATCTCGACGGTGTCAATTTCTCAAGAGCATGGAGTTTAAACTACATCGCAAAGGACTTGCCTCAATTTTCACATTTAAAAAGTCTTGCGAATAAACACATTAATTATTCCTTACCAAGCATCGTAGGTGATAGCTATGAAGGTGGCCACTGGCTAGGAAGTTTTGCTATTTATGCTTTGAATACAGTCGACTAATGATAAAGAAGTTTTTCAAAAATATTGGTCCGGGACCACTGGTTGCAGCAGCGTTTATCGGTCCAGGCACTGTAACGGTCTGTACTTTGGCTGGTGCAAATTTTGGACATGCTTTGCTTTGGGCAATGGTCTTATCGGTTGTAGCAACAATTGTTTTACAAGAAATGGCTGCACGATTAGGAATTGTGTCACAAAAAGGATTATCACAAGTTATAAGAGAGGAAATAAAAAATCCGATCCTAAAGAAAATGGCTGTTCTGTTAATCCTAGCTGCAATTGTAATTGGTAACGCGGCTTATGAAGCTGGTAACATCAGTGGAGGCGTTTTAGGATTACAGACTTTAATTGGAGAACAGACCTTGGCTATTGGAGGCTTAAATCTTAATATTACGGCAGTTATTATTGGTATATGTGCCTTTGTGCTATTGTATATAGGCAATTACAAAGTATTAGAGCGTACGCTTGTAGCCATGGTTATTCTTATGAGTTTTGCATTTATTGCAACGGCAGTTATCACAAAACCAGACGTATTAAGTGTTATTAAAGGCGTATTTGTACCAAACACACCCAAAGGAAGTATACTCACCATTGTGGCATTGATCGGAACAACAGTAGTGCCTTATAATTTATTTCTACATGCTTCTTTAGTAAAATCAAAATGGAAATCAGAATCTGATCTTTCTTTTGCTCGTAAGGATACTATTGTTGCAGTGGTTCTTGGAGGCATTGTGTCCATGTGTATTATTATTTCAGCAAGTGCTATACAAGGTCAAAGTATAGCTAGCGCTGCGGATCTTGCTAAGGGATTAGAACCGCTTTTTGGTAATTATGCTTCGTATTTCTTAGCGATTGGTCTTTTTGCGGCAGGTATAACAAGTGCTATAACTGCACCATTAGCAGCGGCTTTTGTGGCGAGTGGTTGTCTAGGTTGGAGTACGAATTTAAAATCGCTAAAATTTAGAGCTGTTTGGTTTTTTATTCTGACTCTAGGTGTCATCTTTTCGTCTATTGGATTTAAATCTATTGAAGTCATCAAGTTTGCGCAAGTGGCTAATGGCTTACTGTTACCTGTTATTGCTATATTCCTTATTTGGGTAATGAACAAGTCGAACGTGCTAGGAAAATATGTGAATACCAAGCTACAAAATGCTTTAGCGGTAATCGTTGTGTTGATTGCCATCTTTCTAGGTATTAAAGGGATTTTAGCTGTTTTTAATTTGATTTAGAACACTATGAGTAATTTTAGAATAGATATTAATGCAGATGTAGGCGAAGGAATTGGTAATGAAGCCCAATTGATGCCTTATTTATCTTCTTGCAATATTGCTTGTGGAGGTCATGCTGGTGATGTATCAACGATGATCAGTGTTTTAAAGCTTGCTAAACAACATAAGGTGAAAGTAGGTGCACATCCTTCATTTCCTGATAAGGCGAACTTTGGAAGACAGGTTATTGAAATGAATCATTCTGATTTATTTGATAGTATCTTAAGTCAATCTATTGCGCTGTATAATATCGCTGAGCAAGAAGGTATGGTCTTAAACCATATAAAGCCTCATGGTGCTTTATATAACCTAGCTTCAGCAGATGCTACTATAGCGAAGTTGGTGATTAATGTGGTCTTGTCTTTTCCAAGTCGTGTAAAATTGTATGCACCATACAATTCTGTAATGGCTAAGCTGGCTTCATCAGAACATATAGAAGTGGTTCACGAGGCTTTCGCTGATAGAAATTACAATGATGATTTGTCATTGGTATCACGCCAATTTGGTAATGCCTTAAAAACAGATAAGAAGGCTATTTTAGATCATGTTTTGGGTATGGTAAAGCATCAAAACATAAGGTCTGTAAACGATAAAAATATCCGCATAAAAGCGTCCACAATTTGTGTTCATGGTGACACAAAAAATGCCACAGAAATTCTTAAGTTTTTAAATGATGAATTGCCAAAAAATGGAGTAGTGGTAGACTAAAAAAATGAGTGCCTACAAAATAGATATAAGACGTTATAATGAGTATTCAATTTTAATTGAATGGCCTGCAAAAATTGATGAAAATATACTTCAAGACATTCTATTTTTCAAAAAAACGCTAGAAAGTAATATATATAAACAAAAAGTTGAGGTAATACATGCATATAACTCAATATTAATTGTTTATGATTTTACTATAGATAAATTCTATGATGTAAAAAGTACCTTATTTACGCTTTATGAGCGCAATAAAGTGTTGCAGAATCAAGAAGTGAAACTTTGGGAAATTCCTGTTTGCTACGACCAAACTTTTGGTGTGGATTTAGAATCATTTTCTAAGGCAAAAGCATTGTCTGTTTCAGAAATAATTAGACGTCATACCAGTGCAATTTATACGGTTTATTTTACAGGATTTTTACCTGGTTTTTTATACTTAGGTGGCTTGGATGAGAAGTTGCATTTAGACCGAAAAAAAAGTCCATCTTTATCGGTTAAAAAAGGTGCCGTGGCTATAGGTGGAAATCAGACTGGAATTTACCCTCAGGATAGTCCAGGAGGTTGGCATATTATTGGTAATTCGCCTATTGAATTATTTGACCCTCATAATTCACCACCTTGTCAAATACAAGCAGGTGATAAACTAAAGTTTAAAGCCGTAGACTTATCAGAATACGACGCTATTAAAAATGCCATCGTATCGAATTCTTATACATTAACCTCAAGTACTTATAATGATTAGAGTTCTAAAATCTGGCTTTTATACGACGATACAAGATGCTGGTAGAACGTCTAACCGACAATTTGGTGTGCCTGTGTCTGGCGTAATGGATGCCTATTCGAGTGAATTTGCTAATGCTTTATTAGGAAATGATTCAGGCTGTGCTGTTTTGGAGATCACGATGACGGGTCCAGAACTTCAATTTACAACACCTACACAGATTGCCTTTTCTGGAGCTTCTATGAATCCTATGATTAATGGCCAAAGGGTTTCTAATAACAAGCGCATTACGATATTGCCCAATGATATTTTGAGTTTTGGTCGTTTAGAAAAGGGATTACGATGTTATCTAGCCATAAAAAACGGTTTGCAAACCGAAGTTATATTGGGAAGTCAAAGCATGTATACTGGTATAACTACAGTTAAAACCATACAAAAGGGTGATGCTATAACATATGAGCCTTATGAAGAATCTTCAAATCGTGCAAATGCCTCAGTAAAGTACAGTTCAAAGACTTTAGAAGCCCATGAGCTTACGGTGTTTAAAGGGCCAGAGTATGATAAGTTAAATAAAAAGCAGGAGGCGATGCTATTAAATACCCAGTTTGAAGTCTCTAAGTACAACAACCGTATGGCTTACCAGTTAATGCCTCAAATAAAGAATACCCTAAATGGTATAATCACAACACCAGTATTGCCAGGCACTGTGCAGTTAACACCAGCAGGACATCTTATTGTGTTAATGCGCGACTGCCAAACAACAGGAGGCTATCCTAGGATTTTACAACTTTCTGAGGATGCCATCAACAGTTTAAGCCAAAAACGACAAGGCGATACCTTCACTTTTAGCCTCTCTCTAAATTTGTAGGAAAAAGTTAATCTTAATTTTTTTCTGACAAATAATTTCGATACTTTGGTTATTACTATTAATTAAATTTCTCATTATGAAAAAACTTGGACCACTTGTCCTAGGACTAATCATTGGCGCTGCTGCCATGTATTTTTATTGTCAAAACGGTGAAGCCGAAATGACTACTGCACAAGAGTTGGTAAAGCCAAAGGGTGTTATTTCACCAAAGGAGGCTAAAGCTCTAGACCAGGCTTATAATTTGAAGCATAACATTATCAACGACTCGTTATTTAAAAAATCACCAGATGGTGGTGATAACCGTTCGTCGTGGTGGTCTTTAGAAGACATCCAAAACTATATTGATTATGCAGATAACCAAGCTGGTGAGTTGGGTTATACATTAGATGGCCTAAGAGTGTATTTAGGATCGTATCCTGCAAAGCCAGGTGAAATGGCTGGTCTTACAACGATGTTTATTGTACCAACAGGTAAAAAGAATGCATCCCAAGGTGCTATATTTGCATTGCAAGACCCTAGTGGCGATATCACAGATGCAGACCCATTAAATATGGCGCAACAAGGTAAACCACCAGGATCTAATTACCCTCAATAATAAAGTTGATTAATTAGAGATAAAATGCCTACAGCACAGATATTTACTCACATTTTAGAATTATTGGCGGCCTTGGCCGCCTCTTATTATTGGGTTAGAACCAAAGATAGAACAGTAAGATATTTTGTGTACTATCTGTGGTTTATTGTGTTGGTTGAGACTCTTGGCATGTATCCCTACTTATATGACCTTACAGATAACGCATTTATTCAAAAGATTGCAAATTCAAAAATGAGACATAATTACTGGCTCTACAGTTTTTACAATCCTACAACGGTTTTTTTAATCGGGAGGTTTTTAATAGATAATATGAGAAATAAAACAATACATATTATCATAAGAAGTTTATCATTGGGTTATATCATTTTTGCCATCAGTTATTTTTTGTATACTGGGACTTTTTTTGAGCAAAGCTTGCCTTATGATATAGTAGTATCAACCTTTATCATTTTTTTAATGGTTCTTTTGTACTTACGTGAATTAATGGATAGTGAAAAAATTCTAAGTTTTTACAAAAGCCCAATTTTAATGGTGCTTATTGTCTTAACCTTATGGTATATTTGTATTACGCCTTTATTTATATATGAAAAACACTTTGTGACCAATAATCCCTCATTCATTGCATTTCACTATTTTTTTATTGGTACCGCTAATATAATCCTCTATTCATGGTATATTTTTGCTTTTCTATTCTCCTTACGTTACAAGATGAGATTAGTAACGAAGTAATTGCTCTAATAGGGTATTTTGCGTTTTTTGCGTTAATACTTATTACGGTATTTATTGTGTTTTTTATTGCGTTTCAGCGACGCAAAAATGCGATGCTACGCGATAAAATAGAACAGCAAAATCTGTTTAATGAGGAATTGGCAAATGCTGAGCAAGAAATACAAGAAGAAACCTCTAAACAGATCGGGAAGGACCTGCATGATAATGTTGGTCAAATCCTAGTGTTTGCAAGAATGCAAATAAGAACACTTATGAAAAGAACCGATGAAGAGATGTCTGTAAAACTCGGTAGAATAGAAGAGGCGGTTGACGCGTCGTTGACCGAAGTGCGTACCATTTCGAAATCATTAAATAGTGATGTTATTGCCGGTTTAGTGTTCGATAAAATTATTGAGAATGAAGTAGGTCGTCTTAATAATTTAGATAATCTCGATGTCTATTTAGAAATAAATGGTACACCTCAAGAATTTTTTAATAAAAAGGCCAAGGTGATATTATTTAGAATATTTCAGGAGTTTTGTTCTAATACTTTAAAATATGCAAGTGCTTCTGAGCTTAAGATATTCTTAGATTACAAGGACAATAAAATACACATGAAAGTCCTCGATAATGGCGTGGGCTTTGATCACGATACCATAGAAAAAGGCTCTGGCCTCATTAATATGGAAAAGCGTGCCCAGCTTATTGGTGCCGACTTTAGTTTAGAATCTAGACAAAATTTGGGTACAGAATTAAATTTATCCTATTTCCTAGGCGAAAATTAAAATTTAATAGCATCTTTGCCTTCCTAGTTGATCTACCCTAACAAATCGTCAACTAGACCACACTATGACAGCACTGAAGGTTGACCTTTTCATGCACTTGCTCGAGTTGCTTGCCGCTGTTTCAGCATCGTATTATTGGCTGAAAACAAGAGATGAAGGTATTCGTCCCTTTGTATGGTATCTATGGTTTATTGTATTTATTGAAACAGTAGCTATGTATCCGTATTTATATGAGTATATGAGCCACGATTTGCAGAATTGGTTTTACGATTCTAAAATTTGTAGAAACTCATGGTTATATAACTTCTATGATCCTATTGTGGTTTTCCTCCTCGGTAAATTCATTATTTTAAATACCAAGCTTAAAAGAACGCATCTTGCCATTCGAGGTCTTTCTTTTGGATTTTTGTTTTTTGCAATAATTTACTATGTATTCGAGAATGATTTCTTTGCAACTAATATGGAATTTCCAATGCTTGTATCGGCTTTGGTTATTATTGTTATGGTGGCGTTTTACCTTTTAGAAATGCTGAAGAGCGAACGCATCATAGATCTTAAAAAGTCTCATGTATTTTTACTTCTAATTGCCCTGGCCATTTGGTATACCTGTGTGGCGCCATTATTTATTTTTAATAACTATTATAATACCGCTTATCCACGTTTTGTAGAGTTTAGATTTGGTTTATTGGTGATTCTAAACAATATTCTTTACACCTATTATATCCTCGTTTTTATATACACCTTAAGAAACAAGGTTTTAGAGCTAAAGGCAGGGAAGTCTTAGCTTTCACAAGCCTCCCATAATGGATCCTGAGGTGTAGGCGCCACTATATCGATAGATTCTTTTTTCACAGGATGATTAAACTGTAATCTTCTGGCATGTAAATGGATGCTAGCGTCTTTATTGCTTCGATCAAAACCATACTTTAAATCACCTTTAATAGGAAAACCGATAGAGGCTAACTGCGAACGTATTTGGTGGTGTCGACCAGTTTCTAGGTCAATTTCTAATAACAAAAAGTTATTTAAAGCTTTTATCACTTTATAATGTAGAATAGCCTTTTTACTGTTTGCAACTTCTGCTTTAAATGCGGTTGATTTATTGTTTTTGGGATTTTTGCGTAACCAGTGGGTGAGTGACCTACTTTGCGGTAAATCTCCTTTTTTAACCAGAGCCCAATAGGTTTTATTGGCCTTTTTCTCTGCAAACAATTTATTGAGTCTTGGTAGGGCCTTACTGGTTTTTGAAAACAGTACAATACCACTTGTAGGTCGATCTAAGCGATGTACAACACCTAAATAGACATTGCCAGGTTTGTTATATTTCTCCTTCAGATAGTCTTTTACAACTTCAGAAAGCGGACGATCACCAGTTTTATCGCCTTGTACAATATCACCAGGACGTTTATTAACAACAATGATGTGATTGTCCTCATATAAAACTTGAAGATTATCTTTTGTAGATACTATTTTCTGAGAGTTAGACATTACACTCTAGTAAGGGATTCAATACAATCTTTATGCTCTGGAAATTTATTGAGTAACATGGCGCGATCACCTAAAACAAAATCATTAAAATCAAATCCAGGCGCTACAGTACATCCTACAAGTGCAAAAGAATTAGGCTTCACTACACGAGCACCAAACCAATATTTGCTTGGTACAACATACTGTAAGACATCACCTTTTAATAAATCATTGCCAATAGTCACTGTAGTTAATTCACCCGATTCGGAAATCTGAGTTAATTCTAACCCATCTCCAAGATAGAAATGCCACATTTCATCTTGATTTATTTTATGTAAGGCCGAAAAATCACCAGATTCTAAAAGATAATAGATGCCAGTACAGGCGTTTCTTGGGCCATCAAAAGTATCTCCAAGTATAGCTTTTGGGATTTGTGTTTCAGATCTATAGGTTTCCTTAAAATAACCGCCTTCTGGGTGTGGTTGTAAATCGAGTTGCTTTACAATTTCCTTAACCGTGAGCATAGATTTAGTATTGCTCCTTTTCGTTAGGGAAATCCTGAGATTTTACATCACTGACATACTGACCAATAGCTTCGGTCATTTCCTCATATAAGTTCATGTAACGTCTTAAAAACCTCGGATTGAACTCGTGTGTCATTCCAATCATATCGTGCAGTACCAAAACTTGGCCGTCTACACCGTCTCCAGCACCAATACCAATTATAGGAATGCTTACGCTTTCTGCAACCTCACGCGCTAACGTGGCAGGAATCTTTTCGAGTACAATAGCAAAACAACCAGCTTTTTCAAGCATTTTTGCGTCTTCCTTTAGTTGTGCTGCTTCTTGTTCTTCCTTGGCTCTAACTGTGTAGGTTCCAAATTTGTAAATAGACTGTGGTGTGAGCCCAAGATGTCCCATTACAGGAATACCTGCATTAAGAATACGCTTAATAGATTCTTTTATCTCTTTCCCACCTTCAAGCTTTACTGCATGTCCGCCACTTTCTTTCATAATACGAATTGCAGATCTCAAGGCTTCTTTAGGATCACTTTGATAAGTTCCAAAAGGTAAATCCACGACAACTAATGCTCTATCAATAGCTCTAATTACAGAAGAGGCATGATAAATCATTTGGTCTAAAGTAATTGGTAGTGTTGTTTCGTGACCTGCCATAACGTTACTTGCAGAATCACCAACCAAAATAACATCGACTCCAGCACCATCTACAATTTTGGCCATGGTATAGTCATAAGCGGTAAGCATAGATATTTTTTCACCGCGTGATTTCATGTCCACTAAGGTCTTTACGGTAATTCTTTTGTATTCTTTTTTGGCTACAGACATATTGTTTAAATTAGTACTCGTAAAAATAAGAGTTTTGTTAAACTTTTATGACATCAAAAATAGATTTACCATTAAGCCTTAAAAAATAGTGTTAGTATGAGAGTCCTTTGTTTATTATTTTTTTTAATCACCACCTTAAATGTTAAAGCACAAGCCTCTGAAGTTGAAGCTGTAAAAAAGACTATCGATGACTTTTTTGAAGCTTTTCATAAACAAGATACAACAGCAATGCGCTCTATGGCTAAGGGTGATATATTAATGCAATCTATATCGGTGAATAAAGAAAGGGAGACCGTTCTTAATGAAAATAGCTATAATGATTTTCTAAGAAATATTGCGAGTATTCCAAAAGACCGCACCTTCGAGGAAAAATTACTTAATTATTCTATTCAGGTTGATGGAAAAATGGCTAATGCCTGGACACCTTATGAATTTTGGTACATGGAAAAAATGAGCCACTGTGGTGTCAATTCTTTTCAGTTAATAAAAGAAGGCGACGCTTGGAAAATTATTTATTTGGTCGATACCAGACGCAGAGCAGGCTGTACGGAATAAAAAAACAGCTTTGAGATTATAAAACCCCAAAACTGTTTCGTAGGCAAAGTTCTTATTTGTTATCGTTTTGGAAACTCTGTGATTCCAAATTCTTGTTGTACGGCTTCTAAGTTAGAGATGTCTAAACGACCTACATTATCTGCTGGTACCACTACAACTCTAAAGACTTGCTCATCTGTATACACAGGATCTAACAAAGAAAAGTCTGTTGTACCGTCTAAAAAGAAACGCACATCATTCTGCGTAAAATCATAATTATACACCAATACACCATCATCAAAGTATTCAGTTTGTGGTAATAGACGCCATATATCTTGGCCATTATCTACCTCCCAAGAAATGTATACTAAAGTTACGTCTGTTGGTAATACTGTAAACCCATAAGGTTCTATAAATTCATAATTGTTAGCCGCATTAAGGTCTAAGACAATTTCAAAAGCTGAGGAGGCAATGACCTCACCATCGAGACCGTCAAGTCCATCAAATCCAGGAGGGCCTTGAGGGCCTTCACATGCTGTAAATAAAAGTGTAACTACTGTTAAAAAGGATACTAATTTTTTCATAATAACTAATGTTTTGAATAGTTATATCAAACCGCGTACCAAAGTTTTAGCGTGCCTTAAAATAATTGACTAATATTTATCTGACATCATGTCATATTTTTTGTCATGGCATAATACTTGACTTATTGTTGACGAGTTTAAAATTTAAAACAACATAACACACATAACTATTATGAGTAAGATTATAGGAATAGATTTAGGAACAACCAACTCATGCGTTTCTGTAATGGAAGGTAACGAGCCTGTTGTTATACCTAATGCAGAAGGTAAGCGCACAACGCCTTCAGTTATCGCTTTCGTTGAAGGTGGAGAGATTAAAGTTGGTGATCCAGCAAAAAGACAAGCAGTAACTAACCCAACTAAAACGGTTTACTCGATTAAGCGTTTTATGGGTAACAAATACTCAGAATCAAAGAATGAGGCAGAACGTGTACCTTATACAGTAGTAAAAGGTGATAACGATACGCCAAGAGTTGATATTGATGGTCGTTTATATACACCACAAGAATTATCAGCTATGATTTTACAGAAAATGAAGAAAACAGCTGAGGACTATCTTGGTGCAGATGTATCTAGAGCGGTAATTACGGTACCAGCTTATTTTAATGATGCACAGCGACAAGCAACTAAAGAAGCTGGTGAAATTGCTGGATTAAAAGTTGAGCGTATTATTAATGAGCCAACAGCAGCAGCATTAGCTTACGGAATGGATAAGAAAGGTACTGACCAAAAAATAGTTGTATTTGACTTTGGTGGTGGTACACATGATGTTTCTATTCTTGAATTAGGTGATGGTGTATTTGAAGTATTATCTACAGATGGTGATACACACCTTGGTGGTGACGACGTTGATGAAAGAATCATCGATTGGTTAGCTGAAGAATTTATTAAAGATGAAGATATGGACTTACGTAAAGACCCAATGGCTTTACAACGTCTTAAAGAAGCTGCAGAGAAAGCTAAAATTGAATTATCATCATCTACACAGACAGAAGTTAATTTACCATATGTAACAGCTACTGCTAGTGGACCTAAGCACTTAGTACGTACATTAACACGTAGTAAGTTTGAACAATTAATCGACGATTTAATTAAGCGTACGATAGAGCCATGTGAGTCTGCACTTAAGGCAGCAGGTTTATCAAAAAGTGATATCGATGAAATTATATTAGTTGGTGGTTCTACAAGAATACCTGCAGTTCAAGAAGCTGTTGAGAAGTTTTTTGGTAAGGCACCAAGTAAAGGTGTTAACCCAGATGAGGTTGTGTCTTTAGGAGCTGGTATACAAGGTGGTGTATTAACAGGAGATGTAAAAGATGTTCTTTTATTAGATGTTACGCCTTTATCTCTTGGTATTGAGACTATGGGTAATGTAATGACTAAGCTTATCGATGCCAATACAACAATACCAACTAAGAAGTCACAGGTTTTCTCTACAGCAGCAGATAACCAGCCTTCAGTTGAGATTCACGTATTACAAGGTGAGCGTCCAATGGCAGCAGACAATAAAACGATTGGTCGTTTCCACTTAGATGGTATTCCACCAGCAAGACGTGGTACACCTCAGATCGAAGTAACTTTCGATATTGATGCTAACGGTATTATAAAAGTATCTGCAGAAGATAAAGCTACTGGTAAGAAACAAGATATTCGTATCGAAGCGTCTTCAGGATTAACAGAGGAAGAAATCGAAAAGATGAAAGCAGAAGCTGAAGCAAATGCTGAAGCAGATGCAAAAGCAAAAGAAACTGCTGAGAAATTAAATCAGGCAGATGCTATGATCTTCCAAACTGAAAAGCAATTAGAAGAATTTGGTGATAAATTATCTGACGATAAGAAAAAGCCAATCGAAGATGCTTTAGAAGAATTGAAGAAAGCTTATGAAACTAAAGATGTAGCTGTGATAGAGCCAGCTTTAGATAAAATCAATGAAGCTTGGAAAGTAGCAAGTGAAGAAATGTACAAGGCGCAAGCTGAAGCACAACAAGGTGGTGCTCAACCTGGACCAGACGCCAGTCAAGGTGATGCAGGTGAGACTAACGATGTTGAAGACGTAGATTTCGAAGAAGTAAAGTAATTTTATTTAGAAATTATAATTTAAAACCCAGCAGAAATGCTGGGTTTTTTTGTTGCAACAACTGTAATTATTTACTTTTAATCCGATAATGTTTAACCGAAAATTAAGTCATAACTCAAAACCAAAGAACCTTGCAGTTAAGTTAAGTGCTAAGGGAGAGCAATCTGTGGTGAAAGGGCATCCTTGGGTATTTTCTAATAGTATTGTAAAGATTAATGAAGATGCCGAAACAGGAGACTTGGCAATAATTTTCAGTAAGAACAAGAATAAGGTAATTGGTATTGGTTTATACGATGCGAATTCACCTATTCGAATAAAAATTATACATAATGCTCAAATCAAAGCCAACATCAATGATGAGTTCTTCCGTACCAAAATTATTAATGCATACCAGTTAAGAGCACCACTTCTAAAAACAGAAACCAATAGTTACCGACTTATATTTGGAGAGAATGATGGCTTTCCTGGTTTAATTGCAGATGTCTATGATAAAGTTTTGGTTGTAAAGTTATATTCTGAAATTTGGAAACATTATTTGGAGTCGATTTTAATCAATCTTAAGGAAGTATCTAATACAGATACTATTGTTATTAGGCTAAGTAGAAATCTTATAAATTCTGCGACTTGCGATCTAAACGATGGAGAAGTAGTACTTGGTGAATTAGAAAATGATACTATTGTATTTGTTGAGCATGGTATTAAGTTCTCCGCTAACGTCATACACGGTCATAAAACAGGATATTTTTTAGATCATCGTGAAAACAGAAGGCGAGTAGGAGCTTTAAGTTTTAATAAAAAGGTACTAGATGTGTTTTCATATGCTGGAGGATTTTCAGTTCATGCCTTGGCCAATGGTGCTTCAGAGGTAACAAGTGTTGATATTAGCAAACAAGCACTAAATATTGCCAGAGAAAATGGCAAGCTGAATTCGTATTCTGGTAAACATAAAACTTTGGCTGGAGATGCCTTTAAAATCATGAAGACACTCATTGAAGAACAAAAGGTGTTTGACGTCGTAGTTATAGATCCGCCAAGTTTTGCCAAGCAAAAATCGGAAATAGAATTAGCCAAAAAGAAATACCAGCAATTAGCAACGTTAGGTGCTCAACTCACGGCTCCAAAAGGAATGTTAGTATTGGCTTCATGCTCATCACGAATCACAGCGCAAGCCTTTTATGATATTAACAAGCACACTTTAAAAAAGTCTAATAGACAATTTAGTTTGATAGATAAGGTCTTACATGATTTAGATCACCCAATTACTTTTCCTGAGGGTGCCTATTTAAAGTGTGGATATTATCAGTTTGAAGATTAAAAATATTATGCACGCATAATAAATTTGATTATATTTGACAAACTTCTTTAATGATGCAAACCAGACTTACCGATTTATTACAGATTAAGTATCCTATTATACAGGCACCAATGTTTTTAGTTTCTAATGTGGCCATGGTTACAGAAGCTATGAAAGCAGGAATAGCTGGTTGTATTCCAGCACTTAATTATAGAACATTAGATGAATTGCGTGATGCTATTCGTGTGTTAAAGGATAACAAAACTGAAGGTGGTTCATTTGGATTTAATTTAATTGTAAATAAATCCAATGTAAAGTATAAGGGTCAATTAGAGGTGCTATGTGAAGAGGGCTGTGATTTTATAATTACATCACTTGGTAGTCCAGAAGAAACTATAAACCAGGCGCATAAAGCAGGTATTAAAGTATTTTGCGATGTTACAGAATTGAAATTCGCAAAAAAAGTTGAAGGATTAGGTGCTGATGCTGTTATTGCTGTGAATAATGAAGCTGGAGGTCATAGAGGTAATCTCTCTCCTGAAGCATTAATTAAGGAATTAAAAGACAATTGCGATATACCTGTTATTTCTGCTGGAGGTGTAGGTCGACGAGAAGATATTGATAAAATGTTAAGCTATGGTGCAGAGGGTGTTTCTGTTGGAAGTCCTTTCATAGCCTCGTATGAGGCCAATGTTACAAATGAATATAAACAGGCTTGCGTAGATTACGGAGCTGAAGATATTGTAATGACGGAACGTATTTCTGGAACCCCTTGTACAGTAATAAATACACCTTATGTTCAAAAGATAGGAACAAAATCCACATGGATTGAAAACCTTCTGAATAAAAACCGCAAACTAAAGAAGTGGGTAAAAATGATTCGTTTTTCTATTGGTATGAAGGCAACAGAAAAAGCGGCCAAAAAAGCGACTTATAAGACAGTTTGGGTTGCAGGACCAAGTATAGAATATACAGATGCCATCTTACCAACGCGTGAAATAATCAACCGTTTAATCGGTAGTTGATTGTAGTGCATCACGTTGCTTCTTTTTTCTTTTACCTGTAAATATATTGATGGTATAACTGGCTACTAGGCCTCCAGATATAGTTGCTACAGCTTCACCTGTGTCGAATTTTCCAGTAATAATATATCCATCATAAAATTCTTTACCTAGGCCGACAAATGCCGAAGCCGCTAGGCCAAACCAAAAGGCTTTCTTCTTGTTTTGAGTTTTGCTGTAGACTACTGCATAGGTTGCACTAGACACCACGGCGCCAGCGCCAAAATGTGTTAAATCATCACCAGAAATAAATTGCGCTTGTATTGAGGTAATGAAGGTTAAGCTTAAGATTGTAAGAAATATTTTCATGATTTGGTTATTAGTTGGGTCGTAATGTATAATAATTAATAGGTTACGAAGACATTATTCGATAAGTTGCAATATATGTCGTTGGACCTGAGGCATGTAACAAATTAGACTTTATGACTACATATAGAGTAAAGAACATCAAATACTTAAAAATTATGATACAATATAAAGGAGCACTCGTTTTGGGCACACTAATCGGAGCTGGGTTAGGAATTTTATTAGCACCTGATAAAGGAAGCAATACGAGAACTAAACTTAAAGAAGAAGGTATAGCAATTAAAGATCAACTTAAATCGGATTTTAATGAGGTTAAGGATGATTTAAATAAATCTGCTAAATCAGGTAAGGAAAAGTTCAATACTGAATTCAAGGATTTGGCATCTAAAACCAGTTATAAAGCGGAAAAAGCAATTGAATTTTTAGAAAAACAATTGGCAATTTTAAAGGAAAAGAATAAATCCTATCAACAACCAGCTTAAAGTAATTGTTCTAATTGGGCTTTTAAATTCGGCCATTCTTCTTTGAGGATACCATAGCAACAGGTATTGCGTCTGTAGCCATCTTTCATCTCTACATTTTTGCGAAGAATACCTTCTAATTGCCCACCAATTTTCTCAACGGCTTTACGTGACTTTATGTTACGTTCATCTATTCTGAATTCAACTTTTTCAAATTGCATGGTTTCAAAGGCATATTGAAGCATCAAAAACTTCATGTTAATGTTGAGTCCAGTGCCTTGAAAGGCATGTCCTATCCATGTCCACCCAATATGGAGAACCTTGTTATTGTGATCAATCAGTCCAAATCGGGTTGAACCAGCATAGGCATTATTACGTTTATCGAATACGATATATGGTATAATGGATTGGTTGTTAAATCCATCTACAGCTTTTTCAACATAAGACCTTAAGTTGTCAGGCGTTGAGATATTAGACGGTGAATAATAGATGAGGTCTTTCTCACTAGCTATTGCTGACAGATTCTCATAATTACTTAAATCTAGCAGACTTAGTCTTACACGATTATTTTCTAGGTTAAAATGACTCATGTGACCGAATTAATAAAATCTACATTAACAACATGTGTACCTTCAAAGGGCTTAATAATTAATCTACTACCAAAGAGCTCATGGGCTCTTTCAGACTCATCATTAAAACGCTCCTCGTTTAAATATTCATCTTTAGTTCCATAAACTAAATAGACTTGAGTAGCATCATTTAGGTATTCAAAATCAGCTTTAGTTAGTTCTTTTGGTATGCCTCCTGAATGAATAATAATAGAATCGCACTGAATTTTTCTATTAGCTATATATCTAAGTGCCACGCTGACACCTTGAGAATACCCAAATACTATCAATTTAGAAAATGATAATAGGTTCTCGTTTTCTATTAAGGCGTCAAAATAATTTAGGATATTTTGCATGCCACTGGCCGTATTGTCGCGTGTTAACCAATTGGCACCAACATGCATTTTAGGTTGCTGGTAGTACTTGCTAGGTGCTTGAGGTGCAATAATGTAATTTTCAGTTGGGTCTAAGGCTTTAAAATATTTTAAAAAATAGCGACTTAAATAACCCATACCATGGCACACAAACCAAACTTTTTTAGTTTTTGCTGTTAGTGTATTCAAAGTTGAATACGAATTTTGGGAGACGTAACTTATTTCTTTTTCGGTCGAATTCATTATTCTCAGTATCTTTGCACTCGATGCTAAAAATACTCTTTTTCTATGCAATTATCTAAAGAAGAATTTCTTAAACAAGCTAACGAAATTTGTAAAAATACCTTATTAGAAACTCTAGAAATTGAAATGGTAGATTTTGGTGAGGATTTTATAATCGCTAGAATGCCTGTTACTCCGAAAGTACATCAACCAGATGGTGTTTTACATGGTGGTGCTACTGCAGCATTAGCAGAAAGTGTTGGTAGTTTTGCTTCTCATGTATTTATTGATTTAGAGCAATATTTTGTTAGAGGAATTGAGATTACAGCCAATCACTTAAAGAGTGTTAGAGAAGGCTATGTCTATGCCAAAGCATCTTTTCTGCATAAAGGTCGTACCACACAACTATTAGATATAAGAGTTACGGATGAAGCGGATAATCTTATATCCATTTGCAGGCTATCTACTATTGCACTTCCTAAATCAAAGTAAGAATGGATAGTGCTTCATTTTTTAATGAGCTTAGGCAACAGTTTGATAAAAAACTACCATTTGTAGTATACAGTAGGCCTATTAATTCCGTCATTAAGTGCTGGATGCAACGCGATGATCAATTACATGTGACTAAGACCTACTCAGAATCAGGTTTTGTTTTTGCACCTTTTAACTCTGATGATGATACTATAGTTTTCCCAGAAGACGAATGCGCTCACAAAATACTTGAGGTAGAAACTCCGCTTGATCTTAAGCCAGATAAAACTTTTTTATCTGATGTTTCAAAAGACTCAAGTAAAGAAGTGCATTTGGAGCTTTTAGAAAAAGCAATACGGACCATAAATGCTAAGACCATCGATAAGGTAGTTTTATCTAGAGTTGAAAAACGTAGTTTAACTGAGGTAGACCCAATAGAAATTTTTAAACGACTGTATGACACCTATAAAAATGCCATGGTTTACTGTTGGTATCATCCAAAAGTAGGTCTGTGGTTAGGTGCTACACCCGAATTGTTATTTAAGGTCGTAGGAAGGCAACTAACAACTATTTCATTAGCAGGAACACAGGCAGATCGAGGTGAAGAACAAGTAAAATGGTCATCAAAAGAAATTGAAGAACAACAAATCGTCACTGATTTCATTAGTCATCAAATTCGCAATCATACTTCAGATATTAGTATTTCGCCGGTCGAGACCGTAAAAGCAGGTAGCCTTCTTCATCTCAAAACCAGAATCATCAGTACCATTCGTAAGGAGTCTAATTTGAAAGAGGTTATTGATGCGCTACATCCTACACCAGCAGTTTGTGGCTTTCCAAAGAAGAATGCTAAAGACTTTATTTTAAAGCATGAAAATTATAACAGAACCTATTACACAGGATTTTTAGGTGAGTTGAATTTAAAGCACTCTAAGACAAGGAATTCCAATAGACGTAATGTGGAGAATAATGCATACTTGAGTATAAAAAGGATTTCAAATTTTTATGTTAACCTTCGCTGTACACAAATTAGGGATGGCAAGGCCTATATATATGTTGGTGGTGGCATTACCAAAGATTCTATACCTTCAAAAGAATGGGAGGAAACTGTAAACAAAACAAAAACTATAGTTAACGTATTAAGGTAACATTACGATAATGCTTATCTTTGCACGCTGATGAAATACTCCAAAATTCCCTTATCACAAACCGTTGTAGCTTTAGCAGAAGCTTATGAAATAGGCCATGTTGTAATTTCTCCTGGCAGTAGAAATGCGCCTTTAACAATTGGATTTACAAATAATGAATCCTTTAAATGTTATAGCATTGTAGATGAGCGATGTGCGGCCTTTTTTGCCTTAGGTATAGCCCAACAAACCAAAAGACCAGTAGCACTTGTTTGTACTTCAGGAAGTGCACTTTTAAATTATTATCCTGCGATTTCTGAAGCCTATTATAGTAATATCCCATTGGTAGTATTATCAGCAGATAGACCTAAACATCTTGTAGATATTGGAGATGGGCAAACTATAAAGCAAGCAAATATTTATGGAGAGCATGTGCATTATAGTACAAATTTAAAGCTAGACTTAGAGGAGGATATTAATGATCTAGAAGACGATGAGGTGCATTTACTTAAAAATATTGAGAATAAACTAGAACGTTTTTTAGGTTTACAAAAAGGCATACAAGCTTATAATGAAACGGAAATTTCAGATGCACTGACAAAAGCATATCTCAAGTCCGGACCAGTTCATATAAATGTACCATTTGAAGAGCCCCTTTATGAAACAGTAAGTACTCCAACCATTTCGATTAAGAAACCAACTATTCCATTAAGGAAATCCTCTTTTGATGAGATAGAGCTGAAAGAGTGTCTAAGTATTTGGCAGAATTCTAAACGAAAAATGATTGTGGTTGGTGTTTTAGAGCCAAATTCAATTGAGCATCAATGGTTACAGCAACTTGCAGATGATAATAGTATTCTGGTTTTTACTGAAACAACATCCAATTTAAACCATCCTGATTTTTTTCCTGGTATAGATAAGATCATTGCACCTTTAGTAGAAGACGAATTCAAAAAATTGCAACCAGAATTGTTGATGACTTTTGGTGGTTTAATTGTATCAAAAAAGATAAAAGCATTTTTAAGACAATACAAACCTAAACACCATTGGCATGTAGGCTTAGAAAAAGCGAACGATACTTTTTTTAGCTTAAGTAAACATATACGAAAAGAACCTAATTCTTTCTTAGATGCTCTATTTTCTTCAATGACACATTATTCAAAAAGTGATTACAAGAAAATGTGGGAAGAGGTGAGGAGCAAAAGGAGAGAAATGCATGCTAAATACGTAAAGGACATACCCTTTACAGATTTTAAAGTGTTCAGCACCCTATTAGCGAACATACCAAAACAAAGCATGCTACAAGTAGGAAATAGTTCAGCCATAAGGTATACACAATTATTTCAACTTCATAAGGATATTGAGGTGTTTTGTAATCGTGGTACTAGTGGTATAGACGGTAGTACGAGTACTGCTATTGGAGCAGCACTGGCATCGAAAAAAAGAACAACATTTATTACAGGTGATTTAAGTTTCTTTTATGACAGTAATGCTCTTTGGAATAATTACATCCCAAATTCATTCAGAATAATTGTTATCAATAATAGTGGAGGTGGAATATTTAGAATACTTCCAGGTCATAAAAACACATCTAATTTTGATACGTATTTTGAGACTAAGCATAATCTAAACGCAAAATCACTTTGTAACATGTTTGGTTTAGAATATTATGATGCTGGCGACGAATCCACTTTAAAGGAGGTTATCCAAGACTTCTACAAAGGTTCTGAAGTACCAAAACTTTTAGAAATTTTCACACCATCGACACTTAATGATGAAGTTTTACTTAATTATTTTGACTACATAAAGTAGATCAAAATATTTTAGCTTCAATACTGTGACTTTCAAATTTTTAGTGTGTCTAAAAATTAGTAATTTTAAAGAGTAAAAAAATAACCTAAAACTAAAAGAAATGAGTAAAAGAGATGAATTAATCGCAAAGTATGCCGCAGACCTAAAGGATAAATGTGGAGTAAATCCTGATATGGATTTATTAACTAAAGTAACTGTTGGATTAGGACCTTCAATTTATAATGCCGATTCATCTACCGTTTCTGGTTCTGATGAAAAAGAATTAGCAACAGTAAAAAATAATTTTTTAATTAAAAAATTAGGCTTAAGTGCAAGTTCTGATTTAGATGGCGCTATTGATTCTGTAATAGAGACTTATGGCCGTTCAAATAGAAATAAGTATAGAGCTGTAATTTATTATTTATTAGTAAAACACTTTAACAAAGAATCTGTTTACTAGAAAATAGCTAAGAAAATTTTAAGCGCCATGATATTTTATCTTGGCGCTTTTTCTTTGATACATTATCAATACATTTGTAGCCATGAATTTAGGAGAATATCAAACACTAGAAATCCTGAGGGATACAGATCCTGGTTTGTTCTTAGGAGATCAACACGGTAATGAAGTATTATTACCAAATCGCTATGTGCCAGAACAATTTGAAATTGGCGATAAGATAGAGGTGTTCGTATATCTAGATAATGAAGAGCGTCCTGTCGCAACTACAGATAATCCTTATATTACAAAAGGCGATTTTTCGCTTTTGAGATGTAATGAAGTTAATAAGTTTGGAGCATTTCTAGATTGGGGTTTGGTCAAGGAGTTATTTTGTCCTTTTAAAGAACAGGCTTTTAAGATGAAGCCTGGTGGCTGGTACCTTGTTTATTGCTACTTAGATGAAGAAACAGAGCGTCTTGTAGCTTCTAGTAAGACTAATAGTTTTTTGGATAATTCCCAATTGACGGTGTCTAAGTTTGAAGAAGTGGATATTATAGTTTCTCACCCTTCAGAATTTGGGATGAATGTTATTGTAAATAAAAGACATTCAGGATTAGTTTTTAAGGATGATATATTTAAAGATATAAGTGTAGGTGATAAATTAAAGGGTGTAGTAAAGAAAATAAGAAACGACAATAAATTGAATATTGCACTCAGTCAATTAGGCTATCGCAACATAGAACCAAATGCGCAGGTTGTCTTAAGGGAATTAAATGACAATAATGGCTTTATTCCACTTCATGATAAATCAGACCCAGAAGCTATCAAGGAGCAACTACAAATGAGTAAAAAAAGCTTCAAAAAAGCAATTGGAAGTCTTTATAAGGATCGCAAGATTGAAATAAAATCCGACGGGATTTATCTCAAATAGTTTAAGGAATTACTTTATCAACCCATTCAACAGCATCTTCTAAATTTTTGAAAGCTTTTCGCTTGTGCAGAAAAAAGTGATTTTCAATTTCGAAAATGCGCTCTGTAAAGGTGTGGTGAGCTACAATTGCATAAGCCCTTATATTTGGAAAAGCATCGTTAAATATTTTAGCATCCTTAAGGTTTATAGAATAGGAGTTTTCTCTATTAGCTATGTAGCCAAATGCTTTTCCATTATAAAATGACTTGATGTAGTTACCTACCTCTTTAAAGCTTTCATAGTCTATATCTACACCTTCTTTAAAATGGGTAATAACAAATTTTTTATTTAAGTAAATGGTGCCAAGGTTGAAGTCCTTTTTTTCGAGACTTGGTGGGTTAGGGGTTTTGAGCATTATTATTAATTAAGGGAGTGCAAATATATTATTATAAGGCACTTTTCCAAGACAAAAATTCAATCAAATCGATTGGTATTATTTCATTATTTTTGCAAGCAAATTATATAGGTTAATGAGTCAAATAGATTGGAAAGTCGCAAAGACTTATGAAGACATAACTTACCAAAAGTGCAACGGTGTTGCTCGTATAGCTTTTAATAGGCCAAATGTTAGAAATGCTTTCCGGCCAAAAACAACTTCAGAATTATATGATGCTTTTTATGATGCCAATGAGGATACAAGTATTGGTGTTGTTTTGTTAAGTGCTGAAGGTCCGTCTACTAAGGATGGTATTTGGAGTTTTTGCTCAGGTGGAGATCAGAAGGCCAGAGGACATCAAGGCTATGTAGGTGATGATGGATACCATAGGCTAAACATACTAGAGGTTCAGCGTTTAATTCGATTTATGCCTAAGGCTGTAATTGCTGTTGTACCAGGATGGGCTGTTGGTGGAGGCCATAGTTTACATGTGGTTTGTGATTTAACTCTGGCGAGTAAGGAGCATGCAATATTTAAACAGACTGATGCTGATGTTACTAGTTTTGATGGAGGTTATGGTTCAGCCTATCTTGCTAAAATGGTTGGGCAGAAAAAAGCTAGAGAAATATTTTTCTTAGGTAGAAACTATTCAGCTCAAGAGGCTTACGAAATGGGAATGGTTAATGCTGTAATCACACATGATGAACTCGAAACAACTGCTTTCGAGTGGGCACAAGAAATATTAGCGAAGTCACCAACGTCTATTAAGATGTTGAAATTTGCAATGAATTTGACCGATGATGGCATGGTTGGTCAGCAAGTGTTTGCTGGTGAAGCTACAAGATTGGCCTACATGACAGATGAGGCTAAAGAAGGTAGAGATGCGTTTTTAGAAAAAAGGAAACCTAACTTTCCTAAAAAATGGATTCCGTAATCTAATGACATTTAAATGAACAAAGTTAAACCGTGGCTTTCAGCCATGCGCTTAAGAACACTTCCTTTATCCGTTTCGGGTATAATTTTAGGAACTTGTTTTGCCATTTACAACGGTGAATTTAGCTGGTGGGTTTTAGGATTGGCAATCCTTACTACCATAAGCTTACAGATTCTATCAAATCTGGCCAATGATTATGGTGATGGTGTACGCGGTACAGATAATGAGGAGCGTGTTGGTCCAGAACGCGCCATACAAAGCGGTGAAATTACTCCAGACCAAATGCTAGAAGCCATAAAGTTTAATGTGGTTATGGTAATTATCTTAACCTTAGCATTAATTTGGGCAGCATATGGACCAAATGAGTTTCTTTTACTGCTCTTGTTTGTTGGTCTTGGAGGTTTATCCGTCTACGCGGCATTAAATTATACAATGGGCGATTCGCCATATGGCTATCGTGCATTGGGAGATATTTTCGTCTTTATATTTTTTGGACTTGTAAGTACTTTAGGAAGTTACCTTTTGTATACAAAGACAATTGACCATATCACTTTTTTACCAGCAATTGCTTTAGGATTGCTAAGTGTTGGTGTTTTGAATTTGAATAATATGCGCGATATAAATTCTGATATTAATTCGGGGAAAATTACATTGGCAGTAAAATTAGGACTATCTAAGGCAAAGATTTACCACAATGTATTGGTTATTGGTGCTATGCTTATTGCCCTCATCTTTGCGATCTTATATTACGTAGAACCTTATAACTTCCTATTCCTTATTGCATACGTTCCTTTGACTATTCACGTTGTGAAAATAAATAAAGCATCCCAACCCAATGATTTTGACAGTCAATTAAAAGTACTGGCTTTATCTACCTTCCTCTTTTCCATATTGTTAGGTATTGGGTATATTTTATATTAATTTTAGTCAAGGAATTGACTTTTAAATAATTAAACATGAAGATTACATTTTATGGACATGCTTGTTTAGGCATCCAAATAAAAGATATAAACATATTAGTAGATCCATTTATTACTGGAAATGAAAAGGCATCTCATATAGATATTGATTCTATCAAAGCCGATTATATATTAATAACTCACGCGCATCAAGATCATATATTAGATATTGAGGCCATTGCGGAACGCACAGGTGCGACAATTGTATCTAATTATGAAATAGTCGTACATTATCAAAATAAAGGATTTAAGGGTCATCCTATGAATCATGGTGGGTCTTGGCAATTTGACTTTGGTAAAGTAAAGTATGTAAATGCCATTCATACCTCTTCGTTCCCAGACGGATCTTATGGAGGTCAGCCAGGTGGTTTTATAATTCAATCAGATAAAACAATCTACATTGCTGGTGATACGGCTTTAACTTATGATATGCGACTTATTAGAAAGCAATTTGATTTAGATTTAGCAGTCTTACCAATTGGAGATAACTTTACTATGGGTGTTGACGATGCTGTGCAGGCGGCAAGATATGTAGATTGTGACCTTGTCTTAGGATATCACTATGATACTTTTGGGTACATAGAAATTGATAAACCCAAAGCTAAGGCGAAATTTGATTCAAAACTTAAGCGATTAGTTTTATTGGATATTGGTGCAAGCATGGAAATTTAATCCGCTTATCTTACGGCACTCCTGAGGATAACTTTATGGAGCAATCTTGGGAAAAAACGTTTTAAGTAAATACCTTTAGTTTCACCTTTACCAATGTAAGCTTCAAACTTTTCTTTTTTGATTGCTTTAAGCATACGTTTGGCAAATACTTCTGGTTCAAGACCATTTTGAGTAGCGTTATCTTGCTGATCTAATTTTGATCCGTCACCTGTAAGGGCGTTTCTTGCGACATTAGTGTTTACGAAACCAGGACAAATCATGGTTACTTTAATATTGTCTTTATCGTGTTCTAGTCTTAACGCATCGAAAAATCCATGTAGCGCATGTTTTGCGCCACAGTATGCCGACCTATAAGGAGAACTAAATTTTCCCATCAGGCTTGTTACAGTAACGTAATAACCAGATTGCTTTTCTATAAAATGTGGTAATAATGCCTTGCTCAATGCGACAGTACCTAAGTAATCGATTTCCATTAATTTCTTATCCACAGATATATCAGTATCTGCAATAAGAGATCTTTGACTTATACCTCCATTATTAATTAGGATATCTACGGTACCGTAAAATGAAAGTGCTTTTTCCACAACTTTTTCCATCTCAGTGTAATAAGCAAGATCAAATGGTAAGACCTGGATATCTGAACTTTGATTACAATCATTTCGCACTTCTTCAAGGGCTTTTTCTCGCCTTGAGGATAAAATAAGTTTACAACCCTCAAATGATAGTGTTTTCGCAAGCGCCTCACCAATACCACTCGATGCACCAGTAATCCAAATGACTTGGTCTTTAAACATTAGTTTTTGTTTTAATCCATTCGTTTCTGAGGTCTTCACTTATTTTGCCAGAGCCGTCATGCTTCCAACCAGGTGGCTTAAGCAGATATAACCAACGGTTTTTAAGCGACTTTTTACCGCTAAATACATCTTTAAACATATTTATCCATTCAACAAAAGCGATTTTAATAGGATTAAATGTGTTTATGTTTTTAACCAAACCATAAACTACTTTCTCATCTTCGAGCTCTGGTTGAAAAGTTCCAAATAATTTGTCCCAAATGATAAGGATACCAGCATGATTTCTATCTAAATAAATAGGATTACTGCCATGGTGGACGCGATGATGTGAAGGTGTATTAAAAACCGCTTCAAACCATTTTGGCATTTTATTTATGGTTTCTGTATGAATCCAAAACTGATATAATAAACTTATAGACATTTGCAATAAGATCATTGCAGGGTGGAAGCCTAATAAAGGGAGCCAAAGCCAAAATATAAACGTGTAAAATCCACCGCTCCATGTTTGTCGAAGCGCAGTACTTAAATTATAATGTTGTGAGGAATGGTGTACGATGTGCGATGCCCAAAAAATTCGACATTCGTGAGAAATTCTATGAAACCAATAATAAGAAAAGTCATCTGCAAAAAACAACAAGATAAAAGACCACCATGCAACCGGAATTTCAAATATGCTAAAATTATCGTAAATCAAGAAAAAAACAAAAAGTACAATTGCTTTACTACCAAATCCCAAAATAACATTACCAAGGCCCATCGCGATTGACGAAAATGAATCTTTAGACTCATAGGATTTTAATCCAGTTTTAAGGGTTACATACAATTCTAAAGACATGGCTAGAATGAAGAATGGTATAGCATAAAGTATAATATTTGGAAAATCTGGCATTTCTTTAATTAAAATCTGGAGTTGCGTATTTTTGCAATTCAAAAATATCGAATTTTTATGAAGTTAAAATTGTTCTTGGTTTTTTTAGTGGCAAGTACTTATTTATCGGTTGCACAAATCGATGAATCCCAAACAGGTGCATGGTATATGTATTTCTATAACCATAAGTTTAATAATAGTCAGTTTGGAATTCAAGGTGATTTACAATACCGTGATTGGCAAGGATTAGGAGACAGAGAACAATTGCTTTTAAGATCAGGTTTGACATACTCTCCCAAAGATGTTGGGATTATGTTCACTTTTGGATACGCCAATATCTCGACAGGTCCTTATGGAGATAGTGATGATATAGTCTCAGAAAATCGTATTTATCAAGAAGCATTAATACCTCAAAAAATTGGTAATCGGGTCTATTTAACCCATCGTTTTAGATATGAACAACGATTCGTCGAAAATCAAGATTTTAGAACACGATATAGATATAATCTGTTTTTAAACCTTCCATTTAATAAGTCAAGTCTTGAACCCAAAGCTGTTTATATGGCACTTTACAATGAGCTTTTTATAAATGGACAAACGGATATTGGTGATAATCGTGAAGTTGAATTATTTGATAGAAATAGGACCTATCTCGGCTTGGGCTATGTGCTTAATCCAAAAATAAGGTTTCAATTCGGTTGGATGAATCAAAAAACAGTGAACTGGGGAAAAGGCCAACTTCAAATAAGTATGCATCACAATTTTTAGGATATGCAAGCAACATATCACAAGCATATTTTAAATTTTAAAAGACCTAGCAGTACTTCTCGAGGTGTACTTACGACCAAAGAAACTTGGTTTATTAAATTGGCAAGTGATAATAAAACTGGCATAGGTGAATGCGGTATTCTGAGAGGCTTATCTATAGATGATAGATCAGATTATAAATCCAAATTAGAATGGGTTTGCAACAATATTCATCTTGGTCAGAGGGCTCTACTTCAACAATTAAAAGCTTTTCCAAGCATTCAGTTTGGACTAGAAATGGCATTTTTATCACTTTCAAGTGAAAATCCCTTTTCTTTATTTCCCTCAGAATTTACAAAGGCAGAAGATGTTATTCCAATCAACGGATTGGTTTGGATGGGTGACGAGGCTTTCATGCAAACACAGATCAAAGAGAAGATAGCTTCGGGGTTTAATTGTATAAAAATGAAAATCGGTGCTATTGACTTTAAAACCGAACTCGATATTCTAAAATCTATTCGAAAGCATTTCTCATCAAAGGATATTGAACTTAGAGTTGATGCTAATGGTGCCTTTAGTCCAGATGAGGCCTTAGAAAAGCTCAAACGCTTATCTGAATATGAAATACATTCAATTGAGCAACCAATCAGGCAAGGGCAATATTATGAAATGGCTCAATTATGCGAAAACACACCTTTACCCATTGCCTTAGATGAAGAATTAATTGGCGTTTTTGATAAAGAGGACAAAAGGCAGATGTTAGAACAAATTCGCCCTCAATATATAATTTTAAAACCAAGTCTAATAGGAGGCTATAATGGTAGTACAGAGTGGATAGAACTAGCAAATGCCTCTGGAATAAAATGGTGGATAACTAGTGCTTTAGAGAGCAATATTGGTCTAAATGGAATTGCTCAATGGACATATACACTTAAAAATAAATTGCCACAAGGTTTAGGTACAGGAAGTTTGTTTACGAATAATTTTGATTCGCCTTTAATTGTAAAAAATGGTACTTTGCAGTACGATATAAATAAAGATTGGAAAATTAATTTTTAAATATGGATTATATACAACAGGCATACAAAGGATTACATGATGGATGGAGATATTTTGTCGGTACGATTATAGTAATTGCATTTGTAATTTTTGGTCAAATTCCATTAACAGTAGCTGTTTTTATTGAAGCAAGCAATCAAGGTATGAGCATGTTTGAGGTTGATGAAACCACCTTGCTCACGATTTTAGAACCAAATCTAAATTTATTCCTAATGCTATTGTCATTTGCTGCTGGATTATTAGGTATTCTTTTGGCAAATAAGTACTTGCATAAAATGACTTTAACGCAATTAACAACAGCGCGAGATAAGATTGATTGGAAGCGATTCTGGACCATTTTCTTTGGTTGGGGAATTTTATCTTCTGGCTTTGTGCTAATGGATTATTTTATGGCTCCAGATGATTATGTTATAAATTTTGACTTTGGGAAATTTGCAATTTTATGTGTTGTTGCAATTTTAATGGTACCGCTACAAACCAGTTGTGAAGAGTATTTGTTTAGAGGCTATTTAATGCAAGGTTTAGGTGTTGTTACAAAGAATAGATGGTTTCCATTATTGTTTACATCATTAGTTTTTGGTCTCCTCCATATTGCGAATCCAGAAGTTGAAAAACTAGGATATATTATTATGGTTTACTACATAGGTACGGGATTATTTCTAGGAATTATAACACTAATGGATGAAGGCTTAGAATTAGCCTTAGGTTTTCATGCGGCCAATAATTTATTTACAGCACTATTAGTTACTGCAGATTGGACTGCCTTTCAGACGTATTCTATATTTAAGGATATGTCAGATCCAACAGAGGCAACATTTATAGATATTGTGGTTCCTGTTTTTGTCATCTTTCCAATTTTACTTGTAATTCTATCGAAAATGTACGGTTGGAGTAATTGGAAAGAACGCTTATTAGGAAAAGTTGAAAAACCACCAAAGGAAGATTATAAAATTATAGAATAGTAAATGACACCATCATATACCAAAATACACAATCGTTTTAAATTAAACGGACTTCATTTCAATCATGAAGAATTGAAGGAAGTTGCCTATAGTTTAATAAAGGAGGGAGAGCCATATGAAAAAGTAACCGGTAACTTTCTGATAGATTGGTTAAATAAAGATGACTTTTTGTATGTAAATACCTCAGGCTCTACTGGGAAACCTAAGGCTATTAAACTGAAAAAGCAATCTATGGTGAATTCAGCAATAGCAACAGGAGATTATTTTGGTTTAGAACCAGGAGACAAGGCATTAGATTGTCTACCGAGTCATTACATTGCTGGTAAAATGATGCTTGTAAGAGCTATGATTTTAGGATTAGAGATTGATCATGTTGAGCCAAGTGCACACCCAGTTTTTGATTATGCAAAGCGCTATGACTTTTGTGCAATGATTCCTTTACAGCTAAAGCATACTATTAACTATACAAAGAACATTAAGACAATCATTGTTGGTGGTTCTATTGTAACACAACCCTTACAAGAACAGATTACACATAGTGATTCAAAATTTTATGAGACCTATGGAATGACTGAAACGGTTACACATGTTGCTGTTAGACAATTAAAGTCTATTGCAGGTGAAGGAGAACCATACTTTAGTGCATTGCCAAATGTATCTTTTGATAAAGACGAAAGAGATTGTCTCATTATAAATGCTTCAAAACTTGTGGATGAAGCACTTGTTACAAATGATATAGTAGATTTAAAATCGCCAACGAGTTTTCAATTATTAGGACGATATGATAATGTGATAAATTCTGGTGGTGTAAAGTTGTTTCCGGAGCAAATTGAAAATAAGCTTCAACCTATTATTGATGAGCGTTTCATTGTAGCTGGTGAAGAAGACGGTACCCTAGGAGAAAAATTGATATTAATTATAGAAAACCCTAGAGATTCAAAGGACTCCATTTTTAATAGAATTAAAAAACTCAAAGGACTCACTAAATTCGAGGTTCCTAAAGACATTTATATCCTCAATAATTTTGAGGAAACTGTAAATGGTAAAATTCAACGAAATAAAACCATTAAAAAAGCAATAGGGTAGCTTTACTTACCAAAAAGTCTCATTGACTCATTACCTGTTTTAATTTGGTTAATGTGTGAATAGTTTTATTAGAACTTTAAACACTAAACCAATGAAAACACTTTCTTCAACATTGCTTGTATTGTTTATTACAATAGCAAGTTTCGGACAACAAATGATGGTTAAAGGAACCGTAACTACTGCTAGTGACGGACTACCATTACCAGGAGCTACAGTACTAATTAAAGGTACTTCGATTGGTACACAAACAGATTTTGATGGTAAATTTACAATCCAAGCCAATTATGGTGATGTCATAATTGTAAGTTATGTAGCTATGGATTCTGCAGAGTTCATTGTTAATGGACAAGAACACTATGAAGTCTCTCTAACTGAGAATGCTTTGGATGAAGTAGTGGTTGTAGGCTATGGTATAACAACAAGACGTGCTTACGCAAGCTCTTCGGTAATTTCTTCTGGACCCACTAAGGCTCAAATAAGAAGGCAAAATAAAAAGGCTTATCAAAATAAATTAGCTGGGCAGATTCAATCTAATTCAATTAATCAGTCATTACAAGGTGAAGTAGGTGGTGTGACGATTGTTGAAGGTTCAGATAAATCTAAGGAAGCTTCAAGAATTCTTATTAGAGGATTTGGATCTATTAATGGTAATAATAAACCACTTTATATTGTAGATGGTGTTATTTCAGACGAAAATCTTAATAATGTCTCTCCTAATGACATCAACAACATCACAGTATTAAAAGATGCAAGCGCAACCTCTATTTATGGTAGTAGAGGAGCAAATGGTGTCATAGTTGTTTCAACCAAAGGTGAGTCAAATAGTAAAAAGGAACCACTTTATATCGTTGACGGTAGACCAATTAATAAAATTAACAATCATATTGTCGAAAGTATACCAGAGGCGGATATTGAAAGTAAAAAAGTCTACGATCACAGAGACGCAAAAGACAAGTTTGGTAAGATCGCAAAACATGGGTGCATAGTTATAACAACCCAAAAGGGAAACTTTAGATGTAATAATGAAAGCTACGCTGTAATTAGTGAAAATAGTTTTGAGAAGACTTTGGTTAATCCTCTCTCCACCTTTTCAATTGATGTAGATAAAGCCTCATATAGCAATGTAAGACGAATGATTAATAATGGAAATTTTATTGAGCCAGATGCGGTTAAAATAGAGGAAATGATAAATTATTTTGACTATGATTACCCGCAACCAGAAGATCAACATCCTTTTTCTATTTCTACCGAGGTTGTTACAACACCATGGCACCAAGACACTAATTTGGTAAGAATTGGTCTGCAAGGTAAAATTTATGAAAATGAGGAGTTGCCTGCGTCTAATCTAACTTTTTTAATTGATGTTTCTGGTTCTATGGGATATCCGAATAAATTACCATTACTAAAAAGTGCATTTAAGCTTTTAGTAAATCAACTTAGAGAAAAGGATAAAGTCTCAATTGTAGTATATGCAGGATCTGCTGGATTAGTTTTAGAACCAACTCGTGGCAATAAAAAAGAGAAGATATTAGACGCTCTAGATAATCTCGAGGCAGGTGGTTCAACTGCTGGTGGTGAAGGGATTAATTTGGCTTACAAAATAGCGCAAGATAACTTTATTAAAAACGGCAACAATAGAGTTATCCTCGCTACAGATGGAGACTTTAATGTAGGTGCTTCTACGGATAGAGAGATGCAAACTTTAATTGAGGAAAAGAGAAAAACTGGTGTATTCTTATCAGTATTAGGTTTTGGCTACGGGAACTATAAAGATTCTAAACTCGAGACCTTGGCAGATAAAGGAAATGGAAATCATGCATATATCGATAATATGCAAGAAGCACAAAAAGTGTTTGAGAAGGAATTTGGAGGTACCTTATTTACAATAGCTAAGGATGTGAAAATTCAAATAGAATTTAATCCTAATAAGGTACAAGCATACAGACTAATTGGGTATGAAAACAGGCTTTTAGCTGATGAAGATTTTGTCGACGACACCAAAGATGCAGGAGAATTGGGCAGTGGGCATACTGTCACTGCTTTATATGAAGTCATTCCTGTGGGTGTTGAAAGTAGTTATCTTAGTCAAATACCAGAGCTTAAATACGTAGAGAAGCTTAAAACTAGTGATTACAACGACGAACTTTTTACGGTAAAATTTAGGTATAAAAAGCCTCAAGAGTCAAAGAGTATTGAACTGGTCCACATTCAAGATACTGAAGTTTCTAAGCTTTCACAAGATATGTATTTTGCTTCAGCAGTCGCTTTATTTGGTATGAAGCTTAGGCAATCTAAATATGATAATAATGCTAATCTTGCTAAGATTATTGAACTTGGTGAAAAGGGCAGAGGCGATGACAAACAAGGATATCGTGCTGAGTTTTTAAGACTAGTAAAGTCCTATAATTATATTCAATAAGGTGTAATAAAAAAGCCCTAAGATTTTGTCTTAGGGCCTTTTTTTATTTTTATTCCTTAATTAATTTCCAGCAGAAAGATTCTTCATTTCTTCTTCAATCATTTCGTAGAACTCATCAATTTTTGGTAATACGATAATTCTAGTTCTTCTGTTTTTAGCTTTGTTTTCAGCAGTATCATTCGCAACTAAAGGAACATGATAACTACGTCCTGCAGCAATTAATTGTTGAGGATTAACCTCTAATTCCTCAAGTACGCGTACAACAGATGTAGCACGTTTTACACTAAGGTCCCAGTTATCTAATAATGGTGGCTTACTGTATGGTACATCATCAGTATGAGACTCTACCATAGCTTCAAAACTTGGCTTGCTATTAATTACTTTAGCAACTTTTGCCAATACACTCTTAGCTTTATCCGTTACGTTGTAACTACCGCTTTTAAATAAAAGCTTATCTGCTATAGAAATAAATACAACACCTTTTTCAACATTGATTTCAATATCCGGATCATTGATACCTACTTCCTTTTTAAGACTCGTTACTATAGCAAGTGTTACACTATCTTTCTTTGTTAAGGCATCTTGTAAACGTGAGATTTTTAAATCTTTTTCTTTTAGGCTTTCTAATGAACGTTCAAGGTTTTCAGCACCCTTTTGCGTTAATGTAGTTAGATTTCCCTTAGTGTCAATTAAATCTTGGTTGGCTTTACGAAGATCTTCTAACTGATCTTTCATAGTTTCAACTCTAGCACTAGCTGCCGCAGCATCAGAAAGACACTTGTTTAATTTTACAGTAGCTGTGTTGAGTAAATCTTGTGTCTCTTTCTGTTTTTCTTCAAGCGCCATATAATCCTTCTTAGATACACAAGACGCTAATAACATCATGGAGCAAAAACTCAATAATATTAGTTTTTTCATAATCTGTTTTCAGTTTAATTGTTAATTATAACAACTCAAAATTATAGAAAAGAAAATTTGAAAGAGAATGGATTAACAAATTTTTTAACGTTTTTATAAACAATTAAAAAGTTTTGTTTTTTTGGATGAAATAAGACCAAACAATTGAATTTTTCTCAAAATATCCTGGTCTTTTTTTCAATTTCTTACGTTGCTGAAGTACGCTTCGAAGTCTCCAATAAAATGATCCATGTGCTTTTAGTACTGCAACAAAGAATAAAGGTTTGAGCTGAAATAAAAACCGAATTGCAGCTATGCCATCTAAAACCATGCGTGTAAAGACTCTACTCATTAAAGCACTGTCTGTATTCTTGGCGAGTGTAATTAAACTATTACGGAAATTGAGATAAGTTTTTTTGGGATTAGTGTTCTTTAAAGTAGCACCACCAACATGGTACACAATAGAACGACTTGTATATTTAGTTACAAAGTTTTGATTATACGCGCGCCAGCATAAATCAATCTCCTCCATATGAGCAAAATAAGTTTCATCAAATCCTCCTAAGGATTTGAAAACGTTGTTTTTAATAAAAAAGCAAGCTCCAGAAGCCCAGAAAATAGAAGTCTCGTCATTGTACTGTCCTTCATCTTTTTCGATAGTATTAAATATGCGACCTCTACAAAAGGGGTAACAATATTTATCAATAAATCCACCAGCAGCACCAGCATATTCAAAATACGCTTTGTTTTTATAATCCAATATTTTGGGCTGAACTATAGAGATACTTTCGTCTACATTAAAGGTTTCTAAAACTGGGTTTAGCCAATTATCAGTGACTTCGACATCGCTATTTAAAAGACAAACGATTGGCTCAATAACATGTTTTAATGCATCATTATAACCCTTTGCATAACCACCATTGATATTATTCTCTATGATTTGGATGTTTGGATATTGGCTCTTTAGAAAAGAAATGGAGTCATCAGTTGAGGCATTATCAGCAATGTACAGTTTCGCCTTGCCAGAATACTCAATTACAGAGGGTAGAAATGTCTCTAAGAGTTTTCTACCATTCCAGTTTAAAATAACAATTGCTATGTCTTTATAACTATATGTCAAGATGTTTTATAATTTGGAATATCTTTTAGGAAGATATAACGATTTTCTTCGTAACTCATTTGGCAATAATAGTGATTTAATCCATTGGTTACCATTAAAAAAGAAGCGTTTAATGAAAGATTATAACGTGCAATTTGATCAAAAGAAGATTGATCTATCTTAATATTTGGAGCTTTACATTCTACGATGAGATGAATACTCCCATCTGAATTAAACACAACAATATCATAGCGTTTTTTAAGACCGTTTATTACAAGTTCTTTCTCAACATTAATCAAAGATTTTGGATAAGCTTTGCTATTTATCAAATAATGAATACAGTGCTGTCTCACCCATTCTTCGGGCTGAAGAATGATAAATTTTTTCCGAATTACATCAAAAATAGAAACTTTATTTTCTGTACTTTTGAGTCGGTATTGAAACGGAGGAAAGTTAAGCTCTTGCACTTAACAAAATTAAAACTTAAATAGGATTCTGTTTTATTATTTGCTAAAATTTTGCTTGTAATATTAATGCATACTGCAGTTGGAAGAAGTTAAACAACTCTTATCTGAAATTAGGAATGGAAATCTAAAGCCTATTTATTTTTTAATGGGTGAGGAACCTTATTATATAGATAAAATCTCAGAATTTATTGAAGACAATGTATTAGATGAATCCGAAAAGGGATTTAATCAAATAGTACTGTATGGTAGAGATATTGCGGTAGAAGATATAGTAAGTAATGCAAAGCGTTTCCCTATGATGGCTGAGCACCAGGTTATTATTGTTAAGGAAGCTCAAGATTTAAGTAGAACCATTGAGAAATTGGTGAGTTATGCAGAAAATCCACAACCAAGTACCATTCTTGTTGTTAATTATAAATACAAAAAAATTGATAAGCGTAAAGCGCTTTACAAAGCATTAAAGAAATCTGGTGTCGTATTCGAAAGTAAAAAGTTGTACGAAAACCAAGTTTCAGATTGGATAAGACGTGTATTAAACGGCCAGAAATACACAATATCTCCTAAAGCAGCTCAAATGCTGGTTGAGTTTTTAGGAACCGATTTGAGTAAAATAGATAACGAGCTCAATAAACTAAAAATCATTTTACCAGAAGGTACTCAGATTACGCCAGAGCATATCGAAGAAAATATAGGTATTAGTAAGGACTTCAATAATTTTGAGTTGCGTAAGGCCATTGGCGATAAAAATGTGGTTAAGGCACATCAAATTGCGAAGTATTTTGCTGATAACCCTAAAGACAATCCAATGGTTGTTACCATTTCATTGTTGTTTAATTTCTTCTCACAGTTATTGCATTTGCACGGTATGAGCGATAAGTCTCCTCGAAATGTGGCTTCGGCATTACGCATTAATCCGTATTTCGTAAATGAATATATAGTTGCAACTCGTAATTACCCGATGAAAAAAGTAAGTAGCGTTATCGCCATGCTACGCGAATTTGATGTGAAGGGTAAAGGTGTTGGTGCCAATGCAGTGCCACAAGGCGATCTACTCAAAGAATTATTAGTGAAGATTTTAAACTAATCGATCACCAATCTTGAAATTAGAAATCCGCCATCAACTGCCTTAATTTTTATGATATAAATGGCTTTTTCTAATTGAGATATATCTATTGTAGAGGCTTTTGAATTTAACACGAGTTCACCCTTTAGAGAATAGATGTTAGTCGTGCAGTTTTCCTTATTCAATTTTATTTCTTTAGATGCAGGATTTGGATGAAAATTCAATACCGTGTTCTCAACTTCAGTAGTTGAAAGTGTCGAGGTGTTAAAACTATATAAGCCTTGGGAGTTTCCTGATAATTCCTCGGCACTAATTAGATATTCATTCGATGATGTTGAAGCTACACCTTCAGTTTGTGTTGAGTAATTCGTAGGAACGTTTAGGGATGTCTTCTGAATAGTTCCGTTGGAAAATAACTCATTATTAAATCCATTCAACTGAATTAAGAAGGATCCCATTCCATCATATCCTACTAGCATTATTTCTCCATTTATGGTGTTGTAAGTCGAACCAGTAATTAATCCTTCAGAATCAAACGTATCAACTAAGGTTGCCGTATGAGTTCCGGGAGTATCTGACAGCTTATAAATATTTGTTGTGGCATCAATCCAATTCTTGGTGAAGATATAGAGCTTATTGTTATAGTGTATAAGCGCCTCAGCATCAAAATTTGTCGAAAAAGGGGATGGTGTAAAATCAACTTGATCACTGTAGCTAAAATTTATGACCTCACCCATAACTGTTGTATTAGCAAAATAATCTGAACGTAAGATCCTATAGATCTTCAAATCAGTTCTTGTGCCTTGGTTATTACCAATATCTGCAATGTAAATATAGGAGTCGTCATATGCGATATCTTCCCAATCTGAGTTGGTAGCATTGCTAATGGTTATGGTTCTAGAAATGGTTCCATCTGACGGATCAATTTCAAAAAGCTGATTGGTATTACCCGAATCATTATGAGTAATAATGGTATTGTTGAGATAGAGTAAACCTGATGTTTCTTGTAGACTTGAATCTAAATCTGTTAATAGATTATAGTTCTGTGAAAATGACGAAACATAAATCCATGTAAAGACAAACAGGAAATTCCTTTTCATAACAATTTGATTAGGTTATAAATTTAAGAAATATAGAGTATTATCTATTAAGAGAAGTCTTTTTGATACATCAATAATTCTTCTTCACCACCAGGAAATTTTCTAAGACCTACTAATTCTAAACCTAAACGAGATAGCAATTTTTTTGAAGACGCATTATCCTCCATAGTGAAGGCTCTCACTGACTTTAGCTTTAAATTCACTTGGGCGAATTGCATTATTTGCTGCATGGCTTCAAAGGCATAGCCTTTACCTTCATAATTTGGTAAAAAGGCAAAACCAATATCGGGTAGTTCAGTACCTTCCCTGTGGTAGATACCGCAAGTACCGAGTTTTGTGTTATCTGCTTTTCGAATTACTACATTGTTTGTATGGCCATGTGTTTTTAATTGCGATAAGGCCTTATCTGTAATATAGTTCTTGGCCTCTTCAATTGTATGTATATTACGATCCCCAATGTACTTTATCCATTTAGGACTATTCATAAGCTCAAGAATGAAAGGTGCATCATCAGTACTTACGGGTCTTATATGTAAACGCTCAGTGTTGAAACTATAATGCTCTGTTTTCATCGAGAAGAAAATTCTTTAAATCTTCATAAGACTCAATTTTAACGGCTGTTTTTTCCTTATCCATTACTGCTTTGATCTGAGGCGGTAAGTCAACTTTAGTGTCTATGACCTCTTCCACAACATCTAAAAATTTTGTTGGATGTGCAGTTTCAAGAAAAACAACATGTGCGCTATTATCTTTTAAATAGTCTTTTGCACCTAAGTATCCAACGGCACCGTGCGGATCTGCGATATAATTATAAAGTTGGTTTATTTCTAAAAGTGCCTCTTTCGTTTCTTTATCTGTATAACTAAATGAAGATAAATTAGACTTTAAGTCTTCAAAATTATGATTATGAAGTTCTTGAATTCGAATGAAATTACTAGGATTACCTACGTCCATAGCGTTGCTTATGGTTGGTACTGACGGCTTAGCTAAATAGGTTTGTGTAGCCATGTAATTAACGACAGTATCATTAGCATTATTTGATGCAATAAATTGCTTAACCGGCAGACCAAGTTTTTGTGCCACCATTCCAGCACAAATATTTCCGAAGTTACCACTTGGAACAGAAAAAGCGATATCGTCGTATTTAGATTTTAATTGCTTGTATGCAAAAAGGTAATAGAATAATTGAGGCAACCAACGTGCAATATTAATTGAATTTGCTGATGTGAGTTGCATTTGATCGGTGAGCTCATGGTCGATAAAAGCTTTTTTAACCATATCCTGGCAATCATCAAATACACCATCTACCTCCAAAGCAGTAATGTTATGGCCCAGTGTAGTTAATTGTTTTTCTTGAATTTCACTTACTTTACCAGAAGGGTAGAGGATAACTACCTTTACGCCTTTAACACCAAGAAAACCATTAGCTACAGCACCACCTGTATCACCTGAGGTTGCTACTAATACTGTAACTTCATTCGTATTTGACTTATTGAAATATCCCAAACACCTCGCCATAAACCTTGCACCAACATCTTTAAAGGCCATTGTTGGTCCATGGAAGAGTTCTAATGTTGAAATTTGATTATTAAATTCTACAATGGGAAAATCAAAATCGAGAGTTTCTTCAATGATTGATTTTAGTTCAGCTTCTGGAATTTCTGGTAAAACAAATTGCTTAATCGCTTCAAAAGCTATTTCTGTATTTGACAAAGATTCAATATTGTCAAAAAATGAATCAGGTAAAGGTGAAATGGTCTCAGGAAAATACAACCCCTTGTCTGGTGCAAGACCTCTCACAACTGCTTTTTGAAACGAAGTATCTGGTGCTTGTTTATTTAATGAATAATAGTTCATTCTAAAGTTTTTATGCCTTCAACATTAATTTTAGAAACATAAGTCTCAATAGCTATTGAAGTGTTAGCGAATGTTTGTCGCATAGCGCTTTCAACGTCTTCAGCTATATTTTTACCCTTACTTAAGGCAAAAACAGACGGTCCAGAGCCCGAAATGGCGCATCCAAGAGCTCCGGCTTTAAGTGCGTTGGCTTTTAGTATGTCGAAATTTGGAATAAGCGCTTTTCTAAAGGGCTCAATAATTACATCTTCTAGCGCATTTTTTATTAGACTATAGTCTGAAGTATGCAAGGCATGTACCAAGCTACCAACATTTGCCCATTGATTTATTGCTTTACCTAAAGGCACCTCTTTTGGAAGTATAGCGCGTGATTCAGCCGTTTTTATCTCTATTTGAGGGTGTATTATGGTCGCGTATAGCTCTGATGGCGTTGGTAGCGATATGACTTTAAGAGGGTTTATTGACTTAACAAGTGTAAATCCTCCAAAAATTCCTGGTGCAAGATTGTCGGCATGTTCACAGTTACTTGCAAGCGCTTCACCTTGCATGGCATAAAACGTCAATTCAGTTTTGTCCTTTGGTCTACCGAGTAATTCGTTAATGCCATATACACTACCAGATGCACTTGCCGCACTACTCCCAATACCGCTTCCTGGTCTGATACGTTTATCAATTTCAATTTCAAAACCACAATCAAGATCAAGATCAAGATCCTTATACATGGCTAAAGCCGCAACTCCAGCAACATTCTTTTCGGCTTCATAGGGAAGATCAAATCCATCAATTTTAGTAATTCTAATTCCCTTTTCATCGGTCTTTCTTATGGTCATGTAATCACCTACGGAATCTAGACAAAAACCGAGTACGTCGAAACCACAGGCCACATTGGCTACCGTTGCTGGTGAGAATATTTTAATTTCTGTCATTAGTTGTAAGCGGTTCTTATTATATCTGCAAAAAGACCAGATGCCGTTACTTCTGCACCTGCTCCAGCACCTTTAACAATCATTGGTTGCTCCTTGTAACGATTTGTATAAAACATTACTATATTATCCTTACCCTCGAGATTATAAAATGGATGGTCTTCTTCAATTTGTTCTAGTCCAACTCGCGCTTTGCCGTTTTCAAACGATGCCACAAATTTTAATTGGCAGTTATTAGCAATCGCATCTTTATACAAGCCTTGGTAATAGTTCTCATCATTTTTTAAGGTCTCAAAGAAATCTTCCACTGTAGTTACATTAATAGCATTCTCAGTTAAGAAATTTTTACTTTCAATATCAGCTAATTCTAACTTATGACCACTTTCTCTTGCTAAAATTAGAATTTTTCGTGCTACATCTACACCGCTTAGATCAATTCTAGGATCTGGTTCTGTGTACCCTTCTAACTGAGCCTGCTTAACGACATCATGAAATGTAGTGTCTGAATTAAAATTATTAAATATGAAATTGAGACTACCTGATAAAACAGCCTGAATCGTATTAATCTTATCTCCAGATGTAATTAAATGATTGAGTGTATCGATGATTGGTAACCCAGCACCGACATTAGTTTCAAATAAGAAGGAGGTATTGTATTTTCTTGCCAATGTTTTAAGTTTATCATAGTAAGCAAAGTCACCTGAACATGCAATTTTATTACAAGCCACAACAGAGATACTTTCTTTTAAATACCAAGGATAAACTTTCGCCACTTCTGCATTTGCGGTGATATCAATAAACACAGAATTTCTTAGGTTTAGATTTTTAGCCAGATTAAAGAAGCCATCCAAGCTAGCCTTTTCTCCTTTAGAGAGTAAAGTTTTCCATTGCTCGAGGTTAATTCCTTCATCATTAACGAGCATAGTTCTAGAATTAGACAAACCTATAACTCTTAATTTAATTTTGAAGTTTTCCTTTAAATAGGCCTTTTGTTGCTGCATCTGTTCAATGAGACGTTCTCCTACATTTCCAACGCCTGTGATAAAGAGGTTAATCTGTTTCGATTTTGTTTCGAAAAATTCTTCGTGTAAACAATTAAGCGCTTTTTTTACATCGTTCTTATGAATAACAGCAGAAATATTTCGTTCAGATGCACCTTGAGCAATGGCACGAATGTTCACATTGTTCTTACCCAATGTACTAAACATCTTTCCACTAATGCCTTGATGGCTTTTCATTCGGTCTCCCACAACAGCGATAATAGAAAGATCTTTTTCTATTTCAATGGTATCTATTTTTTGCAATTCAATTTCATACTCAAAAGTCTTATCTATGGCCTTTTTAGCACGTTTTGCTTCGCCCTCGGCGATTCCAAAGCATATGGAATGTTCTGAAGAGGCCTGTGTGATAAGAATAATATTAATCTTTTCCTGTGCTAGCGTTTCAAACAATCGTTTACTAAAACCAGGCACACCGACCATACCGTTTCCTTGCAGTGTTAAAAGTGCAATACCATCTATATTACTTATACCCTTAACAGGAGACATGCCATTAGCCTTTTTATCTAGAGATATTGTGGTACCAACGGCTTCTGGATCCATTGTATTTTTAATTACAATAGGGATATGTTTCTTCAAAACAGGCATAACTGTAGGTGGATAAAGTACCTTAGCACCAAAATGCGAAAGCTCAACCGCTTCTTGATAAGACAATTCTGTGATTGGAGAAGCTTGTTTAACAAGTTTTGGATTGGTTGTAAACATACCACTCACATCTGTCCAGATTTGTAGCTCATTGGCATTTATAGCAGCTGCAATTATTGCTGCGGTATAGTCAGAACCACCTCTGCCGAGCGTCGTAGTATCACCACTTGATGATTTAGAAACAAATCCTGGTAATAGTGTTATTGTCGCCTTTTTTTCTGTAAAGAAATCGGTAATGTTATTGTTGGTGATTTTAAAATCAACCTGCGCATTATTATAATTGGAATCTGTGATGATTAAATCTTGAGCATTTTTTAAAGTGACATTTACACCTCTGGACTTTAAAACATGGCTGATTATAGTTGATGAACAAAATTCTCCAAAACTTAGAAGCTTGTCTTTAGTTTTAGGTGACAACTCATTTATTAAATAAATACCATTAAGTAGATTTTGTAGCTCGTTAAGCTTATCACTAATGATTTCAAGAAGTTCATCGTGTTGCTTTTTTATTTTAGGGTCATTTTCAGGATTTTCATAAAGACCTTCAATAACTTGGTTGTGGATACTCCAGATCTTATTGTATTTGCTTTTGTATTCATCATTTTTTGCGCAAGCAAATTCACCTGCTTCGATGAGTTTATCTGTAACACCACCTGTTGCCGATACTACAACGGCAATATCTGTTGTATTAGATTCTTGTTGTAAAATGGATATTACTTTATTTATATTTTCAGCGGAACCTACAGATGTCCCTCCGAACTTTAGCACTTTCATAATTTAATTTTTAAAGGAAATTTATGGTCTTAAATAGACTTTAGTCAAAACGAAGTTTATATACACATCATACCCCTAAGGGTAATAATTGTAGAGATAAAAAACATAGAAAATGTTGCACGGTCAGAGTTAACCAAGGTATTAATTGATATGTGCATTTTTTTCTTCATTCCTCAACAAATGTATTATTTTTACGACAAGAAAAAAACAAATTGATTTTTTTTGAGGAATCGGTAAAAAAGCCGTTTTCTTTTCATAAAAATCTAATCAAAACCTTATCTGATTAAGATAAACTCAATGTTTACAATTTGTTTTTTGAGAATGATACAACGTCAATGAAATTATTTTCCAAAGAGCAGATTTACGAAGGGGATCGATTAACTACTGAACGTCAGAATATTTCTTCAACCGATTTAATGGAGCGTGCAGGCACGCAAATTTTTAATTGGATACACATGCGCATGCAAGGCGCACAGGTCCCAGTACATGTTTTTTGTGGTATAGGTAATAATGGTGGTGATGGTTTGGTGCTCGCCAGACATTTAACCACTCATGGTTATAATGTTATTACCTATATAGTCAATTACAGTGAAACACGATCAAAAGATTTTCTAATCAATTATGATCGCATTAAAAGTGTTTCTAAGGACTGGCCAATAATGATGACAAGTACCCAAAACTTTCCAGAAATTCATAAGGATGATATCATTGTTGATGCTGTTTTTGGGATAGGATTAAATAGACCTCCAGCGGATTGGGTAAAAGATTTATTTTTGAGATTTCGGGAATCTGGAGCATTTACGTTGTCTATAGATTTACCATCTGGTTTGTATACAGATAAAGCAGTGGATGATAAGGAGGCCGTGGTACATGCAAATTATACTTTGAGTTTTCAATCACCAAAGTTGGTTTTCTTCTTACCAGATACAGCGAAATATACTATTCAGTGGGAAGTCTTAGATATCGGTATTGATAGAGAGTATTTAATTAATACAGAAACAGAGGCAGAGCTGATTGCAAAGTTTGAAGTCTTACCATTATATAAACCAAGAGATAAATTTGCCCATAAAGGGGATTTTGGTCATGTCTTAATAATTGGTGGAAGTCATGGTAAAATTGGTGCAGTTCATCTTGCTAGTAAAGCTGCTTTATACGCTGGTACTGGTTTGGTAACGGCCTTCGTGCCTGACTGTGGCTATCATAGTCTTCAAGCATCATTACCAGAAGCAATGGTGATAACTGATAAAGAAGATTGTGTCATATCGGATATTAATTTTAATATACATCCTAATGCAATAGGAATTGGTACTGGATTAGGGATAGACAAAAGAACGGTACAAGCACTTGGAATATTTTTAAAGGCAAATGATAAACCATTGGTTGTAGATGCAGATGCTCTCAATATTATTTCAGAGAATAACGCCTTATTGAAGTTATTGCCTTCTCAAGCCATTTTAACACCTCATCCTAAAGAGCTAGAGCGATTAATTGGTCCGTGGGCTGACGATTTTGAAAAACTTCAAAAAGTAAAAGCGCTCTCAATTAAACATGATATTATAGTAGTTATTAAAGGCGCTAATACCATAACAGTCTATAAAGATAAATTATACATAAATACGACAGGAAATCCTGGCATGGCCACTGCAGGTACAGGAGATGTTCTAACAGGAATGATTACTGGAATGATTGCACAAGGTTATGAGCCATTGCCAGCCACATTATTTGCAGTTTATCTTCATGGAAGATCTGCAGATATTTCCTTAGAGGATTATGGCTATCAGAGCTTAACTGCAAGCCACATTATAGAAACTATTGGCGAAGCCTATATAGATTTATTCAAACAACCAGAACAGCCTCAACAAGAAGGTGAGGTGGAACAGTCTTAAGGATCTCTAATTCATTAAGATTTAAATGTCAAGACTGTTGAGTAATTCAGTTATTTGTGGATTAGATGGTCGAGGTGCATCAGCATTCACAATATTTCCTTCTGGGTCAATGAGTAAAAACCGTGGGATACTATTTATTTGATAGGCCTTCATGAATTCAGATTTAAACCCATTGTCTGCAATTAATTGAATACCACCTAATTCACTATTCTTAATCATACGTTTCCATCCTTCATAGGCCGCTGCTGCGTCACCCTTATATCCACGTCCTTCATCAATCGAAATACTTACAAACTGAATATTTTTTCCTTCGAAGTCTTTTTCTAATTTTTTCAAAGACGGAATTTCAACCTTACAAGGGCCACACCAAGTTGCCCAAATGTCCATATAAACATATTTTCCTTTTAAGTCTGTTAAAGATGTATTACCACCTGCAAAATTCTCATAGTTTTCAAAGAGTGGTGATGGACTTCCTTTTGGGAACTTGGCTCGCATTGCTAACCTAGAGCCTAAATAGCTTGTAATTTGTTTTTCTGTCCTTTCCACATTTTTATCTACAATCGCAAAATGTGCAGAGTCTACCTTTGGATATTTATTCTTTAACTCGTTATAGGCATTATTATAATTTTTAATGGCTGTATCCAAGTCTTCTTTGGTACCCATTGAAAATAATTTTGCATCAAAATGCTCTTGTGATATTAAAAATGACTTTACAGTAAAGTTGTTTATATCAGCTCCATCACCAGTATAAACAATAGATTCAGCGAAATTCTCATAATCTGTAGTAAAAGAAGATTCAAAATCATTTTCTAAGTAAATCTGTCCGTATTTGGAGCCATGCTGAAAATTATAATCCCCAGATTCTACCTTTAGGGTGTCCATAAAGGTCCCGTCATCATTAAGAGTAATTAATTTATTAAATGTTCTGCCTTGAAAAATCCTGATAATTTTACCCTCATCATAATTTTCAATTTTTCCGGAAACCGTAGCATACGCTTTAGGTTCTTCTTTACAAGTAAATAGTAAACACGCTAGGCTAAGTATAATAATGCGTTTCATAAACAGGGATTTGATTTCGCCAAATATAAAAATTAAATAGAGCAATGGCGAATTACACTAATTATTAACATTATGAGGTAGTCTATAAAATTATTCCCAATTTTGAATATCTATTAACTAATTAACATGAGTCAATACCATACAATTTCATCGAAACCTCTCGATATTGTTACCATTTATAATCTTTTTAAAGACAATAAGAAACTCAAATTGTCTGATGAGCTCAAGAAAAAAGTTCAAAAAAGCAAAGCGTATTTAGATGAAAAATTAAAGAACAATGAAAAGCCAATGTATGGTATTAATACAGGCTTTGGATCTTTATATAATGTCAAAATTTCTAATGAAGATTTAACCAAATTACAGGAAAACTTGGTAATGTCTCATGCGTGTGGTACTGGTGACCGTGTGCCGGAATCTATTGTAAAAGTAATGTTGCTTCTTAAAATTCAATCATTGAGTTTTGGGCATAGTGGCGTACAATTAAAAACAATAGACCGATTAATTCAATTTTTTAATAATGATATTTTCCCATTTGTTTACACCCAAGGATCTCTAGGTGCTTCGGGTGATTTAGCGCCTCTTGCGCACCTAGCCTTACCATTAATAGGAAAGGGTAGAGTGGTGCATAATAATGAAACCTATGAAGCGTCTGAAATATTAGAAAAATTTAATTGGGAACCTATAAAGCTTGAAGCAAAAGAGGGTTTAGCGTTACTTAATGGTACTCAGTTTATGAGTGCTTATGGTGTTTACTTACTTTTAATTGCACACAAAACATCCTATTTAGCAGATATTATCGCAGGTATATCATTAGATGCTTTTGATGGTCGCTTAGATCCATTTCATGATTTGGTTCATTCCGTAAGGCCACATGCAGGACAATGGAAGGTAGCTAGAAGATTTAATGAATTATTAGAAGGAAGTGAACTTATAAAAAGAGAAAAGGAACATGTTCAAGACCCATATTCATTTAGATGTATTCCTCAGGTCCATGGGGCGACAAAGGACACTTTAGATTTTGTTGAAAAAGTAGTTTTAACCGAAATTAATTCAGTAACAGATAACCCAAATATTTTTCCTGATGCGGATATAATTATTTCAGGTGGTAATTTTCATGGGCAACCTTTGGCTCTAGCCTTAGATTACTTAAAAATTGCCATGGCAGAAATTGGAAATATTTCTGAACGTCGCATATTTCAGTTAGTATCTGGCTTAAGAGGATTACCAGCATTTCTTGTTAATAATCCTGGTTTAAATTCTGGCTTTATGATTCCGCAGTATACAGCTGCAAGTATTGTCAGTGCTAATAAGCAATTAGCGACACCTGCTAGTGTAGATAGCATAGTATCTAGTAATGGCCAAGAGGACCATGTGAGTATGGGAGCAAATGCCGCCACCCAGGCCTATACCTTAATACGTAACGTTGAAAGAGTAATCGCAATAGAATTAATGAATGCTTCACAGGCTATTGAGTTTAGGAGACCATTAAAAACTTCACCGTTGCTAGAGTCATTTTTGGAGCATTACAGAAAAGTGGTGCCCTTTATAGAGGTAGATGAGGTACTCCATGATGATATTGAAGCGTCAGTACAATTTTTAAAAGATGTCGATATTGAGGTGGAGGAGTTATTTCTAAATCATTATGGTCTAAAAAACGAAATTTAGAATTTAATCCTGTACTCTTTCGTCAGCCCATTTGTAAGCCTCATTTAGTTCTGAGAAGATACCAAAAGGTTTGCTAAAGAACATTTTTTCGACCTCTGCATTTCTCTTGGCTTTATAGTCTGAAGAAACAACAGCGAATCCTTTTAAGTTCTTAATTTTCGCCGTTTCATAATAAATCTGTGGGTCCACAGAATAGGAGTTTATCCTATGTGTAATGTATACAAAGGGTTTATCCTTAAAATAATCATTAGCAATATCTAAAAGAATGTAATTATCACTAGGTGAGAGATTTACGCCTTCATTCATCACAACAACTATGTAGTTGTCAAATATTGATACATGGCAAAATTCGAGGGTTAGGGTATCTCGCATATAATCGGTTTACAACGAGGTTGAAGATAAAAAAAACTCCTTTATGGGCAAAGGAGTTTTAGTATAATATTGAACAAAAACTTTAAGACTCAGTTGTTTTACTAGAGTTTTTAATTTTTATTTTTAGTTCATTCTTTTTAGAATCTAAATCCATGGTAATGGTATCACCTTCTTGAATTTTTGCGCCTATAATTTCTTCTGCAAGCGCATCTTCAACATACTTTTGGATAGCTCTATTTAATGGTCTAGCACCATACTGTTTATCAAATCCTTTTTCAGCAATATAATCTTTCGCAGATTCAGTTAATTTTAAGATATAACCTAAATCTTTAATGCGATCGATAAGCTTAACAAGTTCAATATCAATAATTTTATTAATATCCTCTTTTTCTAGAGCATTAAATACAATGACATCATCGATACGGTTTAAGAACTCAGGAGCAAAGGCCTTTTTCAAAGCATTCTCAATAACTGCTTTTGCATGGTCAGACTCTTGTGCTTGTTGCGCTGAAGTACCAAAACCAACTCCAGTACCGAAGTCTTTGAGTTTTCTTGCACCTATATTAGATGTCATGATGATAATCGTATTTCTAAAATCTATTTTTCTGCCCAAACTATCAGTTAAATAGCCATCATCTAAGACTTGAAGTAACATATTAAATACATCAGGATGCGCTTTCTCAATCTCATCTAATAAAACTACAGCATATGGCTTTCTTCTTATTTTTTCAGTTAACTGACCACCTTCTTCATAACCAACATATCCTGGAGGTGCACCAATTAATCTAGAAATGGCAAATTTCTCCATGTATTCACTCATGTCAATTCTAACAAGGGCATCATCACTATCAAATAATTCGCGCGCTAATACTTTTGCTAATTGCGTCTTACCCACACCAGTTTGGCCTAAGAAAATAAACGAACCAATTGGTTTGTTAGGGTCTTTAAGACCAGCTCTATTTCTTTGGATCGCTTTAACAACCTTTGCCACTGCTTGGTCTTGACCAATAACTTTACCTTTAATTAAATTAGGTAGTTGTGCCAGTTTGTTAAGCTCAGTCTGAGCTATTTTATTAACAGGAACACCAGTCATCATTGAGATGACATCTGCAACATTATCTTCTGTAACGACTTCTCTATGTTGCTTAGTTTCTTCTTCCCATTTCTCTTGTGCAGAGGCTAGGTCTTTTTCTAAACGCTTTTCGTCATCTCTAAGTTTCGCTGCCTCTTCATACTTCTGTTTCTTAACAACACTATTTTTAGTTTCTCTAACTTCTTCTAATTTCTTTTCTAACTCAAGTATTTGTTTTGGAACATCAATATTTGTGATATGTACACGAGATCCTGCTTCATCTAGAGCATCAATAGCTTTGTCTGGTAAGAAACGTTCCGTCATATACCTATTTGTAAGCTTAACACATGCTTCTATTGCACCATCTGTATAATCTACATTATGATGCTCTTCATATTTTCCTTTAATATTGTTTAATATTTCAATGGTCTCTTCTACAGATGTTGGCTCAACAATGACTTTTTGGAATCGTCTTTCAAGAGCACCATCTTTTTCAATATATTGTCTATATTCATCTAACGTCGTAGCACCAATGCATTGAATCTCACCTCGTGCTAGAGCTGGTTTAAACATATTTGAAGCATCTAAACTACCAGTTGCACCACCAGCACCTACTATGGTATGAATTTCATCTATAAATAAAATGATATCATCATTCTTTTCGAGCTCGTTCATTACCGCTTTCATTCGCTCTTCAAATTGTCCGCGATATTTAGTTCCTGCAACAAGACTTGCTAAATCTAATGTAACAACACGTTTATTAAACAAAGTTCTAGATACCTTACGTTTAACTATCCTCAGGGCAAGTCCTTCAGCGATAGCAGATTTACCAACACCAGGCTCACCTATAAGTAATGGATTGTTCTTTTTACGTCTACTTAGTATTTGTGAAACTCGTTGTATTTCTTTTTCACGACCAACAACTGGGTCTAATTTGCCTTCTTCGGCTAATACAGTAAGATCTCTTCCAAAATTGTCTAAAACAGGTGTTTTAGATTTTTTATTGGTCTTACTGGTTTGACTACCACCAAAAGGATTTTGTTTTGCGTCCTCTTCTTCATTCATTTCGTCATCTGAATAAGATTCTGCTTTTGGTGTGTCTATGTAATCATCTTCGCTTGTAATCATTGACTTAAATTCTTCTTTTACGTTATCATAATCCACTTTAAGCTTATTTAAAAGTTTAGTCGTTGGATCATTTTCATTTCTTAGGATGCACAATAATAAATGTGCAGTATTTATAGAAGTACTTTGAAACAGTTTGGCTTCTAAAAATGTTGTTTTTAAGGCACGTTCGGCCTGCCGGGTTAAGTGTAGGTTTTTCTTTTCGTTTGAGGTGGTAACGATGTTAGGATTTGCAGGGCTTAATATTTCAACTTTTCTTCTTAAATGATTTAAATCTACATCAAGTGAATTCAAAATATCAATAGCCTTGCCATTGCCATCTCTTAAAAGACCCAACATCAAATGTTCGGTTCCAATAAAATCATGACCAAGCCTTAATGCCTCCTCTTTACTGTAAGCTATCACATCCTTAACTCTTGGTGAAAAATTATCATCCATAGTATTTTCCTTTCTGCATTAAAAATAATAAAACATATTAACTATTGGCAAAAATCATACCTTAATTAACAGTCAAAAACGAAGAGAATAAAAAACCTTTTCATAACAAAGGAAATGGTCAGATACTTATTAAAAAAAAGATATCAAATATTGTTAATAAAAAGTCCTAAAAACAGGAATCCAATACACTATAAACACTGCTATTTTGGTTATATTAGCACGTTTTGAAAACCTACAAAAAACTAATTAATTAAATATATGGCAGAAGGAGAAAAACTTATTCCAATTAACATTGAGGATGAAATGAAATCAGCCTACATTGATTATTCAATGTCGGTCATTGTGTCACGTGCCTTACCAGATGTCAGAGATGGTTTAAAACCAGTTCACAGACGTGTGTTATATGGTATGCACGAACTAGGTGTTAGATCTAATACTGCACACAAAAAATCAGCTAGAATAGTTGGTGAGGTATTAGGTAAATATCACCCTCATGGTGATACCTCAGTTTATGACACTATGGTACGTATGGCTCAAGAATGGAGCTTAAGATATATGTTAATTGATGGTCAAGGAAATTTTGGTTCAGTTGATGGTGATAGTCCGGCCGCGATGCGTTATACCGAAGCACGTATGCGTAAAATTTCTGAGGACATGTTGGCAGATATTGATAAAGAAACTGTTGACCATAAGTTAAACTTTGACGATACCTTAGAGGAACCAACAGTTTTACCAACTCGTATACCAGGTTTATTGGTAAACGGAGCTTCAGGTATAGCCGTAGGTATGGCGACCAATATGCCACCTCATAATTTAACAGAAGTTGTAGATGGTACTATCGCTTATATAGATAACAATGCTATCGAGATTGATGAGCTTATGCAGTATGTTAAAGCTCCTGATTTTCCTACTGGTGGAATTATTTATGGTTATGATGGTGTAAAAGAAGCATTTCATTCTGGTCGTGGTCGTATCGTAATGCGAGGTAAGGCTAATATCGAAGAGGTTAATGGACGCGAATGCATCATTGTAAATGAAATTCCATACCAAGTAAATAAGGCAGATATGATTAAAAAGACTGCTGACTTGGTTAATGATAAAAAATTAGAAGGAATATCAACAATTAGAGATGAGTCTGATAGAAATGGAATGCGAATCGTTTATGTTTTAAAACGTGATGCTATTCCGAACATCGTTCTCAATAAATTGTACAAGTATACCGCGTTACAATCATCTTTTAGTGTAAATAATATTGCGTTAGTAGATGGTAGACCTCAGTTATTAAACTTAAAAGATTTGATTCACTACTTCGTAGAGCATAGACACGATGTAGTTGTTAGACGTACTAAATACGAATTAAGGAAGGCTGAAGAACGTGCACATATCTTAGAAGGGTTGATTATTGCTTCCGATAATATTGATGAAGTAATAGCCCTAATAAGAGCTTCGGCGAATGCTGATGAAGCGAGAGCGAAACTTGTTGAGCGTTTTAAATTATCTGAGATTCAGGCCAAAGCTATTGTAGAAATGCGTCTACGTCAGTTGACAGGTTTAGAACAAGATAAGTTACGCGCTGAGTATGAAGAATTGATGAAAACTATCGAAGATCTTAAAGACATATTGGATAAAAAAGATCGTAGAATGGACATCATCAAAGATGAGTTGACGGTTGTGAAAGAGAAATATGGTGATGAAAGAAGGTCTTTAATAGAGTATGCAGGTGGAGATCTTAGTATAGAAGATATGATACCAGACGAAAAAGTGGTAATAACCATTTCTCATGCTGGTTATATTAAGCGTACGTCACTTACGGAATACAAAACTCAAAATAGAGGAGGTGTAGGTCAAAAAGCATCGACTACTAGAAATGAAGATTTCCTTGAGCACTTGTTTGTAGGAACGAATCATCAATATATGTTGTTCTTTACGCAAAAGGGTAAATGTTTCTGGATGCGTGTTTACGAAATACCAGAAGGTTCCAAAACTTCTAAAGGTCGTGCTATTCAAAATCTAATCAATATTGAACAAGACGATAAAGTAATGGCCTTTATCTGTACGCAGGATCTTAAGGATGAAGATTACATTAATAATCATTATGTAATAATGGCAACCAAGAAAGGTCAGGTTAAAAAGACTTCTCTTGAGCAATACTCAAGACCAAGAACAAATGGTATTAATGCCATTACTATTAAAGATGGTGATGAACTTTTAGAGGCTAAGCTTACCACTGGTGAGAGTCAAGTAATGTTGGCGCTTAAATCTGGTAAAGCTATTCGCTTTGAGGAGGCCAAAACTAGACCGATGGGTAGAAATGCTTCTGGTGTAAGAGGGATTACTCTGGCGAATGATAATGATGAAGTGATTGGTATGATTGCAGTAGATGATATGGAAAGTAATATCCTTGTCGTGTCAGAGAATGGTTATGGTAAACGATCTAGTTTGGATGACTATAGAATTACAAATAGAGGAGGAAAGGGCGTTAAAACCATCTCTATTACAGAAAAAACAGGTAATTTAGTCTCTATTAAGAATGTAACTGATGAAGATGATTTAATGATCATAAATAAATCTGGAATCGCCATCCGAATGGAAGTTGCTGATTTAAGAGTAATGGGAAGAGCCACTCAGGGTGTTAAGCTTATTAACCTTAAAGGTAAAGATTCAATTGCAGCTGTAGCCAAGGTAATGAAGGATGATGAAGAAGGAGCAGATATAGAAGAATTAACTGATAATGAAGATGTTAGTAATGATGGCACGGCTATTGATACTAGTGAATCGGATAACTAAAAATTAACAACAAAATCTATTATTAAAAATGAAAAAATTATTGACATTAGTATTGCTTATGGCCTTTAGTGCTATGTCGTTTGCCCAGAAGAGTGAATTAAAAGCAATGGAAAAGGCAATAAAAAATTCAAATTTCGCTAGTGCTAAATCTGCTTTACAGTCAGCAGAAGCATTAATGGGAAATATGGATGACAAAACAAAGGCGAAGTTTTATTTCTTGAAAGCACAAGCTTTGTACGCAAATGGCAAAGGATCTAATGATGAAATCGACAGTGCCATTAAAAGTTTAGGTGAGCTTAAGGATTTAGAATCTGCTATGGGTAAGCTAAAATATACTGAACAGGCGAATCTCATGAAATCAAACATGATGAATACCTTTTTAACGAATGCTAACAATGCATTTCAAAGCAAGGATTATGCAGGAGCATCAGTTGGATTTGAAAAAGTTTATAGAATGTCACCAGCAGACACACTGTATTTATATTATGCGGCTTCTGCAGCGGTAACTGGTCAGGACTATGATACAGCTTTGAAACACTACATCGAATTAAAGAATATGGGATATACTGGTGTTCAGATGTATTATTATGCTACAAATAAGGAAACTGCACAAGAAGAGCGTTTCCCAAATAAAGAAACTAGAGATTTATCTGTTAATGTTGCTAAAACACATAACGCATCTAGAGATGAGAAAAGTAGCTCTAAAGTTGCCGAAATTGTAAAGAACATCGCATTAATCTATGTAAGCCAGAATGAAAACGAAAAGGCGCTTGGAGCAATGCAAGATGCAAGAAGCGAAAATCCAGATGATATAGGATTATTATTATCAGAAGCTAACGTTCATTTAAAAATGGGCAACAGAGATAAGTTCAAAACATTAATGGAGGAGGCTACGGTTAAAGATCCTGATAATGCAGAATTACAGTACAATCTTGGAGTATTAGCTGCTGAAGGTGGAAATATTGATGCTTCAAAGAAATACTATCAGAGAGCTATAGAAATAAATCCTAATTATACAGATGCCTATAATAACCTAGCTGTTGTTATACTCGAAGGAGAGTCAGCTATCGTTGAGCAGATGAATAGCTTAGGTACAAGCGCTGCTGATAACAGAAAGTATGACGAATTAAAGGAACAGCGTTCGCAGCTTTATGCAGAAGCAATACCGTACCTAGAAAAAGCATTGTCTCTTAAAAAATCTAATGTTGATGCTGCGAGAACCTTAATGAATATTTATAGCGCTTTAGGCGAGATGGATAAGTTTAAGGAAATGAGAACAAAGGTCGAAGAGCTTGAAGCTGCGGCAGGAGGTAACTAAAATTACCAGACCTTATAAAAGAAAAAGCAACTCTCAATGAGTTGCTTTTTTTATACTATCTTTTTTATTACTCGCAACTTGTGAGTATGTATGTTTTTATCGACGTTATAAATGCCACTGTGATCTAAGCGATCAATTCTAACCTTGCCATGTGCATGTATGATGTAGTTATCCTCCATTATAATGCCAACATGAATTATATCACCATCGGCATTGTCAAAAAAAGCTAAATCACCTGGTTCACTTTCTTCTATAAAACTTAAAGCCTCACCCAGAGTGGCTTGTTGCGAAGCATCTCTAAGCAATTTAAAGCCATTTAATTTATAGACCATTTGAGTAAACCCAGAACAGTCAATTCCTAAAGGTGTTTTACCTCCCCAGAAATATGGTGCATTTAAATATAGAAATGCTGTTTTAACTAAATTAGATTTATTCTTTAATTCAGTTGTCTTATTGCCATCGAAAGAATGCTCAAGTAGATGAATTCCACATAATTCAGAACCTAAAGGAATCGGGTATAACTGATCGTTTTTATCTGAAACATATTCGATGAGATCAGAGGACAGTATAGAATCAATATTAGTTAATTCTTTATAATCATCAGCCTCAATTTCTTTGTACTGTTTATTATCTATCCATCCTTCATAATTATCAAAAGCAAATCTAATACGACTCCATTTTTTGCGTTGTTCTAAGACCTTAAAAAAGTCACCATAGAGTGCTTGTGTAACCATTTCACTCTTGTCTGACGGTTCAAGTCTAACAGGAACAATACCTAAATTGCAAATGCCGTATTGCATATAATTATCTTAAAGGCTTTCTATAACCATTGCTGATGCACCACCACCACCATTACAAATAGCAGCTGCACCAATTTTGGCATTATTTTGATGAAGTACATTGATTAATGTCACTAATATTCTAGCACCAGAACAACCTAAAGGATGACCCAATGAAACTGCACCACCGTTAACGTTTACATTTTCGTCTGATAGTCCTAATATTTTCATATTGGCTAATCCAACAACTGAAAAGGCCTCATTAAATTCAAAAAAGTCTACATCCTCGATTGACACATTTGCTTTAGCCAATGCTTTTGGCAATGCCTTAGCTGGTGCTGTTGTAAACCAGTTTGGTTCATGCGCTGCGTCAGCGTAACTTCTAATTTTAGCAATTGGTTTTAATCCTAATTCGTCAGCTTTCTCAGCACTCATAAGAACTAATGCTGCGGCACCATCATTAATGGTTGAAGCATTAGCTGCAGTCACCGTACCATCTTTTGTAAAGGCAGGACGTAATGCTGGAATCTTCTCCATTTTTACGTTGGTATATTCTTGATCCTTTGATACAATTATAGGTTCGCCTCGTCTTTGAGGAACTTCCACAGGAACAACTTCATCATTAAACTTACCAGAATTCCATGCTTCTGTAGATCTTGTGTAGGATTGAATCGCAAATGTATCCTGATCTTCTCTTGTGAAATTGAATTCGGTGGCACAGGCGTCGGCACAAACACCCATAGCATTTTTGTCATAAGCATCTACAAGACCATCTTTTTGCATGCCGTCTTCCATGGTCGCAGGACCAAATTTAGTGCTACTTCTTGCATGGTAATAGTGCGGTATTGCGCTCATATTCTCCATTCCACCAGCAACAATAATGTCTGCATCACCAAGCTGAATAGCTTGGGCAGCTTGCATCACTGCCTTCATACCAGAAGAACAAACCTTATTTACAGTGGTACATGGTACAGAGTTTGGAATACCAGCATATATGGCGGATTGCCTTGCCGGAGCTTGCCCTGTCCCTGCTTGTACAACATTACCCATTAAAACTTCTTCAACAAGACTTGGATCTAAATTGATTTTGTCTAATGCACCTTTTATAGCTATAGCACCTAGTTTAGGCGCAGGTATAGTTGATAAATTTCCTAAAAAACTACCTATTGGTGTTCTTACTGCAGAAACGATTACAACGTCCTTTTTCATTATTATTGTCTTTGATATTAGTTGGATGCGAAATTAATGATTTTTTGATAGATTCTTGAATGTATTGCCTCAGATGAAGCTCTTAATTTCTAATATTTATTACATTTGATAGCATATGAATGTACTTCTTAATAAATGGTATAAAAATCATGCCCTTGTCTATAAAATATTGTTGTTTTTAGTTACAACATTATTTATAGTATATCTATTCCCAAAAACCGGAAAATTTAGATATTCTTTTGAAAAGGGAAAACCATGGCAATCTGAGAATCTCTATGCGCCATTTAATTTTGCGATTAAAAAATCTCAAGAAGAAATTGAAAATGAACAAACTGAACTTAGAAAGATCAGCCCTATATTTTTTGAGATAGATCCTGCAATAAAAGAAAATGTAACAAATAAATACCTTGATAACTATAACAAAGTCTTCTCTGATACTTTATTTATAGGCTATAGAAATACTAATCTATATAAATCTGGTAAAAATTTAATTGATAGACTCTACAATAATGGTGTTTTAGATACCGAGTATAGTTATGATAAGGAACGGCCTGTTAATTTGGTTTATGAAAATGAAATCCAAAAAGAGCTGGTATATAACGACTTGTTTAAAATAAGTGGGTTAAGACCTACTTTAGAAATTCATTTTGGATCCGATATTTCTGTCAATGATAAAAACAAGATGATTTCATTGTTCTTTGATATTATTCAACCCAATGTTAAGCTTAATGCTATTCTTACAGATAAGGCCTTAGAGGAAGAATTGCAAAAAGTCTCGCCTACTAGAGGGAGCATAGATAAAGATCAGCTTATAATTTCAAAAGGGCAAGTTATTGAAGACGAGCAATTTGTAATATTAAATTCTTTGAAGTCGGAGTATGAGTCTCAAGTTTGGAATACTGCAAATTATAATTGGGTTCTTTTTGCATATACTTTGCTCGTGGCACTTGCCTTATTGATGTTACTCTTATTTTTAAGAAAGTATCGCATTGAGGTCTTTAAGAACAATACTAAGGTCACTTTCATATTTTTTAATATAGCCTTAATGGTTCTATTAACCACCTTAATAATTAACTATAATTCCCAGTATATTTACATAGTGCCTTTGTGTATCTTACCATTGGTACTAAAAGCATTCTTTGATGCTAGGCTTGGCTTGTTTGCACATGTATTGACAGTACTCTTATTAGGTTTTATTGTGCCTAATAGTTATGAATATATGTTTCTACAAATTATTGCTGGTATTGTGACCATTCTCACGGTTTCAGAATTATATAAGCGTGCGAATCTATTTATCTCTGTAGGCCAAATCACATTTATTTATATAATAGCATACTTTGCCTTTTTTGTAATACATGAAGGACAAGTCGCTAATTTAAAATGGGAAACTTTCGGACTGTTTATACTATGTGGATTAGCAACTCTTTTTGTACAACCTCTAATTTACATCTACGAAAAGATATTTGGATTGGTTTCAGATGTATCCTTGTTAGAGCTCTCCGATACCAACACAAAGCTTTTAAAAGAACTATCTAATAGAGCTCCAGGGACATTTCATCATTCTTTAAATGTGGCAAATCTTGCTGAAGCTTCGGCTAATGAAATTGGAGCCAATGCGATGCTGGTTAGGGTAGGAGCTTTATATCATGATATTGGTAAAATGGTAAATCCAACCTTTTTTACTGAGAATCAGAGTAACGGTGTAAATCCACATGAAGAATTATCCAACACTGAAAGTGCTAAGGTCATTATAGATCATGTACTAAATGGAATAGAGATTGCCAAAAAGAATAATCTTCCTGATAGAGTTATCGATTTTATCAGAACCCATCATGGTACGAGTTTGGTATATTATTTTTATATGCGTGAAAAGTCTCAGAACGAGGAAGATGTTGATAATAAAGAGTTTTCTTACCCAGGACCAATTCCGTTTAGTAAAGAAACAGCCATTTTAATGATGTGTGATAGTGTAGAGGCGGCTTCAAAAAGTCTTAAAGAACCAACAAGTTCAAAAATCAATGACTTTGTTGAGAATATTGTAAACAAGCAAATGGAGACAGGACAGTTTCTAAATGCAAACATTACGTTTAAGGAAATTCAAGCAATAAAGAAGGTATTAAAGCATAAGCTTGCTAATATATACCACCTAAGAATAGAGTACCCAGAATAATAAAGATGAAATTTGTCGGGATGACTGGATTTGAACCAGCGACCTCTCGGCCCCCAGCCGAGTGCGCTAACCGGACTACGCCACATCCCGTTTAGGCTAGCTAAGATAAATTTTTCTCAAATAATTCGTGAGAATAACGAAGTCAAAAAGTAAAAAAATCATTTCAGTTATATTTACGGTCAGAAACTAATGATTTAAAACTTATATCTACCATGGAATTACTTGGTATTGACATAGGAGGCTCAGGAATTAAAGGAGCTATTGTTAATATAGAAACTGGAGAATTGGTAACAGAACGTCATCGTATTCCAACGCCTGAAGGCGCAAAACCTTCTGATGTTGCTGATGAAGTCGCTGAACTTGTTGAACACTTTAACTGGAAGGGTAAAGTAGGTTGTGGATTTCCAGCATTGGTGACACACGGTATCGCACATACTAGTGTAAACATTCATAAAAGTTGGCGAGGTGTCAATGTTGAAGAACTTTTCGAAAGACGTACTGGATTAAAATTCCATGTTGCTAACGATGCAGATGCAGCGGGATTAGCAACAATGACCTTTGGATCTGGTAAGGGTAAATCTGGTTTAGTATTTATGATTACACTTGGAACAGGTATAGGATCAGGTGCATTTTACAATGGTGAATTAATTCCAAATTTTGAGTTGGGTTCCATTCCATATAAAAAATATAAACGCATTGAGTATTATGCGGCAAATTCAGCACGGAAAAGGTATCATCTGTCGTATACAGAATGGGGAAAGCGTGTACACAAATTTTTACGTTTGATTGAGAAGTTGTTTTCACCAGATTATATAATAATTGGTGGTGGAGCAAGTAAAAAGTTTGATGAATTTAAAGATCAAATAAACATTAATACACCAGTAATACCGGCAACATATCAGAATAATGCAGGCATTCTTGGGGCCGCACTTTTAGCGAAGTAGATAACCTTAATGAAAGAAAACAAAAAAGCCTTACTATAAAACAGTAAGGTTTTTTGTGATCGCGACAGGATTCGAACCTGAATGTCTCCCTATTAGTTAAATGTGCTATACGTCTGAATGGTATGTATTCTATCCTCTAATAATCCAGTGAGATACTTGGCTCTATTTAATCTAATTATGTATCATAAATTATCACAAATGATTAATTTTGTTTAATAATTTATTAAATTTGTTAAACATAATGTATGATTTTAACTATCTACATGATAATCTGTGAAATATGAAAACTTCCAAAATACTTCTAATCCTCTCCTCTATATTTCTTATTAGTTGTCAGTTTGAAAAGAAACAAAATAAACAGTCATCTATCAATAATGAAAATAAAACTAGACAGACTTTGTTTACAGGAGGAAACATCATTACGATGCATGGTGACAATCTAAACATAGTGGAAGCGATCGTTACAGAAAATGAATACATAGTTTTTGTAGGTGATAAAGAAGATGCACTTGACAAATTTCCCGCTGCTAAAAAACATGACTTAAAAGGAAAGGTGTTAATGCCTGGTTTTGTGGAACCGCATGTACATCCATCGCTAGCTGCTACCATGTTACCCAATGAAATCATTGCGCCATATGATTGGGTCCTTCCAAATGGAATTAAAAAAGGGGTGACAGGTCATGAGGCTTACATGGAGCGTATTACCAACTCTATCAATAATAATGCAGAAGAAGGAAAGATGTATTTCATATGGGGCTACCATCAATTATGGCATGGGGATTTATCAAGAGATTTGATTAATGAGATCACCAAAGAGAAACCAGTCGGTATTATTCACCGCTCTTTTCATGAAATATATTTGAACGATGCCGCAATTGCCCTTTTAGGAATCACTGAGAATGAATTCACGGGAAATCCACAAGTCGAATGGGAAAAGGGACATTTTTATGAAGGGGGTTGGTTAGCTCTCGTTCCTAAAATGGCACCTATAATGTTGGAGCCTAAGAGGTATATGGAAGGTCTTGGAATGATGACACAATTAATTCAAAAAAACGGTATTACGACTATTGCTGAACCTGGTTTCCCGAGTTCAGATTTTGATGGTGAGTTGGCCCTTCTTAAGAAGGAAATGGAGAAAAATCCTCCATATGATGTGTATTTAATTCCAAGTGGAACGCAATTGTTCGCGATGAAAGGAGGTAACCAAGAGGCAATGAACTTCATGGAGACTCTAGAGAGCACATATAGCACAGATAATATTCATTTTTTACCAAAACAAGTGAAACTTTTTTCTGATGGGGCAATTTACAGCCAAGCAATGCAAATGAAAGAAAATTATGAAGATGGGCACAATGGCGAGTGGATGACGCCTCTAGACTTATTTCAAGAACAGATTAGTTTATATTGGGATAATGACTTCAAAATTCACGTGCATTCAAACGGTGATAAGGGTATACAACAAGTTTTAGATTATTTAGTTAAAGATCACGAAAGAAAACCAAGAAAAGATCACAGATTTACCTTACACCACATGGGTTATTTTACAGATGATATGGCACAACAAATTGCAGAAATGGGTGTTGAAGGATCTGTTAATCCATATTATCTATGGGCTTTAGCTGATAAATACAGTGAAGTTGGTTTAGGAAAAGAGCGTGGAGAAAACTTGGTGCGGATCAATAGTTTAGTCATAAGAGATGTGCCTGTTTCTTTCCATTCAGATTTTTCGATGGCTCCTATGGAACCTCTAACCTTGGCATGGACAGCAATTAATAGGGTTACTTCACAAAACAGTGCTTTTTCACAAGATCAGCGTATTTCAGTTTACGATGCCATGCGTGCTATAACCATTGATGCTGCTCGTACGCTTAATTTAGAAAAGCAAATAGGATCTATAGCAGTAGGAAAACGAGCTAATTTTGTGATTTTGGATAAAAGTCCATTTGTAATAGATCCTATGAAAATTAAAGATTTAAAAGTGCTGGCTACAGTTTTTGAGGGTAATTTTAATATTATTAAATCCAATAACTTAAAAGGAAAATAACTAATACTTAGATATATGAAACATTTGAAATATATTTTATTAGCCCTTGTATTATTAAGCTTAAGTTGCGATAATAATAATTCTAAAGAAAAAGAATCAACTCCTGTTGCAGAACCTTACAAGCTTCAACAGACCTTGTACCATGGTGGTGATATCGTTACTATGGCTGGAGAAGAACCAAAATATGTTGAGGCTGTTGTTCAACGTGAAGGTCAAATCATCTTTACTGGTACCAAAGCAGATGCTTTAGCCCGCTTTGAAGGTAAAGCAGACCTAGTAGACTTAGAAGGTCGGACCATGCTACCAGGATTTATAGATGGTCATGGCCATGTATTTAACGTAGGCCTTCAGGCGGTCTCGGCCAACCTACTACCCGCTCCTGATGGCGATGGTAATAGCGTTGAAGCTTTACAGCAGATTCTCACAGATTGGATTGCTAAAAATCAAGACTTTATTAATACAACAGGATGGGCCATCGGTTTTGGGTATGACGATTCACAATTAGACCGCTACCCTACTAAAGAAGATCTAGATGCCATTTCTACAGAGATACCCATAATTATAATACATCAATCTGGTCACTTATCTGTAGTAAATTCTAAAGGTCTTGATTTAGTGAACTATACCGTTGAGACCGAAGATCCAAAAGGAGGTAAAATACGACGTATTTCCGGAAGTAATGAGCCTAATGGTGTCTTAGAGGAAGTGGCTCATTTTATGGTATTATTAACTGGAGTTCTTCCAAATATAACACCAGAATTACAAGATGATATGCTTGTAAAAGGGCAGGAACTTTACGCGTCATTTGGTTATACCACAGCACAAGAAGGTCGGAGCACACCTGATGGTTCCGATACTATGGAACGTGCGGCAGAAAAAGACGCCTTACTATTAGATATTGTTTCGTATGTAGATATACTGAGCAATAGAAAAGGTGCCGATTCTAAATACCAAGGAAAAACATATACCAATAAGTATAGAGTAGGTGGTGTAAAATTAAATCTTGACGGTTCCCCACAAGGAAAAACGGCATGGTTATCGCACCCTTATCATATTGTACCTAGTGGCGAACCAAAAGATTATCATGGGTATGAAAGTATGACCGATGAGGAAGCCTATAAACATGTTGCCGATGCCTATGAAAATAACTTGCAAATCATGGCACATTGTAATGGAGATTCCGCCATTGACCAATACATTAAAGCTGTAAAAAAAGCAAATACCGAATTTGGTAATGACGATCGTAGAACCATCATTATACATGCTCAAACCGCTAGAGAAGACCAATTGGATAGTTTTGTAGAAGAAAAAATATGGCCTTCATTTTTCCCGATGCACACCTTTTACTGGGGAGATTATCACGTAAATTCGGTATTAGGAAAAGAGCGAGCTTACAAAATATCGCCTACAAATACTGCTTATAAAAAAGGGTTGCGCTTTACAAGCCATCACGATGCTCCAGTAGCATTACCGAGCTCTATACGCGTATTATCAGCGACGGTTACTAGAGCATCAAGAAGCGGTCAGATTATCGGACCTGATGAAAGAGTCAGTGCTTATTTAGGACTAAAAGCTCTTACAGACTGGGCAGCATACCAACATTTTGAAGAAAATACAAAAGGAACTATCGAAAAAGGAAAAGTTGCAGACTTTGTAATATTAGATAGAAACCCATTAAAAATAGAACCTTCAGAACTTCAAAATTTATATGTGACGGAAACTATTAAAGAAGGCACAACTGTGTATAAAAAATCTATGGATTAACAATAGGATACAAAAAAAGCCCTACTATTTCTAGTAAGGCTTTTTGTGATCGCGACAGGATTCGAACCTGTGACCGTCTGCTTAGAAGGCAGATGCTCTATCCAGCTGAGCTACGCGACCCTTCAAGAGTTAAACTCTGAAATTCGTAAAGTCGGGGTGGCAGGATTCGAACCTGCGACCTCCGCGTCCCAAACGCGGCGCGATAACCGGGCTACGCTACACCCCGAATTAGTTATCATTTTAATGCGGAGAGACCGGGATTCGAACCCGGGCAACACTTACGCGTTGACAGATTAGCAATCTGCTCCATTACCACTCTGGCACCTCTCCTAAATTTATAAGAACGTTTCTTAAAATTGCGGATGCAAATGTAACTTAACATATTAAAGAACGCAAAAAAATTATTCAATTTTTTAAAATATATAGAATAATTTCATGATACAATTCAGTATAAAATTGAAAACGAAACTTTAACGTAATTTTACTATGGCTTTTTTAACATTTTCAATAGCTTCGTTTTGCTATGTCAACAGAAAAACAACTTATCAAATTCTCCAAAAAAGGAATATATTGTCCGCAAGGTAAATTCTATTTAGATCCTTGGTATCCGGTTGACTATGCTATCATATCTCATGGGCATGCTGATCATGCACGTTGGGGAATGAAACGGTATTTATGTACTGATGATTCAAAGGCCATTTTAGAGCATCGCTTAGGTGCAGACATTAAGATTGAAAGTATTCCTTATGGAGAGGAACGTACAATTAATGAGGTTAAGGTAAGTTTTCATCCAGCAGGTCATGTCATAGGTTCAGCACAAATACGTTTAGAGTATAATGGTTATGTGGTGGTTTTTACGGGTGATTATAAAACGCAACCTGATTTTATAACAACACCTTTTGAATCTGTAAAGTGTAATACCTTTATTACTGAAAGTACCTTCGGACTACCCATTTACAATTGGAAATCCGAAGAAGATTTACAAAGTGAGTTGCAATCGTGGGTTAAAACGAATCAAGAAAATCATAGAACCTCTGTTTTTCTTGGCTATTCCTTAGGTAAGGCGCAACGCTTAATGTCTTTATTGGATGGCTGTGATGATATCTATGTACATCGTTCTATTCATAATTTAAATAAGGCTATTTCTGGCTCAGGAATTAAACTTCCAGAAACTAAACTATGGTCGGCAGATTTAAATAAGAAAACACTTCAGAATAAAATCATTATTGCACCACCAGCAATTTTAGGATCTCGAATGCTAAAACGTTTACCAAATCCAGCAACTGCCATTTGTTCAGGATGGATGCAAATTAGAGGGAATAGACGATGGCAGGCTGTTGATGCTGGCTTTGCTGTTAGTGATCATGCCGATTGGAATGGATTAATTGATGCTGTGAAAGCATCAGAAGCAGAACAAGTTTACGTCACACATGGTTCCCAAGCCGTTTTTTCAAAGTACTTGAATGAAATAGGTATTAAAGCAGACGAGTTAATCACAGAATACGGAGATGAAGCGCTTGCAAAAGCAGAAGCAGAAACCGATAAAGTGACTGCCGAATGAAGCTATTTTCTAATCTAATCAGTGCTATAGAAATCACCAATAAAACCAATGCGAAAATTGAAGCTTTGGTTAATTATTTTAAAGTTGCACCTGATAAGGATAAGCTTTGGCTCATTGCGGTATTTACAGGTAAGCGACCATCACGGCCTGTAAAAACGAGTCTAATGCGAGAATGGTGTATGGAAATAACAAAATTACCAGAATGGTTATTCTTAGAAAGTTATAGCACTGTAGGTGATTTAGGAGAAACCATGGCACTCTTATTACCAACACCAACACATAAACTCGATTTATCCTTACACGAATGGATGACTGAACTCAAAGCTCTAAAACCAAAATCTGAAGAGGATAAAAAAGCCTTTGTTCTTGAAGCTTGGTCTGGTTTGGACCAACAAGAGCGATTGATTTTTAATAAGCTCATAGGTGGAAGTTTCCGTATTGGTGTGTCTAAAAAAACCTTGGTTAATGCCTTAGCTAAATTGACAAATATTGACGCCAATCAATTGATGCACAGTATTATCGGTAATTGGGATCTCGATTCGATAACCTTTGAAGAACTCATTCATGGGAAACACATCAACTATGATAATTCTAAACCCTATCCTTTTTGTTTGGCTTATGCTTTAGAGAAGGAATTACCAGAATTGGGTGAGCCAGAGGACTGGATCGTTGAGCAAAAATGGGATGGTATCCGTGGACAAATCGTAAAACGTAATAATGAAATCTATATCTGGTCGCGTGGCGAGGAATTAGTAACCAAGCAATTCCCTGAATTGGTAGAAGCCATGCTGAATTTTAAGGATGACTTTGTTATCGATGGTGAAATTCTGGCGATGAAAGATAATGATGTGTTGTTATTCAACGATTTACAAAAACGACTTAATCGTAAGAATGTGACCAAGAAACTTTTAGAAGAAGTTCCGGTTGGGTTTAAGGCTTACGATATTTTGGAATACAATGGTGATGACATACGTGATGTTGCTTTTATTGACCGTCGTAAACGTTTAGAATCTTTATTTAATTCAGTGGCCTTACCAGAGCATATCAAGCTGTCTTTTCTGGTGGATTTTAAAAAATGGGATGAACTTCATGCCATCATAGATAATTCAAGAGCTATTAATAGCGAAGGCTTAATGCTAAAGATGAAGCAGTCACCATATCATACAGGTCGTAAAAAAGGCGATTGGTGGAAATGGAAAGTTGATCCCTTAACTATAGATGCTGTGATGATTTATGCCCAAAAGGGTAGTGGTAGACGAAGTTCCAAGTATACTGATTATACGTTCGCCGTTAAAAAAGATGATGCTTTAGTAACCGTAGCAAAAGCATACTCAGGTTTAACGGATAAAGAGATTACAGAGATCTCTCAATGGGTTAATAAAAATGCTATTGAACGTTTTGGACCTGTAAGAACTGTTAAGCCAGAACTTGTTTTTGAAATTGCTTTTGAAGGTATTGCATTAAGCAACCGTCATAAATCAGGAGTCGCCTTACGATTCCCGCGTATTGCCAGATGGCGAAAAGACAAACCTGTGGATGAAATAGATACTATAGAAACTGTAAAACAACTAATAACCGCACCTTGAGTCAGTTCAGAGAAAGTGAAGGCCTACGTATAATAAACAATTGGATGGCAGAAAAAGGTCATGCACCCTTTCCGTTCCAATTGCAGACCTGGCAACGCTATGCTAACGGCTATTCGGGTATGGTGGTCGCACCAACGGGTTTTGGTAAAACCTTTTCTGTTTTTTTAGGTGTTGTTATTGATTATTTGAATCATCCAGATAAGTATCCTAAAGGCTTAAAATTACTTTGGATTAGTCCATTGCGTTCTTTGGCTAAAGACTTAGCTAAGGCCATGACAGAAGCTGTGGATGATATAGGTTTAGATTGGTCTGTACAGGTAAGAAATGGCGACACACCAACTGCAGTAAGGCGCAAGCAGGAACGCTTAATGCCAGATGTGCTTTTGACAACACCAGAAACCATGCATCTGCTGTTCTCTCAGAAAAAGAATTCCAGATGGTTTAAAGATGTCAAATGTGTTGCCATTGATGAATGGCATGAACTAATAGGAAATAAACGTGGTGTGTTAACTGAATTGGCGATTTCGCAATTGAGATATTATTCGCCAAAGCTAAAAATTTGGGGAATTACAGCGACAATTGGTAATCTTGAAGAAGCCAAGCATGTGCTTTTGCCATATTCAGATTTAAAAGTAACTCAGGTTAGGGCCAAGCAAAAAAAGAAATTAGACATTATTTCGGTCTTACCTGATGAAATTGAGGTATTGCCATGGGCTGGTCATTTGGGAGCCAATATGGTAGATAAAATTCTTCCGATTATAGCATCTAATACAACGACTTTAATTTTTACGAATACAAGAGGGCAAGCAGAACTTTGGTATCAACTTTTATTGAATGCACAACCAGAATTAGCAGGACTTTTAGCCATACATCATGGTTCTATAGATAAGAAACTGAGAAATTGGATTGAAGATAATATCGCTTCGGGTTATTTAAAGGCCGTAGTTTGTACATCGTCTTTGGATTTAGGTGTGGATTTTAAACCTGTCGATTGTGTGATTCAAATTGGTTCTGTTAAAGGTGTTGCACGCTTTATGCAACGCGCCGGACGCAGTGGTCATTCGCCATTTGAGCGTTCGAAGATTTATTTTATTCCTACGCATTCTTTAGAGTTGGTGGAAGTCTCTGCCTTGAAAGAAGCGGTAAAAGACAAGCAGGTTGAATCTCGAGATCCAATGGTATTAACCTTCGATATTTTGGTGCAATTCATGGTCACCTTGGGTGTTGGTGAAGGCTTTAATTCAAGTGAATTATTTCAACGTGTTCAGCAGATCCATGCCTTTCAATATCTCACAGAAGATGATTGGCAATGGTGTTTACACTTTATTACAAAAGGTGGAAAGACTTTAAATTCTTATGAAGAATTCCATAAGGTGATTTTGGATGAAGACGGTTTATATAAGGTGAAAAGTCGACGGATTAGCATGTTACATCGCATGAATATTGGCGCAATTGTTAGTGAAGTAAATGTGATGGTGAAGTACATGTCTGGTGGCTATATTGGTATGATTGAGGAGTTCTTTATTTCGAAATTAAAACCTGGTGACAGCTTTATTTTGGCAGGTCGAATATTGGAGTTGGTTCAGATTAAAGACATGACAGTATTAGTGCGAAGAAGTAAGGCTAAGAAAGCCGTTTCACCAAGTTGGTTAGGCGGACGCTTGCCCTTGACATCGCACTTAAGTCATTATTTAAGATTGAAGCTATCAGACGCCTTACAACCAGGGCGTTTGGAAAAAGAACTACGATTTTTAAATCCTTTGGTATCTCGACAAGACGAACACTCACACATACCTAAAGCTGACGAGTTTTTGGTGGAGTTAATCGAAACAAAGGATGGTCATCATTTATTTATGTATCCTTTTGAAGGCCGTTTGGTACATGAGGTGTTTTCGGCATTGATGGCATATCGGATTAGTAAACTGAAACAATTGACCTTTACCATAGCTATGAATGACTATGGCTTTGAATTGTTAAGCGATCAACCTATTCCAGTAGATGAGTCCAATATAGAAGCCTTATTAAGTAAAGACAATTTAATGGATGATGTTATTGCAAGTATTAATGCTTCTGAAATGGCATCACGAAAATTTAGAGATATTGCTGTAATTGCAGGTTTGGTGGTACAATCCCAACCAGGAACACGTAAGAATAACAAGAGTTTACAATCCTCATCTGGACTTATCTTTAGAGTTTTAGAGGATTATGAACAAGACAATTTGTTATTACGACAAGCCTATACAGAGGTGTTTAATCAACAGTTGGAAGAGGCAAGGTTACAGCAGGCTTTTGAACGTATTTCAAAGAGTAAGATTGTTGTAAAACATGCAAAGTCTTTTACACCTTTGAGCTTCCCATTGAAGGTGGATAGCTTACGAGGTACCATGAGTAATGAAAGTTTAGATAAACGTATTCAACGTATTAAAGAACAAGCTTTTAAGATTGACTAATTGACGATTGTATCCGAACATATCAGGATTAAAAATGAGGAATTAATTCTTACTAATCAACGTGCCTTGTATTGGCAACGCGAAAACGCTCTAATATTGTCAGACATCCATATTGGTAAAACAGCACACTTTAGAAAACATGGAATTCCGATGCCAGATGATGTGTTACAAAAGGACTTAGAACGCTTGCAACAACTCATTCTTCATTTTGATGCCAAGACACTTTTAATCGTTGGTGATTTATTCCATGCAGAGCGTAATAGTGATATGTCAACTTTTAAGGACTGGCTCACACAATTTCCCGATTTAAAATTGATATTAATAAAAGGTAACCACGATAGACAATCTAAGCGTTTAATGGACGATTTAAATATTGAGGTTACTACTCATTTAGCCTTAAATCCCTTTAAATTTCTTCACGAACCAAAAGAAAATAACAAGGGAGAATTTGTGATTTCCGGTCATACACATCCAGGTGTCTTATTAAGAGGTAAAGGTAAGCAAAGACTAAAATTGCCATGTTATCAGATCACAAAAAATCAGCTAATTCTACCTGCTTTTAGTCTATTTACTGGCCTAAATACTAGAGATATTCCAGAAGGCGCAATATGCTATGCATTTACTGAATTTGAGCTATTCAGATTTCAGAAATAATCACTTTGTCGAATAAAAAATACATTTTATCGATGAATTCTGAATTTTTTTACTATGTTTGTCTTCCAAATCTGTTATAACTCGAGAAGTTATAATGCAATTATTAACCAATGAAAAGCCTACTTAGATTTATCCCATTCTTGGGTGTTGCCCTAATTTTTAAAGCATGTATTGCAGAGCCAATAGATGAATCTATAACCAATCCAGAAAATAACTTCAATGTTTCTGAACTTAATTGTACTGGAGATTTACCAATTACAAGATTAATTAATAACGGAACAATAACTGTTGATTTACAAGTAGTAAATGCAGACGGTATTGCAGAAGTAACCATTACGAGTATAGATCCTGGTGTAACCACATCTTGGAATGAGTTTGAGGAAGGTGAGGTATTATTTGCTGTATCAAACAGCACACCTTTGGTTAACGATGAAAAGGTGATTTTAGAAATGAGTACATGTATGGGATTTGAGATTGTAATTGGACCTGATAATACAATTGAATCTTACGATACCATTACATTTTAGAACAGATTACTATAATCTTTTCATTTTCTAGGTTGGTGGTGAAAAAGAGATACAACTGACCTCCATCTTTAATCTTTAGTTTTTTCCTTAAATCACCTACAGTTAAAGGGAAATTGCGAGTGGTTACATTTGCCTTATCTATTCTTTCTTTTGCTAAGGCTTTTTTATTGTAGGGTATTGTTTTTTCAATCTTAAAGCTTCTGCCAGGAAATTCTATGAGCTCTTCTGAGGTGTAAAGATGAGAATGTTTGTGAAGCTTGTAAACACCTAATTTACCGCTTACAGTGTTGAAGGCACCTGCCTTTAAAATAGACGCATTTGGTTCGTACAAATAATTTAATGGTGATGAGAATTCAACTTGCGCATTAGATTCATCCTCCAATTTAAATTCAAAAGTCTGATTCTCCTTTTTTGTGATGTTAACTGTTTTGATATTAACGTCGGAATTGTATTCTCTTTCTAAAATCCAGAGCAGTTCTTTAACTTCATTATTAACAGCTACAATATGAAGTTCTTTCACATGGTTTAAATCGTTTTTAGTTGCCTTTATGTCTAATAGTGGAGAGGTCTTTATGAGGACGTGTTTTGCATATTTTAAAAATAAACCTTGAAATGTTTTTACATTAGGTGTACAGTCTGATAAAAGGAATACTTTTTTTCTATTCGAATCTCTTCTTGAAGGATCGAGATATATATAATCAAACTGCTGATCCATTCTTTTTAGGGCTTCAATTCCATTTTCATTAAGGCACGTTATATTGGTTTTACCCAATATTTGGTAGTTGTGCTTCGTTATTTGGGAAAGCTCATTATTTAATTCACAATGGAAAATTTCATCCATTTGTTTAGAAAAATAATAACAGTCTACTCCAAAGCCTCCAGTTAAATCAATTAGACGTTTCCCTGATACTAAATGGGACTTATATAATGCTGTCACTTCTGAAGAGGTCTGCTCGATATTAAGCTTATTTGGATAGATAATGTTTGAGGTATTATACCAAGTTGGTAATTTTTTTTCAGCCTTTTTTTTTGCTTCAATTTGCTCTATTACTTCCTTGGCTTCAACAGCTTCGAAGGCCATACCACGAAGTACTAAATCAGCAACATCAGTCTTAAGGTTTGAGTTGATATACTCTTGAATATCATTATTTAAAATGGCTTTATCCAATAAATCTTATAGGTCCTTAGTTAAATTCTTAACGAGTTTATATTCTGATAAAAACTCCTTTAAAATTACCTTTATCGCTGTATATGATGGCACAGCAACGATCATTCCTACAATACCGAAGAGAATGCCAGCGATTATAATAACTAGAAATATTTCTAAAGGATGCGATTTTACGCTTTTGGAGAAGATAAAAGGTTGACTAAAGAAATTATCTACTAGTTGTGCAATAATAAAACCTATCATCACATAGGTAGTTTTTGGTAATATGACTTCACTAAAACTTGCTCCAAGATTACTCGACATGCTTAATAGTAGCATAAGGAATCCACTTATTAATGGACCTACGTAAGGCACTAAATTTAAAAGTGCACATAAAAACGCAATAACAACTGCATTTTTAATGCCGAATAAAAGAAGAACGATTGTGTAGATCACAAATAAGATGAGTATTTGAAAAATGAGACCAACAAAATATCTCGACAGTAAGTCCTTAATTGTAGAAATGGAACGTTTTGTACGCGATTCATTGCCATTAGGAACAAAAGTTAGAATACCATTTTCAAACAATAGACTGTCTTTTAAAAAGAAAAATGAAATAAATAATACCGAAAATAACCCAATACTAAAGCTACCTAGACCGCTAACAAAATTATTGAGGAACTCAGGTATATAAGCAAAATCTAATTTTGACAATAAACCAGAATCCTTTATCGATTGTTCAACATCAATATTATTAAATTCAAAGTAAGCAACAACTTGATTGTATAAATCCTGAATATTGTATTGTAATTGCTCAATATCTAATAATGCCAAATTTTGTCCTTGTTCTGCAATTAATGGTATGAACAAACCTATTAAACCAATAAATAAACCTACAAAAAGGACCATTGTAACGATTACTGCAAAGGTATTTTTGAATTTAAGACGACGCCTTAAGAATAGCACAATTGGTCTTCCAACGAGGGAGATTACTGCGGCTACAGCAATGTAAACAATTACGGATTGAATTTTATAGAGAAAATAGAGCAGTAGTGCGATACCGATTATAATGGCGAGCGCTCTTAAAATTCCGTTGGCAATGATTTTAGAATTCATAACTCAAAGATGCTGAATTAAATTCATCAAGACAAATCCTAAGATTTAAGTTGATTTGTAATAGCATATAATGCGATACTAGTAGCTTGTACAACATTCATACTACTATTTTTTCCATACATATCTATATGTACCACTTCATTGCATTGCTTCAAAACCCCATCACTAATTCCAAAATTTTCGTTACCCACGATTAAAGCAACCGGTTTATTGTTTTCGACTTTTAAAGTTTCAAGTGGTTTACTCTCATCTGTTATTTCGAGAGCAATTAACTGATAGGATGCATAAGATTCGATTAGAGAAGCAATAGATTCATGTACTTCATAAGGCATGTACTTTTCAGTAGATCGAGAAGTTTTTGTCATGCGTCTTCCTATCGGAATGTTTTCACCACAAAAAATTAATTTTTCAATACCCATCGCATCAGCGATTCTAAATAAACTTCCAATATTTGGAGCATTAGTGACATTATCACAAATAAGCACAATAGGAAATTGTTGTTGTTTAAAATGACTGGTATAATGTGTGAGTTGCACCTATTGAAAACTTAATTTAAAAATGGATCGATGGGGTAGGTTTAATTCTCAAAGGCATATTTTACAATATTCGCACCCATTTGTAATGCTTTTTCTCTGATATCTTCAGGATCATTATGAACTTCTGGGTCTTCCCAGCCATCACCTAAGTCACTTTCAAAAGTAAATAACAATAATAATCGACCTTCATGAAAAATACCCATGGCTTGTGGTGCTTTACCATCGTGCTCATGGATTTTTGGCAAGCCATTAGGAAAATCAAAAGCAACAGAGAATATAGGATGATCTTTAGGTATTTCTAGAAGCTCTTTATTAGGAAATACTTTTTTTAGCTCTTTTGTGATATAAGGTTCCATTCCATAGTTATCATCAATGTGAAGGAAACCACCAGATAAGAGATATTTCCTTAGGTTATCAGCATCATCCTCGCTAAAGAACACATTACCATGACCTGTCATGTGTAGAAAAGGATATTGATATAGATCAATACTACCAACCTCTACGGTTTGTACGTTTTCTTTAATATTAGTGTTGATCTCGTCATTGCAAAATTTTACCAAATTTGGTAGAGCTGTAGGATTACTGTACCAATCACCACCTCCTTTGTACTTTAAAACGGCTACTTCTTGAGAGTGACCAATGGATACAATTAAACCAACAAGAACAACTAAATATTTCATATAGATTCATTAACTAAGGCTACCGTATGACAGGCTACTACTGCAGCAGTTTCGGTTCTTAATCTTGTGTTACCCAAAGTTACTGGAATAAAATTATTTTGAAGTGCCTCTTGGATTTCTTTAACACTAAAATCGCCTTCAGGACCAATTAAAATAAGACAGTCTTGATTTCCCTTTAAAATAGTTTTAAATGACTCCTTATCAGTTTCCTCGCAATGTGCAATAAACTTTTGCTTAACATCTGTTTCAGTTACGAACTTATTGAAAGGTGTCGTCTCATTTAATTTAGGCAGGTAGTACTGTAACGACTGCTTCATCGCAGACTGAATGATTTTTTCAAAACGATCGCGTTTTATCACTTTGCGTTCGCTGTTGTCACAGATTATAGGTGTTATGCTTTGTATACCAATTTCAGTTGCTTTCTCTAGAAACCACTCGTACCTATCGTTCATTTTAGTGGGTGCCACGGCCAAATGCAACTTATACGGTTTTGGTTCGTGAAATGACTTGTTAATTATTTTAATTGATGATTGTTTGTTCCCAATTTCAATTAGCTCCCCTTTAAACAACCAACCTTCACCATTTGTAATTTGAATTGTATCTCCGACCTTTTTACGCAAGACTTTTACAATATGTCTTGTTTCATCTTTATCAAAATTAAAGATGTCGTTTTTGTCATTAATATTAGGGTTGTAGAATAATTGCATTATTATGGTCTCGCTTCAGTAAATCGTAGAACAGTAATTTCTTCTATATCTTTTGTGTCATATGTTTTTAGAATAACATAATACCAGTTTTTACCTTTAATGTCTAAGGTAAAGATATCATCTACACCATGCGATTTTACAGCCATTTCAAAATCTTGGTGCATTTTGCCATCTTCAAACCACCCCAAATCACCACCGCGACTTGCATTTCTATCCATAGAATGCATTTTGGCCAAATCTTCAAAACGATAACCTTTCTTATAAAGATTAATTATACGATTGCGTTTTGCGCTGATCTCACCTTGTGATAATTTATTACCATCCAAAAAGATATAGCTTACACGGTTATGTGGTATTTTTTTCTTGTCTAGGACCTTGTAATAGGTATTATCATATTCAGACTTCACTACTTTTTTTCCACCTTTAGACAATTTAAACAAGTCTGTTGCAAGTACAGTTTTATGTTGCTCTTTATTAAAAACAATGACTTTGCCTTTAATGCCTTTGTTTTCTTTTATAAAGGATTTGGCATCTTCTGAGGTTTTTATTGAATCGAGTTCTGTTTCGAATTTTGTTTGGCCAACAAGAATTATAGGTAAAAAGAAAATGGTTATTAGAAGTCTTTTCATTGGTTAATGCATGATTGATTTGTACACAAAACAACTAAAATTAATCCTCAAAATAGGAGAATAGCTTTTTGGCTTATCAACAGATGTTTTAACAATTTATATTTTCAATCGCGCCGAGGCCATAACATCAAAATCAGAAAAGTCTTTTTCTAAATATTTAAGGTATCCTACGATAGCAATCATGGCGGCATTGTCCGTAGTGTATTCAAATTTTGGAATGTAAGTCGTCCAACCATGTTTTTGCTCAGCATTTTTAAGAGCTTCTCTAATCCCAGAATTTGCGGAAACACCACCTCCAATAGCAATATGAGTTATTCCTGTTTGCTTTACGGCTTTTTTAAGTTTATCCATTAATATGCCTACAATAGTGTATTGAATTGAGGCACAAATATCATTTAGATTGTCTTTAACAAAATCTGGATTAGCTTTAGTTTCGCGCTGTACAAAATAGAGTATGGCAGTCTTTAATCCTGAAAAACTAAAGTTTAGACCCTCTACTTTTGGTTTAGTAAATTGGTATGCTTTCGGATTTCCTAACCGTGCACGCTTATCTATTTCTGGTCCTGCAGGATAACCCAAGCCTAAAACTTTACCACTTTTGTCGTAAGCTTCTCCAACTGCATCATCTATAGTTTCGCCTAAAACTTCCATTTCAAAATAATTTGAAACCTTAACAATCTGAGTATGTCCTCCAGAAATGGTCATTGCTAAAAAAGGAAATGGTGGTTTAGAGTGCCCATCTTCTTTTATAAAATGTGCGAGGATATGGGCTTGCATATGGTTTACATCAATTAAGGGAAGATTTAATCCATAGGCTAATGATTTGGCAAAAGATGTTCCAACGAGTAAGGAACCCATTAAACCAGGTCCTCTTGTAAAAGCAATAGCACTTAATTGATCTTTTGAAATACCTGCTTTCTTTATGGCCTGGTGTACAACTGGAACAATATTTTGTTGATGTGCTCTAGAGGCCAATTCTGGAACAACACCACCATATTCTGCATGAATTTTTTGATCTGCAACAACATTACTTAAAATGGTGTCGTTACAAAGTATGGCAGCAGATGTATCATCGCACGAAGATTCAATTCCTAAGATGTAAATATTTTCGTTTTCCATAACAGAAATTAGGCACAATAATTGTTAATTTTACCGATATAATCTAAATGCACGGCCTTCAACGTATTGTAAATACAAAGGTAATTAGAATTCAATCATTATAAAGCTTTAACTCAATTAAACGCGTACTAAAAATAATAGGAAAAATAATTGGCATAATTCTGCTGTTGTTTCTTATTGTTTTTCTTATTCTGGCAATTCCTGCAGTACAAACAAAGCTTGGTAAATACGCTACCGAGACCATTAACAAAGATTTTAAAACTGATATAAATATCGGTAAGGTAGGACTTCAATTGAATGGTGATGTTGAGTTAAAAGAAATACTAATCCGTGATTATAAGAAGGACACACTCATTAGTATTGGAGAGCTCAATACATCGATAATTAGTTTTAAAAATTTATATAACAGTAAATTAAATTTCGGTGATATTGACATAGAGGACTTATTGTTTAATTTAAAAACCTATGAAGGTGAAACTGACACTAACTTGGATGTTTTTGTTGAGAGGTTTGATGATGATAACCCTAGGCAAGGTCCGAGTAAGTTCTTGTTTTCTTCTAGTGATGTATCTATTGAGAATGGTGTGTTTAAACTTACAGATGAAAACTTAGATGATCCAGAAGTATTTGTTTTTAGCGAGCTTGAAGCCAACACAACCAACTTTTTAATTAGTGGTCCTAATGTAAGTTCTAGGATCAATCAATTTAGTTTTAAGGATAGTAGGGGTATAAGGGTAGAGAATTTGATGGCCAATTTTGAGTATACACTCAATCATATGAATTTTGGAGATTTAAATATTAAAACCAAGGCCTCAGAACTTAAAGGTGACCTAAGATTTGATTACAATCGAGAAGATCTTAAAGATTTTACAGATAAAGTAAATGTAACTACAAGTTTTAAAGATTCAAAAGTATCATTAACTGAGCTCAATGTATTTTTTGATGAATTTGGTGTAAATCAAAATGCAACACTCAATGCTGATCTGAGTGGTACACTCAATAATTTAGTAGCCACAAATTTAAATATAAGTACAACTAGGAATACAAAGATTATTGGAGACATTACATTTAAGAATCTTTTTAATAATGAACCAGACACCTTTGCGTTAAACGGGAACTTTCAGAATCTAGCTTCCAATTATGACGATCTTACGGCATTATTACCAAGAATTTTAGGAAAATCTATTCCATCTATCTTCTCAAATATTGGAAACTTTAGAATAAGAGGAACATCTTACATTACAGAATCATCTGTTGATGCAAAAATAAAAATAGACACAGATTTAGGTCTTATTGATTCCGATTTAAAAATCACTGATTTTGATGATATTGATGACGCGAGTTATATTGGTAATGTCGTCTTCGATGAATTTGATATAGGTGTTTTAATTAATGACCCAGCTTTTAAGAATATTTCAGCCAATTTGGATTTAGATGGCAAGGGTTTCCGAATAGATAATCTAAGAACAGATGTTAAGGGAGAGGTTTTTAGTTTAAACTATAATAATTATAACTACAAGAATATTTCGGTATCTGGTGATTTAGGGAATAAAATTTTCAATGGTTTACTCAAAGCAGATGATCCAAATCTAAAACTAGATTTTAACGGATTAGCTGATTTTTCTCAAGAAATTAAAAACTTTGACTTTAATGCAGATGTTGAATATGCAAATCTTAAAGTACTAAACTTTGTAACTAGAGATTCTGTTTCAGAATTTAAAGGGCGTGTTAGAATGACAGCTTTAGGTTCTAGTTACGATAATGCCTCGGGTGCAATAAATATTAAAAACACTAAATATAGGAATCAAGATGGTGAATACAGGTTCGAAGATTTCGATATCATATCGACTTTCGATGATGATAAGCGAACCCTAGCAATTAATTCACCTGATATTATAAGTGGAAGAATTACTGGAAAATACAAGATTAAAGATATTCTAAAGCTGGTTGAAAATTCATTAGGAAGTATTTATACAAATTATATTCCAAACGAAGTCGAGGAAGGACAGTACCTTAATTTTAAATTTAATATTTATTCAAAGATTGCGGCTGTATTCTATAAAGATCTATATCTAGGAAAAAATACATTTATCGAAGGGAAAATTGAATCTGATGAAAGAGGTTTTGATCTAACGTTTAATTCACCCGAGATTAAATTCCAGAAATATTTTGCCAATAATATTAATCTAACGGTTGACAACAGCAATCCTATTTACAACACCTTTATTGAGGTAGATAGTTTAAGTACTGGTGTTTACGATGTATCAGACTTTACATTGATTAATGTTACTAAACGTGACACCTTACTTATAAAAACCGAATTTAAAGGTGGTACAGATAATCAAGATGATTTTAATCTCAATTTATTTTACACCATAGACGAACAGAATAAATCTGTAGTGGGCTTTAATAAATCAGATGTGATTTTTAAAGATTTTGAATGGGAGATTAACTCAGAAAAAGACACCTTAAATAAAATCCGTTTTGATCGAGATTTTAAAAACTTTGATATTTTTCCATTGAGTATTAATCAAGGAAGAGAAGAGATCTTAGTCTCAGGCTCTTTGTATGATGGTGGTAATAAGAACTTAGAAGTTGATTTTAAAAATGTTCAACTTGTGAAAATTACACCAAGAATAGATAGCTTGGCGTTAAGAGGTGTTGTAGATGGTAAAATTGATATTGAGCAAACTAATGGTGTATATCTTCCAAAATCTGATTTAGAAGTATCTGGTCTTTTTGTAAATGATTATGATTTGGGTAATCTTTATGCTAAGGTAAAAGGGAATAATTCTATTACCAATTATAGTGTAGATGTCGCTCTAGTAAATGACAATCTAAAATCTTTTGGCGCTAAAGGTTTTATAGATGTATCTGTTAATAACCCAAATATCAATTTAGATGTTGTTTTTGAAGAGTTTTTACTCGACCCACTCAATCCGTTGGGTGAAGGTGTTATAAGCAATATTAGAGGATTAGTTTCTGGTAACGCAAAAGTATCAGGTAATCTTAATAAGCCTAGTATTGATGGTGAGTTACTATTGGATAGAGCTGGTCTCTCTATTCCATACTTGAATGTTGATTACGGATTTGACTTTGATTCTAAAGTTACTTTAAGAGACCAGCAATTTATATTCAACAATGTAGCAATGACCGATTCTAAATTCTTCTCACAAGGTTACCTCAATGGGTTTATTGAGCATAATAACTTCTCAGATTGGGAATTAGGTTTAGACTTGTCTACAGATCGATTATTGGTTCTAAATACAATTGAGAAAGAAGATGCTTTGTATTATGGTGACGGATTTGTGTCTGGAAATGCGACTATAAAAGGACCAACAGATCAATTAGTCATAAAGGTTGTTGGTAGTACCGCGCCAGGAACAGTATTTAATATTCCCCTTAACGATTCAGAGAGTTTTGGTGATAATTCATTTATACACTTTTTAACACCAAAAGAAAAACAAGCACGTATTAATGGAGAGGTTGTAGAACAAATTGAAGTTAAAGGTTTAGAACTAGATTTTGATTTAAATGTCAATCAAAATGCAATAATAGAGATTGTAATTGATAAGGAAGCCGGAAGTACAATTAAAGGAAGTGGTGAAGGCGGTTTACAATTTTTAATAAATACCAACGGCACATTTAATATGTGGGGCGATTTCTCTGTTTTTGAAGGGATCTATAATTTCAAATATGGTGGATTTGTTGAGAAAAAATTTGAGGTTGAACGCGGTGGAAGTATTGTCTGGGAGGGTGATCCGATGGGTGCTGAGATTAATCTAAAAGCAATTTATAAGACCACAGCTAATCCATCAGTACTATTAGATAGTCCTATTACACAACGTATTCCTGTTGAGGTTGATATCTATTTAACTGGAGATTTAGAACAACCACAACCAGATTTTGATTTACGCTTTCCAAATGTATCGTCAACAGTAAAATCGGAGTTGGATTATAGGCTATCTTCAAAAGATGAAAGAAATAATCAGGCATTGACACTTCTAGGTACAGGAAGCTTTTCTAATGGTATACGAGGAGTGAATTTTACGGGTACAATTTCTGAGCGTCTATCGGGAATTGTAAATAATATCATTGGTGGAGATAATGATAACCTAAATGTAGGTATAGATGTGGAGTTGGGAGAGAACACACCAGAATTGCAAACAGATAATCGATTTGGTCTTACACTACAAACTCAAATTAGTGATAAGATCTTGGTAAATGGTAAACTTGGCGTACCATTTGGAAGTGCCCAGCAAACTACAATTACGGGTGACGTTCAAATCGATTGGTTATTAAATGAAGATGGTACCTTTAGGGCCAAGGTATTTAATAGGGAAAATACTATCAGAAACTTTGGTGAAGAAATTGGTTATACTCAAGGAATTGGTTTGTCCTATAATGTAGAGTTTGACACTTTTAAAGAACTCCTTCAAATTATTTTTTCTGGCAAAAATCGCAAAGACAAACAAAAGGTCATAGAACAAGAAAAAGAGGACGAAAACGACGATTCTTTTATGCCAGAATATATGTCTATGAAGAAAAAAAAGACCAAGTCTAAGTCCTAATTCTGCTTATTTTTTGAGGTTTATAAAAATACTTATCAACGAAAACGTTTGAATTGTTTTGCACGCGTTTTTTTTATGATAATAGTCACTTTATTGTTTGTATTCTTTATTAATTTTACTGGAAATTAAATTAAAAAAATGCTACATACCATTAAAAAAGTAGGGGTAATGACCTCGGGAGGAGACTCTCCAGGAATGAATGCAGCAATTAGATCTGTTGTGCGAACATGTGCATTTCATAACATTGAATGTTTCGGAATTTATCGTGGCTACGAAGGCATGATAGATGGTGATTTTGTGAAAATGGATGCACGGAGTGTAAAGGGTATCATCAATAAAGGTGGAACTATTTTAAAGTCTGCGAGATCTAAAGAATTTAGAACTAAAGAAGGTCGAAAAAAAGCATACGATCAATTAACTAAAGCTGGTATCGATGCTTTTGTTGTTATTGGAGGAGATGGTAGCTTTACAGGTGCAATGGTATTTAATCAAGAATATGATTTTCCGGTTATGGGTATTCCTGGTACTATTGACAATGATATTTTTGGTACAACCCATACTTTAGGGTATGATACAGCTTTAAACACGGTTGTTGAGGTTATTGATAAAATTAGAGATACTGCAAGTTCACATAACAGATTGTTTTTTATTGAGGTTATGGGACGAGATGTAGGTCATATTGCTTTAAATGTTGGTGTTGGTGCAGGTGCTGAGGAGATCTTAATACCAGAAGAAGATTTAGGATTAGATCGCTTGGTAGAATCCTTAAGAAGAAGTAAACAATCTGGTAAATCATCGAGTATAGTTGTGGTTGCCGAAGGTGATAAAACAGGTAAGAACGTATTTGAATTGAAGGACTATGTTGATGAAAACATGTCTGAATATGAAGTACGTGTGTCTGTACTTGGGCACATGCAACGAGGTGGTTCACCATCTTGTTTTGATAGAGTACTTGCAAGTAGAATGGGTGTAAAAGCCGTAGAGAGTTTAATCGTAGGTAAAAGTAATTACATGGTAGGGCTTAAAAACGATATCATGGAACTTACACCATTTGATCAAGCAGTAAAAGGAAAATCTAAAATTAATGTGGAGCTCCTTCGAGTTTCTGATATAATGACAATATAAATTAAGAACACAAAAATTAAAACGATAGGAAAATGTCAAACTTAAAGTTAGGAATAAACGGATTTGGTAGAATTGGTAGAATAGTTTTTAGAGCAACTGTAAAACGCGATGACGTTGATGTTGTAGCTATTAACGATTTGTTGGATGTAGAGCATCTTGCATATTTATTAAAATATGATTCAGTTCATGGAAACTTCGATGGTACTGTTGAAGTAAATGATGGACATCTAGTTGTAGATGGAAAAACAGTAAGAGTCACAGCAGAAAGAGACCCAAAAAATCTTAAATGGGATGAGGCTGGAGTAGATGTTGTTGCGGAGTGTACAGGTATCTTTACAACACTAGAGACTGCAGATTATCACATTCAGGCTGGTGCAAAGAAAGTAGTTATTTCTGCACCAAGTAAAGATGCACCAATGTACGTTATGGGTGTAAATGATGACGAGTTAACTGCAGATCAAAATATCGTATCAAACGCGTCTTGTACTACAAACTGTTTAGCTCCAATTGCTAAGGTTGTTGATGATAATTTTGGCTTAGAAGAAGCTCTAATGACAACAATTCATGCGAGTACTGCGACACAATTAACGGTAGATGGACCATCTCGTAAAAATTATAGATTAGGACGTTCTGCTTTATTAAATATTATTCCTTCAACAACAGGAGCAGCGAAAGCTGTAGGTAAAGTAATTCCAAAATTAAATGGAAAATTAACTGGTATGGCTTTTAGAGTTCCAACTGCGGATGTATCAGTTGTAGACTTAACTGTAAAAACTAAAACAGCTACTTCGTTAGATGAAATTAAGAAGGCATTTAAAGCAGCTTCAGAAGGTGCAATGAATGGTGTTTTAGGATATACTGAAGATGCAGTAGTGTCACAAGACTTTGTAAGTGATGTTCGTACCAGTATTTTTGATGCTGATTCGTGTATAGAATTAAACCCACAATTCTTCAAGTTAGTATCTTGGTATGATAACGAGTTTGGATACTCAAACAAATTAGTAGATTTAGCTCAGAAAGTTAACAGTTTATAAAAATTATAAGGTTTCGTAGGGATTATATAATCGATTTCTACGAAACTTTTTAAGTTTTGGCCATATGATACTAATAACCGATGGCGGTTCTACAAAATGCGACTGGATTGTTATTGACAATACAGGCAAACGGTTAGCCGAAAAAATCAGAACTAAGGGTTTAAACCCTGCAATTCTCTCGGAAAAAAAAGTAACTAAAATCATTAATAAAAGTGCTGATTTAATGGCACTAAAAGATGATGTTACACATGTTTTTTTTTATGGAGCAGGTTGTGGTACTGAGAAACCGAGGTTAATGCTAACGCATGTCCTAAAATTAATTTTCTTAAAAGCGCATGTTGAAGTTCGTGAGGATACAATGGCCGCTGTTAGAGCTACAATTAATTCTAATGACGAACGAGCAGTGGTATGTATTATGGGCACTGGTTCAAATTGTAGTTATTTTGATGGTATTAATTTACATCAACGTGTATTAAGTTTAGGTTATACCTTAATGGACGACGCTAGTGGTAACTATTATGGCAAAGAGTTAATTCGCGATTACTACTTTAATAAAATGCCAGAAACTATCAAATTGGCGTTTGAGCATAAATATGAATTAGAAGCTGACTTTATAAAATACAATTTATATAAGCAACCCAATCCTAATGCATATTTAGCCAATTTTGCAGAATTTATGTTCCTTAATAAAGACTCGGCTTATATTAAAGAGTTAATCAAAAAAGGTATACGACGCTTTACAGAGCATATGATTCTTCAATTTAAACCTGAATTAGATGAAGGTGCTCCTGTACATTTTGCGGGATCTATTGCTTTCTTTTCACAAGAAGAAATCCATGAGGTGGCTGAAGAATATGGCTTTAAAGTTGGTAATTTTGTAAGAAGACCTATTGATGGATTAGTAGATTATCATGTAAAGAATCTATAAATTTTTACACTGAATAATCCTGTTAATAAATCTGATTTTTGTTGTTGTAAAACTTATATTTTGGTTTTATCTTTGTGGCATCAAAATTAAAAATGAAACGCAATTATGTTCGAATTTGATCAATATTTAGGATTTTTAGCTTTCTTAACTATATTAACAATAGGTTTCTGGTTAATGATATTCCTTTTAACCTTTGTAATTCCTTACTGGTTATTTGGAGCAAGCATTGAGCGTTTCAAAGAAATAAGAGAAGAAAGAAAAGCAAAAAGAGCAGGTACTGCTTAATAATTCAAAATAAAACTATACAAAGGCGCATTATGCGCCTTTTTTTATTTCTTAAGTTTAAATTTTAATCAAAGTCTTTATTATTAATTCTCCACTGTTCGTTTTAATCTCAACTTTATATTGACCTGGTTTCAGTATATTAAGGAAAATAGGTTTATTAAACTTATTTATAGATAAAACCTTAATTCCTTCTGAATCATAAAGATCAACTTGTTTACATTGTTCGACTAGTTCCTTAATTGATAAGCCTTTATTGTCATCATAGACTATATGATTAGACTTTGGATTATTTTTTAATATAGAGTAATTTGGTTCTTCTGTATAGGAACTTATCGTAGATAAATCAGCTAAAAAAATACTGATCAGTACAGCAGTAAATGCGGTACCTTTTACAAAAAGTTTCATAATATCTGTAGGTTAAGACGCTCAGAATATAGTAACAAGTAGCTAAATACACTATAAAAATTATTAAATATTCGCCAAATCACATACATAAGTAAGAAAAAACATATAAAACGTTAGGAGCTAAACATTTAAATGCGCACCTTGAATCTTAATTGATACTACTGTTTTTGTAATAATTACTTATATATTTAAGCTTTCAATTATTATCAATAATTCTTTACCATGAGATTTCTTCAACTACTAGTTTTTGTTTTTAGTGTGTCAATCTATAGTCAACAAATTTTACCAGAACGACAACGTGCTGAAGTAGTGGATGCTATTCTAAAGGATAGATTTGATAATCTTTTACCAGATTTAATGGATAAGGCTGGTATAGATATGTGGGTCTTAATATCAAGGGAATACAATGAAGACCCTGTATTAAAGACTATGTTGCCAGCAACTTGGCTCAATGCTAGGCGTCGTACCATATTGGTTTTTTATCGTAATAAGGCGAACAATACCATAGAAAAACTCGCTGTAGCACGTTATAATTTTGGTGAAAATATTATCTCTACTTGGGATAAAGAAAAGGAACCAAATCAGTGGAAACGGCTAATGCAAATTATTGAAGAACGTAATCCTAAAACCATAGGACTCAATTATTCAGATTACTTCAATATATGTGATGGTATCGTAAAAACAGATTATGAAGCTTTCATGGCAAATCTTCCAAATCAGTTTAAGCCTAATGTAGTTTCTGCAGAAAAATTGGCGATTAGTTGGATTGAAACCCGAACAGAAAAAGAAATGGTTATTTACAATCAATTGGTTGATATAACACACGATATTATCGCAGAAGCATTTTCAGAAAAGGTTATTACGCCAGGAATTACAACTACGACTGATGTAGAGTGGTGGATGCGTGACAAGATTACGGCACTTGGATTAAAGACATGGTTTCATCCAACAGTAGATGTACAAAGAACCGCAGAAGAATTAGGCAATCATTTATATGCCTTCTCAAATAGACCTGATAATATGGTCATTTTGCCGGGAGATTTGGTGCACTGTGATATAGGAATAAGCTATCTAAGGTTAAATACAGATTGTCAGGAATTAGCCTATGTTTTAAAACCAAATGAAACAGAACCACCCAAATTCTTGCGAGATGCCTTGAAAGATGGTAATCGAGTACAGGATATTTTCACGAGTAATTTTAAAACTGGAAAAACAGGTAATGAAATTTTATTAGAGTCACTTAGTGCGGGAAAGGCAGAAGGTCTTAGACCGGCTATATATACGCATCCTTTGGGTACTTATGGGCATAGTTCTGGTACAACTTTGGGAATGTGGGATTCTCAAGGAGGTGTCCCTGTAAATGGTGACTATCCATTACAAGAAAATACTGTTTATGCCATTGAGCTTAATACAACGGTAACTATACCAGAATGGAAACGCGATATTAGAATAATGCTCGAAGAAGCTGGGTTTTGGGGACCAAATGGTTTCCGTTACGTAAACGGCAGACAAACTAAGCTATTAACGATTCCTAGAGTAAAAGATCATCAAGGGAATTAAACCTGAAGCACCCCTAAGTTAAATGGCTTTTCGATAGGAGCGTGGTTAGCGGCCTCGATACCCATACTAATCCATTTCCTAGTATCTAATGGATCTATTACAGCATCTGTCCAAAGTCTTGCCGCAGCATAATAGGGTGAGACTTGTTTATCATATCGCGACTTTATTTTATTGAAAAGTTCCTCTTCTTTTTCTTTAGTGATTTTTTCACCTTTCTTTTTTAAAGAAGCGGTTTCTATCTGTAAAAGAACTTTGGCTGCAGATTTACCACTCATTACAGCTAATTCAGCACTAGGCCATGCAAAAATAAGCCTTGGGTCATAGGCTTTACCGCACATAGCATAGTTTCCTGCACCATAGCTGTTTCCAATTACAACCGTAAATTTTGGTACAACGGAATTGCTTACCGCATTTACCATCTTTGCACCATCCTTAATGATACCACCATGTTCGGACTTACTACCAACCATAAACCCTGTTACATCTTGTAAAAAGACGAGTGGAATTTTCTTTTGGTTACAATTTGCAATAAATCGTGTAGCCTTATCTGCAGAATCATTATAGATCACTCCACCAAACTGCATTTCACTCGGTTTAGTTTTAGCGCCTGTAGTTTTAACAATTTGTCTTTGGTTTGCTATAATACCAACTGCCCATCCATCAATGCGAGCATAAGCCGTTATAATGGTCTTTCCATAACCTTCTTTATACTCTTCAAATTCTGAATTATCAACTAACCGCTTTATGATCTCTTTCATATTATATTGGTCAGCTCTACTGTTTGGTAATATGCCGTAGATGTCTTCTTGATTCTCCTTAGGTTTTAATGCCTTTATTCGATTAAAGCCTGCTTTATCATAATCACCTATCTTATCTACAATATTCTTAATAGTATCTAGTGCATCCTTATCATCCTTGGCCTTATAATCGGTCACTCCAGATATTTCACAATGTGTTGTGGCTCCTCCTAGAGTTTCATTATCAATACTTTCTCCAATAGCTGCTTTTACTAAATAACTTCCTGCAAGAAAAATACTTCCCGTTTTATCAACGATTAATGCTTCATCACTCATTATTGGTAGATAGGCACCACCAGCAACGCAACTACCCATAACAGCAGCAATCTGAGTAATACCCATGCTACTCATTACAGCATTGTTTCTAAATATACGGCCAAAGTGTTCTTTATCTGGAAATATCTCATCTTGCATAGGTAAGAAAACACCAGCGCTATCTACTAAATATATAATAGGTAAACGATTTTCTATTGCCAATTCCTGGGCACGCAAATTCTTTTTGCCTGTAATTGGAAACCATGCTCCAGCTTTTACCGTAGCATCGTTAGCAACAACTATACACTGTTTTCCTTTTACATATCCAATTTTAACAACAACACCACCAGATGGACAACCACCATACTCTGGGTACATATCTTCTCCTGCAAAGGCACCAATTTCAATAGATTTACTCCCTGTGTCCAATAAATAATCGATACGTTCTCTGGCAGTAAGTTTGCCTTTTCCATGATGCTTTTTAATGCTTTTTGCACCACCTCCTAATTTAACTTTTGCAAGTCTAGATTTAAGATCAGAGACAAGTAATTTATTGTGGTCTTCGTTTTTGTTGAATTTAATATCCATTAATAGTGTTTTGTCTGCCACGAATTTACGAAACATAAGTCTGAATGTTAAAGCTATTTTCTAAATGAAACGTTAAATATTAATTACATGGAAATATATTCCTTGGAAAATAAAATAATTATATCTAAGTTTGTACTGTAATTAAAATTATAAGTCATGAACATATTAAATATTAACTCTAGTAGTAACAGACAGAATTCAATTTCAACGTCTTATGCAGAGAAATTGATTAATCGCATAAAAGAGGTAGAATCAGTTGTAAACGTTAAGGAAAGACATACCACGTATTCAGATTTACCATTTCTAAATGAAGAGATGTTAGCCTCACTTTTTGTAAAAGGTGAACGTACAGCCGAACAAGAAGAAGCTTTAAAGACATCACAACAGTTAGTTGATGAAATTTTAGATGCTGACACTATTATTATATCAGCACCTATTTATAATTTTTCTGTTCCAGCATCCTTAAAGGCTTATTTTGATCTTATTGCAAGGGCAGGCTTAACATTTCAGTATACTGAAAATGGACCAGTTGGTTTATTAAATGGAAAGAAAGCCTATGTTATAGTAAGTAGTGGAGGAACAGAGATTGATAGTGATATTGATTTTGCCGGACGATACATTAAACATTTTCTAGGCTTTATAGGTATTTCGGATATCGAAATGATTAAATTAGATCAGTTAATGTTTAGTGCAGAAGAAAAGCAACAGAAAGCGAACCATTTAATAGAAGAGTTACAAATAGCATAATTGATTAAGATGAAAAAAATAATAGCATTTGCAGGCAGTATAAGCAGTAACTCAATTAATAAACAATTGGCCATTTATGCTTCAGGTTTAGTAAAAGATGTCAAAGTCAAAGTGCTAGATCTTAATAATTATGAAATGCCTCTATATAGTGTTGATCGCGAAAATGCATCAGGGCAACCTCAAGAGGCCATAGATTTTGTAAATGAAATAAGAGATGCAGATGGTATTATCCTCTCTCTTGCGGAGTATAATGGTGCTTATACTGGTGCTTTTAAAAACGTTTTTGATTGGGCATCTCGCGTAGAACAAAAAACGTTCTTGGGTAAACCTATGCTATTAATGGCAACATCACCAGGAGGAAGAGGCGGTCAGTCTGTACTAGATATGGCTTCTGATCGATTCCCGAGACATGATGCTAATATTGTTGGTAAATTTTCGCTACCATCCTTCCATAGTAATTTTAGCAATGGTGCTATAAGTAATGATGATTTAAATAATGATTTATTAGAAGAGGTTAGACAATTTGAAGAAAGTCTTTAATCATGGAAATACAGCAACAAGAAGACGGTAAAAAAGGGGAGTTCTATCTTGAAATAGATGGAATTAAGCAAGCAAGTATGACATATAGTTATGCTGGTGATGATAAAATTATTATAGACCATACCGAAGTCGATGAGTCTTTAAAGGGTCAAGGAGTTGGCTATAAATTAGTTGAAGCATCTGTAGATTTTGCACGAGAAAAAGGTCTCAAAATTATGCCTCTTTGCCCATTTGCAAATGCGGTATTTAATAAAAAGAGTACCTATAACGACGTAAGATTTTAATATGGGAGATTTAGCCAAGGATATAAATTCGACGTTTCCTAATAACCGCGTAAAAGCATTGTTAAATATCATTTACACGGCAAATTGGATTACAAGTTGTCAAAATGAGTTCTTTAAGGAGTTCGGTATTTCACCACAACAATATAATATATTGAGAATATTGCGAGGAGCAGGAGAACCACTAAAGGTTCAGACCATTAAGGATAGAATGTTAGAACGGTCACCAAATGCCACACGTTTAATGGATAAGCTTTGTGCTAAAAATTACATTGAAAGGTTGCCATCTGAACACGACAGACGTGTGGTAAAAATTGTAATTACAAAAGAAGGAATGAATCTTTTAGATTCTATCCCTAATAACTTAAATAAGGATTTACTTAAAAACCTTTCTGAAGAAGATGGAAAGCTTTTAAGTGATCTATTAGATAAAATGCGATAAGCATTTTTTTAACCTAATATTTTCCATGGAAAATATTGTAATGAAAGAAAATGAAATGAAAACAAATAGTATAAAAAGAGTAGGACGTAGTGATTTTGTAAATATGGGACCAATTCGATTGCGTCAACCATTACCAACTCAAAATATTGATATGATTGATCCATTCATATTACTCCATCACTATGGACCTTATGAAATAAGTGAGCGTAGCAATCCTTTTGATTTAGGACCACATCCGCATCGCGGATTTGAACCAGTGACGTTCTTGGTTCAAGGAGAGCAATTACATCGCGATTCCTTGGGTAATGAAAGTGTAGTAAAAGCTGGTGATGTACAATGGACCACTGCAGGAAGAGGTATTGTGCATGCTGAAGCGCCTACAAAGGCATTTGTAAAGAAAGGTGGCACTATTGAAGGTATTCAGTTATGGTTAAACCTACCTTCCGATAAAAAAATGATACAGGCCAATTACCAACATATAAAAAGTGAGGATTTTGACATAAAATCTTCAGAAGATGGTAAGGTAATAACAAAGATAATAGCAGGTCATTTAAATGAAGTAAAGGGTAAAATTAAAACACAAACTTCAGTTAATGCCTTTATGATTGAAGCCAAAAAAGGCGGGAAAGAGACAATTAAATTTTCCGATTCGCATCAGGCTATGTTATACTTATTAAAAGGAAATGTACTAGTGAATGGGACTGATGAACTCGAGTTAAATTCAAATCAGCTTATTGAGTTTAATTCAGATGGTGAAGGATTTACTATCGAGGCAAAGGAAGATAGTTTATTACTATTTCTTTCGGGAGAACCATTTAAGGAAGAAGTTGCAACATATGGGCCTTATGTGATGAACACACAAACTGAGCTTTTAGAAGCAATGCGAGACTATCAAATGGGTAAAATGGGCTTTCTTCCTGTTAGTTAGATAAATGATAATTCAAATAAATAACAATTCAAATAAATAAAACTATGAAAACTATAATTCACAAATCAGATTCAAGAGGTTATGCAGATCATGGCTGGTTAAAATCACATCATACCTTTAGTTTCGCAGGATATCAAAATCCTGAGCGTATGAACTTTGGGATGTTACGTGTGCTTAATGATGATGTTGTACAACCAAAAATGGGTTTTGGCACTCACCCACACCAAAACATGGAGATTATTTCTATTCCCTTAAAGGGTGCATTGTCTCATAAGGATAGTATGGGAAATAAGCGGGCAATTGAGGTTGGTGAGGTACAGGTTATGAGTGCTGGTACTGGTTTAACGCATTCTGAATTTAATGATAGCAAAACAGATGAAGTTAATTTTCTTCAATTATGGATCATTCCAGAAGAAATGAGTGTAAAACCAAATTATGAGCAACGTAAATTTTCAGACGATGGTAGATTAAATCAACTTCAGACCGTTGTTGCACCAAAGGATAAGCTAGAGGGAGAGGCCTTGCCAATAAGTCAGCAAGCTTATATCTACAGAAGTTCATTGGAAGCAAATAAGGATTTAAAATTAAATCCTAAGTCAGATAATCACGGACTGTATGTATTTGTAGCAGAAGGTGAAGTGGAAGTTGCGGGAACTCATTTAACGAAACGCGACGCAATTGGGATTTCAGATGCAGAATCGATAGATATTAAGTCAACAGAGGATTCTGACCTTATAGTAATTGAAGTTCCTATGGCTTAAAACTTTTAAATACTAATTCAAATGCATCCTGCAAAGGATGCTTTTTTCTTTTTATTCCCGATATTTGTGATTCAACTAACTAACCAATATTAAATTTTCAAATTATGGCAATGAATAAAAACACTGTTCTAGCTTGGGCGACAATCCTCATGATAATAATGGGTGTTGTGCTCATACTTATGGGAGCGTATAGATATGATGATGTAGCGGGATGGGGATTTGCAACCGTTGGTATCGGTTTTTTTGCAATAGCATGGGTGTTTAATGCATTAAAAGGACGCGTTTAATTATGAGTGACGATAAGAAAGTTATATTCTCAATGTCTGGTATTACCAAGACATTTCAATCAGCAAATACACCAGTTCTAAAAAATATATATCTAAGTTTTTTCTATGGCGCCAAAATTGGTATTCTTGGTTTAAACGGCTCTGGTAAGTCTACTTTATTAAAGATAATTGCAGGAGTTGATAAAAACTACCAAGGTGATGTTGTTTTTTCACCAGGTTATTCTGTTGGCTACTTAGAACAAGAACCACAGTTAGATCATGACAAAACAGTCTTAGAGGTTGTAAAAGAAGGCGTTTCTGAGATTGTAGCAGTTTTGGATGAATATAATAGCATTAATGACCAATTTGGTTTAGAAGAGGTATACAGTGATCCTGATAAGATGGAAAAGCTGATGAATCGTCAGGCTGAATTACAAGATCAAATAGATGCTTCTAATGCTTGGGAATTAGATACCAAATTAGAAATTGCGATGGATGCCTTGCGTACGCCAGAAGGTGATAAAAAAATTGGTGTACTATCTGGAGGTGAGCGTCGTCGTGTCGCCTTATGCAGATTATTGCTTAAAGAACCAGACGTATTACTTTTAGATGAGCCAACCAACCACTTAGATGCAGAATCTGTACATTGGTTAGAGCATCACCTTGCTCAATATAAAGGAACAGTAATCGCTGTTACTCACGATAGATATTTCTTAGATAATGTTGCGGGTTGGATTTTAGAGTTAGATAGAGGTGAAGGTATACCATGGAAGGGAAATTACTCGTCTTGGTTAGACCAAAAATCAAAACGCTTAGCTCAAGAAAACAAGTCTGCGTCTAAGCGACAGAAAACTTTAGAACGTGAGCTCGAGTGGGTGCGTCAAGGAGCAAAAGGGAGACAAACCAAACAAAAAGCACGTCTTAAGAATTACGATAAGCTATTAAGCCAGGACCAAAAACAGCTCGATGAAAAACTTGAAATCTACATACCTAATGGTCCTAGATTAGGAACCAATGTTATTGAAGCCACTGGTGTTGCCAAGGCTTACGGTGACAAGTTATTATATGATGATCTCAATTTTAATCTGCCACAAGCAGGTATTGTAGGTATCATTGGTCCAAATGGTGCAGGGAAGACCACAATCTTTAGAATGATAATGGGAGAGGAATCACCAGATAAAGGAGAATTTATTGTTGGTGATACATCAAAGATTGCCTACGTTGATCAAAGTCATTCTAATATTGACCCAGAAAAAACGATCTGGCAGAATTTTTCGGATGAACAAGAGTTGATAATGATGGGTAATCGTCAAGTTAATTCTAGGGCTTATTTAAGCCGATTCAATTTTTCTGGTAGTGAGCAAAATAAAAAGGTAAAACTTCTTTCTGGCGGAGAGCGTAACCGTTTGCATTTAGCAATGACCCTAAAAGAAGAAGGTAATGTATTGCTTTTAGATGAACCTACTAATGATCTTGATGTCAATACTTTAAGAGCTCTTGAAGAAGGTTTAGAAAACTTTGCAGGTTGTGCAGTTGTTATCTCGCACGATAGATGGTTTTTAGATCGAATTTGTACACATATACTTGCTTTTGAGGGCGACTCACAAGTTTATTTCTTTGAAGGTGGTTTCAGTGAATATGAAGAAAATAAAAAGAAACGTCTTGGAGGTGATATTATGCCTAAACGTATTAAGTATAAAAAGTTAATCAGATAATATTGATTAAAGAAATCCGAATATAAAAAAAGCTCGTTATTAAACGAGCTTTTCTATTTATTGGTCGCTGTAAAGATGACCGCCAGTGAAGTCTTTATAACTTTCGTCGACATCTTTAAATGCGTTAGTTTCCATTAATTTCCTATTCTCAGCCTTAAGCCTGTACATTTTTACAATAGCAATTAAAATAAACACAATGAATATGGTGGCTACGGCAATTAGAATCATAGTAAGCTGAGTGGTTGTCACTACTAAAGCCTTTGAAAGTAGGTTTATATACATGGTTAATTAATAATAGATTTGGACTAAAACTGACGCTAAGATATAAAAAAAGCTATTTGTAAACCACTAATTATGAATTAATTTCGGTTTTTAATTAACAATTTTACCGATTAAATGTGAATAAACATCGTTGAATAGCACTAAATTCGGGCAAAATGCAGTATTTGCTAACTTATCAACAAATCAAAATTTAACATTTAATTTCAGTACCATTTTAACAGTTTTACCTCAATATTGGCATCTTTTTCATTAACTATGGATTTAAATTTTGCAATATCACTCAATCCATTTGTTCCACGGTAATGATAAGGATATACGGTTGTTGGTTTAAAGTCCAATACCGCACTTGCCGCACTTTCTACAGGCATGGTGTAAGGCAGATTCATACATACAAGTGCTTTATCAATATCTTCAAGATTACGCATCTCTGGAATATCTTCAGTATCTCCAGATATATAAACACGCTGATCTTCAAGCGTTAATATGTAACCATTTCCTCTTCCTTTCTCGTGAAACTTTAAGGCCTCTTCTCTGAGATTATACATGGGTACGGCTTCAATATTGACTGTATTTCCTTCAAAAGATGCACCATTTGGTAAGGTAACAACTTTAGGTGCGATAGTAGAGGGAATTTTATCGGTAACGGCCTTTGGCCCAATAAGGGTTGCATTAGATAAACCTAAACTCTCTAATGTGCTTTTACTCAGGTGGTCACCGTGAATATCTGTGATTAAAACATAATCGGGAGCTTTTTGTCCCTTAAAAGCTTCTTTACCACCAGTGGGATCCACATAAATAGTAACATCTTTAGTTTCGACAACTAAAGTGCCATGTTTAATGGGTTTTATCAAAACTGGGTCAGTTTGAACTGCTTCATGCGTTGTGTTTTCTGTGAGTTGTTTTGATTTGGATTCTGAACAGTTGATTAAAAGTGACACAGTAAGTATCAAAATGGGTAATCTCAAAATTTTCATAGGGTTAGTTTTTTATAAAGATATTAAACTGTTTGCGTCCAGTAAAAAGGTGTAACATTTTAATAACATTTACTACTTATTATTTACAGCATAAAATTTTTATTCTCTTATAAAATTACCGAAATTGCTTATCAATTATTGTTCAACTAAATAACACTACATAATATGTCTGATGATTTTGATTTATTAGAAACAAATTCCAATGAAAAAACAGAAAAGGTTGATGTAAACTGGGGAAAGGCCATTGACCAAATGAAATCTAAGCTAGCTCAAGAAGACGATCCAGAAAGTCGTCAGAAAATATTAAATGCTACTCTAGACTCAGTTGTTGATATGGCCGAAAAGGACAGATCGACTTTATTGGATGCTATAAAAGATTTAACGGACTATCAAGACGAAGTAGGTATTATGTTTGAAGGCTTTTCGGCACTCAATGCTGAGGAGCAGAAAGTTATTGATGATGCTGTAAAACGATTGGAGCGTGCTAAGGTAGAGTTAGAGGATGCTCAAAACAAACCTGATACATGGTGGAATAATCTTTGGGGAAGAAAGAGTAAAATAAAAAGAGCTGAAGATGAATTAAACAGTGCACAAAAAGAGCGTGATGCCGCAGATAACAAAGCAAAGGCTATGTTTCAACAACGTATCGAAACAGCAGACGTACAAACACTATTAAATGAATTGTCATTTAAAAGTACTGCTGCAATAAAGCGTTTAAAGGATAGAGAGCTCGAAATCAAAGAGGTTGAGGAGAGTTTAAAAACTGCCATAATTGAAGCGAGTAATAATCATACTAAAGCATTAGAAAAGAAGAAGGAAGTTGAAGCAAGGTTAGAAGAGCAGTACGCCTTATTAAAGCAGGCTAGACAAGCCTTAGAGGAAGTTGCTGATAAGCAATCAACCGAGTATTCTGAGGCTTTAGAGAAGGTAACTCAATTAGAACAAAAGGTTGAAGAATTAGAAGGCTTAAAGAATGCCTACACAACCTTAGCTGCATCTAAAGATAGTTTTGTACACAAGCATAATCTTACCATAAAGGTATTAACCTCTTTAAGAAGTAATCTTCAAACTCACAGAGCCAAGTTAAAAAGTGATACTGATGAGCGTCTAAAATATTATGATGGTTATGTAGTTGCACTTAAGGCACGTACAGACCAAGAATTCGCTGCAATATTAGAGCACTTAGGTGTCAAAACAGATGAGCATATTGGTGAAACTCTTGCTGCAATGCATTCAGCAAGTGCTAAAGCACGTCAGGAAATGATGGATAATATTCCGGTTCATGAGAAAGTGATGCAAGGTGTTTATGGAAGTTATGCTGAAGCTCTTAAAGATATCAGAGCTAAGGATGAGGCCATCCAAAAGAATTTTGCAGACCGTTATGGTATCGACATGAAAGAAATATTTGAGGAATATTATAAAGCCGATCCTAATGCGCCAGCAGATGGAGGAGAGCCAGAAGGTGAGGCTAAGCCAGAAAATAACGATGACGACCTATTAGGATAGTGTTTGACAAGCTTCTTAAGCTTTCAGATACCAAATTGAATGATTGAAGATGATCGTAACGCCTTTAGACTCCGCAGAATTAGACTCTAAGGAACAGTATGTATTTTATCATAAGTTAATAGATTTCTGTTTAAAGGAGCTGATTGTTGCAGTGCAACAAAAGCAACTACTAGATAAGACTGAGGTACTACTTTTTAAGCAATATTCTGATTTATTGCTCTATTCTATCGAAGCCATGCGTGTGAAATACATGTATGATGACGAAGACAACATGAAGGTTGATTTAACGGATTCTAGTTTTCCTAATTATCTTGAGTTTAGGTATTTATTTAATGATCTAGAATTACGTGAGGAGTTTTTAAGTAGGCTTACGAATATTGAAGATTTAAAGGAAGAGTTTTTAGACACCTTAATGCGAAAGAAACAGCTGGTGTCAAAACGTAAACTATTTCAGGCCTCTTCAATAGTTTATTATTCATCAGCAAAGAAAGAGTATATCTTTAATCGTTTTGTACAAGGAAAGATACTAGGTGTTTCAGATTCTAAAGTTGCGGAACATTTAGTGAGTTGGAGTTTTTATGATGTTACACACAATAGGCCATTTATATGTTACATGTATTTTAATTATGATGGCCGAAATGTGCAAGATTACAAGAGTGAGATTTATAACGTCTTAAAGAATACGTCCGATCGGGAAATGGCTCTAGACACCATGGCATATGCAATAGACAAACGTTTACCAAAAGTATTACCAAAACTTGTAAAACGCATTGATCTTGGACCAATTCACAATGTATTTGCCAAAGACGAAAATGATATAACGCATGCTATTCTTACTGGTATATCTAAAAAGACCATACCGTTAGAATCTTATGCTATTTCGTTTAAAATCGATGAAATAGAGTCTAAGAGTGAATTTAAAGAGGGTAGTTTTTTTAATAAACAGACCTTTCAAAAATGGGATACAATTTTTAGACAACGCTATGTGTTTGCGCCACATAGAATTATACAATTGTTACATAACAAAACTCCAGAAGTAATGAATAAACTGGCTGAGGCACCAATTCAAATTTCGGAGTTAATCATGAAAAAATAAAATGAAAATAAAACTACTAATTATAACGATGTGCTTTGGTTTTACCACAATGGTTGCACAAGAGGTAACTGATGATATGGTCGAAATATTTTTTGAGAAATTTAAAAATGAAGGTTCAACAGTAGCATTAGATTATGTATATAGTACCAATAAGTGGGTAAGCCAATCTAGTGACGACGTTATTAGTTTAAAAAATCAAATGAATAACCTCACCGAAGATTTTGTGGGTAAGTACTATGGATATGAGCTCATATTAGAGAAACACCTTTCTGATAGTTACATTTTAAAAAGCTACTTGGTAAAATACGGTAGGCAACCACTTAGATTTACTTTTCAATTTTATAAACCCGATAAAGAGTGGCGATTTCATGGCTTTAGCTTCGACGGAAATCTTACGGAAGAAATTAAAGAAGCAGCAAAACTTTATAATTATAGACTCAATTAAATGGAACACAATTCAACTTTTCCTATCAAGCAAAATGAACTCGATATGCTTCGTGATGAAGCGACTTCCTACTTAAAATCGGTACAGTGGGAGCAGAGTCAGCGTGCAAAAAACATGGATAATGATGGTAAGGATGAGTCTATATTATTATACTTATCTCGTGCCAACAATGGGAGTAATGTATCAGTCACTTCCGTGTCAAAGACCATTTTATCCTTAAAGAAACGATTACTGCCAGAATCTGTGGCAATTCCTTTGTATTTAAATCAGGCCTTGTTTGCGGTACAAGAAGGATTAACAATGGGAATCTGGATTAAGGACTCCTATTATGATGCTTCGGGTCTTTCAAGTTTATCCGAGAATAAAGCGGCTTTAGATCGATCTGGTAAGAGAGAATATGAAAGTAAAATGCTAACGGCGACTGCCTTTATGTTGTTCGCTACAGCTTATAAAATTTTACATGATCTTAAGCCACATGCTTCAGATGACCTATCGGTTATGAAACAGAAATTTGCAGGTATTCCAGAAGTTTCATTTTTATCACCGTTAAAGGGAATTTCTTGTCAACTTTTCTATTATGATAAGTATCTAGGTCATCCTGAAATTGTAAAATCAGATAAAGATGTTATTGATTTTACTGTAGTGTATTTTGAATCGCTTATAGATGAAATCCAACTGCGTAAAAGCAGTTTGGAGTATACAGAGACTATTGTTGATAGAGCCTATAAACTCGAGAATTCTGATTTTGCGATTGATGGCTGGAACAATGTTTTTCAAGGTACGGCTAAGAGTGTAGAATTTAATAAAATACAATTTGAGCAAATTGTCGGTAATCGTGATGCAAAGCATTTCGCGAGACGATTAACTGAACGTATGCTCAGCTATGATTTTGATGCACAAAAGAATCCATTTCAAGAATTAGGTGGTTTTATGCCAGTTTTTATGGGTTATGGCATTCCAGGAACAGGTAAAAGTATGCTTATTGCAGCAATTGCAACACGACTCAAGGAGCACTGTGATAATTTAGATATTCCATTTTTGTTTCATCCCATGCCAGATACTTTAATTAGTACTTTTCAAGGTGGTTCAGCGGAGAAAATGGTGGAGTGGATGAAACCTTTACAAGATCCAACACGATTAATTTTTGCACCAATTGATGATGCTGAGAATAACCTACAAGAACGTACAGCACAAGGTGTTTCTGCAGGTGTTAAAGAGGTTATTGGAGTCTTTTTGAGATATACAGAAGGAGCTTATGCTGTCAATTATGGCAATAGTTCTATCGGTCTATTTACCAATTTACCAGAAATGCTCGATAAAGCAGTCATCTCAAGAGTACAAGGGAGATTTAAAATTGATGGTGCACGTACAGAGCACGACTTTTTAGACCAAGATTACTTATGGTGGCGAAAGCTTCAAGATACAATGCCAGAATTTGTAAATATGGATGACCCAGAAGTATATCAATACTTAGCGGACCAAGGTCTAGCCAAAAATATGGGTGATATATTAAAAGTGGTTGAAAAGCCGACTGAAGAGCGTGTACTCAAAACCTATGAAAAGGTCGAAAAACTTCATGAGGAGGATGACCATATGTTCTATGCGACATTATACAAAGAGATTCAGAAGATATTCCCATTTTTCTCTTCACGTGATGTTAGAAATATTCAGTCTGCTATATCCTTACGTTTAACAGATTTTGATTTGGAAGAAGATTGGTTTGAAAATCCAGATAAGTATTTTAAAAAGGACTATGATACCAAGTTTAATATGTTACAGGAATTAATGAAGGCGAATATGAAGGGTCTCAATTTTTCTGATATAAGAAGACAAGAGGTGGTGAGGTATTTAGATAATGTTGCCACTATTGCTGACACAGACTTTAAGCGTAAAGTGGATGCAAGGGTGAACCAATTAAGTATTGAATTAGAGGCGAGAGAACAATTTGATGGGAAACAGTAAAATAAAGAACATAGAAAAAGAAGTTTTATCTACAAACTGGTATACGCTTAATAAGTATACTTATGATTTTGAACTTAAAAACGGTCAGTGGATAAAGCAGGAGCGTGAGGCTTATGATAGAGGAAATGGTGCTGCCATTTTACTATATAATAAGGATAAGAAAACAGTTGTTCTTACTAAACAATTTAGAATGCCAACCTATGTCAATGGCAATAAGGATGGTTTTATGATTGAGGCTTGTGCTGGTCTATTAGATGACAATAATCCCGAAGATTGTATAAGGAAGGAAACTGAGGAGGAAACAGGCTTTAGAGTGAAAAATGTAAATAAAATCATGGAGGCTTATATGTCTCCTGGTTCAGTAACTGAAATTCTCTATTATTTTACTGCTGAGTATACAGATGACATGAAAGTAAGTGAAGGAGGAGGCGTTATTAGCGAAACAGAAGATATTGAGGTTCTTGAGATGCCTTTTTCAGAAGCTTTAAAATTAATGAGCACAGGAGAAATAAAAGACGCTAAAACGATTATGCTCCTTCAATATGCTCAAATAAATAATTTATTGGGTTAGGATGCAGAAGTTAAAGGAAGCCAACTTATATAGAAGTGAACTTATACCTGTAAGTGGTAAGTTGGTTGAGCGTTATAATAAGTGTCTAAAAACTCTAGGTTTTAAGGAAACCAAGCTCAAGTCTTTTTCAATAGACGGTGTAGGATGGAGTCCTGAAGTTGCAGAAGAAAAAGATGACATTCAATATTTAAATCATGGTGATGCTAATCCACATGGTATAATTATTTCGCCTCTTCAAAAAGGTAAACCAGTCTATCTTCCTTTTCATTCGTTTGATCGCGAGATGATGCAAAATGTGTTTAGAACTCATGGTGATAAAATCAACAATATTACCAGAGACTCCGCTATATGCATCGATTTTGATCAGAATATTGATGTGTTTTATGAGCCACTAGATGTTTTAAAGTATGAGAATGTTAGTATTACATTTCGTTTAATTGATAATCTCGAAGAAAAGCAAAAGGAACAATTGGCCTTAATTGATAAATTTAATCAAGGCAACAATTTTATTGATGAAGATATTCATAAAGAGCTCTTAGACTCTGCGAATACATATGGTGACTTGAGAAATAGAGATTTAGTCTTACAACCATTACAGTATTCCACAGGATCTTTTTATACTAGGGCATTTGACGGTATTTACCTATTGAGAGATTTTATTAAACCAATTGTGATTTTTGAGAGTCAAGAATTTTATAAAGAAGCCATCAAAGACACGATTCATGATGTTTTGATTTATCATATTTCTCAGCCTGAACTAATTGATAAATTGAAAGATCACATTATTATTGACTGTAATCTCGAAGCGATGGTAAAAACACCAAATTACGATCGTATTAAGAAGTTTGAGCTTTATCAGATGTTAGATAAGGCGGAGCATCCTGCACAAGAGATTCTAAATAATAAAGCCCTTTTTAAAAGTTATCTCAATAAACTCGATATGACTGGTCGCAAGAAGGTTATGAGCGTCGAATTATATCTAGAGAAATTAGAAAGAAGTAATGCTTATAAAATTGAGGATATTGTAGATCAATCTCTTTATTTTTCATTGCACCAACCTCATTCTTCTTTAGCCGCAGACCATAGAGATTTAATTCATAAACTACTTATTAATATTGCTCCTAAGGATGTTTTGTTTCTCTATTGGTATGATAAAGAGCAATTTTATGAGAGTTACAAGACGTGGGATGACTCCTTTAGAGATTGGGTCATAGAGCAGATTAGTAACAATATTTAAGTTTTTTAGACTAATTTTATAAGACGCATAAAACAATTGCTATGGGACTAGAACTTGTCATTTTTATCATCGCTATTTTATTTGGAATTTTTATCTATTGGAGAGAATCCAATGGCAATGGAGCTTACCGATTATTAAATAAAATTGTGAATAGTAAAGAGCTTCAAATGAGTGCAGACAATCCGAAAGGATTTGTCTATAAACAAAGCTTTATACCAAGGTTAATATTTGTTGTTTCTATAGTGTTAGTTGCGGCATTGGTTGTAGAGTTTTTAACGCCTTTAGCCGTATTTAGTAGTTACAATGGCATATCGGCCTTCTCATCCTTTGCTGTTGGGACATTACTCGGAACATATGTAGCACATTTTGTAATTAAAACCTCTGAAATTGTCGAAGAGAAGAGTGATTCATTAGGAGATTTGGTAGAAGATGCAGTTGAAAAAGGAAAAGACCTTGTAGAAGATTTAAAAAATAAAGACTCTAAACCAGACGAGGTTGAAATCAAAGAAGATATAAAGCCAGACCCTAACCAAAAATCAGCAAGAGAGCGACTTAAGGATAAAGGATTAATGTAGTTAATCGCTTAACAGTATTTATTATTTCAATTATTAAAGCATGATAAAATCTTATTGGAACAAAGGTCCAAAGCAAAAGAAAATAACGGTTTTTCTAACCTTATTACTGTTAGTGTTGCTCTTCTTTTTTAGAGACGACTACCAACCTTTATTGTTATTCTTTAGAAAATACCTATTCATCATAATTGTGAGTATAATCGTCCTAATTTTAGGATTGAGGAAATTTAGAAAAACAGCAAGCACCGGCGGTAGATTAGGTATTTTGGCATTACTAACCTTATTTTTTGGTCTTCTATATTTTCTAGGTTGGAATCAAGGACTTTATGATTATATGAAAACCTACAACGTATTTAATAACTTAAATAAGGTAGAGATTAATGAGTTGCCATTAACACAGAACGAACGTATACAACCATTGCGAAATATATTTTCTATGGCCAATGAAAGTGTTGGCGAAACTAAGGATGTTTCCTTACCACACTTGGTAAGAATAGAAACCGAAAACAAGTGGACTATGGCCATACAGCCTAGTGAGAAGTATATAATGCAACGTATTAGTGATAATACTGAAGAAGTTTTTTCGGTGAGTAGTACAACTCCGTTTCCTAGATTTTCAAACGAAAATAGAATTGATGTTACCTTCTCAATTGGTGAATCTTTAAAGTTTAGCAGAAACACCTATAATGCTGTAGTACAAAGATTTAATCCTTGGATGTTATTCAATTATGAGCCGAGTGATACTTTTTACATGAAGAATGACGAAGGGGATTGGGTACAGGTTGTGAGTCTTATTAAATGGAAAGGATTCTTTTTCCCTTACCCAACATTTGGAGGTGTTATGATTATTGAGAATGGTGAGCACGATTTTAATGACTATCTCGAGCGCATTTTAATAGGGAAGGGAACATTTGTTAGTCCAGATGAGATTAAGAACTTTAAGTTTTTAACGAAACAAAATACATTAGCAGAAAGTGTATCGCAACTACAGGCTGAATCACTCAAATTTTTAGGTGGCTTCAGTGACCCCTTACCATGGAATATGGAAACAGCCGTTAAAATACCGCTAATGCCAAAGGATCAAAATCAACAACCATACGTCACTGATTTTGATTTTGCAGGGTCAAATACAGATGCCTATAGTGGACTTTATCATTGGTTTGGCCTGGAGCCAGTAGGAGATGAGCGTACAAGTTTAAGCTATAGTGTATTTGTGCCAGCTGACGGTACAGATAAACTCTACTATTACGATCATGCTAGTAAAAAGCAAGGTTATGCTGGAGTTTCTGCGATGCCATTAAAAGTTAAAGAGTCTAGAAAGGAGTATGATTGGAAAGCAAGTACACCTGTTGAGTTTAGACCTTATGTTAAAGAAATAGCTGGCAGAAAACGTATGTTTTTTTTAGGTACAATTTCTTCAATAAGTGAGCAAAATGCACAACAGTTTGATGGTTCGGCAACCCCAGATTTAGTTTTAATAGACAGTGAATATAGAGATGTTATTTGGATAGATGTTAAACATCCAAGCACTTGGGACGAAACTGTTTACAATCAATTAAATGAGGCCTGGCGCTCGAGTGAAGGTATTGGTTACTACTTCAATGAACAACCTAAAGATGAAGATCTTATGGAACAGGAATTAGATTCGCTCAAAATTATCCCCAAAGTTGAAGATAATTCAGCTGAAATCGAAGCTTTGCAACGTAGATTAGATTCCTTGAGGGCAGCAAGCAATTAAATCATTAAGGATTTAAACCCTTTATCATAATTAAGATTTTTAGCTAATCTGACCTTAAAGTCTTAATTTCGAAGTGTGTCAAAATTACTTCATTTATGAGTTCAAAACTTTACGATTTTAAATATTTAAAAGGCGACTTAACAGGTGGTTTAGTGGCTGGTGTTGTTGCATTACCATTAGCCTTAGCTTTTGGAGTACAATCTGGTTTAGGTGCAACGGCTGGTCTTTATGGTGCTATAGCAGTTGGTATTTTTGCTGCAATTTTTGGTGGTACAGCGACTCAAGCCAGTGGACCAACAGGACCTATGACTGTGGTTTCTGCGGCATTAGTGGCAGGTGCTATAGAGCTAGCAGGTAGCCTTGAGGCAGCAATGCCAATTATAATCTTAACCTTTCTTCTTGGTGGTGTTTTTCAGATTGTATTTGGACTACTTAATATTGCTGGTTATGTAAAGTACTTTCCTTATCCAGTTGTGTCTGGCTTTATGAGTGGTGTGGGTCTTATTATTGTAATCTTACAGTTATTTCCTTTTGTAGGATTGGAGTCGGCTAAATCTACTTGGTTAGTTATTACAGATCTCCCACGTTTATTTGCAGAATTTAATTGGCAGGCACTTGCCTTAGGAGGGCTTACCGTAGTTATCTATTATGCTTTTCCCTATATCACAAAAGTAATTCCTAGTGCTTTGGTAGCACTTATTGCAGCGTCCTTAGTAGGTTATTTTTTAAAATGGGATGTACCTGTAATTGGCGAAATCCCATCAGGATTACCTTCACTACAGCTTGATGGTATTTTCTCGATTGATGCGAGTGCTTATTCTCTAGTGGCTGAGTATGCCTTAGTATTGGCAGTTTTAGGTTCTATAGATTCTTTATTGACCTCTGTTATTGCTGATAACATGACAAAGACAAAGCACAATAGTAACAGAGAATTAATTGGACAAGGAATAGGAAATGCAATTGCATCTGTATTTGGTGGAATTCCTGGTGCAGGAGCAACAAAAGGGACAGTTATTAATATCAATTCTGGTGGTCGTACACGTCTATCTGGTGCTACTCATGGCTTATTTTTATTAGCAGTGTTGTTAGGATTAGGCACATTAGCAGCGCATATTCCATTATGTGTATTAGCAGGTTTATTAATACCAATAGCATTTAAAATTATTGATGTAAAAGGATTGAAACACTTATTAGTAGTGCCTAGAGCTGATGCCATAGTCTTAATTATTGTTTTATTAATTACAACCTTTGGAAGTTTAATACAAGCTGTAGGGATTGGATTATTATTAGCCTCTCTATTATTTATGAAGCGTGCTAGTGATATTGGTGAAAAAGGTTTAGAAGTAGGTACCATTGCAGGTTTCGATGGTGAAAAGCCTTGGCAAGATGAGATTGAGTTTTATGATAAGTATAAGGATAAGGTTTATATAAAACATTTGTATGGACCATTGTTTTTTGGTTTTACCTCTCATTTTCAGGATGAGATTGCTAATATACCAAAGGAGGTAAAGGCACTTATCATACGTATGGATCGAGTTCCCTATATTGATCAGTCTGGTTTGTACGCTTTAGAAAATGCAGTCTTAGACCTCGAAAAGCGAGGCGTTCAGGTATTGTTAACTGCCGTTCAGGAACAGCCTAAAGACAAACTTATTTCAATAGATATTGTTCCCGATCTAATTTCGGAGGAGCATATTTTTAGTAATATACAAGATGCCTTCGATGCACTTAAAGCGCAGTTTAAGCTTTAAGTTGTAACAACATTTTTATATCGGAGCGTTTATAGGGACTGTTTGACTCAAGTTCTTGTTCTACAAACCCATATTTTCTATAAAGATAGATCGCATTTTCAAGTTTGGTATTAGAATAGAGGAGAAGGGCTTTTAAATGATGTGACTTGCCAAAATCGATACAGTGTTGTAACAATCTCTGTCCTATTTTTTTGCCTCGTTCTTGAGGTAATACAGCCATCTTAGTTAATTCTAAAACACCTTCAGTTTCTGTTGGCATTAGGGCTACTGTGCCAACGATTTTAGAGTCTATTTTGGCAAAAAATATAAATCCACCTTTATCGATGATATAATCCTCCGGTTTGCTCAATACCTCTTCGTCAAAGGGCTCTACATAAAAATAGGTTTGTAACCATTCAATATTTAAATCGTAAAAATACTTGGCGTAAGCACTATCAAAATCTATGATATCAATGACCATGGGCTTTAATGAAATCTGTAATTAAATAACTAATAGCTTTACCAACATTCACAGGTGATTTTTTGAAAGGAACCGCTTCACATATATGTAAGTAAGTCGCTAATTTATTCGAGCCAAAATGATGAACAAATTGTCTAGCCTGATTCATAGAAAAACCTGAAGGTGTCATGGCGCTACTAGGCATGTTTTCAATAGCATCACAATCTACCTCAATACCAAAGGGTGTATTAGCTATAAAATTGGAAGCATTTATTAATTCAGATTCAAAGCTAATTTTCTTTTGAATTTCTATAGCTTCAAATGTATTGTATTTAACATCCTTTATTTTATTTAAGGTTTTTAAAATGGTATTCGATGTATAATTTTCATGTAGCCCAAAAATAAAATAGCGTTTAAGAAATCCTTCAGCATAAGCATAACTAAATCCGTTTCCACTATGTCGCCCTTCTTCAGATCTAAAATCTGTATGGGCATCTAGATTTACAACATTTATTTTACTGTTTGATGCCAGTGCACTTCCTTTAATATTGCCATAGGCATTGTTATGACCACCACCAATAATTATAGGCACTTTACCAGCTTTAACAATAGTAGACACTAAATAACACACGTCTTTGTCAATTTCATCAACTATTTTACGTAGTCGTGGTATCTGTTTTTTCTTATTGTTAAGTTCTTCTATTTCGTTGATGTAATCTTGGTAATCTAAATGGCCTAAAATTAGAATTCTTTTTGCGTTAATAAAGCCATTACTCTGAGTATTCAAAAGGCTACTTAGTACTACATCCCAAGCCTTTCTACATCCTTTTTTTCCATAGTTTGCTCTAACTCCGATATCTTCTTTTATACCAAAAACGACATAGTCGACATCTAAAGCTTGGATATCTTCGTATATGTTATTGAGAGATGGTAATAACTTAATGTTTTCACCAAATTTCGTTTCACCTTTTCTAAGGTTAATTAGAGCATTTCTAGTTTGTTTAGTAAGTAAAACAAGGTTTTTCATAAGGTGAATTAATTAAAGATAAATGTACATTTTTATTTTATCTTTAATGAAGTTAAAAAAGGAATAACAATAACTTAAAACATAATTTATGGAAGGTTCACAAAAGTCTAATAGCGGTTTAAAAATAGGTTTAGGCATACTATTGGTTTTATTTTTAGGAACAGCATTTTACACGTCAAAACTTTACAGTGAAAAGCAAGAGACAGAACGTGTATTAATTAGCGAGAAACAACAAGTAATGAAAGATCTTAGCAATATGGCTAAAGATTATGACGATGCTATCGCAGAAGGAGAAAGAACTAATCAAGATTTGATTGATGCTCGCGAGCGTATTCAAAATCTTATGGATTCATTAAAGGTATCTCAGAATAGTGTGAATAGCTTATGGAGATACAGAAAGAAGTACTTGGCACTTCAAGAGGAGATGGAAATATTACTTGAAGAAAACGATCGTCTTAAAGTAGAGAACGAACTGCTTGCGGTATCATTAGATAGTACTCAAGTACAGTTAAAAGAACGTACAATGTTTACAGATTCTTTACTAGTTCAAAATACAGAATTAGCAAATGTAGTTGAAGATGCCGCTTCGCTTCAAACGGTTGGTCTTAAAGGATTAGGTGTTATTGAACGACGCAGCGGTAAACAAATACCAACTGAACGTGCTAAACGTAGTGATAAGATTAAAATTTGTTTTACTGTAGCCAAGAACACATTAACTGAGGCTGGTGACAAAGAATTATATGTGCAGGTTATAGACCCAAAGAATAATGTATTGGGTGCTAATGGTCAGGTACAATTTGAGGATCAGGTTTTAAATTACAGTATCATTAGTCGTTTTAACTACGAAAATAGAAACTTAGATATATGTGAATACATTAGTGCTTCGGACGAATCAAAGTTTGAAGAAGGGCGTTACCGCGTCAATGTATTTAATGATAAAGAGCTTATTTCTGCTTCAGAATTTGTATTGAAGTAAGACTGAGCTTAAAAATTGGTTGATTGATAGCAAAAAATCCAGAATTAATGATTCTGGATTTTTTTATTCTAGTAACTGTCCATTAATAATAATCTGCTCTACAGGATTATGGGCAAACTGGTAAGGAATCTCACTATAATGATCCATTGGCTTTGTAATTATAAAATTGGCCTTTTTACCTCTCGTAACACTGCCGTACATGTTGCTTATTCCCATGGCGTAAGCACCATTAATCGTAGCGGCATTAATAGCTTCTTCTGGTGTTAGTTTTAATTTAACGCAGGCCGCACCGACAATAAAATTCATATTACCACTTGGTGCAGATCCAGGATTGTAGTCTGAAGCAATGGCCAATGGTAGACCAGAATCTATGAGCTTTCTTGCTGGAGTATAAGGAATACCTAAGAAAAAGGAACAACCTGGTAAAGCGACTGGCATGGTGTTGCTTCCTTTTAAGGCCTTTATATCAGAATCATCCAATAATTCTAAATGATCTACAGAAAGGGCATTATGTTTTACACCCATGGCCACTCCTCCTAAAACATTAAATTGGTTAACATGGATTTTAGGTCTGAAATTATAGGACTTACCAGCTTTTAGGATACTTTCTAAATCCTCAATATCAAAATAGCCCTCTTCGCAGAAAACATCAATAAAATGCGAAATATTTAGTTCACTAGCCTTAGGTATCAAAGACTCTGTAATCTGCTTTACATATTTCTTTTTGTCTTTTCTGAAGGGTTCAGGAATCGCATGTGCGGCGAGTAGAGTAGGTGTAATAAAAGCTAAAGTATCTTGTTTAATACGCTTTATTACTTTTAGCATCTTTAATTCTGCATCTACTGAGAGTCCATAGCCTGTTTTAATTTCAACAGCTCCGGTACCCATTTTTATGACCTCATCTAATCGTTTGATGGATTGGTTGTAAATATCATCCTCAGAGGTTTCCTGAAGCACTTTGGCCGAATTTAAAATACCACCACCAAGATTTGCTATTTCAGCATAACTTAAACCATTTATCCTATCAACAAACTCACTTGTTCTATCACCAGCATAAACAATATGCGTATGCGAGTCGCACCAAGACGGTAATACGATTCTGCCAGTGGCATCGATTGTGGTTTCTGCTTCAATAGGATGGTAATCCTCCATTTTACCATATTCAATAATCGTATCGTGTTCAATGTATAAATACGCATTTTCCAAAACGCTTAATTGATTCATATCCTTACCCTTTACGATAGTGACATTATGGTCATAAACTTGGAGGAGTTGCTTGATATTAGTTATTAGAATTGACATAGTTAGTGGATGGTTTAGTGTAAAGATTGTTAATTTTTCTCAATAAAAAAAACGCCACTCTTTACAGAATGGCGTTTCTAAATTATTGAAAATCCTCTTATTTAAGACTTCCAACCATATCTTCTGGTTTAACCCAATCTTCATATTCTTCAGCTGTTACATACCCTAAATTAATGGCCTCCTCTTTTAAGGTTGTTCCGTTTTTATGGGCTGTATTTGCAATTTCAGCAGCCTTGTAATAACCAATTTTAGTATTTAATGCGGTTACTAACATTAAAGAATTATTTAATAACTCTTTTATCACAGCATGATTTGGTTCTATACCACTTGCACAGTTAACATCAAAACTAACGCAAGCATCTCCGATTAATTGAGCTGATTGTAAAATGTTAGCAGCCATCATTGGTTTAAATACATTAAGTTCATAGTGTCCTTGTGTTCCACCAACACCAATGGCGACATCATTACCCATTACTTGCGCACAAACCATTGTCATTGCTTCACACTGCGTAGGGTTAACTTTTCCCGGCATTATAGAACTTCCTGGTTCGTTTGCAGGGATTGTAATTTCACCAATACCAGAACGAGGTCCAGAGGCCATCATACGTATGTCATTAGCTATTTTATTAAGTGAAACAGCAATCTGTTTTAAAGCACCATGTGTTTCAACAATAGCATCATGTGCTGCTAATGCTTCAAATTTATTTTCAGCGGTCACAAATGGAAGGTCTGTAAATTCAGCAATATACTTAGCCACCAAAACATCGTACCCTTGTGGTGTATTAAGACCAGTTCCAACTGCAGTACCACCTAATGCGAGCTCACTTAAATGTGATAAAGTGTTTTCTAGTGCTTTAAGACCATGATCTAATTGAGAAACATAGCCAGAAAACTCTTGCCCTAAAGTTAATGGTGTAGCATCCATTAAATGCGTACGACCAATTTTTACAACATCTTTAAATGCAATAGATTTATTGTGTAATGTATTTCGTAATTGAATAACACCAGGTATTGTAGTTTCTACAACTTTTTTATAGGCGGCAATATGCATACCAGTTGGGAAAGTGTCATTTGAAGATTGCGACTTATTGACATCATCATTAGGTTGAATAGTCTTTTCACCCTCACCAATAACTTTACCTGCTATTTGGTGTGCACGATTAGCAATCACTTCATTAACATTCATGTTACTTTGAGTACCAGAACCTGTTTGCCAAATTACCAATGGAAATTGATCATTGTGCTTATTATCTAATATTTCATCACATACTTGTGCTATTAAATCTCTTTTTTCTTTAGATAAAACACCTAATTCACAGTTGGTATAAGCTGCTGCTTTTTTGAGGTAAGCAAAGCCATGTACAACTTCTAATGGCATCGTTGCTGGTGCACCGATTTTAAAGTTATTTCTCGAACGTTCTGTCTGAGCACCCCAGAGTTTATCTGCTGGTACCTTAACTTCGCCCATTGTATCTTTTTCTATTCTATAATTCATGTTTCAATAAATTTAAAAGCTTTGCAAAATTAAAGATTTAGAATCTTCTAAATACTGAAGAAAGTCATTTTCTTTCTAATAAGAGACTAATAAAGTAAGCAGAACACCTCTGATTTAAAATAAGAGCTTGAAATGACTATTTATCTATGATTTTACCATCAATCATGGTGAGTTTTCGATCTGCCATATTAGCTAAATCTTCATTATGCGTAACAATGACAAAAGTCTGGTTAAACTCATCTCTGAGTTTAAAGAAAAGCTTATGTAGTTGTTCAGCAGATTCACTATCTAAATTTCCTGATGGTTCGTCTGCAAAGATGATATTTGGGTTATTAATTAAAGCCCTAGCAACTGCTACACGTTGTTGCTCTCCACCTGACAAGCTATTAGGTTTATGATTCAAACGGTTTCCTAATCCGAGATATTCTAAGAGCTCTATTGCTCTTTTTTCAGCCTCAGGTTTACTTGTATTATTAATAAACGCTGGAATACATACATTTTCTAAAGCCGTAAATTCTGGTAGTAATTGATGAAACTGAAAAATAAACCCAATATTCTGGTTTCTAAATTTAGCTAGTGCCTTTTCTTTGAGGTCTTTTATTTTAGCTTCATTTATTATTAATTGAGTATTCGCGGTATAGTCTGGTTTATCTAAAGTTCCCAATATCTGAAGCAATGTAGTTTTTCCTGCTCCAGAAGCACCTACTATCGAAATTATTTCACTTTCGTTAATGGTAATATCAACACCTTTAAGAACTTTTAAGTCCTTGTAGGCTTTTCTAATATCTTTTGCAGAAATGATTGTTTTACCCATACCAGCGTGAAAGTAACACTAAAAGTGTAATTGCACAATATTAGGAAGAGGATTGTTTCTTTTTAAATACGGATTTTATTCCGTTATAATCTATAAAGTATTGGACGCGTAATGAAAAGGTATTTCTTATAGGTTGTTGAAATAACAAATCGAGACTTTCGGTAAAGTTATCATCAGCATTTTCATCGAAATTAAACAACTGATTTCTATATAATGCCGTAAGGAAACTGCCAGGTGCAAACTGCCATGAATAACTTAAATCTACATTCCACGTGCTAAAGTTAATGTCTGGGTCGCCTCCAATATTATCTTTATTAAAACCATCTGCTGTAGTTAATCGTCCATTATCTAACAATGTAAACATATCATAGTCATACATTACGGTATCCCAATAGTGTCTAAAAGTAAGGCCTAAACTATGAAATGGATTAAAGGTATAGTTACCAGAAAGGGTATTGGTAACTATTTGTCTGTTACGTTCACCAAGTATAGGGACACCATTAACATTTGTTGCGTAACCACGGTCTCCATTGCGATAGTCAAAATTTAATCCATAAACCATTAGTAACTTATCTGAAAAACGGAAACGTGGTTCAAATTCAAAATCATAACGGAAAAGGTCACGTCCTTCCTCAAATAATGTTGCCACATTTGCTCTTATATCTATTGCAAACGCTCTATTATAATTAGTTGATACCCAACCGCCAGTACTCACAGAATTCTCAAAGATAAAGGCGCGTCCATCCCGAGATTCAAAAAAGTCATACTGCTTACCTGGTTGTACATTTAATCTAAAACCATAAGCGTCTAATTTTCTGGTAAATGCTCGATAACCACCACCTATATTAAATCTTGAGAAGGTATTTGGATCTACTAATCTTCTATAATTAGTAAAGAAATTAAAACGATAACTATTTAATCGACCTGAGGGTTCAAAGGTTTGATAAGAAAAGTCGAAACCAAAGTCATTTCTATTATTTCTAAGGTTAAGACCTAAATCATTTATATCATACTTAGTGTCTGCAAATCTATGATCAAAGCTATACCTAAAATTACCAGCTACTTTACCGACAAATAAAAAGCTACTAAATCCTGTTTCTGTTGATGCGTTCTGGTAATTTACATTACTCATACGAAGTTCGGTGTCTAATCTGTAGGTATTCTTTTTGTTAACGAGATTTGCCACTAATGCCGTAGCATTGCCATCCCTAAATTCTCCTTCTCTGGTAACATTGGTGTTAATAAGGCTAATTGCAGAATTACCTCCAAATTGTTTTTCTACTACTAATATGTTATAGTTTGTAAAAGGTTCAACAACCTCCTCTCTTGTTTCACCTGTATCCTCATTAGTAATGGTACCATAAGTCTTTTCTGTAATGGCATTTAAAATACCTAAACCCCAACCATCTTTTGTTCGTCCTGAGACTTTTAGTGCATTAAGTACTTTAACTTCTCCTGGCACATTTGCGGACTCATTAGTAGCCAAAATAAGTTCACCCGTTGGAGCACTACCAATTCGCCTTGAAAAAAACAGGCCACCCTTAGAAAATAGGTCTACACCTTCTGTAAAGAATTGTCTCTGTTCAGAGAAGGTTTGTTCAAACGGACCTAGATTTAATACGATATTATCAAAACCAGCTTGACTGAAATCTGGAATCAACGTTGCATCTAAAGTGAAGTTATCTGTAATACCATATTTTATATCCATACCAAAGCGCAGATCAGAATCTACCTCACCATCAAAAGTGTTTAATATTCCGGTTGTAAAAGGGTAGAGGTTAAGCCTAACAGGTGGTTTAATATTATCTAAACCTGTCATTTCTCCATTATAAAGACCAACATAACCTTTGGTTGGGTCAATCGGATTCCAAGTATATTGAGAACGGTCTCTTCTAAATTGTCTATGAAATTGTAAACCCCAAGTTGGTTCTTCTTGATCTGCAAAGCGAAGCGTGCGATAAGGTATTTTCATTTCGACAGTCCAACCGTCATCTTTCATTTCAACAGCACTATTCCATACAGCATTCCAACCAAAATCCTCACCTATACTTGGATTTGAAATGGCATCAGCTTGTTGGCCAGAGCTAAATACAAAGAAGCTCGTATCGTTTTGTGCATCGTTATTTGGATTTAATACAACTAAGAAAAAATCTGTTTGACCAAAGTTATCACGATTAACCAATTGTTTCATGACAAGATTAGGATCATCGTAGAGGTAAGCAGCAACATAAATCGCTTGGTCATCGTAAGTGACTTTAACTTCTGTGCGTTGTTCCTCAGGAAGCGGATTTCCAATTTCTGGTCTAAATTGAATGAAGTCTGTGGCAATCTCTGCATTTTTCCAAGCAATATCATCTAATTTACCATCTATTTTCGGCGCTTTCGATGTACGTTCAATCTGAAGTGATTTTTTTTCTTGGGAGACGGAAAGTTGAAAAAATAAAATGACTAAGACTAAAGATAATATGAAACGTGGTTGCATAGTTTTGGGTGGGAAGTATTAACTGAAGTCTATTTTTTGAGCTATCTATTTGTATTAAAATGCAAAGCTACATTTACTCATAGGCATGCGCTCTTAATTAATCGTTAAAAAGGTTTAAAGGATGTTAACGTATTTTAAGATGAAATGGCAGTATTAATTAATTTGGAATACTTATTGCAAATTAAAAGTAAACAATAAAACACTTTAATGAATAAACTTAAATTATTAGCAATAAGCCTCTTATGCGATGCTCTGGGTTACGTATCCTTATTTTTCCCTCTTTTTGATTTTATTTGGGCACCCTTGTCGGCATATCTTATGACTAAATTGTATAAGGGTAAAGAAGGCAAAATTGCTGCGGTAATTTCATTTATTGAAGAGGCTTTGCCCTTCCTAGATGTTATTCCAACTTTTACCTTAATGTGGATATACACCTATGTCTTAAAAACAAAAACTCAAAATATTAATGCATAAAAAAAGCACTCATTAGGAGTGCTTTTTTTGGTTTAAGTTTAATAAATATTAAAGGATGGCAACACCTGTCCAAGTAATATTAAAATCTTCTGATCCTCCAGTTGCAGAACCAAATTCATTTGAATCATCTACTGTAGATGGCTCATGAATTAATCTGATTTGTAGATTTCCATTACTTACTGCACCTGCAACCCAAGTTGTATTAACACCTAGTTTGCTTCCGTCAGGTCCAGCGATATCACCTGCATCTCTTGTCATGGTAAGATTAATACCATTTACAGCATATGCAAAAAAGTGCTCGTCTGCTTCTGGAATGATATCGTCATTTAACACATCATCAGCAGGGTTTTCTTGTTCATTAGTGATAGCTAACGTAAGAGCATAAGTCGCACCACTGGTAAAAGTACCAACAATATTCTCAGTAGAAGTACCATCCTCAAAACCATCTGGTGCTGTACTTGTTAAAGTTACAACATCCGTTGCATCTGCAGTATTTGTAAATGTTAAGGTTAAGTCTGTAATAAACTCCTCTTCAAGTACTGGATCTGGATCATCATCATCTGAACATGACGTGAAAGTAGTTACTAGCGCCATACATATTATTGCGCTTAGAAAAAATTTAGTAGATTTCATAAAATTAAAATTTAAATAATTGATTTTCATTGTATTAAAGTTTGAATATTAAGTTAAAAATTTATTTAATAGTTAAGTTGCAATTGCAACGTTATGTTTCTTCCTAGTTCGTCTGCGAAAAATCTCAAACGATTTAAGTAATTTCTGTATGTGGTATCCAACAGATTATTTATGCCAAAACTTACATTTAAATTAGTCCTGTTTTTTATACTAAAAGTAGCATCAGCATAGAAATGCAATAAATGATATGCAGGTGGAGGTGAACTTATATCAACTAAGATCATTTCCTCATTGAGTTCATCTTCTACCTCGAAATTAAAATCAGGAAAATCTTTTTGTTCAAACACACATTCTGATTTTAAGCTGGCAGAAAAGTTGTTCCAAGATTCGTTATTATAGGTAATTTGATTTGTCGTATTGAATGGTGGGATATCTATTATTGCCATATCTGTACTTAAATCATTACCTTTTATATAGGCAGTTTTATTTTGAAATTGCCATTTGTCATTTATTTTATAGTTAACCGAAACATCTAAACCATACATTTCTGCGTCAGTTTGCTGGTATTCCCATAAAGGAAAAGGTCCTCTAACTGTACTAATGAAGTCAAAAGGTCTTAAGTAAATAAAATCTTTAATTCTATTATAAAAAACTTCAGTAGTTAGATTTAAATTATTGGTATTATAAATGTATGACGCAGAAACCCTATTTGAAATTTCTTGAACAAATCGTATATCTCCTAATTCAAATCGTGCGGCAGAATGATGAAGTCCATCACTAAATAACTCTGCTACATTTGGTGGTCTACTGGCTAGACTATAGTTAATTAAAACTGAGTTTTTGTCATTAATACTGTAATTTATGCCAGCCGATGCAGATAAATTATGATAGTCGAAAATAGGATTTGTAAGGTATTGGGTTGGAGTTTCATCAATTATTATATCTGAGAAATCCTCATCATAACCACGTTCTTCCCAACGTGATTTTCTATAGAATTTTTTGGCATCAATCCTGTTAAAATCATAACGAATTCCAGCATCACCAAGTAGGTTATCATTTATCTTAAATTCGGTAGTCACATAAGTGCCAAAATCATATTTATTATAATCAGGGATAATACGTCTTACACCCGTTTCAGGATCAGCAAAGTTGTCCTGAAAGCGACCCATTAATCCAAAATTTATTTTTTGGTTTAAATTAGAGTCTAAACTAACATCTGCTAAAAGTGAATGAGTCTGCAAAGTTAAATCAATTGCAGGTATATTTCTTCTGTCACCTAGTCTAACATCAAATTCAAGACGTTGATTATTTTGATAGTCATACTGAAGATTCAGCTTTCCAAAGTTCTTAAAACGCTTGTAAAATTTAGCTTTTGCTAAATGATGTATAATTTCTTGTTTAGGCGCATTAATATCATAGCTAAAATCTTCAATCAAAAATGGCTGTCCAGAATTTATTGCACGCTCTAAATCAAAAACGCTTCCAATGTGTGAGGTACCTAAAATACCAATCTCATTATCTAAGTAACTGTAATAGAATTCAAAACCAGTTTCAAAATTTGATTTCCCAAACCGAACCGAGATACCCTTTGAGTCTAATCCCGTATTGGTTAAATTATAGTCAGGTGCTTCAAAGTCCCCATTTCGTTTATACGAGCCCTGAAATGATGCGTACCAGCCAGAACTATAGTTTTTATTTAAACTTGTTGAAATATTATAACCGCGACCGTTAGTTTGTCCACCCAATATAGTTTTTCCATACAAGGTATCTAGTCTAATAATACGTTTTGGATTTATTATGACAACGCCTCCTACGGCATCACCGCCATATGCAAGTGCACCTGAGCCTTTTATTACTGAAATCTGATTGGCACTATTTACGTCAACATTTGGAGCATGTTCAATTCCCCATTCTTGATCTTGTAATCGTACTTCATTATTCATAATAAGAACTCTACTACTATGTAAACCATTAATCATAGGTTTTACAATTGTATTACCAGTGTTTATTGATGATACTCCTGGAACTTCTTTTAAGACGTCACCAAGGCTTAAACTACTATATTGATCAATTAAATCACTCTTTAGAACTGTTTCTTGTGCTGTAGTGGAATTAGTTTGATCTTTGCCCACAACGACAACTTCATTTAATTGCTCTAAATGATGTTCTAAAACTATTGATTCATATGTATCACCTTTAACATTAATCTGCACTACTTTCGTTTTACATGCCAAATGAGAGATTTCAATTTTATATGTTTTATCACATAAATTCTCAAATTTGAATTTTCCTTCTTTATCTGATATTGCAATCTTATTTGTACCTATAAGTTTTATTGTGGCATTTTCTAAAACAGTGTTGTCGTGAAAATCTGAGACTTGCCCAATCAACAGATTGGTGCAATTTTGAGAATAGCCAAAACTTATAACCAGTAGAAATAAGACTAATAAGATATTTTTCATTTTTTAATTATAATATCTTTGTTATTAATCTTGTTATTCCGTTATTGACGTATTAAATAAGGTATGGTGGTGCTTTATTTCTTCTAGAAAAACTCAGAATGGGATTATAGAATGAATCATAATACCCGATAACGTCTTTTTTATTAAAAGTATCATCATTTGACAATCCAACGAACTTATATTCGAAGGAATTATCATAATCCAAACTATTAAGGTTAATTGCAATTAAGCATATCTCACATGGAATTTCTTGATCATTATCATGATCTTGAGTATTGCTTGTAGTTTGATCAGAATTTTCGTGATGGAGGTAGACATGAAGTCCTATGGTATTACTAGTTAGTAATAGTGATAGAAAAAATAGTGCTATAAACTTAATAAAGTTCTTCCTCATTCTGTCTCCAAACCTAGTATTTACTAGATATCAAGGTCTTTTAATTCTTATTTTCGATCTTTAAAAAAACCAAATCGTCTGAGCATTTTTTTTTCGAATTCCCAAAAAAACCTAAACTGTCCAAACAACCAGCCAAATATAATTAAAAGTATTTGATAAAATACAAGGCCAATAATAATAAATAATACCCAATATAGGATAGGGTTTAAGTTTTCTTTAGTAATCCCTAAAAACTTTATTATAGGCCGTCCAATAAGCATTGAAGAAGATCCTGTAATTGCAAAAACAATGAACACACGTATCATTTCCCATCTGTAATTGAGTATCCATTTGTTTTCCAGCTTTTTAAACAAAAAGAGGGTGATTTTAATTAGGATGTAAGCGATTACAACCGCAACGATAAGAACCCAATAAATTTCACTTTCAGAAAGTAGTGCTTTCGAAATTTTATAGGCAGAATAACATACACCAATTAACCCAAGTAAAGGGAATAAAAGTTGCCAATTTTCTTGAATCTCCCATTTTTCCTTAAAAGCCTTCATAATTTGCATTTGCGGTGCAAAATTACGTCAAATTCTAGGAACAAAAGCGGTTAATCGTTGATTATATTTAAGTTGAAAGTAAACGAAATAGTTGTAAAGAAGGTAGTTGACTTCATAACCATAGTCGGTATTAACATCGTAATCAATTCGTAACTCATACAAACTTGGGTCGTAAACTTGTGGTTGGAGGTTACGTTGATTCCAAGACTGAACTAACAAGGCGTTTCTCGATTCTAAAAAAGTCTGAGAGTGAAAACCTCTTGGTCTAGCGGTACCCATAAGCCATTGTCTAAAACCAGGCTCTATAATTATTATCTCATAATCTGTTTCATCACTACTTATTGAGACTGTATCAGGTTCAACTAAAGCATCTTCAGAATCATGATTAATGACTTGGCTGGTGTTATAGGATTTACAACTGAAAATTAATGCTAGAATTGTAAGGATATTTATAAGCTTCTTCATAGACTATAAATTTAAAAATTAAAACTCATTTTTTTCATAATGATTATACAAATCAAAGCGGTTTGCATCAAATTAAAAAGCTAAATATTGTGTAGGGTTAGTCTTAATGAGTGAAATGGCAATAAAACCTATTCAAATAAAAAAGTAGCTCCAAAAAGAGCTACTTTTTTATTTATATATAATAGATGACTATTTTCCGAATAAACCTCCGAGTAACCCACCAAGGCCACCTTTCTTTTTACTACCTCCAAGTACCATACCTGCAACATCATCAATCACACTACCATCACCATCTGCATCAAGAATTTGTTCTAAAAAGCTCTGTTCATTTTTGGTTTGACTACCACCTAACATTCCACCAATAAGGCCTGTTAATTGATTTTCTGAACTTACGTTGCTCTGACGTGCTTGCTTCCCAAGAACACCCATTAATATAGGAGCTGCAACTTTTAAAATATCACCAACAGAACCTGCATCAATTCCTGCTTTCTGACCAATTACTTTTTGCACGCCTTGTTGTCTACCACCTAAAACATGACCTAATATTTTTGCACCATCAACCTTTACATCTTCATCAACACCACCACCAAAAAGGCCTCCTAAGTTGTCTAATATACTACCATCGTGCTTACTGTTTAAAGCACCCATTAACCCTTGTGCACCTTGAGGGGTTGAGGCATTGCGCTCCATAGCTTTCATTAATACTGGTAGCGCCATTGTTAAAACACTGCTTGTTTTGCTTGAATCATTTCCTGTAGAACCAGAAACACCATTTATAATAGTTTTTCCAAGATCACTGTTTAATAAGTCTAAAATCCCTGACATACTTCTTTTTTTATCGATTAATTTTTTACGTTTTTGAAGGTACAAAAAAAGTCCCAACATAGTTAGGACTCATAAGTTTTAAGAAAGTCACAGATAATTTTAAATTATCCTAGAATACTTACAATTTGATCTGCTAATTCTACACCAATACGATCTTGTGCTTCATTTGTTGCGGCACCAGTATGAGGTGTAAGTGAAAGTGATGAATTCATAAGTAATTGAACCTCTGGCTGTGGCTCTTTTTCAAATACATCTAGAGCAGCTCTCGCTACTTTACCACTTTCAATTGCTTTTACTAATGCAACTTCATTAACAACACCGCCACGCGCCGCATTAGCCAAAATGACACCATCTTTCATTAATTGAAAGTCCTTTTCATCTATAACATATTCCTTCTGAGCAGGGACATGTAAAGTGATAAAATCAGCATTCTTTAAAACCTCTTCCTTAGAGGTTGTTTTAATATTGAAACTTACTTTTTGCCCATCGTAAAAATCTAAATCCAAGTTTGTCTCCTCAATAAATGGATCATAAGCCACAACCTTCATACCGGCTCCAATACCAATCTTAGCCGTTGCTTGTCCAATTCTACCAAATCCAATGACACCTAAAGTTTTACCTTTAAGTTCTATACCCTTAGCATAAGCTTTCTTTAAGCTCTTAAAGTTTTTGTCACCTTCTAATGGCATATCTCTATTAGAATTGTGTAAAAATCTTGCTAATCCATAGAAATGACCAAAAACAAGCTCTGCAACAGAGTGTGAAGATGCTGCAGGTGTATTTATGACATGGATCCCTTTTTCTCTTGCGTACTCAACATCGATATTATCCATACCAACACCACCACGTCCAATTATTTTAAGTCCAGGGCAATTATCGATAATGTCTTTTCTCACTTTAGTTGCACTACGTACCAGTAATACAGAAATGTCATTATCATTTATATAATTCTGAAGCTGCTCTTGTGCAACAGTTGTCGTCAATACTTCATAACCAGCTTTTTCTAAAGCAGTAATACCACTTTGAGAAACGCCATCATTCGCTAATACTTTCATTTTTCTTTTCGTTTTATGCTTTTCTTTCTAATTCACTCATAACTTCTACCAAGGCCTTAACACTGTCGAGACTTAAGGCATTGTACATAGACGCTCTATAACCACCAACACTGCGATGACCATTAAGACCATTGATACCTGCTTCTTTCCACATCGCATCAAAGGTTTCCTTAAGGTTTTCATTTTCTAAGGTAAAGGTAGCATTCATTGTAGAGCGGTCTTCCTTAACGGCATAACCTTTAAATAATGGGTTTAGGTCTATTTCTGAGTAGATTAAACGCGCTTTCTTCTCATTTTCTTCTTCAATTGCCTTAATACCACCTAAGTCTTTGAGCCATTTTAGTGTTAACATGGAAACATATACTGGGAATACAGGAGGTGTATTGAACATACTGCCTTTTCCAATATGAATTTTATAATCCATCATTGATGGAATTTTTCTTGAAACTTTTCCTAAAACATCTTCCTTTACCACAACTAGTGTTGTACCTGCAGGCCCCATATTTTTTTGAGCTCCTGCATAGATAATGTCAAACTGAGAAAAATCGAGTTGACGTGAAAAAATATCACTACTCATATCACATACCATTGGAATTGGAGAATTTGGAAATTCCTTAATCTGTGTTCCGAAAATGGTATTGTTTGATGTGCAATGGAAGTAGTCATAGTCTTCTGGAATATCATAACCCTTAGGAATATAATTATATCCAGCGCTTTTAGAGGAGGCTACTTCATAAATATCATCATAAATTTTAGCTTCTTTTATGGCTTTATCAGACCATGTACCAGTGTTAAGATAACCAGCTCTCTTTTCTAGCATATTAAGCGCAACCATTAAAAATTGGGTACTCGCCCCACCTTGTAAGAATAAAGCTTTGTAACCTTTACCTTCAAGACCTAAAAGCTCTAAGGCTAACGATCTCGCATTTTCCATTATATCTACAAATGGTTTGCTACGATGTGAGATTTCTATAAGGGATAAGCCATCGTCATAGTTAACTACAGCCTCAGCTGCTTTTTCCATTACAGACTTAGGTAATACGCAAGGACCTGCACTAAAATTATGTTTTTTCATGATAGTTATTTTAGAGGTACAAAAATGCTAATTTATTAAGGAATAAGCATTAGCAATTTGATAATTTTTAGATTATGTTTTTAACAAGAATTCAACAGTGTCAACATTGTCTGCATAATCCCATAATTGAGGCTTCTGTGTTTGACCAAATAGCACCTCATCTTGCATAAAATCTTTTGATACAATACACTGTATATCTTCTTTGTCCTCAGTCAATTTTTGCCTTAAATGATCTAGGTCATTGTAGTATTCAAAAAACAAGGTAGCAATAGGAGAGGCATAGGACTCATCTTCTTTTAACATTAAGAATCCATTCTCGAGCATATCATATTCACTCATTAAGTAAACCGCCTTATTGTAATCATAATTATTGGCATATTTTGCTTCATGTATTATAGGATGCCATTTGTAAACAGCATTAAAAAAGGCATCAAAATTATAATCCTTTGGAACAAATAATTTAGATACACTTCTGCAACCTAAACCATAGTATCTAAAGATATCGTCAGATAAAGCTTCGAGTTCTTCCTTACTTTCATTTCCTTTAAGGATTGCTACCGAATTACGATTTTTTCTGATGATAGAGGGTTTATTACGGAAGTAATATTCGAAATACCGTGCTGTATTATTACTTCCTGTTGCGATTACCGCATCAAAGTCATTTAGTTTTTCTTCGGTAAATCTAATTTTACCTTTAAAGCCAGGTTCTATATGTTCTAAATATTTGGCTAAATAGGGTAATAAATGTTTATCGTTTGATGAGAGTTTCACCAAGACACGATGACCAGAAAGTAATACAGAAATAAAATCATGGAACCCAACCATAGGAATATTTCCTGCCATAATAATAGCAATTTCTTTCTCTTCAACTGAATTAAAGTTATACTTTGATAACCATTGTTCAATACTATTGTTATTCAGTATTTTAGACCAAGATTCTAAAGCGAAATATATGTTTTCTTTTGTAAACCATCCATTAGATTCTTTTGCCAATTTTATTTGATGCTTAAAACCATCAAAAAACATAGTATTAGATGCGTTAGAATCTTTTTTCTCACTTTCAGAATCCGAAAATTGACCTAAAAACAATCCTAGTTTAGAGAAAGCGTTAATTCTTCGTTGTAAATCCATTGGGTGTTTGGTAAAAAGTCTTTTTGGCTTTATTTTTGCAACTGCAAAATTAAGGAAAAGAAAAACGATTATGGCAATTATAATTACTGATGAATGCATTAATTGTGGCGCTTGTGAGCCAGAGTGCCCAAATACCGCTATATATGAAGGCGCAGATGATTGGAGATATTCAGATGGGACAAGTTTAACCGGTAGAATTGTATTACCAAATGGAAAGGAGGTGGATGCAGACGAAACGCAACAACCTATAAGTGATGAAGTCTATTATATCGCACCTGATAAATGTACTGAGTGTATGGGCTTTCATGAAGAACCACAGTGTGCAGCTGTTTGTCCGGTAGATTGTTGTGTGCCAGATGAGGATGTAGTTGAAACCGAAGAGGAATTGTTAGGCAAACAACGTTTTATGCATCCAGAAGATTAAACCTAAAAATATCTAGATAAACCTATCCTAAGCCATGCTTAGGATTTTTTTATATCCAATTGTAACGCTTTTATCGAGATGTATACCTATAAATTAAAAATTGTAACTTATGTCAAGTAAAAAAGAAAGTAAACTTCCATTAGGAATAGCAATAGGTACTGCTGTAGGAATTGCTACAGATAAAATTGGGTTATGGATACCTATGGGAATTGCTATTGGAGTAGCAATAGGTGCTTTTCTTCAGGGAATTACAAAAGAGAATTAAGAACTATAAAAGTATGGCTGGGCTTGCGACTAAAGAGACCAATAAAAGCGTAGAAGGTTTTATTAATGCTGTAGATAGCAAGTCTAAACAAGATGATAGTAGAGTCTTACTTAAACTAATAGAAGAGGTTACAGGTTATAAACCAAAGGTTTGGGGTGACAATTTTATTATTGGATTTGGCAAATACAAATACAAGCGAAAGCAAGGAAAAGAGGAGTACGAGTGGTTTAATGTAGGATTTGCGCCAAGGAAGACAAAAATCACTATCTATTTAACCTTTGATATAAATAAGGAACAAGAACTAATTTCCAAATTAGGTAAATGTAAATGGGGAAAAGGGTGTTTATATGTGAACAAGCTTCAAGATATTGACCTTAATATTCTAAGGAAACTAATTTTAAAAAGTAAAGATGCTACTTGGCATTAGTCCTAGTTAAATTACATGGATAATTCATCATTATTATCTGTCTTAATTAACTACATTTGCACTCGCAAAATAAGTAATACATGAAAGCTGGAATTGTAGGATTACCAAACGTAGGAAAGTCAACACTTTTTAACTGTTTATCTAATGCCAAAGCACAAAGTGCAAATTTTCCATTTTGTACAATTGAGCCAAATATTGGTGTTGTTAATGTGCCAGACCAAAGATTATCCAAGCTAGAAGAACTTGTAAATCCAGAAAAAGTAATTCCTGCTACTGTAGAAATCGTTGATATAGCTGGTTTGGTAAAAGGAGCCAGTAAAGGCGAAGGTTTAGGAAATCAGTTCTTAGCCAATATTCGTGAAACTGATGCCATACTCCATGTTTTACGTTGTTTTGATCATGATAATATTGTTCATGTTGATGGTTCTGTAGATCCAATTAGAGATAAAGAAACTATTGATATGGAACTTCAGTTGAAGGATCTAGAGACTGCAGAGAAAAAGCTCGACAAAGTTAAGCGTGCGGCCAAAACAGGTAATAAAGAAGCACAGGCTGAAGAAGCTGTTCTTTTAAAGATAAAAGATGGATTAGAAGCAGGAAATTCTGTACGTGCATTAGATTTTTCTGATGAGGATTATGCAGAGTATGTAAAACCGTTACAATTTATTACTGATAAGCCAGTAATGTATGTTTGTAATGTGGATGAGTCGTCAGCTACAAGTGGGAATGCTTATGTAGAAACAGTGAGAGAAGCCGTTAAAGACGAAAATGCCGAAGTTTTAGTTTTGGCGGTTGGTACAGAAGCAGACATTAATGAATTAGATGATTATGAGGAGCGTCAAATGTTTCTTGCTGATATTGGTCTAGATGAGCCAGGCTCTGCGAAATTGATAAGATCGGCATACAAACTATTAAAGCAACAGACCTATTTTACTGCTGGACCAAAAGAGGTAAGAGCGTGGACAGTTACTGTGGGAGCATCAGCACCTCAAGCGGCAGGAGTCATCCATACAGACTTTGAAAAGGGTTTTATTAGAGCAGAGGTTATAAGTTTTGATGACTATGTTAGTTTTGGTAGTGAGTCTAAAGTAAAAGAGGCAGGTAAAATGCGCGTTGAAGGTAAAAATTATATTGTTAAAGATGGTGATGTGATGCATTTCTTATTTAACGTTTAGTACCTAAAAATATATTAAAACTAAATGGCCAATGTTCTCAACAACATTGGCCTTTTAATTGTTAATTACTTTAGTAAAACCATATTTCATTTTATAGGCTATAGTCTTATATTAGCGTTCTATCTAAAAATTTTTTGTCCTAAACTTTATGTCAGCACAGTCTAACTATACTGAAGAAAATATACGTTCACTCGATTGGAAAGAACATATCAGAATGCGTCCTGGTATGTATATCGGAAAATTAGGTGATGGTTCATCACCTGATGATGGAATCTATATTTTAATCAAGGAGGTTTTAGACAACTCTATTGATGAGTTTGTGATGGGTGCAGGTAAGACTATTGAAATTTCCATTCAAGGCGAACGTGTTACCGTTAGAGACTATGGACGAGGTATACCGCTTGGAAAAGTTGTAGATGTAGTTTCTAAAATGAACACAGGTGGTAAGTACGATACCAAAGCCTTTAAGAAATCAGTTGGTCTTAACGGTGTTGGTACTAAAGCCGTAAATGCGCTTTCTACCTATTTTAGAGTAGAATCAACTCGAGATAATAAATCGGCTTCAGCTGAATTTGCGTTGGGTGAACTTACCAATAAAGAAATGTTGGAAGAGACCTCTCGTCGAAAGGGTACTAAAGTCACGTTTGTGCCAGACAACTCTATTTTTAAGAATTATAAATTTAGAAATGAGTATGTGGTTAAGATGCTTAAAAACTATGTTTACCTCAATCCAGGTCTTACAATAGTTTTTAATGGTGAAAAGTTTTTCTCTGAAAATGGACTTAAAGATTTATTATCAGAGAATATTTCAGAGTCAGATTTACTGTATCCAATTGTTCATCTGCGTGGTGATGATATAGAAGTAGCTATAACTCATAGTAAAACCCAATATAGCGAGGAATACCATTCGTTTGTAAATGGTCAAAATACTACACAAGGAGGGACACACCTATCTGCCTTTAGAGAGGCGATTGTAAAGACGATTAGAGAATACTATGGTAAAAATTATGACGCTTCAGATATTCGTAAGTCCGTAGTAGCTGCTATTGCCATAAAGGTGATGGAACCAGTATTTGAGAGTCAGACAAAAACAAAATTGGGTTCTACAGATATGGGTGGTGATTTGCCTACAGTAAGAACTTATATCAATGATTTTGTAAAACGTTATTTAGACAATTATCTTCATAAAAATCCAGATACTGCAGAGAAAATCCAAAGAAAGATTTTACAAGCAGAACGCGAGCGTAAAGAGCTCTCAGGCATTAGAAAATTAGCAAAGGAGCGCGCAAAAAAAGCCAGTTTGCATAATAAAAAACTAAGAGACTGTCGTGTACATTTTGGTGATACTAAGAATGAGCGTAATCTTGAAACCACACTTTTTATAACTGAGGGTGATTCGGCTTCTGGTAGTATTACAAAATCTCGTGATGTAAATACACAAGCCGTATTTAGCTTAAAAGGAAAGCCATTAAACTCTTATGGATTAAGTAAAAAGATTGTTTATGAGAATGAAGAATTCAATTTGCTTCAAGCAGCATTAAATATTGAAGAATCTATAGAAGATCTTAGGTATAATAATATCGTCATTGCTACAGATGCCGATGTTGATGGGATGCACATCAGATTACTCCTTATTACATTCTTTTTACAGTTTTTCCCGGAGGTCATAAAGGAAGGTCATCTTTATATCCTACAAACACCATTGTTTAGGGTGCGTAATAAAAAGGAGACTATTTACTGTTATAGTGAAGAGGAACGAAAAAATGCAATTGATAAACTAAAACCAAAACCAGAAATAACAAGATTTAAAGGATTAGGTGAAATCTCTCCAGACGAGTTTAAGCACTTCATTGGGGAAGATATTCGCTTAGACCCTGTGATGTTAGATAAAGACATGTCTATAGAGGAATTATTATCCTTCTATATGGGAAAAAACACCCCTTCAAGACAAGAATTTATCATCGAGAATCTTAAAGTTGAATTAGATGTAGTTGAAGACTAATCGAACTAATAAAGTTGTGTTGTAAGACTTATGTCAGAAGAAAGCCAAGACTTAGAAAATACGAATAACGAACAAAATCAAGAGCCCCAAGAAACCATTACTAGAGTCACTGGTATGTATAAGGACTGGTTTCTTGATTATGCCTCTTATGTGATCTTAGAGCGCGCTGTACCTGCCATTGAAGATGGTTTTAAGCCTGTACAGCGTCGTATTATGCATTCTATGAAAGACCTTGATGACGGTCGCTATAATAAGGTGGCCAATATTGTCGGTCATACGATGCAGTATCATCCTCATGGAGATGCAAGTATTGCAGATGCAATGGTTCAGATTGGGCAGAAGGATCTACTAATCGATACCCAAGGTAACTGGGGAAATATATTAACTGGTGATAGAGCTGCAGCTTCGAGATACATCGAGGCACGACTTTCTAAATTCGCGTTAGATGTAGTCTATAATCCTAAGATTACAGAGTGGCAAGCCTCTTATGACGGCAGACGGAAGGAACCAATTAATCTTCCCGTTATGTTTCCTCTCTTATTGGCTCAAGGTGGTGAAGGGATTGCTGTTGGTTTGTCGACCAAAATATTACCACATAATTTTATTGAATTAATTGACGCTTCAGTAAAACACCTCAAGGGTAAGCGATTTACACTTGTTCCTGATTTTCCTACGGCTGGGATTGCAGACTTTTCAAATTATAATGATGGCATGCGTGGTGGTAAGGTTAGAGTAAGGGCTAAAATTTCACAATTAAGCAAAAATACTCTGGTCATTACCGAAATTCCTTTTGGAACGACGACGTCATCTTTAATTGATTCTATTTTAAAGGCTAACGATAAGGGTAAAATTAAAATTAAGCGTATTGAAGATAATACGGCTGCAGAGGTAGAAATCCTTATTCATTTGCCGTCTGGTCTTTCACCTGATAAGACTATAGATGCCTTATACGCATTTACGAATTGCGAGACATCAATTTCACCATTGGGTTGTGTTATTGAAGATAATAAACCATTCTTTGTTGGCGTATCTGAGATGTTACGTCGATCAACCGATAATACGGTTCAGCTTTTAAAACAAGAACTGGAAATAAAGCTTGGTGAATTTGAAGAGCAATGGCATTTTGCTTCTCTTGAGCGTATCTTCATAGAAAATAGAATATATCGCGATATTGAAGAAGAGGAAACATGGGAAGGCGTTATTAAAGCTATTGACAATGGTTTAAAACCTCATATTAAACATTTAAAAAGAGCGGTAACAGAAGAAGATATTGTCCGTTTAACTGAGATTCGAATAAAACGTATTTCAAAATTTGATATTGATAAAGCGCAACAAAAGATTGATGCTTTAGAAGATCAGATTGCTGAGGTAAAACATAACCTAGCCAATCTTATTGATTATTCCATTGCTTATTTTGAGCGATTGAAAAAGGATTATGGTGAAGGTAAAGAGCGTAAAACAGAAATTAAAGTTTTTGATGATGTTGATGCTACAAAAGTAGTTATTCGGAATACTAAGCTTTATGTAAATAGAGAAGAAGGTTTTGTAGGAACATCCTTAAGACGTGACGAATATGTTTGTGACTGTAGTGATATTGATGATATCATAGTTTTTACCAAAGAAGGTAAAATGATGGTTACCAAAGTTGATAGTAAAACTTTTGTTGGTAAAAATATTATTCATGTTGCTGTATTTAAGAAAAAGGATAAGCGTACCATTTACAATATGATCTATAGGGATGGTAAAGGAGGTCCATCTTATGTTAAGCGCTTTGCGGTTACCAGTATTACTAGAGACCGAGAATATGACTTAACTAACGGAAATAAAAATTCTGTCATTTGGTATTTCTCAGCTAATCCTAATGGTGAAGCAGAAGTTGTAACTGTGATGTTAAGACAAGTTGGAAGTATTAAAAAGTTGAAGTGGGATCTCGATTTTGCTGAAATTTTAATAAAAGGTCGTGCATCTAAAGGTAACCTCGTAACGAAATACTCTATAAAACGTATAGAGCTAAAGGAAAAAGGTGTTTCTACTTTAAAACCGCGTAAGATATGGTTTGATGATACCGTACAACGACTCAATGTTGATGGTAGAGGCGAACTAATTGGTGAGTTTAGAGGTGAAGATCGATTATTAATAATTACCCAATCTGGTATTGTAAAAACTATAATACCAGAGTTAACAACTCATTTTGATAATGATATGATTGTTCTTGAAAAGTGGATTCCTAAAAAGCCTATTTCTGCAATCTATTATGATGGTGATAAGGAGCGCTATTACGTGAAGCGTTTTTTAATAGAAAATGAGGGTAGAGAAGAGTCATTTATTTCAGATCATCAAAATTCACAACTCGAGATTGTTTCGACAGATTGGCGTCCAATGGCAGATGTAGAATTTACTAAAGTTCGTGGGAAAGACAGAAAGCCAAATATGGAGGTTAATTTAGAAGAATTTATTGCAATCAAGGGTATAAGTGCTTTGGGTAATCAACTTACCAAGGAAAAAATTAATCAAATTAATCTACTAGAGCCTTTGCCATATGAAGCTCCGCAAGAAGTTCATGCTGATGACTTAGAAGTCGTTGATGAGGTGACGGTAGAACCGGAAAATAAAAACGAAGCTCAAGAACAGCAAACGCAACAAAATACAAAGGATGCCAATACGGAGGATCCTGAAGTAGATGATACTGGTCAGGCGAGTTTGTTTTAGTTGTTAAGTTTTTTGGTTCTATAGTTGAGAAACTCCACAAACAGGGAGAAAGCAATCGCAAAATATAGATAACCCTTAGGTATTGCACCAACGGTTTTTCCAAAGAACTGTGTATTCGATAGATGTGCTGCTTCTGTTATTAGCATAAATCCAATAAGTATTAAAAATGCTAAACCAAGAATCTGCATACTTGGATGGCGATCTATAAATTTTCTAATTGGGTTGGCAAATCCGATCATAACAACTATCGATATTACAACGGCTATGATCATTAAAACTAGTGTATAGTTATTGTTTGGGTGTAAACCATTAGTCATTCCAACAGCTGTAAGTATTGAATCAACTGAAAAAATAAAATCTATAATTAGAATTTGGGTTAAGGCCTGTGATAAAGAGTTAATTACCTTTGATTTTAATCCGTCCTCATCATGTGATGGCACTTCCACTTTTTCTCTTATTTCTGAAGTGCTCTTGTAAATTAAAAATAAGCCTCCAGTAAATAAGATAACTGCTTGCCAACTAAAAGCAATTGTTAGCCAGCTATTTTCAAGGGTGTAAAATGGTTCGCTTAAACCAATAAGAAAGGATACAAAAAAGAGCAAAATTATTCTTTGTACCATTGCCAGTACCAATCCTATATTTGTAGCCTTAGCTCGTTGTTCTTGAGGTAATTTGTTAGCAGCAATTGAGATAAATACGATATTATCAATTCCTAACACGATTTCTAAAAACGTTAGTGTTATTAATGCCATTATAGCATCGTATGTCATTAAGAATTCTAACATTTTTAGTCTATTTTGTAAGCTATTCCTTTTTCAACAACAAGCGGGCGGTTTGGTTTTTTAATCGCTAATTTATATTCAAAAGTATAGGAGCTGTCTGTAGTGGACAAGATTTTCATATGAATAGCATCCTTTTCAATATTAGATTTTGGATTTAACTTTTTCAATACAAATTCACAATCATTAATCCATCTCACTGAGGATGTATCTATTTTACCATCATAATAATCGATATTCAAAGCCTCTGTTCTTTTAAATCGACCAGTTTTTTCCTGGCCATTTAAGTTATAGGTAAACTCAAAGGTTCCGGTTTTATAATCATTACAACTTCTTGTTACATTGTAACAACTAGTCATTAATAGCGGAAAAAGAAAAATTAGAGTACGCTTCATTGTTTATTTACAAAAATACAAATAGAACAAGTATGATTAAGGCTTGTAGCTCTTAAATGAACCATCTTCGTAGAAAATAACAATTTTCTCAATTGCCTTTTCTGTATTAACCATGTTTGAGGTATGTTCATTATGAATCTGAGAGTTTTGTTGTGTACTAATAGGAGAGGTCTTTTCAATTGGAAAAGTTCCTTTACCGTTTAACAACCAATAGAGTTCTACATTGGGATATGCATTAAGAACCTTCATTACAAAATCTAAGCTCGGCTTATTTCTTCCCGATAATACATGTGAAATGCTCGAGCGCTGTACTCCAATTTTTTCAGCAAAACTAGAAGCTGATTCATCATGAAAATCTATGACTTTTTGAAGTCTTTGAGAAAATTCTGAAACGTTTACCATTGTAAACAAACTGTTTATTTAAATATACGTTACAAATGTAAACATTAGATGCAATACAATTGTAATTTTTTATAAAATACAGAATTTATATTTAAATAATTAGATTATATATATTAATTTAAACAACTGAAATACAATATTATATAATATAAAATTGATTTTGTTTGCATAATTTTTAATTTTTTAAATCTAATATTTAAAAACCGTGTTGCATATTGTAAAAAAATACAAAAAAAGTATGTAGTCAGGTTTACAAATGTGAAATTTTTATGGTTTATTTTTGTGACTTAAAACAATGAAATGAACATTAAAGATTTAATAAATAATTATTCAAAAATTAAGGAAGCAAGATTGCACGGACGATATATCACTAACCAGTCTATTGAATCTTGTCTCAAAGATCTTGAATTTAATTATGAGGTAATTGGACGATCTGTTGAGGAAAGACCAATTTATGGAATTCAATTAGGTCAGGGGAAAAATCGTGTATTAATGTGGTCGCAGATGCACGGCAATGAATCGACTACTACTAAATCTATATTTGACTTTTTTAAAGTATTGAAATATGATAAAGAGTTTTCTGATTTTATTTTAGAAAAGTGTACGTTGTATATTATACCAATTCTTAATCCCGATGGTGCTTATAACTACACACGTTTAAATGCAAATAAAATTGACTTAAATCGTGATGCACAAGATTTATCACAACCTGAAAGTCGCGTGCTCAATACAATTTTTGAGGCTTTTAATCCTCACTTCTGTTTTAACTTACATGGACAACGGACAATATTTGGTGTTGGAGAATCTGGGAAATCATCATCTATCTCTTTTTTAGCACCTGCTCAGGATGAGGAGAGGTCTATTACTAACAATAGGAAAATTGCGATGACTATCGTTGCCGATATGTATTCTACTTTAAATGAATATTTGATTGGACATATTGGCCGATATGATGATGCGTTTAATATTAACTGTGTTGGTGATACCTTTCAAAGTAAAGGTATTCCAACTATTTTGTTCGAAGCTGGTCATATTAATGGCGATTATAATCGGGAAGAGGTACGAAAATACATTCTTGTGGCAATGTTAAAGGCGTTGACATCAATTTCAAAATTTAATAATAAGTCTTGCGATTATTCTACATATAATAACATTCTAAATAATTCAAAATCCTTCTATGATATTATCATCCGAAATGCTTTGATTAATTCAAATGATAAACACAGTGTTGATATTGCAATTCAATATGATGAAGTATTGATTGATGAAAAAATTGAATTTATTCCTCGAATAAAAGCCATTGCAAACTTAAGTTCCTTTTATGGTCATGTCGAAATTGAAGCAGGCAGAAAAGTGGTAAAATCTTCATCAGGATCAGTACTGAAAGTTACTAACGAAATCGATTTCGTTCTGTTAAATAATGAGAAAATAGCACTAAAACCATAAAATATTTCAATAATAATGCGTATTTGCCAATAAAAATACTTTATTTTTGCATATACTTTAAAGAAATTGAAATTATGGCGAAGTTTAAATTAGACGAAATTGACCACCAAATATTAGATATGCTCATTGACAATACCAGGATTCCCTTTACTGATATTGCCAAAAAATTATTAATCTCAGCCGGAACTGTGCATGTCAGAGTTAAGAAAATGGAGGAGGCTGGAATTATAAAAGGTTCATCCTTAACCTTAGATTACAAAAAGTTGGGTTATTCCTTTATTGCCTATGTTGGTGTGTTTTTACAAAATACGTCTCAGACAAAATTTGTGCTAGAGCGCATTGAAAGTATACCATATGTAACTGTTGCACACATTACAACTGGTAAATTCAATATTTTTTGTAAGATAAGAGCAAAGGATACGATGCATGCTAAAGAGATTATCTTTATGTTAGATGATATCGACGGTGTTTATAGAACTGAAACTATGATTTCTTTAGAAGAGAGTATTAATGACAAAAAACGATTAATGCACACTATCTTTAACGAACTGTAAAAAGTATTTTTTTCTAATATATAAAGCTCTTAATAATAATTAAGGGCTTTTTTTAATTTTTAATTAAAATGATTTCAGACCAAATAAGCAATACCGAGTATAATCCTTATTATACCCAATATATAAATAACGCCTGTGACATAGATATAGTTAAAGGTCTAAAAGAAAATCTAGAAAGAAACTTATCATTTTATTCTGACATTCCAGAAGAAAAACATAATTACGCCTATGCAGAAGGGAAGTGGACAATAAAACAAGTACTACTTCACATTATTGATACCGAACGTATTTTTGCCTATCGTGCCTTGAGAATAGCAAGGAATGACAAAACACCATTAGCAGGTTTTGAGCAGGATGACTATATAGACAATGCAATTACTTCAGTTAGATCAATGGAAAGTCTATTAGGTGAATATGAATCAGTACGCAACGCTTCAATATCACTTTTTGAAAGCTTAAATGCAGAAGAGCTTAAAAGGGTTGGTGTAGCAAGTAATTCACCAATTTCAGTTAGGGCAATTGGTTATATTCTAACAGGTCATGAAAATCACCATAACCGTGTCATAAAGCAAAAATATCTTTAAATACTTAAATTATTATAATAAGAAAAAGCCGCAAGAATTAGGTCTTTACTAACTTCACAATCAATTCTAGGGCTACCAATGGCATCTAATAGTACAAACTTCACCTTTCCGTGACTGTTTTTCTTATCGTGTCGTAGAAGTTTTATAATAATATCTTGATCAATATCATTAATTTCGACTTTTTCAAAATACTTTATAAAGCACCTTGTTATATTGTCTAATTCATCCTTAGAAAGACTATTTTGAACTGAAGAAATATAAGCTTCTAATATCATACCTATTGCAATGGCTTCACCATGTAAAAGCGGTGTTTTATCTCCATTCTCCAGAAAATAACTTTCTATAGCATGACCAAGCGTGTGTCCAAAGTTCAAAACTTTACGTAGCCCTTTCTCCGTAGGATCTTCAGAAACTACTTCATTTTTAATTTCTACAGATCTGTAAACCAGATTATCGATATTAGAGTCATCAATTTTATCAATGGATTTAAGTTCTTCCCAATAAGCTTTATCCCCTATTAAACCGTGTTTGAGCATTTCGGCAAAACCAGAAATCACATGGTTTGGTGGTAATGTTTCGAGATAGGAAGTATCTACTAATACCATACTACCTTCACTTATCACACCAACTTGATTCTTAAGAGCTCCTAGATCAACACCAGTCTTTCCACCAACAGAAGCATCTACCATGGCTAACAATGATGTAGGTACATTTATATAATCAATTCCTCTCATATACGTACTTGCAACAAAACCTCCTAAATCCGTAACAACACCACCTCCTAAATTTATTAAAAGGCTTTTACGATCTGCTCCGTACTCAGACATAGCTTCCCATACACCCATGCAAATATCTATGGTTTTATGATCTTCACCTTCAGGCATTTCCATGACTTCAACTACGATATCGTTAGATTCTAGCAATGACAAAAATTTTGGAAGACAAAACTCATGTGTATTGGTATCAACAAGCACAAAAATCATAGAAGGATTTGATGCTTTAATATGCTTATTTAATTCAAGATAGACCTGTGAATTAAAATGAACAACCGAGTTTTTCGTTTGAATAGATTTCATTTTAGAAGCTACATTTCGAACTGTGAAAATACTTAGATTTTGGAAAAAAAATGTGCTATTATAAATATATTTGCATTTAAATTATCTTCAGTTATGATCGACCGTAATTTATTCAATAATACAAGGATTGCATTCAATTTAAAATCAGATTCTGAATTGGAGCGTGCCTATTTTTTGTTTAAGATGATATCGTCCCAACCACTAGTTCGTATAGGAACTGCCGCGACAAATTTTGCTTTAAAGGCAAACCTGCCAGTAGAAGGATTAATTAGGTCTACCGTTTTTGATCATTTTTGTGGTGGAGTGAATGAAGATGATTGCTTAGATGTAGTGCAAAAATTATATGGTAAAGGTGTTTCTAGTGTATTGGATTTCTCGGTGGAAGGAAAAGAGGAGGAGCAACAGTTTGACAAGGCATTGAATAAAACTTTAGAGCTTATTGAGTTTGCTGACAAAAAAGAAGAAATGCCAATCGCTGTATTTAAACCCACAGGATTTGGTAGATTTCACTTATATCAAAAAATAGGAGAGGGTAAGGCCCTAACGGAAGCGGAAGAACAGGAATGGAATAGGGTGAAGGAGCGATTCCATATGGTATGCAAACTTGGAAAAGATAAGGATGTAGAAATTCTTATAGATGCTGAAGAAAGCTGGATGCAAGACGCAGCCGATGAGTTAGTTGAAGAGCTTATGCGTTCGTATAATACTGAGAAACCAATAGTTTTTAACACCTTACAATGTTACCGTTGGGATAGACTCGACTATTTAAAATCGTTACACCAAAGGGCAAAGAAAGAAGGTTTTAAAATTGGTATGAAAATAGTACGCGGTGCCTATATGGAAAAAGAAAGGGTTCGGGCAGAGGAAAAGGGCTATCAATCTCCGATTTGTAAAGATAAATCTGTTACAGATGAAAATTTTAATAACACTTTGGGCTATATCTTGAGTAATCTCAGTGATATTGCAGTATTTATCGGCACCCACAATGAAGATAGTAGCTATTTAGCGATGGAATTGATGGAAAAGTATACTATTAAAAAAAATGACAATAATGTATGGTTTGGTCAATTATATGGCATGAGTGACCATATCAGTTATAATCTAGCTTCTGAGGGCTATAACGTTGCTAAATATATTCCTTTCGGTCCGGTTAAAGATGTTATGCCTTACCTAATTAGACGAGCAGAAGAAAATACATCTGTTGCGGGTCAAACCAATAGAGAATTAGAATTAATTAAGACTGAAAGGAAGCGTAGGAAGCTCTAAAGTTTAAACTTTAGACTATGACTTCGAAAACTGATACCATTTTTTCTTCTTGTTAGGATTGTTGCCATAACCATAACCATAGCCGTAACCTTTCTTACCTGATTTGACACCATTAAGTAACAATGTCATGTTTGGTAACCTCTTATCATCATAGAGTGGTTGAGCGACATGAATAAGTTGTCTTCTATCCACACCATTAGCACTAACGACGTATATAAACATATCCGCGTGATCTGAGATAAGCAAGGTATCGCTTACCAAACCAACAGCCGAGGTATCTACAATTATATAATCATAATTCTTTTCTGCAAAAGCGAATATTTCATCTACTCGATCACTCATTAATAACTCTGACGGGTTTGGTGGAATAGAACCTGAAGGTAAAATATCAAGATACTTGTTTTCTGGATGATTATGAATAACTTCTGTTGGTTTTAAGGAAAGATCGGCTATATAGTCAGATAGTCCTTTGTTTGATTCCAATTTAATACCCAAATAGTCAATTATTTTGGGTACTCGTATATCCATTTCTATTAAAAGCACTTTTTTCTCTGAAAAAGAAATTGAATTTGACAAATTCGTGCTGGTATGGGATTTTCCCTCTTGTGCTTTAGTCGATGTAATAAATATCTTTTTCCCTCGATTTTTAACATTTTTAAGCATAAAATCGAGATTAGATCTTACGATTCGAAACGCTTCTGCTTTTGGTGAGTAATCAATTTGTCTGATTAGCTTTTCCTTTTTTGCCGTTTTTGGTATATCACCAATAAACGGTATATCATTAAGATTTTCGATTAAATCTTTTTTGGTATATAACTTTGTATCTAATAGACTCATTGTATATAGTAATAGAATAGGTAAACCTAATCCAGCAAGAAAAGAGGCTATATAGGTCATTAAGGGATTTGGAGACACGGGTAAATGAGAAGAATAGGCTTTATCAACAATTTTAGCAACAGGAGAATACATTCCAAGCTGAATAGTTGACTCTTCTCTTTTTTCTAATAAGAATAAATAAAGAGATTCTTTAATTCCTTGTTGTCGTTCTATATTTCTAAATTGTCTTGCTTGGGTAGGGGCGCGATATATTTGACTGCGTATTCTATTTTCTTCTTTTCCCAAATTTGTTAAGGTTAATTGGGAAGTTTCTTTCATCGCGTTCAATGAAGACTTTAAATTAGATTTTAAGGCTTTAATTTGATTGTTAAGATTAACAACAACTGGATTTTGTTCAGTAGAGTTTTCTAATAACTTATCTCTCTGTACAACTAGTTGATTAAAACTTTTAGTCAATAAGTTAATATTTGCATCTCTCAATCCAATTTCGGTAGGTAATAATTCATTTACTTTGTCAGTCGCATCAATTTCTTCCTCCAAAAAGGATATCATTTGAATTTTATTGGAGGTGTTGGAAATCTCTGATTGTAATTCTTTTTCTGCCTTTAAATTTAAATTTGTCTGTGCCCCAAGGCCTGTCAGTTTGTTTTGTTTTTGCAATTTTTCAGCCGTAAAATCAACTTGCTCCAACTCCTCTGAAACTCTTTCTAATCTTTTATTAATAAAATCTGAAGTTACTTTTATAACTTTATTTTTATCATTTAGTGCATCTTCATTGTATGCTCCGATTAGAGTATTTAATATATCAACTGCTTTATAAGAATTTTTTAAATTTAATTCTAGTTTAACTATACTCGATCCTTCCTCGGTGACAAATTTAAGCTTCTCTTGTAAGCTGCTAACAATACTATTTGAATTCCTAAGAATAATTTTGAAGTTTTGATTAATATATGTCTGAGCTATTTTATTATTTGGAGTTATAATTATACCACCAAAACCAGTCTCAAGTTTTTCACCAAAGGATTTTAACTTTGCTTGATTAATATCTCTATCTGTAAATTTCTTTACGTCTTCTTTAAAAATTAAATATTCCGTAGGAGATTTTATCCTAATATATAATGTAGTATCAATGCTATGGACAATCGAATCTGATTCAAAGAAACTTAAACTTAAAGGTGGCTTTTTGTAAAGCTCACTTTCCTTAACATTACCTTGCGTTATGATTGAAACATTAAGATTCAAGTCTTCAACAACTTGTTTCAGTAAATTTCTAGACTTTATTAATTCAATTTGATCTTTAATCTTATTTGTGCCATCAGAGAATAAGCCTTCTTTTGCTATTTCACGAATAGATGGTAATTTTTGTGATTGTTTTTCATCTTTTATTTTAATTGTAGCAGTGGCAAAATATTCGTAATCCGCATACCTCAAATAGGTGTATCCGCAGACCAAAGCCATTACAACCGAAATTGTTAATAACTTCCAATTAGACAAAACCACATCTAAGATGTCATTTAATTCGTTATTATTTTTCATGCTCTAATTCTAAAAATTATCTAATTATTAGAGTTTGCCAAAAATATTGCTACTATTGTAGTTAATGTACCAATTGCCGAAATCAGTACATTGTTATTTTGGTTATATGTAGATGATCTTATCCGAGCTTTATTAGGTTCAACATAAATCACATCATTTTGTTGCAAATAATAAACTGGTGAATTTACAGTTTTTATAGAGGTTAAATCTACATTGGCAAATCTTTTCTTTCCATCAATTTCTCTAATTATCAGTACGTTTTTTCGTTCTCCATAAATAGTTAAGTCATTAGCCATTCCTAGGGCTTCAAGCAAAGTTATACGTTCATCCTGAATTGTAAATGTACCAGGATTTGATACCTCGCCTATTATAGTTATAGTAAAATTTGCTAATCTAATATTCACAATCGGATCATTTGCATAATCACTTATTCTTTCGGTAAGCAATGATGTCAATTCTGTTCTCGTTAGCCCAGACACTTTTATGAGGCCTAATACTGGAAACAAGATATTACCGTTGTAATCAACCAAATAGGATTGAACTTGTAAGTTTGCCTGTGCATTTAAACCTGCACCTGCATTGTTAGCTATCACAGGTAAATTGAAAGGACGGACTGTCTCAGGATCTAATGCAGAGACGTTGATTGTTAAAATGTCGTCTGGCTTATAAACTAACTGTTCAGGTTCAGAAACCAATACACCGGCCTCAATTGGTTCATCTTGAAAATACACTAAATTTTTCCTTGATGCACAAGATGATATAATTAAAGATACTATTGCAATTATTATTAAATTATTTTTTTTCATATTGATTTGATTAATTAGCTCTTGAGTTTTTATCATCTAAAACTTCAAATGTTGAATTATTGGACTTGTATTCAGGAATAAGGGATTTAATAACTGAGACAATCTCAAGTGGTTGAGTGAGTGAATTAATTTGAGTTAATTTAGATATTTTATTTTCAACTTCATTGATGTTAACCTTTCTAGATTTGGCAATCATAATCTTTTCGTGATATGTTTTTTTAGTATTTTCACCATCAGCTAATAATTCTTCATAAATTTTTTCCCCTGGTCTCAGACCAGTAATTTTAATATTTATGTCTTCAGGATATCTTAATCCAGAAAGTACAATCATATTTTTAGCCAAATTATAAATTTTGATTGGATCACCCATATCGAAAACAAATATTTCACCACCATTACCCATTGCTGCGGCTTCTAAGACCAATTGGCAAGCTTCGGGTATTGTCATAAAATATCTCGTGATTTCTTTATGCGTTACAGTTAAAGGTCCTCCTTTTTCAATTTGCTTTTTAAATAGAGGAATTACTGAACCATTAGATCCTAAAACATTTCCAAACCGGGTGGTAATAAATTTGGTGTTACCTTTTCCCTTTAGGCAAGATACATAGAGTTCTGCAATTCTTTTTGTCGCACCCATTACGTTTGTAGGATTAACAGCTTTATCAGTGGAAATCAGAACAAATTTATCAATACTATGTTTTACCGCAATATCAGCAACATTTTTAGTTCCTCCAATATTAACCGTAACAGCTTCATAAGGGTTGTGCTCCATTAATGGGACATGTTTATATGCTGCAGCATGGAAGACAACTTTAGGCTTAAATAAATTAAAAATTTGATCAATTCTTGTTTTATTTCTTACATCAGCAACAATTGCTTCAATATTTTTAAATCCTTCTTGCCTAAATTCTTGTTGAATATCATATAAAGCTGATTCAGCATTATCAACTAATATGAGTTTTTTATAATTATAAAGACTAATTTTTCTGGAGATTTCACTTCCAATTGATCCAGCAGCTCCAGTTATTAATATTACTTTATTATCATATTGATATTCGAGATCTGGATTTTTTATATGTATAGGATCTCTTCCAAGTAAATCTTCGATTTTTACTTCCTTTATTTGGCCTACACTTAAATCACCATCAATCCAATTTTGAACAGGAGGAACAATTTTTACCTTTAGTCCTAACGCGAATAAGTTACTGGTTATTTGCAATAATCTCGTTGGGTCAATATTCTGAATTGAAATTATTACGTCTTTTACATTATTGTTTTCAATATATCTACTGTCAATTTCACTAAGGCGGAAGACTTTTATTAGATTGATTTTCTTCCCTATCTTTCTTTCATCATCATCAATAAAACCAACTACTTGCATAGAGTTCTTTGTGTCGTTAACAATAGCGTCATAGGTAAGCATGCCAGAATTTCCTGCTCCAAAAATTAACACATTAGAAATAGTCTTTAAATCTTGGTTTATATAGTTATAAGCAGATTTAATAAATAATTTTGAACCAATAAGGAAAAGAATATTTAACAGAAGATGAATGTAAATAACCGAGCCAGAAATATTAAAAATACTGTCAATAACACTTATTTTTCGGCTAATAAATGTTGCAATTATCAATATAGTTGCTAAAATATTGGCACCAATTATAATATTAACGATATCCTTAAAACCAGTAAAACGAACAACACCTTTATAAGACCCGACAGAAACAAAGCTTACAATAGCAACAAATGCGATGTACGGTATTTGTTCTAAAAAATCCTTTAAACTAAAATCTAATTTAAAATTGAACCGTATTAAATAAGCCAAGAAAAATGTAGAGATGACTACAATTACATCAAATAATAGCACTAACCATTTTGATGCATACTTTTTAGATATTCTATTTAAAATATTATCTAACATTTTGAAAATATTCCTTTACTTTATTTACTACACGAGCTAAATCCGATTTAGTTAAATTTGAGCCACTAGGGAGACATAAGCCTCTTTCAAATAAATTTTCTGAAATTCCATTTAAATATTTTGGTGCATCTTTAAATACAGGTTGTAAATGCATGGGTTTCCAAAGAGGTCTCGACTCTATATTATCTGTTAAAAGAAACTCTCTTAATGCTTCTCTAATCTTGTATGAAGGTAATAAAATTGTTGTTAACCAACGATTGGAAAACATGCCTTTAGGCTCGTTTAAAAATTGAATGGGATTGATGTCGCAAAAAGAATTCTTATAAAAATCAAAATTATGCCTTCGTTTGGATACATGTGAATTTAGAATTGTCATTTGGCCTCTACCAATTCCGGCCACTATATTAGACATTCTATAATTATATCCTATTTTACTATGCTCATAATGAGGAGCATTATCTCTTGCTTGTGTCGATAAAAATACCGCCTCATCTTTAATTTCTTTAGTTTTTGCCACCAAGGCACCACCACCGGAAGTTGTAATTATTTTGTTACCATTAAAAGATAATATAGATATATCACCAAAAGTTCCACACTTTACACCTTTGTAAGTGCTTCCAAGCGATTCTGCACTGTCCTCCAATATTGGTATGTCATATTTTTTGGAAATGGAAATAATATCATCAACTTTGTATGGCATTCCATATAAATGAACAGCAATAATAGCTTTTGGTTTTTTTCCAAGTGAAAGCCTATGCTTTATGGCTATTTCAAGTTGTTCGGGACAAAGATTCCAAGTGTCACGTTCACTATCAACAAAAATTGGCACAGCGCCTTGATATAAGATAGGATTAGCAGAAGCAGAAAATGTTTTACTTTGACATATGACTTCATCTCCTTTAGAAACGCCCAGTAAAATTAAACCTAAATGTAAAGCAGAGGTGCCTGACGCTAAAGCTGCAACACAAGAATTATTACCCAAATAATTTTGTAAGTCTTCTTCAAAACCATTTACGTTAGGTCCAAGAGGCGCTACCCAATTAGTATCAAAGGCCTCTTTTATATATTTTTGTTCTTTACCACTCATGTGTGGTGAAGACAACCATATTTTAGTATTCATAGGTTATAATTTGAAGCTATAAACTTAGATAAGTTATAAATAAAGGTGTTTGGGACCTAATAAATAGCTTAGCGCTAATATAAGTGCATTATTATAAATCTAAAGGCCAATCTAAATTAATACGATAAAAGGTTAATTTTAAACGTTATATAAAAAAAATATACAAGAAATTCAGTTAAAATTAATTTATACGATAAAAGTAATTGACATACAATAAATATAAGTTTTATAATACTTCATTCGAGCCCATAAATTCAGGCATCGCTCCACCATTTTCAGTATTTATATCCTTGCGATTGAGTACGTTGGAAATTGTCATAAAAAATATTTTCACATCCAAAGTAAAGGATTGGTTTTTAACATAAAAAACATCATACTTAAATTTTTGATCCCAACTAATTGTATTTCGTCCATTTACCTGTGCCCAACCTGTTATTCCTGGAACAACATTTAGACGCTTAATTTGTTCGGAATTATATCGAGGCACATATTTTGGAAGTAAAGGACGTGGGCCTATTAAGCTCATTTCCCCTTTTAAAATGTTAAATAACTGTGGTAGTTCATCTAACGATAGTTTTCTACATAAATTTCCAACAGGTGTAATTCGTTTCTCATCAGGTAACAAATTTCCATTTGAATCCTTTTTATCATTCATCGTTTTAAGTTTAACAATTGTAAAAATTCTTGCATTTTTGCCCGTTCGTTCTTGATAAAAAAATGGTTTTCCTTGATTATAATATGATAAAAGTATTATAAGGATTACTAGAAGAGGAGATAGTATTATAATTCCAGTAAGTGCAAATAATAAGTCAATAAATCTTTTAATAAATATTCTGTAAATTTTCATCTGAGTAAATTTTAGTCTTCATTAATCCAATGAGTTGTATAATTTTAAAATTTCGTTCCAAACAACTTTTCTTTGATATTTTTCTATGACGTTTTTTCTAGCGTTTTTGGACATAGTTTTAATTAAACTAATATCAAGAATAAGCGTTTGTATGGCTTCTTTTAATTTTTCGCTATTTTTCTTGGGAACAATTAATCCGTTATATTCTGGTATAATAATTTCGTTACATCCATTTATATTACTTACGATGCAAGCTTTGCCCATACTTCCAGCTTCCAATACAACATTAGGAAACCCTTCTCTATAACTAGGGAAAACAAAAATATCACAAAGACTATAATAAGGTCTTACATCGTCTGTTGCACCAACAGCAATAATATTCTCTCTTGTATTAATTAGATGATTTGTTTGTTTGTCCAATGGATCTAAATGATCTTCTTTAGGACCTACTAGAATTAATTTAATCTTTTTATTAAGTTTATTAACGCTGTCAAAGGCATCAACCAATTCTTTTATGCCTTTATCCTTTACAATTCTTCCTACAAATAATAAAATGATATCGTCTTGGTTAATTTCATATTTAATTCTTAGTTTATCAACGTCATGTTTATTAATATTTTCAGGATTAAAATGTTCAATATCAACTCCGTTTGAGCTACCATTTCCTAAAACTTTCAGTTTAGCCTCGGAACAAAATCTTTCTTTTATTATTATTTCTCTCATTCCAAAGGAGTTAGGTAGAATCATTGTAGAACAACCATAGGTGAATTTTTCCACAACATTGAGTAGAATACGTTTTGCTCCCGTAACTTCAACTAGTGGTAGCCCTGCAATTGTGTGAAGTCTATGTTTGACCCCAGCAAGTTTTGCTGCAAACATTCCCAAAGTTCCTGCTTTTGGAGTATGGGTATGTACTATAAAAGGTTTTTCCTTCTTAAATATTTTATACAAATTATAAACTCCTATCAGGTCTTTTATTGGAGTGATTTTGCGAGTCATTGAAACCTCCATTGTACGTACCCCTTCTCTTTTTTGGTATGCAGATAAATGCTGATCCTCATCACTAGCAATACCAATCATATTATAATACGAGCTCATAAAGGAGAGTTGGCCTTTTAAAAGTCCTTTTAGTGAACTTGAGACAGTTGTTATTCTTATGATTTTCTTCATATTATAAAATTGAGTACGTGTTTAAATACCATTTTTGAAAAATATAATAGCACCATACGCGCATACTATTATCATTTGCCCCAGAAATATGCTCTTTTACTAGTTGTGTAATGTAATCTACATTAAATATATCCTGAGATTTTAAAAAACTAGGATCAATAAATGATTGAAGTTCTGGATTAAGACTTCCTCTTAACCAATCACCAACAGGTACTCCAAATCCACGTTTTGATTTATTCAAAAAATTAGGGGCAAATTTATCTGCAAATGCTTCTTTTAGAATATACTTTTTATTCCATCCTTTAAGAAGATATTCCTCTGGTAATGAATTGGTCAAATCCCATATAGATTTGTTCAAAAATGGGGCTCGGCATTCTAAGGAAGTAAGCATACTTGCACGATCGACTTTAACCAGCATATCACCTTCTAAGCTAATATCTTTATCGACCAGTCTGAAATCTGTAATGGATTTTGGATGTTGTTGATTTATACGTTTTTTGGAAGATTTGAATGTGTCATAGATCAAATTTGTTTCTTTAAGTAAGTTTCGTTTTTCATCGTCAGTGAAGGCAAGAGATATTATATTCCAATATTGACTACCATCATAATTTATTGCTTTTAAAAGCCTATTGAGTTTAAAACGCTTTCCTCTGTTATCATCTTTTGTTTTTAAAATACTATTAGAAAGTTTTAATATTTGATTGTGTATGCCTTGAGGAACAAAGGTTGTATATCTATTGTTTAGCTTACCCATATAGTATTTGTTATAGCCTCCAAAAACTTCGTCACCACCATCACCTGTTAATGCTACTTTCACATAATCGCTAGCGTGTTTAGAAACGAGGTAGGTTGGCAATGCTGATGAGTCTGCAAATGGCTCATCAAAATTTAATAAAATATCATCAACTCCATTTTTAAAATCACTTTCTTTAACTACGAATTCGTGATGATTGCTGTTAACAAGTTTGGCAACAATCTGTGATTTATCGGTTTCATTATATTCCTTTTTTTCAAATCCAATAGAAAAGGTTTCTATTTTTGAATCTGAAATTTCTGAAAGGCAATAAGTAACAATTGATGAATCAACACCACCGGATAAAAATGTACCTAAAGAAACATCAGCGACTGATCTGCTTTCCACACTTGACATTATGGAGTCATAGACTTCTTTTTTTGCATCTTCAAACGAAATTTCTTTCTTTTCAATTGGGCTAAAAGGTTCAATACTATGAATTTGAAAATCATTTTCATTGAGATCATATTCTATAAAGCTATTGCTTTCTAGTTTTTGAATGCCTTCATATATCGTATGTGGCGCAGGTATATAAGTCAACCTAAAGTACAGGTTCAACCCTTCTTTAGATATTTGAGGTTTATGGTTTAAGGAAGAAATTATAGATTTTAATTCTGATGCCCAAATAAACTCAGTATCAGTTTTAGTGTAGTACAAAGGTTTTTCGCCAAAAAAATCTCTTGTAATGTATGCAATATTTTTTTTCTTATCATGAATACTAAAGGCAAACATGCCATCTAATTCTTTGAATGAGGACACACCATATTTTTCGTAGGCTTTTAAAATTACTTCAGTGTCACTAGTAGTTTTGAAAATAGTACCTTGAGATTCTAGTTTTTCTTTTATTGTTTTATAATTATAAATTTCACCATTAAAGACAATACTGATATTGCCATCTTCACTCTGCATTGGTTGTTTTCCTGTACTTAGGTCAATAATAGACAGTCTACGCATTGCCATAGCCACAGTTTGATTATCAGAATTGTCATAATAAAAACCATCCTCATCTGGTCCTCTATGAAAAATTAGCTGATTCATTTTAGACAGTCTTCTTTTAATGTTTACTTTATCAGTACTTTTTTTAGATATTATGCCATTTATTCCACACATATTTCAATAATTACGATCTAAATTATTTATTACTTTTACGTAACGTTTTAACACTTTATATTTTTCAAAATCCTTGACCCTTGTATAAACATTCGTTTTACAAGATTCTGAAAATGAATTGTCTTTTAAAAAATATTTAATTCCTTTAGTCATTAAGGATTGATTGTTAACAGGAACTAAAATTCCATAATTTGTTATCATAAGGTCATTTAATGATTCTTTTAATTCCATAATTTCTTTTGGTCCAGATTGACAGTTCGTTGTAAGAACAGGTAAATTACACGCCATAGCCTCTAATAATACATTTGGAAATCCTTCATGATTTGAGCCAAAGATGAATAAATCAGCGCTCTTTAGATATTTAAATGGATTCGGTTCATAACCCATTAAAAAAACTTGATCGTCTAAACCTAACTCTTTTATGAGATTTTTAAGATACCCTCGCAATGGACCTTCACCAAAAATATAAAGGCGCGTACTTTGATTAGAAAGATTCTGTATAGAATTAATCAGCATTTCATGATTTTTTCCTTGGTCTAATCGTCCAATGGTAATAATATTAAAATAGCGATTATCAAAAAAGTTATCTAATGGTTTGATCTTCTCGATAGTTTTAAGGTCAATAGGGTTGTGAATTACGCAAGTTTTTATTTGAGGGACGTTAAAATTTGTAATTAGATCCTCAATATTTTCATTTGAATTACCAACAACTAGATCAGACTTTTTGTATAGAAATGATATTAGCCATTTATTGAAGATTGATTGAAATCCTGAGTAATTATATTGAAGTGAAGGGAAAGCTCTTTCATTGCATATTACCCTGATGCCTGATCTTCTTGTTTTATTAGCCAAGATATTAATGAAATTTGGTCTAGTAAGAAAGCTACAACTATGAGTGATTTCTAAATCCGATAAAAGTTTTGAATATCTTAATGCGAGCAATGGAATTTTAAGTGCTTTGAAGATTCCTGACTCATTACTATCAGAATTTTCCAAATAATGAATTTTTAGATCATTGGGGATTGTATACTTAATTGTAGAATTCATTAAAACTAAATGAATTTCAATATCTTTTTCAATAAAATAATGAGATAAATAGGACACAACACGTTCAGCACCACCACTAGCCAATGAATATATCAAAACCGCTATTCTCATTTAGAATCGATTAGACTAAGAAATAAATTTTCATATTTCTTTACAATTATATCACTGCTATATCTATTACTTACAGTCTTGCTGACTTCAATAGGATTAAAGTCATATCTTTCATTTATATCATATAATTGATTTTTAAATTCTTCTACAGTATTAACAATTACTCCATTTTTCTTCGAATTTAAAATCTCGTTTATACCTCCTGGGGCATTATAGGCTAAAACTGGAGTGCCAACCATACAACTTTCTATTATTGAATTAGGAAATCCCTCTGTATATGAACCTTGTAAGTATAGATCTGCATTAGTCAAGAATTCTCCAACTTTTTTGGTGAATGGAATATGAGTAACCTTTTTTGTCAAGTTATAGGCTTCAATTTTTGTAAATATTTCATTGTGTAGTTTTCCCCTACCAATAATTGTATAATGAAAATCAAAATCAACCATTGATAATGCTTCTAATATCCTGTCATGCCCCTTTTCTTTATCAAATCTTGCAACTGTTATAAATTGAATAGGGTTATTTTTATTTAGGCGCTTTTTGACTTTAAAATCATCAGTAATTGGATTATTTATAACTACTAACCTGTCATCTTTAATTTTATAATTATTCTTTAAATCATCGAGCATGTCTTGTGATTGACATATAATTGTATCGAAAAAGTTAAATCTTTTATCTGCAAGCTTGCTTTTAATTGACTTATCATAATTCTCATCTAAGCTTGATAATACACTTAGAACATTAACTTCTCTTGCTATAAATTTAATTTTTCTAAAAATTAATGTAAAAACGGCAGTTAATGCATTGAGGTGACCAATCGCACTTATAACCAAATCAGGTTTAGTTTTTCTTAAAAACTTATAAAATGAAATCGCTCCTGAGCTAACACTATCTTTGCCTAAATAAACTACTTTAATACCAGAGATATCATAAGAAGCATCTTTGGCATGGCCTATTACTAATAATGTCGTATCAAATCTTTCTCTATCTATTTTTTGAGCAATGTAGGACATTACACGTTCAGCTCCACCTGGAAGTAGGTTTGGTAGAGCAAAAACAACAGTTATTTTCTTATCTAACTTCATACCCTTTATTGCTTTTGAGCCACTGAGTTAAGACTAATAATTTCCATATTATGCCTTCATGATTCCATTTATTATTTAAATGTTCATCTATTTGTTTACTCACTACAGAGGCGTCGATATGGGGAATGTTTTTCAAAGAATCCTTATTCAATTCAGATTTCACATAATCCTTTAATTCATTTCGGAACCAAACTTTGAATGGCATTGTAAACCCAGCCTTAGGTCTGTCAAAAATAGATTTAGGTAAATCAGAATAAAGAATGTCTTTTAAGATTCGCTTTTTATTGTTTTTAAAGTACTTGAATTCAGTAGGTAAGGAACGCGAAAATTCAATTATTCTGTGGTCCATTAGTGGTGACCTTGCCTCGAGTGAAAAGGCCATGGTCGCCCGATCAACCTTAGTATTAATATCCCAATTTAAATAAGTTTTTAAATCAAAGTCGGAAACTCTTTCTAGTAGATTCTTATTTTTATTTAGTAAATAGGAAAGTTCTTCAATATCTGAGAAATCATTATAATTTGAACTTGTTATTGAGTTTAAATAAGCTTGATTTATTGATTTCTCTGTCATGAATTTTGACAGAATTTTATATCTGTAGTTTGGATGTAATGCAACTATTTTGGATAATAGATTCCTTATAAAGAAAGGTAATTTCATAAATGAATCTCCCTTTTTTATCCAATCATAACGTTGATAACCTAAAAAGCTTTCATCACCTGCATCACCTGATAAGGCAACAGTTACGTGTTTTCTTGTATGCTTAGCTAATAGCATTGATGGTATGGCAGATGAATCAGAAAAAGGTTCGTCATAATATTTCGTGAAATTATCAATTAGTTCCAAACCTTCATTATAATTACATTCAATTGTTGTATGGTCTGTTTTAAGAATTTTGGCCACCTTTTCTGCATATACGCTTTCGTCGAACCCCTTATCATTAAATTTTACTGAAAAACTTTTTACTTTTTTGTTTTGAGTTTTTACAGCAGTTGCTGCGATCAATGAAGAATCAATTCCTCCAGATAAAAAAACACCAACGGGAACATCGGCAAACATCCGAATGTTAACAGCATCATTAATCAAAGTACTTAGTTTTGACTTTGCGTCTTGAAAACTACCTTGAAATTTAGAGGTGCCTGAATTGTCAATATCCCAATATTTTTTTATCTGTAAGATCCCTTTTTTTAAATCAAATTTAAAGGTATGCCCTGCCTTTAATTTTTTAATTTCATTGAAGATTGAGTAAGGATCTGGAATTGTACCCCATCCAAGATATAATTCTATTGCTTTATTCGAAATTGATAGACTTTTATTGTGTAATTGAATTGAAGATATCTGACTCGAAAATTCAAAATCTTGACCGTTATGATAATAGTAAAACGGCTTTTGTCCAAGTCGGTCTCTCGCCCCGAATAGCGTATTGTTCAATCTATCAAAGATTACAAACGCAAACATTCCATTAAGGTGGTCAACACAAGATTCGCCATATTCTAAATATAAAGCACATAATACTTCGGTATCGCTCTCTGTTTTAAAGCTGTACCCAAGTGTAATTAATCTGGATTTAAGTAGTTGAAAATTATAAATCTCACCATTAAAAACAATTTCAATGTTTTTATAATTCATCGGTTGATTAGAACGTTCATCTAAATCGATAATTGAAAGTCGATTATGTCCTAAGATAACTACAGAGTCATTGTTATTATAAAATTTGAAATTAGATTGATCTGGTCCTCGAAACTGTGTACGCTTTAACTTATCACTTACTTGATCGTTATTATAGTTTATGGTACTTCCGTAAATTCCACACATTGTAGTTGTCTTTTTTTTTCATAAAGCAATTAAAAAAAATGGTTGAAAAATTTAACACATCTTAAATTGCTAGACTTAGTTTTTGATAATTTGAGGACTGATACTTTAAAATTGTATAAGGCAAACATTATAAAATTTAATATCATATCACTGGCAATTTGCTATAATAGAAATCGTCTATCAAAAATATTCTATGAAAAGTAAAAATAAACTGTTATCAACAAGAAAATGTGATTAATTTAATATTTGCCCGCATAGTAAAAAATAAAATTCAAACTTTTTGTGACATTTTATTCAACTGTGTCAGAAGAATTTAAGGAATATAAATCTATTTTATAAGCTATATATAAAAATATAGCGATTAAATAAGGTTGATTAATAATTGTTTGAAGACTTAACATGAAAATGGTTAGTGAAATTAACATTGGAATTATAAAAAGTTTGGTATTCATTGGTGATTTTAAAGCTCTAAAATAATATACTCCTAAAAGAAATATAAAAAATATGAAAACAAAAACTCCAGCGTCAGCCCAAACTCCTAATATGGTATTATGACCTCTTTGAGACGCAGCGAAGTCCAAGCCATTTCCAAAAAATGGTTTTTGAGATATTTTGTCATATAAATTTGAAGCTAACTCGTCTCTACCTGAAGCATCAACTTTATCAAAATTAAATGAGAGGATATTAACAATATTGTTAATCTTATCGCGCTGTTGTCCAACTAAATTTAAATTTGCTGTAAGATTATTTAAATTTAGAAGTATGACATAAAACATTGGTAGCATAATCCCAAGCAAAAGTAATCTTACACCAGTAAAAAAATTTATATTTAATATTACAAGAGATATGATTAAAACCATAAACCCTGTATTCGAAAAGGTTATAAACAAACTGTAAGAAAAAATAATAAGCAGAATTATTTTCATTATTTTCTGCCTAAAGGTTTGAAAAGGGAACATTTTATAAGCAAAAATAAACCCTAATAATGATACTAATGCCATATTATTCGCATCTCCATAAACTCCTTGTGCACGGTCCACCTTAAATATGGGAATGCTAGCATGCACAATATCAAAATTTATAGTATACCAATAAATATTTATAATACATACTAGAGTAAGTGAGATTAATAAGATATTCTCAAAAATATTAATATGCTCTTTTAATTTAAAATATTGATAAAATCCTATTGTGTAAAATACTGGAATTAGACCAACCATTAAATTACCGGGGTTATGGTTTATAATTCCAGCTGATAACGAAAAAATAAAATAAAGTGTATAAAAAATAAACCAAAGTCTAGCTGTTTTTGAGGTGGTTCCTATAATCTGCAACATTAAACCAGCACCAGCAAGATTAAATAATAAGTTAGTGTAAGCTAATAATTGAGCATATGTATCACTTATGAAAAGCGTAACCATTTCCTGTATATTAAATGTAGTGGAAATGAAGGGAAAGAGAATAAAAAAGTTAATTACAAATAAGCGATACTTCAAGTTTTAATGTTTTCAGTTTTTAAAATTAATTAAGAATTTAAATACTATCCGTGAATTAATTTATCAAAAATTATCATATAATCCTTATAAATTTTTTCAATTTCAAATCGATCTAAAGATTTCGTGGCATTTTGTGCCAATAATTCTCTTTTTTCTTCATCAACAATTAGTTTTTCTAATTCTACTGCCATAAGTTCATGGTTTTGATCCTCAACTAAGATTCCATTATGGTCATGATTTATTATTTCTGAGGGGCCAGTTGTGCAATTATATGAAATGCATGTCATTCCTTGCGACATCGCTTCTATTAAAACCATTGGAAGTCCTTCTCTTCTCGAGGTCATTATATAAATTTCAGATTTTTGCATTATCTCAGCAACATTATCAGAATACCCAACAAATATTACTGAATTTTCAATACCATTTTTCAGGCATAATTCTTTTATATAATTTGTGCCTTTAGTTCCACCCCCAACAAGCTTAAGTTTCCAATCTTTGTGTTTCTTAAGTATAGGTGCAATTAATTCTATGAGGTTATCAAATCCTTTAATGTGATACTTATCTAATACACTTACGGCTAATATTACTTTTTCTCTATTACGTTTTTCTTCATAAAATATACTGAATGTACTTGGATTCGGCATTAAAAATGCCTTCACCCCGAAGCTTTCATAGAAATCTCTATCAAATTTGGTCAAGACAGTAAGTGCATTAACATATTTGTAAGCGTATTTTCGGGTAAATCTGCCAATAAAATCCGTGGCTGACAGATGATTGGTGTGTTCAGCTGCAATTAATTTAATCTTATAAAACCTACTTACCAATGTCGCAATTAAATTTGTGTGTATCATGTAGGACATTAATATATCAGGTCTTCGTGATTTTTTTGAGTAATGACCAATTAAATTCAAATAACTTCTAATCATATGATTTTTTATTTTACCATGATGAAGTCTAACTCGTTTTATTGTTTTGTTTGGCTTGAATATTTCTGGTTCGTTGAAAGTGATAATCGTTACTTCATGCCCTTTTTCATCAAAATAATTTGCCAAAAGAATCAGAACCTTTTCTGCTCCGCCTGGAACTAGTGAGTTGATAACAAAATCAATCTTCATAATTAATTTTTTTGAATTGCTTATGTGTAAATAAAAAATAAATAAATGCGCTAATAATTAAAACAAAAGTTGTACTTAAGGCTAATCCATATACCCCATAATATTTTATTAAAATTAAATTTAATAAAACATTAATCAAGAGATTAAATAATGAAATCCAAGCCATAAACCTGTTTTTATTTATACTGGTTAGAAATTTCACAATAATGCGTGTACACAAATAAAACGGGACGCTGAAAAGCAGTATTTGTTGAATATAGGTGACTTTCATTGTGTCATTTCTTTTGAAATTTCCATGTTCCAACCATAATGTTATTATGGTTTCAGACGCAAATATCAAAATTACGACTATAACAAGGCTAGAAAAAAAGACTATTTTCAAGACTTTATATAGGTATTTAAATGCATAAATTGGATTTAAGCTAACCAATCTAGAAAAATGGGGTAACAAAACATTACCCATTGCCATTATTATAATGGTAATGCTGAACGCGGATATGCGATTCCCGTAATTTAGAGCGGCAATTGAACCAACTACAAGAGATCCAGCAAAAAATTGATCAATAAATTCATTCATAATGGACAGAAAACTAGATGATATTTTTGGTGGTAATTGTCGCAACATTTGTTTAGAATTGGAATTTATTTTTGGAGCCTTGAAGTCAATACATATTAATTTTCTAGAGAATAATATAAGATATACAAAGGCAAAAAAACTACCTGTTAAAGTACCATATGCTAGAGTCATTTCCACTAATGATTCTTCATATAAAAAGAGAAATAAAATAATCGTAATAATTGGAATGACATCGGCAAATGTTGATATTAGAAATTTATTTTCTATTTCTAGTAAACCACTAAGAACATTTGATATCCCCCAGAATAATAAACAAGGTAATAATATATTTAGTTGTCTTTTTACTAAATCATAATAAAGGTCTGTATGGTTTGGGAAAATCAATTCTAAGAATAGATCTATTGATATTAATGTTATAAATATTGATACTACAGAAATCGTTAAGGTCATTAAGAAAACTATAGTTTGGAAACTCTTCTTATCGCCATTTTGTTTCAATTCAATTATATAATTTGGAATAAATAAATTCTTCATTGAACTAATAAAAACACTTTGGACAAAAGTGGGAATCAAAATCGCAACAAGAAAAGTATCTAAGAGTTCAGAAAGACCATACGTACCTGCAATTACAGTTTCTTTATAAAATGATAAAATCTTGACACAAAAAGTGATAAACGCAACAATAAGCATATTCCTTAGAATTGCATTTTTTGTAACTTTTCTTACATAGTTTTTTACTAATTCTATGATCTTATTTGTTATCAAGAGATTTTATAAATTATATTTTGGCAGACAAAGATGAAAATTTTTTATTGATTGATATATTTTTCTGTTCAAACACTATACTTCTTAGTCTATCTACATTTTTTTTTAATTTTTTTCAATCGTATAATCTTTTAGGACATTTCGAACGTATTTATATTGTAAGTTTGAATTAAAATAGAAAATACTTACAAAAAATTACATATTACCGAATAAAATGACAAAATACTAACATACATCGATAATATTTGTATTTAAACTATTTTTTCATATATATTTCGGAACCAAATCTAAAAGAACCGTTAATGAAGGCCCCAAGAACAACTTTAACCGTAACAATAGCTGTATTGTTTTTTCTCTTAACTAGCTTATTAATTAGTGCTCAGCAATTAGCATTTCCCTCGGCTAAAGGTGCAGGAGCATATGCGACTGGAGGGAGGGGTGGAAAAGTTTGTATCGTAAACACTTTAGAATGGAATCCACCTGGCAATTATGAATATGATGAATCTACAGATTCTTACAGTGGAAGTTTCTATGAATTGTTTTATGAGTTAGAAATTCCGTCTAAGTACATTGTTTTTGAGGTTAGTGGCACGATAGAAGTTCCTAGTTGGACTCAATTAACTTTTAAAAATAAATCATTTAAAGGAAATATGACCATAGCTGGTCAAACTGCACCTGGTAAAATTAACTTTAGTACAGACTATTTTCAGATAATGGATATTGAAAATGTAATTTGGCGCTTTTGCTCATTTACACAGCGTTTAGATGATTTTGGAGGAATAACAGGAGGAAATGGTGACGCATTAACCATTACTCCAGAACCAATTATTAAAAATGGAGTAACATATGATCATTATGTTTCAAACTTAATTTTTGATCATTGTAGTTTTTTTTATGGCCGAGATGAAGGTTTTGATATCAGCGGAAGAGCAGATTCAGTAGGATCTAATGGTATAGGAGCGGGTAACCCCATAACAGCTGTAACAGTTCAAAACTGTTTTTTAGGAGGTAATGTAAAAGGAGCTTTATTAGGATGTTGGACAGAAGCTGACGATAGAGTAGATGGAATAAGAGGAAATTCTTTTTTGAATACAGCTTTCGTTGATAGTGGCTATAGATATCCAAATAGTGCATGTTTTGGTGATATGCAAATTGATGATGTAAATATTTATGTTGAGAATCCGACAAATCGCCTCAACGCAATGACCGGCAGTGGTAAAATGAACATATTGAATTATTATGTGAGATATGGTAATCGTCAATATGCTAAACAGCGACTTCAGTTCAAAAATAACGGTCCAGCATCACTTTGGTCAGAAGACCATGTTATTGTAAGTGAAAATGGTATCAATGAAACCGGTTCGCCAGATTATGATCATGAACTAGGAATATGGGATATATTTGCATCTAGTGATTTACCTGAATATGATCCATTACCTGAAGTAGTTAAGGCGCCTTCAAAATTTTCATTTATTGGTGAGGCACCTATTGAATTATCTCCTTATGATTTATATGATGAAGTTCTTCTGAAATCTGGTAATAATAAACGTTTAGATGAAAATGGTGGCGTAATTATAGATGAGTATCCTTTAGATACTTTTTATAAAAATCTAGCCTCAGATTCTGAAATTGCAACTGCAGATTATAGATATCCGGCAACTTTAGCTGAAAAATATCCATCGTTAAACAGTGGAGAACCTTATATTGATTCAGATAAGGACGGTATGCCAGATGCTTGGGAGATTTTAACTTTTTCGGATTTATCTACATCTGCAAATACAGATTCTGATAATGATGGATACACAAATCTAGAAGAATATTTAAATTTAGTTGATTCGGAGTTTTTGGGAAACGTCGAGGCCACAGGGGTCGATCTGACACCGAACGTGGCAACCATAAATGTTTCAGAGACATTATTGTTAAACACTCAATTTACACCTGTAAATACTACAGATCAAACAGGTGTTTGGACTTCCGAGAATGATGCTATTGCTTCTGTAGATGCGAACGGCTTAGTAACAGGAAATTCAGAAGGATCAGTAGAGGTTCGGTTTGTGTCTAATGATGGTGGTTTCACTGCTACTTCGCAAATAACGGTTATTCCATTACCATTAATTGCTAATGCTGGTGACGATCAAACCATTTGTGAGGGCCAAGAAATTCAGCTTACAGCCGAAGAAGCACCAAGTTATTTGTGGAGCACAGGAGAGACAACTCAAAGTATTAATGTATCTCCAATTATTACAACCACATACACACTAACTGTCACAGACGGTAATTCAACGGAAATAGATGAAGTCACTGTTTTTGTAGATTCATTGCCAGATTTAACAGTGAGTGAAGATGTGTCCATAGTTGAAGGCGAAAACATTGAACTTAGTGCTACAGGTGCAAATACCTATTTATGGAGTACAGGTGAAACTACAAGTTCAATCAATGTTAGTCCATTAGAAACTACTACTTATAATGTAATAGGTACCAATGGAGTATGTGAAGTCTCAGAAAATGTAACGGTTACCGTCGAACCTCTATTAAATGTCGATTTAGGTGATGATCAGCAAATTTGTGAGGGTAGTGGTGAAAGCATAATTTTAGATGCAGGCAGTGGAGATACTTATCTTTGGAATACTGGTGAAACAACTCAAACTATTATGGTTGACCCAGTTTCAACATCAACTTATTCTGTTACAGTTACGAGTGGTACGCAACAAGATACTGATTCCATTACAATATTTGTAGAACCAAATCCAAATGTTGTTATTCTTAATGGGGATTCGGTTGATATTTTGAATGGTGATTTTGTGACGCTATCTGCGACTGGAGCAAATACTTATGAATGGAACAATGGTGCGACCCAACCTAATATTGCTGTTAGTCCATCACAAACTACTGTATATGAGGTTAGAGGTTATATAAATGAGTGCTATGATGAAAAACAGGTGGTAGTTAATGTGATACCTGAGGTAGAAGCGGATGCAGGAGATGATGTCGAGATCTGTCTTGGAGAAACTGTGATTTTAACAGCAACTGGCGGCGACGAATATGCTTGGAGTAATGGTGAGATTACACAATCAATTGAAGTTTCACCAACTGAAACTACGCAATACACGGTCACTGTATTTAACGCTTTAGATTTTGATGAAGATTCTGTTGTAGTAACAGTTATTTCAAATTGTGAAGAAAGCATAGAAGAGCTAGACCCAACAATTAATGAGGATGAGCCCTTTGATTTTACGTTTGATATATTTCCTAATCCGACGTCTAATTATATTGACGTTAGAATTGCTGGTATTGAGAATCTAGCAAGAATTTATATTTATGATATGATGGGGAAATTAATATATCAAAAGCGTGTTCAAAATGAAAGTACTAATGTCAGTTCTATTTCAAGGTTTGATATGAGTAATTTAATTCCAGGTATATATTATGTTCAATTTCAAAATCTGGAAAAAACTTTAGCAAAAAAGTTAATAGTTCAATAACGTTTATATATTAAAATACCAATTGTGTAGGTTAGTCAATTAAAATATACTTGTAAGGCTTAGATCAATAGTAGATATAGAACGCAATGGCAAATATTAATGATATTATGATGTTAATATAAAGTTTATAAAAAACTTAATTCTATACGCGCAGTCAAATAACTTCTAATTCTTAGATACCTTTATTTTATCTCTATATCCTGTTTAAGTATTTCTATAAACTTATCTGTTAAGATTTGTGCGCCTAAATGATTAAGGTGAATGACATCATTAAAGTACTTTGAATCTTCTTTTACTAAAGTTGTATCCATTGAAAAGTCTATTACTTTAGCACCACTTCCAGAAACTAACTTGTAAATTGTTTTTTTATAAACTGGGTCAATATTTTCAAGTTTTGGAGGAATATATACATAAGTTATAATACCTTTACTTGATGCATATTCAATAAACTTCTTGAAATAGGTTTCAGTCTCATTTTTAACTTCAAAACTTACACCATCTTTAATCTTTTTTAACTCACTTCCTTTTTTAATATCTTTAATTTCTAATGGGACATATCCTTTCAAATTTGTATTTCTATCATCGAATATTCTGATTATTTGAGAATTAAATTTATAACCATCTAATATAAGTTTTAAACTATCTTTCGGCGATAATTCATCGACAACCTCTTTCACAAACTCATTATTATCATAATAAGGATATATTCTTGTAATATAGTCTGTTTCATTTAAAGTTAATTGGTGAGAACTAATTAAAACAACTTTTGGTATATTCTTATCAACAATTGTCTTTAATAATGGAAACTGATAATAGACACCACAACCGTCGGATGCTAAATTAAAGGCCTTATATCCAGTTTGATTTAGAATTCTTTCACTTATAAATGTATGTGATACTTCTGAGGCCCCGAAAAATAATATATCTTCATCTACTTTACCAGAAAAACCATAATTAGCATTTTGTAAATTAATATTATTTGTTTTTGAATGGAAGTATCCGATTAAGTATCCTAATGTCTGATCGGCAAGAAAAACAATGGTTAAAAACAAAAGAAGTTTCGCAGTAAATATTTTCATAATTCTACTAAAATTTGAAATATATAAATTGGCCACCATTTAAAATACCAATCCATAAAATTAAAAGGGTAATGGTAATATAGGAAAACCATCTTATTGTAATATAAGGGCTATCAAACGTACGGAATTTGTTAGGAAAATATTCAGCTTTAAAATCACTTAATAGCAAAATTGATGCTCCAATTAAACCATAAGTTAAAGTGGTTTTGTCTAAAAACAAAATGCCTTTATCTAAAATTATTTTCTCAAAAGCTAATAGTGAATCGTTAATTGAGTTTGATCTTCCAAAAACTTCCGAGAAAGCAAATAATAAATAGGTAAAACATATAAAGAAAGATACATATAGTATATTTTGTTTTAAATTGTATTTAGTCTCAAGCTTAATTCTCTTAGTGTTAATGCTAGCTTCAAAACTTAAATAAGCACCTTGTATAACACCCCAAATAAAGAAGTTAATGGTACCTTCATGCCATAAACCACTTAAAATAAAGGTGACCATTAATGCTAAGATTATTCCTTTAAGTTTTAATGACCTAAATGAAAATGCTAATGGTGTATATACATAATCAGTAAGCCATTTAATAAGTGAGATATGCCATCTTCTCCAAAATTCTGCCATGGAAGTTGAGAAAAAAGGTCGATTAAAGTTTGACATTACATCAATACCTAATATTTTAGCGACTCCTATAGCGAGTAAAGAATATCCACCAAGATCTCCGTAGACTTGTATTGGATATAATAAAGTAGCCAATAATATAGTGTTACCATTGTGGTTTTGCAAATTCTCAAACACTACATCAATATAAATAGCTAGTCTATCGGCAACAACAAGTTTCATAAAATAACCCCAAAGCATAAGCTTTAGTCCTTTTTTCACATTCTCTGGTTTCAAAAGAATATTATTTCTAAACTGTGGTATTAAGTTATTTGCTCTTTCTATAGGGCCTGATAGGATTAAAGGAAAAAAGGAAATAAACAAACCTAAAACACCAATATTTTTTTCCACCTCAATTTCTTCATTGTATACATCTATGGTATAACCAATAGCCATAAATGTATAATAGGAAATACCTACTGGAAGTAAAAATGATATTTTAGGCAGAACCCATCTTAAATTATTTTGAGCCATTATTTCATAAATAAAATTATTAATGGGCTCAAAATATTTAAATAAAAAAAGTGGTAATAATATTAAAGAAACATTTAGGTATAAAAAGAACTTCTGCCTTTTTTCAGTTTTTGACCTAGTAATTTGTATTGTATTTACAAAAGTAGATAATGTTATGAAAATACATAATACACCAAATACAGGTTCTATGTTAAAGTAAAACCCATAACTAATAATAAGCAAGCTCAACCATCTATATTTCTTTGGAGTAAGAAATACAATGATTATTGCTATTGGAAAAAAAAATAAAAAATTTAATGATGTAAAAGTCATTATAAATTTGTTCTATTGACTATTATAATTTAGATTGAATAATATCTATTAGAACACCAACATTCTTCATTTTATTTAAATCTTTTAGTTTAAATTTTAAACCAAATGTATTTTCAATTTCTGTAATTAAAATCATGTGTGTTAGAGAATCCCATCCGTCAACATCTGATGCGGTGAGTGAATTGGATAAGTCTAAAGTTTCACTTTTAAAGGTTTTGCGAAATATTTCAGTGAGTGTACTATTGATTTGTTCTGTTTCCATTAGTGTAATTTAATTAGATTTTAAAAGTTTTTAATTTATCTGAGTTTCAACCTTTATGAACAAGTTTAATGATTTTCTTTTTGTCAACTTTATCACTTGTGTTTAAAGGAAATGAATCTAAATGATAAATTTTAGTGGGAACCATATAATGTGGGAGTTTATTTTTCAAGTAGTTTAATATTTCTTCTTTGTTAGGGTTTTTGTCTTCTAGGCAAATTGCGATTTCATTCGCTCCAGTTTCTCCTAAAAAAGTAAAGGCAATAGCGTTTTTACCGTTAATTGAGTTTCTTGAATGATGCTCTATTTCACCTAATTCAATTCTAAATCCTTGAATTTTCACTTGGTTATCAATTCTGCCATAATATAATAGATCGTTATCTTTATCAAACATGCATAAGTCACCTGTTTTATAATATCTAGCTTTTTTACCATCGATAAGTATTTCTTTAAATACTTTTTTGTTTAATTCAGGGTTATTCCAATAACCCATTGTTATTTGGTTTCCAGCAACATACATTTCACCTTTTTCACCTATTGGTACAGGCTGAAATTCTTCATTCAAAATAATGGCTTCTATACCTTTAAAAGGTTTACCTATTCCTAATACTCCATTAGATTCCTTATTTTTATTTGTACGACTATATTCGTATGAAGTACAGTATATTGTCGCTTCTGTTGGGCCATAAAAATTGAAAATTTTTGCGTTTGGAATGCAATGCGACCACTTTTCAACAAGCCCAACAGGAGATGCTTCTGCTGTCAGGATACAGTACCTTAGTTTCTTTAAATTAATTTCATCAAAGTAGGGTTCTAACATTCTAATCATGCTTGGTGCAAATATTCCAAATGTCAATTCATGATCATCAAGCAAACCATATACATAACTATATTTAATCTGATTATGTGGAACAGTGTATATACATGCACCATGAATTAGAGGCACTAAAAATGACTGAACAGATACATCAAAAGTCAGGTCAAAACATTGTAAACATTTGTCATTTTTATTGATTTTAAAACCAGTAGACATAAAAGCATCTACGAAATTATCTAAATTTTTAAAGGTAATTTGTACTCCTTTAGGTTTACCAGTACTTCCAGAAGTAAATAAAATATAAGCTAATGAATTATCATTATTTATTATATGATTAAGATTTACTTCGAATGAATCTAAATTTGAACTGTTGATAACCATATTTGAGTCAAACTCAGAATCTGTAGAAGAGTCAAGTACATTCTTTATACTTGCTTGTTCAATAATCTCATAATTTCGCTCAATAGGAAATTTAGGATGAAGGGGTACATATGCCATGTCACTCATCCAAAGAGCAAAAATACTTGCATAGGTAAATATGTCATCATTTACAACTAATCCAACTTTATTATCGTCGAAAGATATGTCGTTAATAAGAGATCTTTGTTTTCCAATTAACTCTAGGAAATTACTATAAGTATAAAAGTGATCATCAATACAAAAGGCATTGTTGTTTGGAAAGTGATTAGCGATGAAAAGAAACTTTTCAATTATTCTTTTACTAAACATAATAGGTTTGTCGAATTGGTTGCAGTCAAATTAAACAATTTAAAAATCTTGATACAAATTTTGGTTTAAAAAGTCGATGAATTAATAATAATTCAGTATGTAATGAACTTCAAATGTATAATATCTTATAAAACAATGATTTATGTATAAAGGATGAAATGCTATTTTCCTATCGATGAATATTCAAAGCCAATTCTCTTCATTTCTTCTGGGTTTAAGATATTTCTACCATCGAATATGAAAGCTGGTTTCTTCATGGTATTGAAAATCTTTTTCCAATCATAAGATTTAAATTCATCCCATTCTGTCATTATAGCGATAGCATGGGCATCTTTAACGGCTTCATATGGATCATCATGGGTTTCAACAAAGGATCTATTTTCTTCATCACTGCGAGTTTGAAGATAATTTAAATCATCATAGACTTTTTTACCTGGAACTTTAGGATCATATACTGCAATATTTGCCTGTTCACTCAACAAATGATCTGCAACATAAATGGCAGCCGATTCTCTTGTGTCATTAGTGTCTTTTTTGAACGCCCAACCTAACATCGCAATTTTTTTACCAGAAACCGTATTATAAAGTGTACTGATTAGATTATCTGAAAATCTTCTTTTTTGATGATCGTTTAATATGATTACCTGTTCCCAATAATCTGCAACTTCATTCAAACCGTAACTACGCGCTATATAGACTAAATTTAAAATATCTTTTTGAAAACATGAGCCTCCAAATCCAATAGACGCGTTTAAAAACTTTGGACCAATCCTAGAATCCATTCCTATCGCTTTTGCAACCTCAGTAACATTTGCTTCGGTACGTTCGCACAATTCAGAAATAGCGTTTATAGATGAAATTCTTTGTGCTAAAAATGCATTTGCCGTTAGTTTAGACAATTCAGAAGACCAAACATTAGTTCTGAGAATTTGTTCTTGGGGCACCCAACTTCCATAGATGTTTGCTAGTGCATCAATCGTTTCTTCAGATTCACCACCAATTAACACTCGGTCTGGTGCTAACAAGTCTTGAATTGCAGTACCTTCAGCTAAAAATTCTGGATTTGAGAGTATTGAAAATTTAACATCGTTTCCAGTATTATGCAAAATACTTTTTATGGCTTCAGCCGTTCTTACTGGTAAGGTTGATTTTTCAACTACAATTTTATCTGTTTTAGCAACGTCCGCAATGTTACGTGCACACAACTCAACATATTTTAAGTCGGCCGCCATACCTTTACCTTTACCATAGGTCTTTGTAGGTGTATTAACTGAAATAAAAATCATTTCGGACTCATCAATAGCTTTCTCAATATTAGTTGAAAAATGCAAGTTCTTACCACGAGTTTCTTCAACTATTTCAGCTAATCCAGGCTCATAAATAGGTAATTTAGATACATCTTCATCATTCCAAGCGTCAATTCTTTCCTGATTAATGTCTACAATTGTTACCTGAATATTTGGATTCATTTTGGCAATAACAGCCATTGTAGGGCCTCCTACGTAACCGGCTCCGATGCAACATATTTTATTAATTTTCATTCTATTTTATTTTAGATTTTATGGTAAATAATTTTTAAAAATTGTATTCACCAATATGTCTCGTTTGAAGTTTATTAAATTCTAAGTTTGCGTTAATTTTTATAGTAAGATTTAAACCAGTCAATAAAAGCTTTAACACCTATTTGTATCGATGTATTTGGGCTATAGTCAAAGTCGTTAATAAGAGCTTCTACATCTGCCCATGTTTTTTCGACATCACCAGGTTGTATAGGTAGCATTATCTTCTCAGCAGTTTTATTTAAATTTAATTCGATTTCTTTAATAAAATCTAGCAATTTAACTGAATTGTCGTTTCCGATATTGTAGACTTTATATAATTGATTATTTTTCTTCCTATGCTCTAATTTAGATTCACAAATTCGCACAACACCTTCTACAATATCATCAACAAAGGTAAAATCTCGCTCCATCTTACCATGATTAAAGACTTTAATTGGCCTATCATTTATAATTGCATCTGTAAAAAGGAACATTGCCATGTCAGGCCTTCCCCAAGGACCATATACTGTAAAAAATCTAAGTCCTGTTGTAGAAAAATTAAATAAATGACTGTAGGTATGAGCCATTAATTCATTGCTTTTTTTCGTGGCTGCGTATAAACTTATTGGATAATCTACATTATCGTCAGTAGAAAATGGAATTTTCTTATTTAGACCATATACACTTGAGCTACTAGCATAAACTAAGTGTTTAATTTTATTGTGTCTACAACACTCGAGAATATTTAGAAAACCTACGAGATTAGAGTCTACATAAGTTTCTGGATTTTCTAAACTATATCTTACACCAGCCTGTGCTGCCAAATTACAAACAATATCAAAGCCTTCTTTTTGGAATAATTCAGGAAGACTTTCACGATCTTCTAAATTCATTCTTACAAATGAAAAGCTATATTTATCACTTTTCGATAGTTTGTTAAACTGTTCAGCGTGAGTTCTATTAATTCCTAATTCTTGAAGTCTAGAATATTTTAAGTTGACATCGTAGTAATCGTTGATGTTATCTAAACCAATAACGTCATGGCCTTTCTCGGCCAATACCTTTGAAGTAAAAAAGCCTATAAAACCAGCGGCTCCTGTTACAAGTATTTTCATTAAATGGTAGATTTTAGATTTGGGCTCAAATATTGCGAATATATTTTAATCATTAATATATATACTACGAAAACATCAATTTATTCGTTAACATAGCTCATTGATAAAATCTTCGACCGCGATTCACAATTTTTAACGATTAATTGCATCTCTAAATCTTTGAAAATGTTAGATATATGATAAATATTACATGAATCCAAATTAGTCTGACTTTTTGAGAAATCTACATCTCCATAACGGATAAGATCCTTTACGATTGTAGAATCTAACTTATTCTTTTCAATAAAATTTTGTGCACTATCAGAATACGCAAGTGGTTTTGAGCTAATATTCTTTACTGTTCTTGCATTTGGACCATAATCGCATGAGGCCTTTTTACCACCAAGAAAAAACATGAGTATAATGAGTCCAATGGCAAAGCCTCCGAGGTAATATCCTAGTCGATGGATAAATTTCATAAGCCTATTTTAAAATATAAGAAGATTAGCGTCATTGTAATCCAGGTCATACCAATCGGCTACTGATTTATTGGTTAAAATTCCATGGTAAAAATACAATCCACTTTTTAAACCACGATCAAAACGTAATGCATTTTCTAATCCACCATATTCACCAATTTGTAATAGATAAGGCGTAAATATGTTACTAATAGACACGGAAGCTGTTCTTGAATATCGTGCCGGAATATTTGGAACACAATAATGTATAACGCCACTATGCTCAAAAGTAGGATGGTCGTGGGTTGTCACCTCACTGGTTTCAAAACATCCACCCATATCAATACTTACATCAATAATAATAGAACCATTCTTCATATGGTCAACCATGGTTTCTGTTACAACAACAGGAGAACGGTTGGTGCCACGAACTGCACCAATAGCGACATCACAACGCTTTAAGGCTTTTAATAAATTTTTTGGTTGCATGGTAGAGGTGTAAACATTCTGACCAAGATTAGTCTGCACACATCTCAACTTAGTTATTGAACTATCAAATATTTTTACATTAGCACCTAGACCAATAGCAGAACGTGCAGCAAATTCTCCGACAGTGCCAGCACCTAAAATGACTACTTCAGTTGGAGGCACACCATTTATGTTTCCCATCATTAAACCATTACCACCATTTACGTTAGATAATAGTTCTGAAGCAATTAAAATAGAGGCTGTACCTGCAATTTCACTGAGGGACCTTACCGCTGGGTAGGCACCATCTTCATCTTTTATAAACTCAAATGCCAGAGCAGTTACTCTTTTTTTAGCCAAAGCTTCAAAATAGGCTTTGCTTTGAGTCTTCATCTGAAGCGCAGAAATTAAAATGGTTTGTGGATTAATGAGTTCAATCTCATCTAAAGAAGGTGGCTCAACTTTAAGAATAATAGGGCAGGAGTAAACTTTAGATTTATCTTTTGTGAACTCCGCACCAGCTTCGGAGTAATCTTTGTCTTTAAATTTTGCGCCTTCACCAGCACCAGATTCTAAAAGTACACGATGACCGTTGGCTGTTAAAGCAGAGATGGCATCTGGAGTTAAACAGACACGTTTTTCTTGAAAATGGGTTTCCTTAGGGATACCTATAAATAATTCACCTTTTTGCTTAAGAATTTCTAGGGTTTCTTCTTGTGGTAATAATTGAGCCTTTGTAAATGGAGTTAAAGACTTGCTCATGTAAGTTAGTTAATAGTGATCTTAATGCAAGATAGTGAAACTCACTTAAATGTTACAAATAATTAATTCTAGAAATACTGGCTCACCTTTCCCCAAAAAGATTTTGGTTTTATCATAAACTCCTCCTCAAGTTCTTCCATGGTTTTGTCATGATCATTTATCTTGTCGAACATCTTGGCTCTGATTAGGTAGATTGACGGTATGACAATTGCCATAAATGGTAGGAGCCAAATAATATGTAATTCATCCATGTACTTATTCTCATCATTTAGGGCGCTTAAGGTTTGAAATGAAAACATAACTATTGGAATTAATAATGCATGATACCACCAATGTTTGCAAGTAAAAAACCAAATTAGAGATAAGAATAATGGCACAAACTTCATCATCAAAACCCAAATACCAGTATTTGCACTTTCATAATGATTACTATGGTAGGTGAAAAAGTAGGTTTCCCATACTTTTACATCTGGAACATACTCATACAAATAAAACAAAAAGGGAGTACCAGCTATTAAAGTAGCTAGGATACTCCCAGTTAAGATTTTGCGATTATAAGCCTTTTTATCCGTGTGTTGGTGGCTTAAGTTTTGTTTTGTCAACTTGTGTTGTAACTTGCTCATCTATGTCGATAATGTTAGCTGCTTGAACAGTGAATAACATTCCTCCGAAGATCGCAATCGCTAAAACTAGTTTTTTAGTTTTCATAATACTAGGGATTTAATTAATTAATTACTACAAATTTAGAGTAGTAAAATAGCCTGTGAAAATGACTATATGTTAAAAACCTAGTTATTTTGAGGTTCGAGTTACGGTTTTTCCGTAATTGGATCACTATCTTCTTTGAAATGTTGGGTAAACTTGTTTAAAGTTTAGGTACTGTCATGGCATTATTTTCGGTTAAACTTCTATTATTCATGGTCAATTTGAGGGATCTTGACTGATTGTCTAATTCAATAATAGTAATGGCACATGCATTATCGGGCAATAGGCCTTCTATGCGTCCTGGCCATTCAATAAAAATCCAATTATCTGTATATAAATAATCTTCAATGCCAAAATTAAAGGCGTCATCAATACTTTCTATCCTAAAGAGATCAAAATGATAAACTTTATCTTTAGGAGTTTTATATTCGTTAACAATAGAAAAAGTTGGACTAGAGGCAACATCACTACTTCCTAAGGCTTTTAATAAAGCACTGATTAGTGTGGTTTTGCCAACGCCCATATCACCATAGAACAGAATAGTTTTGCTATCAAAATGTTGTAGTAAGTCCTTTGATACTTCAGCTAAGTCTTCTAATCGATATTTAATTTCTAGGGTCTGCACCTATTTTTGCTACGATATTGAACAGCAATAATAGCTATTAATTTTGATAAAACCTAGAAAAAAGTGCATTTCATCGGATAAATGTGCTTTTAACGGATTTATTTCGGATCCAAAACTACAAAAGGAATAATCATTTCTTCGAGTGAAACACCACCATGTTGATAGGTGTTTCTGTAGTAGCTTACATAATGATTAAAGTTATTCGGATAAGCCAAAAATAGATCGCCTTTTGCAAAAACAAACGAACTGCTCATAGTTAAGGCAGGCAGGTGCACTTCCTTTGGGTTCTTTATTGCAATGACGTCTTTACCTTGGTAGGTTAAACTTCGACCTGTTTTATATCTTAAATTTAAACTTGTATCTCTATCTCCTATGACCTTCGAAGGTGCTTTAACATTAATGGTTCCGTGGTCTGTCGTTAGAATTAATTTAAAACCTAATTGTTGTGATAATTGAATCATCTCTAGTAAAGGCGAGTTCTTAAACCAACTTACTGTTAGTGAACGGTAAGCCTTATCGTTAGAAGCGAGTTCTTTTACAACTTCCATTTCGGTTTTAGCATGGGAGAGCATATCAACAAAATTATACACTACAACTGTTAGATCATTTTCCTTAAGAGATTTAAAATTATCAACTAGTTTTTTGCCAGATTTAAGATTGGTAATCTTATGATATTCATAGCTAAGATGATTAAGTCCTAAACGCTTTATTTGTTCTCTCAAGAAATCTCCTTCATGTAAGTTTTTACCACCTTCATCTGTATCGTTTTTCCAATACTGAGGAAATAGTTTTTCCATGTCCGACGGCATTAATCCAGAAAATATGGCATTTCTTGCATATTGAGTCGCTGTTGGTAGGATGGAAAAAAATGAATGTTCTGAGGTTTTCTTATAATAATTATTCACAATAGGCTCAAAGGCTTTCCATTGATCATACCTTAAATTATCTATAACTACCATTAAAGTCGGTTGTTTATCCGATAATTCAGGGACAACTTTTTCCTTGAATAAAGTATGTGACATAATAGGAGCGTCCGAATGCGGTTTGAACCAGTTAGCATAATTTTTCTCAATAAACTTTCCAAATTGAGTGTTGGCTTCAGATTTTTGAGATTCAAGAATATCTGTCATACCAATATCTTCAATATCTTCTAATTGCAATTCCCAATAAATAAGTTTTTGATATAAGTCTACCCATTCCTCGTAATTGTTCACCAAGGCTAAATCCATGGCAATTTTTCTAAACTCCTGCTGATAGTTGGAGGTTGTTTTTTCTGATACTAGTCTAGAGTGATCTAAATTCTTTTTAAGACTTAATAGTATTTGATTTGGATTAACCGGTTTAATAAGGTAATCGGCTATTTTACTACCAATGGCTTCTTCCATAATGTATTCTTCCTCACTTTTAGTAATCATTACCACTGGAAGATTAGCGCGTCGTTCTTTTATTTCATTTAGGGTTTCTAATCCTGTTAATCCTGGCATATTTTCATCCAAGAAAACAATATCAAAGTTTGTGTCATTAATTATTTCTAAGGCTTCTGTACCACTTTGGCAAGTGGAAACCTTATATTCTCTTTGTTCAAGAAATAAGATGTGTGGTTTTAGTAAATCTATTTCGTCATCAACCCAAAGAATATTTATCATGTTCGTGTATATTTGTTTTTTAATTAATGAAATAAATACGCTGAATTATTAAGAATAAGCTCAAAATATTTAACGATCCAATTTACGGATTTATTACTATTCCAAACTCTTTAATTTTTGATCTCATTGAGCACAGGTACTTTCAAAGATTAAGAAGAATTACACAGATGGGTTTGTCTTATTTAGTCTATCCAGGCGCACATCACACAAGGTTTCATCATGCGTTGGGAAGCATGCATTTAATGCAAAAAGCTGTCAATGTATTGCGTTTCAAGGGTATAGAAATTAACGAGGAAGAAGAAAATGCCTTATTAATAGCGATTTTGTTACATGATATTGGACATGGACCATTCTCTCATGCCATGGAACATAGTCTAGTTAGCGATATAATGCACGAGGACATATCGCTTCAATTCATGGAAAAGCTAAACCTTGAGTTTAACGGAAGTTTAACGCTTGCCATTTCTATTTTTAAAGGGGAATATAAGCGAAAGTTTATGTGTCAACTAATTTCGAGCCAACTTGATATGGACCGAGCAGACTATTTAAAACGTGATAGTTTCTACACTGGAGTGGCAGAAGGAAATGTCAATAGTGAGCGCCTTATAACCATGCTCAATGTTGTTGATGATAAATTGGTGGTTGAAGAAAAAGGTATTTATAGTATTGAGAAGTTTCTAATTGCAAGGCGCTTTATGTATTGGCAGGTTTATCTACATAAGACAGGATTAGTTGCAGAGCAATTACTAACTAGAACCTTAAAACGTGCAAAAGAGCTTGTAAAATCAGGAGAAAGACTGAAGTGTAGCGAAGCATTATTCTATTTTTTAATTAATGAAATCGATAACACTAATTTTGATGATAAAACCTTAGAGATTTTTTCTAAGTTGGATGATATTGATATTTTATCGGCCATGAAAGACTGGCAATATCACAATGATTTTGTTTTGAGTAATTTGTGTGATATGATTATTAATCGCGACTTGCTGAAAATTAAATTTAAAGACAAACCAATAAATCAAAAGGAATTGTCAGAACATTTAACTTTTTTAATGGACAAGTACAATATCACAGAAAAAGAAGCGTCTTATTTTGTTTTTACAGGTTCAATTACTAATCAAGCCTACAATAATAAAAAGGATAACATTAATGTGTTATATAAATCTGGTAAGATCAAAGATGTTACTAAGGTCGCGAATCAATTAAATTTAAAGGCGCTGAGTAAACCTATTACACAATATTATATATGTTATTCCAAAAGGAAAATGTGAGACATTTTTTCTATTTTTGCACCACATCTAAACTATAGAATTATTTAATTGAAGTTTACGGCAGAACAAATTGCAGGTATATTGGAAGGTCAAGTAGTAGGAGACCCATCAGTAGAAGTTTCCCAACTGGCTAAGATAGAAGAGGGTAAAAAAGGAGCTTTAACCTTTTTGGCCAATCCTAAATACAAACCTTACATATATTCTACTAAAGCTTCAATAACTATTGTAAATTCTGATTTTCAACCTGAAGAAGAACTCTCAACTACCCTTATAAAGGTTGACGATGCTTATGGTGCATTTACCAAATTACTCGAATATTACAACCAAATTAAATTGAATAAATCTGGAATTGAACAGCCTAGTTTTATTTCAGATTCAGCTCAATTAGGAGAAAACTGCTACGTTGGTGCTTTTGCTTATGTGGGTGATAATGTTAAGATTGGTAATAATGTAAAAATTTATCCAAACGCGTATGTGGGAGCTAATGTAGTATTAGGTGACAATACAATATTATTTTCTGGTGCAAAGGTTTATTCAGAATGTGTTGTTGGTAATAGTTGTGTCATTAATTCAGGCGCTATCATTGGAGCAGATGGATTTGGTTTTGCTCCAAATGAAAAGGGAGAATATTCTAAAGTACCTCAAATAGGAAATGTTATACTTGAAGATAATGTTGATATTGGTGCTGGTACGACCATAGATAGAGCGACACTTGGATCAACGATTATAAGAAAGGGTGTTAAACTCGATAATCAGATTCAAATAGCACATAATGTAGAAATAGGTAAGAATACGGTGATTGCGGCTCAAACAGGAGTTGCCGGTTCTACCAAGATTGGAGAGAATTGCCAAATTGGGGGTCAAGTTGGTATTGTGGGTCACATTACAATAGGTAACAATGTGAAAATACAAGCTCAATCTGGTATTGGTAGGCATGTTAAAGACAATGAGGTCTTACAAGGTTCGCCGGCATTAACTTATGGAGACTATAACAAGTCCTATGTCTATTTTAAAAACTTACCAAAAATTGTCAAAAATATTAACGATTTAGAAAAGAAAATCGATGGCGATAATTAAGACAGAGATAAAACAAAAAACTATAAAAAATGAAGTAACACTTAATGGTGTTGGTCTTCATACAGGCACTGATGTTACTTTAGTGTTTAAACCAGGTCTTGAAAATTCTGGTTTTATCTTTGAAAGAATTGATTTAGAAGGTTGCCCAAAAATTGAGGCAGATGCTAATTACGTAACCAATACACAACGTGGTACCTGCTTAGAAAAAAATGGTGTTACTATTCAAACTTGTGAGCATGTTTTAGCGGCATTGGTTGGTCTCGATATTGATAATGCAATTATAGAGCTTAATGCTTCTGAACCTCCAATTATGGATGGGTCTTCCAAATTTTTTATAGAAGCTCTTGAGAAAGCTGGTATTGTTGAACAGAATGCATTTAGAGAGGAGTATGAAGTAACACAGGTTGTATCGTATTCAGATGAAGAATCTGGTAGCGAAATTTTATTAATGCCCTCAAAAACTTATCAGGTTACAACGATGGTAGATTTTGGTACTAAAGTTCTTGGAACTCAAAATGCTACTATGAACAACGTATCTGAATTTAAGACTGAGATTGCAGATGCGAGAACCTTTAGTTTTCTGCACGAACTCGAGATGCTATTGGAGCATGGCCTAATTAAAGGCGGTGACCTTAACAATGCTATTGTGTATGTCGATAAGGAACTTTCTAACGACACCATGGAGAAGTTGAAGGTTGCCTTCAAAAAAGATAATATCGCAGTAAAGCCGAACGGTATATTAGATAACTTAACATTACACTATCCCAACGAAGCAGCACGTCATAAATTACTGGATGTAATAGGTGATTTGGCTTTGATTGGCACTAAAATTAGAGGTAAGGTTATCGCAAATAAACCTGGACACTTTGTTAATACACAATTTGCAAAGAAAATATCCAAACTCATTAAGAATGAAAGGCGAAATAATGTCCCTCAAGTAGACTTGAATGCGCCACCTTTAATGGATGTTAATCAAATTATGAATATGTTACCTCATAGACAACCTTTCTTGCTATTAGATAAGGTTTATGAGCTAACAGATAATCATGTCATCGGAATGAAGAACGTAACGATGAATGAGGAATTTTTTAGAGGTCATTTCCCAGGTGCACCTGTGATGCCTGGAGTTTTAATTGTTGAGGCCATGGCACAAACAGGTGGTATCTTAGTACTTAGTACAGTGCCTGATCCTGAAAACTATCTGACGTTTTTCATGAAGATGGACAACGTTAAGTTTAAACAGAAAGTTGTTCCTGGTGATACGTTAATATTTAAATGTGAATTGATAACACCTATTCGAAGAGGAATATGCCATATGCAAGGGTATGCCTATACCAATGGTAAGCTATGTGCCGAAGCAGAATTAATGGCTCAAATTTCAAAAGTAAAATAACATGAACCAACCATTAGCATATGTACATCCTGGAGCAAAAATTGCCAAGAATGTAGTAATTGAGCCCTTTACAACTATTCACAATAACGTAAAAATTGGAGAAGGTACATGGATTGGTAGTAATGTTACCATTATGGAAGGTGCGCGTATCGGTAAAAATTGTAATATTTTCCCGGGAGCAGTTATCTCAGCTGTACCGCAGGATTTAAAATATAATGATGAGGATACCACAGTTGAAATTGGTAATAATGTAACTATTAGAGAATGCGTTACCATCAATAGAGGTACAACCGATAAAATGAAAACAGTAATTGGTAGTAATTGTCTGATTATGGCTTATTGTCATATTGCTCACGATTGTGTTGTAGGGAATAATTGTATTTTTTCAAATAACAGTACGCTTGCTGGTCATATAACGGTTGGAGATTATGTGGTACTTGCTGGTATGACAGCTGTTCATCAATTTTGTTCAATTGGCAATCATGCTTTTGTTACAGGAGGTTCTTTGGTGCGTAAAGATGTACCACCTTATGTAAAAGCGGCACGTGAGCCTCTATCTTATGTTGGTATAAATTCAGTTGGATTAAGACGCAGAGGATTTAGTACCGAAAAAATTAGAGAAATACAGAATATTTTTAGAATTCTATATCAGAAAAATTATAACAATACCCAAGCCTCAGAGATTATTGAAGCCGAGATGGAGGCAACTCCAGAGCGTGATGAAATATTGCAATTCATCAAGAATTCTCATAGAGGAATAATGAAAGGGTATTTTAAATCAAATTAATATTTTAAATGGCAAGTACATCTGACATTCGTAACGGGTTATGCATCAAGTATAACAACGATATTTATAAAATCATTGAGTTTTTACATGTAAAACCTGGTAAAGGACCAGCTTTTGTAAGAACAAAATTAAAAAGTGTAACTACTGGAAAGGTAATTGATAATACTTTCTCCGCTGGTCATAAAATAGAGGATGTTAGAGTAGAAACACATAAGTTTCAATACTTATATAATGATGGAGAATTCTATCATTTTATGAATGAAGCGGATTATACTCAAATTCGTCTTCTAGAATCTGCATTAGATAGAGCAGACTTAATGAAAGAGGGTGAAATCGTAACTATTCAGATTAATACTGAGGATAATATGCCATTATCTGTAGATATGCCAGCTACAGTAATATTGGAAGTTACGCACACTGAACCAGGAGTAAAAGGAAATACAGCTACTAATGCGACCAAACCAGCTACTGTGGAAACAGGAGCATCAGTTAATGTACCTTTATTTATAAATGAAGGTGATAGAATTAAGATTGAGACAGAAAAGGGTACTTATAAAGAGCGTATTAAGGAATAAATGAAATTCCCGAGGCCATATACTTTAAGTGAAATAGCATCATTAATATCCTGTGATTTTATTGGAAGTCCAGACTTTATGGTTTTGGGTATGAATGAGATTCATGTTGTTGAACCGGGAGATATTGTTTTTGTAGACCATCCTAAGTATTATGACAAAGCTTTAGAATCTGCAGCCACCATAGTTTTAATAAATAAAGAGGTCGATTGCACAGAAGGAAAAGCACTTTTAATTTCTGATGATCCGTTTAGAGATTTTAATAAACTAACCAATCATTTTAAGCCTTTTGCTCCTAGTAATGTTGGTGTAGCGTCTAGTGCTTCAATAGGAGAAGGAACAGTAATTCAACCTAATTGTTTCATAGGAAATAATGTAACGATTGGTAAAAACTGTGTCATTCACTCTAATGTGAGTATTTATGATGATACTATTATTGGTGACAATGTCATTATCCATGCTGGAACAATTTTAGGTGCCTCGGCATTTTATTATAAAAATCGACCAGAGGGCTATGATCGATTATTATCTGGTGGTCGCGTTGTAATTAAGGACAATGTCGATATTGGTGCGGCTTGTACCATAGACAAAGGTGTTACTGGTGATACTACTATTGGTGAAGGTTCAAAGCTCGACAACCAAATTCAAATTGGTCATGATACTATTATAGGTAATAAGTGTCTTATTGCATCGCAGACAGGTATCGCTGGTTGTGTAGTTGTTGAAGATGAGGTAACCATTTGGGGTCAAGTAGGAGTAACTAGTGGAATTACAATAGGTAAAAAGGCAGTTATTCTTGCGCAATCAGGAATAAGCAAAAGCTTAGAAGGCCATAAAACTTACTTCGGTTCTCCAGCTGAAGACTCTAGAAGTAAATTCAAAGAAATTGCAAGTATCAGACAAATTCCTAACCTTGTCAAATCAATAAAAAAATTATCACAATAAATACTAAAAGCATCTATTTAAAAAACGGAAATAGCTTATTTTTGCATCGTTTTTTAATAAAAAATTAAAATCAATGAGTGTATTAGTTAATAAAGATTCAAGAATTATAGTTCAAGGATTTACTGGTAGTGAAGGAACATTTCACGCTGGGCAAATGATTGAATACGGAACAAATGTTGTTGGTGGTGTAACGCCAGGGAAAGGTGGACAAACCCACTTAGATCGACCAGTTTTTAACACAGTTTCTGAAGCTGTTGAAAAAGTTGGGGCAGATACAACTATAATTTTTGTTCCACCTGCATTTGCGGCAGATGCAATTATGGAAGCTGCCGACGCAGGGATTAAAGTAATTATTACTATTACAGAGGGTATTCCAGTTGCAGATATGATTAAAGCTGCTGATTATATCAAAGACAAAGGATCTCGTTTAGTAGGTCCAAACTGTCCAGGCGTTATAACTCCAGAAGAGGCAAAAGTTGGTATCATGCCAGGATTTGTTTTCAAAAAGGGTAAAGTAGGGATAGTTTCAAAATCTGGAACGCTTACTTATGAAGCGGCAGATCAGGTTGTAAAACAAGGACTTGGTATTACAACCGCTATTGGTATTGGAGGAGATCCAATTATTGGTACAACTACTAAGGAAGCGGTAGAATTATTAATCAATGATCCAGAAACAGAGGCTGTTGTAATGATTGGTGAAATAGGTGGTCAATTAGAGGCAGACGCGGCAGAATGGTATAAAGCAAGTGGAAGTAATAAGCCAGTTATTGGTTTTATTGCCGGCGAAACTGCTCCTGCAGGCCGTACGATGGGTCACGCTGGTGCAATTGTTGGAGGTAGTGATGATACTGCGCAAGCTAAGAAGAAAATTATGAGAGCTTGTGGTATTCATGTTGTTGATTCACCTGCAGAAATAGGCAAAAAAGTAGCAGAAGTATTATAATACAGAGGCACATATAAAAGTTAAAAACCTTACAAAATCTTGTGAGGTTTTTTTATTTCGTGCAACTTGTAATTATTATATTTGAGAGAAGACATTGATAAAATTTAAACTAACTAATCAATAAATCATCTATGAAGTTATTAGAAGGAAAAACAGCAATTATTACAGGTGCTAGCCGAGGAATAGGAAAGGGTATAGCAGAAGTATTTGCAGACCACGGAGCTAATATAGCATTCACATACAGTTCTTCTGTAGATGCTGCAAAAGCTTTGGAAAAAGATTTAAATGAAAAAGGAGTTAAGGCTATTGGTTACCAAAGCAACGCTGCGAGTTTTGATGAGGCTCAAAAGTTAGCTGAAGATGTTTTAGAAGAATTTGGTTCTATCGACATATTAGTTAACAATGCAGGAATTACAAAGGATAATCTATTAATGCGAATGGGCGAAGAAGATTTCGATAAGGTAATTGAAGTTAATTTAAAATCTGTATTCAACATGACAAAAGCGGTACAGCGCACTATGCTTAAACAACGTAAAGGCTCTATTATCAACATGAGTTCTGTTGTTGGTGTAAAAGGTAACGCAGGTCAAACTAATTATGCTGCATCTAAGGCAGGGATTATAGGTTTTTCTAAGTCAGTAGCTTTGGAGTTAGGCTCTAGAAATATTCGAAGTAATGTGATTGCGCCAGGATTTATAGAGACTGAAATGACAGCTAAATTAGATGAAGAAACTGTGAAAGGATGGCGAGCCGCTATTCCTTTAAAACGTGGAGGTACTCCGGAAGATATTGCAAATGCATGCGTATATCTCGCAAGTGACCTTAGCGCTTATGTAACTGGCCAAACCTTGAACGTAGATGGTGGCATGTTAACGTAAAGGAAATATCAGGCAATTCTATTTTTGAGTTGCGTTATTATGCAAACAGAAACGATTTTATATATAATCATAGCTGGAATCGCAGCGCTTTCATTAGCGCTGTTTCAGTATATATATAAATCGAAAATAAACACAAAACTTAAGTACGGATTAACAGTTCTTAGGTCAATTAGTCTATTAGGTATATTAATACTTATAGTCAATCCTAAGGTTGAATCTGTTAACTATTACACAGAAAAACCTAATCTGGTATTAGCTATAGATAATTCAGAATCTATTTCATATTTAGATCAGGATTCTATTGCAAATTTGGCCATTAATGAACTAAGAAATAATTCAGAATTGAATGACCGTTTTGAAATCGATACATACACATTCTCAAAGGAGCTCAATTCTACCGATAGCATTTCATTTAATAAAAGTCAGACGAATATTTCCAGTACTCTAAGTCAGATTTCCCAGGTCTATAAAGAAAAAACGGCACCTATTATTTTAATTTCAGATGGTAATCAAACACTCGGGAATGATTATAGTTTTATGACTAATACTGTTAATCAGCCTATTTATCCCTTGATATTAGGAGATTCAACACTATATTCAGACTTAAGGATAAAACAGCTTAACGTAAATAGATATACCTTTTTAAAGAATAGGTTTCCAGTTGAAGTTATATTGAGTTATTCTGGTCAGGAAACCATATCTACTGAAGTTAAAATATGGAGAGGAAATTCAGTTGTTTTTAGCAAAACGGTTCAGTTTAGCGACACTAAAACGTCAGAAATAATTAATACTACATTACTAGCCAACAGTGTAGGAGTTAAAACATATAGGGTGGAGCTTGTTCCATTAGATGAGGAAAAAAATAAAGTAAATAATTATCAAAATTTTGGCGTTGAAGTCATAGATCAAAAGACAAATATAGCTCTCGTATATGATCAACTCCATCCAGATTTAGGAGCGCTAAAGAAATCTATTGAGAGTAACGAACAAAGAAGTGTTTCTATATTAAAGCCAAATGAATATATCTCTCAAATTGATAATTTTCAATTAGTTATATTATATCAGCCGAATAATAACTTCAATAATATTTTGAGGGAAATAAAACAAAGAAACTTAAATACTTTCATCATTACTGGTGTAGCGACTGACTATGAATTCATAAATAACACTAACCTTAAAGTTCTTTGGGAGATATCCAATCAGACCGAGGATTTTCAACCAGAACTTAATCGCAATTATAGCACCTTTATTGTTGACAATATTACTTTTGAAGATTATCCTCCGTTAAAATCTGAGTTTGGCGGATTTAATTTTTTAGTTCCTGCAGATGTCATCTTATATAAAACCGTAAATGGAATTAACACTGGTGATGCAATGCTTGCGACGTACGACTTTGATGATATGAAGCATGCCATGCTAATTGGAGAAGGTATTTGGAGATGGAGAGCCCAGTCCTATTTGGATACAGAAAGTTTTACAGACTTTGATAATTTTCTTGGCAAACTGATTCAATATTTGAGTTCTAACAAGAAGAGAAGTCGATTAAACTTAGACTATAAGTCTTTTTATAATGGCAATGATGATGTTATTATTTCGGCTCAATACTTCAATAAAAATTTTGAATTCGACCCTAAAGCTTCTTTAAATATTATCTTAAAGAATAGTGAGACAGATGAAATAAGAGAGCTACCACTTCTTATTAATGGCACTAATTATCGTGTTGATATAAGTGGTATAGATGCTGGTACTTATACCTTTACAGTAAGGCATACGAGCGAATCTGTTTCTGCTTCAGGTAGTTTTCAAATTTTGGAATATAATGTAGAACAGCAGTTTTTAAATGCTGACATTAATAGATTGCAGTCGCTAGGGAATAACAGTGAAGGCAAGGCATTTTATGCTACTGAGCGTATGCAATTAATTAACAATTTATTAAGTGACAGTCGTTATGTCGCAGTGCAGAAAAGCACCAAAAATATCGTACCTTTGATTGATTGGAAATATCTACTCGGAATTATTACAATAAGTCTATTTTTCGAGTGGTTCATTAGAAAATATAACGGATTAATTTAAATAGAATTTGTAATGGAAAAATTACCTAAGGTTGGATTACCAATATTAGTAGGAATTATTTTTTTAGTAATTGTAATTGCTAAATCAGCAGTAACTATAGGGCCTGGAGAAGGAGGCGTTATTTTTGAGCGTTTTGGAGATGGTATAAATGTAGAAACAACTTATGGAGAAGGCTTCCACATTGTGGCGCCATGGAATGACATGCTCATTTTTAAGGTAAGACAGCAGTCTATATCAGATAAAATGAATGTACTCTCTGTAGATGGACTTCAAGTGCAGGTAAATGGTACGATTTGGTTTGAACCAGAGTATAGTAACCTTGGACGTTTAATTAAAACCAAAGGTGCTGATTTTATTGTTGAATTATTAGATCCAGCAATTAATTCTGCGGCTAGAAGTGTGGTAGGACGTTACACACCAGAGCAATTATATTCAAGTAAAAGAGATGTTATTGAGCAAGAAATATTAGAAGAAGTTCGTAAAGAGCTAGATGGCCAATACATTAATGTAAAACGTGTACTTGTAGAAGATGTTACATTACCACCTTCAATTAAAGATGCGATTGAGCGTAAATTGAAACAAGAGCAAGAATCGTTGGAGTATGAGTTTAGACTAGTAACTGCCGAAAAAGAGGCTGAGAAGCAACGTATTGAAGCAAAAGGTAAGGCTGATGCTAACCGAATTTTAAGTGCGTCTTTAACGGATAAAATTCTTCAAGACAAGGGTATTGAGGCTACTAATAAGTTAGCAGAATCGCCTAATAGTAAAGTAGTAATTATAGGGTCAGGAGAGAGTGGAATGCCTATCATATTAGGGAATCAATAAAATTTTTAAAAAAGACTTGGAATTGTAAAATTATTTTACAAAACTTTGCTTTAACAAAATAAGTAATGTTAAACAATCAATTACATCATCATTTTCAGGTAATCGCTCAAGCGAGGTGAAGATGTATTGATTAATGTCAAAATATTTAATAAAACCCGTTTGAGAATATCAAATGGGTTTTTTTATTGACTCTATTGATGTTTTCAAGACAAAAAATTTAAAATGAGTACACTTAAAATTGCAGTTCAAAAATCAGGTCGATTAAATCAAGATTCTTTAAAGATTCTCAAAGAAATTGGTATTTCGATAGATAATGGTAAGGATCAACTTAAGGCTTCAGCAAGAAACTTTCCGCTTGAAGTTTTTTATCTCAGAAATGGTGATATACCACAGTATTTAAGAGATGGTGTTGTAGATGCAGCTATAATTGGAGAAAACGTATTGGTAGAGAAAGGCGATGATATTACAGTTGTTGAAAAACTTGGATTTTCAAAATGTCGTGTTTCAATTGCTGTACCTAAATCATCTGATGCTACAAGTTTAAAAGATTTAGAAGGAAAGAAGATTGCAACATCCTACCCAAATACAGTTAACCAATTTTTAAATCAAAATGGAATCAGTGCAAATCTTCATATTATTAATGGTTCTGTTGAAATTGCACCAAATATTGGTTTAGCGGATGGTATTTGCGATATCGTTTCAAGTGGTAGTACACTATTTAAAAATGGTTTAAAGGAAATTGAAGTATTATTGAAGTCTGAAGCGGTACTAGCAACTTCGCCTAAAATTTCACCTGAGAATCAAGCTATAATTGATAAAATTCAGTTTCGTTTAAAATCTGTTTTAAGAGGACGTCAAAATAAATACGTCTTATTAAATGCTCCAAATGATAAGCTAGATAAGATTATAAATATTTTACCAGGAATGAACAGTCCAACAATTTTACCTTTAGCTAAAGAAGGTTGGAGTTCGTTACACTCCGTGATTAATAAGAATGATTTTTGGAATGTCATTGATGAGCTTAAAGCAAATGGTGCAGAAGGAATTTTAGTTTGTCCAATTGAAAATATGGTATTGTAGTATGAAGATTTTTGAAAATCCAAATCCAAAAGACTGGGCAAAATTATTAGAGAGACCCACCAAAACCGTAGATGATATTGAAGCTATCGTTAATGATGTGTTTAGTGATGTAAAGGCCAATGGTGATAGCGCTATAAAGTCATACACATCCAAGTTTGATAAGGTAGATCTTGATAGTTTAGTTGTTTCTGAAGCGGAAATAGTAGAAGCAACAGAACGCGTGTCTAAGAAGCTTAAAAAAGCCATAAAGTTAGCCAAAAGCAATATTAAGGCGTTTCACAAAGCGCAAAGAACAAATAAGGTGTTCCTTAAAACCATGAAAGGTGTGACCTGCTGGCAAGAAAAGCGACCAATTCAGAAAGTAGGCTTGTATATTCCTGGTGGAACAGCACCTTTATTCTCAACGGTTTTAATGTTGGCTATTCCTGCTAAGATTGCTGGCTGTAAAGACATTGTTTTATGTTCACCACCAAACAAAGAAGGTAAAATTGCTGACGAGATTTTATATACAGCAAAGCTGTGTGGTGTAACTAAAATTGTAAAGGTAGGAGGAATTCAAGCGATTGCCGGATTAACCTTTGGTGCACCATCCATTCCTCAGGTCTATAAGATCTTCGGTCCTGGGAATCAATATGTAACTGTAGCAAAGCAATTAGCAACAAAATATGGTGTAGCTATCGATATGCCTGCAGGACCAAGTGAATTATTGGTTATGGCAGATGAGTCTGCGAATCCAGCTTATGTGGCGTCAGATTTATTAAGTCAGGCCGAACATGGATCAGATAGTCAGGTTATTCTAGTAACGACATCAAAGAGTTTTGCAGAAGACGTCAATACAGAAGTTAAATCACAATTAGAAGTCTTACCAAGAAAAGCTATGGCTTCAGATGCCATCAATAATTCTAAATCAATCGTAGTAGATAATAATGAGATAGCACTCGCGTTGATTGATGCGTACGGCCCAGAACACTTTATTGTTGCTACAAATGATAACGATTACTTTGTGGAAAATATTGGAAACGCAGGTTCTGTCTTTATTGGTAATTACACACCTGAGAGCGCTGGTGATTATGCTTCTGGAACAAATCATACATTACCCACTAATGGTTTTTCAAAGGCTTATTCAGGAGTTAATTTAGATAGCTTTCAAAAGAGCATGACCTTCCAGAAAATATCTCAAAAAGGAATTAAAAATATTGGACCTGCTATTGAGTTAATGGCGGAAGCAGAAGGGCTACAGGCTCACAAAAATGCAGTAACATTGCGTTTAAAAGATTTAGAATCATGAATATAGAAAATCTACTTCGTGATAATATAAAAAGCATTAAGGCTTATTCATCGGCTAGAGATGAATATAAGGATGCTTCTGCAGATATGGTTTTTATTGATGCTAATGAGAATCCATTTCAGTCAACTGTTAATCGTTATCCAGATCCTCAACAAACAGCTGTAAAGGAAAGACTGTCCTTACTTAAAGGTGTTGAGAAGTCACAAATACTTTTAGGTAATGGTAGTGATGAAGTTTTAGATTTAATCTTCAGAGCCTTTTGTGAACCCAAAACAGATAATGTCATAACACTTCCACCAACTTATGGCATGTACAAGGTTTTAGCCGATTTAAATGCTATCGATATCATTTCAGTTGAGTTAGATTCTAATTTTGAGCCTAAAGTTGATGAGATTCTCAAAGTACAGAATAGTAATTCAAAATTGTTGTTCTTATGCTCACCAAATAATCCAACAGCAAATAGTTTCAATGTTGATAAAATTGAAACTTTAATCAAAGGATTTAAAGGAATCGTGGTTATTGATGAAGCTTATATAGATTTTTCGAGTCAAGAGAGTTGGGTAAGTCGACTTAGTGAGTTTCCTAATCTTATTGTAACGCAGACCCTTTCTAAGGCTTATGGCTTGGCAGGAATTCGATTGGGGATTTGTTATGCGTCGGAATTCATAATTTATGTATTGAACAAAATCAAGCCACCATATAATGTTAATCAATTAACACAGACTAGAGCTTTAGAAAGACTTGAAGCCATTAGAGATGTGGAAAATGAGGTGGCTAACATTTTGGAACAACGTATTAGGCTAAGACAAGAATTAGCTTCTATATCATTTATAAGTAAGATTTATCCTTCTGATGCGAACTTTATTTTAGCAAAGGTAGATGATGCTAATTTGAGATATAACCAGCTTATTGAAAAAGGTATTGTAGTGCGAAATAGAACAACACAACCACTTTGCGAAAACTGCCTGCGTTTTACAGTAGGTACGGCAGACGAAAACGACATATTAATTAAGACATTAAATCAGCTATCATGAAACCAGTTTTGTTTATAGATAGAGACGGCACACTCATACGCGAACCAGCAGATGAGCAAATTGATTCATTTGAAAAGTTAGAGTTTTACCCTAAAGTATTTCAATACTTAAGTAAAATAGCTAATGAATTAAATTTTGAAATTGTAATGATTACAAACCAAGATGGTTTGGGTACTGAGGTGTATCCAGAAGATACGTTTTGGCCGGTACATAATTTTGTAATTAAATCATTTGAACAGGAAGGTGTTGTGTTCGAAGAACAATTTATTGATCGAACATTTGCAAAAGATAATGCACCAACACGCAAACCGAATACAGGACTTTTGACCAAATACTTCTCTGATGACTATGATTTAGCCAATTCATTTGTAATTGGTGATCGCCTTACAGATGTTGAGTTAGCCAAGAATTTAGGTGCGAAAGGCATTTATATTAACGATAATACAAATCTAGGAACTGACGAAGTAACTGTTAGTAATTCTGAACTGGATAAGTTTATAGCTCTTGAATCCAATGATTGGGAGGAAATCTATGAGTTTCTGAAAACTACTGAACGCAAAGGCAGTATTGAGCGTAATACCAATGAGACTAAGATTAAAATTGATTTGAATCTAGATGGTGTAGGGCAAAGTAATATTGATACAGGCATTGCCTTTTTTGATCATATGCTAGATCAAATCGCCAGACACGGTCAAATAGATCTAAATATTAAAGTTGATGGTGATTTAGAAGTCGATGAGCACCATACTATTGAGGATACGGCTATTGCACTTGGAGAAGTATTTGCTACAACACTTGGTAATAAACTTGGTATTGAACGCTATGGCTTTTGTTTACCAATGGACGACTGCTTAGCGCAGGTTGCCATAGATTTTGGAGGAAGAAATTGGTTGGTTTGGGATGCTGAATTCAATCGTGAAATGATCGGTAAAATGCCAACGGAAATGTTTTATCATTTCTTTAAATCCTTTACAGATGGTGCTAAATGTAACCTCAATATAAAAGTAGAAGGAACAAACGAACACCATAAGATTGAAGCTATTTTCAAGGCCTTTGCAAAGGCAATTAAAATGGCTGTAAAGCGCGATGTGAATAAGATGATTCTACCATCTACAAAAGGTATGCTCTAATGGATTTGAAAATAGTCAATTACGGTGCAGGTAATATTAAAAGTATTCAGTTTGCTTTTCAACGTTTAGGTTATGATGCAGTTTTAACTGCTGATCCTGAAGCTTTATTGAAAGCTGATAAGGTTATTTTTCCAGGTGTTGGGGAAGCGAGTTCTGCTATGCGTAAATTAAAGGAAAGCGGTTTGGATACTTTAATTCCAGAACTCAAACAGCCTGTTTTAGGGATATGTTTGGGGATGCAACTAATGTGTAAGTCTACACAGGAAGGTGATACAATAGGTTTAGGCATATTTGATACTGATGTAAAACGTTTTTCAAATGAAGTGAAAGTGCCTCAAATGGGATGGAATACCGTAACTAACCTAAAGTCTGATCTATTTAAGTCAATAGAAGAAGGGTCTTTCATGTACTTAGTTCATAGCTATTATGCTGAAAATTGCAACCAGAATATTGCAACGACAGCTTATGAGTTGGAGTATGCCTCTGCTTTAGAAAATGATAATTTCTTTGGTGTTCAATTTCATCCAGAGAAATCAGGAAAGGTTGGTGAACAGTTATTAAAGAACTTTTTAGAATTATAAGATGCGAATTATTCCAGCAATAGATATTATTAATGGACAGTGTGTACGCCTTACAAAAGGCGATTATGACACTAAAAAAGTCTACAATGAAAATCCCTTAGAAGTGGCCAAAGCTTTTGAAGACTCAGGAATTCAATACTTACACGTGGTGGATTTAGACGGTGCTAAGGCTAGCCATATTGTAAACTATAAAGTTTTAGAAACTATAGCTTCAAAAACCAATCTTAAAATTGATTTTGGTGGAGGATTAAAATCCAATGAGGATCTAAGGATTGCCTTTGAGTCTGGAGCCAATCAAATAACAGGTGGAAGTATTGCTGTTAAAAATCCAGAGGTATTTCAAGGTTGGATTACAAAATATGGTGCAGATAAAATTATACTTGGTGCAGATTGTAAAGATGAAAATATTGCCATTTCTGGATGGCAAGAAGAATCGAATTTAAAAGTTATCCCATTTATAAATGACTATCAATCGAAAGGCATTGCGTATGTAATTTGTACCGATATCTCTAAAGACGGCATGTTAAAGGGACCATCTTTTGATTTATATGAAAGAATTTTAAAGGAGAATTCAGCCATAAAGCTAATAGCATCTGGTGGTATTTCCCAATTTGACGAACTACCTCGATTGGCAGAAATGGGATGTGAGGGTGTCATTGTAGGTAAGGCGATATACGAGAATAGAATTTCATTAAAGGAATTAGAACAATTTATTTAAATAATTAATCATGCTTACAAAACGAATTGTTCCTTGTTTAGATATTAAAGATGGTCGTACGGTTAAAGGTGTCAATTTTGTCGATTTAAGAGATGCTGGTGATCCTGTAATATTAGCGAAACAGTACGCTGAACTTGGTGCAGATGAGCTCGTATTTTTAGATATTTCTGCAACGCAAGAAAAACGAAGAACCATGCATGATATGGTCTTAAAGGTTGCAGAGCAGGTTAATATTCCATTTACTGTTGGCGGTGGAATTTCTTCTGTTGAGGATGTCGATGATTTATTACACTGTGGAGCTGATAAGGTGTCCATTAATTCTGCGGCAGTAAAACGTCCAGAATTAATAAATGAGCTATCAAAAAAATTCGGAAGCCAATGCGTCGTAGTTGCGATTGATGCCAAAAAAATAGGAGAGGAGTGGATGGTTCATTTGGCAGGAGGAACAGTTCCTACAGAGATAGGATTATTTGATTGGGCTAAAGAAGTTGAAGAACGTGGTGCAGGTGAAATATTGTTCACCTCAATGAATCATGATGGGACAAAAGGTGGTTTTGCTAATGAAGCTTTAGCTAAGCTTTCAGAGCTTGTGAATATCCCAATTATTGCATCGGGTGGCGCAGGAACAATGCAACACTTTGTAGATACTTTTAAGCTAGGTAAAGCTGATGCAGCATTAGCTGCAAGTGTTTTTCACTTTGGTGAGATTCCAATTTTAGAATTAAAACAAGAATTAAAAAGAAACGGAATAGAAGTAAGATTATGAAAATAGACTTCAATAAAAGTAGTGATGGCCTTGTGCCAGCAATAATACAAGACGCGAAGACTAAAAACGTATTAATGCTAGGTTATATGAATCAAGAGGCCTACGATAAAACAAATGAAACTGGACTAGTAACCTTCTTCAGCCGTTCTAAATCTCGATTATGGACTAAAGGAGAGGAAAGTGGTAATGTCCTTAAATTGGTTGATATTAAAATAGATTGTGATAACGATACGCTCTTAGTCATGGTCAATCCCGAAGGTCCTACATGCCACACAGGGACAGATACTTGCTGGAACGAACAGAATGTTCAATCTTTTGGATTTCTGAGTACTTTAGAAAATGTAATTACCTCGAGAATTGAAAATGCAGAAGAACAGAAATCATATGTAGCTTCTCTATTTGCAAAGGGTATAAATAAGGTTGCACAAAAAGTTGGGGAAGAGGCCGTAGAAGTTGTTATTGAAGCAAAAGATGATAATGATGACCTTTTCTTGGAAGAAAGTGCAGATTTGTTGTTTCATTATTTGATGTTACTCCAAGCCAAAGGGTTCAAACTCCAAAATGTCATTAATGTTTTAGAGGGTAGACACAAATAGTGCATTTCATCGATTAAATGTAAATAAATACGATAAAAAGTAATTTTTTCAATTTAATGTGTATATTGCATACCGTTAATCAACCCAAATCTTATGAAAAAAATTACCTTATTACTATGTGGTTTACTTTTTATTTGTGTTTCGAGTCTTGTTAATGCACAAAGTTGTGCGTTCGACCAAAAACGTTTTGAGCTACAACAAGATCCTGCTTATATAGCTTTAGAAAGAGAGGCTGAAGAGAAGATTCAAAATTCTATTTTAAATGGGAATTTTACTGAGCGCAATGGTAATGTGATAACCATTCCCATAGTAGTTCATGTGTTGCACCTCGGAGAAGCCGTAGGCTCAGGTTCTAACATATCTGATGCACAAATTCAAAGTAGTATAGATAATCTTAATGACTTTTACCGTGGACAAACTACGAATAGTCCTATTGATTTTGAAATTGAATTTGCCTTAGCACAACGCGATCCAGATTGTAATGCTACAACTGGTATAAATAGAATCGATGCTTCTGGATTATCTGGGTATTCTCAACACGGTGTTAACGTACTTAATTCTAATGGAGCAAGTTATAGCGATATTAGTAATTTAATTAGTTGGCCTCAAACAGATTATTTCAACGTATGGATTGTTACTGAACTTGATGGAAATAATGGTGGCTTTGGATTTCAAGGTTATGCATATTTTTATAACGAGAACTTTGGTACTCATGGATCAGTGATGATGAGCACTGTATTCGGTTATGATCCTGGCAACACCAATGGATGGGGTTTAAATTCTAATGGCGATAATAGTACTGTTGTGCATGAGGTAGGACACTTCTTTCACTTATATCATACGTTTCAAGGTGATGACACAAATAATGATGGAGTTTCAGACGCTTGTCCTGCAGACGCTACTGTAGGAACAGATAGCGATGGTTGTAGTGATACTGTGCCTCATCAAAGAGAAACTAGTACATGTCCTGCAAATAATACTTGTACGGGAAGCGCTTGGGTAGACGATAATACAATCTATAATGTAATGAGTTATTACAATTGTACAGATCGTTTAACCAATGATCAAAAGACACGTGCTAGAGCTGCAATGGAAGGAACTGCATTGTCTTTGTCTAAAGGAAGTGAAGCTCCTGTGGTAGGTTTTACTGCTCCAATAGCTGCTACTTGTAATGTTAATTCGCCAGCTGTTAATAATTTTTCTGGTATTACCAGAATTACGCTTAATGGTACAACGTTAAGCTCCTCTACTACGGAAGGTGATTCTGGGAATTTAGATAAAAGTCAAAATTGTACAGGTTTGTTTTCTATTGATACTGGTACTACAAATACCATGAATGTAACAGTCACTGCTGGAAATTTCCACCAGTTAGGAGTGTGGATAGATTGGAATAATGATGGTGACTTCGAAGACACAGATGAACAGCAACATTTATCTAATGATATTGTTGGTAGTGGGACAGTTAATTTTGATTTAACATATCCAACTTCAATACCATATGATAGTTATATTAGAATGCGATTGGTTACCGATGTTGATGATCGCTTTGGTGGTGTGGATTTAATTGACTCTGCTTGTTATTCTTCATTAGTTTACGGACAATCTGAAGATTATGCGCTTTACGTAGAATCAGCAACTTTAAATGTAGTTGATGAAACCTTTGGACATTTACAGATTTATACAACTTCAGGTCCAAAACAATTGCATTTAGAAGGTCAGTTATTAACAGCCTCACAATTAAATCTATATGATATTAATGGGAGAAAAATCTCCAATTTTGGATTAGATCAAACTTCAATACATAATGTATTAGACTTGTCCAGTTTAAGCATTGGAGTCTACATAATTGAAATTACTGATAATACATTATCAAGAAAAGAAAAACTTATTGTAAGATAATAATTAACTCAACACTTTTAGACACTAGGCAAAAAGGCCAATATTTATTGAATATTGGCCTTTTATCATTTTTTGTTGAAACTTTATTATTCGAGTAAGAGAATATTCTACTAATTAATAATTAATTTCTGCACCTTGCTCTTTGCGTTATTATTGCTGAGTAATATGATGTAGATACCAGAACTTAAATTTGAGACATCAATTGAATAATCATTCGAGTTTATGGATTCTGATAAAATTTCACTTCGATGTATATTGTAAAATCTGAACTGAACTTTTTAAAAATCATCAGTTACTTTAATTATGTGATTTTGATTATTAGAAATTACTAATTATTAATTCACAGAGGTATATAAAGCAAAGAAGTATTCAGCCTACAGTCTATAATAACTCTGACTCGTTCCTCTTGTACATGCACAATTGCTGGCACCTTGGAAAAGATCTAAACCAATGGTTACAACGTGAGTTCCAGAATTAAAACCAGATAAATCATTCATGGTAATCTGATAGCTATAGGCGAAATATAATCCATTATGCATAATGCCACCCATAGGACCTATATTTAGTGGGTCTAAGAATTGATCATTAAGAAAGCGGTAAGACGCACCAACCCAGTAATAATTTCTATCTCTATTGAACTTACGATATTTAAAATTAATATCAGTAGCAGATCTATTATCACTGTCAAATAATTGGAAGAAAACTGAAGGCTCAAACTCTACATCTTTATTGGTTTTACTTCTTAACACTAAGCCTGAGTAGAGCTGGTAGTTAAGAAGTTGATTAGGCTCTACACCTGTAAAATCGTCAATATCTTTTTCAATTAAATTATTGGCATTAAGACTAATAAAGAAGTTTTTCCAACGGTATAAAATACCAGCATCAAAATTGTTATTATTGATAGAGCGATCGTCCGTAATAGCAGGATCTAATATTGGAATTTCATAGGTAGTATTAAAGTTTTCGATATCGATTCTGAAGCTGTTAATATTATATGAAATACCAAATGATAAATATTGCTTCGACTTATAGTCTAAGGTTAAATGATGCGCATATGAAAGCTTTAATCCTTTTTGCCTGGTATTACCATTCTTATCATTATAGGCAGAGACACCAATCCCTGATCGGTTAGCAAATCTAAAGTCTGCGTAAACAGATTGATTATCAGGTGCATTTTTAATACCTACCCACTGTGTTAAACCATTTGCTCTAATCTTTAGATTATCACCAATACCAGCATAGGTAGGTGAAATCACAAAATCATTGTCTGCTAAATATTGTGTCCAAACAGGTAAATTCAACTCTTGGCCAAAACCACAAGTTGTAATAAATATGAATAATATTAGTATTCTTTTTTTCATCTTAATTTCTTCAAATTTCAATTACCTGTAAAGGGTAAAATGTCCTACAAATTCTTTATCTACATTAGGATCGTTTGTTTTAACAACAAACCAATAATCACCAGTTGGCAATTCTTGTCCGTTATATCTTCCATCCCAAACTTCTCCCACTGTATAAGTAGCCACCATTCTTCCATATCTGTCAAAAATGTCGAATGTTAGGTTTGGATAGTTTTCTGTACAACCTGGAGACCAAGTGTCGTATTCACCGTCACCATTTGGTGTAAACCAGTTTGGAATACAGATATCAATAAACTCAAGCTCTATTTGAGCCTCGGCCATACAACCACTACTATCAACAACAGAAATGGTATAGATACCAGATTCTGTTATTATAAAAGAGGTTTCATTACCATAATCTTCACCATTCATAAAGAAGGTATAATTACCATTACCACCAGTTGCATTAGCAATTATTTCATTAAGGTCTCCTTCAGATAATTGTAGTTCTACAGGTTCAAAGCCTTCAATATCAAATAGGGGTGTTGTCTGTTCACAACCATTAGTGTGTCTAACAGTAACACTATGATCAGGACCTACAGGTACATTATTGAAAATATTACTTGGCTGAAATGGTCCTCCATCTAATGAATAGTCTAAATCATCTAAATCAGTAATTGATTCATCAACGGTGATAGTAACTGTATTACCTTGGGAGTTATCTAAACAAACATACTCTACTATAACATCGGGATTAATAAAAACGGATTCTGGGAAAGTAATATTCCACTCTGACTCACAGCCTTCTGCATCTCTTACAAATACTGTATGATCACCACCATCTAAATCTGTAAAATCAAACTGGGTTTGAGTTGGTAATCCTGTTGTATAAGGGCCATCATAGTTATCAAGACTTACGCTATAAGGTAGATTACCACCAGCGATATCAATACTAAACTCACCGTTAGCATCACCTGCACAGACTTCTGGATAGAAAGAATCTGGAACAATAGATAAGATGACCTGTTCTGGTTCAGAAATTGTAATATTGAAGGTTAAGTAACAACCAAGTTCGTCTTGGACTATAATATCATAATCACCAGGTGCAAGATTTTCAAAGATATTGGTTTCAAAAAATTGATTCAACTGTGGTGAAATTGCATACTTAATGACACCTGTACCACCAGTTGCATTAATTTCTACTGATCCATTTTCGGTGCCTGTACATGTTACATCATTAATTGCTAATGTTGCATCTAGAGATTCACTTGGTTCAGTAATTGAAATTGGAGCAGAAATAGCTGAACAATCTAAACTTTCAACTAAAACAATATAATCGCCTGCAACTAATCCTGTAAAATAACCTGGCAGTTCCTCATTGGCTGTGATTGGATTCCCATTCCCATCTTGTAATGTATAGACATAATTGCCTAATCCACCTTGCGCAGTTGCTGTTATTGTTCCGTTGTCATCACCTGCACAATTAATAAATGGGTTTGTTGATTCCAATAAAATATTCAATTCTGGTAACGGATCGATTGTAATTTCATTAGAAATTGTAGCAACACAATTGTTAGCATCTCTAACATAATAGGCATATGTACCAGGATTTACATTAATCGTTGTTGACGTTGTAAATGTTCCTAAAATGTTAGTAAAGTTGGCATCATCACTGTATGTGTAATTTCCAGTACCACCTGAAGCACTTAATGTAAGTGTGCTATTCGTATTACACGTTTGTGTACTGTTGACAACAAGATCAGCCGTAATAGAAGTAGGCTCCTCGATAACAATGTCTAATGATGTTGTAGAACAATTAAGTCCATCTTCGATCGTAATATTATATGTACCTGCACCTAAATCAGTAAATACGTTTGAAGTCTGTGGTCCAGAAGAACTCGGAGTTGGCAATATAGTGTTAAGTGTATATGTATAATTACTGCCTTGACCTCCTGCAACATTTGATACTGTGATACTTCCGTTTTGATCACCAAAACATGCCAATGTAGATGTATTTGCATTAAAATCAGCTGTTATAGGCGTTGGTTCTATTAAGGTAATTGGTGTAGAAGCAATACACCCTTCAGCATCAATAACATTAATAACGTAATTACCAGCACTTAACCCTTCAAAGGTACCTGAAGACGAATAAGGCACATTGGCATCACCCGTTAACTCATATTGGTAATCACCCCAGCCACCTTCGGCAATCGCGATAATAGTTCCTTGGTTATTATCACAAGAGACATTAGAGGTTTCAGTAGCTGTGACAGTTAATGTATCTAACGGTGAAGGAATAATAACATCAGAATTTGCACTACAAAATGGGACATCTGATTCTGTAATTTCAACAGTGTAAGTTCCACCTGTTAATCCGGTAATGGTTATCGGGTTAGTTGTTGTACTTGTATTAACAACACCAAAAACAGAAGTATTGGTACTATCAAAAACTTCATAACTGTAAGTCCCACTATAGCCGTTAACTAACAAATCAAAACTTCCTGAATTATCTCCAAAACAAGCTACCAAATAAGGAGTTGTTGTAATAGTCGGTGGTGTTGCTTCAGGTACAGCAATAGTAAAATCTGTAATACATAATGTAATAGCGTCAGTAACGGTTACGGTATAAATATCAGCTGGTAAGCCAGAATATACATTTCCTGTTAGAACCGCAGTTGCAGGATTAGGACTAATGGCATAGGTATAACTTCCAGATCCTTGGGTTGCATTAATAGTAATTTCACCATCATCATTATTGCATGATGGATTCGCTGATAATGTTCCATTTATTTCTAAAGGTGCATATACATCAATAGACACTAGATTTCCACATCCATTGGCATCTTGAACTTCAATAGTATGTGTCCCAGAAAATAAATTTAATATTGTTAAAGGGAATGTCTGAACTTGATATGCTCCACCATCTATACTAACACTATACGGAGCTATTCCCGGAGTATCTAAGGATACATTAATTTCAAAATTTCCATCAGTTAATACGCAATCATCAATAACTGAAGCTGATATAACAGGTGTATCGTCTTGTGGTAATATCACAACAGGGCTACTAACCACACAATTATAAGCGTCGAGTACATGGATGTAGTAATTTCCAGCATCTTCGTTAAATATATTGGTACTAGACCAACCTGCATCCGAAGCCAATGGTGCAGTTGCGGTAGTTGTAATTTGATATTGATAGGGTGGAGTACCATTAAATCCAAAAGCACTAATTACTCCAGAATTTGCATTACAATTGGCATTTTGATCTATGCTAACCGATAATTCTAATGGGAAGGCAGATTCTGTGATGTTAAATGGACTTGTAACTACACCACATCCAGCATTAGGTCCTGTGGTTTCACTTACCCAGACAAAGTAATTTCCTAAAGGTAGAGGTCCTAAATTAGAAACAGTTAATGTTCCATTAGCATTCACAGTTCCAGAACCGGTTATACCTGTAGATACCTGTGAAAGCGAATCAAATATCTCGTAATCTACATTAACAGCAGTTCCGTAAACACTATTAATAGTAAAACTAACATTACCATCTGCACTTCCTGTGCACGTTATATTTTCTGATCCAACAGCACTTAAAGTTAAAGTTGAGCTTGTTGGTATAGGAGCAGTTGCTGGTTCGTAATAACTACAGTTTGTAGACTGATCATAAACGATAAATGTATAAGAAACACCAGGAGTAAGACCAGTAAATGTAGCTGACTGACTACCAGGTGCATCTTCTGGTATCCACGAACCTGGAGGGTTAGGATAAACAGAAATAGGACCTTGATAAATACTAAAAAAGAATGGACCGCTACTTGCTAACGAACTACCAATACTAACAACCGCTTCACCACCAGTAGCACAATTTACTGTAGTATTAATATTAATATCTAAATCAGTAGGAGGAGAGGCCACTAACACATCCTGTACTAGTACTGAACAACCATTGGCATCAACAACATTAATCTGGTAAAGACCAAAATCTACAACATCGAAACTTACGGAAGTTGAACCTGTAGCATTTAATTCTGAGTTTGAATATCCGTTAGTACCTGTAACAAAATAATTATATGGTGCAGTTCCTCCAGTAACAGAATCTATAATTACTGATCCTTGAGAAACACCACCTGCAGAACAAGTTATATCTACTGTACTGTAGTTTACAATAATAGCATCTGGTTCATTTATTACCACCGTTTCTGTATCAGTACAGGCATTTGCATCCGTTAAGGTAATCGTATAAGAACCTGCAGGTAGATTAGATGTTTGTGTTCCATAATCAAATCCTGAGGTATCATTAAATACATTTATTGTATATGGTGGTGTACCTGCGTTTGGATCTATTGTAATATCTATTGATCCATTAGAATCACCATTACATAAAATATCTTGACTTTGAGTAATAAGATCAATTACGGGAGGTGATAACTGACTAATTGTTATTTCTTGGGATAAGGCCGTACATCCATTTCCATCGGTAATTTCAAATTGGTAAGTACCATCTGTACTTGCTGTATATGCAAATGTAGAACCTGTTGCTCCTTGAGGTGCAAAAGCACCACCATTAATTGATACAGCATAGGTATACGGTGCTGGACCAGTTATGGTACCTGTAATTATGGCGTCTGGACTTATTGTACAATTTAAATCTTGAGTTAAAACAACATTTACAGCTGGTGCAGGAATTGGATCAATTGTATAAGACTCTACGTAAGTACATCCATTTTCATCTCTAATCTGAAAGGTATATGTGCCAGGCTCTAAACCAGTAAAACTATTTAAAGTTTGATAAGGTGTGGAGTAGATAGCTGGTGCAATAATTTGATATTCTCTTGTTCCTGTACCACCGGTAACACTTGTCACTGTAACTGTTGAAGTGTTTGTTGGACATGTAATTGGAGTAGAACTAAAATCCATATCTGTTGGTGGATTTATAGGATCGATAGTTACACTATTAGCAACATACGTACAAATATTTCCATCACTAATTGTAATTGTATATGTGCCTGGTGTTAATCCGTTAAATACATTACTCACTTGGTAATTTACACCATCAATACTATATGAGTAAGGTGGTGTTCCACCAGTTACATTAGTTACTGTAATTGCCCCTGTGCCAACACATGAAAAATTGGATGTTAATTCTGCAGTTCCAGAAATAGCAGTGTTTTCGGTAATGGTAACAGTTTGTGTTGCAGTATAACACACTGAACTACCTGAGGTGTACTGTATTATTACTTCATAATCACCAGCAATTAAACCAGAAAAAACTGAAGAGTTTGAAAAGGTTGTACCACCATATATACTATATTCGATACTATGTCCATTGGGATTGGTTACATTAATAGCAATAGCTCCTGTGTCACCAGTTCCACCGCATAGAATATCTGTAGTTGAAACATTAAAAACAGGTTCTGGAATGCTATCAACATTTATAGTAGTTGAGGCACTACAATTATTAGAGTCAATTACTGTAATATCATAAGATCCTGCATTAGTAACCGTATATACAGGGTCTGTTTGAAATACCGTTGTACTATTTATATAATAGAAATAAGGAGGAGTTCCACCTTCAGGATAAATTGTTATCTCACCATCACTACACGATAGTGGTGTGGTTAAGGCTGCAGTAACAGAAAGTAATGGTGGATCAGAAATTGTTACATCTTCAGAATAAAGACAACCATTTTCAGATTCTACAGTTACTGTGTAAGTACCAGGGTTTAAATTTTCAAAGTTATATGTGTTTTCTAAAATTGGTCCAACATTATTAACGAGTGTTCCTCCATTGTAAATAGAAAATGAATATTGTGGATCTATATCATTTGCGGCTAATAATACACTACCAGGTTCACCATGGCATAATGGTTGAACAACCGTTGCTTCACCTGTAAACTCTCTATCTCTAATTAATACATCCAATACTGAGAACACACATGGGTTTGTAGGCACTCCAATTTGTCTGATATAAACAGAGTAATTTCCCGGTGTAGAAACTGAAAAGATATTACTGGCTTGATAATTAATGCCGTCTAAACTATATTCATATCCATTAGGTACATCATTTACAATGATACTACCTGGTGTAGAACATATTATGTCGTTTGCTATTACAGAAGGTTCTAACAGATTGGTATAAACATTAAAATAGAATTGATTGAAACACCCTCCTGGATAATTAATGGTTAATCTAAATTGACCAGCAGTGTCCGCTAAGAAATTTGGTCCTGTTTCAACTTCATTCCATACACAAACAGGATCTTCATTTGCACAATCAGGATCTGTAACCGCCGCACAACTTGTCTCATCTAGCTGTTCCCAAATTATAGTCGTTGAGTTAGATATGTTTGTTTCAATAAATCTACTGTCATCACCACCACATAAAAATATATTTGGTAGTAATTTTCCATCATTAGGACAAGTGACAACTTCGTCTGCATAAGGTATAACAGGATTTGTTACATCACCACCAAAAAGTTGAACATCAAAAATCTGTTCTATAGATTGGCATGGTGCGATTGCTGTATTAAAAGAATAGTACGTTCCGGTAGCATTTACAGTGATAGTCTGTGTAGTTCCAATTACTGGTGTACCTGTTGGACTTGTTGACCAAGAATAGGAATCATATCCATCTGCTGCTGTTAATTCAACTGTGCTACCACATAAAATAACTTCTTCCCTGAATTCACAATCTAAGTCAGCTAAGAAATTAGTTGCCTGTGGCGTAAACAAACATCCCGTATTACTATTTAAACTAGGATCGTCTGTAATCTGAAAGGTTGGATTATAAAATCCATTATACGTCGCATATGCTTGATTATTGATAATATTTGAACAGGCATCTGCTAAATCACCACAAGTATTAACAACTTGAACTTGTATTCTAATTTCGTAAACAGGATCATTTTCTTCAACTAGTGAATTATCAATATCGAAGATAATTTCTCGTGTAACAGGATTGTAACTAGCCACCGTAACTCCAGGTGGGAGTACAAGATCTTCAGGGTAATTAAAAATGATATTAATTGGAAGGATATCTCTAATCTGAAAATTAGTAGCATTATCATTACCCGTATTTTGAAAGCCAATCACATAATTAAGTGAAGCTCCTAAGTCCACTAACTCTCCACCAATATCATTTCCTAGATCATCTTCTACAATCTTTGTGAGAACAATTGCAGGTTCGATTATTTCTACGGCAAAAGCAAAGAAATATGGAAAATAGGTATCGCCACTTGTTTCTAACCGAATAACTCCAGAAGTGGCGTCGTTAGCTATGACGGAATTACCTGGATTAGGTACTGCAATTACACCTGTATCAAATCCTAAAGTATTAGAACTATTAGGCACTCTGTTGTTAACTGGCATGGCATTAAGCTGCGTCACAGAGCTATTAAAGAAGTTGGTTGCAGGTCTATCTGCAGTAGATAAATTTACACCATTTAATAAAAGTTGATCTCCTAATATTGGACTATCACCTTCTAAAGTTGCAAAAGCAAAATTTGCTCTTACAGGAGCAGGAGCAGGTACTGTTCTAAACCCATCTACAGGAATATCTAAAGCTGGATTGGCTCCAGGGACAGAAATTGCACTAAACCCATCAAAACTGGTAATGGATTTTCCAGGTAAAGTAGGGTCCTCATAAACTACAAACAATGACCAACCAGCTGATTGACCAGTTCCGTTATAAGGATTAAAAGTAGAAGTCTCTCCTGTACCAGAAGATACATTAGCGACCGTATATGTTCCTAAATCGTTGGTGTAATTTGTAACGATATCTGTAACATCTGCAAAACAAGCATATGAAAAACTATCACCACCATCTACAGTTGTACCATTGGCGTCAAAAATAATTTCTCCAGTAACATCAAAGTATCCTCCTTCAGGACCTCTAAATCTGACTTCATTTATAGGTTCAGATCCTGGATTAACGGCTCCCCAATACAAACCTGCGTAAATAATTCTATAACAGTTAGGGTTAGGTATTTCTAAATCTGCACTCGAAGAACTAAATGTAGTTGGGTCTCCATCAATATCGATGTATTGCATATCAACATTGTGGTTATAGACATTAGGATCGTTAAAGGCATTGTTGTCTGGTCCGAGTATATTATTACCAATCAATAAGATGTCCCCTTTTAAATCTTGGTCAAACCTCGGTGTGAATGGTTGGTAATTTTGGGCATATGCCTGAACCCCTATAATTACTGATGTAATCAGAATTAAAATTCTTGAAAATGTAGGTCTTTTCATGGTTTTTAATTTTGTGCTTATCTAGTCCTAAGGGCATAGAATAGATAATGCTTTGCTTAACTATTAATTCTCTATTTTAACGAGGGACATTTTTACATTATATGGTGTCGTTCCTTTATTATTAAGAGCTGCATTTGCTTCTCCTAGATTATTAAATTTATTGATATAGATGTAATACTTACTCGTATTGACGTCATAGAAGAAATTTACACCTTGCTCTCCAGAGGCAACTAATTTGGTGACAAAATCATTTCGCTTTGTTACATCTTTATGCACTGCTAAAACAAGATAGAAGCCGTTTTCTTCATTACTTATGTTCTTTAATATTTTTATGTTATTACCTTGATCTTCTCCAAAATCAAAATCGTTCTCTTCATATGGTGTACTTGCAAGTTTTGTATTTCTCTTTATGTTTTCTAACGTTGTGCGATCTTGCGCATAGCGTTCTTCTTCGTTATCATAAGCTGCTCTTACGATACGTCTTCTTTTCTCAAATTCTGTAGCAACTCTAATGGTTTCTAAACGTGATTCTAACTCTGCTTTAGTCCTTACAGCTTGTAATTGTTCAGCTTCAAGACGTTTTATTTTGTTCTTATAAAACAGTAGAACAGTATCATTTGTTAAGGTGTCACCAATAATGGTACGCTCTTCGTATAATGCTTTTAATTCTTTTATTTTATCATCCTGGTCCTTAATAACATCTTCAAGATCAGATTTAATAGATCTTAACTTATTGTTTTCAGCGGTTACACTTTTAAATGGTCGTGGTGCTACAGTAATACCTTGTTCACTAAGATCATTTTCTTCTTTTAATGCCTTAAGGTCTTCATCCTTAACATTTATAATGTCTGTGTATTCATTCAATAATTTGTCTTGCGCTTTTTTACTAGCTTCTACTAAAGTATCTAGACCTAACATTGCTTTACCAAATTCATCTTTTGGTTTAGTAATTAACTCTTCCTTGCTTTTTTCTGCATCAGCTTCTTGTTTAGCCTTTTGCTCAGCCAAAAGTTTTACTTGTGCTTCAGCTTCTTCCTTAGCTTTCTGCTCAGCTAATAGTTTCGCTTGTGCTTCAGCTTCTTCTTTAGCTTTCTGCTCAGCTAATTGTTTAGCTTGTGCTTCGGCTTCTTCTTTAGCTTTCTGCTCAGCTAATTGTTTAGCTTGTGCTTCGGCCTCTTCCTTAGCCTTTTGCTCAGCTAAAAGTTTTGCTTGTGCTTCAGCCTCTTCTTTAGCTTTTTGTTCTGCTAATGCTTTTGCACGAGCTTCAGCCTCTTCTTTAGCCTTTTGTTCTGCTAGTGCTTTTGCACGAGCTTCAGCTTCTTTATTAGCTTTTTGTTCGGCCAATGCTTTTGCACGAGCTTCTGCTTCTTCTTTGGCTTTTTGTTCTGCTAATAGTTTTGCTTGTGTTTCTGCTTCAGCTTTAGCCTTTTCTTCTTCTAATAACTTAGCCTCTCGCTCTAAACGACGTTGTTTAGCACGCTCTCTAATTCCAGCAAGTTCTTCTTCTGATGCCTTTTTAACTGGTTTAATAGTCTTTTTAGTGTCGAATATTAGTCCACTAACTTCATCATCACCATTATATTTAAATTTCTTTTTGTTGATGATTCTGTAAGCCAATGAAATTTCATGAGATGTACCAAATTCCACTTGATTCCCTAGAGCTTTTTCGATATTAAATTCTAGTGCAATGTTTTTAGTAACATTAACACCTAATCCTCCAGACATCCCAAATAAATTATTGTATCCAATTTGAAACCAGAGGCCTTTAGGAACATCTAACATAGCAAGTCCAGAAATTACAGTTTTTTCAGGTCTAAATTCAGCCATTAGAGCACCTGAAAATTTAGTATTATCAAAGAATCCACGTCCATCAAAATACCCAGTATGCATAATATGAGCTTTAATAGCTTGTCTTGGATCATCTTCAATCATTGATGATGTTCCAAGATTGTATAATACGATGTTGTTGAAAGAGATACCGAAATCTAAAAATTTAGTACCATAATTTATACCTGGATTTACAGTCACTAAAGTGTTTGATGGTACATTTTGTAATGAAGGATCATCAAAGTTTGTTACCACATTTCCTGTATTTATACCACTAGTATATGCACCAAGATTTAATCCGAATGTTAAGTTACTATCTTGCTCTAGTTTTACATTATAGGCGAAGTTTAAAACACCACCAAACGTAGTCAATACACCATAATTTTGTTGAAATGCTGATACACCAGCACCAATATTTTCTGAAAATCGTCCTGAGTAACTAGCTAATAAAGTCTCTGGTGCATTATTAAATTGAGTGCGCTCTCTTTTACTTGTTGCATTTATAAATCTATTTTGCTGACGCACAAACGTAAATGTAGGATTGATTGCAAAACGATTAAAAACCAAAGAGTTTCTTATTGGTAAATCAAATGACACTACTCCATCATCTTGTTGTGCAAAACCAAGTTGCACAAATACTATTAATATGATGACTAAGCGTTTCAAATCTTACTTAATAACTGTTATTGTTCCTTTTTTGACAACACCTTCGGACGTGGTGATGATGTAATAATACAATTGATTCACCTGATTAAGATTAAGGTCGTTTTGTGGCCAATTATTTTGATAATCGATAGTTTCAAAAACTACCATACCTAATTCATTTAAAATCACAACTTCGGTGTTGGTTCCTGTAACATACTTTAATGGTAATTGCCATGTATCATTTACCATGTCACCATTTGGGCTTATTATATTCGGTATATCGTCTACATCCGGAAATTGATTAAAGTCCTCAACAATACTGAACATATAGGCTACAGAAGCTGTACACCCAGTAGTTTCTGTTATAACAACTTCATAATCACCAAAATCAGAAGCCGTGTAATTAGTACCATTTACACCAGCTATGAGTTCATCATTAAAGTACCATTGAAACTCTGGTGCAATTGCATCAGTAGCGACCTCAATAGCTAAGGTTTCGCCCTCTTCAATATAATTTACGGCATCAACATTTATAGCACTTTCAAATAGTTCACTAACTAAATCTATAGAACCAGATGCTGAACATTCACCTAAATCAACTTGTACTGAAAAAGTGCCTGAATCTGTTGTTTGATACATTTGACCAGTTGCTTCAGGAATTAATATTCCATCTTTAAACCATTGATAACTATTACCACCAATTGTACTTAAGGTTGTAGAACCTTGTTCTGGACAATAAGGGTTTCCTAAGCTCGAAGAAATTGTGATATCTGCTTCACCCGAAGTTGCTTCTGTTATGGTAACACGATTTGAAAAAGAATTTGAGGTACAGGTACCATAATTAGTTTCCACAAAATAAGTTCCTTCTACACTTACTGACAGCGTAGGACCTTCAGCTACAAATTCAGAAGTTGTCGGACTGGTTTCCTTATACCAGTTAAAAGTTAATGAAGGATAGTTTAGTGGAGAGTCATTATTTTCATTTCCAGGATTGTCTATCGATAATAAATAACTTCCGCCTGTACAAAATGCACCTGTAGACACTAAATTATTAATAGAGAATGGTGTATCCTGAAGCTTATAATAGGCTGCAAAACTTGCAGAGCCAGAACTTGTTGATGCTGGCGCACTACTTTTTACTCTTAATTTATAATTCTCTCCAGAGGTTGTTTCTGGCAATGAGAACTCCAAAGTTGCAGGTGAAGTTGTAAATTCGTTAGGTTGTGATGTATAAATAACTACTGCTTCAGAAAAATCACCATCTGCATCAGACATTTCAATACTAAACTGGTTAGAAGATTGTAAGGCACTTTCTGGTGAAAATACAAACGATAAAGAATACGAATTAAATTCTTCGTTAGCGCATGCTTGCGAAAACCCTAGGTTTGGTGTCCCTAAAACTACTTGTGCCGATACTTGGTCTTTAATACTAATAAAGATCAAACAAAGGCAAAACAAGCATTTCTTCAAAGATGAGATCGTAAGCATGAGTAGGTCTGTAGTTATTCTTCTATAAGCTGTGTTTTTGAAATTTTATATATAAGTTTCAATGAAGCGGTTATAAAATTTCTAATAGTCTTGTCCTATGAATTAATTGTCATCTTCATCTTCATCATAGTAATCATTTGATGCTATGATGCGATTAATTCTCAATCTAAAATCAGGATATTTCTTATGGTTACTTGCAATGAATGTTTCTGTATCTGGTGCTTTTGAATACACATTGTTAAATGCTCTACTACCATACCAGCTCTCTAAATCATCATTATTAGTATACCCTTCTCTAAAAATGTTGCCATTACAATTGTTGAAATATGTTCTAACAAATTCAATCTTTCTTAAGCTTGCATCTGTCATTTTTATATTCTCATCTAGAACTACTGCAGGATTAAACCCAGAGATAACGCTTCTATCACTAACAAAAGTGACATCATTACCTATATAGATAGCCTCTTGTACCAATCCTACTTCTATGTCTGAAGCTAAGTTTGAAGACACATTAACTAAGCTTAAGTTTTCAGCATTAACATTTGTGTAAGCCTTAGATGGATCTGCGTCTTCTTTGATGTCATAAGACTTTAGGTATAAAGCTCTAGAACCATCAGAACTAGAAACATATGGAGATCTAATAGCGATAGAATTTAAAATATTACACTGTGCGCCATAGTTAAAATTATAGTCGTTCTGATGAGAACGATAAGAGACCATTTTAACTAGGATTAAGTTACCTCCTAGTACATTAAATGAGCTACCACCGCAATAGCCAACCATTACATTATAAATAGTAGTATCGCTTCCAACACCAGCTAAAGTTAGTCCACTTAAATTACCGTGCTCTCGAGTACGATTTCCTGCAAACTCAATTCTAACGTATTTAATAATACCAGAATTACTTTCAGGATTTTCACCTCCATAAACAATATCCATAAAGGAAGAAGGCTTTAATCCGTAGTTTAAAGATGACTCGTTACCATATGTATTTAATGGTGCGTCTCCAAGAACAAAAACGCCTCCCCAATCTCCAGGTTTCTTCACACTTCTGTTAGAAGTAAAAATAATAGGATCGGTTTGTTTTCCTTCTGCAATAAGCTTAGATCCTTTACTGATTATTAAAGATCCTTTGGTCTCAAAGTCTCCTAAAATAACCGTACCAGGCTCAATGGTGAGTGTAGCATTATTTGTAACAAATACATCACCAACAAGAAGATAGGTGTTTCGTTTTGTAAGCTTAGTATCACTATCAATACGGCCACTTAATATTTGATTTGGTTCTTCGTAATTAACTTTACTTGGTTGAAATTCGGTCCAATTGTCTAACCAGTTATCATACCCAATAATTCCTTTCTCTTGTTGCGCAAAAGAGATGCTTAGAAAAGAAATCATTAACAATGCGGTAAGTGTAAAATTTCTCATGGTAGTTCAGTTAAGTTTTTATTATTTGCGGTTGTTTTATTAATGACTCAAACATAACTATAAAGCCTATGAAATACAAAAAATATCGATGAAATGCACTATTTTATATGTTTTTGTTTTAAATTCCTACAAATATTGCATTTATCTTAAGATTAGGCATTTATGACTTGTTAACCTGGAGCAGGTTGCACATAAAAAAACCTCGACGCTAACGCCGAGGTTTAATTACTAACTAAATATAAAATCAAAATAAAAACTAATTTGTTTTGAAGTCGTCGTACGTATGTAAGGCTTTTAAAGTTTCTTCATAAAATAAAATCGCAGCGATTAAATCTGATGTGTCTGAATAGGGTAGAATCTTCTTTTGAAATTCTATTGTACTTTCAAAATATTCACCAGAAGCTTCAAGATTTTCTTCAAGAGCGCGCTTGTTATCTTTTGTTTCTGGTATACCTAAAGATTCTAAAGTCACTCCAGGTTTTGTTGCAAAAGCAATATTTGGTAAAATATTTACGATTACTTCTATGCGTTCTATATATAATACAAGCAATTCGCCTTTTGGCATATTATCTAAATCCGTTCTACTATGGTATTTAGATATACTTGTTTTTCCACTAATAATGCTTTGAGGTTGATCCTTCTTTTTTTGTGCGAAGCTCATACTGATCATAAGTAGAAATAAGACACTAAAAAATGTAATTTTAGTTTTCATGTTCATGGGTTTGATTTGGATTTTCTACAGCAAATCTATACAAATAATCCATAAATCCAAGAAAATTTAACGATTATTTTTATCCTTTAAATGCAAAAAACTTAGATAAACGGCATTATTATTGGATTAAAAGCATATTTATTCGACGAAATACTATTTGACATTTGGTCAATTTCTAGTCCATTTTAGACCAGAATTTTTGGAATTTTTTAGCTCTAAAAACATAATGAAAAGATAAAATAAGTGTGTTTTTCATCGGTAAAATTGACATTTTTACTCTTTTAATCGACAATATTTGATATTCATATGATTTTTAGGGTGTTACGATCTTAAAGATAGAATTTTGAGTGAACCCCAAATTCAACACATGATGAAACGTATCTCCAACCTGCTTTGCATTTTCTTTTGCCTTAGTACAATAAATAGTGTGTATGCACAGGATAGTTTATTGGATAATCATCCTATTTATGATTATGTAAATGTGCAATTGAAGAATTCGGATACTATTCCAGATTATAATACCAAAAAAGAAAAACTTAAAGTTACAGGAACCATTTATTTAAGTGATGGTACAACACCAGCAAGCGATGTAATCTTATTTATAGAGCAGGCTGATGAGAATGGTAATTTTGATTTAAGAGAGGAAAACGATAAACGTTATGTACACCATAGTGCACAGGTAAAAACAGATGCCGATGGTAAATACACGTTTTACACGTTTGTTCCTGGTAATGATAGACGATACAATCAACCACAACAAATTTTTCCTGTAATAAAGGAGCCTTCTAAAAAGGCTTATGAAATAAACACTTTCTTATTCGACGAAGATCCATTGCTATCTAAACGATGTAAAAAGAAAATTAAAAAACAAAATAATGTTGCGCGTATTTTACAGCCTAAAGAAGTAGACGGAATATTAGTGGCGCAACGAGATATCATATTAAATCCTTAAACCTAAGTCTGCATAATTTAGTCCCTTAACCATGTTTAGGAAAGTCGTAATTAACCATTGCGACTTTTTTTTATGCCAGTATACTTTCATGGCCTGAGTCCTTCACAAATAGGCAAGAGCTATTTGTCTTTGCAGTCATATCTTTTATAAAATGGAATTTTAAATTGGGTTCCATACCAAAGATATTGAGATCTGCACTTGGTGCATTGGTGACAATTTCATTAAAATCACCTACAAACAATTCCGTTAACGTGTTTGGTAATCGCGCCAGATTAATGAGATCATTCAAAAATTCAGTAGCTTCTTTTCGATCTTCCTCATGCTTTAAAACTGTAATAAGGCGAATTTGTGCCGTCCAATTCATTTTTAATTTATAAGCAATAAGGATCGATAGGTCTAGGTTACCTATATCCCAACCTAATTCCCAATTACCTCTTCGGTCGCTCACCCAAACATTTATAATGTTTTTTTGCCCTAGCAAGGCTGTTTTATGCAACGAGAATAAAAGAATACCTATTTCTAATCGTATGGATTCGTTCATTACAGGACGAAGTTCATTCTCATAATCATCATGATCTTGAAGATTTAAAAACAAAATATTAGGTCTAAAAAAGGCACCTTGTAAAGCTTGACTGCCGTAATTAATTCCATTAGCAAATTCATCCGTATGAATAACAGTAGAAGAGGAGAACACACCTTTCTCTCTAAAGGAGGCGGAAATCTCATCTAATGTATGCTCTAATTTATTTTCTTCAGTAAACGGCTCTATACCTAATAGTTTAATTGATCCTTTAGGCATTGCTATGTTCCTTAAAAACTCAAAAGATCCTTTAAGACCATTAACATCTCTTACAGGTACCATTAGATTGGCTTTCCAGGCGCGCTGTTGCATCTTTTTCATTCCCCAAGTATGTTTTGCGGCCCATTCTGCAAAAGACACAAAAAGTCCCGAACGTACATCCTCAAAAGGCGTTTCTAAGTTTTGGCGCGATAAATAATAATAGACGGTTAGTACGATCATTATCGAAATTAAACTCACCGTTGGATTAATTATAAACATGGCAAATACAGAGGAAATAAGCCCTAGCCATGGCACCCATCTTTTTATTTTAAATATTGGACGATAACTAATCAATCCAAGATTTTGCTCAATAATCACAACGATATTAATCATCGCATAAGTAATTAAGAAAAACAAAGTCACTAAAGGCGCTACTGCATTAAGGTTACGCATTAATAGTGTTAGGAATATGAGTATCCCAGTTACCATCATCGCATTTCTTGGCTGTCCATTTTTACTTTGTCCAGCTAATACTTTAGAATAAGGTAAAACATTATGTTCGCCCATAGCAAATAATATGCGAGACGATCCCACAATAGATGCTAGTGCAGAGGAGAAGGTAGCACCAAGTATACCAGCAATAATTAGTGGTCCGAAATAGGCTTTCTCTACCATGATATAATAATCACTAATTAATTCTTGCTCTGTAGCACTTCTACTAATCCAAAAGGCCAAAGCCATGTAGATGACAAAACTTACACCAATGGCCCAGAGTGTGCCATTAGGTATACTTTTTTTAGGATCTTTTAGTTCTCCCGACATATTTGCACCAGCCATTATACCTGTGGCTGCGGGAAAAAAGACCGCAAAGACCACCCAAAATGAACTCCCACTAAAACCATTTTCTACTGAGCCTCTAAACGAACCCCAACTTAATGAATCACTTAAAGGCAAGGTCATTGAGCCTTCATATGCCGCAATAACAATAGATACAAGGGACAGAATAATAATACCCATGATAATAAACTGGGTCTTTATGGCAAGATTAGCGCTGATATATGCGATGATAAATAAAATTCCAAAGACAACAACATCTACTAAAAAGGCATTATGATCTGGAAAAATGCCAAGCCAACCTTCACGAAAACCAAAGATATACATAGTAACAGCAAGGCCTTGGGAGACATATCTGGGTATCCCTAAACTACCACCAACTTCAAGCCCTAAAGCCTGTGACACAATAGCATAGGCACCTCCAGCACCAATTCTAATATTTGTTGTGATAGCCGACATAGATAAAGCCGTGCATAAGGTAATTAGGAAGGACATTATGATAATTAACCAAGCACCAAGTAGACCAGCATTACCAACTACCCAACCAAGTCTTAAGTACATAATAACACCAAGAATGGTTAGTAAAGTTGGAGTGAATACACCTCCAAAAGTTCCGAATTTTTTAAGTTGATGAGTTTGGTTAGGCATTGTATAATTGGTTAATAGACTCAATGTAGTAATTTCTATCGGAAAATCCTTTTTAAGATCTTAATTATACCTCTCATTTATGGTTTCAACAATTTGATGTAACTTAAACATCATAACTATAATCAATTCGTATGTCAACTCCAGAAGTTTTTTCATTAGCCAATCTCATGGCTATGCCAATGTGGCTTTTAATGATTGCCTTGCCTAAATGGAAGGTTACTCGATTTTTAATTGATTTTAAAATCATTCCACTTTTACTTTCGGTTATTTATGCCATTTATATCATCACTTCAATGTTAAGTGGTCCACCGATGGATTTTGGAAGTTTAGAATCAGTGATGTACCTATTTACTTTTGAAAATGCAGTGCTGGCAGGTTGGGTACATTATCTTGCTTTCGATCTGCTCGTTGGGATGTGGATGTTAGATGAGAACAAAACATTAAAAATTCATCCTATTCTTATGGCGCCTTGTTTAATAGGAACCTTTATGTTAGGGCCTATTGGATTTATGATATTTATGATCATTAGAGCTATTAAAAAACAAAAAGCGTGAAGCACTTAAAAGCAATCTTTAAAACCGTTAAGCGGGAAAGTCCAATCCTGTACCTTATCACGATGGTCCTTTTTACAGGTGCGGTTTTGAGTATTCCAGCAATGCTTATGGACGATCGTGAAATTATGGGCATTAATATTTGGATAAAACCCTTTAAGTTCTTTATCTCTACAGCCATTTATACCCTAACCGTAGGCTATATTATTACGTTCTATCCGTTCTCCAATTTAAAATCTCATATTATTCGAAACTTGGTGTCTTGGACGATGCTTTTTGAATTAGTCATAATTACAATACAAGCAATTAGAGGTGAACTATCGCATTTTAATACAACTTCGGCACTCAACGGTATTTTATTTGGCCTTATGGGCATTTTTATTGGTATCAATGTACTTGTTATGGTATTCATGGCTTTTGAAACTGTACGTTGCAAACTCAAGCTTTCTAAAGTAATACAATATGCGCTGTTTTTAGGGTGGCTGGTGATCATCTTTGGAAGTTGGATTGGCGGTCAAATGATTGAACAGATGTCGCATAATGTTGGTATACAAGATGGAGGAGAAGGTTTACCATTACTAAACTGGAGCACCATAGGTGGTGATCTTAGGGTTGCTCATTTCTTTGGGTTACATAGTATTCAGATCATTCCCATCTTTGCTTTTTTCATAACTAAAAAAGTAAAAACAAGTTTCAAGATTCAAATCCTATTAGTTTCTGTATTTGCTTTATTATTCGCTTCGTTTGTCTTTTACACCTATTATCAAGCGTATCGAGGCTTGCCTTTTATAGCATGAAATATAGCCTATTGAAAATGCCATTAAAATTTACTAACTTGTTGTAAAATAGAAATCTATGTTTTTAATGGTAATTGAGGTTAGTGATTACATGTCTAGAGTAGAGGCTTCTCAATACACCATTTTCACCCAGAAATTTCATTCTAGCGTATCTAAAACCATTCAAAAGCATAACGGTGTTATAAGAAAGGCAGACAATAACCACTACGCTGTAACTTTTAATGATGTGAGTAGTGCCATGCAATGTGCATTGGATGTTCAATATAAATTTAAATATGTAACACCAAAGCATAAATCCTTTAGTCGTCAACTTAAAATCGCTTTAATAGAAAGTGCTGATTATAATGCCAAAGCTTTAGCCAAGTGTTTAGAGTACTGTGAATTTATAAAAGATCAGTTGGTAATCTCATCGCGCGTTAAGGCAGAATACTTAGAGCAGAATACACATGCTAAAATCGATAAGACATTAGTACGAGTCCTTAAAGAAAAGGAAGAACACTTTTTTAATGGGTTTATGGATTATCTTGAAACCCACTGGGGACGCGATGACTTAAGTATTCATCATTTTATCAAAGCCTTAAATATTACTTACGGTCAACTGTTTTGGCGTTTAACCCGCTTAACCGGTCTAACACCACGAAAATTTATAAAGCGCTTCAGGTTACATAAAGGTATGTTGATTTTACATCGCCAGCGTCTAAGTATTACTGAGGTTGCTAAACGTATTGGCTTTAAAAGCGCGACACATTTTTCAGATAGCTTTCTAGAAACATACGGTATACGGCCATCAAGATATGTGCAACAGCATACTTAGATTTTGTGTTTTTGTTACTTCAGTAATTATCTCATGTATTTTAAAACCGGTTTAATTATATATTAAATAATCGTAAACAGTTTAATATCAATAGTTTTAATTATTGATTTTGAATTTCTATTACCTATATTTATAACATTAATCAATCCACCTTAGTAATTTATTATTACCATGAAATATCTTTATTTAGTCCCCCTCGCATTATTATTTTCACTTTTTAGCCATAGCCAATTACAGATTACAGCAACAGATACAGAGTTTACAATTGATTTTGACTCTACAGTTTCTGATGTAAGTAATGGAGCTTTTGATGCATCGGGTTTTACACCAACGCCAGCAACGGGTCAATTGGACTCAGATGCTTGGGCAATTGCAGGATTTAGTGATGGAAGTTTAGCTTTTGGAGGATCAAATATTACTGGTGATTTCGCAAGAGGAACATCAACTGGTGGTAAGACTACAGGAGGTATCTACGCCTTTGAGACAAGTACTGGCAATTACTCGTTTGGTATCCAACCAGGTGGATCAGATTTTACACCTGGAACCATTACACTTAAAACACAAAACCAAACAGGTTCTACGGTAACCTCAGTGAATATAGAATATCTTCTCAATGCTTTTAATAATGAAGAAAGAAGCAATAGTTTAAATTTATCATATAGTACGGACGATATTGCTTATACTGCAGTACCTTCAATGGATTTTACTACTATACAAGGTGAGAGTACAAATCCAACTTGGGAATCTTCTTTGAGAGGAATTACAATTACAGGTTTGTCTATTGCGGATGGTCAAGATTTTTACATTCGTTGGACTGGTAATGATAATGGAGGAAGTGGTTCAAGAGATGAATATTCTATTGATGATATATCTGTATCCTTCGAGCCCTCAGTTTTTAATTTTGGATATGATGGTACCACATGGACGCCAAGCGATCCTTCCTCAACAGGAACGGCCAGAGCATTAATAGTTCAATCTGGAGCGCCAGTTGTATCTGCTAGTATTACGTGTGATAATTTAATTCTTGAAGCCGGAGCTGGCCTAGATTTAACTAGTGGAACAGTTACAGTTAATACCCTTGCAGAATTTGAGTCCTCTTCAAATAGCTATTCTAGTATAAGATTTAATGGAGGAACCATAAGTGCTACAAATGCCATTTATAATAGATATACAAACATTGGTGGTGCAGGTGTTACGGGAGGTAACGATTTAATTTCACCACCAGTAACAGTATCCGATTTTGGAGACTTTGTAATTGCAAATCCAAATCTTGTGTCTAGTGGTTCAGTAATTGCATTTGCCACATTTAATAAGGATATGGATTCTTATGATAATTTGGACTCTACGACTAATGGTGATGATGCATTAGGCTCAACTGTTGGTTATAGATCTGCAACTGTAGATGGTAGTACGGTTTCATTTGAGGGCAGTCTAGTAACTGCAGATAGTGATGCTACCATATCGGTTGGTACTGGGACTTTTGGCAAATGGAATTTAATAGGTAATCCTCTACCAAGTTTTTTACGAATTGGTAGTTTTTTCGCTTCAAATGATGCTTCTAATTTTGATGTAAACAACGTGGCAATTTATGGTTATGATGCCGATGATTCTGACGGAAGCGTTTGGACCATATGGGATTTAAATACAGATCCTAATTCCACTATCGCACCAGGACAAGGCTTCTTTGTGGCCTCTAATACTGGAGGCGGTAGGACAATTAGTTTTAATCTTGCAGATACAAGGACAGGTGTAGCTGATGACGACTTTATTGCTGGTCGTACTAATACTACCAATTATGCGCACACTATGTTATTGTTGTTAGATACTGACGTTAGTTATGAGACTAACATTTATTTTAGGGATATTAATACGAGAGGCTTAGACCCTGGATATGATACTGGTGCCATTTTTAATAGTGCCGATGGAATTTTCACGCATCTGGTAGAAAACAATCAAGGTGTAGAGCTATACAATCAATCCTTACCATTTTCAGATTTATCAGATATTGTTGTGTCTTTAGGTGTAAAATCACCAGCTTTAGAGGAAAGAACAATTCGATTAGATCCATCTTATACATTACCAAGTGGTATTAATGTCTACTTAGAGGATAATGTTGAAAACGAATGGACACTTTTAAATACTAGTGATTATGTGTTTACACCTAATACGGAGTTGGTAGGTGTCGGACGCTTTTATATTCATTTTTCTTCGCAGGTTTTGTCAAATCCTGAAGCTGATTTAAGTACGATTCAATTATTCGTAGATAATAATTTGAAGCAATTACAGATTAATGGGTCATTATCTAAGAATACGAACATATCAATTTATGATCTTCAAGGTAGAAGTGTAACACACAATATTCTTAATACTGCATCTAGTTACAATACAGTAGATGTAAGTCAATTTACTTCAGGTCTTTATGTTGTTGAAATCGTTGATGGAAACAAGAGGATTAGTCAAAAAGTAATTATTAGATAAGCTTACTTTAAATATTTCTGAATTTAAACTTTTGTTTATACCATATGCTTTTGGGATTTGCATAGTCATATTTCACTTTGGTAATAATTACTATATTTGAGTGTATATGATGAGCAACCCTAACAAGCATATCATTCTTTTTCTTTGGCTTTTGCTACTAACTACTTGCCAAAATGAAGCTTCAAAAACCGATAAAGATTACAATCCTATTGTAGCCAATTCTGTAGATCGTGATTTAGATACGATTAAAGAAGATGGTGTTTTACGAGCCCTTGTGGTCTATAGTAGTACCAGTTATTTTTTATACCGTGGACAACCCATGGGTTTTGAGTATGAATTACTAAGACAGCTTGCCGAGCATTTAAATCTTAAGTTAGAGATTGTTGTGTCTAAAAATCTGGACAATGAATTTGAGGTTCTTAATAGAGGCGATGTTGATCTTGTTGCTCATGGAATGACGATTACAAAGCAACGACAATGGGAAGTTGATTTTACAGAATACCTCTATCTCACACGACAAGTATTAGTGCAACGCAAACCCGATAATTACAGACAATTGTCGTATAAGTCTTTGAGTAAAGCGGTGGTAAACGATCCAATTGAACTTATTGGCGATACGGTTTCAGTGCGGAAGAATTCCTCTTATTTTGAACGTTTACAGAGCTTATCTAATGAGATTGGAGGCGATATAATTATAGATACCTTAGACAGTTCATTGTCTACAGGAGAAATCATAGATAAGGTGGTGAGTGGTGAGATTAAGTATACTATTGCCGATGAGAATCTTGCTAAAATAAATGCGTCTTACAGTCCAATATTAAAGATTGATGTTCCAATTTCTTTATCGCAACGCATTGCTTGGGTTACGCGCAAAAAGTCAAAACTGTTTAGAGCAGAAATTGATAAATGGATTCTATCAAGACGAAATAAGAAGGCCTTTAATATTGTATACAACAAGTACTTTAAAAACAAGCGCTCCTTTAAAAGACGCACTAAGAGCGATTATTACAGTCTTACCAATAATCAGATAAGTCGTTATGACGATCTTATTAAAAGCTATGCCAAAACCTTAGACTGGGACTGGCGTTTGTTAGCAGCTCAGGTCTATCAGGAATCGCGTTTTGATCCTACAGCAAGTTCGTGGGCAGGCGCAGAAGGACTCATGCAGGTTATGCCAAACACCGCAGAAGCATTAAATATTAGTGATCCTTCCAACCCTGAACAAAGCCTTAAAGGTGGTACTAAATACCTTAGGCAATTGTATGAACAATTTGCACATATACCAGATAAGCTCAACCGTATTAAATTTACTATGGCTTCTTATAATTGTGGTCTTGGTCATGTACAAGATGCACAACGATTGGCCGAGGTTAATGGATTAGACCCAATACAATGGGAAGATAGTGTAGAGGATATGCTACTCGCTTTACGTTATCCAAAAAACTACAACCATAAAGTTGTAAAATATGGTTATGTACGTGGCTCAGAACCCGTAAATTATATAGCGCAGATTTTTGAACGCTATAACCATTACAAACAGTTTATAGATTAATTGTTCTAGAAGGTAACTTATACTTTATTGACATAGTATGTTAATAACAAGTAAGTTAAACTTTGTTGGATTAGTCTTATGCATGCATAATTTTATTATTTTTGAGCAATCGAAGTTCAGTTAGGGTAACTTTGATATCCAACCTAGTTATAGCTAGGTTATTCCCTTACTAATAACTATAAAGCACCTTTTTGGTGCTTTTTTTATGATAAAATAGTGAAGTTATAGGTTAATATTATTGTTTTAATTGGCTGAATGTATAGATAACTTTAATGCAGACGTTGAATGAAACATAAAGTAATTGATTTGTATAAATCGCTAAAAAGAAACATTTAACGTAAAAACACTTAAAACTCTTGACGGGACCTCAAGAGTTTTTTGTTTATTAATCATAAATAGATTTAGTTTAATAGCAGAATATCTGTTAGATAGACTATCAAACCTTATTATACAAATGTTCTATAATTTATATTATGTAAAATAGTATTTGTGGAGACCAACAATCATCTCCTCTATATCTTCACGATTAATTTTCTATTGTTTGTTGAGTTTATCTAAAGCAGATTGAGCACTTTTAGCTAATGCACTTTCAGGATTTATAGTAATAACTTTATTATAGGACGCTTTGGCGTCATCAAAGTTTTTGGCAACAGCTAATGCATCACCTAAGTTCTTCCAAGATATTTGAGAATTTGGATACGCCTTTGTCGTTAATTGCAATATTAATAATGCGCCATCATTACGCTCACCACCAATCATATTAAAAGCCGCTTTATTGAACTGGTCTTCAAAATCAATAAAGCTATAACGTTCATCTTTTACCATTGCCATGGTATCGCGCTGTAAACGTTCCATATCACCTGCCATAAATAAATTCGTAAGATGTTCCATAGGATTTAATATAAACCCTTCTGTACTAAAGGATAAGGCTTTTTCTAATACAGGATCTTCACTATTAGCATATTCAGCAAAGGTCATGTCTACTGGTACTTGTGGGATCGTCCAATCGCCGTTTTCCCATTGTGGTTTGTCCTGCCACCACGCAAAGGATAAATACACTGGTAACTTACTATTTGGTAATAATACACGTCTATTATCACCATAAAAATTAATATTCTCACCACTAGGTTCGCCTACAAATACCACATTAGTATAGTTATGCAACTCGTTTACAAGATTCTGACAGGCTGAAAATGTACGTCTGCCCACAATAACAAAGAAATGCCCTGGCCTGTTTATCTTTTCGGATTTAATGATGCCAGTGACGATTGGCTTATTCTTATAATTATTACCACCACCATTGAGTCGTACATCTAATATGAGTTTCTCCACGTCATTAGTATCAATAAAGTCAAACAGCTTGGCATAGAATGTTGGTATATCCTCTGATGGATCGTCTTGTATTTGGCTATGACGTACGTAAACCGTCTTTTCTTCAGGTAAATATTCGTAATAATAGATCTTATCTAAATGCTTTAAGTATAACGGTGTAACCTCTTGATTACGTGAACTTAATAATTCTTCATCTTGTGTAATGTAACCATAACTTGTACGGATTTGATCTGGTGTAATCGACTCTAAAGTATAGTCGAAGGTTTTACCCTCTTTTTCTACGGTGAGTGTGATCGATTGTTTTAAGGATTCAGTAATCTTTTGAGCATGTAAAAACTCTGGTATACTCAAATAATTAATACCATAGCCCTTATAAAATTGTTCATTTTCAACAGGAAAAGCAGGTCGCATTAAGTTAATGGCCTCCTCTACCTCTACACCTTCTATTTTAAGAAGCTTTGCACCTAATATGGCTTTGTGAGACTGCTGTGTACCTTCAATAAAAACACCATCTTTAAAATGATATAGATTCACTGGTAACTTATGGAAGTCCATAATACCATCGCGATTTCCTACAACGGTATGACCATATTCAAATAACGCCACGATTCTTCGAAAACCTACTAATATCTCATGTTTTTCTAGTGTTGGAATAGCTTCATGGAATTCATCCACAGCTGTATTAAAGGTTTCGGATGTTACTTTTTTAAATAAGAAAGGATATTGTTCGTTTACCGTATTTTGAAGAAAACGCAGGTCTTCCTGCCATTCTGCAGTTGTTGGGTTATTTTGTGCGTTGATTGGTGCAACTAAAAAAACTGCCAGTACAAAAATAAGTACATGAAACAGACGATTGATTGGTGGTTTCATAGGATTGATTGTTGATTGATTCTGTTTTTAGACCGCAAGAAATTTGGCAATGCCAGTTTCCTGTCTATGTATTAATAGACCACGATAACACAGAAATGTTACAGTTTGAGGTGATTAATTAATCAAACTTGTTTAATCTTAAAATACCTCTCTAAGCATTTGCTTAAGACTCTCCCAAGATTTAGCATCGGCATCTGCATCATAGGCAAAAGGCATATTAAATTTTTCGGCATTGGCATCTGCTGCTTTAGACGTAAAACTATGCAAGACATCAGGATAAGAAATGTATTCATATTGTGCCCCAATAGAATCCATGGCCTTTTTAAAGGTGGTCACCGATTCTGGATTAACAAATGGGTCTGCACCTCCATTGCATACTAGGACACGAGCTTTTAGTTGGTCATTTGGCATTACAGGTAAAGCAACACCACTATGAAAAGCCGCAACACCATCTAAATCTGCACCACTATTCGCCATGGTGAGGACCACACTCCCACCAAAACAATAACCTATGGCTGCCATTTTATCACCATCGACCATATCGTGCTGCTTCAAAAGGTCTACGGCCGCATTAAAGCGTGCTTTTGCTTCAGGTAGATTCATAAATACACTTTGAGCAAACTTCCCTGCATCTTCTGGATGTGAGGCCTGCTTACCATCACCATACATATCTATGGCCATAGCTGTATACCCTAATTCTGCAAGCATATCGGCACGTTCTCTAACATAATCATTATGGCCCCACCACTCGTGTACAATTAAAACTGCTGGTCGTTTTGTCGTTATACTTTCGTTATAGGCGATGTACCCCTTCAAATTGGTAGAATCGGTAGCATAGGTTACTTCCGTACCTTTTATTTTTATCGTTTCAACTTCTTCTATGACTGTTTCAGTAGTTGTATTAGTATTGTCTTTACAGGAAAAACCAAAGACCAACACTAGTAGCACTAGTATAATTATAGACTTTCTCATTTTATTCAGGATTCGTTAGTTACCTAAATATAGTAATATTATTAATAGCCGGCAGCTTGTCCATCTTTTCGACTCTCGGAAGCACCATGGTATACTTTGTTCTTATCGTCCCACATAATAGCTTGGTAACCACCATAGACACCTCTAGCCGTGCCGATACCATGTCCTTTGTCCATTAACCCTCTAATCGTTTCATAAGGAATTCCAGACTCTGTTCTTATAGTGCCTGAATTAGTTGTGGTTTTTCCCATTGGACTAGCACCACCAGTATGATCCCACCGAGGCGCATCACCTGCCTCCTGAAGATTCATACCAAAATCGATGAGATTCATAACGATTTGCGTGTGTCCCATAGGCTGAAAATCACCACCCATAACACCAAAACTTACAAATGGCTTACCATCTTTGGTAATAAATGCTGGGATTATAGTATGAAAAGGTCGCTTACCAGGTTCATAAGTATTTGCCTGTCCACGTTTTAAACTAAAGAGCTCTCCTCTATCCTGAAGCATAAATCCTAATTTAGGAGGCACCATCGCTGAGCCCATACCACGATAATTACTTTGAATAAGGGATATCATGTTACCCTCCTTATCAGCTACCGTCATATAAATAGTATCACCTTCTGAAATTTCACCAGCACTGTAGGTTGAAGCACGATCACCTATTTGCTCACGTCGTTTATTGGCATATGCATCAGATAATAATTCTTCAACAGGTACATCAAAGAAATCCATATCTGCATAGTATTTGGCACGATCTTCAAATGCTAACTTTTTAGCTTCTGTAAAGAGATGCAGATGTTCTACACTTCCAAATTCAATATTAGAAAAGTCGTAACCTTTTAAAATCTGAAGCATTTGTAAAGCGGCTATCCCTTGTCCGTTTGGAGGTAATTCCCAAACATCATAGCCTCTGTAGTTTATAGAAACAGGTTCTACCCACTGTGATTTATGATTTGCTAAATCTTCAGCAGACAAAAAGCCTCCTTGTGATTTAATGAAATCACCAATAGTTTTTGCAATGTCTCCTTTATAAAAGGCATCTCGCCCACCTTCAGCAATTTTTCTGTAGGTATTGGCTAAATATGGGTTTTTATAAATCTCACCTTCGTTAGGCAACTTACCTCCATTTTGATTTATGTAAGTGTCTTCGATATTAGGAAACCCTTTTGACTGAAAATAAGGCACACTGCGTTGTAAATACCAAGCAATAAGTTCGGTTAAAGGAAATCCATTATCAGCATAAGAAATAGCTGGTGCCAATATATCTGAAATCGGTTTTGTTCCAAACTTTTTATGAAGTTCAAACCATCCATCAACTGCTCCAGGCACACTTACTGGTAAAGGCCCTAGAGAAGGTATTTTAGTCATTCCTTCTTTTTCAAAATAGTCTAATGTCAGACTCTGTGGTGAGCGACCACTCGCATTTAGACCATACAGTTTTTGTGTTTTAGCATTCCACACTATGGCAAAAAGATCGCCTCCAATACCACAGCCTGTAGGTTCCATAAGGCCTAGCGCTGCATTTGCCGCAATAGCAGCATCAATGGCATTCCCACCATCTTTGAGGACATCTAAGCCAATCTGAGTCGCTAAAGGGTGACTTGTAGCTACCATTCCATTCTGACCTAAAACCTCAGATCGTGTTGCAAAGGCTTCGCCTGTAATACGATCTTGTGCTTGAATGAAAACGGGTAATGCAAGCACAAAAACTAAATAATAAGTATGTCTTTTTAATTTTTCTAATTTCATAGCAATTTTTACTTTCTTTCATTAATCTTTATCGCTGTCTATAAATTCATAGCCTTGATTAATTCCTTTTTCAATAGCCGGAACACCACGATCCATCCATACTGGTAAAGGTTCACCTTTAAGATAATGATCAAAGAACTGTGCCATACGAATATTAAAATCTATACGATTCTGCATTTTTAAAGGCCAATGTGGTTCATCATTATAGTTTAAGAACCAAGATGGTTTCCCTAATCGTCTTAAACTCACAAAGAACTCTATGCCTTGATACCATGGTACATGTCCATCAGCATCATTGTGCATAATTAGTAATGGTGTGTTAATCTTATCGATATTGAAGATCGGAGAATTCTCTATATAGCGCTGTGGATATTCCCATGGTGTGCCTCCTATTCTACTCTGCGTATGCTCGTATTGGAATTGACGGCTTAAACCTGTCCACCAGCGTATACCACCATAAGCACTAATCATATTAGGTACAGGAGCACCAGATTCTGCGGCTTTAAATATATCGGTCTTCGTCACTAAGTAGGCTATTTGATAACCTCCCCAACTATGACCTTGTACACCAATATTGTCTTTATCTATAAATCCTTTCTCGATGAGCATCGTCACACCAGGAATCACACAATTAAACGCACTTTCTCCTGGATAGCCATCTCTATAGTACACATCTGGATTAAAGATGACATAACCACGACTCGCATAGAATGGATAGTTTATTGTACTACGACCATAACTTGGAGCACGATGGCGATATAATCCATCCGAACTCTTTTCATAGAAATTAACGATTAATGGATACTTCTTATTAGGATCAAAGTTCTCTGGCTTTATTAACATCCCTCGTAATGATTTACCATCTAGTGAGGTCCATTCTACCATTTCTGATGTTCCCCAATTGTAATCACTCTGTTGTGGATTAGCATCGGTTATCTGCTTTGGTGACTTAAAACTTGTATTAGTCGACCAAAAATTTGGGAAATCAGTAAATGACTCTCTAGTATAAATCAGGCGGTTTTTCTTATCGTTTTGTGCCATTCTAAACTGACCATATGAATAAGGGCCTTCCATTAATTGCTTAACAGCCTTTTGTTTTGGGTTATAGGAAGCTGTACCTCCATATTTTGAATCTTCATTGAATGTACTCAACATCCAATCTTTATCATTTGGTATGGAGCGCTCTTCTCTATCTAAGCGCACATAGCGGTAACGTAGTTTTGATGCTCTACCCTTAGTAAGGTTTTCTGAAGCTCCAGTTTCTGGATTAAAAGCCCAAATATCATAACGATCATAAATAAGAAATTTGTCATCATCATCTGTCCAACCTGCAGAACCATAGCTGTAAGGATCATCTGGATAGTCGTGCAACTCGTTATAAAATTGTCGCCCTTTAGTTAAAGCTGTATACTTTAAAGTCTCAAGATTATAGGTAAACCATGTGCTATCCTTTCGGCTGTAACCATACATGTATTTCCCTTTTGGACTAATAGCCGAACCTCCATATACTTTTGAAGCGATAGGCTTACGTTCTCCAGTATTTAAATCTACACGCTCCAAATCCATAGGACGTTGTGCTGTCCATTGGCTTTGTAATAAATAAGGGGTTTGATTACCAGTTACTGCATAATTGCTATTACCTTCATCACCATAACGCGCTAAATCATAGTCTAAGTTTGCTATCTGAACACTTTTCTTTTTATCAAAATCATATAAGCTCAAATACGATTTTTTCTTATCGTCGCTTACATCGAGTTCTTGTACGGTATATAATCTTGGTTCATCATAGGTCCAAACTTCAACGTTGACAATTTCTTCATCTAGCAACGTGGTATCCTGAACAATTGGCTTTGTTCTTAAACCATAAAATAAACGACTCTCATTTTCTGAAAATTGAAGTCTACGATCGCTTGAAACCAATAGATCTGAATTATTCTTTTCTGAATCAACAATGAGATTGGCTTCTTTATCTCCTAAATTCCAAACATAGAGTTTAGGCATTTTAATTAGACTTTTTGTTGAATCTGCGTCGACTACAAAACCTGCACGTTGGCCTGAATCTGATATCCCTAATTGTGGATACTTTGTTTTATGATGACTGGCTAATAATAGACTTTTGGAAGCTTTATCAACATCATAATGATATACGCCTCCTCCTAGACTATCAACAACACCAGAAGTTGCATAAACCAAGTGACGACCTTCTTTGGCAATAGCATAACTATATACATATTTTAGTGTGTCTTCAGTTCCTGTTTCTAGGTTTCTAATCACCAAATGAAAGCCATTATCTTTTGAAACTTTCTTTAGCTTCTTCTTTACTTTTAATGTATCCTTTTCCTTGGCTTTTGCCGTATCCTTCTTTTTCTTTTTCATCTTTGTCGCTTCTAGCATATAAGCCACTACACCACCCCATTTTTCTGGCATTCTAAAGGACTTTACATTGGCAATCTTATTAATTGAATTGCCATTTATATCATAGATAATTAAAGTGTCTTTAGGCATATCTTTCTTCTTCATCTTGTTGCGTTTCATTTCACGAATACTGTCTTTATAAGCATTTACTGTAAAAGCTACATGCCTAGAATCGTATGAAAATCTAGCGTCTCTTGCGCGTTCATAGGAGAGTATTTCCTCGCCATTGGTTGTTTGAACATGAAGCGTTTGATCTTTCTCTTCTGGTCCAAGATTATAAAGCATATAATCACCAGAATTCGAAATTTCTACGGGTCTAATTCTATTCCATAAGGCTTTATCCTCATGTTGCATTACTTTTTTTTGTGCATTCAAATTAACTGTGAGCAATAAAAAGGAGAAGATTACAAGTAGTCTCATAAAGTGTTTCATTTTAGTTTCTGTTTTCATAACCACGTCCTGGTGTATATGGAGCACCAGCGTTTATAAGTTGTTGTTCTAAGTTTTTAAGGTCTTGATTAAAAATACGCTCCATCTTTGATTTAATGGCCTTAACTTGGTCTTTTGCAATAGTATAGCTATCTCGATGGGTTTGTGTTGGCGTTGCGGTAGAATACTTTTGCTCGTACCCAATTGATCCTAATCGACTTGCTGGTGATGGTGGTTGATCTATATCTAAACGACGTTTTACCGGATCGCCATACATTTCAATTTGTAGTGCATCTAATTGATTTTCTATAGCTACAACTGAACCAGATAAGTTTCCTAAGGGTTGCTCGGCACGTTTAATAGCTTCTTTAATGTATCGCAGTTTATTACGAGACTCTGACATTAAATTTTGCGCGATACCAAAATCTGCTTGTAATTTTGCCAATGCTTTTTGAAATGCCACTTTCTCCATTCTGTTATCCGCAGGCATTTCAACATTATTCAAGGCTTTAACTTCAAAGGAAACTGGAGAAGTCAAATTAGTTACATTTCCATCCTTAAGTAAGCCCATTTCCACAGTGTAATTTCCTGGTGCTACAAGCGTCCCTTCATCTCTACCTCCAAATGGGTTATAGAATGCTGGCTGTCGCAAATTAATAGGATTTTGAAGAGTGTATCTTAAATTCCAGTGGAAGCGTTGTACGCCTTTCTTGGCTGGTCTAAATTCTTTCTTAACCACTTTACCGTCAGCATCCTTAATAGTAAACACTAATTCATCTTTAGACTCCTCACCTTCTGCCTTAAGTGCCTCATAACTTGGATAAGGCGTATCCTTATTAGATTTTAATAATTCCTTTTCAGCTTTCTGACGTTCGTCTTTCAAGGATTTGAAATCTTTATTGTAGTAATAGGTAATAAGGGCTTCTGGCCCCAGGTTATCTGCCGTATAGAAATTATCACCTTGGAAGGATTTTCCAGGTAATCCTAGTGGGCTACTCTGCTCCCACATTAAAGCGGTTCTTACCGGAAATATTTCTGCCTTATCTGCTGGTTTAGCATTCTCAATATTTCGTAATACCGAATAATCATCTAGGACATAAAATCCTCTTCCGAATGTTCCTAATACCAAATCATTTTCACGTTCTTGAATGGCAATATCTCTAACAGCAATGGTTGGAAGTCCATTTTTAAGTTGTTTCCAGTTCTGACCTTGATTAGGCGAAAAGAAAGCACCAAATTCCGTACCTACAAAGATTAATTCTTGGTCAACATGGTCTTCTTCAATCGCATAGACGCTGCCACGTTCAGGAAGATTAGACTGAATTGCTGTCCAACTCTGCCCTTTATTAGTAGACTTAAAAATATAAGGCTTAAAGTCACCAAATTTATGGTGATTAAAGGCCACATAGATTACATCTTCATTGTGTTTCGATAAGTATACACTATTTACATAAGATTGACTCGGAGCTCCAGGAACGCTAGATATCTTTCTCCAACTCTGACCACCATCTTCAGAAATATATATAAGACCATCGTCAGTTCCAGCGGCTAATAAGTTTTTATTTAATGGTGATTCCGAAAAGGCTACAATACTACCATAAAGAGAAGTAGAACCATTTTTCATAACGGCATCAATACTTACCACACGATCATACACTTTGAGGCTATTTCTATCAATCTGTTGCGACAAATCCTCACTTAAAACCGCCCAGCTGTTACCATAATCATCTGATCTAAACACTTTCTCAGCTGAGAAATATAACCTTCCAGGCACATGTCTACTAACGACTAAAGGTGCATCCCAATTAAAGCGATACGCATTCTCACCTTGCCTTGCTTTAGGTTTAATACCAACAGATTCTCCACTTTTTTTATCAAAACGCACTAAACCGCCATACTGTGATTGTGCATAGACAATATTTGGATTGTTAGGATCAATTTGCGACTCAAATCCATCACCTCCATTAGTTATGAACCATTCAGAATTACGTATACCATGATTGGTTAATACACGTGAAGGCCCACCTAAACTAAAGTTATCTTGGGTACCACCATAGATATTATAAAAAGGATAATCATTATCAACTGCTACTTTATAGAATTGTGTGACTGGCAAGTTCTTTTTAAAATCCCAGGTCTTGGCTCCATCAAAAGTTTCATAGATACCACCATCACAACCTACTACAAAATGTCTGTTGTTATTAGGATTAATCCACATACAATGGTTATCTACGTGTTTGGTGTCCTCTCCTACTAAATTGAAAGATTTGCCACCATCATGAGTTACAGACATCCAAGTATCCATAGAATACACGGTATGCTCATCGACAGGATCGGCTATAATCTCTTGGTAATAATTTCCACTTGTAACATGTGAGCTACGCTTTTCCCAACTCGCGCCTCTATTGGTTGACATAAAGAATCCGCCTTTACCATTCGCCGCTTCAACAATAGCGTAAATAATTTCAGGGTTTGCAGGAGAAATGGCCAAACCAATACGACCTAATTCTACATTAGGTAATCCAGTTTGAATCTTAGACCAGGTTTTACCACCATCAATACTTTTATGAAGGCCAGATCCTGGTCCTCCACCTACATAAGTAAATACGTGGCGACGTCTCTGTAGTGTTGAAGCATACAATACATTAGGATCTCTTGGATCCATAACCACATCATTAACACCTGTATGTTCATCTACCTTAATAATAGAGCTCCAGGTTTCGCCACCATCTTCTGTTTTATATAATCCACGTTCACCGCCTTTACTCCACAATGGACCTATAGCAGCGACATAAACAACATTAGAATCATCTGGATGAACAATAATTTTCCCAATGTGCTCAGATTTTTTTAAGCCCATGTGCTTCCATGAATTTCCACCATCCATGGATTTATAAATTCCGTCGCCATAAGCGACCGAACGCTGATTATTATTTTCACCAGTTCCAACCCAAATTACATTAGAATTGTTAGGGTCCATGGTTACGCATCCTATGGAGTAAGAGCCTTGTGAATCAAAAATAGGTTTATAAGTAACACCAGAATTCACTGTTTTCCATACACCTCCAGAAGAGGTTGCTACATAGTACTCAAAAGGATTATTAGGATTAAAAGCAAAGTCTGAAATACGTCCAGAAGTTAATGCAGGACCAACATTACGCCATTTAAGACCTGAGATACTGATCTCATCTAGTGGTGATTTAGTTGTTGTGTTCTTTTTAGATTTTTTTTGGGCATCACAAACTGAGCTCATACTAAGCAATACGCTCAGTATAACTATAGATAATTTTTTCATAGTGAAGAAATCTGATGGTTGGTTAGATTTTATTTGAATTAGTTGATGTCTAAAACTTGGAATTAATAAGTAATTAACGCACAAGTTTTAGATCCTTAAAGATACTTTATTTGGGTAGCACTATTTCCAAAGAAAATTATAAAATTTAGAAGAATTTCATCTCCATTTAAGCAAATTGTACAATGAAAATCATATCTAAGAATTTATCCAAATCTTACCGTTTGTCGAGGATTGAAAAAAAATAGTGTTTTTAATCGGTTGATAATTGCCCTTTATCAAAAAATTAAAATGCGAGCTTAAGGTCTATGTAAATTCGTTTTCGGATTGCCCCAGAATCTATTTATTAAACCTAAAAGTTATGGATACAAATTTTTCTTTATTTAATCAGATCAATAGTCTTTGTTACTGGTTACTTTCATTTAGTGATTACAGAACTTCTATTAACCTTGATGCAGATAGCGATATGTATAGCGTTTGCATAAAACATGGTGGTGTTGAATTGTACAGTAACGAAATTAAAGGATTTAGCAAACGCAACCCTCGTTTTCTAGAAAACGAATTAGATGCCATTGTGGCCGGACTACTACATTTAAAACAGAACGTAGATACACGCAAGTCTGCATAAAGCAAATTTTACTTAATAATTAATTCAAAATTTAAAACCGGTGTATTCATCGGTTTTTTTGTTAGGTGAAATTTAAGAATAATTAGTATAAAATCTCATTAGAATACTTTTTGGTAATGAAAACTGTGGCTTAGTTATAATTTTAAATCCCTAAACAATGGCCTCATTATTCTATCATGTATAAATTATCAAATGCACTAACACAATAACAAAAAATATTGGGAGACTTTATATTTAGAAAAAATTAAGGTGTAGTTAAAGCTTTTTGCGTGAAATAATAATTATTATATTTTTGCGTTCGTCTTTATTTTAGACGTTATCTTTAATGAGAAATATTGCCCTTTGTTTATTATTTTTTGTGTGTACAATTATAGTACAGTCACAAGAGAACCTTCAGAATAAAAGCTTAAAAATTAAGCTTCCACTGCCTTCTTACAACAAACCTATCCAACCAAAAGAAGTTGAAATTCCAATTGTTACTAAAGATCGCATTTTAAATGCTTCAAAAATTGACATTAAAGGTGCTTTTTGGGATACAACTGTTTACAATCCATACAAAGACTATGTGATAGATTACCCTTTTAGATTGGAGTTTCAGGATTCGGTTTATGAATCTCCTATAAATAAAGAAAAAGTCATCACCTCGCGCTATGGCTGGCGTCGTGGTCGTGCGCACAAAGGTATAGATATAGATCTTATAACGGGTGATTCTGTAGTTTCTATGTTAGATGGTATTGTACGATTTGCACGCTATAGTCATGGACATGGCAGAACTGTGGTAGTGAGACATTATAACGGTTTAGAAACCACTTATGCGCATTTATCTCGCATTGCTGTTAAGGCCAATGACACTGTGTCTAAAGGTCAATATTTAGGTAAAGGTGGGAATACTGGAAACTCAAGAGGAAGCCATCTGCATTTAGTGACGAGTTATAAAGGCGAGTATATTCATCCTGAATATTTGTTCGATTTTTCTGAGGCAAACAAAATTAGAGCTAAAGAATTATGGGTAACTCAAAAATGGACCAGAGCACATTTTCATAATGCTAGGCGTCGTTCTAAGTTGGCACTATATGAAACAAAAGAAGACGCTGATAAAAGTTTGATTAAACAGACCAAAGTCTATGTTGTGCGCAGTGGTGATACCTTATCACGAATTTCAAAACGAAACAACATAACAATTGCTTCAATCTGCAAGACCAATTCGATAAGACGTAATTCCACCTTAAGAATAGGCCAAAAATTAATTCTAGAGCTTTGATTTAATGGGTATATAAAAATCTTCTTCGGATTTATCACTACCATTAATGTACTTTTTACCCATGACCTGAAAATGAGGTCTGTCATCAATTTCGTAGCCAGAATTTGGTAACCACTCCCCTAGAATTTTCCTGTAGAGACCACCTGCATCCATACCTTTTAATACAAATACCGCATATTCACCTTCTGGTATTGTAAAACCTATGTGACCTTCAGGTATATGATTAAGATCCTCAACTTCAGCACAAGCCATTATTTCATAAGACTTACTGGTATCATTAAAATCGCCATAATATTGTAAAGCGATAAGTTCTTCATTTACAGTATTATTGATTTTAAATTTATTTGGCATGAATTGCTTCCAAAGCGCAATAATATTGTGCATTTCGCCATGATGCATTGTGCCTTGCATTCCGACAACATATTTTTCGGAAATTGTAATGATGTTAGGGTTCAAAATATGAGGTATTTAAATATATTCTGTTGATAGGTTTTCGATTACCAGGCCATCTTCAATGCTCATTATCAAACCTTGCGCTGCACGCTCACCTGAAAGCATGGCCGCATTTAAAGAGCCATTCAAAAGATGATCACCAGCAAGGTAAATATTGGTTTTAAGTTGTGTTTCTGTAGGTGAAATTTCATATTGCAGATGCTCTAAATCTGGGAGTGCTTTTCTGATATGGTAAGTTTTTAAATGTCTTTTAGTGTCGATGCCACAATAGGTTTTTAAATCAGTTTCCACTCTTTTAATGAGTTCTTCTTCACTTAACTCATGGGATTTAACCACAGTTACAGATAAAAGCTCATTATCACCTTTCTGTTGTGTTTGGACACTATTGTGATAAAAGATGTTATTTATAAGTGCTTCCTTATCTGAAATTAAACCTATCAATGGCTTTGCTATGTCTCTGCTTTCAGTTTCAAAATATAAATTGTAGCACGATTTCCATTGCACAGGTTGATTCTTAAGGTTAGCGACTAAAGGACTAGGCGCTGTGGCAATAACCGTAAAATGAGCCTTAAATTTTTCTCCAGTCTCTAATAATATATGATCATCATTTACAGCTTTAACCTTAGTATTAAAGTTAATTTCGGTATGCTTTAAGCTTGAAGCCAGTTGTTTGGGAATTTCGCCAATACCTCCTTTTGGTAAAGTTGCAAGACCTTCTCCAAACATTTTATATACAAATTCAAACATCACACTCGATGTTTGCAATTCCGACTCAAGAAAAATACCTGAAAAGAAGGGTTTAAAAAATTGATCAATTACGTTATTGCTAAATCCTTGAGCTTTTAAATACTCTATAGTGGTTACAGCTTTAGATTTAAAAATCTTATTGATGGATTTTTTCTTGAGACGATTGTTCAGTTTAAATATTTTCAATTTATCAGATAGACTGCCTACATTGGCCATTACTGTGGACCAGAATAAACTTCCATTGCGCAAAGGGTCACCTATGGTCTGTGACTTTCCATTGTTATAAATTATTGCTCCTGGTAAAAAGGATTGTAATTTTAAGTCGCTGTAATTAAGAAATTCTTGGGCTTTAGGATAAGCCTCTAAAAGCACTTGAAAACCATGGTCTAATTGATAGCCTTCTACAATATCCGTTTTTACACGACCTCCGACTTCATTAGTAGATTCTAAAATTATTGGCCTATAACCATTATCTTCTAGTGTTTTGGCTGCAATCAATCCACTTACACCAGCACCAATAATATATATTATATACTCTTCACGCTCCATATTCGATCTAAATTCTTACCACATTACCTCTATATTCCATAGAATTATTAGCATTAAAAACAGTCATAACAGCGTTGCCATTTAGCAAAATTTTAATGTCAAATTTGTACCCAACACCATTAATTGTACTTCTAAAATTAAGATCGATAACTTTACCTGCTTCATCAATATTTACCTTGTACCCTTTAATGGATTGATCATTAAATTTAAGTACATTAGAATTGTCACCTTCTAAGGCTATTAAAGTTCCAGTAATGCTTTTATTTTTAATGGATACTTTACTTGCATTTTTGGTTCTCTTAAAACCATCAAAACTTAAGTAAGCTCTAAACTCATAGGATTGACTTTCTATAGTCTTAATTGAATTTTCATAGGTGCTTTGCAATGTAGTATTATCTGCACTGTAAGATTGTGCTGATATTTGGGATAAAAAACCAAAAAAAGCTATGATAATAGCTAGTTTTGAGTGCTGAAGTACTTTGATTTTTTTCATACCTGAAAAATAAAACTTTTTAATTAGATAAGTGGCTTAATATGCATTAAAGGTAAGCATTCGTAGGACAGATTTTATTATTTTCTTAAAAGCTGTTAAAATCATAATTTTAAAAATAATTGATATGTATTTTTGCAAAAATTATCTACATGTTAAAGCAACTTAAGTTATTTCGAATTATTGCTTTATTAGAAGGTCTATCCTACATCCTTTTATTATTTATTGCAGTACCTATTAAATACGGATTAGATGATCCACAATTTGTAAAACTATTAGGTATGCCTCATGGCTTATTATTTATTGCCTATCTTATTATGGCCGTGATGATAAGTGCTGATCTAAAATGGTCAAATAAAACCTTATTTGTAGCTTTAGTGGCTTCAATTATTCCATTTGGAACATTCTATATTGATAAAAAATATTTGAGAAATGTTAAAGCTTAACATAAAACATTACATCTATGATTTGCTCGTAGAGCATGGCATGTCTGAGACTTCAGCAGAATATTTAAATATGTTTTGCTTGCTTATTGCCTTGTTATTAATTGCGTTTATCATAGACTTTATTACCAAAAGGCTATTATGGCGTTTTTCTGCTGGTGTAGCAAATCGAACAAAAACAAATTTCGATGATATACTTATAAACAATAAACTACCAAGAAATATTGCTCATATTATTCCACTTGTTATTCTTATAGAGTTTGTGCCAGATGTGTTTGCAGACTTTGAATATGCTGAGGATATTATTGAGAAAACCTTAAAAGTCATTGCTGTCCTTTTAACGCTTAGGATAATTAGAAGCTTTTTAAACTCTATAAAGGATTATCTGAAAACTTTACCGAGCTATAAGGACAAACCAGTAGATAGTTACATTCAAGTGTTTATGATATTTGCTTGGATACTTGGGATATTTGGTATTTTCTCAATTTTAACCGGTTTAACTTTTATAAAATTTGCCGTCTCTCTTGGAACTGCTTCTGCTGTTATTTTACTTGTTTTTAGAGATACCATTTTAGGTTTTGTAGCGAGCATTCAGGTAACCATTAATGATATGGTACGTATTGGAGACTGGATTACCTTCGAAAAATATGGCGCTGACGGTGATGTAACCGAAATAAGTTTAGCTACAGTTAAAGTTCAGAATTGGGACAAAACAATTACAACGATTCCTACCTATGCCTTAATTTCTGATTCATTTAAAAATTGGCGAGGTATGATGTCGTCTGGTGGAAGACGAATAAAACGATCTGTAATAATAAAAACGTCTACTATAAAGTTTTTAAATGACGAGGATATTGAGCGTTTTAAAGGGATAGAGCTTATCTCTCATTATATCAAAGAGCGATCAGACGAAATAAAGAAATTTAATAAGGATAATAATGTCGATAAGTCCATTTTAATAAACGGTAGAAATCTTACCAACTTCGGCGTTTTTAGGAAATATCTACAAACCTATATCGAAAAACATTCTGCCATAAATAAGGAAATGACTTTAATGGTGCGTCAATTAGAGCCTACACCACAAGGAATTCCTATGGAAATATATGCGTTTAGTTCAGACATAAGATGGCAGAATTATGAGTTTATAATAGGTGATATTTTTGATCATGTACTAGCATCAGTTGCTTATTTTGATTTGGAAATCTATGAACTAAGTGTCTCAAACTCTGATTAAAACCTGCTTCAAAATACTATTGTTAATAAGAAAGTTAACAACATAATTGTCTGCAAGCATTCTCAAGTTCGTTAATAACTAAATTTAATTCCCAGTTAATCCAAAGACCTATATCATGAACAAACGATCTGAAGACCTACATGCTATTAGACCAGTAATTGCATCTGCTAAAATTTATGATACCATGAGCGCTGATGAAAAGTTTCAGAACAAGACGCTCCGACCAATCATTAAGATGCAACACAATCTATTTATTGCAGTTTTTAATAATTACATTGTAAAACGTAAAAATGTCTTTTACGAATTGTCTTTACAAAAGCAGTTGGATTATATAGATAATGCTATTCACAAGGATATGAAGTTTAGAAACTCCATAAAGGGCATGATTATTGGACAATTTACTATCGAAGAATACGAAACTTATATTCTCAATTCATCAGCCTTAAATAAGCGTATGATGAATATTGTAAAGAACCGATTGATTAATAGTATTCAATTGTTTGTTAAGCCTGAAGTTTTAAAAGCAGTTTAGAGCAAAGATTCACCATTTAAATTGGTGGTCAAGACATCGCTCATATAATCAAAAAACGGCCTTATTTCGATAAATGCTTCATTGACATGGTCTATAAAATTTGAAGCTTGCACCTCCTTATCTGAATATTTCTTGATAAAGATATATTGCTTCTTTCTAATAAGATCTATAGCTGGATGTTCTTTATCAAAGCCTTTAGGTGCTGTTTTAAGTTCATCACCAACAAATCCTCCCCAAGTTGACTTGAAAGAATCCTTTTTCAGAATATCTCTCATTTCGCTATCATCCATTTCAAATTCCTTTCGAATTCTTAAAAGATCTTCTTTATTGGGTTCCCAAAATCCTGTGGCAATAAAGGATTCATTATTGGGTTGAATATGTAAATAATAGCCACCTCTTAATTCAGGTTTTTTTCTGTGAAACGAACCTCCAAAATGCGTTTTATAAGGCAGTTTATTCTTAGAAAAACGGACATCTCTATATATTCTAAATACTTTTACCTTATCTATCTGATCATGCTGATTTAAAAGCTCACCTAAAGCATTATAAGTTGCTTTTACTTGCGATTCTATGGCTTTAAATTCTGGTTTATTATCATTAAACCAATCTCTATTATTATTTTTTGAAAGCTTTTTTAAAAAGGGTAATGTTTCTTTAGGTATTCTATTATTCATAAAATTTTATTTCCTCTAAAATTAAAAAAAGCCATCCTAATAGATGGCTAATTAACGAGGTCTTAACTATAAATTGTTATATATCGTTTACACAAGGCTATCATTTAATTGAGAGGCTGTTTCTTTTGTAAACGCATCTAGCATCCAACTACTTTTTTCAATATCTCGTATGTAAGCACCGATTAAATCAATGGTTCCTTCATCATTGGTAGCTTCTGCCTTACGGATGACTTTGGACATTTGTTTTAATAAAATACTATGGTTTTCTAATATAGATTTTACCATTTCTACGTCGGTCAACTCTGCAGAGACTTCATTTATTGATGAGGCTTCTAAATAATCCTTTAGATTACTCATAGGATGATATCTCAAAGTGAGTATACGTTCAGCAATTTCATCAATCTTCTCACGTGCCTCTATATATAGGTCCTCGAACTTTTGATGTAATTCAAAAAAATTCTCTCCTAGAATATTCCAATGAAAATTTCTTAGGTTCTGGTAATAAATGTGATAGTCTGCTAATAGGGTGTTTAGTTCTACAACAGTTGGTAATAATTTGTCGTCATTCATATTTAAGTAATTCATAACTATTGTTTTCTTTTTTTGTGTTAAACTTCTTTCACTATTTAATATATAGTTATGTAATGCAATGTCAAGGGTCTTAACAGGGTTTAACGAAATGAGGACCAGTTTAACCTAATATTTTGTTAAGTAAACGGGCAAATGTTAAAGCAAAAGTGTGGAATTATCGTACATTTTTGAAATGTTAAAAAATAAACTTGCGTAGCGACTTTATTTTCACTATCATGCAGTACTATTTTAAAATTCACATTAAATTTATGGGTAGACCAGCAACAAGACCAACCAAATTAAAGGATGGTTTTTACATTGAAATTAGAAACAAAGGCTCAAAATCAGGTGTTAAACTTTACAGTGGAACTAAATTACAAATGCACCGTGCAATAAAAATGTACGAAAGATCTAAAGAAGTTATTATTCTTGGTGAATCGGTTAACGGTAAATTTGTTGATAAGGAGCCAAAATTACATGTCGTAGAATAAAATACTTAATATTAAACTTAAAGGGTGAAGGCTAAAAACTTTCACCCTTTTTTTATGCCCATATGTTTCATCAGCACATCATTTATTTGATTTTTTATAAATTGGTTTGTGTAAAAACTAACTAATTACTAATTAAATCAATTTTATTATGTCTAATTTGTCACAAAAACCACCTGTTTGGTTTTGGATCATTGGAGTCCTAGCACTCGTATGGAATGCCATGGGTGTAAATGCTTATTTACAACAAGCCTATAATACCGAAAGTTATAGAGAAATGTACACACCAGAACAACTCGATATTGCAGCTAATATGCCTGCTTGGGTTACTGGAGCCTTTGCTGTTGCTGTCTTTAGTGGCGCACTAGCATCTCTATTGTTATTATTAAAAAAGAAATTGGCAAAACCTTTATTTCTACTGTCATTATTAGCTGTTCTTACCCAAATGGGATACACCATAATTAAAGGGTATACAGACAGTATGGTTATGGCTATAATTGTTATTGCTGCAGCGGTTTTACTTTATCTGTTTGCAAAACATGCCACAAAAAAAAGTTGGATACATTAAAATGTTAACCAACCAATCCGTAAAAGGTATTAGTAAATCGCTAGTACCTTTTTTAGTTATAATATGTTAGATTTGATTATAAATAAAAATTATGCAATTAAACACTCTAGACTGGATAATCATCATCTTTTTTTTAAGCCTCTTTGCCTTTATCGGTATATATGTATCAAAACGTGCAGGTAAGGATACTAACGAATTTTTTCTATCCGGCAGAAATATGCCTTGGTGGCTTTTAGGTGTGAGTATGGTTGCAACAACTTTTGCAGCTGACACACCAGGTCTTGTGACTGAACTTGTAAGGAACGATGGTGTTTCAGGCAACTGGGTTTGGTGGGCTTTGCTACTTACTGGTATGCTCACTGTTTTTTTCTATGCCAAATTATGGAGGCGTAGTGGTATTACCACAGATCTCGAGTTCTACGAATTACGGTACTCTGGCAAAAGCGCAGCCTTTCTAAGAGGGTTTAGAGCTATTTATTTAGGTGTTATCTTTAATGTTATAACAATGGCTGGTGTTTGCTTAGCAGGTTCCAAAATTGCTAATATACTACTAGGCTTTTCGCAAGAACAAACGCTTATATATTCTTCAATAATTGTAGTTTTTTATGCCTCATTGGGTGGTCTAAAGGGTGTATTAATTACAGATTTTATTCAATTTATTATTGCAATGGTTGGTAGTATTTGGGCAACCATTTATATCGTTAATCTTCCAGAAATAAATGGAATAGAAACTTTATTAAGTCATGAGGGTGTTGCAGGTAAACTTAGCTTCTTCCCAGATTTTAGTAATACAGAAGCACTTATTACCCTTCTCATTATTCCATTAGCCGTACAGTGGTGGAGTACTTGGTATCCAGGTGCTGAGCCTGGTGGTGGAGGCTATATAGCACAACGTATGTTAGCAGCAAAAGATGAAAAGCATGCTACTTGGGCAACCCTATTTTTTAACTTTGCGCATTATGCCATGCGTCCTTGGCCATGGATAATAGTTGGACTTGCCTCTTTAGTAATTTATCCAGACTTAGGGACCTTATCTAATGCTTTTCCTAATTTGACTGCAGAAATGCAAGGGGACGATGTGGCTTACGCTGCAATGATGACGTATTTACCAGCCGGTTTAATTGGTATCGTTATGACCTCTTTAATTGCGGCATTTATGAGTACCATATCTACGCAATTAAATTGGGGCAGTTCATATGTTGTTAATGACTTCTATGGCAGATTTATAAATAAAGAAGCTTCAGAAAAACAGAAAGTTCTTGTTGGGAGAATTTCAACCATTACTTTAATGATTATGGCAGCCTTGTTTTCATTTTATCTTCAGTCTGCTAAGGATGTATTTAATTTATTATTACAAATAGGTGCTGGAACAGGTTTATTGTTCATATTAAGATGGTTCTGGCATCGTATAAATCCATACAGCGAAATTGCTGCTATGGTTATTTCATTCGCTATAGCTTTATTTTTCTTTATTAATGGGAAATTATCTGAACCTATTGTAGAATTAGCTACACATTGGCAATTAGTAACTGGTGTTTTTATTACAACTATCGGTTGGATTGTAGTGACCTTATTAACAAAACCAACGAGTACTGAAACTTTAGATGGATTTAATAAGCTTGTATTTTCCGGGTCATCAAAATTTGATGGGTTTGGTTTAAAGCTAATTGCGTTTTTAGTTGGTACACTAGGCGTTTATACGACCTTATTTAGTATTGGTAGTTTTATTTACGGCGATTTGCTTAAAGGTGTAATATTACTGCTACTTAGTTCAATATCAGTGGTAGTAATTGTTAGAATTATTGCAAGAACGCATTAATCAAACTCGAGTGAATGTAATATTAATCCAGATGCTGGAGCAATGTAATCCATTACAACATTGCTATCCTCTTTTAATGATGATGCAATAAATTCGAGGTCAACCTCATATTTACCAAGTTTAATTAGGCAACCAAACATTAATCTAATTTGATTACGCATAAATCCTTTACCTCTTATTTTAAACACGTAAGTTTTATTAGGAAAAAAATTAGCTTCGTAAATGTTATTATCAACGATTTCAGATAGTTCAATGGTTCTATTGTATTTACCTTTATCAGTAGCTTTATAGCAATATGGTTTAAAATTATGAGTCCCTTCAAATATCTTTGCTCCTTCACGCATAAGCTCAACATCTAAAGGATCTAATATTGTAGATAATATTGGTGCACAGAATGGATGATTCTTTGTACCCTCAGAAAACACATAATGATACTCTTTTATTTTAGAATCTTGAATTACATTAAAATCACTACTCACCTCTTTTATCGATAATACCCTAATATCTTGTGGTAGATTATAATTGAAAAGATTCAAAAATGCATCTAAATCCTCTATGGGTTCGTTATATAGAAATAATTCTAAAGCCGCTTCATTTGCAGAAACCATTGCGTCAGTCCGACCTGCTCCTAGGGTTTTAAATTTTTGATCGCCAAGAATATACTTCAAAGTACGATCTATCATGAGGTGTAAGGTCTTTACATCGGGCTGTTTTTGCCAACCGTGAAACCGATAGCCTAAATATTGAATTTTTATTAAATAATAATACCTTTTGTTAAACATGAGGGCAAGAACGCCAATTTGAAGAGAATTTGCAAAGGATTAATCCATTAAAGGCTCGAAAGTTCCTGTATACCTAATGGCTGTTCTATTAGATCCGTAAACGATAATATTACTTTTTAAATTATCAAATACTACCATTCTAATTCTAAAGGTTTCTACCTGATTATTAGTGTCAAACTGAATTATGAACTTGTCTGATTTACTTTTTTCATCAATATTAAAATCGGTATAATCACCAGAAAAAATAATGCTATTATCAGCAATATCATTATAACCAACATTTCGCATTTCCCCAAAATATGATAAATCACCTTCTGCTGTTTCTCCATCAACTTTTAAAAAATCATAGTTGCCAGATAAATTAATTTGACCTCCAATATTCTGAGAGCCTCGCATCAGCGCATTTGTAGCCATTATGACATCATTGGATTGCAATGGATATGCAAATTCAGCATTAAACTGAAAAGACTTCGTTGCAAGCGCTGAATTTATAAGCTGTACATTTTTTTGTTGTTCCTCAGCAGACAACTTAGGTTTTGTACTACTGCAACTCAAGAAAGTAAAAACAACAAAAAGAACTAAACAAAGCTGTGCTTTCATGGAGTTTCCTTTTTCACTTTTAAAGATAAGGATTTATTGAAGTTTACATTCGCAATAAACTGTTAATATTAAGTGGTAATCATTTAAAAATGTAATTTATGTAGTAGCTGTTTTAACGGTATATATGGCATTACATGTCTTTTAATCACCTATTAACGTTTATAACGATGCTTCGTCGATTGTTTGCAAATTAAGGCCTCCTTAATTAATACATTTATTCTCGCTATTAATCAACAAATCTATCATGAAATCTCTCAACCCGTTACTTTCATATATTTTTAGACCCTCATTTTTAAAAGTTCTAATTTCTGGGCTTTTCTGCTTCAGTCTCTTAAGTATGGTAAGTCATTCAGCCAGCTCCCACTTAGGGCTTGTAAAAGTTCGGATAGATAATGGTACAAACCATTTCACAACCGATATTTATTTTAATACAAATGGTACTGCTGGATTAGATCCTGGTTATGACGCTTCACTTTTTGGTGGTGTGGCGCCTTCATTTTCAATCTACTCTTTATTAGTTGAGCAAAATACAGGCATGCCTTTTGGTATACAAACACTTGGTGAAAATGAGATGAATGGGATTACTGTTCCTATTGGTATTCATGCAAATCAAGGTGAAATGATCACGGTAAAATTAACTGAAATCACAATCCCTAATTCAATTAATATTTATTTAGATGATAGTTTAACTGGGACTTCTACTCTACTTAATTCTGGTAATTATCAGTTCTTGGCAGAAAATGCTATACTCGATTCTGGTCGGTTTTATCTGAGATTTGATGCTAACGCTTTAAGTAATGGTAACCAAAACTTAGAACAGCTTAATATTTTTACAGACCAGAGCACTAGTCGTCTTATGATTGAAGGCACATTAGAACAGGATACAAACTATAGTATATATGCCATTAATGGGACTAAAGTTAGAAGTGGCAAACTAAATAGTACATCTAGAGATAATACAATACAACTACATGGATTACAAAGTGGTATCTACATTGTAGAAATAACCACTAAGGGTGAACAAAGACGTACCGAAAAATTTATATTGAAATAAAACATTAAAAAAACCACAGCATTTTAAAACTGTGGCCTTTTACTTTTCTAGTTAATTTACAGTACTTCTAAGAAATAGTCCATCATTTCTTCCTTTAGATCATAATGTAATTTAATATAGGTTCTCATATCTTCTCTTAATGTGCGCTGTTCATTCTGAAGCCTACCATCTATATTTTCATTAAAATCCGCATTATTAATATTAGCCATTTTGTTACGGCATCGATGTAATAATTTTGATATCGCATCTTTTTCGATCATAATTCTATTTTGAAAAACTTCCAGTTTAATCATTACCAAAGAATCTTTATCACCTCTTTGAACAATTTCTTCTAGTTTTTCTTCGAACGTATCCATTTCATTGAAATGAAATCTTAATTCGCGCTTCCAAGTTTCTATATTAAACTTGAGATCGCTTAAGTACATGACTTTACTATGCATAGTGATTGTATTTTAGGTTGTTACTAATTCTTGTTGTTTAACTAATTCTTTATGTATATGTCCTGGTACGGCTTTATAGCCTTCAAAATTTGAAGAATACGTCGCTCGTCCTTGTGTGATTGATCTTAATTGACTGGAGAAATCAGATAATTCTGCCGTTGGAATTGTACAACGCAGTATCTGATAATGTGCTTCGGTTTCGATGCCCTGTATAACAGCTCTTCGACTTTGTAGTTCCGTCATTACATTACCAACCATCTGTTCTGGCACCCTTAGTTCCATTTGTTCTATTGGCTCTAAAAGCTTTGGATTAGCATTTAAAAAAGCCTCTCTAAAAGCGTGAGCTCCAGCTATTTTAAAAGAAATATCATTAGAATCGACTTGATGCATTTTCCCGTCATATACCATAACTCTAATATCTCTAATAAATGACTTGGTTAACGGACCAGATCCCATAACCTCGATTATACCTTTCATTATAGATGGTAGATAACGTTGGTCTATAACACCTCCAACTATACAGTTGTAGAATATTAATTTTCCATCCCAAGGTAAATCTACTTCTTCCTTACCTCTTATTGAGAATCCTTCAGGTTCTGGCACACCTTCGTAATAGGGTTCAATTTTAAGGTGCACTTGGCCAAATTGTCCTGAGCCACCACTCTGTTTCTTATGTCTGTAATTTGCTGTTGCACTACGCGTTATTGTTTCTCGGTAAGATATTTTTGGTGCTTCAAAGCGTGCTTCTACATCATATATGTTTTCTAATAACCAATTTAATGTTGAGAGATGTAATTCCCCTTGCGTACCTACTAAAGTCTGATGAGTTTCATTATTATAGCTTAGATCTACGGTTAAATCTTGACTATGAATGCGCTTAAGGGCCTCACTTAATTTTTCTTCTTCTGTTGAGGACTTGGCAAATACTGCTTTAACCAATCGAGGCTGTGGATATTTAATTGGTTTAAAAGTACCAGCTTCAGCTTTCTTTGCTAATGTGTCATTCGTTTCAGTATACTTTAATTTGGTTGTGGCGCCAATATCTCCTACGGTTAGTTTCTGAACAGAATGCTTCTTTTTACCATCCATTATAAAAAGTTGATTTAGCGTTTCAGATTCTCCTGTCCTTGTATTAAAAAGTTTATCATTGACATTAACTTCACCAGACATAACCTTAAAGAAGGTAATCTGTCCTAGATTAGGTTGATAAACATTTTTAAAAACGAATATTGATGTGTCATCATTTAACTCTGGTTTTATTAATTCGCCTTCAAGTGTTTGTTCAGGTTTTAAATCGGAAGCAGCAGGTGCAACGTTGTCAATAAAGCCCATTAATCGTCCTGATCCCATGTCTTTTAACGCAGAAACACAAAATACCGGAAAGAAATCATGATTAAGCATTCCTAACTTAATTCCCTTTCTAAGTTCTTCTTCAGTTAAGGTCCCTCGATCAAAAAAATGTTCCATTAGTTCCTCATCGTTTTCAGCAGCCTTTTCTACTAATTCATTATGCAGCATGGTCGCATATTCCATCTGATCGTCTGGTATAGGTAATTTCTCAGGCTTACCGCCTTCAGGCCTGAACTTGTAACACTTCATTTTTAAAACATCAATGATGCATTGAGCTCCATCTAGTTTTATTGGGTATTGTATCAGCACTGCATTTTTCCCAACCAATTCCTTAAGACTATTAGAACTCATTTCAAAATTGGCCTTTTCACTATCAATTTTATTAATTACAAATAATGTAGGCTTGTGATATTTATCAACGTAGTTCCAAATAATTTCTGTTCCTATATCTGCACCATGTTTTGCATTTATGACCATAACTATGGTATCTGCAACTCGTATGGAAGACATAATTTCACCAATAAAATCATCTAATCCTGGTGTGTCAATAATATTTATTTTGTAGTTACGCCACTCAGTATGCAAAGGGGTAGCAAAAACAGAAGCACCGCGTTGGTGCTCAAACTCATGGTAATCAGATATGGTATTTTGCTGTTCTACAGTACCACGTCTATTAATAAGGCCAGCTTCAAAAAGCATGGTTTCAGATAAGGTGGTTTTGCCAGCACGATGCGTACCTACAAAAGCCACATTCTTAATGTGTTTGTTATCGAATACTTTCATATTTATATTGATTTTTGAAGTTATATTGTCTAAAAAATTGCATTCTTAAAGGTACCTTTACTTATAATTTTAAAACATGATATAAGTTAGGTTATGAATATTTTTGATAAATCAAAACATGAGCATTCCTACTAGGCAGACTTTAGAAGATATGTACGCTGGTTTTCAGAGCACACCCTTACTTTGGAAGGACAAAAAGGTATATGGATTGGAGCAATTTTTGCCAGATGAGACAACAAACACCTCCTTTAAAGATAAAGAAAATAATTCGATTCGACTTGGTAAATGGGTAGAGAAATTTGTTTCGTTGCAATTTGATAACCAGAAGGATGCATCCATTATCTTAGAAAACATTCAGGTTAAAAACAACAACAATACCATTGGTGAATTAGACCTATTATTCGATCGAAATGGACAAACTATACATTTGGAGATTGCCTACAAATTCTATCTTTTAGATAACTCTAATAAGACAATTAAACTCGAGAATTGGATTGGTCCGAACAGAAAAGACAATTTAAATCTAAAATTGGAAAAGATTCGTACAAAGCAATTTCCTCTACTTTTTAAAGAGGAAACAAAAACACACCTAGACAACATAGATTTAGAATCCATTAAGCAACTAACCTGCTTCAAAGCCCAATTGTTTGTTCCATTAAACAGTCAAAATGTAAGTATTGAACCATTAAATAACGACTGTATTATTGGGACATATTTTAATTATGATAAAATAGATAGCTTTAAAGATTATCAATTTTATATACCTTCTAAATTAGAATGGCTTTGTATTCCTAATGAGAACGTCGAATGGCTTAATTTTGAAGACGCAAATCCTATAATTAGACGTTTTATTGATAGTCATCGCTCGCCTCTATGTTGGCTCTATTCACCAAAGAATACAATAAATAAGCACTTTATTACATGGTGGTAAATTCTAATTTTAATGCACAGTTACTTTAAGTTATATAAGCCATATGGGTATTTAAGTCAATTTATAAATAACCAGACCAAGCGAAAATCGAAGCGATTACTGGGTAGCTTATATGATTTCCCTGAAGGCACTATGGCAGTGGGACGACTAGACGAAAAATCAGAAGGGCTATTACTCCTTACTACAGATGGTAAGTTTAGTAATGAAATAACAAGTTCTAAAGTCGAGAAAGAATATCATGTTATGGTTGATGGATTAATTACAGATGAGGCCATTAACAAAATGAAAAATGGCATTCTCATTACCAACAAAGGCGAATCCTATTTAACCAAATCTTGCAAGGTTGATTTGCTTACAAACACACAACATATTATTGAGAGACCTGTAAGAGACGATAAACATGGTCCTACAAGCTGGATAAAAATTATTCTAAATGAAGGTAAATTTAGGCAGGTTAGAAAAATGACTGCTAAAGTAGGCTATCCTACATTACGACTAATAAGGGTGAGAATTGGAGATGTAACTCTTGGAAATATGAAACCTGGTGATGTAGAAGTTATTAATTATTAGAAGCCTCGTCACCTTCACTTTCTTCTTTGCTATCGTCTTTTGACTTTATTACAGCCTTCTCATTATTAAAGACAATCCTTGCCTTTACACCTGTTAATAAATTCCATTCTTTCGACGATATGACTCTTCCTGAGTCATCGTAAACTACAAACTCTGCAGTATTTGGGCCTGATTCACCTTGGTTTAGGGCTATGATGTCTATTATATTTCTGCCTTGGGCCAAATTAACTTCTACACGTCTATAGCTACTTGTTAGTAGTAAATTATGTTTAACAATGTAACCATTAACCGTAATCTGTACTCTATCACCATCTGGATATTCGTGATCTCGACAAACGATATTTACAAACTTAGTATCTACATTATGTTCTCCAAGAAACTGATCGGACATGGTTTTAACCACACCTCCCTTTACCAATTCTTTTTTCCAACGTTTTTCAAAAATCTCACCAGGGTTTTTCAATCCATCATCATAAACCATAGAAAACGGCTTTTCTGATTCTTTACGACTAAACTCTTTGCGATCTTTATCTTTACCAGAAGACTTATCCTCCTCTTTTTCTAGTTTTGGTGCAACTTTAATCTTTAAGGGAATAGAGTCCTTTTCCTTATTAGATTTTTCTGCAGGTATTCTAATAGATTTAGTCTGCTTGTCTTTAACTTGTGAAAACAAAACCGTAGCACTAAACATGTTAAAAAAAAGTAATATGAATTTTATGGTTTTCACTTTTGTCTTGATAAGTTGACTTTTGTTATAAGCTTCAAAAACTATACCTATTTCAAAATAAACGCTAAATAATTGAAATCCTTACAAAAATACGTTAAAACTTACCGTTAAAACTGATCCTTAATTTGCGGTTGTATTCTTCAAACAACCAATCTTTATAATTATCAGTGCTGTTCATAATACAATAGCAATACTGCTTAATACGATACGCAATGTCATCTTGCAAGAGCTTAATTAAGTCGCGAGCATCATAGACATCCTCACTATTTTCGATACACATTTTTGAGTGTTGTGCAATTGACTTCTCAATTACAGTAAAAGACTTTTTACCAGATTTTATGACTTCTTTATAGGTCGACTTTACATCAAAATCTAAACTTGGTGAGTTCTTAAATTTCTCTTTCACAGAATCTGGCATTACATAAACGAAATCACGTTCAAGCGATTCATCATCAATAATATTCTCTAAGTATAAATCTGGATATTTAAATATATGCTGCCAGTCTACAGGCTGACTCCACGGACCAAAACGTGCCACATTATTACCTAAATCTATAACCTGAAAAGTGCTTCTATCTTTATAAATTCTACTACCACGACCAATCATCTGAAAATAAAGTGTTAACGATCTTGTAGCTCTATTTAAAATTATTGATTCCACTGAAGGCTCATCAAAGCCTGTTGTTAGAATGCTCACAGAGGTGAGTACAGCATCTGGTGTTGTATTGAACCACTTTAAAATATCTTTACGATCTTGCTTACTGGCTGTATTATCGAGATGTTGCACATTATAACCTGCTTTTTTAAACGTGTAATAAACTTCCTTAGAAGTGTAGATACCGTTATTAAAAATTAAGGTCTTTTTTCCTTTTGCAAGCTCTTCATAAGCTGTAAGCAATTTGCTTTGCATTATGGAATTGGTATAAAGCGCTTCAGACGATTTTACAGTATAGTCTCCATTAATACCAATTTTTAAAGACGTTAAACCAACATCATAATGATACATTTCAGCTGTTGCTAAAAAACCGTTCTTTATCAGTGTAGCAATATCATCTCCAACAATAAGTTTATCATAATTATCCTTCATTGGTAATTTGATATTACTACTTAAAGGTGTTGCTGTAACGCCTAGAATAAAACAATCCTCAAAAAACTTAAATAACTTCCTAAAAGAGTTGTAATGTGCTTCATCTATAATAACCAGTCCTACATTCTTAAGTTGAAAATCATTGTCTGAAAGACGATTATTTAAGGTTTCCACCATTGCCACAAAACACTTGTAGTCGTCTTGATCTGGTAAGGTTTTTACCTTACTATTTATGACCTTATTCTTTACTTTAAAACCAGAAAGAACATCAGATGTCTGCTTGCAGAGTTCAATTCTGTGCGTTAGAATTACAACTTTCTTATTGTGTTTTTCTATATATCGCCTTACAATTTCCGAGAAGATTACAGTCTTACCTCCACCTGTAGGTAATTGATAAAGAAGATTAAAATTATCGGACTCTTCATCCATCACATCAAAAATGCGATTGAGATCCTTTATTTGATAATCATATAATCTTTTCTCTGATATATTATTGTCTATGGTTTGGGTCGCCATTTATGGGTTGCTAAATCGTTAATTTTGCAAAAATAGCATATTATAAGAGTTTTTGTAGTTATTGTTAATAACCTTTAACAAGATTGGTATTGTTGTTGTGCATCTATAAATATTAACATTTTAAATATTTAATTATGAAAACTACAAGACGACAGCCAGCAACGGTCAATGCAGGCTCTATGGCAGATATTGCCTTTTTACTTCTTATTTTCTTTTTAGTTACTACTACAATTTCAGCAGACAAAGGGCTGTTGAGACAATTGCCACCCTTCTGCCCTACTGGAGAAAATTGTATTGCTGATATTGAAGAGCGGAATCTTTTACGAATAATGATTAATGGAAAGAACGAGGTATTGGTTAATGACGAAGTTCTAAAAATTGAAAATATAAAGGACGCTATAATAACATTTGTAGATAATAATGGATCTAATAGCTGTAATTATTGTAAAGGCCCTAAAAGTTTGGAGGCATCAGAACATCCAAAAAAGGCTATACTATCACTGAGTCATGCTAAAGAAGCAAATTATGAGCAATACGTTAGTGTGCAAGATGAAATAACCAAGGCCTATTATAAATTGCGTTATGACTATAGTAAAACCATTTTTAATAAAGAACCAGATGAACTCTCTCAAAATGAATTGAAGGAGGTTAAAAGCGCCTATCCATTTGTTGTTTCTGAGGCTAATTTGAACTTTTAGCGTTAAAATTTGTTAAATCATTACTATGTATTGCACAGTACTGTAACATTTTTGTTTAATGCTCGTCTATTATGTGTAAATCAATTAAAAAACGAGAAATCATGAGAACTTTAAACAACAATCAATTATCAGGTACGACAGTAGGAACAAAAAGTTTTACTTGGAACAAAAAGAGGCGTTACAGATAATAACGCAATTCATCAATCACTAAATCAAACAGTTATGAGAGCTTTATCAAGAATCGTCAATACATCTAATAGTTTAGATGATGACTTAGAAACAATTAGATTATGAAAATTGAACCTAATCAAATTCAATTAAAATAAAAGGCCAGTTTTAGAAAAACTGGCCTTTTTATGTAGTAAGTTAAAGGAATTACTCCTTAATAATTTTATGTACCAAGCTGTTATTTTCACTACTTAGTTTAATAAAGTAAATACCACTACTCAATTGTTCTAAAGATAAAATATTAAGTGTGTTGATATTTAATTTACCTCTTGTAACGCGCTGTCCTAAAGCATTTACAACTTCATAATCCAAAGCTTCATTTACATTCTGTGTACGAATATTTAATGTTTCCTTTACTGGATTTGGATAGAAGGTCACAAAATTAGCAAACGTCTCATCATCAATACTTAATGGATCCAAGGCCTTGAATAAGATAGATTCAGAAGCACCAAAATCTCCACCAGATATAAGAACATTACCATTTTCATCTTCTACATTATAAGATCCCGTTCCAAATCCACAACAAATACCATCTCCATAAGAATCAAATAAGGTAAACGTATAACATTCATCAAAAGCTGGAATTGTTATTGTTTCTTGATAAGTTGTCGCATTAGCGTAAGTAGTACCACCACTTGCAATTAAAACATTAATACTATTTCTTACTTCCCAAGTGGTTTCACTCGCATAATTATCTGTTGTTATATTTAGAATAATCTCATTCGTTGAAAATTCAGGAGACACCTCAAAACCAAATACAAAACTATCATTTGATGTATTTTGATCAGGAACACCGTTTGGATTAGATACCATTATGGTGAAGGTATGACTACCTGGAGCGATATTATTATAAACTGGACTTGCTACAACCACACTTTGTCCATTGGCCAGATTACCTGTCCAATTAATCGTTGTTGCAGGTTCTGAGTCCAAATAATACTCTACTGTAGCGGATGTTAAATTTAAATTACCAGGATTAATAAGTGTAACATTTGGAGTAAAACCAGCATTACATAAAAGTGCATCATTATTGTCACCTGCTGATGCTCTCGCATCATTATCAAAGGTTTCAAGAGAAGGAAATTGTCCTAATGTCGTAGCACCTGTATTTCCTGGATCTAACCAGTCTCTTAAACGTGATGCAGCAGAACTACCGAAATCCCAAGCTACACCAAATCTACCATATACATCAAAGCCTCCATTATCATTAGTTCCAGTACATGCAGCGGCACCACCAGATAAAACACCAATTAGCTCTCCGTTTTCGTTAAAAATACCAGATCCGGAAGATCCTGGTTCTGTAACTCCTAAATCCCAATCTTCAACACGCCACATTTGTGTTGTAGGGTTTCCATTGAAATTAGTTTGAGTTCTAGTAGCACCTTGATCGTCTCTACATACTTTCTGAATATCTCCACTTGGGTGATGGATACCAAAATTTAAGTTTGGTGTTTGAGTTGTTGAATTATTCCATCCTACCCATACCACATCTGGGTTATTGTTAAAAAAGCTTGCATCGGTTATTTCAACAAGTTCCATGTCCGATTGCGAACTATTGGCTCTAAGAATAGCACCACTTACAGTTTGATTGAATGAACCATTTGTACTTGGTGTCGTTGTGCCACATGAAGGATTAGGACTTCTCCAGTTAAATCTAAAGGCCCATCCACCAACATTATTTCCGCAATGGTTAGCCGTCATAAAATATGGCGTACCATCATTATTAGTATTGTTTATTAAAGTACCTGAACAAAATCCAGTATTTCCAGTTACTAACATACCTGAAGCTTTTTTAATATTCTCCTTTACCGTGTCAATACTGTAAGGATCTGCTCCTGGTGGTGTAATATCACAATCAACATCATGGTTACAGTCGCCAGAGTCATTCAGTGCTTTTTGGTAAGTCTCCGCGGTTCTATATCCATGTACCACTGAGCCTAAGGTTAATTTAGCTTGTCCAGTAACATTTGCGGGTTGGTAATACTCAATCCACGCTTGCTCTCCATTAACAAGCCAAGTGCCCAACACTTCTTCAGCATTGTTATTGTGATGCGTAAATGGCCTTAACAAATCATCCTTATCGTTATTGTAGACATACAGTTTGGCGCCTTCTGGAATATAAAATATATCGAAATAGAAATTTAAAGTATGAGCACCTTCTGATTTGTAGGACATTCTCCAAATCTTGTCTCCGTTAGGTAAGGTTGTCCATTTGCCCACTTCATTAAAATCATGATCAACATATAACTCATGGCCAAATCGCCAAGGTTTAGATTTATCTTGATCATTAATTAAATCTTCATCTTGCAAACTTTTTAAATTGAAAGAAGGCAATTTGTGAGGTTTCACATTTTCAAATTCATGTGAAATGGTCCAACTTGGTGGCTTGATATCCTCGGGTATGGTTTGACCAAAAGATACCATGGCTAGACACCAAAGTACGAGTAGTAGTTTTATTTTCATTTTTAGTTAATTTTTTACGACAGTAAGTTACATTTTTTTAAGGCAACTTAGGTGCATAGCGCAGTATTTTTCGATGTAACTGGCGCTGAGAAAGTTAAGTGGAAGCTATTAATAGTTTGCAAGTTCTATTAAGGCATTCTCCAATTTAGACTTGGCCAAATATTGATCTTCTAATTGGCTTGCAAAAGGAATAGGTGTATCCAAACTCATTACGCGCTTCACTGGTGCATCTAAAAACTCAAAGCATTCTTCCATAATCATGGCGCTAATATCACTACAAATACCTCCAAAAGATGAATCCTCTTGTAATAAAAGCACTTTGCCAGTACGTTTTACGGATGCTATAATTGCTTCTTTATCCAACGGATTTAAAGTTCTTAGATCTAATAAATCTATTGAAACATCCTTGTGCTTATCCATAAGCTCTAACGCCCAATGAACGCCTGCTCCGTAGGTGATTATACTAACGGTATCGCCTTCACTTAAACGACTCGCTTGACCAAAGGGTAATGTGTAGTAGTCTGTTGGTACCTCTTGACGTATACTTCTATAAAGTGCTTTATGCTCAAAAAATAGAACTGGATTAGGATCATTGATTGCTGTAGCCAAAAGTCCTTTGGCATCATAAGGAAAAGCAGGGTAAACTACCTTTAGACCAGGTGTTTTGGTGAACCAAGCCTCATTAGTTTGTGAGTGGAACGGTCCTGCACCAACTCCGGCACCACAAGGCATGCGAACAACTACATCGGCATGTTGTTGCCATCTGTAATGAGATTTTGCTAAATAATTAACGATAGGATTAAAACCAGAGGTCACAAAATCAGAAAATTGCATTTCAACGATAGCCTTCATACCTGCTATAGATAAGCCCATTCCTGCTTCTACAATTGCCGATTCACAAATGGGTGTATTACGAACACGTTCTTTTCCAAACTGATCTACGAATCCTTCGGTTATCTTAAAAACACCACCATACTCGGCTATATCTTGTCCCATAATAACAAGATTCTTGTGCTTTTCCATAGACTGTTTTAAGCTCTCAGATATGGCATCTACTAAACGTAGCTCTTTAGTCTTATTTCCGTGCTTATAGTCTTGATAATCAAAGTTTTTAAACACATCACCTAACTCTTCACTTTCATTGGGTATTATTGGTTCTTCGGCAAAAGCAGACTCTAAGGAACTATCTATATCTGCTTTTATTTCTTGATTGTATTTCTCGTCTATTTCTTGCGTTAAAATCTTCTTGCTAAATAAATAACTTCTGAAGTTTTCAATAGGATCTTTTGCTTCCCACTCCTCCATCAATTCCTTCGGAACATACTTTGTTCCACTTGCTTCCTCATGACCGCGTCTTCTGAATGTTTTAAATTCTATTAAAATTGGACGTGGCCGTTTCCTTATGCTTTCTGAAAGTTTTTTAACCTTCGTATACGTTTCAATGATATTGTTACCATCTAAAATAAAGGACTCTATCCCGTAACCCTTACCACGATCTGCCAGGTGCTTACATCTGTATTGCTCATTTGTTGGTGTTGAAAGACCATAACCGTTGTTCTCAATACAGAAAATGACAGGCAACTGCCAAACCGAAGCTACATTTAAAGCTTCATGAAAGTCTCCTTCACTCGTACCACCTTCACCAGTAAAAACTGCAGTAACCTGTCCATTTTTATTCAGTAAATTGGAAAGCGCTATACCGTCTGCAACACCTAATTGTGGACCAAGATGAGAAATCATACCAACGATATTATAATCTTGAGAACCAAAATGAAAAGACCGATCCCTACCTTTTGTGAAACCACTGGCTTTTCCTTGCCACTGACAGAATAGACGATGTAATGGAATTTGACGCGTTGTAAAGACACCTAGATTACGATGCATTGGTAATATATACTCACTTGGCTTTAATGCCATAGTCACACCTACAGCGATTGCTTCTTGCCCAATACCAGAAAACCATTTTGAAATTTTCCCTTGACGAAGCAAAATCAGCATTTTTTCCTCAATCAATCGAGGCCTCAACATATTGTAATACAACCGAAGAAGTGTCTTATCCGTTAAATCTCTTTTATCGTAACTGATATTGCTCTTGGAAATCGTGGGCATATATACGCATTTATGATTGTCTCAAATGTAAATAAATTTGATGCAACATCTAAAGAATATCCTTCGAATTGTCAATAAATCAGACTTAATAATTTGGCCTTATTTTCGTTAGATTTGTATATTTAATAAAATTTAAAATTTATTTAATGGATAGAATTCCCAGTGTAGATCTTAAGGATTTTGTTTCTAATGATCCTGATCGAAAACAAAAGTTCATTGCTGAAATTGGCAAAGCCTACGAAGAGATTGGCTTTGTAGCGCTAAAAGGCCATTTCTTAGACGACGAATTAGTGGATAGACTTTATTCTGAAGTTAAGAAATTCTTCAGCTTACCAGTTGACGTGAAAAGAGGCTATGAAATACCAGGAATTGGTGGCCAAAGAGGTTATGTATCTTTTGGTAAAGAAAGTGCTAAAGGTAAAAAAGAAGGAGATCTTAAAGAGTTTTGGCATTTTGGGCAGTATGTAGAAGATGATGAAGAGCGCAAAAAAGAATACCCAGACAATGTAACGGTAAGTGAGCTTCCAGAATTCAATAAAGTTGGTAAAGAGACTTATCAAATGCTCGAAAAAACAGCTAAATATGTATTGAGAGCACTTGCACTTCATTTGGATCTCGAAGAAAAATATTTCGATAATTATATCCACAATGGTAACTCTATTCTCAGACCAATCCACTATCCTCCTATTTTAGAAGAACCTAATAATGCCGTTAGAGCCGCAGCACATGGCGACATTAATCTTATCACATTATTAATGGGTGCACAAGGACGAGGATTACAAGTACAACGACACGATGGTGAATGGATTGATGCCATTGCAGAACCAGACGAACTTATGATAAATGTTGGTGACATGTTATCGCGTCATACCAATAACAAATTAAAATCTACAATACATCGAGTTGTAAATCCTCCACGTGAACTTTGGGGCACATCGCGTTATTCGATTCCCTTCTTTATGCATCCTATAAGTGAAATGAAATTAGATGTATTAGATAGTTGTGTTGATGAGGATAATCCAAAGCGGTATAATGATATTACTGCTGGTGAATTCTTAAATGAGCGCTTGGTAGAACTTGGCCTGATTAAAAAATAATATGGATTTAAGAGATCAGCTGCAACAACTCTTTCCTGATCATAAGCCCGAAGATGACAGCAAAGACGATAAAGTTGAGAGCGACATTTGGTTACAAGAGGAGCCCATACTTTGTAAATACGAAAAACGTAAAGGTAAACCAACAACGATTTTAGATGGTTACAATGGTGCAACGGAAGATTTTAAGAAATTAGCCAAAGAACTAAAATCAAAACTTAGTGTTGGTGGTAGTTTTAAAGATGATAAAATCATTATTCAAGGAGATTACAGAGATAAAATAATGGATATCCTTAAAGCAAAAGGATTTAAAGTTAAACGTGTAGGAGGTTAAAACATATGAAAAAATCATGTTTGCATATAACAAACGGAAATGTACTCACGGATTATTTACGTGAACTGGATTTTAAGGATGATATTCTCACTTGGCAAGAAATGCTATGTGAAGGCCCAACAATTCCAAAAATAGACTCCGATGAATTCTTTGAATTACGAGCAAACTTTTTGAGAGCTTACTACGATATTGAAGTAGATTCTAATGACCTTAAAAAAGAACTTTCCAAACTGGATAATGTTGATCAGTATGAGGAAATCAATTTATGGTTTGAATATGATCTTTTTTGTCATATTAATCTCATTGGCGTAATGAACTTATTACACCAAAAAGAAATTGATAAACCTATATATTTAATTTGTAGCGGTCGTGTTGAGGGTGAAAAGAATTTAAAAGGACTTGCAGAATTGAGTCCAGCGCAGATAGAACATCATTATAACAATAGGGTCTTATTAACCAAAGAAGACAAGGATTTAACTGTAGCTCTATGGCGCACTTATTGCGGTAAAGATCATAATATATTGAAGCCTTACATCGTTACAAAATCTAGTTTTAAATATATGAGCAATTGTCTTAAGGCACATTTAAAGCGTTTTCCACATCAAAAAAGTGGTCTTAGCGTACTTGAGGATAACATTCTAAGAATAATAAGAGATAACCAAATAAATTCAGAGCATCACTTATTAGGTTACAGTCTCAACTATCAAGGTTTTTATGGCTTTGGAGATCTTCAACTAAAAAGGATCATCGACAGACTTTCAATATTTTATGAGGTTACAGAAGATGGTATAAATCTAAACCGTAAAGGCCATGAAGCCTTGTTACGTAGATATAATTATGCCTCTGAAGTTAACAATGATATGAGCTATGGTGGTGTAAACCGTCTCGAATATCAATTCAGTGTAGATGAAAATAAGCTGATTAAAACAGTAATGCATGTCAATTAAAGACTCAGAACTCATATTGAATCCAGATGGCAGTGTTTACCATCTTAATCTTAAACCCGACGATATATCGGATACCATCATCTTTGTTGGTGACCAAGATCGGGTTGAACGCATTACAAAGTACTTTGATAGTATAGAGTTTAGCACTCAAAAACGCGAATTCAAAACACAAACTGGTTATTATAAGGATAGAAGAATAACCGTTATATCTACTGGTATTGGTCCAGATAATATAGATATTGTGCTTAATGAACTAGATGCTTTGGTAAACATAGATTTGAATACCAGAAAACCAAAAGTTAATCTAACAAGTTTAAATATCATTAGGATAGGTACTTCTGGATCTCTACAACCTGATATTCCTGTAGATTCATTTGTAATGAGTACACATGGTCTAGATTTAAATGGAATGCTCCACTTTTATCAAATTAGCGGAATCAGTAATCCTGAGATCGAAGATGCATTTATTGTTCATACCAATTGGGACATCAATAAGGCTAGGCCTATTATCATAAATAACAGTAAATACCTAGAGCGCTATTTTGAAAACACTAAAGTTCATAAAGGTATGACCGGAACAGCTGGTGGTTTTTATGGTCCTCAAGGTCGTGTTCTAAGACTACCTTTACATGATGAATCGTTAAATTCTAAGTTAGATAATTTTAATTACAAGGATTTTAGAATTACCAACTTTGAAATGGAGACTTCTGTTATTTATGGCTTATCTAAATTATTAGGACATGAGGCCTTATCTCTTAATGCCATTATCGCCAACCGAGCAACAGGTGACTTCAGTAAAAATCCAAAGGACACTGTTGAAAAATTAATTCTTTTTGCTTTAGAGCGTATTGTGAATATCTAGTTATGATCAAAGTAAATATTGGTGGTGTCCCAGAGCACTTTAATCTTGCATGGTATCTAACCCTTAAAAATGGAGAATACAAAAAGGAAGGTATTAATCTAAGATGGCACGACTATTATGGTGGTACTGGTGCTATGTGCAAAGGATTAAGGTCTGAAGAAATTGATATTGCAGTAATTCTTACTGAAGGCATTATTAAAGACATTATAGCAGGTAATCCATCTAAAATTGTTCAGACTTTTGTGAGCACACCATTAATTTGGGGCATTCATGTAAGCAGTAAATCTAGTTATCAAACAATAGATGAAATAAAAGGAACCAAAGCCGCTATAAGTAGATATGGGTCCGGATCACACCTAATGGCTTACATTAACGCAGAGCAAAACAACTGGGATTTAGATAATGACTTAAATTTTGAGGTCATAAAAAACCTCGATGGTGCTGTTGAGGGTTTAACAAATGGCGTTGCAGATTATTTTATGTGGGAAAAATTTACAACGAAACCTTTAGTGGATGATGGTACATTTAGACGGGTTGGAGATTGTCCATCGCCTTGGCCTTGTTTTGTGATTGCTGTAAGAGAAGAATTTATTGAGAATAATTATGGTGAACTCCAAACCATTTTAAATATCATAAATAACACAACTATGGACTTTAAATCTATTCCAAGCATAGACAAAACAATTGCGAATCGTTACGACCAAAAACTTGAAGATGTACAAGATTGGTTGTCCATAACAGAGTGGTCTCAGTCCGTTATTGATGAAAAAACAGTGGAAAATGTGCAACAAAAACTGCGAAATTTGGAAATTATACCAAGAAAAGCGAAATATTCAGAATTGATAACAATTTTATGATAATACCCTAATAAAATCACTCTTATTTTACGATATTTTCAATTATTTCCGTTTAAATGCATGATAAATTCGACGAAATACACAAAATATGTCGGTTTTTTAGGTGACAATTAGCTAATACTTGGGTCTAAAATGTGTATATATGGATTATTTATCTATATTTGACCAGTCCAATCTAAGCTATAAACCGTTAAAACAGAATAATATGCTATTAACAATTACTCTGATTTTAAGTTTCGGGATTGCGATAAATTTCTTGCTTTTATTTTTTAGTTGTAACAAGACTAAAACAAATTCAAGAAATAAAAAGCCGCAAATCATTAGAAACGAAAAACCTACTTTAGTGACCACTCAACTCCAGACAGGCCAGCTTGCTGCAACAGGGAGTTAGTTTTACTAAAATGCTTGTTACCAAACCAGTAGCCTCTATTTGCACTTAATGGAGACGGATGACCCGTTTCTAAAATGAAGTGTTTTTGATGGTCTATGAGTTTCTTTTTCTTTTTGGCATAACCGCCCCACAAGAGAAAAACGATATTATCCTTCTTATCATTTAGAAGTTTAATCACGTGATCTGTAAATTGTTCCCAACCTTGTCGTTGGTGACTTCTAGCGTTATGAGCCCTTACAGTTAAGGTAGCATTTAATAATAAAACGCCTTGATCTGCCCATGCCATTAGATTTCCACTTTTGGGATAAGCATTGTTTACATCGTTTTCTAATTCTATTAAAATATTCCGAAGAGATGGTGGATGCGAAATACCGTCCTTAACAGAAAAACACAGACCATTGGCTTGATTTGGGCCATGATAGGGATCTTGACCAATAATCACAACTTTCGTTTTGTCAAAAGGACAATGATTAAATGCATTAAAAATATCCTTCCCCTTTGGATAACAGGTGTGATTTGAGTATTCGTACTTAACGAAATTTACCAAGTTTTGAAAATAGGGTTTTTCAAATTCTTCGATTAAATGATTTTTCCAAGAATTCTCAATATCGACGTCCATCTGTTTTTTTGCTAAAAATACACATATACAGTAATAGAAGCAATTAGGCTTATCTCTCCTTTTCACTTAAATTTGCATTTTTAATTCAAACCTATAGATGATAAAAATTCACGAAAAGACCTTAAAGGACCTTGAGTTCGATTTGGTTTTGGAGCAAATTAAAGAATATGCCATTACCCCTTTGGGTAAAGAGGCTGTTCTATCTGTGCTTCCAATTGAGGTTGAAGCACAGCTTCTTCGTGAATTAGATTATGTTAATGAATATCTATCCTCCTTTGAGAATGATAATAGAATACCTAATCATGGATTTGATTCTATAAGTAAAGAATTAAAACTCCTTACTATTGAAAATACGTATTTAGAGGTCCCAAGTTTACAAAAACTGGTAAGTATATCCTTGACGGTTAATAGCATTGTGAAGTTTCTCGACAAGTTTAAAGATTATTACACCAAACTTGGTCAGTACAGTCAACACATTGAGATAACCACAGGAATTATTGATCAGGTTGATGCTGTGGTAGACAGATTTGGAGATATTAAAGACGACGCCTCTCCTCAATTATCTGAATTACGTCGTGAAATAAACAAGTTAAAGAGTAAAATAAACAGTAGTTTTTCTTCAGCTTTAAACAGATATCATGGTCTAGATTATCTAGATGATATTAGAGAATCTGTTGTAGAAAACAGACGTGTTCTGGCCGTAAAAGCTATGTACCGACGTAAGGTAAAAGGTGCTATAATGGGCGGAAGCAAAACCGGTAGTATCGTCTACATCGAGCCAGAAACAACTTTACAATATACAAGAGAGCTTAATAACTTGTTGTATGAAGAAAAGGAAGAAGTCATTAAGATATTAAAGGAGCTCACAGATTATATAAGGCTGTTTTTGCCACTACTTAATGACTACCAAGCATTCTTAATAAAGATTGATCTCATTTCGGCTAAGGCTAAATATGCAAGAAGCCTTAACGCTATATTACCAGAAATAGTTGATAATCGTGAAGTTGAATTAATAGATGCATACCACCCACTACTCTACTTAACCAACAAGGAAAAGGGAATAAAGACCTTCCCTCAATCAATTAGCCTTAATGAAAGCAACAGAATAATTGTAATATCAGGCCCTAATGCTGGAGGTAAAAGTATTACACTAAAGACTGTTGGTCTATTGCAAACTATGTTGCAAAGTGCCATTCTTATTCCTGTGCATGAGCGCAGTAAAGTTTGTCTATTTGAGCGAATCATAAGCGATATTGGTGATAACCAATCAATAGAAAACCATCTAAGTACTTACAGTTATCGCCTTAAACAAATGAATTACTTTCTTAAAAAGTGTAATTCAAAAACCTTATTCTTAATTGATGAATTTGGAACAGGTAGTGATCCCGAATTAGGCGGTGCCTTAGCAGAAACTTTTTTAGAAGTCTTTTATGATCGTAAGGCTTATGGCATAATAACCACTCACTATTCTAATTTGAAGCTCTTAGCTAACGAGCTTCCGCACATGCAAAATGCGAATATGCTTTTTAATGAAAAAAGCTTAGAGCCGATGTTTAAGCTGGTAACAGGACAAGCAGGTAGCTCTTTCACCTTTGAGGTTGCTCAAAAAAATGGGATTCCTTATAGTTTAATAAATAAGTCTAAAAAGAAGATTGAACGTGGTAAGGTGAGGTTTGATGCGACCATTGCCAAACTGCAAAAGGAACGCAGTAAGTTAGAGCGCACAGAACGTTCTCTCAAAGAAAATGAGAAGAAGAAGCTCTCAGAGGCTGAAAAGCTTGAGAAAACAAATGCTAAGATTCAAAGAAAATTAGAAAGCTTTCAAGAACTATACGATAGTAACCAAAGGCTTATTTATTTAGGACAGAAAGTCAATGACTTAGCTGAGAAGTATTTTGATAATAAACGTAAACGTGAGCTGATGTCAGAACTATTTAGACTTGTTCAGATTGAAAATGCGAAGCGTAAAAAAATCTCAGCAAAGCAAAAGCGGGCAGAGAAAGCTAAAGAAAAGCAAATCAAAGAAGAAGCTAATAAAAAAGTAGAAGCTATTCGAAAAAAGAAAAAGGCTCAAAAGAAAAAAGTGGAAATTGTAGAACCACCAAAGCCTATTTTAAAAGTTGGTAATCGTGTTCGTATGCACGATGGAAAAGCTGTGGGTACCATTGATGAAATTGAAAAAGGAAAAGCCACAGTAAACTATGGCTTATTCACAACAAACGTAAGTCTTGATCTTTTAGAATTGGTTAATGCAAAATAACTTGGATTTAACGCAATTTTTATATACGCTTTAGGAATAATATAGATTTCTGTTATTGTTAAAAACAAAAAAAGCGGTAGAATGAACCACCGCTTTTAGAATTGCTAGCAATATTAGTTACAATCCGCTGCAACATCTCGTATCTCACTTTGAGTATGTACCATATTGTCTAAAACAGTAGTACCTCGAAGCGTAACCTCAATGTAATCTGACCCAATTTCAGTTATCGTTCCTCTAAAATTGGTAACTCTAAATTGAGTTGCTATTTCGTTCCCAGAAAGATTTCCAACATATGCATTATTGTTTGCTGGGTCCATCTGATTTGCAAATATTCTAAACCGTTTTACAAAAGGTACTTTAACATTCGAATAAGTCTGGTAAGCATCATAGACCAAAGATGCACTTCCAGAAGGAACAGTGACAGTACGGAGAGAAAAGTATGAGTTTGTTTCTTCAGAACCCATCTCTTCAAATTGAGATTGTGAAGAAGTTACTTCTTGGGAGAAGTTATAAGAAGCTGTAGCTTCAGCATTAGTCGTTACAGTTCCTCCAAAGAAATTAGCTTCTGCTTCTACGCCAACAGTAACAGAGCTACCGAACTCTTCTCTAGAACTAATTGAAATGGACTCTTCCCATCCAACTGTTCGTGAAGTAGTAACCTCTTGTTCTATACCTACTTCTTGAGATAAATTTCCATTACCACAGTTTAATAACGTGCTATTAAAGCCAAATGAAGTATCCACTGATGGTAAAATCGGATTTAAAAATTTCGTATCAAGTTCTTGAAAATCCCATTGAACGTCTAAAGCCAATATTCTAAAATATTGAATCTCATATTGCTCGAGTGGGTAGGCTATCCAATATAATAAACCATCACCATTTGGTCTTCGTCTTAAAGGCTCATTTGTACTATAACGTCTTATAGTGTATAAACCATTGTCCTCTCTTTTTATTTTAAATTTATAATCATCACCAAGAGTGTTATTTTGTATACCATCAGGATGAATCGCACTACCATTTTGTCTAAAAGTAAATTGCTCATTACTAATCTGTAAATACCTATTAGTTTGCTTACTCCAAATAGAAAACACATTCTCCTCATTTGGATATTTATAAAAATAGTATTGGTGGTTTGACCATGTAGCTTTAAATTCTGAATAATCTTCAAATAACAATGTACTTGTCGTTACAGCACCAGCAGGTTTTTCTACTGCATTTGTGCCATAATTACCATTAGCGTCAACAGTTTGTAAAAAATGTGGCATTTCTAGCTTAAACGCTAATTCTACATTGTTATACTCTAACTGGTTTCCATCGATATGGACATCGTTACCGTTTTCTTCTAAAGTCAAAATACTATAAGATTCTGAAATAATTTCTGAGTCATTCTCATCGAGTATAGAAACATTTAATGGCACTCCATTTCTTAATTCATCCTCTGCATCTGTAGATAGATCTTCTACACTGAGTGAATATTGCACAATATTAGTAAATGGATCTATTGCAAGTTCTCGATCATAATTCCCTGTTGTTGCATCAAAATCCAAAATTGCCTTTACAGGGTTATACCCTTTCTTTATCAAACCTCTAACATCTATACTTATTCCGATATCTCCTCGATAATTGTCGAGTTCATCTTCCGTGATACCACTTAATTCGACTATTTCGCCATCACCAGTTCCAGGATTTGTTTCATCATCTTCACTACATCCTAATAAGACAAATAGTAAAGCACACATTGTAATACGTTGTAAATTTTTAATAACTGTTTTCATAATACTTAAATTTTTGCGAATTGTTTCTGAGTCAAAATTAGACGTGTGTAGGTGTCAAATCTAAATTACAGTATGGACAAACTATGGACTAGCCACGAAAATGAGGGGTTTTAAAGCATAGAATTACTTAAAATCGAATGATTAACAAATTAATTTATTTACCTGTATATCAATACTTTATGATGTTTATGTTTTTTAAGAAGGTATGGACAAAGTATAGACTGGCCCTGTTTTTAAGTTTCCAACCCCATATATATGTGTTATACGCAGTAATAAATTGTCTAATTTTATTTTGTTATAAATCAAACCAGGTATTATGAATTACAAATCATGTTTAACACTGCTATTATTTCTTGCTTCCATTCCTGTATTGTCACAGAGCATTGAGAAAAAAATAGACAGCTTAATTAACATAATAGAAAACACAAAGGTTGATTCAATTCAAGCCAATTCCTATTTACAGCTTTCAAATCTTACGATGTATAACGATCAAGAAAAGACCAACGCATACCTCAAAAAAGCTGAACTTTTATATTCCAATTCAGAAAATAAAAGAGGCTTGGCTAAATTATATGCTCAAAAGGCAAACTATTTCTATGGCTTAGGACAGATAGATTCTGCCATGTCCAATCTAAATAATTCTGTAGATAAATATCTTCAACTTCAAGACACACTTCGAGCCGCAGTAATAAGACATAACATAGGCATTACAGAACATTACCAGGGAAATGCCGATAAAGCCAAAGCTATAATGGAAATGAATATTCCTGTTTTTAAGAAATATAAGGATACGCTACATCTTTGTAATGCCTATCTTATTAATGGTAAAATTGCCATGACAGAGGGCTACTTTAAAATTGGATTAATAGAAAGCAATAAAGCACTTGAAGGTCATAAAGCATTGGGTGATAATTTTAGAATTGCAGACGATTTATTACAAATTGGTAGACTGTACAATTTAACAGAAGATAATACTAAGGCTATTGAAACCTATAAAGAAAGTATATCCTATTATGACAAAGTCAATAATATTAAAAATAAAGCCCAGGCTTTAAATTTTATGGCTTATTCTCAAATTAATCTGGGTAATTACGAAGATGCAGAGAAAAATCTCAAAGCGTCTTTAGAACTTTCAGAAAAACTAAAATACAAACCAAATATTGCTAGAATATATAAGAACTTAGGAAGTCTTGAGTATAAAAGACAAAACTACAACCAGTCCATTAGCCATCTCAAAAAAGGGTATGAGTTATGGAAATCTATAGGATCCTTAGCAAATGAAGCAACAACACTTCAACATTTAGGCAAATCATACCACAAGAAAAACGAATATGCCAAAGCCATTGAGTGTTATGATCAGAGTATCAACATTTCAAAGAAAATAAAATTACCAAACGTATTAAGAGCCACTTATTTAGATAGGTCACTGGCACTAGAAAAAATGAACCTTTATAATGACGCACTATTAAACTATAAGGAAAGCGAGAAAATCAATGATTCTATTTACAATATCGAAAAAATAAAGGCTGTCGAAGAACTAAAGACCATTTACGATACTGAAAAGAAAGAAGCACAAATATCTTTACAGAATGAGGAAATTAAAACTCTAAATGTGCAAGCAGAAAATGATAAGCTCACAAAACTCTTATATGGTGGTGGTGCTGTTGCAGGCTTATTAACTTCGGGATTACTACTTTTTGGCTTTCGTCAGCGCATTAAGAAGAACAAGATTGAGCGTGAAAAGCAAGAAGAAATCTATAAACAAGAAATTGCATTTAAAAAGAAAGAACTCGCCTCACAGACCTTGCATTTAGTTCAAAAAAATACATTTATTCAAGAGCTTAAGGAAAACCTTGAAAAAATTAAAAAATCACCTGAACTCTTGAAGGTTGAATTTAGACGATTGGTGATGCTTCTTAAAAAAGAAAGCGCTGAAGACAAAGATTGGGAAGTCTTTAAATCCTACTTTTCAGAGGTTCATAATAATTTTGACCAAAAGATTAAAGCTTTGGCTACTGATATTACTGAAAAGGAAATTAGGCTAGCGTCTTTTTTACGAATGAATTTAACTACGAAAGAAATCGCTTCCATGCTTAATGTCTTACCAGACAGTGTACTTAAATCTAAATATCGCTTAAAGAAGAAACTAGATATTGATAAGGATATGGATTTAACGCAATTTTTAAATACGCTATAAGGATATGACGTAACTTTGCAAGGTGATAGCATCAATTCCAAAATCCAAGCAACTTATTCTTTTTGATGGTGTTTGCAACCTCTGCAACAGCAGTGTGCTATATGTTATAAAAAACGATACTAAAAATCAATTTCTGTTTGCACCACTACAGAGCGAAATAGGTCAAGAAATTATTAATGCCTTTAATATAGACGTTCTACAGACCGATTCTATATTGTTGTTTGATCCGAAAGCACATCGCATATATAGCAAATCAACGGCAGCACTTCGCATTGCAAAGCAATTAAAATTCCCAAACACGCTAATGTCTATTTTCTTTATAGTACCTACTGGTATACGTAATTGGATATATGATTTCATTGCAAGAAATCGCTATAAGTGGTTTGGTAAGAAAGACGCTTGTATGATTCCAACACCAGAGCTTCAAGCTAAATTTATGGCGTAAAAAAGCCTTTTAGGACGAATACTAAAAGGCTTTTTTAAATTAACAACTTACTTAAAACTATTGAATCTAAACAAAATTTCAAAAAATGTTGAATGAGGGAATCAACATTATGATTAATAGCACATTTGTTTTGATGACTCAAAAATAAGCCAAGACTCAAGGTTGTTTGAAAAAAACTCGTTGTACCGTAAGAACTTCTGATAAAAAAAATAAAAACGCAAAAATCTTCTATGAGCGACCACTTTTACGAATTCAAAGTGATGTTTCACTCAATATGGGTTTTCAATCTTATGAATGCGCAATAAATTAGATTTAAGCTTTTTTAGTAATGGTTTTAAGCTTAGTAATTAATCAAACCTCAAAGCAAGAATATGTTAGTTCAACCCTAATTTCAGTTAATTAGGAAGAAGTTGAATTCTAATTGGAGACAAGTCTAACCTGCAATTAGTATCATTGATGATGATAGACCGAAACTCTAGCTTTGGGGTTTTTTATTGCTATTTTAAACTCTTAAGAATAAAGTCTAGATTAGGATCGGTATTATCATTATTGATATAGGCATCCGTAAAATACTTTGGTGCAATAGCAAGTCCAAGTGCTTGCAGCTTATTAATGGTTGCTATATACTCCTGACTTACCTTTCCTGTTAAAAGCACACCTAAATCCTCGCCAGCTTTTGCGTATTTATAGACGTTTCTAATACCGCGTAAATACAAATGGTCTTTGGTAAACCCTCCTCCTCTATGCACACGCAATGTTATGGCAAAGGCTTTATCTCTATTGAGTTTATGCTGACTATGTAAGAGATGAAAGGTATCAGAAAAACTATATCCTTTATGAAGACTATCTACGGCAATTACTCTAAAAGCAAGCTCCTTTAAACGTTCTATAGTTAGGCAACCACTCATAAACTCAGAATAAACAGCTAATCCTTCTTGTGTTTCTACATTATTAGGGAAACCATTAGAAAATACTTTAAGCGGTTGTTCTAATCCGTTAAAGGTAGTTACCATATGCACACCAATTTCATGATTAGCAAGTACCTTTAATTGGTTAAGACTGTACTTATGACTTTTTCGCAGTACTAAGGTTTGGGTATTATTAAGGACCATTGCTGCCGCAGAAAGATTATTAGAAATCTTTATGTTGTACTTAAAATCATAACGCTTAGAAAATTCATCAAAATAATCACGTGCTTCTGTGGCATTGTACATTGGTAACATCTCCTCATTAAAATCAGAATCATCAAAACGCAAAATAAAGGTTGCATTTTCAATGTCTTTTTCCGTTGGTGTACCGAAGCTCTTTAAACTATTAAAATAGAATTTTCTACCCTGACCAATGGTCTCTATACACTCAATTAAGCCGGAGTATTCATAAATGATATCCTCATATAATTGACGGATAGCATCATCTTCAATTCGCTCAAGCCGTTGTGAAAAGAAAAGGCGATGTAATTTGTAACCATTAAAACGGATCTTAGGATATTTAAACTGAGGCTCATAATTGTATTTTGCCGAATAGAACTTTTTCTTTTCCGAAGCAATATTTAAAGGATTGATATAATTGAGCAATTCGATGTTTTTGACTAATCGATTAAGATTAGCGTCGATATCAAATAAATCCTGAAATTCTTCGGTTGTTGTTATCCTTGGCATTAATCCTTAAATGTATTGTAAAATTGCTCTGCGTGTTTCGGAATAAGTGTTCTCAATTGTTCTTCGACAGAAGCCACAACTTCAGGATAATTGATCTGATTAATCTCATCGCAATACACCTTCGCAATTTCAGTCGCCAAAACTAAGGTATTTTTAAAAGTATTGGTAATGAATCTCAAGAAATATCCGTTACCATAGAAGGTATTATTTATAGCTGCCGTTTGTTTTATTTGGTGTGGCAGAACAATCTGGGAGAGCATCTCACGCCAAGATTCAATTTGCGCACCAAAACGGTCATTATCTACATTGGATGTGCCAAGATTCCATGTTGGCACTTCCCTATCCCAACGTTGCCAATTATAACTATGCATATCGTAAACAATACAAATCCCAAATTTGGATTCGATTTTTGTTATTAATGCTTTTACAACTTTATAGAAGTTGGCATGCTTTTCTAGACTTTTGTTCTTCTCCGATTCTTCTAATGGTGATTTCCAAAGTTGTTTGCCCCAAGCTGTTTCAAAAACAGCATCTTCAGGAAAACGATTAAGATCATACTCAAATCTCGAATCACAACCTGCAATTAAAATAGGGTGCGAAATGACCATATTCTTAGTTTCAGGATCTTCTTCATACCAACGTTCATATTCGGTGTGCAGACAATTGTCCCAAAGTGATTTTCTAAATTGATGCCCATCGTGTACTGCGCCGCAAACATATGGCACATACGCTTCTAATTTTAAAGTAAATGAATAATCGTCAGCTACGGCATGAAACTGTTCTTCTGCCTCAATTTTAGCAATGATAGCCTCTACGGAAAGTCTTTCCATTATAATGTTTTAAATAAGCGTTCGAGTGATTTTAGCAGGTTACGTTCATTGATATTAAATTTACCATCTGCAAAGAATAGGGTCTTTATATCAGCCAATAAGAGTTCAATATCATCTTTATCATAATTATGTTGCCTAAGGCTTGTCATTATTTTTTGAATCCCTTGGTAGTCATTATCACTATTAAACTCATTATGAATCTCTTGAAAGGTATTCATATCTACCTTAGAGATAATGACATTACGTTCCTTATTATCCTCTTTAAAATCGGAATTGGCAGCAAACAATAAGATGTAAGCCACAAGTTCATCACGTGTCCAGTCAATTGTTTTCATTCTTTATTTATTAAAGTCCCATATTCGGTCCATGAGCCATCATAAACTGCTATGTCATCGTAATCACAAAGTTTTGCACCTAGTGCCAATATGCAAGCTGTAATACCAGAGCCACAGCTAAAGACTAATCGTTTTTCCGCTTTTACTAATGTATTAAAGAAAGTTGAAAGTTCATTAACTGGTTTCAATTTATTATCATGGAGTAATTCTGTATAAGGCAAACTCCTCGAACCAGGTATATGGCCGCGTCTCAACCCTTTTCGAGGTTCATCAACTAAGCTTAAAAAACGGTCTTTTGATCTCGCATCCAAAATGACCACCTCTGGTTTACTAATACATTCTTGTATACCTGAGAAATCAACAATACAATTAGGTCTATAGTAGGCTTTAAAATTCCCTCTTTTTACTGAAGATTGATCTAATATGGAAACAGGATAATTGCGCTCTAACCATTCCGGAAGACCTCCATCTAAAACCGCAACATGTTTATGGCCAAAAGCCTTTAACAACCACCATGCTCTTGCAGAAGAATAGATACCTTTTTCGTCATATACAACAATAAATGACGATTGATTTATACCGAGTAACTGGGCTTGTTCTTCAAATTGAGTGGCTTTGGGTAAGGTACTAGGAAATGTAGCGTTTAAATCACTAAACTGTCCTTTGATATCAAAAAATCTAGCACCAGAAATACTTTCCGAATCCTCGTTGATTATTTTACTAATTGTAGCATCTAGAACAATTAAATTATCATGATTAAGATGCTCAAGCAACCAATCTACAGTAACTAATTCAGGAATAGATGTAATCGGCTTGCTCATGGCGTCCGTTAAGCCTCTTCTACTGTTTTACGTAACCTAGCACGTCTGTCAAACGCTTGCAACTGATCCAATACCTTACTTTCTAAAAAGTCAATAACCTTCTCCTCTACTTTACGCTTGTTCTTATAAACCTTATTAATGTAGGTTATTCCACCTGGTGACATCACGTTTACTTCAACGAGTTTACCACCTATGACATCTATACCCACAAAATAAAGACCATCCTTAACTAATTTTGGTCCTATTTGTTTACAAAGGGCCTTCTCAGCCTTGGTTAAAGTATGTTTTTGTACAGAACCACCAGCTGTAACATTAGATCTGTGATCATCCTTTCCTGGCACGCGTTTCATAGCACCAACAGGTTCTCCATTTAATAATAGTATTCGAACATCACCTTGATCAGCACCTTCGATATAATCTTGTAAAATCACATAATTAGATGTCCCGTCAGAATTGGTAATGTAAAAATCGAGCAAGGAATTTATATTACTCATGGCAGACTTCTCAATCAGGATAACACCAGAGCCTCCAAAACCATTCAATGGTTTTATAATCATCTTATCTGATTTAGAATCTTTAATCTGATCTATGAGATACTTCTTATTCTTAGAAACATGGGTATTCGGAATAATATTGCTATGCGCATCACCAAAAGCCGCTGTATAAAGCTTGTTATTGGCTTCTCGCATACCTTGTAATGAATTCACTATAAAAACATCATCTTTAACCGAATCTAAGAAGTTGAGCATTATAGGATCTAGTGGTGGATTCGCTCTAAAGAAAATGGCATCAAAACCAGCTAAGGGTAACATCTCTTCTCTTAAATCTGCCTTCTTGTAAAAAGCCTTTAAGGTAGAAGGTACCCTGTCCATACGACCAATTACCGTACAAAAGGCATTCGTAACACTATCTCTAATGGTTAAGTTTGAAGGTGTACACATGGCCACACCATGCTTGCGCTTTACACATTCCCTAATAAGCGCCAAACTCGTATCGTTTTCGGCATCTATATTTTCCCAAGGGTACATTATAAAACAAATGTTCATCTGTGATTATTTTTTAATTGGTTATGTTGATGATTAAAGTTAATGACTTTTTATGAGCTTGTAAAACTTATTTTACAGCATCATAATTATCATTCCATTCCTTTGGCTTAGGGTTATCATGAAGTTTCCCTAAAGACTTAGCTACCATCATAGATACTGTCGCGTCACCAGTAACATTTACAACGGTTCTACACATATCTAAGGGTCTATCTACTGCAAAGATTAGTGCTAATCCGATTGGTAATAATTCCGCTGGAAATCCTATTGATTCCAATACGATTACCAACATCACCATTCCTGCACTAGGTACAGCCGCACTCCCTATAGACGCTAATAAAGCTGTAGCTACAATTATCAATTGATTAGTAAACGAAAGCCCTTCTGGCCAAATCACCTGCATAATAAAGACGGCCGCAATACCTTGATACAAACTTGTACCATCCATATTAACAGTTGCACCGACAGGTAATACAAAACCTGAAACTTCTTTATCTACACCAATATGTTCCTCAACACGCTCCATCGTTACAGGTAAGGTTGCTGCACTACTACTTGTAGAAAATGCTAATAATTGTGCTGGACTTATTTTATTTAAAAACCAAAGTGGTGATTTTTTTGTAAAAACTTTTACCAGTATCATGTAGAATCCTATCATTAAAATTAAGCCACCAATAACACAGAAGGCATATTGTAACAATTTAATGAGGATCTCTGTATCATCAAATGCTATAATAACGTTTGCCATAAGCGCAAATACTGCATAAGGCGCAAATAGCATAATAAGATCTACCATTTTCATAACCACTTCATTGAGTGAATCAAAAATATCGACCATGGGTTTGGCTTTCTCTTCAGGGATAAGCAATAGACAAATCCCAACAAACAAGGCAAAAAAGATAATCTGAAGCATTTTAGCTTCTCCCATAGCTTGGAAAATATTACTTGGAAAGATATCTACTAAGGCCTGTAAAGGTCCAGCATCTTGTTGTGCACTCGCCTTTTGAAGTTTGTCAGTTACACCAGCATCATTCTCATATTTTAATTTAATCTTTTCTATCGTCTCTTGTGGCATACCTTCACCAGGCTTTACAAAATTAACGATGGACAACCCAATGACAATAGCGACTAAAGTTGTACTGATATAAATTATAATAGTTCGCAATCCCATATCACGGATTTTAGAAATATCCTTAAGATCGGATATTCCTTTAATCAATGAGGCCAGGATTAACGGTACAGCAATAAGCTTTAATAGATTAATGAAAATGGTTCCGAAGGGTGCAATCCAATCAGATACAAAACCCTGACCATTATTGGCATTCATAATAAAGCCAAAAATGATTCCGAGAACCATCCCTATTATTATTTTCCAGTGTAGCGCAAGTTTTTTCATAGGCTAGAATAAAACCAATATCGTGGTTTTTATGCTTTTAATTATTGGTCTCTTGTCTTCTTAATAAAGTATAGTCAGCTAAAACTAATGCAGCCATTGCTTCAACAATAGGCACTGCTCTTGGTACCACACAAGGATCGTGACGTCCCTTACCTTGCATTTCTACAGTTTCTCCCGAACTGTTTATGGTATCTTGTTTCTGTAAAGTCGTTGCTACAGGTTTAAAAGCAACATTAAAGTAAATGTCCATCCCATTGCTAATACCACCTTGCACACCACCAGAACGGTTGGTCTGTGTACTACCATCTTCATTAAACTTATCATTGTGGACACTACCTAACATCTTGGCGCCATCAAAACCACTACCATATTCAAAACCTTTTACGGCATTAATGGATAGCATAGCCTTACCTAATTCTGCATGTAATTTATCGAAAACAGGTTCACCTAATCCTGGAGGCACATTTTGTATGACACAAGTTATAACACCACCTATGGTATCACCTTGCTTCTTTACTTCACTAATTCTAGCAATCATCTCCTCTGCCTTGGCTTCATCTGGACAACGCACCACATTAGCTTCGATATTATCAAAATTGAGTTCTTGATAGGGCTTTTCAAGCTTAATATGGCCAACGGCCGACGTAAAGGCATTAATCTTAATGGAGGCTAAAAATTGCTTGGCAATAGCACCAGCAACCACACGACATGCTGTTTCTCTTGCAGAACTACGTCCACCGCCTCTATAATCCCTAACACCATATTTTTGATCATAGGTATAATCGGCATGGCTTGGCCTGTAGACATCTTTAATATGCGAATAGTCTTTAGATTTCTGATTGGTGTTCTTAATTACAAAACCAATTGGTGTCCCTGTGGTAACACCTTCAAAAATCCCAGAATGAAATTCTACTGTGTCTGGCTCCTTACGTTGTGTGACTATTTTTGACTGTCCTGGCTTACGCCTATCCATTTCATTTTGAATGGCCTCAAGATCGAGTTTTATTCCTGCCGGACAACCATCAATTACACCACCAATTGCAACACCATGAGACTCACCGTACGTGGTGAGTTTAAATAATTTTCCGAAGGAATTTCCTGCCATTAAATATAATTTTACGCTAATGTAAATGTATTATAAGAGAAACAAAAATACATCCCTTTTTTTTATGTGTTATTGCAATGTTAAGCCCAAGATTAAGGTCTTAATTTTAATAACAAATCCGTAACAATTTGGCGTTTAATTTTAATTTTTCCTTTACACCTAATACCTGTTTTATCTGTTGCTTTGTATCGGTTAATAGTATGCATTGAAACGAAAGCGCAAAATAGAAATAGCAGTCATCTCCGACGTACATCTTGGTACTTATGGATGCCAGGCTAAACAGCTCCTTACCTATCTTAATAGTATTGAGCCTAAGCGCCTTATCCTCAATGGTGATATTATAGATATTTGGCAATTTAAAAAGCGGTACTTCCCTAAATCACATTTAAGCGTCATTAAAAAAATAATGGACCTAGCTTCTAACGGTACAGAGGTGATCTACATTACAGGGAATCATGATGAGATGCTGCGCAAGTTTAGTGAGACTAAAATTGGCAACATCTCTATAGTGAATAAATTGGTTTTAAACCTCGATGGTAAACGTGCTTGGTTTTTTCATGGTGATGTCTTTGATATTTCTATTCAGAACGCAAAATGGCTGGCCAAATTAGGTGGTTGGGGCTATGATATGCTTATTGTCATCAACAGCTTTGTGAATTGGTGCTTGGAGAAATTTGGAAAAGAACGTTATTCTTTATCCAAGAAAATTAAGGATAACGTTAAAGGTGCTATTAAATACATTAATGATTTTGAGAACGTTGCAACTGAGCTGGCTATTGAAAATGGTTATGATTATGTGGTTTGTGGTCATATACACCAACCTAAAATAAAGCATATTGAAATAAAAAATGGAAGTACTACCTATCTTAATTCTGGTGATTGGGTAGAAAACTTCACTGCCCTCGAATATCAATTTAAACGTTGGAAAATCTACAACTACAACAATGACAAGCTCGCACCATTTTTTGCTGATAGCGATTTACAAGAGATGGAAATGAAAGATCTTATTGCGGCTATTACTATTGTAGAACAACCAAAAAAAGAGGAAGAATAAATTTAGTTAGGATCTAATATTTTTCCCGGATTAAGAAGGTTTTTTGGATCGATAGTTTTCTTAAGTTGCTGCATTAAAAGTAGTTCCTCATCAGTACGGCATAGTGCTAAGTAATCTTTCTTATGCAAACCAATACCATGCTCCGCCGAAACAGAACCTTTTAACCCTTTAATAGGCTGATATACAATATTATTAATTGCTTTTCTTAAATTATCACTTTCATCTATTTTACCTATCATAAAGTGTATATTTCCATCACCAACATGGCCAAAAGGAAACACATGAGTTACGCCTTCTAAAGCACTTAATTGTTCCGATATTGTAGCAATCGTATCACCTATAGCATGGATGGGTAAACTAATATCAAAATGCTGGTCATAATCGCAAACGGCAACCAAAGCATCTACATTTTCCCTAATATTCCAAAACCATTTTAATTCTGTAGAGGTATAGGCAAGTGAAGCATCGAGAATTAATTCGTTTTCTAGGGCATTCTCTAACAAGTGCTCCATTCTAATCTGGTCTTGTTCTTGATTACTCCCTAAACCTTCAATTAGAACATAGTAGTTATAATCATAAGGTAATGGTGCACGGTCTATCGATGGGTCTTTGGTAAGCGTTATAAAAGATTCTTTCCAAATGAGTTCATAACTACTTAAAGTGCCAGCTAGCCCTTGGTCTACAAACCGCATAAATTCTACCACCTTGTTATAATCATTAATACCTACAAAGGCACTAATGCGACTGTTAGGCGATTCTACCAATTTAAGCACAGCCTTAGTGACAATGCCTAAAGTACCTTCAGAACCAATGAATAAGTGTTTTAGGTCATAACCAGAGTTATCTTTTATTACTTTCTTTAAGGATGATAAAATGGTACCGTCTGCAAGAACGACTTCGAGTCCAAGCACCAAATTACGAGTCATTCCAAACCTAATTACCTGCAAGCCACCAGCATTGGTAGATATTGCACCACCTATCTGCGCAGAACCCTTAGCACCATAATTTAATGGAAATAGCAATCCGCTTTCCGCTACGGTATTCTGTACGTTTTCTAGTATAGCACCTGCACCAACAGTAATAGTTCTACTTTGTAGGTCTGGTACTTCAATACTATTTAAGCGTTCCATAGAGATAATCACCTCATTACCTTTGGTCTCGGTACTCCCAACTAAATTGGTAAGTCCACCGAAAACAATAACAGGTTGGTCATTTGTATGGCAAATCTTCATGATTTCAGAAACCTGCTCTGTACTACTTGGTAATAACATGGCAACAGCCTCTAAAGACTGGTCCATATGCCATATATGATGATAGCGCGGTTTTAAAGCATCACCATATAAAATTTGATCATTATTTAAAATAGACCGAAAGGATTCTAAAAGTGCATTCATTCGCTTTGTTTCCGTCATTTTTATTAGGACAACTCGGTATTTAAGTTGTTAAAATATGTTCATAAAACTATAAAGAATTCTAATATAAATTCGCTTTTGGCGTTATTTTTGTAAAGTTTTAGAAAATCAATTAAAAACGAAATAAAATGAAGAAATTAATTTTAACCGCAGTTACTGTTTTTGCAGGACTTTTATCTATTAATGCACAACAAATTTCGGAGAATGCCATTGGACTACGATTAGGCGATAGTGATGGTTTTGGTGCCGAAGTATCCTACCAACGCGCCTTAGGTGAAAATAACAGACTCGAAGTTGATCTCGGCTGGCGCAGTGCGCGAGACTATGATGGTTTTAAACTTACTGGTGTTTACCAATGGGTTTATGAACTCGATGGTGATTTTAACTGGTATGCTGGTGCTGGTGGTGGTTTAGGATCTTATGGATTTGAAAACCCCGCCTTAGATGACGAAACTTTTGTATTTATCGCTGGTAATATTGGTATAGAGTATCATTTTGATATCCCATTGTTACTCTCTTTAGACTTTAGACCAGAATTTGGATTTGGCGATTTTAACGACGATCTCGATTTTGATATTGCCTTAGGTATCCGTTATAAATTCTAAGACCATTTTAAACGTATTATAAACCACCTTTCCAGGTGGTTTTTTTGTTTAAATTCTAACATAATATTTTATTTCTGCGCTCATAATTTCATTAATTTTGCGCTGCATTTAATTGAAATCAATACACAAAAACTCATGAAGAATACTGCATTAACAGATACACATATCGCCTTGGGTGCTAAAATGGTGCCTTTTGCTGGTTATAATATGCCTGTACAATACGAAGGCGTTAATATAGAACACGAAACCGTGCGAAATGCAGTCGGTGTTTTTGACGTATCGCATATGGGCGAATTCCTTATCGAGGGTCCTAATGCTTTAGACCTTATACAAAAAGTATCTAGTAACGACGCTTCAAAATTAGAGATTGGTAAAGCACAATACAGTTGTTTACCAAACGATGATGGCGGTATTGTAGACGATTTAATTATCTACAAGGTAAAGGAAGAGACATATTTGCTAGTCGTTAATGCGAGTAATATCGAAAAAGACTGGAATTGGATCAGTTCTAAAAATGATATTGGTGCAACGATGCGCGATTTAAGTGAGGATTATTCTTTACTGGCCATTCAAGGTCCTAAAGCAGTTGAAGCTATGCAGTCTCTGTCTAGCCATGATTTAGCTTCTATTAAATTCTACAATTTTGTAGTGGGTGATTTTGCAGGTATTGAGCATGTCATTATATCAGCAACTGGCTATACAGGTAGTGGTGGTTTCGAAATTTACTGTAAGAATTCCGAGGTAAAACAAATCTGGGATAAAGTATTAGAAGCTGGCGCTTCATTTGGTATTAAACCAATTGGTTTAGCAGCGAGAGATACACTGCGTCTAGAAATGGGTTATTGCCTTTACGGAAACGACATCGATGACACCACCTCTCCTATCGAAGCTGGTCTTGGCTGGATTTGTAAATTCAATAAACCATTCACAAACAGCGAAGCGCTTCAAGATGAAAAAGAACGCACGCCAGAACGCAAGTTAGTGGCTTTTAAACTCGATGAGCGTGGCATTCCACGTCATGGTTATGATATTGTGGATAGCAGTGGCAAAACCATAGGTAATGTCACTTCTGGTACAATGAGTCCAAGTCTTGGTGTTGGCATTGGTTTAGGGTATGTACCAAAAGTATTCTCAAAGGTTGATAGTAAGATCAACATTCAAGTGCGTAAAAAAGCGATACCTGCTACAGTGGTAAAACTACCTTTTTATAAAGGGTAAGTGATTTTGATGTGCTCGAATGGGAATGAAGAAGGATTTAAATAAACATCGTATACTTATTCTTGGCGGTAGTGGCTTTATAGGCAATGCGCTCTATAAAGAACTAGGACCTTATTTTAGGACTTACGGTACTTATCGCACACCAAAGCGTGTTTATGAAACCAATAAGCAGTTTTTTAATTATAATGTCGAGGAAGATGATGTCTACGAAATCCTAGAAGCCTGCAGACCTACAATTATTATTTCAGCTATGCGTGGCGATTTTCATGCGCAGACCATTGCCCACCAACATATTGTAGAATATGCTTTAGAACATGGTAGTCGCATCCTCTTTCTATCTTCAGCTAATGCCTTCGATGCCTATAGCAAATACCCAAGTTATGAGCTCGATAAAACTTTAAGCCATAGTAAGTATGGGCACTTTAAGATAAAGATTGAAAACATGCTCTTGCGCTTACCAAAAAAGCAAGTTGCTGTACTGCGCTTACCAATGGTATTTGGTCCAAATTCACCTCGAATCCAAGAGATAAAACAATTGGTTGGTGAGAAGGAACCCGTTGAGATCTTCCCTAACCTTATTATGAATGTAACGCTCGATAAAAAAGTTACGCAACAGATTCATTACATTATTAACCGCAATAAATACGGTATCTTCCATTTGGGTAGTACTGATTTGGTACATCACGATGAGTTTATAAAAAACGTCTTGAAGATTTTTGCCAATGGCAATGTAAAATTTAAGCACGTTTATACTACTAATGAAGACCGTTACCTAGCCGTCTTACCTAAATTTAATAAGCTACCAAAGCATTTACAGATTACCAGTGATGGCGTCTTAGAAGAACTGCAAAAGTAAGCTTGCATTAGGAGTATTCTTTTAGTAATTTTAGTTGAAACAAATCACATATGAAACTAGACGATTCTACTATTGAAAAAAAGTTACTACGCTTTCCTGATTGGGAATACCATAAAAATGCGATACATGCCGAGTTTGAGTTCGATAATTTTAAGGACTGCTTTAGTGCCATGAGTCGCATCGCTTTTGAGTGCGAAGCTTTAAACCATCATCCCGATTGGAGCAATGTTTATAACGTTTTAAAAATTTCATTATCCACGCACGATGCAGGAGGCGTTACCCAAAAAGATTTTGATTTGGCCGAAGCCATTGAGGCTATTGTTGAAGTAGAAGAATAGAACTGCAATTACTTTTACAAAACATTTGAAATCATTTATATTTGGGATTTAAAATTTCTAACAACCTAGAACAAACAATTTATGGGAAGAGCTTTTGAGTTTAGGAAAGCAAGAAAAATGAAGCGTTGGGCCGCAATGAGTAAGGCCTTTACACGTATTGGTAAGGATATTGTAATGGCCGTAAAAGAAGGCGGACCAGATCCCGACAGTAATGCCAGACTAAGAGCGGTTATTCAAAACGCTAAGTCGGTAAACATGCCAAAGGACAATATAGAGCGTGCCATAAAACGTGCTTCCGATAAAAACCAAGGTGACTATAAAGAGGTTTTGTTTGAGGGTTATGCCCAACATGGTATCGCTATTCTAATTGAAACAGCAACCGATAATAATACACGTACCGTTGCCAACATAAGAAGCTACTTTAATAAGTGTGACGGTAGTCTCGGTACCTCAGGTTCTGTAGTTTTTATGTTTGACCATACCTGTAATTTTAAGATTAAAGGCGATGATCTCGATATGGAAGAACTCGAGTTAGAATTGATTGACTTTGGTGTTGAAGAAATCTTTGAAGATACCGACGAAGATGCTGACGGTAATGAAATTACAAGTGTTATGATCTACGCACCTTTTGAAAGTTTTGGAAGCATTCAATCCTACTTAGAAGAAAACAATATAGAGATCCTGTCTTCTGGTTTTGAGCGTATACCTCATAATACCACAAAGCTTAGTGCAGAACAGATGGAAGATGTGGAAAAACTCCTCGAAAAGATTGAAGAGGACGACGATGTACAGAACGTCTACCACACTATGGAAGAAGCCACGGAATAAAACCATTTTCCACAAAATTTTTAGCACTACCCTTTGCAAACACCTATAAACACTCAAGATGACAGATAGGTGACATTTAAATGACGTAAGGATCACAGCGGTTGCATGGTAAATTTGTACCATTAAAATTTATAAAATGGAAAACAAAACTTTAGGAAAACGCTTAAAATACCATCGCACGCTAAAAGGTCTTACCCAAGAGCAACTCGCTGAATATTCAACCGTTGGTATTAGAACGATACAACGTATCGAAAAAGAAGAGGTGACACCACACCTCCAAACTGTAAAACTCTTAGCTGATAGTCTAGACATAAAAGTTGAAGATCTTGTTGTGGTAGACAACCCAAATGAAGAGGTTATACAACGTAAGTGGATGCTTTTATTACATGCCACACCCTTTTTAGGCTTTATCATCCCTTTTGCTAATATTTTTGTACCGCTTTTTCTTTGGATCCATAAAGCCAATGACAATCCCTTATACAATGCACATGGTAAGGCCATAGTTAATTTTCATGGTTCCATCATGTTATATCTTGTACTCTCCCTGTTATTATTTTTTGCCATACCAGGTTATAACTACTTTATAACCGCAGGTCTTGTGTTGTTTAGTATCATAATGACGCTACTTAATGTTCGCTCAGCCTTGCGGAACCATACTTACAATTATCCTTTGGCGATTCCCTTTTTAAAATAAACACCTTTTTTATCACCAAATACTATTATAGATGCTAGGCTTATTATGTATCCTAACAGTCTCTTGGGTACTCCTATACCTAATCGAGGCTAAGAACCTCAATGCTTTAGGTCTTATACCTAATAAAGCACGACTTGTACAGTTTGCTGTAGGCTTTATTTTTATAATGCTTGTCGTACTGGTTAACATAGGTATAGAAACCAATGTATTGCAAATAGAATGGCACCGCAACACAGATTTGAATCTCAGTACAATTCTCAAGGCTTCTTATTACCATTTACGTTCTGCACTCACGGAGGATCTTGTCTTTAGAGGAGCGTTGTTGTATATACTAATTCAACGCATTGGTGCAACCTATGCCATTTGGCTATCTGCATTGGTATTTGGTGTTTACCATGTGTTCTCTTATGGTATGGGCTTTAACCGTATTATTCCTATTCTCTATGTGGTCTGTATCACAGGCTTTACAGGTTATGTTTGGGCTTATTTGTTTTACAAAACAAAATCCATCTACTTGGGTTTGAGCTTACATGTGGGCATAAACCTTATGAATACCTTTTTCTTTGCATCTCAGCCATATGGTGAGCTCGTCTTTATGGAAGTCTCCCGAGAAGCCTTAACAGAAGGCTATAATTTCTTGTTTTTAATTGCAAAGGGCCTCTTCCCTAGTCTTGTGACCTTGATCTGTGCTAAGTCATTTTTTAAGAGGAATCTGAAGATACTGTAACTGTAAGAAAATGAGTATATTGTATGTTAATACACTACAGACAGATAACATGCTTTTAGTGCATAATTAATACAATCAAATATGAAATCAATACTAACTACCATTTTATGCCTATTTCTGTTAACAACCTATGGCCAAGACTTAGGAGCTAATGAGAAGGAGTCTAACTCTGATTCTGAACCCTACGAAGCCAAAATGATTCAGACCTCGAGAATGAATATGGAATACATGGATTTTGGAGGTAAAGGAAATACACTCATTCATATACAGGGCGTTCATAACGCCTCTGCCTTAAAAGATAATATGACTTACTATCAAAATTACGTAGCTTGGAGAGATATGCTTACTAAAGCATCCAAACACTATCGAGTGTATGCACCTATATACAGAGGTTATGGTAATTCTGATAAGGATGGAGAGGACATCTATAAGGTTGAGAATGTTGCCAAGGATATTTTGGCCTTTATGGATAAAATGAAGATTGAGACTGCTACACTTATTGGTAGAACAACAGCACCGCAAGTGATGTTCTACATGGCAGAGCATTATCCTAATAGAGTTAATGCCATGGTTGCAGTGCCTATGAGTATGTACAAGACCATACCTATTAAAAACAAGGAGCTTAGAGATTTTATGTACTACTGTTCTTATGCAGCAACTGATTTAGGTGATCGCGCACCCGAAATTGACATGCCTAGTTACGAATATGAGCCAAAATTCTACAATGATGATTCAAAAACAATTGAAATCCCATTATTTTGGCCATACTCTGATCAAATTAAAATAGCTCAGATGAATTTACAGTTGCTTAACTACTTGCAACCTGATAATGCATTTATCCCAAATGAAAAGGCTAAGAGCTATTTTGACTCGCTTTACGCCGATAAAGAGCTACAAGGTAGAATAAAGCAGTACTATGTAGATAATGATCCTACAAAAAAAAATATGGACGCTTTAAAAAATGCATTTGGAGATAACTTAACCCTACAGAACATCGATGACATTGAGGAAACAGATATGATGAAAAAATTTGAAAAGGCCGATGAGATTATGATGAAGTTTTTAATTTCCGTTAGCAATAATGACTAGATTAGTAAACTCATTTAATAAGCTACACTCAAAATTGGTTGTAACTAATCGCTAAATAAAGCAACTACGAATAGCAGAGACCGTAGTGTATAATATAAGAAATGAAGATAATAACGACAGTAGTTTTAATTTTGATTAGCCTAACAAGTTTTAGTCAAAACATCGAATCGATAACCCAAAAAGTATCTAATAAGATTTGCGAGTGTATCAAAGATGATATAAAATCTTACGAAGAAATTAAACCAGAAATTAACCGTTGCTACGACAAAGAATTTAATCAAATTTTCAGTCTTGTAAATTCAACAGAACAAAAATCATTAGTTGAAAAGGGTGCTTTGGAGAAAATTAAAAACGGAATAATTCCAACCTTAAACGAAAATTGTGAAAAAATCAGATCATTGATTCAAACAGAAGCAGAAAAATCAACTAAACCAACAACTAAAAATCCTTGCCCAACAAATTTTGAAGGAAAAGACTTAAAGAAAATTAAGAAACTTGATGGTGAAATTATTGCTTTTAATGCACTTGTAACCAAAGTATATTCTGCACATAAGGATAAACCCTATTATCAAGTGAAATTAGAAGGTGGAAGTAGTTTATGGATTGCTTCGCTTGTAAATAGTGGATACGAAAAAGAAGGAAAAATTCTTAGACTTTTAGGATATGTATCCGAAGTTGGAAATGACAAAATTGCTAAGAAATATAATAATTTAGACTATCATATTCTTGCATTTTGTGTAATTGATATGGAAAGTAAACAAATGGCTATGTTACCAGGCTCTGAACTTCAAATAAAAGAATGGATGAATGGAACAATACCAAAAGGAGAAAAATAAAAATACTAGGCATAATAATGGCTAACTTGTGCAACTACGAATAGCCAAAACCGTTGTAACCAATTAAAACATAGATGACGTAAAGATGTCATATAGATGACGACATCAATGTCCATCAACCATATTTACTTTTGTTTCATACAATTAAAAATATTTATATTGATGAAAAAAGTAAACGGAATCATTCCAAAATTGATATTCGAAAAAGCGTTTCAATTAGCCAAAAAAGCTATTCTAATTGCGATTATTTTAACCCCAATTCGCTTTTCCCTTGAACTCGCTGGATTACCAGAAAGTGCCATTTTTATTATTGGTTTACTCTGGCTTACTATAGGATTTTCAATTTATTGGGGAATAAAATTATCCAATGCAAAAGATTCATATCTTATACTATTCCTTGCATTACTAATTTATTCACCTATTTCAAGATTTCCTGTTGCTTTGCTTTGGTGGATTGATACTAAATGGGAAATAGGGACTCATTATGGAGACTATTTTAATAATTTTGGTCAAGCGATACTAAATCAAGTAGGTTATGGTTCTCTAATTCAAATTATTCCTGGATTTATATTAGGTTCAATTACACTTGCTATATTGAGAAATAGAAAAGCAGTTATCATTAAAACTAAAACATTAGAGAATGAATAAGAATCTCTTAGGATCAAGAATAAAAGAATTGAGAAAACAAAAAGGTATGTCTCAAGAATTTTTAGCTGAAGAATCCGGTTTGAGTTTAAGAACTATCCAAAGAGTTGAAAATGGTGAAACTCAACCTACGGGAGATTCTATTAAACGATTGTCATATGCTTTAAGTATTACGCCCAACGAATTAATGGATTGGCAAATTATTGAAGATAGTAAAGCGCTTCTAAGATTAAATCTGTCGCAACTCAGCTTTATAGTTTTTCCATTTCTTGGGATACTTATTCCATTAATAATCTGGATCTCAAAAAAAGATAAGATCAAAAATATGGATCGCATTGGAAAGTCCATTTTAAATTTTCAATTATCCTGGACATTGCTTTTGTTTGTGATGATTATTGGTCTTTTTGTCTTTTCAAAACTCGGACTATCAACTGTTTCTTTTTCCGGACTATTTATAACAATTAGTGCAATGTATTTCCTGAATTTTATCATTGTCATATCTAATTCTTTAAGATATCATAATGGAAAATCGATAAAGTATCCAACGCTAATTCAATTCTTAAGTTAAACTCAGCTTTACCACATTTCATTTAATTAGTAACCATGATTAATCTCAATTACAAGGCGACATTCGAACTTGTCTTTCGTCAGTGCGTTTTTATTATCCTAAACATTTATGGAGTGTCCAAAATTTTTGGTGGACAGTTCTACATGAAAGGAAACATACCTTCCGAAGTCGCAAACACAACATTAGGTGAAGCAAACGGATTTTCATTAGCATGGACATTTATGGGACACTCTTATGCTTATATTTTATTCATTGGTGTATTTCAACTTTTAGGAGCCTGGTTTCTATTATGGAATAAAACAAAATTGATAGGCGTATTGATATTATTACCTATCATGCTAAACATTATCGTTTTTGATATCATTTTTCTAGATGTCTATCCAGCATTAGCCAATGCTATAATAGTTTTTCTAATGTTACTTTTAATCCTATTCTTCAATAAAGAAGTAGTGATCGATATAGTAAATAAGCTTACCAACTTTGAATCAAAAAATAGTATTCCTGTTAAGAATAGATTAATAACTTTGGGAATTACCATTTTATTTATCGTTTTGATCATTAGTGTTGATTCATTGATTGAATACTGGCTCGGTGCGAGTAAAAAAAAATAATCGAATAATAACTGGTAACAACAACGTGTTTAGTTCATTGTGTTTAAACATGGCTCGCGAATTTCTAGCGAAATCCAAACCCTCTGCTCTCCTTTTTTGCTAACTTAGAACTCAAACAGCATAAACCATACACCAACACCTTGTCAAACAATTGATATGATAGATACTACAACGAAATGGAAACCTGAACTTTATAATGAAAAACATTCTTTTGTTTATCAATATGGTGAAAGCCTTATAAAACTGCTTGACCCAAAAGGAAATCAAAGAATATTGGATTTAGGTTGTGGTTCTGGGCAATTGACTTCTAAAATAAATGAATTTGCAAAAGAAACAATCGGTATCGATAAATCTGTCGAAATGATAGCTGACGCTAAATCAAAGTTCCCTGAAATTGAGTTTCAAGTCATGGATGCCAGTAATTTCCTTTTTAATGAAAAATTTGACTCGATATTCTCAAATGCGACACTGCATTGGGTGAAAGATTTTAGGAATGCTATAAAATGTATGTATGAAAATTTAAATTCAAACGGAAAAATTGTCCTAGAGTTTGGAGGGAAAGGTAATGTTCAAACAATAGTTAATGAATTAAGAAACGCATTAAGGCTGCGAGGTTATGAGAACCAATCCAATTTGGATTTATGGTATTTTCCTTCCATTGGAGATTATTGCACGGAACTTGAATCTGCCGGATTTAGAGTACTTTCTGCAGAGCATTATGACAGACCAACTGAACTTGCCGATGAGGAATCTGGAATAAAGGATTGGATTTCGATGTTTGCCGAGAGCTTTTTTGTTGGAGTTTTAGAAAAACACATAGAAGAAATAAAAAACGAAGTACAAGAGCTGATAAAGGACAAATGCCTCATTAACAACAAATGGTATGCGGATTATAAAAGAATTAGAATAGTTGCTGTAAAGGAAGAAAACGTATGCTAACCAGGTTATAGTGTATACCCTTCGGGCAGAAGTACGCTAAATGCAGTAAGAACTAATTATTGCCAACAACGGGAATTATTAATTACTAAACCATAGACGAAAAATTAAACCAAATTTACATCATGAAAAAATTGAATTTTATTTTAACCTTATTCTTAATACTAACCTTGTTTAGTTGCAGTTCTGAAGATGACAATACCAACAAAGGTACCCAAAGAGATGGGACCCTTATTTTTGGTTGGTTTGCAGATTCTAGCTGTTCTGGTGATTGTTCTACGATCTACAAATTAGATACCGGAAATGTATTTAGGGACATCGATTATAATTATCCTGAGACTACTTTTTTTGTGGGTAATTTTCAACTTATGGATAACGCCTATTACCAAGATTTTGAATCATTGATAACAGAGTTACCGGAAGATATATTTAATGAACCTAATGGCTATTTAGATTGCCCTAACTGCACTAATGAAAATGGAGGTCTCTATTTAGAATATCAAGACGATAATGGTTTTCATAAATCTTGGCGATTTAGAAATGCCATTTATCCAGATTATATGGAAAGCTACAGAAGTCTTTTAATCGACAAATTAGCAGAATTAAATAGTCTTTAGAAACCCAAGAACAGAAGCTAATACATCTTAAATTACATTAACAGAGCAAAACACTTATACATTAAATGAAAAAAACACTACTCCTACTTGTTATCGTTTTAACTTCAAATTTAGCCAAAGCACAATTCATAAAAGAAAAATCAATCAATGCTCAAATCGGATATGGGTTAAGCGTACCCTACAATAGCATCACAGACGTTGCCGACGATGGTTTTTTTGCACAAGGCGAATTAGTCCTTAAGGTAAAATCGTGGGTGGAGTTAAGACCATATGCAGGCTTTATCCTTACCAAATCTAATGGAGAAGACCTCAATGGCAATCCTACTGATGAAATAGCCGAATCAAAAGCCTTTCTACTAGGAGGAAAAGCAAGACTTAGAGCACCTATTCCGTGGGTAGCACCTTACATAGAAATAGGCATAGGAACTTCGATTGGGAAGTTTGAAACCTTTACAGCCTTTGACAATATAGAAAGAAGTGGTCTCATTTACCATATTCCATTTTCGTTAGGGCTAGAACTGGGACAAAACAATAATGTCGATCTAGGACTCACCTATTATTTTCAACCCACAGTGCAACAGTTTGCTGGTGCATTTGCAGTAGGTATTACATTTCCTTTAAAGAATTAAATTAGATGTAATTGGGAACTTCTGGGAACGGCATTAAAACACAACAAACCAAATACGATCACGTTAAAGCTTATATGAGAAGTACATTTCTAATAGCATTAATTTTAGGTCTTAAACTTTGTTTTGCTCAAACAACAGTTGCACAAATTGATCTCTCCCAAAGTGCATTGGAATTAATAAAGCAACAAGTTACTTATGACCCAAGCTACTTCTCCATAGATTATCCAAATGGTGATGTGCCAAAGGACAAAGGTGTTTGCACAGATGTGGTAATTCGTGCCTACAGAAAAATTGGAATTGATCTCCAAAAGGAAGTGCATGAGGATATGAAAGCTAACTTTAGTGCCTACCCAAAAATTTGGGGACTGCGCTCCACAGATAAAAATATCGACCATCGCAGAGTGCCTAATCTCATGACATTTTTTAAAAGGCAAGGCGCAGACAAAGTAATATCTATGGATCCAAAGGATTACAAACCTGGAGATATTGTTTGTTGGAATTTAGGAGGAGCTGTCACACATATTGGAATTGTAGTTGATAAAAAATCATCTGATGGTAAACGAAACTTAATCGTTCATAATATTGGAGCCGGACAAGTTTTGCAAGACTGCCTGTTTGAATATAAAATCATAGGACACTACAGATATAAAATATGAAATGTATATTATAACCGTATAATCATACATTTATCATATTTAAATCATAAAAATTGAAAACCAAGCAACCATATCTAAAAGGAAAATCTGTTTTTATAGTTTCATTATTTGTAATCGGAATTACAGTTCTTACCGTTTATCTCACTGGTATAAATTACAACCGAAGTTTAACGTCGAATCTCTATTGGTCACTTGGTATCATTGCCACAGCTTTATTCCTGTTTATGACGTATGGCCTTTACACAGCAATTGGGCTAATTGACGATTTTCCAAAATTTCAAAAGTTTGAAGGTGGTAATATCATCGGAAATGCCTCACCAACGTTTGATATCCCTTCAATTGATGTTGGAGATGGTATTGGCGGATTGCTTTTGTCCATTGTTTTATGGATTATAATGTCAATTCTGTTCGTTGTATTATTAGTTGTTCTTGAAGCTGTATTTTGGTTTTCTTTATTTATAATTTTAGCCATGCTTTATTGGATATTCTTTAGAGCATTAAAATTTGTTTTTAGTAAAACAAAAGACACAAGAGGTGACCTCGGAATTTCTGCAGTTTATGCCCTTACTTACACCCTACTCTACGTGGGCTGGATATTTGGGATCGTCTATCTCACTGAAATATTTAAATAAATGAACGAGATGCTTATAGAAAATTTTGCTTTAATTTATTTATTACACACGTCTCATTGCAATTTGCTATCTTTCAATAAACCACCAACCAATGATTAAATTCTTTAGAAAAATACGTCAGCGTTTGCTCTCTGAAAATAAGTTTAGTGAGTACCTGCTCTATGCCATAGGAGAGATTATACTTGTCGTTATTGGTATTTTAATTGCTCTACAGATTAATAATTGGAATGAAAGAAGAAAGATTGAGCAAAGTGGGAAGGAGTATATAAAAGAAATATATAAAGACTTAAAAATTGAGATCACTAATATTGATGAAATACTAAATAGTTTAAGTGAGCAATATGACGGAACTGAATATATTCTAAATGTATTTGAATCAAAAAATAAAGTAGTTACCGACACAGTACTATTTACTAAAAATCATTGGGAACCTAGACGATTATTTATTATAGACAGAGACTTAAACACCTTCGATAAACTTAAGAGTTCTGGTCAAAGCAGTTTACTTAAAAATGATTCACTTTCTAACTTATTAGACAAGTTTTATAAAAATTTTGACACACGTATTTCTAACTTTAAAGAATATCCACTGCAAATTAGAATGGATTTAAGACGCGCTAATTTTGCTATTGGGAATTTAAAAGACTTTAAATATGAATCAAAAAACGCTAAATTATCATCAGCTTATATCCAAGAGTATCTAAATAATGAGATCATATATGAGCACTTACTATCCATCTTAAGAACATGTAGATACAATACTACTTTTTTTAAGGAGCTTAAAGAGGAGGCTTTAGAATTGATAAACCTTATGGAAGCTAAATATCCAGAACTTAAAAATAAATAACATTCAACAATGGCCTTTAGCTATTGCTTAATCAAGCATCTGCAGAAAGTAAGACTGTTATAAACTATTTGATTATTTTTACCTTCATCTGAAAAAATAGATATTACTCTTTATGGTCATTTACCTCAAGCGAATTTTACTTTTCACATTAATTCTATTTGGGAATTACTGTTTTGGTCAATATTCTATTTCTGGATATCTAGATACGCCAGAAAAAAATAAACGCGTATATCTAAGTTTATTACAGTTTGATGAAATAAATGGCATTAGTCCAGACCAAATTATTACCTCCACCCTTACCGACAGTTTGGGTTATTTTTCTTTTGAGGGCAGTTTACTTTCAGATAAGCATGCCTTATACCGTATTTACTCAAACTTAGATGAGGATGTAGAAGGCGTGCAAAAATATGATATGGAAGATCTTAAGAACTTTCACAATTTTATTTTCTCCAATAATGACACCATTGTCTTTAAGAGGAATAGTAAATTCTGGTTTTCTAGTAATAGCAATACCAATCCTATCGATAAGGAATGGAATACCTATGAATCATATGCTAAAAAACTTCGTCAAGAATTCTCTGGTTTCAACAACCAAAAGATGATTAACCAAACTACCGATCAATATCTAGGTGAGCTAAAGTCTTTTGTAATAGAAAAAGAAACCCATCCTCTTACCACTTTAATTTTACTAGGAAGTCTACCAAAAAAAGCTTTTAAAAAAGACTTAGGAGATGACCCAGAGTTTTACGTTGAACTTCTTGGCCAGCTCAATGATTATTACGATACTTCTTCTTATGCGCTGCAGTATAGAAGTTTTTTAGATGATTTGTACAAGTCTGAAACCAAAAACGAATTGGTTTTATATAAAAAGTTAACTTATGGTTTAGCTATTTTAAGTGTTCTATTTTTTATTGGTATTGTATTCCTTATCCTTAAATTAAAACGTGCCAAAACCTTACAACAAGTACCTTTAGATTTTAGTCTTACCACTCAAGAAGAAAAGGTGGCTGAGCTCATGGTTGCAGATAAAACCAATAAAGAAATTGCCTCTGAACTTTTTATTTCTTTAAATACGGTAAAAACTCATGTTCGTAATCTCTATGCGAAGTTAGAAGTGAGCAATCGTACAGAATTCGTAGCTAAATTCAAAAATCACCCTAGGGATTAGCCCCTAAATCACCTCGGTTTTCCTCAAAATTTCTTGAGTCCTCATCTACATTTGTTCAAAAATCAAACGATTATGAACATAAAAACAACAATGCTAAAAGGCCTATTATTATTTACAGCAATAATCTTTGGGCAGACCACACAAACCATTAAAGTTATTGTACCGAATAATACGGATGAAGTTTACATAACAGGAAATCAAGAGTCATTAGGAAACTGGAATCCTAACCTTGTGAAAATGGAAAAAATATCCGATTATGAACGCAGTATCTCGGTAGTACTAACCTATCCAGCTGAATTTAAATTCACAAAAGGCGATTGGAATACAGAAGGCATCATTAAACAGTTAAATGATAATCCTAATCAGAAGCTAAAATCTCCAGATTCAAAAAACATATTTACTATAAAAGGATGGTCTAATAATATTGATGGCGAAGCTTTAGGTTTAGATTATAATATCAAATTTCTACCATCTCAATATGTTTTAGGTGGAGGGAGAAATATAAAAATAGTACTCCCAAACAACTATGACCCTAAGAATAAATATCCTGTTTTCTATATTAGCGATGGTGGTAGTAGAAACTTTGAAGTAGCAAAAAACTACTTAGAGACTATGGTTGGTGCACCCTATGAAATTATCCCTGAAACTATCTTGGTAGGTATTGAACATGGTATGACCAATGGCGAATCAAATAGAAATAAGGATTTGGATGTGAATTATCAAGAGACAGGACAACAGTTTAAAAATTTCTTATTTCAAGAATTGATTCCATATGTTAATAAGCAATATGCTACTTCTGGATTTAACGTCATGATCGGTCATTCTAATGGCGCTGAATTTAATCACTATTTATTCTTGGAAAAGGACAATCCATTTAGAGGTTTCATTTCTATATCTACCAATTTCTATGGTAAAAGAAAAAATAAAGATGTGGATACTCGCATGGGAGAAGCCATCAAAAATTATAATGGAAAAAACTTCTATTATTTTGTTGCAAATGCTACTTACGATTCTCCAGACAGAATCGAAGCTGGTGATGATTACCAAAAATTATATAAAGTAAATCAAAATACTAAAATTCAATTCAAAAAGAACGTGTATACCAGAAATCACAATTCTTTAGTGCCTGAAAGTTTGTTCGATGGAATCCGTTTTGTTTATAAAGACTATAAAGTTGTAGAAAAATACCAATCCTTTTATGACTATAGAGATCAATATGCAATCGATATGGAAAGTTTCTATGGTCTTAAGGTAAAATACAGTCTAAATGATTTAGAAAATGTATTAATGAATATCATAGAAACCAAAAATGAAAAAGAGCTAGATGCCTATTATGACTTTGTTGAAGAGAACAAATTATGGCAAAATGGAGTAATGAAAGAACCAGGAGGAATGGATGCTATGAACCAAGGAAATTTTTACTATCATATTGGAGCTTTAGAAAAAAGTTCGAAACAATATGGAAAAGCCCTGGAAGAACTAAACTTAACCGTAGAACCCCAAGTATACTTCGGTAACTTCCATTTCGTGATTGAGAGCTTCAAAAAATTAAAAGACTACGAAAGATTAATGGAGGTCTTAATTAAAAGTCGAGACTATGCTTCTACACATAAGATTTATGAAGGTGGCAATAAGGGAACCTTATTAAAACTACATTACTTGATTGCCTCTTTATCTGCTGAGCATAACATGGCGAAAGAAGAGGGTGAAAAAGCAAAGCAATATTGCATTGACAATTACTTTAAAAACAAGCTTTATACACTTGAAGAAATGAAACAATTGAGCATTTAATTTACTCCAAACTTATGAAAGTATTTAAACGACTTCTATTAGGACTATTTATACTGATAGTCACAGCAGGAACCATCAGCTTCTTTTACTTTAAGAATAAATTTTTAAGTGCACCACCTAATGAACTTACAATTTCAAACGTTGGGCAATCCTTTGATTTCATTTGGAAAAGTCATAAAGTTGGTGATAAGGTTATACCAAATTCATACATGTTTGTTCCTGTAAGTCTTCCTGGAATAGATCAAACATTTTATATGCAGTTTGATACTGGAGCAAAATCTACTGTTTTACTCTATGAGAATGTTATTTCAGTAAATGAAAAGTATGGGACTATTTTTCAAATAGACACTTTAGATAATCAGGTACGTGTTTTAGATGCAAAATTCAAAGTGGGTACTGTTGATGTTACAGCAAATTCTTTAGGTTTTAAAGGCCGAGGCACTGCAATTGATTGGGAAAATAATTCTTTTATAATACTTGGAACTGTTGGTAATGATTTTATTGAACAAAACCCAATAATCATTGATTATAAAAATAAAAACATGACTCTTATTGAGGCTACAGACAAAAGAATAATAAATGAAGATGATTTTTTACCCTTCACGTTTGATGGGCGTAGAATTTTCCTTTCAGCACAGCTAAACAATGAACCCATAGAATTATGGTACGATTCAGGCTCGAGTGCATACGAACTTATTGTGGATGAAGACACCTTTAAAGATATGTCTAAACCTAATTCAAAGATAACGACCTATGAAGGCTCCTCCTGGGGAAAAAAGACGAAGATTTCTAATGTCGCATCTGAAGGCATGTTTGAATTTGGAAATACCTCAGTTCCGCTAACCTATGTGAGCTATGTGGAAATACCTGGTACGGAAATGCTTCAATCTGTATTAAAGTTGGCAAACATCGGAGGTGATCTAGGCGGAATGACGGGAAACAAGTTATTCCTAGAAAAAACCTTGATTATAGATGCACCAAACTTAAGATATGCGGTAAAAAACTAGATCATGAAGAAAATAAAATTAAAAAGAATTATAAAATATAGTGTTGTAGCATGGGCATCACTAACAACTATAACATGTCTAGCGGCGATAATAAAGTACAATTTAGACCTGAATGCTTATATCGAACAGAGTGAGCCAATTAGTCAGACCAAAATAAAAACTTCACCAGATGGCACAGAGGTTTATGTTGTTGGATCCATGCATTTTGAAACTAATAATTTTAAAAGAGATGATCTCTATAACTATATGAGTAAAGTCTCCCCTTCTATTATTTTATTTGAAAGCGATAAACAAACCGTCAAGCGAATGGTTAAAAGAACTGATTTCCTTAATCAAATGATGAGTTCTTTCAAAAAAGGGAATAAAGTAGAAAGTTTTGTAGCACTAAAATATTTAAAACATCATCCTGAAGCTAAAGTTATAGGTTTTGAATGGGAAGAAAGAGATCTATTTCACTTAAAGTATAATTATAAAAACAACATGAGTAACCTTGTTGGAACAGCACTTAAACTAAATAAGGAAAAGGCGTTATCCAAAGAGGAGTCATTAATCATGGATAACTATCATAAAGTATCCAAGAAATACCTCAACCTTGGAAATTCTAAAACCCCTTACGACTTTAATAATCGTATTGCAGACAGTATTATTAAGATTAGACAAGCATATGTATACGATAAAATTCCCCAAATTTTAAAGACGAAAGATCTAACAGAGGAATTAAGAGAATTTCTTCCTGTTCATATGAGTTATTGGGATACTAGGAATATGGCCATGGTGAATAACATTATAAAGCAAATAAAAAATAATCCTAATCAGAGAATTGTAGTACTAACAGGCTACTCACATCGATATTATTTGATCGATGAATTAAAAAAACTACAAGAAGAATATCATTTTTCTGTGAGAGCGATATAATACATTTGCTTTGCCAGTTTGAGTATAATACTTTATTCCCCAAAACTCAAATTAATTAATTATCCTATCTTAGAGGAAACCGCCAACCGATGATTAAATTCTTTCGAAAAATACGTCAGCGACTACTCTCTGAAAATAAGTTTAGTAAGTACCTACTCTATGCCATTGGAGAAATTATACTTGTCGTTATTGGTATTTTAATCGCTCTACAGATTAATAATTGGAATGAACGGCAAAAAGATTTAGCTAAGGAACAATTAATCTTAAAACAATTACAAAAAGAGTACACAAGTAACCTTAAGCAATTAGATGAAAAGATTCTAATGCGAAATGAAGGCCTAGTGGCTTGTAACACCTTATTAGATAAAATTGATCATCCACAATCTATTAATGCCATCGAATTTTATAAAGCGTTATGGCAAATTGCAAGAGATCCTACATTCGATCCTATTGAGAATGATATTATTGGCACAGAAAAATTAAGGCTCATTCAAAATCAAGAGTTAGTGGAACTTCTTTCAAATTGGTCTTCAGAAGTATTTCAAGTTCAAGAACTCGAGCTACAATATCAAAAATATAGAACGGAAACCATTTTCCCTTGTATCACTAGATTGGGTATTATGAGAAATGTGAATGACATTCTTTGGAAAGATGGTTATACGCCAACTGAAGCTTTAGACAAAACCTATAACTATAAGTTTAGTATAGAGCCAACAAAAAAGGACGTAGATTTAAAAGAAGTCCTTAACGATGTTGAGTTGGAAGGTATCGTTAGCATGGTGATCACATTTAATCAGATGACTAATATGCAATCTCAAACCTTAAGAGATCGAATAAATAACATGTTACAAATTATTGAAAATGAGATTGATAAATAATTTGACAAACAACAATATTCAATGACAGAAATTATTGATTTAAGTCAAGAAATTTATGAAGGCATGCCTGTTTATAAAGATCTGCCACAGGTAAAAATGACTATTCATAATTCGCACGAAGAATGGAATGGCATAAAAAATCCAAAGAACAAAACACCTGCTGTCCATAAATTAGAAATGGGAGAACATACAGGGACGCACGTCGATGCCATAAATCATATGCAAATTCAACATGTAGGCAAGTCTATTGACAAGATGCCTTTATCAATGTTCTACACAGAAGGCATTTGTTTAGATTTTTCACATAAAGGACTGAGAGATTTAATAGAACCTTATGAGATTGAAGAGTCATGCAATAAAGCCGGATTAGAAATTAAAAAAGGAGATACAGTTTTATTTTATACAGACCATTACAGAAAATACTTTAATAGTGAAAATTGGAGCAATGGACCAGGAATTTCCATTGCATGTGCAAAGTGGCTTGGTGACAAGGGTATTTCCGCTTTTGGAGTTGAAACCATGTCACCAGGTGTATCTGGTGTTTCAAACAAAGAAGTGCATCATATTTGTGGAGAAATGAATTTTACGCACTATGAGAATTTGATTAACCTTAATTTGCTCATTGGAAAAGGAAGATTTAGATTCATTGGTTTTCCATTAAAAATTAAAGGTGGTACGGGCTCACCTGTAAGAGCTGTCGCAATATTTAATTAAAAACGACCAATAACACTAAAAATAACATGAAACAAAATATACTACTCACCCTTTTACTAGTCCTTAGCTTTAATCTGGATGCACAAGATTCTAAGTTTAGTATTGAAGCCAATTATCCTACACCAATAGACGACAATTTTGTTGGTGAAGCTGTTGGTATCATAGATCTTGGACTCAAATACAAATTTGCCACAATAGATTTTGTAAGTGTTGGTGCCAGCTTTAATGCAGGTGTGCTTATTGACAATTCTAACCAAAATGAAGGTGCTTTAGATTTCCTTAGAACTATATTTGTTATTCAACCGAAAGTATTTGTAGAGCTCAACATACAAAACCTAGAAAAACTGCGTCCTTTTGTAGGTGTTGGCTATACGTTTTTAAATTTTAAAATATCAGGGACCTTGAACAGCGAGGATGTCTCTGGTAGAACAGAAAATTTAAATGGTTTTGGCCTTAATCTTGGTCTTGCTTATGATATTAGCAACAAGGTCTTTGTACAAATTCAGTATGATTTTACGAAGGTAAGTGTAGATAATGATGTACCAGATATTCCCTTTAATACCAATGTGAACTTACTCAAGGTTGGTGTTGGGCTAAAGTTATAAGATATTAGAGTAAATTTAAATCCTTAGTTACTGGCAAGACAAAGAATGAAGAAAACAATTCAAATATTAATCTCTGTTTTAATTCTGAGCGATTGTTCCAATAATTATGATGATAAAAAAGTAAATGAATGGATAATAGATAACGCTGTTGATATTAAAACAGTTGAAGCAAGCACAGGATTTGATGATCTTGTAAAACTTGACGAGTTTGTTGATAATGCTCGAATTGTATCTCTAGGAGAGCCAACACATGGTAACCGCGAAGTATTTCAGCTAAAGCATCGTCTTGTTGAATATCTAGTTACACAAAAAGGCTTTAATATCTTTGCTTTAGAATGCCCTTTTGGTGAAGCTTTCGATGTTAATCGCTATGTGTTAGATGGTATTGGTGATCCTAAAAAAGCATTAGCTGGTATCTATTATTGGACATGGGACACAAAAGAATTACTCGAACTTTTAAAATGGATGCGTTCTTACAATGCCAACCCAAATAATGTAAAAAAAGTCAAGTTTTATGGCTTTGACACCCAGGATCCAGAACGCGCTGCAAAAGTAACGTTAACCTACTTAAAGAATGTAGATCCCGACCTTGAATTGGCTGTGCGCCCACAATTAGGCAGTCTAGAAATACCATTTTCAGATCCAAGAGGATTAGGTAGAAGACATTGGATTCCTAAGGAATATGACTCATTAGCTTTAAAGGCAATTAAAAAAGTTATGAAAGCTTTTAATACTAAGAAAATCGATTATGTTAATTCTTCAAGTTTAAAAGATTGGGAATTGGCTAAACAACATGCTCGACAAATCGAAATTTATATTTCGGATGGAGCAAATAAAGAGCTTAATAGAGACTATGGACAAGCTGAAAATATTAGATGGACTTTAGACAATGAAGGTGAAGATTCTAAAATGATAGTTTGGGCTCATAATTTTCATGTCAGTAATATGCTAATATCAGAAAATGATAATGAAGGTTTGGATTATAACGCCTATAAATGTATGGGCTATCATCTTAAAAAATGGTATGGTAATCAACTAAAAATTGTTGGCTTTTTTTACAATCAAGGAGAATTTTCAGCTTTAGACGAGCATATTCCTTCAACTGGCTTCAATACCTTTAATGTAGACAAAGCCAAAAAAGGGTCCTTGGAACATACATTGGTTAATGCTAGCTTAGATAGAGCCTTTTTAGATTTATCTAATGTCCCTAGTAACGGTCCTATATTTGACTTTTTCAACCAACCTATACCTACACGTTATTCTTGGGGATTCTACAATCAAAATAAGTCTGAGGATTATTATCAGATACATAAGCTTTTAAAAGAATTTGATGCACTAATTTTTTTAAATAAAACAACAGCGACTATTCCAATTGATGAATCAGATTACGATCACCTTTGGATATTCAACAAAAACCTTGAATACCCATCCAATTTAAATTTTGAAGAGGGAAGAATAGGTGAATCACCCAAAGATTGGATTTCATGGTCAAAGTTTAAGCGATTAGGTGTAACTATGACCACAAGTGAAGATGCTTATGCTGGCAATAAGTCCTTGATGGTGCAACGCCCAAAAGGTCCAACTTATGGCGAGATTGGCGCTAACGTATTTCAGTCAATTGATGCAAAACCTTACTTAGGTAAAACAATTCGGCTTAAAGGCGTAGCAAAATCTAGAACTGAAGAATCTTCATTTGCCTTTCTTCACTTGTTCGTAGAATTAAACACTGAAGATGAAACGTATTTAGGAGAGCCTCCCATTTTTGATAGTCTTGATAAATTTAGGATAAATAGCACGCATTGGCAGAATTATAGTATTGAAGCTCATGTGCCAGAAAATGCACATTCCATTACCTACAGTGTGCATTTAAAAGATTTTGGCACCGTATGGCTCGATGAAGTCGAAATTGAAATTATTGAATAATTAATGAAAAAGTTATTTATAATTGTTTTTATATCACATCTGCTACTTTCATGTACTGCAGATATGAATCCCTATTTTGGTTACAAACCAATAGGATATAATAAAAAACTTCACAAAGCAACTTGGCACGCGTATAATGCAGAATACGAATCAGGAGAATGGACTAAGAATGATTTAGATTGGATTTATAGTGTCAGTTTTAACGAAAATGGAAATATTATTGAAGCCAACACCTATGACGCCAACAATACCTTAAAATCGTCGAATAAGCTTAACTATTTTGAGGATAACAAAGTTATTTCAAAATTTTATGGTGCCAATGAAGAATTAAGTGGTCAAAGATTTTATGAACTTGTATCTACCGATAGATATGAGTATAAAGAAAATGAAACGGATGAAGCTTTAAGTGGCTATATAATTTTTTCAAATAATTACGGTAAGGATTCTAGATTAGTCCAAGAATACACTTTTCTTGATAATGATGCCTTTTTGGAGTATGAGTCTTTAACTGAGCCCAATAAACGTTACAAAAAGTATTTTGATGAAAATCAAAAATTGGTATATGAGACTCGAAATGAGTTTCTTGAATTTAATGCCCATGGAGATTGGACTAAAGCAGTTCGTTTTGATGAGGGCGAAGGTGAATTACAAATCCATTTAATTTATAGAGAATTTGATTATTATGATTAAAAAGTTTTTTAAGTATCCGATCAACTATTTGATAACTATAGTTGTATTATATTCCATCTACGATTACTTTGAACATATCGGAAGAAAAGGTTCCACTTTCGAGGAGCATCCTTGGTATTGGCTCATGTTTAACATAGGTGCAATACTATCATTTATTGTTGTTGTGTTTCTCGTAAAATATGGTGCGCAAAGAATTTTAGAAAAAAACAATTTGGTTGTTGAAGTTTTAGCTATAGGGATTTGGCTTGTGCTCTATATTACACTTCTAGGTCCTTTTATTGATCAACTCTTTTGGCCTTTTGATGACTTGAGTTTTAGATTCAAATTTGGCCCTGTTTTTATAATTCTTATTGGTTATTTCGTCATAAGATTAATTATAAATCTTATTGCTGGCAAAAACGCTTTATATTCGAAATAACAGCCTCGACTGTTAGTATAATTCCTTTAATACAGATTGGAATAAAACAATAAAAACTTCAACCTTTAGCGCGCTATTACAACTGACGATTATAGGTGGACGCTCTAAAGCATCTCACCTCGCGCTGGATAGCCAGAGCGTACAATAAAATCAACTGCTTTAACAAAAGACGCCAAATATGGTCGTCCCCAAGGGTTACTATTAGTAGCAGCATAATAGATTTTATTATTATCATCTATTAAGAAAAGTCCTGGCTCACTAAATAATTCGGGCTCTCCATCTTTTACACCAGAACTTAAGTATAATCCCCATTTTCTTGCCGAAGCTTCTGTTAATCCATAACCTATCTTAAGCTTTGGTAATTCCCATAGTTGACGAGATAGCCTTGCGCGTTTTTCGCTATCCATACTTACAGCAACAACATTTACACCTCTTTCTTTAAAATCTGGTAAAAGGTCTTGTAACTGCTTTAGGTATTTTTTGCACAATGGACAGTGTAATCCTCTGTAAAAAACAACTAATGTAAAACTCTCAGGTTGCTGTTGTGATAAATTCCATTGACTACCATCTAACAACGAAAATTCTAAGCTTGGGGCAGTATGTTTTGGTGTTGGTCTATTCATATCTCCTATAATTAAAAGTTACCTTTTAAATGTGCTTCAAACCGTTTAAAATCATTTTCTATTTCTGGATTCTTCATAACATCATAAGCCATAAAAGTCGGTAAAGGCTCGTACCCAAACCACTTAAAATTTAAATGCATTGGCCTCAGTAAGTCGTCTTCACTCATTCCATTAAAAAAGGTTTCTTCAGGATTATTAAAGGCCTCTTTCGGTGCATTGGCAGTAACAGACATCATATACTTTCCTTTTAACTTACCACCTAATCCATAATTCTGTTTTGGTGTTTCTCTACTTCTACCATCACCATCAGACATCTCACCCATCATTCCAATAGAAAACACCTCATCGATGTATTTTTTAAAGGACCAGCTTACACCCATCCAGTTTAGCGGTGTTTGAAAAAAGACTACATCGGCCCATTTAAACTTTTCAATTTCTTTCTGAACTTCATAAGCATCCTCCATTGTGGTTTTCTTTACCTCATAACCATTGTTTTTAAAGTAATGCTCTGCCTTTTCTGTTAAACTAGCATTTAATTTACCTTCAGAAAAGGGGTATTTTTGATGACCATTAATTATAAATATGTTTTTCATTCTAAATTTTTAATTACATTTGTTTCGCAAAGAAACTAATAATAGTTTACTAAAGAAACTAACATTACAGAACACAATGATTTTGTGGTAACCAAAAAGTAACTAATGGCTAGAAAGTATATCGATAATCCTAATGCCTGTTCATTAGTGCACACCATGAACGTTATTGGGAACAAATGGAAACCGATCATCCTATATTTATTATCAAATGGTTCTCTACGTTTTGGAATTTTAAATGTGCTGATACCAACGATTTCAAAAAAAGTGCTTACAAATCAATTAAAGGAACTCGAAAGTGACGGATTGATCTTAAGAGAATCTTTTGCAGAAATTCCACCAAGGGTAGAATATTCATTAACTGAGAAATCTAAAGGTCTAATGCCTGTGCTAAAGAATTTGAGCGCATGGGCGAATAGTGCCTATCCTGAAATAGAGTTTGAAGAATGTAGAATTATTGAGCACAAAGCGTCAGAACATAACAACGACTAACTATATCCGTTTAATCAATTCTGCAATGCACAATCTAGAAAAAGTACCTATTCGAAAATGAACTATTTAAAGCACACCTATTTTTTTGATTTTAATGATGATGCTGTACATCATTTAATTTCAGAATTTGAGTCAAATGAATTATCCGATAAAGAAAAAGCAATAGGTATGTACACTAAAGTACGTGATCATTTTAAATATGATCCTTACAGTATTACTCTAAGCGAAGAAAAGTATAGGTCGAGCCATATTGCTAAAAAGACCTCTGGTAATTGTGTTGAAAAGTCAATAATATTAGTCGCCTGCCTTAGAGCACTTAAAATTCCTGCACGTTTGCACTTAGGTAAGGTTAAAAATCATATTGCTGTAGAACGGCTAACCGAAAAATTTGGATCTAACGAATTAACACCGCATGGTATGGTTAATGTCTATCTCAACAATAAGTGGTTAAAAATGTCACCTGCTTTTAATAAATCACTTTGTGCAAAACTTAATATAGAACCATTGGATTTTGATGGTGAAAATGATTCATTTTTACAGCAATACAATAGTGAAGGAACACGATTTATGGAATATGTAGATGATTATGGCCATTTTGAAGATGTTCCACTAGATTTTATGGAAAGTAACATCAAAGCACACTATCCACATATTTTTGATACAGACGAAGACCTAAAAGAATTTAAACTTTAAAGAGATAAATATGAAGCGATTATTTGCACTTTGCACTACTCTACTACTATGTGCGCAAACCTACAGTCAAAAACCAAGAGCACGAGACCTAGGTATTCCGTTTGTAGGTAAAACTGGAGCGTTTAATGCGATTACCGATGTTAAAGGCGTCGAAGTTGGTTACAGCACTATTATTTCTGGAGATGGAGAAAACGTATTAGGGAAAGGCCCAATAAGAACTGGTGTCACTGCCCTATTCCCTAGAGGAAAAGCTAAGAAGTTTAGTCCGGTCTATGCCAATTGGTATAGCCTTAACGGAAATGGTGAAATGACTGGAACCACTTGGGTAACCGAATCAGGTTTTCTCGAAACACCAATAATGATCACCAATACCAACAGTGTTGGAGAAGTAAGACAGGCTGTATTAAAATGGTTTGTTGATACGGATTGGTATAGTGGCGAGAATTGGTGGTATACCTATCCTGTAGTTGCAGAAACCTACGACGGATTCCTTAACGACATTTACGGATTTCATGTCAAAGAAAAGCATGTTTTGGAAGCTATAAATAATGCAATTAGTGGTAAAATCGCAGAAGGTAATGTTGGTGGTGGAACAGGAATGACGTGTTTGGGCTATAAAGGTGGTACTGGCACAGCATCGCGTGTTTTTAGTATAAATGATAAAAAATACACTGTTGGTGCCATTGTACAATCTAACTTTGGTGCTAAAAGAAATCTATCCATTGCAGGTGTTCCTGTAGGTATAGCGCTTAAGGATACTTTAAATTATGAATTTAAAGCACCTCCAACTTCTAGAAGACAAGAAGGTGATGGTTCCATAATTGTAATTGTTGCAACCGATGTCCCTTTATTACCACATCAATTAAAAAGAGTGGCTCAAAGAATTCCTTTGGGTGTTGGCATTGTCGGAGGCCGTGGAAGTAATGGCTCAGGAGATATATTCTTAGCATTTTCAACAGCAAATGAAGGCGCTTTTAATCGTGATGAAATGACAACAGTAGAAACGATGTCCAATGATTTGCTAATGCCAGTTTTTGAAGCAACAGTGCAAGCAGTTGAAGAGGCCATTATAAATGCAATGGTCGCGGCAGACACTATGGAAGGTATTAATGGAAACAAAGCGTACGCCATTCCACACGATTTACTCGTTGAAACCCTTAAAAAATATAATCGTATTAAAGACTAAATTGTAACTACGACTTATTAGTCATCAATTCTTAGGCAGTGTTTCCCCTTCCATCCATGGAGCACCAGCCTTAACTAGGTCCTTAGCTAATTGCGATAATTTCCCATGACTCATTTCCAATTTTAACTGCGATGAACTTAACTGCTCATTAATAAGCTTTAAACCGTTTTTGTGATTGGTCGTTGGACCATAAGTTGAATGATCAATTCCTATTTGTAGAGAAAATAATCTACCCACTACTGTTGGGTTCGTTTTTTCTCCTGGTTCTGTTTTTGATTTTTCACCATTGAGCTCTTGGTCAATTTTTAAAAGCTCCATTCTTATATCTGCTAATCGATTATCATAACTACCTGCAATTGTAGGTGATTGATTCAATACCTTTTTCATGCGTTCTGCACGCGTTATGGAATTTCTTAAACTAATTTGGAGTGCAGAATGTAATCGTACAGCATCCTCATACTGACGCCAGAAATTGGTAACCACTTCAGGTGTAGCACCTTCTAAAGCCCCTTTGCGTAGCTGTACAACATCAAATTCTATTGGTTGTGACAAAGCTTTAACCTCACCATTTACTTGCTGAAACAATGAAGCCGTATAGGTGCCTGGTGCTACCATTAATGCTTTTGGTCTATCATCCCACATAGGTGCAGGTGGTTCTACCATTGAAACAGCATTAGGCGAAGGATATCTTAAATCCCAAGCGATTCTATGAAACCCTCTTTTGGTGTCTCCTGCAACACGTCTCACAACCTTGCCGTTGGAATCTTTTACCTCTACCCATACTTTTGGTGGATTTTGCATACGTTCTGCCTCTAAAGCCTCCCAACCAGGGAAAGCGATATCACCATTATTATTCTTCTCTTGAGCAGCTCGAATTTCCTGTTTTGTTTTTAAATCATCTTTTAAATAATAGGTAAAAACAGCACCAAATGGTGGATTGTCTGCTACAAAATGGTCTGCACCCTGATCTCCTTTTTTACCTTCAAAACCAAGATGTCCTCGAGGAATATACCACCATGCTTTTCGCGTAGAGAATAATGTCGCTTCATCTTGTAAAACAGTATCATTGACTTCGCGAAGTACGCTTATGTCATCAAAAACATAAAAACTACGTCCAAAAGAGGCTGCAACCAGATCATTTTCTCGTCGCTGTATGGCCAAATCTCTGAAAGATATAGTTGGGACACCACCTTGGAGTTTTACCCATTTCTGCCCTGCATTTGGAGAAAAATAAATACCAAATTCAGTACCTGCAAACCATAAATCTTTTTTCACATGGTCCTGTACAAGACGCCAAACTAAGTTACGTTTAGGTAAATTATTCTGAATAGACTTCCACGTTTTACCACGATTCGTACTTTTTAAAATGTAGGGTTGATAATCACCGTACTTGTGATTGTCCATGGCGACATATACTGTATTCGCATCATGTAAATCTGCCTTTATATCATTGATGTAAGGTGTTTTTGGTATTCCTTTTATAGAACTTACTTCTAACTTTCGCCAAGTTTTTCCATAATCTTCCGTCACTTGTACCAAGCCATCATCGGTACCAATGTATATTAAATTCTCATCTAGTGGTGATTGTGCAATAGAGGTTATAGTATTATAGTTAGACATAGCGTTTAAATCCCATGCGTTATCCCAACTCTGTTGTTTCCCCATAATGGGCAATTCTAAACGATTTTGGTTTCTTGTTAAATCTCCTGAAAGCGTGCGCCAGTCGTCACCACGATTATCTGAAACCCAAAGTCTTTGTGAAGCATGAAAAATACGTTCTGGTGCATGAGGACTTACCAAAATTGGGGCATCCCAATTATAACGTTCATAGACTTCATTTGCTGCAGGTTGTGGTTGAATATCCATCACCTCACCAGTGCTTAAATCAATTCGAGACAAGGTTCCCTCTTGTCGTTGACCATACATAATATTTGGATTTCCCGGTTCTGTAGCAGGCTGATGTCCATCCCAATCTAAGACTACCTTCCAATCTGAATTTTGAATACCATGAATATTGTCAGTTCGAGAAGGACCTCCCTCTGTAGAATTATCTTGTGTGCCTCCATAAATATTATAAAAGGGTTCAGCATCATCTACTGCAACTTTATAAAACTGCGTCAGGGGAAGATTTCCCATAAAACGCCAATTTTCCGCCAAGTCAAATGATTCATATACACCTCCATCAGTACCCATTAATAAGTAGTCAGGATCATCTTTTCTAAAGGCTAGTGCGTGGTTATCAGAATGCTTATGTTGTTCTTTTAAACGACGAAAACTCTTTCCACCATCATCCGAAACCTGGACACGCACATCCATTAAATACAATCTATCAAACTGATGCGGTGAAGCATATAGCTCTTGATAATAATGTGGTCCTGTTGCACCAGATACCGCATCAGACATTTTCTTCCAAGTTGAGCCACGATCTGTCGAACGGTAAACGCCTCCCTTTCTGCGGTCTAACTCAATAGCCGCATATAATACATCGGGCTTTTGAGGAGAAATGGCTAAACCAATTTTTCCCATATTGGATTTTGGTAAACCCGATTTGAGTTTTTCCCAAATCTCACCACCATCTGAACTGCGATATAACCCTGTACCTGGTCCTCCACCCATATAAGCGGCAACAGTACGATGTCTATCCCAAGTTGCAGCATACATTTGATCCGGATTACGAGGATCAACAGCAATATCGGTAACACCTGTCCATTCAGAGTTTCCTAAAGTACGTTTCCATGTTTTACCGCCATCTATGGATTTATACAATCCTCTTTCACCACCTTTAGTCCATAGTGGACCTTGTGAGGCGACCCATATAATATTAGAATTATCAGGATGAATAATAATCTTAGAAATATGATTGGACTTTTTCAAGCCCATATTTGTCCAACTCAATCCACCATCATCACTGCGATATACACCATCACCAAAAGATAAATGACGCCCTCCTACATTCTCTCCAGTGCCTACCCACACCACATGTGGATTATTAGGATCAACTGTTACGCATCCCGTAGCAAAAGAACCTTCATTATCAAATATAGGATGCCATGTGACACCAGCATTTATTGTTTTCCAAACACCTCCCGAAGCGACTGCGACATACCAGGTGTTATCATCTTCTGGATGAATGGCGATATCTGCTATGCGGCCAGACATAAACGCAGGACCTATACTACGAAGCTCTAGACCTTCAAAGTTTTCATCCGACCAAGGTTGAACGGTTTTATCTTGTGCAATAATTAAGGTTGAAAAGAGTAAGCTTAGGAGCACTGTGAAGTAATGGTTTCTCATGTTTAAATTTTTGTTGTTAGGATTGATTTTAATTATCAAGTGATTATTAATGTTTTTCTAATACAAGTCTTAGTAAAGTGTACTAACTAACTAATAATAAGAACAACACCTTTTATCATTGAAGAATTTATGAGGTATTAATGATAAAGTCTACTAAAGACGGTAAATAATTGTCAATTTCATTGGATTCGCGCGGTGATTCGTGAGAACCATTTGCAATTAAAATGAGTTCTGAAGTAATGCCTACAGCTTCTAATCTTGTATCTATTACGCAAGGTCCAAATTCCCAATTACCAGTTTCTAATTCTAAAGCATCGCAAGGTACAACGGCATCTAGTTCGCCATACACAGCAAACATGGGTACATCATTTGCTGTTATCCATAGATCATCCTGATAGGCTTCTTCTGTTCCAAACATGCTACCAGCAAAATTTAATATTCCTAAAATATCACTAGAAACTCCAGGATTACCCTGTTCGCCTTCCCAACTCTCAATGAGGTTTGGCACTACTGTTTCCAATAATGATTGTGGGACATCAGACTCTTGCCAATAGGCATGAATTAACGCATTATAAGCTCCCGAAGACCAACCTCCAACAAATATCTGATTGGCATTAATTTCCCAATTTTCTGCATTAGTTCTTAAGTAACGTATCGCTGCTTTACTATCTACCATACCTCTTAATATATTGGCAGTTGCATTACCCACACCATTGCGATAACGCGCTGTAGCAACAACAAATCCATAACTCGAGAGGCGTTCAGCAAGTTCATCGATTAAATTGAGGTTACTGCCTTCATAACCACCACCTCCATTGATCAAGATAGTTGGTTTATTAGAACTTATATTATTTAAAGGTTGATATATATTCATTAAATGCTGTGCATCTATACCATAACTAAGATCCGATGTCTTTAATACCGGGAATTTTTCACATGCATATAAAGGACAACTATTAATGACCACAAAATTTTCAGTTGTTGAATCTGAACCATCGTTAGTGGTTACAGTTAAGGTTGCAGAGAATTCACCGATAGTATTAAACACAATTGTTGGGTTTTGTTCTATCGAAGTCGATGGTGTAGCACCAGTAAAACTCCAATTCCAAGAAACAATTGGAGAGGAACCTGCATCTGAATTGTCAGTAAAAGCTACATTGTTCCCCGCTAAAAGCGCATTAGTATTAAATGAAATGGCAGCTGTTGGTCTTTCAGTCACTTGATTCATGGGTTCACTATCGTCACTACTAGAGCAACCGATAAACAAGAAAAATAGAAAAAGGGATAAAATCGGGTTAGGGTGGTACAATTTCATCTATGATTGGTTTTTGGTTGGTTCCATAATTTACAAAAATTATATTTATATCTGATATTAAAGCAGTTAGCTCATAATACCAAGATGAATTTAACCATTATGGACTACGCTTTTACATTTATAATATTATTGCCGAGAACCATCATATACTATAAGGTAACAAAAAAGTCATCGTGTCGTCTTTTTAATAAACCAACCTAAAAACGAAAATGCAAGAAATTAATTCAGCCCAAAAAAGAACTTGGAAAATCATTTTTCTTTTTCTTGCCATTGTTACCTTATTCAGTTTTCTATTCCATTATGCCATAGTGAACCTCTATCCTTCAAAAATTTATATTGGAGGGTTAATGTGGTGTCCTGCTATCGCTACATTCATTACATTAAAACTAATTAAACGTCCTATTTCATCTCTAAATTGGAACTGGGGGAACTGGAGGTATATAAGATGGTCCTATATTGTTCCAGCCTTATACGGTCTAATTAGTTATATATGTATTTGGAGCTTAGGATTTGGAAGTTTCGCTAATGATGAAGCCATTAAAAATTGGGGAAAAGAACTTGGTTTGCTAGGAATAGGAAATTTAAGTCCGATCTTAATTACAATCTTTGCAATTATTTTGTTGGGAACTGTTGAAGTAATAAGAGCTTCGGCAACAACTTTAGGTGAAGAAATTGGATGGAGAGGCTTTTTTATATATGAATTAAGAAAAGTCCTTTCATTTACAGGAGTCTCAATAGTAAGCGGTCTAATTTGGGCTACTTGGCATTGGCCTCTAATCGTATATTATGGAGATAATATAAGTTTAGAATTATTAACGTTTTATATTGTAATTGTGTCCATGTCATTTATGATGACTTACTACACCTTCAAGTCAAAGAGTCTATGGCCAGCCGTTATGTTTCATGCCGTTAGCAATGTTTATATTCAAAAAATATTACCAGAATTAACAATACAAAAAGAAGGTTTTGAGTTTTGGCATGGGGAATACGGTATTATGTTTGCAATCATAACCTTTATATTTGGTATTTATTTTTGGAGAAAAGGGGTAAAAGAAAAATTATAATATTTTGTCCTAAAAATCAATGCAATTAATATCATGAACAAGATTATATATCTCTACTTCTTTTTAGTTTTGAGTTGCGGAGAGACAAACAACTCAAAAACAGAAACAATATCAAAGCCTCTTCAAGAAAATCTAATTGCAGTCTTAGATACCATATGGAAAGCCGAGCAATTACCTATTAGATCACGAGATTCACTTATGAAAATTTATGGTGCAGACCACCAATTAGTAAAAGAACAGCAAGCCATTTATAAGAAAAATCACATCCTCAACGAAAGAAAAATTAAGCAAATTCTAGACACTTATGGTTGGCCTTCAAAAGAGCACGCTGGTGAAGATGGTAATTGGACCATATGTAATGTGATACAGCATTCAGATAATTCTGTCCGCATTGACTATTTACCTATGATGCGCCAAGCGGTTAAGGATAAAAAGCTAGAGCCACGATTTTTGGTACGAGCTGAAGACAGAATTGCTACAGAGAGAGGCGATCTACAAATTTATGGTGGACAGATGAAATACTATCCTGAAACCAAAAGCTTTAACTTGTGGCCTGTTTTTGAACCTGAAAATATTGATAAAAGAAGAACTGAAATCGGCTTAGATTCCATCGCTATTTTTCTTAAAAACCGTTTTGATTTCGAATGGGATCTTGAAGAACAAAAAAGACGTACAGAAGCGTTCTTAAGAGAGCGAGAGCAACAAGATTAAAGTTTCCTATAAAGTTTTTAATGTAATCACTATTTTAGTAATGCTATAATCAATTCATTATCAAGTCCCTATTATGAATAAAATATTAACTGCCATTATTTTATGTTCTGGTCTTAATTACTTTGTACACGCACAATTTGGTGCACGTGTCCTTAAAGATGAACAACCAAGAGAATCATTTGTAAAACTTGTCTATCATTCCATGAATGATAGCATCGTATCAGGATATGGTTTTCCCAATCCTACTTCAATTAAATATATAGTTTTTTCAAAAGAACAACCTAAAGAAGAGATTACTAAAAACTGGGAGAATATAAAGGTAAAATATGCTGAATTTTATTATAATAAACTCGCCATGCAGACCAAATCGGTTTATAAAATCAAGTACTCAGAAGAGAAATCCTTTCTAAGAGATACGCTTAGAGTTTATTATTTAAAAGGTAAAGGAGGTGGCAGTGCCAATGGTTTAGAAGCCTTAAGTTATGAAAATGAATGTGTCCGCTTTTTTGAGCCTATACGCTGGGAAGGTTTTAATGTATATGCAAAACCAGTTTATGTTCAAACCAAAGAATTAGAACCAATGAATAGCAAGACTCATTTTCTAAATTATAATAACAGTAGCGCCTTTAAACGCTCAAGCAAGCGTGTTTTTAAAGGCTGTAAAAAACTACTTCAGAATATAAATGAAGGGTCTTATTTTCCTAAATCGCGAAATAATCTAAAACAACTGGCAGATGATTATGAGACATTATGTCTTAAGAATTGAAAACACCATAAAACTTATTAATATGAAAATAAAATTTGTTGTATCACTCATATTTATTCTTTTAACGTTTAATGCTTGTAAAAAAGAAAATGCTAATCCAAATGAATTTGAGAATAAAACTTCTGTTTACTATGGTGGTGATATTCTTACCATGGAAGGTGATACACCGCAATATGTGGAGGCCTTAGTAGTAAAAGAAGGTAAGATTGTTTATGCTGGCGCATCATCTGAAGCTATGAGTATCGCAGGTTCTGGACACAAGATGATTAACTTAAATGGTAAAACTTTGTTACCTGGTCTCATAGATGGTCATGCACACTTTGGATCTTTCTCAGCCCAAGCTATTGGTGCTCAAATTTTACCACCACCAGATGCTAGTGCGAGCAACATTCCAAAAATGATAGAAATCCTAAAAGCATGGAATACACCAGAAAATAGAGCTTTAACAGGATGGATTTTTGGTTTAGGATTTGATGATTCAGTTCTTGAAGAGAAACGTTTCCCCACGAAATTTGAACTCGACGAGGTATCTAAAGAACATCCTATTATGATTATTCATATCTCTGGGCATTTTGCTGTGGTAAATTCTAAAGGCTTAGAACTACTGAATATCACTGCTGAAACCAAAGATCCTGATGGAGGTATTATAAGACGTACAGATAACAACGAACCTAATGGTGTTTTAGAAGAACTAGCAGGTTTACCACATTATGCTAAAGCGTTGACGCCTAAATCAGAAGAAGCCGCTAACCGTTTTTTCGAAGCCGGACAGGAAATGGCACTTTCTTATGGTTACACAACTGCTCAAGATGGAAGAACAATGGATCAAACCATGTTTGTGAAAGCGGCTGAAGCCAACGCCTTAAAACTAGATGTTGTATCCTATGTGGATTATGCCTTTGTCGATGCCATGATGCCAACGAAATGGAACAGTAAAACTTATAACAATCACTACCGTATTGGTGGTATGAAAATTACTTTAGATGGTTCACCGCAAGGCCGAACGGCTTGGCGAACTGAGCCTTATTTATTGTTACCACATGGTGTTCAAGCAGGTTATAAAGGTTATCCAGCATTTCCAAATGAGCAAGACGTTATTGATCTATTCAAAAAAGGCTATGAAAATAACTGGCAAATCTTAGCACATGCCAATGGTGATGCGGCTATAGATCAGTTTATTAAAGCTACTCGGATTGCAGGAGACACTTTTGGTAATGAAAATAGACGCACTACTCTAATCCACGGACAATACATTAGGACTGATCAATTGGACTCTTTAAAAACCTTAGATATAATTGGATCATTATTCCCTTTACATACATTTTATTGGGGCGACTGGCATAAAGAAATTATCGGTGAGGAACTTGGCAGCAAGATAAGTCCAGTGAGGACAGCACTGAATAAAGGTGTAAAAATAACTATACATACAGATGCACCAGTAGCTCTCCCTAACTTAATGCGTATGGTCGGGATTTCAGTAGAACGAAAGTCGAGATCTGGCGAAATTATAGGTGCAAATGAAAAATTAACACCATACGAAGCACTTCAGGCTATTACATCCTGGTCAGCCTTCCAGCATTTTGAAGAAGACACCAAAGGTTCTTTAACAGCAGGTAAACTTGCGGATCTGGTAATATTGGATAAAAATCCACTTAAAGTTGAAGAGGCAGAAATTAAAAATATTAAGGTGTTAGAGACGATTAAGGAAGGGGTAAGTGTTTACAAGAAATCTAACTAAATGCATCATATGAAACTAAATATGTAAATTTAGAATGAGTTCTGTCACGTACCAATTGAAAGACTCTTATTATTACTGATCCAATTAGACATTTAAGGAATGACGCTATACCAATTAAAGCTCAATGAACTTCGCAATACCATTTACGATAACGAGAGCCAAATCAATACGGTTATTTTCATTCGGAATTATATAGAAACTCATTTTGAAGAGAATTTAATTCTGGATTATTTAACCCAAATGCAACCCGTTTCTAAATACCATTTATTGCGTTTATTTAAAAAATACTATGGTCAGACGCCAAGACAATATCTCATTGATAAACGAATTGAGAAAGCCAAAGTCTACCTGGAAAATGGTATGTCAGTGACAGAAACCTGTTTTGCTGTTGGGTTTGAAGGCCTGGGTTCATTTAGTGCATTATTTAAAACAAAAACTGGAAAAACACCAAGTACTTTTCGAAAAGAGCAACTTTCGAGAAGCAAATTAAATTGAATGTGCTCAACTTTGAAACATAGAATCAAATCCAATTAAAAATGAAAGTAACATTAATCAGTATTCCTGTTAGAGACCAAGAGCAAGCCTTAAAATTTTATACTGAAAAACTCGGCTTCCTCAAAAAAAAGGACCTTCCTTTAGGAGGTGGCAATAGATGGCTTACCTTAGTTTCGGCAGAGTGGCAAGATGGTCCTGAGCTTCTTTTAGAACCTGCACCTAATCATTTTGAACCCTGCAAAGTTTTTCAAGATGCACTTATGGAAGCCGGATATCCATACACGCAGTTTGACACTAATAGTGTTGATGATGATTATGAGCGTTTGAGTGAACTAGGTGTTGAATTTAGTATGAAGCCAACATCGATGGGCACTGTTAAGATTGCTGTTTTTAACGATACTTGTGGTAACAATATTCAATTGGTAGAGCAGTTATAAATCAAAATGATGAATTAGGTGCTCAAAACCTTAAAGATTTAAATGAAAAAGCGCATAAGTCGTTACTACTTTATCCAACTCCTTGTAGGCCTTTTGTTTTACATTTTGATTTTAAATCTAATGGGAGCAATAAATCAAATTGATGACTATGCCAAAGGAAGATTGTTTGTATTGTCCATCATTGGATGTCTAATGTACACCTTCTTTAATGGCCTCATCCATTTATTCAATTTTAGCTACTTAAAGAAACAAAGCAACTTTTTGGCCTTTTATATTCCTATTTTTATATGGTGTATTCCATTAACGGTAACAGTAGCTGAGACGATACATAGTAACATTCCTAAAATTTCAGATTGGCTATTTAATCTTATTTGGATACAACCAATGCTGTACAATTTACTATTGAAGAAGGCCGTAGTGAATGGAATTCGTAACCAATAGTTTCATCATGAAATAAAACCAGAAATTATGATCTTACAATTTATTAAGTTGAAATCGGCACTACCCGAAGAAGATATCCTGAAGAAAGCAAATGCGAGAAAACCTGAGTTTATTGCTATTCCTGGACTTTTACAAAAATATTATGTAAAGCTCAACGAAGAAGGGAAATATGGTGGTATTTATGTTTGGGAAAGTCAAGAAGCCTTATTAGCTTTTAAAGCATCAGATTTAGCAAAAAGCATTCCACAAGCCTATGAGGTTATTGAAACACCAGAAATAGAATTCATGAAAATAATGTTTCAATTAAGGGATTAAATCCTTCCAATTAAAAATAAAAGAAATGAAAAAGTACTTCTTCCTTATATCACTAGTTTTTACCATGTCAATGAGCTTTGCACAAAGTGATGGCCCACAATATCTATTTCATGATTATCTCTTTAGCGATTTATATGTGGTTGACATCATTGAACTCTTTCCCGATTCTACATATACGAGTAAAACATGGTCTTTTGAAGATAAAAAGGACTGGCCAAATTACAAAAACATGGAACCGACTATTGAAAAAGGACGCATTGTAAAAGAAGGTGACTATTACACTATAACAAAATTTAAAGACGGCAAAGAACAAACCTTAGTAAGTAAAATAAAACTAAACAAACGTATGCTCACCTTTTATTATCCAAATGCTAATGGTAAATTAGTACCACAAGGGAAATACAAAAGAATTAACTAGTTAGAATTTAATCGAAAAATTTAGGTTAGATCATATCTTCTTTCTTAACAGAAAAATGACATTTAAATGGACAAGAAAAATACAGCGTTCTCAATACTACTACTTCTATTTACACTTTTCATTTCATCACAAACTACACCTAATGACACCATTTTTAAAAAAGATGGTACCAAAATCATTAAAGACTATAAGACCATAACAACACATAAAGGCTATTTGGTAACCAGTACCTACGAGCTCAGTAGAGAGCGCATTGAAAATATTAGTGATAGTGATTTAGAAAGAATGGCCATCCCATTGAATGAGGTTGATAAAATCATCAGTCACTTTTTGTTCGAAAAGAGACGAAAGGATTTAGACCCTAAAGATAGAGTTTGGGAGTCTGAGACTAATAACCATAAACGTAATGTATGGATTCATCGACGATCTGAAGTAAAAAATGTGCTTTTACCAGACGGCTCTCTAAAACTCTTAACACTACTTGTTGAGGGCAAATGTGACCTCTATTTAGACTATGATTTTGATGATTTCGAATATTCAAATCGATTGTATTACAAATACTACTTTAAGAAAAAGAATGCCATAAGAAGTACGTTGTATGAGGGTGATACTGAAAAGTTTATTACAACCTCATTTAACACTAAAGCCATTGGTGAATTTATCAGAAGTAAGAAGTTTGACTATTTTAATGATTGTCAAGCCGTAACAACTGTATTAAAGGAAAAAGAAAAACTCAATAAGAATGATATTGTTGAGCTGGTTAAATTATATAACACGTCTTGTGATTGATCATTAATTTGTATAGCATGCTAAAGCAAAGGATCGATAAACTAGTCTAATCAAAAAACGAATTCATAAATGACAACTGAAAACACACATTGGAATGCATTTCAAAAAATAGGATTTAGATTTATCTTAATCTACTTTGCGCTTCATATTTCTACTTTTTTCATCTCCTTCCTACCTTTTACAACATCATTTATAACTTGGTCTACAGGTAAAATTCAAGGTGTCGTCGTGTGGTTTGCAAAGACGTTTATGTCTATAGAAATCAACATATTCCCAGGAGGTAGTGGTGATACTACATACAACTATATCGAGGTTCTTTTCTTTTTTATACTTGCCATTATTGGTTGTGTTATTTGGTCTCTAATAGATAAAAATAGATCGAGTTACAATCGTCTTTTACGGTTTTTTAAGATATATGTAAGTTATTATGTTGGCGCTTACATGTTATCGTATGGACTATCAAAAGTATTTTACCTTCAATTCTCAGAACCCTCTTTTCTCGAACTATTTAGAACTTATGGCGAATCCTCTCCAATGGGAATTGCTTGGACCTTTATGGGTGCTTCAAAGGCCTATACGATGTTCTCTGGATTTGCAGAAGTAATAGGTGGTCTATTATTATTCTTCAGAAGAACAAGAACATTTGGCGCTTTAGTCATATTTTCAGTTATGCTTAATGTCTTTATGATGAACATGAGTTACGACATTCCTGTGAAGTTGTTTTCATTTCACCTCATGATTAAAGCACTTTTTATTGCTGCGTTAGATTACAAGCGTATCATTAATCTATTTGTTTTAAACAAATCCAAAACATTTAAGAACCAGTTGCAACCCTTGTTTACGAATAGAAAGTATGGAATAACAGCCACAGTAATAAAATATATGTTCATTATCTATGCCTTTTATTCCTACACAAATTCTGATATAGAATATTGGGAACAACGCTATAATGCTCCTGAACCTTTATTCTATGGCGTTTATGATACGGAGACGTTTATCAAAAATAAGGATACTATAGCGCCACTGCTGACAGATGAGGTTCGATGGAAAAGAATGATGGTAGACAAGGGTTATTTGTCTCAGTATATTGTGGTAAAAGGAATGAAAGATCAACCGCGTTGGTATACTTATGAGTTAGACAGTATTAATAGTACTGTGAAAATGACATCTACTAGAGACAGCTTGGATATATTGAATCTTAGCTATGTGAAAACTGATAGTTTACTTTCGTTTGAGGGACTCTGGAAGACAGACACAATTAAGATACAGCTCAGTAAATATGATACTTCAAAGATTCTATTAACCAATCGTGGTTTTAACTGGATTAATGAATATCCATACAATCGCTAAGCTTTTCATGTGATTTTATTACATTGAATTAAACCTTTGTGCGCATATGGGGTCTTAATTAAAAATTCTGTTATGAAATCTCACCTTTTAACCTACGTCTTACTATTCAGTGCATTATGGTCTTGCAGAAGTGATGACAGCCTATTTGATCTTACAGACTCACAAGATCCATTGATTGAATTACAATTCACCGATTCACCTATTAATCTGCAGGGAACAGATGCTCTATTTGCAGAAAATATTGCTTATGATCAGTACGATAAAACTAAGTTTGACATCTTTTTGCCCATAAGCCAAACACCTACAGGACTCGTTATATTTATTCATGGTGGTGGATTTACAGGAGGAGATAAAACTTTTATATATAATTCAAATTTCGAGAATGAGGTAATTGATTTCTTAGATACAGGCATTGCCGTAGCAACCATAAATTATAGACTTATTGAGTTTGGTGATAATGAAGGAGTTCTTAAGTCTTTAAATGATTCTAAACGTGCCCTGCAATACATTAGATACATTCACAATGAACTTAATATTAATAAAGAAGACATCGTTTTATTTGGTTCTTCTGCTGGTGCCTCAACGGCCTTATGGTTAGCAACTAATGATGATCTACACTCACCAGAGGCAACAGATTTGGTTTTAAGAGAAAGTACAAGAGTAAAAGGAATTGCTTTAAATGCAACACAATCGAGTTTAGATATAGAAACAAGATGGCTTGGGAATGTTTTTGCCGATTTCGATGTGACTTTAGATACTATTATCGAAGCCTATGGAGAGGATACAGTTTATGGCTTTTATGGTGTGAGTAATCAAGCTGAGTACGAGACACCTGAGATTGAGGCTTATCGACAACAGGTGGATATGCTCTCGCTTTTATCATCGGACGACCCTGAAATTTGGATTAGGAATACAGGTGGGCATAACAATGAACCTATGACCATTAGTAGTTTTAACCACCACCCTTTTCATGCAAAAGAAATAAAAGCATTTGCTGATGCTGTTGGCGTACCAAATGTAACCACCTATGGAAATCCGATTTTATACAGTGATACAGGCAATGAAGATTATGTCACTTTTCTTCTGCGAAAGTTAAATGAATAAGACGTTTTTAAAGGCAGAATATTCTTGGAATTTACTTAATAATTGAGTCCTTTTATCAGTTGTGTTGAAACCAATTCATCATCTATTTACTATCTTCGCTTAACTATTTATGTTTTAAATAATCTGGATAAACAATTGTTCTTAAATGCGTAGATTAATTGAACCTTTACTTTATATCGTAGGATTTACTCTAGCATTTAAGCTGTTATTAAGATTAAAATATGCACCACTTGTCCTTATAAGCGTTGTTAGTAATGATATCTCAATTGGTCAACGATTATATTTGATTGGTCTTATTTTACTTTGGAAATTTCTTGCTTTTATTGCAGTTTGGTTAATTGGAAATGCCACAAGAATAGGAATTAAGTTATCACGAAAGACTAATTAAAAATGGAGGCACTTTTTCATTTGTTATTTCAACTTTTAAAAATTCTAATTCTAGCCTCATTTTATTCAACTTTAATAATTCTGATTCTTCTAATATTTTTAAGAATCAGACCAATTTCACGCCTAGAAAAAGTAAATAAGGAAAAGAAAAAGTACTGGTTTATTTCTGGAATTATCTTTTCTATAATACTCTTTATTTATTCATTTACTTATTGGGGAAATCATGGTCTTGGTGATAGTGCAAGAATTCCGATTGGGTATTTTAAAGAGGTAGGAGAAATTAATGGGACTGATGCTTATATCAAACCTAGAAATTATCCATATGGAAATCTGTTAGTTGATTGTTTTAGAACCTCTGAAAACTACTTACTTGGAACAACTAAGCCAAGTACTGTAGATTGGCCTAAACCTTATTTTAGCTGGTATTTGTCAAAAGACCATATTATATTTTTTGATTCAGAATTGGAATACAGTGAACATCTGAAAGCAATTGGATTATCAAAAATTACCAGATGTAAAACTTTCAGAGAAAATTATAAGGATTACTGGGGAGGTTTAAGGTTTTGGTTGTTGCCTTAACAAATTAATTTTTCTCTTAAAATTGTTCAAGCTGTTTTAAAACCTCGGTTTTGTAACTTCTACTTATGGTTAAGGACTTCTCTTTAACCATTACATACTCATTGGTAAATTTTGAAATGGCTGAAATCGCAACAATATAAGAACGATGAATGCGTATAAATTGGGTTTTCGGAAGTTTGGCTTCTACACTACTTATGGTCTCTCGTGTTACTATCACTTTGTTGGAAGAATTAGCCTTTATCTCTTCACCTTTTAAATGTATTTTAATGTAATCACTATAGCTTTCGATAAAGAGAATGCGTTCAAAATCAACTTTGTGCATTTGACGATCTGATCGCACAAACATAAAATCATTGATTTCCTGAACTACACTTGGCTCTAATTTTGAAGCGTCAAGGACTTCAAAATATCTATTTGCTGCCTTTAATAAACGCTCAAAAGAAATTGGTTTCATAATGTAATCCACAGCTTGTAAATCAAATCCTTCAACCGCATAATCTCTGTATGCTGTTGTAAAAATTACTTTTATGGATTTATTTATGGATTTGGCAAAAGCTATACCTGAAATACTTGGCATATTAATATCAAGAAATACCAAATCAATATCGTGCTTACTTATAGTATTAAAGGCCTCTACAGCGTTTTGACATTGAGCTACGACATTAATACGGTCGATCTTAGAGAGATGCATTGCAATTATATCTCTTGCAACAGATTCGTCATCAACAATTATACAATTAACCGTATTAATCATGCTTCAATTGTAATTTTAAGCGTACCTCATAAAGCGCATTAGATTCTGAAATCTCCAAATCATATTGATTTTTAAAAAGTAATTCTAACCGCTTCTTTATATTTTCTAAACCTATCCCCTTTTGGATTGCACCAGATTTATGGTGGGTATTACTAATCTTAAAATCAATTGTTTCATTAGTGCATTCAAAATTAATAGCAATATCTAAACTACCATTCATTATTTTCCCATGCTTAAAACTATTTTCCACAAATGGCAAGAATAACATTGGTGGTATTATTAAGGTATCGGGATAAGAATTAGTTTTTAAGGTTACATTTAAGGTTTCATTAAACCTCATTTTTTCTAGGGCTATGTAGTCTTCGATATGATGAATTTCGTCCTTTAATGTCACACCTGGTTTATCGGTTTGATAAAGTAAATAATCCAATAGATTACTAAGCTTTAATATCATTTGAGGCGCATTCTCCGACTTTTTAAGAGCAAATCCATAAAGAGTATTTAAAGTATTAAATAAAAAATGAGGATGGATTTGCATTTTAAGATAGTTCAACTCTTGCTCCTTAAGTTTTAGTTGTGCTCCAAGAAATTTAGCTTCTAATTCTGTATTGGTCTGTGATTGCTTTAAGTTTAATTTTAAAAGCTTAAACGCACTGACCACTATAACCACCAGATAAATACATATCATTATATAGAGTGTACTTCTGCCTATGCTCTGCACCTTACCTATAGTAAAATTAGTAAGATAAACCAGACCAAAAAAGCCTGATAGAAATATGCCAAAGACCGAAATTATTAAAGTGTAAAGACTATAGATTGAAAATTTCAAATAACGTTTTGGCAATAGATAATCAGGAATGAGTTTATAAATTGACACATAGGTTGTCCCAATAGTTACTGGCATTAGAAATAAAGAAAAAAGCAAAACATGCTTATCTAAAGCTTTATCTGCTCCAATCATAAACCAAAAAAACATCAAGACCATCACCCAAAATAAAAAGTGAAGCAAGAGTTGCTTGGCCAATTGATATTTTTGTTTTATTACTGTCATAATACTCTAATCTACAATAATAAAATATTTACTTTAAGGCTTTGAGATTTATAGATGAATAACAGATTTAGATAGGGATTTAACATTAATGCTATATCCCACTCTAATTCGGTCATCTGTCGCTTTATAAAATTTTGAACCGATTATGAGCCTAAGTTTGTTTCAAGTTTAATCAAAAACACTATTTCTTATGTTTAAAAATGTATTATTTATTGGCCTATTAAATGAAGGCGGTATCGGTATGTACTTCATTCTAATTACTTTCATCCTATCCCTTTTTTTTATTATCATGTCATTTGCTAAAAGGAAAGCGAATGCAACGTATTCTAAGAAAATGATAAAACTATCTGCTGAAGCGAGTATCTTATCCTTAGTTTTAGGATGTCTCTTTTCTGTTGTAGGCATCATACAATTATTTGATATGGTAGAAGCTTTGGGTAATGTGGAGCCAGAACTATTTTCTGGAGGGCTTAAAGTATCATTACTTACCATAACCTTTGGTTTATTTTCCTTTGTAGTTGCACGTGCAGGAATACTAGCCTACAAATGGGCATCTTAATTAAAAATCCTATTAAATGAAGTATTCAAAAACTATTTATATTGCTTTTACAATTGTATTAAGCTTTGGTGTTATTTCTTGCAAAGATGGAACTAATACATCTTCCCCAAATGAGAGTTACTTAATTGCCAAGATAAATGCGGTACAGGAGCAGATCATGGTTCAAGGAAATATTACTGCTGAAGAGGAACAAGCCATATCAAGTCTGTGTAGTATTATGACGAAAGATGACGGCCTAGCTAATCACAGCCCAGAAGATCGAATGGTTCTTAAAGATGTTGACGTAGCTCCAGTATATAGTGGCTGTGAAGGACAATTAGGTAAGCCTTTGAGAACCTGTTTTAATGAAAAAATTGAAGCTTTTATTAAAAATGAGTTCGATATAAATATTGTAAAAGACTTGAATCTTCCCCAAGAAAAGGAAGTTGAAGCCTTTTTTATTATTGATGAAAATGGTGCGCCATCAGGCTTTAAGATTCGTAATGCAGAAGTAACCATTCAAGCTGAAATCTTACGTATTTTTAGAAATATACCAATGATGAAGCCTGCTATACATAATGGCAAAAATGTAGCAGTTCTGTGTTCAATAATTGTGAAATATGGTAATACGATAACTGTCGAATCCCTCTATATTCCAGAGTATCCAGATGACAGAAGTAAGGAGTTTGTCAACTAATTCGATCTAAAAATCCAAATAAGTTTGAAGACACATAAATTAAAATTCATTCTATTATTTTTCTTGTTTCAATCGTGTGTCATTTTTGATAATGATTCAGATCCAATAATTGGAAACTATGAGGTCTCCTGGATAGATTCACCGCGAACACGTGCTATATGCGAAAAATATAGTGCAACAGGAAGTACGGTCTTGGTACCACAGTATGTTTTTGCCATAGGTTATAATTCAGAATTCATTATAGCGAAACAGCATCCTACCAGTGATTTTAAAGAAGGCTATAAAATAGATGTGTCTGTCACCAATTACTTTATAATAGATATCAGAAATGGTACTCATGTAATTGGTCCATTAAATAAAAAGAGTTTTTTTGAGCAGAAATCTAAATTAGATATTGATGAACTTAAATTTACTCGTGTCTACTCAGAAAACTTGTAGTAAAAAAGGTGGACAAGTCCAATAGACAGATAATACGTACTTGCCTACTATAGTCAATTAATACAGCTCATCTTTAGTTTTTGACAATTTGGAAATTTAGATTTTTAATATTTAGCCTTTAATCTCAAATTTGATTTAGTAACTTTAAAAAGGCTTTAGGCTAAATCAAATCATGAAAAAAAATATATTTCGAATTGTATTATTGGTAGGAACTATCGTGTCACTATTCTATGTGCCATGGATTTTAGTTTGGGCTTGGATATTACCTTTACCAGATTCAATACAAGAACAAGTAGATGAAACCCTTAATCACGGTTTCGATGGCATGATCGTTTATGTAGATGAAGCTGGTAAACCACCTGCTTTTTATACTGGAGGTTGGAATGATCGCGATAATAAAATCCCTGCCGATCCAAAGTCTTTATTTAAAATTGCAAGCATCAGTAAACTATATACTGCTGTAAGTGTTGCCAAATTAGCAAAAGCAGAACGCTTGTCTTTAGAAGGCACTTTAGTAGAATATCTTCCTGAACTAAATGGTAGAATTGAAAATGCCGATCGCATCACATTAAAAATGATGGTACAACATCGTAGTGGCATTCCTAATTATACCGATAACCCAAAGTATTGGGAAAATGAACAAGAAAATGGGAAACGAGCACTTGACTTTGTATTAGATCTTCCTGCAAACTTTGATCCAGACGAGGATTATGAATATTCGAATACGAACTATCTGTTACTCCGAAAAATAATGGATAAAGTTTTAGGCTATGACCATAACGAATTTATTCGCAAGGAGATATTACAACCATTGAAGCTCAATAATACCTTCTTCTCGTTAAAAGAAGTTGATTTAAAAGATGTTATGAGTGGTTATTATGTTGGCTACGACCAAGATTTTAAAGAAAACGAGTATGGTATGCTTGCTACTGCAGAAGATGTTGGAACATTTCTACGTGCTTTAAACGATGGCACTGTATTTAAAGAAGGTGAACAAGAATTCTATCCTTATGAGTATGAACATGGTGGTTTGGTTGTTGGGTACCAAAGTCTTGCGGAATATCACGATGATATTGATACAGTGGTCGTTCAATTTATCAATACCACAGACTTTAATGGTTACGAGTGGAACTTATCTGAGATTTCAATAAATCGCATTGTGAAAATTATTAAATCAAACCATTAATTGCTTTGTAATACAGTTACGTTACCAAGATTAAAATAGCGTTAAAAAAGACACATTCGGTGAACAAAAAAGATGGATTTGAGTATTTTCATGGCATGAAACTTAAAAGCCTATTTTACGTACTCTTATTTATTTACGTCGTTAACCTATCTGCACAGGATAAACAACTACTTAAGCCCGAATATGTCATTATTTCAAATGACAAAATCATAACACAAGAACAGCTTAATACCCTTGGAAAACAAGGATTAATTAAGTCTATGAATAAAGGTGTAACTGAGGAAGAGTGGAATCGGCTAGTTCAAAAACTTGGAGATAAAATTGGTGATAGAGAGTTTATAATCACAATAGATCTATTTACTGAAGGTGAAGTCGCTGAACGGCAAAAACAAAAGCCATCAAAAGTAAAAGCACCAACTCCAGTAAAAACTGAAGAGGATAATCTGTTTCTAAAGGTTAATGATGTAGCTAGTGACTTTACAGTACAAATGTTAGACGAGCAGAATATAAAACTCTCCGACTTAAAAGGTAAAGTAGTCCTTTTAAATTTTTGGGCCACCTGGTGTGCACCTTGTTTGATGGAGTTTGCTGAATTTCCGGAAAAAATAACAGCACCATTTAAAAATGATGAATTTGTATTAATCCCTATATCCATTGGTGAAAGAAAAGAGAGAATCCTTAAGAAAATGGATAAAATGAAGAAGTATGGTGTTAACTTTAATGTTGGCTTTGATCCTAAAAAAGACATTTGGAACAAATATGCGACTGGTGCCATTCCTAAAAGTTTCATTATTGATCAAAATGGAATCATTAGATATGTTTCCATAGGGAATTCAGAAGGCAATGTTGATAGATTGGCCAATGAAATTAAAAAATTATTGAGGTGATCTACTCAACATTAATTATAGACTTAACGTATTGAACAACCAACCGACTACAGCAAAACAACGTATTGAATTATTAGACATTTACAGAGGATTTGCCATCTTTGGAATCTTTGTTGTAAATATTGTCATTATGCATTCGACCTATCTTAATCAGGATGCATTTGCGAGTCAATGGACTTCTGTTATCGATCAAATAACAAAGCGCTTTTTGCAATTATTTTTTTACACAAAATTCTTTCCTATTTTTTCATTACTGTTTGGTTTAGGGATTTCAATGCAGGTTCTTAAACTTATGGATAAGGATCAATTTTCTATTTCATTTTTAATAAGACGATTACTCATCTTATTTGTCTTTGGATGGTTGCATATTGTACTACTTTGGTCAGGTGATGTTCTAAATATTTATGCCATCTTAGGGTTTTTCACTTTAATCTTTTTAAAAGCATCCAATAAACTCATTTTAATATGTTCTGCCATCCTGTTGGCCTTTCCCTTCTATGATTCAATTTTAGAAAGTCTATTTGGCTTTTTAAACTTTAAACCAGAATTGGTCTTAAGTAATTATACTGGAGAATCAGTAAATATCATTATAACTCAGGGAAATTATTTTCAAGGAATGAAGTTAAGACTATTAGAGTATTTCTCTAATATTCCTATCCTATTTGGATTTTTGGGTCCAATAGCATTTTCAATGTTTCTACTTGGCTTATATCTCGGAAAAAACAAGATATATGAAACTTTAGAAACATATATAATGACAATAAAAAGACCAATTATTTATCTAACTATAACAACAAATATTTACAGAGTTCTATTCCTTTTTGTACTAACTAAACTCGATCTTTTTAAAATTGAACTTTACAGATCTTTACTTATTAAATTGATGATGTTATGTGATACAATGATGGGTATTTTTTATCTATGGCTACTTGGTTGGTTATGGTACAACAAGACTTGGCAATCATTATTAAGGCCTTTAAAGTATGTTGGCCAAATGGCTTTAACAAATTATATAATGCACAGCGTGGTGGGTTTAATTTTATTTACATCTATTGGATTTAAACTCTATGAAACCTTAAGTCCTTTTCAGACCTTTCTCATTGCAATCCTCGTATTTATTTTTCAAATAGTAATAAGTAGAACATGGCTTAGTTACTTCAAATTTGGACCTTTAGAATGGTTGTGGCGTTGCTTAAGCTATAGAAAGTTTCTCTCCATCAAAAGATAAATAAATCCAATGGTATAGTCATGTTGCAAGCTCAAAACTAAAAGTTTATTGCAATATTGAGACATAAAAAAACCTCTTTTTACAAGAGGTTTATTAATTATCTTAAAGCGTAAGAATTAACTATCTGTTTTATTTTAAGCTTTAAATCCTCACCACTATCGTAGATCATTTGTTCCTCTGTTGGAAACGGTACCGCACGACGGTCTAAAAATGGAATAAGACTTGTATCTAAAGCACGCCTATCACCATTGGCATTGGCATATATATGCTCAAAAACAAATTCGCTCACCACAGGAAAAGCATCTGCCAATTGGTTTGTAACCAAATTGTAATATTCTACATTACCAACAACTTGTACAGCTTTAAACTGCTTAAATTCATAATACTCACAACGAACCGTCTTAATATTATCAACTTCTATAGCATTTCCTAAGCTGTCTTTTACTTTATTGCCCTCAGCATCAAGTAATAGTTTTGTACCATCTACAATATCTTTTTCTTTGATAAGTTGACTTTCTCTTATTTGCTCTGGAGAAATATTGATTTCTCTCAAATTAACGCGCATTTTATAATCATAAGTAATCTGATCGTTTTTATTGTTATGATATGCGGTCCAAGGATCAGTTAACCCATAAGTACTAAAGTTTAATAAATCAGTTTCAAGTCGCTCAGGTATGACTTTTTGGGTATCATTAGTCATTTCAACGAGTACAAAATCAACCCCTTTTTGATATGCTACTTCTATAAGTTGGCGAACATCTTTATAATTAGGGTTTATCGCTTCGATTTCATTAAGTTGATTATAAGCACTTCTGTAGTCCAATTTTTGATTAGAGTTGGAATTCAATAAGGCTAAAGCATTGCCATACATATGAGAGGAAGCTTTATCAATATAATGAGATATCTGAGTAGAATAGTTGTTAATAGGAAAGTTTACTTCTGATCCATCTACATATAAAGGCAACAAAGGCTTTACACGTTCTTGTCTATTATCTATACTAACGTATAAATCATAGATCTTGATAAAATTCTCAGGATTATTCGTTGTCTTTAAGAAGTTAATATCATTTAAGTCACGTTGATTAGCTTTGTTGTAAGCATCTTTCAACATTACAATAAACTGAGCTTTTCTATTTTTTGATTTATTATTACGAAGTTTATTAATAGCATTAGTAATTGCCAAATCATAATTACCAGTGTTCACAGCTTTCTCAATACGTCTGCTAGAACTACATGAAATAATTAAGGCTATAATTAAAAAAAATGGGGCAATCTTTCTCATTTTAATCCAGATTAGTCGGTTTTAAATAGGCAGTAAAAGTAGACTTTAATACGTTAAAACGCAAATTTATACGACGAAATGCGCATATTAGTAAATATTTATTTCAAAAATCTTGGTTAAATTAAGTGACTAAATGGATGGAGTTTTATAAATTACGGTATGAGATTTATCTTTCTTTTTTTCTTTGTCATAATGATGTCTTTAGATATCCATGCACAATTGGAAATGCGTCATAACCCTTATATAAAAGGTAAGATTGTTTTAAAAAATGATAGTATTAAATCTGGATTTGTAAAACTAGATGCTTCAGCTTTTAGAGTACGTTATAAGGCCATAAAAGACCAGAAATCAAAAGAAAAAATCGACGCTAAAACAATAGAAAGCATTGTTATTGTCACGCCTTCGGGTGGTGAGCGCACTTTCTATTACAAACAAACAGACCAAGATAAATTTCCAAAGTTTGTAGAGCTCCTAAGTACTGGAAAATATGATCTTTACCTCTACTCTCCTAATGAAGCAAGTTTGTACTATAAAGATGTAGATCGTAGTAACGTTAGTGATTACTTGGCCTATACCAGAGATATGGAAGGCCTAGGACATTACTCTGCAGAAGAAATCAGAAAAGAAGTTGCAAAAATTGTTAATCCCAAGTATCTCCTCGATTTAAAATCATCTGATCCCTTATATTTTATTTACTCAAATAGAAAACTTAGAAAAAATGCGCCAAACTATTTTAAGGATTGTCCATCTCTAGTGAGTAGAATCGAAAGCAAAGAATTGAATCTAGATGATATTCTTAAAATAATAGATTTATATAACAACTGTTCAAAAAACTAATTGCTCGTTATTACCATAAACCTCTCTATCTATTAAATGAATAAAAACATATTTTACCTCGTTTCATTATTTACAATCTTGTTGTGTCAGTTCAACTGGGCGCAAACTAGTCTTAAAGGAAAGATTGTAGATTCTAAAGGTGATCCAATTGCCTATGCTCATATTCATGTTGAAAATACCAATCTAGGGACTATATCTAATTACAAAGGAGAATTTAAGCTAATCGTGAGTTCTGAACAATTAGCAAACAACATTGTTATTTCATTTTTAGGTTATAAAACCAAAAGCATTCAATGGAGTGGTGAATACAATATTATTACGTTGATTGAAGATGCAACTCAATTGAATGAAGTTGTTGTGGTTTCTACAGATTTTGCAAAAGAATTAGTGGTAAAGGCTATAAATGCTATTCCAAATAATTATCCTGCTACCAATGAAAAACACACAGGCTTTTTCAGAGAAACTACCTATTTAAATGCGAATTCCGAACCCGCCTATATTGCTGAAGCCGTGATAGAAGCGATTAAAGAAGGCTATAGTAAAAAAAGGAGATCTGGTGATGTAAAACTTATTGAACTTAGAAAATACGAAAGCACTCAAATCGATTCTTTACCGACACGAATTTATGCAGGTAGCCATCATATACATCGATTTGATGTTGTGTCTCGACGTGAAGGCTTTATGAGTAATATTAAAAACTATGAGTTTAAACTTGTTGATACTTTAAAACTAAATGATAAAGATGTTTTCAAAGTTCAGTTTAGAAAAAGAAACAAATACTTTGGTCATGTTTATATTGAAGATGGTTCTTTTGCCTTTGCCAAAGCTGAAATAAATCAAGATTCTAATTTCGATATACCTGGTGAAGGCAGACAGTATCTCAAATTCACAGTAAGCTATCAAGAGAGCGAAGACGGTATATGGCGCTTTAATACTTCTAAATATAAAACTGCCTTTAAGAGAGGAAGGCGAATCCTTCATTTAGAAAGTGAGTACGTGAGTACAGATATAAAACGCAGCGAAGAAACAATTCCCTATCTGCAACGTCTACAGTTTTTAGAAATACTTCTTGATAATACTAAAGAATATAACCCTGATTTCTGGGACAACTACAACACCATAGCAACCGATGAAACTTCAGAAGCCTATTTCAAATCGATGCAAATTAACCAAAAACAAGATGAAGAGAACCAACCAAAACGGTTTAGGGATATTCTTAAACGTTTTGTTTTTGAGTTTGGCTTTTCTTGGACCAATTTAGATATAGGTGCTCATACTATTTCTTACACCAACGACTTTCTAAACATTGAAGAAAACAGCAATGGCTCTAATAAAAGTGCAATTAACCTTTCTCTGTCAATCTTATATGAATTAAGTCCTAAGTTAATGATTGGTTATACGCGCGAAAGTCATATTTCAAAAACTGGAATTAATTCAGATAATTTAATGCTTGCGAGTAAGTTCAATATAAACCCTAATGGAAGACCTATGTACCTGTCTCCACGTTTAAATATTGGATTCCAACAATTAAATGTATTTCTCGATAGTTACGATCTAGAAGATGATCTTGTGATTGATGGCAAAAAATTCAATAGTGAAACAGTTGATGTCTTTAGGTCCCAACGTGGTTTTCGATTAAATCCTTCATTGGCATTTACTGTTGAACAAAACAAAAGAATTACCTTCTTTGCTTCCGTTGGTTTGAATTTTTCTTTTAACGAAAAATACGGACTTCTATTTAGGGAAAAGGGTGGTTTTAATTTGACAAGAAATACGGTATTTTTAGAAGAAGGAATGGGTAATTTAGGATTTGAATCAAATCGAGATTCTCTTATTAAGAATAATCTCATCCTAGGTGTAGGTACAATATTTAAATTTTAAGTCATCAATGAAATCTGTAAAATTCTGTCTTATAGGTATAGTAGCTACACTCTTATCGTTTGGTTTAAACGCTCAAAACTTATTTTCTGAAGTTGGTATTGGTATCGGCAACGTTATTGGAAACGAGCACAAACTTGGTAAAGCAGAATTGCATTTTAATATTTTAAAACAGAATAACTATGGGCAAATGGGTATTGATTTGTCCTTAGGTGGTAACTTTATTCCTGGTGATCACAGTCAGTTATCTGAAAATACCGAAACCCTTTCTGCAAACGATGCTAAATTTACCGCATTAACCTTTTTCTACAGATTACCCTTAGGTAAGAAAACTTTCGTTGAACCTCGTATTGGTTATGCATCACTGTACCACTCTGTAAATACAAATGACGAATCCACCATTAAAAAAGCCAACTTTACTTATGGTATTGGTCTAGGCATCCATTTAATAGAACGATTAACCTTAGGATTAAGATATCAGTTTCTAGGTACCACTCCAGATTATCAAGGGACTAGAAATCAGATACAAGTTGTTTCAAATTCTGAGCCTGTAGATGTTGTTTTACTAAGGATTTCTTACAGGTTTAATTGGGATACTATTTTTTAGATAGGATGCTCATATGACGATTTAGCTTTTTGAAATGTAAACGATAATATAAAATCCATATGGAATTTAAAACCCTTGAAAATTGTAGTGTAACAGAAATTGCAACCACATTCAATAAAGCATTCTCAGACTATTTTATCCCTATACAGCTAACAACCGATCAGCTCAACGCTAAGATGATTGTAGATAAGACCGAACGTGCGATTTCCATTGGTGCTTTTGACAATGACAAATTAGTGGCCTTAATGCTTCATGGCAAAGACATTATAAACGGTGAAACTATAGCTTATAATAGCGGCACTGGTGTCATTCCTGAATATCGAGGCAACGGCCTTACAAAAGAAATGTATAAGCGTTTAGAACAGCGCTTAGAACATCATAATATATCAAAGATTGTACTCGAAGTTATAAGTGAGAATATCCAAGCCATAAAGTCATATGAGAAATCTGGTTTCCAAATTAAAAGAGAATTAGCCTGCTTTAAAGGCCATCCTAAATCTATAAAGCCTTCTTGGAATCTAAAATCAATTGATCTGACTGCACAAAATTGGAAGTTGATGCAATCTTTTTGGAATATTGAACCGACCTGGCAAAATTCAATAAACGTTTTAAACACAATTAAGGACACAATATCTGCCTTGGGTGCCTATTCTGACGAACAATTGGTAGGTTATTGTATTTATGACCCAAATACAAAAAGAATTCATCAAATCGCAGTAAAAAAAGAATATAGACAGCAAGGTATTGGTACCTCCTTTGTGTCCAGTATTTCAGTAGATTACGAGCAAGTAATTTCAATAATCAATGTAGATAGGATCTCAAGAGCAACTTTTAACTTTTTCGAAGGACTTGGAATGGAAAATAATTTTAACCAATTTGAAATGATAAAGTCGTTGTAATCAAATGGCACATTAACCGTTATTTGATATTGAAAATAGTATTTTTAATCATTAAAACACCTCAACTTTTAAGTACCATGAGAGACTTAATAAATTACAGTTTTTCAAAATATTTTAATATTCTATTGCTAAGCTTCCTAACGGTAATTATGCTTTCTTGTAATGGTAAGAACCCTAATGCATCATCCTTGGATATTGCCAAGAAGTATTACCAAGCACTAGACAAGTCCAATCGTGAGGTTATGTCTGGTCTATTAGAAGATACGCTCTATACCGTTGAGACCGATTACAATTATAAACATGCATTTACAAAAGAAGATTATGTAAATAATTGGATGGTATGGGATAGTTTATTTAATCCAACCTATACAGTTCTTGAGATCGATACCTTGAATGATCAGATTAAAGCCATAATTTCAAAGCACGATATGCGTATTCAATTGCTCCATGAGGCTCCTACAGTATGGACAGAAACTATGTATATTAAGGATAATAAAATAACAAGAATAGAAAGGCAGAATGTGACGTTTAATGATTCCATATGGATTAAAAACCGGGCAGAATTAATCAATTGGGTTAATATTAATCATCCAGAGCTTATTGGCTTTTTAGATGGACAGAATAAATCAATTGGAAAGAAATACTTAAAAGCCATTACATTATTCAACAATTCTCATCAATAACCCACTTAATGAACTTAAAGTGCAATAAAAAAGAGGGCTAATACCCTCTTTTTTCTATATTAAGACCCTTAGAATGCAATAGAAACAGGACATAACTGTCCTCCCGTTTCAGTAGTTCCGCTAACAACTTCTAAATCACCAGTTATATATCCTGGGCCAATAACCTGTGAACAATCCGTGGCTATTTGTGAAACTTGTTCATCATTAATAAAAAATAAAAGATCTACTCCAAGGGTGCCCTCATCTTCATTAGTAGAAATAGAAAATTCATCAGAGGCACTAATAGTACCTTCAAAAACAAGTACACCATCAATAGTCTCAACTCGTAAAGGAGCATCTTGTAATTGACCATTGTATCTTATAGTTAATTCTGAAATAGCACTATCGCAATCAACACACGGTTCTTCAATTTCCATCTCTAAAGCAATATTGTCAATGGCACCAGAGCTGTTCATTATTATTTCCATAAAAGCAACATTAGTAGTTTCAAAAAGGTCCACTGTAGATTTCGAATTATCGCCTCCTGGTTCTACTTCATCGCTAAAAATAATATTACCAGAAATATCATAAAGGTTTACCACTGTTGGATTTGAAGATTCTTCGATATCTAGAATGTCAAATGAATTTAAAGTTATAGACTCATTTTCACTATAATCAAAAAAGAAACTTGCGCCAATTTCAAAAATATCATCAGGATCACTAGAATCTAAATCCTCAGATAATATAAGCACATTTCCTAGTGCAGTATCATTAGTGACTCCTCCTGCCCCTATTCCTGGTCCACCATATAACTCATTAGGAGTACCTATATCAAAATCACCTCCTGAAGGATTTGAAGAATCGAATACCATTGCCGCATTATTATTTGGAAATGCTAGCGTAATACCTTCAACTTGTGCATTTTCGAAAGGATCATCAATTAAAATTTCTGAGACAATATCACCTGGATCGAAATTTTCAAAATCAATCAGGTAAGATTCAGTCACCACATTAGATACATCAGTGTCGTAAATAAAAAAGGGTTGGGAATTTAAGTGAACGTTAAAACTGGGTTCTGTTTCACAGGCAAATAAAACACATAACAATGCCAATGAAAGCTTTGTAAAATTTTTCATGGTAGATTAAATTTTAAGATTTGGTCTAATAAATTTACGAAAAAATGAACCAACACTATACTTTTCAAAAGAAAAGCGAAAACTGGTCTATTCTTTCATTTTAAAAAACAGTAACTTTAAGTCAATCTTGTTTTAATCAAAATTTTAACTCATAATATCTTGAAATCTAAATATGATGTGCTAGGAACAGATTATGCAACGAAGCGCAAAAGCGACCCTAGAATTCAACATCAAATTTTTGAAAAGCTTAAAAACGCTGACAAAATCCTTAATATAGGAGCAGGAACAGGTTCCTATGAGCCCATTGACAAAAACTTAGTAGCAGTTGAGCCGTCAATGGAAATGATAAAACAAAGAAGTGCAGACGCACATCCTGTTATCCAAGGTTCAGCGGAGTCCTTACCATTTCCTGATAATAGTTTCTCTCATGGCCTTACCATTTTATCCATGCACCATTGGACAGATAGAATTACCGCCTTTAAAGAAATAAATAGAGTGGTAACAGATCAGTTTATTGCAGTAACGTGGTATCCCGAATCTAAACCCTTTTGGCTGACCAAAGATTATTTTCCAGAAATCTATGATATTGATAAAGTGATTTTTCCATCAATATCTGAAATGGAAAATCATTTTGAAAGTATTAGTGTTGAACCTTTATTGATACCTGAAGATTGTATAGACGGCTTTTTGGCAGCCTATTGGAAAAGACCACAAATGTATTTAGATGCCAATGTAAGATATTCAATTTCTAGCTTTTCAAAATTACCATCCGTATTAAATGGCCTTAAGAAACTTAAATCAGATCTTGAAAATGATAATTGGCATAAACAGAATGAAAAACTTTTGACTAAATCCCAATTAGATGTGGGATATGTTATTTTAACCTGTAAAATCAGAAAGTAAAACTCAATTGATATGAAAAAGAGCTTTGGAATATTAGTCATTCTCATTTTACTATATGCCTGCGACAATAAACCTTACCAATTAGAATTCACCTATCCACAAGGTAAGCACAAGGCGCTTGTTTTAAGTTATGACGATGGTACTATTCAAGATATTGATCTTGTGAAATTATTTGATAAACACAACTTAATAGGCACTTTTAATCTCAATTCTGGGTATTTAGATAAGACCATTGGTTGGCCTTTACAAAATGGTGATACAATATTCCAACGCTATGTCCCTAAAGATTCATTGAATATTATTTATAAGAATCATGAAATCGCAGTGCACGGTGAGCTACATAAAAATTTCTTGGATATTTCAGATGAAGACATTCTTAAAGAAATTGACTCAGATATAAAGGTGATCAGAAATGCAACAAATAAAGATATTAGAAGTATGGCCTATCCCTTTGGCAATACTACTCCTCATATTGCCCAGTTAATTTCTAAAACAGGGTTAATTAATGGAAGAACTATTGCAGATACACATCAATATGGGTTTCCTGAAAATTATTTTATGTGGCATCCTACATGTCATGATAGTAGGGTAATGGAACATTTAGATTCTTATTTAAAATTAAATAACAAGGAATTATCACTGTTATATGTTTGGGGACACTCTTGGGAATTTGATGATGAAAATAGGTGGAAAAATATGATTGTATTTTGCGAAGCCATTGCTATGGCTGAAGATATTTGGTTTGTTAGCCATGGAGAGTTAACAGAATATTTACTGTCGACAAACAAGGTAAAAATTGAGGGTAATAAAATCTATAACCCGGAAGAAAATCCTACTGTATGGATTACACTATCTGATGGTCCAAAAAAAATTAATCCTGGCGAAACCTTAATACTATCTGATTATGAATGAAATTGTGAATAAGGATTATAAACTCACATCAATAGACAGATCTACCAATCTGGCCAAAAGTCTTGGGTTAGAAACTTGGAATATGGTCCTTGAACATGTTAAAAATCTGCCTTATGGTAGAAATTCAAACAGAGAAGATTTTAGCCTAGTACTTAAAGAGCAAAAAGGTTCCTGTAGCTCCAAACATGCAATTTTAAAGGAATTAGCTGATCTTAATGAAATACCAAATGTTGAGTTAATTCTTGGCATATATCGCATGGATGCAATTAACACGCCACAAATTGGAAGTGTTTTAATCGACAATGGCTTAGCCTATATTCCGGAAGCACATTGCTACCTTCAAATTGATAATGAACGTGTTGATCTTACCTTTAAAAATTCAGATATTAAAAATATCGAAACGGCTATTATTGTTGAAAAAATTATACAACCGCAAGATGTTATCGATTATAAAGAAAAGTATCACAAAACATTTATTAAAAATTGGCTAACTGATTCTGATTTACCTTTAAATATTGAAGAATTATGGAATATTAGGGAAAGATGTATTGATAACATTACCCAATAAAACATAAAAAAATTGCGACACTTAATATTTTAACTTTTAAAGAAAAATAATACATATGATAAAGGGACTTTATGAAACACATTTGTTTGTAAAAGATTTAGAGCGCTCTATCAACTTCTATGAGCAAATTATGGGGCTTCAATTGTGCCGTCTCAATGAGGAACGTAGAACAGCTTTCTTTTGGATTGGTGAGGAGAAAAAGTTTATGCTAGGCTTATGGGAAAAACCAGAAGAGGAAATAGATCTACGACATTTTGCCTTTGAATGTGAACCCGATTGGATCATTAATGAGTCCGTTGATTTTTTAAAATCAAACCGTTTAAATTTCTGGAATTTTTTACAGGATAATAATGAGGTTCCTATGGTATTTTGTTGGATGCCAGCAATTTCTATTTACTTTAGTGATCCAGATGGTCATTATATAGAATTTATTGGTATTTTACCCGGTAAACCTAAGTCTAACGATGAGAAACGTGTAGTTACCTATGATGAATGGCTATCTATAACTGAAAACGACTAACAAATAAAATCAATAATACTGTGGCAACAACTCCAGAGCATGATGAACGCGTTGCAAACTTAGTTTTTGCATCATTTTATCCACACTATGTCAGTAAAATTGAAAAAAAAGGACGTACAAAAGAAGAACTACACCAAGTCATAGAATGGCTAACTGGTTTTAACGACAGCAAACTTCAGCAACTTATTGATGCCAAAGTGACTGTAAAAGAGTTTTTCGACGAAGCAAACATTCATCCAAATGCTAATCTTATTAAAGGTGTAATTTGTGGTTATCGCATCGAAGACATTGAAACGCCTACAACACGCAAGGCACGCTATATGGATAAATTGGTAGATGAATTAGCCAAGGGTCGTAAAATGGAAAAGATTCTTAGACAGCCAAAGGACTAACTCTTGGTGATAATAAACTATGAAAAATAAGTATTCGGTAGGTCAACTCATTTATGACGCAAGCATATATGACGGAATGAATAACTTCATTGACGATCTAGATTTTTATACGCGATGGTTAACTAAAAGAAAAAATGCCAAAATTCTAGAACTTTGTTGTGGAACCGGACGTCTAACCATTCCCCTTGCAAAAGCGGGTTGCGATATATCTGGACTAGATTTTACATCAACAATGTTGAATAAAGCAAAGGAGAAAGCATTAAATCAGAGATTAGATATTCCGTTTATTGAAGGCGATATGAGAACCTTTGAACTTAATACTACCTACGATTACATCTTTATTCCTTTCAATTCTATACATCATTTGTATAATAATGAAGATGTTTTTAAAATGCTTTCAGCTGTAAAAAAACATTTAAATGACGACGGTAAGTTCATTTTTGATTGCTTTAATCCTAATATCAAATTTATCTCAGAAGGTGAAAAACATCTCAGAGAAATCTCAAATTATTCAACTGATGATGGAAGACAAGTGACTATTAAAGAAATTATGTCTTATGAGTCTGCTTCTCAAATAAATCGTATTGACTGGCATTATTATATCAACGGAGCATTTAATTCTATTCAGAAGTTGGATATGCGCATGTTTTTTCCACTAGAACTAGATGAATACATAAAACGTGGTGGCTTTAAAATCGTGCATAAATTTGGAAGTTTTAAGGAAGATCCTTTTAGTAGCGTTTCAGAAAAGCAAATTTTTATCTGTCAACCGCAATAATTAATCATCAAACTATGGAAATTATATCAATACGGCAGAAACCAGAATTTTTAGAAAGCGCTATTACATATTTCCAGAAATCTTGGCCAAGTGTGTTACCCATAATTTATGAGGATTGTATTAAACATTGTATTAATGCCAGAGACTTTTTACCACAATGGTATCTTTTAATAATAGATAATGATATTATCGGCTGTGCAGGTCTTATCGCAAATGACTTCATAAGTCGAGGTGATTTATACCCTTGGTTATGTGCCTTATATATTGAAGAACAACATCGTGGTAATGCGTATGCAAAAATCTTAATTGACTATGCGAAAAAAGATACCAAATCAGCTGGTTATGAATTCTTACATCTTTGTACAGAGCACATTGGCTATTATGAAAAATACGGTTTTGAATATATCGGTAATGGATATCATCCTTGGGACGAGGAATCACGAATCTATCAGATTAAACTTTAAATGAAATAAACCAAAATAACAATACGTTCGTACATATTATAAACACCATCATAAATGAAAAATTACACAAACGCCCTTATCTTCGGAATTGCAATTATCGTATCGTCAATCTTTTTAGGACAAGCCTATAAGGACAGGACCAAAACAGATGGTGAAATTAGGGTAACTGGTCTAGGAAAGGCAGATTTTTCATCAGATCTTATCGTGTGGGAAGGTAGTTTTGGAGCGCAGAATAGAGATTTAAAGCAAGCTTTTGAGTTATTGGAAAAAAACAAGGCTATCATAACGGATTACCTCGTAAACAAAGGCATAAAGGCAGATGAACTTATCTATAGTGCAGTTAAAACAAATCAAAGGAACAAGCAACTATATGCTAGTAATGGGAACTATATAGGTGAAGAGTTTGTTGGTTATGAATTAAGGCAAACTTTACAGATAGAATCTAAAGAAGTCGATAAGATTGAAAGGATATCACGTGAAATAACGGAATTACTGAATCAAGGTGTTCAGTTCTATTCAGAATCTCCTAGATACTATTATACCAAATTAGCAGATTTAAAAATTGAAATGATATCAAAAGCTACGGAAGACGCAAGGCTCAGAGCTGAAAAAATCTCAGAATTTTCGGGTAGTGAATTAGGTAATCTTGTTTCAGCAAAAATGGGAATCTTTCAAATTACAGGTCAAAATTCAAAAGAGGATTATTCTTGGGGTGGCACCTTTAATACAAGTTCTAGAGAAAAGACAGCCTCAATTACAATGCGCTTAGTTTATGAAGTAGATTAAATCATATTTGGAAAAGTAACCATCAATTTGTTTAGAGTCTCTTCATAGATAGCTTCGTACTTAGGTACAACGTTATGAATATCAAATTTTTTTGATTGTGCCTTAGCATTAGTTTTAAACGAACTTAATACAGACGAATCTTTAAGGATGCGGAGTGCGTTTTTGGTCATGTCCTCAACAGCATTCACATCACTTAAATAACCAGAATAACCATCTTCATTTACCTCAGGAAGACCTCCTGTATTTGTGGAGATTACAGGTACGCCACTGGCCATTGCCTCAAGTGCTGCAAGTCCAAAACTTTCTGTTTGCGATGGTAGCAAAAATAAATCACTAAAGCATAATATTCTATCTATTTCATTGCTGTTTCCAAAGAAAACTACCTTATCAGAAATCCCTAGTTCTTCGACCATAATCTCTGCACCTTCCTTTTCAGGGCCCTCACCTACCATCATTAACTTAGCTGGTATCTCCTTTTGGATATTGTAAAAAATCTTAATGATATCAGGAATCTGCTTTACTTCCCTAAAGTTACTTATATGCGTAATGATACGCTCATCATCTTCTGCCATCATACCACGTTGACAATCTGTAAAATTATTGACATGACGTTCTAAATCAATAAAATTAGGTACAACATGAATATCCTTCTTAATGTTAAAGAGCCTCAAGGTATCCTCTTTTAAACTCTGAGATACTGACGTAACAGCATCAGATTTATTAATACTAAAAGTAACCGCAGGCTTATAAAAAGGATGACTACCCACTAAAGTAATATCTGTACCATGTAAAGTCGTAACAATAGGCACAAGAATACCTTCATCCAATAACATCTGTTGAGCCATATATGCTGCATAAGCATGTGGAATGGCATAATGCACATGAAGTAGTTGAATTCCATGTAGCTTTACCATGTCTACAAGTTTACTCGATAAGGCTAATTCGTAAGGTTGATAATGAAATAAAGGGTACTCTGGAACGTGCACTTCGTGAAAGTGAACGTTATTGCTTAACAGCTCTAATCGTACAGGTTGACTATAGGTAATAAAGTGAATTTCATGGCCTCTTCGGGAGAGCTCGAGGCCCAATTCAGTGGCAACTACACCACTACCTCCAAAGGTAGGATAACAAACAATACCTATTTTCATGTAATACGTGTTGAGTTAGGTTAGCATCTTTAAAAGTCGAAGTTATTTAAAATACTTACAACCAATTGAATTTTTAACTTATTCTTAAAACGCCTACTCTACAATGGCCTCATATATAAGGCGTTGAATTTCCGTTCGGATATTTTCTCTTAACAATAAATTTTTACCAGCCTCTGGATAAGTTCTATTAGCTAAAAAGACATAGACAATTTCTTCTTCCGGATCTGCCCAAGCATATGTGCCAGTGAATCCAGAGTGACCAAAACTAGTCATAGATAAACAACCACATGTAGGTCCTTCATCACCAAGTTGAGGCTTATCAAAACCGACACCTCGCCTATTATCTGCATCACAGTAATAACACGTATTAAATTTATCTATAGTTTCGCTTTTTAAATAACGTCTACCACCATAAAAGCCCTTTTGTAAATACATTTGCATAATCTTAGCAACATCATTTGCATTGCTAAAAATACCTGCGTGTCCACCTACACCTCCTTGCATTGCTGCACCCATGTCATGAACATAGCCATGAACTTTCTTATATCTGAAATACGAATCAACCTCAGTAGGAACTATATCCTTTAAACTAAACTTATCTCTTGGATTGTAGGTAGTATAATTAGCACCTAATGACTTATAAAAACGGTCTTCAGTAATTTCATTCATAGGTTTATCATAAAAACCTTCTAGGTATTCTTTAAGGATGTAATAAGGCAAATCACTATACCTATAACGAAGACGTGAGAGTAATTCACTTTCTTGAATGATCTCTTGTATTGAGTCTTTATAATCGTTTCTTAGAAATAAATTATCAGTTACCTCTACATTAAATGTCTTACTGCGCTTTTTTCTGTAGTACTTTGGGTCTGGTTTCTTTGTCACCGAATCTAAAGTTGCAAAATAAAATGGTATCCAAGGTCTAAGTTTTGCATAATGCGAAAGCATTTTTTTAATAGTGATATCCTCCTTATTTGTGCCCTTATAAGGCAACATTAAATCCCCAAGTTTTGAATTTAAACTAACAGATCCTTTTTCTTCCAACTCCATTAAAACGGGTAAAGTTCCAAGGATTTTAGTTAAAGATGCGACATCATATATATCATCTGCATCAACTTTGTTCTTTTTGGCATAGGTATGGTAACCAAAGTTTTTATTATAAATAACTTTTCCGCGTCTTGCTACCAACAACTGAATACCTGGTGTCATTTTGTTGTTTACAGCATAATTAGCAACTGAATCGAGCTTATTCAATAAATTCGAATCCATTCCGACATGCTCAGGTAGCCCATAACTGAGGTTAGATACTGAATTGTATTTTAAACCTGTTCCTACAGGAAAATATGGTCCAGCACTTACTGGCAACTCTCCTTTTGCACCAATAGCACCAAATATTAGTTGTGCTGATTTCTTTTGGGCTATTTCACTATTTTGATAACTTACTACAATGCCTTCGATATTGTCCACTGTAAGCACCTCATTTAAAGCATATGGTCTGGCAAAGACATCTAGAATAACTGTATTATTTCTCGCTATTTCATATAACCATGCCAACTCTTTCTGCGTGAATCTATAACCTTTCCATGGGTTTGCGTTAGATTTATGAAAACCAATAACTACTGTATTATAGTTTTGCAGTTTTGAAATAACATCATCTAATTTATCTGCTGTAATTTTATGAACCTCTGTGTATTTCTTTAATTCATCAAAAAATGCTGATCCGTTATCGTCGCCCAAAGCAATATAAGCGATCTTCTTGGTCTCTAAATCGCGTAAGGGCAAAATAGCTTTAGAACTTTTAACGACCGTTATAGCATCTTCCATTAAAGTTTCGTGCAATACATCATCTTTAAGTCGCACAAGGTCTTCATGCAAATTAGATAACTTAACCGGTTTATAGGTATTAAGCCCTACCTTATACTTAGCCATCAGAATCTTTTTTACTGAATGCTCAAGACGTACATCAGTAATAATATCTTCTTCGTAAGCTTCCATAAATCGATCAATACCATAAACAGGATTCTCTGACATTAACATTACATCATTTCCTGCTAAAAATGCCATTAAGTCTATACCACCTTCAGTATTAGCTGATCGCTTATTAATCCCATCAATGTCTTTTTCAATGTAATCTGCAGCACCTTTCATGGTAAGAGCATCCGTGAAAATTAAACCTTTAAAGCCAAGGTCATTTTTTAAAATATCTGTGACAATATGCCTAGATAATGAAGATGGAAATCCTCGTCTTTTCTCTAAACTAGGGACATTTAAATGCGCTACCATAACGCTAGAAAGTCCTTCTTTAATAAGTTGACGATAAGGATATAGTTCTACAGAATCTATGCGTTCCTCACTAAAGGAAACAGTTGGTAACGTTTTATGGCTATCGGCTTCAGTATCACCATGTCCAGGAAAATGCTTCGCATTTGCTAAAACACCTGCGTCTTGCATTCCTTTCATAAAAGCCAATCCTTTCTCAGTAACATTGTCTCTATCTTCTCCAAAACTTCGATTACCAATGATTGGATTTCTTGGATTTGTATTGATATCTACCACAGGTGCAAAATTAAAATGCACTCCTAATCGTTTACAATGTTCACCTATATGTTTACCGGTTAACTCAATTAGTTTTTTGTCCTTTATAGCTCCTAAGGTCATATTCCACGGGAAAGCATAAGTCGAGTCTAAACGCATACTAAGTCCCCATTCTGCATCCATACCAATGAGCAAAGGAACTTTTGAAATCGCCTGTAATTTATTATTCAATTTGGCTTGTCGCATAGGGCCTCCTTTAGAATAGATGATACCTCCTATTCCATATTCATCAACTAATCGGAAGTTTTTTACGTTGTCTGATGCCTTATCCGAGGACATGATTTGCACCATAAATAATTGGCCAATCTTCTCTTTCGTGGTCAAGGTATTATAAACACTATCAACCCACTTTTCTTGTGTCTTAATATCATCAGCCAATAAGGGATTAATTGTTTGCGATTGAGAATAGGAAACTTGTAGAGCAAGTAAGATTATTATAAGGGCAAATTTACGCATGTATAAAAATTCGATTTGGATTAATTACAACGAATTCTATGCCAAAATAATATAATTAAAAATAAGATTAGAGACTTTAAGATTCTTTTATAAACCGTATAATTAACAAGCTATAAAATTCTAGTCGATAAGATCGATATGCCTATCATGATAGCCTAAAAGATACAAGACACCATCTAATCCAATGCTAGAAATTGAACTTTGAGCATTATCCTTAACTTTTGGTTTTGCATGGAAAGCAATGCCAAGACCAGCAAGATCTAACATTTGTAGATCGTTTGCACCATCACCCACAGCAATTGTTTGGCCAATATCAATTCCCATTTCATCAGCTAATAGCTGAAGGTATTCTGCTTTCTTATTACCATTTACGATATCACCAACATAACCACCTGTAAGTTTACCATTCTTTATTTCGAGCTCATTGGCATAAACGTAATCAATATCTAGTTTTTTCTGCAGATAATGTCCAAAATAGGTAAACCCTCCAGATAAGATGGCCGTTTTAAATCCGTAACTGTGAAGTGTATCAACCAATCGTCTTGCGCCTTTAGTGATTGGTAATCGTTCGGCTACTTCTTGCAATACCGTTTCACTCAATCCTTCTAGAAGTTTCATGCGACGCTTAAAACTTTCATTGAAATCAATCTCACCTTGCATAGCAGACTCTGTTATGGCTTTAACCTGTTCGCCAACTCCTGCAATTTCAGCTAGTTCATCAATAACTTCAGTTTGAATTAAAGTCGAATCCATGTCAAAGCAGACGAGTCTTCGATTTCTTCTGAATATGTTATCCTCTTGAAATGCAATGTCTACATCTAGTTCATGAGAGATATCCATAAACTTCTGTGTGAATTCACTTTTATTCTCAATTTTACCACGAACAGAAAGTTGTATTGAAGCCCTTGGATATTCTTCTTCTCTAACTAAAGAAATACGACCTGTAAGACGCTTTATGGCATCGATATTTAGATTCTTCTCAGAAATAACTTTGGTTACTTCAGAAATTTGCTCAGCTGCTAACTTCTCTCCAAGGATAGTTATTATGTAGCGATCCTTACCCTGAAGATTCACCCATTTTTCATAATCCTCCTGAGAAATCGGTGAGAACTTGGCCTGGATACCTAATTCGTATGCCTTAAAAAGCAAATCTTTTAAAACCGAAGCTGATTTCTTTCCCTTGCTTATCTCGAACATAATACCAAGTGATAAGGTATCATGAATATTGGCCTGACCTATATCTAAAATTTTAGCTCCATATTCAGCTAAAACACCTGTTAAGCCAGAAGTTAGTCCAGGTTTATCTTGACCGGAAATGTTAATTAAAAAAATATCAGTAGCCACCTCAACATATTAATTTGTGAACGCTTGTAAAAATCACCAATCTAATTGAGAAATAAAAATATTATGGTATGCGAAAACCATAATAATTTAAAGCATTTAATGAAAATTCTTTAATTCAAAAAACGACTATGCCAACTTTCGCTTGCAGGAACTTCCCAGTTCTCTTTAAATTCAGCAATATTTGTGACAAGATTATTAAAGACAATCGTTTTTTTACTTACCGCACGATCCTTAGCCATCTTTTTAAAATCAATAAGAGATTTGTATGCTACGTATTCACCTTGTTTGTAAGACACATTCATCTTATCCATTAAATCTACGTTATACTTTTGCTCTAAATCTTGAATAAAGTGCACAGAAGCGTCGATAGAGCAACCTGTTGCATTATTCAAGTTTTGATTTAAGGCAATAACTATAAAACGTTTATATTCAATTTTATAACCAGATTGTAGATCTTTACCATGTGCCGTCCAACTATGAATAAAAGTATCGAGCTCAGTCTTAATTTCTTCTAATTCATCATCAGTAAAACTTCTATTGGCTTGGTAAATCCAAACACGAGATTCATCGGGTAATGTGTCAAACTCTACTAGCATAATCTATCATAAAAACCTCAAGAAAATAATATATACAACAAAAAGAGCGAGTTGGTACTACAACTCCTCAATCTTGGTAATTATCTTTTTAATAATGTATTGACGCTCACTAAGGTCGAAAAACTCAGCTTCTTCAAATGTTACTCGAAAAGACTTCCCAAAATTAGATTTCTTTAGAAGCTCATATCCTTCAAACTCACGAGTTATTAAAAAGATATGACTCTTATCAAAATCATCTTTAGTCTCTACATAAGATAAAGCGTCATTATGCATAGATACAAGAGAGACCTCTATTGATAAATCTGAATTTACTTCAACTGACGAATCCATTTCGTCCTCATCATCGATAAAACCAACTAATTCTTCAGTAGAAAAAATAGCCATAAAATCGTCAACACAGATTTCGGCCATAAACATTCCAACCTCTTCACCTATTTTTTCAAAATTGGTATTCTTTTGTTTGCTGAAATATCTTGATTTTCCTTTATGTTCATTATAACTAGTGATAAGACAAAGTCCTAATGCCATTTGCTTTTCATCCATCGAATCAGAAGGATCTATTTTTTTCTTTTGAATACATTCACATGTATCATTTGCCATTAACTCCAGAGCTTCCTCTTTCGTTTTATTTTGAGCAAATACTAGGTTAAGGCCAACTAAGGCAATTAGGGTGATTGATAATTTCTTCATTTATATTGATCTAAGTGTTAGCAATTAATTCTGCAATATCCATTACAGATATTTTATCTTCTTTTTCATTGAATTTTACACCATCTGTCATCATGGTATTACAATAAGGACAGCCTGTTGCAATAATATCTGGTTTAGTTTCTAAGGCATCCTGAGTTCTAAGAATATTAATGTCCATATTCCCTTTTTCTGGCTCCTTAAACATTTGAGCGCCTCCTGCTCCACAACATAATGCAGTTGATTTATGACGCTTCATCTCTATTAAATTCGCATTAGTTTTTCTTAAAACGTCACGTGGCGCATCATATTCGTTATTGGCACGCCCTAAATAGCAAGGGTCGTGGAAGGTGATACGCTTACCCTTATAAGTATTGCCCTCGAGGTTTAGGCGACCTTCAGATAATAATTCTTTTATATACTGTGTATGGTGTACAACATCAAAATTTCCACCAAGTCCAGGGTACTCATTCTTTATACAATTAAAGGAATGTGGATCGCACGTTACAATTCGTTTTATACCATATCCATTTAACACTTCGATGTTCATCATAGCCTGCATCTGAAACAAAAACTCATTTCCTGCGCGCTTAGCTACATCACCTGTGTTACTCTCTTCACTTCCCAAAACAGCAAAATCGACATTTGCTCTATTTAGAATTCTAACGAAAGCTTTTGTGATTTTTTTTGCCCTATCATCATAACTTCCAGCAGAACCTACCCAGAACAATATCTCTGGTTCTTTACCTTCTGCCATAAATTCTGCCATAGTAGGCACTTTTAATTGATCACTCATTGTTTCTTAATTTCATTTTTTCTGAAAACAGCTCGCAAAAGTCCAATACCACCACCTATTAATCCGCCTCCAATCAAATGCTTATAACTAATATCGTTATCAGATAGTATCATTACTGAAATACCTGAAATAATCAAAAGTACAGCAATACCAATGATTATCTGTTTTCTACTCATCTTTCCAATTTAAACGGTCCATTTGGTTGTATGGCCAAGGCGCACCATTATTTTCAATATTAGTCATCATATTATTTAATTCCATTGGTGCAGCACTTTGCTCCATAACCAAATAACGACGCATTTCTAATATAATGGATAAAGGATTAATACTAACCGGACATTCTTCTACACAAGCATTACATGTTGTACAAGCCCATAACTCTTCATTGGTAATATAATCTCCTAATAATTGCTTCCCATCGTCCTTAAACTCACCACCATTAGCATCAATATTTTTACCCACCTCTTCTAAACGGTCTCGCGTATCCATCATTATCTTACGTGGAGACAATTTCTTTCCAGTAAGATTTGCAGGACAAGCCGAAGTACAGCGCCCACATTCAGTACAGGTATAAGCATTGAGTAATTGAATTTGGTTTAAATCCATAACATCACTCGCTCCAAATTTAGCAGGCTCCTCTTCTTCGCCTCCTTCAGCTGGAGCTGCAAACGGATCCGCATTTGGATCCATCATAAGCTTTACTTCATTCGTAACAGCCTCCAGGTTATTGAATTTACCCTTCACTTCGACGCTACCGTAATAAGTGTTTGGAAAAGCTAATAGGATATGTAGATGCTTAGAGAAATACAAATAATTTAAGAATACCAGTATCCCAACAATATGTAACCACCATGCTCCTCGCTCAATAAAATGTAGCGTAGATGCACTCATTCCTTCGAACCATGGTGCTATAAACTGTGAGACTACATTTCCGGTGCCTAATTCCTGAAAGGACGTGTCTGTAGCATTCATTACTAGAAATAAACACATTAAAACAACCTCGAAATAAAGAATAATATTTCCATCATTCTTTGGCCAGCCCTTCATTTCAGCACTTAGAAAACGTTTGACGTTAATGATATTTCGTCGTAACCAAAACACGACAACAGCAACTAAAACTAATACCGCGAGTATTTCAAATGAGCCGATTAAAAACCCATAAACTGATTCTGGCAATACCTTCAGACCAATACGGTGAGTACCAAATAGACCATCTATAATAATTTCTAAAACTTCTATGTTAATGATTACGAAACCAATGTAAACTATAACATGTAATATCCCAGCAATAGGCCTTTTAACCATCTTACTTTGACCAAGCGCTATCATGGCCATATTTCTCCATCTTTGACCTTTATTATCATTTGCATCTACTTCTCGACCAAGTTTAATGTTTCGGATCAATTTCCTCACATTACGCGTAAAATATCCAATACCTAATACTAAAATGGCAGCAAAAAGCAAATTTGGTAAGTATTCCATAGTTTATTTTAGAGTCTAATTTTTTTCTTCCTCAGTTGGAGCTTGATATGGTATTTCTTTTTTAGATAGAATACGTCTATATCTTGCTGGGTGCAACTTTATATCTAACAATAATAACTCCATTTCTTTTGATGCTGCTTCAAGATTATTGTAAAGCGAATCATCATTTAAAAGCTTTCCAATAGTGCCTTCGTTGTTATCGATTGCAGATAGCATTTCTTGAGCGCTAAGTAACGTCTTATTTAAATTAGCGACCGTTTCTCCTAAACCAGCATCTTTAATTTCTTGAGAAAGTGCACTTAAATCCTTACTTGTTTTATCAAAATTATCTAATACCGAAGCAATCTTATCATCATTAGTTTTTATAACATCTTGTATTGAATTAGAGAGTGCTTTGAAAGACTTTAAGGTCTCATTAAGTTCTGCAATAGTATTTTTAAGACCGCCTTCATTTTCATCAATAACCATAGCATTTAAGCTCGTCATTAAAGTATCTGCAGATCTAATAGCACTATCTAAATCGGTACTGATACCTGAGAAGTTATTTTTTAATGTAGTGATTAATCCTGGTTGAACTTCTGAAGCAATAAAATCTCCAGATTGCGCCATTTCGTTATCGTTAGCTCTTATAATGGCTAAGGCATTTCCTCCCATGAGCCCAGTTTCATAAAGTCGTATAGTACTATTCTTTGAAAACTTTAATTTAGGATTTACGGAAAAGTCTACAATGGTTTTACCGGTATCAAAATCATAGCGTATATCTTCTACCTTTCCAACTTTATTCCCTCTTATTGTTACAGGTGATGACATACTTAAGGCATTATAATCAAACTCAGTGTAATACGTTTGAGTATCGGTAAAAATGTCTTCGCCTTTTAAATATGAAAATAAATATATAAAGAGTGCTATTCCTGAAAGTACAAGGATGGCTACTTTAATTTCTCTTGAGATCTTCAATAGTCTTGAATTTGTTACTAAACAAATTTAGAAATATTTTTATTAATAATGTTTCTAATTAGTGACCGATTTAAGGACTTCTGAAACATCTACTCTTTGACCATTTTTATAGGCTACAACAAAGCTCGAAGTATATCCTTTAGTTTTAGCTTCTTGCAGTAAAGATTTTACTTTATCATAGTCTGAGGTACTACCGTAATAATATTTGTAAAGCTTACCATCTTTATCCTTAGAGATATCTGTCAAACCATTAAAATTATAAGATTTTGTAGCCAGATTTTTTGAACTTGCTGCGATTTGAACTTTAAATATTACATCAACAAAAGAATATTTTGTTTCATCAGGTTCATCATTATTGTTTAAATCAAATCCTGATATATTAGATCCTACATTTTGATCTAATTCTTTTTTATATGAGATAACAGCTTCTTTTAATGAACGCGCCATTGTTAATTGACCCTTCTTAGAATTCAGGTATGCTCCCTCTCTTTTATTACTAATAAATCCTAATTCAACTAAAACACTTGGCATGTAAGTGTTTCTTATTACGAGTAGACTATGTTGCTTAAGGCCACGACTTTTTCTTTTTGCCTTGTTAACAAAATTATTTTCAATTTTACGAGCTAATTCAATGCTTTGTTCTACATAAACTTCTTGCTCTATACCAATTGCTATAGTTGATTCTGGTGAACTAGGGTTAAATCCTTCATAGTTTTCCTCATAGTTTTCTTCCAAGAAAATAACCTCATTTTCACGCTTAGCAATTTCAAAGTTTCGACCAGTATTTTTCTCTCCTAGAACCCAGGTTTCTGTACCATATGGTTTTGAATTTGTTACAGAGTTGCAATGGATCGATATAAATAAGTCCGCGTCAGCTTTATTTGCAATATCTGCTCGTTTCCAAAGCTCAATAAACTTATCAGTTTTACGCGTATAAATAACTTTAATGTCATTATAAGTTTCTAGTTCTAGACCCAGTTGTAAAACCACGTCTAGAGCAATTTCTTTTTCTTTATAGCCATTACTAATTGCTCCTGGATCTCTTCCTCCGTGCCCTGCATCAATAACAACAACAAAATCATCCTTTTGACTATGCCCAAGAGTTAAAGAAGTTATAAATGTGGCTAAAGCTAATACTAATATGTACCGAGGTTTCGTTTGCATTCTTAATTTAACGGTTTAAATCAATTGATATTACGTTATTACAAGCTATTTTAAAGATTTATGAACTTTGTGATATTAAAAAAATAATCACAAAAAAATATCTGTACTTTTGGCGATTCAAAAACCGAGCCATACTTTTACAAAAATACATCTAAAAGGATTGCGTACAAATTGCCTACACATACTTTTTACCTTGAGTTTTACAGTGTTTATCAACACTTTTAACTATGCTCAAGAGTTACTTAAAAAGGCTACTGTAATACCTGCAAAACAGATTGATGATAAAATTACAGTACGTACAGATTCCATTGTCGATCGACAGGTCAAAACAATTGAAATTGATTCTACCAGACAAGATTCCATTACAGAAGATGAATTCTTAAAAGATATTGTGACCTATAAGGCAACTGATTATGTTGCAGTAAACCAAAGAAAACAAAAAATCTATCTCTATAATGAAGCCATAGTGAAGTATGAGGATATGGAAATCAAAGCTGGTGTTATTGAGATAGATTACAGCAAAAACTTGGTTTATGCAGGTCGATTAAAAGATTCTACGGGATATTCACAAAAACCGGTTTTTACTCAAGGTGGTAATGTCATAGAACCAGACTCCATTATTTTCAATACGGATACACGTCGTGCATTAATTTTTAATTCTGTTACAGAGCAAAGTGGCGGAACGGTTATCGCTGAGCGCACCAAACGTGAAAATGACTCTGTATATTTTATTGGGAGAGGTAAGTTTACAACCTCTGAAAACATTGATGACCCTGAGTATTACATCCTAATGAATAGAGCAAAAATTGTCCCTAATAAAAAGATTGTTACTGGGATGAGTCAGATGTATATCTATGATGTACCTACACCAATAGCAATACCATTTGCCTATTTTCCAATGTCTAAAAAACAGACTTCAGGTATTATATTTCCTTCTTTTGGTGAGGACACAGGGAACGATAGAGGTTATTTTCTTCAAAATGGCGGGTATTACTTTGCTATAAGTGACTACTTTGATTTAGCAATACTTGGTGACTATTATACCAATGGTAGTTATGGTTTTAGAATTGACAATAATTATGCAGTAAGATATAAGTTTAGAGGTAACCTGAGTTTTAGATATGAAAACTTATTAAACAGTGAAAGAGGTTTCCCAGATTTTGCTCAAAGCACCATTTATAACTTCAGATGGTCACATAGCCAAGACGCCAAATCTAATCCAAACTCAAGGTTTTCAGCTTCGGTAAATTTGGGAAGTAGTCAGTATTATCAGCGTTCTATAAATCAGCTAAACCAGTCGAATTTCTTAAACAACACACTAGCATCTTCTGTGTCGTATTCCAAAACGTTTCAAGGAGAACCACAAGTGAATGTTAATGTTACAGCCACACACTCTCAAAATACAAATACAGAATCTATAAACCTCACCTTACCAACGGTACAAGCGTCAATGAGTCGTGTATTTCCTTTTGCACCAAAAACAGGAGCTAAAAAAGGCGCAATTCAGAATATAAACTTTCAAGTGAATACAAGAGGTGAATATAGAATTAACACTACTGATTCTTTATTTGGAAAAAGTGAAATGTTTGATGATGCGATTGCAGGTATGCGACATAGCATCCCTTTAACTACAAATTTTAAAGTTTTTAATCATTTTAGTGTAAGCGCAAGTGCTAATTTAGAAGAGACATGGACGTTAAAGACTATTAGACGTTTTTATGATCCTACCTTAGATGAAGTGATAACCCAAGACGTAAATGGGTTTGACAGATTCTTGACCTATAACTTTAGTACAAGTATTGGTACCACCTTATACGGAATGTATAATTTTCAAAAAGAAGGTAAAGATCCCAAGATACAGGCAATACGGCATGTTATAAGGCCTTCTCTCTCCTATAGTATTACTCCTGCTTTCGATCAGTATTACGAAACCTATGAGGTTATCGATGCAGACGGTACCACAACTGAAGAGTACACAAGATTTGAAAATTCGTTATTTGGACGACCTACCAATAATTTTTCAAGTAGTGTCGGTCTTACCTTAGGTAATAACTTTGAAGCTAAAGTACGTGATAGAGATTCTACTAAAACGGAGCCCAAGAAAATTTTCTTATTAAATAACCTTAATCTTTCTACAGCTTATGACTTGGCTGCAGATTCATTAAACCTAAGTCCTGTAAGGGTTACTGGTGGTACGCAGATCTTAGACAAAAAGATGAATATCAACTTTGGTATGACCCTAGATCCTTATGCCTTAGACAGCAATAATAATAAAATCAACACCTTCAATATTGACAATGGCGGAAGCTTATTCAGAATGACTTCCGCGAACTTAAATATTAGTTATGTGCTTTCTAACGAGAGTTTTGGTGGTGGTGATGCCGATGATGAGGAAGATAGTGCTTCAGCACGCGAGGCTGCGAGATCTGGAGGGCGAACCGATGGTCTCTTTGGGAAAACTCAAGATTTTGCAGATAAACGACTCTCAGATGGTGACCGAAGCGGTGATGATGAGGAAGAAAACAATGAATTTTATAATTATAAAATGCCGTGGTCCTTACGTCTAGCCTATGCTGTAAATTACGCTAATACCAGAAGGCAGAATCAAATCTCCTCCCAATCTCTCATGTTCTCTGGAGATATAGAGCTATCACCACGATGGTCTATTGGTGCATCTTCTGGTTATGATTTTTTAAATAAAGGATTCACCTTTACTCAACTACGATTTGAGCGTGATCTTCTTAGTTGGAGAATGAATTTTACATGGGTTCCATTTAGCGACCGTTCGTCTTGGAACTTCTTTATTGGAATTCGTTCAAACTTACTTAAAGACTTGAAATACGATCAAAGACGTCAACCAGATCAGCGTTTATAATGACCTGTTCTATATTTTGTATATTTCATAAGTGATACTAACCGCTACAAATTCAATGAAAAAAATAATCAACACATCGAAGGCACCTGCTCCTATTGGACCTTATAACCAAGCGATTCTAACGGGTAATACATTATACACTTCGGGTCAGATAGCATTACATCCAGAAACAATGGAATTAATCAATGATACCATTGAGGCCGAAACCAAACAAGTCATGGAGAACTTAAAAGCTGTATTAGCAGAGGCTGGTTTAACTTTCGAGAACGTTGTAAAAACCTCTATTTTTATTAGTGATATGAATAATTTTTCTCGAATTAATGAGGTTTACGGTAAGTATTTTGACGAAGCTACTGCACCTGCTCGCGAAACAGTAGAGGTTGCTAATCTTCCAAAATATGTCAACGTAGAAATAAGTATGATTGCTATAGTCTAATCAATCCTTACACCTTCTTTAATTGAAGCTAAAAAAATCTGAACTTAAAGACTTTCTAGATGCAAAGGTTGCACTTTACAACCATCCTAAGTTTATAGAAAGTGATCCGATTCAAATACCTCATAAATTCAATAAAAAGGAAGATATTGAAATCATTGGCTTTTTAACAGCTACGATTGCATGGGGAAATCGCAAAAGCATCATTACGAATGCGAATAAAATGGTAGATCTATTAGAAAATTCGCCTTATGATTTTATTATGAACCATACATCTTCGGACCTCAAAAAGCTTGATGGTTTTGTGCATCGCACCTTTAACGATATTGACTTTAAACAATTTGTAAAAAGTTTAAACCACATTTATCAAAAGTATAACGGTCTCGAGGCAGTTATTTCAAAATATGCACAAGAAGATTCGTTGCAATTCGCAATTCATAAATTAAAAGAAATCTTCTTTGAAATAGAACATCCCAAGCGTTCGGAAAAACACGTTAGCGATCCTTTAAAAAATTCGGCTGCAAAACGCATCAACATGTTTTTAAGATGGATGGTTCGTAAAGACAACAACGGCGTAGATTTTGGACTTTGGAAATCCTTAAGCCCTTCCCAATTAAGTTGTCCTCTAGATGTTCACTCCGGAAATATGGCTCGGAAACTTGGATTATTAAAACGAAAACAGAATGACGCCAAGGCACTTTCTGAATTAGATAAAAACCTAAGAAAATTAGACCCTTTGGATCCAGTTAAATATGACTTTGCCTTATTTGGCCTAGGTGTTTTTGAAGATTTCTAATAAAAAAAGGCTTCCAAACTGGAAGCCTCTGTACTATTTAAAATATCCTTTTATCCTTTTAACCATGCGTTGCGCAACGCAACTTGCGCTTCAGAAGCATTCTCATCTTCTACTAAGGACTCTGAAACTGCAGTAGCTTTAGTAAGCTTGGTTTTAATTGAAATTGTCTCACCACCTCGATCTAATTCTACATCAATGTCTTGACCTTCTTGCCAACTAAACATCCCTGTAACAATTTCTTGAGCTTTCATTAATGACATTTCTTGTCCATTAACCTTTTTAATTACATCACCAGCTTGTACACCTTGAGTAGCCCAGAAAGAATTCTTTAAAGCCATCTCAGAGAAAAATATCTCACCTTTCTGAGGATCAGCATCAAAAATAATATTTTGTCCACCTGCAAAAATATAGTTCGTTGGCACTTCGGCCTCACCTTTTATTAATCCAACCATTTCAAAAAATTCATTGTAATTAATTGGCACATCACCTTCTACATGTGTTTTAAAGAATTCTCCAATACTTGGATAGGTCATTGCTGTAATTTCATCAATAATATCGTCATCTACAAATGGTTTGTTCTTACCATACTTATTAGATAATTCTTTCATAAGTGACAGCATTGAACGTTGACCATCGCTCTCTTTACGCATTAGAATGTCAATACACATTCCAATTAGCGCCCCTTTCATATATACATTGTAATAATTTGATGCATAAGGATCCTCCAACACATTTTCGCTCATAATGGTAAAACTCATCGCATCATCTAAATTTTTAGATGTGTTAATCTTTTCCATTACAGTGTTATAAAACTTATTGTTGTCTATTAACCCTTCATAAATCTGAAAATGCTGTGCAAAGTATTCTGTTACGCCTTCATACATCCATAAATGCTTAGAAAAGGTTGGATTGTTATAATCAAAGTAATGTACATCTTCCGAATGTACAGATAACGGTGTTACAATGTGAAAAAACTCATGTGCTACAACATCTATCATTGATGCCTTTAATCCCTCTAATGAACTGTCTTCTGGAAAAACAACCACAGTAGACGTATGATGCTCTAATGCACCAAATCCTTTAGGAGAAGTTTCGTCACCTTTTGATAAATAAACATAAATATCATAACGTGGAGTACTATTAATGTCACCCAAATAAGCTTTTTGCGCTTCCATCATTTTATACACAGTTTCTTTTAAACTCGAAGCTGTATGTTGTCCTGTAGGTGAATATAAGCTTAACACAATTTTTATATCTCCAACCATAAACTCCTCAACATCGAGTTTACCATACATCATCGGATTATCAGTGATATCGAAGTAACGTGGTGCATAATAACTACTTGTCATCATGGTTCCATCATCAGAAGTTCTGCTTCCTTTACTCTCTAATGCAGAAGTTCTCACAAAATCTGAAGGCGCTGTAACATCTAAGGTATAGGCGTTGTTCTTTAATGAATCGAAATAACCAACAAATCCATGGAGGTTTAAGACGTAGTTTTCTGGTTCAATATTTGTTCCTGCCGGAGAAAACGGTTGCTCACCTTGTATCCCTCCAGAGGTCTCGATATCGTAGGTATCATTTACATAATACTCTATTCTATCTAATTGTGTAGCATTACTAATCGTCCAAGAATTAGTATCAATTTTATTTACACTAAGTGCATTACCATCGTAATCAATAGCTTTAAAATCATCTGCATATTTCCCAAAATCACTAACAGAATAAGTACCTTGTACAACACGTGGTAATCTGTAGGTTACTGTTTCTGTTGAGAAGCGTCCAGGATTAATAATAACAGGAACCTTATCCTCTTTTACTTCAGACAAATTAAGACTAGTAACTATTGGATTATTTAAAGCTGAATCATCAACTTTTGGTTTTGTTGGTCCACATGCGACCAATACCACACTTAATACTGTAAGAGCTATATACTTGTTCATTCTAAAAAAATTAATTTTCTACTTGTCGCACAAAACTACAACCTGTTACTGCCATAAATCTAAAGGTTTTGTTAAATTCGTCTCGTGCCAAATGCATTGATTAGCATATTAATCCCCTTTAAAAATACAGACGCATTCATTGAAGAGTGTATTCAATCCATTGTTAATCAATCTTATACAAATTGGGAGGCCATTTTTATTAGTGATCATTCAACAGATGATTCGGATAAAATTGTAGAATTTTACGCCATTAAAGACAAAAGAATAACTTGTCTAAAAAATGAAGGTTCAGGTATTATTGATGCACTAAAAACAGCTTATAAGCATTCTAAAGGTACATATATTACACGTATGGATAGTGATGACATCATGGTTTTAAATCGTTTAGAACTGATGTTAAATGATTTACAGCAATATGGGAAAAATCATCTTTCTGTTGGTTTGGTGAAATATTTTCGAGATGATGGTGTGAGTGACGGCTACATGAAATACGAAAAATGGATAAATGGATTAACATTAACTGGTAATAATTACTCTGAAATCTATAAAGAATGTGTTGTACCCTCCCCTTGTTGGCTACTTCACAGAGATGATTTTGAAAATTGTGGTGGCTTTGAACCTAATATATATCCTGAGGATTATGATCTTACTTTTAGATTTCATAAAGCCAACTATAAAATTATTCCATGTGACAAACTCTTACATTACTGGCGTGACTATAGCACACGAACCTCTCGAACACATGAGCACTATGCACAGAACTACTTCCTAGATATTAAGGTGCGATATTTCTTAGAATTAGATTATGACAAAAAAAGACCATTAACCATTTGGGGAGCAGGTTCTAAAGGAAAAGTTGTTGCCAAACTGCTTATAAAAAACAATATTCCTTTTCATTGGATTTGTGATAACCCGAAAAAGATTGGCAAGAAAATTTATGATCAGGAGCTTTTGAATTTTAAACATTTATCTACACTAAAAAACCCTCAAAGCATTGTAACTGTTGCGAACGATGAGGCGCAAAAGGAGATCCTATCTTTTTTTAAATCCCATAATATGTTTTCGATGATAGATTATTTCTTTTTCTGTTAAATTTCTCAAAACTGACTCAGTTAAATCTTATGTCATTTTCTATATTTGATTCTAAGAACGATGTTACCAAGGAATGCAGTTTAAACACCCAGAATTACTTTACGCTTTACTATTACTGATTGTTCCTGTTATTATTCACTTATTTCAACTTAGACGTTTTCAAAAGGTTGAATTTACCAATGTAAAATTTCTTAAAGCCGTAAAACTTCAAACACGCAAGAGTTCACAGATTAAGAAATGGTTAACTCTAGTAACCAGACTTTTACTTCTAGCATGCGCAATTTTGGCTTTTGCTCAGCCTTTCATTCCAAAAACGGATAATTTTAATGACCAGCAAGAGACGGTCATATACTTAGACAACTCATTCAGTATGCAAGCTAAAGGACAAAATGGTTCCTTATTGAATGAAGCTGTACAAGATATTATAAGCACTGTATCGGATAAGGATGAAGTTAGTGTTTTTACCAATGATCAAACATTCACAAATACCAGTGTTAAAGCCATTAAAAAGGAGTTGATAAACCTTGGTTTCACGGCAAATCAATTGAGTTATGACGCAGTTTTACTCAAGGGAAAACAACTGTTTACCAGTAAAGGTAACTCTGAAAAAAATTTAATATTGGTTTCTGACTTTCAACAAAAAACTGAAGCCTTTAGTATTGATAGGGACAGCACATATAATATTTCCTTTGTGCAACCAAAATCCAATCTTATTGCAAACGTAAGTATAGATAGTGTGTTTATAAATAGTTCTTCTGCGGAAACTATTGAATTGGTTGTTAGATTAAAGAATTTTGGAGAGGCAACGGACGATTTGAGTGTTTCACTATACAATAATGACGAACTGCTCGCGAAAACTGCTGTAAGTATAGAAAATGAAGCCGGTGCTAATTTTACCCTAGCCAATGACAAGGAAATAAACGGACGCATTCAAATTGAGGATGCAGGTTTACTCTATGACAATACTTTCTATTTTAATATTGGTCAAAATCCTAAAATTAAAGTTCTTTCCATAAACGAAGAATCTGACGATAGCTATTTAAAACGAATTTATACTGACGATGAATTTGACTACATATCTTCAGAAATTGACGCTTTAAACTTTAATCTTATAAAAGATCAGGACTTAGTCATTTTAAATGAGTTAGAGTCCTTATCTAATGCTTTAATCTCCGCTCTCAACGAATATAAAAATGATGGTGGATATATTTTAACTATTCCTTCGGGTAAAACTAATTTAAATACTTATAATGAGTTATTTAATAAATTAAATTTATCTATTTTAAACACCCCAATAGTTTTAAATAAACGGGTAACATCCATTAACTATGATCATCCTATTTTAAAAAATGCTTTTTACACTCGAGTGACAAATTTTCAGTATCCAAGAGTCGATCAGAGTTATAAATTCTCATCTAATAGTAATAGTATTTTAGCTTTCGAAGATGGTAGTGTTTTTTTACAAGGAGATAATGGATCCTACGCATTTGCTTCGCCTATTAACTCTGAAAATTCAAACTTTAAAAATTCACCATTAATTGTACCAGTACTTTATAACATAGGTAAGCAAAGTTTAAAACTTCCCAAGCTTTATTATACAATTGGTAATCCTAATTCTGTTGCCGTAAAGGCAACCGTAAAGCAAGATGATATTTTAAGTTTACATCGTGAAGGTGCCTCTGTTATACCACCACAGATCGCATACAGTAAAAGTGTTGTTATGGACATAGGTGAATATCCAAGTAGCGTAGGGATTTATGAAATTAAAAATAAAGAAGAAATTTTACAGAATATTAGTTTTAACTATAACCATAATGAAAGCAATATCGCGTATTTAAATATTAGCGACCTAAACAACGTAAACGCCTCAACAGACTTAAGTAATACGATAAGCACAATAAAAAGTAATGCAAATGTTAACGCCCTATGGAAATGGTTTGTTATTTTTGCGCTAGCATTTTTGATCTTAGAAATGCTAATTTTAAAATATCTTAAATGAACGCACTACTAAAATCTGCAACTGTCGTTGATTCTAAAAGTGATTTTCACAATAAGACGGTTGATATTTTAATTGAAAAAGGTCGTATCGCTAAGATTTCCAAAAAGATTTCAAATCCTAATAACTACAAAGAGATTGCATTAGAAAACCTTCATGTTTCTAGAGGATGGTTTGATAGTAGCGTTTCTTTTGGCGAACCTGGGTATGAAGAGCGGGAAACCATTGCAAACGGACTAACAACAGCAGCTAAATCTGGCTTCACCTCTGTTGCTCTCAATCCAAATTCAAATCCAGTAATTGATAGTTTTGCGGATATAGCCTTTGTAAAAATGAAAGCCACGGGAGCAGCAACTTCACTCTTACCAATTGGTGCTCTAACTAAAGATAGTAAAGGCGTTGATCTCGCTGAGTTGTATGATATGAATAGTGCTGGTGCAGTCGCTTTCTATGATTATCAAAAACCAATCTCTAACCCAAATCTCATTAAGATCGCCTTACAATATGCAAGTAGTTTTGATGGTCTTGTTTATTCATTTCCTCAAGAATCTAAAATAAGTGGCGCAGGCGTTGTTAATGAGCATATAAATAGCACAAGATTAGGTCTTAAAGGTAATCCCAATTTAGCGGAAGACTTACAAGTTGCTCGCGACTTATTTATTTTAGAATATACCAATGGTAAATTGCACATTCCTACCATCTCTACGGCAAAATCTGTAGAACTTATTAGGCAGGCAAAATCTAAAAAGTTAGATGTGACATGTAGTGTGGCCATTCATAATTTGTACTTTACTGATGATGTTCTAAAAGACTTTGATACAAATTATAAAGTTTCACCACCAATAAGAACGCAGTCAGATTGCGATGCCTTAATTGAAGGGCTTAAAGATGGTACAATTGATATGGTGACATCAGACCACAATCCACTCGATGTTGAAAACAAAAAAGTTGAGTTTGATTATGCTAAGTATGGTACTATTGGTTTAGAATCGGCTTTTGGTGCGCTTCAGACTTTATTTACCACTAAAAAGACCATATCAATTCTCACCCAGGGAAAACAGAGATTTGGCATTAAAGATACTGGTATTTCTGAAGGAGAAGTTGCAAACCTAAGCTTATTTAATCCTGATACGAGTTACAACTTTTCTGAGTCTGAAATTATCTCGAGCTCTAAAAACAGTGCATTTATAGGTGCACAATTAAAAGGTAAAGCCTACGGTATTATTTCGAATAATAAAATGGTGCTTAGATAGTGGACAAAAATCAAGTAAAAGAAGGAAAAGGACTAGCCACTGTGGCTTATTTAACAATTATTGGTGTTTTAATTGCTTTTTTTATGAATCAAGAAAAACGCAACGACTTCACTTATTTTCACATTAGACAAAGTTTGGGTTTATGGTTAACCTATTTTGTCTTAGGTTACGTTGTAAGTGGCTTTGATAGCTGGATGCTTACATACAGTTTCTGGATATTTTTTATTGTACTTTTTCTTTTTGGTATTCTTGGGGCTGTTTCAGGTAGGCTCAATAAAATTCCTTTACTAGGCGATTTCTTTCAAAAAATATTTAAGTCCTTAGGTAACTAATTATGACGGATTTATTTTACCTCAAAAGACCATCGGTTTTAAATGCAAATGCACCCTTACTTATTATGTGTCATGGTTATGGAAGTGATGAAAATGACCTCTTCTCATTTGCCCAAGAATTACCTGAAGAATTATTTATTATTTCACTAAGGGCTCCTTTTAAAATGCAACCTTTTGGCAATGCATGGTACGCTATAAATTTTGATGCCGTACAAGGTAAATGGAGTGATAATGAACAAGCCCTCGCATCCGTAAATATGATTTCTACATTTATAGATTATGCTTGCAAGACCTACCCAATAAATCCTGATAATGTTACACTTTTAGGATTCAGTCAAGGCAGTATTTTAAGTTATTCTATTGCATTAAATTATCCAGAAAAAGTTAAAAATGTTATAGCATTAAGTGGTTACATTAACGAGGATATAATGCCAAGTGATACTAGTAAATTTAACTACAATCATTTGAATTTCTTTTGTTCCCATGGTTCAGTGGATCAGGTTATTCCGGTTGATTGGGCCAGAAAAACACCTAATTATTTAGATGCACTTAATGTAAATCATACTTACAAGGAATATCCTGTGGGCCACGGTGTTGCGCCTCAAAACTTCTATGATTTTAAAACCTGGTTAGAGCGCTACCTCTAATATTGAATAGGGTACATAAAGTATTCAACAAGCTTATACTTTAATTGATTATTTTCATCAATTTCATAAGTAACAAAAATCTCTCCGAAATTCTCAGTATCAGAGAAATCGGCTAATATCCATTTGTGATTTAGGATTCTAATATTATTAATCAACATTTTAGATTCTGTCATGGAAACGTATGGAACAATAGGGTGATCTTCACCTTTATAATCATTCATACTGTATAGACCGTCAATTATTGTTGGTATTAATTTCTCCGTATCGTAACCTCTATCCTCGAAATAAGTTAAAGCCTCTTCATTACCAACGATACTAAACTGTCCTAACTCAAAGTTTTCATTTTGTAAGTTTTCAACAAGTTGCTCGTTTTCTAGAATTTTACCTTTAAATACCTTTATATCATTCTCATATTTATCAATAATATTTTTTGAATTGACATACTGAAAAACAATCAGCAATACCGAAAACAAAAACAAGTACATAAAAATTCTATTCTTCATCTATATATTAAGTTTTAAATTATCATAAGCTAAAAACACATTCTCAGGTAACTTATCCTGTACCACATCATGAAATCCCAAGTGATGACTAATGTGTGTTAAATAGGCCTTTTTCGGATTCACCTTTTCAATAAAGGCTAAAGCTTCTTCAAGATTAAAATGAGACATATGAGGCTCTTCTCGCAAGGCATTAACAACAAGTACGTCCAAACCCTTAAGCTTCTCAACCTCCTCATCTGGTACTGTTTTCATGTCCGTTAGGTAGGCAAAATCCTTAAATCTAAATCCAAAAACAGGTAATTTATAATGCAACCCTTCTATCGGAATCACATCAATACCGCCTGCTCTAAAAGGTGTATTAGTAATCTCATTTTGAATAACGCTTGGAACACCTGGATATTTGGCTTCGGTTGTAAAAATGTAATCAAATCGTTTTTCTAAGGCCTTAAAAACACGTTTGTGCGCATATAATGGAATATCACCTTGTCTAAAAAAAAATGGCCTAATATCATCTAGACCCATTGTATGGTCAGCATGCTCATGCGTGAAAATAACACCGTCTAGTCGAGAAACTTTGGCGTTTAGCATCTGTTGCCTAAAATCTGGACCACAATCTACAACAAAGGTGTAATCGTCCCACTCTACAAGCACCGAAACTCTTAGTCTTTTATCCTTTGGATTATCACTTAAACATACAGGGTGATTACTGCCAATAATTGGTATTCCTTGGGATGTTCCAGTACCTAAAAATGTTACGGTCAAGACTGTTAAGTTTAAGACAAAAATAAGCTTATTTTTTTGTATACCACTCTAAAATAGTACCTTTGCCTCATTATGAAGAACCCAAATTCTATGGAAGATATAAGGTATAAAGGAGACTTCGAAATCGAAAATATTCCTTCCTTAAAAGATAAAGCCTTACGAATAAATCTCAATAAGGACATTTACGGTACTTTTGCGGAAATTGGTGCTGGCCAAGAAACTGTACGTCAGTTTTTTAGAGCTGGTGGTGCCTCAGGTACAATTGCAAAAACTATGTCGGCATACGATAAGGATTTTAGTGACGCTATCTATGGTATCGAGGATGATAAGCGTTATGTTACCGAAGCACGATTGAGAAAAATGCTTAATCATGAGGTAAATCTAATCGAGCAAAGAATTAAGCGCGAAAAACATCCTACCAAAATATTTTTCTCATATGCCAATACTGTAGCTACAATTGACTTTGCTAAAAAGTATAAAGGCCATGGCTGGGTCGGAATTAAGTATCAGGTTGCACCAGACCAAGAATACAATGATATTGTTCTTCATATTCGATTTAAAGAAAATGATGCTAGATTACAGCAAGAAACTCTAGGTAAATTAGGTACAAACCTTATTTATGGTGCTTTCTATAAATATAATCAACCACGTAAACTACTACGTTATCTATACGATCATTTAGACAAAGATCAATTAGAAATAGATACCATTAATTTCTCTGGTCCTGTTTTTAAGGATGTTGATAATAGATTAATGAGTCTTCAACTGGTTAAAAACGGAATGACAGATGCGGTAATGTTTGCACCAGATGGTAATAATGTTTTGCCTGCAAGAGTACTCTACAAAAAGAACATTTTAGCACTTCGCGGAAGTTTTAGACCAGTTACCAAAGTAAACATGGATATGTTTGAGAAATCATATGAAATGTTTATTAAGGAGAATAAGGTTGATAAGGAGAAAACACAGGTAATATTTGAAATTACATTATCTAACTTAAGAGCAGAAGGTGAAATTGATGAACAAGATTTCATGGATAGAGCACGTTTGCTTTGTTCTTTAGGACAAACTGTTCTTATATCTAACTTCCAAGAGTATTACCGATTAGTAGAATATTTTTCACAGTATACAAGAGCTCGAATGGGCTTAGCAATGGGTGTGAACAACTTGGTAGATATTTTTGATGAAAAGTACTATCGCCATCTAAGTGGAGGTATATTAGAAGCCTTTGGAAAATTGTTCTACAAAGATCTGCGCGTCTATCTATATCCAATGGAAAATGAAGATGGAAGCCTAACAACAAGTGAAAACCTTAAGGTACATCCTCGAATGAAGGAACTCTACAAATTCTTCAAGTACAATGGTAAAGTTGTGGATATTAATGATTTCGATCCTTCCATCCTTTCAATTTTTTCAAGAACTGTTCTTAAGAAAATTGCAAATGGAGATACAGGTTGGGAAGAAATGCTTCCAGAAGGTGTAGCTAAACTAATTAAAGAAAAGGCGTTATTCGGTTGTGAAACTGAAGAAGTTCTGAGATAATATCATATTACCTTACTTTCTTATAGAAGTTCCTTTATATTATTTTTCCACCATCTAATTTTTAAATTAATTTAAATTTTAAGGTTAAATTAGTGCAATCTTATTTCAATAAAATGAAAAGGAAATCACTTTTTTACACCCTACTTTTTTCTTTAATCTTAATAACCAATTCTTGCATGGAAAATAATAATGCCAATTCTCAGGAACCACCTAAAGTTAATGACTCGTGGCGTCTTGTATGGTCAGATGAGTTTAAAGGTGATACGATAAATCAAGAAAATTGGAATCATCAAGTATTACCTGCAGGTCAGTTTAATGAAGAATGGCAACGTTATACAGATAGTTCTCAAAATGCCTATATAGAAAATAATTGCTTAGTAATTAAGGCTATCCATGAAAGTGATTCTCATGGTTTAGACCAGTACACATCTGCCCGATTAAACACGGCTAGCAAACAAAGTTGGAAATATGGTAAAATAGAAGCACGTATCAAATTGCCACAAGGTAAAGGTATTTGGCCTGCCTTTTGGATGCTTGGAGCTAATATTGATGAAAATGGAGGTGACACACCATGGCCCTTTTGCGGAGAAATAGATATTTTAGAATTATATGGTACAAATAGTGATGCAGTCATTGAAGCCAATTTGCACTATGCTGACAATTCAGGAGAGCATGCTATGATGGGTGCTGAATCTTATGAACTAGAGGATGGCATATTTGCAGATGATTTTCATGTGTTTGGAATAGAATGGGATGAGGATAAAATAAGTTGGACGGTTAATGATACTGTTTTTGCTTCAACATCAATTACAGATAAAGAACGATCTGAATTTCACAACGAACATTTCATATTATTAAATCTTGCAGTTGGTGGTACCTATGCTGGCAGACCAAACGCCTCTACTCCATTTCCTCAAAAAATGTATGTTGATTGGGTAAGAGTATACGAGAAAGTTAAAGCATTATAAGTCATGAGCTTTATTTTAAAAAATAAGGTAATTGAATTACATGTTGATGATCCATTAAAGCAATACAAGTTCCCAAGATTCGATTGGACTGGTAAAATTACTACCGTAAAATATAAAGGACTCCTTGTATCGGGAAATGAGAAAACCCATCCCGAAGAAATTAAAACCTTCGGAAGAGGATTTTATAACGAATTTGGTATATCTATGCCAATTGGTTTTAAGGAGATCAAGAAGAACCAATGGTTCCCTAAAATTGGTGTTGGCTCACTCAAAAAAGATAGTGACGATTATTACTTCTTAAATAATTATGAGATAAAACCAGCAAACTTCTCGATAGATTATTCAGAAAATAGAATTCAATTAGGTTGTACAAGTAAAAATGAAAATGGATATGCGTACGAATTAGAAAAAGAAATAACGCTTTTGGATGATGGCTTCCAAGTGAGCTATAATCTTTTAAATACAGGCGAAAAACCAATTATTACTACCGAATACAATCATAATTTCATTGCCATTAACAACAACTTAATTGGTAAAGACTATAGACTATCCTTCGATTTTGACCTTGATAAAAAAGTCTTTGATGAAATCGTTAATCCAAATGATGTGGTTACTATAGATTCTGAACAGATATCATTTAATACACAACCAGAAAGTGATTTCTTTTTTAGTAATATTTCAGGAGGTAAAACAGTTAAGGCTAAATGGCTTTTAAAAGACTATAAAAATAAAATTGCGATTTCGGAAGAAGCTAGTTTTACAACTAATTATATCAATATTTGGGGTTGTGGCCATGTTATTAGTCCAGAATTATTCATTGCACTAAATATCCTTCCTGGTGAGCGCAAATCTTGGTTTAGACGATATTCCATATCTGACTTTAGCTAATTTTTAATTTTAGATTAGTACATTAGATTTTGGAGCTAGATTTTATATCTTATGCTTCACTAAAACTAACTAATCAAATAATGGGAAATAAATCGCTCTACACCGTCCGTATAGCACTTATCGTAGCGCTTGGTGGCTTTTTAATGGGATTTGACGCTTCTGTCATTTCTGGCGTTAACAAATTCATACAAATAGATTTTAATCTAACAGATATTGAGCTCGGGTTTTCAGTAAGCTCGCTCACCATCATTGCGGCTCTAGCTATGATGGTTTCGGGTCCATTAAGTGATCGATTCGGGAGACGCATCATGCTAAAAGTATGTGCATTGGTTTTTACAATCTCTGCTGTGGGTTCCGCCTTAGCACCAAATTTTACTCTGTTTCTTATCTTTAGAATGCTGGGAGGTTTTGGTGTTGGTGCTTCCTTAATATTAGCACCTATGTATATCGCTGAAATTGCACCTCCTGAACAACGTGGAAGATTGGTATCCTTTAATCAGCTTAACATTGTATTAGGTATAACCATTGCATTTTTTAGTAATTATTACATTCTTTCTCTTGGTGATTCGAATTCAGAATGGGTACAATCATTAGGAATAGCAGAAAATAATTGGCGTTGGATGCTTGGTGTTGAAGCACTACCAGCTGTCTTATATTTCTTTGGATTACTCTCAGTACCAAGAAGTCCAAGGTGGTTAATTATGAAAAAGCATTTAGAGGAGGCGAAATTAGTTTTAAATAAATTCTACACAGAAGATCAAGCAGAAAAAGATATCGTAGCCATACGCACTTCATTAGAAACAGATAGAAATAAGGAAAAAGTTTCTGTTATGGAGATCTTCAAACCAGCAATGCGTCTGGTGATTACAATTGGCTTGGTTGTAGGTATACTTCAACAAATTACTGGTATCAACTCTGTATTTTTTTATGCACCAATGATCTTTGAGCAATCCGGCATTGGGACAGACGCTTCCTTTATTCAAGCTATTCTTGTAGGTGTTACAAATCTTGTTTTCACAGTATTGGCCATGTTACTTATCGATAAGCTTGGACGTAAACCATTGCTTGCTTTCGGTGTGACAGGAATAGGTATTTTTATGTGTCTTTTAGCCTATGGCTTTAATACTGCAACCTACTCGCTTTCACAAGAAAAAATTGATCAAATTTCCAATGTAGAATTAAGAGAACAGGTGTCGACCTTAGTAGGTCAATCATTTAAGAATGATGTCGCTTATAAAAATGAACTTAAGAAGCTATTAGGATCAGAAAAAGCAAAACAAAACGAATCAGAGTTAATTACAGCTGCTATAAGCATGAACCCTTCATTAATACTTATTGGAATATTAGGTTTTGTAGCTTGCTTTGCAATTTCGTTAGGGCCTGTGATGTGGGTTTTATTCTCAGAATTGTTTCCTTTACGGATTAGAGGTGTCGCCATCTCTTTTGTAGGTTTTGTAAACTCAGCTGTTTCGGCTGGTGTACAATTTATTTTTCCATGGGAATTATCTACCATAGGTAGTGCAATGACCTTTTTAATTTATGGGTTATTCGCCTTTGCTAGTTTAATCTTTATTATTCGTGTTATTCCTGAAACAAAAGGAAAATCCTTAGAAGAACTTGAAGCACAACTTGTGAAATAAGTTCCTTTAAGGATTTTATTAATATGATGCTATACTTCTTAGAAGTCTAAGATTTGTTCGGCGTGAGCCTTGGTTTTTACCTTGGTAATCACATCATCGAGAACACCATCCTCGTTTATTATAAATGTTGTTCTGTGGATACCGTCATATTCTTTGCCCATGAATTTTTTTGGTCCCCAAACACCAAATGCTTCGATTACCGCCTTGTCTTCGTCGGCTAGTAATGGATATTTAAAACCATATTTGTTTTTAAAATTCGCTTGGCGCTTTGCACTATCTGCACTAACACCTAAAATTTCATATCCTTGAGCTTGAAACTTCTCAAAATTATCATTAAGGTTGCAAGCTTCCGCAGTACAACCTGGTGTACTTGCTTTTGGATAAAAGAAAACAACAAGTTTTTTTCCTTTATAGTCAGAAAGTGAAATTGAATTTCCTTGCTCGTCCTTAGCTGTGAAATTAGGCGCTTTATCTCCTACTTTTAAATGCGTCATAATGCTTAATTTTGTTTTTGTAAAAATACGATGAATGACCAAGCAAGAAAAGGTGCAGTTTGTTATAAATACGTTAAATGAACTCTATCCCGAAATACCGATTCCGTTAGACCACAAAGATCCATATACCCTGTTAATTGCGGTTTTGATGTCTGCCCAAAGTACTGATGTTCGAGTAAATCAAATCACACCTTTGCTTTTTGAACGCGCTGATAACCCTTATGACATGATTAAACTTAGCGTGGATGAAATAAGAGAAATTATAAAACCTGTTGGACTTTCGCCTATGAAAAGTAAGGGAATACATGGCTTATCGCATATATTAATAGATAAACACAATGGTAAAGTTCCAAAAACCTATGAAGAATTAGAAGCCTTACCTGCAGTTGGCCACAAAACGGCAGCTGTTGTTTTATCACAGGCATTTGGCATACCAGCCTTCCCAGTAGACACACATATTCATCGATTAATGTATCGATGGAATCTTAGTAATGGAAAAAATGTTGTGCAAACTGAAAGAGATGCAAAAAGATTGTTTCCTAAAGCCCTTTGGAATGATCTGCATCTGCAAATTATTTGGTATGGACGCGAGTACTCACCAGCTAGAGGTTGGGATCTAGAAAAAGATATTATTACTAAAACTGTTGGTCGTAAATCTGTAATAAATCAATATTATAAAGGCAAGTAAGCTAATGGTATAATTGTTGATGCTTCTAACAAAACCATCAATAATGAGAATCTTACTTCCTCTTCTTGCTCTTATTCTACTCTCCTCATGTATCCCTACTAATATTGCACCACGATTTAAGAATAAGGATTATAAGATAATGCAGGCAAAGAAGTTTTCGAGAAAATTGCCTAAAAAGACGTCATTCATTTTCAAGGATCCCAAAGATGCTAATGAGTTTTATCATTACATAAACACAAAGCTTAGGCTAAATCATAGCAACGTAGGCTATAATTCACCTTTTTACATAAATAAAGAAAGGTATTATCTCAGTTATGAAGAAGTTGGAAAGGAAGATAAAGTTTTCAATCTAGGTTTTGCTGCTACTGATCTTGTACTACAAGAGAAAACTGGATTGACTGTTTTTGATGATAATTACACTAGTCGCACTGGCCATTGGTATATTGTAATCACTGTATTTGATGAACAAACTGAAAATTGTTTGTTAGATACACACCCTAAAAAAGACTTAGTCATTGAATATCTTAAAGCAATGAAAAAGGAGTACCTAGAAACTCATAATTATCAAGAATTATTATTCACAAAAAAATCCTGATCTCTCAATCAGGATTCTTTTCCAACTTAATTTAGAAGTGCTTCAAACTTCAATTTATTATAATTTATAACACTTAAAGCCTTTGAATAATCCAAAAGAAAACGTACTGTCTCGTCTTTTGGTTTTAGGTTTGAATTTTTTGGGGTTTTAGTAGAGTAAATTTTTGCCATATTAATAATTTAGGATTTATTATATGACTAAAACGCAACTTATTCCACTTTATTATATCAATTTGTTAAAACAATATTATTCTGCTCTATAACCTTCCTCATATTGATTAAAGCATACCGCATTCTACCTAATGCTGTGTTGATACTTACTCCTGTTCTTTCTGATATTTCTTTAAAACTCATATCTTGATACATACGCATCACAAGTACTTGTTTTTGGTCTTCAGGAAGCTCCTCAATTATTCGTCTTACATCTTCTTCGACTTGTTCTTTTATAATTGATTTCTCAGCATTTAAACTTGAATCACTTAGAACAGAGAAGATGCTAAACTCACCTGCATTATCAAATTTTGGCATTCTGCTATTTCTTCTAAAATGATCTATGACTAAATTGTGAGCAATGCGCATAACCCAAGGTAGAAATTTACCTTCTTCATTATACTTGCCTAATTTTAATGTTTTAATGACCTTAATAAAAGTGTCCTGAAAAATATCTTCGGTTATGTCCTTATCATAAACCTTCGAATATATAAAACTGTAGATACGTTGCTTGTGCCTTTCTATTAACACAGCTAATGCATTTTCGTCGCCTCGTATGTAATTGGATACCAACGTAGCGTCTTGGATAAGTTCTTTCTTCATAATAATTACTTTAATGCCTAACAACTATGTTATTAGACTTGGGGTTTCTAGCTTTTTGATTAAAGTAATATTATGCTATACGCTACTGTTTTTTAAATGATTATGTCTCAAATATAACAACAATCATTCCGAAAAAACAAAAATATAGCTCAAATTTTAACATTTAATCTAATAAAAATGCGTTTTATCAGCTTAATGAGAAGTAGTATCTTTGCAAAATTACAGTCCAAAAAACGCTTATGAATACACCCATCTCCCAAGTTAATCCTAAAGAAAATATCATTATTAAGGGTGCACAACTTCATAATTTAAAGAATATTGATGTTGTTATACCTAGAAATGAATTGGTGGTAATTACTGGGTTATCGGGTTCTGGTAAATCTAGTTTAGCGTTTGATACACTTTATGCAGAAGGCCAAAGGCGTTATGTTGAGAGTCTATCGAGCTACGCGAGACAATTTTTGGGACGACTTAATAAACCAAAAGTTGAGTACATAAAAGGTATTGCACCAGCAATAGCAATAGAGCAAAAAGTAAATTCTACCAACCCACGATCTACAGTAGGAACTACAACTGAGATCTATGACTATCTTAAACTATTATTTGCACGCATTGGTAAAACCTACTCTCCTATTTCTGGTAATCAGGTTAAAAAGCATAGAGTCTCAGATGTTATTGATTACATAACCAGATTTGAGGAAAACACAAAATTGTTACTCTTATCACCTATTCGTTTAGAAGAAGGTAGAACCATAGAAAACAAACTTGATACGCTTCAAAAACAAGGTTATGCAAGAATTAAGGTAAATTCTGAGGTACTAAGGATTGACGATGCTTTAAAAAATAAGATTACATCCACTGAAGATTTATTTTTAGTTGTAGATAGAATTGTATTTAAGAATGATGAAGATTTTTTAAATCGCTTGGCAGATGCAATTGAAACAGCATTTTTCGAAGGCGTTGGTACATGCATTATCGAAACGGTTAGTGACAGTAAACAGGCCAACTTCAATAATAAGTTTGAACTCGATGGTATGACATTCCTTGAGCCAAATGCACATCTATTTAGTTTTAATAATCCTTATGGAGCATGCCCAAAATGCGAAGGCTATGGTGATGTCATTGGTATTGATGAAGATTTGGTAATTCCCAATACAGCACTGTCTGTTTATGAAAATGCTATTTTTCCATGGCGCGGTGAAAGTATGAGTTGGTATAGAGACCAACTGGTGAATAATTCGCATAAGTTCGATTTCCCAATCCATAAACCATATTTTGAATTAAGTGATGAGCACAAAGCTCTTATCTGGACAGGTAATGAGTTTTTTGAAGGACTCGACAGCTTTTTTGCAGAATTAGAATCTAAGGCATACAAAATCCAGAATCGTGTAATGTTATCGCGATATAGAGGAAAGACAAAGTGTAATGTTTGCAAGGGAAAACGCTTAAGAAAAGAGGCAAATTATGTTAAGATAAATGGTTCTACAATTACCGATCTTGTGGATCTTCCTATTACGGAATTGATTGCTTTTTTTGATAATTTAGAATTGAATGACTACGATACCAAGATTGCCAAGCGACTATTAATTGAAATAAACACAAGGCTTCAGTTTCTTTCTAATGTTGGATTAAATTATCTAACATTAAATCGAAAATCTAATACACTCTCAGGAGGAGAAAGCCAACGTATTAATTTGGCCACATCTTTAGGTAGTAGTTTAGTAGGCTCCATGTATATTTTAGATGAACCTAGTATTGGATTACATCCAAAGGATACTGAGCGACTTATCAATGTATTAAAATCTTTAAGGGATTTAGGGAATACAGTAATTGTCGTTGAGCACGATGAGGATATAATGAAGGCCGCTGATACGATTATTGATATCGGTCCTGAAGCAGGAACATTTGGAGGTCAAGTTGTAGCAACTGGCGATTACAACGATATTTTAGCGTCCGATACATTGACTTCGAAATATCTTAATGGTCAATTAGAGATTGAAGTACCGAAAAAACGTAGGACTTCGAAATATCAAATTGAAATTAAAGGTGCTCGAGAAAATAACCTCAAGAATGTTGATGTCACCTTCCCTCTTGGAATGCTCACAGTAGTTACAGGAGTTTCTGGGAGTGGAAAGAGTACCTTGGTTAAGAAAATATTATACCCATCATTACAAAAGAAATTGACTGGCTTTAGTGATAAGGCTGGACAATTCACATCAATTAGTGGTAACCACAGTAATGTACAGCATATTGAGTTTGTAGATCAAAATCCTATTGGTCGTTCATCGCGATCAAATCCGGTGACTTATGTCAAGGCCTACGATGATATTAGAGCATTATTTGCGTCTCAAAAGTTGAGTAAAATAAGAAACTACCAAGCTAAACACTTTAGTTTTAATGTTGATGGTGGTCGATGCGAAACATGTAAAGGAGAAGGTGAAGTTACCATTGAGATGCAATTTATGGCAGATGTACACTTAACCTGTGACACTTGTGGTGGTAAACGCTTTAAAAAAGAAATTCTAGAGGTTCAGTTTGAAGGTAAATCAATACATGATATACTTAGTATGACTATTGATGACGCAATTGCCTTCTTCGATTCGCATAATCAAACCAAAATAAAAGGAAAATTGCAACCACTTCAGGATGTTGGTTTGGGTTATGTTACATTAGGACAATCATCATCTACGCTTTCTGGTGGTGAAGCCCAACGGATAAAATTGGCAACCTTCTTAGGAAAAGGAAGCAAAAGTGAAAATGCACTATTTATTTTCGATGAACCTACGACTGGATTACATTTTCATGACATCCAGAAATTATTGAAATCCTTCCAAGCACTTATAGCCAAAGGACATTCTATTATTGTAATTGAACATAATATCGATCTCATTAAATGTGCCGATCATATTATTGATTTGGGACCCGAAGGAGGTAAAAAAGGTGGAAATATCGTAGCCTTCGGAACACCTGAGGAAATTGCTTCAAATAAAGCATCTGTCACTGGTGTTTATCTAAAGGATAAACTTCACTAATAAAATAAAAAGGAAAAAGCTGCTAATAACGAAAGTGATGTTGGTATTATAAACAACAGGAAAATAAACGTTATTATGCCACTTTTAAACCAAGTGAGCAACCAGTGTTGGCCATAAAATTTAATCAAAGCGATTAAAAAGTAAAAGTAGGTTGAGAGTGCTACTAACCAATCTATCCAATCTGGAATGTCATAAACAAATCGATTTAATGCAAATAAAATTGCAAAAACGGTAAATAGATAGGAGAAGAAATAAAAGCTAAATACCAAATGATGCGAATATTTACCTTTAGTGTAATAGAATAGTTTTAAGATAAACGCAAAAAGTGGTAATAAAATAAACATAGCAATCGGAACACTATCAAAAAACGCCTGAACCATTCCTCCTGCTCCACGGCCTTCCATAAGGTTTAACATATTAGCAAATAGTCTTCGTTCAAAAAAACCAGCATCATCGCTCATGCCCATTTGTTTATAAATAGCTTGCTTATCAGAACCTGCAGCAATCATAGAATCTACCTTCTTCTTATCAAAGTCCCAAGATGTCTTAACATTATCAGGTTTATTATTTACCTGTTTAATAATGGAATCTGTAAATTTTAAATCCTCTGCCTTCATCCCAAACTTTTCAGGATTCTCTTTTAGAGGTTGCATCATCTTTTCAATCTGAACAGAATCTAATACAGCAGCTTTAGGAGTTCCATCTTCCGCATCCTTATCATTAGATGAATTAGAGATTACTTTTTGATTTAAATCATTAGCCTGAGAAACAAGATCTCTAGTACTAAAGGATATGACGAAGAAAAAAATGACGGAAATGAATAAATACATCTGAGCAGGATGCAAATACAATAAGCGTTTACCCTTAATAAATTCCTTGGCTAAATGCCCTGGTTTAAACATTAAAGGAAGGAAGCTCTTTAAAAACCGTGCATCAAATGAAAAGTAATTACTAATGGTATTATAAAATAAAACACCAATAGTTAACTCATCATTAGATTTTTGACCACAATGCGGACAAAAACTAAACCCTTGATCGAAAGGTTCTCCACAATTTTTACAATCGATTTGGTTGGTGCTCATTTCTGGTTAATGCTTGAATTAAAATTAAGGATTTTTAAATAAAATCCAACTAATAGTAAGACGATTAATTTAAGGTTATGCTACATTATTATTAAAAAAGATATATGTAATAAGCTGAATTACAAGTGTGTATAATAATGGCACGTTAATTGAAAACTCATTAAGAAATAGCGTAAGCCGAAAAGCTATATATGAGTAGGCATAAATCTAAATTCTTTAACTATGAAAAAAATGGTTTTACTTTTTACAATGTTGTTAATGGGATTAACAACTGTAACCGCATCAGAAAAATATTCTGTAAAAACTAGTAATGATTTAGATATTACATCACGCTATCGTTATGCACAACCTATTTTGTTTGTAGAGCGTGGTGTAGAGTTCTTAATCTTTGCTGATGGTAGTTTCGATTTTAACACAGACATCTTTTATGCACCAAGACGCGACGTGTACTATAAAAATAGACGCAATAGAAGATCTGGATCTATCGGTGCACCAGGCCATGTTTACACGAGATCTAATCGTGGTACATTAGTAAGACATGACAGGCTTGGTCGAGTACGACGTGTCGGTAATGTTTTTATCAATTATGATAGGTTTGGTCGTATTATAAGAGCTGGCTCTGTTTACATGGACTACAGAAGAGGTCTTCTAAGACAAGTAGGTAATCTTAGAGTTCAATATAATAGACGCGGTTTTATGGTTGGAACTCGTGGCCAAGTCAATTTTAATAATCCAGGACATGGTATTTATGGTTTTAATGACTTTGAATCTGGCCGTTTCTCAAATAATCCGAGAGGACAAAGAAACCAGCGCTGGAATGATGATTGGGATGATGACGATTGGGATGAAGACTGGGATGACGATCATTATTACTACTATAAAAAGAATGGAAAGATTAAAAAACAGAAAAAACTGAATTTTAAAAATTCGGATTAAATTAATAGTCATTAGTATTAGTTAATTAATGACACACTAAACCCTGAATATTACCCCAAATAATTCAGGGTTTTATTTTGACTTAAAATATTCATTATCAATTATTTAAATTTTTTGGCACGCTGTTTGTTTTGTAAGTAATAGTATAATTTTAAAACCCTTATAACTATGAAACGAATACTATATTTATTTGCAGTTTTAGTGACGGCTAGCACTACTACATTTGCAACCAACTCAAGTTCAAACGAAGCGAATACTACAGCTTATAACTATGTGAGAGGTTATGGTAATTCTTTCATATTTATGGAGGCTGGTATTGAATTCTCAGTGTTCCCTGATGGACAGTTTGATTTTTATATGCCGCAATATGGACCAAACGTTAATGTTGGTATCAATAGACCTGGATTTTCACTAAGTTTTAATACTGGGTTTAATTACAACCCTTATGTGCAGTATGATAGCTTTGGTGCCATTGTTCAAATTGAAAACACTCCTATATACTACGATTTCTATGGTAGAGTTAATCAGATTGGAAATATCTTTATTAACTACAATGGGTTTGGTCGTGTAAATCGAATCGGAGGTTTAAATATTCTTTACAGAAATAATGTCTTTTGGAGATACGATGGGTTTATAAATATTTACAACAGAGCTTATGTTTGGAGACCTTGGCATAGATTTTATGCGATTCCACCTGTAAACTACTGTGTGATTAATACATTTCCATACAGACAGTTCTATACGCCAGTAAGACATATCTGGTATAGACCATACAGAAACAATGTACGTTACTTTAATGTAAATAGTAGACGCGGAAATGCTCAGTTTGGAAGACGTGATGCGAGACTTGCTACTAGATATTCGCAAACACCTAGAAATAGAACGGAGCGTAATATTCAGAGAACCGTACAAAGAAGAAATGCGGAAATCACAAGAACGAGATCTACGCGTTTAGCACAAAACTCTATTACAATGCGATCGAGAACTAATAGAACAGCGACTTTGTCTAATAGATCAGCTACTCGCAATGTAGAACGAGGTATGAGCACAAGATCTACAAATAGAGAGGGAACTATTAATAGAAGTAGAACAACTAGAAACAGTAATGCTACAAGCACACGTTCTAATACTAGAATGTCTGCTCCAAATAGAACAAGTAGAATAAATAATAATACACGTTCAAGAAATTTAAAAGAAAATGTGACCCGAAGTAGATCGTCTGTGTCCAATAAGAGAATAGGTACAAAAAATACCTCTGTTAGAAAACCAAAAGCGACTAGTACACGTAGTTATAATAAAGGTACATCGCAAAACAAAAGAAGTAGAAGTACCATACAGAACAAAAGAAAATCGTCGTCTGTATCAACACGATCTAATACAAGTAGAAGAAACAACCAAGGTTCTACGAGATCAAGTTCAAGACGATCTAGAGGATAAAAAATGATTTTTTTGGTTGGTTAGTAGAGGTCCCGTATGCTGTATGCCTCAGAGCACCTTACGGGACTTCTCGTTTTTAAAAAGTATCTAAGTCTTTAGATACTTTTTTATTTGTTTAGAAATGTCTTCTGAAATATTCAATTTAAGTATAAAAGCAAAATAAACAATCATAATCAACAAAGACTTTAAACCAATATTTACAATCGGATTGAAGCTAAAATCCCAGAAATAAAAAACTGAAATTAATATACTTATAAGTACACATACCTTCAACGATGACAACGAGTAAGGTTGAATATCAAACTTAACTTTTACAAATGCAACTTTAATGGTATTATATGTAGCTATTGCTAAGAAAGTGGCTATTGCCGAACCGTTAATACCATATATTGGAATAAAAATAAAATTTAAAATAATGGCCAAGCCTGCTAATACAACTCCAAATACCAATACCATACGATAATAATTGCTATTAAATAAAATAGCGTTATTATTCCCCAAACTATTATCATAAAGTTTAGCAATACTAACTACAAACACAACTATAAGTCCACCTGTAAATTCTTTTGGTAATATTAAATACAACTGATTAATATTTAATACAATTAACAGAAAAATAAATCCACTAATAACTAGTAAGTTTAATGAGCTTCGCTTATAAAGATCTTCTAAGGCTTCATTATTCTTTTCATTTAAAAACTGTGCTGTCAATGGCATCATAATCTGGTGCATAGCACGTTGTGGTACTGCAATTACTGTTGCAATAAAAATGGCTACGCTATAATACGCCACCTGCTCTATTTCATCTATCATTAATCCAATCATAAACTTATCGATGTCTAAAATTAACATAGCAACAGAGCCTGCAATGATCATTAATATGGCATATTTTAAAATAGCATTTATATTTTCTGGCATTATAAATTTAATCCTTGGGAAATGAACTTTAAAGGCATAAAGCTTCATTATTAAAGTTCTAAGTAGATATATAATAACCAGGCCAACGATAAAATCTTCAACATTTAACCACTTTAAATACACTGCTAATAGTAACAACATTATGGCGAATCTGTGAAATACTTCTTTCATCAGATTTCCAAAAACTGTCTGTAATTGTACTTTTGTCCAAGCAAAGAAAATTTCAAAATAAGCCATTGCTATGGCCAGAATTAATATGTGCCAAACATAATTTGAAACAATAGAATTTTCACGAGATAATAAATCACCTATTACGTCATACGAAAAATAACCTATTAATGTCGCTGGGGTAATCAAGATTAACGGTAACAGAAGCATAAAGGTTAAAAACCCATCAACCTTTGCTTTGGACTTAAATGAGGAGTAGAACTTTATTATGGCGTTATGTACACCAAACGCCATAAATGGCATCATAATATTAGCTGTTGAAAGCAAAAAGGCAACTAAACCATAATATTCATCGGTTAGAAAATTGGTATATAAAAAGAGCGTATTAACTGCACCAAGACCAAAGCCTATATATGTAGTTATGGTGTTTTTAAACGACTGATTTAAAATAATACCCATACCTAGGCAATTTACAACTTAAATTCATTTTGCCTCTAGAAATTCTCTATAGCTCCTTAATGATTGTACTTAATGACTTTGTGAGCTCTTTTCTACTATATGGCTGTAAACCAATTGCATTAACATTTAATGAATCATTTTTATAAGCTTCGAAATAAGTAAGTAGTTGAGCCTCTAATTCTTGTTGATTTTGGTAATTGAAATAACGACCAGTGTTCGTAGATTTAATTATCATTTCAACATCAGAACCATCTGGTCCAATAGCTAGAATAGGTGTTTCTGAAATCATATATTCAAAAAGTTTTCCTGGAATAATAGCTTTTGTATCCTCCGAATCTATTTCGATAAGTAGTAGTAATCTAGATTTCATTTGATAGGCAATAGCCTCATCATGATTCACATAACCTACAACTGTGACAAATTCTTCCAGACCATTAGACTTAATACTATCAAGAATATCGTTACTAACTATACCAACCAAATTCAATCTAAAATGCTTTGCGAATTCACTGTGCGTTTCTATTAATTTAGAAAGTACGCGCCATAAAACAATCGGATTTCGTTCTGAAAGCAATGAACCAATATGAGATAATGTAAACTTTGCATCTTTTTTATCTATAGATACATGATGATTATCATAACCATTGGTAATGACCGTTATAGGGACATTCGTTTTTGTCGAAAATTCCTTTTTTGTAAAATGGCTGGTGACTATAATCTCATCTGCATTAGAGAGTACATTTTTTTCTAATTGAATATGCTTTTCCTTGCCCTTCCTTCTAAGTTTTAAGGCCTTATGGTAACCTATTGTAGTCCAAGGATCCCTAAAATCTGCAATCCACTTCACTCCTATTTGCTCCTTAAGACCTAAGCCTATTAAATGAAGACTATGCGGTGGTCCCGTTGTAATAATACTATCGATAGCATTTTGTGAAATGTATTGGGATAAAAAAGTAATTGAAGGTTTTACCCAATTTACACGCGCATCTGGAATAAAGTAATTTCCACGTATAAAGAGCAGGAATTTCTCAATGAAAGTTTGTCTTTTAGCTTTGGGTATAATACCAGAACTTATATCCTTGGTACTTTTTCTAGAAAATAAACTAGCCAGTCGATAAGGTTCTCTAATGGGTTGAGAAAGAACTTCTATACCTTCTGGTATTTCTTCTTTTAAACTCGAATCGACTACAGGATAACTTGGATTACTTGGGCAATAAACAATGGGTTCTACATCATATTGAGGTAAATATTTCACAAACTTTAACCATCGCTGTACACCAGGTCCTCCCGCTGGTGGCCAATAATAAGTTATTATTAATACCTTTTTAGATGACATTAATTAAAGTTAGTCGACCTCCTGTTTGTGTCTAATTTTATAAAATAGGCCAGCACATATTAGAATTGCTAGTAGTGCTGAACTTGCCAAAGAAATTGTACTGCCAGTTTTAACAACCTGAGGCTCGAATTTAAACTCAATGGTATGCTTGCCACTAGGTACTTCCATACCCCTTAAAACATAATTAACAAGATGGTGAGGCACTTCTTTACCATCTAATAAAGAAATCCATCCTGGTTGATAATAAACCTCAGAGAAAACTGCAAAGCCATCAAAAGTATTATCAGTTTCATACTTTAGATAATTAGGTTTAAATTCTCTAAGTGAAATTATAGACGTTGAGTCTAGGCTATAATTCTTCTTTAATCCATTAGTTGAAAATATAGATTTTTGAATCAAGGCATACTCCTTAGTATCCACACTATCTAAAGCTCTAATTTCTTCGTCCGCATTATCTACAATCTCAAAACCTTTTATAAACCATACATTACCATTAGCTTCTCTATTGGTGTAAGGTAATATTTGACCTTCCTCTTCAATAATAATGTATTTGGTATTGAGCATATTTAGAACATTCATGTTATTTCTATACACATAAAAATCCAAGACATCATTATAACGTCCTAATTTTGCGGCATGATAGCCGAACAAAGAATTATGAAAATAAGCCGCGCGGCCTGGTTGGCTCTGTCCTAAAGACGACATATCCAATACTCTAAAATGCTCTGTATCTTTTAAAATTTCTTTGTCTGCCTCTGTTGGCTGATAAGGATTATCGACCAATCTTGCTGGTCTAAAATTATCTTCGTTTACATAGTTTCTATTGATGCTTACAAGGTCAAAAACGATTAATATGGCTACAATTACAACAACTAATTTTTCAGATAATTTTTCCTTAAGATAAAAATATAGAACACCAGCAGTTAGCATAACTAATACAAGTGTTCTTATAGTGTCAGCGTTAAATAATGCTTTTCGATCTTCAATTAAAGCATCGACAAAGGGTTGACCATAAGCTTGTGCGTATCTAGCGTCACGCAATCCCTCAAAATCAAATAAAGTTGATTTGAATAGTAAAAATGTAATACACAGGCCACCTGTAATTAGCACACTATACTTAAGATACTTAAGTTTTTCATCATTGTTTTGGAAATCATTAAAAAGTCGCACCAAGGCAAAAACTCCTAAAACAGGAACACAAAGCTCTAGAATTACCTGAATAGAACTAACAGCTCTGAACTTGTTATAAAGCGGAACAACATTTATGAAAAAGTCGGTTAAGACCTCTAGGTTTTTACCATAGGATAGCAAAAGTGATAGTAGAGTTCCTCCAACAAGCCACCATTTTAGCCTTCCTTTTACTAAAAATAGTCCCAGTACAAACAAGAAAATAATAACAGCACCAACATATGCTGGTGCCTCTACAATAGGCTGATCGCCCCAATACATTGGCGCTTCTCTCGATGCTTCTAAAGCTTCAATCGGTGATGCACCTAAATTTATATATGCCTTGTAGGTTGCAGATTCCTTGCCCACATCTTCTCTATTGCCTCCACCTTTAAATTTTGGAATAAATAGATTAAAAGTTTCCCATAATCCATAGCTATACTCAGTAATGTACTCATTCGTTAATCCATTAGCTGATTCCTTAGGTGATCCATCAGGATTTATAGTTAATTCACTTTGTCCACGAGTACTTGATTTCACATATTCTTGGGTAGCCATGAAATTTGTGGCGTTTAGCCCAACGGCAATTAAAGTGGCAACTGTTAACACTCCAACAGACTTAAAGAAATGAGGTAACACCTTTTTCTTGTATGCGTCTATCAAATAGGTTAATCCTAATACGAGCACCAGTAATAGCAAATAATAAGTCATTTGGAAGTGATTGGCTACGATCTCCAATCCTAGCGCAATAGCAGTTAATAAAAAACCTATTATATACTTTTTTCGAAAGGTGAGTATTATACCAGCGAGTACCAATGGCATATAAGCAATGGCATGCGCCTTTGCATTATGGCCAACGCCTAATATAATTATTAAATAGGTCGAAAAGCCGAAGGCTAACGCACCTAAAGCACTAAGCTTATAATCCACTTTAAGTGCTAATAATAACAAATAGAAGCCCAAAAAATAGAGAAATAGATAATCAGCTGGTCTTGGTAAAAATCGCAGTGACAGATCTAATTTTTTAATATAATTATGTGGATATTTTGCACCTAGTTGATAAGTTGGCATACCTCCAAAGGCACCATTTGTCCAATACGTTTCTTCACCAGTAGTTTTTGCAAATTCCTTTTGCTGTTGTGCCATACCAATGTAATGCATTATATCACTTTGGTATATCTTTTTTCCTTTAAGAACTGGATTAAAATAAGCCAAGGATAGAGCTATGAACCCTACAATTACTAATAAATGAGGCACTAACTTTTTCAAGGAAAATATCATGAAGTCTCTATAATTTGAATGATTCTGAAAAGTAGTTAATTTTTTAAAAAGAAATAGGGTTGAATAAAAGAAGTACTATTCTATCTCTTCATAATCGATATATTCACCTACCTTATCATTAGACTTTTTATTCTTGTTAGGCATTTTATCGATGACTGTTTCTCCTGCTTTTCCTTGTTTAGGTTGTGCTCTATTTTGGTTTTGAAATCCTCCAAATTGATCACCAAATCTCTGTTCTGCTTTTTTTGCTACAAATTTCAATAAAACTGGTGCAAAAAGGCGTGAGAGTATTTTTAATCCAAAATAGACTAATAATATAATAAGTATGGTTCGCAACAAGCCCATAACTGATGCCGTATAAATCATGTATCTTAATTCTAATCAAAAATACAATTATCAGCAGTTATAATACGTTATTATTCCCTAAAAAAAGTATAAAATATCTATATTTGAATCTAAACTAAAAGCAATGATGGCACTCAGATCACTAGTAACCTTTATCACTTTACTTTCATTTATATCAGCTTATGGTCAATATACAGAAGTAATAAACTCCAATAGACCAGGAGTTTCTGAAAGTGCCTTTTCCGTTGGTACAAACGTTGTGCAATTTGAAGTAGGTGCGTTTACTGTAAACGAAGAACACACCCCTTTAAGATACGACGTTAGTGGATTTGGTATTGATTTTTCAGCCCGATATGGCTTTCTTTTTGAAGAATTAGAAATATCTCTTGATGGTGTGTATCAAAATGACAAGATCACATTTAATAATGCTGCAATTCCTGTTGAGAATAAGCGATCAAATTTCAAAAACTTCTCACTCGGTGCAAAGTATCTCGTTTATGACCCATACAAGAATGCAGAAGAGGATAAACCAAATTTATATAGTTATCATGCTAATAGAAGTTTTAAGTGGAAATCCTTAATACCTGCTGTTTCTGTTTATGCTGGCGCTAATTTTGACAGTGATCCAAATCCCTATACAGCGCCTGGTGTCGAAGGATTTAGTCCTAAAGTAATGATCGCAACCCAAAATAACTTTAACGGTGGCTGGGTATTTGTTATGAATTTCATTCAAGATCGAATCGGAACAGACGACCCAATATTTCAATATATTCTAACGCTTACCCATTCTTTTACACCACAGTGGGTTATTTTTGGTGAAGCTCAAGGCATAAATAGTGATTTTTATGCCGATAATATTTTTAGAGTTGGTGGTGCGTATCTATGGAATAAAGACTTTCAACTTGATGCTAATATTGCATTTAATACAAAAGATACACCTTCCGTTTTTAACATAGCCTTTGGCGCATCTTATCGTTTAGATTTTCATAAGGATAAAGAGGTTGATAACGGTTATTAAAAATTCTATTTTAATTAATGATCACAGTTAAAGAGGTAAAATCTAAAAAAGGAATAAAGGCATTTGTCAAATTTCCTTTTCAGCTATATAAAGATTCCCCGTATTGGGTTCCTCCTATTATATCGGAAGAAGTAAAAACCTTTGACAAGGATTTAAATCCCGTTTTTAAAGATGCAGAAGCACAATTCTTTTTAGCTTATAAAGATGGTAAAATTGTTGGTCGTATCGCAGCAATAATAAATTGGTTAGAGGTAAAGGGACAAAACCAAAAAAAGATGAGGTTTGGTTGGTTTGACTTCATAGATGATTTAGAGGTTAGTAAAGCACTACTTGAGGTTGTTGAAAATATTGGGAAGGAAAATAACCTTGATTATACAGAAGGGCCTGTTGGTTTTTCAAATTTGGATAAAGTAGGTGTTATGACTGAAGGATTTGAGAGTATAGCTCCAATGATTACTTGGTATAACCATCCTTATTATGTGGATCATTATATGCAACATGGTTATGTTATCGAAAAGGCATATTCAGAAAGTAAATTTCCTTTTGCAAATGTTAAACCAGAGGCCTTTGTAAAAGCTCAAGAGTTAATTAAGCGTCGATATAAATTAAAAGCTTTAGCCTTCACTAAGACAAGTGAAGTTATGCCATATGCAGATAAAATGTTCGATCTTTTTAATGAAAGTTATGCTGGCCTGTCCTCATTTGTTGAAATAACAGATGTTCAAAAAGAGTATTTTAAAAAGAAATTTATCGGGTTTGTTAATCCTGAATACATCAAGTTTGTTGTTGATGAAAAGGATAATTTAGTAGGTTTTGCCATTGTGATGCCGAGGTTTGCCGAAGCACTTCAAAAAATGAAAGGTAAGCTATTCCCTTTTGGATTTATACATATTCTCAAAGCTAAGAAGAATAGCAAGGATGTTATTTTTTACCTAATTGGTATTCATCCTGATTATCAAAACAAAGGCGTACATGCTGTAATTTTCAACGAATATTACAACACCTTTGTATCTAAAGGTATTGAGACCTGTTATCGCACACCAGAATTAGAAGATAATGAAGCTATTCATAAAATATGGAAGCATTTTGGTCCTGTGGTTTATAAAAGACGAAAAACATTCAAAAAAGATCTATAAAAAAAGGCTTTGTTAAAACAAAGCCTTAATTAATTCTTTTATTATTCTAGTTTACTCACCCATTGCTTCTATTAAAGCAGCAGACATTCTGCGGTAAGTCCCATTAGTAAGTCGTTCTCTAATTGCATCAAAAGCATCTAATGTCTCTCTCACATCTTCGAGTGTATGTGTTGCAGTAGGAATCATTCTCAACAAGATTAATCCTTTAGGAATAACTGGATATACTACTATTGAACAGAAAATACCATGATTTTCTCTTAAATCTCTTACCAAAGCCATTGCTTCTGGAATACTACCTTTTAAATAGACTGGTGTAACACAACTCTGTGTGGTTCCTATATCAAAACCTCTTTCTTTTAAACCACTTTGTAATGCTTCAACTATAGTCCAAAGATTTTTCTTTAACTCTGGCATTGTACGAAGCATTTCAAGTCTTTTTAGTGCTCCTACAACTAACTGCATCTGTAAAGACTTAGCAAACATCTGAGACCTTAAGTTATATTTAAGGTAGTCTATGATTTCTTGGTCACCAGCAATAAAGGCACCTGTGCTCGCCATAGATTTTGCAAAAGTTGCAAAGTAAACGTCAATCTCGTCTTGTACACCTTGTTCTTCCCCTGCTCCTGCTCCTGTAGCACCTAGTGTACCAAATCCGTGCGCATCATCAACAAGGAATCTGAAGTTAAACTTCTTCTTAAGTTCAACAATTTCTTTTAAACGACCCTGTTCACCTCGCATACCAAATACACCCTCTGAAATAACTAGTATTCCTCCACCAGTCTGCTCAGCCATCTTAGTTGCACGTTCAAGATTCTTCTCAAGACTTTCAACATCATTATGCTTGTAGGTGAAACGTTTACCCATATGAAGGCGCACACCATCAATAATACAAGCATGAGCATCAACATCATATACTATAATATCGTCCTTACCGACAAGTGCGTCGATGGTAGACATTATACCTTGATAACCAAAATTTAATAAGTATGCCGCTTCTTTATTTACAAACGATGCTAATTCATTTTGTAATTGCTCATGCAAATCAGTATGACCAGACATCATTCTTGCTCCCATTGGATAAGCCGAACCATATTGTTTTGCAGCGTCTTCATCTACCTTACGGACTTCCGGATGATTAGCTAAACCGAGATAATCGTTAATACTCCAGGTAATAACGTCTTTACCTTGAAACTTCATTCTATTAGAAATTTGACCTTCTAATTTTGGGAAAACAAAATAACCTTCAGCCTGAGACGCCCACTTACCTAAAGGACCTTTATCTCTATAAATCTTATCAAATAAATCTTTCATTCGTTACACTCGCCATTAATTGTTTAGATCGTGTCCTTAACACTAATCAAAAACTCTTAAAATTTAGTTAATTTAATATTGTTAGTTCGTGCAAAATTAGTCAATAATATTATGACCGCATAATTTATTTTTCTTGACTATTTGCATCGTTTTTTAACATAAAAAAACCTACCATAGATTTACCATGATAGGTCTTGATTTATATAAATCTATTATTATTTTATGTACTCAATCGTAGTTTGCACTTCGTGCTGACTATCAAAGAAACCTTGATCTTGCATCCACTTATCACTGTATACCTTACTCATGTATCTTGAACCATGATCTGGAAAAACTACGACTATCTTATCGTTTGGAGAAAACTCTCCTTCTTCGTTTAACTGCTTTACAGCTTGCATTGCTGCTCCACTAGTATACCCTACAAATAAACCTTCTGTATTAGAAACTTCTCTTGCAGTATGAGCACTTTCTTCGTCTGTAACCTTTATAAACTTATCAATACTGTCAAAATCTGTTGCCGTCGGGATTAAGTTTTTACCTAAGCCCTCTATTCGGTATGGATAAATTTCCTTGTCATCAAATTCACGAGTCTCATGATACTTTTTCAATACAGAACCATAAGCATCAACACCGATTATTTTGACGTTCGGATTTTGTTCTTTTAAGTACTTGGCAATTCCAGAAATTGTACCACCAGTACCACTACATGCAACTAAATGGGTTATCTTACCTTCTGTCTGCTCCCAGATTTCAGGACCTGTTGTATTGTAGTGCGCATCAATATTTAATTGATTGAAATACTGATTGATGTAAATAGATCCTTTTATCTCTTCGTGTAATCGTTTCGCTACTTGATAATAAGATCTTGGGTCATCCGCATTAACATGAGCAGGACAAACATAAACTTTAGCACCCATAGACTTAAGCATGTCTATTTTGTCTGCTGAAGATTTTGAGCTTACTGCAAGAATACACTCGTATCCTTTAATGATACTCACCATGGCAATACTAAACCCAGTATTTCCAGAAGTAGTTTCTATGATCGTATCACCAGGAGTTAGAATACCTTGACGCTCTGCTTCTTCAATTATATGTAACGCAATTCTGTCTTTGGAAGAATGACCTGGATTAAATGCTTCAACTTTTGCATAATAATCACCATCAAAGTCGGCGGTCATTTTATTTAATTTGATTAAGGGTGTACTTCCTATTAGTTGAAGCACGTTATCAAATACATTTTTATTGTTGCTCATAAATGCTATTTATCGCTCTACAATTTAAAAAATTGTCGACTTAAACCTCGCAAAAGTAACATTTTTTTTTAAATCAGCTTTGGATTCCCTCTAGATCTAAGAGGAAAGCAAACTCTTCAGCATCTTCTTTTAGACTCTCAAATCTACCAGAAGCACCACCATGACCAGCATCCATATTGGTTCTCAACAATAATTTATTGTTGTCGGTTTTCAATTCTCGTAATTTAGCGACCCATTTTGTTGGTTCCCAATATTGTACCTGTGAATCATGAAATCCTGATGTTACAAAAAGGTGAGGGTAATCTTTGGCTTCCACATTGTCGTAGGGTGAATAGGATTTCATGTAGTCGTAATAAAGCTTATCATTAGGGTTTCCCCATTCATCATACTCACCTGTAGTAAGCGGTATGGAATCATCTAGCATTGTTGTTACAACGTCTACAAATGGTACAGCCGCTATTACGCCATTATATAATTCGGGTGCTAAGTTAATAACGCTACCAACTAAGAGACCTCCAGCACTTCCTCCCATAGCATACAGGTGTTTAGATGAAGTATATCGATCCTTAATTAGCTTTAAAGAACAGGCAATAAAATCTTCAAATGTATTCTTCTTGTGTAATAATTTGCCTGCCTCATACCATGGTCGCCCTAAATATTCCCCACCGCGTACATGGGCAATTGCATATATAAAACCTCGATCCAATAGACTTAATCTGATTGTAGAAAAATAAGGATCTACAGTAGAACCGTAACTCCCATAGGCATATTGCAATAAGGGGTTTTTACCATTTTTATCTATACCTTTTTTGTAAACAATAGATATTGGTATTTTTTCACCATCATTAGCTGTTGCCCAAATACGTTCGGAAACATAGTTTTCTTTTTTAAACTTCCCTCCTAAAACTTCTTGCTCTTTTAAAACAGTTTTAGCCTTAGTCTTCATATTAAACTCAATAATTGAAGCAGGCGTCGTCAGAGCATTATAACCATAACGTAAATTATGGGTATCGAATTCGATATTGGTAGTCGTATAACAGGTATAGGTTTCATTATCAAATGGTAGATAATAGTCCGCACTATTGTCCCATCGTTTAATTCTTATTTGGTTAAGACCATTAGTACGTTCACTAATTACCAAGTATTCTTTAAATATGTCAACATTTTCTATTAAAGTGGTCTCTCTATGTGCAATAAGTTCTTCCCAATAATTAACACCTGTATCTGTAATTGGTGTTTTCATAATTTTAAAATTGGTTGCACCATCCTTATTAGTAAGGATGTAAAAATTACTTTCAAAATGAGAAATGCTATACTCAAGCCCACGAATCCGCTCTTGAAATAATTTAAATTTACCTTTAGGCTCATCTGCACTTAAGTAATGATACTCATTAGTTAAAGTACTATAACATGCTATGATGATATATTTCCTGGATTTAGTCTTATAAACTGTTACACCAAAAGTTTCATCCCCTTCTTCAAAAATTAATTCATCGTTTTCTGTGCCCAATTCATGACGGTAAATTTGATTTGCTCGTAAAGTGGTTTGATCTTTCCGTGTATAATAAATCGTTTGGCTATCATTAGCCCAAGTTGATGAACCTGTAGTATTATTCATTTGATCTTTAAGCACTTCATCTGTAAGTAAGTCTTTAATATGAATGGTATACTGTCTTCTTCCTGTTTCATCAATTCCAAAAGACACAAATCGATTATCTGGACTTACACTTATACCAACTAACTTGAAGTAACTCTTGCCCTTGGCCATTTCATTGCAATCAAACAATAATTCCTCTGGATTATCTAATGACTCTTTTCGTCGTGTATAGATAGGATAATCTTTCCCTTTTTCAAATTTTGTTATGTACCAGTAACCATTATATTTATAAGGCACAGAAGAATCGTCTTCTTTAATTCTTGACTTCATTTCCTCAAAAAGTTCAGCCTGAAACTTTTCTGTGTGCACCATGTTTTGATCACAATAATCATTTTCAGCAATAAGATAATCCCGTACTTCCGGATTATTTCGATCATTCATCCAAAAATAATTATCGATACGAATGTCACCATGTTTTTCGAGTTTATGTGGAATTTTATTTGCTACTGGGAAATTATTACTCATAATCTTTAACATTGCTTTATTAAAAAGTAGGTCAAAAAAGTGGCGCAATTTACTAATTTTGCGTTCAATTATAATAAACTGAAGCTATGTTTGGAGATATGATGGGCATGATGAACAAATTAAAAGAAGCCCAAAAGAAAGTTGAAGAAACCAAAGAGCGTTTAAATAATGTCATTTTAGATGAATCTAGCCATGATAACTTACTGTCTGTAAGTATCACAGCAAATAGAAGTATTAAATCCTTAAGCATTGATGATGCTTTACTCGAAGACAAAGAAATGCTCGAAGATTATTTAATTCTAACCTTAAACAAAGCCATTGATAGGGCTACTAAAGTCAACGAAGCTGAATTGGCAGCTGTTGCAAAAGAGGGAATGCCTAATATTCCAGGATTAGATATGTTTAAGTAGTGTAAGGGTTGTTGAATTATTGTTTACATCGCCTTTAAACTCTTTAATAAAAATTCGTGCATCGAATCATTATAATCTAAATGGGTTACCATTCTTAGTTTATTATTTCCCATCCCAATAATGTGAATATTTTTAGCTTTTAGTCGATCAAAAAAATCTTGTTCATTAATAGAACCGTCCAACTCAAAGATGATTATATTGGTTTCAATGGGCTCTACTTTCTGAATGATGGATAAGCTATTTAGAACTTCACCTATTTCTTTAGCTCTTTTATGATCTTCTTTTAGTCTGTGTACATGGTGATCTAGCGCATAAATCCCTGCTGCAGCCATAAAGCCGACTTGACGCATACCACCACCAAGAATCTTTCGAACCCGAATAGCATTTTGCATGAGTTCTTTTTTTCCAATTAACACTGAACCCATTGGGCATCCAAGACCTTTACTTAAACAAACAGAGATTGTATCAAACAACTCGCCGTATTGCTTTGGTGTTTTATTTGTTTCGGCTAAAGCATTCCATAATCGGGCACCATCTAAATGGTATCCAAGTTTGTGGTTATGTGCAACAGTTCTAAGTTCTTTTAATTGTTCAAAATCCCAGCAAGCACCACCTCCTTTATTGGTAGTATTTTCCACAGCTATCAGAGATGTTAAAGGGCTATGATAAAAATCTGGCGGATTTATAGATGCTTCTGCCTGTGCTGCAGTGAACATGCCACGATGTCCATCTACAAGTTTACAAGATATACCACTATTAAAAGATGCGCCTCCTCCTTCATAATTATATATGTGCGCATACTTATCGCAAATTACCTGTTCCCCTGGGTTCGTATGTAATTTCAATGCTGCTTGATTTGCCATACTACCGGAAGGAAAAAATAATGCCTCATCCATACCAAACATTTCTGCCAATTTGCTCTCTAAAGCGTTAACAGAATTATCTTCCTTATATACGTCATCACCCACATCAGCATTTAACATAGCTTCCAACATATTAACAGTTGGCTTAGTCACTGTATCGCTTCTTAAATCTATTATCATTGCACGTTTTAATTTTTTAGTAAAAATAATGCTAAATTAAATTAAGTGACACATCATTTTATAGTGAATTATAACGGTAAAATTTGATTTTTATCTATTCATCTATTAAAAACGGTGTTTAACAATTTTATTGTTTGTTAAAAGCATTAACAAATGAATTTGAGGTGCTATTAAACAATTTTTAATTAAATCATGAAAAAAATAACTAAGTTAACATTATTAGCATTGCTAATGATATTTGCTTCTTGTCAAAATGAATCTGTGCAAGAAGATGGGCCAGAACAGCCCTTATTGAGATTTAAAGATGGGGACATTGTATCTGATGGATTATTAGATGAAGAACTGGTCTTTGATGAAAACAGTGAAGTATTAAGAACTAAAAAGCAATCCTTTTCTGTTAAAACAACAATTGATTGTACTCCAGATCTTTTAGATACAGGTTATAGTGAGAACGTTAATATCGAAGTTGTAAATAAACCTGGAGATAATGGCTATTTTGATATTTCCATTGATGGAGGAGATGTAATCCAAGCATATTGTTCTGATAGACTTCCAAGTCTCGGAGCTGATGATGATTTTCTTGATTTTGCTGTTATTTCTACTTATGATTCAGCTGTAAGCGATGGAGGAATTTATGCAGATGTCTTCACTAACAATGAAGAATTCGACAAAGTAAATTGGATTATTAATAATATTGACATAAGTGAAGGTTCTGAATACACTTATGGACATGTTCAATATGCTATTTGGAGACTAATTGAAGGGCCATTCTTAAATGATTTTACTGACTTTTTAACACCTAACCCAGGAGATTGGGTACCATCAATTGATAATGCTAAAGGAGATGCCATATTTGCTCTTGCAGAAGCAAATGGTGATGGTTATGAGCCTGCATGTGGTGATAAACTAGGGTTACTATTAATACCTAATGATCCTGATAATGTACAATCCTTATTAATTTGTAAAGAAATACCTGAGGTAGAAGATTGCGAATATACTGAGGTCTCTGATGGAGAATGCAGTGGTTGTGATGCGAGCATGTCAGTTAGTTTTTCTTGTGATTGTCAATGTGTAGAAGTTAGTGCTTGTAAAGATTTATCAAACATTGTATTGTTAACGGCTGATGGATCTGAAGTAAAATATGAAGATTTAGATGGACAAACAGCAAGTTTATGTTCTCCTGATGGTTCTCCAATAGTTTCTGTATGGGTTAAAGCTGGATGTTACCAAAGTGGAGATGGTCCAGGTTATGGTAGAAGATTCGATAATCCAAATCCAGAATGTGCTCCTGAAGAAGAATGTCAAGATTGTACTGGTAAGGTAACAGACTTAACTTTAAATTGGGATTGGCACAACAGTCACCGTGTTAGAGCTTACCAAAGAATTGGTAACACTTGGCATGCAGCTAAGATTTTTGATCAAGTAGTTGAACCAAACGAAAACTTTGACTTAAGTGGTGTTAATCAAAATGGTACTTTTGGCAAATGGGTATACATCTTTGTAGATCACTGTTACTATACAAAAATTAAAACAAATTGCCACATTAACATTGGTCCAGGTTATAGACGTGGTGTCGTTGAAGTGGTAAGTGGAGAAAGTTCTCTTGGTGGAGAATTATGTGAATATGTTCCTCCGCATCACTGGTGCTGGTGGTGGTAGAAAATCGAATATCACTTAATAATAACTAAAAGAGGCGCATTGAATGCGCCTCTTTTAGTTTATCCAATTCGAACACTAAGATTTTCTCCAATAGAATTTATAAATTAAAGGTAAGGGATCTCCCAACGCAAAAAACAACGGTGTCTGTTTTTTAAGAAAATTATAATTGAAAACAATCAATGGATTCTTTAAAATCTTCTTGAATAATCCTTTAAGGTTATAGTATTGAAAGGTATTTGCTTTTGAGGGAACAATTTCAAAATTTAGAGACTTCAAAGCATATAAAAATGGAAAGTTTACATTCGCAATAGCAGAGGCATCTATATTAAACCAACATCTAGGATTTATCTCAAGAACTTTAAAACTATTATCCTTCTCATCAAATCTTACATCAATATTTGCTAATCCCGACCAATTTAACTTTTGCATTAGAGATTTGAGTATTTCATATAATTGCAAATTATCAAAAAACTTGAATGAAATTAATGGTGATAAATTATCATTTTGATTATTAGCTTTTTGTAATGTGTAAGCGAGTATCCTCCCATTATTACATAATACATTGCAACTTATATCATATCCTTTTATATAATTTTGGACAATGATTTGAGTCTTGGTCGACATTCTATCATAATACTGTAATAAGTCATTATGGTTATTTAATACCTTTATTCCCCTACCTCCTGCATAGCCTTCAACAGGTTTAGCAATCAAAGGATAATCTATGCTCAATGTATTTAAATCCGCTCTCGATTTCAAGACTTTACTCAACGGACATGGTATACTGTGTTGAGTCATAAATTCATATAAGAGTCCCTTGTTTCTGGCGTTATTAAAATCTTCAAGTTTGGGTAATACGCACAACTTATTCTTTTGCTCTACTTTATTTAAATTTTTTAGGATGCGATGCCCTCCATACTCATAAATTGGCATTATGAGATCAATGTCATGTGTTCTAACTACCTTATTAATATATTCTATCCATTCCAACTCACTACTAAATGCATTGTAGAAAAAGTAATTAACATGCTTAGAATATTTAAGAATATTCTTTTTCTCTGAAGACATTACATAAACCTTTACTTTTCCTATTGCAGACAAACAATATACCACCTGAAGAGCCAAAGTGGTATCACTTTCACTATCAGGTATGAGAACAGAAAAATTTAACTTTGTTTTATTCATCTCTTGAAAAATACACCTAACAATAATTGACTAGAGCGGTTTATTTATAACAAGGTAAAACTAATCATTATAAGAACAAAGTGTGCTACCAATAGGTGAACCATCAGGTATTTTCGGTGATGGTAATATCTTGAATTTTTCGGAGTCTTTTTTGAAAGAATTTATAATCTTGATATAATGTTTTGAATAAATAGAATTCTCCTTTTGCTTATTTAAAATATCCAATATTTTATCAATAGAATAATTGGCTTTCGCTTTAACCTGAAGGTATGATTTATTATTCACAGCTAAATTCATTATATATTTTAAAACATTACCATTTATTTGGTGTTGCACCTGCTCATGATAATAGTCTTTATTTTTTTTCTGGATTGTTTGCTTAATAATTTCATTAAATACCTCATTCAATGATAGCTGGTCCTTATCTAGACTTTCTTGAATTATCAATCTATTAGCTCGTTCTGGATGTAATAGGAATCGTAGAGCCATATCACTGGCTGTATCAACTGCGCTAAAGGGATCAAACGCAACACCAGAAAGGCTTTTAAATGATTCTCTATTGCGACTATATCCAAAAGCCCTAGGCGGAAAAAGATCTAATTTATCTTTTGGAATAGCCAATACTTCGGGACTGATAGATTTTAAAATAGTGTTTAACGTCATTCGTTGATTCTCGTTACTTATTGGTCTTACTGTAAATTGATTATCATTTTTTAAAGTATAGTTATAATCAAGACCACCGATTACCTTTGTTGCCGCCTCAACTTGGTACCTATGATAGAAGTACAACGGCACAAACACATCTTCAAGAACAGTATAAGGATCATTTGATTTAATATTTTCAACTGAAAAATTCTGAATTGCCTTTTCTCTAACTTTCAAGACCTCTTCAAGTCCACTATTTGGTGTTTCACCATTATCCCATAAATGGGCAAAAGCATGTGCACCTCCTGAGGCTCGTGCATCAGAATCAGAAATGAAACGTAATCCTTTCTCTTGGGCATTTAGGAGAATTTTATTTAACTCATTCTTTTCGTTTTCAGTTGTATTAAACTCTGAGTAACTATAGGCAACCGTCACCTTATCCCAATCACCAATACCAACGGCATAAGCGTCACTAAAATCAATAGCTCCATTTTTAACTTTAATATTTGGATGCGGATAATCCATTACTGAGGCCCTATTATTTACACTTGAAGCAAAATTATGTGTAAAGCCCAAAGTATGTCCAACTTCATGAGCGCTGAGCTGTCTTATTCTAGCTAAGGCCAAATCAAGCATGGGTTGATAGTTCGTGTCACTTTCGGCAAAAGGCTTATTCATTAATGCTTGCGCTATCATAAAATCTTGTCGAATTCTTAAGCTTCCAAGACTTACATGACCCTTGATAATTTCACCTGTCCTTGGATCTACAACACTGCGACCGTAACTCCAACCTCTTGTACTTCGATGCACCCATTGTATCACATTATACCTACAATCCATTTGGTCTGCATTTTCTGGTAACATTTTTACTTGAAAGGCATTTTTAAATCCCGCAGTTTCAAAAGCTTCATTCCACCATCTAGCACCATCAAGTAATGCAGAACGTACAGGTTCTGGCGTACCTGGATCTAAATAATAGATTATGGGTTCTTTTACTGTGCTTGAGGCCAACTCTGGGTTTGTCTTCTCTAACCGATGTCTTATTATATAGCGCTTTTTTATGTCCTCTTGTATAGCTACTCCATAATCCATGTAGCTTATTGAAATTGCTCCACTTCTAGGATCAAATTCTCTTGGTTTATAATTAGCATCTGGCAACTTAATAAATGAGTGATGTTGAATTACGGAGACATTGGTTACTGTTGGCGCAACAGTTCTTAGATTTTTACCTGTGGGTTGTCCTATAAATGTTAATAAGGCCTCAAATTCTACGTTTTCTGGAAATGCCTTTGTTCTTTCTAATGCTAAAGCGCTTTTTGTAAGATCTAATTTATAATCACCTTCCTTTTTAGTTTTTAAAACTGTTGCAACACCATGAGTGTCTTGCATTAGGAAAGGTGTAAAATCTATAGTATAATTATCGTCATCACTTGGTATAATTTTAAATCCGAATAATACTGATTTTGCGAAGGCTTCTTCTACACTTTTCCGTTCTAGTTCATTATCCGAAGTTGCCCGATATTTTAAATTAGGCTGTATGAGTAACAGTTTATTTCCAGCTTTTTTAAAATAGACGACTCTTTCATATCCCATTTGCCCTCGATCTAAGCCAATGTCATTACTTCCAACTCCTGAAGCTAATGAGCTTACATACAAAAACTCCTGTTCTAATTTATCAACTTCTAAATATATTTTATCGGTAGCTTCATCATAGAAAAAACTAAAATATCCTTCATAAGATTTCAAATTTTCCTTTTTAAATTGTTGGGCAAACCCATTAGAAATTAGAATAGAGAGGGCCAATAAAATGATCGTTTTCTTCATGAAATTATATTTGATATAAAGCTAAGGATTTTATCAAAAAACTATGTTTAAATTATGGCGAATTAATATGGCAACTTATATTTGCTAAAACTTACATCCCAATGATTACATCAGATCAAATTAAAGATCTAAATACACGCCTAGTTAAGCTAAGGCAGTACCTTTGACTTAGATGCTAAACTTATAGAAATTTCTAACGAAGAGGAACAAACATTTGATCCCAACTTCTGGAACGATTCAAAAAAAGCAGAACAGGTAATGCGTTCTCTAAGAGAGAAAAAAAGCTGGGTAAAAGATTATGAACTAGCACAGACACTTACCGAAGATTTAGAGGTTATCTACGAATTTTATAAGGAAGAGGAAGCCACTATGGCTGACGTTGAATCTCGATTTGAAAAAGCCTTAAATGCATTAGAAAAATTAGAATTTAAAAACATGTTATCTGAAGAAGGTGACAGTTTAAGTGCTGTTCTACAAATTACTGCTGGTGCAGGAGGCACAGAAAGCTGTGATTGGGCAAGTATGCTAATGCGCATGTATCTCATGTATGCTGAGAAAAGCGGATTCAAAATTAAAGAACTTAATCATCAAGAAGGTGATGTTGCAGGTATTAAAACAGTAACACTAGAGATTGATGGCGATTATGCTTTTGGATGGCTTAAGGGCGAAAATGGTGTACATAGACTAGTGCGCATCTCCCCTTTTGATAGTAATGCCAAACGTCATACGAGCTTTGCATCGGTATATGTATATCCATTGGTAGATGATTCTATAGAAATAGATATTAATCCAGCAGATATTGAGATTACCACAGCCCGTTCTAGTGGTGCAGGTGGGCAAAATGTGAATAAAGTTGAAACTAAAGTTCAGTTATTACATAAACCAACAGGAATTCAAATTCAGTGCTCAGAAACCAGATCACAACATGACAATCGCGCTAGAGCTCTTCAAATGCTAAAATCTCAGTTATATGAAATTGAACTGCAAAAGCAAATGGCACAGCGCGAAGATATTGAAGCAAGTAAGATGAAGATTGAATGGGGAAGCCAAATTAGAAATTATGTAATGCATCCTTATAAATTGGTTAAGGACGTGCGTTCTAGCCACGAAACAGGCAATGTAGATGCCGTAATGGATGGTGATATCGAACCATTTTTAAAGTCCTATTTAATGATGATGGGACAAAAAGAAGAAAATACAAATAGCTTATAAATGAAAACTATTGATACTATAATATTCGATCTTGGAGGTGTACTTATTGACTGGAATCCTGAGTATGTTTACTTGGATGTTTTTAATGGTGACCGTAAAAAGATGCAATGGTTTTTTGATAATATTTGTACCCACGATTGGAATGAAAACCAAGATGCAGGTTATCCCTTACAACAAGCTACAGAAGAACGAGTAGCTCTTTTTCCTGAGCATGAAGACCTAATTCGTATGTACTATGGTAGATGGGTTGAAATGTTGGGAGATGCCATAGAAGGAACTGTTGATATCCTCAAGGCTCTTATAGAAAGAAAAGATCTTAAAGTTGTTGCACTAACCAATTGGAGTCACGAAACCTTTCCAATAGCTTTAGATCGCTTTGATTTTTTACATTGGTTTGAGGGAATTATAGTATCAGGAGAAGAAAAAACAAGAAAACCATTTAAGGAAATTTATGATATTACCTTAAACCGATTTAATATTACAGCCGAAAATGCTGTTTTTATTGATGATAATTTAAGAAATATCAATGCTGCCAAAGCATTAGGAATAAATGGCATACATTTTGAAAACCCTAATGCGTTGATTAATGAATTGAACGCGTTTAATATTAACTTTTAATATGATTAAAATCTATCATAATCCACGTTGTAGAAAATCTCGAGTAGGTTTAGAATTACTAGAAAATTCTGGTAAAACTTTTGAAGTTATTAAATATCTTGATGACCAACTTACAGTTACAGATTTAAAGGACATAATCGATAAACTGAATATTAATCCTATAGAATTGGTGAGACGTAATGAAGCGATTTGGAAATCGGATTACAAAGGTAAAACTATGTCTGATGATGAGATTATCGAAGCCATGGCAAACTATCCTAAACTAATTGAAAGACCTATTGTTGTTAATGGTAATAATGCCAGAATTGGTAGGCCTGCTTATAATATATTAGAAATTATATAGTAAGAATTATGAAGAAATTATTTTTAGTTGCAATTACACTTTTCCTAAGTATAAATGTCCATAGTCAGATGAGGAGAGACCGAATGGGTAATCCTCAAGTACAAAGAGAACCAACTGAACAGGAATTAGCAAAGCGCGAACGCGAAATTGAAGAACGTAAACAAGAATATATCACTAATTTTCTTTCCACCTTAGAAGCTGATGAATTTCAGCAAGTGATTATTAGACAACACCTCAATTCATTTTATGATGCAAAACTAGCATTGTTCAAAACACCTTTTGAGCGAAAATTTGAACGTCAAAAAGCCATTGAACAGCTTGAAAAAACACATTTTGAAGAATTAAAATCCTTAATCTCAGAAGGTGATATGAAAAAAATTCAAGAGATGGTAAAAGGCGAATTTGATGAAAAAGAAGTGGTAAAAGAAAAGAAGAAGAAAAAGAAAAAAAGACGAAAGAAAGATAACGACGGGTAATAGTTATCCTAAATTCTTGCATTAAGAGATTCAATCTTCATTTAACAGAAGATTAACCACTCCATATTTAAGTAGGTTTAGATTTGCACTTCATTAAGCTCTAATCCTATTTCACCTATGAAGATTCATTATTTACCTGTAATAATCTTTTTATTTACCGCTGTTTTCCTTAACGCTCAAAAGACAATTAATGTAGAAGGTATAGTTGTAGAGCAAGAGAGCAACATTCCTTTAGAATATGCTACCATCACATTTAAGTCTAGTACTGATGGTAAAATAATTACTGGTGGCATAACAGATGCTAATGGTAATTTTAAGGTAGAAATAGAAGCAGGTACTTATAACATTGCGGTAGAATATATTTCTTTCAAAACAAAAGAACACCTCAACAAAACCATAAATAGAGATATAAATCTTGGTACCGTCGGATTATTACCAGATGTAGAGTCTCTCGAGGAAGTCGAAGTTATTGCTGAACGAACTACCGTAGAAATAAAGCTTGATAAAAAAATATATAACGTTGGTAAAGATTTAACCGTAAGAGGTGGTACAGTAAGTGATGTTCTAGACAATGTCCCATCAGTTTCTGTAGATGTTGAAGGAAATGTAGCACTTAGAGGAAATGATGACGTTAGAATATTAATAAACGGAAAACCATCTGGCCTTGTTGGATTAAATTCTACAGATGCCTTACGGCAATTACCCGCTGAAGCTATTGAGCGCGTAGAAGTTATCACATCTCCTTCTGCTAGATATGATGCTGAAGGTTCTGCAGGTATTTTAAATATCATTTTAAGACGAAGTAAGTTACAAGGTCTTAACGGCGCCATTACCTTAAATGGTGGTTACCCTTGGCAGGCTGGTGTTTCTGGAAATATTAATTACAGAACTGGTGACATCAATATTTTTAATACCACAAGCTACGATTATAGAGAATCTCCTGGTAATTCATTAAATGAAACTGAATTTTTTAATGGCGATGATCCTAGCACTTTTCTTTTCGAAAATCGTGAATTTGACCGCACTCGTAAAGGTTATAGTACTAATACTGGCGTAGAATGGTATGTGAACGAAAGTAGTTCAATCACTGCTACGTTCGTATATCGCGATAGTGACAATGAAAGCGATGCCTTTAACCGAACACGTGAATTCGATGCTAATAGAAATCTTTTAGATACAACCATACGTCGAGATCCAGAGCTTGAAGATGACCGAACCGTTCAGTATTCATTAAGCTACGACAAACAGTTTAATGAGAATAGTCAGCATAAATTAACCTTCGATTTTCAATACGAAGACAGTAATGAGTTAGAACGTTCATTAATCAATCAAAATGGGTTTGATGTCGAAAATGTAGTTACCGATGAAAATCAAAATCGCATTCTACTTCAGGCAGATTATGTGCAACCAATTAAAGAAACTGGACAATTTGAAATAGGTTATCGTGGTGAATTTTTTGATTTAATGACCGATTACCTTGTTCAATTTCGACTTGAGCCAGATGATCCATTTGAAACTAACACCAATTTAACCAACAACTTAGATTTTAAACAATATGTAAATGCTTTTTATTCCCAATACGGCAATAAAATTGGTGATAAATTCTCTTACTTATTAGGGTTAAGGTATGAAGGAACGCGTATAACAATTAAACAAGTTACAAGTGGTGATTTTGATAAGAAAAGTTATCATCAATTGTTCCCTACAGTAAACTTGGCATTTGAATTATCTGAAAATGAAAATATCACACTAGGTTATAACAGACGTGTAAGACGTCCGCGCTCAAGATTTATTAACCCATTTCCGTCAAGAAGTAGCGCCACTAACCTCTTTCAAGGAAATCCCTATTTAGACCCAAGTACTTCTAGTGCCTTTGATCTAGGCTACTTTAAGAAATTTGGTAAGCTCACCTTTAATGGCTCTGTTTACTTTCAGCGTGCTAAAGAAGCCTTTAACTTCGTAGCATTAGAAACCGATAATTTCTACATTTTTGAAACCAATCAAACAGTTAATATTAATGATCCAGGTTTTGATCAATTAAATGAGGATTTTGATTTGGTACCTGTAATACAAAGAACGCCAATAAATCTAGCTACTAACGATCGTATTGGTGCAGAATTCACATTAACATACAGACCTAACAAGAAATGGAGCCTTAACGGAAACTTCAATTTATTTAACTCAAGTACTAGAGGTGATTTTGAGGGTCAAAACTTCGATGCAGATAATTTAAGCTGGTTTGTAAGGGTGAATAACAAATACACGTTACCTGGTGAAATTGATTGGCAAACACGTTTGTTCTTTCGTGGTCCAAGTGAAACCGCTCAAAGTCGTAACCAAGGTATTTTTTCAATGGATCTTGCCTTTAGCAAAGACCTTTTTAAAGAAAAAGCTTCATTAGCTTTTAATATTAGAGATGTCTTCAATTCGAGAAAACGTATAAGTGAAAACTTCACTAATTCCTTTGAAGGCTAAAGTGAGTTTCAATGGCGTGTGAGGTCGTTTAACCTAGCATTTACTTACCGCTTCAATCAACAGAAACAACGCGAGCGTAGTGGCCGAGGTAACGGCAACGGTGACGATTTCGACTTTGAAGGGTAATTTCTAATTAAATTAATTTACAATAACTTTTTGAGTTTTTATAAACTCTCCTAATTGTAATTTTATAATGTAGACGCCTTTACTTAAAAAATCCAGCTCAATAGAATTAAAAAACCTATCATTGAGTTGACTTGTTAACATCAACCTACCGTGCAAGTCATAAATCTCCAAAGTAGTTTGCTCGGCCAATAAACCCTCTATATTTAGTTTTTTTGGTGATGATGTTGTATATATATGTAATCCATTTAATAAAGCTTCGTTGTCAGATAACACCTGAGAAGTCAAATGAAGAAAAAATCTCCCTGTGCCATTTACATTTTCAGTTGGTGTAAAACTATATTCATTGGCATTTAATAACACCATCGAGTTCGTTATATTATCTTCAAGATAGACTTGTATTTCTGTTGGTAAGTCATTCTCAATTATGCTAAAGACCACAGGTAATCCAGATGGGGCGTTTATTCCCAATGGTATTGTCACATCATTTAAATGATTAACTGACAATGCTTGGATAGCCATATCAATATCATTGTTGTCTTCGACAAGTCTAGAGTATAAAGAAAAATTAGCAAATGTTGCATCAATTGAGCCTGCATCGAAACCTGGGTCTAATCCTAATGTTGAATTTTCAGTAAAGTAAAAATCTGTAAAATAGGACTTATTTGTATTATCAATACCAACTTTCAAATGTGATATTGAATTTTCAATTTCAGTACGTCCCAAAATAAAATCATCGTTCCCGTTATTGGTTCTCATTGACGGCGTAAATGATAAATTATTAGATCCACCAACGCCATTTGAAGCAACAAAAAAACCTTGACCTGGTGCAATATTTTTACTAATATTTTGAACATTATTAATTACAGTCCAGATACCACTTCCATCAGTCCCAGCATTATAACCATATATTGCATTAAAACTTGTATCTAATACATTATTGCCAAGTGATCCATTTTCAGTAATAAAAGCCTGGCTATCAACATAACTTGTATACGGATTTCCCACAAGATTCCAAATACTCGATGAACCTATTGTTATTGTTGGATTGACATTACTAATGTTAATATTCCCTCTAAATTCTAGCGGACTTCCATCCAAAGTGGCTGCTCTGTAACCCCTTCCTGGTTCAAGAGCAGTGTTTTCATTAGCAACAATATTGAAGTTTTCATAATTTCCTGACTCATTGTTAAACAAGCCAAAGGCTCTGATATCTCCAGAGGAAGCTAAATTCTTATTCCAAATAGCAAAATCTCCGAAAGTTTCCATTGTTCCATTAGTCAAAGGAGAAGAAATTAAGTCATTACCTCCAGAAGATCCTGAACCAATTTGATTAGTAAAACGTTTATAAATTGCTGAGCCATTTATATTACTTGTCTCTTCTGGGTTTAACACCGCATAATTATCAGATTCTGACTCTAATTGTATTCTATTAATTGTTAAATCAACACCAGCATCAAGACTTACTTTTGCCCCTGGACTAACCACTAATGTATTTGCAACTGTATTAGAAGAAATTGATGTATTACCCGAAACAATAGCAATATCTTCCATATTTGATGATACTCCATCTGGATTATTTCCATTCTGCCATGTACCATCAAATATATAATCTGGACCTTTATGAATCGTAAAAGAATCTTCAATCACTCCATTTTTATTCAAATATTTAAAGGTCAGATTTTTATTATTAATTTCAAGAATTCCAGATCCTTGTTGATAGTCTGGCGAGTAAAAAGTAGAATTATGATTGAACAATTTAGTTACTGATGAGGCAGAATTAGCAACTACTGTATAAACTGTTCCTAGTCCGGCTTTATCTCCAATTTTTGACTTACTGTAAACACCATTTCCTGAAACTTTCCCATCTCCCGCGCCAGTTGGACCTACACTATGTTCTTTCAAATCAAAAGAAGCTGAGAGACCATAATGCCCATTAATAAAAAATGACCTTTCATAAGATTCGGAGTGACCAGTAATAACCATATCAACACCATTGGATTCAAGCATTGGAACGAAATTCTCCCTCATCTCAGTAAGATTTATCTCTGAAGGATTCCCATAAATGTCTAATCCTTCGGAAGGATGCCAACCACCTGAATATGGTGGATGATGCCAAATTGCTATGATCCAATCTTGTGATGTGTTTTGAATATCTGATAATGCCCAATTATACATCGTTTCACCTACACTTCTGTCTTCGTCATGAGAATTGAGTACCATAAAATGAATATTACCGTAATCAAAAGAAAAATAAGCTTCTGTATTTGACGCTAAACCTCCTGACTCCCCACTTTTCGGAAAAGTAAAAATATCATAATATACACCGGATTGATTGCTGGATGTTGCACTTTCCGCATCTAAGTTTCCAAAACAGGACCAAAGTACTGAATTTGCAAGTTTTGATCCATACATATCAAAAACACTTGTTTGATATCCAGAATCAGTACCTATATTTGAATTATCACCAGTAAAAATAATTCCATCAGTTAATCCTTCATCTATGTAATTATAATACTCATCTCTTACATTTAAAGCATTGATGTTATTAAGATTTGCATTCCCAACACGACCCAATACCCAAAATGAATAAGGATTAACTTCACCTATTGTGGGACTAGTTCTAAAATATAAATCTGTACTATTATTAATTAAAGAACCACCGTTACCAATACGATAATAATATACTGTATATGGAGTCAGACCAGTAATTTCAATTTCATGGTCTGTCTTTTGAATATTTGTATCTAGCACAGTAAAGGTATCAAATTGTTGATTCGTACTATACTCAATAACAGAATTGACGTTTAAATCTGTCCGCCATTTAACTACGATACTGTTTGGAGTAACCTTCTGTAAATATGGCCCCCTAATTACCGATTGAGCATATGCCAAATGGTGAATCACTATTAACAAGAAAATTAATTGAAAATATTTTTTAAGCATATATTCAAATTTTTAATTCTTTAGAGAATTGGAGCGGAAATTAAAATTTTTTGAAAATAAATTCGAAAACTAAAGTTGATAGCCCATTAATTTCGTGGAAATGCAATATCTCCTTTAGAAGTAATACAAAAAGTCATTTAAGGTGAACTTTTTCTATAGTTGAAAATTCGATAAAACGTATAAGTGAAAACTTCACTAATTCCTTCGAAGGCTATAGTGAGTTTCAATGGCGTGTGAGGTCGTTTAACCTAGCTTTTACTTACCGCTTCAATCAACAGAAACAACGTGAACGTAGTGGCCGAGGTAACGGCAACGGTGACGATTTCGACTTTGAAGGTTAATTCTAATTTTCTAATTAGAATCTTAAATTACAAGACATTATCCTTAATATCCTGAACAACTTCTGGATTTAGCAAAGTACTTGTGTCTCCTAAATTACTGGTATCTTTAGAGGCAATCTTACGTAAAATACGTCTCATTATCTTACCAGATCTTGTTTTAGGTAAACCTGAAGTAAATTGTATTTTGTCTAGCTTAGCAATAGGACCTATACGATCTGTAATCAATTGATTTATTTCGTTTCGCACATTCTCATGGTCACGGCTTTCACCCGTATCCTTTAAAGTGATATAACCATATAAGGCATTTCCTTTAACATCATGTGGAAATCCAACAATGGCAGATTCTGCAACAGCATTGTGCTCGTTAATAGCATCTTCTATAGGTGCTGTACCAAGGTTATGACCAGACACTATTATAACATCATCTACCCTACCCGTAATTCTATAATAACCAACTTCATCGCGCAGAGCACCATCACCTGTAAAGTACATATTCTCAAATGCAGAGAAGTAAGTATCCTTATACCTTTGGTGATTGCCCCAAATGGTTCTTGCCATCGATGGCCATGGGAATTTTATACATAATCTACCATCAACTTGGTTGCCTATGATTTCATTACCGTCCTCATCCATTAATGCAGGTTGAATCCCAATAAATGGTAAAGTCGCATAAGTTGGTTTTGTCGGTGTAGAAAAAGGAATTGGTGTAATCATAACTCCTCCTGTTTCAGTTTGCCACCAGGTATCTACAATTGGACACTTTTTCTGTCCAATATTATCATTATACCAATGCCAAGCTTCTTCATTTATTGGCTCACCAACAGATCCTAGTACCTTCAAACTTGATAGATCATACTTTTCAACCAATTCAGTTCCATGTTTGGCTAGAGCTCTGATTGCAGTTGGTGCCGTATAGAATTGATTGATTTTATGTTTCTCAACAATCTCCCAAAAACGTCCAAAATCTGGATAACTAGGTACGCCTTCAAACATAACGGTTGTTGCTCCATTAGCTAGCGGACCATAAACAATATAGCTATGACCAGTAATCCAACCTATATCAGCTGTACACCAATACACATCATCCTCAGTATACTGAAACACATTTTTAAAAGTATAAGCTGCATATACCATATACCCTCCAGTTGTATGCATCATGCCTTTTGGCATTCCAGTGGAACCAGACGTATATAATATAAATAAAGGATCTTCTGCATCCATGACTACAGCAGAGTAATCTCTATATGCGTCATCCAATAAGGGTTGCAACCAATGGTCACGTCCCTCTTTCATTTCAATTTCTGAATTAATACGTTTTGCAACCAATACATTTTCCACACCAGGACAATCCTCTAAGGCTTCATCAACAATACCTTTAAGATCTATGGTCTTTGCTCCTCTATATGAACCATCAGAAGTTATTACCATTTTGGCGTCACAATCATTAATGCGTGTAGAAAGTGCTGTAGATGAGAAACCAGCAAATACAACAGAGTGAATTGCACCAATTCTTGCACAGGCGAGAACAGCTACTGCTAATTCTGGAATCATTGGTAAATAGATACAAACCCGATCTCCTTTTCCAATACCTTTATCATGTAATACATTTGCAAACTTACAAACACGCTCAAATAAATCTTTATAAGTAATATGCTCAGCTGGTTCATTAGGATCATTAGGCTCAAATAAAATTGCTGTCTTATCTCCACGTGTTCTAAGATGTCTATCTAAACAATTCTCAGTGATATTCAATTTTGCACCTTTAAACCAATTCACCTCAGGATTTGAAAAGTCCCAGCTTAAAACCTTATCCCATTTTCTGCGCCAAACAAAATGTTCTTCAGCAATTTCCTCCCAAAAAGATTCTGGATTAGAAATGGACTTTCTATAGACTTGAAAGTACTCTTCAAGATGTTTTATGTGATAATTACTCATGCTGCTAATTAATGCTGTATTGGGTTATTTACACCACTAGGAATTCTAATGTCCTCGACGACATCCTGAACAGATTTTGGTGGTGCTTTAGTTAATTTCATTATTATTATTGCTACTATAAAATTAAGCAACATAGCAACAGTTCCAAAACCTTCTGGAGAAATACCCAACCACCATTCACTTTTTGGAGGTAATTCAGCATCAAACCAGCCTAATTTATATTTAATCATATACAAAAGCATACTAATAATACCAACCACCATTCCTGCGATAGCACCCTCTTTATTCATGCGTTTATAAAAAATACCTAATACAATTGCTGGAAAAAATGAGGCTGCCGCCAAACCGAAAGCTAATGCTACAATTGCTGCTACAAAACCTGGTGGATTTATACCAAAATAACCTGCAACACACACTGCACCAACTGCCGACATGCGTGCAGCAACAAGCTCTCCTTTTTCTGAAATTGATGGTTTAATGATTTTCTTAATTAAATCGTGAGACACTGATGATGATATCACCAATAATAGTCCTGCTGCTGTTGATAATGCTGCGGCTAAACCACCTGCTGCTACTAAGGCAATTACCCAATTGGGTAAATCTGCTATTTCAGGATTGGCTAAAACCATAATGTCTCTATCGACAACTAATTCATTTTTTGATGCATCCGCCACATACTGTATTAAACCATCTTCGTTTTTATCCTCAAATTTTATGAGTTCTGTAGTCTCCCATTTCTTAAACCACTGTGGTACCTCAGCATAAGGTTGATTAGAAACCGTTTCTATCATATTAGTACGTGCAAAAGCCGCAACAGCTGGTGCTGTGGTGTAAAGAATAACAATAAGTAATAAGGCAATACCAGCAGATTTACGTGCATCTTTAACACGTTTTACGGTGAAGAACCGAACAATGACATGTGGTAGACCTGCCGTACCAACCATTAATGCTAAGGTAATCGCAAAAACGTCAATCATTGATTTTGATCCTTCGGTATATTCAGCAAAACCTAATTCAGTACTTAATCCATCAAGCTTTTCAAGTAGGTAATTCCCAGAGCCATCGTTTAATTCTGAACCAAAACCTAATTGTGGAATAGGATTTCCGGTCATTTGAATAGATATAAAAATGGCCGGAACCATAAACGCAAAAATAAGCACGCAATACTGCGCCACCTGAGTATAGGTAATCCCTTTCATACCTCCTAACACCGCATAAAAAAGAACAATGAGCATACCGATGATTACACCTGTATCTATATCTACTTCTAAAAATCTTGAGAAAACAATGCCTACACCACGCATTTGACCAGCGACATAGGTAAATGAAACCAATAAAGCACAAAAAATAGCAACAATCCTTGCTGTTTTTGAATAATAGCGATCACCAATAAAATCAGGCACTGTGAACTTACCAAATTTACGTAAGTAAGGCGCGAGTAAAAGTGCTAAAAGGACATAACCACCTGTCCAACCCATTAAATACACTGCACCATCGTAGCCTGCAAATGAGATAATACCAGCCATTGAAATAAAAGAAGCCGCACTCATCCAATCTGCAGCTGTTGCCATACCATTGGCTAAAGGTGAAACACCACTGCCAGCAACATAAAACTCTTTGGTAGAACTTGCACGCGACCAAATGGCGATCCCAATATAAAGGGTAAAGGTCAGCCCGACTAAAATATAAGTCCAAGACTGCACATCTAAAGTGGCTATTAAAGAAAGATTATTCATCATAGCCAAATTTCTTATCGAGTTTGTTCATTAACCGAACATAGACAAAAATGAGTATCACAAACACATACATAGCACCTTGTTGGGCAAACCAAAAACCCAATTTAAAACCACCGATTATAATCGTGTTTAATTGGTCTTTAAACAAAATTCCTGCTCCATAGGAAACTATAAACCATATGGCTAAAAGGAGGAGAACGTATTTAATGTTCATACGCCAATAGGCCTTTGCCTTATTGTTATTATTCATTTTTGGTTGATTTTAAACGTTTAAAATACGATTTAGACGCCTCCAACACCTTTGGTGCCAAAATAATGGTAGATAACATTGTTGGTATTGCCATTAGCGCAAAGACACCATCTATAAAGTTGATCATGGCTTCAAATTCTGTTGTAGCGGCTAAGACTATACTAGCAATGTAAAAGTAATTATAATAGTGTTTCTTATCTGCTCCAATGAGAAAGGATAGACATTTGTTACCATAGTAGGCATAAGAGAATAACGAGGACACGCTAAAAAAGAACACACAAAGCATTAATAGGTACTGACCATAACCTGGCATGGCACTTTGAAAGGCATTGGCGGTTAAACTCACACCATTATCAGCAGTAGTTTCCCAAACACCAGTGACTAAAATAGCTAATGCTGTTAAGGTACATACCACTAAAGTGTCGATTGCTGGGCCGAGCATCGCTACAAGGCCTTCTCTAACAGGTTCATCTGTTTTAGCAGCACCATGTGCTAAAGGAGCCGTCCCAAGACCTGCCTCATTAGAAAACGCACCACGCTTTATGCCATGTAATATTAGTGCACCCAGCACACCACCTAAAAAGGACTCATCTTTTGGATAATAATCTGCATTAAAAGCATCGGTTACAATCAAAGCTAAATAGTGTGGTACTTCTGAATAGTTTATGGCTAAAATGATAATGACCAAAACAAAATAGAGCAATACCATAGAAGGTACCAGACGCGAAGCCATAGTACTTATCCGTTTTAAACCGCCTAATATGACTAGACTTGTAAAGACCACCAAAATCAAGGCAATGATAAGATTAGATTGCAAGGATACCTCTACACCATTTGGTATGAGGATAATATCGTTAATGGCCTGTTTTAGCTGATTAACATTCACCACAGGTAAGGCACCCAACATGCCAAAAAAGCTAAACATAAGGGCTAGAGGTTTCCAATGTTTACCGAGGCCTTCCATAATAAAATACATGGGCCCACCTTGTACCTCTCCTAAACTATCCTTACCACGATATAAAATGGCCAAAGTTGAGGTAAAAAACTTTGTTGACATCCCAACAATGGCACTTACCCACATCCAAAACATAGCGCCAGGTCCACCAATCGAAATGGCTAAGGCGACACCTGCAATATTACCCATACCAATTGTTGAAGATAAAGCTGTAGTTAAGGCCTGAAAATGGGAAATCTGACCAGGATCGTTAGGATCGTCATACTTCCCTCTTAAAACACTAATAGCATGACCTAAATAACGAAAGGGTAAAAACTGAGAGCGTATAAGGAGATATAATCCTCCTCCTATTAACAGAATAAGTAATGGTAATCCCCAAGCAAGGGACGAAAATTGCTCTAAAATAGAATTAAGCGTTTTCACTAAGGCTAAAAATAAGGAATCTCAAGGACTGTTAATAATTTATTGGAATAGCTACAATAATAGGTTGACTTTCAAATTGGAATCCTCTAATTTCGATAACCTTATTTAAATTAAAAGGGCACATAAGTGCAACTTTAGATAAATTAGAATGAAAAATAGTATTAACCTATTCCTATTCATTGTGTTTATAACAATGAGCTACGGACAGAATAATGGTTGTAATTGTGTTGAAGACTTTAAGTTTTTGAACGAAAAGATAAAGAAAACACCTGCCTACAAACTCAATAAGAACCTCTATAATTCCACGTATGAAAAGCTCTCAAAAGATGTAACGTCGTCAACTTCATTGATTGATTGTCATTTTTTAATGAATAAGTTATTGCTCTCATTAAATGATAACCACAGTCGTGTCTATGGACTCGATTTAGGAGCCATAAGTGATGTAAAAAAGGATGCGGAAAAGTTTAAGGCCTTTAAAAAATCAGTCCTTTTTAGCGCCTATTCTAAACCAAATTTAAATCTAGACAGTTTAAAAATGGAGTTAAGTTCTAAAGCAAAAACAGATATTGAAGGTATTTACAAGAGAGATAACTATATGACACTAGGCCTTTACAAAATCTCAGACCGATACCAAGCGATTATTCTTAAATCTGAAACTGAAGTATGGCAAGAGGGTGAGATTATTTACAACTTCATCCCTTACGGTAAAAATTACCTTTTGGGTATAGGTGGTAGTATGGTGTCTAAACGCCTAATCGCATATACTGAACGAATAGAAAATGGTATTTTCTATTTTATGGGATTTCAAAAGGATACAAACGAGAAAAACTATGCTAGAGAAACACGCTCAGATAGTATCTATTTTAGAGAAGAAATCTCCGATGATATTACATATTTAAAAGTTGGAAGCTTTAATTCATGGAACCCTACACTATCCAAAGCAGAAAAGTTCTACAAGACCTTAGAAGGCACTTTAAATAAGAAACATCTTATTGTAGACTTAAGAAATAATGGTGGTGGTGGCCAACGTAATTCTAATATTTTATATAAACAATTAAAGCAGTATGCTAAGAATAATAAAATCTATGTGTTAATGAACCATAGAACCATGAGCAACGCTGAACAATTTGCTTATCGATTACGCCAATTAAAAAACTGTAAACTGCTTGGAATGCGCACTAATGGCACTTTGGCCTTTGAAATAAAAGATAGTAGTTACGATTTACCTTGTAAGCAATTTAGGGCAGTGTTAACAGCTAAAAAACATAGCACCTATCTTGATTTTGAATCTAAAGGGATCTTACCTGATGAGATCTTAAATATACATAAGGATTGGGTAGATCAGTTGAAAGATCTCATTATTTCATCTAACTAATATTTAAATGTGTTGATATTTTCTCACAATCAAGTTTTCTAAAACCTTGGTTTTCTTAACTCAATAACTAAATTGCGTAATACAATTGATTACTTGAATTAAAACTGAATTTATCTTAACGTTAACCACAATATCAACAAAACTTCTCTGCATAAAAATATGAACAACATAAAAATCAGATTGGCGAATAAAGAAGACGCTAAATTTATTGCCCTTCTTGGAAGAATTACATTTACCGAAACGTTTGGACATTTTTTTAGAGATAAGAAAGATTTATTGAATTATTATAATTCTACATTTTCAGTCGAAAAAATTGAAAATGGAATTACCAAACCAAATAATGTTTTTTGGATAGCATTTGCGAACCGACTACCGGTTGGTTATGCAAAACTTAAATTGAATTCCAAGTCAGAGTTTATCGACTCGACAAATATTTGCCAACTTCAAAAAATATACGTCTTGAAAGATTTTTTATCAATGAAAATTGGATTGGAATTACAAAATTTACTCTTGAAAAAAGCACAGGAACTGAAATTTAAGGAAATTTGGCTCTCTGTGCTAAACAGCAACGAACGAGCAATAAATTTTTACAAGAAAAACGCATTTGAAAAAATCGGAAATCACGACTTTCAAATTGGAAAGGAAAATTTTGAATTTATTGCAATGAGAAAAGAACTATAGAATACAGTGGCTAACAATGGTTGTTGAACACCAGTCAAAATCCTATTAATTCTTTAAATATTACATTTGTGGTCTAACCTACTCAACTATTGAAATCTAATAGACTCTATTTTATAGACGCTGTACGTGCTTTTGCCATCTTAATGATGTTACAAGGACATTTTATAGACACCTTATTGGCCGTAGAGTATAGAGACGATTCCAATACTGCGTTTCAAATATGGACCTACTTTAGAGGAATTACCGCTCCTACATTTTTTACCATCTCTGGGTTGATATTTTCATACCTTCTCATTAAAGCCAAAAAGAAAGGCACCGTAAAACAACGTATTCGCAAAGGATTAATGCGAGGGCTTATGCTCATTGGTGTTGGTTATCTGTTACGCATCCCAATTTTTCAATGGTTGGTTGGTGAGTTTAATTCTTATTTCCTAGTTATCGATGTACTCCAATGTATTGGTCTATCCCTAATTGGTGTGGTACTTGTTTATCAACTCTGTCTAAAAAACACTTTGGTCTTCTCTGTGCTTATGCTTCAGATAGGCTTACTTATTTTTACTACAGAGCCTCTATACCGCAATTTACAGTTACCCAACACTCCAGAGATTTTTGCCAATTACATGACGAAAGCGCATGGTTCTATTTTTACCATCTTGCCGTGGTTTGGTTATATGGCCTTTGGTGCCTTTATCGCTACACTATTTTATAGATACTTAGAGCGTCCAAAGTTCAAATTGGGTATCATTACTGGTTTTATTGTAGTTGGTCTGTTTTTAATCTACACCTCATCTTATACACTTATGCAACTCTATTACTGGAGCGATATTCAGCTCTTTAAAGATGTAGCTTACTTTAACTACCTCTACACCAGATTAGGGAACGTGCTCATTTTATTCGCACTATTCTATGCGTTCGAGTTCATCGTAAAACAACCCTTAATCTTACGTATTGGACAAAAGACCTTGTCTATCTATGTGATTCACTTTATTATTATTTGGGGCAGTTTCACAGGTTATGGTCTTTATCAACTTATTGGAAAAACCTTAAATCCTTGGCAAGCGATATTAGGTGCTGGAGTTTTTTTAGCAACGGTTTGTTTTATTTCCTTTCACTATGCTAAAACCAATGCCTTTCTTTATTTGCAGATTCGTAGGCTTATCGATAAATTTAAAACGACCTAGTATTGGTCGTACCAACCAAAATTCTCTTCTATAATTCGGTGCTTTTCGGCTTTTAAAAACTCAAGATATGCAATTGCTGTTGGTGATAGATTCTTAGATTTTTGCCATACCAAATGCCATGTGGTTACCATCGGCAAATCTTTAAATGGTAAGATCTCCAAATCTCCACTTTTAAGTTCGTTCTTAATACCAATAATAGGCATAATAGAATAGCCCAAACCAGCAATAACAGCTTGTTTAAGAGCTTCGTTAGACGTAAGTGTCATTCGTTTTGGTGTGTCTATATTATGGCTAGCAATATACTCTTCCATCGCGTTTCGGGTTGCAGAACCATCCTCACGATACAACATTGGATAGGTTTCAAAAATTTTCTTGGTACTCACTTTGCGATCAAACTTCTTTTTGGTACTACCAACCAAATACAACTTATTGGCCATGAGCTCCACTTTCTCCAGATTTAATTGTTCGGGTATGACTGATACTAATGAAAAATCAACCTCATTATTCTCGAGGCTCTTCACCACGCTCTGCTTATTAGTTACATCCATAATAAGATCTACACCTCGATGTTTATTCGTAAAATCAGATAAGAAATAAGGCATCACGTATTTTCCTGTAGAGACCACAGATATTTTTAGACGACCAGCTACCTGCCCTTTAAACGATAAGGTCTTGTAATTAATGGCCTGTACTTCATTTAAAATATTCTCCGCAGCTTCTGCAATTTCTTTACCAAAATCAGTCACATACAATTGGCGCCCCACCACTTCGGTAAGCGGAATCGAAAACTGATCTTGAAATTTTTTCAACTGTATAGAAACAGCTGGTTGGCTTAAAAACAAAGCTTCAGAAGCCTTCGTAATGCTCTTTAGCTGTGTGATCTTCAAGAATATTTGTAACTGATGTAAGGTATAATTCATAATTTTTGTTTATGTATATCATTAAAAATATATATAAAAATAAATAAAATTTTTGTTTCAATTTTGCACCGAATTAATTTTTAATAAACAATTATTAACCACAAAACGTTATGTCAAGATTAGAATCAAATGCTTCCATAAAAGGCTTAAGAAAAGGTGGCGAAAAGAAATCTACAACACGACCAAAGGTAACCGCGGCGTTAACCATTTTGGGACTTTCGGGATTACTTACATTGTCTTACATGAATGGCAACATCTTTATGGAACACATCGCAGTTTGTGGCTTTATAATTACCTGTGTGGCCATTATAAAGCTTATGGAAACAAACTAAATCTAACCTTATAACAACCTAGAAAAATTTACATTATGACTAATACAGAACAAACCAAAGTAGAAAAAGCGCAACAACAAGTACAACTCGTAGAAGGTCTATTTACACCTTCTGAAGCTATGCACGTCGTAAACGCGCTCATCGATCAGAAATTGAACTTTCATAAAATCCAAAAGCTACGCTTATGGGAAGGTTGTGAGGATTCAGACACAACATATGAAAATAACAGAATCAAAGAATTAAACGGTGCTAAGCAAACTGCTAAGGACTACATTTCCATTGCTAGAAAAGAAGGCTATAATGTCGTTATCAATGGAACGTTAAACATCTCTTTTGTAAAATAAGTAGTGCTTATAAATAATTGCTGTAGGCAATTTTATTAAAATGGACTTACACCTTTTATTCGACAACTTAACGAATCCGGCACTTTTATTCTTTTTTCTAGGGATTATTGCCGTACAACTAAAGAGTGATTTGGAAATACCACCCAACTCCTCAAAGTTCATTTCGTTATACTTGCTCTTGTCTATAGGGTTCAAGGGTGGACAAGAGCTCTCACACAGCGACCTAAATATGGAAATTATTTGGTCGCTTTTGTTTGGAATTTTATTAGCGGTTGTTGTACCGATTTACACCTATTTCATCTTAAGGCGAAAATTTAGTGTCGCCAATGCTGGTGCCATCGCAGCAGCTTATGGTTCGGTAAGTGCCGTAACCTTTGTGACTGCCATTTCCTTCTTAGAAATTGAACAGATTTCTTTTGGTGGCCATATGGTAGCCGTTATGGCCTTAATGGAAGCACCCTCTATTATCGTTGGTCTTCTATTGATATCTATGTTTGATAGAGAGAATGCTGTAAAGATTTCTATGGGTAAGGTCGTTAAACATGCCCTTACCAATGGTAGTGTACTGCTTATCTTAGGAAGTTTAGTAGTAGGGTTTTTAGCGAGCGAACAGCAGGCACAAGGCATTAAACCATTTACTACCGATATTTTTAAAGGTTTCCTCGCTGTATTCTTATTAGACATGGGAATTACTAGTGGAAAAAAATTAGGTGCTTTTGTAAAAAAGGGCTGGTTTGCCTTAATATTTGCTATTGTTATCCCAATAATTAATGGTAGTGCTGTTGCGGTAATCAGTTCAATATTCACGCAAAATGAAGGAAATCGATTGCTTTTTGCAATTCTTGCAGCTAGTGCGTCTTATATAGCAGTACCTGCTGCTATGCGTATTGCTGTGCCAAAAGCCAATCCAAGTTTATACTTGCCAATGGCGCTTGCAATTACATTTCCCTTTAATATAACACTCGGTATGCCCTTATATTTATGCATCATACAGATGTGCCAGTTATTTTAATTTGGTTAGCAAATTATGAAGCCTCTAGGAATAGAGGCTTTTTTTGTTTCCTTATTTTCAACAAAATAATTGATTACTTTCGTTACAAGACTTATACAAATATGGATGAAATTATAAACGGGTTTTATGAGGCCTTTAATCAGTTAGATGCCGATAAAATGAATGCTTACTATCATGATAATATCATCTTTGAAGATCCTGCCTTTGGGCAACTCAAAGGTGAGCGAGCTAAAGCCATGTGGTCTATGCTTTGCCAATCGCAAAAAGGAAAAAACTTTAAGGTGGTACACTCTCAAGTGTCTTCAGAAAGCCAGACAGGAAAAGCCCATTGGGAGGCCTTTTATAATTTTAGCAAAACAGGAAGACCTGTGCACAATAAAATTGATGCAACTTTTGAGTTTAAGGATGGTAAAATCATAAAACACATCGATGTGTTTAATCTCCATAAATGGGCCAAGCAAGCCATGGGCTTTAAAGGCCTAATTCTGGGTGGTACTGGCTTCTTTAGAAATAAGCTCAACAAACAGACCAATTATCTACTCGATAAATACATGAAAGAAAAAAAGCTATCTAGTTAACACGAGATAGCTTTTTTTGAATTGCAATGTTTCTTTTTAGGGACTTGAATAGTTTACTTTATGTTTCATTGCATATGGATAGTTCCAAGACATATATCAAATCTTATACCTAAATGTATACATCATAAGTTAAACTGTTGAATTTGAGTGAGTAACGGGAAATTTATTAGATAAAATAAAAGTCTTTGCTGATTTTATCGATTAAGTGTAGGCCTCAATTTTTCCAACAGCGTCTTTATAAAAAGACCTCATAAACTTAAAATCAGCCTCAATATCATCCGTAGGATAAAAGGGTTCTGAGACTTTATTTTGTTTGTTCTTAAAATCTAAGGTGAACATAATGATAGGCACCTTGGCCGCTTTGGCGATATAATAAAACCCGGTTTTCCATTGCTCCACTTTCTTCCGAGTCCCTTCTGGCGCAAGTGCTAATCTAAATTCCTCCTCTTGGTCGAAGAGTTTGGCAATATCTTCTACTTTATTTTGCCCAGAAGTTCTATCAATTGGTCTTCCACCAATAGCCCTAAAATAGTAATTGAAAGGCCATTTGAAGAGCTCCTTTTTTCCAATAAAATTAACCTTTATGTTGGTAATCGTTCTTAATAATAATCCAATATAGAAATCGTGCCAACTTGTATGTGGAACGGCTATTATAACCGCTTTATTAAGGGTATCTTTTGAAAAGTTGGTATTGCCAACAATCTTCCAGCCTAACAGCTTAAAATAAATGAATCTTGCTAGCCAACGCATTTTACATCTTTTTGTAAAGTGCCATTAACGTATTCCTGGTAATTTTAGATTTCCAGTTCTTACCAATGGCGTTTTCCCAGAGCGGTTCTAAGCTTAGCGCCACATCTATCATAATATCAATTTGATCGTCCGAAAGGTCTGCACAAATACCTACAGGCAAATCAATTTGATGCTTCGCTTTCATGGCCTTAAACATTGCCACACCTTCAGGATAATAGTCTTCTAAATGATCAAACACAATGCAATTTCCAATACCATGTTTTACACCAAGTAAATAGCTCAGTCCATAACTTAAGGCATGCGCAACACCAACTTGAGAATATGCAATGCTCATACCACCATGCCAAGAGGCCATCATTAATTTGTCTTGAGCCTCTTCCTGAGATAAATCGTCACCCAAGAAAATTTCCTTGCAGAGTTCTAGTGCCTTCTCACCATAACTTTGACTAAAGGCATTTAAATATGTCCCATTTAAAGACTCTATACAGTGAACAAAGCAATCCATACCTGTATAAAACCACTGATTTTTTGGGACGTCTTTAGTTAATTCTGGATCTAAAATAACCTGATCGAAAGGCGTAAAATCACTATTAATACCCAACTTACGTTCTGGGCCAGTTAATATAGTAGTACGAGATACCTCAGCACCTGTACCAGATATAGTAGGCACACCAACGTGGTATATCGCCGGATTCTTAATTAGGTCCCAACCTTGGTAATCTTTAGACTCACCCTTATTTGTGAGCATTAGCGACACCGCTTTAGCGATATCCATTACAATACCACCACCAATACCAATTATGCCAGAAGGTAATTCGCTAAATTCTAATATAATGTCCTCGACATACTTATCGATTTGCGAGGTTTTTGGTTCTTCTTTAGTCGGAACGTAAATGATTTTGTCTTTATAAGAAAGTGTAATTCTCGAAGTTAACCAATGGTTCCCCTTAAACACATCATCGACATAAAATATAAATGGTGCTTCCCTACCCTGGCGCTTTGAAGCTAAAATTTCATCAAGTTGATTGAAACTTCCACGTCCAAAAACGACTCTAGACACCATCGGATAATTTTTATATATCATTTACTTTAATTCTTGAGCAAAAATAAAACTTACTTTATTCTTTTACTTTGAAACAACTTAAAATTTCAGTTAAACTTTCTACCGTCTTATAAGACATTCCATTGGTTTCCTTTTCAGAAACCTTTTCATGTTCCCATGTGGTATGAAATGGAACATGAATGGCCTGTGCTCCTATATTTACCAACGGTAATATGTCTGACTTAAGTGAATTACCAACCATTAAGAATTCTGCAGGATCAATGTCTAAGTGCTTTAATAACTTAGAATAATTCCCTTCTTGCTTTTCACTTAAAACTTCAATATGATGAAAATAGTCTAACAATCCTGACTTTTCGAGTTTACGTTCCTGATCCAATAAATCACCTTTAGTAGCCAAGATAAGACGGTAATCTCGAGATAAGGTAGCCAACGTATCCTCAACACCTTCTAATAATTCTATTGGCTTATTAATCATCTCCTTGCCTATATCTAATATTTTACCGATGATTTCATTAGAAACTCTACCATTAGAAAGCTCGATGGCTAGTTCAACCATGGACAAAACAAAGCCTTTTACACCATAACCATAGATTGGAAGATTTTTCATCTCCATTTTAAATAGCTCTTGGTCTATTTTATTTGGTGTCTCATAATGGGATAATAAAATACCAACACGTTCTTCCGCCTCTCTAAAATAGGTTTCATTAACCCATAGCGTGTCGTCCGCATCGAAACCAATGACCTTTATGTTTGTATAATCTATTTCCATAATTTCTTGGCACGCTCTAAATCTTCAGGCGTATCAATCTCCACACCTTGAATTTGAGTTTCTACCATTTTTATGCGCTTTCCATATTCTAAATATCGTATACATTCAATTTTTTCGGTCGCTTCAATAAATTGCATTGGTAATACCGTAAAATCTAATAAGGCTTCTTTTCTGAAGGCATAAATACCTTTATGTTTAAAATATCTTGCGCCGGTTTCCTTATCTCTTGGGTAAGGAATTGGACTTCTTGAAAAGTAAAGTGCAAAATTATTTTGGTCTACGATAACCTTCACCGTATTTGGATTATTTATTTCATCCCAATCGGTTATTTCTACCATAAGAGAAGCCAAGTCAATTTCCTTTTCCGAGTCATCCTTAAATACTTCTAAGACCTTGCTAAGGCTTCCGCGTTCTGTAAAAGGTTCATCACCTTGTACATTAACCACAATATCACAATCGACAGAAGCAACTGCTTCGGCAATTCTATCACTACCAGACTCGTGCTCCTTTTGGCTCATTATAGCCTTACCGCCATTATTTACAATCTCATCGAATATTATGGTGCTATCAGTTACGACATATACCTCGCTAAATAAGCCTGTAGCTACCGTAGCCTCATATGTCCTTAAAATCACAGATTTACCAGCCAGATTTTGCATTAATTTACCTGGAAACCTTGATGCACTGTAGCGTGCAGGTATCATGGATATAACTTTCATTTTACTTATTTAGTTAACCAAAAATACGGGTTTAGACTGACTTATTTCGTTTAGGTTTTATCTTTTTATATACTTTATAAATGAGGTAAAAAATCAATAATACCAACACTATACCTACGATAGGTAAAAAAATTGCAATGATCGACATGACTATTGAAGTTCCCGTTTCAATCGTAGAAAATATTGGGTTACCTATTCCCGCTGTTGATACCGTAGACCCTAAACGGGTTGTAGATGTTGTACTTTTTATAGCTGCTGCTGTACCACCTCCTGCAATTATTGCTAAGGCCCAAGTAATTACTGGACTTAAATCTGCAACGGTTGAGACCATAACAGCCGTGCCTGCAATGGTAGCTAATGGCACTGCGATTGTATCTAATGCATTATCAACTACTGGAATATAGTAAGCAACAATTTCTACCAATGTCGCAACACCTAAAGTAATGAGTGCTGTAGTACTACCAATCCATCCCCAGGATTCATTAAGTTCCCAAACATTGAAATACGAAGCAAGGCTTAATGCAAATAGCGGTAAAAACACTCTGAAACCAACAGATGCAGCCAAACCAATACCCAGAAATATACTTAATATAGTCTCAGTTGCCATCTCTCTAATTTATATCATTTTCAATAAACATATCATTTTTAAAACCAATTAGATATAACTTTTCTTTGGCTCGTGTCACTGCAGTATATAACCACCTTACATAGTCCTTATCCATGCCGTTTGGTAAATACGGTTGCTCAACAAAAATAGTATTCCATTGGCCACCTTGCGACTTATGACAAGTTATGGCATAAGAAAACTTAACTTGTAAGGCATTAAAATATTTATTGTTCTTAACACCAAGAAATCGTTTGTAATTAGACGTTTCGTTAGCATAGTCCTTTGAAACTTCTGTATAAAGACGGTTAGATTCTTCATAACTGAGTGAAGCACTTTCTGCTTTTATAGTATCTAAAAAAAGTACCGTTTCAAAAGGTCGCATTCTAGGGTAGTCGACCATCTTTACCTTTACTTCTGCAAATTTAAAACCATACAACTCCTTTATATTGAAAATTTCAAGGACCTCAATGATATCACCGTTGGCAATAAAACCAGCTTCGGTCGTTGGTTTCACCCAAAAGTAGTTGTTCTTTACAACCATTAAATAGTCTCCAGTAGTTAATTCACTATCGTTAAATAAAATGCGTTCTCTTATCTGCTGGTTGTAAAGATTGGCACGTTTGTTACTTCTTACTATAATGGCCGTTTCTTCATAACCATCATTACTGTACGCATCATTGATGGCATCCATAATCTCATGACCATCAATTAATCTCACAATATCAGCAAATGATGATACATTAAATTTAAAACTATCGTAAAAATTAGATTCTAAAACAGCTCTTAACTCGGTGGCATTAATTAAAATACCAGAATCTTGCTCTTGCCTTACGACTTCATCCAATTCTGTTGTGGTCACCTCTTTGTTATAATTTAAAGACAATTTATCCTCGTCTAAAGCCGGACTCAGATCAGATTTTACTGGAGGTAACTGGGCCATATCACCAATTAAAAGCAATTTACAATGATGCCCAGAATAGACATATTGCATTAAGTCATCTAAAAGTGAACCATTCTCAAATAATTTAGAGTCCGATGGTGTATCGGGAATCATTGAAGCTTCATCAACAATAAAAATAGTATTGCGATGCTTATTAGGTTGCATTACAAATTTAACACCTCCTCCTTTTTCCTTTTTTGGAAAATATATCTTCTTATGTATGGTAAAGGCCTCTTTTTTTGAATAGTTAGAAATTACCTTAGCAGCTCTTCCTGTTGGCGCTAATAACACTGCACTTTTTTTTGCTTGCCATAAGTTAGAGACCAGCGTACCTGTAATACTTGTTTTACCAGTACCTGCATATCCTTTTAATAAGTAAATTCGATTAGAAGACTTATCAAATAAGAACTGAGATAACTCCATAAGGACCTTGTCTTGCTTGGTCGTTGGTACAAAAGGGAACTTAGATTTAATTAAGGTGTAAAATGCCGATGCATTGTCAATCATAACAACAAAAAATAGTAACTCAATATAGCGTTATACGATGTTAAAAATAGTGTTATTAAAACGAGTTATAGAAATTAAATGATTTTTATTTAGATAGTTTTTACGAACAAAAAAAAATTGTAGATTTGCGATAGACCTAATTAATTAATAAGAATATGTTAAACGTAATCATTGCTATCGTAGTTATTATACTCTTAACCATTGGAATTGTATGGTTAATAGACAAATTTGTTCCTAGTAAATTAAAACCGATCATTAATATCCTTCTTTGGGGTTTGATCATTTACTTGGGCTATATTACGTTTATGTCTGTCTACAAAGAAATTCAGTTCAATCAATTAAAAGTAAAACGCTACGCAGTTGTTATTGATCGCTTAGTAGATATAAGAGATTCTCAATTAGCATACAAAGAAGTAAAAGGTGAATATGCAGATTCTTTTGAGAAGCTAATAAATTTTATAGATGTTGACAGTGTTCCTATTACTCAAAGACGAGATACTTTAGTTTTAGATGAAGAAAGAACACGTGCTTTTGGTGGCGTTGAGACAATGAAAACTATCACTTTGATAGATACATTAGATCATTGGTTTGTAAAAGATTCAATTTTTAGAGGTAGTGACCGTTATAAAACAATGGCAGATGTTGGTATCGGTGAAGAAGGTGCTAAATTTAAGTTAGAGGCAGGAAAATTAGAAGAGATTCCTGTTTTTCAAGCGAGCGTTGAAAAATCTGTTATCCTAAACGATCAAGAAAAGTATTTGGTTGAGAAAGAAAACCAGGTTGTTTCTGTTGATGGTGTAAACGGATCTAAATTGACTGTAGGCTCAATGGAAGAAGTTAATACAACAGGTAACTGGCCTAAAAACTATTCTAAAAAACAGTAGTTTTGTCTACAAATAATATTAAAGAATTGTCCATTCAAGTAAATTTGAATGGACTTTCTTTTTGCATACTTAATAGAACTTCAAATGAAATCGAATATCTAAATCGATTAGACTTTGATACTAAGCTCACCCCTTTTGATATACTTAAAAGATTAAAGACAGAGCTAAGTAGTAATACTGTATTTGCTGATGATTTTAAGGAGGTGTTAGTTGTGCATCAAAATGAACTCTCAACTTTAGTCCCTTCTGCATTGTATAATGAAAATCACAAAGCTGATTATCTAAAGTTTAATTCAAAAATCTTAAAAACCGATTTCTTAGCCACAGATGACTTGGTCGTTAATAATAGTGTAAATGTTTATGTCCCATACGTAAACATTAATAATTACATATTCGACACCTTCGGCTCGTTTACCTATAAACATTCATCTACTATATTAATCGATGCTATTCTGCAAAGCGCAAATAGGACGGAAGATGTACAAGTTTTTATTAATGTAAATTCAAGTTCTATAGAAGTTCTTGTCGTTCATGGTAAGGAAATACAACTTTTCAATGTCTTTGAATACCATACTAAGGAAGACTTTATTTATTATATCCTTTTTGTTTTTGAGCAGTTACAATTAGATACTGAGGCCACACAAGTAACCTTGAGTGGAAATATTGAAGAAGGTGACGCTTTATTCACTATTCTTTACACTTATGTAAGACATGTGCGACTTGCAGTTCCCCAAAATTCATTCACCTTTAATGAAAGTATTGATGCGCCTGCACGTCTTCAACACTTTTTAATTCTAAATTCATTTTAGTGAGAATAATCTCAGGTTCGCATAAAGGAAGACGTATTGTAGCGCCAAAAAAGTTACCAGTACGGCCTACAACAGATATGGCAAAAGAAGCGCTCTTTAATATCCTAAATAATCAATACTATTTTGATGAAATTTCAGTTTTAGATTTATTTTCTGGAACTGGTAATATTAGCTATGAGTTTGCTTCGAGAGGTACTGAAAATATTCTTGCGGTTGACGATAATTTTGGTTGTATTAAATTTATAAACGAAACAGCAGAATCTTTTGAAATGCCTATAGATACAATAAAGGTTGATGTTTTTACTTACCTAGAAAAAGCCTCAAAAAGCTTTACTATAATCTTTGCAGATCCTCCTTATAATTTTGATTTAGATGCCTTTTCAAAGATTCCAGAATTGGTATTTAATAATGCAATTCTTGAAGAAGACGGTCTTTTAATTATTGAACATTCTAAGCACACAGACTTAAGTAATTTAGATCGTTTTTTATACCAAAAGAACTATGGTGGTAACGCTTTTAGTTTCTTCGAATAAACTGATTGTCAACACTGTAGGTAATTTCCCAATCATTATTTTTCACTAAATTTATATGCCTTAGCATAATTAATGCTAATATCTATTCCTTGATTTTCTTCACTTAGTTATGGTATTTAAGCTATTAACTTAAACACACTAAATCATGAAAATTTTAAAATCTGGAGTTTTACTCCTATCACTGGTGTTATTCGTATGTAATATCTCCAGTGCGCAAGATGCGCAACCAACAATGTTCGCAGTACATACGGACAATGTTAAATTCGGAATGATGGCACAATACGAAGAAGCGGCCAAAGAACTAAAGGCACATTGTGATAAGCACAACGTTGAAGGTGCAAACTGGACAGCTATTAGCGTTGAGGATGGAAGGTACGTCTATGTAACTCCAATTAAAAGTATGGCAGACCTAGATAAAAATCCTATGGGTAATTTAGGCGACAAAATGGGTAAGGAAGAATTAGGGAAGCTATTCGACAAAATGGATGACTGCTATGATTCCCATAGTGATTCTGTAGTGCACTATATTCCAAGCTTATCCCATATACCAGAAGGTTATAGCACAGCTGGTAAGAACCACCGTGAATATCATTTCCTCTATTATTCGCCAAAGCACGGTAAAGAAATGAATACAGCCATGGCCAATGTTAAAAAAATGTTCGCCGAAAAAGGTGTAAAAAACGGTTACGAAGTATACCATAGTGGCTTTGGTAGTGAAGAAAGTTATTATATGGTGGCTATTGCAGGAACAGACGATCTATCTGTTGCGCAAGGTGGTCACGACAACGACAAATTATTAGGTGAAGACAAAGATGCTGTTTTCTGGGAGGTCATAAAGCTTGCTACAAAATATGACCAAGTTGAAGGTACTATGCGACCAGATTTAAGTTACACATCAACTGTGGCTAATAATTAAAAAAATTTAAGACCCTAACCATGAGTTAAAATAGGTTCTTAGGATCTACCAGAACTTAATCGTTTTATGTTTAAATCGAATTTTAACTAAATAATCAAAATAATGAAAAGACTAATAATTGTTCTACTTCTTTTTGTATTGGTTGTCTCTTGTCAAGAGCAACGTAAACAAAGATATTTTGCCGAATCTAATGAAACTAAAACCTTAGAAGCAGGAATCGCTGCATATGAAAGTGCTGACTGGGATAAATGGAGAAGTCACTTTTCTGATACAGCAAAGATCTATGTAAATTCTAAAGATCCTGTAACCTTAGACGCCAGAGTTGAAGAATTAACTGGTATGACCGCTTTTTTCTCTTCTTACGGTTTTGAAAAAGACAAAAGCTATATAGAAATGGTAATCGACAAGGAAGATGAAACTTGGGTCTATTTTTGGGGCCAACATAATGGTAAAATGGTCAATGGCACAGAATTAAGTATTCCGGTACATTTGGCCGTCCAATTCACTGAAGGTAAAATTACGGCAGAACATGTCTATTTTGATGGTACAGAAATGAACGCGGCGATAAGTGCAATGCAAGAAGCATCGGCTACTGAAACCGAAATGGCAGAAGAATAACTTTCTAAAACCTAAAAAACCTTCTCAATTTTGAGAAGGTTTTTTAATAACGCAAATCTATAAGCCGAATTCTGTACACTATTCATTAAAAAATAGCTTCTTATCATTTATCTGAGATTAGTGTTACCAATAATCTTTAGCTGTCTACCCTCCAACATCGGACGTGCTATCCTCAAATATTGGTTTACATGACATTGCACCACATAGAGTTTACCTGATTTCACTACAGCATTACCTGTACATACTTTCTGTTGCACTTTTCCTAACCTTTCGGCCGGTGGCTATTAACCACTATGTTGCACTATGGTGTTCGGACTTTCCTCCATTTCAGAAACTGAAACAGCGATAAGACAATCTGCATCGGCAAAAGTACTTAAATTGTTAATAACTACTATTAAATTATAGATTGATAAAATGGCTATTTATTGGTTATTCTTAAATTTGTAATTCAGTTATTTGCAATGGAACATTTTGTAGTATCGGCACGTAAGTATAGACCCCAAACCTTCAAGGATGTTGTAGGACAACAGGCCATTACGAATACGCTTTTAAATGCTATAGAAAACAATCATTTAGCTCAAGCCTTATTATTTACAGGACCTCGTGGCGTTGGTAAAACAACATGCGCTAGGATATTGGCTAAAATGATAAATAGTGATGGTAATACAAGTGAAGATGAGGATTTTGCCTTTAACATTTTTGAGCTCGATGCCGCTTCTAATAATTCTGTAGACGATATCAGAAATCTTACGGATCAGGTCCGTATTCCTCCACAGATTGGAAAGTATAAAGTCTATATAATCGATGAGGTACACATGTTATCTCAAGCCGCCTTTAACGCGTTTTTAAAGACTCTTGAAGAACCTCCTAAGCATTGTATTTTTATTTTAGCCACGACTGAAAAACATAAGATCATTCCAACGATCTTATCTCGATGTCAAATATTTGATTTTAAACGTATTACAGTTACTGATGCGAAAAACTACTTAAAGTACATTGCTGAGGAACAAGGTGTGAAGGCCGAAGATGATGCTTTACATATTATTGCTCAAAAAGCAGATGGTGCGATGCGCGATGCTCTATCGATTTTTGATAGAGTAGTTAGTTTTTCTGGCAAAAATTTGACGCGCCAGGCTGTCACGGAGAACCTGAATGTTTTAGATTACGAAACCTATTTTGAAAGCACGGATTTAATCTTAGAGAATAAAATCCCTGTACTCCTGTTACAATTTAACAGAGTGCTTGCAAAAGGTTTTGATGGTCATCATTACATAGCTGGTCTTGCCTCCCACTTTAGGGATCTAATGGTATGCAAAAATCAAGAAACGATTGAATTGCTTGAAGTTGGTGAAGACACTAAACAAAAATATATTGATCAAAGTAAAAAAGCGTCACACGCTTTTCTCATGCAAGGTATAAACTTAGCCAATGATTGTGATCTTAAGTATAAGACGAGTAAAAATCAGCGATTATTAGTTGAGTTAACCTTAATGCAATTAGCCTCTATCACTTTTGATGGAGAAAAAAAAAACAATAAACACTTTATAATTGCACCGAGTTACTTTAAGGCTAGAGGGATCAAACCTGTTCCTGTAGAATTACCCAAAAAAGAAACAAAAGAAGAAACTATTTCTGAAGTAGAAGTAGCTCCAGAAAAACCTGTGGTTGAAGCTGTTGCAGAACCTGTAATTCCTAAAATATCTATTCAGAAACCAGGTAAGGTCACCTCTGGTTTGTCACTTAAAAGTATACGAGAAAAGAAGGAACACCAAATAAGGCAATTAGATGTAATAATTGATGAAGAGGATTTACCAACTGAACCAGTTTCTCAAGATGATTTGGTTAAAGCTTGGGAAGAGTATACAGAATCACTTCATCGTAAGGGTGAAAAGATATTAGCTTCAATATTTGAAATGGAAACACCGCAGATTAAAGAGTCTTCAATTTGCTTAACCTTTTCAAATAATACTAATAAAATTGAGCTAGAACGTGCACAATATCCACTATTATCTTACTTGAAAAAAACCTTGCGCAATTACGATCTTCACTTAGATATTTCAGTAAATGAAGAGGTTGCAAAAAAATATGCTTTTACACCGCAAGAAAAGTATGATAAGTTAAAAGAGAAGAATCCCAATATCGAAATATTGAGAAAAACATTTGGATTAGATATTTAATAGAAAAACAATGTTAGGATTAAAATTACCTACAGACCCAAGATGGGTAAATATTGTAGAAAAAAATATTGAAGAAATACTTACCGATCACGCCTACTGTGAGCAAAAGGCTGCGAGTACTGCCATTTCACTTATTGTAAGTTTTCCTGAATACACAGAACTTGTTACAGAGATGACCGACTTAGTTAATGAAGAAATGAGTCACTTTAAAATGGTTCATGACAAAATCATTGAAAGAGGATGGATCCTCGGGCGAGATCGCAAAGATGCTTATGTTGTTGAACTCATGAAGTTCTTTCCTAAAGGAGGTAGCAGAACCACTCAGTTAGTGCATCGACTGCTTTACGCTGCGTTAATTGAAGCACGCAGTTGTGAAAGGTTTAGACTTTTATCGGAAGAATTAGAGGATAAAAAACTAGCCAAGTTTTACAGAAAACTAATGATTAGTGAAGCTGGGCATTATACGATGTTTCTAAAATTTGCCAGACAGTATGGAGATAGAGACGACGTTGATAAGAAATGGCAAGAGCTCCTAAATTATGAAGCAGAAATAATAAAGGATTTAGGAACCAAAGAAACGATACATGGATAAAAAAAAGCCTCGGATTTACCGAGGCTTAATTATATTATTTTATTTGTTCTTTAAATTTTAATACCAAAACCAAATTGAATCACATTGTTTTTGGCTTTACGATCTGTAAGATCTTCATCTAGGATATTAGTTAGTCCAAATGAGAACCTGGCATCGATAAATAAGTCTGACGTAATCATATACTCAGCTCCTACTACTCCAGAAAAAGCTAAAGTAGAAAAAGCATCCTCATTTTTCCAAGTTTTTAAAGCTATTTGAGGACCTGCTCCTAAAGACAAGCGATCAGAAGGAGAAATTCTTAATTGTATTGGTAATTGTATGTAATCAGCTCTAATATCTTCGTCCTTACCACCTTCTGCAGACCATTGTAATTCAGTCAACAAAGAAACATTATCAGACAATCCAAACTCTGCGAAACCACCGAAGGCAAAACCATTGCGATGTTTATTTTCAAAATTAGGATCAGGATCAAAATCTAAATTTGATATGTTTAATGCACCTCTTACACCATAACTCACATCTTGTGCCATACATATACTAGTTGTGCACACAAGTAAAAAGGCTAATAAATAATTTTTCATAATAATAAATTTGAGGTTATCAATATAACTGAAAATATTAAACCATTTTATTTTATTAGATTTTCAGGCTAAAACATCCCATAAATGGTAATTAACATAGGCTGGTTAAACAATTTCACTAGAAACAGTTTCGTAATATACGCTCTTAATAATACCATCGGAAAGTCCAATTTTAGGCACATAAATATGTTTAGCACCGCTCCATTTCATGGCTGATAAGTAAATACGAGTTGCTGGAATAATAACATCTGCCCTATCTTGATTTAAATTCAACTCTGTTATCCGCTCCTCGTAAGAATAGCTTTGAAGCATTTTATAATACGACGTTAAATAGAAGTAAGTCAATGGTTTCCCTAGATCTTTACGAGAAATTTTAAATATTTTATTGATATTCCCACCAGATCCTATCAATTCGATTTTATCATAATCTTTTGTAGTTTCTTTTATCCAATGTTCGAGGGCAGTCCATGTTTCTTTACTTACAATATCATTTAAAAGCCTTACTGTACCGATTTTAAAAGATCGAGATTGGATTTTCTTACCGTTGTGAATTATTGAAAATTCTGTACTTCCTCCACCAACATCCGCATATAGATACGTTTTGTTAGGATCTATAAACGTGTGTAAGTCTGTAGCCGCAATAATGGCGGCCTCCTCGTCACCATCAATAATGTCGATACTTATACCACATGCTTCAACAATACGTTCTGTTAGTTTTAAACTATTACTCGCTTCTCGCATGGCAGAGGTCGCACATGCCTTGTATCTTACAACACCGTGAGATTTTATTAATAAACTAAAAGCTGTCATAGTATCAATCATTCGCTGTTGGTTATATTCTGAAATTTCACCATTAAGGAAAACATCAGCACCTAAACGAATGGGAACACGCACAAGAGAATTCTTCTTAAAAACAACAGGTTTACCTGGTTGCTCAATAATATTAGATATTAATAAACGTACAGCATTAGAACCAATATCAATAGCTGCATATTTCTGAATCTTCAGCATTTTATCCCTCTAATTTGTTTAAGTAATACTTGTAAGTATCGAATTGAGCTCTAATTTTTTCGTTCGTGTTACGTTTATAAGTATTGTCTTGGCCCTCATTAATTATTCTTGCCTTAACATTATCATTCCAACATATTTCGAATAGTTCAAGAAGTTCTTTTTTAATGTCCTCATCATAAATTGGACACGTCACTTCTACACGAGTATGAATATTTCTAGTCATCCAATCGGCTGAGGAAATAAACACTTTAGGATTATCATTATTTGCAAATACAAATAATCTAGTATGCTCTAAAAATTTATCTATAATACTAACAACCTCAATGTTTTCGCTCATATTTTCAACTCCTGGAACAAGACAACATAAGCCACGTACAATCATTTTTATTTTTACACCTGCTCGACTTGCTTCATAGAGTTTATCGATTATATCGTAATTAGATATACTATTCATTTTAAGCTTTATGTACGCCGTTTTACCTTCTTTTGCATTTTGAATTTCCTCATTTATTAATGCAAATAGTCGAGATTGAGTGTAATGTGGTGATGTAATTATATGCTTATATCTATTAACCTTATAGTTAACTTCAAAAAAACCAAAAACCTTATTGACGTCCTTGAGAATCTTAGAATTTGCAGTTAAGAGGGTAAAATCAGTATAAACCTTAGCTGTAGACTCATTGAAATTACCAGTACTAATGAATCCGTAACGCTTAAGTTTATTATTTTCCTCGCGTTCAACCACGCACATTTTACAATGCACTTTTAGACCTGTTACACCAAACAACATCTTTACGCCTGCGTCTTGCATTTGTTCTGCGTAGTTGATATTTGCTTCCTCATCAAATCTTGCTCTCAACTCTATTGAAACAGTTACCTCTTTACCATTTTTTGCGGCATTGATTAGCGAACTTGCAACATGTGAAATTTGAGCAAGCCTATAAATCGTAATCTTAATCGTTTTAACACTTGGATCTAAAGCAGACTCCCTCAAAAACTTTACGATATATGAAAAAGTATGATAAGGTGTATAAACCAAATAATCTTTCTCAGCAATTGTTTTGAAAATACTAGTTTGTAAACTTAGACCTTTAACTGGTAATGGTTTTATTTTATCATAAAGGAGATCTGACCTTCCTAAACTTGGGAAACCCATATAGTCTCGTCTATTATGATAACGCCCTCCTGGAATAATACTATCATTAGAATCAATTTCCATAATATTCAATAGAAAATCGAGCGTATGCCTATCTATTTCTTTATCATAAACAAACCTTACAGGTTCACCACTTTGTCTATCCTTTACACTACGTGACAGCTTTTGGATAAAACTCTTACTTAAATCACTATCAAAATCGAGCTCACCATCTCTGGTGATTTTGATCATGTGTGCCGATATACTTTCGTAGGAAAAAATATTAAATATGTCATCAAGGCAATATCTTAATATATCATCTACCATTATAATATAATCAGAACCATTTTTCTTTGGTAGCACAATAAAACGGTCCATTGCCTTTGAGATTTCAATCAAGGCAAATTTATCTTTACTATCCTTAATGGACATTCTTACCATGAGATAGGCCGCACTATCCTTTAATTCTGGTAATGCAATATCCTCACTCAGCATTATTACTACCAAAGCAGGACTCAACTCCTGAAAGTAATAATTCTTTATAAACTCATGTTGATCGTCCTCAATATCTGATTCATTTATAATATGAATATTCTGAGTTTCTAGCTCTTTATAAATAGAGTTTAGAATCTCAAGACTTTCACTTTGTTGATTAATAACAACTCCAGTAATTTGCTCGAGTAATTCCTCTGCTTTTATACCACCTAACTCGCTCTTTCCACCTTTACCAGCTTCAAAAATTCGTTTTACAGTTGCATATCGTACCTTAAAAAACTCATCTAAATTATTTGAGAAGATTCCTAAAAAACGTAGTCGTTCGATGAGAGGAACAGTTACATCTGCAGCTTCTTGTAATACTCTTGCATTAAACTGTAACCAACTTAATTCACGGTTTATATATCTATTTTTATGTTTGACCATTATCTTAAATCCTTGGGGAAAATTATCAATTCAGTTTGTCCATGTTCTATATGACTCCAATCATTGGTATCAAAATTAATTTTTACCAATCCACTTGTGGGTAAATTTTCGATATAGCGGTCACCAAAGATATTAGAAATTGATGTGAATGCATGATTATGACCAAATATCATTACTGAATCGAGGCTTTTATCTAAGTTTTGTAAAAATTTGATAACATTTGTACCGTTGAAATCATATAAATCATCGATAATCGACACGTCTAAATCATCTTTTTCTGATATATTCACGAAAATTTTACATGTTTCTATAGCTCTTTTGGCAGGACTTGTAAAAATTTTAACAGGAAAATTTTCACGCTCTAAAAATTTATTAGCCACAAGATGTGCATCTTTTAAACCTCTGGTTTTCAAAGGCCTTTCTTTATCTCCAACAGGTAATTCCCACGAAGATTTGGCATGTCTAACTAAAAAAAGTGTCTTCATATTACTCGATTAAATGCAATTTTTTTCGATAAAATGTTGTATATGTCCGTTTTAACGATTATTTTGCCGCTTTAACTCTAATGTTTGTTAAAACCAACTGTAATAGGTTGATTTGCTTGTAAAATTAATGTAAATGACCCCAAATCAAAAACATATTAATCCATCCGTGAGCGCATTTGCATTAACAATACTTCCCTCAGTATTTCTAGTTAAACAAAAACAAATGACACAAAGAGGATAAGGTGAGATTGCCATGCGCAGTTTTATCGAATCTTTATTGTGACATATGACATTAGAAGTTATTATGTATATTATGAGAAACAAGTACAATTGTGTTTCAATACCTAGTAATTCGATAAAGCATTTGATTGTAATGCTTTTTCTTGCTATTCCATTATTTGGAATGGCTCAGGTTGTTGGACAACAGGAACCTTCCATTAGAACTGGTGTTACCTTTCAATGGTCCGATGTTCAAGATGTTAACAATAATGGTGATATTGACGGAACAGAAAATAATCGAGCCGCTACTATAGAATCTATTACCATTGATGGTGCAATTTTTAATACGTTCGTTGTCCCTTCTGGATATCAGCTGACGCGATTAGGGCCAGGAGGTCATAATCGTAATGCAATAAGATTGCATAACCAAAATGCTGTACCTCCTTTTACAGCAGGTGCATTTACCGGCGAATTAGTTAATACAAGTGCAACAGCCACTCTAGATATTAATGATAGTACTACTTGGGATGATGCAGCACTTGCCTCATTCCAATCTAGAAATTTGAATTTTTTCTTTGAATCAAGTGGAAACGGAGATAATGTATGTTTAGTTTTTGATGAGGTAAATGGTACAAATGGTGAGGATGAAACTGATGCACAACTACAGACTTTATATTATGATCCGCCAATCCCATCAAATGCTGGAGGCGTAATTGCAGTTACCGAACGAGGGGGAAACAATTGTTTTTATGTAAGATTTATAGGAACACTACCTGGTGAAACAACTGAAACCACCCTCGGTGATACTTTTATCAGGACTGATGGAAATTTAACTGGTGGTGATGGACCTAATGAACCATCAGCCAATTCTGACTATTGGGAATCTGATAGAGAAATTGCTAATGGTCAATCGATAGCGATTGCATTGTATGAACTGAATAATATTGCGCCCACAGGATCAATGATCAGTAGAATAGAATTTGTTTCCGCAACCAATGATGATGGTGACGGAAAATTTTTCATTTTACAGAAGTATGCTGTTGATCAACAAGAATTTGAATGTCAGGATGGTACATTTTCTGGTGATTTACATACTGGTAATAACGTACCTCTAGGATCTACCTATTCAATAGTGACACCTCCTAGCCCAGCAGGCCAGTCATTTACTTTCAACACTGATGGTACTTACACTTATGTTCCTTCACCTGAGTTTACTGGAGATGTAACTTTTGAATATGAAGTTTGTTTACCGGCTCCAAATACCTCAGTATGTGACACTGCAAATGTTACAATTGAATATAGGGACTATCCTGATGATCCAGCTTTCGCGATAAGTTGTGATTCTGGTCCAGATGATTTTATTCTTGAGGTAACAAGTCCTTTAGATTCTAATTATGAATACTCAATAGATGGAGGTTCTACATACCAAGATTCTCCTAATTTTAATAATATTCCAGCTGGAACTTATAACCTAGTTATTAGAGATAAACTGGCTGGTTGTACAACACCATATAGCGGTAATGCAATTGTATTATCTGCCGTTAGTGCTACAGGGACAGTAACCGACGTACTTTGTTTTGATGAAGAAACTGGCGCTATTGATATTACAGTTTCTGGTGGAAGTGGTTCTTATACGTATTCTTGGAGTAATGGTGCAGTTACTGAAGATTTAAGTAACGTTGGAAATGGTACCTACACGGTAACTATAACAGATACTAATGGATGTTTTATAGAAGAGAGTTTTACAGTAAACCAACCATCAACAGCACTAACCACTTCAATAGTTGGAACTGATTTGCTTTGTTTTGGTGATAATTCTGGAGCTATTGACCTATCAGTTTCTGGTGGTGTAGCGCCATACACTTATTCTTGGAGTAATGGTTCAAGTGACGAAGACCTCTCGAGCTTAGCTGCTGGAACATATAACGTTACAGTAACTGATGCTAATGGTTGTATAGCCAATGACTCCGTAACTCTAACAGAACCTGCGGAAGTATCATGCCAAATAAATGTATCCGATTGTCCAACAAGCGTTGATACGGTTTGTAGCGAGGAAGACGGAGGTACGCCTGTTGTTTGGACACCGCCTTCATTTACGTACCAATGTTGTACTTCGGTTCCTGGAGATGATTATTCCTTTAATATGGAATTTGATTTGCCAGAATCGGCTTTCGGAGCTGGTTGTTGGGAATTTAATTATGCGCAAAGAACTGGAGCAGATAATTTAAGAATTTTCCAATCATCTGGATCTGTTGGTACGAGATATGAAGATTCTTACCTTATTACACCATCACAGTACATAGACACGTCTGCTGGTGTAGATTTTAATATTGAATTAATAGATGTTACAGCTACAGTTAACTGGACTCTTGAATTCTTAAATCCAGATACAAATGCAGTTATTTATTCAGATTCTGTTACTGGCATTACAACGGATGGTTCTTACACTATAATTGTCCCAAATACTGTTGCTAGTGACATATATAAAGTAAAATTCAATTTTGATAGTCCAAATGCCAATGGCGGTGATAAAATAGAAATCGATAGAATCTATTATAATGCAACGATTGTTGATGCAGGTTGTACTGGAGGTATAAACTTTACAGTAACATCTAATTATAATCCTGGTGATGATTTCCCTGATGGTGATACGACAGTTATATATACTGCCACTTATATCGGAACTAATGGTGAAGTTGAACAATTGACTTGTAGTTTTGATGTTACAGTTATTAACACAAGTATCTCAGAAGATACTGCTAGCCATGAAGATGTAAGCTGTAATGGACTTAGTGATGGTTCATTGACTGTTGTGGGTAGTTCTGGTGAAGAACCATATTCATACAGTTTAGATAATATAGACTTTAGTAATACTAGCGGTGTTTTTGAAAATCTTTCAGCTGGTACTTACACGGTTTATATTAAGGATGCGAATGATTGTTCAGATTCTATTCAAATTATAATTTCAGAACCTGCTATTTTAGATTCTTCAATTTCTAGTACAACTGATGTACTGTGCTTTGGAGAAGCTACAGGCGCAATTGATTTAGAAGTTTCTGGAGGTACGGCACCGTACACCTACTCATGGAATAATGGAAGTTCAGATGAAGATCTAACGAATTTGACTGCAGGAGATTACACTGTAACCATTACGGACGCAAATGGTTGTATTACTAATAACCAAGTAACAATTAATGAACCATCATCTGGATTAACTGGAAATATTAATACTGTAGTAAATGCAGAATGTTTTGGCGAAGCTACTGGTAGTATTGATGCCTCTGCATCAGGTGGAACAAGTCCATATCAATATTCTATTGACAATGGTACAACGAATCAATCCTCAGGCTTATTTGAAAACTTATCAGCAGATAATTATAATATTCTTATTACAGATGCAAATGGATGTTCAATAATTGTAAGTACGACAGTCGATAATGACGACACGGAAGACCCGCAAATTTCAGTTCCTAGTACAATAACATTTGAAGGATGTGACACAAGCGATATAAATAATACAAATGCAGTATTTGAATTTAACGATTCAGGATCAGCTGATGTACAAAATGTATTTGCTTCAAATGCCGATTATAACGCAAGTGATGATTTCAATATTCAAAGCATTACCTATATTGATACTGTTACATCAACAAACAATTGTCCATTAATCGTTTTAAGAACTTTTACGATCACAGATAATTGTGGTAACGCTGTTAATGCCACTCAAACTATTACTGTTGAAGACACTTCTGATCCTACAATCGATACAGCGGCTAGTGATAGTACTGTAGAATGTGATGGTTCTGGTAATACTACTGCTCTTAACGCTTGGTTAGCCTCTAATGGTGGTGCCGTAGCTTCAGACAACTGTGGCGGTGTAACATGGACCAATGACTTTACAGCACTTAGCGATGACTGTGGAGCAACTGGATCTGCGACTGTTACCTTTACAGCAACTGATGCTTGTGGAAATACCGCTTCAACATCAGCAACCTTTACTATTGAAGATACTACCGCTCCAACTATTACTGCTCCCGCAGATGTAACTATTGAGTGTACAGATAATCCAGACGATACAAGTTTAACAGGAACGCCTAGCGGTTTAGCCGACTCTTGTAGTGGATTTAATGTTGGTTATACCGATGCAGTAGCTGCTGGAAGTTGTGCCAATGAGTCTGTAATTACTCGTTCTTGGACAGCTACCGATGAGTGTGGAAATGCTACAACAGTTATTCAAACTATAACTGTTGAAGACAAAACTAATCCTACAATCGATACAGTTGCTAGTGATAGTACTGTTGAATGTGATGGTTCTGGTAATACTACTGCTCTTAACGCTTGGTTAGCCTCTAATG
>NZ_JBODPY010000003.1:0-501390 GCF_050618035.1 Winogradskyella poriferorum
TTACACGTACTTGGTCACTTACTGATGCTTGTGATAACAATACAACTTTAGTTCAGACAATCACCTTAGAGGATACCACCGCTCCTACTTTCACTTCAGACTTACCTGATGATATTGAAGTAGAGTGTGATGAGATTCCTGATGCTGATGATTTACAGGCTACAGATAATTGTGGTGACGCAACAGTAACATTTGAAGAAGTTATAGATGAAGGTGCATGTGTTGGTGATTATATAATTACAAGATCCTGGACTGCTACTGATGCTTGTGGTAATGATACATTACATACACAAATTATAACAGTACAAGATACAACACCACCTGCTTTAGTTACTCCATTTGATGAGGATGTAACTGCTGCTTGTGATGATATTCCTGAAATTCCGGAATTAGTATTTGAAGATTCTTGTTCAACTGATATTGAAGTAACTTTTGAGGAAGTTTCAACACAGGCAAATGACTTTGAAGATTACGAAATAATCAGAGCATGGACTGTTGTTGATGATTGTGGTAACGAAGCTATATTTACTCAAAATGTAACTGTAGAAATTAGCAATGTAATCAATACCTTTGATAGTAGTCGATGTATTCTAGATGCTGAATTTGATCTATTTGATTTATTATCTGGAGATTTCAGTATGGATGGAACTTGGAGTGTTGTTTCAGGAGATGCGACCGTGAATGGAAGTTTATTTGATCCATCAACTGTAGATGTTGGTATGTATACCTTTATGTACTCTATTACAGATGGACCATGTCCAAAAGAAGTTGAAGTAAACTTAACAATTGATGATGAGTGTGTTGTATTGGCATGTGGTAAGGATAATGTTGAAATCTCAAAAACAGTAACCGCAAACGGTGATAACTACAATGAGTTCTTTACAATTTCTGGTGTTGAGGATTGTGGATTCGTAGTTGAGCTTCAGATTTTCAATCGCTGGGGTGCTAAGATTTATGAGTCTAATAACTATCAGAATGATTGGAATGGTGACTCACATAATTCATCAATAGGTGTTGCTGGAAAAGTCCCAACAGGAACATACTATTACGTTATTAATTTAAGAAATAGTGGATTAGAACCATTTGCTGGTCCTATCTACGTTGCAACAAATAAATAAACTTAACCAATGAAACTAAACAGATTTTTAAGTATTGTAGTTATTGTGCTTGGTATAAGTGCGTCCTTTGGACAGCAATTGCCACAGTTTACTCAATACATGTTTAATACCATCTCTATAAATCCAGCCTATGCTGGTAGTAGAGAGACTTTTAGTGCCGTTGGTTTGCACAGAAGTCAATGGGTTGGTCTAGAAGGTGGACCAGAGACACAGACACTATCGGTTCATTCGCCATTGCGTAACGAACAAGTAGGAATTGGTTTATCTTTTATTAATGATAAACTTGGGTATGAGAATTTTTCCTATATCTACGGTGATTTCTCATATACCATTAGAACAGGTGTAAACTCTGAACTAGCTTTCGGAATTAAGGGTGGATTTACCCACTATAGCTTAGATGAAGAGTTATTGAATGACCCATCTGTAGTTAATGATCCGTTTTTTAATGACGTTTCTAACAGATGGAGTCCAAATGTTGGGGCTGGTATTTATTGGCATTCACAAAGATGGTATTTAGGTCTTTCCGCACCACGTATATTAAATACAGATTACAATAATGGTGGTAGTGGTACTATTGATTATGTTGCTTTAGAACGTGTTAGTTATTATTTTACTGGTGGTTATGTTTTTGATCTCAGTGAAACGACAAAACTAAAACCTTCTGTTTTATTGAAAGCTACTAATGGAGCTCCATTATCATTGGATATTTCAGCGAATTTTCTGTTCAATGAAACATTCTGGATAGGTGGTGGCTATAGAATTAATCAATCTGCTGCAGCCATTGGTGGTATTGCAGATTTTCAGGTTTCCAAACAATTACGCATTGGATATGCCTATGAATATCCTATTTCGGATTTAAGACCTTATACTAGTGGAACACATGAAGTATTACTTATGTTCGAAGTATTTAAGAGTAAACGAATTAAATCACCTAGATACTTCTAAAAAGAAACGTATTATGAAAACAAAACTATCCGTTCTCATACTTATATTAAGTTGCTCGTTATCTTTTGGACAAAAGAAGTTAGCTGACAAATTTTTTGAAAATTTCAATTACTTCAAAGCCATTGAACTCTATGAGAAAGCTTATGAAAAAGGTGATAACAGTGCACATGTACTAACCAGACTTGGTGATGCTTATTATAATAATTCAAAATCTGAGAAAGCAGCGTACTGGTATGGTTTAGCATTACAAGAACATAAAGACATTGCTCCTGAATATTTATATAAATACATCCAATCGCTAAGAAGTATTGGTAATTATGAAGAAGCAGATAAATGGTTTAAAGAACTTAGTGCTGCCCAATTAGGAGATAGTAGATTAAAGGGATATAATCCTGATGAAGTAGATCTTTACAACATGCTTACCAACAAATATGAGGTAGTTGTAAATATCGAAAACTTACCGTTTAACTCAGAGAACTCCGATTTTGGATCTTATTTGTTTAACGATGTCTTATATTTTGCTTCAGCAAGAGGCAATGAAGGTGAAATTTATAGTTGGAATAAAGAACCCTTTTTAGATTTATTTCAATTAAGTGTAAATGATACCTTAGGTTCTGTAAACTATGGTGAAGTTTCAAAAATTGCTTCAGAGGATATAAATACAGATTTTCACGAGGCTTCTATCGCTATAACCAATGACGGAAAAACTATCTATTTTACGCGCGACAATGTTAATAAGAGAAATAGATTAGGGTATGATAAAAAAGGAACAGTTCATTTAAAAATATATAAAGCAAGTCTCGTTAATGATACGTGGACTGATATTGTAGAACTTCCATTTAATGACAAGATTTATTCGACTGGACATCCAGCGTTAAGCCCAGACAATAAAATACTATATTTTGTTTCTGATCGCGAAGGTGGTATCGGACAAACCGACATTTACTCAGTAACCATTAATGATGATGGTACTTATGGTGAACCAGAGAATCTTGGTGAAACCGTTAATACAGAAGGACGAGAGATGTTCCCTTTTATTGCAAAGGACAATACACTTTATTTTTCTTCAGACGGTTACTTAAATCTAGGTCTTTTAGATATTTTTAAATCAAATAAATTAAAGGGCGAACGTGAAGAACCTGAAAATCTAGGTGCACCATATAACAGTGGATACGACGATTTTGCATTTTTTATTGATTCTGAAACTGAAAAAGGATATTTCTCATCAAATAGACCAAATGGTGTTGGTGGTGATGATATTTACAGCTTTAATATCACAGAATGTAAACAGGTAATTTCAGGTAACATCACAGATATTGAAACTGGTATTGCCTTAACTGGTGTAAATATCAGATTGATTGATGAAACTGGTAAAGTAATAAATGAGTTAAATACAGAAAACTCCAATAACTACGAGTTTACAGTAGATTGTGATCAAACCTATACTGTAGTTGCAACAAAGCTTGATTATAAAGAAGATAAAAAGAGTGTTGCTATAGATAATACGAACGACAAAGTTAATTCAGTAGATTTACAACTGGTTCCATTAATTATAGATAACCAGATTGTGATTAATCCTATTTTCTTTGATTTTGATAAATGGAATATTAGAACAGACGCTCAGTACGAACTTGAAAATATAGTTGATGTCTTGAGAAAACATCCAGAAATGGTTATTAAAATTGAGTCTCATACCGACAGTAGAGGTGGTGACAGATATAATATGAAATTATCTGACCGTAGAGCTAAAGCGACAAGAGATTATATTGTCTCTAGAGGTATAGACAAAAATAGAATCGAAAGCGCAATTGGTTACGGTGAAACGCAACTACTTAATAAGTGTGCTAATAAAGTAGAATGTACTGAAGAAGAGCATCAATTAAATAGAAGATCTTACTTCTACATCGTAAAAGAATAATTTAACCCTCAAATTATATTAAAAGTGAGCTATGAAGCTCACTTTTTTTTGCCTTATATAGGAAACTACAGTTAAATTGACAAAGCTCTTAAATGATCCTGAAATGGATCATTCAAGCTCTTTAAATGGTCTTGAAATAGATTACTCATCACTTTAAATTAAAATAGATTACTTTTCACAATAAATTAAAGAGTATTAGTCTTAATGCAATAATAAATTTAGGTTGGAATTAGTATGAATGGCATCCAATGAAAAAAGCCACAGTAATGTGGCTTTTTTCTTGCTATTAATCAACTTTTTAAGCGGTTTAACGCTTTATGAAGATATTAGTAAAATACCATTTACCTTCACTATTCTGTTCAGCGGAAACTTCGAAATCTGTAAAATCTCCTTCAATATTATCTTTATGACTTGGGCTATTTAACCAGGCATTAACTACAGACTCAGCATTACTAAATCCATAAGCTACATTTTCTGAAACAACATTAGCTGCAGCATTAGCCTGTAAACTTTGCTTTCTTTGAAAGAAATTATCATGTGATACATTTTCTTCTTCAACCATATAGTCTGTATGCGTAAAAGCAACGGCTTTAACTATATTGTGCTCGTTTAACGGATTAAGCCCTTCTAGAATTCTGTATTCATTAATAAGCTCCATGATTTCAATTTCAATTTGTTTTGCCTCTGGTGCAACAGGAACTTCAATGGAGTTAATTTTATCATCTACAGCACTTTCTGTAGAGCAAGAAGTAAAGCCTAAAAATGCAACTATAGCCAATAATGGCAATGCTTTAGATACTTTCATAAGTAGGTTATTTTAGTTTGGGATTACTAATTTAATTGCCTACTTACCCTAGTGTTGTTAAGTAAATGTTAAAATCGACAAACAACATGTATTTTGTCGATTTTTATTGCAAATTATCGATGAAATGCAATATGGATTTAAATTTTAACGCATTTCAACAGATTTATTATGCATTATATCGGTTTTTCAAACAATTAAGGAGATAGTCGTTCTATTTTCCAATTAAAATCTCCTTGTAATTGATAACGTATCCGATCATGAAGTCTATTAGGCCTTCCTTGCCAAAATTCTAACTCAATAGGCTTTACGATATAACCTCCCCAATTCTTTGGACGTTGAATGTCTTTGCCCTCATAAGAAGCCTCTAATTCCTTAAGACGGTCTTCGAGAATCTTTCTATCTTTTATAGGTTCACTTTGGTTTGAAACTATAGCACCTAATTGACTTCCTCTTGGTCGAGATTCAAAATAACCATCGCTTAAATTGTCAGCAATTTTCTCAGCTCGACCTTTTATTATTATTTGTCGCTCAGCCGAATGCCAAAAAAATGAAAGACATACATTGGGATTAGCTTCTATGGCTTTGCCCTTTTCACTATCATAATTAGTATAAAAAATAAATCCTTCATAAGTGTACTTTTTAAGAAGCACTACCCTACTTTTAGGAAAACCATCAATTCCTAATGTAGATATTGTCATGGCGTTAGTTTCCTCTACATTAAAGTGCGTATCGACCTCAATAAACCAATCTCTAAATAATTCTAACGGATTCTCAGGTACATTATCTAATAATAAAGCACCTTTTTCATAGGATTTTCTATAATTACTTAAGTCTTTTTCCATAGTGATACAAAGATATTACTTAAATAAATGATTAAAAAACAGTTTAAAATTCGAATGAAATTCCATCTTGTGCTAGAGCCACATTACTAAATACCTCTTGCGCCTCAGATTTAAAAAGCTGATAATCTTTATATCGTGTAGAATAATGCCCTAAGATTAATTTCTTTACGTTGGCTTTCTGGGCAATTATTGCCGCCTGCCTTGCGGTACTATGTTTAGTTGATTTACAAAGATCTTCGTTTTTATTAAGAAACGTAGATTCGTGATAGAGGACGTCTACATCCTTAATTAATGGAACTAATGCTTCAGAATAAGCTGTATCACTACAATAGGCATAACTTTTTGGTTTAACAGGATCTTTAGTTACCTCAGTATTTTTAATGAGACGACCTTCTTCATTATACACGTCTGCACCTAGCTTTAACTTCCTGAAGTATGCTTTATCTATTTTTGCGTCAACAGCTGCATTAATATCCAATTTTCGCTCTCCAACTTTCTCCTTAAACAAAAATCCATTAGTATAAATGCGATGATCTAATGGAACGGTGTAAACTTGTACTTTATCATCTTCAAAAATGAGTTGTGATGTCTTAGATTCTAATTCGTGAAAAATTAAGGGATAATTTGTCCATGAATCCGAGAGTTTCATTTGAAGCGTTATCACCTCTTTTAGTCCCTTTGGTGCATAAATATGAAGTTCTGTCTCACGTGTTAAAAGACGGAAAGTGCTTATTAAACCTACTAAACCAAAATAATGATCACCATGAAGATGAGAAATAAAAATATGCTTAATTCTAGAAAACTTAATGTTGTGTCGTCTAAGCTCAACTTGGGTTCCTTCTCCACAATCAATAAGGAACATATGATTTTGAGTTTCTAGAACTTGTGAAGTCGGATTGGTGTTTGTCCTTGGTGTCGCACTATGGCATCCTAATATTGTAAGTTTCATGATTTAAAATCCTAAATCACGCTCAATATCCTCCATCTCAATTATATCGTAAGCTTCGTGTAAAGTAGGTACAACAACTATTTCATCGGGCATTTCATCAAGATCTACTTTATCAGAAACCACAACAAAAGACTTTTTATCTCCTCTATGTGTGTTACTTATTTTTAAAAACTCAATGATATCTTCTAGCCCAATCTTATCTACACTAGATAAATTAATAATGAGATGATAATCTTTAAACTTATGATAAGCTTGTTCTATGCTGTTTACAAGCGTTTTCACAGAAGCCTTTTCTTGGGTGATTATTGTAATATTTCCATCTCTATCCTCAATCATAACCTATTGCTTTATTTTAGATGCTAATAAGTAAATAACAGCCATTCTAATAGCTACACCATTTTCAACCTGATCTAAAATTATAGCTTGTTTAGAATCTGCAACATCGCTTGTTATCTCAACACCTCTATTTATTGGCCCAGGATGCATAATTACAATGTCCTTTTTTAGGCTATCTAATAACTCTTTATTGACTCCAAATTGTTGCGTATACTCTCTTGTTGATGGAAAATAACTTATATCCATACGCTCATTCTGAACACGAAGCATATTTGCTACATCACACCACTCAAGAGCCTTTCTTAAATTAGTCTCAACTTTTACGCCTAAATCCTTAATATACTTAGGGAGTAATGTCTTTGGCCCACAAACCATTACATTAGCACCTTGAAGTTTTAGAGCATATATATTTGATAGGGCCACCCTGCTATGAAGAATATCTCCAACAATTACAACATTTTTTCCTTTAACTTCTCCTAGTTTTTCTCTTATGGAATAAGAGTCTAGGAGTGCCTGTGTTGGGTGCTCATGTGCTCCGTCACCAGCATTTATAATACTTGCATTTACATGTGTTGAAAGAAATACGCCAGCTCCAGGGTTTGGATGTCTCATAACAACCATATCTACTTTCATAGACAAGATGTTATTTACTGTATCTACAAGAGTCTCTCCTTTTTTTACTGATGACTGGGAGGCAGAAAAATTTATAACATCTGCTGATAGTCTTTTCTCGGCAAGTTCAAATGATAACTTAGTACGTGTAGAATTTTCAAAAAATAAATTAGCAATGGTAATGTCTCTAAGTGATGGAACCTTTTTAATTGGACGATTAATAACCTCCTTAAACTGATCGGCCGTCTCAAAAATTAAATCAATATCCTGTTTTTTGAGATACTTTATTCCCAATAAGTGGTTTACACTTAATTCACTCATACTTTATTTATTCTTATATCAGTTCTACTTATTAATAAGATACACTGCATCATCTCCTTCTTTTTCTTTCCAATTTACCTCAACCCTCTGATTATCAATTGCATCCACTTGTCTTCCTCTATAATTAGGTTGAATAGGCAGATGCCTACTAAACCTTCTATCTATAAGCGTCAACAACTCAATATTACTTGGTCTGCCAAATGATTGTATCGCGGTAAGTGCAGATCGGATACTCCTTCCTGTATATAAAACATCATCAATAAAGACCACGTTTTTATTCTCTACGATGAAATCTATTTCTGTTGTATTGGCCTCAAGTGGCTTGTCTCCTCTTCTAAAATCATCACGGAAAAAAGTTATATCTAAATGGCCAAGTTGAATATTCTTTATCTTATAATCCTTTCTAAGCATACTTGCTAGTCTATCAGCAAGAAACTTACCTCTAGGTTGTATTCCTATTAATACTGTATTCGAAAAATCATCATGGTTTTCAATAAGTTGGCAAGCCAGTCTATGAAGAATTATGCTGACTTCTTTTGAGTTGAGTAGTACTTTTTGACTCATCTAATATCCAATCATTATTGGAAGGCAAAGTTAATGTAAAAAATTAGAGTTTCAAATTAATGTAAGCGCATAAAAAAACCTCTCATATTTCTATGAGAGGTTTTCGTTTATCTGTAAACGTTCAGAATTTATTTTTTTCCGTCCATTTTATCTTTAAGAGCCTGTAAAGCATCGTTAGCATCACCTAATGTTGGTTTTGCTTCAGCAGCTTGAGCTTCTGCTCTCTTAACTGCCTTCTTCACGATTTTAGCTTCTTCTTCTCTAAACACAGCTGTATGAGAAGCTACTACTCTTTTGAATTCTTTATTGAACTCAATGATCTTAAATTCAGCCTCTTCACCTTTCTTAAGTTTAGAACCATCTTCTTTCTCTAAATGACGAGAAGGAATAAAAGCAACGATATCATCATTAAACTTAACAGTAGCACCTTTGTCTACAATCTCAGTGATTGCAGCAGTATGTGATGTGCCTAAAGCGAAGTCAGTTTCGTATTTATCCCATGGGTTTTCAGTTGTCTGCTTATGACCTAAAGATAACTTGCGACCTTCAACATCTAATTCTAATACGACAACGTCTAATTTATCTCCAACATTACAGAATTCTGATGGATGCTTAATTTTCTTAGTCCATGATAAATCAGAAATATAGATAAGACCATCGATACCTTCTTCTAACTCAACAAAAACTCCGAAATTAGTGAAATTACGTACGATACCTGTGTGCTTAGAACCTACAGGATATTTAGCCGTAATATCAGTCCATGGATCTGGTGTTAATTGCTTAATACCTAAAGACATTTTTCTGTCTTCTCTATCTAAAGTTAAGATAACAGCCTCTATTTCATCACCTACGGCAACAAAATCTTGTGCAGATCTAAGGTGTGTAGACCATGACATTTCACTTACGTGAACTAGACCTTCAACGCCTTCTTCTACTTCAACAAATGCACCATAATCAGCAATGACTACAACCTTACCTTTTACCTTATCACCAACTTTAACATTTTCACCTAAAGCTTCCCAAGGATGCTTAGATAATTGCTTAAGACCTAATTGAATTCTTGATTTGTTTTCATCAAAATCAAGGATTACAACATTTAATTTTTGATCTAACTCAACAATCTCATTTGGATGGTTAATACGAGACCAAGATAAATCTGTAATATGTACTAAACCATCTACACCACCTAAATCAATAAAGACACCGTATGATGTAACATTCTTAACAACACCTTCTAATACTTGTCCTTTTTCTAATTGACCAATGATTTCTTTTTTCTGCTCCTCAATGTCAGCTTCAATAAGCGCTTTGTGAGAAACTACTATGTTTTTAAACTCGTGGTTGATTTTAACAACCTTAAATTCCATAGTTTTATTTACGTACTGATCGTAATCTCTAATAGGCTTTACATCGATTTGAGAACCTGGTAAGAATGCTTCAATACCAAATACGTCTACGATCATTCCTCCTTTAGTTCTACACTTTACAAAACCGTTAACGATCTCGCCAGTATCATGTGCTTTGTTTACTCTATCCCATGCTTTAATTACACGAGCTTTTCTGTGCGATAATACTAATTGACCTGTCGCGTCTTCACGTACATCAATTAATACCTCAACTTTATCACCAACTTTTAAATCTGGATTGTAACGAAACTCATTTAATGAGATTACACCTTCTGATTTTGCATTGATGTCAATTATAGCATCTCTATCAGTAATGTGAATTACTTCACCCTCTACTACCTCGTCATCTAAAGTGTCTACGAAGTTCTCAGATACTAATTTTTCAAATTCTTCTAATTTTGTGTCCGCTACTTGCTCAATTCCTTCTTCGTAATTGTGCCAATCGAACTCTTTTAAGAATTTTTCTGGATTTGCTTGAGCTTCAGAGACTACTGGAGCTTCAACTGTAGTAGCTTCAGTTGCTTCAACCTCAGCTTTTTTTGTTTTCTTTTCAGCCATTGCGCTGATAATAATTTGTATTCTGTATACTTTGAAAGACTGACGGAAAATCTACAGAAGTAAGTTTGATTTAAATTAAATTCCTTTTCTCTTTCTCATAAGACCGTCAAAAAGGTCTGCAAAAGTACAATAAATTAAGACTTATGCAAAACCTTAGGCCATTTATTTAGATACCTAAATAATGAGAAAGCAGATACTTAGATTCTGTTGGTTTTAAGAAAATTAATCGTTAGCTCTAATAATTAGCTTAGGATCTATAGTGTAGTAGCCAATAACAGTTTCATCGTCTAATATTGCGATCTCAATTGTGTATTTATATTCGAGTTCTTCAGTGTTGTCTTGTCCAATAACTTCTAAGTTTAAAAAGCTTGATAAACTTCGATTGTTATCACCTGGAAATTCAACCGAATTCCCTGAACCAGGATCAGCTACTGTTTTCTCAAATAGAGATCCATATAAATCTAATGTATCGACTGGTACATCAAAAACGCCTGGACTGGTAGGGCTTTCTTCAAAAAAAGATAATCTAGAATATAGTATACCTTGATTCAATCCTAAACCAGATGTAGGCTGATCAAAAATGATACGTTGTCCAAATTGTAGTTCTATAGTATAATCTGAGGTAGAAACTCCACTTGGTTGATCAAAATCAACGAGGTCTGTAATATCAGAACCAGGTGATCTGTTTAATACTTCATCGATGTTTACAGTTATATCAGGTAAAATTGTGGCTTCAACAGGTGGGTCTTGCGGTTCATCATCATTACCAAAATCACAAGCAGTACAGAACAGCGCAAGTCCTAACAATAAATAAATAGGTTTTTTCATAGTGCATAGGTTTACAAGACTAAAATTAAATTAAATATTAAAATGTGCAATTAAGATCTCAAAGAAATATGTGACTTTAACAGATTTATTGTGTCTTACATATTGAAGGCCTAATTGTAAGATGATTACTTATAGATTGGCGCCAAATTTGATATATTTACATAACTATTAACAATTAAAAAATCATTCAATTATGGTTAAGACAAAATACCAAGATGTTCTTGAATTAGGTCAAAAACTAAATATTCAAGATGGAAAAGTAGAAGAAGCTGATGGAAAATTAAAAGTTTGGGGTACTGCGGCAACACAGTATGAAAAAAACCTTCTTTGGGATAAGATTAAAGAAATAGGTGGAGACAGCCCGTCAGATATTATAGCAGATATTAAGGTAGCAGATGAGTCTGTTTATGCAAGACACACTGTTGTTTCTGGAGAAACTCTAGGGAAAATTGCTAAGCACTACTATGGTGATACTATGAAATACAAAGAGATATTTGCAGCTAATACTGATATTTTAAAGAATCCAGATTTAATTTATCCAGACCAAGAGCTGGTAATACCAAATCTATAATTTTAACGATACAATACTTAAGGTCCTATTTTATAATAGGGCCTTTTTTTATTGCTCTGTCTACAAGTTTTAAGAGCGTTTCAACTTGTTCTTCAATGGCAAGAAATGAGTTATCAATCTCAAAGGCACCTTTTGCTTTGATTAATGGAGAATCTTCCCTTGAGGAATCAATCTTATCCCTAGTCGTAACATTTTCAAGTACTTCTTCATAACTTAAATTATGACCACGCTCGAGTAGCTCCTTAAAACGTCTCTTAGCTCGAGTTTCGGCGCTAGCTGTCATGAAGATTTTTAATTCAGCATCAGGAAAAACAACAGTACCTATATCTCTTCCATCCATTACAATACCTTTCTCCTTACCCATAAGCTGTTGTTGCTGTACCAATTTTTTCCTGACTTCGGAAATGGTTGCTACAGGACTTACATATCTCGACACTTCTAGTGTTCTTATTTGATCTTCAATATTTTCACCGTTAAGATATACCTCAGAAAATTCTTTTTCACTATTATATTTAAACGAAATATGGATTTTATCTAAGGATTCAATTAAAGATGGTTTATTTAATTCTTCATCAGTAATCAACCCATTTTTTAGAGCATAGTAAGTCACGGCCCTGTACATAGCTCCAGTATCTACATAGATGTAATTTAAAGTTTTTGCCAATTCTTTGGCAATTGTACTTTTCCCTGTAGAAGAAAACCCGTCAATTGCAACTACTATTTTACGCATTTATTGTAAATCTATTTGAAGACCGAAAAAACTTGTATTTGAAGCACTTGTATATCTTGCGTGTGTATAACTAAATCTCATTTTATTCAATTTAATTCCTACTCCAACAGAAATACCTGAAAAATTTCTTTGATCTACAATTCTTAATTCTTCCGAACGTCTAAAGTTATAACCAATTCTTAAATTAAACCCTCGTTCTGGAAATAATTCCGCACCAAGAATTAGATGGCGCAAAGCGTTATTAAAGAAACTCACCTCTTCTTGTGTTTGATTTCCGTCGAGATCTGTTGTAGCTCTTGCTGGATTGGCAACACCAATTGGCCATTCTTGTAAATTCTCTAATGTTAAATGCCATCGTAATGGCATGTTCTCTAGGGTCTGGGACATCCCGAAATTTACTTCAAATGGTAAGGGTTCGTTTTCACCAGCATAAGTAGTGAATTGAGTTCCTAAATTCCTAACGGTTAATGCCGCATGGAAATCTAAATCTTCATTAATGTACATCACACCAAAGTCTAATGCGCCACCAATAGAATTGTACTGCTCCAATAAAGAAGTGATTATTTTGAGGTTAGCACCGACATAAAAATCTGTAAATGGGATATTATAATTGTAGCCTAATGATATTGCGGCTTCATTACCATTAAAGGTCCCAGTTGATACACCATTTACATCATAACCATCAAAGGTACCGTAGTTAATGTAAGAGATACCAAAATGAAAAGTCTGTACATGCCGATCCCATGTATAAGCATATGCTGCCGTACCATAACTTATACCTCCGAGATAGCTAGAGTAATTAACAGCTAATTGATTGTGCATTGCTGCATTTATAGAAGCCGGATTATACAAAGCTTCAGTGACATCATGATCAAAGTTAGTCACAATTTTACCACCTAAAGCCGCCTGTCTTGGTGAAGATACTAGATTTAGAAACTGATAAGTAGATTCACCGCCTAACTGCCCATACAATGGCAATGCCAATAGCAACAAAATAAAGCTAGTAATCCCTTTCATCATAGATTTTGCAAAATAACTAAATCTATCTTAAAACGAGAGTATGTATTTTTTATTTTTTGAAGGGGTTTAATTCTACTTTAGCACTAACTTTTGGCCAACTTTAATGACGTCATTTTTGAGTCCATTGAGATGTTTAAGTTTACTGACTGTAGTTCCGGTTTTCTTAGAGATACTATAAAGTGTGTCACCTTTTTTTACCACCCAAATACTTGTTGAATTAATGGCATTAGAAAGGTCAAAATTCCTAATTTGAATCTGCTGTCCTACCTTAATAATATTACTTGTAAGATCATTTTGGAATTTTAGCTCCTCGATCTCAATGTCATAGCGTTTAGAAATACTATATAAGGTCTCACCTTCTTTTACAGTGTGATAGTCTGAATTAAAATTGAAGACATTCTTCTGCTTAATTGCACTAGGAACAATAACACTATCCTGAAGATTCTTAATTCTAATTCTATCGCCCTCATCAACTAAGGTGGTGGACAGACCATTTGCTTTCCTTAACTTATTAATAGATATCTCATAGTTCTCAGAAATATCTAATAGGGTCTCACCTGCTTTTACAATATGAAAATCCGGATCCTTTGATTTAATGGTGTCTATTACCATAGTAACTAGAAGGGTTTTGGGCTTAGCCTTTGGTTTTTCAATTAAAGTAATTTCACCAGTAGCAACATTAAGCCTTGCTGGCTTGCCGTCTAATAAAACCTCTTTATACTGACCTTCTTGTCCTGTAAGGTTGAAGACGTTTATAAGAAATATAAAAATGATACTGTAATGCTTATAATTTTTTAGCATTTCTTACTTTTTGATTTGTAATGGCGATATCGATGACCTCACTCATATCCTTAACATAATGAAAGGTTAACCCCTTCAGATAATCCGAGTTGATTTCATCAATATCTCGCCTATTGTCCTCACAAAGTAATATTTCTTTTATTCTTGCACGCTTCGCAGCCAATATTTTTTCCTTAATTCCGCCAACCGGTAGTACTTTACCGCGCAAAGTTATTTCTCCGGTCATAGCTAAGCTCTTTTTCACCTTGTTTTGAGTAAAAAGAGAGACTAAAGATGTAAGCATTGAAACACCAGCACTTGGTCCATCTTTAGGAGTTGCGCCCTCAGGAACATGAATATGCACATTGTATTTATCAAATACTTCTGGGTTGATGCTGAGCTTATCAGAATTAGCCTTTATATACTCCATCGCAATAGTAGCCGACTCTTTCATTACCTTTCCTAAGTTCCCTGTTATGGTAAGACTACCCTTGCCTTTAGATAATATGGATTCAATAAATAAGATATCACCACCTACTCTAGTCCAAGCCAATCCTGTAACTACTCCGGCAACATTATTATTTTCATACTTATCACGCTCTAAACGTGGACTTCCTAAAACCTCAATAACATCTTGGTTCGATACCTTCACATTATAGCTCTCTTCTATTGCTATATTCTTAGCGGCATATCTCACCATTTTAGCAATCTGCTTTTCTAGCCCTCTAACCCCAGATTCTCTTGTGTAACCCTCAACAATTTTCTCTAACTGTGGCTTTGCAATTTTTAATGCTTTGCTATCCAAACCGTGTTCTTTTAACTGTTTAGGTAAAAGGTGCCTCTTAGCTATTTCAACCTTCTCCTCTATGGTATAACCCGTTACATTAATAATTTCCATTCGGTCTCGAAGTGCAGGTTGAATAGTATTTAAACTATTAGAGGTAGCAATGAACATAACCTTTGACAAATCATAACCCATTTCTAGGAAGTTGTCATAGAATTCGCTGTTCTGCTCTGGATCCAAAACTTCTAACATTGCGGATGATGGATCACCTTGATGCCCTGAAGATAACTTGTCTATTTCATCTAAAACAAACACAGGATTTGAGGTTCCTGCCTTTTTTAGGCTTTGTATAATTCGTCCAGGCATAGCGCCTATATAGGTTTTTCTATGACCTCTTATCTCTGCTTCATCACGTAAACCACCAAGTGATATTCTTACATATTCTCGTCCTAGGGCTTCTGCAATAGATTTACCTAAGGATGTTTTACCAACACCAGGAGGGCCGTACAAACATAAGATTGGCGATTTCATATCATTCCTTAGCTTAAGAACCGCTAGGTACTCAATAATACGTTTCTTTACATCATCTAAACCAAAATGATCACGATCTAATATTTGCTTAGCGCGTTTTAAATCAAATTGATCTTCACTAAACTCATTCCACGGTAAATCCAAAAACAAATCCAGGTAATTGCGTTGAATAGAATATTCTGCCACTTGAGGATTCATACGCTGCATCTTAGCCAACTCCTTTTCGAAATGAACCTTTATTTTTTCGTCCCAGTTCTTTTCTTGAGCTCTTGTACGCATCTCCTCAATCTCTTGCCCAGAAGATGCAGCACCACCTAATTCTTCTTGAATTGTCTTTAACTGCTGATGCAAAAAGTACTCACGCTGTTGCTGGTTCATATCACTTTGAACCTTGTTTTGAATATCGTTCTTTAATTCAAGTTTTTGATATTCAATATTCATATATCGCAACGTCTCCAGAGCACGTTCTTTAAGATCATTTATCTTCAGTAAATTTTGCTTCTCCTCTACTTTAAGATTCATATTTGAAGAGACAAAGTTTACTAGAAAAGAGGTACTCTCAATATTTTTTATAGCGAATGTGGCCTCTGTTGGAATATTTGGACTTTCCTTTATAATCTCTAGTGAAAGATCTTTTATAGAATCTATAATCGCTATAAATTCTTCATTATCCTTTTCAGGTTTTGTTTGCGGTAAATCTGATATTGTTGCTGTTAAATAAGGTTTTTCAGCAATAATCTCATTTATTTTAAATCGCTTTTTTCCTTGAATAATTACTGTTGTATTTCCATCTGGCATTTTAAGTACTTTAAGGATACGTGCAACAGTTCCTGTCGCATAAATATCTTTAGCACTCGGATTTTCTACAGCTTCATCTTTTTGAGCTACAACACCAATAACTTTACCCGCTTTGTTGGCATCGTTTATGAGGTTTATTGAAGTATCTCTTCCAGCAGTAATAGGAATAACTACACCAGGAAACAAAACCGTATTACGTAATGGTAAAATTGGTAAAGACTCTGGTAGTGATTCATTATTAATCAACTCTTCATCCTCTGGAGTCATTAAAGGAATTAACTCTGAGTTTTCGTCAAAATCCTGAAATGACAAACTGTCAAGACTTAAAAAATTTGATTTCTTCATATTATTTAATGAGCCATTCTGTCACATAAAAGTACGGAATAGCGTTTTACTTCTTCTATTAATTACTAATTTTATACTGAATATCAATAAGTTACATAATATTCTAGCATCCTATTCTATATATAAATTCAATTCTTATGCCATTGAGAAATTATAAATCAAAACTTTTTTTTATTAAACTGTAACATTGTATGCAACTACGCATCTATATACCAAAGCAATTGTTTTTTTGACATCAACCAATCAAGATATCGAACAGTTACTATTGCTCTGTAATTCTGGAAACCAACGTGCACAACTCGAGGTTTACAACAGATATAACAAAGCAATGTATAATACAGCATTAAGAATTGTAAAGGATTCTTATAAGGCTGAGGACATAATGCAAGAGTCTTTTTTAACCGCTTTTACAAGGCTTGATTCTCTTGAGGACACTAAATTATTTGGTGCATGGTTAAAACGTATAGTAGTTAATAATAGTATTGCAGACTACAACAAAACATGCAAGCAAAACGAAGTGCCTTTAGATCATGTTTTATATAAAGTTGAAGATACTGGAGGCATTGAATCATATGATCAAAACAATCAAAAAGTAAGAGAAGTAACAACAGCAATGAAAACCTTGAAACCCAATTATAATCTTGGTCTAACGTTGCATCTTATTGAAGGTTATGATTATGAAGAAATTTGTGAAATCATGAACATTTCATATGCTAATTGCAGAACACTTATATCGAGAGCAAAAGAAAGCTTAAGAAAAAAGTTAATGCAAGCCGTATAAACAGAAAATTATGGAAAAAGATCTACTAGATAATTTATTTGAAGACTTAAAGGGACAATTCGATACTGAAGAGCCACAGCAAGGTCATGAAGAACGTTTTATTTCAAAATTAAACCGCAAGACCAATTCTCAAGGTAACACCAATAAGACTCAAAGCATAAATTGGAAACCATTGCTTGCAATAGCAGCTTCTGTTATCATTTGCCTTAGCATATTTGTTACAATACCTAATGATCCAGAGCTTTTGGACTTAGCAAGTGTTTCTCCAGAAATGTCTAGCACACAAGATTTCTTTATTACAACCATTGATAATGAGCTTAAAAAACTCAATGAGGAGCGTTCTCCATTAACAGAAAAAATAATTGAGGATGCAATGCTACAACTTAAGCTTTTAGAAGATGATTATAACCAATTAAAAATTGACTTAACAGAAAGTAATGAAGACCAACGTGTTATCTATGCCATGATAACCAACTTTCAAAGTCGCATACAAATCCTTAACACGGTCTTAGAACAAATTGAAAACGTAAAAACACTAAAATCCAACACAGATGAAAACACTAATACAATTTAAATTCATCTCATTATTATTGCTTGTACCAGCATTGGTGATGGGTAATAATAGTCCTGAAATTGCTAAATCAACTAAGGAGAAAAAAATACAAAGATCATTTAATGTAGATGCTAACGCTACACTAAAAATCAATAATAGTTATGGTAATATCGATGTAGTTACATGGGATCAGAATCGTATTGAATTCGACATTACCATTAAGGTTACTGGCAATAATGCTGACAAGGTTGAAGATCGTTTAGATCAAATAGATGTGAAGTTCTCCGATTCTAACGAATGGGTAGCTGCTGAAACCCAATTTGGTAAAAAAACCAAATCATGGTGGAATTGGGGCAACAACAACCGACTCAAAATGGAGGTTAATTATCGTGTAAAAGTACCGGTAACCAATAATGTTATTTTAGATAACGACTACGGCTCCATTAATTTAGATAAGCTAGAAGGTCGTGCAACAATAAACTGTGATTATGGAAAGGTTACAACACAAGAGTTAATGGCATCAGATAATGTTTTAAACTTTGATTACACCAATAACAGCTATTTCGAATATATAAATGGAGGGAAAATCTCTGCAGACTATAGCAGTTTTACCGTAGCAAAAACAAAGAATCTAGAGCTTAATGCAGACTATACCAAATCCGTTATAGAAGTATCAGAAAACATTAAATATAACTGTGATTACGGTTCATTAAAAGTAGAAAATGTAAATAACATTGAAGGAAATGCAGACTATCTAACCTTAAGGCTAGGAAATGTATTTAAAAATGCCAATCTAAAGGCGGATTATGGTGCTATAAAAATAGATCGTATTGCATCCAATGCGAATAACATAACGATTAATACAGAATTCGTTGGAATTACATTGGGTTATGATTCTGGTTACAGCTTTGACTTTGATATTGATCTAGATTACGCTTCATTAAGAGGCGAAGATGGATTTAATTTCACTAATAAGGAAATAGACGGATCTGAGAAATATTATAGTGGACATTCTGGTTCTGCTAATTCTGGGAATCTTGTAAATATAGAAGCTGAATACGGAAGTGTTACGTTCAAAAAATTATAAAATCAATTAAAAACATAAATTATGAAACCTTTAAAATCGATTGTATTACTGGCATTAATAATGAGTACATCTTTGGCATCTGCTCAGTGGGGAAAATGGAAAAAAGTAAAAGGAAATGGAGACATTACCACAATTACAAGATCCACAGGCGACTATGATGGTCTAAAAGCTCAAGGTTCTATGGATTTTAAACTTGTACCTGGCTCAGAAGGTAAAATCACTATAAAAGGCGATTCGAACCTTATGGAATACATTAAAACTGAAGTTAAGGATAATAAGCTTGTTGTAAAGGTGAAAGATGGTATTAATTTAAAACCGACTAAATCAATATTAATTACGGTACCATACAAGGATATTTCGCACGTTTCTTTAGCCGGATCTGGAGATATTTTTAATGAAGGCACCATTAAGTCAAATGATTTTGATGTAGCCCTTGCTGGGTCTGGTGATATCATTTTAAACATCTCATCACAATCGACGCAAAGTAGTTTGGCCGGTTCTGGTGACATAGAGCTTAAAGGGTCAACAACAAATTTAAAAACTAGTGTTGCTGGTTCTGGAGATTTTGATGGTAGTCGATTAGAAAGTACAAATGTAGATGCAGCAGTATCGGGTTCTGGCGATATAAGCGTTGTTTGCAACGGAAAATTAAAAGCTAGAGTCTCTGGGTCTGGAGATATCGTTTATAGCGGAAACCCTACTAATAAAGATACTAAGGTGTCTGGTTCTGGAGATATAAGCAACTAAATAAAAATGCCCTAACCAATAGCAGAAAACCGCGATCTATTAGGTCGTGGTTTTTTGTTTAAAATTGTATATATCCCCAAATAATATCTTGTACAATATCTTCAACATTTGGACTGGTACTCGTTGCAACGAAGAAATCGCGCATAGCAATAAATATAATATCGCCATTTCTAAAAAAGTCTAAAACAGTACCATCGCTAACAAGCGTTACAGTAATTGAATCTCCCTCTTGGGTCCAGGTAAAGTCTAAAGTTCTGACATCTTCAAAACACTGAACCGAATATTCGAGATTTGAGGGATCATTCGTTGGTGAACTAACTTCTACCTCCATAGATTGTCGGTAATATAAAGTCCCTGTTCCATCGGCATTAAATGAAGCTGTTTCATTTTCAAAACAATCAATCTCGGTTAAGTAATCACTAGTAGCCACACCATCATTGTCAATATCTCGTGGTATGTCTGACTGCCACCCGAGAAGTTGCCAGTCACCTACAACATCAAATGCTTGAGGCTGACAATTCCCTAATTCATCGACTAGTGCCAAAAGGGTCCCATCATCACCACAAATAACAATTTGATTAAGTAATGTTTCACGATAAATTATACAAGCCGCTTCATATTCAGTTGTAATAGCATCATTAAATTCCTCAAAGGCAGCTGCTGTTGCTTCAATAGCCAAATCACATAATGTTGGGTCAGAAACAGGAACACAGTTACCAAGGTCATCTATTATTGCCTGTAGAGTCCCATCTTCATCACCACATATTAAAATTTGATCTTGAAGCGCGTCTCTGTAGGCCTGACATAATAAATTTACATCATCATCCGTAGCCTCATTTAAATCGATTAAGGCCTGCCCAGAAATTTCTGCAGCAATTGTACAATCATCAATAGTATCTGTTATATCTCCTTCATAAGGTTCATTATCGCACGTAATAGCAGTAAACAGGAATAAACAGGATATAAGGAATAATATCTTCTTTATCATAGCATGATAAAGGTAAGGAATTTTGTAAAAAAAATTAGACTACGCTACCCCAGTATCGCTAATTCTAATATTTTTTAACGTTGTTAATATAATTAAACCGACAATAAAGAAGGTAATTAGAAATAAAATCGAATACCTCATGCTACCTGTAATACTGGCCACAAAACCATACATAAACATACCAATGACAATACCTATTTTCTCAGCAACATCATAAAAGCTGAAATAAGAAGCTGTATCCTCAGTTCCCATCGGTATTAACTTGCTGTAAGTAGATCTAGATAAGGATTGAATACCTCCCATTACAAGACCAACAGATGCGGCAGTAATATAAAAATGTACTGGTGTCGTTACAAAATATGCAAATCCACAAATAAGAATCCAAATACATATTACCCAAATTAGAGCTTTTATATTACCGATTTTTTTGGACAACTTCGCTGTATAATTAGCTCCAACAACGGCAATTAGTTGTATCAATAAAATACTAATTATAAGACCTGTTGTAGAATCTTGTGTTCCCCAGTCTAATTCCTCAACTGCAAAATAGGTGGCAGCTATCATAATCGTTTGGACGGCCATACTGTATATAAAAAATGCAGAGAGATAACGTTTTAAAATTTTATTTGATTTTAAGGCATTCCATATCTTCTTTAACTCATTAAAACCGGACATAAGAACTGTTTTTGTAACCTTATGCCCTTCATTTGTTCCGGTTGGTAAATACTTAAAGGTATATTGTGCAAAAAGTATCCACCATACACCTACCATGATAAAAGCGATCCGTGTCGGTTGTCCCTCACTCTCAAAACCAAACCAATCGTATTTAAGAATCATCACCAAGTTTACAAGTAATAAGATGACACTTCCAATATAACCCAATGAAAATCCTTTAGCACTGACCTTATCTTGTTGTTCAGGATAGGCTATATCTGGTAAATATGAATTGTAAAAAACTAAACTACCCCAAAATCCTACAAGTCCTAGTACATAACAAATCATTCCAAACACTATATTTTCAAGTGAGAACCAGTATAACCCTATGCACGCTAATGCACCGAGATAACAAAAGAACTTCATAAAAGATTCCTTATTCCCTACATAGTCTGAAATCCCAGATAATATTGGAGATAAAAACGAAACAATGAGAAAACTAAAGGCCGTTACATAACTTATCAGAGAATCATTGTTGAAATCATACCCAAAAAAATTGACGGTATCATTTAAAATTTTACCAGATTCCTCATCTTTAATAATAGTCAATGCCCCGTAAAAAATAGGAAATACCGCAGATGATATAACTAGTGGATAAACAGAATTTGCCCAATCATAAAAGGCCCATGCATGTAGAAGCTTTTTACTTCCTTTTTTAAGTTCGCTCATACCATAAAATTAAAAAAGCTGTTCATAATGAACAGCTTCTAAAGTAATCAAATAATATGATATGCAATTTAATTTATAGGTCTAAATGATGTCACTCCAAATTTTCTAGCTTCGGCTTTCGCCATTGGTGCTAATGCTTGTAAATTCTGAATTCTTGTGTCATTACTTGGGTGCGTACTTAAGAACTCTGGTGGCGCTTGTCCTCCACTATTCGCTTTCATACGTTTCCATAATTCTGCCGCTTCATCTGGATTATAACCTGCCATTGCCATTAAATACAACCCTATTTTATCGGCCTCTGTTTCATGGCCTCTACTGAATGGTAATGCCATCCCAACTGTTGTGCCAAGACCATAGGCCTGCATCCACATTTGTTGCTTTTCTGGGCTTTCATTTCCTGTAGCTACTGCAACAGCTACACCTCCAGCCTGTTGTAAAATACCCGAACTCATACGTTGCTGACCATGGTTAGCTAAGGCATGTGCAACTTCGTGACCCATTATTGCTGCAACACCAGTTTCATTTTGAGCAATAGGAAGAATTCCAGTGTAGAATGCAATTTTCCCACCAGGCATACACCAAGCATTCACCTGTTCTGATTGTATAAGCTTATATTCCCACTTATAATCATCTAAATAACCTTCATAACCGTTAGCATTTAACCAACGCTCTGCAGCAACAGCAATGCGTTGCCCAACACGTGTAATCATTTCAGAATCTGAAGTACCAGTAATAACATTATTTTCACTTAGAACTTGATTATATTGGGCAAAGGCTGCTGGAAATAATTGATCATTAGATACAAAAGCCATTGTTTTCTTTCCAGTGAATGGGTTAACAGCACATGAAACAACAACGAGTATGGCTGTTACGATAAAAAATATGTTTTTGGTACGCATAGCTAATAGTTTAATAAGAAGATTACTAATTTACAAAAATGAATTCATGTATTAGACCCAACTTATATCTCAAGGTCACACTTCTATTTGCTAATAATATGTAATTCTGAAAAATTCTTATCAACAACAAAAGAACTAGTTCCATTAGATTTTAAATGATTCAAGGATATAGCCTCATTATCGAGTTGAATTTCACCAATTTCAAAAGGTAAACCATGAATATTTATTTTGAAAGTGTCATAAGTTGTTATGAAGCGTCCTTCTTTGTGCTGATTTATGATTAACTCCTTTTTTCTTCCAGTTAACATAAATGTACGTAAGCTATAACGTCCTTTCTTGTAGTCATAACCATCATTAGCATCGCTAAACAATTCACTTCTCTCCTTACCGTTCTTATAATAAACATCTAAAGTGATTTCAGTAATTTCCTTTTCACCGACATATTGCTGAATTGGATATTTCGGTATAATGGCGCCTTCCTTAATAAAAATAGGCATGTAATCTATATCTGCATCTACCCACATTTCCTTGCCTCCTTTTACGATTTCATCGGTCCAGAAATCATACCAGTTTCCTTTAGGTACATATAGCCTTCTACCTTTTGCATTAGGCTCTAAAACTGGACAAGCCAGTATCTGTTCTCCAAAAATAAATTCATCCGTTCTATAATGCGTCTGAACGTCATCTTGATCGTAAAGTACAAGAGACTTTAAAATTGGGGTGCCATGGTCTGCCAAATTCCAAAATGCAGTATATAAATAAGGTAGTAACTGATATCTTAATTCTATAAACTTTCTTACGATATCAGTAACATCTTCATCAAAAGCCCATGGTTCTTGATCACCATGATCACCAGAAGAGTGTACTCTAAAAAATGGATGGAAAACACCTAATTGTATCCATCTTGTAAACAGCTCTCCTTGAGGTTGCTCTGCAAATCCACCAATATCACTACCTGCAAACGAAAAACCAGACATTGCTAATCGTTGTGCCTGAATATTAGCTATCCACATGTGCTCCCAAGTTGCTACATTATCTCCTGTCCATGTGGATGTATAACGTTGAGTCCCTGAATAAGCAGATCTGGTAATCACAAATGGTCGTTTTGGGAAGGAGTACTTCTTTAGACCTTGATAAGTCGCCCTGGCCATTTGCATACCATAGACATTATGGGCTTTTCTATGACTACATGGATTGCCGTCATAATCGTGCCTTACATCATCTGGAAACGTTTTATTAGGCACCTCCATAACAGCAGGCTCATTCATGTCGTTCCAAACACCCTTTATACCAATTTCCTCAATTAATTCCTTAAACAATCCAGACCACCAATCTCTAACTTCAGGATTAGTAAAATCTGGAAAATAACATTCTCCTGGCCAAACCTTTCCCTTCATGTATGGACCATCTGCACGTTTACAGAAATAGTCTTTTTCTAGTGCTTCTTTAAATACTGAATAGTTTTTATCTATTTTAATACCAGGATCGATAATAGCTACTGTTTTAAAGCCTTGCACCTTTAAATCATCGACCATCCCTTTTGGGTCAGGGAAATAATCTTTATTCCAAGTGAAGCATCTAAAACCATCCATATAATCAATATCTAGATAAATCGCATCACAAGGAATTTTTAAATCTCTAAATGTTGATGTTATTTCTCTTACTTTTGATTCTGGGTAGTAACTCCATTTACATTGGTGGAATCCCAAAGCCCATAAAGGTGGTAATTGGTGTGGTTTACCTGTTAAATCAGTATAACTTTCTACTACGTCACCCATTTTTGGACCGTAAAAGAAATAATAATTCATCTCACCGCCTTGCGCCCAAAAACTTGTAACGTTTCTTCTTTCTTGCGCAAAATCAAAGGATGTCCTAAAAGAATTATCAAAGAAAATACCGTAGGCTTTTCCGTGATGTAATCCCGTGTAAAAAGGAATAGCTTTATATATGGGATCGGTATCCTTGCCATAAGCATAGGAATCAGTTACCCAATTATCATAACGTTTTCCTTTAAGATTCAAATGATTTGGCTTGTCACCTAACCCATAATAGCTTTCACCATCATTGGAAACTTTACTCATTTTTACGATGTTACCGCCATAATGGTAACTTTCTTCCCAATGAAAACCAATCTCATCTTGATTTATTAAAACCCCATCTTTGGCATCAAATATTGAAATTCTAAGGCTCTCCTTAGAGATCTCACATCTTAGTTTTGAGGTAAGAACAATGTAACAATCTTCATTCTCTTCTATCTCAAGTTTGTTATAACCAATACTTGCATATTTAGTTATAGCGTATGAAAAATCATTATCAAAATTACCAACAGTTGTATATCTAAATCTAAGTAATGAATCTCGTACAACAGTTAATTGAAGAATAACATCATTATCAGTTGAAAAATAAAGCTTATCAACATCCTTTTCAAATCCGATGATTTTAGATGGAAACTGATTTCCTTTATTCTCTAATTCAGTATTTGTAATCATAGCGTCATTTTATTCAAAAAAGCACGTAAAAAAACGGAAAAATAAGAACTTAAGAAAGTGTTAAAGCCTCTATTTATGCAGAATTGTTAACTATATCGTTTTCGGCAGTTTATTTTAGTTAAAATGCAATTAAAAGACTTTCTTTTTAAGAATTACTTGGTGTATTTAAAGGCCACCATACCTAATGGTGGAATATCAATTTCTATAGAATTATCTCTGAATTGCCATGGATTATCTTTAGTTGCCTGCATTTTATTTTTATAAGCTCCAGAACCAAAATACTTTTTAAGATCACTATTAAAAACTTCCTTAAGCTTACCCTTACGTGGTACACCCATTTTATAGTTTTCTCTTGGTACTGGCGTCATATTACAAGCAATAACTAAATCATTCTCTTCATCATTACCCTTTCTTATATAAACTAAAACAGAATTCTCAGAGTCATTATAATCAATCCATTCAAATCCTTCGCCTGTGAACTGTTTTTCATACAAAGCAGGTTCACTTTTATAGAGCTTATTTAAGTCTTTAATTAACGCCTGTACACCTTTATGAGGTTCGTATTGCAGTAAATGCCAATCTAGGCTTTGTTGGAAGTTCCACTCCTCACTTTGACCAAACTCAGCGCCTTGGAAAAGCAGGTTTGTACCAGGATGTGTAAACATATATGAGTACAACAGTCTTAAATTCGCAAAGCGTTGCCACTCATCACCTGGCATACGACCCAAAATTGAATGCTTACCATAAACCACCTCATCATGACTTAATGGTAGCATGAAGTTTTCTGTAAACGCATAGGTCATACTGAATGTCAGGTCGTTTTGATGATGTTTACGATAAATTGGTTCTTTTGCAAAATACTGCAAGGTATCATGCATCCAACCCATCATCCATTTCATACCGAAACCTAAACCACCAATATAAGTTGGTTTAGAAACCATAGGAAAAGATGTGGATTCTTCAGCTATAGTTTGAACATCTGGAAATGCATTATAAACGGCCTCGTTCATCTCACGCATAAAAGCAATAGCTTCTAAATTTTCGCGTCCTCCAAACATATTTGGTTCCCATTCACCGTCTTCTCTACTGTAGTCTAAAAAGAGCATTGAAGCAACAGCATCTACACGTAAACCATCGGCATGGTATTGGTCTAACCAAAATATAGCATTACTGATAAGAAATGACTTTACCTCATTTCGGCCATAATTAAAAATGAGACTTTTCCAATCGGGATGATAGCCTTTTCTTCGATCTGGATGCTCGTATAAAGCAGACCCATCAAAAAATCCTAATCCATGAGCATCTTCTGGGAAATGCGAAGGCACCCAATCGAGTATAATACCTATATCATTCTGGTGTAATTTATCCACCAATAATTTAAAATCTTCAGGATATCCAAAACGCGAGGTCGGCGCAAAATAGCCTGTAAGCTGATAGCCCCAAGATGGATCGTATGGATATTCCATTATTGGCATTAACTCCACATGCGTGAAATTCATATCCTTCACATAAGACACCAAGTCATCAGCTAACTCCTCATAGGTGAGAAAACGATTTTCTTCTACTTTTTTCTTCCAAGATCCTAAATGTACTTCGTAGACCGAAAAAGGTGCATCTAATGCATTGTGCTTCTCACGCTTTTTCATCCATTTATTGTCCTTCCACTTGTAACTGTCATCCCATACAATCGATGCGGTTCTTGGTGGATGCTCACATCGTCTTGCGTAAGGATCGGCCTTCTCAGTTTTTATATCGTTATGATGGCTATGGATTTTGTATTTATAAACGTTGCCTTTACCAACTCCAGGTATAAAACCTTCCCAAATACCACTTCCATCCCAACGTACATTTAGCTTATGGTCGCCTTCTAGCCAAAAGTTAAAATCACCAATTACCGAAACTGATTTTGCACTAGGTGCCCATACTGCAAAATATGTACCCTCTACTCCATCAACAGTGGTGATGTATGATCCGAATTTTTCATACAGTCGGTAATGCTTTCCTGACTTAAATAAATTAATATCAAAATCTGTAAATAAACTATGTACTTTAACTTCTGCCATAAATCTTTAGTGGTTGATAATATTTGAAATTCCTTTTAAAGGAATCACAGCCCATCGTGGACGAGAGTTTAGCTCATAACCCAACTCATATACTGCCTTTTCTAACATTGAATACTTTAATAAGAAAATGCGCTCTTGGTTATAGCCAATATTGATATTTGCGTTTTGAATTTCTGTAACATACGTGCCTAAAAACACATTTTTGAGATAGCGATACAAGACCTCACCTGCATCAAATAGCTCATCTTGAGAATGCTTATAATTCTTTAGATTATTAAAGATTGTAGCATATATCGCGTAATGAAATGACCTAAATAAACCAGCTACATCTTTAAGTGGTGGTTGTTTTACCTTTCGATCTCTAATGGTACTTTCTGGCTCACCTTCAAAATCTAAAATATAGAAATCATCATTTTGTACTAGGATCTGTCCTAAATGGTAATCGCCATGCACGCGTAGTCTTTCACCCTTTAATTTGGTCCAATCAAAATCTACAAACCGTTTTCTGATTTCATTTTTTTTCTCCAGAAATTCATTAGCCAATTCCAAAGCCAGTCCGTCTAGCTTGTGTAAATTATTTTCTACAGCATTGAGACGATTCTGAAATTGATATAATAATCGGTTTTTTAACCAAACCGTATAATCTCCATTAAATCGTGTGGGTGTGAACGCTGTATCTTCAAACTCAGAGCCTAAAGCAATATGCATCTCTGCAGTTCGCTTGGCCAATGTTTGAACTTTGGTAAAAACATTAAGTCCTACCCAATCAATAATTTGAGGCGGAATGTCTCTAATAGTCATGCGCTCAAAACGGTTAGCAATTGGTAAGGCCTCTATATTTATGTTCTTATATTCTAAATTAGAAAACACTTTATGTAATTCCTTGAGCATGTAATCCCACGCATCGCCTTCATTAGGAACCATTTCGTTCATTAAGGCAATCGTTATATTGGTGTTTTCTTGATCTTTTATTTGCATGCTACCTAGGTAGGCAGGTGTATTCTTAAAATCTTTCTTTTCTGATAAGAAACGACTCATTTCATAGTCTGGGTTTCGATCTGCGTAAATGCGTCTAAAGAACTTTAATACAAACTTATCGTTATAGATTATGGATGTATTGCTTTGTTCCAAGCCCATAAACCGAGATGATTCGTATTTACAATCTGTAAATAAAGAACTACGTTTATATTGAACTCGCGTTCGGTCTTTTGGCAGAGCCGTTAAAATACGCTCAAATACGACTCTTCTAAAGGCTTCTAAATTGATGGCATCTATAATATAACCTTCCTGATTTTGAATACTTATTGGTAAAATTCGGTCATCTTGTGCAAAGCTCTCATCGGAAACAAAGGCAATTGGTAAAAAGTAATGCTGATAAAATGCTTCATAGAAATTAACCTCTAAAATAAGGCCATAATACACTTCTTCATTCTGCTGAATTCTGAAGTATTCTGATAATTCTATGTATTTAAGTTTACTCGATTTACCACCATACCAGCGTTGTTTGATGATATACTTTTCAAGAACATCAGATAAAAATGTCTTTACAAAATCCTCATTTTCCATTAATTCTTCCCACCTCACATCAAAATTGTAAGGTGTTGAAAGGTTAGAAACGGTATTGGATTTCTTCTTTGACATTTATTTGTTTATTTTGAAAATATGAAATGGTAATGTTGGGTGTAACTCTACAAAATTCCACTCACTGTGCCAGTTGTAACTACTTCCCGTAACCAAATCACTCACTGTTATTTGTTGACCTTCATGAACACCCAATTCTGCCAATGGTAATTGAACTGAACCTTGTTGCATGTAATAATGCTCTAAGCTTACAATAATTAATAACTCATCTGTCTTGGCATCATTCCATTTGTAAAAAGCTATTAGGTTATCATTTTCAATATGACAGAACTTAATATTATTAGTTTGTTGTAAGGCTTCATGCTCATGTCTAATAGCATTAACCTTAGTAATAATTGAAGTCAATTTATTCTGAATGGACCAATCATAATGCTTTACCTCAAATTTCTCAGACATATAATACTCTTCCTTCCCAGGAATTGCCTCATCGATCTGCTGCTCGAATACAGGACCATAAATACCAATATTTGAACTTAGTGTTGCAGCCAGAACATAACGCTGAATATACTTAGATTCATTAGCACCCTGCAAATGATAAGGATTTATGTCGGGCGTATTTGGCCAAAAATTTGGTCGCATATATTCGCGCTGATCAGACTCCGTCAATTCGGTCATATACTCAATAAGCTCATGCTTGGTATTACGCCATGTGAAATAGGTGTAAGACTGCGTATAGCCTTGCTTAGCCAACTGTTGCATTACCTTTGGCTTTGTAAAGGCCTCAGCCAAGAAAATTACATCAGGATGTTTCTTTTTAACCTCTGATATCGCCCAGTTCCAAAAATAGTAAGGCTTAGTGTGTGGATTATCCACTCTAAATACATTTATACCACAATCTTCTATCCAGTAAAGTAGAATATCAAGACACTCTTTCCAAAGGTTTTTATAGTCTTTGCTTTCCCAATAGATTGGCAATATGTCTTGGTATTTTTTCGGTGGATTTTCTGCATATTGAACCGTACCATCTGGACGCCATTTAAACCAATCTGGATGCTCTGTTACCCAAGGATGATCTGGTGCTGCTTGTAAGGCATAATCCATAGCTACTTCTATACCTAGACCCTTTGCTTTTTCAACAAGCATTTTAAAATCTTCGACAGTTCCTAGCTGTGGATGAATGTCTTTATGACCTCCATGTTTAGATCCAATTCCCCAAGCCGATCCTGAGTCACCTTCTTTAGCATCTGTTGTATTATTTCTTCCTTTACGGTTAACTTCACCTATTGGATGTACTGGTGGAAAATACAAAGTATCAAATCCCATTTCTGCAATGCGAGGTAGTAAGCGCACACAGTCTTTGAAAGTACCATGTTGTCCTTCGGTCTCAGAAGATGATCTTGGAAAGAACTCATACCAAGTACTAAATAAAGCTTTCTTTCGATCTACATAGACTTGATATTCCTGCGTTTCATTAGCAAGATCCTTTTCTGGATATTTTACAAAAATCTCATGCAGATTTGATGATTTGGCCTCAACTATTGCTTCTTCATACTTACCTTCATCACCAAAACAGTCTATACAATATTTTAAATATTGCTCTTCTTCTTTTGAAGCTTTTTTAAGCAATGGCTTTATGTAAGTGATACCTTCTAATAATTCAGACTTAACATGCTGATTATCGTCAATCTTTCTTTCGATACCATGTTGCCAATTAAGCGCATGATCTACCCAACCTTGAACTTTATAGCTATAAAAGCCTTGTTTAGTAACCTTGAAAACCGTACGCCATTCATCATTAACAACAAGATGCATTCGAGCCTCACTCCATTTACGCTCCTTTTCATGCTTAAATAACACTGAAGCCGCAATGACGTCATGGCCATCTACTAAAACATGTGCATCTACATTTATTATTTCGTTTACAATACGTTTTATGAAAAACTCCCCACCGTTTATTTGAGGTTTAACGGCATCAATTACAACTCGTCTTTGGTTCAGCATTTTTATGGTTGAATGTTAATTACGTTGCGAAATTACTATAGAATTTGAATATAAAAAATAATCTGCTTCTCGTAGAACAACTACAACGTTATAATTGGATAACTCTTTAAAAAACAATTAAATAATCTATTGAATAATGGTTTTGGATGGAATTACAGCATCTTTTTTAACGACGACAATACCATCTTTTATAAAGTAGGTATCTGTCTCTGCATCTTCTAAATGCTTTCCACCATTTATCCTTACATCATCACCTATTCTACAGTTTTTATCAAGGATAACATTTTTAATGAAGCATCGCTCACCAATTCCCATGAATATTTTAATCTTCTTTTCTTGAACCTCTTCTAAGGATTCATAATGGTCATTACCCATCATATAACAATTAATAACTGTAGATTCCGCTCCAATACGCGACCGAATTCCTATCACAGAGCGTTCGATCTTAGCGGCATGAATAATACTTCCTTCTGAAATTACAGTTCTATCTAGTAGTGTCCCTGAAATCTTTGACGTAGGCAAAATTCGTGCATTGGTATAAACACGTTGGTTGTTATCGTACAAGTTAAACTTCGGAATTTCGTCTGTTAAACCTAAATTGGCTTCAAAGAAAGAATCGATATTACCAATATCAGTCCAATAACCTTCAAACTGATAACTTAAAGTTTTATGCTTTTCAATAGCATCAGGAATAATCTCTTTACCAAAATCTACTTTATCAGGTTCCTCCATTAATTCCACTAACAGATCTCTATTGAAAATATAGATTCCCATCGATGCTAGATAATGTCTTCCTTCATTTTTCATATCATCACTAACCGGCGAGGTCCAATCTGGTAACAAGGAAGCATCTGGCTTTTCGATAAAAGATTTTATGATATTATTTTCGTCTGTTTTTAAAATACCAAATGCCGTTGCATCCTTAGCATTAACCGGTTGTGTTGCTATTGAAATTTCTGCACCACTTTCTATATGTGCAGAGATCATCTTATTAAAATCCATTTGATATAGCTGATCTCCAGAAAGTATCAGTACATACTCAAAATCGTGCTGTAATACATGATGCATACTCTGCCTAACAGCATCTGCAGTACCTTGAAACCACTTATCACTATTAATGGTTTGCTCAGCTGCCAAAACATCTACAAAGGCAGAACTAAAAAAACTAAAATGATACGTGTTTTTAATATGCCTATTTAATGAAGCAGAATTAAACTGAGTTAATACATACATTCTTTTTATGTCTGAATTAATACAGTTTGAAATTGGGATGTCCACCAATCGATACTTTCCAGCAATGGGTACTGCTGGTTTTGATCTGTTTTCTGTTAATGGATATAATCGAGACCCTTGACCTCCTCCTAAAATAATGGATATGACTTTGTCGTTAATCATCTTTTATTTATTAGTGATTGATAAATTGATTTTGTTTGTTTTGCAATGGCCTTCCAGTCAAAAAATGCCTCAACTCGTTGTCGACCAGCTTTTGCCATTTTATGTCTTAATGCGTCATCTTTAATAACACGATTTATACCTTCTGCTAAGTCACGAGAAAACTTATCTGGATCAACAGGCTCAAATGGTGCTTCATTTTGTTGCACTACATCAATTAACAATCCTGTTTCACCTTCTACCACAACCTCTTTAATACCACCAACTGCACTTGCTACAACAGCAGTTTCACAAGCCATAGCTTCTATGTTTATTATTCCGAATGGCTCATATATAGAAGGGCAACAAAATACCGACGCATGAGAATAGAGTTGAATCACATCTTTTTTATCTAGCATTTTATCTATCCAAAAGATATTATCTCTCGATTTTGATGCCTCTTCTACTGCATCTTCCATTTCCTTAGCAATTTCTTTTGTATCTGGTGCACCAGCACAAAGTACAATCTGTGTTTCTGCATCGATATACTTTATAGCATTGACTAAATGTATAATGCCCTTCTGTCTTGTAATTCGTCCTACAAATAACACGAAAGGTTTATTCTTATCAATACCATACTGATCTAAAACATCTGTTTCTTTTACTACTGCATATTCCTTTAGATCAATACCATTGTATACAACTTCGACTTTTGATTCATCAACATTAAAATGCTTTAATACATCTTCTTTAGTTTCTTCAGAAACTGCAATGAGACAATCGGCCATTTCAATAGCTGTTTTCTCCACCCAAGATGAGGCATCATATCCTCTACCGAGTTGCTCGCGTTTCCAAGGTCTTAAAGGCTCTAAAGAATGCGTTGTTACGACTAGGGGTGTACCATAGCACAACTTTGCCATTATACCTGCAAAATGTGAATACCAAGTATGACAATGTACTACATCTGCATCAATCTTGTCCGCATTCATATGAAGTCCTGTACTTAAGGTCTTAAATACCGATTTTAGTTTATCATCGCTACTATCAAAAAGACCATCTTCGAAAGGATAACCGGTGACATTTAAGTTTGATCCTTTTGCATTTTGATCTCCAAAAGCTCTAACATCAATTTCCATGAGTTCTGACAATTCCTTTGCCAAATATTCTACATGAACACCAGCGCCTCCGTACACATATGGTGGAAATTCTCTTGTTAAGAATAATGCCTTCATTTAATTGTTGGTTTTAATTGGATACAAAATAACGAAAGAGGTATTTAAGATACTTAAAAAAATGGAATCCTTAACAATAAAATAACCGAAAACGGTTTAGTAAGTTTTTAACGTATTCTTCGACAATTGGGTAAGACATATTTAGTACTTTTATAACATGAAAAAGATCTTATTATTTACACTAACAGTTCTATTTTTAAACTGTAATACGTCCGCCCAAAAAAAGGAAACCGAAGAGAAGGTAAAATATCCTGTCACAAAGACTGATGCTGAATGGAAGGCACAACTTACTGATGCGCAATATTATGTTTTACGACAAGCCGGAACAGAGAGACCATTTACAAGTCCATTAAATAAAAATTATGATGAAGGTATATACCATTGTGCCGCTTGTGACACCCCTCTTTTTAAAAGCGAACATAAATTTGACTCTGGGACTGGGTGGCCTAGCTTTGATAGAACAATAAATGGAAACGTCGCCTTTTCTACAGATTATAAAATAGGATATGCTCGCACCGAAGAACACTGTGCTACTTGTGGCGGACATTTAGGTCATGTTTTTAATGATGGGCCGAGAGATACTACCGGTAAAAGACATTGTATAAATGGTGTAGCGCTAAAATTTGTGCCATCTAAAGGGTAAACATGAGCAGTTATTTACAAAGCGTAAAAAAACAATTTCTGTATTATAAAAATCTTGGTGATAAATCCTTAGATCAACTATCCTTTGATGAAATTATAGCCAATAATGAGGACGCTAATTCTATTGCCATAATTGCTAAACATATTTCTGGTAATATGTTAAGTCGATGGACTAATTTTTTAACTGAAGACGGTGAGAAAAGCTGGAGACATCGTGATAACGAATTTATAGATGTCTTTGAAAATAAAGCCTCTATTGAAGCATACTGGGAAAAAGGTTGGAATTGCCTATTTAACGCTTTAGATGAGCTCACAGATGATCATTTGGAAGACATTGTTTACATAAGAAATCAAGGTCATACAGTGATTGAAGCGATTAATCGGCAACTGATGCACTATGCGTATCACATTGGTCAGATAGTTTATATTGCAAAGACTATTAGGGGATCAGAATGGCAATCTTTATCTGTACCAAAAGGAAAATCAGTGGCCTACAACCAAGAGAAATTCTCTAAAGACAAAGGCAAAAGACATTTTACTGAAGACCTTTAATATTACGTTTACGTTTCGTAAATTCGTACCCTCAAAATTCAACTAAAAAATTACTCATGAGTAAATACGATATTATAGTATTAGGAAGTGGACCAGGTGGCTATGTTACAGCAATAAGAGCCTCCCAGTTAGGATTTAAAACAGCTGTCGTAGAAAAAGAAAGTCTTGGTGGTGTTTGTTTAAATTGGGGTTGTATCCCTACCAAAGCCTTATTGAAATCTGCTCAAGTTTTTGAATATTTAAAACATGCTGAAGACTACGGATTAAATGTTAAAGACGCATCACATGATTTTGATGCCGTTGTAAAACGTAGCCGTGGTGTTGCCGATGGTATGAGTAACGGCGTTAAATTCTTAATGAAGAAAAATAAGATCGACGTCATTGAAGGATTTGGCAAATTAAAACCAGGTAAGAAAATTGATGTTGACGGAACCGAATATTCTGCTGATCATATCATAATTGCAACTGGAGCTAGATCTCGTGAATTACCTAGCTTACCTCAAGATGGTAAAAAAGTAATTGGTTACAGAGAGGCTATGACATTGGATAAGCAACCTAAGAAAATGATAGTTGTAGGTTCTGGTGCTATTGGTGTGGAGTTTGCTTATTTCTATAATTCTATGGGCACAGAAGTAACGATAGTAGAATATATGCCTAAAATTGTACCTGTTGAAGACGATGAAGTTTCAAAACAATTAGAACGAAGCTTTAAGAAATCTGGCATTAAGATTATGACATCTTCTGAAGTAACCTCTGTAGATACATCTGGTAAAGGTGTAAAAGCTACTGTAAAAACTAAAAAAGGTGAAGAAGTTTTAGAAGCTGATATTGTACTTTCTGCAGTTGGTATAAAATCAAATATTGAAAATATTGGATTGGAAGATGTTGGTGTTGCTGTTGATAGAGATAAAATCTTAGTAAATGATTATTATCAAACTAATATTCCTGGCTATTATGCAATAGGTGATGTTACACCTGGGCAAGCTTTAGCCCATGTAGCTTCTGCCGAAGGGATATTATGTGTAGAAAAAATAGCTGGTCATCATGTTGAAGCCCTAGATTATGGTAACGTACCAGGATGTACCTACTGTTCTCCAGAAATTGCAAGTGTTGGTCTTACTGAAGCCCAAGCAAAAGATCAAGGTTTTGATATTAAGGTTGGTAAGTTCCCATTCTCAGCATCTGGTAAAGCGAGTGCAGGTGGTAATAAAGAAGGATTTGTAAAAGTAATTTTTGATGCTAAATATGGTGAATGGCTAGGTTGCCATATGATTGGTGCTGGCGTTACAGATATGATTGCTGAAGCGGTTTTAGGAAGAAAGTTAGAAACCACAGGTCATGAGGTTTTAAAGGCTGTCCATCCTCACCCAACGATGAGTGAAGCTGTAATGGAAGCAGTAGCTGATGCTTACGATGAAGTTATTCATCTTTAAGCTGTAATAAGAATATAATAGAAAAGCGATTCAAATATGAATCGCTTTTTTAATTTAAAATCTATAGCCAAGTCCTAGCCTGAAATTTTGCCTAGATCCAGTGTTGAACTGATCTATCACAATCTGATTCTCTAAACTAGCACTCATAGATGCATTAATATAAAAGTGTTTACTAATATCATATTCTACACCAAATTCTGCAGCCAAACTAAAATTCTTAGCTAATGCTTTGTCATCCAAGATAAAATCAAATCTTGGTCCAATATACATTCTAAACTTGTCTGTAAAATGGTATTTAAATAGTAATGGGATTTCAATAAAATGATCTTGACGATATGTTACATATCTTAATTCAAACTGAAAGCTTGTCTTTAGCGACAATCTCGTGTCTGAAAAAAATCCAGCATAATAATTCACTTGATCAAATGAACTGTCCGCATTAAAGACAAAAGTCTGGTCGATACCAGCCTTAATACCAAATGTTGTCTTGTTTTTGTCGTCCTCAGAATACTCCTGGGCATAAGACATTAATGAAGTTAGTGTAATAACAGTACACAATAAAAAGAGTTTTCTCATAATTGATTGATGTTAGAAATTAATAGGTACAAACCTAGACTTGTATTCTGTTAATTAATCCTAACTAATTCACAATCAAAGCATAATGCACAGTTAATACTGTGTGAAAATTCTTAATTTTTCTAAAATCTTTTGTGCTTACTAGATTTTATAGCCTAGGCCTAGAAAAATAATATTTGGAGAAAACTCCTGGAATCCTAAGGTATATTTCATGTGTAAACTTAATCTCGAACCTAAATCGTAATCTAAGCTTACATCAGCTCTTACCTTAAATTTATTAGAAAAGAAATCAAAAAAGTAATTTAAGCTGGGTCCCAATAAAATGTGAAAGTCATTACTGATGTCATACTTTAGATAAATAGGCGCATTAATAAATTCAAAATCGCCAACACCCTTGTATAGTATTTCTGGCTGGATATGAAACCCATCATCTATTATGAAATCGGCAAAAAAGCCTCCGTAAAATCCAGTATCAGATTCTGGAGTAGTCCCAAAATTACCTTCATTTACTTTAAAAAATGTAATGTTTACACCTCCTTTTACCCCAAAGTCAACCTGAGAATTACCTACATAAAAACCAAATACTAAAAGAAAGAATAGTAATGAACGGCGTTTCATAATTAATCTATTAGACTTTGTATGGCTAAATCATAACTTTTAAGACCAAATCCTATAATCACACCTTTGGCATTAGGTGAAATATATGATTGATGTCTAAATTCTTCACGTGAAAATGTGTTGGATATGTGCACTTCGATTACAGGCGATTTAATAGCACTTATCGCATCACCAATACCTACAGAGGTGTGTGTATATGCACCAGCATTAAGAATTATACCATCAGAAACAAAACCCACCTCATGAAGTTTATCGATAATTTCCCCTTCAATATTGGATTGGTAGTAATCGATATTAAGATCTTTAAACTTTATCTTAAGTTCATCTAAGTAATCATCAAAGGTCTTTCTACCATAGATTTCTGGCTCGCGCTTGCCCAACAAATTTAGATTTGGCCCATTGATAATGATAAGATTCTTCATAAAGTAAAGATATTAAAATAAGGGTATCATAAAGTAATATATCAGAATCATTGTTTTTGGAGTAAATCTATTTTGGTGGTCTCCCCTTTTTTAAGGTTTGTCATAGTTTTAATAGTGTTATCACCATTAACAATTTCAATAATTGCTGTATTAGAGCCTATAGTACCTTCTGAATCCGAATGAATCGTTAAGCTAATCTTTTCTTTATTCATATTAACGTTTAAGATTTTCTTCTCATCCGTTATTCGATATTTTGAGAGAATTGGTTTACCATCTTGTTTTATGGTTACAATATCATCATCAATCTGACCAGCATCATAAACTAAAAACTTAACGTCACTAGACTTTACAATTACAGAAGTCACCTCGCCTTTTTTGAGTACATTAAGATTAATTGTATCTAATATTTTTAGATTTTGCATTTTCTGTTTCGTACTGTCTGCTATACGTTTTGATTTCTGAACACGACTGGTGAACTTATTAATACGGTTTGAAATCTTTTCTACACTACTCATGGCAATTTCACCATCTATACACTCCGTACCATCACTAAATCTACCTTTAAAATCACCAGAAAGTTTGTCAGAGCCCAATTTAAATTTCGATGGCTCAAAGTTTACATTACAAAAATCATACGCATCTAATGAAACAGGTGATTTCGTATATATGATTTCAACCTCTTTAAAACTTAATAGTTTGGATTCCTTATCGTACTGTCCAACGATTTTAGACTTCGTCTCATGGGCTCCTCCAAAATCTGTTAAGCTAAATCCAGAAATAGTCCCGTTATCTTCACTAAATTCTAACTTATATTTAATTAACAACGTGTCTTGTAACTTAATAAAGCCAGCATACTTATTATCATTCTGTCCTAACAAAAATTGACTTGTTAAAACTAGGAATAAGAAGATTTTGAGGATTTTCATAATTTTTACTTGTAAGAAATGTAATAAACTAAACTATTGGTGAATTTAAATTTTTATTCTATTTTAGAGCAAACTTAAACCAATTTTTATGAAAATTAAATTATTACTTTCTGCCTTTGCAATTATGTTATGCATGAGTTCTGCTTTTGCATCGTTCCCTGTAAAAAGAGCCTCAGTAGCTACTGAGACAACAATTACTACTGAAGTTTCTAACGACGAGGTTTCAGAAGCAATTCCTGCAGCATATGCAGGTAAAGACAAGTGGATTGCTGCAGCATTGTGGTTTGTATTAGGTGGTTTTGCCGCACACAGATGGTACATTGGAAGTCCATGGTATTGGAATGTACTTTACATTCTTACTTTAGGATTCTTCATTGTAGGACACATCATTGACATTGTGCAAATATTGACGGATTCCTATCCAGGTCTTTAATTAGAATTTAATTTAAAAGTTTAGCCATCTCGTTTGAGATGGCTTTTTTATTTTTATATCATGAAATGGAATGATGCCCTAAAAGATTATCAGCATTATCTTAAGATTGAGCGTGGTCTTTCAATAAACTCTATTGAAAACTACACCTACGATATAAAGAAGCTAATAACTTATGTGGAGTCCAATTCCATCGAAGCAAGTCCTATTAAAATAAATAATGATACTGTTAAAGCATTTATTTATGCGACTTCAAAAAGCCTAAACCCAAGGTCTCAAGCCAGGCTTATTTCTGGGTTACGTAATTTTTTCGATTATTTAATTTTTGAAAACTATAGAGAAACCAACCCTCTAGATCTTATTGAGTCACCAAAAATTAGGCGTAAACTACCAGATACGCTTTCTGTTGAAGATATTGACTTGCTGATTAAAACCATTGACCTCAGTTATCAATATCAAGGTATAAATTTAGGAGAGCGCAATAGAGCTATAATGGAGACCTTATATAGTTGTGGTCTAAGGGTAAGTGAGCTTGTGAACTTAAAAATATCGGATCTCTTCTTTGACGAAGGCTTTATTAAGGTTACAGGAAAAGGCGATAAACAGCGCTTTGTTCCTATAAGTGAGAGCACCCAAAAGTATATTTCAATTTGGCGTGAGATAAGAAACCATATTGAGGTACAACCGGAATCCAAAGACGTTTTATTTTTAAATTATAAAGGCAAAAAATTAACACGTGCTATGGTATTTACCATTATAAAGCGCTTGGTGGAAAAATCTGGACTTAATAAAAATGTTTCTCCTCACACATTTAGGCATTCCTTCGCGACACACCTTTTAGAAAATGGTGCCGATTTAAGAGCTATACAAATGATGTTGGGTCATGAAAGTATAACTACAACAGAAATCTACATGCATGTGGACAGATCTCATTTAAGTGAAGTTCTTAACAAATATCATCCTAGAAAATAAAAAAGCGCTCAAATTTATTGAGCGCTTCTTCTATCTATTTTAATATACTTACTTCGCTATATTCACAGCTCTAGTTTCTCGTATAACAGTAACCTTAACTTGGCCAGGATATGTCATATCTGTTTGAATTTTCTGAGAAATTTCAAATGATAAACTCGCTGCTTGGTCATCAGAAACCTTTTCACTCTCCACAATGACTCTTAATTCTCTACCAGCCTGAATCGCATAAGCTTTCTTCACACCAGTAAATCCAAATGCAACATCTTCTAAATCCTTAAGTCTTTGTATGTAGGAGTCTAGAACCTGACGTCTTGCTCCTGGTCTAGCACCAGAAATTGCATCACAAACCTGAATAATTGGAGACAGTAAAGTGGTCATCTCTATCTCGTCGTGGTGCGCTCCAATAGCATTACATACATCTTTCTTCTCACCATACTTTTCTGCCCATTGCATTCCTAAAATTGCGTGTGGTGTCTCAATATCTGCCTCAGAAGAAGGTACTTTACCAATATCATGGAGTAATCCTGCGCGTTTAGCCAGTTTAGGATTTAATCCAAGCTCTGCTGCCATTACACCACATAGCTTAGCCACCTCACGTGAGTGCTGTAATAAGTTTTGTCCATAGGAGGAGCGATATTTCATTCTACCTACCATTTTAATTAATTCTGGGTGCAGGCCATGGATTCCGAGATCAATAACAGTACGCTTACCAACCTCTATAATTTCTTGTTCTATCTGCTTTTGTGTCTTTCTTACAACCTCCTCAATTCTTGCTGGGTGTATACGACCGTCAGTAACTAATTTATGTAATGACAAGCGTGCAATTTCGCGTCTTACAGAATCGAAGCACGATAATATGATTGCCTCTGGAGTATCATCTACAATGATTTCAACACCAGTTGCTGCCTCTATAGCACGTATATTTCGTCCTTCTCTACCAATGATACGTCCCTTTACATCATCTGATTCGATATTAAATACAGAAACACAATTGTCAATGGCTTCCTCTGTACCTATTCTTTGAATTGTATTGATGATTATTTTCTTCGCCTCTTGTTGTGCTGTAAGTTTGGCTTCTTCCAATCGATCTTGGATAAATGCCATAGCATCTGTTTTCGCTTCCTCCTTTAAAGATTCAACGAGTTGCTCTTTAGCTTCTTCTGCAGAAAGCTGGGATATAACTTCTAATTGTTTTATTTGACTCTTATGCGCTTTTTCAACTTCATCTTTTTTCTTTTCTAAGAACTCAAGTCTGAAATCGTAGTCTTTTATTTTATTATCAAGTGATTGATTCGACTTTTTAGCCTTTGATAATTCATTAGATATTTGCGATTCTTTATCTCTAATGCGCTTCTCTGCCTCTGCCATTTTCTTATCTCTAGATAAGATTACCTTTTCGTGCTCTGCTTTTAATTCTATAAACTTCTCCTTTGCTTGAAGAATCTTGTCTTTCTTTAATGCTTCGGCATCTGACTTGGCTTGTTTTAATATAGATTTAGATTCGTTTTCTGCATCTTTAATTAGTTTAGAGGCTTTACCCTTTCCAAGGGATTTGGTAATAATAAGGCCTATGATAAGACCTAGTACTACACCTCCAACTAAATATATGATTGTGTTAGTGTCCATGTTGTTGTTTAGTTATTAGTATATAAAAAAAGCCTACATCAGTTTTGGATTTTGTATAAACTCCTTAAAAACAAGTTTAGGGCTAACAAGCTGATCAAAAATCTGTCTAAATACTAAGTATTAACAGCACGATTTTACAACTTCAACTCACCCTTTTTAAAGAATTAACGTTGAGTTTATCAAAAAATATAACTAATGTAGGCAGTAACCTTTTGTATTTTAAAGAACGTACGAGTTAAATATGCGAATTTAAAAGTTCGTTTAAAGCTTCTAACTTTTGCTGAACCTCTTCATTTACATATTCCTTGTCTATTGTTTTTTGCTCTACTTGAGCGGCAAACTGTAAAGCACACATGGCTAATACATCTTGCTTATCTCTTACAGAGTAATTTTGCTCAAACTGTCCGATCATGGCTTCAATCTTTTTTGTCGCCTTTCTTAAACCTTCCTCCTGTTTTGGATTAATTGTCAATGGATATACTCTATTGGCAATTGAAAGTTTAATTTTTAATTCATCTGACATTTAATCTAATTTACCCACTTATTCCGATAATTGACTTATACAATGGTCAATATCTCTTATAAGTGCATTTATTTTGAGCTTAGTTTCTCGTTTATTTTCGTCACCACCAAGCATTGAATTTGCTATTTTGAGCGTTTCATATTTCTCGTTCCAAGAAGCAATTTCCTCTTGCTGTTCTAAAAGTTTTTGTTGTTGCTCCTCCAGTCTTTCCGCAAGTTTCGCATTAGTTTGTTTTAAAACCTCTTGCTTGTGTAAAACCTTACTGATTTTATTTTCTAGAGCATCAACAATGTCTTCAATTTTACTCATTAAAGTAATTCAATACTGTAGTAACAAATTTAATATACCAAATGAAAAATCGCAATTCTTTTACAATTTATTTTACTTGGCATAACATTTGAATCTTTAAGTCGTTAGGAAAAATATTACCATTTATTGGTTTTGCTAATCCTATTCAAATTAATATTTTAGCTCGAATTGTAATGCCAATGAGATACTTTCTTATTCTATTTTTACTTACAACCACATTGTATTCTCAGTCGGAATACCCTCAAGACTATTTTAAGAACCCTCTCGATATAACCTTGGTATTGTCGGGCACTTTTGCCGAACTTAGGTCTTCTCATTTTCATGGTGGTCTGGATATAAAAACACAACAAAAGCAAGGCCTTAAAGTATACGCGTCTGCTGGTGGCTATGTGAGTCGAATTAAAATATCACATTTTGGATATGGAAAGGCAATTTACATTACTCATCCAAATGGTTACACAACCGTATATGGCCATCTTCAAAAGTTTTCTAATCGTTTAGAAGAATACATTAAGATGTGTCAATATCAAAAAGAAAGTTTTGAAGTGGAAGTTTTTCCTGGCCCTGATGAATTACCAATTTCAGATCAGGAAATAATTGCTTTTTCTGGTAATACTGGAGGTTCTGGTGGACCTCATCTGCATTTTGAAATTAGAGATAATCAAGAACGCCCAATTAATCCTATGCTTTTTGGGATTGACGTTAAAGATACAAGAGCACCTCACGTATTGGGTATCCATGCCTATCCCAAAGATGAACAAGCTTTAATAAACGGAAAAAATAGTCGCGTACCGCTTCGATTAATCCCGAAAAAAAATGGTGATTATGATGTTGAAAAAATTAAGGCCATTGGCAATATTGGATTTGGAATTACTACCTACGATAAACAAGATTTAGCACCAAATAATAATGGCGTTAGCAATATTCAAACTTTTTTTAATGGCAATAAAAGTTTAGAGATCGATTTTAAGCGCTTTAGTTTTGATGAAACTAAACATATCAAAAGGCTTATCGATTATGAATATTGGAAAACCAAAAAATCCAGAATACAAAAGCTCTTTATTGAACCCAATAACCCTTTAAGTCTTTATAAGGACGTAAGCGACAATGGTTATGTTAGGGTTGAGGATAGTACAGCTTCTGTTTATAAAATAAGAGTAAGGGATTTTAAAGAAAATGAAACCTGGATTAACATCCCTATTGAGGGTAAATATCAAGAACTAGAGATCGCCACTGAAGAAACACCAACAGATAAAACGCAAGTATATAGTAATCAGAGCACCACATTAAGTTCAGGTAACTACACGGTTAACTTTTATGAGAACACACTCTATGATGACATGCTCATAGATTTTAGTGTTAGTTCTGATACTTTAAATTTACATGAAGATAAAATTCCGCTCCAAAAGAATTTTTATATCAATTACGACATTAGTAACTACAAAAAACCGCATCAAGACAAATTATTTATTGCTAGACTTTACGGCTACTATAAAAAACCAAACTACGTTTATACCATTAGAAAAGGTAATATATTAAGTGCTGGTAGTAAGACTTTTGGAACTTATGCATTGGCCATGGATACCGTCGCGCCAACAATAAAACCTGTAAATTTTCAGAACAAAAGATGGTTAAGTAAGTACCGTTATTTAAAGGTGAAAATTGATGACGACCTATCTGGCATCAGTAAATATCGAGCCACTGTTAATGGAAAATGGATACTCATGGAGTATGACTACAAAACCAACTCCCTTGTTCACGATTTTAATGATAATGTTGTAACAGATACTAAAAATGAATTAAAATTAATTGTTACGGATAATGTTGGAAATAGTTCTACATTTGAAGCAACGTTTTTCAGGAAATAATTAAACATATTTGAAACGCACTTTTATAATAACACTTTTTATCTCATTTATAAGTCTTTTGGCTTATTCTCAATCTGCAACTATAAGGGGAATAATATTAGACGAAAATAATAAACCCATAAGTGAGGTTAATGTAAAGGCAAGTACGGGAGAAGGTACAGCTACAAATGCAAATGGTTTTTATGAATTAAAAATCCCGACTGGACAAGATGTTACGGTTGAGTATACCCATATTGGACATATGCGTGTTGTGCAAATATTCAATCTAAAAAACGGCCAAGAAATTGAGTTTAACCCAGTTTTAAAAGTTGAAGCCGAACAGATCGCTACGGTTGTATTAAAAAGTAGTACGCGCCAAAAAGTAGATGGTGTTACTACCATATCGCCAAAGGTCATACGCACTATTAAAGGCGCACAACCTGGTGTTGAAAACATATTAAAGACATTACCTGGTGTAAATATTTCGAATGAATTAAGCACGCAATATTCGGTACGTGGTGGAAATTTCGATGAAAATTTAGTCTATGTGAATGAAATTGAAGTTTACCGACCATTTCTAATTCGCTCCGGTAACCAAGAAGGTCTAAGTTTTGTAAATACAGATCTTGTAGCAAACGTGGATTTCTCTGCTGGAGGATTCCAATCTAAATATGGTGATAAGCTATCTTCAGTATTGGATATCACCTATCGCAATCCTGTGGATTTTGGAATTAGAACTGACCTCAGTCTACTAGGTGGAAGCATTGCAGCAGAAACGGTCTCAAATGATGGTAAATTTTCTGGTATTGCAGGTGTAAGATATAGAGACAACAGTTTAATTTTAAATAATCTCGAAACTGAAGGTAATGTGGAGCCTGTATTTGCAGATGCCCAGACCTATTTAACGTATCGCTTTTCGGATAAATTTCATCTTAATTTTTTAGGTAATATTTCCCTTAACAAGTACAATTTTGAGCCCGAAAATCGTCAGACCAATTTTGGCACACTCGAAGAGCCAGTGGCCTTATTAGTGTTTTATGATGGACAAGAAAATGATAAGTATAATACTTATTTCGGTGCATTTAAGGCAAATTATTTTGCTAGTGACAAGCTAACCTTAAAACTTATTGGATCTGCCTATCATACAACTGAGCAAGAGTTCTTCGATATATTCGCTCAGTATAGATTAGGAGAAGTAAATACAAATATTGGCGATGATGATCTTGGTGAAGTAGAATTTAGCGAAGGAATAGGGTCTCAATTAACTCATGCACGTAATGAGCTTGATGCATTTATTGTAAATGTTGAACATCGAGGTGATTACAAAGTTGATGAAGAAAGTACAGTAGAATGGTCACTTAAGTACACTGATGAAGATATAAGAGATCGCTTGGTTGAATACGAAGTCATTGACTCTGCCGGTTTTTCTATAAGACCTCCAAATTTTGATTTGCCTAATCTACAACCTTATGAGCCTTTTTCTGGCCCCCTAACAGCCTTTGAAAATATTAGAGCACTCAACAGAGTTAAAATAAAAAGAATACAAGCATTTGCGCAGTATAGCAAAAGGACAAATTGGGGTAATAATGAAGTCTTTTATAACGTAGGTGTTAGAGCACATAACTGGAATGTCAGTGGTGAAGATATTACCTCAACTTCTCAAACGGTATTTAGTCCTAGAGCACAATTTGCTATTAAACCAGATTGGGACAAGGATATGCTTTTCCGGGTAGCAGGTGGTCTCTATTATCAACCACCCTTCTATCGAGAATTAAGAGACTCATCTGGTGTTGTACAACCTAATGTGAAAGCTCAGAAGTCTTTCCATGTTGTCGCCGGAAACGAATACAGTTTTGAAATGTGGGATAGACCGTTTAAGCTTGTCACAGAAGCCTATTACAAAGGGCTCTCTGATGTAAATCCTTATACCATTGAAAATGTAAGGATACGATACAGAGCAAGGAATAATGCTAAAGCCTATGCCTATGGATTAGATATGCGTCTCAATGGTGAATTTGTTCCTGGCACAGAATCTTGGTTTAGTTTTGGTTATTTAAAAACTGAAGAAAACATTGATAATCGTGGTTATATAGCCAGACCGACAGACCAACGGTTAAAGTTTGGCGCGCTTTTCCAAGACTATGTTCCTAATATGCCAGATTTAAAAATGTATCTTAATTTAGTATATAACACGGGCGTTCCTGGTGGTTCCCCTAGTTATGCAGACCCTTATGACTTTCAGATAAGGTTACGCGATTATAGACGTGCAGATTTAGGAATTTCTTATCAGCTTGTAAATCCAGAGCGTCAATACAAAAGCAGTTGGAAAGGTGGATTTAAAGAGTTCTCGATTGGGTTTGAGATTTACAACATGTTTAATAATCAAAACACCATTACCAATACTTGGGTGAGAGATGTTTACAGCAAGCGTCAATTTGCCATACCTAACTTTTTAACACCACGAGTATTTAACCTTAGACTTTCTGCTCGATTCTAAAATACCAAAGATTTTAGGTCTGATTTACAGAAAAATAGCGCTATTTCTCTTGAGTGAATCAAGAAATCCTTATTTTTACAAAAATCCTTTGTCCCGATGATTGGGATTTAGCATGAAAAAGACATTTTGATGAATAAATATATAGTCCTACTACTCTGTATTTGTTTTAATTTTATAAGTGCACAGTTAAGCGTTAGAAATGATGCTTATATTTTCGCCTCCGATGAAGTCGTATTTGTTAACGACGATATTAATCTCGGAGAACTCAATTCACGATTTTTTCTAAGAAACGAAGCACAGTTGCTTCAAGGTGACGGCAATACTGGTAATAGTGGTATTGGTTTACTAAGTGTTTATCAAACCGGAAACGTTAATCAATGGAGTTATAACTATTGGTGCTCTCCTGTTGGCAATAATTCTGCGATTAATGGTAATGAAATCAATAGAGTTAACTTAATTAATGATGCTACAGGCTTAATCACAGCAGCTCCTGCTTTATTCACTCCTGCTTTTAACGGTACAGCAAGCCCTTTAACCATTTCGGCCAGATGGTTATATACCTTTACAAATTCTGTTTCATACAACGACTGGGTTTATGTTGGTTCAGACGGAGAAATTGCACCTGGATTAGGATTTACTATGAAAGGAAATGGCACTGGTATTGCTGGTAGTCAGTTATATGATTTTAGAGGTAAACCAAATAATGGTACAATAACGAATGACGTATCTACTGGTGTTAACACATTAATTGGTAATCCTTATCCAAGTGCTATAGATAGTGCTTTATTTATTCACGACGCTGATAATCAAGCTTCCATTACTGGAACATTATTATTCTGGGAACAAGACGGTACTGTAGCTTCACATGTCTTACAAGATTATCGTGGTGGTTATTATAGCTTTACCATAGATGCTTCTGGAACATTAATAACAGATGCACCTGCAGTTTTTCAAACGTATGATGAAGACAACAATATTTTTCCTTTGCCAATCCCTTTCTTCGGAACAAAATCTACCGGAAGATACATTCCGATAGGACAAGGATTTATGGTAGAAGGAATTGCTGGCACACCTGCAAGTCCAGCGTCTGTTTACGTAAAAAATTCGCATAGAGTTTTTGCAAAGGAATCCGATGGACAAAGTAATTTTTTCAGAAATAATTTAAATGAAGATTCTAATGATGATGGTGTTTCTTTTCAAGACAATGGTCTTTCTATTGTACCTCCTAATTTTAAACGCTTTAGAATAAATGTAGACTTTGAAGAAGGTAACGACCAATTCACAAGACAACTCATTTTAAATTTCAATGAAAATGCAACAGCAGGATTTGATTACGGCATGGAGTTGATTACATCAGAAATAAGTGGTTCGGATGCCTATTTTAGTCTAGATGGTAAAACCTTTATCGCTCAAGCTTATCCGTTCTCAGAAGAACTGCGTATTCCCTTATCCATAAATACAGCATCACAGCAACCTTTGCGTTTTAGAATATTTGATATTCAAAACTTTGATGAGAATCAGTCAATTTTTCTTCATGATCTCGAAACTAATCAATACATAAACCTTAGGGAAAATGATTATGAATTAAATATTGAAGCTGGTAATTATTCAGATCGCTTCGAAATTCTATTTTCAAATAATAATACTTTGAGTACAGAAGATGTAGAATTAAAAACATTTACCATTAAACAAGATGTAAATCAGAAGAAAATCCTTGTTTTTAATCCAAATCTTAATCCTGTTGACCGCATCGAAATTTTTGATTTGAACGGAAGAGCCGTTGTCTCTTATAACAAATTGAAGACTGTTGCTAAAACCGAAATTGATGTTTCTCAATTTACTTCTGGTGTGTATATAATAAGCTTATCAGAGGAGGGAGAAGTGCTGAAAAGTCAAAAGGTCATCATTACGAATTAGTAAATTCCTTTAAAACATCTATCACATAATCTATTTCATCCTTGGTATTGTAGATACTAAATGAAAAGCGAATGGATGGTTTATTAAGATCGGCCTCACTGAGTACTGCAGTAAGAACATGAGATTGCATATTACTCCCACTCTGGCATGCACTCCCTTTAGAACATGCAATTCCTTTTAAATCTAATTGAAACTGAAGCATAGCTGCTTTTTCTGGCGCAATTGGAAGCGCAACATTTAAAAGTGTGTATGTACTTTGCTCAAAATTATTACACGACCCATTAAATGAGATATCAGGTATTGCATTCTTAAGCTCTGCAATAAAATACGTTTTGAGGTCAGTTACGTACTTATGTTCCTCCTCTAACTTGGAATAAGAAATTTTAAGCGCCTCATCCATTCCTGCTATATTATGAATAGATTCAGTACCTGCACGAACGCCACGTTCTTGTTCTCCTCCAAAAATTAATGGTTTTAAGCCTGATTCCTTTCTCACAAAACAAAACCCTACACCTTTTGGTCCATGAAATTTGTGTGCACTTGCTGCCATAAAATCAATTGGTATCCTACTAAGATCTATTTTAAAATGACCAACAGACTGAACAGTATCGGTATGAAAAAGTGCATTATTTGCCTTACATAAATCTGCAACCTTTTGTAAATCTAGAATAGTACCTATTTCGTTGTTTATATGCATCAAACTCACTAAAGCATGATTGCTTTTATCTAACAAGGACTGTAAGTGCTCATAATTTATCAACCCACAGTCTGTTACATCAACAAAACTCAATTTTATATTATATTCTTCCTCTAATTGCTCTGATGTATGTAACACAGCATGGTGCTCTATTCTAGAAGTTATAATTTCATCCACACCTAAATCCCTAACTGCACTGCGTAATGCCAAATTATCTGCTTCCGTACCACCAGAGGTGAAAATAATTTCTGATGCATTGGCATTAAAATAGCTTGCTATATTCTTTCTACACTGTTCTAATAAAGCTTTGGAGGATCTACCATAACTATGCGTAGACGAAGCGTTCCCGAAGTTATTCTTCAATACTTCTGTCATACGATCTATCACTTCAGGTCTTATCGCTGTAGTTGCTGCATTATCAAAATATACGGACTTCATAGTGCAAAAATATTGCAAATAAAATTATTTAAATACTTCATCGTTATAATTTGACAAATCCGTTATTTTTGTTGAAAATTGAATCTATGATACGTCGTTTCTTAATTGCTTTTTCATTTCTGTTGCTTGTGGCTTGCGATGATGGTGACATCATTAATATATCGCTAGACTTTGATGATGAACTTGAGCGATGCGATAATTTTGAATCGCTGTATTTACTTTATAATACAAGAGAAGATCCAAATGAAGCTCTGATTCTTACCTTACCAAAACCAACATATGACTATCTGTTTACGGATGAAACTCCAGTTGATGAACCGCATAGTGTAAGTATAAATACGACTACAGGCATACGCTTCAACTACAGGACGTATAATGCCGAATTGAGTAGTAGTGTACTTTGTAATGAATTATCCGATCCAGACCTAATGGTAATAAACGACTATGAAACCGATGGTGGTGAAGTTATTGTAACTGTTACCGTTGTAGATGATGATGAGGACGGTATACCAACAATATTGGAAGATCGAGATGGTGATGGTGATCCTACAAATGATGATTTTGACATGGATGGCATCCCAGATTATTTAGATCAAGACGATGATAACGATAATGTTAGAACTATTAATGAAGATGTCGATGATGATGGTGATCCCACAAATGATGACAGCGACGGAGACGGTACACCAAATTATTTAGATGTTGATGATGATGGTGATGGTGCCCTTACAAGACTAGAAGACGAGGGCTTAGATGCAAATCCTCTTAACGATTTTGTACCTAATGAAGATGGTGTTAATGTCTTGAGATATCTTTACAATCATCCAACTGCCGAAGAAGAATTTGAAGATTCTGGCTTTATAGGAAATATTTATAAAAGAACTACAACGAGTTCATTTGTGCTCGAAGATATTGGTCTAGACATTATCGATGCTACAATAATAGAACTTGGAAGTTTTGTGATTGAAGAGGATATAATTAGTGAATAGCTAAGGATTTATATTCTGAAATATCCGAACCTCAGTTGCTCCCAATCCATAAAGTTTATAATCCGCATCGTAAAACTCCACATTATTATAGCGTCTAAATAGAGTTTCTAATTCTTGTCGTAGCACACCTTCACCTACTCCATGTATAAATACAATTTTAGGTACTCTATATTCAATAGCACGTTCAAGTTGTCTCTGTGCTGTATTTAGCTGAAGGTTGAGCATATCAAAATTGGTCATCCCCTTTGTAGAATCAACCAACTGATGAATATGTAAATCGATTACAATTTTTGGAGCATGCCTTTGTTTAGGTTTAAAAATCTTCTTCTTTTTTGGTTTTATGCTGTCCTTTTCTTTTTTAATTAAGTCGAGGTCTGAATTGGCTATAGAACGTCTTAAATCCGTATCTGACTTAACCAACATAAGTTCATCACTTTGAAATTGAAGTTGAAACCCGTCATTATCCTCAACAAGAATACCATCCGACTTTACAGAAATGACTTTACCCTTTATATTATCATCGATGGTTTCAACTAAATCCCCAACCTTAATCTTCATCCTTTTCAGTCTTTACGAATGACTCCTCTTCGGCTTTATCATATTTGCTTGGAATATTTCTTGAAGTTCTATAGATCCCAAACATTAAAATAACGATTCCACCAATTAACAAATAGGTATCTTGTTTTTCTTCTGCTTGAGCATAAATTGCAATGGCACCACCAATAATTATGGCTAAAAGATTAATTGTTCTAGAAATATTCATAATTTGAAATTTATACAATACAAAAATACACAGACAAGAAAATACTCAGGGCATTATCAAAAGTTTTCTGCAATTATTAAATTAGCACTATGCTTTTAACTTTAAATAAAATCGAAGAATATATGCTACCATGCATGTGGAAAAAGACATTTAATGTGGAGTGCATGGGATGTGGAATGCAACGCTCTATTGCTCTTATTCTAAAGGGCGACTTTGTAGCTGCATTTTATATGTATCCTGCGATTTATACACTAATTGCAATGTTTACTTTTTTACTATTTCATCTAAAATTTCATTTTAAAAATGGTCATAAAATTATTCTCGGACTATTTATTTTAAATATTAGTATTATTGTAATAAGTTTTTTAATCAAAACATTTTAACCTTTTAAATCAACTCATATGGAAAAACAAATGTTACCAAATGCAACACTCGCCTTAGTGATGGGAATTTTATCTATCGTAGGTTGTTGTTGCTACGGATTGCCAGGAATTATTTTTGGAATCGTCGCAATTATCATTGCAAGTAAAGCCACTAAGCTATATAAAGAAGACCCTGAAAATTATTTAGGATACGGTAACGTTCAAGCTGGTAAAATTATGGGTATCATTGGTCTTATACTAGGTGTGTTATTTGCAGCTTATATGGCATGGTTTATTGGTCAAGTAGGTTGGGAAGCACTTCAAGATCCAGAAGCGTTAATGCAACGTATGGAAGAGATGCAGAATCAATAATTAGAAAACATATCAATAAAAAAAGCGACCAGATTGGTCGCTTTTTTTTATAATCATATTTGTGTTTATACTTCAAACTCCTTTAAAGTTTTAGTAATAATAGAAACACATTCTAATAATTGATCTTCAGTCATTACTAATGGCGGTGCAAATCTTATAATGTTGCCATGCGTTGGTTTTGCTAGTAATCCGTTATCACGTAGCTTTAAACAAATATTCCACGCTGTATCACTATCTTCATCATCATTAATCACAATTGCATTCAACAGACCTCTTCCTCTAACCGAACTTACAATTGTACTTTCTTTAATATACTTATTCATCTCAGCTCTGAATACTTTACCTAGATATTCAGCATTCTCAGCAAGTTTCTCATCTTTCACCACTTCTAAAGCGGCTATTGCTACAGCTGCGGCAATTGGATTACCACCAAAAGTACTTCCATGATTACCAGGTTGTATAACATTCATAATTTCATTATTGGCCATTACAGCAGACACAGGATATAACCCACCACTTAATGCCTTACCTAAAACTAAAATGTCTGGTTTTACATCTGGTGTTCCCGAACAGTCTTTATTAACACAAGAACAATTACCACAAGATGCTAATAAACGTCCAGTACGAGCAATCCCTGTTTGTACCTCATCAGCAATAAAAAGCACGTTATACTTCTCGCATAATGCCTTGGCCTCTTTTAAATAATTTTCACTTGGCACATAAACACCTGCTTCACCTTGTATAGGTTCTACTAGAAATCCTGCTATATTTTTATTTGTGCTTAGTACTTCTTCTAAAGCTTTTAGGTTATCATATTCTACCTTAATAAATCCGTCTGTATAGGGTCCGAAATGTTGACGTGCAACAGGATCATTTGAAAATGAAATTATGGTTGTAGTTCTTCCATGAAAGTTGTTTTTACAAACTACAATTTCTGCCTTATTTAGGTCAATTCCCTTAACTTCATATGCCCATTTTCTACATAGTTTGAGTGCAGTTTCTACAGCCTCAGCTCCAGAATTCATTGGGAGCATTTTATCAAATTTAAAATACTCGGTTGCATATTTCTCATAGCGTCCAAGCATATCATTATAGAACGCTCTTGAAGTTAAAGTTAGGCGTTGCGCCTGCTCATTCATAGCGTTAACTATTTTAGGATGACAGTGTCCTTGGTTTAATGAAGAATACGCAGAAAGAAAATCATAGTACTTTTTGCCTTCGACATCCCAGACATATACACCTTCTCCCTTACTTAATACAACAGGTAATGGATGATAATTCTGCGCGCCATATTTGTTTTCTAGTGCCATCGCCTCTTGCGATGAAATGTGGTCTAAAACAGCCATTTTAATAAAATTTAAAAGTGAATAAAATAACTATTCCTGCTCTACCTTTATTCTTTTAAGGACCTCGCGTACCACATATGAAGTAATGGTGTGTCCCTAAAAAAGCAGCGTGGGAGAGAAATCATCCCTTGCGTGAACAAAAATAACAAATTAATAGTATAACATTAAAATAGTATCCTACAGGAGTTCATAATTAATTACAAAATGCAATTATATTTGCAGTCTAATTTTTAGCAATGCCACGAAGAGAACGCAATAAATTCGTAAAACGCGGACAAACCATCGAAATCTTAATTGAAGACTATGCCTTTGGTGGCAAGGGTATTGGTCGTATAAAAAATGAATTGGGTGAGTTTGTAGTATTTGTGCCTAATACATTGCCAGGTCAGTTAGTGAAGGCTCAGATAAAGAAGTCGAGTAAAACTTATGCTGAAGGAAAACTTCTAGAGATTATTAAACGTTCTGATGATGAAGTTGAACTACCATACCAAGATATTCCTGGTGCGCCTTACATTACGCTACCTATCGAAAAACAGCATGCTTATAAAAAACAAAGTACATTAGAACTTTTTAAGCGCATTGGTAAAATTGATGGGATAGAATCTCATTTTGATGAGTTTATTGGCTCTCCAAACGTATTTCACTACAGAAATAAAATGGAGTATGGATTTTCTGCAATTGGATACGATAGAGTTGGTAAAAAAGATGTTGACGAATTTACCTTAGGATTTAAACGCAGAGGATTATGGTGGTGTGGTGATAATTTAGATAAGGATTCAGGCCTCTTTGATAAAGACGTAGAAGACAACCTTAAGAAAATAAGGCAGTACTGTGAAAACACAGGATTACCACCTTGGCACGGACCAAAAAAACAAGGCTTCTTTAGATACTTAGTCGTAAGAAAATCTTATAAAACCAATAAGTTACTTTTTAACCTTGTAACTACGTCAGACCATTTAAAATCATTTGATCTAGATGCGTTTGCACAATTCTTAGTAGAACTATTTGATGATCGTGTTGCTGGTTTTCTTCATACAATAAACGATGAAGTTGGTGATCGTACTATTGCCACAACGGGTTCTTTAAAATTAATCTACGGCAATGAGAAGATTATCGAAGAACTATGTGGTCTTAATTTTGAAATAAGCATTAAAAGTTTCTTTCAAACAAATCCTAAATGTGCTGAGCTCCTCTATAACAAGGTTGCAGAATATGCCTTAGAGAAGAAAGATACCATTGATAATTCTGTAGTATTAGATTTATTCTGTGGTACTGGTACCATAGGACAAATTATAGCGAGCAGAGCAACTAACACAAAAATTATTGGTGTAGATATCATTGCTTCCGCCATTGAAGATGCAAAAGAAAATGCTCTTAGAAACAACATTGAAGGTGTGTCTTTTTATGCGGCTGATGTAGGGAAATTTTTGAATGAGTATCCTGAGTATATCAATACTATAAAAACAATAATTCTAGATCCAGCCAGAGCAGGAATCGCTCCTAAGACCCTTAAAAAAATAATAAACCTTAATGCAGAACGTTTGGTTTATGTATCTTGCAATCCGGCTACTCAGGCAAGGGATACAGAACAGCTAAAACTAGCTGGTTACCAGATTAAAAAGCTCAGTTTAGTTGATCAATTTCCACATACAGCTCATATTGAGACTGTGGTATTGTTTGAAAAATAAAAATGAAAAAGTTACAAATCTTAATTCTCTTTTTTATCACAGTTTTTTATAGTTGTGAGCGCGATGATATCTGTGCTGCAACTACATCCACAACGCCGAGGTTAATAATTGAGTTCTACGATGTCATTAATACTGATGATCTCAAAAGTGTAACGCGTCTTACTGTATACGGAGAGGGTTTATTGACCGAAGCACCTACAACAGAAACCTTAGAGACTTTAGTTTTTAATACAAACGTAAATCGTATTGAGTTACCGTTGATTATTGGGAATGAGAATGAACAAAATACAACGCGCTATATACTAGAAAAAGATACAGATGATAGATTAGATGAGGACGATACTACCGAGTCTAATGTCGATATTATTGAGATTAATTACACAACAGAATTTGTTTATGTGTCTAGAGCATGTGGTTACAAGAGTCGATTCATTGGGCATAGTACCATTGTAGAATCAGATAGCGACTTGTGGATTAATAATGTAGAGACCGTTGAAACAACCATAGAAAATGAAAACACAGTACATGTACGCATATTTCACTAAGTGTATGATTGTGATGCTATTGTTTTCATCTATGGCAATGGCACAAAATAATACAGAGAATGAAACCGTTAAGGACACCTTAATCTATAAGCAGAAATACGGTTTAAGAGTTGGTGCCGATATTGGGCGACTCGTCAGATCTTTTGTAGATGATAATTATACAGGATTTGAAGTTGTTGGTGATTATCGTCTAACCAAACGTATCTATTTAGCCGGAGAACTTGGAAACGAAGAAAGAACAATAGATAATGAAGTATTAAATAACACCACCAAAGGGAGTTACTTTAAGGCAGGAATAGACCTTAACTTCTATCGTAATTGGTTGGACATGGAGAATATGATCTATGCTGGCTTTAGAGCTGGAGCAAGTACTTTTAGCCAAACCTTAAATAATTATAGTATCTACGATGTCAATAATCAATATTGGAATGAACAAGTTTTCGTAGAACAGAATGAAGAATTTAAAGGTCTCACTGCTACGTGGTTAGAAATTCAAATCGGAATGAAGGCCGAAATGTTCAATAATTTTTATGCAGGCTTTAATGTGCAACTTAAAGGGCTTATTACCGAAACAGAGCCTGGTAATTTTGAAAACCTCTTTATTCCTGGATTTAACCGAACTTATGACAGTGGAAGGTTTGGAACCGGATTTAATTTTAATTTATCCTACTTGATCCCTATTTTCAAAAAGGATAAAATTGTAGTTCAAGAAAGAGAAGAAGAATAAACTCCATCATAGTTTTTTTATTACACTCCTCCTCCATTAAACAATTATTCCTATCTTTTATTTATCATTTTTACAAAAATGGATAAAGAAGATATTATTCAACACTTAGAAAGTAAGTACACTGAACTACTTGATTGGCTGGAGCATCATCCTGATGAAAAATGGACAGAAGGCCCTGACGGGAAGTGGACAACAGGACAGCAAGCCTTGCATTTACTCCAAAGTATAAAACCACTAAATGATGCACTTAGCTTACCAAAATTTTTAATTCGCTATAAATTTGGTAAGGCGAATAGATCTGTTCGACCATATGAGGCCATTGTTAAAAGATACCATGAAAGGCTAGAGAAAGTCAAAGGTATTACCTATAAAGGCTCTCAAAACATGAAGATTCCTAGCGTAAACGATAAGCAGTACATCCTAAACAGGTTACAAACCGAAAATAAAAAGCTACAGTATAAAACCAATAAGTTAAGTGACAAACAACTAGACAAATTGATATTACCGCATCCTTTAATGGGTAAAATGCCTCTTCGTGAAATGATAATGTGGACAGGCTATCATGTAGAACACCATTTAGACTCTTTAAAAAAGAATTACTAACGGTTAGCCTTTTAAATAAGAATTTACATTAGACGCTATCCTATTTTCAATATTGGATAAATCCCCTTTAACAAAAGTATCGCCTGTAATATTCTCGTAAAGTTCTATATAACGCTCACTAACACTTTCTATATACGCATCACTCATAAATGGTACACTTTGGCCTTCTAACCCTTGAAAACCATTGGCAATAAGCCATTGCCTTACAAACTCTTTAGAAAGCTGTTTTTGAGGCTCTCCTTTTTCTTGGCGTTCTTCATAACCCTCTGCATAGAAATAACGTGAAGAGTCTGGCGTATGAATCTCATCTATTAATACAATCTTACCGTCTTTGGTTTTCCCAAATTCGTATTTAGTATCGACTAGTATAAGTCCTCTCTCTGCAGCAATCTCAGTCCCTCTTTCAAAGAGTTTTCTAGTATAATCTTCTAGAACATCATAATCTTCCTCAGAAACAATACCACGCTTTAAAATATCTTCACGAGATATGTCTTCATCATGATCTCCTTTTTCAGCCTTAGTTGCTGGAGTGATTATTGGCTCAGGAAACTTATCATTCTCTTGCATACCTTCTGGCATTGGGACACCACAAAGCAAACGCTTACCAGTTTTATACTCGCGTGCGGCATGACCAGACATATAACCACGAATAACCATTTCTACTTTAAATGGTTCGCACAGATGTCCTACAGCGACATTAGGATCTGGACTGGCTATCAACCAATTTGGAACAAGATCTTCGGTCTCCTTCATCATCTTGGTTGCAATTTGATTTAATATTTGGCCTTTAAAAGGTATCCCTTTTGGCATTACAACATCAAAAGCAGATAACCTATCTGTAGCTATCATTACAAGAAGTTCATCGTCAATATTATAAACCTCTCTAACCTTACCCTTGTAAACGCCTTTCTGGCCAGGAAAATTAAAATTAGTATCAATTATAGTCTTACTCATTTCTAGTCCCTATTTTCTATACTTTTATATGCGTCAATTACCTTCTTCACTAATTTATGTCTTATAACATCCTTGTCATCTAGATAAACCATTCCAATACCTTCAACATTTTTTAAAACTAATAAGGCTTCCTTAAGACCAGATATGGTTCGTCTTGGTAGATCAACTTGTCCTGGATCGCCTGTAAGTAAGAATTTGGCATTTTTACCCATTCGAGTTAAAAACATCTTCATTTGGGCATGTGTTGTATTTTGACCTTCATCCAAAATAACAAATGCATTGTCTAAAGTACGCCCTCTCATAAAAGCAAGAGGTGCAATCTGTATAACACCTTTTTCAATAAATGAATCTAATTTCTCATGCGGAATCATATCCCTTAAAGCATCATAAAGCGGTTGCATATAAGGATCTAATTTCTCCTTTAAATCTCCCGGTAAGAAACCGAGATTCTCTCCTGCTTCAACAGCAGGTCTCGTTAAAATAATTCGTTTTACTTCCTTACTTTTTAAGGCCTGTACGGCTAATGCCACACCTGTATAGGTTTTTCCCGTTCCGGCAGGACCGATAGCAAAGACCATATCATTTTTACGAATGCTCTCAACAAGCTTTCTTTGATTAACAGTTTGTGCTTTTATTAAACGTCCACCAACACCATGAACAATAACTTCACCACTTTTAGCTGATGTTTTATAATCATCGCTACTTTGGCTTGTTAAAACACGTTCAATCACATTCTCGTCGAGCTTATTATATTTTCCAAAATGCTTCATCAGCATCATCATTCTGCGATCGAATTCTTCTAAGAGATCTTCATCGCCATATGCCTTTATTTTATTGCCTCTAGCAACAATTTTTAATTTTGGGAAATACTTTTTTAGGAGTTCAATATTAGCATTTTGGGCGCCGAAGAATTCTTTAGGTGTAATTTCTTCAAGTTCTAGAATAAGTTCGTTCAAAAGCGTGAAGGATTTAGTATGTTAATCTGTTTTCTTTTATTAGTTTTGTGTACTCACAAATCTAGCAATTTTACATGCAGATTACTTAAAAAAATTATCAACAATTAATTCATGGCAATAATCACTTTAACGACTGATTTTGGAGAAAAAGACCATTTTGCCGGAGCCATAAAAGGAGCAATTTATAGCGAATTATCCGATACTCGAATTGTAGATATTTCACACTCCGTTTCACCATTTAATATATCTGAAGCTGCATACATTATTTTAAATGCCTACAGTAGTTTCCCAAAAGGAACCATTCATATTATTGGAATTGACTCTGAGTTAAGCCCTGAAAATAAGCACATTGCAATAAAGTTAGATGACCATTACTTTATATGTGCCAATAATGGAATTATGAGCATGATCTGTTCTGAAATTGCACCAGAAAAGATTGTTGAAATTAATATCCACGATAAAATCGAAACCAACTTTCCTGTCCTAGATATTTTTGTAAAAGTAGCCTGCCATATTGCACGTGGAGGCACACTTGAGGTGATTGGAAAAGTTATTAACAACATTAAGCCTATTAAGAACTTGGTTCCGTTTGTAAACGATGAAAAGAACCAAATTATAGGTAGTGTAATATACATAGATAATTACGGTAATGTCGTAACCAATATTAAGCGAAAGTTTTTTGAAGGTGTGCAGAAAACAAGATCTTACGAAATCTCTGCTCGGAACCATAAATTCAACAAAATTTATAGCAAGTATAGCGATATTGTTAATTTTGAGATAGAAGAATCTAAGCGCAATGACGAAGGTAAAGGTATGGTCGTTTTTAATTCTTCGGATTATTTAGAAATTGCAGTTTACAAAAGTAATTGTAGTACTGTAGGTAGTGCTTCAACACTTATGGGATTAAAAACCATGGATACCGTTACCATTAATTTTAATAAGACCTAGAATTGTTAGTAAGAATTGTGAAAATGAGCTTTGAACCGGATAAAGTGGATGAATTCCTTTCTAACTTTGAAGAGAATAAATCTAAGATTAGAGCGTTTAGTGGCTGTAATTTTCTTGAATTGTATAGAGATCAAAACAATACAAACATTTTTTTTACTTACAGCTATTGGGATTCGGAAGTAAAATTAAATAGCTACCGTAATTCAGAATTATTTAAATCTGTTTGGTCGAAGACCAAACCTCTTTTTAATGCTAAGCCAGAAGCATGGAGTGTAGATAAATTAGAAACTTTGGCATAAACCAAAAAGAACACCTGAGAAAGTTAAATGTTAGCGATATTAAAAAAAGAAATTAACTCATTTTTCGCCTCTCCTATTGGATACTTAGTGATTGCTATTTTTCTGGTTCTTAACGGCTTGTTTCTTTGGGTATTTAAAGGAGAATTCAATATTTTCTCTGCTGGCGAAGCAAGTTTGGGATCGTTTTTTCTCCTTGCACCTTGGGTATTCATTTTTTTAATACCTGCTGTTACCATGAGGAGTTTTAGTGATGAAAAGAAACAAGGAACATTGGAGCTATTGGTTACTAAACCACTCTCCTATTTTCAAATTGTATTAGGCAAATATCTAGGTGCCTTAATTCTCATTATTTTGGCTGTTTTGCCAACGCTTCTTTATGTCTATTCCATATCACAATTAGGAGATCCAGAAGGCAATTTAGACATGGGAAGTACCATTGGTTCTTACTTTGGACTACTATTTCTTAGTGGTACTTATACATCGATTGGAGTGTTCTCCTCAACACTTTCAGACAATCAGATTGTATCGTTTATAACCGCTGTGTTTATTTGTTTCTTTATGTATTTTGGGTTTGAAGGACTGTCTAACTATGGTATTTTAGGTGACTTCATTTATTTGGAACAACTTGGTATGTCCTCACATTATAATAGTATGAGCCGTGGCGTCATTGATACAAGAGATGTTATTTACTTTTTAAGTGTTACTGTTGCATTTCTATTCTTTACAAAACTTAAAATTGAAAAGCACTAAAGATGATTATAACACCACTTCTTGTCGTTTTTATGCTAATCGTTTTTATACTCCTATTTGTATTTTTAAATACTGTGGATAAGAGGAAATGGTTAACATTTATAATCAGTTTAGTCTTAACCCCTTTTGTGTATTTCTACGTCTTCTATCCCTTTGTGAATATTTTTAGCAACCATCACCATCAAAAATACTTTAATAGTGAAGCCTGGGTAGAAAAACCTGCACTACGCTATGAGATGATTGATAATATTATAGAAAGTGATACGCTTATTGGCCTATCAAAATCTAAGGTTGAAGGGCTATTGGGTAAATACGAGTGGTTATCTTGGGATAATGGCAAGAAAATGCACGATGAGAATAAATGGAATTATGGTATGGGCATTGAACCAGGAGCTTTTAATGACCAAAAAGAAGCTGTTGTTTTACTTTTTAAAGAGGACAAACTGGTAAGTCTAGAAACCTATCAAGAAGAAATAACTTTTGAATCTAAAGATGAAGAAAACAGCAATTAATATTCTTGGAGTTCTAGCTGGTCTTGTTCTCATTAACTTTATTTCGGGTAAAGTTTACAAGCGCTTTGACCTTACAGAAGATAAACGCTATACGCTTTCAGAATCTTCAAAGGCCCTTGTACAAGATTTAGATGCACCTATTATTATAGATATGTTTCTAGAAGGTGATTTCCCTTCAGAATTCAGATTATTAAGATCAGAGACCAGACATATACTAGAAGAATTCACATTAGAATCAGATAAAATCCTGATTAATTTCATCAACCCGATTGAAGATGAAAATACCAGACAGCGCAACATAGAAGAACTAACAAAATCTGGATTAGAACCCTATATCAATACCGATAATAGTACAGGTAAGGTCACACAAGAAATAATTTTTCCATGGGCCTTTGCCAGCTACAAAAACAATACGGTTAAAATCCCATTATTAAAACGTAGTCTCACTCAAAGTTTGAATGAACAAATTACGACGTCTATTCAATCCTTAGAGTATGCTTTTGCAGATGGGTTTAGTAAACTTACAAAAGCCAAATCTAAGTCTATTGCAGTATTAAAAGGTAATGGAGAGTTAAACGACCTTTACATCGCTGATTTCCTGCAAACTGTTAGACCTTATTATAATTTAGCACAATTTACTTTAGATAGTGTTGCTTCAAACCCACAAGGCACTTTAGATAAACTCAAATTTTATGATCTTATCGTCGTTGCAAAACCTAGTATTGCATTTAGTGAAAACGAAAAACTAGTTTTAGATCAATACCTATTAAACGGAGGGAAAAGTCTTTGGTTAACCGAAGCTGTTATTATGGATAAAGACAGCTTATACAATGCCACCAATTCTAGTGTTTCGGTTTTAAGGGATTTAAATTTGAATGACTTTTTCTTTAAATACGGCGCACGAATCAACCCAAGTTTAGTTAAAGATCTCTATTCAGCACCAATAGTGCTGGCTATTGGAGAAGGAAGTCAAGCACAACTTCAACCCTTACAGTGGCAATATTCGCCCTTAGCAAAGTCAAATACATCACATCCAATTGCTAAGAATCTAGAACTTGTAAAATTTGATTTTGCTAGTCCAATCGACACACTAAAAAACAACATAAAGAAGACGATTTTACTCCAAAGTTCGCCTAAATCGATGCTCGAAGGCGTTCCTACTGAAATTTCTTTAGATGCCGTAACAAAATCTCCAGACGTAGAAAGTTATAACAAAGGTGCTCAAAATTTAGCTGTTTTACTTGAAGGTGAATTTTCTTCGGTATACGATAAACGTGTACTCCCATTTAAAGTAAGAGACTTCAAGAATAAAGGTATAGCCAGTAAAATGGTCATTGTATCAGATGGTGATATAATAAAAAACAAAGTTGTACGCAATCAACCTCAAGAATTAGGTTTCGATGAACTTACAGGAAAGGCGTTTGGCAATAAAGAATTCTTACTTAACATTGTTAATTATCTTCTCGATGACAATGGACTTATAAACATTAGAACCAAGGAAATTGGCGTGGCATTTTTGAATTCTGATAAAGTTGAGTCAGATAAATCAAAATGGCAGCTAATTAACATTGCACTACCGTTGGTTTTATTGGGTCTTTTCGGATTTGCTTTCAACTACTTTAGAAAGAAAAAATACAGCTAGATATTGTTAATAAGTTTGTTTTAGAAAACCCTACTATTAAGATATATTTGTAGGACTAATTTATTTGATAAACATCAATATTACATTCATGAAATTCATAGTTTCAAGTACTTATTTATTAAAGCAATTACAAGTTTTGGGTGGTGTTATAAACAACAGTAACACCTTACCTATTTTAGATAATTTCTTGTTTGAACTTAACCATTCCAAGTTAACAATCTCTGCAAGTGATCTCGAGACAACAATGGCTTCTACTATAGACGTAGAAAGTGATTCTGAAGGTAGTATTGCATTACCTGCGAGATTATTATTAGATACGCTTAAAACGTTTCCAGAACAACCCTTAACATTTGTTGTAGAAGATAATAACACAGTTGAAATTAGTTCTAACCATGGTAAATATGCATTAGCTTATGCAGATGGTGCAGAATTCCCTAATGCTGTAAGTGTTGAGGATGCTAGTACAACAACTATAATGGGAGATATCCTAGCAACTGCAATTAGCAAAACTATTTTTGCAGCAGGTAACGATGATTTAAGACCTGTAATGAGTGGTGTGTTTTTTCAGTTTTCACAGGACAACCTTACGTTTGTAGCAACAGACGCGCACAAACTGGTAAAATACTCTAGAGCTGATGTTAGTGCAACTGAAACAGCAGAGTTTATTATGCCTAAGAAACCTTTAAATCTTTTAAAAGGGATATTGGCAGGTAATGAAAACGATGTTCTTGTAGAATACAATGACTCAAATGCAAAGTTTACTTTTAAAAATTCAGTACTTATTTGCCGCTTAATTGATGGTAAGTATCCAAATTACGAAGCGGTTATCCCAAAAGAGAATCCTAATAAATTGGTTATTGACAGAACTCAATTTTTAAATTCTGTAAGACGAGTTAGTATTTTCTCTAATAAAACAACACACCAGATAAGATTAAAAATTGCTGGTGCAGAATTAAATATATCAGCTGAAGACATAGACTACAGTAATAAAGCAGAGGAGCGTTTATCTTGTGATTACCAAGGTGATGATATGCAAATTGGTTTTAACTCGCGCTTCTTAACAGAAATGATAAATAACTTAAACTCTGATAATGTTCAATTAGAAATGAGTTTACCAAACAGAGCAGGCATTCTAACACCAATTGATGGTTTAGACGAGGGAGAGCATTTAACAATGCTTGTGATGCCTGTGATGCTCAACAACTAATCGGTTTTTAACTGATTATACAGGTGTTAATTAATTGACTTGACTAGTCATAAAAAAGGCTCACAATTTGTGAGCCTTTTTCTTTCCATTTCTTAAGATGCTGAATCGCGTTCAGCCAATACTAACTAACAAAATTAAGAGATAATGGATAGCTAGGTAATTCTCCATTACTAGCTTTGATTGCATTTACAATAGGCATAACAAACGCTAAAATGCCTATTAAAATTAACGTCAAGATTCCTAAACCAAATACTATAATTAAAGGAATACTTAAAATACTATATATAATTATACTCAATTGAAAATTGATAATTGCTTTGCCATGTGGATTCATACCTTCCACATTGTCCTTTTGCGTTGCCCAAATAATTAATGGTACGATTAACCCTCCGAAACCAGTTACGTAAGTCAATAACTGAGACAGGTGCGTAATCATAATTAATTGATTATCTGTACGCTTAAGTGAATGATAATTTGTTTCCATTTTTTAATTGATTTTCAACTATTGGACGCTAAAAACATTTAATTGTTACAAAATGAAATTAAAATTTACTATCACTATTGTTTTCTTTCTTGTCACTCGTCATAAAATTCACTAGAATACCGATTAAAATAAATACGACCAACCCAAAAACAGCAATCATTATTACACCGTTAGTCCAGTTATAGAGCAATGTTAAAAGGATATTGAACATAATATATCTTATTTATTACACTCAAAATTAACATAGTGAATCAATAAGAAATATGATTTTTATCAGCTTAGTTGAAGACTAGGTATAATAGAAAGGAAAATCACAATAATTAGGATAACCGGTAATTTCTTTAGATATAATTGAAATTGAATAATCGTATATTATACAGATATTTGCAACTATCTATTCCAAAGTAAAATTTAAGTATCCTCTATTTTAAATGGTTACCTCTAACACTATATTATTTACTATTATTTGTGTCTGTGGACTACAGTCCATGTTATTGAGTGGTTTAATTGCTTTTAAAAAGCCTCGAACTTTGGCTAACGTGTTTTTAGCAATTTTGGTTTTTTTCTATGCCTTAATTGCGATCAATATTGTGGTTGTTAATATTATGAAAGACTATGATCTTTTACATGTATTCCGCTACATGCAATTAGAGATGTTATTTGGTATTGGTCCCGCTCTATATTTTTATACTAAAACCATAACTCATCCTAAATATGAGTTTCGCAAAAGTGACTATATTCATTTTTTACCACTTCTTTTAGAGTTTATCTTTTACAGAACTGCAGTTTACAGAAATGGTTCTGACGGCCTATATCTAGATATATTACCTACTGAATCCTACATTTATTTAACACAACAGTGGCTTGGTGTCTTATCAATTTGGTCTTACAGTATTGCATCACTAATGGTTTTAAAGAAATACCAAAAACAAATCAAAGACTATTATTCTAAAATCGAACACCTTTCTCTTAAATGGTTACAAACCCCAATTATAATTTACATAAGCTATCATTTCTTGTGGCGAGTTATAACAGAAATTGACCGCTTTGTTTTTGACAAAAGTCTAAGAGAATATTACTTTTTACCCAATTTTACTATTCTCGCTATAATTACGTGTTGGATAGGTTTTAAAGGTTATCTGCAGAAGAAACAAGACGTTATTCATTTAAAACCATTTGAGGAAAAGTCCAAGAATAAAGAAGCTGAAAAAGACCATGATTTCATTTCTAAATTCGAACGCCTAATGGAAACTCAAAAACCCTATTTGAATCCAGATTTAAATCTGACCATGTTAGCTGAATCATTAGAAATTAAAGTAAGAGTTTTGTCGTCCAAAATCAACAATAACTTTAACCAGAATTTTTATGATGTAGTGAACTCCTACCGAGTTGAGGCTTTCAAGGTAAGATTGCAATCTAAGGATAGAGATAAACTTTCATTATTAGGTCATGCATTTGAGTGTGGTTTCTCTTCAAAATCAACTTTTAATAGTGCGTTTAAAAAAATTGTTCAACAAACTCCAAGTGAATATCTCAGAAGTTTGAAAAAAGCGTCCTAATAGAAGTATTCGGTCGATAAATGTCTATGTATGGACTAAGTTTGCCCAAAGATTAAGTCATAATTACATAAAAATCTATCGTCATCATGAATATTAAGTCATTTATTTATTTAAGTACTCTCCTTCTTAGCTTTCAAATTCAAGGTCAGCAATTTTCTAAAGTTGACGTATTATCAGATTTGAAATATCTGAAATCGTCGTTAGAAGAAACCCATTTTAATTTATATGGTCATATTTCAAAAACTGAATTTGACGAAAATTATTTAGCCATACAAAAAGAAATCCTTAAGGATAGCTTATCTCATTTGGAAACTACTAATCTGTTTCAGAAGGTTGTTGCAAAGGCCAACAATGCGCATACGACAATCAATTTTCCTGTACAAGCTTACTTTGATCATATAGACTCTGGTGGCATGAATTTTCCTCTAGAGATAGTAATTGAAAATGGTAAGGCCTTAGTACGAAAAAACTGGTCAACCGTCACTGAGATTCAAATTGGTAGTGAGATTAAATCAATTAATGGCAAACCGATAGAAGAAGTTTTGCGAAAAATATATCTTCAGATTTCTGCTGAGCGCCTATATTTTAAAAATGCACAACTCGAATCGTTCAGTTTTCCGCGATTTTATTGGCAAGTATTTGGAGATGAAGAACTTTATGAGGTAGAAATTGAAGAAAAGGGAGTTTTATCGAAACATAAAATAACCGCAATTAAAACCGAAGATTATGAGACAATACGTAGAGACTCCGATGTTATAAAATTAGACTGGAAATTTGAAGTTCTACCAAAATCTATAGGTTATCTGCGACCAGGAAAATTTAGTGGTGATCTTAATCTTTATAAGAAATTCATCGACTCCGCATTTACTATAATCAACAAAAAGAAACTACCTAATTTAATCATTGATTTAAGAAATCATCCTGGAGGTGATGATCCTTTTGGAGATTATTTAGTTTCATATATTGCCGATAAGCCCTTTAAATGGAGTTCAAAATTTCAGTTAAAAACAAGTAAAATACTGAAAGCGTACACGAGAAAAAACTCGGACACAACTCAGGCATATTCAAAATCCATCTTAGATCATAAGGATGGGCAAATCTTTGAATACAAATGGGATAAGTATCAACCAAAACCTTTAGAAAAAAGATACAAAGGAAAAACATACATTTTAGTTAACCGACATTCTTATTCTCAATCTACAGTGACAGCTTCACAGATCCAAGATTATGGTTTTGGCACAATAGTAGGAGAGGAAACTGCTGAGTCTCCGAATTTATATGCTTCCATTTTTGAGTATAGATTACCAAAAACATCCATAATGGTAAAAGTGCCTAAGGGTAAAATCCAAAGAGTAAGTGGTATTGATAATGACGAAGGGCTTAATCCTGATATTACATTTTTTGATTCCTCGGCAAATGAAAAAGATGAAATTTTGGAAGGTATTTTGATACAATTACAAAATAACTAGTATTTAATTTTTAAACACGTCAACTTTGAAATTTAACAAGCACTAAACCTATTTACCAATACAAAAAGTGAAGTAGACTCTTAAATTAACTGATTTATAGACACTTATATTAATATAGGTAGTGGAATAATGAAATATAGCATCAAATACTAAAGAAATCAATCTGTTATTCTTATTGGATCTGGTTTTTTATTAAATAATTTTCTTAATTCCCAAGAATGAAAGGCAATGCTATTTTTCCAACTATATCCATGTCCTATCTCAGATTCGCCAAAATTGAATACCAGTAACCTAGGTTTGCGAGATAAACTATCAAAATTAGCGCCATACACATGCAAAGTATGTGAGCCTAAGTTGAAGTAAATGTCTTGTGGTACAGTATTAATCCTTGCTTTTGACCATGTATTTATTTTTTCATACAAGAAATCTAATTCAGATTCAGATGCTTCAAATTCTATTTGCCTTTCTATTAATCTTGTTTCTCCACTCAATGTGCCATCATGTTTGGTATATTCAGTTCGGTAATTCAGATAATAAATCCTTTTATCATTAAGAATACCATATCTTAAACGAGCTAACCAATAACAATTAGAGGTGTTTGACTCCATGTCATATTCACACTTTTCAATTTCTCCTATCTCATAATATTTGGAAGGATTTAACTGCTTAATCTGAGAGAAGGAAAAAGAAGTAAATAACAAAATAAGTATTGTTATTAATTGTTTTTTTAGATTTATTACTAATGACATTGATTTGTTTGTGAAAATTGATTGTTTCTCGGGCATTCTATACCCATTTTTGAATTTACTAAAAATTCAAAGAAGTACTATGGTTTCATTTAATTAAGCATTTTTCCATTTTTATCATATAACTGCCCTTGAACTTTCAAAACATGTTGCATTCTATCAATTAACTTTTGTTGTTTCTCTAAATATTTAAGCTTGGTGTTTATTTGAGACGCTTTTAGATTTGGCAAGGTGTCAAATTTTTCACTTAAGAATTGAAGTGAGTCTAATTTATTAAAACCTCTTTTATAGGCATCTAATGATGTTTGTAATAAATCATAGTCATAGATAAAAGCTAAGTTAGGTTCTTTTATTTTTATTGAATCAGTGTAGTCTTGATTCCACTTATAAAAATACAACATGGTATCTGCATTCTTTAAGTCACTAAAAGCCTCTTTAAAAGCATCTTTATGTAATTGGACTTCCTTTGATAATGGCTTTTTATTGTCTTGATTACAATTAAATAATATTAAAATTATTAATGTGAAGTAAGAGTTTTTCATTCTTTATTGCATTGATTTATAATAGATAGAGTAAAATAAATTAAAAAAATAGATAAGTCAAATATTTTATTAGATCATGTATAGCATATTAATAAATCTACACCTGTAAGTCCAAAAAAGATTTGAAAATAGTTTCAGGTGTTTTATCGCCTGTTAAATTATATAACTTAGAATAAAGACTGTAATTCCTTTTGTTTAGAATAAACTTAGTGTTTGGATCAACACTAGTTTTTAGAAGTTTGTTTGTTTCATCAATCCTAGTTTCTAATATCATAATATTAAATATCTTTTGATACTGTCTAACATTAAGATTGGGCACTCCCTTAGACTTTAAAAGACTAGAATAGTAAGTTGTAAACTTCATTCAACAAAATTATTCAAGGTCTTAAATAAGTCTTGCTACAAATAGTAGAAACAATCAGTTAACAGAATTAAAAAAGATCATTAATGATTTGATAAAATTTGATTAATCATAGTTGGAAGAAGTCATTCTGTTTTAAACTAGTTTAGAATTAAAAAAATGATTAATAATAATTATCTGTAATATCTTTTAGAGTCATTCACTTTTTTGTCAAGTTCTGTGACTAATTCTGATGAGGTTGTCAGTTCAGGTATTTTACATAGCTCTCTAATATCTCTCTTTAGCCTAGAATAATATTCTGGCTTATCAAAGGCTTTCTGATGCCTTAAATTCTCTATTTCTTGCATTATCTTATCTTGACCTATGATGTTAATTGCAAACAGTTCTAACTGCTTTCTAAAATCCTTTGGACTGTTCATATCTGATGTATTATAGTTAAATGAATTTATTTTATTAATTGCCTGATATTCTGCAAGCCATTTATCAAATACTACCATGTAAAATTTCTCATCTGACAGTATGTTTGCAGTGATTTCTGGTTGATTAAATTGCTTTGTTAATCTACTTTTAAATCTCATTTCATACCTTAAAACATTCTCTCCTTTCCAAACATTAGGAAGCTCCATTCTTTTTGATTTACCTTCTGCAATCTTATTATAAAACACTTTCTGTCTTATACTATTTGAATAGTAGAGGCTTTTAGATTGTGGCTGTCTTTTATAATATTGGCTTTCTCCTAAATAAGAGTAGTATGCCTCTGGTTTATATCTCATCAAGAAATTTTGAGCAAAGTCTATTCTTGTGATTTTTGCCTTTGTAATTGGTAAGCCTATCTCATCTGCCATCATTTCAAAAGCTTTGCAACTGTCTGACCTAGTCAATGTATGAAAGTTATCAGGCAAGAAATACTTTGCAAGACTACCTTTAAAAGAAACTCCCTGCCCTGATATACTTACTTTATAATTATCCAGATAACCACTTAAATAGACCTGACCATCATCTTTTTTATGCTCTGTTATTCCTGTAAGATTTTGACAGGTTTTATTTAAATCATAACTACCTATCTTATCAAAGGGTAACCACAAATTAACAGTGTCATACATAACTACTTGATTAAATGTGTCAATAGATACATGTTACTATAAGAGTAATCCACCATATTGGTAAAACTCAATAGATTGCTCCCTTAATTTTCTGATCTCATTATCAAAACCACCATCAATCAATTTTTGGTAATAACTGCTTATTAGATTTCTACCATCTGGAATAATTAAAAGCTCTATTACTGAATAGTCTTTATTCATTAAAAACAAATAACCATCATTTCTAAATTCAAATAGTGGATTTTTACTGCCATTGCTTAAAAGCCTATTTGCATTAGGATAGCCATAACCAATTTCTGGATAGTCTAAATCATCAATATAGATACTACTGAGATTTAATCCATTATTGGTCAAACTCCATTCAGCTAATCTTTTTTTATCTGCTTGCACAAAGTCTTTACATGGTGTTTTGTAAAAAAATAGCTGTCCTTTATGATTGACAAAATTTGTCAAGCCATTATAACCATCTTCTGTTTGGTCTGTAAATGAAATACAGTCTAACCTTGCTTTACTTCTAATCTTGTTAGCAACTTTCAACTCATCTGGAAGAATAGCTAATTTGTAATATGCTACTCTCATCTTTTATCATTTTTTAGGGTGACAAAAGTGCTTGCCTGATTAACAAGCTCTCTAGTTGTAGCTTTCCTGTTTTGTAATAGCCACTGATCTATTTCTTGCTTATTGAAGTAAATATGCTTACCCTGTGGCTTATAGCAAGGTATTCCACCACTGCAGGTTAGTTTATAAAGGTAGCTTTTAGAAAGTCCTGTATATATTGCCACCTCATCAAAGTTTAGTACTGTTTTTTGATTTAATAAAAGGCTCTCTATATTTTTTAACCTCTCATCAATTATCTGTAAGTTATCCATAATATTAATGTTACTTATTAATAAAATGGACTTGCAAGTCCTTGTTTGTTATAACATGACAAATATTGCTAAGTATTGAAAGAAAAAGAATAGATAGGACTTTACAGTAAAGGACTATAAAGGTTTTTTAAGAAGTTTTAATTTGACTGATAATGTCATCAATTATTTCAAAATTTTTAGGTTTTCTGGATTTATTATTACTGTAATTGGTTATGGCTTTACTTAAATTCTTAGCCTCAAAACAAGCTTCTGCAATACTTAAATAGCTATTTGGGTATGATTTATAAAATAACTCATTTACAAAATAAGCTAAAAGAGAATTAGTGAATTTGGCAGTTCTTTTAATTGGTTTGATATTCTTTATAGATTTACCTGTAAAAACCTCTGTAAACTGTTCTAATGAGGTTTCAGATGATATTAACTTGTAATTGCCTATCATTAAATTATAAAGCTCTGGAAGTTCTTTATCAGGATTATTTTGCCATATATAAGAAGCTTTGTCTTTTGGTGTATTTTTCTTTGTTGCTTTCTGATTTAAAAAATCAATATACCTGACTATTAATTTTTCACTTTCATCATTTGTATTGATTTGCAAATTTGTAGCCTTTTTTATTTCATCCTTTATTTTTTCCTGCTCGGTGTATTTTTCTGGATATTCCTCTAAACGCTGTGAGTAAAAATCATCTTTTACTGAATCCCAATTATCTAAATTAATATGATGGTCATATGTTTTTATTAACTCATTGGGATTCTTGATATTTTCAAGTTGTTCATCTGAATAGCCTAGTTCCTTGTAATACTCAAAAGTGTTTTTAATTGAGTACATTCTAAAGAAAAACCATGATTCAAGATTTTTATTAACTTTTTTTATACTCATAACTAAATATTAATATCAGGAATCTTGTTTACAGCCTCTCTTTTTTTCTGATCAACAATGTCAGCATAAATTTGAGTAGTCTTTATCTCTGAATGTCCTAGAAGTTTTTGTAGTGTGAATATTTCAGTGCCTAGAGAGAGTTGAATTACTCCAAAGGTATGTCTGGCACAATGAAATGTAATATGCTTTGTAATACCTGACCTCATCATCCATTTTGAAAGTTCAACATTCATATAACTACTATATCTTAAACCTATAAATATCTTGTCATTTGGATTACCCTCTTTACCTAAATAGCTTTTGGCCTGCTCTGAAATATCTAAGTATTGTAAATTCTCTGTTTTTTTCTGATGAAATGGGATTTGCCAGCCATTATCATTCTTTTGAATATCTGACCATTTTAATTTATTAATATCTGACCACCTCATCCCTGTTAGACAAGAAAATATAAAGGCTCTTTTTAGCACATCATATCTACATTCAGCCTTAACTATTGCCTTCAGTTCATCAATAGTTAGCCATTCTCTTCTGTGTTCTTTGACTTTTGGTATTTTAACATCAGTGGCAGGATTAGTGGTAATTATTTTTTTCTTAACTGCCTCTTTCAAGCTGGCTCTAAACTTGTTAAAATATGATGATACAGATGATGATGACAAAGGCTGTCCATTTGATTTGATAGCTTTATTCTTTAAATAGTCAATAAAATTTTCACAAAATGTTTCATCAATTTCTTTAAATGTTATCTGATTTCCTGCAAAATTGATGAGGTGTTTTAATGAACTATCCCAATTACCATAATTACCTTTAGACTCTTTTCTTTTTTCCATTTGATCTTTGAAGTAATCAATAAAATTGGTGTTTTGCTTAAAGTCATTGGTAAAGCCATATATTCCATTTTTTATTTCAAGCTCTCTTTTTGCTTTAATGCTTTCAGCTAATTGTAAGTTATCCTTATTTGCTTGCTTCTCTACTAGTGTTTTCGGTTTGTCAATAAGATAGAGGTCTAAATACTCATATTTTCTTAAGAGTTTTATTTTACCCTCTGGAGTTTTTGAAGTGCCTTTATATATCTCTAGGTAAAGACTAATTTTACCTTTTTTAGTCTGTTTTCTCTTTCTTAGGTGAACTTTCATTTGGTGCTATTTGATGCTATATGAACCTAAAGTTACAAAATAGCAACAATAAAAAGCTAAATAACATCAAATAAAAAGAAAACAAATGAGTATTTTTATTCTATAAAGTCAATAAATAGAACATATTAGATAAACAAGTGAAAATAACTTTACTTTCCAATACAGAAATTAGCAAAGATGTTACCAAGCAGGTCATCTGTGGTAATCTCTCCTGTAATTTCACCAAAGTGGAATAAAGCCTGACGAATATCAATTGCCAATAGATCGCCAGAAAGTCCGGTTTCTAATCCATGCTTTACTTTTTGAATTTCTTCAAAGGCTTTTAATAAGGCATCATAATGTCGCGAATTAGTTACAATAGTTTCATCATTGCGCAACAATCCCGTATTAATGAGATTTAGTAGAGTATTTGTAAGTTGTTCTACACCAAATCCTGTTTTTGCAGACAGGAGAAGAACATCGGCAATCGTTGTATTGATTTTGGCCAGTTGTCCATCATCTAATGTATCAATCTTATTGGCTATAACAAGTAGTGGTTTTTGAGGATGCTTATTTCGAATTTTTTCAATTTCTATTCGAACAGATTCCAAATCATCGATATTATTTTGAGCATCAAATAAGAAAATGACAACCTGAGATTGATCTATCTTCTCAAAAGTTTTCTTTATACCTATACTCTCAACAATGTCTTCTGTATCTCGAATACCAGCTGTATCGATAAACCTAAAACCAATACCACCAATTGTAATTTCATCCTCTATCGTATCTCTAGTGGTACCAGCAATCTCAGAAACAATGGCACGTTCTTCATTTAATAAAGCATTAAGCAACGTTGACTTACCAACATTAGGTTCACCAACAATAGCTACAGGAATCCCATTTTTAATTACATTACCAACCGCAAAAGAATCAATGAGTCGCTTCAAAACAAAACTTATGCGATCTATTAATTGCTCAAACTCCTTACGATTCGCAAACTCCACATCCTCCTCAGCAAAATCGAGTTCTAATTCAATCAATGAAGCAAAGTTTAGAAGCTCTTCTCTCAATTTAGCAATCTCAGAAGAAAAACCTCCACGCATCTGTTGCATGGCAATTTTATGGGATGCTTCGTTGTCACTAGAGATTAAATCAGCGACTGCTTCTGCTTGACTTAGGTCTAATTTTCCATTTAAAAATGCACGTAATGTAAATTCTCCTGGACTGGCCATACGGCAACCAGACCTTAAAAACATTTGAATGATTTCTTGCTGTATGTAGGACGATCCGTGGCACGAAACCTCAACAACGTTTTCTCCGGTATACGAATTTGGATCCTTAAATATTGACACCAAGACTTCATCGATTGTTCGTTCATTATCTATAATTTGCCCTAAATGTATAGTGTGGGTTTTTTGATTTATTAAAGTTTTATCGTCAACAACGGACTTAAAATGTTTGCCTACAAGTGAAATAGCATCCTTTCCAGACACTCTAATTACGGCAATGGCACCACTACCTGAAGGTGTCGCTAAAGCTACTATTGTATCGTTATGCATCGTTGAAGTAATTTAATACAAAAGTATTGTAAATAAGAAGACTGTACTAGCGTCTGTAGTCGTTTTTTAAGATATGTTTCACAATGCTATTTTATGAATCTTAGTCTGAGTTTATATATTTGTAATGCTAACTTAATAGCGTTTGTCGTTGTTAATTAATCAAAAAGAAAAATTATGAAAAGACTTTTTATTCTGCTAGTCATCCCAGCATTCATTTTAAGTTGTAATCAAAACCCTAGAACAGATTTTGTTATAAATGGTAATGCACCTGGTGTGTATAACGGGTCACGCGTATATCTCAAAGATGTTAGTAATCTAGGTAGAGAGGTGTATTCGGATACTGCAATTGTAATGAATGAAAAATTCACCTTCACTGGTAGTGTAAGCGAACCAGAGGTACGATTTATGGAGATTCAAGGCATTCCAGGAGAGTTTCTTTTCATGTTAGAGAACAGCGAAATTGATGTTGAGATTAATAAGCAATTAATGCTAGATTCTAAGGCTACTGGATCTAAAACCCATGATGACCTCGTTAAATATCAAAATGGCATTAAGGCTTTACAAAAAGAAAATAGAGAACTCGTCAGTGAATTTCTTGATGCAAGAAAAGCTCAGGATTCTGAAAAAGAGGATTCTTTAGAAGTATTATTAGAGGATAATGGAAAGCGATTTGCTGCCTTTCCGGCAAAATTTACCAAAGAAAATAACAATAGCTACTTTACACTCAACCTATTGGGATTAGAGGCTAATAAACAAAAATTTGATGTTGAAGGCTTTTTAGAATCTTACGATAATTTAGTTCCTGAATTAAAAAATACACCTATGGGTGTTAGAGTTAAAAGAAAACTAGACAGTATTAATGTTGAATTTCAAAAAACGGCACATCTTCAAGTTGGAAAGGTTGCTCCTAATTTCGAAGCACCTACACCTGACGGAACTATGGTTTCTTTAGAGGATCTCAAAGGTAAGGTGACCATTATAGATTTTTGGGCGGCATGGTGTGGGCCTTGTCGCAAAGAAAACCCAAACGTGGTTAGAATTTATGATAGATTTCATGATGATGGTCTAGAAATAATAGGAGTGTCTTTAGATGGCAACTCTCGCCAAAAAGATCCTAAAAAAGCATGGCTAGATGCTATTGAAAAGGATGGCTTAAAGTGGACCCAAGTTTCCCACTTACAATATTTTAATGATCCTGTTGCACGCTTATACAATATCAACGCTATTCCAGCGACATACGTGCTGGATAAGGATGGGAAAATTATATCGAAAAATCTTCGAGGTAGACAACTCGAAAATCGCATTGAGCAATTGTTAGCGCAGTAATCTAATTATTTAAGGCGACCTGTTTTATACATTACAAAAAGTATAATAATAGGTACTGCCAATAGGCCTACATGACCCAAATCGGTTTTAAGTAGACTAGGCATTAGTAGTAATGTCACCAAATAGCCACCAACTGCACCACCAAAATGCGCGTCGTGTCCTATGTTACCAATTCTGTTCTTCATGCCATAGATCGAATAGAGTAAATAACCAATCCCAAAAATGTAACCTGGTATTGGAATAGGAATAAAGAACATGTAAAGACTCATTTTTGGATCTAACAAAATAGCGGCATATAAAATCCCAGTTACCGCACCACTTGCTCCAATGGCACTATACCAAAATTCTTCTTTATGTAAATAGAGTGATAAGAGGTTTCCAAAAATCAAACTGGCGATATAAATTATGATAAAATTAAAATTCCCTAATTGACCAATTACAGAGCCTGCAAAAAAGTAAAGGGTGACCATATTCATCAAAAGATGGGTCGTGTCGGCATGTAAAAATCCTGAGCTTACCATACGTATTTGCTCACCACGTCTTATGCTACCAACATTAAATTTATATTTTTCAAAAAACAATCGGTCTCCAAATCCCTTATACGACACGATAACGTTTGCTGCAATAATAACAATAGTAACCAATCCTAAATTGTACATAAACTCTAATCTAAAACGTCAAATATAATATATATTTGCCCTTTAAAACTAACAGCGTTTAATGCAACTTATTGCTTACATACTGGTTTATCCTATTTTATGGCTAATCTCTATTTTACCATTTAGATTGCTTTATCTTTTATCGGATATCCTTTACCTATTTATGTATAAAATTTTTGGGTATAGAAAATCCACGGTTAAAGAAAACCTCAGATTAGTATTCCCAGATAAATCAGAACAAGAGATTTCTAAATTGACAAGTAAGTTCTATAGTCATTTATGTGATTTAATCTTAGAAGCCATAAAATCGTTATCAATAAAAGAAAGTGAGATTAAAAAGCGCTTTGTCTATACTAATATTGAAGAAATAAAAGACTTGGAGGAACAAAACAGAAGTGTCCTTTTAATGTGTTCGCACTATGCTAATTGGGAATGGTCTGTGGTAATACAATGTCATATAGGACATAAAGGCTATGCGATATACAAACGCCTAAAAAATAAGTATTTTGACAATCTGGTGAAAAGGATGCGTGCACGTTACAATGCTTACTTAATTACAACGAAAGAAACTATATCCACCCTTACCAAACTAAAGCGAAATGGTGAGCTATTTGTAGCCGGTTTTGCAGCAGATCAATCACCAAAGCCTCAAAAAGCGCACTATTGGAGAGCGTTTCTTGGCATCAAAGCACCAATTATTACTGGTCCAGAAATGATTGCTAAAAAACTTGATGTGCCTGTAATGTTCTTCAGAATTGATAAAGTAAAACGCGGTTATTACGAGGCTACAATCGAAAAAGTAATTATGAATCCGAAAGATTATAAAGAAAATGAATTAACGGATTTGTATATCGATTATATAGAAAAGCAGATTTACGAGAAGCCCGAATATTATTTGTGGACGCACAAACGATGGAAGCATCGTGATAAGGTACCAGAAGCTTTTAAGTAATTAAGTTAAATCGAACCATTTATCAATAGCACTATCATCACAGGGTTTATCAACTTGTGATTTGTGTATAAACTCATTATTACATCTTGAGTATTCGTAATGACTAGACCATTGCTCATGGTTCTTGGCCAAGTCAATTATGCTATCGCAAACAAATTCTATTTCTTCAGTCGTTGTAGTTGGGTGAATAGACATTCTTATCCAACCTGGTTTTCTTACTAATTCACCAATAGAAATTTCATCAGTCAATTCTCGAGATGTCTGTTGGTCTACATGCAATAAAAAGTGTCCATATGTCCCTGCGCAACTACATCCGCCGCGTGTTTGTATACCGTATTTATCATTTAATAGCTTAACGCCAAGGTTATAATGCAAGTCATCAATATAAAATGATATAACACCTAAACGGTCTTTATGTTGGCCAGCGAGAATATTTATATTCTTAACCGGTGAAAGCTTATCAAACACAATGTCAATTAACTCATGTTCTCGTTTCAACATATTATCGACACCCATTTGCTCCTTTAGGCGAATTGCTAAAGATGCCTTAATAGCCTGCAAGAATCCAGGTGTTCCTCCATCTTCCCTATCCTCTATATCATCAATATATTTATGCTCGCCCCAAGGATTCGTCCAGCTTACTGTTCCTCCTCCAGGACAATCCGGAATCATATTTTTGTATAATTCTTTACTAAAGACTAAAACACCTGAGGTTCCTGGTCCACCAAGAAATTTATGAGGTGAAAAGAATATGGCATCTAAATGCGCATCGTCTTCTTCTGGATGCATATCTATATTTACATATGGTGCTGAACATGCAAAATCCACAAAACAAACACCACCATGTTTGTGCATTAGTTTAGCAATATCATGATAAGGTGTCTGAATACCTGTTACGTTTGAGCCACCAATTACAGATGCTATTTTAAGTGCTCTATCTTTATATTTTACAAGTAAAGCTTCCAGATTTTCTAGACTAAATAGACCATTAGAATCTGGAGGTACAACCTCCACTTTGGCCATGGTTTCTAACCAAGACGTCTGATTAGAGTGATGTTCCATATGTGAAACGAATACAACAGGTCGTACTTCGTCTGGAATTTCCGTAAATTTCCTAAGGTTTTCAGGTACCTTAAGCCCTAATATCCTCTGAAATTTATTCACAACACCTGTCATACCATTACCAGAAACAATTAACACATCATCTGCATTGGCATTAACATGATGCTTTATGATATGCTTGGCTTTATGATAGGCTTTTGTCATTGCCGTACCAGAAACTGTGGTTTCAGTATGTGTATTTGCTACAAAAGGACCAAAATCATTAAGTAATTTCTCCTCAATTGGCCGGTAAAGCCTACCAGAAGCTGTCCAATCTGTATAAATAATCTTTTGCTCACCATATGGTGTAGAGAAGGTTTGGTCTTGACCAATGATATGCTTTCTAAACTTATTGAAATAAGTTTCGAGCTTAGAATTTTCTTTGATTTTTGTTTCACTAATCATTGTTAGAACCCTTATCTAATCGTTAAGCAAAGATACTAAATATTGGCAACGGCTTTAATCTCAGCAATGAATCTATCTGCAAGATTATCCGCTTGGTCTTGAGAAGGTGCTTCAGTATAAATTCTAATTATCGGCTCTGTATTACTCTTTCTAAGATGTACCCAACTATCAGCAAAATCAATTTTCACACCATCGATGGTCGTTAATTTTTCATGACTATAATTTTGCTCCATAGTACTTAAAATACCATCTACATCTAACTCTGGAGTTAATTGTATTTTCTTTTTACTCATAAAGTAATTTGGATAAGTTGCTCTAAGTTCACTTACCTTTAATTTCTTTTCAGCTAATAAACTTAAAAACAAAGCAACACCAACAAGTGCGTCTCTACCATAATGTAATTCTGGGTAAATAATGCCACCATTACCTTCGCCACCAATAACCACATTGTTCTTCTTCATTAACGCTACAACATTGACTTCTCCAACTGCACTAGCTTCATAACTACCACCATGTTTCTCAGTTACATCGCGCAAGGCTCTAGTTGAACTCATATTGCTAACTGTATTCCCAGGGTTTTTACTCAAAACATAGTCAGCACATGCTACCAACGTATACTCTTCCCCAAACATCTCACCTGTTTCATCCATAAATGCTAAACGATCCACATCTGGATCTACTACAATACCAAAATCTGCGTTTTCCTTTACAACTGCTTTTGCTAAATCACCTAAATGCTCTTTTAATGGTTCAGGGTTATGTGGAAAATGACCTGTAGGATCACAATATAGCTTTACCGCATGCACACCCAATCTTTCTAATAACAAAGGAATCGCAATGCCTCCAGTAGAATTTACACCATCAACAACGACTTTAAAATTGGCCGCTTCAATTGCACTTTTATTCACTAACGGTAAATCCAAAACTTCATCAATATGTAAATCGATATAAGCTTCATTTTTGGTGATTTTACCAAGTTCATCCACTTCGGCAAAACGCATAGCGTCAGACGAAGCAATATTTAATATCTTTTTACCTTCTTCTCCATCAAGAAATTCACCTTTAGCATTGAGTAGCTTTAAGGCATTCCATTGCTTTGGGTTATGACTAGCAGTTAAAATTATACCACCATCAGCATGTTCCATAGGAACAGCAACTTCTACAGTAGGTGTGGTTGACAACCCTAAATCAACAACATGGATACCCATACCAACTAAGGTATTCATAACCAAATTCTGAATCATTTCTCCAGATATTCTGGCGTCTCTTCCAACAACAACTTTATAATTTTCTTTATTACGTTGTGATTTGATCCAAGTACCATAAGCCGCAGCAAACTTAACGGTATCAATAGGTGTTAAATTATCCTCAACCTTACCGCCAATAGTTCCTCGTATTCCTGATATTGATTTAATTAAAGTCATATAGATTTGATTTTGAGCAAATATAATATCTAAATACATTTATATTATTATGAATTTGTAAATTCGACAGATGAATTTTTTAGCTCACATTTATCTATCTGGTGATAATGAACTTGTTACTATAGGAAACTTTGTTGCAGATGGGATAAGAGGTAAATCTTATTTAGAATTTCCAACTGAAATGCAGGTTGGTATTTTGCTTCACAGAGCTATTGATTCTTTTACCGATGCACATCCTATCTTTAAAGAAAGTACAAAAAAGTTACATCAACCATATGGACACTACAGTGGTGTTATTATTGACATTTTTTATGATCATTTTCTTGCAAAAAATTGGGTAAACTATTCTGATACGCCTTTAGATATTTTTGTTGAGGATTTTTATAATAGCCTTGATAAAAACTTTGAAATATTACCAACTAAGTTTAAAAAGCTTGTGCCATTTATGATACAGGATAATTGGTTATTAGGATATGCTGAAATAGAAGGGATTCAATCCGTATTGAATGGAATGAATCGCAGAACCAAGTACAAATCCAAAATGAATCTCGCGACAAAGGAATTAATACAATATTATTCAGACTTCGAAAATGAGTTTACAGCATTCTTCGCTGAATTACAAGAATATAGTGCAACCGAACTACAATCACTTCAAAAAAAATATAATCTATGAGAATTGCCTTAAGACTCAGCGTAGTTATCGTCCTCTTACTTCTAAGTTGCAAACATGAAGGCAAGGCTAAAAAAATAGAAGAGCCACAAAGAGGCCTAGTTGCAGAAAGTGCCATGGTTGTGAGTGCTAGAGTAGAGGCTTCTCAGATTGGAATCGCAATACTAAAAAAAGGCGGTAACGCATTCGATGCCATGATGGCCACAGAAATGGCCTTAGCTGTTACTTATCCTTATGCTGGCAACTTAGGTGGTGGTGGATTTTTGGTGTATCGCCTTACGGACGGAACAAAAGGTGCGCTAGATTATAGAGAGAAAGCACCATTAGCATCCAATAGAGATATGTTTCTTGATGAAAATGGAAATGTTATAAAAGGTAAAAGTACAGTCGGTAGTTTAGCTGTTGGTGTTCCTGGCACTATTGCAGGAATTTTTAAAGCACAAGAACGTTTTGGTGTATTAGACGTTAAAACCATTTTACAACCTGTTATTGATTTGGCAAATAAGGGTTATGTAGTCACAGGTCAACAAGCCAATCGCTTCAAAAATTATGATAGCATATTTAGAGTCGTCAATAAAAAAGAAATATACTTTAACAAAAACATAAAAAAGGGTGATCGTATTAATAATAGCCCTTTAGCAGAAACCTTATCGCGAATCGCAGAGAATGGTCGTGATGAATTTTATAAAGGCGAAACAGCAAATAAACTGGTAGAATTCCTTCAAAGTCATGGGAGTATTATAACCTTAGAAGATCTATCTAAATATGAAGCCAAATGGAGAGACCCAATTACATTTCAGTATGATAACCTCACCATCACATCCATGTCGCCACCATCATCTGGTGGTATCTGTTTAAATCAAATCATGACTATGGTAGAGCCTTTTGATCTTGGTGATTTTGGTCATAATTCATTAAAATCTATACAGGTTATGGTGGAGGCCGAAAAACGTGCCTATGCTGACCGTAGCTTCTATCTTGGAGATCCAGACTTTGTTGAAATCCCTTCAGAGACCTTATTAAGTGAAGTCTATTTAGAAAATAGAATGAAAGACTTTTCATTTAATCGTTCTACACCTGCTGATTCAATATCTCATGGTGAGATAATGGGCTATGAAAGTGAAGAGACTACCCACTACTCTATTGTAGATCAGTTTGGTAATGCCATTGCCGTAACAACTACTCTAAATGGTGGTTATGGCTCTAAATTATATGCAGATAAACTTGGGTTCTTTTTAAATAATGAAATGGATGATTTTAGTAGCAAACCAGGTGAACCTAACTATTATGGGTTGATTGGTGCGGAGGCGAATAGTATCGCTCCAGAAAAAAGAATGTTAAGTTCCATGACACCAACGATTGTAGAAAAAGATGGTGAATTTTATATGTCTTTAGGCACACCTGGAGGTTCAACAATTATCACTTCTGTTTTCCAAACTATTTTGAATGTTCATGAATTTGGATTGACAATGCAAGAAGCAGTAAATGCACCAAGATTTCATAATCAGTGGTTGCCCGACGAAATCCGTATGGAACCAAATGGTTTTGCCGAAAAATTGATTAATCAGTTAGAATCTTTGGGCTACAAGATTAACCAGACACGCTCTCCAGTAATTGGCAAAGTAGATGGTATATTAATACTTGAAGATGGTAGATTAGAAGGTGGTGCAGACAGACGTGGCGATGATACTGCAGTAGGATTCTAGTTTTAACATCTCTTTTGGAATTTTCACTTTCCTTAAGTCGTATTTTTAGATGACCAAAATCTACGGTTCACCTACTATCAAAATCAACCATTTATGAAATACATTTCTAGTATTATTACGTTTTGCTTTTTCCTGACTAGTTACTCACAAGGCACTCAACTATTAAGGCAACCAACCCTTCACAACAACGATGTAGTTTTTGTTTATGCAAATGACCTCTGGAAAGCCAGTACTGATGGTGGCACAGCCATAAGATTAACAAGCGATGAAGGTTATGAATCTAGTCCACATTATTCAAATGATGGTAGCCAAATAGCATTTACAGCTCAATATGATGGTAATATTGATGTTTATGTGATTCCTGCAGAAGGCGGAGAGCCAAAACGCCTTACTTATCATCCTGGCGGTGATTTTGTGCAAGGTTGGACACCTGATGGAAAAGTAATTTTTAGATCAGGACGAGAAAGTCAACCGACAATGACTAACAAATTTTTCACGGTTTCAACAAATGGTGGATTTCCAGAAGCTTTAGACATACCAAGAGCGGCTTATGGAGAAATGTCCACAGATGGAAAACATATTGCCTACACTCCCATTACAGGATGGGATGCAGAGTGGCGTAATTATCGTGGTGGACAAGCCATGCCAATATGGGTTGTTAATCTCAGAACTAAAGAACTTGTTAGAACCACTCAACCAACGCAAGAGCGTCACTTAGATCCTGTTTGGTTAGATGGTATTGTTTATTTTATGTCTGAGCGAGACTATACAATGAATATTTGGTCATTCAACCCTTCAACTAAAGAAGAAAAACAGATTACGTTTCATAAAAAGTTTGATGTAAAAAGTCTAGATGCAAGTGATAATAAAATAGTTTATGAACAAGGTGGTTATCTTCATGTATATGATCCTAGTTCAAGCACTACAAAGCAATTAAATATAGACGTTAAAGCTGATCTCAATTTTTACAGAACAAAATGGGATGATGTTTCAGGAAGAGATTTAACCAATCCAAATGTATCGCCTAGTGGTATGCGTGCAATTTTTGAGTATAGAGGTGAAATATTCACGGTACCAAAAGAAAATGGGACTTGGATGAACCTTACAAATTCTCCTGGAGTAGCGGATAGAAGTCCTATTTGGTCACCAAAAGGTGATAAAGTAGCTTGGTTTTCTGACAAAGGTGGTGAATACAGTCTTGTCATTGCTGACCAAGATGGTCAAAATGCCCAATACACTGCCTTACCAAACCCAACATTCTATTTTCAACCAGACTGGTCTCCAGATGGAAAATATATTGCTTATTCAGATACGCATTATAACGTTTGGATTTATAATGTAGAGACCAAACAAACTAAGAAAGTAGATACAGATCGATATGCACATCCTAATAGAACCATGAATCCAAAATGGTCACCAGATAGTAAATGGATTGCTTATCCAAAACAACTAGAAAGTCATTTTAAATCCATATTTATTCATAATGTTGAATCTGGTAAAACACTACAGATTACAGATCCTATTGCAGATGCTATAACACCTGTTTGGGACGAAAGTGGCAAATACATCTATACTTTAGCAAGTACCAATTATGGCTTACAATCAGGTTGGTTAGATATGAGTAATTATGATCCTGCTGCCAATCTAACGCGCAGTCTATATGCAGTAGTTTTAAATTCTGAGGATAAAGCACCTAACCTTCCAAAAACAGATATGGAAGCCACAAAATCTAATGATAAGGAAGATAATGGCAAAAAAGACGATAAGAAAAAAGACGAGGTTTCAGTCGTCATTGATGAAAATGGAATTTTCGACAGAGCGGTTCCATTAAACTTGCCTGCGCGCAACTATATAGCACTATTAAAAGGACCTAAACATCAGGTATTTATTGCTGAAGCAATTCCAAATGAAAGAGGATTAAAAGTACATTCTTATGATGTTGAAAAGGAAAAAGCTTCTGATTTTGCCAAAGGCGTTTCTCAAATGGTGGCCTCTGATGATAGAAAGTCCATTCTACTCTATCAAAATGGTAGCTGGGTTTTAACAGGCTCAAAAGGTAAGCCAAAACCAGGCGATGGCAAATTGGATACCAATATGAAAATTAAGCTCGATCCTAAGGCAGAGGCGCATCAAATTTTCAAAGAAGGTTGGCGTTATATGCGCGATTTTCTTTATGTCGATAACGTGCATGGAGCACCATGGGATGACATTTATGTGTGGTATTCTCCATGGATAGATCACGTAAGACATAGAACAGATCTTAACTATGTTGTTGATATAATGAGTGGTGAGGTTGCTGTTGGTCATTCCTATGTTTCTGGTGGCGATTTCCCAGATGTCGAATATGTTCCTGTGGGACTCTTGGGATGCGATTTTGTAATTAAAAATGGTAAATACCAAATTTCTAAAATTTATGACGGTGAGCGTTGGAACCCTAACACAAGGTCTCCTCTAGCCCAACCAGGTTTAAACATTAATGAAGGTGATTTTATTATTTCAGTAAACGGTAAAAACATTAGTGGTAATGACAACATCTATCAACACTTAGAACAAACCGCTGGAAGGGAAATAAATATTACTGTTAGTAGTTCTGCTAATGGAAGTAATCCAACTACTGTTTTAATTAAACCGGTTAGTAACGAGCGCGGATTAAGAACTATTGAATGGGTAGAAGAAAACAGAAGAAAAGTTGATAAAATGTCTAATGGAAAATTAGCATATGTCTATGTACCAAATACTGGAGGTGGAGGATTCACATCCTTTAACAGATACTATTTTTCGCAGCAAGATAAAAAGGGTGTGGTAATTGACGAACGTAACAATGGTGGTGGATCTGCAGCAGACTATATGATAGACATTATGTCTCGCGAGTTGTTTGGATATTTTAACAGTAAGGCCAACGACAATAGACCGTGGACCACTCCAATAGCAGGCATTTGGGGACCAAAGGTTATGATTATTAATGAACGTGCAGGTTCCGGTGGTGATTTATTACCGTATATGTTTAAAATGAAAAATTTAGGACCACTCATTGGAACACGTACTTGGGGTGGCTTAGTTGGTACATGGGATACACCACGTTTTATCGATGGTGGTCGTATGGTGGCACCTCGAGGAGGGTTCTATGATGCTAATGGTGAATGGGCAGTTGAAGGTGAAGGTGTTGCCCCAGATATTGAGGTTATTCAACATCCAAAAGAAACCAGCAAAGGTAATGACCCTCAGCTTGAACGTGCTGTACAAGAAGCATTAAATCTATTAAAAGGCAATGAATTTAAACTGAAGCCAGAACCAGCTCCTCCTGTGCGTTGGAAACGTCCAGCAGGTTATCAGAATGATAATTAATTCATCTTTTGATATAGATAGTCAATGTCATTCGTTTTAGAACTAAGTCATTTATTTGAAGACAATAGAAATGAAATAAATGCCAAAGCAATGCAGGCTTATATGAAAAATAAGTTTGATTTCTTTGGCATAAAATCTCCTGTTAGAAAGCATATTTTAAAAGATGTCGTCAATTCAAAGAAGGATGAAGTTATATCTAAAACTGAAACCGTAACCAAGGCCTTATATGAAAAACCACAACGCGAATTTCATTATTGTGCCATGGAAATTTATTCACGTTTCAAAAAGCGCAATTATATTGAAACTGATTTAAATTTTATAACCTATTTGATTACTACACATTCACATTGGGACTCTGTAGATTTTATCGCCAAACATATTCTTGGTCAATATTTATTAGAACTACCCGAGAAAAAAGATGCTACTATTGAAACTTTTTCAAAAAGTGATAATATGTGGTTAAATAGATCTGCAATACTATTTCAATTGGGATATAAAGACAAAACGGATGCTGACCTTCTCTTTTCCTTGTGTGAAAACCATAAGCATTCAGATGCCTTTTTTATTAAGAAAGCTATAGGTTGGGTGTTGCGAGAATATGCTAAAACCAATAGCAAAGCTGTGATTGAATTTGTAAAATCAAATAATTTGAAACCGCTTAGCGAGAAAGAGGCCTTAAAACACTTTAAATGATATACGACGTTACCGTTTTAACGGACAGTAGATATCTTGATGACAGTCAAGATCCATATAAGCACAACGTTTATTTTGAGGATAAACTTGTAGTAGATAGTCTTAAAAATTTAGGACTAAAGGTAACACGTAAAGCTTGGGACGACCAAGAATTCGAATGGTCTTCTAGTCGCATATTAGTGTTCAGGACGACTTGGGATTATTTTGATCGCTTCGAAGAATTTTCTGAGTGGTTAAGTAAAGTCAGCACTATCTGTACACTAGTAAATTCTAAAGATCTCATTCACTGGAATATTGACAAACATTATTTAAAAGATTTAGATAAAAATGATGTGAGAATTCCACCAACAGAATTTATTGAACCAAATACTGAAATTACCTTAAGTGAATTGCATTCTAAGTTAAAATGGAATGATACGGTGCTTAAACCTTGTATATCAGGAGCTGCAAGGCATACTTATAAGCTAAATCAAGACAATATTGAAGACCATGAAGCTATTTTCCAAGAGCTCATAAAGTCAGAAGCCATGATGCTTCAACCATTTCAAACCAGAATAGTTTCTGAAGGTGAAATTTCGATGATGGTTATAAATGGTAAATTCACCCATGCGATTCTTAAAAGAGCAAAGCCAGGAGAATTTAGAGTTCAAGATGATTTTGGTGGTTCAGTACATGACTATAAACCCTCCCAAAATGAAATAGTGTTCGCTGAAAATGCAGTTAAAGCCTGCCCAGAGTTACCATTATATGCAAGAGTTGATATGTTTACAGATAATGATGGTGAGCTCGCAGTTTCCGAATTAGAACTCATTGAACCCGAACTTTGGTTTCGTAATTTTCCGCAAGCAGCTAAGCAACTTGCTAATGCAATAAATCTTAAATTGCAATCATGAAGAAAAAATCATCCCGTCTCAAGAGAGTTCTAAAAATAATTGGCGGACTAATTGTCTTTTTTACTCTACCGAGTTTATTATTTTTTGGGTATTTATACTTTAGGTATAATGAAGATTTACCAAGTGGCACCCAAGGTAAAGAAGCTGATATACTCGCCATGAATATGCTCCAATCTTTAGATTACAAGGCTTATATGGCGACGGATTATCTCGAATGGACCTTTAAAGGCAGACATCAATATAAATGGCATAAATCTGAGAACAGATGTGAAGTTTTATGGAGTGATTTTAAAGTGGATTTAGATTTAAAGAATCATGATAATTCTAAAATATATGTTGCCAACCAAGAATATAATGGAGAAGACAAACATAAATTAATTCATAAAGCTGAAGCTCTGTTTAACAATGACTCTTTTTGGTTGGTTGCTCCATACAAAGTACTAGATTCTGGTGTTGAAAGACGACTTGTAACTGATGACAATGGTAAAAAATCGCTTCTTGTTACCTATACGAAAGGTGGAACAACGCCAGGTGATTCTTATTTATGGCACTTTGATGCATCTGGTAAGCCTAAAAGTTACCAAATGTGGGTAGATATATTACCAATTAATGGATTAGAAGCAACATGGGAAAATTGGATTACTACGGAAAGTGGTGCTCAACTCCCAACTTTTCATAAATTACTCTTCTTGGGTCTTGAATTAGATGGTGTAAAAGGTACTGCTCTAAAGGAATAACTTATCATCATCAAAATCCGTGTCGCTGACCTCCTCTTGCTGTTCTATTACGGCTCTCGTATCATGAACCATTCGTACTTCCTCGAGTATGACATTTGAGATACCCAACATCCAAGCCGTTATAAGCAAATAAGATAAACGTCTTAACCTTTTTAAAACTTTGTGCATGGAACATAAATATCAAAATTTGCTCCAGACTAAAGCAAGGTGACAAATTATCACGAACTTTTCTGACCAATAAATTGTTGTGTCTTCAGTTTAAAAAGCACATTAAAACTTGTTAGACTTCCGTAACTGCGGGTAATATATTGTTGAAGATCAATCTTTTCTTGTTCATCTAGGTTCTTGCTCGAATTTATCTTCTGCTCCATAACACGCAGTCGATCTCTAACCATTGTGACTTTATGAAAGAACGTATCTATAGGCATTTCTTTCCCTTGCAGATTTGTATCTCCTGGTTCTAGAATTAGTTTACCACCCTTCCATTTATCTGCTATGGTCACGATTTCAGATGCATCAGACCATTTCTTCAGAATCTGTCTCAAACTGCTTTCTACTTCATAAAAACTTATGGTATCCACGTCGTCTTCAGAAGCTTCAATAACCTCAAACTCTTCATCTAAATCGAGTGTTTCTAGTCCATTTTCTATAAATGTAACCCAGTAATGTTTTGACGTTACATTAGTTACAACACCTTTACCATATTCGCTATGATTAATACGTGATCCAATCCCTAATAATTTCATGTTTTATAAATATTTTATGCAAATCAAAAATAGGAATTTATAATGGTCATCTCACAAGAAAAAGTACCATGTTAATATTGCACTAAAGGATTTGAAGATTACTCAAAAAGTTCGTAATTTTGTGATATTCTTAATTTAGACCAATTTAATTATGAAAAACGCAATTTTAACCCTATTTTTTTTAGGATTCTGTTTTTTTGCTAGTGCACAGTCCCAACCAAATGTTGGTGATGAATTAGTAATTAAAGAACCTACTGCAGTAAATTATAATTACGTTAAATTTCCAAGGCTTAATGTGCTTGCGAAAAAAGGAAAGGTAGCGAATTACAAAAGTGTTTACGGTAACACCGTTGTTGTTAAAGAAATAATGACGAGTGAAGATGGATCTACCCATGTTATATTAGAGAAAAAAGATGGTAGTAAATTCTTTGGATATTTAAAAAGTGTTAAGGCCAATTACACCAAATCAATAGAGGCCGGTGAAATTGCACCAACCAAATAAAAAAAATTGCTATAATTTTTGAAGTGCATTGATTTTCAGTGCACTTTTTTTTGCAATAATCTATAATTCTAGATAGTCGGATCACATAAAATTCACAACTAATTGTTGTACCTTTGCACCTTTGCAAATCATCCATTTCGGCTTATAATACTATGATAAATACAGATGATACCATCGAAGTAAAAGGTGCACGTGTTCACAATCTTAAAAACATAGATGTGACCATACCCAGAGAAAAGCTCGTGGTTATTACTGGATTATCTGGAAGTGGAAAGTCCTCTTTAGCTTTTGATACCATTTATGCCGAAGGCCAGCGGCGATATATCGAGACTTTTTCTGCATATGCTAGGCAATTTTTAGGCAGTCTTGAACGTCCAGATGTTGATAAAATCGATGGTCTTTCTCCTGTTATTGCAATCGAACAAAAAACAACAAGTAAATCTCCAAGATCAACAGTTGGTACAATTACAGAGATCTATGATTTTTTAAGACTTCTTTTTGCTCGAGCAGCTGACGCTTACAGTTATGAAACTGGTGAGAAAATGGTTAGTTATAGTGATGAACAGATTAGAGATTTAATCCTTCAAACTTACGCTGGCAAAAAAATAAATATACTATCACCAGTAATTCGGTCGCGAAAAGGTCATTATCGTGAACTTTTTGAACAAATTGCCAAACAAGGCTTTGTTAAAGTACGTACCGATGGTGAAATTGTTGATCTAGAAAAAGGCATGAAATTAGACCGTTATGTAACTCATGACATCGAAATTGTAATAGACCGTCTTAAAATTGATGCCACCCAAGACAATGAAAAACGTCTAATGGAGTCCATTAACACTGCAATGTATCATGGTGATGATGTACTTATGGTTATAGATCAAGAGACGAATGAACCAAGATACTTTAGTAGAAACTTAATGTGTCCTTCTTCTGGTATTTCATATCCTAATCCAGAACCGAATAATTTCTCATTCAACTCTCCCAAAGGCGCATGCCCAGATTGTAATGGTATTGGCGAAAAGTACGAAGTGAATGAAAAGAAGCTTGTCCCAGATGAATCTCTTTCTATAAAAAATGGAGCTCTTGCACCACATGGTCCACAGAAAAAAAGCTGGATTTTTAAACAGTTTGAAACCATCTCTCAACGATTTGATTTTACCTTAAGCGACCCATGGAAAGACATTCCTGAAGAGGCCAAGCAAATGATTCTTTATGGCGGTAAGGATAAATTCACTGTTGAGAGTAAACTCTTGGGTGTTACGAGAGATTATAATATTGATTTTGAAGGTGTAGCCAATTTTATTGAAAGTCAGCATAAATCCAATTCAACCTCCCTTGTAAGATGGGCACGAGAATATATGGATAAAATCCAATGCCCAACCTGCGAAGGATCGCGACTTAGAAAGGAATCCCTTAACTTTAAAGTGGATGGAAAAAGTATTGCCGATCTGGTGAATATGGACATTATTGAGCTCAGTGAATGGTTAAAAAACCTTGATACTCGACTGTCTGATAAACAACTTAAAATTTCATCTGAAATTTTAAAGGAGATTAGAAATAGAGTACAATTTCTTCTGGATGTCGGCCTTACCTATTTATCTCTAAACAGAAGCTCTAAGTCTTTATCTGGCGGTGAGGCGCAACGCATTAGACTTGCTACTCAAATAGGTTCTCAACTTGTTGGCGTACTATATATATTGGATGAACCAAGTATAGGATTGCATCAACGGGATAATGAAAAGCTTATCAACTCATTAGCATCATTACGCGATGTAGGTAATTCTGTAATCGTTGTAGAACATGACAAGGATATGATAGAACGCGCAGATCATGTCATTGATATTGGTCCTTTTGCTGGCAAGCATGGTGGTGAAATCATTAGTGAAGGTACTCCAACTGAATTACTTCAACATCATACTTTAACTGCCTCTTATTTAAATGGAGAGCAAGAGATTAAAGTTCCGAAGCAAAGACGAAAAGGCAATGGGAAGAAAATAGTACTTAAAGGTTGTACAGGAAATAACTTAAAGAATATAGATGTTGAGTTTCCTTTAGGAAAGATGATAGGTGTTACTGGAGTTTCTGGGAGTGGTAAATCTACATTAATCAATGAAACCCTCTATCCTATCTTAAACGCTCACTTTTTCAATGCGGTTAAAAAACCAATGCCTTATAAATCAATTAAGGGTCTAGAACACATTGATAAAGTCATAGACATTAATCAATCTCCTATTGGTCGTACACCAAGAAGTAATCCAGCGACATACACAAAAACCTTTGATGAAATAAGAAAGCTTTTTGCCCAAATTCCCGAAGCTATGATCCGAGGTTATAAACCAGGACGTTTTAGTTTTAATGTGGCAGGTGGACGCTGTGAAACATGCCAAGGTGGAGGATTAAGAGTCATTGAAATGAACTTTTTGCCGGACGTTTATGTGGAGTGTGAAACATGTCAGGGAAAACGTTTCAACAGAGAAACCCTAGAGATTAGATATAAAGGAAAATCTATTAGTGATGCTTTGGACATGACTATCGAAGAGGCGGTAGTATTTTTTGAACATATTCCTAAAATCTATAGAAAACTCAAAACCATCGAGGATGTGGGCTTAGGCTATATCACATTAGGACAACAAAGTACCACACTATCTGGTGGTGAAGCGCAAAGAATTAAACTCGCTACAGAGCTAAGTAAGCGCGATACTGGTAACACATTTTACATCTTAGACGAACCTACAACTGGTCTTCATTTTGAAGATATTAGAGTTTTAATGAAAGTACTTAACAAACTTGTAGACAAAGGAAATACAGTGTTGATAATAGAACATAATCTCGACGTTATTAAAACAGTGGATTATATTATTGATATAGGTTATGAAGGTGGTAAAGGTGGCGGAAAAGTTGTAGCTAAAGGTACACCAGAACAAATTATTAAGGATGACAAGAGCTATACTGCTAAATTCCTTAAGAAAGAACTCAACTAGTTTTAAGTTTTTTTTACAATTGATTGATTCATTAGAATTAAGAGAAAAACCTATATTAGTAAGTTTTCTAAAGAGAAATATGAAATTTATTTATGAGAAAAGAACATAAACACAAGGGTTGGAATGAGATAAAGACTAACGATTCGTGGGCCATTTTTAAAATCATGGGCGAATTCGTTACCGGCTATGAAAAACTGAGTAAAATAGGGCCTTGTATTTCGGTTTTTGGTTCAGCAAGAACAAAACCAAACCATCCGTATTATAAATTGGCCGAAGAAGTAGCCAGCAAAATCGTAGAACATGGTTACGGTGTTATAACTGGCGGAGGCCCAGGGATAATGGAGGCCGGTAATAAAGGTGCTTACATTGCTGGAGGAACCTCCGTTGGCTTAAATATAGAATTGCCTTTTGAACAACATGATAATCCCTACATAGACAGTGATAAGAGTTTAGATTTTGATTATTTCTTTGTTCGCAAGGTTATGTTTGTGAAATACTCACAAGGATTTGTTGTAATGCCAGGAGGTTTTGGAACACTCGATGAACTTTTTGAAGCGATGACGCTCATTCAAACACTTAAGATTGAAACATTCCCAATAATTTTGGTAGGAAAAAAATTCTGGGGTGGCCTGGTGGATTGGATAAAAAACACCCTACTTGAAGCCGGTAATATTAGCCCTAAGGATTTAGATCTTTTCCATGTTGTTGATGATGCGGACGAGGTCATTGATATTTTAAACGATTTTTATAAAGAATATAGATTAAGCCCTAATTTTTAAAATACTCCTTTGTTAATTTCAATGCTATGAAAAAGAAACTAATAGGATGTTTTGCATTAATATGTCTATTTTGGGTAAAGGTTTCTGCACAAGAAACCTTTAAGGTGATGTTTTATAATCTCCTTAACTATCCACTTGAAGATGCCGTTCCTAATCGAGAAGATGATTTAGAATTTATACTATCGGATTATCAACCAGATTTATTTCTGGTCTGTGAATTAAATAATGTAACAGGAGCAAATAACGTTCTAAACATTACCAGATCAGCCATATCATCCAATTACGAAATGGCTACGTATGTATCGAATACGTCAGACGATACAACTGGAGATCAAAACGATCTGCAAAATCAACTCTATTACGACAGTACCAAATTTATATTAGAAGAAGAGTTAATTGTCCCTACAGATTTAAGAGACTTCAACGTATATAAATTGAAGGTCAATACAGTAGATCAAGCCACAAACCCTATCGAATTATATGTTATTGTATGTCATTTAAAAGCATCTAGTGGTACTCAGAACCAGCTAAGGCGTTTTAATATGGTGGTAGAACTTGATGATTATCTGAGCACGCTACCATCCGATACCAATGTATTACTGGGTGGTGATTTAAATCTTTATACTGCTTCAGAACCAGCTTTTCAATTATTACTTCAGGATACTAATAATATTACTTTTGCTGATCCTGTAAATCGTGTTGGGAGCTGGAGCAACAACCCAAATTTTGTAGATGTGTTTACACAGTCCACAAGAACTCAGAATGGACTTGGTGGAACAACAGGCGGTTTCGATGATCGATTTGATTTTATATTGACCTCAGAAAATATGCTTGGTTCTACAAATATTAATTATGAACCTGGTAGTTACCAAGTATATGGCAACAATGGTCTATCTGCGTGTTACAATAGTGCAATCAATTCTACAGCATGTGCTATAGATGGTTCAGAATTTTCGTTTGCCGTGAGAGATGCTCTCCATAATTTTAGTGACCACTTACCTGTAACATTAAACCTCGAAATTGATGACAGTTTATTGGGTTTAGATGAGTTTGGTCTAGAAAATAATATGCAACTTGAAGCCTCTATTATCGATTCAGAATTAAAATTAATGCATGTTTCTAATGCCTTATTCAACGAAGCTTATAAAATAACGGATATTTATGGCAAGGTCGTTAAAGCTGGTGTGCTAAATTCTAATAGCTTTCAAAATATTGATTGTTCAAGCTTAGTCAATGGGATTTATATTATAAGTTTCAAAGAGAATTCTGTTAATCCTTTAAAATTCATTGTCGCGGATTGATTAAAAGAATTTACATAAATATCCTCTTCTTAATTGCCCTAACTTACTCTTTAAATGGGCAAGATAAAATCTATGTAGATGCCTTTGCTGACCCAGAAAGTAAATCGTTAACCATTAAGCAGACGCTGATTTATGAGAATAAATCCAATGATACTTTAAAAGAAATTTACCTTAATGACTGGAATAATAGTTATTCTACTAAGACAACACCATTAGCTAAAAGATTTGAGGAAGAGTTTAGCACAAAATTTCATTTGGCAAAAAATGAACAACGTGGTTTCACGGCTATTACATCATTAAAAGACCTAGATGGAAATGAGCTCAAGTTTACGAATCTCAAAGCTCATCCTGATGTTGTAAAAGTTACACTACTTAAAGCCATTAATCCTGGTGAGTCCTATCATTTAAATTTAATGTACAATCTTGTATTGCCTGATGCCACTTTTACAGATTATGGTTTTACAAGAAACAAGAATTTTGAATTAAAATATTGGTATTTAACGCCTACCGTATATGACGGTAAATGGCATTACTACAGTAATAAGGATTTGAATGATCTTTTTGTTCCGAAAGCAGATATCGAATTAAAGATAACTCATCCAAAAAACTACAAGGTTACATCAGAGCTAGACACATACAATATTGGCTTAACAGATGATAAACAGTTTCAAATAACTTATCTAAGAGGGAATGACAGAGTAGACACCTACATGTCAATAAATCGATTCCCTAGATATAGTTTTGTGCAGACCGACGATTTTGTAGTGCTATCTAATATCAACGAAAAAGGTCTTGCTCCAGCAGATAAAGCGATATTAACAGATAAAATAACCCGTTTTTTAACCAATAATTTAGGTGATTATCCACACAAACAACTTTTAGTATCTGAAATTGAATACAATAAGAATCCATTATACGGTCTTAATCAGTTACCTAATTTCTTAAGACCATTTCCTAAGGAGTTCCAATACGAACTTAAGTTGCTTAAGACAGCACTTAAAAAGTATATCGATAATACACTTTTGCTTAATCCCAGAAAAGAACATTGGTTAGGAGAAGGCATACAAATTTACTTCCTTATAAAATATGTCGAGGAGTACTATCCTGACATGAAACTTTTAGGAACATTAGCCAACATTTGGGGAATTAGATCCTTCCATGCGGCAGATCTGGATTTTAATTTTCAGTATTTCCTATATTCTATGGAAATTGCTCGCAAAAATCGAGATCAACCCATAGCTACTTCAAAAGACTCATTAATAAAATTTAATGCCAATATTGCTGGAAAATATAAAGCAGGCGTTGGACTAAACTACTTGGATGAATTTGCTGATGATATTAATCTTATGCAAAGCATCACTAAATTTTTAACAGCATACAGTACTAAAGCCGTAAGCTTAAATGATTTTGAATTATTCCTCAAAAAAGAAACTAAAAAAGATATAGATTGGTTCTTTACAGACTTTGTTAATACACGAAAGAAAATCGACTTTAAAATAAAGAGGGTTACCACAACAGAGGATTCTATTAAAGTAACAATTAAGAATAAAAGGGATAATAAAATGCCAGTATCGCTTTTTAAACTTAAAAACGATTCTGTTATTGGTAAAAGATGGGTTGAAAACATAAAGGGAACAAAAACAATAACAATTCCTAAAGACAGTACAGAGAAGTTTGTTTTGGACTATCATAACATTATCCCAGAATTTAATCAAAGAGATAATTACAAAGCTGTTGATGGCTCCTTCTTAAATAACAAACCACTTCAATTTAGACTATTTAAAGACATTGAAGATCCTAACTACAATCAAGTGTTTTTTATGCCATTAGTGGAATTCAATAACATTTACGATGGTTTAACATTAGGAACTAAAGTCTACAATAAGACTATTTTAAGAAAACGCCTTAACTACAGATTCTCACCACAGTATGCAACAAGGTCGAAGGCTTTAACAGGTTCTGCATCCATATTCTATACACATAATTTAGAAGATCAAAATCTATTTGATATCACTTATGGTGTAGGTGTTGGCTATCAGTCTTTTGCTCAAGATGCGTTTTTTACAAGCCTTACGCCTACAGTTTCATTTACATTTAGAGATGATAAAGATTTTAGAGCCGATCGCAGAGACCAAATATCTGCTCGCTATGTAAGTATTAATAGAGAGCTTGGTGAAGATGCAACAATCACGCTAGATGAACCCGATTACGGTGTTTTTAACTTAAGATATACGCGCGCTAACCCAGGTATTATTAATTACTCTAGATTTAATGCTGATTTTCAATTAGCAGACCAGTTCAGTAAACTATCTGTTAATTATGAATTTAGACGTCTAACTAAAGGCAATAGAAATTTTAATTTTAGATTTTTTGCTGGCCTATTCTTAAGAAACGATTCTGATCCTACTTCAGATTTTTTCAGTTTTGCTCTAGATCGTCCTACAGATTACCTCTTTGATCTAAACTATTTAGGACGCTCTGAAGCTGCTGGATTGTTTAGTCAGCAAATAATTATAGCCGAAGGTGGTTTTAAATCTATGTTAGACACACCATTTGCTAACCAATGGATGACAACAGCTAATTTCAGCACCTCCATTTGGCGCTACATTCAAGCCTATGGTGATGTAGGGTTTGTAAAGAACAAATTTGAAATTGCCAATTTTGTTTATGATTCTGGTATTCGACTTAATCTCGTAGAAGATTATTTCGAATTATATTTTCCTCTTTATTCTAATTTAGGTTGGGAAATTGCTCAACCCAATTATGGTGAACGAATTCGTTTTGTAATAACAGTTGACCCACAAGTTCTACTGGGTCTGTTTAGACGTAAATGGTATTAACATATTCTTATCTTAATGTTAATTTTTTAGATTATTTTTAATTATATTCATTTTTATCGGTTTATTTTTAAGAATATTTTAATTTTATAACACTTTGCCCTATTGTGTAAAATTTTAGTTTTTCGTAACTTTGCGCCTTGATAAAACAACCTACATGAAGACCAACCCTGACATTAAAACAGAAATTACATTTGAAGATTTTAAGGCTGAAGTCTTAAATGATTACAGACTTGCGGTGACTAGTCGAGAATGTAGTTTACTTGGTCGTCGCGAAGTTTTAACAGGAAAAGCCAAATTTGGAATTTTCGGTGGCGGTAAAGAAATACCACAAATTGCATGGGCAAAAGCCTTTGCTAATGGTGATTTTAGATCTGGATATTATAGAGACCAAACATTTATGATGGCTATAGGCGAGTTAACTGTTGAGCAGTTTTTCGCCGGTTTATATGCCAATACAGATTTAGAACAAGAGCCTATGTCTGCCGGAAGACAGATGGGTGGTCACTTTACTACACATAGTTTAGATGAACATGGGAATTGGAAAAATCTAACCCAACAGAAAAATTCTAGTTCAGACATCTCTCCTACTGCTGGTCAAATGCCACGATTATTAGGACTTGCACAAGCTTCGAAAATATACAGAAATGTAGAAGGTATTGATACTACAAAATTTTCAGTAGATGGAAATGAGGTTGCTTGGGGAACTATAGGTAACGCAAGTACAAGTGAAGGTCTCTTTTTTGAAACTATAAATGCCGCTGGTGTATTACAAGTACCAATGGTAGTAAGCGTTTGGGATGATGACTACGGGATTTCGGTACATGCTAAACATCAAACTACAAAAGAAAATATTTCTGAGATTCTTAAAGGATTTCAGCGCACTAAAGATGAAGATGGATACGAAATCTTCCGTGTTAAAGGTTGGAATTACCCAGAGCTAATAGATGTATATCAACGTGCTGCTCAAATAGCACGAAACGAACACGTACCAGTTTTAATTCATGTTCAAGAATTAACACAGCCTCAAGGGCACTCTACATCTGGATCACACGAACGCTACAAAGATAATGAGCGTTTAACTTGGGAAGCAGAATATGATTGTAACGCACAAATGCGTAGCTGGATCTTGAGTAATAATATTGCGACAGATGAAGAACTAACTGCATTAGAGCGTGATATTAAAAAAACTGTTAGAAACGGTAAGAAAACCGCTTGGACCAATTTCCTTAAACCTATATTAGACGAGAGAAGCGAAGTGGTCTCACTTTTAGATCATTTGGCAACATCCAGTCCTAATGGTGTTTTTATAAATAAACTTAAAGAGGAACTCAGCGCTATTGACGAACCGTTGAGACGCGATATACTTTCGATTGCACGAAAGGCGCTTCGCTATGTTTTAACAGAAGCTTCTTCTGAGAAAACAAGGCTTCAAAATTGGATTAATGGATATCTAAACAAAGTACAACCAATGTACAGTTCGCACTTGCATAGCGAATCTGACCAAAACGTTTTAAATCAAAGCGGTGTTGAACCAACTTACAATAGTGAATCTAAAGTTGTTGATGGTAGAATTGTCCTTAGAGAGAATTTCGATGCTATTTTTAAGAAATACCCTGAAGCTCTAATATTCGGTGAGGATTCGGGTTACATTGGTGATGTAAACCAAGGATTAGAAGGCCTACAAGAAAAACATGGTGAGCTTAGAATTGCAGATACAGGAATTAGAGAAGCAACAATTGTTGGACAAGGTATAGGTATGGCAATGCGTGGTCTTAGACCTATTGCAGAAATACAGTATCTAGACTATCTAATGTATGCACTCCAAATAATGAGTGATGATCTAGCAACAGTTCAATATAGAACTAAAGGACGTCAAAAGGCACCATTAATTGTCCGTACAAGAGGACACAGATTAGAAGGTATTTGGCATTCTGGTTCGCAAATGGGTGGAATTCTTAATTTAATCCGTGGAATAAACGTCCTTGTTCCTAGAAATATGACTAAAGCGGCTGGTTTTTACAATACACTTATGGAAAGTGATGAGCCTGCTTTAATCGTTGAGTGCCTAAATGGTTATAGACTTAAGGAAAAATTACCTAGCAATATTGGTGAGTTTAAAACACCTGTTGGTGTTGTAGAAACCTTGAAAGAAGGTGATGATATAACACTTGTTTCTTATGGTTCCACATTACGTCTTGTAATGCAGGCCGCAAGAGAACTGCAAGAAGTTGGAATTGATGCTGAAGTTATTGATGTACAATCTTTACTACCATTTGATTTAAATCATGATATAGTAAAGAGTATAGCAAAAACAAATCGTGTATTAATTATTGACGAAGATGTTGAAGGTGGTGCCTCTGCATATATTCTAAATGAAGTATTAAATAATCAAAATGCTTTTCAATATTTAGATAGTCAACCAAAAACATTAGCCGCGAAACCTCACCGACCAGCATACGGAACAGATGGAGATTACTTCTCAAAACCATCAGCAGAAGATATTTTTGAAGCTGTTTATGCCATTATGCATGAATTAAGCCCAAATAACTTTCCTGCTCTTAGATAATTAAACGAAAAAAGATAAATTTAAAGCGTTCTATTGAGAACGCTTTTTTTTGCATGATATATGTCATGGAATTTGTTTTACTTTATAAATAGATTTGAAATTAAACCGCTAATATTTCTAATATGCTAACAAGAGAACTGCTGAGCTCCTTTAAAAATAAAACAGATCTTATTAAATATTTAGAAACCAACAAGACTCAAAATGTTAACTATGGTAAAGCTCTTGAAAAAATAGCCTATGAACAAGAGTTACTTCCACTACAGGCGGAATTAGTACAATTTCAAAGATGGGTCCAAAAAGAAAATAAAAAAATCGCCATTATATTTGAAGGGCGCGACGCCTCTGGAAAAGGTGGTACTATAAAGCGATTTAAAGAGCATCTAAACCCAAGAGCAATGCGTGTTGTTGCATTAAATAAACCTACAGAAGTAGAAAAAAACCAGTGGTATTTTAACCGTTATATTAAAGAGCTTCCTAATGCTGGTGAAATAGTGTTTTTCGACAGAAGCTGGTACAATAGAGCTGTTGTAGAACCAGTAATGGGATTTTGTAATAAAACCCAGTACGACCGTTTTATGATTCAAGTTCCAGAATTTGAGCACATGCTTTATGAATCGGGTACGCATATTATTAAATTTTGGTTTTCTGTCTCTAAAGAAGAACAGCAACGTCGGTTTGAGAAGCGCCTCAATAATCCACTAAAAAAATGGAAATTCAGTCCTGTTGATGAAAAAGGTCAAGAACTTTGGGATGAATTTACTCAGTATAAAAATCAAATGTTCAGTAGAACCCATAACCATTTTAGCCCATGGGTTATCATAAAATCTAATAACAAAAAACAAGCAAGATTAGAGAGCATCAAATATGTCCTGAGTCTTTTTGATTATGAAAACAAAGGGAACAATTGTAAATCTATTCTCCCAGATCCTAATGTTGTACAACGCTATTTTAGAAACACTATTCAACTCGATCAATAATGAATACATCCAACATTACAGATAAGGACATTGAAATTCTTAACACAAGAAAAGGCTTAGAAGCATTATTGCGACAGAATCGACTGGATCCTGAAAAATCTCTTAGGAATGTTAAGTACGAAAAACGCCTGGAGAAACTTCAAGAGGAAATGCTTATTCTCCAGCAATGGGTGGCACGCAACAACAAAAAGGTTGTGATTTTATTTGAAGGTCGTGATGCTGCGGGAAAAGGTGGTGCTATCCGAAGAATCATTCAACATTTACCACCAAGAGCTATACGAGTAGTTGCCTTACCTAAACCTAATCAAACCGAATTGGGTCAATGGTACTTTCAAAGGTATATCAATAGATTACCTAATAACGGTGAAATCGTCTTTTTTGATAGAAGCTGGTACAACAGAGCTGTTGTTGAACCGGTAAATGGATTTTGCACAAAGAAAGATTATGAAATATTCATGGATCAGGTGAACGACTTTGAGAAAATGATTCAGGACTCTGGGATTATTCTATTAAAGCTATACTTTTCTATAACTAAGAATGAGCAAGAACGACGATTTAAGGACATCATAAATTCACCTCATAAAAAATGGAAATACAGTGAGGTGGATAAAAGAGCCTTATCGCTTTGGGATGAGTATGCAAGATATAAAGAGACAATGTTTAAAAAGACTCAAGTTGCGGCACCTTGGAAAATCATTAAAGCAAATAGAAAAACAAATGCACGAATAAGAGCATTCGAATATATACTTAAGGAGATACCCTATGAAGTAAAAGATAATGAGACGATTAAACCAAAATCCATTCGAAAATTGTTAGAAGAATAGGACTACATTTATTAATATTGTTTTAATAAAGTTTATATCTATGAGGTTCCATTTTACAATTACTATCGTTCTCTTTTTATATCCCGTCACACTCTTTTCTCAAATTGGTATAACAAGTGGACTCTCTCGGAAACAACCAAGTACGGCATTTTATCCATTAACCTATATAAGTTTAGAGGATCAAGAAGTTTCTGGTTATGGTTTTGTTAATCCTGTAGATTATAAAACAATTGTTTTTATAAGTGAAAAACCTACAGATTCTCTTGTTAAAGACTGGAAGTCTATTAAAGTTAAATCAGCCACTGTATATAGAGAAAATTTCAAGGATTTTGTGGACAAAATGGAAGATTTGGGGTTAAAACTAGATTCTACAGACCAAAAAAAAATACGCTCAAAAACCAATTCATTAAGCGATACTTTACAAGTCTATTTTCTCAGAAAAATGAAAGGTGCTATTGCTCACGGGCTACGGCAATTTATCTATGAGAATGAAGAAATAAGATTGTTTAGATTTGTTCCATCCTTATCCTTTATGCCTCCACCAGTCATAATGTTTCAAACCACAGAACTCCCTGTTTATGAGAGCGAAACATACTTTATAAGCTATCTCAGTCATAAAGCTTTTAAGCGTTCGGTTAAAAAGTCATTGAAGAAATGTCCAAAAATGATCGAAAATGCAGAAAACGGAAAATATTTCCCAGAGAGTAAAGAGGGATTATTAGAATTTGCAGAAGACTATAAGACCTATTGTAGCAATTAAGTGCTATAGCTAGAAACCTCTTTTGCCTCAAAATACAATTTGAGACGTGATTATTATTTGAACATATTATAAAAGTTCTAACTTTAGTAACTTAAATCAATCTATTATGTTTCCAGATTTTAATCGTTGGAGTTTACCCCTCTTAATTCTCGTGCTTCAAGGATTAATCTTCGTAGCCTTACTTTTAACACGCTACTTCAAAAAACGAAATATATCAGATCTATTTTTAGGACTTATCCTATTACTTACCTGCTATAGCCAAATTTGCTATACAGTTGGGTTTATGGGTTGGTATGATGCCTTTAGAACTACAAAAATTAATTATTTCCTTATTAACATAGGCGTTGGTTTGGCGCCATTAATATATTTATATATTAAGTCGATAACTACTTCAAACTTTAAATTTAAAAAATCATATTGGTGGCACTTTGCACTAGCATTTGCAGTTATACTGTACCGATTTGGCATTTATACCTATGATGCCTTGCAACCAGGGTTTAATGATACCCAAAACGGTATATTAAAGATAGAACTCGATGAAGCCTATGTACAATCTATTATGGGCTATATAGAGGCGCCATTCATGCTCATTTATTTAGCCTTTACCTTTCAATTGTTTTATAATTATCGAAAAAAAATTATTCAATATTTCTCAAATACGTATAAGCTAGAATTAAATTGGATTTTGAGCTTTCTCATTCTTTTTAGTATGTTGTTTCTATATGGTGTCATTCAAGATATCGTAGGTTCTCGTTTTATGGAATTAGGATATCAACAGCGTTGGTGGCTTAATCTCTTAGTCGCACTAGTGACTTTGTACGTAGGTATTAAAGGTTACTTTACAGATACAACGAAACTTAATAAGCTTGATTTTACATTTACACCAAAAACAATTGGTATACCAGAATCAAATTCTGATATGGAAGTTAAGTCCATTTCGGAGGATGATATTCAGATTGTAAAATCTCTTATGGAAGTTGAAAAAGCCTATCTCAATTCTGACCTCAACCTATCTGATTTGGCAAAAATGGCAAACATGAGTCGTGCACAGCTTTCTGAAACGATTAATTCAGGCTTTAACAAAAACTTTAATGATTTTGTAAATGAATATCGTGTTAATGCGTTTAAAAACATGTTGAAGGAGGACAAACATAAACAACTCTCATTACTTGGTATTGCTGAAGAATGTGGCTTTAATAGTAAGGCTACATTTAACCGTGTATTCAAAAAAATAACTAACTACTCTCCTACTGAATATTTAAAATCTCAAAGTATTTGAGACGTCTCAAATCGTATTTAAGACCTTTGAATACAATATAAGTCGCCATCCCAAGACTTTCATTGCAACTTTGTACCATCAAACAAAATACATATGCAATGAAACGATTAAACAACCTTTTAAAATTTACAATTACACCTGTAACACAAAAATCATGGCTTTCAGATTTAGTATTAGCCATTCCTAGAATTCTCTGTGGACTATGGTTAACAACAATGTTTGGAGCAGACAAATTTGGAATGCCATGGACCGCAGATAGTCAGAATCTTAATCTCTTCGAGGTTTCTGCATGGTTTCCTGAAGACGTAGCATCTTATGGAGGCATTTTTGCAATAGCACCAGTTTTCTTTGCTTGGATGGGAGCCTTCAGTGAAGCTGTAGGTGGTCTATTCTTAATGTTAGGTCTTAAAACAAGGGTAGCCTCCTTTCTAATAATGTGTACCATGCTGGTTGCCATATTCATGCAAAAATGGAATCAAGGACTTTGGGGAATGTTACCTGCATTAGGTTTTCTATGGGTGGCACTATATAATCTAATCCTTGGATCAGGACGATTTGGCTTAGACTATCTAATCAGTAAAAAATTAAAATAATTAACCATGAAACAACTATTACTAATACTGCTTGCCTTTACTTGGATCTCCATTAGCAATGCACAAGAACCATTAAAACTAACGGATTTTGAAATCCTAAACAACACAAGTTGGGAAGGCAAACTTACTTATAAAGATTATCAGTCTGGTAAAATGACACCTGTTGATGCCACGATGCAAATAAAGATTAAGAATGATCGCATAATTACCAATGTGCAATACACTTATGAACCTAATAAAAATAACTCCTCCTATGTAAAATTGAAAAAAGGTGGAACCTATTACGGAAATGAAAAACTCATCAGTAATACTATCAGTAATAACGAGAGAACATTTGTCACCTATTATGAAGGTAAAGATGGCGGAAAGAAAGCCGATATCTATATCACGCACCAATTTAGTAAAGACCGTTTAAAGATCACTAAAGAAGTGCAGTATAAAAATGAAACAACACGTTTTGTTAGAAACACATATAAATTCAAAAAAATCCAATAGAAAAATGAAAATAAAATTTTACATCATCGCACTACTAATTCTTGCAACGCTTACAAGCTGTGTACAAGAAGTACATTTAAAAACAGTAACCTTTAAGGTAAACATGATCAACACCGAACAACCTATAAATGTTGGTGTAAAAGGAGATTTTACTGAAAATCGTTGGAATGAAACTATACCTCTAACCGACGAAAATAATGATGGTATTTACGAAGTAACGGTTAGTCAAAAAACAGCAATAAATCAGATTCAATTCAAATTTGTAAATAACGAAGAATACGAACTCAAGGAGGCCGATAACAGAGTTCTAGAATTTGAATATAAGCCAGAAACTATAATCTACGAGACAACTTTCAACAATCCAGAATCAAAAATTACAAAAGAATAAAATCATGAAACAGATAACACTATTGCTTTTACTTGTCAGTGTAACAAGTTGGGCACAAATCAAAGGAAACAAAACAATAGAAACTCAAACCTTTACAACGGAGTCTATTGAACGCGTAAAAATCAATTTATACGCTAAAATCACAATAGATCAATCGAGTACTGAAAACAGTATATCAATAACAGCAGACAGCAATCTTTTTGACCTCATCGCAAAAGAACTGGACAATGGAGAATTAGCATTAGACCAAATAGAATGGATTTCGCCTTCAGAGCCCATCATAATAAAAATAGGAGCACCAGATCTAAAACGCGTGGATTCTGGCACTCATGATACAACACGAATTATAAATGTAAATAATGACTATTTACAAATTATGGCACCAATTGGTAATGTTATTGTTGAAGGCAGAACAAAAGAATTACGATTAGGCGCAGAACTTGCTACCATCGACGCCTCAGAAATGATTGCAGAAGACGTTTATGTTAACCTTTGGAAATATGGAAAAATTACAGTTAATCCACAAAACAAGCTTTGGGCAGATGTTTCAAATGATGGACGATTAATCTATTTAAACAAGCCAGAAGATTTTACAAAAAAAACTAAGAACGGTGGCAGAATTGTAGCTCAATCGGAAGCAGAAACTCTTAAAAATCCTAATGCTGAGTTTATAAAATTTAAGATAAAGAATAACTCTTCAAATAGAAATCAATTCTATGTGGTTGGTCCAAAACCAGATGGCTCAAAGTTTAGTTATGGATTTCCTATGATGCCAAATTCCAAACGCAATGAGAATTGGTCGGTTGGGACAAAAGTGTATAAAGTAAGTGCACTTGGTTTTAAAAAATTACTGGTAAAAATTAAAAAAGAAGATGAGGGTAAAGTTGTAAATCTGTTCTAGATTAAACCTTTTTAAAATATAGGAGTCAAAGAAAGAGACATAGGGTAATCTTAAGAGTCAAAATTGGTTTTTAAGATTATCGATGTATATTAAACCACAAATTAATCAATATATGCATAAGCATCTTTCTTTTTTAATCATTGCTGTTCTATTTAATTGTAGCTCCAGTGATGATGGTAATGCTCCAATTCAAAATCCAGAGGAGATTGATTTGAGTACCTATTTCAATATCGATTTTAATGCACTCCCAAATTATCAAAATCAAACTATTCCATCTTATATCACTAGAGACAATACACCTAATGATAACCCAATTACAGATGAAGGTGCAACTTTAGGTCGAATACTATTTTATGACACCAACCTATCATCTGATAACACAGTATCCTGCGCAAGTTGTCATAAACAGGCGTTTGCTTTTAGTGATGATATTAGTGTTAGTATTGGCGTTAATGGTTTAACCGGCAGACATTCTATGCGATTGGTTAATGCTAGATTTTCGGATGAAAATAATTTCTTCTGGGACGAGCGTGCTGGTTCTTTAGAAGAACAAACAACTATGCCTATACAAGACCACGTTGAAATGGGCTTTAGTGGAGAAGATGGTGATATGTCATTCGATGATCTTATTACTAAATTAGAAAATATTGATTACTACCCTACTTTATTTGAGTTAGCATTTGGTGATGAAACCATTAGTGAGACAAGAGTACAAGATGGTTTAGCACAATTTGTAAGAAGTATTCAGTCTTTTGATAGTAAATATGACGAAGGACGAGCTGTTGCCGCTAATGATGGTCAACCGTTCAACAATTTTACAGATCAAGAAAACCTAGGGAAACAATTGTTTTTGCAACCACCAAACTTTAATAATCAAGGTATGAGAATTAATGGTGGTATAGGTTGCGCTGGTTGCCATCAACCACCAGAGTTTAGCATTGATCCAAACTCACTTAATAACGGTATTATAACAACTGCTGATCAATCTGGCACTGATTTTGACGTAACCAGATCACCTAGCCTACGTGATGTTGTTAAAGCAGATGGATCAAGTAATGGACAGTTTATGCATATTGGTCAAAGCAATAATTTAATTACGACTATAAATCATTATAACGACATTACCATCGGAGCTAACCCAAATTTAGATCCTAGATTAAGACCAAATGGTATTGGACAACAATTGAATATAACAGATGAAGAAAGAGATGCGGTAATAGCGTTTATCAGAACACTTGCTGGAAACAATGTTTATAGTGATGATAAGTGGAGTAATCCTTTTATCAATTAAAGAAAAGATAATATCGATGGTAAAGCACTTATTTCTATAAGTGCTTTTTTTATATCTTTAATTCAAACTAAATCAATGCTTACAAAATCTGATAAAGCAAAGCTAAGAAGTACCATTTTTAGACACTTAGATGGTATTGCAACAGCAACAACGACTTATACACTTCACAAGCACAAGGTACTAGACCATCTATTAAATAAGAAGGTCGTCAATTTAAATGACCTAACGAATGAATTTAATGCTAATGATGGCTACTTAAACGTTGCCTTGAGAGTTTTATGTTCACAAGGCTGGCTAGATCAAGAATTAGATAATGCATCTAATAGTGTCACCTATAAGACCAATGAAAATAGTGCTAAAGCATTTGCTTTGGCACCACTTTATGAAGACGCTGTTATTCTCCTAAAGTACTCAGATCGATTTGCAGAAGACAAAATGATAAGCGTTGATGCCTTTATAGCTTTAGAACGTATATTTAAGAAGTTTGAAGGCAACTATGGATTAAATGACACTGACGAATCCTCAATAGAATTCCAAGTATTAAAACATATTGAAGGTGCCATAGCAGGCCCAATCATTGTGCTTCTTGGTGTTAATGGTTTGTTTCATAAATATTTTATGGAAGCGTCCTTTACAGCTGAAGAGTATCATAGAGATCCTGAAAGTTTCAGAAAAATACTTGATTTCTTTTCTCATTTGGGGTGGTTCAACAAAAAAAGAAATACCTACCAGTTTACAGATAAAGGTTTATTCTTTGCGAAGCGTGCAAGTGCCTATGGTGTAACGGTATCTTACATTCCAACGTTTTTAAAACTTGATGAGCTCATTTTCGGCAATCCAAGTATACTGAAGACGACTTCAGCTGATGAAACTGAAAAGCATGTCCATAGAGAAATGAATGTTTGGGGAAGTGGTGGTGCCCATGCTACATATTTTAAAGTAATTGATAAAGTCATTATCGATTTATTTAACCGTCCTATCGAAGAACAACCTAAGGGAATATTAGATATGGGTTGCGGTAATGGTGCATTCATTGAGCATATTTTTAACGTTATTGATCAACAAACTCATAGAGGAACCATGCTAGATGAACATCCTTTACTCTTAGTTGGTGCCGACTTTAATAAAGCCGCTTTAAAAGTAACACGTGCTAATCTCATTAAAGCAGATATTTGGGCAAAAGTTATTTGGGGCGATATCGGTCGACCTGAAATCCTAGCTTCCGATTTAAAGGAGGATTACAATATTGAGCTTCGAGACCTGTTAAATGTAAGAACCTTTTTAGATCATAATAGAATCTGGAATGCACCACAAAATTCACATGAATTATTAAGTACCTCTACAGGTGCTTTTGCAAGTAATGGTAAACGTTTATACAATAACGATGTGGAAGCATCACTCCTAGAGCATTTAAGCAAATGGAAACCGTATGTGGAAAAATTTGGGCTACTCATTATTGAACTTCACACCATAAACCCAATACATACGGCTTTAAATATTGGCAAAACACCAGCAACGGCATACGATGCTACCCATGGTTATAGCGATCAATACATTCTCGAAGTTGAAGTGTTTAGAAAAATGGCTATGCAGGCAGGATTAGTACCAGACGATAATCATTTTGCAAAGTTTCCTGATAGTGAATTGGCAACTGTAAGCATTAACCTCTTAAAAGGTAAAGAGCAATGACAAACAAAGATAAAAGTCACCTCATCACTAGAGATTGGCTTGCTGTAGAGCGAACCAAATTGGCTAACGAACGGACCTTCCTTGCCTATTTTAGAACATTTTTGGTATTACTAGGAACTGGAGTTACAATCATTAAACTTGAAATGTTCTCTGACCTTGAATCTTTTGGAATTATCCTAGTTATAGTATCTGCAATTATTCTGGCTGTTGGTATTTATAGATTGTTTCGAGTTAAACGTAAGATCCGGAAGTTTTACAAGGTTTAATTACCATAATAAATTCTTTAAAAAGAGAATCGAAAAATGTTTGGCATGAGCAGACTCGTGTTGGTCGAAATTTATTGCTCAACTTCGATTACCTGCTGAAATTTGCTGAAACTATAAAACAGTTCACCATGAGAAAATTAAAAACAATCTTATTATTTGGCTTAGTACTACTGCTCAATTCTTGTATTATTAAATCCATCAAACCTTTTTATTTGAAGGAGCATGTTAAATTCAATAAAGACTTAATCGGCAATTGGACAACAGGAAAATCAAGTAGCTGGCAAATAATGTCTTTTAAAGAAGTATGGGAAGAAGATAATAAAGATGAAGACGGAAATGTAAAATTAATGAAGGAAGATAAGGATGCCTATGAGTTATATAAGGATGCTTATATCGTTAATTACATTAGCTCAGAAAAGGAAGCCCTTTTTATTGCTATGCCATTTATGGTTGACGAACATCTATTTCTTGATTTCACACCTTTTGAATATGAAGACAGCAGTATAAATGGACTTGCTGCACAGCACCTATTAAAAACCCATTCGGTAACCTACGTAGATTTTAAAGATGATGGAACACTAAAATTTAAATGGCTAGATGAATCTGTGGTTAAAAAATTAATTTCTGAGAAAAAATTGCGCATTAAACATGAAGAAACTGGTATTGACCAAGATCTTATTTTAACTGCTAGCAGTGAAGAGCTCTATAGATTCCTTAAAAAATTCATGGCTTCAGACATTGAAAACAAATGGGATAAAGATGTTATAAAAACGCTAACACCATCAGATGTCTAATCTAAGTATAAACCAGATATTTAAAACGACAACCGTCCATAGACCACTACTATTTCATAGTGTTCTATGGCTTTTGTCTTTTACTGTATTGATCTTTGTGTTTTCAAAAGGAAAACGACCTGTTGCAATAGACTTTATATATACTGTTACTTTTCTCCTACTTATTGCCATACCAGTATGCCTTAATTTTTATTGGTTAATCCCTAAGTTTCTTAAAAAGGAAAAATATATAGCTTATACTTTTAGTCTATTGATAATCGGGATAATCTTTGGGTTCTTAATCTATCGCTATTTCCAACCCTTATTAGATGCTATATTTCCCTCCTACTTTTTTATATCCTTCCTCACTAACAACAATTTAATTATAGTCATTGCCATTTTTATGGTGAGTACAACGCTATTAAAATTGGGTGAAGACTGGTTCTATTTTAATAGTAATCAGAATAAACTGCTTAAGCTGAAAAGTCAACAGTTTGAAACGCAATTATCCATGTTGCGATCACAAATCAATCCGCATTTTTTATTCAATTCTCTTAACGTTATTTACGCATTGGCATTAGAGCAACACAATGACACTACCAAAGCAATCGTCCAATTATCAGATATCCTAAGGTATATCATTTACGAATCTGATACAAAAAGGATAAGCCTTAAAGAAGAATTAAGTTTGTTAAGGAATTACATTGCGTTTCAAGATTACAGAACAAATACTCCTGTAGCGACTCAAGTCACTACGGATATTGAAAACGAAAACTTCCATATCTATCCCATGCTATTACTACCACTTTTAGAAAATAGCTATAAACACGGAATAATATCTGGTGAAACCAAGCTACCAATAAAAATAAGCATTAAACAAAAGGATAATCTTTTTGAATTCAACATCGATAATGCTAATTCTGACACAAAAAATGCTATTGATGAAAAACATTCTGGTGTAGGGTTGAGCAATCTTAAGAATAATCTTAATTTGGTTTATCCAAACCAGCACGACCTAACAATTAATGAGACACAAGATATCTTTACGGTTAATCTAAAATTGACAAATGAAATCTAAAAAGAAAATTTCGTGTTTAATTGTAGATGACGAATTAGCATCTCAAAAGGTATTGAAGCATTTCATTTCAGAGGTCCCAACCTTAGATCTACAAGCTGTATGCAATAATGCATCAGAAGCTTTTAAGCACTTACAACTAAATGATAAAGTTGATTTGCTTTTTTTAGACATAAATATGCCTAAGCAGTCTGGAATAGATTTCTATAAATCGCTCATAAACCCACCCAAAGTCATTTTCACCACAGCCTATCCTCAATATGCTGTTGAAGGCTTTGAGGTAAATGCTATTGACTATCTTTTAAAACCCATTTCATTTGAGCGTTTTCTAACAGCAATCAACAAAACAATTTCTCTGCTTAACACCGAAAATGACGAACAAGATTTTATTATACTCAAAGAAAATAAAGCATTACACAAAGTCTTTTTCAACGATATTCAGTTCTTAGAAGCATTTGGAGACTACGTTAAAGTGCATACCAACTCAAAGACTATAGTCACCCATAGCACCTTCAGTAAACTCATAGACTGCTTACCAGGTTTTTTCTTGAGAACTCATAAATCATTTAGCATTAACCTTAATAAATTGAGTCATCTGTCTGGTAATCAAATTACCATAGAAAAGCACTCGATTCCAATCGGTCAAACCTATAAACAAACTGTATTAAATGCCTTAAATTTGTAACATGAAGATCGAATCTATTGTTACTATAAAAAAGGAACTTCAACACCTGCCAAAAGAAGATTTACTAGCACTCTGCTTACGACTAGGACGATTTAAAAAAGAAAATAAAGCACTTTTAACCTATTTATTATTCGAAGCACATGACGAAGATGGTTATGTGCTAAGTGTAAAGGACACTTTAGATGAACTTTTTGAATCTATGAATGTAGATAGCTATTTCTACATGAAGAAAACTATTCGTAAAATTTTACGTCAAATCAGAATCTACAGTCGGTATTCAAGCAAAAAATCTACCGAAGTGGAACTTCTACTCTACTTTTGTGACCGTTTAAATGGTATAAAACCCTCTATCCATAGAAATAAAATGCTCAGTAATTTGTACCAACGTCAGATTGTATCGATTGAAAAGAAAATTAAAGCACTGCACGAAGATCTTCAATATGACTATACGATGCAGTTAGAGGAAATTGAAAGCCAAAGATAGAGAAATCTCTCAAACTTGACATTTGTCATAGTTATTCTACATCAATATTTAGACCTTTAGTTTATTCTAAATATTGCGACTATGAAAACACTGAGTTTACGTTACCTATTAATATTTGGCTTAATATTGAGTTGTGCCTCAACGAGTGAGGTTGTTTATGATTATAATCTAGAAGTAGATTTTAATCAATATGAAACTTATGTCCTTTGTATGGATGATTTTTTTGTGGAACACACTAACCATCCAAAATCAGATAATGAAGAAGTAAGACGCCTAATTGGAGATGCTGTTGCATATGAAATTGAAGATAGAGGGCATCGTACTAATGTTTTAAATCCTCAATTACAAGTTGGCTTTAGATTATTAATCAGTGAAGAAACAGCCGAATTTACCGACTGTGAACATTCTGAAGAATTAGAGTATTGGGAGAGTTGTACAATTCATACACAAACCTATGATGAGGAAACATTGGTAGTCTATGTGGCAGATTTTGAATCAAAAAAGGTACTCTGGCATGCTTCTGTAATTTGTGATTTAAATCAGCCTGCTAAAAAGCTTAAACCATATATAAAAGGCTTAGTAAGTGAATTGTATAAAACTTATCCTAAAACACAAATGGCTCCTAATCCTGATGAGGCTAAGGAATATGATACCTATTAGTTTAAATGCTGTTTCTTGGCTTTACGGCTACCTTCATACATCTCGTATTTAACAAAGCGCGATTCGAGTTTGGCATTAAATACTTTTATTTTTCGAGAAGGTCGCAAGCCAATGTATTTTAAAGCTTCGAGGTTTGAAGTAATTAGCCAGGTATCCGCATTAGGATAACCGTGTTTTAAGGTAGTGCCAATATTACCATAGAATTCTTCGACATTCAGATTTTCTAATCGTTCACCATAAGGCGGGTTAAAAACCATATGGAGCTTTGCCTCACCTGCTTTTTGTGTTTTAAAAAAATCTTCGTGCTTTATTGTGATAAACTCATCTAAATGTGCATTCTTAATATTTTCATTGGCCTTTCGAATTGCAGAAGGTGATTTATCGTAACCTAAAATGCGATGGTGAAAATCTCTTGTTTTTTTGAGTAGAGATTCTTCAATCTTTTCAAAAAGATCAACATCCCAATCTTGCCAACGCTCAAACGCAAATTCCTTGCGCATCAAATTCGGCGGAATATTGCAGGCAATCATTGCGGCTTCGGCTAAGATTGTACCACTACCACACATCGGATCCATAAAATCGGTCTGTCCATCCCAACCACTCATTAAGATTAATCCAGCCGCAAGAACCTCATTAATTGGTGCAATATTAGTAGCTGTTTTATAGCCACGTCGATGTAGCGATTCTCCCGAAGTATCTAAAGATATTGTACAGCGTTGCCTATCGATATGAACATTGATTTTCAAATCTGGAAAGCGCAAATCGATATTTGGTCTGGTGCCATTTAGCTCTCTAAACCGGTCCACAATGGCATCCTTGGTTTTGAGGGCTGTATATTTTGAATGTGTAAATACACTATGATGAACCGTAGCATCAACAGCCAGAGTACCATCTTGTTTTAAGTAATTCTCCCATTTAATACGCTTAACATTAGTGTATAAATCTTGCTCTTTAACTACTCTAAACGTCTTAATAGGTTTTAGAATTTTAATTGCGGTTCTCAGTCCCATATTGGCCTTGTACATAAAACCTTTGTCACCAACAAAACTTACATTACGCACACCTTTTTCCACATGCATTGCTCCCATTTGGTTCAATTCCTTGGCAAGAATATCTTCAAAACCAAATAAGGTTTTAGCTACCATTTTAAAATTATTATCCATATGCTAAATCACAGTCTAAATTCAAAATCTAAACTATTTGTAATGTTGTTGGTTATTTTACTACAATTCAATTATCGATTCTCGCTAAACGCGCAAACAGAAAGCAAAAATACAGTATTTTTGTACGACATTTAATGATATGAGTAAATCCACCAAACAATGGTATGCCTCATGGTTTGATACACCATATTACCATATTTTATATAAGGATAGAGATTATGCCGAAGCACAGGTCTTCATGGATAATCTTACCAGCTACTTAAACATACCAGAAAAGGGTAAAATCCTTGATTTAGCCTGTGGTAAAGGTAGACACTCAGTATATCTTAATAAGCTTGGTTTTAATGTTACAGGAGTTGACCTTTCTGAACAAAGCATAGCTTATGCTAAGCAATTTGAAAATGACACCTTGCAATTTGAGGTTCATGATATGAGTAAGCCTTACAATGGCACTTTTGATGCTGTTTTTAATCTTTTTACAAGTTTCGGCTATTTCGAAGATGATATTTGTAATTTAAATACAATTAAATCTATAAGAGAGGAACTTAATTCAAGTGGTTTTGGTGTTATAGACTTTATGAATGTGGATTATGTTGTGAACAATCTCGTGCCGCAAAACACAAAAACTGTTGAAGGGATTGATTTCCTTCAAAAACGACGCCTAGAGAATGGTTACATTGTAAAAGACATACATTTTAATCACAATGATATCGTTTACAGTTACCAAGAACGTGTTAAGGCATTTAGACTAAAAGATTTTCAAGAATTGTTTGATAAGGCTAATGTAACCCTACTTGATATTTTTGGTGATTATAGTCTCAATAAATATCACCCTGAATCCTCAGAACGCCTAATAATGATATTTAAGTAATTGGTATGAATAAGTATTTATTTCCAATTTATGCTATTATAATAGGAGTACTCATTGCCATTTTAACTAAAAGGCAAAAGTCTTTGGGCACCAAGTTATTATTGTCATTTAGTGGTGCCTTCTTATTAGCTTTAACGCTCTTTGACCTATTACCAGAGGTGTATGAGCATCTTGAGGCAAAACGTACAGGTTTATTCATAATGTGTGGCATATTACTTCAAATTGTACTCGAATTTTTTTCAAAGGGTGCTGAACATGGCCATGTACACATTCATAAAGATGATATGAATTTCCCGTGGCTCTTGTTCATAAGCCTTTCAATTCACAGTTTTTTAGAAGGATTCCCTATTCACCAAGAAAATGACATGGTTTTCGGTGTTTTTATTCATAAAATACCAATTGCAGTATTAATAACCGCATATCTCATTCAGTCTTCCTATTCGAAACTACAGATTGCATTGTTCTTAGTTGTTTTTGCCTCGATGACGCCTTTAGGAACTATTATCTCTAATAATTCTACTGCAGTAAATGAATATGTTAATGTCATAAATGCGGTTGTTATAGGAATATTTCTTCATATATCGACTACCATTTTATTTGAAGCTAGTGAAGGCCATAAGTTTAATTTATCCAAACTCCTGGCTATTGTGCTTGGTGTTCTTATTGCTTATTTCCTATAATGTTTTCAAAAGAGGAAAGCCGTTTGTTACGTCAGGAATTCTGGACGAGTTTTGGGAAATCTTTTCCAAGAAAATGGCTACTCTATAACACAAAAATCAAAGGGCTCTCTTTTAAATTTCACTTTGATACTAAAAAGGCGCTCATCGCATTGGATCTTGAAGATGACCTTGAAAACAGAATTAACTGTTGGGAAAAACTGGTTGCCTTAAAATCTATATTACACTCAGATTATTTACCAAATGCTATTTATGAGGAAGAATTCTATTTAGAAAATGGAAAAGAAATATCTCGCATATATGTTCCACTAGAAAGCAAAGTATCCATTCACAACAAAAATACGTGGCAAGAGGTTATGCAGTTTTTTAACCTAAATATGAACTTATTCGAAGTGTTCTTTGAGGAATACAAGGATATTATTAAGTCATAGCTCTAAATGACATAGTAATAGACCATAAGGAAGTGACTTATGGCTCCTGCTAATACAAATACATGCCAAATCACGTGATTAAATGGAATCTTTTGAATAGCATAAAAGACGATACCAACCGTATAAAATAGGCCACCAGCAAATAGCCAGAAAAGACCATTCGGTCCAATTGCATCCGAGAGATTAGCGAAATCAAACACAATCAGCCAGCCCATTACTAGATATAAAGACGTAGAAAAGGCTTCAAATTTACCTGTAAAGAACAACTTTAGTATCACTCCAAAAAGTGCAATACCCCAAACAATCCAAAATAAAGTCCAGCCTAGAGAATCTGTAAGAAGTATGAGAAGTACAGGTGTATAACTACCAGCAATAAGAAGGTAAATACTTATGTGATCAACGATCCGGAAATAGTGTTTTTTCTTTTCATCAACTACAGAATGGTATAGTGTAGAGGCTGTGAATAAAATAATTATTGATAAGCCATAAACTATAACACTAAAAAGATCAAAGGGTCTATCCTTATTTACATTTATGATTAATAAAACTAAACCTAAAATACCTAAAACAACACCAATTCCATGAGACCAAGCATTGAGTTGTTCCTCCAATTTGGTTTGCTCACTCATTTACTTTTTAGTTTTAGGTTTTCCCCACTTATTCACGCAGGCATAAAAATCAATATCAAAAGCTGGTTTTTGACGTTCTAATTGCTCATTTTGAAAGGCACGTTGTAGAATATCTTCAATTAAATAGTCTTCCTTTTCGTCTATAGGACTAAATTCCTTTTTTAGCGAAATATCAAAGATCTTGGCCGTATTATTAAACCAGAAGGCTCGCCAACCACTGCGTAATTCTTTAATTAAATCAAAAGCTGTTGTGCCAGTTTGCCTGTGAATCAATTTTATTAAAATTTGACCTTCAGTTTTGGTCAATTTTTTCAACTCTTCAGAGAACTCATCTTCTATATATTTCTGAATCACTTTAGCATAGCGCTTTTTATGTCGTTTTTTCTTTAAAGTTGATAAACGTTCTTGTAAAGCTTCTAAACGCTCTGAAGCTAATTTGGCATAAGGATATACCTTGAGTGTTTTTCGCCTTAAGACCAAATATCTAATCCGTTCATCACGATTCTTAAAATTAAGTTCTGGTAAGACTAAAACCTCATCTAAATCTATAGCGGTTCTTGGTATAGAATCACCCTCAATAATAATATACTCAACCTGAGTGGTATCTTGTTCCACTGGATTGATTTGACCAATCATCAAGCACGGCAAAAAGAGGAGAATGTATGCTAAATTCTTCATAACTATTAGCCTTCTAAAATCATTCCAAAGAAGACTTTTAAGAGGTTCTCAAAATTAAGAATTAATAGTTCTATTAACCTTAAATTCGTATTAATATTATTATTTTTAAAGAAAAATTTTACACATGGCGAAAAAGCAATTATTGACCAAAAAGTCGATGGACTTTTTAGAAAAATATTTAAATAATGCATCTCCAACAGGTTATGAATGGGATGGACAAAAATTATGGATGGATTATTTAAAACCTTATGTAGATGAATTTATTACAGATACCTACGGTACTGCGGTAGCAGTAATAAATCCAAAGGCAAAATATAAGGTTGTTATAGAAGGGCATGCGGATGAAATTTCTTGGTATGTGAATTATATTTCTGAAAAAGGACTACTCTACGTCATAAGAAACGGAGGTTCTGATCATCAAATTGCACCGAGTAAAATTGTAAATATCCATACTAAGAAGGGAATCGTTAAAGGTGTATTTGGATGGCCTGCTATACATACACGTAATAGAGCAAAAGAAGAGCCACCAAAACCAGATAATATATGCATTGATATAGGCGCAAAAGACAAGGCTGAAGTTGAGAAAATGGGTGTACATGTAGGTTGCGTTATCACGTATCCTGATGAATTCCATATCCTTAATGGTGATAAATTTGTTTGTCGCGCTTTAGACAACAGAATGGGTGGTTTTATGATTGCAGAAGTGGCGAGATTATTACATCAAAATAAAAAGAAATTGCCTTTTGGTTTATACATAACAAATTCTGTACAAGAAGAAATCGGTTTGCGTGGTGCCGAGATGATTACAGAAACTATTAAACCGAATGTTGCCATCGTAACGGACGTAACGCACGACACTACGACTCCAATGATAGATCAGAAAAAACAAGGCTATGCAGAAATTGGTAAAGGACCAGTTATTGCGTATGCACCAGCTGTGCAGCAAAAATTAAGAGACTTAATTACTGATACAGCTGAGGATAAGAACATTCCTTTTCAGCGCTCTGCCCTTTCGAGAGCCACTGGTACAGATACAGATGCTTTTGCATACAGTAATGGTGGTGTAGCCTCTGCACTCATTTCATTACCACTTCGCTATATGCATACTACTGTTGAGATGGTTCATAAAGATGATGTAGAAAATGTAATTCGTCTTATCTATGAGACCTTATTAAATATTGAGGATGGAGAGACTTTCAGCTATTTCAAGTAAAATAGTATGAATTTAGCAGATTTTAAAGCAGACTTTGGATTTCCTGATGATGTTATATTTCTCAATCAAGCGAGTTTCTCACCTGCTTTAAAATCTGTTGAATTAGCTGGCATAAAGGCTGTTACTAAAAAGCGCAGACCAGATTTATATCAAAATTCAGATTTATTTGAGCCTTTAATAGCACTTAAAAAGAAGTTTTCTGAGATTATAGATTTAGAGGATTATCAGCGGGTTGCCAATATTCCTTCAGTATCTTATGGTTTAGCTAATGTTGCTAATAATATAGTACTTAAACCAGAGGATGAAATTGTTGTGATAGAGGAACAATTTCCAAGTAATATCTATACTTGGATAGAGCTTACTAAAAAATATGGTGCCAAATTGGTAACTATAAAACAACCTAATAACCCTTCTGACTGGAATGATTTAATTTTAAACGCAATCAATGGCAATACTAGAATTGTAGCTATGGCGCATGTGCATTGGGCCAATGGTTTTATTTTTGATTTAAAGAGTATACGAAAGAAGACCAAAGATTACGAATCCTTGTTAATTGTCGATGCAAGTCAATCACTAGGTGCACTTCCATTTTCTATAAAAGAAATTGAACCTGATGCACTCGTATGTGCTGGTTACAAATGGCTCTTTGGTCCCTATGGTTGTGCATATGCATATTACGGTGAATATTTTGACCATGGTAAACCGATTGAAGAAAATTGGTCGATTAGATCAGGCAGTGAAAATTTAGCCTCATTAACTCAATATAGTGACAGTTATAAACCCCTCGCTCAACGGTATAATGCCGGAGAATCGGCAAGTTTTATTTATGTTCAAATGCAATTAGCTGCACTTGAGGAAGTCTTAAAATTTAGACCAGAGGACCTACAGGCTTTTTGCTCAGGTATTTCCTTAGAAAGTCTTAAAGATTTAGATACATTAGGCTTTAAATCCTTTCCCCTACATCTTAGAGCAAACCATCTTTTCGGACTTAGTATACCAGAATCAATTAATCACGATCTACTTAAGAACACTCTTAAAGCAAATAATATAATCGTTTCTTATCGCGGTAGTTATTTAAGAGTTTCAGCACATCTATATAATACTAAAGCACATTTTCAAAAATTAGTAAACGTCTTAAAACAGGTGGAAAATCATGGATGAATATATTGATATTGTTACATCTGATGGTAAAGCTACAGGAGAGAAAGTGCTAAAATCTGTGGCCCATAAAAGAGGGTTATATCATAACACCATTCATCTTTGGTTATATACTAAGAATAGAGAAATATTACTTCAGCAAAGATCTCATAAGAAAAAAATACATCCTTTATTATGGGATGTATCGGTTGCAGGTCATATTGACGCTGGCGAAACATTTATAGAAGCTGCTATTAGAGAAACAGAAGAGGAAATTGGATTGAATTTACAACCAAATACGCTGCATAAGATAGGAGTTCAACTACATGAATCTTCTTATGATAACGGCAAGGTTCTAGACAATGAGTTTCATCAAGTATATATTGCTGAACTAAATGCTAGATTAGAAGACCTTACTCCACAACCAGAAGAAGTTGAAGCCCTTAAATTTGTTACTTTCGAGGAGTTTACTGAGCTTTTAAAAAACAGTCAAACCAACAGTCACTTCATAGCAACCAACAAATCGTATTACCTATTTGTTTTAAATGGAATTAAGGAGGCGTTAAGTAAATGAGTTTAGTATTATTTGCAATTGCTCCAGTGTTTGTTATTCTCACTTATATCTATATTCAGGATAAGTATGAAAAAGAACCTTTAGGCCTTTTACTTTTAAACTTCTTCTTAGGAGCTGTTGTAAGTATTATAATTGTTACGGTCATTTATCTCTTTACTGGTCATTTCCTACCATTAACAGATGAATTCAGTATTTGGCAACAATTTATACAAGCCTTCTTAGTTGTTGCCTTATCAGAAGAATTTAGTAAATATATCATTGTCAAATATTTTGCGCAGCCAAGAAAGGCCTTTAACGAACCCTACGACGGCATTGTCTACGCGGTGATGGTATCTATGGGATTTGCATGTACTGAAAATGTACTCTATGTGCTTGATGGTGGTTATCAAACAGCTGTATTAAGAGCTTTTACTGCAGTGCCAGCGCATGCAACATTTGGTATCCTAATGGGTTATTACATGGGATTGGCAAAATTCTCAAAAAACAGACTACAGCTTAATTTAACAGGTCTCTTTTTAGCGGTAATATTTCATGGTGCCTATGATTTTTTCTTATTTATAAATTTTGTTCCTGGAATATCTATTGGAGCTTTTGTTTCGCTCATTATTGCAATTGTCTTATCAAAAAAAGCTATTAAGAAACATCAAGAAAATTCAAATTTTAAAACTTAATTAAAGTGCTTCTTAAAACATGATTTATTTCATATTTTTAAAGGCCTTTAATATATAATTTCGCGTTATTAAAATCACATCTATGTATAAAATCAAAGTGAATGGTGATCATCAATTTAATGTTGATGAGCAGCAAATCGAAGCCATGGATTGCATCGAAACCTCTCCAAAAAAATATCACATCCTTCAAGAGAATACTACTATAAATTCAGAGGTTATTAGCTCTGATTTCAATCACAAATCCTACTCAGTAAAAGTTAATAATAACGTCTATGATGTTACGATTAATGATGCATTAGATCAGCAGATAGAAGCTCTAGGTTTTGAAATAGGTTCTTCTAAAAAAGTAAATGAAATAAAAGCGCCAATGCCTGGCTTAATCTTAGAGATTAATGTCAACGTAGGACAAGAGGTAAATGAAGATGACCCCTTATTAATTCTTGAAGCTATGAAAATGGAAAATGTTATTAACTCCCCTCGAGAAGGCACCATTAAAAGTATTAGTGTTGATAAAGGAGAAACCGTAGATAAAAATTCACTACTTATAGAATTCGAATAAACATGAAAAAAATATTAGTTGCCAACCGTGGAGAAATTGCCATTAGGGTAATGCGAACCGCAAAGAAAATGGGCATTAAAACCATTGCTGTTTACTCTGAAGTTGATCGCCATGCTCCACATGTGAAATTTGCTGATGAAGCAGTCTGTATTGGACCAGCTCCATCTAGTGAATCCTACCTAAAAGGTGATAAAATCATTGAAGTGGCAAAATCACTAAATGCAGACGGAATACACCCAGGTTATGGCTTTTTAAGTGAAAATGCAGACTTTGCCGAACTCTGTGAAAAGAATGATATTATTTTCATTGGGCCAAGATCCAAAGCCATTAAAATGATGGGTGATAAATTAGCCGCCAAAGACGCTGTTAAAGATTATAATATCCCGATGGTTCCTGGTGTAGACCATGCGGTTACAGATCCTGATGAAGCCATCAAAATTGCAAGAGAAATTGGACTACCTATTCTAATTAAAGCTGCCGCAGGTGGTGGAGGAAAAGGTATGCGAATTGTAGAAAAAGAAAAGGATATCGAAAATCAAATGAAACGTGCTATCAGTGAAGCGACTTCAGCATTTGGTGATGGTTCTGTTTTTGTTGAAAAATATGTTACCTCGCCACGACATATCGAAATTCAGATTATGGCTGACACGCATGGTAATTATCTTCATTTTTTTGAACGAGAATGCTCTGTACAAAGACGCCATCAAAAAGTTGTAGAAGAGGCGCCTTCTGTTATACTTACACCAGAATTACGGGAAAAAATGGGACAAGCAGCTATTGATGTTGCCAGATCTTGTGATTACGTAGGTGCTGGTACTGTTGAATTTCTAATGGATGCTGATCTCAATTTTTACTTTTTAGAGATGAACACACGGTTACAAGTTGAGCATCCTGTATCTGAGCTTATTTCTGGAGTTGATTTAGTAGAACTTCAAATTAATGTAGCACGTGGTGAAGCGTTAAAAATGAAGCAAGAAGACCTTAAAATTAATGGTCATGCCTTAGAATTACGTGTTTATGCAGAAGACCCAATGAATGATTTTCTACCAAGTGTAGGAAATCTAGAAACCTACCAGCTTCCTGTTGGAGAAGATATACGAGTAGATAATGGTTTTGAAGAAGGGATGGATATCCCTATTTATTATGATCCTATGCTCTCAAAATTGATTACATATGGTAAAACGCGTAATGAAGCCATTCAATTAATGATTAAAGCAATTGACAATTACCATATAAAAGGGGTCCAAACTACGTTACCTTTTGGTCGTTTTGTATGCGAGCACGAGGCATTTATAAGCGGTAATTTTGATACACATTTTGTAAAGAACTACTACTCCCCTTCTTTATTAGAATCTAAGCATAAAGCAGAAGCAGAAATTGCCGCTAAAATTGCGTTGAAACAATATTTAAAGGACCAAAAATTATTAAGACTACCTAATTAACATATTATGAGTTCCAAAATAAAAACACTTAACGATAAACTCGCTTTAGCAAAATTAGGCGGTGGACAGCAAAGAATTGATAAGCAACATCAAAAGAAGAAATTAACCGCAAGAGAACGTATCCTCTATTTGTTGGATGAAGGGTCTTTTGAAGAAATTGGTGCTCTAGTTACGCATAGAACCAAGGACTTCGGTATGGAAAATCAGAAATTCTATGGTGATGGTGTTGTGACAGGGTATGGAACTATAGACGGACGTCTCATTTATGTTTTTGCACAAGACTTTACCGTTTTTGGTGGTTCACTTTCCGAAACTCATGCTGAAAAAATCTGTAAAATAATGGATATGGCCGTAAATGTCGGAGCACCTATTATTGGCTTAAACGATTCTGGTGGAGCACGGATTCAAGAAGGTGTAAGATCACTAGGTGGTTATGCAGATATATTTTATCGTAATGTCCAAGCATCTGGCGTTATACCACAGATTTCAGCAATTATGGGTCCTTGTGCTGGAGGCGCTGTTTATTCACCTGCAATGACAGACTTTACAATTATGGTACAAGATACCAGTTATATGTTTGTAACAGGACCAAATGTGGTTAAAACGGTTACAAACGAAGAAGTAACAAGTGAAGAATTAGGTGGTGCAAGCGTGCATTCTACTAAATCTGGTGTGGCTCATAAAACATCCGGTAATGATATTGAATGCCTTGAAGATGTAAAGAAACTTCTAAGTTATTTACCACAAAGCAATCGCGAAAAACCAAAAGCTCTAGATTTCCAATTACAAGAAGAGTTAAGAGAAAATTTATCTGATATCGTACCTGACAATCCTAATAAACCTTATGATATGCATCAAATCATCGAAGGAATCATTGATGAAGACTCCTTTTATGAAATCCATAAAGATTATGCTGAAAACATAATTGTAGGTTTTGCAAGATTAGGGGGTAAATCGATAGGAATCGTTGCAAACCAACCCATGTTTTTAGCAGGTGTTTTAGGCGTTAACAGCTCTAAAAAAGGAGCGCGTTTTGTACGTTTTTGTGACGCTTTTAATATTCCTCTTTTAGTATTAGAAGATGTACCAGGCTTTTTACCAGGAACAGACCAAGAGTGGAATGGCATAATCGTAAACGGTGCTAAATTATTGTATGCCTTTAGTGAAGCTACCGTTCCTAGAGTTACTGTAATTACACGAAAAGCTTATGGTGGGGCCTATGATGTAATGAACTCTAAACACATTGGTGCTGACATGAATTTTGCTTGGCCAAATGCTGAGATAGCAGTTATGGGTGCCAAAGGTGCTGCTGAGATTATTTTTAAAAGGGAGATTTCAAGTGCAGAAGATCCGGAGGCTAAATGGAAGGAAAAAGAAGCCGAATACGCAGAGTTATTTGCGAATCCTTATAGTGCTGCCGAACGTGGTTATATAGATGAGGTTATTTTACCAAAGTATACGAGGTGTAAGCTCATTAAAGCGTTTAGTATGTTGGAGAATAAAGAGGTGAATAAACCAAACCGCAAACATGGGAACATCCCATTATAAACTATAAGTTAAGAATCTGAACAATCTGAACACTGCCCCTTAAGCATAATATTTGCTGTTTCAATGTTACGATTGTTCATTTTAGGGATAGAAATATTTACATCTAAACATTCTACCTTACCACAATCATTGCATTCAAAATGTGGATGTACATCATTGTGTTGATGTGACGTACATTCCTGGCAACGCGCGTACCATTTCAATCCATTCGATCCAGGAAAAGAGTGTATAGTACCTTCATTTTCTAATCTATCAAGAATACGATAGACAGTAGTCTTATTCATCTCGTCTTTGAGCTGTTCAACTAAATTCACAACAGAAAGCGCTTCATGACTATTATCAAAAATAGACATAATAAGATTTACTGATTTCGTTTTTCGAATTACACTCATGATGCAAATTTAATTCAACAATGTTGCAATATCAAATTATTATTCTTTTATTTGCAACTATGTTGCATTAAGAAATTGAAATTTATTACCATGTTATAATAAATCAATCACTGAACAGCAGGTTTCGAATAAATTTTATCTTGACCAGTATCGAATTGAAGTTTCAAAATTTCTATGCTACATGAACTTAATAAATGGCGAGTATGTTTAATGGAACTACGTGGGTTTTAGATTAGCATTCAACTACAGTTTATACTCGCCATTCTTCTAATTTTAAATTAAATACTCCAAATTTTCATTAATGTGAGTGTTTGGCTTTTTAATAAAGTAGAAGTTGGTAATAATAATTAACAAAAATGTAATTAACATACATTTAATTCTAATGGATATAAGTATAAGTAGCTGATAAAAAATTATACCAATCTTATTTTAATGATACCTTATTTAAAAAAATACACTAAACACTATTTAAAAAATATTGGTGTTTTCCTATTGACCTTTCCTTTTCTATTCATTTGTTGTGAATCAAAAAACAACTCTTTAAAAAAAGATAAAGTCGTTATCAATTTTAATGATGACCTAACTATCCCCAATTTTATCATTTCCACTATAAAAGATAGCGCAGATTTTAATAGTAAAACCATTGAAAAAGAAGGGCTTATACTCCTCAAATATTTTAGCCCTGATTGTGATAATTGTCAAGAGGAGGCTGAAATCTATCATTCAAAAAAAGACAGTTTGAAAAATATTCGAACTATATGGATTTCAGGTGAATGGGCACAAATGAATTCTATAGAAGAGTTTGCAAAAAAATATAGATTGAAAGAGTTAAATACAATTATTATAGGAAAGGAGACCTCCAGATTTTTAATTAATTATTACGACTTTTCAGGGATTCCTTTTGCCGCACTTTACGAGAATAATCAACTCATTAAACAATACACAGGTTCCATAAATTTTGAAGAGTTGATTGATATAAATTATGGGAATTCGAAGGGGAAACCATAAATTTTTATTAATGTGACTTCAAGTAAATTAATTAGATATCTAATAATTTTCGCTTATGTTCAAATAGGGACTAAATATATCTCTGCTCAAGAAGATGAAAACTTCCCTCCTCCAGAAACGCCAATAAAGATAAAAGCCCATAGCACTACCGAAAAAATAAATATAGACGGAATTTTATCAGAGCAATCTTGGTCTACAGCTTCAACAGTTTCAGATTTTTTCAGAACAGAACCTAGACAAGGTGGTAATTACAGGAATAAGACTTACGTTAAAGTACTTTACGATAAAAAGAACTTATATTTTGGGGTATTCGCTAAAGATACATTGGGTAAACAAGGAGTGCGCATACAAGATCTAAGACGTGATTTTAATTCAAGTGAAAATGATGTATTTGGAATACAGATAGATGCACAGAATACCAAACAATATAATGTATCATTTCAAACCACGCCACATGGCAATCAATTAGATCTACAGAGTTTTAATGGAACAAATACCGATAGAGATTGGAATGCACTTTGGAGTGTACGAACCAAAAGAACCGACTCTGGTTATTATGCGGAATTTGCAATACCCTTTAAGTCTATTCGCTATGACAAACCATTGAATGAAGACACTGTCGAATGGGGAATTACATTCTACCGGTTGGCACGAAGAGATTTTGAAAAAACCGTATTTCCTGCAATTCCTCAATCATTCTCAGAGAACAGAATGGTTTATGCCGCATTACTCACTAATTTAAAGGTACCACCACCTTCTGCCAATATTAGGGTTGAACCTTATGCGCTATATCAATATGATGAAAATAAATCAGGTGAAGAACTCATAGATAAAATAAATGAGCCTAAAGTTGGTGGTGATGTAAAATGGGCTATTAACCCAGATGCAGTGTTAGACCTAACCATAAATACAGATTTTGCTCAGGCCGATGTTGACAGAGCAGTAAATAACCTAGAACGATTTAATATCTTCTTTCCCGAAAGAAGACAGTTCTTTTTAGAAAATTCTGGTATTTGGGCTGGATCTAACAATTTTCAGATAAGACCTTTCTTTAGTAGAACAATAGGTTTAGAAAATTCGTTCAATGCGCTACCAGCACCAATTGATTTTGGTACTAGATATACCGATCGCACAGATAAACGAAGTATTGCTGCATTGGTTGTTCGACAGCGTGAAACAGATAATAGTCAAGCCAGTAATTTTGCTGTTGGACGTTATCTTCAAAATTATGGTAAAGAAAATAATATTGGAGGTATGGTAACGCATAGGTTAAATGACTCATCTAATGATTTATCCTTATCATCTAGCTCAAATACTACAATTACTGTAGATGGTTTTATTAGACCAAAACCAGAAATGTCAATTTCTTACATGCTCTCCTCTTCCATAGATAGTGAAATTGACAATGCAGGATTTGCTGGTCGATTCTTTATTGGTTCGAGAACCAACAAATATTACATGGGTTATGTCAATAATTTTGTAAGCAAAGATTATAATCCTGAGATGGGTTTTGTATTTCAAAATGATGTTATGTATCACGGACCTGGTGGATATGCCATTATACGTCCAAAAAAATGGTCCTTTATACGACGTTGGGATCCAGGTGTATTTGCAAGCCTGTATCATGATTTCCAAGATTTTGGAAATTTTCAACAAGCAAGCCTATATATTTTCCCAATCTATACTTGGTTTAAAGACAATAGTTTTTTTGAAGCATCTTTTACACCAACATGGCAAAATATTAATTTTAATTTTTCACCTCTTGGTATCCAAATAAATGAAGATAATTACCAATATACAAGGTATACCTTACGCTATAACACAGATCAATCAAAAAAATTATCAGGTAGTACAAGCTATAATTTTGGGAATTTTTATAATGGTACACGTAACACATTAAATGCTAGTGCAAGATATGCACCACTTCCTCAAGTTGCATTGAATTTTAATTACGAACATAATAATATTAATAACCTTGGCCAGGACAATGAGAATCTCAATACAGACCTATATACTACAAGTTTGAGATTAGCTCTTAATCCAAGAGTACAATTATCTACATTTTACCAATATAACAGCTTCGACAAACAAGGGCGATGGAATGTAAGATTTAGTTGGGAATATCAACCACTGTCATTTGTCTATATCGTATTTAATGATATTGAGACTGATACCTTCAATCCTGTATTGAGGAATAGACAGTTTATAAGCAAGATTACGTTTCTTAAACAATTCTAATAAACATTAAAAAAATAATGCAACTGAGTTGCATTATAAAAAAATATATTATTTTTGTCTTATTAATTTTTTCGATGATTACAAAAACGATACAACAATCCAAATCAGACACATTAGGCGTTTTAGCTAGTGGACTATGTTTAGTTCATTGCATTGCTACACCATTTATCTTTTTAGCGCAAACAGGTTCTGCCACTATTGGGTCCTCTGCTCCAGCATGGTGGGGTTTTATAGATATAATACTTGTACTTATTTCGTTTTATGCCGTGTATTGGTCTGCAAATAGCAGTACTAATAAATGGGTGAAAAATGGACTTTGGATTAATTGGGTTGGTCTATGCTTAATCATCCTAAATGAAAAAATTCATCTATTGGCTATTCCAGAGTTTGCTATTTATATACCTGCAATAGCTTTAATTGTGTTACATCTATACAACAAAAAGTAATAAAAGAACTGATCAGTATTAAGATCAAATTTAGTGTGTTTAATTTAAGTGATTAAACGGTTTATTTTAAAAAAGCTTATCGAATACGATAAGCTTTTTTGTGTTTTGAAGGTGAATAAACTATTCCTCCGTTTCACCGTGATCTTGAAGTATTTTTTCATGATCTTTCTTCATTTGTCCATGCTCTTCCTCCATTAATTTATGATCTTCAATCATTTGCTTATGCTCTTCCGTTATTTCCTCATGCTCTTTATTGACTTCCTCATTAGTCATTTCTCCCGAAGCATGCGATGCTTCGAGCTCTGAGTGCTTCTTAATTAAAGCTTCATGACTTTTAATAAGCGCGTCATGTTTTTTAATGAGTTCTTCGTGATTCTTTTCTATGACTAAATGTGTTGAATCAGTCTCCTCGAGCATCGCATGTGCCTCTACCCAAGAATTATGATCTTTCATCAATGTGGCATGTAAAGCTTCCAACTTAACATGGTCATTTTCTAAAGTTTCATGTTCAGTAACTATTTTATCATGTAATTCTTTATCAAATTTTTCCTTACAAGAACTAAGGCATAGAACTAGCACTATAAATGCTATTGGTTTTAATATTTTCATAATGTTGGTGTTTATATCTACTAAAAATACCAAAAAAATAATGGAAATGATTTTATATCAAATTTAAATATGAGCTCAAAGACACTTAAAATACTTTTCAATTAGAGTATTTTTGCAACATGAAAAAGGAGATAAATTCTCAATTTGAATTTGTAGTGCTCATGGCTGCTTTAATGTCTATTGTAGCACTATCCATTGATGCAGTTCTCCCTGCACTTCCTCTAATTGGTGATTATTTAAGTGTTTCTAATCCACTAGATAACCCTAAACTAATTACTTCCATTTTTCTTGGCCTCGGTATAGGCCAACTTATTTTTGGACCTCTTTCGGATAGTTTTGGAAGAAAGCCTATAGTATATGCTGGATTCCTCTTATTTGTAATTGCTTCCATTATTTGTATCACGACAAAGAATTTTGAAATGATGCTGTTTGGAAGGGTTTTGCAAGGCATCGGGCTCGCATCGCCTCGAACTATGTGTATAGCAATGGTAAGAGACTCTTATGAAGGTGACTACATGGCTAAAATATTATCTATCGTTGTAATGGTATTCATTTTAGTTCCGGTAGTTGCACCAACGCTCGGTCAGTTTTTAATGTACCGTTACGATTGGCAATTTATCTTTACGTTTACACTTCTTTTTGGCGTTATTGTTATGCTTTGGTTTTGGTTAAGGCAACCCGAAACCTTAAAAGACAAATACCGAATACCTTATAGACTTTCCATTTTTACAACAGGTACTGTCCAGTTTTTTAAAATTAAATCTGCAGTGATATATACCCTCTTATCTGGTTTTATAACAGGATCATTTATGGTATATCTCAGTACCTCACAACAGATTTTTGAAAAGCAGTATAATCTTGCAGAGGAGTTTCCATTAATATTTGCTAGTCTTGCTATTTCAGTTGGTTTGGCCACATTTATGAACAGTCAATTGGTTGTAAAATATGGCATGAAAACCATTGTACATATTGCTATGGTTAGTTTTATTTTAACCTCGCTTATTTATCTTATAATATACTCTGGTGATGCCAAACCAAGTGTGGAGGTCTTGATTGGTTTTTTTGCAGTTCAGTTTTTTACTATTGGATTTTTATTTGGTAATCTTAGGGCTTTAGCGATGGAACCTATGGGACATATTGCAGGTATAGGATCTGCACTAAATGGTTTTATATCAACTGTTATGGCTGTACCTATAGCTGATTATATAGGGAGTTTTATAGAAGATTCTGTTCAACCGCTTTTCATTGGGTTTCTTGTATGTGGTTCGATTTCATTGGTACTATTCTACGGAAACAGTAATTGGGTCAGTAAACTTATAAAAGCTACCTAAAAGATATCTAAACTACCCTTACCCTCCCTTAGAACCTCTGGAGGATTTTGAGAAAGGTCAATTATAGTAGAGGCTTCGTTACCACCATAGCCACCATCAATAACGATATCTACAAGATTGTCCCATTTCTCTAGAATTAATTCTGGATCTGTAGTGTATTCTATAATATCATCCTCATCGCGAATAGAAGTAGAAACAATGGGATTTCCCAAAGCCGAAACCAATGCTAGTGCAATGGAATTGTCGGGTACTCTAATTCCTACCGTTTTTCGTTTTTTGAAAGGGCTCGGCAAACTCTTTGAACCAGGTAAAATAAATGTATATGCACCAGGAAGCGCTCGTTTAAGTATTTTAAACGTAGAGGTATCTATTTGTTTAACGTAATCACTAAGATTACTCAGATCTTTACACACAAAGGAAAAATTTGATTTTTCGAGTTTTACACCTTTAATCTGTGCAATACGTTCCAGCGCCTTGATGTTAGTAATGTCGCAACCCAAACCATAAACCGTATCTGTAGGATAAATAACTAATCCTCCACGCTGTAGTATCTCAACTACCTTTTGAACCGCCTTGGGATTTGGATTTTCTGGATATATTTTAACAAACTCAGCCATAATTAAAGACTATCCTCTTCGACGTCTATTCTGGTTATAATTATCAGGTCTATTTCGAGCATCATTACCATTACGTCGTTTTGGCATAATCTTATCTTTTTCGTCCTTTTGGTATTTCAGCCATTTCTCCTGTTGCTCCTCACTCAAATAAGTGCTCAAATTATTATTTAATATCTCCTCCTTTGATCTTAGTGCTTCGCGAATGGGATTTAGTTTTTCTCTAACTATTCCCATGGTTTCTCTCATAAGCTCTCTATTTTGAGAAGATCTTGCGGTTTCCATATTTTGATTAACCACAATATCCAACCCTTCAAATAAATCCTTATTATCAATTCCAATCTGTTTTACTTGTTGATTGTATTTATCAATTTCTGAGATTACAAATGATGCTACAGAATCTGATTTCTTGAGTTTTAATTTCTTCAAAGTCTTTTTAGAATCATATTCTAAAATACCTGCAAATTTTTGTGATTCGAATTTTTGAACAACTCGAGTTCCTGTGTTTTGGTTTTGATTAAAATTACCACCTCTACCTCCTCCAGGGCGTTGTGCTACCAGTATGGATATTTGAAAAAATAAAAGAATTGAAAAAAGTACTTTCATGAGTTTACAATTGTGATTCATAAAGATAATGATTATACAAGAAATCTAGCTATACAACGACCATCGTGCAAGCGTTTTTCTATTAAAGTTGAATACTCTTTAATATGTCAGACTTACCAAAATTAAATTTCAAACCAAAACTTAAATTATTGTAAGTCCCTGTTTCGAAAAAATCCCTGATTTCAGAGGGTACATTTATATTTGTTTTAATGCGTCTCCAATCAAAAACCAGTAAAAGACTTAGGTTATCTACTATTTCATACTCAAGTCTTAGACCATATATCCATAGCTTTCCAGAATCGCGATTTGAAACATCTTGACCTTCATTTGTTAAGGTAGCCTCACCAAAAAGCGAAGTAAAAAGTCCTAATCGTATGTTTTTTAATGGTAGCAATTCATAGCCTAAGGTTAAATGCCGCTCTTCGATTTGAGTTTCTTCATAATTTCCTAAAGACGCCTTATCAGTTACTTCAAAATTACTTATACCATAATTAGCGCCTAGATAAAAATTCCTAAATAAAAATAAATTGAAACTAAAAGCCAACCCATCTTTCCCATCTAAGCTTTCACCAATAAAATTATCACCATATCCGAGTGGCAATTGATAAACCGTTGTAATTGAGCCTGTGAATTGCCTACTTTTATCATATAACAATGGAATCTCACGATTATCACCTCCTAGGTCTAAGCTATCTTTTTGCGCCATCATTTGTAAGCATAAACAACAGCAAATTATAGTCTTAATAGTTAAGTTCAAATGCATTTTGTGGTGAATTTAGGGTTATGGTTTCGGTAACGTCATCACCATCATTGATGCTATATGTAAATTCTACTTGAGATTGAAGTGGTGCATAGATCACACCCTCTAAGACAGAAGGGCTTAAATTGTTTAATTGTCGAGACATTTGAGTGAGCTCTAGACAAGAGCTCTCTACCGCATTAAAAATGCCCTCTTCATAAACTTCAATACATCTCGGATCAATAGAATTGATATTAAAATTCAGAATATCGTCTGAACTGGTTTCTCGTGAAATCGTATAATTAAAAGCTGCTAATCTCTGTAAAGAAACAGTATCCAAATCAAACACTAAATCTAAAGGTGTAAACGATTCGGTATTAGTTTGATAGCGATATGTGGAAAATTGATCATCAGAAGTTATAACGACATAGAAAAGAGCATTAGGGCCAAATAGTGAGGTCACAAAAAAGTTGCCAGATTCATCACTCAGTCCCTCACCTACCAGAATGTTTGTTGCTCCAGGAGCATCAGCATCGGTAAACACTTGAACAAGGGCTCCTGAAACAGGCGTATTTAATTGGTCTAGAATGTTACCCTTAACCACTACTCTAATATCATTTTCAATCTGTGTCTCTGCACAACTCAAAACTGAAATTAAAATAAATGTAAAATAAAATAGTCGCCGAAATAAAAAGGTCATAAAGTCTTTTAATATAAGATGCACAATAAAAGAAAAGGTTGCGTAAGATTTAGGAAAGAATCTCAAGCTTAGCAAAACGCAATAGCAATTTCTTTATACCGCCATTTTCAAATTTTATCTCAGCCTTAATATCGCCACCTGCACCCTCGATTTTTATAACTTCACCACGTCCAAATCGTTGATGATTAACTACATTGCCAACTGTGAGTTTGGTATCAAAAAGATTCTTTGAACTATTAGACTTACCAACAGGCTTCAAATTCTTTGGTGTACTAATTTTAAACTTTTCTGGTTTCTTTTTGACCTCTCGCTTTTTATAAGGTGTAGATTTTGGTTTGGCAAATCGAACCTTATTCGGTTCTACATTACCAAAAATTGAAGCATCGAGCATAGGGTTGAAACGTTGTTCTCTAAGTGGTGTTGTAATATTTACGAATTTATCATCTATTTCCTCAATAAAACGACTTGGTTCGGCATCAATTAATTTTCCCCAACGATAACGTGACAATGTGTAGGTTAAATAAGCTTGTTGTTCGGCACGTGTTAAAGCCACATAAAACAAGCGTCTTTCTTCTTCGAGTTCACTTCTGGTATTCATACTCATGGCACTTGGAAATAAATCTTCTTCCATACCAACAATGAACACATGAGAAAATTCTAGTCCCTTTGCCAAGTGAATGGTCATTAAAGCCACATGATTAGGGTCACCTTTGTCGCCATCTAAATCTGTAGCTAAGGCAACATCTTCAAGAAATTCTGCTAAGGAGTCTCCTGCGTCTGCTAACTCTACCTGTCCTTCTACAAAATCGCGAATACCATTTAATAATTCTTGAACATTCTCCATTCTAGTAACACCTTCTGGTGTACCGTCCTTATTCAATTCTCTAATTAATCCACTTGTTTTGGTAACATGTTCAGCAAGATCAAATGCATTGGCATTTTGATTCAAAACCTTATAGCTCTCTATGAGCGTTACAAAGTCTTTCAACTTGTTTTTTGTACCACTATTAAGATTAATTGAAACCTCATCAATGGTCTTCATTAAATCATAAATCGTCTTACCTGTCGCATTAGCTGCAACGATAAGCTTATCTATTGTTGTTTGTCCTATCCCTCTTGCTGGATAATTTATAACACGTTTAAGAGCTTCCTCATCAGATGAGTTGAGAATAAGTCTTAAATAGGCCGTAACATCTTTAATCTCTTTACGTTGATAAAACGATAAACCACCATAAATTCGATAAGGAATATCGCGCTTACGCAAGGCATCTTCAATAGCACGAGACTGAGCATTTGTTCGATACAATACTGCAAAATCACTATTAGGTAATTGCTTATTCATTTTGGTTTCCCAAATCGTACTAGCTACGTAGCGACCTTCGTCACCATCTGTCATAGAACGGTGTACAATGACCTTCTCACCTTCTTCATTTGCAGTCCATACAACCTTATCTAATTTCGTTTGATTATGTTCTATTACAGAATTGGCCGCACCAACAATCATTTTAGTTGAACGGTAATTTTGCTCTAACCTATACACACTAACATCATCATAATCCTTTTGAAAATTAAGGATGTTGTTAATATTAGCACCCCGGAATGCATAAATACTCTGCGCATCATCACCAACTACACAAATATTCTGAAAACGATCAGAAAGCGCTCTCACAATAAGATACTGTGAATGGTTTGTATCTTGGTACTCATCTACTAAGATGTAACGGAATTTGTCTTGATACTTAGCCAGAACATCAGGAAATCGAGTTAACAACTCATTTGTGCGCAACAATAGATCATCAAAATCCATAGCGCCAGCTTTAAAACAACGCTCAACGTACTCAGCATAGACCTCTCCCATTCTTGGACGTCTTGCCATGGCATCAGCTTCCATTAACTCAGGATTATTAAAATACGCCTTAACCGTTATCAGACTATTCTTGTAAGAAGATATTCTACTATAGACCTGCTTGGTTTTATAAATGTCTTTATCAAGACCCATCTCCTTAATGATCGAAGAAAGCAGACGTTGAGAATCTTGAGTATCGTAAATTGTAAAATTACTTGGAAATCCTAAATGATGACCTTCAAATCGTAATATTTTAGCAAATACAGAGTGGAAAGTTCCCATCCATAAATTTTTGGCTTCACCCTCTCCAACAATTTGAGCTATTCTCCCTTTCATTTCGCGAGCCGCCTTATTGGTAAAAGTAAGTGCCAAAATATTGAAAGCATCTACACCTTGGCTCATTAAATAAGCAATACGATAAGTTAATACCCTAGTTTTGCCAGAGCCGGCTCCAGCAATAATAATCATTGGCCCTTCTTTTTGTAAAGTGGGTGCCAATTGCGCCTCATTTAATTGACTTAAATACTTCTCCAAAAGCTCATTTTTTCGAAATGTGAAAATACGTATTGTATTAAGTAAATCCACATGAATTTTCTTTTAATTATAAACATTATGTGAAGAGTTTTTATTTCTTTATTTTCGATATCTTTAGAAAAATTTATTACCCTATGAAAACAGTATTCGGCTTCTTTTTGACACTCTCACTTTGTCTTCAAGCTCAAAATTCTATCGAACAAGACATTATAGAAATAGAAGATAAATTAATTGAGTGGCGTCACGATTTTCATCAATTTCCAGAGTTATCTAATCGCGAATTTAAGACTGCAGAAAAGATTGCAAAACATCTAGAGTCTCTTGGTTTAGAAGTTGAAACTGGTATTGCAAAAACTGGTGTTGTCGGGATTTTAAAAGGAGACAATCCTGGAAAAGTAGTAGCACTTCGAGCAGATATCGATGCGTTACCTGTGACAGAACGTAATGATTTAGATTTTAAATCTGAGGTAAGAACTACCTTTCTCAATACAGAAACGGGTGTTATGCATGCTTGTGGCCACGATACACATATTGCTATACTAATGGCTACTGCCGAAGTATTATCAAAACATAAGGATAAAATTAACGGAACCATAAAGTTTATTTTTCAACCGGCTGAAGAAGGACCTCCTCCAGGTGAAGAAGGTGGTGCAAAGCTTATGATAAAAGAAGGCGTTTTAGAAAATCCAAAAGTGGATGCGATTTTTGGTTTACACATTAATTCAGAAACACCTGTAGGCACCATTAAATATAAAACTGAAGGAATTATGGCTGCTGTGGAACGATTTGTCGTTAATGTGAAAGGTAAACAGACACACGGTTCACAACCTTGGTCTGGCGTAGACCCAGTATTAATTTCGGCAAAACTAATTGACGGTTTTCAGACTATCATATCACGAGAGTCTTATCTTATTGAGGCACCAGCCGTTATTACCGTTGGGAAGATAACTGCCGGGACACGATTCAATATTATTCCAGAATCTGCAGAGTTAATCGGTACAGTGAGAACTTTAGACCCAGACATGCGTGAACTTATTATAAAGCGTATGGATGAAATGGCACATGACATTGCGAGTGCCTATGGTGGTGAGGCCGTAATCGATTGGCAGAATAACACTGTTGTAACCTATAATGATCCAGACTTAACCGCACAGGTTCTTCCATCATTACATAAGGCTGCTGGGGAAGAGAATGTTCAATTAATGAAGGCCACAACTGGTGGTGAAGACTTCTCATATTTTCAAGAAAAAGTACCTGGAGTTTATTTCTTTTTAGGTGGTATGACACCTGGAGAAACGGAAGTATTCCCGCATCACACACCAGATTTTAAAATTGATGATAGTGGTTTACTCCTTGGTGTTAAAGCTTTTACGCAAATAACATTAGATTATCTTAACCAATAATTAATTTTTCTTTTTACCACTACCTGTCATTGCAGAAACTAAACCGGCCTCGATATTTTTCCATATAAAATTGAAAATAGACTTGGTCCGGTCGCGTTCAATTCTATTTATATTACCATAGTAATACGCATTAGTATCCTTACCACTATTTGTAGATACGATCATATTTACCAAACCTGAGAAAAATTTATTTTTACCCTTTCCATCCTTTCTCAATACAACGACTCTGAAATTTTCAAAGTTTACCTGCAAATCAATATCTGAATGGTATGAATTTCCATTTATATTAAAATAAGTTTCTTTAAGCTCACCTTGAAACTCCACATTTAAATTAGGTTGTGTAAACTTACTTATCTCTCCTACTCTAAAATGAGCGAGCTCTCCTTGAAATGAGAATTTATCTTCTGGGTCTTGCACCACGAATTTCCAGTCAACAGCTATTGGAGATTTATCCATAAAATCAGATTCAATATGTATATGTGTGGTATCATTCTCATATGTGTTTCCTAAGCGATATACGGTGGTATTTAAGTTTTGAAAATTTAAACGGCCACCCTTGTTCGTGCTTTTAACCTTCTCCTCGTAAGATAATTGTCCATTATTAATACTTAATGTGTCTAGACTAAGATTAATATTTAAATCACGCAACATTTTTGCATAAAGTGGTTTATTGGCGTAGCTGTCGTTAACCAATTTATCCCGAAACATTACCAAATTAGGATTTTGGATATTAGTATTTTCTGAACCAAAAAAGAATCGATTATTAGAATCAAAACCAAATGAAATTTTATCTAATACGACTGAATCGACCGATATATCAAAATGGTCGCGCTCAGACTTTAATATTCTCGATAAATCAGCTCTAGAATATTTAGTTTTCAATTGAAGATCAGAAATTAATGCCTGGTTATTATTTAGTTCTAAATCTCCAATAATGAGATGATCATAAGGATTTGTCTGGTATTTCAAATCCTTTATTTGACCTTGAACATCATTTAAGTTTATTGAATTTATTGAGTTTTCAGCTTGATTAGTTTGGATGCCAAGTGCATCCAATTTTATTATTTTAAGGCCAAGCACCTCTTCAATACTGTCAGTCTTTATACTTACAATAGAATTTTTCAAAGTGATTTTATCTATTTCAAACCCATTTCTATGGCCATTAGTCTGTTTAATAGAGTCTTGTTTTTTACTTTGTGCTTTTCCCTTAATGTAATTGATTGTAAAGTCTTTAAGCTCTATTTGTTCAATATGAACCTTCTTTTTGGTTAGAAAAGTAAAGTAACCAAAATCAATAACCTCAGCTTTTGTCCCTTTAGCATCGAGATCTAACAAATTAGAATTTGATGGTTTAAGCTTTAATCTTGGCCCTTCTAAAACGACATTGCCCATAAGTACATTTATGATTAAGTCATCATATGTTAACTCAATATAAGGTGGTAAGTTGGATAAAGTTTCTTTGATCTTATACGTGAGAAACCAATTTGCAAAAAAACCCAATAATAACACCAAAACAAATGTGATCACAAGCTTCTTTATTGGCTTTTGTATAATTGAAGTCATACTTAAATATAGTCATTCGTTTTAATGATAACTGCTATTTTTAAATATCTTTACTTTCAAAGACTACAAATGGATCAATTATTAGAACTTTTAGGTAAAATTCCTTGGTGGTTATGGATACTTATCGCACTTACAATAGTAGCGTTTCGAGATGTTTTTCTGCAACATAAGCACACAATTAGTCATAATTTTCCAATAATTGGACATTTAAGATATATGATGGAAAGTATTGGTCCAGAAATGCGCCAATATTTTGTAGCCAATAACAGAGAAGAATTACCCTTTAATAGAATTGAGCGTAGTTGGATCTATGCATCAGCTAAAAAGGAAAACAACTATGAGGGATTCGGTACCGATAGAGATATCTACACGCATCAACATATATTTATTAACAATGCCATGATGCCCTATAAAGTTGAAGATTCTCATCCAACCGCTATGGATAAAACCTTTATCCCATGTGCAAAAGTAATGGGTGCATATAACAAAAGACGCCGACCTTATCGTCCAGCCTCTATTATTAATGTATCTGCTATGAGTTTTGGGTCTTTATCTGCTAAAGCCATAGAATCATTGAATAAAGGTGTCAAAATCGCTAATGCATATCATAATACAGGAGAAGGCGGTTTGTCCCCTTACCACAGTAATGGTGGTGATGTCATTTTTCATTTTGGAACAGGGTATTTTGGTGTTCGGTCTGAAGATGGTGGCTTTTCAATGGACAAAATGATAGAACTTGTTGAAGAAAATCCATTTATTAGGGCCATAGAAGTAAAACTATCTCAAGGTGCTAAACCAGGTAAGGGTGGGGTCCTCCCAGGAAAAAAAATCACCAAGGAAATTGCCGAGATACGAGGTGTAGAAATTGGTAAAACCGTTTTATCACCACCAAATCATAAAGCATTTTCAAATGTACCGGAACTTATTGATTTTATTGAAGCTATTGCAGATGCTACAGGATTACCTGTCGGAATTAAAGCTGCCATTGGTAAACTCGAACAATGGGTAGAACTTGTAGACATTATGAAGTCAGAGAACCGAGGTCCTGACTTTATTGCGATTGATGGTGGTGAAGGTGGTACAGGAGCAGCACCACCAAGTTTCGCCGATCATGTTTCGCTACCATGGATTTATGGATTCAGTGATATCTACAAACTTTTTCAAAAAAGAGGCTTAACAGAACGTGTTGTATTTATAGGAAGTGGCAAACTTGGTTTTCCAGCAAAAGCGGCTATGGCTTTTGCCATGGGTGTAGACTGTATTAATGTAGCAAGAGAAGCTATGATGAGTATCGGTTGTATACAAGCTCAAATTTGTCATACCAATCGTTGTCCGGCAGGAATAGCAACTCAGAGTAAGTGGCTTCAGAATGGCATTAATATTCCTTTAAAATCACAGCGCCTTGCTCAATATTTTAAAACGTTTAGAAAAGAACTTATAGAAATAACACATGCCGCTGGCTATGAACATCCTTGCCAGTTTGATATGGATGATATCGAAATGAATGTTGAGGATCATCACCTCTCAAGAGAATTTGACCAAACATTTAAATACGAAAAAACACCTGTTGATTTTAAAGGTATGGCACATTTAAAAGAATGTGAGTATCTTGGTGGTAATTAAAAAACCAATCAAATAAGTAATAAATTAATAATGACAACCGACACTATTTTAGACCTCCTCATCAACCTATTACCAACAATTATTGTTGGCGCTATTGCCTATTATTTTTTTAAAGAACATATAGCAAATGAAAACAATAGAAGACGGTTTTTATTGCAGAGAAACATGCAGAAAGAGTCCTTGCCAATTCGCCTTCAGGCTTATGAACGTATGGCACTTTTCTTAGAGCGTATATCACCTTCAAAACTACTTACCAGAATACACCCAACTAGTTCTAATAAAGAAGATTATGAATCTTTACTTATAGCAACAATTGAACAAGAGTTTGAGCATAATTTATCACAGCAAATTTATGTAAGTGACGAATGTTGGAATGTAATAAGAGGTGCCAAGAACGCAACTATTCAATTAATTAGAAAAGGCACTATGCAAGAGAAAACAGATACTGCAAACAAACTTCGTGAAGTCGTATTAACCGATCTTATGGATAAACAAGCACCAAGCAATACTGCTCTTGCTTTTATTAAGGAAGAAGTTGGAAATATGTGGTAGCTCAACTAAATACTCCCACAAATTAAATTTGGTACTGCCTATTAAGTTTAGCATGTTTTTGAGCAGCATAGTCATAACCTTGCTGCCACCAACTTTCCATAAGCCGCTTACTAAATATCAAGGAGTTTTCAGTAAGTGAAGTAGGCGTGTAATATAAATTCAATTTTACACCTTGGTTTTTAGCTGCTAGTTTACCAATGACTATGTCATTTCGTTCCACCTGATTTAAGAGATGACCAAACAAACTAATCATTAACGAAAATGGGTTTTTACCAAGTACCTTTTGTCTATTCATGGTCTCTGCCTCCAAAACAATAGCATCCACCTCCTTAGCTCCTCTTAGTATAGCCTCTCTAATCGGAATTACACTTCCCAAGCCACCATCCGCATACTCATGCCCATTTACAACGGCCAGCGACATAAAAGGTATGTAATTACAAGATATCCATATCCAATTACAAAACTCTTCATAAGTACAGTCATTAATAGACTTATACTCTACACGATTCATTGATAGGTTAGACACCGTGACTACCACATCGTGCCTTATAGATTTTATACGCTCAAATTCTTCTTCGGTAAAGTTCTTTCTAATATTTCGCTTTAAGGCCTTACTCTCACCAAATGTTCGTTTCAATCGAATAAATTGCCATAAAGAGTTAACAAAATCGATAGAAACATATTCTCTATTACCCTTTTTTCGTTGCACAAAAGGACTAACACTGAAAATATCCTGTTGTTGCACGTTTGTGAAAATATTATAAAGCTTATCTATTTTACCCACTGCAAGATGTGGTACCAAAAGGCTTCCTGTAGACGTCCCTAAGAACATATCATAGTCACGACCTTCCTCTCGCATAAGGTATTGAGCAACACCGCCTGCAAAAGCTCCCTTACTACCACCTCCAGAAATTACCAATGCTCGCATTACTTCTTTTTCTCTTTAAGTTTTTCACTATAATCTTTAGCAAATTGCACTAACCTCCAGTTATGGTGAGATTTCGCGTCTTCAATATTCTCAACACATTTTTCATTGCAACCATCAATTAAATTTAAATATTGAAATGCACTTATTCTTAAGTCCACATTATGTTCTCCTCCAGTATAACCTAGAAGTTCCGTGTATAACTCTTGATTACTTTCCGAATTATAGTATGGGGTATTTAAATTCAAAACAATCCAAAGTAATCGAATATTCTTATCATTAAAACCGTGTATATTTCGTGTTTTAGACAAGTATTTCCCACGATCTAATGGAAAGTTATTCCATAGATTATAGAGTGCCCGTTCTATAGTGATATAGGATTTGTCATCCAACAAGGTTTCATATTCCTCCTTTAATTGCTGAGGTATTTTTGTAACATGTTGCGCTATAGCTTGCCTAACTTTTAAACTATTTTTAAAAGTATCTGAGGTTACTAATTCTGGCAACTGGGCTATGATTTTCACCTTTGCTTCGTCTGATACATAGTATTTGAGATACTCCTCACACTTCGAAGATTTCACCTGACAATCAACCATGAGGTATTCTTGTAAAAACGAAGATTCCTCTTTTAATAGATCGATAGCACCATATGCTGGAAATTTCTCACTCTTAATCCAATTATTTACAAAGGAGTTTAAGCTACGTTTATAAAGCGACTCTACCTCATAAATAAAATCGTTTGTTTCAACGTTACCATAGGCATGTTTATTCAGATAATTACGTACGGCCTGTCTAAAAATTTCATCACCCACCTTAGCTCTTAAAGCAAACAAAACCCACGCACCGCGCTGATAAAAGGTTAAACTACTAGATTTTGGATTCAATAACGAAGTCCCTTGACCAGAAATATCTTGACGCCCTAAGTCTACTGCCGATTCATACAACTTAAAATAAAAATAATCCTCACCAAAAACTTCGCGCTCTGCCAATAATGCATAATAGGTCGCAAAACCTTCTTGTAACCAATGGTGCTCACCCGACTTTGCTGTAACCAAATCACCAAACCACTGATGTGCTAGCTCGTGAGCATTGACGTTTACATAGTTTTTATCATTAAAGCCAATATGGTCGACCATAAATGCATCTGAAAAAATAGTAGCACTAGTATTTTCCATGCCTGCATAAAGGAAATCATGAACCGGAACCTGTTTATAATTTTGCCATGGATATGGATACCCGATTTCGCTCTCCAGATAGTCGAACATACGTTTGCTGTAACGATAGGTAGATTCAACTTTCAATGAATCTTCAGGATAGTAATAGAATTCAAGGGAAATACCAGACCGAGACACTTGTGTTTGATTATCATATTTTCCAACTGCAAGTGCAACCAAGTAACTCGGCATTGCTTTTTTCATTTTATATGTCACTATCTGGCGATGTGGATCAAAGTATGTTAACTGTGAATCTAACTTACCATTTGAAACAATGGTATAATCTGATTTGAAGTCAACAGATAATGTAAACACCAACTTTTCATTAACGTCATCAAAACTCGGTAACCAATTACTCGTATACTTTCCTTGACCTTGTGTCCAAATATTCCAATCTTCATTCCGCTTCAAGAAATACAATGCCTTTTTTGGTTTGGCCGAATACGAAATGAATAGCTCATTTTCTAAAGATGGCTTAAAAGCTTTTTTAATGACAATCTTATTATTTCTATTAAAGAACTCAACTGGCTCCTCATTTAATAAAACCTTATCGACATTAATCCTTTTAGCATCAACATAAATGGAATCAACTGACCTTGTCACATCAAACTTATATGTTACCGATCCTTCTACTTTAGAGGAATCTGGATATAATTTAATGCTCGCATTCCCTTCAGTAAAATCCACATAATTTACTTGTTGCCCATACGCAACAACACTCACAACTACCAATAAATACAAGACGATTTGTTTCATTAACCGATTCTATACAAGGATAACGCCAAAGTACGAATTTTAGTCATTTTCTATAAAAAATGAGATGTGTTTTTAGGACCAAAATCAGTAATTTCGTAATATGAGCGTAAATCTACAAACACCAATAGATTACCTTAAAGGTGTCGGCCCAAATAGGGCAGATTTACTGCGTTCAGAATTAGGAATACATACCTATCAAGATCTCATTAACTTATTCCCAAACCGTTATATCGATAGGACAAAATATTATGCTATCAACCAACTACAACGCAATAATGCAGAAGTTCAGGTAATAGGCGTTCTTACCGGTTTTAGGGAAGTTGCCCAAAAACGTGGTAAGCGATTGGTTGCCGATTTTAAAGACGAGAGTGGTATGATGGAGCTTGTCTGGTTCAGAGGTCAAAAATGGATACGTGAAAGCCTCAAAATAGGTCAACCCTATGTCGCTTTTGGAAGAGCAAATTTGTATAATGGAAAATTCAGCATGCCTCATCCTGAGCTAGAATTACAATCTGAACATGAGAAAAATTTGCGCTCAGCAATGCAGGCCATCTATCCCTCTACAGAAAAACTTACCAATAAGGGTATTACCAATCGTGTCATTACCAAAGTTATGCAACAACTCTTTTTGGAAACCAAAGGGCAATTTTTTGAAACCTTATCACATTCAATTTTGGGAGAATTAAAATTAATGTCAAAATCTGATGCACTTTTTAATATCCATTTTCCAAAGTCCTCTGACCTTCTTTCAAGAGCACAATTCCGATTAAAATTTGAAGAATTATTTTATATACAATTACAATTAATATTGAAAAATTTGATTCACAAATCGAAGATCAAAGGGTTCAAGTTTGAAAAAGTTGGAGACTATTTTAATACGTTTTACCGCGAGCATCTACCCTTTGAATTGACCAATGCACAGAAACGTGTTTTAAAAGAAATTAGAGCAGATTTTGGTAGCAACGCTCAAATGAATCGTCTTTTGCAAGGAGATGTTGGTTCTGGAAAGACCATAGTCGCCTTTATGTCAATGCTCATGGGACTTGATAACGGTTTTCAATGTTGTCTAATGGCGCCAACTGAAATTTTGTCAGTCCAGCATTACAATGGATTAAGTGAATTATGTAATAAATTAAATATCAGTATTTCAATATTAACTGGTTCAAGTAAAACTTTAGAAAGAAAAATAATCCATGAAAATTTAGAAAATGGGAGTTTACAGATACTAATTGGCACACATGCCCTACTCGAGGATAAGGTAAAATTTAAAAATTTAGGGCTCGCAATTATTGATGAACAGCATCGATTTGGAGTCGCTCAAAGAAGTAAATTATGGAAGAAAAATAGTTCTCCTCCACACATCATGGTGATGACGGCTACTCCTATTCCAAGAACCTTAGCCATGTCTGTTTACGGTGATCTTGATATTTCAGTAATTGATGAATTACCTGCTGGCAGAAAACCAATTAAGACCGTACATCGTTATGATAAAAATAGACTTAATGTTTTTAGGTTTATGAAAGACGAAATTGCAAAAGGTAGACAGGTATATGTCGTCTATCCTTTAATTCAGGAAAGCGAAAAAATGGATTACAAGGACCTTATGGATGGTTACGAAAGTATATCGCGAGAATTTCCTCTGCCACAATATCAAATCTCAATTGTCCATGGTAAAATGAAGGCTAGTGACAAGGATTACGAAATGCAACGTTTCGCCAAAGGACAAACACAAATTATGGTAGCTACCACAGTAATTGAAGTCGGCGTTAATGTTCCTAATGCCTCTGTTATGGTAATCGAAAGTGCTGAACGTTTTGGCCTGTCGCAACTACATCAATTACGAGGTCGCGTTGGCCGTGGTGCTGAACAGAGTTATTGTATACTAATGACTAGCCACAAGCTTAGCAATGATAGTAAAACACGTTTAGAAACCATGGTAAGATCTCATGATGGCTTTGAAATAGCTGAAGTTGATTTAAAATTGCGTGGACCTGGTGATGTAATGGGCACACAACAAAGTGGTGTTCTAAACCTCAGAATAGCTGATATAGTAAAGGATAAATCTATTTTAGACCAAGCTAGATTTATGGCAAAGAATACTTTAAAAATTGATCCGAGCTTGGCCCTACCCGAGAACAAAGCGATTTTAAGTACTTACAGACAAATGGCCAAGTATAAAAATATTTGGAATTATATAAGCTAAAAAAAAGGCCTGGCACCAACTACAACCAGGCCTCACAAAACAGTAACTAAACGTGTTTTGATGATGAATGCAATATCTAGGATTGGTTAATAGCTAAATATTAGCACAAGTAAACGATCCCTTACTAAAAATTTTTAGATAATAATATTCCTGGAAGAATATGATTATATTGATTTTGTTTAGTTCTTACCTCCAAATTACTCTGATTATTAAGACACTGCTGTTATGGACTTGTTAAAAAAGAATTGACTTTGTTAATTAACTTATTATTAAGACCCACACACTTTTGTAGGTGCATTGATAGTGTTTTAAAAAAGATTTATCTTAGTCCTAACTAACAATCTCTTATGCTTACGCGACTCGGTCAGAAATTTACTGACACCTTCACCAAATATATGCCTAGCGCTTATGTATTTGCTCTGTTATTAACTTTACTTTCTGCGATTTTAGCTATTCTGTTTACCGATTCTACAGCTATTATAATATTAGAAGGATGGTATGATGGCTTTTGGAAACTACTTTCATTCGGTATGCAAATTGTTCTAATTATAATAACAGCTTATTGCATTGCTGAATCATCACCAATTAAAAAAGGTATAGACAAATTGGCGACTCTTGTTAAAACACCTACCCAAGTCTATCTTATCATTATTTCCTTTGGTGCCCTTATATCATTAATAAGTTTTGGGATGGTTGTTGTAACCGCAATTCTAGCACGCGAATTGGCGCTGAGGATTAAAGGTATTCACTATCCTTTTTTAATTTCTTGCGTTTATTTTTCATTAAATGGTTGGGTCTGCGGATTGTCTAGTTCCATTGCACTTTTACTGAACACAGAAAATAACTTTCTTATTCAAGATGGAATTTTAGAATCAACAATTTCAACCACTTACAGTTTAGGTGCCTTACTAAATATTTCAATGATTATACTATTTGTAATAATTGCACCACTAACTATATGGCTTTTAATCCCAAAAAATTCTGAAGGAAAAGAATTAAGAGATTTAAAAACAGAAATTGGTGATGAGACTACGTCGGTAAAAGAAGAAGCAAATTCTTATAAATTGCCTTTTAAAGCAGTTTCGGACGCCCTAAATAATGCTGGTTGGTTACAACTTAGTGTAGCACTTTTGGGTTCAACTTACATCATATATCATTTTATCACAAAGGGATTCGATCTCAACTTCAACATTATGATTTTTATTTTTTTGATGTTAGGTCTGATTCTTCATATAACACCAATGCGCTATAGTATTGCCATGAAGCGCGCTAGTAGTAATATTTCGGGTATTTTATTTCAATATCCATTCTATGCCGGTATAATGGGGATTATGATTGCTTCGGGATTAGGGACTAAAATCAGTGAAATCTTAGCTTCAGTAGCTACTCCAAACTCTTATGCCTTTATTTCCTACCTCACGGGTGGTATGGTAAATTTTGCAATCCCATCTGCTGGAGGCGAGTTTGCAGTCATTGGCCCTAGTATAATTAATATGGTAAAGGATTTGGGTATAGGCTTATCCCAACCAGAATTGAATGCAATGATTGCTAGAGCTTCAATGTCTGTGGCATATGGTGAAAGTCTTAGTAATCTTTTACAACCATTCTTTCTTCTTATGGTTTTTCCTGTTATGGGAAAGGGTATAAAAATACAGGCACGAGATATTGTAGGTTACTTATTTATTCCATTTATAATCTTCTTTATAATCCAAGGACTTTTGGTGACTTATATACCACTTTAAATTAATTTAAATGAATAGATCTGAGTTTTTAAAATTAACAGCAAGCGCAGGATTACTAGCGTGTCTACCAATATCGTGCATTGACCTTAATACTGCCAAAAAACTAAAATTAGGTTATCAACTCTATTCCATTAGAGATCAAATGGAAATAGATCCAATCTCCACATTAAAAGCACTAAAAGCAATGGGATATGAAGATTTTGAGCATTATGGCTTCGACGCTGATAAAAGTACCTATTATGGCTATAAATTCAAGGAATTTAAAAAGATACTAGACGACCTTAATCTTAGCATCAGTAGTGGTCATTATCCCTTTTCAGGATTTTTAGAAAAATCTAATGATGAGCTCAAACGATATGTTACAAAATGTATTGAAGGTGCTTTAATAATGAACAGTGCCTACATCACTTGGCCTTGGGTAGACCCAAAATTCAGAAATGCTGAAGGATTTAAGATTATTTCCGAAAAATTGAATGTAATGGGAGAACAAATTTCAAAAGCAGGTCTTAAACTTGCCTATCATAATCATGGCTACGAGTTTACAGATTACGGTGGAGAAAATGGATTTGACATTGTTACGAACGAAACAGATGTGTCTTTAGTTAAATTTCAAATTGATATGTATTGGCTAAAACGCTCTGCAAAACTACCTATAAAAGACCTTATCGCTACGAACCCAAAGCGTTTTGTTATGTGGCATATAAAGGACATGGATAAGGTAACAGACGACTATACAGAGTTAGGAAATGGGTCCATAGACTATAAGTCCATATTACCTCAACTAGATACTTCTGGATTAGATTATTATTATATTGAGCAAGGTGGAAATTTCACAGTCAACTCAACTGAAAGCGCTAAGTATAGTGCAGCATATTTTAATACGCATCTTAAAGATTTATTTTAATTACTCAGCCAAGAGTTCCGCTATAAATCCTTCAAATTCGGCCTTGAATTCAACATATTTATCTCCTGTTGCAGGACCATTAAACCCTGTATGAATCTTACGCACATTACCTTTCTTATCTATAAAAATCGAAGTCGGATAAGACAGTACATGATTAAGCATTGGTAATTTTTCTTGTGCCTTAGCTTTATCAGCTGTTCCATATTGAGCTAATAAAATTGGATAATTGATTCCAATCTTAGACTGTAAGCGATCTATACGTTTTATAGCAAGGTCTTCGGTTTTGGCATATTCAAATGCAAGGGCCACAAACTCAATATCCTTATCCTTGTTATTGTTATAGAAATTACTGTAATATTTACTTTCATCAAGGCAATTAGGACACCATGTACCCATAATTTGTACCACGACTACTTTATTCTTGAATCGCTCATCATCTAAACTCACTTGTTCTCCCAAACTATCAGGAAAAGAAAATTCAAATCGTTCATACCCTTCTTTCAAATAAGTAAGTTCATTAGCACTCGGTAATTCGTAGTCAGGATTACGCTTAGCTACAAATGGTTCTTTCCAGTGCTTACCAGAATAAAAGGTTCCTTCCATCGTAGAATCATTCACTTTTGCAGTGAATAAAAAAGCATGTGCACCATCAAAAGTTGAGAGTTTCATGGTATCGCCATCCATAACACCCTCTAAATAACGGTAGTCACCAGTCGTTGTTCTAAAGGTGCCAGTGACACGTTCATTTTGTTGCTTAAAGATGCCCTTGGCAATATATTCATCTCCTTGTATCCCTTTACTAAATACAGTTTCCCAAATTCCATTAACATCTTCCTCAGGTTTATTATTTGATTCAAACCTATTTTTAGCTTTAAAAGTTGCCTTTAAATTTACTTTGCGACCTCTATCTGGACTAACATAAAATCCACTCCAATCACCATTTTCCACAACTTTAATAGCTAAATAATCCTTAAAAACCGGAAAGTTTATATAAATCGAATCTCCCTTGTAAACAATCTCATCAACATCAATAACCTCCTCAGCATTAAATACTTTTAAGGTCTCAGGTGATGTTACTTCAATTGTAAAAGGTAATTGTTCATTGTCCTGTACGTCTAACTCCACCTTATACTTACCATTTTTTAATTGACGTTTCACCTCTTCATTATTACATGATAAGAAAAGTAAGACCATGCCAAACAGGAATATGTTTTTCATAAAAATGCTTTTTAAAGAGTTCGAAATAACAACAATTACCTTACATAAAAAAGCATATTCAAATTTCATTAACATACAACTATTATTATCTTTGTGGCTTGATTAATTAAACCGCATGAAGATATCATACAACTGGTTAAAACAGTTTATCAAGATAGATTGGGATGCCGAGAAAACCGGTGAGTTACTCACTGATCTCGGACTAGAAATTGAGGGTATTGAAGCCTATGAAACCGTAAAAGGTGGACTCAAGGGCATTGTTGTCGGCGAGGTATTAACTTGTGAACAACACCCAAATGCAGATCGATTAAAAGTAACTACTGTAGATATAGGTGCTGATGAGCCAGTACAAATTGTTTGTGGTGCACCTAATGTAGCTAAGGGACAAAAAGTACCTGTAGCAACTATTGGTACAACCCTTTACACAGTAGAAGGAGAAGCGTGGAAAATTAAAAAAGGTAAGATACGTGGCGAGGAAAGTCATGGTATGATCTGTGCCGAAGATGAGCTTGGCTTAGGTGATTCTCACGAAGGTATCATGATTTTAGACAAGCATTTAAAAGTTGGCACTAAAGCATCGGAGGTTTTTAATATAGAGAATGATCAGGTTTTTGAAATAGGCCTTACTCCAAATCGAGCTGATGCCATGAGTCATTATGGTGTAGCAAGAGATCTCAAAGCGGGACTTTTACAAAAAGAAGTGGCCCTTGAGCTCATAACGCCTTCTGTAAGTTCATACCACGTTGATGCACGTTCCTTAAAAATCGATGTAGAAGTAAAAGACAAGGAGAAATGCCCAAGGTATTGTGGTGTCACTATTTCTGGTGTAAAAGTTGAATCTTCACCAGATTGGTTACAGCATCGCTTAAAATCAATTGGGTTGTCTCCAATAAATAATATAGTTGATATCACCAATTACGTGCTTCACGAACTCGGACAGCCATTGCATGCTTTCGATGCCCAGAAAATTGCTGGCAACAAAGTAGAGGTTAGAACCTGTAAGGCTGGAACAAAATTTACCACTTTAGACGAAACAGCTAGAGAGCTTCACGAAGATGACCTTATGATTTGTGATGTGGAAAAACCGATGTGTATAGCTGGTGTTTTTGGTGGTATAGACTCAGGTGTTTCAGAAAATACTAGAGATATCTTCTTAGAAAGTGCCTATTTTAATCCCGTTAGTGTTCGTAAAACTGCTAAGCGCCATGGTTTAAATACGGACGCTTCATTTAGGTTTGAACGCGGTATAGATCCTAATATAACGGAATATGCATTAAAGCGTGCTGCCTTATTAATCACTGAAATTGCAGGTGGCGAAATATCAAGTGATGTTTCAGACTCGTATCCTGTAAAAATTGAAGATTTTCAGGTGCGTTTAAGTTTTGATAACGCCAAGAAACTTATTGGTGAGGAAATACCAAGGGAAACCATTAAAAGTATCCTCACCTCTTTAGAAATTAAAGTAAATAACGTAACAGAAACGGGATTAGGATTAACCGTACCTGCCTACCGCAATGATGTACAGCGTGAAGCTGATATCATTGAAGAAATTTTGAGGGTTTATGGTTATAATAATGTAGGTACTACAGAAAAATTAAATGCCTCTATTTCCAATTCTACTAGATTTGAGGATTATAAACTTCAAAATATAATTGGTCAGCAATTGGCTTCTCAAGGTTTCTTTGAAATTATGACCAATTCGCTCACAACACCTCAATATATAGAGTTAGTAGACTCCATGAATGCAGAGCATAATGTTGAAATGTTAAATCCGCTTAGTAATGATCTTGGTGTGATGCGACAGTCTTTACTCTTTTCTGGTCTAGAAGCTATTGCGCATAATATTAACAGAAAGCGAGCTGATCTAAAACTATTTGAATACGGAAAAACCTATCACCAATATTCAGAAGCCCGTGAGGAATACAAACATCTATCAATATTTATAACCGGAAATAAGACGTCTGAGCGATGGAATACCTCAGTAAGTCCGAGTGATTTTTTCTTCTTAAAAGGAACTGTAGACGCTGTATTAGAACGCCTAGGCTTAAGCCGTTATAAATCTGCACCTACAAAATCAGATATTTTTAGCGAAGGCATTGCCTTATCTTTAGGTAAGAAAAAACTGGTTGAGTTTGGACTGGTAAGAAAGTCTATTTTAAAAGGTTTTGGTATTTCGCAACAAGTATTATTTGCAGATTTTAATTGGGACAATGTACTTGAGATGGCCAAACACAATGCTATAAAGTTTAAGGCGATTCCTAAATACCCAGAAGTTAGACGCGATTTTGCTTTGTTATTAGACCATCAGGTATCATTTGATGACATCTTTACCGTTGCAAAACAAACCGAGAAGCAACTGCTTAAAAATGTTAACCTCTTTGATGTTTATGAAGGTAAAAATCTACCTGAAGGCAAAAAGAGTTATGCAGTTAGTTTTACGCTACAAGATGAAAACAAAACACTTACAGACAAGCAAATAGACAAGATAATGTCTAAACTACAATCTAGTTTTGAGTCTAAGCTTGGAGCAGAATTAAGATAGTATGAGAGCGCTCGTATTTTCACTTTTATTAATCTTTTTGTTTGTACCTACGTGCATACAAGCACAATCCCTCGATACTCAAATTGATTTCTCTGAACCTAAACCAGAGACCATTTGGGGAATGGTGAAGTATGATACAGAATATACTTTTAAAAGTGTTAGTTATGCGGTCACAAGGCCACTATATTGGCAAGGTGATGATTTTGCTAAACTTGGAATTCTTTTAGGAGGTACAGCAGCTTTAACATTTACCGATGAGTCCATCCGAGAATTTGCTCAAAACCAGAGTGAAGACTTCCCTGGAGTAATTAGAGATTTTGGCTGGTATTTTGGAAGCCCACAGAATTATTTTATGGCAAATGCTGGTTTATATGGTTTTGGGTTATTTACGAAGAATGAAAATTTAAGACGCGTTAGTGTACTCATAATTTCATCATCTCTAACCACTGGATTTATACAATCGCTTTCCAAGGGACTTATAGGAAGAGCAAGACCTGGTACTGAAGTAGGTCATTTATCTTTTAAACCATTTTCTAATGATGCTGGATACCGATCCTTCCCATCTGGTCATACGGTGTTATCAATTACAATGGCGCATTCTATCGCTAAACAATTTGATAATCCATGGGTAAAAGCAGGTATTTATACTATTGGAGCCATCCCTCCTATTTCTAGAATTATTGATGACGCACATTGGTTTAGCGATATTGCATTTAGTACCGTACTTAGCATTTTTGTTGTAGATGCTATAGATAAATTCTTATTTGGATCTGAAGCTTATGAAGGTCCAAAAAAAGAAAAGGCTATATCCTGGAATTTCAGAATAGGAACAAATCAAATTGGTTTTGTAGGAACATTCTAATAAAGTTCAAACAAATATTCGAGTTGAACATTATATTTTATTTAGCATACTAAACTTCAATAATTATTAATTTTACGTTTTAATAAAACTCAATATATGGCGAATATAACATTAGGTGGAAACCCAATACAAACAAGCGGAGAATTACCAAAAGTTGGATCTAAAGCTCCTGATTTTAAACTTACAGCAACAGATCTTTCAGATAAAAGCTTATCAGATTTTCAAGGTTCTAGACTAGTTTTAAATGTTTTTCCTAGCATTGATACTGGTACATGTGCACAATCTGTGAGAACATTTAATAAAGAAGCTAGTGGATTAGAGAATACAAAGGTCTTATGCATTTCAAAAGATTTACCCTTCGCTATGGCACGTTTTTGTGGAGCTGAAGGTTTAGAAGACGTTATTAATCTTTCTGATTACAAATCTGGTACATTTGGAGAAAACTACGGATTAACAATCGCAAATAGTGTTCTAGAAACCTTATTATCTAGATGTATCATCGTAATCGATACAGATGGCACAATTCTTCATACTGAGCAAGTAGGCGAAATTGCTGACGAGCCAAATTATGAGGCTGCAATGAATGCCTTGAGCTAGTTCTTGTCACTGTAAAATGCAAAAGAACGAACCATTTATCATTAATAGACTTAAGAGTGTGGGCTATGCCTTTAAGGGCATGCTCATACTTGTAAGGACAGAGTCTAGTATAAAAATTCAAGTTTTTATTGCCATAGTTGTAACAATAGCTGGCTTTGTTTTTGATATATCCCGTACAGAATGGATAATCCAAATTGCTATGATTGGTCTAGTAATGAGTATCGAAGGTATTAATACAGCAATAGAATACTTGGCAGACTTTGTGCATCCTCAGCACAACGAAAAAATTGGGCTTATTAAAGACGTCGCTGCTGGTGCTGTATTTATTGCTTCTATAGTAGCTGTAGTGATAGCTGGTATTATATATCTTCCTAAATTTCTTTAATACCAAAACTAATAGAATAAACGTTACTTATTTGTATTTTTGATTTTAGAGAATCAATCAATAAGGAAGTGTTTATTATTTCCTATGTATTTTTAGAATTTATCCATATTTTGGATACCGTCCATGGCGAAGCGAAGAACAAAGACTAAATCAACAAGTAAGGCAAAATCAAAGGTTAAATTTTCAAAACCTACACTTAAACTATCCAACCAACAAAAGTTGATTTTTGGTAGTTTACTCATCATTGTAGGTGTTCTTCTTTTTATATCATTTCTATCATTCATTTTTACAGGTAAAGAAGATCAAAGTGTATTAACTAATTTTCCTGAAAGATCGGAGGCTTATAAAAATTGGGCAAGTCAATTGGGAGCATGGGTAAGTGAAGTATTTATTTCTAAAGGATTTGGTATACCTGCGTTCATTTTTTCTGGATTGATTTTTTTATCTGGAGTCTATGTGACTTTAAACTTAAAAAAAGAGCGCTTAAGAAAACACTGGATTTGGGGTACTCTAATTGTAATTTGGCTATCTATCTTATTTGGCTTTTTTACACATAAGTATGATTTCCTAGGTGGCACCATCGGCTTTGAGATAAATCAATTCCTGCAAGACTACATAGGTAAGATTGGTGTAATTCTTTTATTACTCTTCGGACTTATTTCCTATCTAGCTATTCGATTTAGTGTTACGGGAGATTCGTTTGTTAAACTGTTTAAGAACGCAAAAAAAGATATTAAGGATGATTTTAAGGATAGTACCGAATCGTCAGAAGTATCTGTAGATAATAGTCTCACTGAAGAAGCTGAAGCAATTAAATCTGCATTTGAGATTCCGTTAGAGAATCCAGAACCTACGATTTCCAATTATTCTAAACCAAAGGCAAAGACTGAACCGGTTAAAATTGAGGTAGAACCACTAAAAGAGAAAGAAACTGAAACACCAGAACTTAAGGTCGAGGTCGAAAGTATTGCTGAAGAAAAATCTGAGACCGATAATCTTTCCGATAAGTTAGTTGAAGATTTTGGCCAGTTTGATCCTACTTTAGAATTAAGCAAGTATCAGTTTCCTCCGCTTGATTTATTAAAGAAGTATGACAATGAAGGTATTTCTATAGATCAGGAAGAACTCGAAGAAAATAAGAATAGGATTGTCGAGACATTACTGAATTATAAAATAGGTATTAGCAGCATTAAAGCAACAATAGGCCCAACAGTTACATTATACGAAATAGTACCAGAAGCAGGAATTAGGATTTCAAAAATCAAAAATCTTGAAGATGACATAGCCTTATCCCTTGCGGCACTCGGGATTAGAATTATTGCACCAATTCCAGGAAAGGGAACTATCGGTATAGAAGTACCTAATAAAAAAGCGACTATTGTATCTATGCGAAGCGTTATAGCTTCTCAAAAGTTTCAGCAATCTAAAATGCAATTACCAATTGCGTTTGGTAAAACGATTAGTAATGAAACCTTTGTTGTCGACTTAGCAAAAATGCCACACTTATTAATGGCAGGTGCTACAGGACAAGGGAAGTCTGTTGGACTTAATGCGGTATTAACGTCACTACTCTACAAAAAACATCCGGCAGAAGTAAAATTTGTTCTTGTTGATCCAAAAAAGGTTGAATTAACATTATTCAATAAAATTGAACGTCATTATCTGGCGAAATTACCTGACAGTGAAGAGGCTATAATAACGGATAATACCAAGGTTATTAATACCCTCAATTCGCTATGTATAGAAATGGATAATCGCTACGAGTTGCTTAAAAATGCATTTTGTCGCAATATTGCCGAGTATAATGCTAAATTCAAAGCACGTAAACTGAATCCAAACGATGGCCATCAATTCTTACCATACATAGTTTTAGTGGTAGACGAGTTTGCTGATTTAATAATGACAGCAGGTAAGGAAGTTGAGACACCTATTGCACGTCTTGCGCAACTCGCTCGTGCTATTGGTATCCATCTTATTATTGCTACGCAACGTCCATCGGTTAATGTAATAACTGGTATAATTAAAGCGAATTTCCCGGCACGAATTGCTTTTAGAGTGACAAGTAAAATCGATTCAAGGACCATATTGGACGGATCTGGCGCAGATCAATTAATTGGTCGTGGTGATATGCTTTATACACAGGGTAACGATCTTATTAGAATACAGTGTGCTTTTGTGGATACGCCAGAAGTTGAAAAGATTACAGAATTTATTGGTGCACAAAAGGCTTACCCAGATGCACATCTTTTACCTGAATACGTTGGTGAAGAAGGTGGCACAAATCTTGATATAGATATTGCAGACAGAGATAAGTTGTTTAGAGAAGCCGCTGAAGTGATTGTAACTGCGCAACAAGGCTCGGCTTCATTATTACAACGTAAATTAAAGCTCGGTTATAATAGAGCTGGTAGAATTATAGATCAATTGGAAGCTGCAGGAATTGTAGGTCCTTTTGAAGGCAGTAAAGCAAGGCAAGTTTTAGTCTCTGACTTAATTGCTTTAGATCAATTATTGGAGAACGAAAATCAATAGAAAGAAGACATAATAAAAATGAAAAAATTAGTACTACTTTTTAGTTTAATCATTGGATTCACAAGTTTTGGACAGAACGATACCAAGGCCGAAAACTTATTGAAAGAGGTGAGTAATAAAATTAAGGCCTATGATAACATAAGCTTGGATTTTAAGTATGAACTCAATAATGTAAGCGAGAATATAAAACAAGAAACTCGAGGTGATGTTGTCATTGAAGGTGACAAATACAAGCTCAATGTTTTAGGCATCACAAGAATCTATGACGGCAAAACACTATATACTATAAGTCCAGAAGATGAAGAGGTAACTATTTCTTCTGAAAATACAGATGAAGAAGGGACAATTACTCCAAGTAAAATGTTATCATTTTATGAAGATGGTTACACTTATAAAATGGATATTATTCAGAATGTTTTGGGCAGAAAAATTCAGTATGTAAAACTAAATCCAATAGACACAAATTCTGAAATAAAGCATGTTTTATTGGGTATAGATGCAACTACTAACCACATTTATAATTTAATTGAGATTGGTAAAAACGGCACCAAAACAACCTTAACCGTTAATTCTTTTAAAACAAACGAGCCTATCTCAAAAACCTTATTTACATTTGATGAGGGTAAATACAGTGATTACTTCATCAATAAAATAGACTAAGGATTAGTGAAAATATTAGATAGGTACATACTTATCACATTTTTAAAGACGTTTTTTAGCGTCTTTGTTATATTCATGTTCATCTTTGTTCTTCAAGCATTTTGGCTCTATATCTCTGAGCTTGCTGGCAAGGACTTAGATATTTCCGTTACAGCTAAGTTTATCCTTTATTACATGCCAAGGCTCATCCCTTTGGTAGTACCATTATCGGTATTACTAACCTCGATTATGGTTTTTGGAAACTTTGCTGAGAACTATGAGTTTGCAGCAATGAAGTCCACTGGGATCTCGCTACAACGCGCTATGAGAAGCCTTAGTGTATTTATAGTAATACTTGGTGTAGCATGTTTCTTTTTTGCAAATAATGTAATTCCTTGGGGTGAATATCACTTTTATAACCTTAGAAAAAATATTGCCAAAGTAAAACCAGCATTGGCCATAGCAGAGGGACAATTTAATGAAATAGGCAACATAAATATTAAGGTCGACAAGAAGTCTGGTGAGCGTGGACAATATCTAGAAGGACTAATTATACACCAAAAAAGTAGTGCTCGTGTAGGTAATTTTAAAGTTATAGTTTCAGAAAGAGGAGAATTAATTAGCAGCAGTAATTCTAATGTATTGCAACTCGAATTAATCAATGGAAACTATTATGAGGAAATCATAAATAAAGATGCACGTAAAAATGTCAATAGACCTCACGCTCGAAGTTATTTTGACAGCTACACCATTAATGTAGATCTCGAGATATTAAACGATGAAGATCTAGATGAGCGAAGCCAAAGTGATCGCTATAATATGTTTAATGTTAGTCAATTAAACCGAGCGATAGATACGCTCGACCAAGAACGCAAAGATGATCTAAAAGCACTATCAAACACACTCTATAATAGATCGACCTATTCCGCCTTAAATCTCAATATGAATGAGACTAAAAATGATTCCTTGTATTCTGGTGAGCTGTTAGATTTGTTTAATACGCGTAACCAATTGCAAATAATTAATCTTGCCATTAATTCTGCAAATAGTACTGCACAAATAATTGAATCAAATAAGCGTAATTTCTCAACTAAAAAAATCTGGTATAATAAACACATCACGGCATTACACGACAAATTTGTTCTTGCTGTAGCATGTATTATTTTGTTTTTTGTTGGTGCTCCATTAGGTGCTCTAATACGTAAAGGTGGTCTTGGGCTTCCAATGGTAATAGCTATGGTCTTATTCTTAACCTATCATTTCTTTGGGATTTTTGCCATTAATAGTGCAGAGAAAGGAAGTCTTAATCCAATCATTGGATCCTGGTTATCTACTACTGTGATGCTACCTTTAAGTATATATTTAACCACAAGAGCTACCAATGATAAAGGTGTGTTTCAGTTTGATGCCATCATTGTACCCATCAAAAGACTTTTTTCACCAAAAAATCCAATTCGACTTTCTGAAAGTGAGACTAAACAATATAATTATTTCAAGAAATATTCTATTGAGGAACTAATCGATGTGATTAAAAGTCAAGGTGAATACGACCTAGATAAAAAACCTAAAGAAATTGCCTTACATAATTTATTGAATAGGAATATCGCATTAGAGGCTCTAAAGAAGGAAGGTCTTGAAATCCCAGATGAGCTAATCGAAGCCAAGTCTATTGTAAAGGATTATAAAGATTACTCTCTTACAAGTCTTGTAAGTTATTCCATAGGAGGTATTTTGCTAATTCTACATTTCGTCTTTAAGAACAATAAGTTACCTGAATTTGCAGAAGCCTCATTAAGTCTAAGTATTATAGGTTTCATATTCTTGGGCATTTATGCAGTTGTTTCTGCACTCAAATATTCCAAATTCTACAAAACCATTAATGAGGAAAAGAAAAGAATCAATCCTATTTGGTTCTTCCTAACACTTCCTTTGTACCCATTCAAGTACATATTACTTAAGAACAAAATTGAAGAACACTTCTATTTAAGTTGTATCCGTAACATAAAATAAGCGTATCTTTGCCAAGACAAGAATATGGCTATGAGTACGAATTCAACACATGCAAAAACCAAGCTAAATACCATTGAGGAAGCTATTGAAGATATCCGTAATGGTAAGGTGATTATCGTAGTAGATGATGAAAATCGTGAAAATGAAGGTGATTTTTTAGCGGCTGCTGATAAAGTGACACCTGAGATGATCAATTTTATGGCCATGCATGGTAGAGGGTTAATTTGTGCTCCGCTAACCGAACATCGATGTAATGAGTTAGAGCTCAATATGATGGTTAGGAACAATACAGATCCAATGGAAACTGCTTTTACTGTGTCTGTTGATTTAAGAGGTAATGGCGTAAGTACTGGGATATCTGCAAATGATCGTGCGAAAACCATTAAAGCATTGGTCAATAAAGATACAAAGGCTTTCGAACTAGCAAGACCTGGTCATATTTTCCCTCTGGTAGCTAAAGAAGGTGGTGTATTAAGACGTACAGGACATACCGAAGCTGCTATTGACTTTGCACGATTGGCAGGTTTTTCTCCTGCAGGTGTTATTGTTGAAATTATGAATGAGGATGGCACCATGGCGCGTCTTCCTCAACTAATTGAAGTTGCTGAGCGGTTTAATCTAAAAATTGTTTCTATAGAGGATCTTGTCGCCTATAGAATGGAATACGATTCTCTAATTGAAAAGAAAGAAGACTTTGATATTCAAACGCGATTTGGAAAATTTAGATTGCGTGCTTATCTGCAGACTACAAACAATCAAATCCATATAGCCTTAACAAAAGGAAACTGGAAATCTGATGAGCCTATTTTGACACGTGTTAATGCCACTTTAGTAAATAACGACATATTAGGTACACTCACTAATAACGCTGATAAGAAACTTGATGACATGTTTAATGTCATTAACAAAGAAGGAAAAGGAGCCATAATATTCATAAATCAGCAGGCTGAATCCATGAATTTATTGACAAGATTATCTATTCTAAAGGAAAATCAAGTTGATGGTGAACTCGTTAAAGCACCACGAATTGGTATGGATTCTAAAGATTTCGGGATAGGAGCCCAGATTTTACACGACCTTAAAATAAGTAAGCTAAAACTAATCTCAAATAGTTTACAAACCAAACGTGTTGGTATGATAGGTTATGGATTGGAAATTGTTGATTATGTTAATTACTAATTAGTAGCTTCTTAGTTACAGATTGATTTCCAGACCTTAGCTTTAGTATGTAAATTCCGGCATTAAACTGTTCTACATTTAGTTTTTCAACGTTATTTGTTTCTTTCAAAACAAGCTGACCAAGCGGATTAAACAATAAGGCCTCATCAACACGTTGCGGCGATTCTATTGTTATGATATCTCTTGCAGGATTCGGGTATACACTAAATTGACTCGCGAAATTTTCATCAACGCTTAATCCTAAATTTTGGTAAACTCTTACATAATCGATTACCATATTACTTTCAACAAATGCTGGGTCTATAGCACCTGAAACACCTCCCATTGCAATATTTAGTAAAATATATTGCTCATCATCAAATGGCCAGGTATCAGCATCTTTTACAGCAGGATTATAGGTGTAAAAACCAACATCATCAATTAAAAATGTAATCTGGTTTGGAGACCAATTTACAGAGTAAACATGATAATTATTAGCAACATCGTTAAGAATAAAAGACTGGTAATTTATTGTTGCCCCAAAACTAGAAGGTGTGTGTATTGCACTACTAACATGATTGGTTGCACCCAATCCATGTTCCATTATATCAATTTCTCCACAAGCTGGCCATGAGGTTGTACCAAAACCTTGTGTTTGCCAATATGCACCAGTTTCACTAATATTCTTACCTAAGGTCCAAATCGCTGGCCAGGTCCCATCGCCTTCGGGTAATTTTGCTCTAACATCTACCCTACCATAAGTAAATGCAAATTTCGAATTTAATCGTGCAGACGTGTAATCAAGCGTAACACCATCTTGTGTAAAACTTTCTGCCTTAGCTACAATATTTAAATTTCCATTTTCCAGGTAAGAATTATCCAGTCTATCTGTATAATGCTGTTCTTCATTATTAAACCAACGACCTCCATTAGGACCAAAGGTTTGGTGGTACCATTTCGTGTCATCAAGTACCTGAGGTGTGGTACTGTCAAATTCATCTGACCACACCAGATCTGTATATATTACGTCAAGTGCATGCGGATCTGTAGCAACAGCACCATTATTTACATCGTCTATAAGATATGTTCCTGGAGTATTTGAACCTCCATCAATGAATATAACAAGTCGCGAATAAGTTCCTAATGCATTAACTGGTGTACCTACACCACTTATTATAGCATTTGAAAAATCAAATTCGATATCAAAATCCCAACCCGAACCATTCACAGATTGTAATACCTCAACATCAGGATCAGTCCCATTTTCAAGTTTAATTAGTATGTCATGTGTATTTGGATCAAATTGATAAAACGATAAGGTTAGCAATTGATTATCACTAAGATCAATGGGCACGCTCAAATCAATAAAGAACCCTTGCCATGGATCACTACCATCATTAAAAAATTGACCAACATCATTACTTGCATCAGTTGGATCTACATTAAAAGAAAAGCCACTATTAGCAAAAGCAGTAAAAGCGTGTTGACTGTTCGAAAAATCTAAGGGTGTCTGTTGTGCGAGCATTAGCGTTGAGCTCATCAAATACAAACAGATAAAACGTAATAAATTCTTCATAGCTTAATTTTTAAGCAATTTACTAAACAGAATCTATTTACTGGCTAAGTTATCCTATACAAAGCCTATACAGAGTGTTAAGAAGTAAACGAATCGACGATTTCTGCCATTTTACTGGCTCTTTGTAGCACTTCTTCTTCAGACCATGATAACTTTATCAAGCAAGAAATATTTCGTGCTATATGAGCATCAGACTGTTCATAAGTCTTCGTTTCCAAATATTTTAATCCTTCTTTCACTTCTTTAGAAACAGGAAATAAAGATTTAAGCTCTTTTAGGTGCTCCCATTTTCTAATATAGTGCCAGTTGTTATCATAATAGTGAAAACAAACATCTATACCATTTTCTTTAAATGCTTTCGAAACCTCTCTAGCAATTTCTAAATTTGGTAGAAAGAAATTTAAAAAAGCGTAGCTTTCTTCCCCTCCTTCTGGTACACGTCTAAAAGTAACGCCATCTACTTTAGATAGTGCCTCTCTAATGACCGTATAGTTCTTTTTTTGAATCGCAATAAACTCAGGTAAACGCCTTACTTGAGCCAAACCAACTGCTGCATTGAGTTCCGATATCCTAAAATTATACCCTAGAAATGGATGGGTTTCAGCACCACGATCCTTACCTACATGGTCATGACCATGATCACTATAGTGGTCTGCATTTAAATAATACTCTTGATTATTGGTGACTACAGCACCTCCTTCGCCACAAGTTATGGTTTTTACAAAGTCAAAAGAAAAACAACCAACATCAGCAATGCTACCTAGCGGTTTGTTGTTGTAAGTCCCTCCTATTGCCTGACAAGCATCCTCTACAAAAATTAAATTATGTCTGTCGCATATTTCATTTAGTGCATTCATATCACCCATGCTACCACACATTTGCACAACCATAACAGCTTTGGTTTTAGAGGTTATAGCCTCTTCTACAGCCTTTGGATCTAGTGTTAGTGTATCATCAATATCCACCAAAACAGGTATAGCTCCTAACATCATAATGGCCTCAAAACTTGCGACAAATGTAAATGTGGGCATAATAACTTCGTCACCAGCACCGATACCAGCTGATGCAAGTGCCACAGATACAGCCGCAGTACCCGAAGAAACCAATTGAACATGCTTACTTTGAAAGGTTTTTGCAAGTTCAGACTCTAGTTCTTTTGCTTTCCAATGCCCATTACGCATACCATCAAAGCCGTAACGCATAAGCACACCATTATCGAGCACATCTTTAACTTCTTTTCGTTCTAGGTCACTAAATAATTCAAATCCTGGCATAATATAGTTTCGTGTAGTTATTGAATTTACTCAACAAATATATGTTTTTGAAAGGAGGTCTTAAACTTATTATCTACAATTCTATAACAGTTTCAGAAATTGGTTTTCTCACTTTTTTTAGTGTTGCAAAGAGATCATCTTCTGCTCTAAAACCTACCGGTAAAAGCAAAACAGATTTTAAGCCGTGGTCTTTAAGTTTGAGTTTTTTATCTAATTTATCTGGCAAAAAACCCTCCATTGGGCAACTATCAATTTCTTCAATCGCACAAACAGTCATAAGATTCCCTAGTGCAATATATGCTTGTCGAGTAGCCCAGTCTATTTTCTTAGAGCCTGGCATATCATTAATAGTATTTTTTAATTGTTCTTTAAAAGGATCTAAAATGGCATCAGAAGTATTTCTAATCGATTTAATGGTTGTAAAATGATCTTCGACATCTTCTTGATCTATATTATCCTTAATACATAATACGAGTAAATGCGACGCATCAACAACTTGCTTTTGCCCAAATGAAACTTCAACAAGTCCCTCTCGGATATCTTTATCTTTAATAACAATCAGTTTAAGTGTTTGAAGACCGTAAGACAAGGCTGTTAAGTTAAATGCTTGTTTTAGTGTATCAATTTGATCTTCGGATAATGAACGACTTGAGTCAAATTTTTTAGTAGCGTAGCGCCAATTTAATTGCTCTATTATAGACATTTCTTTTTATTTACAAAGATACGTACATCCATGTAATATATAGTTTCAACAACCTATTCTAATTTTTGATTTCACAATAATCGTCATCAATATTAAATTACTTAGTAGGATGTAATTGTACAAACTCTCACTTAATAGGATCCATATCTAACATTTGCCATTTCTTTTTTATAAATTCACTTACTGAATAAATTAAAGTTTTTAATGACTCACGAGTTAATTCACATTATCCAAAGTGCCCTAATGAATCAAAGGTTAGGCCTAAAGAGCGTTTTAGCAACAGTGGTACATTTAGAAGGTTCGTCCTATAGAAAACCTGGAGTAAGAATGCTCATATGTGAAAATGGAAATAGGATTGGTGCAGTAAGTGGTGGTTGTGTAGAGAACGAGATAGAACGACGTGCACAATCTGTATTAGAAACTGGAAAGCCTAAAATAATGGTCTATGACGGCCGTTATCGCTTAGGCTGTGAAGGCATCCTTCATATTTTACTAGAACCGTTTCAGGTTTCAGAATTATTGGTTGAGAAATTTGATTTGTTCTTAAAGCAACGCATCGCATACGAAATTGAGTCTTACTATAAGCTTGGGGATGATCTCACTGGTGGATTTGGTAGTGTATTAATTTGTAATGGAGAGAAATTTTCGTTTTCTGAGAATTTTAAGTTTGAAAAAATCACGGATGCTCAAATATTTAAGCAAACCTTAAGTCCACAATTTAGACTCATCATTATTGGCGGTGAACACGATGCGGTTAAACTATGTCAAATGGCTAATCTTTTAGGCTGGGAGGTTGATGTTATGACTTCTTTAAAAGATCCTAAAAACTTAGATGATTTTCCAGGTGCTAAAACAGTATCTGCAGTTGACCCATCATTGATGGAAATAAAGATCGATAGCGATACAGCTATTATGCTCATGACTCATAATTATGCTTTAGATCTAAAATATTTAGTTCGTCTGCATGATCAAAATCCAAAGTACTTAGGGATTATTGGGTCGTCAAAACGACGAGAACGGTTAAAGAATGACCTTATTGACTATACGGATGGCATAAATTTAGAATTCTTAGAAAATATTTACAGTCCAGCCGGTCTCAATATTGGAGCGATTAACGCAGAAGAAATAGCACTTTCAATACTCTCAGAAATGATGTCTGTTTTTCGAGAAAAGCAAGTGACTTCATTAAGAGATTTAAAAAAACGACTTGATTAATTGAATATTGCTATTCTCATACTTGCCGCTGGTAGTTCTACAAGAATGGGAACCACAAAACAGTTATTAAAACTTGGAGATAGTACACTATTGGGGCAAGTGATTAATAATTGTAGTCAAACAAATGCCGATAGTCTATCTGTCGTCCTGGGTTCAGAATCTGATAAAATTAAAAGCGAACTTCCTTCATCGACGCATATCATTATTAATCCAGATTATAGAGATGGTTTAAGTACAAGTATAAAATCAGGAGTAAATGCGCTTCAAAAAAAGGATGCAATATGTGTTGTTTTAGGTGACCAGCCATTAGTAGATGTTGCCTATTTAAATGAAATGATTGCAAAATCCAAAACATACCCAAATCAGATAATCGCCTCTACTTATGGTAGACGTAATGGTGTCCCTGCAATATTCCCTAAAAAATATTATCAAAAATTACAAAGCTTAAGTGATGACAAGGGCGCTAAACGCCTTTTAAATAATGAACTTGAGCAGGTAATAGTTATGGATAAGCCTGTAGACCTCTTTGATGTTGACACACCACTTGACTACATTTTAATATCTAAAAATAAATTAGAGTCTTAATGATAAAGTTTGACGAAAGACCTTATCAATTTAGTGCAAAACTCACTGCAATATGGGCAGTTAGCGAAAGTGGTCTTGGTGGTTTTTTACATGCCATAAGACTGCCTTTTAGTGGTTTGTTTTTAGGAAGTTTAGCGGTAATAATAATTACTTATTTAGCATACATTAGTCCTAAGAAATTTGATGCTATAATTAAGGCTACTTTATTGGTGGTTTTAATTAAAGCTACGGCAAGTCCACATTCTCCACCAATGGCGTATGTCGCAGTTCTTTTTCAAGGTCTTATAGGTGCATGTATATATGCAGTTTTTGGGGTTAATCGGTTAAGTGCCATGTTATTTGGAGCGGTTGCATTATTTGAATCAGCATTTCAAAAAATTCTAACCTTAACTTTATTTTTTGGTTTGGGACTCTGGGAATCTTTTCAAAAATTCTTCAATGAGTTGCAAGATAAATTCAATAGTGATTGGATTTCTGAGCTACCTTGGATTTTTCTTTTCATTTATGGTTTAGTCTATCTTTTGGGTGGAATAATTATTGGAAATCTATCCATAAAATTACCTAAGAAAGTTTTAGATAATGCAAAGTCAATAAAAGTATCAGAATTGACATTTGATAATACCAGAAAAGCAAATTCCAAACGCAAGAGAAAACGTGTATACCTTTTTCTGTCATTACTCCTTTTTTCTGTTTTAGTGTTTGTTTTTACTGGTGCAATAGACAACGCATTGTCCATTGTTTTAAGAACTTTTGGAGCATTGGTTCTCTTTCTCTTTGTCATCAATCCGTTGTTTAAATATTTTATTCAAAAATGGGCTAAAAAAGAAAAGGATGCTCAGGGTGACACACTTAGAGGTATTTTAAAATTTATGCCTTCAATAAAAAGAAATATAAATGCTGCATATCACCTGTCCTTAAAAGAAAATAACACCTATAAAAAGTTATTGGCATTTACAATAAATTGGCTAAGTCTATCACTTTATTTTAGTCTGAACGATAATGAGCAGTGAAGGTATTTATATAATTACGGATGAAAAGGGTATTGGTAAAACGACCAGTCTTCAAAATTGGGTAAAAAACAACCCTAAAGTAAGCGGTGTATTATCGCCAATAGTAAATGGAAAGCGGATGTTCCAAATTATCGAATCCAAAACGTTTATTCCAATGGAAGCAGGGGAAACAACCTTAAAGGTTGGCAAATATGCATTTAACAAGGAAAGTTTTGATGTTGCAGTAAAAGCAATCTTAGATACAATTAGTAATAAAAGTGCCTCATTCATAATAGTGGACGAAATTGGACCTCTAGAAATTCGTCAAAACCTAGGATTTCATCACCTGTTGATAAGATTATTCAACCAAAAATTTATAGAATATTCAACCTTCATTTTTGTAGTACGCAAGTCTTGCCTCGATGAGTTCCTTTCTAAATATAAAATTAAAAACCCAAATGTTTTAAGTTTAGAAGCGTTCAAACTTAAATTCCTCTAAAACAGTTAGTTTATTGTTAATCTTTAGGAAATGACTCCATCCTATTCTATTATTTTTTAACTTTAACTAAATATCAACTCCTATGGCAAATTATAATTTAAAAATCAATGGTAAGGTCTACAACATTACTGCGGATGATGACACACCATTATTATGGATCTTACGCGATAAAATTAACCTAGTAGGTACAAAATTTGGATGTGGAATCGGTCAATGTGGCGCTTGTACAGTTCATGTTAACGGTGTTGCGACTAGAAGTTGTTTATTACCAGCTTCAAGGCTCGAAGGTTCTGACATTACAACAATAGAAGGTTTAGAATCTGACAAACTAAATCCTGTACAAGAGGCATGGAAAGAAATGGATGTTCCACAATGTGGTTACTGTCAAGCAGGTCAAATTATGACTGCGACATCATTTTTAAAACAAAATCCAGAACCGACCAGAGATGATATCAGACAGGCGATGCATGGAAACTTGTGCAGATGTGCCAGTTATAACAGAATAGAAAAAGCAGTGGCCTTAGCTGCAGAAAAAATGTCTTAAGCTAGGAAATCATGAAAGACAACAATAAAATAACATTTAGCAGACGTAGTTTCATAAGAACTTCTGCTTTAGCAAGTGGCGGGTTATTAATAGGATTTAATTTTTTTAGTGCTTGTAAAGAGTCGGCCACACCACCAGTTGATATTTCTCAATTAGATTTTAAAGATTTTAATGCTTTTATAAAAATTGCAGAAAATGGATATGTCACCATTTTCTCTCCCAATCCAGAAATTGGTCAAGGTGTAAAGACCTCCATGCCAATGATTATAGCTGAGGAGTTAGATGTACCTTGGAGCCATGTTAGTGTACAACAGGGTGCTTTAGACACAAAAAACTTTCAACGTCAGGTTGCTGGTGGAAGTCAATCTATACGATTTGGATGGGATGCCTTACGACAAACCGGTGCCACTGCGAAACAGATGTTGATTAATGGTGCAGCTGCAAAATGGGGTGTTGACGCAAGTACATGTAATGCCTCTGATGGTGTCATTACAAATAGTAATGGCGAAACATTAGGCTATGGCAATGTGGTAAACGAAGCAGCTCAATTAGAGATTCCAGAAGATGTCGCACTTAAAGAAACTAAAGATTATAAAATTATTGGAAAGGACGCCATTAATGTAGACATCGACAAAATTATAACTGGCAAGCCATTGTTTGGATTAGACTATGTTGCAGATGGTATGGTATATGCCACAATATTGAGGCCTCCTGCTTTTGGACAAATTTTAGAATCCTTCGATGCCACTGAAGCAAAAGCTTTACCAGGTGTTATTGATGTTATTACCATAGGAGATAAAGCGCGAAAATATTTAAATCAAGATAAATTTGATCCTTCTGCCCATTGGTCAGTACGATTAGCTGAAACTGATAAAGTTGTAGTAATTGGTAGAACAACATGGGATGCCATTAAAGGTAAGAAAGCTATTAAAGCGATTTGGAAGGACAACTCTGCTTTAGAAAGTACTGAAATACACGATAAAGCATTGAATGATCTTCTTAATGGAACCAAATTCGATACAAGACGATCTGATGGCAATGTAAAGAAGGCATTCGCAAATGCGGACAAAGTTATTGAGCGTGTATATGAATCTCCTTTTTTACCGCATAACTGTATGGAACCAATGAACTTTTTTGCTAATGTAACCCATGAGAAAGTGCATTTGGTAGGTCCTATTCAAACACCTGAGGCAGCCGCCAAAGTTGTATCGTCTCTTCTAAACAGAGATCTTGAAGATATTCATGTAGATATGACGAGAATGGGTGGTGGATTTGGACGACGTCTTTACGGCGACTTTGTTTATGAGGCTGCAGAGATTTCAGATAAATTAAAACGACCTGTTAAGTTAGTCTCAACTAGAGAAGATGATATGTCTACAGGTGTATATCGTCCAGCAATAAAATACAAAATAGCTGCGTCTATTAAAGATGGTGGAATTTCAGGTTACCATTTAAAAGAAGCCGCAATCAATAGCAATATGTATGGATTAATTCCGAATTTCTTTCCAGCAGGTGCTATTGAGAACTATCAAGTAGATACAGCAAATTATCAAAGTAATATTACAACTGGAGCATGGAGAGCACCCTATACGAATTTTCTAGCGTTTGCTGAGCAAAGTTTCTTTGACGAATTAGCAGAAGAATTAGAAAAGGATCCTGTTCAGCTACGATTAGACCTTTTAAAGAATGTGAAAGATGGTGAAGACCAATCCATTGAATATTCAGCAAAACGTATGACAGACACTATCAAACTTGCTGCTGAAAAAGGAAATTGGGGCAATGCTGCTAGTAATGTATATCAAGGCTTTGCGGCCTATTACAGTCATAATACACATGTGGCAGAAGTTGTAGACATAACATTAAATAACGGAAAACCAATCATAGAAAAGGTAACCGTTGCTGTTGATTGTGGTATTGTTGTAAATCCTACAGGTGCAAAAAATCAAGTTGAAGGTGGTGTATTAGATGGTATTGGCCATGCTATGTTTGGTGATTTTAACTTCAAGGATGGGAAACCAGTAGACCTTAATTTTGACACATACCGTCTCATTCGGATGAATGAAACACCGAAAGTGGACACCTATTTTGTTGAAAACAACCTCTCTCCTACTGGATTAGGTGAGCCAGGCTTACCACCTGCAGGTGGCGCACTGGCAAATGCGATAAAAGCGGCAACCGGACAAATTTTGCTAAAACAACCTTTTAGTAAATCATTAAAGGAGCGGAAAACAGATTTAACCGTATAAAACAAAAAGGCTTTACATTTCTGTAAAGCCTTCTTTTTGCGGAGAAAGAGGCTCCGCTACCCTTTAACTAATATATTGGTTATCAGTTTTATATAAAATTTAGAATCCAATAGGGCAACTCATAGGGCACCCAAAATTATTTTTACTTGATTTAGGAGTAAAATTAAGAAATTCACCTAAACTTCATTATTAATTATTTTTAAATAATCAAAAAGGCAACATACCGTCTAGCCAGTCCGATTGTTCTGAACATCTGAATATATCGGTTATTTCACCTTCTGTAAACTGTCCGTATATGGCATATTTAAGACCAGAGTTATTGCCCGTAAACACAAAAACAGGTTCGCTGCACAAACAGCCAGTGCAAATATTTGTAGATATAAGTAGAAGAGTATCTCCTTTTTTACGTAGTTCTTTAAAGATTTGCATTTGTTGGTATATGAATGCTGTTTTCTTCATGTCTTCGTAATAGGCTTCATCATCCAACAAATCGTTTAACCTATGGTAATCCATGTTTTGAAAGGCTTCAATAACCTGTATAAGTTGTGATTTGACTTTTTCTGAAGTTTCGATATTTTGAACTAGATCTTGTGCTTGGATCATCTTTATAATTTATAAGTATTACAATTTAGCATTTAATTCTAATTGTTTTGCTCGGCTTTCTATAACTGTTTTTAAAGTATGTTTATTTTCATCATTTAAAAAACTACAGTTAATTAATTCTTGCCATTGCTGCATGCCTTTTTCAATACGTTTCCAGAGGTTTTCAATAGCTTTTGCCGGGATTTGTGCTACGGCCATTGCTTCATTAAAATCTAGACGCTTGATTTTCCGCTTTTTCCCGTTGAGGTTTAGTGCTAATTCTTCTTGATCTTCCGGGACTAATAATTTAACCGCTACCATATCATAGGCTGGAGCCAATGCATAGTGTATACTGTCGTTTGCTATGAGTGAAAAGTTTTTTAAATGCATATCGTTATTTCCAATAAGGAAAGAAACAATGACTTGCTCATAAAATTTTACAGCATCCAGTAATGGGTTTTGGGCATAGGTTATAATACCTTTAGCAATTTGCTCGTAAGAACCACGGTATTTATGCTCCGTAAGACGCTCTGTGAATTGACAGGCATCTTCCATGGGGTACTTTTCATTATTAGCAGTACGATCAATTCGCTTGGTTAAATAGGCTAAAGTGCCATCCTTAAGCGGTATTAATAAAAAGGGTACTGTTGCTATACCACAAGCTTGTGCCAATAACATGGATAATGCTTCAATTTCAGGCATTTGTGGGTACATATGAAATGGTGGTTTTAAAATGTACCTACCATTTAATGCTCCTACAATGGTTAACCTATTTTGAGCATTTTGTTTTGTGAATCCTAATGATAGTTTTGGTTGTACACCTGTAACGATGATGCGCTGCGCTACGTTTTCTTTTGCCAGCGCTTCGATTTGTGACATTTCATACTCTAATTGTAGTACAGGCGTGTCTTCTTGCCAAAATGCTGTTAAGCAGTTTTTATGGTAGTTTATTTCACCATCTCCTAGTTTTTTATGACATGCTAAGCAATCATTCATACTTTCTCTATAATGCTAATATTGCCAATACAATCTCTGCATGTAGTTAGCAATAAACCCATACGATCTCTTGGATTTATTTTCCAATTTTTATGCGCAATGTCTAATAACCAACCTTCTGGAATTAAACCATCGAAAAAAGGGAATAGGTATTCGGCTCTAAACGGTTCTTCCTGTAATGGTAAGGTTAAACTCACTGCTAAGCTGCTTTCATTTTCTAAGTATACCTTGTCATACTTGAAATGATAGCCATCATCGTCCTCGGTTAATATACCGGCCAAGGTTTTATTTACCCAGATTTCTCCTTGTCTCATCACTTATAGGTGTTGGTGTTAGTGTGTGGCCAAAAAATAACAGAACCTGATTTACTTTATCGGTCATTACATTTGGTTTCCCCTGTTCGAGGTCGCGTACAAAACGCAAGCCAACACCTGTAAAGTCTGACAACTCTACTTGTGTTAAATTTGCCTTTTTGCGTCTATCCCTTACAAATTTTGCTATTGTGTTTTCTCTATCCCATTCCATCATATTATACCTTTATGGGTACAATATAATGAATTATTTTATGATTATACCTTAAAGGGTATAAATATTTTAATTTTACTATATTTATACCCTTTAGGGTATAAATAAGAAAATTTTGGGTTGAATATTGACTACAATAATTTGTTCACTAATTCAGCATGTTCATTGTCAACGAACATCAAAGAATAATAAACATTAATATCTATTGCTTTTAATAACACTAAACACTTAGCTTCACTTGTATTTTGAATCCTTGCTAAAGGCTACTAGTTCAAAGCACTCCGCAACCCCTTGCCTATTCAGTTATGAACCTGGGTAATACAAAACAAAAAACCAATATGGTAACTCAACTGTAACTGCTTTTATTTTTAAATGTAAAATATTGCATATTAGAAGGCATTAATTCTTTAATTTGATGGTAATTTGATCCTGCTTCTAGAATCCCCAATCTAATGAATTCTACAATTTACACTTCGCTCTCGCGAAGCTAATTGACAATCAATAATTAGAGAGTATAAGACAGACCCTTTCTCTAATTATTCCTCAAGAATTTATTATCTTTTCATTCTCAAAGCAGAACTACGTTTAACCCTGCGTTTACGCGCAATATGAACAAAACGATGAACTTGAAATTATTTATTGGATTATTCTTTTCGACAGGGATTTTATTTTCACAACAACTGACAATTGAAGAAACTATTAATTACATAAATGAAAATCTAACCTACAATCATAAACTGATAGTAAATAGAGACGGAACTTTTGAGATATTCCAAAAAAAATATAACGATGAGTATTTGGGAAAAGTTGGAAATCGAGATATAAGCAAAAAATGGACTTATTCTGGAGAAATATCGAAAATAAAATTAGATAAATCAATAGACTTTAGGAATGATTTTATTCTTGACTTCAAATGCAATAATGGAAATCCTTGCTTTCTAACAGTAGAAAAAGAAGTGTTTGATAAGAATCAATACAGCTTTGGACTTCGTTTTAAAAAAGAAGGCCAAAGAGACAAAGTTTATAATGCATTCAAGTATTTAATTGGACTTATTAATGAAAGTCCTGAATATCAAACTACAGATGACGACCCTTTTGCCAATGAAAATTTCAAATCAACTTATAGTTTTATAACTGGAATAAAAAGTAAAGAGGAAATCAAACTTGACAAAGAATCTGGAATTTATTATATCTTAATTGAGATAAGTGGAATTAAAAAACAGTTTGTATTGGATTCTGGAGCAAGTGAAATTTCCCTATCAGCCGAATTGGAAAAAGAATTCATTACTCGTGGAATTCTTACAAAAGACAGCTACATTGAACCAGCTCTTTATCGGATTGCAGATGGTTCAATAGTTGCAAAAAGAAGAGTCCTTTTAAAAGAAGTAAAAGTTGGAGAATTTACTGTCAACAATGTTACAGCTTCAATAGGTTCATCAAACATTCCTCTTTTATTAGGTAAAAGTTTCCTTGACAAATTTAGAAAATGGACAATAGACAACGAATCTGAAAAATTAATACTGGAAAAATAAATACTATGCCTAACAACGGCTGGAGCTCATTGCGGTGAAATTTGCTCTCGGAAATTCTTCCGTGCTTGCTAACTTTGGTTTGCGGCGGAATATTTTTGCCGAACCATTCCGCAACGAAACCATAGCCAAAACCGGTAGCAAGATAAGAGATTGGAAAATGTCATCAACTTTTGCAGAAGCATATCAAAAATTAGAAAAATCGCTTCACGGCTTTATACCAGAAGATGAACCCTGGTTTTTACCTCAGCTCTATCAGCTTATTCAAGACTATGGCGAAAAAACTGCTTTAAAGTATGCTTTAGCATCTAATTGGCCTATTTACCATTTAGAGTTGTTCATAAAATCTGGGCTTAGGCAAGTTGACAAATCCATTTTACTAGACTACACAAACTCTCCAAACGAAGAAGACGTCTATTCTGCAGCTTTATGCATTGCCATCTGTGGGCATCAAGAAGGTTTTGAAATCCTTGAACAATTTGCCACTTACACTCATAAATTGTCCAAACACATAGACCCTTTTACAGATGTGGTACCCGACTTAAAGTTTATTGAAGACCCTAGGGCAAAACAATTAAAAGAACTTTGTATAAGCTATATTCCTTCTATTTCTCATGCACTCAACCTTAATAATGAACTGGATATCTTAAAAGCCCTACTTCCCTATCTGGAGCTTAAAGCCGACATAAAGTCTTCTGAGAAAGAGGCTTTACTAGCTTTTGAAGCCTATAATTATGATCTGGTTGGACTCATTGGTTTACTTACGGACGATTTGCCAAGAATCATATTAGGAAAATTAGGCTCGAATCTAATCATTAAACAAAAATGTAAGTGCATACCACATAAAATAAGCGACTTAAAAAACATAGCGAATCAGTACTTTGAACAACCATATACTTATGCAGAAGATTATGTGTTTTCTGAACTAATGAATACTTATTCTATAGATAAAATTGATGATGATGGAAATATACTTGAATAATCAACTTACAGAGCAGTCAGTATTCACCTTTAATGACGGCTTAAATTTTGGGTGGTTTTTAGACCATAACACCGTTAAAGATTACAAGATCATCATGGATAAAGCTCAATTTTGTAATCTGCTAGAAGAACCCTACCATCAAGCTCTGATTGAAATTAAGGCTGATGATATAAAGTATAACGAAACTTCAGATTTTTCGGAAGCAAACTATTGTTCGTTTCAAGAATTATTAGAAAAACCAGAACATCTATTTTCTATTGTAGAATGGTTCTTTTATAAAGAGTTATTTAAAGATTTCATTGGTAATCCTCAATTTCAATATGTCATTAACAATATAGAAGACATTAAACCTATTGATGACAAGGTCATTATTACAGGCAAATGTTTTAAAAAAGTTAAAAATAAGAACTGATGGATTGTTTATTTTGAGCTAACTAATTACAAAACCGATTAACTATTAGCAGCTGTTTTGGCTTTTAGAGTCTCCTTTAGACGTTGCCAATATAATTTCCTATGAAATATAAGATTTTCTACATAAAAAATAGCAGCAAGGTAAATAAGGCTTAAATTAACATTAAATACAAAGTAAATGAGCAAAGCCAATGCAATCATCACCAATGCATAGGATAAACCCATTAAGATGTCCCTTATGAATGGTATTCTTAACAGTATATTTTTAAAAGTTCCCTTAGGGATAATAACCGCGACGGAGTAACCCAAACAAATAAGCCATAATAACAGAAATAAACCCAGACTTAACTTATTCTTTCCCTTTTCTATGGCTAAATAACTATTAAGCAGAGTTAAAGAGCTAGGTATATCACCATAAATCGTCCCTCAAGTATCTAAACTATAATTGCCTATGACTATAATCTTATCTTTGACAAGGCTATTAAATTCCTGACAGCGCTTCGTTATAAAAACACCATAAACAAAAAAAACGCTCGATAAGCTGAGCGTTTTTTTTTGTTTATTGCCTGATAAAGCGTAGGGTTTTTTGTTTTTCCTTTACCCAAATTCTTAGGAAGTAAACTCCGCTCTTTAGAAAACTTAAATCCAGTGTATTAAAATCCCCATTACGTTCATAAACCATTTGGCCCATAACTGAGATTATCTGTACCGAACTTAAATCTTTTAATTCTCCATTTAAGTTTATTATGCCTGTTGTTGGATTAGGGTAAATTGAAATATCAATGCTCAAATCATTTTCACCAACACTTAAGGTCTCTTCTTCAGTAACCGTAATTACCCAAGTCTCCACAGTACCATTACCTGCAGTTATAGTATAGGTGACCGGAATGCTATAATCATTAGATGTTGACCCACTTATTTGATTAGTTCCATTAATATCTGCATTAGCTTCAAAAGACAATGTAAATATTGGAGATAATGAAGTTAAATCCGTACCATTTTCTACCTCAATATCAATGGTATGATTAATCAAATCTATGGTAGCATCGCCAGTTTCTTCAGGTAGTTCAAAATCGGTAAAATCTGTTCCTGAGTATGAATAGGAATAAGTTCTTCTCCCAATTAAATCGTAAGTTTGATTAGAAACATTTAATTGAGATATATCGACTGTTGTCAAGTCTAAATTACCATTATAACTGTACTCATTTATTACGGTATTAACATATGTTATTCCCGAACCACTATATTGATAGTACTTTTCTTCATCAAGTTTAATGTTAGCGTCATAGTAATAATCGACAAACCATGCTAAGTCCCAGTCTGAAGTAAAAATATAGGCTTCTTTTTTAGTTAAATTAGAGTTGGCATCGTATTGATATTCCCATTTAGTATCATTTTCCCATGTTGAATTATTATTGTTCCATATTTGTAAAACCTCTACATCTAAGTTATTAGAGTTATAAGTATTAACATATTTTGACGATTGATCCCAATCATTGTTGAATGAAGACCAATTATATGAAATATAAGACAATAGGTTTCCATTAGTGTCATAGATATAGTTATCTTTTTTTTCTTCATTTTCCCAATCATCAGTCCAAGAATCCCAATCTTGCTCGATTATTGATGAAATTCTGCCATTTGAATAATAGAAATAATTAAGTCTCGCTTGTTCTATCCATTGACTACTTGAGCTTTGCCATCCATATACTGTAACAGTAGATAGTAATCCATTACTATTAAAATCTTGTTCGATTTTCCCAACAGTATTCCATGATCCCGTTCCAACACTTCCGACAAAAATTGTTTGCCGCATTAAATTACCATTTGCATAATATTGGAAATCATATCTCACATCATTAGCTGACACAAATGAATCATCTGTGTATTGAACAATCTGCGCATCAATTAATTCTGTTTTATCATAAATACTATAAAAATATTTATTGTTTGATGTTGGCACATCTTGGGCATTGCTATTACTTAAGAAAAGGAGCATTAAAATGTAGAGTAATTGTTTTTTCATAATAGGAGTGTTTAAGTGATAATTAATATTGATTTTACTTCATAAACATTTGTAGTTGTATCATAGCGTCGACAGGGTCTTCACCATATAAAATTGCTTCTTGTAATTCCAATAAACTAGATAACGTTGCCAATCTTGATTCTGATTTTTTTGACTTTGAGATATCTTTAGAAATTTTCATTAACTCATCTTCCGAAAGCTGACTAAAAGCGTAAAGTACAACGAGATCAGTCCCCAATTCCATTATTTCCGTGGGGTATGAATACATACCTAATTTGTACTTAATTACCAGTTTAACTAAATCTACAACTCCTGCCTGCTCTGCCTGATCATAAACCACGAGTGTTATAGCTAGTGCTGCAATAAGAGTATCTTTATCATCTAATACCTCCGCTATTTTAAGCGTTTCAGTCATTAGTTTATAACCTATTTCCTCACCATATAATTCAAATCCAAGAATAACAGAATCCCTAATTTCGTCGCTGTATTTATTGGAAACATCCAAGATTTGTTCTACTAACTCGAGTCCGTATTTCTCATAAATTTTAACAATAGAATATCCGACCTCAGGACCATATTTATCATAAGCGTATCTAATTTCATTAGCCACATATTCACCATACAGTTCATAGAGATTTCTTATTATAATTCCTACCTGTGGACCATACGCGGTGTAAGCATCCCTTATATAATTACCTATTTCTGGCCCAAATCTATCATAACTCTCCCTAATACTCTCTGCAACCTGAGGGCCATATTTACTGTAGAACTCAGAAACCGTATTGCCTATTTCTGATCCGTATTTATCATATGAGCTCTGGATTTTTTGTACAACTTCATCATCCCAATTATCATAGGCATATAAGAGAGTATTTCCTGCGTTTTCGCCATATGTATCATAGAAATACTTAATTTTCTCTGCTATCTCTACTCCATACCTTTGATAAGCTTTACTCAGATTATCTCCAGCAGTTTCTCCATACCTTTTAGTAACTGCAGAGATATTGTTAATTGACTGCTCTCCATACTTCTTAACTAGAGGCTGGTATTTAGCATATTGTTTTTTTGCTTTTTGTTCTATTTGTTTATAATGTGCCCTTACTTTGCCATAATTGTTTTCAATCTTTCGTTGTGTTGTTTTTTGGACTCTTCTTAGGTCAGTTTTAGCCTGACTATACCTTTTATTAATGCTCTTCTTGGATTGATTTAGACGTCTATTCACTGAAGACTTAGCTTTTTTAAAACTTTTGTTAGCTTTCTTTTTCCAATCTTGTCCCTGGGCAATAGGTGCTGACATTATGGCTACGACTAAAAGTAAATATCTCACTGTTCTCATGTTATTATTTATTAGTTTTCATTAATCTCTATATAAACTTCATGTGCTATTTTTTTTGATATAGTCTCAAATACAGGTTTGTGTAAATCATATGGTGTTTTTAGGGATTTGCGCGACTTAAACAGTTTTTGATCGACCATGGTTACATTAGTAAGGAAAGACCCTAAAATACTATCACCATTTTCAGCCGGATCAGTCACACATAATTTTTCATGGTCACCTTTGTAGAAGGCGTATTTTACCTGGTCGCTCGCAGATTCTGAAATAACTGAGGATTTTATGATTTGATTGGTTTTTGTAGAAATTAGCTTATAATCAACACGGTAGGTTACACGAGATGCACCTTCATAAAGCTTAAATTTCACCTTTCTTCCTTTCGGTGTCTTTTTTCCGCTAGAGTTTTGAACATAGTATAACTCATAGGCATCGACATCTTTTGATGTTAGTTTGCCCCCAGATTTATCCACATCAAGGACCTTGGCAATAAGGATGAACTCTAAGCCCATTTCTCTTCCTACCAGTATGGCGGATGATTCAGTCAATGAACCTGAATAGTTACCGGACCCATTATTAAACCTACTTGAATTAACAATCTCAATAAATGGAGAGCGTTTATTTTCTATATTGTTTACTATATTAGTATACAGTGTTTTCTCAATTCCATTTCTATAGTTAGAGAGATTTTTGACATTTAATACTCCTATCTTTGCTAAGCCCTTTTCAAGGGCTTGGGCCCTCAACTGATAGGCATCTTTGTAAGGACTTTTATTTGAAAGGCATTCACCAAAATCTTTATAGGCACTACGAAATTCCTTTTTAGATAATTTTGTGACACCTGAATAATAATATTTTTCCGCTCGAATTAATCTTAGATCGTCTCTTACCTTATCCAACAAATTTCTTGCATCCTTATAATACGCGTCATAGGATATGCAACTTTCTAAATCTTTGATGGCTTCTTCTAACAACCCATTTTGAATATTTCTCTTTCCATCCTCATAATGCTGATTTGCAAAGTATATATCTGTATTTTTCTTTAAATCTTTTAAGATAGAAGGTGTGCTTACATAAACGTCAAAGTCATCTAGTTCAGCCAGAAAATCTTTTGACAAATCATAGATTTCTAGTACTCTTTCATATTTTTTCATTGTATATGCCTTATTGGCATCTTGTGCATATTTATCCATTACCATTGGAGCAATCTTCTTCAATTGGGCAATAGATTTTTTATCACTAGATCGTTTATCTAATGCTTTCAAATAATATTCTGAAGCTTTTACAATTGAACCGTTCTTTTCAAATTCGTTTCCAATTTTTCTAAGCTTAGATACAGATTGTGCATGTAGACTACATTGAACAATAACAATGAAGATGACGTAAATGGTGAAAGATGAATAATTTTTCAAAACCTGCAATTTTAAAGCAGGTCTAGTTTAATGTTAATGCCAAGGCATTACTAAAGACTTGAGGGTAAACAATTGATTTTTAATTTATTGCAATTTACTTCCCTAATTTCCTAATGTACCCATTAGTCCTGAGAACATAAACTCTCAGAAATGAGAGTTTCTTTAAAGCGCAAAAAAATAAGATGAATAGTAACCGATAAAATCTATTATATCAAGTTATTACGAGTTGCATAGCTAATAAGTTCAGCCGAGTTAGTACAACCCGTTTTTTCCAGAATAGCCCGTCTGTAGGTATCCACAGTGTGCCGACTTATAAACAACTGCTCGCCTATGGTTTTACTATTTAAACCTTTAGAAATAAGTCTTATAATGTCAAATTCACGCTTACTCAAATTAGACTGCCATTTAGCTTTGTAGCGTTCTATGGTGGCCTTTAATTCATCAATACTAACAGGTTTCAAAAGGTAATCAAAAGCGGAGTTTTTTATGGCCTTGATGGCATAATGCTCATGGCCCGTGATAAAGACAATCTTGGTATCCAGATGATTTTTATTGATATCTTCCGCAACTTCAATTCCCGATTTGGCGGGCATTTCCACATCCATAAAGACGAGATCGGGTTCGTTGGCGACAATATAATCCTGGGCCACTTCAGAATTCTCAAATTCTGCAATGATTTCCACATTAGAAAAATGCTCTAACAAAAGTTTTATTCGATTTAAGGCTCTTGGGTCGTCATCTAGAATGACCACTTTTATAGTTTCTGATGCCATAATTAATTTCGTTTTTTAGGATAGATATGTATAACAATTCGAACTCCAGATTTGGTGCCATTTTTATTTTTGAGTTCTAATAATTGATGTTCTATACGTTGTTTATAAAACTTAGTATATAGTCCATATATCTTATCCATAATTTTTAAGCCACTTCCCGTGGAATGGCTCTTAGGTTCATCTGCATATCTGATTCCAACACCATTATCCTCAATGGTCAGTTCTACAAACTCTTTAGTTTTATCGGCGGCAATTTTTAACATACCATCTATGGTTAAAGCTAAACCATGTTTTATGGCATTTTCAACATACGTATATAAAATGTGTTTCGGCACCTGCATGTTAACATCTACGCTTGAGTCGATTTGAATATCGTAATCAAATTTATTCTTTAATCTTATCTGTTGAAGCTTTATGAAATTTTCAGTGTAGGATAATTCTTGTTTGAGTGTAGTAGATATTTTATCTGATTGCTTAAGGGTTTGTCTCATAAAGTTGGAAAACTTACTTATGAAATTATCAGCTTCTAGTTTATTGTCGGTCAAGGTCATTTCACTAATAGTATTGATGGCATTGAAAACAAAGTGCGGGTCCACTTGGTTTTTAACGGTTTTAAGCTGTAACTCTGATATCTCTTTTTCGATTGCGCGTTTATTTGCCTCAATATTCTTTTGGCCTCTAACTACTAAAAGAAGTATGCCCAATACCCCCAGATACATTGAGCCATATATAGGATATTTGAATACAGCACTTGGATTTTTACCGTAGGTAAAATAAAATATGGAGCTGCCATTTTGAAAATATAATTGATTTTGCCCTGAGTCAACACTCTTAACACCATAACTTCTTCGGACCGAATTTTCTGAAATGGGTATTTCGATCTTTGTACTTTCACATAGATCTTCACGACTTATTAAAAAATTTTTACCACCCCCATCATGACATATCCACTCATCTTCACCATCTCCATCAAAATCGAATTTATTAAACGTGTTAATATTTGTTTCTAACTGGATATCGCCTTTTGTATTAAGCTCATAATCATAAACTGAAAGAATTCCATCATTTCGTCGATATATACCCACTGTTTCTTTACTTAATTGTACCAGGCCCAAAACGTTAGTGTCTGTTTCAACACTTACTTTTTTTTCTATAGTACCATCAACTGCCAATTTAAGAAGCTGACTTGGTGCTTCGCTAGGTCGTCTTGACTTGAAAAAACAAATTAATTTTTTTAAATCATTTTGCGTGATTTGCGATAAATATATTGATCCTGTAGAAGAAAATTCGATAGGTTCGAATAAGAATGACATATCGTCATCCAATACTGTTAGCCATGTACTATAATCTGAACGATTAGTTTTAAGCGAATCTAGAGTATTTGAAGAGGCATAGACGTCTATGAGCATTTCATTTTTGCTATCACCATCTAAATCGGCAATTCCTGAAATATGACCTGGATTGGTAATATGCGGTGATTTAAATATAACATTGCTACTATAGTCATAGGTATAGATGTTTCTTGGATTAGCCGCGTATCCATTCATCACGGCAAAATACAGTTCTCTTTTATTGATTGAGTTTTGACTGAACGGTCGATCTGATAACACCTTAAACTCAAATTTATTATTATATGGGGACATAATATCCACAAATACTCGTTTTTGGTTAATGATACGACCACTATCATAGTCCTGAATTGTGAGAAATAAACTGTCTTCTGATTTTGTTGGTATGTAAAACTCCTTTCTACCATCATTGTTCAGGTCTTTAAACCACATTGTGCAACTTGAATTACAAAAAGGTTGATCTAGATTAAACTGATCTATAAAGTCTCCATTAGATTTAAACAACAGATAGCTTGCATTATAATTTCCAGGGGCTTGTTGGGGCTGAGATAATATTTTTTCGCTTTTCCCATCACCGTCAAGATCTTCATAATAAATATTTTGCATATCACCGAGGAGCTCTCTTTCTATGAATTTGACCTCATATTCTGACAAAAAATTAGGTAATAAAAGTATAACTAAAAGGGTTACAACTCCAGCAATTGTAAATGGGCTTAGAAAAAATTGAAGTAATTTTTGATTCATTACCTTGGTTAATAGCTATCGTAATCTTTTACCCAATTTATAATAATGAGATGATAATTTCAATTAAATGATAGATATTACCTGTTTTTTAGTTAAAAATGAGTAACTAGAGTATTATTTATGAGTATCGAAACCCTAGTTATGTCCTAAGATAAACGCTTGAGATTAAAATTTATCGGTACAAAGCACTCCGCAACCCATGATCAATTATTTTGTTAATCAGTCAAATAAAACAAAGTAATTCAATAGGTATACTTACAGGGCACCTAAAGATTATCGGCTCTAACAATCTAGAAATATTTATTGATTATTGATTCGTGATTTATTCGATTACTGTGGTTTTAAAAGCATATTAATACGTGTTTAAAACGCTTTAATTCATATTAATTTAGTTTAAAGTCGCTTTATTAGGAATTAAATTAGATTCAATGGGATACTATAAGGTTTCTTTAAGCATTCGGGGTAAAAGGCTGTTTTCTGTAGCGATCATCGCCTACCTCATGAAATCTTGACCTGTACCCATCGAAAAATAACCTGAAACTTTCCAGATTACCATTTCTGTTTTTGACTATTCTCAATTCCGCTTCACATTCAGTGGATTCATCAAAACGTGGCCAAGTCTTTATACCATAATATTCGGGCCTGTATAATACGGTCACCAGATTCGCATATTTAGCTAATGATAAATCATCATATATTTCTCGAATTGTAGGACAAAATTCTTGATTATCGTTTGGGGAAGACATCTCTGGTAATTCATGTGTGATAACGAAAGTAACATCGTTGTAAATGGCAAAATCTTTAAGTTTACTTGCAACCCTATCTAGTTCTTCATATCTCGAAATTCCACAAAATGTGTTGTCAGTTAATAAGTTGAAACCATGGATGACAACTATTTTCACTCCAAACCATTTTATTCCTTCCTGGACTTCAGCAATTATTGACTGAACAGAAAAAGACATGGCATCACTAATAAATATTGGTGCTTTTGCAATTAGCTCCTTTGCAGTCTTGACCATGTCATTGGCATCCGATACGTTATTCCTTTTAAGATCATGAAATGAAATACCTGCTTCTGTTGCGAGCAATCGCAGCAAATATGTTTCCTGAGATTGATATAATGAAAACACTCCAACCGAGTTCTTACATCTAATACTTGTATTTAAGACTAGGCATCGTGTTAAATGATTTACACCCATACCAACTCTTCCATTTATTAGCACCAGTCCACCAAGCTTAAAGCCTCCTGTAAATTGATCGAATTCGGGGAAGTCTGTTTTTAAACCTTTGTCATTATCCAGATTTTCTGTGCTTAACGATTTTAATAATGTTGATGTGCTTTTCATTTCAATCTATAGTTTTCTATTCAATACTTTAAGCGAATTTTGAATTTCTAGAACAATTTCATTTTTAAGCCCTTCAGGTTTAATATCTAGTAATGAGCTACCATAAGACATTAATTCCATTTTAAAGTCGTATGTTGGTACTAAAAACAACTCAAAAACAACTATATCTTTATCTTCTTCTAATATTTTTTGGGAATGATGTAAGGGAAGGCTCTTTAAATATTTAGCCTGAAAGCTATTAAATGTGAGCTCTATATTAATAGGCTTATCATTATTTGGAGAAATGATACCAAAGCTGTGTTTAAACATCTCTTTAACATCAATTTTTTCAAACATAAAACCACCTTCAATTACCTCTAAGTTTTGAACCCTGTCTAAACCAAATATTCGAGGTTTTTTCTTTTCAACATCAATACCTATTACATACCAACGTTGTTTGTGTTCTTTTAATGCTCTAGGTTCAATGGTTCTTTGTCTTTCATGTGCTTCCCAGTACTTTTGATAATCGAACGTGATTTGCTTTTTATCCTTTATAGCCTTTAAAATTGATACCAAATATTCAGTACCTTTTGGTTTGCGTTGCTCAAATATTAATTTATCCGAGACTCTTTCCTTTAAGCTTAAAGCATTGTACAAATCAACAGCTTCCAAAAGGCGTTGTTGCAATATGGATTGGTGATCATTGATAATTCTATACTTACCTATTGATCTATCATATTTAATTTCTACGCCATAGACAGAATAGATGATTTTAAGGTCTCTTTGCAATGTTCTTTTAGATAATACAAGATCTAAGCTTTGTACTTCTGATTCCAGCTCTAAATAGCTTAATATCTCTTCAAAAGTATAGTTTCCCTTTCGTAGTCTATTAAGAATTAATTGCTGTCTTATACTAATTTCTGATGTATTCAATTTTATTCTAAATTGGGATTCATTATCAAGATATTCCTTTATCCGACTAGTTAGTTTATCAATAAACTTTTCCATATCACAAAACTAAATTGTGATTACGTCAATATCTGTCGTTTAAAAATACTATTTTTTAAAACGTTATATAATCCAAAAGAATCTTAACTTCACCTTTAACTTCATTATCTGTAGTTTTCTGCGTTATCGGGTTTTCTTCGGTGAATTATGAGAGTCGTACCGATTTACAGTTTAACTTATGGGTTGTATATGGCATATGCGATATTTATGCGTCCTTGATTTGAGAAGGATTCTATCATATAGTTTTATTTACCCTTAATGTATCAAGGCTCAATTTTTTATTCTTAAATACAATAAACGGACACATACTTAACTCCCTATTCAATCTACCCTAAATAAGTACACTTTTTACACATAGTATCTTACGTCTTTTCTAATTAAAAAATGACACTTTTTTTCGATTAAATTAAAGCGTGTGTCGACTGTATAAAGACCCAAACACGTTGTCTTTAGAAAAAAACTTAATCAACTAAATCCATTGATATAGACAGTTGTTATAAACAGTGTAGACCAAAACAATTTTTTACTAAAAGATTATATAATTTTTTGTCAGTCAAAAGACAGTATTTTTTTATATAAAGACATTTTTTAAGCAATTTCTTTTTTTCTTCTCTTGTTCAAAAAATGAATATTATACCAATACTTTTAGAATAAGTCGTACCAAAATCTCTCAGACAAGCTCAATAGAAATACACCAACTTTCAAGAATGAAATTTTTAGAAAAATGGAAATATTTATATTTAATTCTTATTGCTACCTGAGATAAAAAGATATGTTCTGAAATGATTCTTATATTTTTGAAAGGCTTTCCATCACCTTGACCATTGCAAAAGTATCCAACTTACAATAATCTTTAAGATTTTGCCTATGAAGCTGGATTTCATTGGTGATTTGGCCATTCAATATTTTTACAAACAGGTTACTAGCTGAACCTCCATCTTTAATCTCTAAATCGTCATATGACAATTCCGGAACTAACGCTGGCAGAACTGCCTTTATGGAATAACTACCCTTCATTTCTGGGGTATAGTACCATTTTTTTTGAAACGGTATCATTAAGTCCTTTAATCGATTAATAATGGGTCTTAATTTGTATTCGTATTCTGGGAAATCATCAATCAAAGCATTAAGCTTACTCCTTTCAAAACCAATATTATAAACTATAATATCCCCTTCAATCTCACAATCCTTAATCAGCTGCTGCATAAATCCTATCCGAGGATCAATATTCGGATCGGCTTTGGCCAAATATTCAAGATGAATGAGCTCACTATTATAGTGTTCCTGTTTGTGCAATGAGTACTGAAATACTAATTGTTGATACGGTCTACTCTTATCATAAATAGGAACTGCAGGATTAATGGTTTCAAAATCTAAGAAATAAAGCGGATATGTTATGTCCTCCAAGAAATTTGAAATATTTTCTTGGTCAATATGAACTTCTTTATTTAATGCGCTCTTAACCTGTAAGAGCTGATTACCGTTTAGTGAATTATTCTTAAGATCCAAATCCTCAAAATATAGAACACCGTTATGATATAGTTCAAATTTCTTGTCTGCTCGAAGTCTAGAGATATTGAATATTGAATACTCAGGAATATGGTTCCAACAATAGCCCATAAAATCGCAACCATAAGGATCTGAACAGTGAGGTCCAATATCAATATCAGGGATATCTTTCTGTCCAATAACCTTTTTTAAGACCTCAACCTCATTTGGAATTCCTGGAACTAATTCTTTAACTATATCAATGACAGATTCAATATGAAATAGCTGGTTAATATCAAGTAACCCATTTTTTATATACTTGTTGTTTATATATACAATAGATATATCTTTTAACTTAACACCAGAATTGGAAATAACGTAATATTGAATGGCAGCATCTGTTTGGTAAACATCTTTTACTTCTGTAGAACTTTTCACCTCATAACCATTCCAGCCATTTTCATCTTTTACTAAAATATCGATAGCAGCAATGATACCATCAAATTGAAATGTAGCTTCATAAATTATTGTTTCACCTCTTTCAATGTATTCTTTAGTTTTGATGACGGACTCATGTATTTTAAAGTGATCTGATGGAGAAGCGTCTATTCCATTTGGAAAAAGCTTTTGGGCTAACAGCCCAACATTCGTCCCTTGGTCAAATATAACCTGTTGGTCTTCCGATATTTCATCTCGTAAATGATAATAATGTTTATATAGGTAAAGAGATTTATGGCATTGTTGGCCTCTTAAAAAGGTGGATTTTGACAGAATGGCCTTTTTCATTATCCTAGTAAAACTGATTGAAACTATAAACTTAAATTACTTGCTAATCTATTATTCTAGCACTCTTTTTTGCATTATTCAGATGCCTTAAATGATTGTTCATTCTGTTGTAACTAAACTTATCAAATATAGAATCTACAGTGATTTTTGAATTTGAAGTTTTTCGTGTATCAAAATTGAAACCTACTGGACATTCTATCATAAAAAAGTTGGAGTAAACAATGCGATCGTGAAAGTTTAAATCTCGGTACTGATATAAATGAACTAACCGTGCATTTAACTTGTAATCATCATCAAATTGGCTACAAAATTTGTCAAAAATAGTATTAATAGAAGAAGCTAGCGTTCTATCGTTTAAAAAATCAGTGCATACTTCAACTTCAGCCTCAATATTTTTAGCTAAAATAGATTTAACCAAGGGTACATAATTTCTGTTTATTGCATTTTTTTTGAGAATATAATTATCGTTTAGCAGTAAATAATTTTTTGGAATGTCTTTAAGCTTTCCAAAGATATTCCATCCCTGAAATCTTTTACTAAGATCAATTTTAATTGAATTACACACATTGATAATGTCCGAAATCTTTTGATTATAGTTACTGTATGTGAAACATAAAACACCTTTTTTTTGAGCCTCTGAATGCCACGGTTCATTATCAAGCGTAAAAACAATAACCTGTTCGAAATTCGAAATATCTTCATATAATTCTTTAAGTGGTTTGTTTAAAGATACTAAGCCCGAAAACTGGCTTATTCTCCTTGCAACGATTTCATTAGTGTCTTCTAGCGTTTTTAACTTCTGTAGACTACAGTCAATATACATTTTGAGATTACCATATTCTGTCAGTACTGACACAACTACCTCGAGAGCAGGAGTTCTAACACCAGTCATTTTCTGAAAGTCGTCGTTAATTTTTTCTATAAAATCTGATTCAATAAAAACCTGCATAACCCACTAATTATACTGACTTCTGTTTAGTCTCACAAGATCAAACTTCAGTGTTGTTGCCTCATCGAAAAACCCCTTGCCAAATGAATCGGTAAGGCTACCATTTTCCGTTATTTCTATTTTAATCACTTTAGGGTTCTTTTCATCCACATATTTTTCCTCATTAAAATAATATATGACTGAATCTTCTGGACTAATGTACTTTTTACTATCGGCTTCAAAATAGTATTTAGCTGTCAAATACTGCAATCTTCGGATCAAATATTCACTATGTGTCTCCGCAATTATCTGAACATTAAATCTGTTGATGGCCTCGACAAACATATCTGCGAGTTTACTCTGAAGAGCAGGATGTAAATTAGCTTCTGGTTCTTCTATAACCACGGTCCGACTTTTAAACGGTTCTTCATCATCAGGCAAAACTTCATACACATGATTATAGGCAATTTTTCCTATACCAAAAATCACCGGAAGTAATTGATTAGTACCAAGTCCGTAATCTGCCAGAGATGTTCTGGTCCCATCCTTTAAAAGATGCGCCTTAAAATTCCCCGTATCCCTATCTGATGTTAGAACAAGTTCATCTGCAATACCAAATTCCTTTATCCATTTATTTATGAACTTATGACTGATTTTCCTACTGTGAGAATCGAGAGATTCAATCTGTTTCAGCAATGTTGAAAAATCTGTTTTATCACCAAAACTGAAAGATCGTTTGACAGAAAACCTATTAGAAGAAATATATAAACAAGAAACACCTATTTTAAAATTGACCAGTTTATCTAAAATATCACTAAAAATAGTAGCATATGCATTCTCTTTAATTAGAGGTTTTTCATCATTAAAAAAATTATATCTTTTCTTTTTGTAAGTGTCTATTGCCTCGAGTCTCATAGTATTATCCAAACCTTCTAAATCAGGAAATCGAGTTATTTTAGGATTTATATGATTAAATACTAAATCACTAATTTTAGAAAATAGAATATCGAAGAATCCATCGTTTTTAAGTTTCAAAACTTCTTCATTATCATTTAATATCTCATCCCGCGCCGTCAAAGTTCTAAATTCATTATTTAGTAACGAATCCCCATTAGAGTAATGAACCATAATTGATATTAAACCAAAATATGACAAGCTACCTAAATAATCTTCATAAAGATTTGCTGGAAACCAGCCATCAACTAATTCACTATCATGGCTTTGTTTTAAATTCCAATTAATGTTTGACAATAAAATAACTAAATCATCACTTAACTTTCTATTGGCAGTCTTGAAGTCAGTTTCATAATAAGAACAAATGATTTGCTCAAATTTCTTATTGATATCATCATTATCTCTCCACAAAAAAGAAAAATCAAATATTCCAAATTTTGTAGTGTCAGTATATAAGGAATTTATTTCCTTTACAGATAACAAGCTAGGTTTTACAGGTATGGAAATTGGCTTTTCATTTACAATCTTATCTACATTATTCCTTTCCGAAAAGAAAACACCAATTTGATTTAAAGGTGTATTTTCCTCTTTATCTTTTAATTTTTGCCTTTCAATGTTATAATCTATAATAGAGGTTTTTGATTTAATATGCCTCTCAACTCTATCGTTAATTGTTTCCTCTGTATCATTCACTCCGAATCCCATAAATAATTTAAATTGAGGATCTTTATAGTGACAATAACGTACGCTAATCTTGACTAAAAATTGCTGACTTAATTCATGCGCCAAGTCATAAAGTTCTTCAACATCAGCCTTATCTTTTTTAACGCGGCCCACAAGTTGGTCAAGTTCTTTTAATCGATTTTTTAATCTAATAGTATTCTCACATTTCTCGTAAAATCGATTTAAAAAATATCCATAGTTGATTCTAAAATTATACTCATATCGAGTTTTATTAGCACCAGGTGTAATCCAAAATATTTCTTTATTACTAAGCTTATCATAAATATAAATTTCTTTTACAACCCCAAAACTTTCAATGCCTTCCTGAACTTCAATTATCACCTTATATATTAAAAAACCGTTCTGCATACTGAATGCAAAAGACTTACCTGAATCAAGTTTTGAGCTACTATGAATAAAATTATCGAGGCTTCCATGTTTATTTTGATTAGTTCTAACGCGTATCTTAGCATTAAGTAAAGCTTGCAGGTCTCGGTTTACAATGTTATCCTGAATTAATTGCATTGTACTAATTACAGAACTTTTACCACTATTATTCGTTCCCGTGAATAGAGTTAGATTATTAAAGTCTAACCATTGTTCTTGTTTAAAAACTTTTATATTTTCTAATCCTATACCCTTCATATAAACAAATATCTTAGTATAAATATGTTTGCCGTGAGGTTATAAAAATAATCATCAATTTTTATTTATACTAATAACCCACAGATTAAAACAGACTATTTATAATTGCTTTGATTAGTAAAATCTAACTTCTTTTTTAGCTCTTGTTAGAGCGGTATACTGGTATCTTAGCGAAGGCATATAGAAAGAGTTAATCAGCACATTATCCCATTCACCTCCTTGGGCTTTGTTACAGGTAATGGAATAGCCATAAGTCGCTCTTATAGCTCCTACATATCTGTCATCCCATGGTTTCATGCTTTCTCTAAAAACCTTATTTTTTTTAAAGCGTTCATGTCGCAACATATTTTCTTGTTTGATATGTATTCCTTGAGGGTTTGTTATGGAATCGATTAAGATGTAGTCTCGAATGATTTCGTCTTCACCTTTAAGATTTTTTGACAATAACTTTATAGGTGCAAATCGTAATCCTGCAACAGTCTCAATATCATTTATGTCAATTTCTTTTACCACTACGTGATCTCCACTGTACAATTGTGAGCCATTTCGCTTCCAAGTTTGAGTAATTAATAGTAAATCATCTTTCTCTAGTAGTTTTGCACCATATCCAAATATTTTACTTCTCACTTTACTATTGAACATCGTATTCATTTTATGTGTTGCGCCTATTGAAACTATCGAATCTTGACCATTGGCTAAATAATCTATAACATAATCGCGAGACGCATCTTCAATGGATTGCTTCCTGATACCATACAATCCAACTGACTTTTGTTGCTTGTCTATCCCTTCTCGGATTACATTAGCGTTTTTGAGCACATAGCTACCATCATCTTGTCGTTTTACCTCTGTTAGCAATTTCGCATTACCTTCTAGAGAAAAAGTATTGATTAAATAATCTTTTGAAAGGGCTAATGAATGCTTTTCATTCACGGGTGGTAATTGATTATTATCACCTAGAAAAACAATTTTATTTTTCTCATTGCCACTTTTTACAAAATTTATTAAATCTGAAAGTAGGGAATTCTTTGATTTAAATAAATTGTTAGTGTCATTTTGGACCTTTGAAGCAATCATCGAGGCCTCATCTATTATAAAAATATTGAAGTCTTTGACCTCATTCTCCTTTAATTGAAATATGACCTCTCCAGAATCAGCATTAGATTTTACATTGTAAATTAAAGAGTGAATAGTACTATTAACCGTTTTAGACTTTCTGCCTAATATTCTCGCAGCTCTTCCTGTAGGCGCGGCAATGTTATAGGCAATAGATTTGGTATTTAAATATCCAATCAATGCCGTTGTTATTGAAGTTTTACCCGTACCTGCAGCACCGCATAAAATGAAAAAATCATCCTCATTTGAAGTTTTTATAAACTCAGACATTGCCAATAAAGCTTCCTTTTGCTCTGGTGTTGGACAATCAAATTGTAAATGGTCTAAAATTGAAATTGGATTTTTCATAGTCTTGCTCTTATTAATCGACAAGACAAAGTAAAAGTTAGTTTATGCAGTATATCTGCATAATAATAAAATTCTACACATGATCTAAGAATGCACTCTCAAATATATCAAAGAAAAATAGTATGTCTGTAGAATCAATTTTATGATCAGATCTAATATTACCAGTATTATGAGCAGCAACGTTACTTCTGTAATATCTCAGTGCCATAATTTTCTCTATGATTCGTTTACTAATATTATCCCTATAATGAAGTACAGAAATTATTTCGACTAATGTTGTGGCATCAATACCTGATTGAAATTTTGATTTAAGCTCCATATTATCGAATAATTCAATTGAAACAGGTGTTTTCCTTGCTTTATCTTTTTGAAACTCTAAGTTCCCCAATATCAATTCAAAATGAGTTGATATTTTATTTGTGACTTTATCAACATAAAAGATCTGTTTTTTAGTTTTATCTCTTAACCATACAGAGCCCGAATTTAAAGTAGTACCGCTTTTCTGAAAATCTCCAACACATCCACAATATATTTCTAATATTTGAAAACACAATAACAAACTTTGATTTAGAATGGCCTCTTCATTACTAATTATTAAAAGATTGAATATTTGATCTAATAAACCATTCTTAGAAAAAACTTTTTGATTGAATTCTTCTTTAGAATCATCGGTTTTAAAAATGTGATTGGCTTTTATGTTCTTAACCCTCCTGAATAGTTTAGCTAAATATGACTTACTTGTTGCTAAAGAGAGTTCTTTACAAAAAAGGTTTATACTTAATTTAGTTTCTGCTCTAGTATTAAAATTTTCTGGAGACTCTTTTATACAATAGGATGTCACACCATCTTTTAGAACATTTTGATAATTCCAAACTTTATTTGAAGCCGTATGCACTATGATTTGACAACCAGGATTTTTTGCTTTAATATATTTTATAATATTAACGCCTGATAACTGATCAAAATCCTTTTCAAAAAAATCTTCATCATGTAGCCTTATATCTACAATAAAAATATCAACCGGATCTTCTCCTTCCATATTCTTATCACACCATGATTTTAGGCGATCAACTAATTCTTCCTTTGTTTCTTCCTTATTAAAAGTATCAAATGCTAGTAGATATGCTCCAGATAGCTCAAACAGATAATCATAATATTCAAACCAGCCTTTTTTTAATTCATCTTCGATAACTCCGATCGTTTGATTTTTGACATCATCAATTACAGGAGTATATAGATGTTTTCTACCAAACTTTTGCCTGTGTGTTTGGGATTCAGTGTACTTAAAGTGCAAAGTCTTTATATAGTCAAGCCCTTCTATTTTCTTCTGAAGAGAATTGTATTTTTCGTGTTGAGTATCTCGCTTTAACATGCCAAAATACCGCACCAAAGCCCATTCATTGGCAATAGAATGATGTGAATCATAATTCGAAGGCGGAGAAATCCGAATTGCATCTACAAAATCAGAATGATTATCTAATGGTTTGATCCTATTCTTTTCAAAATTCTCTTTAGACTTAATATAATCGTCATATGATTCTCTAATTAAATAAACACCTTTTGTGAAAAGTACTGAAGGTTCTTCCGACGTTAAGCCAAGAAACTGCATTGATTCATCAGCAATTAATACAATTGGAAGTTTACAGCTATCACCTAAAGATTTTGTCAATCTGATATGGTATATTAATCTTAAGCCAAGGTATTCTAAATAATTAGATGATAGTGAAAGTTTTATATAAACGACATCTGTATATTTTAACCGTTCTCCTAAGTCATCATTTAGAATATCATCAATATATTCATCGGCGCTTTTGTCGTAGGCGATATCAAATAAGTACTGATTCTTAACAGGAAACAACGCTTCAGTGTTAAAGGAAGTGTTATTACTGTGAATTAATAATTTTTTCATATACTGTTAAAAATTAAATTGTCAACAGATTTCTTTAGGATTTTTATTTTTTCTATTTTTATCCTATCCCCATCTATACTTTCATTAGGATCTTCTAAAAAAACAAACCCATCTATACTTTGATATGGATTATTTAAAAAAACAAGGCTTTCATTTTCAGAAATCAAATCTTTAATTAAAAGTTTACTTAATTTTAAATCTCTTACCATAGATAGCTCATCTACCAATTTCTTGTTCTCGAACCCGTCTATACTCTTTTCAACAAGTACTCTTCGGTTCATATGTACCGAAATAAGGTTTCTTAAATTTAGAAGTAATGATAACTTCCATTTTGCACCAAATTGTAGAATTAACAAATTAGGCATTCCTAAATCCTCTAATGCCTCACAAAATAAATTAAAATTGCCTGAATAAAAGTCTTTAGAATTTAAGTTTAGAAAAGGGAATGGATTATCCTTTAATACACTAGCGCTAATACCTCCTGAAAAAAATATTAAAGGCTTATCTTTTGTCATACAGTAATCCTTTAAAGACTCCCTAATCTTATCAGGAAGCGCTGTTCTATGGGCTGCAATACAGGCATAATTATCCAGGATTGTTGTATCATTATTTTTTAAAGAATTTATAAGGACTTCAAACTTGTTTCCAGTATATATATCTACTTGTGGTATGTTTACTATACTGGAATTATATTTTTCCATTCTACTTATCCTATCTTCAATTAACATGAATTTCATCCTTCCTACTTATAAAATGTTAATATATATTTAAACCCATCAGCCGAATCTATTTTTTCATGTGCTGATATCTCAGAATCCGATACTAAAAAATTTATTCTATGTGGTCCTTCTTTAAATGTGGATTCAATACTCCAATCGCACAAATTATTTAGTTCAGTTGCTATACTTCCAAAATCTCCAGCATCAATATTTAGCTTATTATCTTTTATAGATTTAAACTGATTTGAGGATCCTATGTGTGATATTTCAAGAACATAAGCATCATCTAAACTCCTTACCTGATAAGAAATATTTGGATGCTGTTTTTTTTTTAAGATGCATTTAAAAATCAGTTCTAGAGCATTGTCTAAAGCTTGTACGTCTGTGTAAAATGTTTTATCTTCTAAAGTATCCAACAATTCACGATTGTGAATTTCAAAATTTTCTTGCGCAAGGTGTTTTTTGTGCTTTGATAATATCAACTTTAATAATGCAGAATTTTCATCTCGAATCTCAATTTGGTTTTTAAAGAAATCTATTACCTGTTTGAACTTTTGAATGGTTACTCCTTTTTTTAAACTCCAATATTTCTCAGGTAGCATATAATCCTCTGGATTTAAAGATAAATCTGCATTACATGCTTTAATAAGTTCTGAAGAACTCCAACCAAACTCAATCCTTTCATCCCGTTGAACTGCTCCCCATCCTTCTTTATGAACATCAGGATTAAAAACAAAATTATATATCAATGCATTTAACGTTTTACTTAGGCTATTCAAATCCTTGGAGAAACCGGCATATTCTTCTCTGGCAATTTTTATAAACTCATTAATATCCTTGAATTTTTCTAAATCTCTACCTGCATCCCAACTATGAGTGGTATATTTTAACGCGCTCTCATTTTTTGAGAACTTTTTTAAGAGTGCAACTAATTTTTTTGGATTATGCAGTTTTGGCAATTCGTTATTTGACTTAGTATTCGGTTTTTCTGGAAGCTTAATCTTAATTCTCAATTTTCTTTCTAAACGACTTAATTCACCTTTCAACATTAAATCTGCAATGATATTATCAAAATCACCTTCATCTTTTTCAGGCTTGTTCTCAAAGTAGTTTTTAAGCTCTAAATATCGTTTCTCATCTCTCTTCCTCTCTTCTATTTTTTGCTTGATTTTTAATTCTTTTGCAAGTTTTACATATCGATTTTTCAACTTCACATAAGTATTATCTTCAACTCCTTTCACCATTTTGAGGAAATTCAACTTGCCATATAGCACGTTTTTAAAACTAACGTTTTCTTTTACTGCATTATGTCCATTATCCTTTTGATAATCCTTTGAGAATATCTCAGAAGCTTTTTCGTAACCATATTCTTCCCAGTAATAAAGCCACATTCTTAGCTGTTTTATATAGCGTTTGTTAACGTTTAATTTGTCATTAACAACTAGACCCGTAACTTCTTTTTTCATCCCGTTAACCTGTAATCTAGTTTTAGCTACATTAAAACAAAAACCCTGATCTTTAATGATTCTATCTAGCTCATGTAGAAATTTGCTATCTTTCTGATAAACGTTGTGCAAAGAACTAAAGGTAATATCATCCGCATATCGACTATATTTTAAACCAAAACGCTTTGCAATACCTGTGAGAAGATAATCCAGTCGCTGACATACCACATTTGTTAATATTGGTGATGTTGGCGCTCCTTGCGGTAAGACATCCTTCACCACTTTGACTAATTGTCCTTTTTCGTTAAATCTCTCGACCTCCAAGTCAACACACGATATATTTGCAATAATATTGGCAATTTTAAGCCTATCACCATTGTTATATTCTGAATTTAAATGAAACGGAGATAATTGAAGGCACTTCCATACCCTTGCTTGATCAATGCTAGAAAAGAAATTTTTTATATCAATATTATATATATAGTAATTCCCTAAGTGCACCCTAGCGTTATCAACAATAGATCTATCCCTAATAAAGCCATATGAAGAATGAGTTGGGTTGAAAACACATTGCAGAATTACTGAAAATATTCTTTGTTTCTTCTTTAGTGTTTTATTTGGTGCATGAATTATCCGCTTACCTCCCGACTTTTTATTTATGCTAAAAGTGTGATATGTATTTGTTTTAAAAACTCCTTCAGTATCCTTTATTCGTTTTTTTCGAATGTAATTTGGGACTGAATAGTACGCTATTTGTCTGAGCTTAAAGGATCTGGAATCGGAGCCATATAACAACTTATTTACAAAATTTATTAAATCAAGAAAATCATGGATCGTCTGCATTTCCATAAAATCAGACTTAATTTTTTCTATATGTGGTTTCTGTAACTTCATTTTTATACATTCAATGAAAGCCTACCTATATTCCTTGTTTAATAAACGCAGTGCAATTCACAAGAAACTTCATGCCCTAGTATAAATAAAAACAAAACATTCATCCCGTAAATACGGGACACTAACCGATCTGACTTCAAATTGCAACTACTTGTATTTGTATTTCTTCATTGCAGAAATCCAGTTAGCAAAGTCAATATTTTAGGTAGGCCTTTCAAAGAACTTTACAAATATCTTTTACTTTTATGCATTTTATATGCATAAAGTATAACAATTGAATGTTGTGACAATATCGTTATTATTTATTAGACAAATTAGGATTATCAATCATTCTTTTCATCGTATCAAAAAAGGCCTGATAGAACGAATCATCTTTAGCGTAAAGCTTGTATAAATCTAATTCTTTTTTGCGCTGCTCACGCATTACGTCATCAAGTATCTTTTTAAATGCAATATCACGATTTTGCGTATCCTTATTATCTGCAACTTTGGTCTGATAATCAGGATGTGCTTTGATATGCTTACTCAATGACAAAAACTTCACGCGTTGGTCTTCTGGTGTAGCATCCCATCCATGAAACCACCTTTCATTAAAAACTTTTATAATTTCATCTAAAGGGTCTTTTTCTTCTTCTGCTCCATGTGCACCTCGTGGATTAGGGTTTTGTGGGGCTAATTCAGTTTCAGAGTCATCTAAACCAATACTGTGATTAAGTTTTGTACGTTCCAGACCGTAAGTTGATAAATCAACTGACTCTAATAAATCATCAATTAATTCGTCTTCTTTTGTCTTGACTATTAATTTAGGAATCAAGAACTTTAAGAACCAAAACAGTTTCTCCCAATCTAAAACTTCATATGGCATAATCGATGCCATTTGACCATAAATCTTAACGAATTGTTTGGCTTTAATCTTAAAATCAGCCTTTTCGTCATCTTCAAGTTCTAACTCTTGATTAAATCTATTGGCTGCAATATCTATAATCGGGCTTAGTTGTTGGGCATCAACACCTTCAAAATATTTTTCTACAAAAGACTCTACTTCAGACCATTCATAAACACCAACATCATCTAAAGTACCTTTCAATTCATGAAGCACATTAATATCGGTAGCACTGCTCAAGGAAGTTGATGTATAGAATGGGTCGAAAGATGCTTTAATGTCTTCAACTTGGTTGAAGAAATCCAATATGAATAGATCTTCAGTTTTCTTAGCCAAATTATTCGCAGAACGATTTAATCTGCTCAACGCCTGAACGGCCAAAACACCTTGTAGTTTCTTATCGATATACATCGTACAAAGTTTAGGCTGATCAAATCCTGTGAGATATTTATTAGCCACAACTAAAATGCGGTACTCATCACTATCGAATTTATCACCCGTATCTTTTTCAGCAAAGCCATTCATTTCAGCTTCGGTGTATTCAACACCATCGACTGTTTTCTTTCCAGAGAAGGCAATAGCGATCTTGAATGGATTTCCCTTATCGCTCAATATACGTTTCATTGCCAAATAGTATCGGATGGCAGAGACAATATTCTGCGTAACTACCATTCCCTTAGCTTTTCCTTTTAACTTTTTGGTATTATACACCTTAGAAACAAAATGGTCTAGCATTATTTCAGCCTTTGTAGCAATTGTACGTTTATCGCGCTCAACAAAAGCTCTGAGCTTCTTTTGTGCTTTCTTAGTGTCAAACAGCGGATTCTCCTCAATAGATTTTTCTATTTCGTAATAACTTTTATACGTTGTGTAATTGGCCAAAACATCCAGAATAAAACCTTCCTCTATGGCCTGTTTCATGGAATACAAATGGAACGGTTTAAAAGAGCCATCTTCCTGCTTTGTCCCAAATCGTTCTAATGTAGCATTTTTAGGTGTTGCCGTAAAAGCCAGGTAAGACGCATTACCCTTCATTTTGCGCGCTTGCATTGCCTTTAATATTTTATCTTGCACATCTTCTTCATCTTCATCATTCTGTTCCATACCCATAGCTTGATTCATTTTTCCGGCTGCTGTTCCACTTTGTGAACTATGAGCCTCATCTATAACCACAGCGAAACGTTTATCGCTTAGATCTGCTATACCATCGACTATAAATGGAAATTTCTGAATAGTAGTTATGATTATCTTCTTTCCTTTTTCTAAACTATCTTTTAAATCCTTTGAAGAAAAAGCAGGTGCAACAATGTTTTTTACTTCTGAAAATTCCTTGATATTTTCACGAAGCTGCTTATCTAACAAACGTCTATCAGTGACAACTATTACAGAATCGAATAACGGATTGTCTGTACCTTTTGCACCAGGCAGTCCGTCATTCTCAGGATACGTCTCAATTAATTGGTAAGCCGCCCAAGTAATTGAATTTGATTTTCCAGAACCTGCAGAATGCTGAATTAAATAGGTATGTCCTACACCTTTACTGGAAGCATGGGCTAAAATTTTCCGCACCACATCCATTTGGTGATACCGTGGAAAAAACAGTGTCCGTTTACTTAAGGCATCTTTAGCTTTACCATCAAATCGCACAAAATGCTGTAAAATATTAGCCAAGCTTTCTCTTGTAAATACTTCTTCCCATAAATAACTTGATTTATGGCCGAAGGGATTAGGTGGATTGCCTTTACCGTTATTGTGTCCTTTGTTAAATGGTAAGAAAAAGGACTTGCTACCTGCCAATTTGGTACACATATAGACTTCATCCGTATCTACTGCCATATGAACAATACAACGCCCAAAATTTAATAATGGCTGCCTTATGTCTCTATTGTATTTGTATTGCTTAATGCCGTGAGATTTAGCATTTTGACCTGTCCATTGGTTTTTGAGTTCGAGAGATGCAATAGAGAGTCCATTAACAAATATTACCATGTCTATTTCCTCTCTAGTATTCTCTAAATTGTACCGAACTTGCCTTGTAACACTAAACTCGTTTTTCTCAAAATTGTCTTTTACGGTCTGGCTACTACTAGCCATTGGCAATTGATATAACAGAGTAAAATGAGCGTCTTCAACTTCAAGTCCCTTTCGCAGTAATCGTAATATGCCATATTTTTTTACTATACGATTATAGCGTTCTAGAATTTTAAGTTTCCAATCTGCCGACCGTTGTAGCTTTTCTAGTTCTTCCTTTTGTGTCGTCTCTAAAAAGTGCCAAAAGCGGGTTTCGTCAATGGCATATTTGGGATTGAAATCACTGGCTTCACCCATATAGTATCCATTACCAGAACGATATAATGTATTCGCTTCCTGCACTGTATTTCCATTCGATTTTAAATCCTCTAAGCAACTACCTGTTAAGGCTTTTTCTATAGCAGCCTCTAATTCTTGTTCGTTAGTTTTACTATGCATCTAAAATTTCATTATCATTGTTGTAATACTCTAAGGACCATATGGTTTCGCAGATGTGTTTTACTGTTTCTGCTCTATCCGCAATATCGGCCTTCTTAAATTCTTTATGGGCTTTAAATGGTATACCTTTTAATTTTTCAGAATTGAAGAAATTTGGGTTTTTCTCATAAAAAGCAGGATGAAGAGTCTGAGCAAAGGTATTTTCTTTAATGTAGTGCTTTAATTTCTCTTCATACTTATCGCTACTAAAGGATTGATTGGTTCCATTAGGCAGCAATATTAATGCACCTATTGAATTTCGCCAATGTCCAAAATCATTTTCCTGTTCAAATTCATCTTTATGTTCTACAAACTTATTTCCCCATATATGCTCTATTTCAAATTTCTTTCCTACAGGTTCATAATAGGATACATAATTTGTAGGCTTACCTACTTCTTGGTCTATAAAGCCAGTAATTCTACTCAACAAATGTTTTACAAATTTTCCGTTCTGTTGATGCATTGAAAAATTGAATATACCATCAAATTTTTCATCCAGTGAGTTGATTTCTTGTAACAATACATCCTTTAATTCTTCTAGTTCAGCATCTCGAATGGATTTAATAATATTAAAGAATGTATATTTTATAGAAGATGCACCAAATTTACGATAATTTATTGCTCGACGAACTGTGTAGGTCTCTATAAAGCGAGCGACAGCGTCTAATTTGTCGTAGACTACATCGTCCTTATCTGTGTGTTTTAAAGTAGCGAGTAGCATGGCATCTTGCAAAGATGGTGCAATACCCCAACGATTAATGTAATAAAGGTGTGGACATGCTATGTTAAATTCTGCCATATAATCCCAAATTTTCATATACCACTTGGCCATAAAAACGAATTGATTTTTAAAGAATTCGTAAAAATCATCAGACGTCCTTAATTCAAATAGGTCCTCATGATTATCCTTAAACCAGCTATGAAATCTTGTACCTACCAATTCAAAGTCCTGATTTTGTGCTCCTGCTTTAGTAGGCCTCATACTCACCGCATATTTTGCTCTAAACCAGCCTTGGAAAAAGGTTAAATCGGCATTGGCTTCATAACTATGTAACTCTGTAATAATGTTTTTCCAAATGAGATTAATTTCACTACGCTCTTTTTTATTTGATATGCGAGATAATACATAACCCTTTAGCATTTCCGTAGAGGTTAAATTCATTCCTCTATCGTTCATGGTTTCAAAAATAGTGTAGGCATTTTCATCTGAATATGCTGTTATCTTGACTATAACCACATTACCAATAAACCAATCAATAAAATAAGGTAAGGCTCTATCATCTATTGTTTCAGGAAACACAGAATCAATATCCATGTAGCGTTCATTGATATTAATTTCAGTTTCGTCAGTACTTTTTGAGCTATCAAATTCACCAGTATCATAAAGTGATTTAAGAACAGTTTGACGATCTTCATCTGTCATATTAAAGGATTTCTCCCCATAACGTTCTGAAAAAATTAAATTAGCAATTGATACCTGATTTGGTAAATCTTTTTGAAGATTATTTAGGTATATTAAAAACAAGGTAATAGATGTAATGCGCTGTTGCCCATCAATTATAGAATCTTTTCCGTCTTCCGCAACGCTAAAAACCACAGGACCTAAATAATAACTTTGATAATTAGCGACGTCCGATCGTTTGTCTGTTTTCTTATAAGACTTAAGAAATGTTGATGTTAAATCCTCAACCAACGCCACCATATGCTTTTTTTGCCAACGGTATTCGCGTTGAAAATAATCTATAAAGAACTTTTTGTCTTTTAAAAGTTCGCTTATTGTTTTATCTGATGCTTCTATTTTGTGTTCTGTTTTACTCATAATGATGTTATTGAATATTTAGTTGAGCCTTATGTTTAATCGGATAACTTAAATGCATAAAAATAATTTTACTAAAAATTTTTTGATAGCTACTTCTAATACTTGTTTTTTGGTTTTACTACACATTTGATTCAATTTCTTTATTAATTTTATTAAGAAGTGTTTCAAGAAATTCGTTGAATTCAGAACCATCTTTTATGACATCTTGTGGTATAATACCTCTATAATCAATTAAATGAATTAATTTCTCACTATTCTTTTCAGCATGTAAATTACTCTCAATTAAGGGCTGGATGTTTGTACCTATATCATTTATGAATTTTGTTAATGGAATGATTTCATCTACAGGCAAATTATATCGATTATTTATACCTGTGTATTTACTTATATCCACAGAACAAAGCGAATATCTTTCATTTTCTTCTACAGCTCTCTGAAGTTGCAGTTTGCTCATCGATACTGAGCTATCAGAATTCCACCTAGATTTCACCTCGATAAAATAAAATGGTTTATTATCTAAAAAGACCACTATATCTTGACCTCCTTGAATATCAGTCATTTCTATAGATTCATCGTTTTTGAATGTTACTCTATCTTGTAATTCTTTAGAAAGTTTTTCCCGGATTAATCTTTCTATATTCGTCCCAATCTCGTATTTATGCTGAAAGTCTGCTTGTCTGTATTTCTCTTGTAAAGCCAATAGTTCAGCTTTATTTAAAATTTCATCAAAGTTTTCATTTTTAACGAGCTCTCCTAATTTTTTTAGTTTATCCTCTTTTAGAGTTACTATTGAAAATATGTCATCCTTTGTTCTTTCATTAGTTACTACATCGAGCATTAATTTTGCCTTCTTATCATCTAGTCTAGGAAATAACTCCTTATATGTTTTTATATTAAGTTTAGAGATAATATCAAGGATTTCGTCTTTATACGGATGTTCATTTATATCTAGAATATCAGTTTCAAAAAATATATCCTCGATTTTAGTTGTTAAATACTTATTGTTTATAAAATCTTCTTCATCGATGAAATCATTAAATCCCTCGTAAACTAGTTTACTTCTAATTTCAACATCACCATTGACCTTGTTGTATAAATCCTTTATTTCATCTAAAATATTTATATCCCGTTTTAATTCATGAGCTTGTTTTAATTGAAAAATTTGATTAGGATAGATACATGAATCAGAATACACTTCCTTTAAACTGTCCTCATAACAATTAGCAACATTCAGTAATAATGAAATATTCTCCCTTACCCAATCTTGATTATGCTGAGACAAGAGATTAAAAAATATTTTAACCAAAATTTTTCTAGAACTTCTCACTTCCAGGTTTTCTTCACTCTTTAAAACATTAGGCAGATGAATTAAGTCTTCATTTAACCCATAATATTTACTTATTAAGCGCAGTAATTGAGCGGGTTTACTTTGAGACTCAATGGTGTTACTTAGTTTGCAATAGTTGATTAGTGCCTCAAAAAACTTAAAATCCAATTTCTCCTCCTCTAATTCTATAGGATTGTAAATTTCACTATCGAAAGTTTCGGGTAAGCAAACCAGTTTATCTGCTTCTAATTCATCCAGTTTATTTTTGACACTTGTAGAATAATCCTTTCTATTAAACTCCTCTAAATTAAATTGAAATTGAAAATCGCTTAGTATTAATTTATCTATTGTTTCTGGAATTAGAACATTAGCAAGTTCAATTAATTTTGGTGTAATAGAGGAAGGTAATAGTAGTATATTAAGATAACAAAACTCCCCTTTTAGGTTTGGCAACAATTTATAATCCGCGAAGACAGAAGCCTTATCCTGTGTTATTAAACTTTGATAGTAATTTATAAGATTAGACCTATCAAATTTGCTTAGATTTTCATTAGAAATTCCCTTTACTAAATCGTCATGAGTAATAAACTCTACCTCATCATCATCCCACGCTTTAGCATAACTGGACCATTGCTTACACTTTTCTTTTTTTGGAACATTTTTATAAAAAATGTTCACTAATTTATATACATCATCAAACACCTTTTTATCTAAAAACAACTCCTCATCCAAAAAGAGAACTTCCCTCACTTCTTTAAAGCCCTCACTTGTTTCTACAATTGGCAAGTTCTTCAATTCTTCATTCCAAACTTCTTGTAATCCTTCAAAATACTCATTAAGCAAAGCGTTTTCAGAATTTCTTTTAAAGTTTACATTGGCATATAACAGTGGATTATCAACTTTTAAAGTATTGCTTTTAAGAAATATAAAAACTAATGATGAAGCTGTTTCAAGAATATTTCTATTAGCTTCTTCTTGCTCTCTAACTTGGTCTTTATTACTATTTAAATGTACACCGCTTCTTGGTTCATTTGGCAAAAACTGATTGCAGTTAATGATAAAATTTAATCCGAAATCTTCTGAGCCTACTAAAGGATAATATAAAAAGAGACGTGCTATACGTTCTGGAAATTCAAACAACGTCAAGTCTTTATTGATTGGCAATATGACTTCAATTTCATTGGCTTCATCCACTAATGAGTACACATAAAGCTCTTCACCATTTTTATAAATTATGGTTTTAAACAAATTAATGTTAGCTTCATTTTCTATTGGTATTTTACTTTCAAAGAAAAAGGTTGTTTTAACGCCTTGTTCATTTATAATCTCAATCTGTTTTAATCTATTGTTAATCGTTAACACTAACGGCACATAATCTTCTAAATCATGACTGGATTCCTTTATGTACTGGTTTTCTTGAGGTGTGCTTGGAATGTATGTAAACGTTGTTTTAAATTCAGAAGGCTTTTGTATAATAGTCCCACCTTCAATAATCTCATAGACTTTCTTTTTTTGAAGACGTATGTTTTCGCTCAATTCTTTCCATTCTTTTGGGGTTCTGTCAATCTCAAAATCCTTTAATTCGAAAAATGCACCTTCTGCTTCCATTACAGAATTAATAACAAACCTTCTACCAAAGGTATGTGTCGTTAAAAATCCTGTACCATATTTGCCTACTTCTGGTATATCTGCATCCTCGCCGTATTTACCACTTACCTGTTTGATTAATGAGTTTAATGAATTAGTAGTAAAAGGCTTGCCGTTATGAGAAAATGAAAAATATTTATTACTATAATCAATGGTTACCTTACACTCTGTAGTTAAATCACATGCATTTTGAACCAACTCCCAAATAGCACGATTTGAGGAAAAATCATTAAAGTTTTCAAAGCCTCTAATCATTTTATCTGCATGCTGCTTTAAATCTGACAATTCAGATTCTCGTTTTGCTCGATCTAATATTTCTTGTCTATTTAATGGTATTGTGCTCATTTATTAAGCTAGATTAAATCCGTTCTTCTAAGTCCTTTAAAATATCTCTTCTGCCTATTATGGTATTATAGTTTTCAACCACATCATTTAGGGTTTCATAATCTTCTGTATTAATTAATGACTTGGCTGGATTGTTCTCATAAATGCCGAAAACGCCATTAAAATCCATTCCTTTTTTACATGGCACATATTGCGAAAAAAAGTGGTAATTTAACTCTTGTGCAACCAGATTCAGTTCCGAGTAATAATCAAATCTAAAATCTTCGTCTTTGCCTTTTAAAAATGGCTCAATAGCTTCTTCCATAAAACATTGGTACAAATCCATTGACCCCTTTATTATGAGTAAACGGAAAAGATAGTTTTCAGGAAATTTTAATAATGCTATCTCCGGGTTACACTGAATTGCCAATTGCATTAAGCCTGCCATTGCATCAGCTTTATAACTGGTGTAATTATTATACAAGTATTCTGCTAAATCCTTACTAACGGTTTCTAAAGCATTATTGTTTATATAATGGTTTAGTGTATTATTCAGCCCTGATTTATCTCCATATTGAAAAGACTTATTTAAGTCTTTGAAAAATTTAGTTTTATCCATGATACTATTCTTTAACACACTTTTATTTTCCCCGTTACCGCACTATCTATCAACGTGGCTTTGTATTCTTTGAGTTTTTTGATTTGCTTCTGCTGTAGAGCAATTGAAGAATCGATTTTAGCAAGTTTTTCTCCAATCCAAGATTGAATCAATTCTTGTTCCTTTTTTGGTGGTAGAATCAATAATTCATTTGATAAATGGCCGAAATTTATTGTTTGTCGAACTCCTGAGCCAAGTAGTTTCATTTGAGATATGTCAAAACGATGAAGAAGCCATTTCATGTAGTTTTTATCAAAACTTCTTGACTGATTTAACACGATATAACCTGAACTAACTACAACATCAATTTCTGACAGAGCAATTCTTAGACTAACTAAATCATAATTAAGATTCAATGGGTTTATCAAAAATTCACCACTTAAAACTTCTTGGTAGGTCTCTTTGGTAGATTCTAAAATTGAATTTTCAGGTTTATATCTAACGAAGCCATAACTGATTGCTCCAGCAGGTAATTGACCATTCAATTTTTTCTTCTTTTCATGAAATAATTGTTTGAATTTAAAAATCTCCCAGTGTTCGGGAATCTCTCCAATCCATGCTATACCTGAGTCTTTGAGTTTTACATTAGAGTCTAAACCTTTGGTTACCGCATTTTGAATGATGATTTGCTTACGTTCTTTAAGTAGCTCTATCATCCGCTCTTTTTGAGCAATGGCCTGGTCTATTTTGATGGTTTTCTCATCTAGGAAATTGGCAATAGCGATTTGTTCTTCTTTTGAAGGTATAGGCAAAAGTGAGGTGGAAAGTTCAGGATAACTAATGTTTTTACCCTCTCTAATCCCAACTACACTTGTTTGTATTTCTGAAATAAAAGAACTTGATTTAAATAGATATTTATAATAACCATCAAATAATCCATTCTTTTTCTTTAACACGGTATAAGCAGGACTAATAATTCCATTGTGATGGCAGTATTCCAAGCCCCCTTCAAATGACCTTAAACTAATTGCGAAATCACCTTTTTCAATAAACTTAAAACTTTCAAGATTACCAGAGGGCATTACCATACGATTTTCGACCCAAGACCTAGGTACAACACCCTTGTTCTGGGTAACCGATAGTAATTCTTCATCTGGTTTATTTTTTATAGATACATCATGAAATAAAAATTTCATTCTAGTTGCTTTCCAGTTCTCAGGTATTTCTCCTAACCATTCAGTACCTGCATCTTTATAGAAAGTATATGTTTCAAATGTTAATTTTGAAGTTTTTCTTTCCATTATGCTAGGTTTAAAATATCCATTATCAGACCTTCATTCTTGTGCTCTAAAGCCAATATTTCAGCACTCACTTTCTCGATTGAACGCAATTTCTTGTGCATATAGAAATACTTATTAAAGCTTATTTCATAGCCAATTTTGGTTTTGTCCAAATCAATCCATGCCTCTTCAACATGGGGTTTTACTTCTCGTAAAAAGTAGTCGTGGATGTTTTCACTTAAAGGCACATTTTCAGTATCGCGTAAATCAGATTGATTTTCGTAAATGATATATTCATTAGGCTTCCCTGTTGGATAATAGCCATAATCTGGTAAATCAGCTTCGTCGCAATCTAAATGCTGTGTAAGCTGGGTTAATTTATCTCCTTTTAGTCTTACGACTTTCTTTATCACCTTTTCGGCTGTTTCGTCATACCAACTTAGTGCATTTAAAATGGCTTTTTTATCACTGGCTGATAAATATTTCATTCCCTTACTGTAGTAATTGAATTGCTTTACAAATTCATTATAGTCATTAAATAATTTGTCCCCAAATATTAAATTCTCCAGATGAAATGCAGCCTTAAACTGGTTGGCATGTTTCTTCCATAAATCTTTGCTAAGGAGTTTCTTTCTGTTAGCCGACGACAGGTTGAGGTCGTTTTTTTCGCACCACTCTAAAATTTCCGTATCATATTTTTTCACGTTCTCATAGACGTCATCTCCAAAAGTAGCAAAAGCCCATTGCATCGGTTCTTTTAAAGATTTATCAAATCGTAATTCAGCAATACGTTCTGGAGTAAATTGAGCCATCAATCGTGCAGGTCGGTCAATGGTCACTTTGTAATAGCCAAAATCTGAGTTATTAAATACCTTGGCGGCTATGCTAGGGATTAGCTCTTTTGTTTCAGGGTCGATCTTTCGATCAATGTCCTTAAAGTTTAGATAAGCATCTTGTATTTCTGTAATGTGCTTAGACTTAAGCTCACAATTTTTTGCACCAAGGTTTTTTCGCAATTTGGAATAACGTTCAGACGCGTCGATTAAGATGACTTTTCCTTTTCTGTTAGCGGGTTTATTGTTGGTTAACAGCCAGATGTAGGTGGTAATACCAGTATTGTAAAATAGATTGTTTGGTAGTTGAATGATACAATCCAATAAATCATTTTCAATGATATATCTTCTAATATTGCTTTCACCACCACCAGCATCACCGGTAAATAAACTCGATCCATTATGTACAGAGGCAATACGAGAACCCAAAGCACTTTGGCTTGTGGGTTTCATTTTATTGACCATCTCCATAAGAAAGAGCAACTGCCCATCAGAAGAACGTGGTGTAGCAGCTTCTTCCGCTTCATTACCCCAATAGTCTTTGAGTGGCACTACGAAACGAGGGTCAATAATATCCTTTCCATCTTTAATATTTTTTACTTCGCTACTCCACGATTTACCGTAAGGCGGATTAGAAAGCATAAAGTCGAATGTAGTTCCTGAAAATTCGTCTGTAGACAATGTTGATCCTACTCTTATATTTTCTGGATTATTACCTTTAATCATCATGTCTGACTTACATATGGCATAAGTCTCGTCATTAATTTCTTTACCATACAGATATACATCACCAGAAGCTCTAATTTCACCTTCTTCATCTTTTATAAAATTCTGGGATTCAGTTAACATTCCTCCAGAACCACATGCTGGATCATAGATAGTCATAACAGGTGGTAAATTATCTTTGATCGGGTCAAAAACAATATGCGTCATAAGGTCAATGACTTCACGAGGTGTAAAGTGCTCCCCTGCTTCTTCGTTGTTTTCCTCATTAAACTTTCTGATTAGTTCTTCAAAGACATATCCCATACCCAAATTGGATAAAGGTGGTAGTTTTCTTCCATCAGGATCTTCCTTTTCCAATGGTGTTAGATTGATATATGGTGATGTGAATTTTTCAAGGACATCTAACAAAATGTCCTTATTGGCCATTTTTTGCACTTGACTTTTGAGATTAAATCTGCTGATGATGTCTTTAACGTTGGGACTAAAGCCATTGAGATAATCTTCAAAATTGGCTTTTAGTATCTGCTGACTGTTTGTAGCCGTGTCATACAATCTTTGTAACGTCCATTTACTGGTGTTATAAAATACGTATCCACTAGCATCCTTAAGACCAGTTTCATCCCATTCTGTAAATCCTGCTTCATCGCGCTGAAAAGCCAACTCTTCCATTACAGCCTCTTTAGTAGGCTCCAAAAGGGCATCTAGTCGACGCAACACCACCATAGGAAGTATAACATCACGGTATTTCCCTCTATTGTATACATCTCTAAGGCAATCATCAGCGATTGACCAGATAAAACTTATTAATCTGTTGTGTACGGTTTGGTTCATTTTGTTCCATTAAGTGATTTAACTATTTTCAATTACCTGAAATTCAATTATAAAGTAAGGATATACATCTTTTGTATCACGCTTATTTGCAATTGTTTTAGTAACTTTTACTTTACTTCCAATGTCATAAGTGTTATGAATCTTTTTGTACTGAAACAAGTGTTTTCCACAATGGTAATTACCACTTGCATCCTGTTCTATTATTCCCTCAATAGTATTATCTTCAATTTGAGGCGTTGCCAATTTTTTCCAAAGAACTTTGTTTTGCTCTGCATCGGGAAATTTATCTCTCAAGTTTTTAAACCAAATTATAATTTCAAGAATTTGATACACACAGCTATTATAGATATAGGATGATTTGTTGGTGGATACATAGTCATCAACCTTTAATCTAAGCTCTCCTTCAGTATGAGAAGCATCTTGAATAACATCTAATAATCTATGAATAGTATGTGCCACAAGCGGGTGAATAAATTCTTCGGTGTGCTTGTAATCTGAATGCTTATTTGAAATAAATAAACTTGAACCAGTAATCCATCCTTTATTTTCAATTATCGCTGAAGGCAGTAAATTTAATTCACTCATTTTAGTGAATACTGTTTCCATAATTTTTCTCAAGGGATTAAATAAATCTTCTGTTGCTGCATCACCATTATTTTTTTCTAATACTTTCAGCATTTTAAACACTTTAGACTTGAGCTGCTTACCCAAATAGGTTTCAGTACAAACATCAAAAACTCTCTGGTACTTATTCCGAATAATTGTATTTTCCATTTTATTGACGCAATCTATGAGTTCATCACACAATAATTCGAAATCATTAATATTGTTTTTATCATAAACTTTCCCATCTCCAAAATCCGTATCCTTAAGAACGTCTATTAAATTTCTTTCTTCTCTTATAAAACCAAGTTGTCCCGAGTAAATAAACCATGGAATAACTATTCCTTGTGCTTTTAGCTCCCTCATTTTATTTGCTACTTTGCCAAAAGCTGTTGATTTTGGGTCTCCTTTTTCTTCTGGGTTTTCATAAAAAAGACCATCGACGATTATGGCATCATAGTCATCGTAATTATGAGTTAATTCCTTTAATCCTTCTTTTGAATTTGAAACCCCAATTAATTCTATGTCTTTTAGGTAAGCAGTATCAAAATCGTTATCATACTCTTCAAATTTATCATCGAACCATAATACCGTGTAACTATTCATAAAACTCTACATTAATAGGAAATATCAATTCAACAATAATTTTATTAATAATCTGGCCTTGATATTCTTCATAAAATTCGTCATCAATAGAAAATATTTTACCATTGTGCTTTTTCATGATTTCATTAATCAGCCATCCGCCATAACCGTCACCACCAGATTCACCGGCCGTTCCGCCTTTTCTTTTATAGGTGTCTAAAGAAAAATTGCTTGGAAGTGGGTAAGCTGTGTTACAAACATTTATTTGGACTTCATTCGTTTCGAATGAAAACATTACCTCCACCTCCAACTTATGCGAATTGTAAATTGACTTTTTAAATCCATGAACTTCTGCGTTCTCAATTAAATTATCAAACATTTTTCTTAAGAATGTTTCATCAGTATCAATAAAAACCCTTTTTACTTTATGAGCCTCCATATCTTGTTTGATCCATTCCTCTGCCAATACAAAAACTGAATAGTCTTTCCTCTTATCATCTTTAATCTCGGCAAAATAGTCTAAAATAAATTTTATAAAATCAACTTTAGAAGGCTTAAAATCTGCTAAATCTGATTCCTTACTCGTTTTGTTCAGAGATCTTGACATACTGTCTAAGTCGCGCATTATAATATCCATATGTCTTCTTAAAGTCAAAGTTGATTTTGGATTTGTCTTGTAATCCATAACCCCATCTAATTCATTAACAACTTGCTCTTCAATAATTTTTACCATTGATTGAAATGATTTTTGAACCTGTCCCAACGATCCCGCAATATGATGCCTTAGGTAAATATTTTGGTTGGCCACCTCCTTATTTAATTCTTCTTGCTTTTCCAAAACAAGAAGGTTTTCGGTTGTTGCCCGTAAAGCAAGTCTTTTCAAGACAATTTGCTTTTGTTCATCAATTGAAGGATATTTAATTTTAATATCCAAAATATCCTTTCTAGAAATATATGGAACTGTCGTTCCTGTTGAGAGTCTATTTACTTGAGCTTGCACGTAATCTTCAGTAAGTTCTTGCAGCAAATACTCTAAATGCACTTTCTCAACATTTACAGTGAAATTTTGAATATCAGGTGAATAAAAAATTGCGTCGTCCCCAGATAAATAGAATGTAGGCTTAAATTTACTCCATCTTGAAGCTAGCATTAAACTATGACTAGGTAAAACAAATGCGTGCTTAGGAACTTGCTCTTCCCCTAAATCATCAAAGGATTTTTGTAAATTTTTAATATCGTCTGATAAATCGCGGATTCTCACGTATTTACCATATGATTCTGGTTTAGACTTTTCTTTTGGGTTTGGCTTAATTAAATATTTTAACTTAATTATACTCTCCTCTTTTTCTAATTTAACCTCTAAAGGGTCAAAAATATATCTATTAGGTAGTAAACTAAATTTATTAGTCTCTAATTCACTGGAATCTACAATAGCTCTCTTATTTGACGTATTATTACTTTCTGTCAACTTTAATAATGCAACAGCATCAATGGTTCTTACCCTCTTGTTTTGAATATAACAATCCTGTGCATTAATAAAAACTGTTTGTCCTTTGAGGTGTTTATTCTTATTCAACACAATTATACTAACTGAAATAGCCATTGAAATAAAAATATTTGTAGGCAATGAAATTACGGATTCAACCAAATCCATTTTTATTAATTTCCTTCTCAAGTCCGCGTTTTCATTACCAAAAAAGAAACCTTGAGGTAATAAAGCAATCAATTTTCCTGTAGAATTTAAGGACGTTAACCCTCTTTCAATTAAAAATTGTTCTAAAGTCTTGAAATTTGGTTCTGAATGTCGATACATTTTATTCAAGCGCATGTTGAAAGGAGGAGTCGCAAGAATTAAATCAAATTTTTCAGATGGATTAGGCCAATTTGAAATGGAATCTTCACAAAAAAATCTAGAATTCAATTGTCTGTTATAAGCCATTAGTCTTAATGCTCCCAAAGCCCATGTTTTGTGATTCAATTCCTGACCGTAATAGTGTTTCCCTTCATCTAAATAGACCCCAAATGAAGCATATCCTGCAAATGGATTAAAAACTTTGCCTTTCTCCTGTAAGTCCGCGATTGAACAAATAACACTTGTTAATTCTAGCGGCTGGATAAAATTATCCCCATACTTACCCTTCGAATTTTCAATTTTAAATAAAATGCCATCAAAAATTTCAGCGAAATGTTTCGTCAACACCTCATTTTCTATCTCTTCAAAAAGATGCTCAATTTGAAATATTTGTTGCTCGCTAGCATTAACAAAGACTCCTTTGAAAGCCTTTATTATGGGATCGTAGTAATCTGATAATTCCTTCTTATTTTCAGGCAGTTCATCCCTAAAAAAACGAAGTTTTTCTTTCTCGTAATTCAATGTCGCATAGTCAGTCAGAAGAGTAATTTTTTCAAAAAGGTCATCTTTAAAAAGAGATAAACAGAGCAGAATCACACCTTTATCAGCAGATTCTACGCCGAATTTTTCAAGGACCTCGTTAATCTGCCAAACTTTTTCTATTATAGCCTTTACAGGCTCACTATCTTTTAAATAAATTCCCTTCATAAATCATTGTAAGTATTAATACTGCAAATGTGAATTATTGTTGTGCAGTACACCTGCATACTAATACTTATTTATCATAGCATTAATTTTCTTCTTTATTTCTATTCTTATGACTTCAGGTGAAATTACTTCCAAATCTTCCCCAAACGACATTAGTAATTGATACAACTCATTGTTGGGTACAACTTCAATGGTCACTGTCCGGTCCGCTTCATTTACCTTTTGTGTACCATGCAAAGGTTTGGTGATCACATATTGTATACGACTTTCTGAAAACTTTAAACAAATTTTTTCTACCTGTTTGCCTTCTGGTTTGGTAACACCAATAACATCATCAAAATAGTCTATCCAATTAATATCTATTTTTTCAGCAGATTCCGACAACTCTTCAATTGTTTCGATTCTATCTAAAGGATAATTGTGAATTTTGTCAAAATCAGATGGTTTAGCAAAAAGAAACCACCGATTATTGTATTGTTTGAGATGAAGTGGACTAATGACGTATTCAACCAACTCACCATAAAAAGGTTTATAACCAATCTTAATTTTTTTCTCTTTAAGAATTACATTAAAAAGTACGCCCAAGTGATTTCTTCCTTTTAGAAATTCGTTCTCTTGATAACTAATAATACCATTTTCTCCTTTATCAGCTAAGTCAAAGGCCTGCTTCATGCGTGGTATGAGTTCTTCTAACCAATTAAATTCTTCTCTATGCTTATATCTTGAAAGAATTGATAGCGTTGTTTCGAGTTGCTCAATATCGTTAACATTTAGAGGGTGATTAGCAATTGAGAATTTTAAATCATTATACCGCCATGCTTTTTTTCCTGTTTCCTGCTTTCTTAAACCTTTCTCTAATTCAATGGACCAACCAGTATCTGATTTCATATGTTCAATATCATATTGCAATTGACGCAACTGAATTCCATCGGAACCCAATTTAGACAAGGCTTCATTGACCTCGAACAAAAGATCATCATAATCATATAATCTACCTGGATTACTAAAACATCGATCTAAAATTGTATAACGTACCTGTGCGTGCCTATTGGTTGCCATCTCGAAAATATATGTTAATAGGAATATTAATTAAGGGGATTAAATTTAAAAAAAAGCGCTGTCAATATAAAGGAAATCCAATGGTAATTTATAAGAAAATACAACATGCAGATAAAATGCACATTAAACGTCCAATTTTGTACTGAAAGACAGGAATTGGCATGGCGAAAATCACACTTTTGGACTTAATGGACTATAAAAAAATCAACCAATTTAGCTTGATTTGCTTTGCCATAATGTATATGGATGAAAGTTTTCTTGCAAGTCTTCTTGATGATGACATCAACTATGAAGATATTGGCAAGTCCAGGTTTGTTAATAAATTAAAAGGTAGATTCATCTATCACAAACTCATAGGTGATACTGAGCTTATTTTAGACTTAGATGCCTGTAATAGTTGCAATTGCAATGCTCCTGTATGCAAATTTATCGGTAATAATTCTAAAGAGCATTTTGCATTATACTTTGATTTTAAGAAAAATAAAATCATTGATATTTACCATTGTAATTGGTATGGGAATTCGAGTACTCCCTTATTTTAATTACATTTTCTTTTAATATGGCATCTATAGCCTTTACCTCATACAAATAAACATCTCCTAGTTTGGTATAGGGCAAGACACCCGTTTCGCGGTATTTCACAATGGTATTGTTAGATAGCTTAAAAATGTCCTTAAGGTCATTATTTCTATAGTATTTTGGTTTTTGGGCATTGCCCTGTCGATTAGTTAGTTCTGAACTAATGTTGTTTAGTTGCTCTCGTATTGGTTCTAGTAGACGCCTTATGGTAGCTTCTGTGGCAATTTTTATTTCTCTTTCATCTCTTTCCATAGCTAATAATTTTAAATATTTACTACTGCTAAATAACCATCTTAAGGCGTGATACCCCAACAATAGAAGCGAATTCGGAGCGAACATTTAATCTTTAAGACTATCTCTGTACTGTTCTAGCCCATATATGAACTTATTAATAAACTGCTTGTGCTTTTGCACCTTAGTTGAAGCTCTTGCTTCTGAAAATTCTCTGTTAAAGCTTCTAATTGGAACTCTGTCACCATTAATATTTAGATAAGTGAGATGGGCTTCAATAAAGCGTTTCAATTGAAGCTCATTGTTGCGCTCATCCTTGCAGTCAAAAACAATATGCTTTTCTTTTAAAAGAAATAAAAATAGGTGTGCTACACTTATCTTGTCTTGGTTAAAATGGACTTTAATGTCAGTTTTCAAGTGCTCAGTACATTTTTTGTTGTCTTCAATATCAAGATTACTGAAATCCACAAATGGGGCATTCTCTTGAAGCGTTGAAACAAACCTATATAGTTCAGTTAAGGCACAGTAGTAATTCCATATAACATAGCTGAGACAACCAATGGAAAATTCGTGGTATTTGGTATAGTTAAAATTCCCTTCAGCAAAGCGAACCAAAAACTTGTATAAATCTGTCTCATCGGTCTTACACTCCTTCAGGCTGGTCTTAAATTCATCGTAAAAGTCCGTACCTAAACTTGGGAATGTCGTAATTTCAGTTATTGGTTTGATCTGCTTACAATAGAATTGAAGAAACTCAATAGATCCTACTTTATGCTCTTCAAGAAACTCTAACTTTTCCTTGATTCGCTTACAAACTTTGTTTATATACTCTTCAGGATTTAATCCATACTTGAGTTGTCTTTTAAGAATTGGCTTAAAACTTTCGACCTCCTTTAAAAAGAAATCTCCCTCCATTTCATGAACCCAAAGGTCATTCAACAAATAGATTTGTAGAGAATCAAAATATTCAATCTTAATCGTTAATAATTTTGATATGGCATCTTCAGTTTTAAATACTAATTCCATAATGTAACACTATTGATTATTAGCAAATCTATAATAAGGTATTACACAATAAACATGATATCAGAACTTTATGTGCAACAAACTGCGGTTTGTTGCACTTAGCCCTAAATTTTAACAGTATTTATCAAAAAGCTTCTTCATATCCTTCATTACAGAGGCATCCAAAACCTTGGCATAGTGTTGCGTTTGCCTTATGCTGGAGTGCCCCAACATTGCCGATACATTTTCCAGGGATATTCCATTACCAAGGGTCACCGTGGTAGCAAAGGTATGTCTAGCCACATACCAAGTAAGATGTTTATTAATTCCGCAGACATCTGCTATTTCCTTGAGATAGGCATTCATCTTTTGGTTAGATAACTTCGGAATTAAACCTTTTTGCATACCAGCGTATTTGTCTATGATGGACTTGGTAGTTGGCAAAACGGGGACATTAGCACGCGTGCCAGTTTTAGAACGATTAGCCTTAATCCAGTGGTTGCCATCGTTATCTTTTATAAGGTTGTCCTCCGACAATTTTTGAGCATCAACAGGTGCATAACCTGTATAACAGCTAAAAAGGAAGATATCCTTAACTCGCTCTAGTCTTTTTACTCTAAAGGATTGTTGTTCAATCCTACGAAGTTCGTCTTGGGTGAGGTATACGGCTTCCTTGACCTTTAGTTTACCGTCATACTTGGAAAATGGGTTTTTATCTATTAGCTCCAGTTTTATGGCGTGATTGCATACGGTCTTAAAGGTTTTGAAGTACTTTACCACTGAATTGTTTTGTATTCCTGTTTTGTGTCTATAAATACTATCGTATTTTAAATAGGATTCCAGATTATAAATGAAAGGACCGTTAACAGCTTTGGTAGAAATATTATCCTTGTTGTATTCTTTTTTCAAAAAAGCCTGGATCAAATTCTTGGCCCTGTTATATTTTTGAAGGGATGCAGCTGAGCGTTCCCCGGCCTCAACTTTTTTCTCAAAGGCCGTATTGTGAATTTTAAACAAATCAATTAAACCAATTTCTTTGGTCTTCTTTTTGGGTTTTCCAATAATTTCTGCCTTAATTTGCTGAAGATCGATTGCGGAGTTTTCTCGAATTCGCTCATTGATTTTTCGTTCAAATTTTAGGTATAAACTATCCAAAGACATCCTTCTAATTTTCTCTTTTTCGAGCTTGAGTGGATTCCTCAGTTTGTTAGTAAAATTCCATCGTTCAGCAGATATATACTGCCGTGTACTCATGGTTATGGTCTGGTTGTGAAACTTGATTCTGGCAAATATCGGAGATTCACCATTAATTTTTGCCTTCTGGGTTCTGATAAAATACGTGATTTTCAACATAATTAAACGCTTTTAAATTAGACTTGAATTAACCTAAAAACATTTTGAACGCCCTATGTTTACTGCGAATTCGGAGCGAATTCTTTTAGTTTAGTGTACCTATTTTTGAAAAATGACCTAAAAATGTAATAGGTCAACCAATAGGTCAACTAAACTTTGAGTATTTATGAGTCTTTTGAAGGATTATAAAAAATAAAAAACCCTTTAAACAACTGATTTAAAGGGTTTTGTGATTTTTGATGTTTCTTTTGAAACTGAAATCTGCGGAGAAAGAGGGATTCGAACCCCCGGAGGTGTGACCCTCGCCGGTTTTCAAGACCGGTGCATTCGACCACTCTGCCATTTCTCCATTAGCGGATGCAAATATAAAACCCTTTTTTATGTAGCCAAAGATTTTTCTTGTGTTTTTTGGTTTCTTTCATGTACTTTTTTACTTCAAAAATTAGTGACATTTAACAATGCATTGTATTTTCGGCACAATAAATGTTATCTATTTCGTTATTACGTAAACTGCAACGAATGAAAAACTTACTTATTCTATTATTACTTATTGGTGGACAAGTTATAAGTTCACAGAATAAAACCATACCTGCTGGTGAAAAGTTAGTTTATACAGCAACTTACAATATGTCTGGTTTATTAACCAATATTGCACAAGTTAAAATGGAAACCAGTGAAGTAAAAACATCAAAAAATACTTTACTTAGACTAAAATGTACTGCAGCTACCTACAAAAAATGGGACAACTTTTTTAAGATTAGAGATCTTTATGAAAGTTATGTAAATCCAAAGACCCTTACACCCTACTTATATAAGAGAGATATAAGCGAAGGTGGGTATTATAAATTTATGCAGTACCGTTATAGCCATAAGACAAATATGGTTCAGAATATTAGAAAAAAAAGACGTAGTGATGGAACCATATGGGAAACTAAAAAAGCTGTAAAGATTAATCCTTCAACCAAGGATATAGTTACTACGCTTTATAGCATTAGAAATTTAGATATCCATAAAGCTAGTATTGGTGATCAACAAAATTTTACAGTTTTATTTGATAACGAGGAAACGGTAATAACAGTGAAGTATCTCGCCAAAGAATCCATCAACACAAATATCGGAAGAAAAGAATGCTATAAACTGGCCATTTCAATGAAAGGGAGCGATATATTAAAAGGTAATAATTCTAACTTACTTTGGCTTACCGCAGATGAGAATAAAGTACCTGTCTACGCTAAATTTAAAATACCTGTTGGGAATGGTGAATTAAAAATTGAATCGGCTTCTGGTTTAAAATATTAAGCATGAAAAAAGTACTAATCATTTTGGGGTTTATAACAGCAATTATTGCAACAATCCTAGCTGTTACACCATTATCAAATTTATCAATTATTCCTTCAATAGTGGCTTTATTGTGTGGTCTTGGTCTATTATACTTGTCTAAAAAACAAAATAAAAAGACTAAGACGATTCAGTATATTTTCATTTTAATAATTATCTCCTTAGGTTTAACCATTTACAAAGGCATATTTAACACCCCTGAATTAGGCGATACTGAACAATTAGAACAACGTGAAGAGGAAAATCTTGAAGACTCTAAAGAAATCCTCGAAGGTCTAGATATAGATGAAGATTTTTAATGGGTTACAAAACCATTAGATTTAATTGAACATTTTACTCTATTTTTGCGCAAATCAGTTAATTAGTAATGAAATATCTATACGCCTCAATTTTAGTCCTTGTTGGTTCCTGTGCTACCGTTAGGCATAGTGATAAAATAGATAATTTAAAAAATAGCATTACCTATACTGATGCAGAAGTCGTTAACACCTATTTAAAAACGATTACAGAGGCGGAATTGAAAACTCATGTTTACGAATTTTCAGATGATAAATATGAGGGTAGAATGACTGGAGAAAAAGGGCATAATGAGGCTTGTGATTATTTAAGGTCTTATTATAAGGAGCAAAATATAAAAGCACCAATCACGCATCCTAATTATTTCCAAACCGTTCCAAAGGGTGCATTACCAGAGAAGATTAAAAATGACTCACAAAATGTAATTGCGTATATCGAAGGTTCAGAATTCCCTGATGAGTATATTTACATAACGGCACATTCAGATCATGAAGGTATTGTAGACGGACAAATATATAGTGGTGCTGATGATAATGGCTCTGGAACTGCCGCAGTACTTGAGATTGCGGAAGCATTTAAAAAAGCGGCTGAAGAAGGAAATGGTCCAAAGCGTAGCATCGTATTTCTGCATGTAACCGCTGAAGAAATTGGATTACACGGATCTAGGTATTACACTAGAAATCCAATATTTCCAATTAAAAATACGGTCGCAACTTTAAATATCGATATGATAGGTCGTGTTGATGACAATCACATAGAAAACGAGAATTATATTTATTTGATTGGTTCAGACAGAATTAGTACAGAACTTCATTTCATTGCACAGAAAGCCAATTCAACCTTTACAAATCTAGAATTAGACTATGCTTATAATGATGTTAAAGATGTAAATCGTTATTACTATCGTTCAGATCATTATAATTTTGCAGTAAAGGGTATACCAGTCATCTTCTTTTTTAATGGTGAACACGAAGATTATACGCAACCAACAGATACAGCTGATAAAATAAATTATCCACTACTATCGCAACGCACTAAACTTATTTTTTCGATTGCTTGGTACCTCTCTAATTCTAAGAATAAATTAACAGCCGAAGTACTCTAATAAAGTTAATTTTACAGAATTAAATAGACCTTTATTTTTCGTAGTTTTACGAGTCTAAAAATTGTATCTATATGAAAAGATTAATAACCCTTTTTTGTATTTCACTTTTAATAGTAAGTTGTGGAACAAAAACAAAAACTTCAACACCGAGTAATACTCAAAACCAAGAAATAAAAATTAATCCTGACGGGACAGAATTCGCTAATTCTATAACCTCAGATGATTTAAAAGTTTTATTAACCAAGTACGCTTCTGATGAATTTGAAGGGCGTGAAACTGGTGAAAAAGGACAGAAACTTGCTGTAGATTACCTTAAATCTAAATATATAGAAATGGGTATAACAACGCCTCTCGGTGGTGAAGACTATTTTCAGGAAGTACCCTTAGAAAAACAAAAAGTTGCAGAAGCTGAAATAAGCGTAAATCAAAAAGCCTTTAAAAATTTTGATGATCTAGTGGCGGTTATGGTACCTGAAACTATTAATACAACGATTAATGAAATTGTTTATGTTGGCTACGGAATCGATTCTGAGAATTATAGTGATTACAGCAACATCGATGTAAAAGGTAAAATGGTTCTGGCAAAGGCTGGTGAACCAAAAGATGAAGAAGGCAACTTTATTACTTCGGGAACTAAAGAGGCTACCAAATGGACCAATGGCAGACAATCATTATCAAGTAAAAGAGATGCCGCTCTCAATAATGGTGCGAAAGGGTTCTTCTATTTTGACGCATCATTATTTTCGAGATATGCGCCTTATTTTAAACGTCAAGCTTCATCAGGTGCTGCTGGTAGACTTTCGCTAAAAAGTAATGAAGAAGGCATGCTAATGTTAATGATAAATGAAGACTTAGCCACTGCACTACATCCTTCTATTGGTAACGACAGTACTTCAAAAGTGCTCACTACCGATATGGCTGTTAATATTAAAAACAACTCTATAAATGTAGATTCTGAAAATGTTGTAGCCTACATTAAAGGTTCTGAAAAACCCGACGAGATCATTGTCATTTCTGCACATCTTGATCATGAAGGAATTAAAGATGGTGAAATTTATAACGGTGCAGACGATGATGGTTCTGGTACTGTGGCAATTTTAGAAATTGCTGAAGCCTTTAAGAAAGCTGAAAAAGCTGGCAATGGCCCCAAGCGTTCTCTTCTATTTTTACATGTCACTGGTGAAGAGAAAGGATTACTCGGATCGCGATTCTATACTGATATGGATCCTATTTTTCCACTTGAAGGCACTGTCGCTAATCTGAATATAGATATGATTGGTCGTACAGATCCAAAACGAAAAGAAGGTAATAGAAACTATGTATATTTAATAGGAAGCGATAAATTAAGTACAGATTTACATAACCTTTCAGAAGAGGTTAATAAGAAATATACCAATATTGAGCTCGATTATACATTCAATGATGAAAATGATCCTAACCGTTATTATTACAGATCAGATCATTACAATTTTGCAAAAAATAATATCCCTGTAATATTCTACTTTAACGGTACTCACGATGATTACCACAGACCGTCGGACACGGTTGAAAAAATACAGTTCGATTTACTTGAGAACAGAACACGACTGGTATTTTATACGGCTTGGGAATTAGCTAACAGAGCTGATAGAATTGTTGTTGACAAATCTGTAGAGCCTTAAGTAACGATAAAAATAAAATACAAAAAAAGCCTTTCAATATTGAAAGGCTTGGTCTTTTTGGGTGGAAGATCGGTCTCGAACCGACGACCTCCTGAACCACAATCAGGCGCTCTAACCAACTGAGCTACAACCACCATTTTAAATAGGACTGCAAATGTAAATTATTTACAATTTTCTGCAAAGCGTTTTAGCTACTTATTTTAAATCACATAATGAATCTACAGCAGGATAACGCTCCACTGTAAAGCCCTCTCCAAATTCTGCACCTACAATTCTGCCTAAATTTCTAGCTCTGTATTCTATACTGTCTGTAAAATTTTTACTTGATATTGGTGTTTCAGGTTCGTCACTATTTGGATCGTAAAACTGTGTTTTATAGGCCAAAACGGATTCCATTTTTAAATCCATAAAACCTGAAACATCCACCACGATATCCGGATCTATATCTTTCCATTGAATATAATGATATACAGCTTTAGGACGCCAAGCTTCCTGTGCTTCACCATTATTGTCAACCGTCTCAATTTTTCTCAGACCACTTAAAAAACAGGAATCACTAGCTAGACGACTTCCTTTTGCGTGATCGATATGTCGATCTTCAATAGCATTACAAATCACAATTTCGGGTCTATAAAATCTAATCATATTAATAAGCTCTATCTGGTGTGACTTATCATTAATAAAAAAGCCATCAGCAAACTGCATATTATAACGACTATGAATTCCTAATATCTTGGCCGCGTTAAAAGACTCTGTATCTCTTGTTTCAGCTGTACCTCTTGTGCCAAGTTCTCCACGAGTGAGATCAATTATTCCAACTTTTTTACCATTTTTTACTTCCTTCGCAAGGGTTGCTCCACAACCTAATTCCACATCATCTGGATGAGCTCCAATGGCCAAAATATCTAGTTTCATGTAATTTTCTTTTTTCTCAATTATCAAAAATATTAAAAACTCTATAGAATCGTGTTTTCTTTTTAAAACGCAATCGATATCGTATAAAAATACTGTCCTATTTCTAATACAATCGTACGTATAATTGAAAACTTCATAATAAGCTTAAAGCATGACATTAGTCATATTTATTCGAAGGTCTTGCCATTAACTTTACAGAAGTATTTCTAACTTTAAAAGTGTAATTAAAAACACTATAGAAATGACTTTAATGCTTATCATCTTAATCATCACTATTATCCTATTTATCTGGGGGAAATTCACACCAGATATTATCGCATTGCTCTCAATGCTTAGCCTTTTTCTATTTGGTATACTCACTTTAGATGAAACTTTGAGTGGCTTTAGCAATCCGACAGTAATTATGATTGCAGCACTCTTTATAATTGGAGAAGGACTATCTCAAACAGGCTGGACAGCAATGGCTGGTGAAAAATTCATAAATCTTGCAGGTAAAAGTTCAACTAAACTTTTAGTCATTACAACTTTGGGATCTGGTCTATTATCTGGAGTTGTAAGTAATACTGGGACTGTTGCAACCTTAATGCCAGTTACCATCTCTTCAGCATGGAGTATTGGAACCTTACCTTCAAAATTATTGATGCCTGTGGCATTTGGTTCAAATACTGGCGGCTTACTTACCTTAACTGGTACACCACCAAATATTATTGTTAACAATACTATGCTACAGAGCGGTTTAGAAGGTTTTTCATTTTTTGAATTTAGCCTAATCGGACTTCCGTTACTCATTATTGGACTTCTTTATTTTAGGTTTGTTGGTCATAAATTATTACCAAGTAATCAGACCAATAATAAACCGGTTGACATCAGTAGTACCTTGCATAAATGGATTGAAGCCTATAAAGTAAATGATGATTACTACCGACTAAGAGTGAGATCAGTTTCTCCTCTACTTGGCACTCAGATTAAAGATTGGAGTTTTGAAAATAATCACAACGTATCTATTATAAGGATTAAAAGAAGACATCCTAGTCGCATAAAAGGAAATGACCCATTTATTGAATTTCCTGATGATGATACAGAATTCAAGTATCATGATATTATTACAGTAAAAGGAGATACACCTGCTATAAATGCTTTGATGATTAAATTTAGATTAGGTCTTTTACCTCTAGAGCCAATTGCCGATGAATTAAGAAATAATCTTATAAATCAAGAGGTTGGTATGGCTGAGATATTGGTAACCCCAAAATCTATAATCGTAGGTAGAAAAATTAGAATTGGACGATTCTTCAAGCGATTTGGTGTGCAGTTGATGGCAGCATCTCGAAATAATAAACCAGTTTCAGAGCGAGAAATAACTGTAAAGGCAGGGGACGCATTTCTTGTGAGAGGAATTTGGGAAGATATAGAACAACTCAAGGTTCATCATGAAAATTTGGTGATTTGTGGCAGTCCTGAGGGCATGTCCAAAACAGTAACTAATCTCACTTACAAATCCTACATCGCATTATTTACCCTCTTACTTATGATCGTACTATTGGTCTTTAAACTTGTTCCAGGGGCTGTAGCAGCACTTATATGCGCGGGTATTGTACTTATTTCTGGTTGTGTTCCAATCAGCAAAGCCTATAAAGGCATAAGTTGGATAAGTGTTGTCATGATTGCTGCTATGATTCCTATGGGTATTGCTTTAGAAAAAACTGGCACAGCTCAACTTATAGCCGAAAGTCTGGTCAATTCTTTAGGAAGCCTCCATCCTGTAGCATTATTGGCAGGTGTATTTTTATTAACCACTGGTTTTAGCCAAGTGATAAATAATTCTGCTACAGCTGTTCTTATGGCGCCCATTGTCATCATTGCGGCGAATACACTGTCACTATCTGCTGCGCCATTTATGATTGCTGTAGCCATAAGTGCCTCAACAGCATTTTTAACACCTGTTGGTACTACAACAAATGCAATGGTAATGACTGCAGGTGGTTATAAATTCATTGATTATGTACGTGTAGGTGCACCCTTGCTCCTATTGTTCTTAATAACAACATTATTATTAGTGCCACTAATATGGCCATTTTAACTGAAGTGAAAATAAAATTTTTAACTCATGGAAACATTATTAAAAGAATCAAAAAAGACGTCTAGAGATCTCACAAAGTATGGTCTTAAAGACACAAAAGCACATTGGAATTTATCACCTGAAGAGTTGCAAGCAATTACAGTTGAAAAGGGAATGGGTAAAGAAACAGCCAATGGTACACTAGCCATTAATACTGGCAAGTTTACGGGTCGTTCTCCTCAAGATAGATTTTTAGTAAAAGATGATTATACAAGAGATCGTGTTTGGTGGGGAAAAACTAATAAAGGTATTGCCCCTGCGAATTTTGACTTTTTACAATCTGAAATAGAAGCTTATTTGAGCGGAAAAGAAATCTTTGTAAGAGATGGTTTTGTTTGTTCTGATCCAAAATACAGAATGGGTGTAAGAACCATTACAGAATACCCATGGTCAAATATGTTTATTTACAACATGTTTTTGAGACCAACAGAAGAAGAATTACAATCATTTGAAGAAGAATGGTTAGTTCTCTGTGCTCCTGGATATGAATGTCCAGATCCTAAGAAGTATGGTCTAAGACAAGGTAACTTTTCTATCCTTAATTTTACTAAGAAGATAGCGTTAGTTGGTGGTTCAGCTTATACAGGTGAAATGAAAAAAGGTATTTTCTCTGCCTTAAATATGATATTACCTGTTGATAAAAATGTATTACCTATGCACTGTTCAGCTAACGTTGGTGAAGATGGTGAAACTGCCATTTTCTTCGGACTATCTGGTACAGGTAAAACAACATTGTCTGCCGACCCAGAAAGAAAACTCATTGGTGATGATGAACATGGCTGGACCGCTGAAAACCGAATCTTCAATTTTGAAGGTGGTTGTTATGCAAAATGTATAGATCTTACAGAGGAAAAAGAACCGGACATTTATAGAGCAATTAAACCGGGTGCTATCTTAGAAAATGTAATCTTCGATGAAAACAACGAGGTTGATTACTTTGATAGCTCAATAACACAGAATACACGAGTAAGTTACCCACTTTATCATATTGATAATATTCAAACACCTTCTTACGCTGATAATCCTAAGAATATCTTTTTCTTAACCTGTGATGCCTTTGGTGTATTACCTCCTGTTTCTAAGTTATCTCCTGGACAAGCTGCTTACCATTTTATCTCTGGATATACAGCTAAAGTAGCAGGTACAGAAGCTGGTATCACTGAGCCTGTACCATCATTCTCTGCATGTTTTGGCGAACCTTTTATGCCATTACACCCAACCAAATATGCAGAGATGTTGAGTAAAAAAATGCAAGAAGCTGGCGTAAACGTCTGGTTAGTGAATACAGGATGGAGTGGCGGACCATACGGTGTTGGTTCTCGTATAAAACTTAAGTACACAAGAGCAATGATCACAGCCATTTTAAATGGAGAATTAGATAACGTTGATTATGAGCAACATCCAATTTTTGGTTTAAATATGCCTAAATATTGTCCAAACGTTCCTACAGAAATGCTAGATCCTATGAACACTTGGTTACAAAAAGGTGCTTATATAAGTAAAGCTATTCAACTAGCACATTCGTTCCACTTAAACTTTGAAAAATTTGCGAGTGAAGCGTCTAATGAGATTATAGAAGGCGGTCCACTGATTGATGAACATCATCATTTGGGTGACCATGTTTAATAATTCCATGATAAGAAAGGGCCCAGAAATGGGCTCTTTCATATTCAATTAATATGAGGACACTATTTTTTATATTTTCCACCTTAATCATTTCTCTAAATCTCAATTCACAGAACATTTCCGAAGACTATTTAGGCTCGTGGTATTCTTACAGTAGTAGTCATAGAATAAATGAAAGATTCAGTGTTAACCCATATGCTGAGCTAAGATTATATGAAGCCTCTTCAAATTATAATCTGGCTTATGTTTCTATCGGAGGGACTTATCATATGAAAAATAAGCAAAGCTTAGGGTTTGGCTATGCCTATGTTGATATCGATACCGTTTTTGAATTTGATGACGAACCCAATGTACATGAACACCGTTTATTTCAACAATACTCAAAATCTCATAAACTCGGTGCATTTAATGTATCTCATCGTAGTCGATTAGAACAACGATTTCTAGAGTTTAATTCGGGTTGGGAATTACAAAACAGGTTTCGATATCGTATTCAATTTAACTATCAAATAAATAAGACATTTTCCTTAGTACTTTCAGAAGAACCATTTATCAATTTTCAAGACCAAGTTTTTCATGAGAATAGATTTTACGCTGGAATAGGTCTAAATGTTATGAAGAATTCAAGAATTCAACTTGGATACATGAAACAACATATCCGAAAAAACAATTTAAACAGATTGATCATCGGTGTGAGTATAACGACTGATACTCGCAAAATCAGTCAGCCTATAGCGCATCTATAGCCTGATTAATATCTCTTTTTAAATCCTTTATACTTTCTATACCAACTGAGAATCTAATAAGCTGATCACTAATCCCAACTTTATCGCGTTCTTCTTGAGTAAGCAAAGCATGTGAGGTTAAATGCGGTGATATCACAGTACTTTCAATACCAGCCAAACTCATGGACGATTTAATTAATTTGAGTTGTTTCTGAAATTTATAGGAATCTAATTCCTCACTAAGTTCAAAGGATAACATAGCGCCAAATCCCTTCATTTGTGACTTTGCCAGTTGATGCTCAGGGTGTGATTTTAAACCTGGATAATAAACTTTAGAGATCTTAGGGTGTTTTTCTAACCACTTGGCCAGTTTTGTTGCATTTTTTGTCTGAGCCTTCACCCTAAGGCCTAAGGTTTTCATACTTCTCTCTAGCATCCAAACCGTCATATCACTTAAGCTACCACCAAGGTTCTTAGCCACATTCCAAATACGCTCAATGTGCTGAGATGAACTTGCTACAGCTCCTGCACAAATATCGCTATGGCCTCCAAAGTACTTTGTTGCAGAGTGCATTACCATATCAATACCAAAATCTAAAGGATTTTGATTTACAGGTGAGGCAAAAGTATTATCCATTGAAGTTAAAATACCATTCGAATTGGCAAGACTAGAAATAGCTTTCATATCCGTTATGGTCATTAAAGGATTTGAAGGCGTTTCAATATGTATTAACTTGGTATTAGGTTGTATTGCATTCTCAAAATCATCCACGTCATAACCCTCTGTAAACGTGTATTCAATACCATATTTTGGAAACTCTTCCTTAATAAAATTTACCGTTCCACCATACAAAGTATTCTGAACTACTAAATGGTCCCCTTTCTGTAGAAAAGCCAAAAACATAGTACTAATTGCAGCCATACCAGATCCAAAAATAATCGCGTCTTCTGCACCTTCTAATGCAGCTATTTTCTTGGAGAGATACTCTTGATTAGGTGTATTAAAATATCGTGGATAGCGCTTAACGTCTACATCTAGGAACTCATAAGATGAACTTAAATACATTGGGGAGACAGCACCTTTAAATTGTTCATCTTTAACCTCACCAACGTGTGTACATATCGTGTTTAAACCAAACTTCGTCATGTTAAATAATATTGAATCTGCTTAAAAAAGTAAAGATATTACTTCTTATTGAGATAATACATTACTATCACATGAGGAATCGTAATGGCAGCTAAAAAGGCAAAAAATAAAGTTATAAACTGAATATTTAGTTCTTGAGCTAAATAGTAAACAAGTACCAATCCTACTATTGAAATCATCCAATACAACAAAGACGATTGAATGTACTTTATAAGACTTTTAAAGTGTAAACGGCCATGCAACGATTCAATTTGATCAATCAAAGAAGGTATGGAATGCCAGACAATAAAATAAATGGCAAATGCCCAAAGCAGTGTAGCAATCTTAAATAATAGCGCGAAGAGAAGGATTAAAAACAACTCCCTAAATAGCTCCATATCATCATTAAAATTAGCTCTATTGATATAACCAAAAGTGAGCGTAGACAATACACCTAAAAGTAAAAAACTTAAGTAATAGGGCATGGATAGTTGGGCTCCTGATAATTCTAATATAACGGCACTTGTGTCTTCTTGATTAAAATAAAATATGAGCCCAAATATTAATATACCATAGCTTGTAAAAAATAATTGCCCGATTAAAAATTGATCCTTCAATAAATGATGAAAGTGTTGTTCACCAAAATGATAACAGCTAAACCCTACAAAAATAAGAAGTGCTATTAATGGGATATTGATAAATATCAAACAGGTAATGACAACCAGTAAGACATAAAAAAACAAATACTTTTTAATGTGTTCTGAAGAGTCTTTTTTTAAAAATTGAATCAGGGAGATATCATTTGAGCCATGAAAAATACCAACAGTTATGACCAATATATAGGCCAAATAAGATTCATAGGCCTCGTTAAGTCTTAAAGTAAGCCAAAGGAGAAATACTGTTAAAAAAAGTCGAAAAATTGAAGATTTCACATTACAAAGGTATTCAAATTTAAAATTGTTAAATTTTTTTATGAAAATTTTAAACATTTATTGTTCAACTTATATTACATTTGTTTAAACAAAATTATTATAACATGAAATTACTAACCATTTTATTAGCTGACGTAAGCAAAATTGCTACTGATGACTACGTTGGTTTTACATTCTTCGTAGGATGTATGGCAATGATGGCGGCTTCGGCCTTTTTCTTTTTATCAATGAACACTTTTGATAAGAAGTGGAGAACTTCAATTCTGGTATCAGGATTAATTACTTTTATTGCAGCAGTGCACTACTGGTACATGAGAGATTATTGGGCTTCTAATGCAGAATCTCCAACATTCTTTAGGTATGTTGACTGGGTATTAACAGTACCGTTAATGTGTGTTGAGTTCTATCTCATCCTCAAAGTAGCAGGTGCGAAGAAATCACTAATGTGGAAATTAATCTTCTGGTCTGTTGTAATGTTAGTAACAGGATACTTCGGTGAGGCTGTCTACAGAGATCAAGCATGGTTCTGGGGTCTAATTTCAGGTATCGCATACTTTATCATTGCCTACATGATCTGGTTTGGTGAGGCTAAGAAATTAGCTGAGCAAGCTGGTGGTGCTGTACTAAATGCACACAAAACATTATGTTGGTTCGTATTGGTAGGATGGGCTATTTATCCATTAGGATACATGGCAGGAACACCAGGATGGTACGATGGATTAGCTAACTTAGGCTTAAATATGGATGTAATTTATAACATAGGTGACGCCGTGAACAAAATCGGATTCGGTTTAGTAGTTTACGGACTTGCTGTAAATTCATCGGCTACTGCAGACGCATAGGCTCAATAAAAAAATGGAAAAGAAAGAAAAACCTCCTAATAAGGAGGTTTTTTCTTTTATACTTTAGTCGCTTTCCAACCACCTTTCTTAAATAATAGTATACCAGAAACGGTTATTAAAACTTCCGCAAGTGTTATAGCCAAAAACACTCCCAACGGACCCAATTCTAGGGTTAAAGCCAATACATAGGCAACTGGTAACTGAAATAGCCAGAAACAAAAGAAGTTGATATAAGTCGGTGTTTTAGTATCACCAGCACCATTAAAGGCATTGATAATTACCATCCCATAGCCATAGAATATATATCCTGCAGCAATAATCCTTAAGCACAGTGCTCCATTTACTATAACCTCAGGAACAGTTGTGAACAATCCAATAATATGGGGTGCAAAAACAAGATAAAAAACAGAGACCATACCCATAAAAATTGCCGAATATTTACCGGTTTTCCATACAGATTGCTCTGCCCTATCTGGCTTTAAGGCACCTAGATTTTGACCTACTAAAGTTGCTGCAGCGTTACTCATTCCCCATGCTGGCATCATTGTAAACATTATAACGCGAATTGCAATGGTATAACCTGCTAGAACTTCACTACCAAATTCACTCATAATACGCATTAAAAACACCCAACTAGAAGTACCTATTAAAAATTGACCAATACCACCAAGAGAAACCCTTATTAAATTCAACATAACACCAAGTCGCAAGACAATATCATTAAATCCAATTTTTATCCTACTCCAGCCGTAAAAAAGCACCAATAATTGAAAGATAACTGCTGTACCTCTACCTATTGTTGTCGCTATTGCTGCGCCTTTAACACCAAATTCTGGTACTGGTCCTAATCCAAAAATAAAAAGAGGATCTAAAATTATATTTAATCCATTAGATACGACCAAGGCCCACATGGCAACAGAAGCATCACCTGCGCCTCTAAATATCGCATTGATCAAAAATAGAAGCATAATGGTAACATTACCACCTAATAGCACTTGCGTATAGCCATATCCTTCCTCTATAAGATCTGGCTCTCCACCCATAAGACTTAATATGTCTTTTGGAAAAAGAATACCGATAACACTAATAATAGCAGCAACTCCAATACCTAAGAAAATGACCTGAACCGCAGCTTGGGATGCACCTTCATTGTCTTTTTCACCAATTCGTCGTGCAACGATTGCCGTAGCGGCCATACTTAATCCTATAGCTACAGCATAGACTAAGGTGATTACAGATTCTGTAAGTCCAATGGTAGCAACCGCATTCACACTGACCTGAGAAACATAAAAGATATCTACAATAGCGAATATAGATTCCATGAGCATTTCAAGAATCATCGGAATAGAAAGCATAAATACAGCTTTTCTAATACTGCCTGTAGTGAAATCTTGTTCTTTGCCTGTTACAGCAATTTTAAAGTAATGTAATATTTGTTTTATTGAGAGATTGTTAGATTGCATGATGTGAAAAATAAAGGTTAGCATTGGCTATGCAATACAACATAGCATTCAATTACCCAGTTGGTAATCTTGTATTCGGAGGATGTATAATTATGCAATCATAATGACACAAAGATGCACATTATTTTTGAATAGACAGGAAATAGAACAACGAAATAAAAAATAAAAGACTCCAAAGGCATGTTCTAACCCAATTCTTTTGAACGAGTTTAACACAAACATTTTCAGCTGGATTTCCTTTATCTATACTTACATGAAGCGGTACAAAAATTAAAAATGTCAGTGCCCAAAGCATTAGAATTATAGCGAAACTAACAATACTATACCAATTTAAAATTTCAAAAAAATGAAAAACGCTTAATAAGAGCTGTGTAACCATTAAAGGCAAAACAATTACAGTAACGCGTTTAGTATAGGTTTGATGCCATAGGATAAGGTTTGAACTATTATAATATTTAAAACTGGGATAAATAACCAATTGCACAGCCCAAATAAGAACCATAAATCCAAAATCGATAATTAATCTAAGTAATTCTAATACCATACCTATTACTTTCTAACCAGCCATGCCCAATACACTAGTAATGGATGAAACACCACTAACCTCAACCAAGCTACCCATGGCGCCACACATAAAACGCCTTCAACACAAGATCCAGTTTTGATAAAAAACAAATGAGATGGTATAAAGAGTAAAAGCATTAATATGATTCCAATTGCAGCATAATATCTTGTTTTTGTAAATGCAACACCTAGGGCTAAACTAATTTCAAGCAGACCACTAACATAATTTATAAGGGTATGATAAGGCAAATAATCCGGAATTAATTCTGTATACATCTGTGGATTAAGTAAATGATTGCTTCCGGCAATTAAGTAAAAGCCAATTAGAAAATAGCGCGCATATTTTTTTAAGTTAGTTGCCATTTATAGTCTTTATGTACTTTTCTTAAGATAAGATAAAATGGAATCCACCAAACGAAATCATTCGTAATTAAGGTGTAAATAAACTCAAAAGGTACATCACCATTTAAATAATTAAATATAAATCCTAAAGGTCCAAAAATCTTGCCTAAAAACCCTACAGCAACTATAGGCCAATGTCTCATAGGGTTGTATGAGGCCCACCAATAACCAAGACCATAAACACCAATAACCATTCCCATACCTTGCCAAACCATTGGATGATTTAAAGTATCCATACCAACCAATTCAAAAAAAATGATTAGGAAATAAGACAACCCAAGCGCCCCAGAGTAGGTTATAAAGTGCTGCTAAACGTAAAGTAAGCTTCATATTAATGTAATAAAAGAAGAGCTATTTAAAGCTCATATAATTTAGTGTAGGACAAAATCCGGTAAAAAATCTTTCCCTAAAAGGAAGTACTTTAATGATCGTTTTCTACTTTATTATAAGCTCTAATCATTAAAATAGCCCAGAGTACGACGAGTAAAATGACAACGACCGAAAACCAAAATACTATATCATTCCCTTCCATCGCGTACGAGTTTTAGATAAATCATAACCCCAAGCAAGGTAGGTGCCCAAAGACCAATAAACAATCCATGCATTTGATCTCCACTTAGAAATAAATATTCTGCAACAAGTATAATAACAGCACATAGAATGAGCATAAACAAGTTGGCAGTCCCTAATTTTTTGAAGAAATTCATATTGACAGGATTAAATTACTAAAAATACGCGTCGATATATTAAAAAAGCGTAATTAATTTTTGATTATTATTTATAAAATAGTTTATACTTCCTATGTGCAAAAAAGGCCAAAATAGCAATAACAACCAGTGTTATCGCAATAAATTGAAAACTCAGTATCTGATCTCCACTGGCATAGGCATGCAATCCAGATAAATAGAAATTCACACCAAAATAGGTCATCAAAATGCTACCAAAGGCTATGACCGACATAAGATTGTACAACCATTTACTTCTCAAACCTGGAACAAGACGCATATGAATTACAAAAGCGTAAATCATAATACTAATTAAAGCCCATGTTTCCTTTGGGTCCCATCCCCAATATCTTCCCCAACTTTCATTAGCCCACATACCACCAAGGAAGTTACCAATAGTAAGCATAACAAGACCCACGGTTAGTGCCAATTCATTTATAATCGTTAGCTCTTTAATATTAATATCCATTCTAGCCTTATTTTCCTTGTTAGTAAGAATCATAAGTAGAAGTACCACAACTCCTAATATCATCCCAATTGCAAAAGGTCCATAACTGGCTACAATAACAGATACATGAATCATTAGCCAATATCCTTTTAATACTGGTTGTAAGTTCGCAATTGCAGGATCCATCCAATTCCAATGGGCTACCATTAAAATCATTGAACAAACAAATGCGGAGGAGGCAATAGTAAGGTTACTCTTTCTCCCAAAAAGCAGTCCAAACAACATCACTGACCAGGCCACATAAATCATGGATTCATAAGCATCACTCCAAGGTGCATGCCCAGATAAATACCAACGTACGCCTAGACCTGCAATATGCAGGGCAAAAAGAAACACTATAATTCCAATAAAAGTTTTTACTGCTATATCTAGCCATTTACTTCGGTATTTAAATATTTGTACAATAATTAAAATGAATAACACTGTACTCGCATACATGTACCAACTGAACAACTTTTTGAAGATATCATAGTTGTTGTACATGATTTCTGCGTCTATCTTTTCATCTGGTAACATGACTTCTGCACCAAATTTTTCTTGCGTTTTTTTGATACCTGTAAGCAATTCCTCTGCCTTTGAAAAATCACCAGTTTGCTTTGCATTATTCAGTGTAACTAAATAGGCACTAAATCCATTATTTATAAAATTACCATAAAGGCTATCCTTTATTTTATCTCTATAATTTCCTTCCCTAAATTCTAAAGAGGATATCCAAGTATTATTTTCATCATCTGGCACAGGAAAGATTTTTATGGATCGTCCTTCAATAGCGTCAGATAACAAGCCTAATCTCCCATAGGCCTCTTTAACTTCTTTCTGAAAACCATTTGGTATTTGCGCCTTGTAAGCTTCTTCAATATATGGCCCTAATTTATTTCGTCCATCAGGTGTAAAGAAATCGAGAAGACTTACGTACTTCTGGTCATAATCCACTCCAATTAGGGTTCTTATCGAATCAGCTTTCCTTGGTCTTAAGTAGATGATGGGTACATTATACCACAACAGAGGGCTTTCTTGAATAGATAAGAAAATTTGTGTCGCAGTAAAATCACCATAAGTCTCTTTCTTACTTAGCTTTCTAATCATTTCAGAGGCATAAGTGTGCATTGGCATCATCCGACCGCTATAATCCTGAATCACCATTTTAGCAAATTTCTCAGCATGTTCCTTAGGAGTGATGTTAGCCCTTAAAATAGAATCTATTTGCGCTTCTTTTGGCCTTAAACCAGGTGAATGATCATGGCCATCACCTTCAGAATGCTCTTGAGCCATACCACTTATACTAAACATTAAGGCTAATACTGTAACAAGTTTAGCTTTTTTGATTTTTAGCTTTTCGAGACGCTTTCTTAATTCATCAAATCTTGTGTGACGTGCAAACATTATAGCTAATAATCCAACATATAGAAGTATGTAACCGATGTAAGTAAGATACGTTCCCCATAAATCATGGTTAACTGATAGAATCGTTCCCTTCTCATCTGGATCAAAACTTGCTTGAAAGAACCTATAACCTCTATGATCGAGGATATTATTCATATAAATGTGATAATCAAAATCACCTTTCTCTTTATCAAGAACCGTTACTTTACTTTCATATGAAGAATAAGCATTCTCTGTTCCGGGATACTTTTCGGCAATAAAATCATTGAGCTTTACTTCAAAAGGTAGACTTAATACCTTAGAACCATATTGTAAGGCCATCTCTAAACCTCCTACTTCAAATTCTTCAAATCCGTTATAATTTCCTTGACCACCAATAAGTCCAACTTCTTCAGTTAATCCATTTGCAGTAACACTTAGAATAATACCATCAGCATCATTTTTAAGAATCTCAGACTTCTTAACCACTCCGAATTTACCTTCTATGATTGGCTTTGGAAAAACCATTTGCATACTACCAATTATATAACGTGAACGCAAATACAAAGGCTGAAGACTATCCTTAACAAGTTTACCCTGAGCCATTGTAGCCATGGTCATATATTCACCTTCATAAGGTGAGTTGATGAATAGCCCATCTTCGGTATCGGTAATATTTATTGCACCTTCTTGATAGTTGTTTAAAGAGATTAAGACATTGTGTAAATTCGCGATATCGCCGTCCTTTAAAAAATGATTATGTGGTTGCCCTCCACTTGCTTCAACAATTTTTAGGTAGCGCTCACCTGTTTCTGCAGGTAAAATATCCTTCTCGGCGCCTTTTATAAATTCTTTGAGTTTAATATTCACCTGAGTACCTCCATAATCATAGGTCTCATCAAAATCATTCTGTAAACGTGGTGAAAAATCAACTGCCTCTTCAATATTGCGTTGCTGTAACTGCCCATTAATTTGAAAATCTCCAACTATTCTACCCTTTATGTATGTTTTCTGAGATAAAAATTCACTTTCAGTAGCGCCTTCTCTAATAGACATCATGCCTTCGTAACCAATATATCTCGTCACAAAGGCTCCTACCAAAATAAAAATCCAGGACAAGTGTAAAACAAGCGTGGCCCATTTCTCTTTTCTCAAAAGACGATATCTAAAAATGTTACCCACAAAATTTATGACAAAAAAGACCATAATAGCTTCAAACCACCAAGCATTATAAATAAGCTGTCTTGTGTATGGCGTTGGAGAGGTATCCATATTACGATCTAGAATGGTCCCAGTAGCCATGGCGACTGCAAAAACTATAAATAAAACTGCGGTAAGACGTGTGGAAAACAGGAAATTGAATATCTTCTTTTGCATAGTTTCAGGCTTGTTTTTAAGCTCGTGCAAAGATAACGTATTTTAAGGATTTATATAAGTGTAAAGCCACAGCAATATGTGTTAAAATTATCCTTAAATAAATATGATTATTTACCAGCCTTAAGCAAATTGTTTTGTTCTTCCATAAGCACCTTTAAATCACTTAACAACTCAATATCTTTTGGCGTAACAACAGTCTCATCGCTTATATCTTGCGATTTACGACGTAGTTTATTCATAAATTTTACAACAATAAATACTGTAAATCCAATGATTAAAAAATCTAAAAGCACCTCAATCAAATGCCCATATGCAATAGCCACTTCAGCTGTTGAAACTACACCTACAGCGTCAGCAACCTCATCTCTTAGAACAATTTTTTTGTCTTGATAATTTACCCCATCCGATAAAAGCGATAAAGGTGGTAGTAAAACTTCTTTGGCCAAAACATCGATTACCTTATTAAATGATGCACCAATGATAATACCAATGGCCATGTCCATCATATTGCCTTTAACCGCAAATTCTTTAAATTCTTTAAATAGTTTCATTTGATTCTTGTTTGTATAATAATTGGAAGGTTAAAGTTATTCCATTTGTTATAAACTAGTAAGCAAGATGATTAAATCTTACTATTTTTACGCCATGATATCAGTTGTATTATTAGGAGCGGGAAACCTGGCCAACCATCTCTACCAAGCATTTAAAATTGCTGAGCGTATTAAAGTTGTGCAATGGTATAATCGATCTTACAGTGAAGTAAGCTCGTTTAAAAATGAAGTCAATGTAACAGATAGCCTCGAAGATCTTGTTGAAGCAGACGTTTATATTCTGGCGATTAGTGATGATAGTATTGCAGAGATTTCTTCGGCCCTACCTTTTGATAACAGCCTTGTTGTACACACTTCTGGTAGTGTTTCTATACATCAGCTTGATAAGAAATTAAAACGTGGTGTGTTCTATCCCTTACAATCATTTACCAAAGACGCTTCTTTGAATTTTAATGAAGTTCCTATCTGTTTAGAGGCTCTTGATAAAGAAAGCTTCGATCTTTTAAACGCACTATCCGATGCACTTGGTTGTACATCGTATAAAATAAGTACAGAACAACGTCAGACCCTACATTTATGTGCTGTTTTTGTAAATAATTTTGTGAATCAGTTGTATAGAGTTTCTCATGAAATCAGTGATGCTAAACGCATAAATTTTGATATCTTAAAACCTTTAATTCTAGAAACCTCAAAAAAGGTTCAAAATATGTCGCCTTATAAAGCGCAGACAGGACCTGCTAAACGGAATGATAAAAGAACAATAAAAAGGCATTTAAAACAGATTGAAAATCCAGAGCATAAAGCGATATACGAATTGCTAACTAAAGCCATTAAAAAGACACATGGACAACGATAAAAGTTATAAAGAATATCTAGAAAACATTACCACCTTTATTTTTGATGTTGATGGCGTTTTAACAGACGGTACCATTACGGTTACCACCAATGGCGAAATGCTTCGAAGAATGAATATAAAAGATGGTTTTGCCCTTAAAACTGCAGTCGATCAGGGTTTTAATGTTTGTATCATTTCGGGTGGATCAAATGAAGGTGTTAGAAAACGCTTAAGGGGTTTGGGTATTACTGATATTTATCTTGGTGCCCATCATAAAGTTGATCAATTAGACGAATATTTAGACATCTACAATATAAAACCAGAGCAGGTACTTTACATGGGTGATGACATACCAGACTTACCGGTAATGAAGATTATTGGATTGCCTTGTTGCCCTCAAGACGCCGTGCCAGAAATAAAAGCTGTTTCCAAATACATATCCCATAAAAATGGTGGTAAAGGTGCCGTTAGAGATGTAATAGAACAGGTCTTGAAAGTCCATGGGAAATGGAATAAAAATTTTGATGCTAAACACGATTAGATAGATGCGCAGGCGCAGTAGAAGGCATAGTACAGGTTTTGGATATATAGGTTTTGGAAATAACCAATCTACCTTTAACCAAACATCAAAAACACCTTTCTCTGTGTATAAAGAGAAACTCGATCTCGAAGCACATTTACATTACGAAATGCATTTCTTGCATAAAGATCTTAGCAAAGAAGCAAAGCATAGAATAAAAGAAAAAATTAGAAAGGAAGAACGTAAGTTGTTTATAAGAACAACGCTAGTGAGCTTAGTCGTTTTTGCAGGTGTCGCTTATGTCGCCTATTATTTAATCAATCAAATCTTATCTCGATAAACAAAGAATGATTCATTTTTTAAATCTAATCCGTTGGCAAAATTTAATCATGATAATTGCGGTGCAATGTCTAATTAAATATGCATTATTAGTACCATTTAAAACGACCTTCGGTGTATTTACAGCACTAACCGATTTCGAGTTCTTTGTTTTAGTCTTAGCCACCACATGCATCGCGGCCGCAGGCTATATTATTAATGACATTAGTGATATTGACACCGATAAAATTAATAAACCAGAAAAATTAATAATCAATAAACATATATCCGAGAAGGTTGGTTTCAACCTCTTTATAGCTTTTAATATTTTAGGTGTAGGTGCAGGTTTCTTTCTTGCCAATAGTATTAGTAAACCGGGTTATTTTGTACTCTTTGTAATTACTTCTGCTATACTGTATTTATACTCTACAGCTTTAAAGCAAATAGCCGTTGTAGGTAATGTGGTCGTTTCAATTATAGTAGCACTATCTATATTTATTGTTGGAATTTTTGAGCTCTTACCGATTATGACCGAATTAAATCAATCCGCTCAAAAAGCATTTCTTGAAATTGTGAGAGACTATGCCATATTTGCTTTTCTAATAAATCTTATTCGTGAGCTCATTAAAGATATAGAGGATATTGATGGAGATTATAATGCTGGTATAGAAACTTTACCAGTTGTTATTGGTAGAGAGCGTGCAAATAACATTGCCTTTATAGTGTCTTTAATACCTATTGGTGCGATTATTTATTATCTCGTCCAGTACATGTTTAAGCAACAACTTATGGTTGGGTACTTTTTACTTTTTGTTCTAGGCCCTCTTATTTATGTGAGTATTAAACTATTTAATGCTGAAAAAAAATCACACTACAGTCATTTAAGTTTTATATTGAAGCTAATAATGCTTTCTGGCATGCTGTCCATGATTTTGTACCAATATGTTCTCAAATAAATTATGCTAAAAGAAAAATTAAAGCATTTCAATATCATTTTAGCTTCGGGATCACCGCGTCGTCACGCATTTTTTAGAGTTATGGATATTGATTTTAAGATTGAACAACATCCAGTTGAGGAAATCTACCCCTCAACCTTAAAATCTGGAGAAATCACCGATTATTTGGCAAAGCTCAAAGCTGAACCTTTTAGAGCCACACTAAAGCACAACGATATTCTTATTACGAGTGATACCATTGTATGGTTGGAGGATACCGCTATCGAAAAACCAAAAGACGCTCAGGACGCCTTTAGAATGATTAAATCCATGAGTGGTAAAACGCACGATGTGGTCACTTCGATTTGTTTCACACAAACTCATAAACAAAACCTTGTTAGTACTACAACTAAAGTAACATTTAGAGCACTAACTGATGATGAGATTTGGTACTACATTAATAATTTTGAACCCTTCGATAAAGCTGGAGCTTATGGTATCCAAGAATGGATTGGTGCTGTTGCTATAATAAAAGTTGAAGGCTCCTACAATAATGTTGTAGGTTTACCTACCCATTTACTATACGAAACGTTAAATCGTATTGCTGCAGATATTTAGGGTCTTAACTTTGCAAAAAACAACGTCTTATGAATAAATTATCATTAATCCTGATGGGATTCTGTTTAATTGTTTTTAGTGCTTGCCAAGAAAACAACACTGAAACATTGAAGGAGATTGCAACGGTTGAGACGACACCAGAACCTAAACGTCCAAAAACTAAACTCTCCAAAGAATTTAAAGATTATTGGTATAATGGTGAGGCCGAAATTACGTCATACAAACTCGAACAAGCACGTTATGGTGAGATGAGAGAAGGTAGTGCTGTACTCGTTTTTGTTACCGAAGACTTTTTACCAGAAGTACAGGTAAAAGCCGATAATTATAGTAAGACAAATATCCCTGTTTTAAAATTGAATGCAACCAAAAACTTTAATACCGGAATTTATCCGTACTTTATTATGCAAAGTACTTTTTATCCCGTTGCTAATAATCAGCATGCTCTTAAAGTTTCTGCTTCCATTCAAGAATGGTGTGGTCATGTTTATGCGCAATTAAACAATCGGGGTAAATTCGAAATTACAGCACACTCCTACTTCCAAGGTGAAGCAGACCAAAATTATAGTATTGGAAAGACTTGGACAGAAAATGAACTTTTTACCAAACTGAGAATTGATCCAACAAGCTTACCTACTGGAGACATAAGTATTTTACCGTCATTAGAATTCACACGATTACGACATGCCGAAATTAAAGCTTATGATGCTTATGCTGTATTGAAAGATGGCACTTATATGATTTCATATCCTACACTTAATCGGAGTCTTGAAATAAATTTTAATACCACTTTCCCACATGAAATAACCAGTTGGGAAGAAACAACGGTAAGTGGATATGGTGCTAATGCAAAGACTTTAACCACTAAAGCCACTAAATTAAAATCTATTAAATCAGCGTATTGGAGCAAGAACAGTAATATTGATGAAAGTCTTAGAGCGACACTAAAACTCGAATAGTTTTTAAGGCTATATTTGTGTTACACTAATTAACCAATTATGTCTGCATTCCTTTCTACATACAAGACAGAAATAATCTATTCTTTAGTCTTATTAATTGTCTTATTTATAATTAGAGCCATCATAATTATTACGGTTAAGAAAATTGGGCAAAGAAGCGGTACTACTGAAGCCCGAGCCATATTAATAGGTCGCTATGTAACAGTCACTCTTGTATTAATTGCTGTTTTAATTGAAGCCTTCATTCTTGGTGCAAATACACAAGATATAACGTTACTCTTTTCTTCTGTTTTTGCAGTTATCGGGATTGCCCTTTTTGCCGTATGGTCCATTCTAAGCAATGTCACGTCTGGCGTAATTATGTTCTTCTCCTTTCCATATAAGGTTGGAGATAAAATTAAGATCCATGACAAGGACTATCCTGTTGAGGCCATTATTGAAGATATTAGAGCCTTTCAAATTATTCTTAGAGAAGATAATGGTGATCTAGTCACCTATCCCAATAACCTTATTCTCCAAAAGGCTGTAACCTTATTACAAAAGGATGCGCTAGATGATAGCAGTATTTTGTAACTTGTTGCTATGGCTAAAAGAAAACGCTCAGAAATTCATAAAAAGCATATCGGTCAAATTCCTGGCACACTTGTTTATACAGGAAGAAAATCAGATAAAGATTTTCATGTTGAGTGTTTTGACTATACCAAGGATAATATAGAAGAAACCGTTTTACTCAATATTGAGGATGCGGTTAATTATAAAGAAACAGACTCTGTAACTTGGATTAATGTCGATGGCCTAAAGTATACCCAAGAAATAGAAAATATTGGGAAGCAATACAATTTGCATCCATTAGTTTTAGAGGATATAGTTAATACCACACAAAGACCCAAGATTGATGAATATGATGATTATATGTTTGTGGTCTTAAAAATGTTATACTACGACGAAGACGAAAACATTGTTATTGAACAAGTTAGTTTCGTTTTGGGCAAAAATTATGTTTTAACCTTTCAAGAATCCGAAGGTGATGTTTTTGGCCCTATTAGAGATCGTTTAAGATTTAACAATGGCCGCATTAGAGGCATGAAATCCGATTATTTGCTATACGCTTTAATCGATGCTGTGGTGGATAATTATTTTAGTATTATCGAAACGCTTGGCAATAAAATTGAAGATTTAGAAACCGAGTTGTTCGCCGGAATAGCACGAGAAAATATAAATGTTGAAATTCAGCAATTAAAAAGAGAAATCCTTAAGGTAAGACGTGCTATTTTTCCATTACGAGAGATTCTAAATAGAATCGAAAAAGGAGATCATTCCTTAATATATAAAAACACAATCACCTACTATAGAGATATTTACGACCACTTAATTCAAGTGTCAGAAAACCTAGATATTTATAGGGAAATGATTTGGAGTTTAATGGATATGTATATGACCACAATCAGCAACAAAATGAACGAAGTCATGAAGGTACTCACCATTATAGCCACCATATTTATACCCTTAACTTTTATTGCAGGTATCTATGGGATGAATTTTGACAATATCCCAGAACTCCATTACAAATACAGTTACTATATTCTTTGGGGTGTAATGATCTTTCTCTTTCTCGGAATGTTATTGTACTTCAAACGTAAAAAATGGTTATAACTTTCTAAGTACATTTAAAATTAGTTTGCCTTAACCATTCCGTTAAATAATTCTAAAATCACCTACTCCACCTCTTATCTTTTTTAACTTTGGACATATAACTAACTATTTATAATACATGCGACAATATATCTTTTGTCTACTATTAGTTTTTAGCATAGTATTCCAAGCACATGCACAACAGCCCAAAAAACTAAACGCATCAGAAATTTACGAAGCTGTTCAAAAACTAAATGTTTTAGGCGCTGTACTCTATGTAGCTGCCCATCCCGATGATGAGAATACACGTCTCATATCTTATATGTCAAATGAAGTTAAGGCAAGAACTGCCTATCTCTCACTTACACGCGGTGATGGAGGACAGAATTTAATTGGTCCTGAGCTGAGAGAATTATTAGGTGTAATTAGAACACAAGAATTATTGGCCGCAAGACGTGTTGATGGTGGCGAACAACGGTTCACAAGAGCAAATGATTTTGGGTATTCTAAACATCCTGATGAAACATTCGAAATATGGGACAAAGACAAAGTATTAGCAGATGTTGTGTGGGCCATTAGAACATTTAAACCAGACATAATTGTCAATCGTTTTGATCATAGAACACCTGGAAGAACTCATGGACATCATACGGCTTCGGCTATGTTAAGCATGGAAGCCTTTGATTTGGCAAATGACGAAACAAAATACGCATCGCAACTCAATTTAACCGATACATGGCAACCAAAACGTCTTTTTTTTAACACGTCTTGGTGGTTTTATGGGAGCCAAGAGAATTTTGAAAAAGCGGATAAATCCAACATGCTGAACTTTGATATTGGTGTTTATTATCCCACTAAAGGGCTCTCCAATAATGAAGTCGCTGCTTTAGCCAGCAGTCAGCACTTATGCCAGGGCTTTGGTAGGTTATCGCAACGCGGTTCACAACAAGAATATATCGAGTTTCTAAAAGGAGATCCACTAGATGGCAGTAATGATGTTTTTGCTGGTATAGACACGTCTTGGAATCGTGTTGAAGGTGGTGCACCAATCGGTGAACTCCTTAAAAGTGTTGAAGACGATTTTAATTTTAAGAATCCTTCAGTACATATCCCAAAACTTATGGAAGCCTACAAACGGATTCATAATCTAAAGGATACACATTGGAGAACAATTAAATCAAATGAAATTAAAGCCATTATTGAAGCGTGTTTAGGGTTATTTCTAGAAGCTTCCGCTAATGCTCCACAGGCCTCTCCAAATTCATTAGTGACCTTACGTATTGAAGCCTTGAATAGAAGTAACATTCCAGTAGAACTAAGCTCTTACTCGATCTCAACGATGTCACAAGGTGTTGACAAATCTATGTCTATGGCACCAAACCAAAAGCTCAACTTAATAGAGGATATTGTTTTACCAGTATCTGATGCCTATACGACGCCTTATTGGCTCAATAAGAAAAGTGGTATTGGTATGTATGATGTTGCTGACCAAAAGTTGATTGGCTTACCTGAAACTCCTCGAGGATTGACCATTAATTTTAATTTAATGATAGACAATGTGCCTATTACACTCACTAAACCTGTTGTCTACAGATACTCAAAACCAGATAAAGGAGAATTATATAGACCTTTCGAAATTATACCAGAGGTTTCTGCAAGCTTAACAGAAAAGGTCTTTATTTTTGAAAATGACCAACAAAAAGAAATTGAAGTTCTCGTTAAAGCAGGACGTGACAATCTAGAAGGCTACGTGCAAATGGCCTACCCTAACGACTGGAGTGTTTATCCACAAAAACAAAAGGTAGCTATTGCCAATAAAGGTGACATTCAGAAGGTTAGATTCACTATTATTCCTCCAAAAAATCAAAGTGAGGGCTTAATCACGCCTATGGTTAATATCAATGAGGAATGGTATACCAGTGAGTTAATCGAGATTGATTACGACCATATTCCCTATCAAACAGTTCTCATACCTTCAGAAAGCAAAGTAGTACGCTTAGATATAAAAAAACGTGGCAATAATATAGGTTATATTGAAGGAGCTGGTGATGTGGTCCCAGAAAGTCTTAGACAAATCGGTTATAATGTCACCATCATTAAACCAGATCAAATATCTGCTGATAATCTTGCCAATTTTGATGCTGTCGTTATGGGAATTAGAGCCTATAATGTAGTGGATGAACTTAAGTTTAAGCAGAAATATCTGTTAGATTATGTTGAAAATGGAGGCAACTTAATTGTTCAATACAATACGAGTAGACGCCTTACAACAGATCAATTAGCACCTTATGATCTAAAGCTTTCTAGAGATCGCGTAACTGATGAAAATGCAAAAGTGACTTTATTAGATAGCAATCATCCACTTCTTAATTTCCCAAATAAAATAACCTCAGACGATTTTGAAGGCTGGGTACAAGAACGTGGATTGTATTTTCCAAATCAATGGTCAGAGAAATTCACACCCATTTTTGCAATGAATGACTCAGGAGAATCCGCAAAAGATGGCAGTCTTCTCATAGCCCAATACGGAAAAGGGAATTACATTTATACAGGATTAAGCTTCTTTAGAGAGTTTCCAGCTGGTGTACCAGGAGCCTATCGCCTTTTCGCCAATCTTTTATCGGCAGGCAAGGAAGATGACCAAACACCACTTAAAAATTAAGGCCAACCACTATGGACAATCAAACCTCACCAAAACAGAAATGGGATAAAATGTATACCATAGTATTGGTAGCAAACGCCATTTACCTCATATTGTTTTATTTAATAACGGCGTCATTCTCTTAGGCTATGCAACAGACTTTAGATTGGATTGATTGGACTGTTTTGGCAATTACACTTTTAACCATTGTAGGTTATGGTACTTGGAAAACGCGAGGCAGTAAAAATGTACAAGACTATGTACGCGGTGGTAATTCTACCAAATGGTGGACCATAGGACTATCCGTTATGGCGACACAAGCCAGTGCGATAACATTTTTGTCCACGACAGGACAAGCCTTTTCAGACGGAATGGGCTTTGTACAATTTTACTTTGGGCTACCAATAGCAATGGTTATTATTTGCATGGTCTTTATACCACTTTACCATAGACTAAAAGTATATACGGCTTATGAATTCCTAGAAAATAGATTCGATTTAAAAACGCGAAGTCTTACTGCGATTCTGTTTTTAATTCAGCGTGGTCTTGCTGCTGGTATTACCATTTTCGCACCAGCAATTATTTTATCGGTATTACTAGGTTGGAATATTGTAACCCTCAATATAGTTATTGGTGTTTTAGTAATCATCTATACGGTTTCAGGAGGTACAAAAGCGGTAACGGTTACTCAGAAACAACAGATGTTTGTCATTTTTGCTGGGATGTTGGCCGCACTATTCGTGGTTATAGATTTAATCCCTGATGAAGTGTCTTTTTCAGAAGCTATTGATATTGCAGGAGCTACGGGTAAAATGGAAGTCTTAGACTTTTCATTTGATCTCGAAAACCGATATACCGTTTGGACGGGTTTAATTGGTGGTACCTTTTTAATGTTATCCTATTTCGGCACAGACCAGAGCCAAGTACAGCGTTATCTTTCTGGTAAATCAATGAAAGAAATGCAAATGGGTCTTTTGTTTAACGGTCTCCTAAAAGTACCAATGCAATTTTTTATTTTGTTGGTGGGTGTAATGGTTTTTGTGTTTTATCAGTTTAACCCAGCACCATTAAATTTTATTGACTCCTCTACGCAAACCGTTTTAGCCTCTCCTTATGGCGATGACTATAGAGAACTTCAAAACAAACAAGAGGCCTTATTTGAACAAAAAAAGAAACTCTCATTAGAATATGGTGAAGCCTCTACTAACAGAGCAGTTATTAAAGATCAAATTGCAGTATTAGACCAAACTGAAAAAACCTATCGTTCAGAGTCAAAATTCTTAATTAAAAAAGCTATTGATGCCGAATATGCTAGTGCCTATAATAACTTGTCCTCAGAACTTGAAGCGATAGAGGATAAAAACAGTGCACTTTATAACGAAAAGTCTATTGCTTTAAAAAGCTTATATGGTGATGCCGCTAAGGACACGCTCACAAATGATAGAGATTACATGTTCATTACCTTTATTCTCAATCACCTTCCAAAAGGTCTTATAGGCTTGCTTTTAGCAGTGATTTTATCAGCAGCTATGTCATCTACAGCATCAGAAATTAATGCCTTAGCTACCATTACATCTATAGATTTATATAAACGAAATTTAAAAGAAGATAAAGGCGAACATCACATTGTGAATATGACCAAATGGTTCACATTTGGATGGGGAATTATTGCGATTATAATTGCATGTTTTGCAAACCTAGCGGAAAATCTCATTCAGTTGGTAAACATTATTGGATCGATATTCTACGGTAATGTTCTTGGTATTTTTCTACTGGCGTTTTTCTTTAAACACATTAGAGGAAATGCGGTATTTATTGGAGCTTTAATTACCCAAGTACTTATTATTGGATTGTACTTTCTAGACAATGCTGGCCTTATTAATTTACCCTATTTATGGCTTAATTTAATTGGTTGTATTATCGTTATAGCGATTGCAAATGTTTTACAGTTCTTTTCAGGGCATAAAAAAACGCAACATTAAGATGTTGCGTTTCAATTTATTGATTGGCTACATAATTACATAGCACCCCATTCTTTTAAGGAGTCCTTATTCATTTTAACATAATCAGCATTTCCAGCCTCTTCAGCTCCTGCTAATGATTTTTTTGCTGTTTCAATAGCCATTTTCTTATCTCCTAGTTTAGCATATAATAATGACTGTTGTCTTAACTGCCAGAAACCTGGTTTATCAATCATAGACATCGCCTTATCCATCCAAGCTTTAGCTTGCTCTAAGTCTTTGCCTTCAGTTAAATTATACACCGCAGCACTGTAGTAATCTCCTGCGGCAGGACCAGCCATAGTTTTTTCAATTGAAGCCGACACTTTAGAATCCGTTGGTACTTCAAACTTTACACCAGCATACACATTTTCCCAGATAAAACCGATTTGTGCTGAACTGTTTGTAAGATCATCTATAGAAATGGTCCAAGTTTCAACATTCATAGGCATTGCATAAGTTTCAACAGTAGTTTTAGCAGCGACTTTTGAATCATCCCAATTTCTTGGGGTTCCCCAGTTATTAGTATCACTGTAGAAAATAACATCCCAAGAACTTTCATTCGGTGTTACAAAAATCGCATAAGAACCTGCTTTAAGCGTAGTACCATCCACAACCACATCATCACTAAACGTTATCATGGAATTTTTATTAGCTCCTGTTCTCCATAGTTTGCCATAAGGCACTAAATCTCCAAATATTTTGCGCCCTTTCATCCCTGGACGAGAATATTCTAAAGTCACATCCGTTAATCCCACCTTTTGCTCAATTTTAGTAAAAGGACTAGGTTGCGGTGTTTCAATTTGTGCGTTTAATGAGAATGCAATAACCATTGCAAACGTCATTAATAGTAATTTTTTCATTTCGATTAGTATTAAAGATTTATTATTTAGCTCGATAAATGTACAATTAAAGCCAAGGTGTATATGTTAACAAATCCATAAAATGAAATACGCCTAAATCAAAAATTACACAAAATATAAAGTGTTTTTAATTCTTTTATCGTAATATTGCAATAAATAAATTAATTACACAAATGGGTGTTACAAAAACCGAAATATTTACTGATGTACAAAACGAGATAGCTACCCTCGCTAAAGCGTTTGCACATCCTGCCAGAGTGGCCATCTTACACCATCTTTTTAAAGCAAACACCTGTATTTGTGGCGACTTAGTTGATGAAATTGGATTGGCACAGGCTACTATTTCTCAGCATCTAAAAGAACTTAAAAATCTAGGATTAATACAAGGTAGTATAGAAGGTACAAGTGTTTGCTATTGCATTAATCAAGAGAAATGGTTAGAAATGAAAACCTTACTGACAGAATTTTTTGATCAGGACATAAATACTAATTGTTGTTAATATTAAACTATGAAACTCTCAGAAATAAAAACACATCTGCATCGACTTGAACAAATAGAGTTCCAATTACCAAATGGAACGCAAGTCCCAGAACATTTTCATGTGACTGAAGTTGGTAAAATCACAAAAGATTTTATTGACTGTGGTGGTACTATTAGACATGAAGAAGTTGTAAATTTTCAACTGTGGGAAGCAAATGATTATAACCATAGACTACACCCGGAAAAACTTTTGAAAATCATAGAGCTCTCTCAAGAAAAACTAGGCATTCCAGATCTTCAAATAGAAGTAGAATACCAAGGTGATACCATTGGCAAATACCATCTTGATTTTGATGGCACTTCTTTCTTGTTGGTCCCAATGCAGACCGACTGTTTAGCAAAGGACAATTGTGGTGTACCTAAGCAAAAGCCAAGAGTGAAATTATCAGAATTACAAGCCATGAGTACATGTTGTGATCCTAAATCAGGTTGTTGTTAAATTTATTAGGATTAATAAAATGTATAAACAAATAAACGATGTCATTGAAAGCTTAGATTTAAATTCTATCCCTCAGGATAGATATAAAAGTCTCGATCCAATGATCGATTTCATACAGAATAAAGTGAATAAAGGCGCTATAATTAACCTCAATTTTATCTGTACACATAATTCTAGACGAAGTCATTTATCGCAGGTTTGGGCTCAAGCTATGGCGACCTATTATAAAATTAATAATGTTCATTGTTATTCTGGTGGTACGGAAGCCACAGCACTATTTCCTTCAGCAGCTGAAGCCCTAGAATGTTCAGGCTTTCAAATACAAGAATTAAGCAAGAGTAACAATCCGATTTATAGCATTAAATTTTCTGACACCTACCCTTCTGTTATAGGATTTTCTAAAACCTTTGATGATTCTTTTAATCCTAGCGAAGCTTTTGCAGCCATCATGACCTGCTCCAGCGCAGATAAAGGATGTCCATTTATTGCTGGTGCAGAAGTACGATTACCCATCACCTTTGAAGATCCTAAGGCTTTTGATGGTACGCAATTACAAAAGGAAAAATATTTAGAGCGCAGTCTTCAGATTGCAACTAACCTCAAGTATGTGTTCTCAAATCTAAAAACGACTTAAATCCATCTGAATGTTTAAAAATGCTTTAGCTGAAGGAATCGGTACCTTTTCGATGGTGTTTTGCGGTTGTGGTGCCATGACTGTAAACGAAATTACCAATGGCGAAATAGGACATATTGGTATTGCCATCATTTGGGGTCTCATTGTAATGGCAATGATATATGCATTTGGTGAAATATCTGGAGCGCATTTTAATCCAGCCGTAACCATAGGTTTTGCAGTGAGTGGCAAATTTAATTGGAATAAGGTCCCTCTATACGTCAGTGCTCAAATCTTAGGTGCGTTATTGGCTATTGTAATTTTGTGGATCTTATTTCCAGAATCTGAAAGCTATGGTCATACCTATCCTAGAGATGGTTTTGCACCTTATAAAGCCTTTATTTTAGAAGCACTTTTAACCTATTTTTTAATGTTGGTAATCATCAATGTTTCTACAGGTAGTAAAGAGCTAGGCACGATGGCTGCCATAGCGGTTGGGTCAGTTATTCTGCTTGAGGCCATGTTTGCAGGTCCTATTACAAAGGCTTCAATGAATCCGGTACGATCTATTGCACCCGCTTTTATTAGTGGTAATTTAGAACATTTATGGTTATACATTACTGCACCAATTTTAGGAGCTCTATTTGCAGTCTACACGGCACTGGTTCTTAGAAAATAACCCTATTCAATTCCTTTAAAATCACCAACAAAACAATTGATACTTTTTTTAGCTGTTAAATTTTGTTTAACCTTTATTATAAATCGTTAAACATTATGTATCTTTGAATTGAAATTCAAACACAATGGCAAAGAAGAAATCAATCAAGGAAGCAGACATCATCGTATTTTATATGGATTATGTGCTGTCACATGGTGAACCACCTAAAACAGTGTATGCATTCGCGAAAGAAAATAATTTTGAAGAGCAGAAGTTTTATGAGTTTTTCGGGTCTTTCGATGCATTAGAGCAATCGGTTTTTAAAATCTTTTTTGATAATGCTCATAAGGTTCTCGAAAAGAGTGAAGAGTATTTAGATTTTGATCCAAGAAATAAACTATTAAGCTTCTATTTTACATTTTTCGAAATCTTAACTGCGAATAGAAGTTATGTAATTCATGCGCTCGAAGAAAACAAGAATCAACTTAAAACGCTCAAAACCTTATCAAAGCTAAAACAACGTTTTAGTAATTACATTGAGCATCTTAATATTCAGACCATCGATTTTAAACAAGATCAACTTGAAAAACTTCAAAACAGAGGTCTTAAAGAAACAGCTTGGTTGCAGTTACTCATAACTATGAAGTTCTGGATAGACGATACGTCACCTGCGTTTGAAAAGACCGATATTTTTATCGAAAAATCTGTCAAAGCTAGTTTTGATTTAATTGATACCACACCACTTAAGAGTTTAATAGACCTTGGTAAATTTTTGTACAAAGAAAAAATGCAAGCTGGTTAAATGAAAACAATCGATAGTATACCAATTACCAAAATTTCACGTGCCTCAAAACTAGTTACTACTGGTGCAAAAGTTGGTGTGAACTATTTAAAATATTATGGCGATAAGATGGTCACCTCCAAAGAGGAAGCAAAGGAGCGTCTTAATCAAAACAATGCTGAGGATATCTATGATAGTCTCAAAAAACTTAAAGGCAGTGCTCTTAAGGTAGCCCAAATGCTGAGTATGGAAAAAAGTATTCTTCCACAGGCTTACGTGGAGAAATTCTCATTATCACAATTTTCGGTACCACCATTATCACCGCCATTGGTCATTAAGACATTTAAAAAATATTTTGGAAAAAAGCCTGAAGCCCTATTTGATACTTTCAACGCAACTTCGGTCAATGCTGCCAGTATTGGACAAGTCCATTTGGCAGAGAAGGATGGGAAAAAATTTGCTGTGAAAATCCAATACCCTGGAGTTGCAGAAAGTATCGCTTCAGACTTAGCTTTAGTAAAGCCTGTAGCCATTAAGATGTTTAACATCAAAGGGAAAGACTCTGACAAGTATTTCAAAGAAGTGGAAGATAAACTTACCGAAGAAACGAACTACTTACTTGAGATAGAACAGAGTGAAGCCGTTGTGGAAGCTTGTAAGCATATCCCGAATCTAAAATTTCCAAATTATTACAGAAAATATTCATCTGAGCGTATTATAACTATGGATTATATGAAAGGTGAACACCTTTCTGAGTTTGTAGCCCATAATACAGATGAAGAGGTATCAAATCGCCTGGGACAAGCGCTTTGGGATTTTTATATGTTCCAAATCCATAAGCTACGTAAAGTCCATGCAGATCCACATCCTGGAAACTTCTTGATTTCTGAAGAAGGTGAACTTATAGCCCTTGACTTTGGATGCATGAAAGAAATTCCAGAAGAATTCTATGTTCCATATTTTGAATTGGCTCGAAAAGAAAGTCTGCAAGACCCAGTATTCTTTACTGAAAAATTATACGAATTAGAAATCTTAAGAAAAGATGATTCCCCAGAGGAGGTAAAATTCTTTAGTGAGATGTTCTATGAGCTCTTAAGTTTATTCACCCAGCCATTTCACAGTGAGACCTTTGATTTCTCAGACCCTGAATTTTTTAATAAGGTCGGAGAAATGGGACAACGCTACTCTAAAAGTACAGAATTGCGTAACATGAATGGTAATAGAGGGTCTAAGCATTTTATTTACATCAATAGAACGTTCTTTGGTCTTTACAACCTCATGTTCGATCTTAAGGCAGAGCATGTAAAAATCAACAATTTTATCAACTTGTAACATGGCACAGTTTAGTCTAGAGGATATCAATAAGATGCATCATCTCTATCGCATCAATTTAATTAATAGTTGCTCTGGCTATAAGTCTGCTAATTTAATTGGGACTAAAGATAATCTTGGAGTAAGTAATGTGGCTGTTTTCAGTTCTATAACACATTTAGGCTCTAATCCAGGTTTGCTAGGTTTCTTCTTAAGACCTACAACGGTAATTAGAAATACGTACGACAACATAAAAACGACAGGTAAGTATACGCTCAATCATATTCATGAGGGTATCCTTAAGGATGCACATCATACTTCAGCTAAATATGATTCGTCCATATCTGAGTTTGATGTGACAGCATTAGAAGAAGAATATAAGGATGATTTTATAGCACCTTTTGTAAAAAGTTGTCCTATTCAATTGGCCATGAGTTATGTAGAAGAGTACCCAATAAAAGCCAATAATACCATACTTCTTATTGGACGAATTGAAAAGCTATATGTTCCAGATGAACTGTTGGAAAAGGATGGGTTTATCAACCTATCTAAAGGAAAGGTAGCCACAATAAACGGTCTTGATGGTTATGCCGTTCCACAATTAAAGACAAGATTAGAATACCAAAGACCTAAACCAGAATTTGCAATTTCGAATGACTAATGCGTATACTAATTACAGGTACAACAGGCTACATTGCTAAGCGCCTAGCGCTTCAGCTCTTAGAAGATAAGCATGAGCTTATTTGTTGTGTCCGTGATATGAATCGCATACCTGATGAAATAGAGGAGCATCCATTGTGCTCATTTATAAAAGTGGATTTTTTAAATCCACAGCCAAACACCATTCCAGAAGATATTGATGTGGCCTATTATCTTATTCATTCTATGGCCACAAATTCTGAAGATTTTGAAGCCTTAGAGCGTAAGTGTGCCGAGAATTTCAAAAAACATGTCGAAAAGACGAATTGCAAACAAGTTATTTATTTAAGTGGTATTGTTAATGACAATTCACTTTCTAAACATTTAAAATCACGTCTACAGGTTGAAGAGACTTTAAAGTCGAAGAGTTATGCACTAACAACGTTTAGAGCCGGTATCATCGTTGGTAGTGGTAGCGCTTCTTTTGAAATTATCAGAGATATCGTTGAGAAGCTACCAATTATGATTACGCCAAAGTGGTTAAAAACGAAAAGCCAACCTATTGGGATTAGAGACGTATTGACCTACCTTTCTGGTGCCATTGGTAAAACGGCATTATACAATAAGTCCTTTGATATTTATGGACCAGAAATATTGACCTACAAGGAAATGCTATTGCAGTTTGCTGAAGTTCGTGGGCTTAAACGATATATTTATACTCTACCCGTTTTAACACCTAAACTTTCCTCCTATTGGTTGTATTTTGTAACCTCTACGTCTTTTCAATTAGCTCAGGCCTTAGTGGATAGCATGAAGGTAGAAGTCATTGGTAAACCTAGTGATATCAATACGCATATCGATATCCAACCTATGACTTATAAAACAGCGGTTAATTTAGCGTTTCAAAGAATACAGCAAAACTCGGTAATCTCGAGTTGGAAAGATGCCGTAAGTAGTGGTTTGTTTAAGGACCAACTTTCAAAATATGTAGAACTCCCTCAATTTGGCTGTTTTAAGGATGTGCGTTCACGCGATGTGAAGGACGAAGAATTCACATTAAACCAAATTTGGGGTATTGGTGGTCGAAACGGATGGTATAGTTTCAATGGCTTATGGAAACTGAGAGGTTATTTAGATAAACTATTTGGTGGCGTCGGATTACGTCGTGGGAGAACACACGACACTTATTTAGAGCCAGGTGATCCCTTAGATTTTTGGCGTGTCCTATTTGCTGATAAAGGTGAAAAACGTTTACTCCTATTTGCCGAGATGAAATTACCTGGTGAGGCATGGCTGGAGTTTAAAATTGTTAAAGACAAACTCTACCAACGTGCTGTCTTTAGACCAAAAGGCGTTTGGGGTCGATTATATTGGTATATGGTCTTACCCTTCCACGCCTTTGTTTTTAAAGGAATGATTAACGCATTGGTAGAACCAAAATGAGAGATTTAAAAAAACAACATTTACCTCAAAAGATTTGCCTAGTCTGTGAAAGGCCGTTTACATGGCGTAAAAAGTGGGCTAAGGATTGGGAGAATGTGAAATATTGTAGTGAAAAATGCAAAAGAACGAAATGAGAAACTTAATTTGGTTTAGAAACGATCTTAGAACCTTAGACAATGTTGTACTTCATGAAGCGACTAAACATGCAGAAAAGGTAATTGGTATCTATTGTTTAGACCCAAAGTACTTTGAAGAAACACCTTATGGCTTTAAAAAGACCGAAAAGTATAGGGCTCAATTCTTATTAGAAACCTTAGAAGACCTCAGGTCTGAATTAGAGGACCTCAACATTGATTTATTGGTGTATCATGAGCGTCCTGATGTCATCATACCACAGGTTTGTGAGACCTATGCTATTACAGATATCCATATTCAAAAGGAATGGACACAAGAAGAAGTGGATGAAGAACGGAATGTTCAACAAGAGCTCCCTACTTCCATAACATGGCATAGACACTACAATCAATTTCTTTTTCATCCTGATGATATCAACTTTGAGATTGAAAAAACACCACAAGTATTTACCGTTTTCAGGAAAAAACTTGAAAAATATGTGGACATACGAAAGGAAGTTCATGTAGAAGCACAACCTGAAACAAATCGAATAGATAATCCAACAGACATTCCAAGCATTGCCGATCTAGGCTTTCTCTCGTTTACAATGCATCCAAACACAGCATTTCCTTTTAAAGGAGGGGAAAATGAAGCTTTGGCACGACTAGATTGTTATTTTTTTCAGTCAAAAAAGCTAGGTTTCTATAAAAAGACACGCAATGGATTAGTTGGGCGTGATTACAGCTCTAAATTTTCACCATGGCTGGCCAATGGTAGCTTATCAGCACGCACTATTTATTGGAAAGTCAAGCAATTCGAACAGGAACATTTTAAAAACCAATCGACCTATTGGTTAATTTTTGAGTTGATTTGGCGCGATTACTTTAAGTATGTTTCACTAAAACATGGTAACGCTATTTTTAAGCTCCATGGCATTTTAAATAAGAACTACGATTGGTCGTCTGAACCTTGCAAAATCGCACAATGGATTAATGGGGAAACGGCTTCTGATTTTGTAAATGCCAATATGATCGAACTAAAGGAAACCGGTTGGATGAGTAATAGAGGAAGACAAAATGTAGCGTCATACTTTGCCAAGGAGCTCTACCTAGATTGGCGCATTGGTGCCGCCTATTTTGAATCTTTATTACTCGATTACGACGTGCATAGTAATTATGGCAATTGGATGTACGTCTCTGGAGTTGGTAATGACCCAAGAGACCGAAAATTTAATGTCGATATGCAAGCCGATCGTTATGATACCGATGGAAGATTTAGAAAACTCTGGTTGCAAACGACACTATTTTAAAAAATAATAGCGCATGCACTTACTGAACAAACTATATCCTATTTTTCTCTCAGAGCAAATTAAAAAAAGTATAGAAAAAGTTATACTTTATGTTGCGCTATTGGGATTCTTTGTTCATTTGATATTGATATTTATGTCAAAAAACAATATCGTAAGTTTCCATTTGGAGTCAGAATTATTCAACAATCCAATTTCTGCGATCTATACACCTTTTTCCTTTATACTAATTTATGAAGTATATCTTTTAATTTATTATTTGCCAAAATCATTTACTACATACATCACAAAACAGTATGAAATAATCACACTCATAATCATCAGAAAATTATTCAAAGATTTATCAGGATTGGAACTCACGTCTAATTGGTTTGAGATAAATGGAGATTTACAATTTACATATGATATACTTGCTTCTATCATTCTTTTCTACCTAATTTTTCAATTTCAAAAACAAGGGATGAAAAAAGCCATAAAGCAAAAAACCAATGAACTGAAAATTGAAAGATTTATAAATAGGAAAAAAATAATTGCAGTCCTATTGGTTCCAACATTTATAATTATAGCCATGGCAACATTTTGGAGCTGGATGTCGAGTATTTCTTTTTCCTCTGAGGTTATACCAAGTTTTGAGACAATTAATAATCTGTTTTTTGATGAATTCTTTACCGTTTTAATTCTTGTAGATGTTGTACTATTGCTTATATCCTTCTTTTACACAGATAAGTTTCATAAAATCATTAGAAATTCTGGATTTATAGTTTCCACTATTTTAATACGCTTATCCTTTGGTGTTAGTGGTTTAGTAAGTACCGTATTAATAATTTCTGCAGTATTATTTGGATTGGCCATTATACTTATTCATAATAAATACGAAAATGGTACTGCGATAAACAACAATTAAACAATTAGGTTTAAGTGAAATGAGAAAAGAAGTTGCCCTAGTTTTTCCGCATCAATTATTTAAAGACTCTCCTTTAATTGAGATAGATTGTGATATCTATCTGGTCGAGGAATTTCTATTCTGTACGCATTACAAGTTCCACAAGCAGAAGATCGCCTTTCATAGAGCAAGTATGCAAGCCTATAAAGATCACCTTGAGTCTCATGGGAAGACAGTGCATTATATTGAAGCCATTTCAAAGCAACATGATGTTCGCATATTAATTGCTGATTTGATTGAAAAAGGTATCACCAAATTGCATTGTATTGACCCAACTGATAATTGGCTTCAAAAACATATTAATCATGCATCTGCATCAATAAGTATAAATTGGCTTAATAATCCCCTATTTATTAATACCAAAGAAGAACTCAGTTCGTTCTTTAAACCTACAAAAAAGAAATTCTTTCAAACCGCATTTTATAAATCAGAACGAAAAAATCGAGATATACTAATGGTTTCTGGCGAACCAGAAGGCGGTAAACTTACTTATGATTCCGACAATCGAAAAAAATATCCAAAAGACAAAATACCACCATTTATTCAGTTTCCAGATAAGAGCGATTACCATAAAGAAGCTGAAGACTATGTACATTCAAACTTTGCAAATCATTATGGTGATCTTAATGATTTTATAACCTACCCAATAGATTTTAAATCAGCGTCAGATTGGTTAGAGCAATTTTTTGTGAAACGTTTTCATGAGTTTGGTCCTTATGAAGATGCTATTGTTAAGGAAGAGCACTTTTTAAACCATAGTCTTTTGTCACCACTCATCAATGTAGGCTTACTAGATCCTATGGACATTATACAGAAGGCTATAAGATTTGCAAATGACAACGGTGTACCTTTAAATTCTACAGAGGGATTTGTGCGACAGATTCTTGGCTGGCGTGAATTTATACGTGGTGTCTATGAAGCCAAAGGTACCCAAGAACGCACTAAAAATTTCTGGAAATTCAGTAGAAAAATCCCAGCGTCTTTTTATGATGGGTCCACAGGAATTGAACCTATTGATGATGTCATCAAAAAAGTTTTAAAAACTGGCTACGCACATCACATCGAACGTTTGATGATACTCGGTAATTTTATGGTCTTATGTGAATTTGATCCCGATGATGTTTACCAATGGTTCATGGAGCTCTTTATCGATGCTTACGATTGGGTTATGGTACCGAATGTCTATGGCATGAGCCTTTATGCAGATGGTGGCTTAATGTCTACAAAACCCTATATCAGCAGTAGTAATTACATCATGAAAATGAGTAATTACAGCAAAGGAGAATGGCAAAGGACATGGGATGGTCTCTTCTGGACTTTTATGGATAAGCATCGTGATTTCTTTTTGAGTAATCCCAGACTAGGAATGCTCATTAGAACATTTGACAAAATGAAACAGGAAACAAAAGAGGTGCATTTTAAAAATGCGGCTTCCTTTTTTGAAACGCTATAAATGATAGAACGAAAACCTATACATGTTGTTTGGTTAAAACGCGATTTGAGACTTCAGGATAATGAAGCTATTTCCAATGCTCTAAAATCTGGTAAACCCACCCTACTGCTATATGTATTTGAGCACATGTTGCTTAACGACGCACATTACAGTACGCGCCATTTTAATTTTATTAAAGAATCACTAAGGGATTTAAATGAGCAGCTTTTAGAATATAACACCAAAATACTTACCATAACAAGTGATATTCAGAGTGCTTTTAACCTTATTCAAACCTATTATAAGGTCGAAACGGTATACTCTCATGTAGAAACAGGATTGCTTGTCACTTACAATAGAGACAAAGAATTTAAACGCTATTGTCGCAATAATCTTATTGATTGGGTAGAAAGTAAGAATAATGGTGTGGAACGTGGACTGGCAAATCGCGATAATTGGTTTGAAAATTGGGAATCCTACATGTATCAATCACTTGAAGCATTTCAACCTAAGGACCAGCAATTATTAGATTTAGAAGCTATTAAAGCACTCGAAGCAGTTTCAACGGTTACTCCATTAGAGACACCAGCTGAAAGTAACTTTCAAAAAGGTGGTACAACTATGGCATGGAAATATGCCAATTCCTTCTTTGACAGTAGGCATCAAGAGTACATGTTTAACATTTCTAAACCCGAAGCTTCACGCAAGAGTTGTAGTAGACTTTCGCCTTATATTTCATGGGGAAATGTATCCATAAGGCAAATATTTCAAAAGGGGCAAGAATTACGAGCAACAACATCAGACAAAAGACATATAGGTGCCTTTCTTTCCAGATTACGCTGGCAGGCGCATTTTATACAAAAGTTTGAAATGGAGCATACCATGGAGAGTGCGAGTGTTAACAAAGGCTATCACAAACTCAAAAAGAGTATCTCTAAACGCTATCAGCAAGCATGGCAAGAAGGCCAAACCGGCTTTCCTTTAGTCGATGCAAGTATGCGTTGTTTAATTGAAACTGGTTATGTTAATTTTAGGATGCGTGCCATGTTAGTTTCCTTCTTTACCCATATTTTATGGCAACCATGGCAAGATGCCTCCGCACATCTTTCACAGCAGTTTCTGGATTTTGAACCTGGTATTCATTTCCCACAATTACAGATGCAAGCTGGTGAAACTGGCATTAATAATTTACGCATTTACAATCCTACCGTCAATGGGCTCAAACACGATCCTGATGCAACATTTATAAAAAAATGGGTTCCAGAATTGGCGCAATTAGAGGTGCCATTTATTCATGAACCTTATTTAATGACAGAGCTCGAACAAGGCTTCTACAACTTCAAACTAGGACGTGATTATCCACAACCAATTGTAGACATAAATAAGAACCGCAAATTAGCAAGCGAAATTCTTTGGAATATGAAAGAAGACCCTGAGGTAGTTCGTGAAAGTTTTCGCATACTTCGGCGACATACTATACAGGACAGAGGACGAATGCTCAGAAACGAGTAATACCTTAAAATAACACAAGTTTTCCTACAATCTTAATTCTCTGTTAATTTTTGTTTAACTTATAATCCAAAAGATTAAACATTTTGTATATTAGCATAGATTATGATATTAAATACCACACATAACAATCCTGAGCACAAGCAAATTATCGCGGACTTGGTAGGTCAACCGTTTAGTTTGGTACAGAAATTGAAAATGAAAGGTATAGGGTCAAAACGGATGATTATTGATGAAGTTAGTCAAAACATGCAAAGCATGATGAACAGAGTGTCTGATATCAATTATGCCAATATAGAACTAAGACCGAACGGTATTTTAGTGCGTATTAATCAAGGATTGAAAAATTTTACATGGATCATTCCTTATTATCAGCTTGTCATCTATAAAGTGAATGGCTCGAGTTTACATGCGCAAGGCCGTTTCATTCATTTTAGAGATAGTAAAACCTTTAGAGAGAATAAAAAGTTTTTTGATAAGCTGTTAGACGAGAAAGTAAAGTATGATATGCAGTATGCAATGCCAGCAGGACTATGAATTTAGAAGCACAACATATTGACCGTATTATAGAAATGGCATGGGAAGACCGAACACCATTTGAAGCCATAACTTTCCAGTTTGGACTCAAAGAGCAAGAGGTGGTCGAACTCATGCGAAAAGAAATGAAACCTAGTAGTTTCAGAATGTGGAGAGCTCGTGTTCAAGGGCGCTCAACGAAACACAGTAAAAAAAGAACGTTTGACAAAGGCAGATTTAAGTGTTCGCGTCAAAGAACAATATCAAATAACTCTATTTCAAAACGTTAACTCGTGCTTTGATTTAAGCTTGGAGTACTTAAAGACAGCACATTAAAAAGATTCTATGAAAACAGAAACAACTTCCCTTAAGAATGGTCATCACCTTAATGGTTTTACAACAGAAGATATCGGAGACGACCACCTATTTACAAGTTTAGAAACACCAATGAAAGCGAACGCTTTTGATATGTCTAACGACGAAAAGAAAAAGCGTATAACTATATTATTTTCAGAGATTATGGACGTTTTAGGCCTCGATCTTACTGATGATTCATTAAAAGGCACACCAGACAGGGTGGCTAAAATGTATGTAGAGGAAATTTTCTCTGGTCTCGACCCAGAAAACAAACCTAAAGTAGCCCTTTTCGATAATAAGTACCAATACAATCAAATGTTGGTAGAAAAGGATATTACATTTTACTCAAACTGCGAACACCACTTTGTTCCAATTATTGGAAAGGCACATGTGGCGTACAAATCATCAGGTAAGGTTATTGGCTTATCTAAACTCAATCGTATTGTGCAGTATTATGCCAAACGACCACAGGTACAAGAACGCTTAACTAATCAAATCGCTAACGAATTAAAAACAGTGTTACAGACTGAAGACGTAGCGGTAATTATTGATGCCAAGCATCTATGTGTTTCTTCACGTGGTGTTAAGGATGATACTTCAGCAACAGTAACAACCTACTATGGTGGTGAGTTTAACAGACCTGAAAAGATCGCAGAATTACAGAATTATTTAAACAATTAAGCTATGGATATTTTAGAAAGAGCCTTTGAATTTGAAAACAGGAAACATTCCTTCAAAACGACAAGTGATAGAATTTTGGCCGCTAGAGAAGCAAAAGAAATCATCCTTGGTGTTAACGAAGTTTACAAACAAAAGAAAGACGCTAAGCTAATGGACTTGATGAAGCGTTTAACCGTAATCAAGCAAAAAATTGAAAAACGACTTAAAGGTCGTCCATTAACAGCGGCATAATCAACACTATGAATACAATTATTGTTGTGGGCGGAAGCAGAGGTATAGGCAACGCTATTGTCTCATCTTTGCTTTCTTCGCATAAGGTCATAAACATAAGCAGAAATGCGCCTGAACAAACGCATCCAAATTTAGAGCATCATGAGTGCGATATACTTACCGATGCATTGCCAGAGATCGATGCAGCCGATGGTCTTGTATATTGTCCTGGGAGTATTAATTTAAAGCCGATTAGTCGTTTGAGTACAGATGACTTTAGAAACGATTTTGAGATTAACGTTATTGGTGCCGTAAAAGCCGTACAGAAATACGTACCTGTTCTAAAAAATGGTAATAAACCGGCTATTCTATTGTTTAGCACAGTAGCGTCTAAATTAGGTATGCCATTCCATGCGAGTGTTGCGGCCTCTAAATCGGCAGTAGAAGGACTTACTAAATCCTTAGGTGCGGAGTTGGCGCCTACCATACGTGTTAATGCCATTGCACCTACAGTTACAGATACGGATTTAGCATCCAAATTATTAAGAAATGAACGGATGATCGATAACATGAACGAGCGTCATCCTTTAAAAAAGTACTTACAACCTCAAGAAGTTGCAGATATGGCAACCTTCTTACTCTCTGAAAAAGCGGCTTCGCTTTCAGGACAAATCTTTGAAATGGATTGTGGTATCGTAAGCTTTAAAATATAAACTATGAACCCATTAAAAGCATTTGTCGGTACACTATCGACTACAGATAAAGAGGTGGTACAAAATGCCTCAAAGTCCTTATATGATATACAAATTAATAGTTTGCAAGGGCAACCTATAGATTTATCAGACTATAAAGGCAAAAAAATTCTATTTGTAAATGTTGCGTCTAAATGTGGCTTTACACCACAGTATAAGGAGCTTCAAAAATTGCACTTAACATATAAGGACAACCTTGTCGTCATTGGTGTACCATGTAACCAGTTTGGTGGTCAAGAACCAGGAAATGCTGAAGACATTCAAGAATTTTGTCAGTTAAATTATGGTGTATCTTTTTTAATCACCGAGAAAATCGATGTTAAAGGACCAGAGCAACACCCTTTATATGAGTGGTTGACCAAGAAATACGTAAATGGCAAACAGAATTCTTCTGTGAAATGGAATTTCCAGAAATATTTAGTGGACGAAAAAGGTGAATTTTTAGACTATTTCTATTCCATCACAAAACCCTTCAATAGTAGAATTACCAAATATTTAAACTAAGAACTTATGTTTGGATTATTTAAAAAAACATCGGAAGTAGACAAACTTCAAAAACAGTATGAAAAGCTTATGGCAGACTGGCATCGTTTATCAACAACCAACCGTGCCGAGAGCGATAAAAAATACTCAGAAGCCCAAAAAATCTTAGATCGTATTGAAGCAATTAAGGTCGATACGGTTTGAAAAAAATAGGCTACCTCATAGTATTTCTTATTATAAATTTTGGAGGATTAGCCTTAGGTAATTTAATAATGGGTGAAGGCCCAACGGGCGAATGGTATCGCAATCTTAATAGAGCGCCTTGGACACCTCCAGGCTGGGTTTTTGGTGCAGCTTGGACCTTAATAATGCTTTGCTTTTCTTGGTATCTGGTTGAACTATTTGATATAAGAGGCTCAAAATTTCTTTGGGGATTTTATGGATTCCAAGTCTTACTAAATGTGAGTTGGAATTGGGTGTTTTTTAACCAAAAGTTGACAATGGTGGCCTTATTAACCTTAATAATGCTCATGCTCGTCATTTTCTATTTCTTTATTACCTTTAGAAGTGATCGGCTTAAAACGGCGAAGTACCTCCTTCTACCCTACCTGATTTGGCTCTGTATCGCCATTTCGCTCAACACCTATGTTGTTTTTAATAACTAATCATGAAAATTTACACGCTTCATAAAACTCAAAAACTACCCATAAGCTTAGACGAAGCTTGGAACTTTTTGTGCAATCCAGCAAACTTATCGAAGTTAACACCACAAGAAATGAACATGAACATTATTTCTGGTGCTGATAGACCCATGTATGCTGGCCAAGTACTTCAATATAGTGTTACACCACTACCTGGATTTAAGACCAAGTGGGTGAGCGAGATTACCCAATATGAAGAGAAAAAGTATTTTGTAGACCTTCAATTATATGGACCTTATGCCTTTTGGCATCATAAGCACTTTGTACATGAGATCGATGGTGGTGTAGAAATGGAAGACATTATCGATTACAAGGTCCCATTTGGTATTTTAGGACGAATGGTACATCCTGTATTAGTTAAACCTAAACTAGAATCTATTTTTAACTACAGACGCGAACAACTCGAATTGTTATTTGGCACTTATTAATTATGCAGACACCGATTTCAATATTTTGGTTTAGACGAGACCTTAGACTTTCTGATAATGTAGGCTTATTTAAAGCCTTACAAGGCAATCACAATGTGATGCCTATTTTTATTTTCGATAAGGACATTCTGGATAAATTACCTGAAGATGATGCTCGTGTTACCTTTATACACGATACACTTCAAGATATGCGCAGTACACTCCAAGACAACTTTGGTAGCAGTATTGGTATATACTATGGTAAACCCTTAGAGATCTACAAATCATTGGTAGAGACGCATCAGATTGAAGCTGTATATACCAATCACGATTATGAGCCCTATGCCACCGAACGCGATCAGGAAATAAAAGCCTTTCTCAACGGACAAGGCATCAGCTTCCATACCTATAAAGACCAAGTCATTTTCGAAAAAAACGAGGTGGTTAAAAAAGATGGTGATCCTTATGTCGTCTATACACCCTATATGCGAACTTGGAAAGCACAATTTAAAACTACTGACTTTAAGTTTTATCCATCCGAAGACCATCTCAATAATTTGGTGAAGGCAACTCATTTACCAAATCTAAGCTTAGAGCAAATCGGGTTTAAACGCGCTACTCAAGTAATTAAACCCTACGAGGTCACACCTAAGCTTATCCAAGAATATGAAGCTACGAGGAACTTCCCTGCTAAAGATGCCACATCGCGCTTAGGACCTCACCTACGTTTTGGTACCGTAAGTATTCGTAAAATGGTACACAAAGCCATACAAGAAGAGAATGAGATATTCTGGCAAGAACTCATTTGGCGCGAATTCTTTATGCAAATATTGTGGCATTTCCCACATACTAAAGACAAAGCCTTTAAACCTAAATACGATCGCATCGAATGGCGCAATAATGCTGAGGAGTTCAAACTCTGGTGTGAAGGCAATACAGGTTACCCCTTAGTGGATGCTGGTATGCGCCAATTAAATGAAACCGGATTTATGCATAATAGAGTGCGTATGTTGGTGGGTAGTTTTTTGTGTAAACACTTGTTGATTGATTGGCGTTGGGGCGAAGCCTATTTTGCAGAAAAATTGCATGACTATGAGATGGCAAGCAATGTTGGCAATTGGCAATGGGTCGCAGGTTCTGGAGTCGATGCCGCACCATATTTTAGAATTTTTAATCCCACCTCCCAAATTCAAAAGTTTGATAAACAATTGGAGTATATCAAAACATGGGTGCCCGATTTTCAAGAATTAACCTATCCACAACAAATGGTGGATCATAAAATGGCGCGTGAACGCTGTCTAGAAACCTATAAATCCGCACTGAATTAACAGAAAGAAGTACTTATTTTTAAAAAATTAACTTTTTTTCAAAAATTTATGCAATAATATAAAATACAATGCGTTATTTTGTTAAGACGTTAACGTCTTGACCTGAAAATAACCATTTCAAAAACAATTTTAAAAGCCCTGATGTGCCTCAGGGCTTTTAGTTTTTTAGGCCAAAAAAAAAGACTTCAAGTTATTCTACCTAAAGCCTTTCCAGTATATTTTATTTGAATTAGTTGCCTGGCAAACGCTCTATTTTTGCACCAATAGCACGTAAACGACTGTCTATATTCTCATAACCACGATCAATCTGTTCAATATTGTGAATAATTGATGTTCCTTTTGCCGAAAGGGCCGCAATCAATAAAGAAATACCAGCTCTAATATCTGGCGAAGTCATGGTCGTTGCTTTTAAAGTTGATTTAAAATCATGTCCTATCACTGTCGCTCTATGCGGATCACACAAAATAATCTTTGCTCCCATATCAATAAGTTTATCCACAAAGAACAAACGGCTCTCAAACATCTTTTGATGAATGAGCACCTCACCTCTCGCCTGCGTTGCAATAACTAGTACGATACTCAATAAGTCTGGTGTAAATCCTGGCCATGGCGCATCTGCAATGGTCAAAATAGATCCATCAATATAGTTTTGTATTTGATACCCTTCTTTATGTGCTGGTATATGAATATCATCACCACGTTGCTCTACAGTAATGCCTAATTTTCTAAAGACATTTGGTATTTGCCCTAAGTCACTCCAGCTTACATCTTTAATCGTAAGCTCACTCTTTGTCATCGCAGCTAAACCTATCCAACTGCCTATTTCGATCATGTCTGGTAACATGGTATGCTCTGTACCACCTAAGCTCTCGACACCTTCTATGATAAGCATATTAGAACCAATGCCTGAAATTTTTGCGCCCATACGGTTCAACATCTTACACAGCTGTTGTAAGTAAGGCTCACAAGCAGCATTATATATGGTGGTTGTTCCTTCGGCTAAAACCGCTGCCATGACAATATTAGCAGTACCAGTTACGGAAGCCTCATCTAGAAGCATGTACGTTCCCTTAAGCTTTTCAGCCTCAACACCATAGAAATAATCCTCTTTGTTGTATCTAAATTTGGCACCAAGATTTATAAAACCTTCAAAATGGGTATCTAAACGTCTACGCCCAATCTTATCACCTCCTGGTTTTGGAATATACCCTTTACCAAAACGGGCTAACAAAGGTCCAACAATCATAATGGATCCTCTTAGACCACGTCCTTCAACCTTAAATTGATCGGACTCTAAGTAGGCCAAATTGATATTTTCAGCCTTAAAGGAATAGGTGTTATCGCCTAGTTTCTTTACCTCAACACCAAGATTACCAAGCAGGGTAATTAATTTATTGACGTCAACAATATCTGGGATGTTATTAATAGTAACCGTCTCTGGTGTTAAAAGTACGGCACATAAGATCTGGAGTGCTTCATTTTTTGCACCCTGTGGCTTTATAGATCCTTTGAGTTGGTGGCCACCTTCTATTTTAAATGTACTCATAGGTCTTAGTAACGTTTTCTATTACTAGAATATTTCTTTTTAGATTTTTTCCCGCCTTTGTTACCATATTTAGATTTGGCACGCAACAGGCTAGACGAATCACTAAGATCTTCCTCGCTATTTTTTAGATTTATTTCGCCATTAGATAATTCGAACAAGTGCTCGAAAATGACTGAATCCTCCACACTATCCTTATTCCAATTGAGGTAACACTTTTTCATATGGTTGGCAATAGTATACACTAAGGCTTCTTTCATTTCCCCATCATCCCAAGTACGTGCCACATCGATCATTGTCTTTATATTATTCCCATAAAAACGGTATTTAGGATGATTCTGTGGGTATTTTAAAGGATCTGGTCGTGATGTTAATTCCTCTTTCGAAGGTCTTGGGTAAGGCGAATCGGCATCCAATTCAAAATCAGCCATTATAAAAAGCTGATCCCATAATTTATGCTGAAAATCAGGCACATCTCTTAAATGAGGTTGTAGATTTCCCATTACAGATATAATGGCCTGTGCTAATTTATTACGTTCTTCTTTTGTTTCGCGCGTCTTGGCATAATTAATCATCTTTTGCAGATGACGTCCATATTCTGGTATAATCAAATGCTCGCGCTCCGTGTTGTATTCTAAATCGTCAATCAAAATTATATAAATGTGTAGTCAACTAAACAAAAACCCGTAGTCTCTAGGTTTTGTCGCAAAGTACAAAAAATTATGACGCCTAAAAGAAAATTTATAGGGAAATTACACCTTCGATTTTGACTGCAACTTCTTTGTATTTGGCGATGACTGCATCAGGATTTTTCATCCTAACATTAATAGAGACACTCGTGTATTTTCCGTTTTTGGATTCACGTGTATTAATCACAGCACCTTGGTGATTAAAAAGCTCCTTAAGTTGATTGATTTTCTCCGTTTCTGAGATCACAATAAACTTATACAAATAGGTCGTTGGCCACAAGGCAGTGTCTTGTAGTTGAACCTTTAATTTTTTATAAAATTCATCCGAATTATTGGTGCTTTCCATAGTCTTATTTTCAAGATGCAAAGATACGTTATCTATACATTTTTCAGTCTTATTTTTTATCACGAATTTTACTGCAAAAATATTGCCAATTTGAATCCAAAGAAAATTGTCATTACGGGCGGACCAGGTACTGGTAAATCATCTATCATCAATCACCTTAAACAGCGTGGTTTTTTGTGCTATGATGAAATCTCACGCCAGGTGACCTTACAAGCTCGTAAAGACGGTATTGAGCAACTGTTCTTAACCAAACCACTGCTCTTTAGTAAGAAGCTCTTAGAGGGTCGAAAACAGCAGTTTATAAAAGCTTCTGAAGAGACAGCGAATACTGTTTTTTTAGATCGTGGCTTGCCTGACGTTTTGGCCTATATGGACTTTATTGGCGATGACTATCCGCATCATTTTGTTGAGACCTGTAACGACCATAAATACGATTACGTCTTTATTTTGGCGCCTTGGCAAGAAATCTATACGTCAGACAACGAGCGTTACGAGAATTTTGAACAAGCCATAGAAATCCATCACCATTTGCTAAAAACCTATATGCGTTTTGGCTACCAATTGATTGATGTGCCTTTTGAGAGTATTGAAAAACGCTCGGACTTTGTACTAGAGGTCTTAAATTTGTAGTAATGCATCCCATAGAAGTTTTAGAACGTTATTGGAATTACACTGCCTTTAGACCCTTACAGGAAGACATTATTAATGCCGTGCTTGATAATGAAGATACCTTTGCCCTTTTACCAACAGGTGGTGGCAAATCTATTTGCTTTCAAATTCCGGCATTAATCAAAGATGGTCTTTGTATTGTGGTATCGCCTTTAATTGCCTTAATGAAAGATCAGGTGAATACCTTAAAACAAAAAGGCATAAAAGCTATTGCTTTGACCTCTGGCATCTCTTATAGTGAATTAGATACCTTATTGGACAATTGCATTTATGGCAATTACAAGTTCCTATATCTATCACCAGAGCGTTTGCAACAACCCTTAGTACAAGAGCGCATACAACAGATGAAGGTGAACCTTATTGCGGTAGATGAAGCCCATTGTATCAGCCAATGGGGAAATGACTTCAGACCAGCCTATAAATCCATAGCCTTATTACGCACACTTCATCCCAATGTGAATTGTATTGCGCTTACCGCAACGGCCAAACACAATATCGTGGAGGATATTATTACCAATCTCGATTTTGTGGCACCAAAACTATTTACAGCATCCTTTAAACGACCCAATATTGCTTATCGCGTGGTGCATACCGATGATAAATTATTTCAACTCGAACACACCCTGAACACCCACAAAGGTGCTTCAATTATTTATGTAAGAAACCGACGTGCCACGACCGAAATTCATAGCTATTTAAAAGCTAAGGGCTTTTCGAGCACCTACTACCATGGTGGTATTACCAATAAAGAAAAGCAAGAGCGTTTACAGCAATGGACCAATGGTAGCATTGAAATAATGGTGGCGACAACCGCCTTTGGAATGGGAATTGATAAGGCTAATGTAAAAACAGTAATCCATTATAATTTACCAGAAAGTCTAGAAAGTTATTATCAAGAAGCCGGACGCGCAGGTCGTGACGGTTCCGATGCCTATGCGATTATCTTAAAACAGCATATCGATGAAGACCATCTCAAACGGCAGTTTTTGGGTGCTTTGGCCACAGTAGACCATATTAAATTGGTGTACAAAAAACTCTGTAATTATTTTCAGATCTCCTATGGTGAAGGCGAAAACAGCCAGCATCAATTTGATTTTAAGTCCTTTTGTGCCACCTATCAACTTAATGCAAGCATGACCTACAATGCCTTACTGGCATTAGATCGTAATGGTGTATTAACTTTAAATCAGCATTTTAATTTCAGGACCCAAATTCAGTTTTTGGTGACCAGTGATCAGCTGTTTCAATACCTCGAAAAACACTTAGATTATAACACCTTAGTTAAGGTCTTATTACGTACCTATGGTGGTATTTTTGATTATGACACTAAGGTGAATCTTAATTTGGTTATTACCAAGAGTGAATTACCCGAAGCCAAAGTCCTTGCGCAGTTAAAGCAACTGGAAACCGATGGGATTATCAGCCTGTCATTAGCCAATTCCGATTCTGAAATTGTCTTTCTTCAACCTAGAGAGGACGACATTACCATTAATCCGATTGCACGTACCATAACCCAACAAAACCAGTTAAAGCACGAGCAGATCGAAGCGGTAATCAACTATATCAATACCGATACCTTCTGCAGAAGTCAACAGCTACTCGCCTACTTTGGTGAAACTAAAAGCGAGCCTTGTGACCGTTGCTCGGTTTGCCTAGCTTTAGAACAACCATCGGGTAAACACCATATTCAAACAGTTTCTTCTGAAATCCAAGTGGCTTTAAAGGAAGAAGAATTAACTTCGCGACAGTTATTAGGACGATTGGCCTATTCGGAATCGGAATTACTAAAGGCTCTGTCCGAACTGTTAGAAACACAAACCATAGAACTTACAGCAACTAATACCTACAGATTAAAATGACAGCAAAGCGCGACATACGTATCGTATTTATGGGCACACCAGATTTTGCGGTGGCAACCTTAAAAAGCTTATTAGACCATAACTATAATGTTGTAGGTGTAATTACAGCACCCGATAAACCTGCTGGGCGTGGCCGTAAGCTGAGAGCTTCTGCCGTAAAAGAATTTGCCTTAGAACATAAGTTAAAGTTCTTGCAGCCTACAAATTTAAAGGCGGAATCCTTTGTCGAAGAATTACGTACTTTAGAAGCGAATCTTCAGATTGTAGTGGCTTTTCGCATGTTGCCTAAAGTGGTATGGCAAATGCCAGAATATGGCACCTTTAATCTCCATGCGTCTCTACTACCACAGTATCGAGGTGCGGCTCCAATACATTGGGCCATCATTAATGGAGAAACCGAAACAGGTGTCACTACCTTCTTTATTGATGAGAAAATTGATACTGGTGCGATTATCCTTTCTGAACAAACAACCATTGATGACGATACAACAGTTGGTGCATTACACGATCGTTTAATGGCTATAGGAAGTGAGCTGGTGATTAAAACCGTACAACTGATTGAAACCGGTGACGTGGAAACCACCATACAACCTGTATCAGAACATCTGAAAACGGCTTACAAATTGAATCGTGATAATTGTAAGATCGATTGGTCGGCAGATTTGGACACCATATATAATAAGATCCGTGGCTTAAATCCATTTCCAACAGCATGGTGCTTTTTAGATAATGGTGAAGCTGAGCCGTTAACCGTAAAATTATATGCGGTAGACAAAGAAAGTGATAGCCATAATATGGAGTCGGGAACGCTTATTACAGAAAAGAATACATTAAAGGTGGCCTGCTCAGGTGGTTACATTCATATTAAGGAAATACAGCTTCCTGGAAAGCGAAAAATGGAGGTAAAAGCCCTCTTAAATGGATTTCAATTTTCTGAAGAAGCCAAACTTCGCTAAGCCCTTATGGGCATTGGGATTGAAAAAAATCCGATAAAATACACGCCTTTATTAACAAAAGGCCCTATTTATTAACAAAATCGCCGTTTTCCCTTGCTATTCCTTGCGTAGCTTAATATTCCTAATAAATTTGTAGACGGATTTTTAACAACTATAATTAGAAATCGAATTTTTAACAATTTAAATTTAAAATTTTATGAACAAAACAGATTTAATCAATGGTATGGCAGAAAATGCTGGGATTACTAAGGCAGCTGCTAAAAAAGCATTAGACTCTTTATTAATTGATATCGAAGGATCTTTACAAAAAGGTAACAGAGTGTCTTTAGTTGGTTTTGGTTCTTGGTCAGTTTCTAGAAGAGCTGCAAGAGATGGAAGAAACCCACAGACTGGCAAAACAATCAAGATAAAAGCTAAAAATGTAGTGAAGTTTAAGGCAGGTTCTGACTTAAATAGCGCTGTAAACTAAGATATTTTTAAATTTTTAGAAAGAAGCCTGCTCAGTGAGCGGGCTTTTTTTGTCTTAAGTTTAAAGTTCCAAAGTTGTGTAATTGAGAAAAATACTCTAGATTAGAGTAACTCTAAAAACGTTAGAACCATTTATAATGAAGCCAACTAAAGGCAATTTATTAATTGCAGAGCCATCTATTATAGGTGACTTATCATTTAATCGAGCGGTGATTCTCTTAGCGGATCACAATGCCCTTGGTTCTGTAGGTTTTATTTTAAACAAACCCTTAGAGTATCACCTTAAAGATCTTGTAGAAGGCACCGATTCTGAGTTTACCATTTACAATGGTGGTCCGGTAGAACAAGACAACCTTTATTTTATCCATAAATCACCAGAACTCATACCAAATAGTGTGGAAATTTCCAATGGCATTTTTTGGGGTGGCGATTTTAGTATCGTTTTAGAGCTTATTAATGCCAATAAAATCTCAAAGGACGATATCCGCTTTTTCTTAGGCTATAGTGGCTGGGCGGAGCAACAATTGGATAATGAGCTAGAGTCTAATGCTTGGCTGGTCTCTGAAAACGAATACGATAATGAAATTATCGCTAAAAGTTGTTCTACATTTTGGCGTGAAAAAATGCTAGAGCTTGGTGGTGAGTATAGCATTTGGTCTAATGCACCTGAGAATCCGAGTTATAATTAAAATCACCTTTTTTTACTTTTTAGATATTCATTTTATTCCTGTCATTTCTAATGTATTAAAGTAGAAGTCATGAATGCTATCGCATTTGTACGGACACAAAACGAATCAAAAAGTCCTAACGATTCATTAGGAAATTACTACGTACCACTCGCTAATATATTCGGAAATGAGATTCGAACTGGAACTTTCGTTCAATCCTTATCCATAGAATGAATCATGAGCCTAGCTCATTATTTCTGAAAATCGTGCCTTCCGATTTCATCGGAATTTATTGAGCTTGTTTATGGTTACTGTGCGCTATTAAAGTAATCTGAGCTTCGCGTTTATTTTTGTGATGACGGACTTCGCGAAGTCTGAACCATATTCCTTTTTACGGTATTTTGAAATGGGCTGTATCCCAACAATCACATTGGTTACAAAGAGCTCATCGGCTTTCTGAAGTTCAAACGGTGAAATCGAGGCCTCTTCAACAATAAGGTTTACATCTTGTCGTAACACATCTAAAACTTGCTGACGCATAATGCCCTTAAGACAGCCGTCTGATAATGGTGGTGTTTTAATGTGGTCACCCTTCACCAAAAACAGGTTACCATTTAGGGCTTCAATAACACTTTTATTCGTATTGAGCACCAAACAATTGTCCAATCCATTTTCTTCGGCATAGACACTACCAATCACCTGAATGGCTTTATTATTGGATTTTAACCCTGAGAGCAAACCAGGTGCTATATAATAATCTTTATACAGATCGACTTCATAAGACCCTTCATCTATGGTATAGAAGGGATTGGGATGCTTCTCGGCAACAATATTAAAGTTGATGTTGGCATCTTTTGCCGGACGGTACTTCCCACCCTCACCACGATCTACATTAAGGCGTACACGTGCCACATCGTTAGTTAGGGCGTTGCCTTCAACAGTTTTTAGGATTTCTTCCTCGAGGTATTCCATGGTAAAGGTCATTGGGATATCCATACGCATTATACGCATCGAAGCCATAAGCCTAAAGTAATGGTCCTCCCAAAAGAAGATCTTACCATTAACGACCTTTAGCGTTTCAAAAAGGGCATCGCCATACTTATAACCACGGTTTTCAAAACTGAGCTGATGCTCAGTAGTTGGGATAAGGTCTCCGTTAAAATTTACCATAAAAAAAGTCCCGATTAATGTGTTAGAAAAAATCGGGACAAAGATATAATAGAATAGTTAGTTACATGTTAAGCAGAACCTAAAACTTGTTTAAGGCTAGAGATTTGATTTGTCCATAGCATTTTAGCTTCCTCTACTTCATCATCTTCGCTGAAATCGGTTACCATAAGCGACACGTCCTTTGTAATTTCATCCACTTGGATGCGCATTTCAAAATAGTAAGAGGCACCATCTTCTTCATCGTCCATCCAACGGAACTTCACACGCTCACTACTCTTTTTACTTAGGAGCTTGGCTTGTTCTTCAGAGCCATCCCAAATAAAGGTAAATAGTTCGCCACGAGAATTTACATTATCGGCAAACCATTCTGAAAGCCCAGAAGGTGTTGAAATATATTGGTATAATAATGAAGGTGATGCTTGAATCACAAACTCCATTTCAAATTTTTCCTTATCGTCCATTTAAAGTCGGTATTATGTGCTCAATATATACATTTATGGTACAATTCAAAACTTTATTAGAAAATTATTTTTTTAGAATGTTTGGTTTGTTGTAGCAGAATTTGTTTTTATATTTGCACCCGCAATTATGGCGCAAGTAGTGATCTAAAGAGATTCCTGCTTTCGCAGGAAGTTGGCGAGGTAGCTCAGTTGGTTAGAGCGTCGGATTCATAACCCGGAGGTCTCGAGTTCAAATCTCGATCTCGCTACAAAAGTAAAAACCCAGTACAAGAATGTACAGGGTTTTTTTTATGCGCCAAGCGCAAACCTGTTTGCTAGCGAAGGCGCATAAAATAAATCCTGGCAAAACAGAGTTTTGTGGGTTTTTACTGTTGTAAGGCCTCCCCAAAAAAGATTCACCGAAGGTAAATCTTTGATATCCCGATATATTTCTCTTAGTTCTTAACGATAGTTGCAAAAACTAATATTATTGAGATTCCTGCCTTTGCAGGAATAGTGGGTTTTTACTATTGTACAGCTACCCCAAAAAGATTGACCGTAAGGTAAATCTTCGAGATCGAGATACACCAAAGGTTAGGCTCTAAAATGCAGATTCTCTAAATCTCTTAAGAGAAAACCACCTCCAATAAAAAAAGACACCTATTGCTAAGTGCCTTTGATTACTATTAATACCATTTTTAACTAGTATAAAACTATAAAATAGATTTTGAGTTGGTTAGTGCACAAATCTATTTAACTGCTATCTGCTCACAATTAACCTATGTTAATAAGTGCTCATAATTAAGATAGAGTCATCAATAAAAAGACCAATGGCACAATTTTGTAATAATTTGCTGACTTCAATGCGAAAACATCACTTTCATCCTAGAAAGCGCCCACATTACCACCATCATCATCATCGTCTTCATCATCCTCTTCCTCGTCATCTGGTGCATCACAAACCACACCATGCGCAATAATGTAGATCTCACCCGAAATATCGCTTATGCTATAAGAATCTGAACTGGCATCCTCCAATTGGTTCTGGTAAGGATACTGACCAGGTGCCACTGTATCTTGACCGTTATTTCCTATAGGATAAGGATCATTGCCAATATAAAGGTGAGTTTCATTAAGTACAAAGCCCTCAAGCATATCAAAATTGACATCAACAGTACCTTCTGTTTCGTTATAGGTAACACTTAAAGCACCAACATGGGTACCACGCTCGGTATCGCACTGCCCTGCGCCAGCATATAAATCGAAGGTATAGTCACCATCGGTTATTGGCCCTATGGTCCAGCCCCAACGGTTAAACCCATCGTCTATAAAACACGTTGAATCCTCATTATCGCCAAAGGCAAATAAGGTTTCACAGGTATCCTCTTCTTCTTCCTCGGTTTCATCCTCCTCTTCCTCATCAGGATCGTCTGAATTGGTGTTTGAAGCATTATTTTGTCGCGATAATAAAAAGTCCTCAGTCTCTACGGCTTCAGTTTCACAACCAAAAGTAAAAACTAAGCAAAGTGCTATTAAAAGTGTTCTTAATGTTGTCATCATAGAATTATTTTAAAGGCTAAAATTAGCAGAGTCTCCTATGATATACAATTATTTTCGTTGAGTGGTATTTATTTTGTAAGTATTTAACTATTTAATAAATAAGACTTATTGATTACCAGTGCTTTGAAAAATGGAGAAAGTAAGCCTAACGCAACAACTCTAGAAGCAGATTGTTATACTTATTAATATTAATAAGTCGCAGGTTTAAATCGATACGCTTGTTTTTATAGTCCTTTTTAAGGTAAGAGATCATAAGAAACAGACTCTCAATGAGTTTCTCGAGATCGTAGTCTAAGGCACGTTTAATCTTATATTGTTCTGTGAGTTCTTCAGTCACCTTTTTACGCGAAATGGCCAAATACGGAATCTCATATTTCACCGCAGCAGAGAGCTCTACTGTCTCTAAGTATTTTATAATCTCAATATGGCGCTTGGTATGAATATTAAGGTGATGGCTTATGTCCATAAGAAAGCGTTGGTTAAGTTTAGCCTCTGTACGTAGCGCACGTTTTACCGCACTGACTTTAGCCGCTTGGGTTGCGCCTTCTTTGGCAACGTCGTAAATGTCTTTGATGATGCTCATTAACCTATTCTATTAATAATTTTAATAAATAAATTCGATATATGTTCCAATCTTTCAATCCTCAGCATAACTAATACGATCGCGTATCCCACCACTTTCTCGGTGAATGATCACATCTGCTTTTTTACGTTTGGCTAAGGTCTTAGCACGTTTTATGGCTGTGCTTTGCTTGCGATGTTTGGAGGTAATGCGTTTATTACCTTCGCGTCTTACGGCCCAACCATTTTCATATGGGACTACGTGTTGGTGCCAGGTGCGTTTTGGGCCTTGGCCTAAGGCTTTTAGAATTGCTTCTATGAGTTGTTGTATAGCTTGCGCCCAAGTATTTTGTTTTGACATTAGATTCTTTTGGATTATTGTAAAGTTAATTATTCTGTTCAATACTATAGTCAACCTATTTTACTAAAGATGTCGAACTTCCGCTAAAATCAAATAATAGGATTAATATGTTCATTTTGCCTTGATGTACTACTTTCATTTAAAACACTGTTTTGAATGGAAGTATATTGCGTAGCAAAACCAAAAGATCGTTATTGCCATTCTTTGTGAAAATCTGATTCATTCTTTTTTTGCATTGATCAAAAAAAGAAGCAAAAAAAATCTAGGTCTGGATTTTCGACGGTCTTTCTGCAAATGAAAACCTGAATAAAATGAACTCGTTGCACTCAAACAGCATTTGATTCTCAACGGTTATTCATTTCCGTAGACACTCGCCTGCCAAATCCTAAGACCAGTTTTTAATTATTGAAGAAAAAATTACCGCTCATTACTTCTCAAATCGTTGATTACTAACGGGTAAAATTTGGAGCTCATTATTTCTTAAAATCGTTGTTTTAGACTTGAGCATTTCACTTCAAATGGTCTAGCGTTTACGGCTACGGTCGGTGTTACAACGTCTACAGCGTGATAAGTAGGTTACGGAGACTTCATAGACGCCATCAGTACGGCCAATGCCTGAGGTATTGATATCATAAGACAAGCCAAATCGAAACTCCTTATACTCCAAACCTAAAAAAGCATTAATAGACGTGAGTAAGTGGCTATTCTCAGCATTCTGTGCTGGATTTGTCGCTGCCGTGACACCAATTAAAAATTCATTCACCTGAAACAAAGAACCAATATCCAATCGGTTATAAGGGCCTTGTTGCATGAAATTGGCTGTCATCATAATGCTGTAATCATTTAAGAATGGAAAGCGGTAATTACCGTGTACGGAAAAGAAAATATCTAAAGGTAGATTTTCACCATCTACGAAAGAGATATTTGGTGTATTGAGATGTTTTGCCGTAAAGCCAAACCAATAAGTGCGACCGTTAAATTCGGTCTTTTCAAACACAAAACCACCTGAGATATCTGCAAAGAATACATTCTCTACATTATTACTTAAAGGATCTACCGATACTGGTGCAATGGTCCCAGCATTTATATTAATCTGATCGGCCAGAGTTAGACTTCTAAAGCGGATATCCTTAAACCCAAAACCTACCTCAACTGCAGGTCTAAAGAACCAACCACCATTTAAATTAACTCGATGGGCATAATTGGCATTCAGCTGATAGAAATTATAGTTATTAAACGATTCGTGTTGCCATAGGGCCGAAATCCCAATCCCAAAGCCCATACTGTCGCCATAATCAAAAGATTTGTTGGCATAGGCAAATTGGGTATTGATTCTTAAATTAAGATTTGGCCACTGTGTTCTACTGAGTACACCAGCGGCAATACGCTCGTTATCCTCAAAGCCGGAAAAGGCCGGATTTATCGTTTCTTGTATGTAATTTGATTGTGTGAAAATAGGGTCTTGCGCCGTGAGAGACCAAACACTAAAACCAAATATGAGGAGGGTTATATATCTAAATTTCATTCTTGATCTATCTGATAAACACAAAGGCACCTTGTTTTTTAATCTCGTTACCGTAGAAGGTCTTTGCCGTAAACGTGTAATAGTAATTACCGTTTTCTACGATCTCATCCTTAAGGGTACCATCCCAACCTTGGATGGCATCGCCAGACTCCGAGTAGATTAAACTTCCCCAAGTATCAAAAATATTGAGCTCAAGGGTATTAAGACCTACATAAACCGGACCAAAGCGATCGTTAAGACCGTCATCATTTGGTGTAAAGGCATCTGGCATTACCAGTCGGTAGCCTTCTTCTACAATTAAAGTAATAACACGCTCGTATACACAGCCAAATGGATAGGTAACACGTTGCGTGACGATATAACTCCCAATTTCTACGTAGGTATGCGTTGGATTTTCTTCGGAAGAGAAACTACCGTCACCAAAATCCCAGAGGATACTTTCCCAATCTCCAGTTGCCGTATTGGTAAACTCTATAGGGTCGAGGATAGCATACACACCAAAATTCAGGAATCCAAAAGAGGACACTTCAAAATCAGGCTCTCCCAATACTGGAATCTCTACATTTAAACTATAATTGGTTGTACAGCCTTGGCTATCGGTGACTTCGAGCATCACCAGACCATTTTCATCCGTCGTCATCATTTCATTATTCGCTCCACTCACAATACCACTAGACCAGCTGTACTGAAATGGTGGCACACCACCTGTAGCAACGGCCATAAAGGATTGCTCTACCTCTCGCATATCACAGTCCACATCAGTTTGTGTCACCACATCAAGCACCAAAGGATCAAAACGGTTCACATCCCAACTGCCTGTGATATCACAACCATTAGTATCGGTTACTGTAACCACATAATTTCCTGGTGGAATAGCATCTAAATCTTCGGTCGATGCACCATTAGACCAAGCAATGGTAAATGGTGGCGTACCGCCTTCTATAAGAAGGTTAATTGCACCACTATTGGTATCCTCACAATCTAAAGCATCGGTAACACCAGCAGATAATTGTAACGGCAGAATATCGAAAATGGTAAAGGTTTCTTGGATTACACATGGTGTGCCGTCGGTAATAGTCACCGAATAGGTTCCCGGCACCAAATTATTACGCTCCACACCTGCCGTAGCATCATCATCCCACACTACAGTTATAGGGTCTAAGCCACCTTGAAAATTAAGCACGATACTGGCATCATTTTCACCAGCACAAGACATTTGAGTCACCACAGGATCGATTAAGAAAATCGGTGCTTCTTCAATCTCTATAGGAAACTCACGTACACAATCCTCAGAATCGGTAATGGTTATCGTGTAAATACCAGCCGATAAATTGGTTTGGCTAAATCCGGTGCCAAAATTACTCCAGGCTACCGTATATGGAGGCACACCACCTAAGATGTTATTAATGGTAATAGAGCCATCATTATCGCCATAACATTCAATTTCTGTGACGGTGAAATCAATCTCCAGCTGATCATTCTGAATCACTTCAACATCAATCGTATCGGTACAATTTGAAGTATCGGTTACGGTTAAGGTATAAGTTCCGGCAAATAATGCCGTAATATTTTGATCTGCGCTCGTATAGCCATTAGGCCCTACCCAAGCATAGGTATAATCAGGTCGTCCTCCTACTACATCTACCGTTATGGCACCTGTATCATCACCAAAACAAATAATATTGGTTACCGTATTTAAAGTCGCCTGAAGCTCGGTAGGTTCAATAATCACAAAGGTTAAAGCGATTGGTCCACAATTATTAGCATCAGTAACGGAAATATCGTAAGTCCCTGGTCCTAAATTTGCCAAATCCTCGTCACTAGAGAATGGTGCACCATCAAGTGTCCAAGTGTAAACATAAGGCATCGTACCTCCAGCAACATCAATATTTATCTCACCATCATTAGCACCAAAACATGAAATGGTCTCAGGATCGAAATCTACCATACTAAAAGTCAGCTCATCAGGCTCCGTAATGGTAAAGGTTTCGGTATATGGACAACCACCATTATCCTGAATGTCTAAAGTATAAGTTCCAGCTTCAAGATTGAAAATATCTTCATCGGAACTTGTAAAACCGTTAGGACCCGTCCAAGAAATAATATAGGGTGTTCCTGTTGCAAAAGGAATACCACCAACAATATCAATCAGTATGGAGGCATCATTAGATTCGAAACATAAGTTGTTCGCCACCGTTTGTGTCACCGTAATTGAAGGATTCACGGTAACAACCACTTCAAAAGTGGCGCCGACACAATCACCCGACGTTGGCGTAATCGTATAAGTTACCGTTGCTGGATTTGTAGTTACATTTTCTAAAAACTGACTGATCGTTGTAGAAGGTGTCGTCTGAGCCGTAGCACCTGTAACGGCGCCTGCTGGCACCACGACTGGTGTCGTCCAAGTATAAGTTGTATTGGCTGGTGCAATATCACCACCTGCCGTATCTGGCACAAAACTAAAGGTATTACCGCTACATATTAATTCTGTACCATCACCAATACTCGGTGTTTGATTCACAATAATTTCGGCCGTTTGCGATATAATTTCAGAACAGCCACCTGAATTAAAGGTTAGAATAACATAGTAATAGGTTGTGCCTACTACATTAACCAGTGGATCATAAGTATTTGTTGTAGCGCCTACAATTGGAGTTCCTGTTGTGGTATCATCAACCGTATTTTCATACCATTGGTAGGTTGGTGTACCTGTACCATTAGCAAAAGACACGACTAAAGATGCTGTGGTATCACCCAAACAAAGTTCATCTGAAATGGGTTGTGCCGTAAATTGTGCTCCCGGATTTACTATCACCTCTCCTGTAGCACTCACCACCTCACATCCTGAAACATCCTGAGTGACTACACAGTAATAATATAAAGTGCCGACTGTGTTTGTAGGTGGCGTATATAAAGGATTGGTTGCGCCAGGAATTAGAGTGCCTCCTGTATTGGCGTTTACTGTATTAACGTACCATTGATAGCTTGTATTTCCCAGACCACCACTCACCTGCACTTCTAAATCTTGAGATGCTGTGTTTTCACAAAGGGTTTGTGAGACTATAGGTTCTGCCGTAATCATAGGATCATCAACAACAAAAACCTCAGCAACATCACTGACCACACCTGTACAACCATTAGCCACATAACTAATTTCTAAATAGTAGTAATAGGTGCCTGTTGCCGTGTACGCTGGCGGTGTATAGGTTGGTGTTGTTGCACCAGGAATTAAGGTGCCTCCTGTATTAGCATTTACCGTATTGCTATACCATTGATAGGATTCGGCGCCAATACCTCCAGAAATAGCAATGGATAAAGCCTCTGCTGTACCTCCATTACATACCGATTGTGTTGGAATAGGCTGGGTCGTTACCTGAGCTACATCAGCTACCGTAATAGAGGCTGTATTTGATATAATTTCGTTACATCCACCTGTTGAAAAAGTAATGATTACATAGTAATAAGTTGTGCCTACCGTATCTGTTGGTGGTGCGTATGTTGGACCTGTTTCACCAGCAATCGCCGTACCAGTTGTAGTATCATCAACTGTGTTAGAATACCATTGGTATACTGGTGTTCCTGTACCTTGGAAGGTTACCGTTAAATCATTGGTTGTACCATTAAGACAGACTTCATCAGAAATCGGCTGGTCTATAATGAGTGGTGCTGGTTCTACCGTAATTTCAAAATCTACTGGTGTACCTGTACAACCATTAAGGTCTGGCGTTACCGTGTAAATTAAAGTGACATCAGCTCCTGTGGTATTCACAATATTCTGAGCCGGAATAACATCCGTTGTTCCTGACGGAATAAAACCGGTAAGTCCGACTGGGTTATTGGAGGTCCATGTAAAAGTCGTACCTGGAAAATCTGAAGTGAGATTAATAGCACTGGTCTGCGTACTTGAACAAATGGTCTGGGCCAAGTCCGTATTTGTAATAGACGGAATATCATTTACTGAAAAGGTCTCTGAAACTGTAGATGAGCCACAAGCTGTTATAATCTCAAAGGTTACTATATAATCACCAACCGTATCGTAAGTAATGGTCCCTGGATCTAATTGATCTGAAGTGGCTGGTGTACCACCTGGGAACATCCAACTATAGGTTACTGTTTCTGTTGCTGGCGCACAAGTAATGACATTAGCTACAGGGTTAATGGATGCTGTTCCACAGAAATCTGAAATAGGATCTAACCCTGAAACAGGAGGTTGCTTTACCTCTATCGTTTGGTTGGTTGTATAATCTCCACAAGTATTCGTCACCGTCATAAATAACTGATAGGTCCCTGCATTATTAAATAGGAATGAAGGGTTCTCAGAGGTTTCATCGGTTCCATTGGTAAAACTCCATGATGCGGTAGTGCCACAATTGCCTGGCGTGTAAAATACCTGCCATAAATACGTTTCACCACCACAAGACTGTGTAAGGTCTGTGGTGTTTGTGGCATCCACATTAAAGGGTGCACAGCCATCATTAGAATTGAGCGCAAAATCAGCTACCAAATCATCTTCAATACAGATTTGTCGTTGTACAGGATCTGCAATACCACAGAAATTTTCTTCAATTAAGGTCACGGTATACGTACCAGGTGCCGTATAGGTATGTGTTGGATTTTCGAGATTGGAGATGTTACCATCGCCAAAATCCCATGAATGATTGGCAATAGTCGTACAATTAGGACCAAAGCCTCCTTCAGTCGTATTGGTAAATTGAACTTGGGTATTCACACAGCCTGGCGATTCAAATTCGAAATCCACCTGAGGTTGCCCTAATATAATAATAGGACCAGCCGTAAGAATGGTCTGCCCACATGAGGTCGCAATAACTAACGTAATCGTGTATGCTGGTATCGGACAGTTGGATTCGGTATACTCATGTGGTATAGGAAACGGATCTGCCAATTCTGGATTATTAGGATCATAATTGGCAGTGGCTGCAATAAGTTCGGCTTGTGTATATTGAGCTGTAGTGCCATCACCATAATCGATAAAATACGTGGTGTCTGGTGGATTCACACCCCAAGACCCTATCGCAAAGTCGAGTTCATCTATAGGTAAACATAAATTGACTGTATTACCAGGACTTATAATTGCACCAACAGGATTACTTGAATTACGTACCAATATGGTTTCGGTGGCATTACAACCTGTATCACCATATCCTGTGATGACCATATTAAAAGACCCTAATTCGGAATAGGTATGTGTAATCGGAAATGTCACATTGGTTTCCGAAGTGCCATCTCCCCAATCCACATCGTATCCTGTTATACAGGCTGTGGACGTCGAAGTGTTGCCAACATTAATAGTATATGAAGGATCTACGGTATTATTACCACAATTATCAAATGGATCCGTAAATATGGCATCTAAATCTTCGAAGCTTAAACTTGGTCGTTGCTCTACAGTGATAAGCGAATCAAAAGTAGCTGTACAGCCATTAGCATCGGTAACTTCGAGTTCTGCTGTATAGTTTGAAAAACCACAACCAAAGGCATTGTATATATTTTCTGGATTTTCATCGGTTGACGTATTACCATCACCAAATGACCAGTTATAGGTAAAAGGTCCATTTCCTGAAACATTAGAGGTAAACATTACTGGGTCTGCAGAACAGCCACCATTATTAAAGGTAAAGCTTACCGTTGGTGGTGCTACTACGGTTATCGTTGCGGTTTCAGAAACCGTTTCGGTATCATTGTTATCGTCAGTGACTGAAATCACTTCATATTCAAAGGTGCCAAGCGTATTAGTGGGTACATCTATAGACACCGAATCGTTATTGGTTGCCGTAGATATCGTCTGGACAGCACCTCCATTAATGGTATACTCAAAAGTATAAGGTGCATCACCGCCAGATCCTGTAAATGTAATTTGTGGTAAAGGGGTTTCATCTAAACATGCTGTTGCTGTTCCCGAAATGGTTGCATCTGGTGGTAAAATGGCTTCAGCACCAAAATTTAGCCTCATTTTTTCATCTGAAATAATAGTCGAGGCCAGGTTAAAAGCACCGATACATCCAAAGATTAAAATGAAGGATAGGACAAGTAGGTTGTATTTATGTTTGAGCATAAAACTTTAATAGCTAATTATTTAAAGTGCTTCAATGTAATTAAAATCTGATAAAATTGGCAAGTGACCATCATTTTTTCGACAAGAAATTGATTATTTATACAAAAATAGAATAGCATTCTACCTGCCCTTGGGTAGTAATATGTAAATGGAATGGCATCAACTGAAGTCTATTAATAAAATATTAAAGGGTCTAAGCATTGGATTTGTATTCCTTAACTTTGCATTGCTAAAATTTTAGCATAGCCTATGAAAGAGAATAAGAAACCAGATCAGGTTGTATATAATACTGAAGAAGAACGCTACGAAGCCCACCTAAAGCCTTATGCTACTGATTTGGTAGCACCTGTAATTACCAATACCGATTCGATAGCTTGGAAAAATAGGAATATTAATAAGGTGAATAAGCACATCCAGGCCAAGTATAACGAATTAAGGGCTGCTTACGATAAAATGATGGAACAGTACGAATACAATAACCTTGTATACAGTGCCGCTTTTAACTTTGAACCTGTTGTTGGTAATGACTACCACCTTTATATACGAACTGATAACTCCACCTTCTTATCGATTATTTCTCCTGAGGAATGCAATTTTAATCATGTTGGTAGCTTCTATTTGGATGCCGATGGTATATGGCATAAGAAAGAAGAGTAGACTTTTTACATTTAATATCCTTCTTCTGAATTCTATTAAGAATCGTTGTTTTATTTTCTTCTAAAGGACTCATGTCCAGTATTTTGTTATCTTAAAATTTAACACTTCTCTCCTACAATCATAAATTTTAACACTGTTAATCAGGTAGTTACAATTTAATAATGCATTTCATCGATTTTTTTTGCATTTGATGGATATGTATCCTATGTTTGCACCAGATATTTAGTCCCAAACTAATATTTAACCGCTTATGAAAACTATTACCCCAAGGATAAGGGCCTTTACCCTTATGCTATTCGCAACAGTGTGTTCCTACGCACAATTGAATGTTACAGAAACTTTCGAATCTGGTACTTTTCCGTTTACGCTATGGCAAGACGGTGGAGATCGCTGTACATTAGATACAGGCTCAGAGGTTAATGGTACCAACTCTGTAAGACTGAATAGGTCTGGAACTACAAGAGCAGTTACTTATACTTCAGATTTAAACTTAACCTCTTATACTTCCGTAAGTATAGCGTTTGATTTTAAATTTACCAATTGTGAAACCGGTGATGACTTTTTTGTGGAATACTCTGAGGATAGTGGCGGTACTTATACCACCATTGCTACATACACTGTAGGTGGTACTTATAGTAACAACACAATATACAGTACAATCATTCCCATAACAGATGCTGGTACGACAGAGTATACGGCTAATGCGCGATTTAGAATAAGAGGTAGTGGTAATGCTAATAATGACAGGTTTTTCATAGACGACATACTGATTACAGCTACAGCACCTTCTGGACCTGAAATTGATATCACAGGAAATGGTAATTCAATTACCGATGGTGATACCACACCTGCAACTACAGATGATACAGACTTTGGTGATGTCCTAACAGCTGGTGGAACAGACGCACATACGTTTACAATAAACAATAATGGAACCACAGATTTATCTTTAACTGGTGGTTCTCCTTACGTTAGTATTACAGGTACACATGCTGCCGACTTTACCTTAACGGCCAACCCAACAACCCCAATAGCTTCGAGTGGTAGTACCACATTTACCATCACTTTCGATCCTAGTGCTGATGGCTTAAGAACAGCAACAGTATCTATTGCTAATGATGATACTGATGAAAACCCATACAATTTTAGTATTCAAGGAACTGGTACAGTACCGAGTTATTGTGCAGCAAATGGAAACAACGATAGTTTTGAATACATTGGTAATGTTACTTTAAATACAATTAACAATACCTCTGGTCAAGGTACACCAACTACCGGTTATACAGATTTTACAGCACAATCAACTACCTTGACTCAAGGAAGTACCTATCCGATTTCAATTACACCTGTATGGACAGGAACGGTTTACACAGAAGGGTTCGCAGTATATATTGATTTTAACCAAGATTATGATTTTGAGGATGCTGGTGAACTTGTTTTTACGGCTGGTCCAGATTCTGTCTCTCCGCAAACAGGAAACATTACTATTCCAGGAACAGCATCTTTAGGTTCTACGCGTATGCGTGTCATTATGGATGATGCTAACGCGGTAACTGGTCCATGTGGAACTCACAATTATGGAGAAGTTGAGGATTATACAGTAACAATTATATCTGCTTCAGGTCCAGAAATCGATGTACTCGGTAACGCCACCTCTATTGCAGATGGCGATACCACACCAGACGTTTCTGATGATACAGACTTCGGAGATGTTGATTTTACGGTTGGTACAAACGCCAATACATTTACAATTGAGAATACCGGAACAACAGATTTAAGTTTAACAGATCCATCTCCATACATCAGTATTACAGGTGCGAATGCTGGAGACTTTACCTTAACGGCTAACCCTTCTACACCAATCGCAGCAAGTGGTAGTACAACATTTACAATTACATTTAACCCAAGTGGATTAGGAATAAGAACAGCGTCGGTATCCATCGCAAATGATGATGCTGATGAAAACCCATATACTTTTGATATTCAAGGTAATGGTACGACAACCCTACCGGAAATTAACATACAAGGTAGCGGTACTGATATTGTAGATGGTGATACCACACCAACGACAACAGATAACACCGATTTTGGTAATGTTGATATTGCTGGTGGTACTGACACAAATACATTTACAATTCAGAATGAAGGTTCTTCATTAAATCTAAACCTATTAGGTGCTTCACCATATGTAACTATCGGAGGTGCGAATGCTGCTGACTTTACAATTGCTACTATTCCGGCGAATAGTATTGCAGCAGGTGCTAGTACAACATTTAGTATCACTTTCGACCCAAGTGCTCTAGGGCTTCGTACTGCCACTGTATCGATTGCAAGTGATGATACCGATGAGAATCCTTATACATTCGATATACAAGGTACTGGTTACGTACCACCACCATGTGGCTCGACTATAGTACATACAGCGACTTTTGAGTCTGGCTTAGACGGTTGGACCTCTGGAGGTGTAGATGCCTCAAGAGAAAACAGTGCGACGTGGTCTTACGAAGGAAGCTGGAGTTTGCGTGTAAGAGATGATGATGTAGCAGGATCAACAACCTCATTTGATTCTCAGGCCTTTGATTTATCGAGTTATGATAAGGTAGATTTTAAGTTCTTCTTTTCACCTAACAGCGTGGAGGACACAGAAGAATTAATAATAGAATATAGTGATGATAATGGAAGTACATGGACTACAGTTCAAATCTTTGAAGGTGGCGCTGTTGCAGATAAAACTGCAGATTTTGAATCGACTTCCACGACAATATTTTACGGTAAGATTGTCACTTTAAATAGTACAGACTATACCTTCCCCTCATCAACAACATCACGATTTAGAATACGATGTAATGCAAGTGAAGATGACGATGAAGTTTATATAGATAACATTACTATTACAGGAACCAGTTATTGTTCGCCTACCGAAGGACCAGGAGGAGTTACCTCTGATTTAGATTTATGGTTAAGAGCAGATATGATAGACGGCGTTGATGAAGATTCAGATGGTGCTTTGGTAGCCGATTGGTTCGATAACGGTAAGGGTAATCATGCAGAGGTTATGGTAACCGGTTTAGAGCCTGTGTATAGAGACAATGCCACAAACAACTTCAATTTCAATCCAGTAATTGAATTTGAAAATAATAACAACACAGCTAATTCTGATATGACATACATTATCAGTGATGGCAGTAGAGATGAGCTTACTGGTACAGGTGGTTTTAATAGTGCGGATATGTTCGTAGTGATTATGCCAGACCCTACGATTACTACATCCATGATTCCGTTAGATACCTTTACAAGTTCAGATCCTACAGTTAATGATATTCAGGCTGAGGATGTAACTGGTTTTGGTTATGGTGCTTATAGTCAACGTTTCACAAACGAATATTTTGGGTACTGTTTAGGTACATCACAGTCAGGACCACCAATTACAGGTTACGGTAGAGGATCTACATCTAACACGGTAGACTATAACCAAATTGGAATTATTAACATTAGACATAATAGTGCCGTAAATGATATGGAGCTCTACCTCAACGGTGCAGCCATAGGTGATGTGACTAGTGATGCTGCTGATTTTTCAATAGTAACTAACACAAAATATTGGTTAGGACGTAGCCAATATTGGAATGGAAGTTTTGATGGTAAAATTGCGGAAGTTATAACTTACTCGTCTACTCAAAATGATGCCGATGCTACACAAGCTAGAAACAGAATTCAATCCTACCTTGCCATAAAATACGGTATCACCTTAGGTACTAATGGTACGGCTCAAGACTATGTAAATAGTGATGGTACGGTAATTTGGGACCAATCTGCAGATAGTGCAACATACAACTATGATATTGCAGGTATCGGTAGAGATGATGCCTCAAGATTAAATCAAAAACAATCAAGTAGTGTTAATGACGCTACAGATGGTACAGGATTAATTGAAGGTGTATTAACTGTTGGCCTTACCGATATTTACGATACCAATAAAGAAAACAAAGATCTTAATGCCACAACCCTTAACGATAAAGAGTTTTTAATTTGGGGTAATGATGGTACAGACTTAGACCTAGCAGCATCTACTATTACAGTAAATATGAGTGCTGGTGTAACTCCTGCCTTAACAACAAACGTAACGTTTACAGCGATGCAACGTACTTGGAAATTCCAAGAAAGTGGCGGTGATGTTCCAGAAGTAAAAATATCGATTCCAGAAAATGCGATCCGTAACATTACTCCTCCGGGAAGTTACTATATGTTTATTTCAGATACTGGTGTATTTGATCCTACAGCAGACTACCGTGTAATGACCTCTGATGGTAGTGGTAATCTTGAAACCACTTACGATTTTGATGGTACAAAGTTTGTAACCTTCGGTTATGCACCTCAAATTGTGGCCGAACGTTCCGTTTACTTTGATGGATCGGTAGATTATATCGATGTTGATGATCGATTAGATCTTAACCCAGCTGAATTTACAATTTCTGCTTGGATTAAGCGTGATGCTGCTGATACAGGTACAGCTTCTATTGTTTCTAAGCGTGATGCTTCCTTTACAGAAGGTTACGACCTTAGAATCTTAAACGATAATACCATTGAAATCATTTGGAAGAATGGGTCGGACCAAAGTCTGATTTCAAATACTGCTATTCCTGATGATGAGTGGCATGAAGTTGCAGTAATTTATGATGGTTCAACAGCAAAATTATATATCGATGGTGTTGAGGACAATTCGGCTAACCTTACAGCGCCTGTTGCAACCGATGAGAACTTCTACATTGCAGCTGCTGGTAAGAACACACCAACACAATTCTTTAGAGGAAATATCGACGAAGTACGAGTTTGGAATACAGCTCTATCAGTAGATGAGCTTCATTATGTAATGAACCAGGAAATATCAGATAATGGTGGTCAGGTAATGGGTGATGAATTACCAACAACCATTACAAGAAACGAAGCCAACGCTATTCCTTGGTCTGATTTGGCAGGCTATTATCCAATGAGTATTTACACGTACACCAACACAGATGACTTATCAGGAAATAGTAATCAAGGTGCGTTACGTAACTTGGATACGGTAGATAGACAAACAGCACCACTGCCATATACAACCACTCAGAATGGTGACTGGGATACCGATACTACTTGGACAAATGGTGATGTACAGTATATGCCAGGAACAGCATCGATCGTAGATGCTACTATCACTGTGGATTGGAATGTAGTAAGAACATCGCACGATATTACTATGGACAACACGTCCCTTCCAGCAGGAAACAATGATGTTAGAACTGTACTTGGGTTATATGTTGATGCAAATGAACTTACGATTGATGGTGATAACAGTACTGATACAGGTAATGCTATCAACGTGTCACATTACCTCAGCTTAACAGGTAAAATAGACCTTGAGGGCGAGTCACAATTGATCCAAGAACTTAACAGTGACCTAGACGTCGCAGTAAACGGAGAATTAGAACGTGATCAGCAGGGAACTGCAGATACCTTTACCTATAACTATTGGTCGGCACCAGTTGGTGATACAGACACGGCGACAAACAATTATAGTTACGCTTTAGAGGATATCTTCTATGATGGTACCAATGCGGTAAACTTTAGTAATACCGGCTTAAATGGTGCTGCTTCTAGCCCAGTAACCATTGCAGACTATTGGATTTGGAAATTTGTGAACCAACCAAGTGGCGACTATTCTGCTTGGCAACATGTAAGAAGCACAGGAACTCTTAATGCAGGTGAAGGCTTTACTATGAAAGGCCCTGGAACAGGTGGTATTTTAACTGAGCAGAACTATGTATACTTAGGAAAACCAAATAATGGTGATATTAACCTTACTATTACTGGAGGTAATAACTATCTCGTTGGTAATCCGTATGCCTCAGCGATTGATGCACATCAGTTTATATTAGACAATGGTCCAGAGTTGGATTATGACCCAGCAGTAGATGCAACACCATTGCTAAGTGGTACGCTATATTTCTGGGAACATTGGGGAGGCGGATCTCATATTCTTCAGGAATACCAAGGTGGTTACGCTACTTATAATTTTTCTGGTGCTGTAGGGGCGGCTTCATATGGAACTAATGACCCTGATGTTGGTACTGGCGGAACTCCAACCAAACTACCTGGACGCTATATCCCTGTTGGTCAAGGTTTCTTTGTAACGGGTGAAAACTCAGGTACAATCAACTTTAACAACGGACAACGTGTCTTTGAAAAAGAAGGCAGTGGATCTTCAGTATTTGTTCGAAATACAGTAGGTGGTAAAAGCGCAAATATCAACACAGATACAGACGATAGAATGAAATTCCGATTTGGATTTAATTCTGTAAACACTATACATAGACAACTGTTATTAACTATTGATGAGAACACGACTGAAGGTGTAGATTGGGCTTATGATGCTTTACTTAATGAAGAGCAGATGGATGATATGTACTGGATTATTAATGACGAGGCCTATATGATTCAGGCCAATAGTGATGCAGAAGAAGATAGTGTCTACCCAATTGGTGTAAAAACGGATACAGACGGAACCAACACTATTACAATTGATCAATTGGAAAATGTTCCTAATGATGTAAATATATATCTACATGATAAAATATTAGGACTGTATCATGATCTAAGAGAAAGTGATTACTCTATTTTCCTTAATGCAGGAGAATACCAAGAACGATTTGAAATCACATTTGGAATGAACAACTTATTGGATGTAGACGATCAAGACCAAGAAACGCTTGACGTGCTTTACTCAAATGACATAGAAAAAATTGTTCTGATTAACCCTAACCTAATTGATGTGCGCTCCATTGAGCTGTTCAATATACTAGGTCAGTCAGTATACAAAATAGAAGAAATTTCGGAGAGCGGTTACTCTGAATACGAGGTTGAAAATTTAAGTACTGGAACTTATATTATTAAGTTATATACTGTAAGCGGTTCGGTATCAACTAAAAAAGTTCTGGTAAAATAATTTACCCAAATCTTAAGCTTAACCTCAGGAAAACTCTACCATTAGGTAGGGTTTTTTTTATGAAAACAACACAATGACGAAAAATTAAATTGTGCATTTCATCGATTTTTTTTGCATTTAATAGATCGATGCCTTTATTTAGGAGTCCCTTATAAGCAAAATTTAGTCCCAAATCTAAATTAACCGCTTATGATTGCTTCTGCCCCAACAGCGAAGAGGTGGCCTATTTTATTATGCTTACTCCATTTTGTGAGTCTGTCATATACACAAACTATTGCGTCCCACGATTTTGAATCTGGCCTTGATGGTTGGACCGATGGTGGTAGTGATGCTGGTATAGAAAGTTCCACTGGCTATGAATGTGGTGGTTCTTGGGCAATTTACTCTAAGGACGACGATACTTCTAACAATTACATGACTTCCCCTACCTATGATCTAACATCCTACACGGATATAGAAATTTCATTTTGTCATAAATCTACTGGTATTGACAGTGGAGAAGGATTTGACCTGGAATTTTATGATGGCTCATCTTGGGTGCTTGTAAGGTCTTATACAAAACCAGGAGACTTCAATAATGATGGCACTGGATCTTCCAATAGTTTTTTAGAATCGCTAGATAGTGGAACATATACATTTGCATCTAATTCAAGATTTAGATTTACTGGAACAGCTAATGGAAATGGTGAAAGAAATTATTTTGATGATGTTCTTATTGAATCACCAACACCTGTAGCAGAAATAAACTTATTAGGAAATGCTACAACTATAACGGATGGTGACACTACACCAGATGTATCCGATGACACCGATTTTGGATCAGTACTAACAACAGGCGGAACTGACGCCCACACGTTTACCATAGAAAATACAGGAACAGCGAGTCTCGCATTAACAGATAGCTCACCTTATGTAAGTATTACAGGTACAAATGCCAGTGATTTTACATTAACGGCAAATCCATCTACCCCAATATCAGCTAGTGGAAGTACGACTTTTACAATTACCTTCGACCCTAGTGCTGATGGACTACGGACCGCATCGGTTTCAATTGCTAATGACGATAGTGATGAGAACCCATATAATTTTGATATCCAAGGGACTGGTTACACACCAGCTCCAGAAATGGATGTTCAAGGGAATTCTACTTCAATTGCCGATGGTGATACTACTCCAAATGTTCTTGACGATACCGATTTTGGTAATGTTGATATTGCAGGAGGAACTAATGTAAATATTTTCACTATAGAAAACACAGGTACGCTTACACTCAATTTAACAGGGTCTTCCCCTTATGTTACTGTCAGCGGAACTCATGCCGCAGACTTTACTGTAACTACAATCCCGTCAAATTCAATTTCGGCATCCAGCTCCACAACCTTCGCTATTACATTTGATCCTAGTGCATTAGGACTACGAACTGCAACCCTATCAATTGCCAATGACGACTCTGATGAAAACCCATATAATTTTGATATACAAGGAACAGGCTATGTACCACCACCTTGTGGAAGTACTGTAGTACATACCGCAGACTTTGAGTCTGGCCTGGATGGTTGGACCGATGGTGGTGCAGATGCTGAACGTGTTAATAACGCGGCACGCTCCTACTCCAATAACTACAGTTTAGAAATCCGTAATGCGGATGCCGTTGGGAATACCTCATCCTTTTTATCGCCATTATTTGATTTAAGTAGTTACGACAAAGTAGATTTCAAATTCTTCTTTACAGCTTATAACTGTGAAAACAGTGATAATTTCTACCTAGAATTTAGTGATGATGCCGGAACAAGTTGGACCGTAGTTAGGGATTTTATTGCAGGAGATATTGCAGATAAGAATGGTGATTATGAAAGTGGTGATTCCATATATTTTTATGTCAGAACAGGTACGCTCTTAGACTCAGACTACGCCTTTCCCTCTGGTTCAAATTCACAATTTAGAGTGCGCAGCGATGGCTCAGATACCAGTGACTTGGTTTATATAGATAATATTACAATAACTGGTGTATCCTATTGTTCGCCTACCGAAGGTCCGGGTGGAATAGCTTCAAATTTAGATCTCTGGTTAAAAGCAGATCAAGTTGATGGATCTACTGTTGTAGCTAATGGGACGAGTGTAAATGAATGGACGGATAATGGAAAAGGAAACCATGCTGAAACTACCGATTCTGCAAGAGCACCAATCTACAGAAACAACACTACAGATAATTTTAATTTCAATCCAGTCATTGAATTTGACAATAACAACAATACATCGAGTGGTGACATGACCTATTTATTATCAGATAGAGATGTTCTTGAAGGTACTGGTGGCTTTAATAGTAACGATATGTTTGTTGTATTAATTCCAGATGTTAGCGTTTCTACAGGAATTATCCCTTTAGATACCTTTACAGGACGAGACGATACTGGAAATTACTATTCTGAAGACGTCACAGGATTTGGTTATGGTGCCTACTCAGCGCGATTGTCTGGTGAATATTTTGCCTATTGTATTGGTTCAACAAGTTCCTCGTCCCCTTATCCAGGATATGGATTAGCCGATACAAGTGCTTCATCAGATTACAACCAAATAAGTATAATCAATATACGTCATAACAGTGGTAACACAGGAATGGAGTTGTATCTAAACGCTAATCAAACAGATGATTTAGAAAATGATGCCGCAGATTTTTCAACCATTACCAATACAAGATATTTCTTAGGACGAAGTCAATATTGGAGTGGCAGTTTCAATGGTCGTATTGCTGAGGTGATTACTTATAATGCCACAAATGACGATACCAATGACACTAGTAATAGAAATAGAATTCAATCTTACCTAGCGGTAAAATATGGTATCACACTTGCACCAGATAGTAATGGAACTACAAAAGACTATGTTGATAGTGATGGTACCGTAATCTGGGATCAGTCTGCAAATGTTGGATACAATCATGATATTGCTGGTATTGGTAGAGACGATGCTTCAGAATTAAACCAAAAACAATCAAGCAGTGTTAATGACGCCACAGACGGCACAGGCTTAATTGAAGGTATATTAACTATTGGGCTTACTGATATTTATGACACCAACTATGATAACCAAGTCTCTAACGCGACAAGCTTTAACGACAAAGAATTCTTAGTATGGGGAAATAATGGTATAGACTTAGATTTAGCCTCTTCAGACATACAAGTTGATATGAGTTCGGGTATTGGTGGTATTACCACACAGGTAAGCTTTACAGGTATGCAACGTGTATGGAAAGTTGTAGAGAATGGTGGTGACATTCCAGATGTTAAGATTTCTATACCTCAAAATGCAATAAGAAATATATCGCCTCCTGGAAACTACTTAATGTTTATTTCTGACACTGGTGTGTTTGACCCCACAGCAGACTACCGCATTATGACTTCTGATGGTAGTGGTAATCTTGAAACCACTTATGATTTTGACGGTACCAAATACATTACATTCGGTTATGCACCGCAGGTTATTGAGGAACGTTCTATCTATTTTGATGGATCTGTAGATTTTGTTGACGTTGATGATCGATTAGATCTTAACCCAGCTGAATTTACAATCTCAGCTTGGATTAAGCGTGATGCTGCGGATACTGGTACAGCTTCTATTGTTTCTAAGCGTGATGCGTCCTTTACGGAAGGTTATGACCTAAGAATCTTAAACGATAATACTATTGAAATCATTTGGAAGAACGGTTCAGACCAGAGTCTGATTTCTAATACAGCCATTCCTGATGATGAGTGGCACGAAGTTGCTGCGATCTATGATGGGGCAACAGCAAAATTATATATCGATGGTGTTGAGGACAATTCGGCTAACCTTACAGCGCCTGTTGCAACCGATGAGAACTTCTATATCGCTGCGGCTGGTAAGAACACACCAACACAATTCTTTAGAGGAAATATTGATGAAGTACGTGTTTGGAATACTGCCCTTTCAGTTGATGAACTGCACTTTGTGATGAATCAGGAAATATCCGATAATGGTGGCCAAGTAATGGGTGATGAATTACCAACAACCATTACAAGAAACGATGCCAATGCTATTCCTTGGTCTGATTTGGCAGGCTATTATCCAATGAGTATTTATACCTATACCAATACGGATGATATGTCTGGTAACGACAATCATGGCGCACTGCGAAACTTAGATACAGTTGATAGACAAACGGCACCTCTACCTTATACGACGACCCAGAATGGTGATTGGGATACTGATACTACATGGACAGATGGTGATGTACAGTATATGCCAGGAACAGCATCAATTGTAGATCCTAATATCACTGTGGATTGGAATGTAGTAAGAACATCACACGATATTACTATGGACAACACGTCCCTACCGGCAGGAAATAATGATGTGAGAACTGTACTTGGGCTTTATGTTGAAGCGAATGAGCTTACGATTGATGGTGATAACAGTACCGATACAGGTAACGCTATCAATGTGTCACATTACCTCAGCTTAACTGGTAAAATAGACCTTGAGGGCGAATCGCAATTGATACAAGAACTCAACAGTGACCTAGATGTTGCAGTAAATGGAGAATTAGAGCGTGATCAGCAGGGAACTGCAGATACTTTTACCTATAACTACTGGTCTGCTCCAGTTGGTGATACGGATATCGCAACCAACGACTACAGTTACGCCTTAGAAGATATCTTCTATGATGGCACTAATTCGGTAAATTTTACCTCTTCTGGTTATAATGGATCAGCAACAAACCCAGTAACTATCGCTGATTACTGGATATGGAAATATGCAAACCAGCCAAGTGGTAATTATTCATCTTGGCAACATGTAAGAAGTACCGGTACTATTTACGCTGGTGAAGGCTTTACTATGAAAGGCCCGGGAACAGGCAGTATCTTGACAGAACAGAACTACGTATACTTAGGGAAACCTAATAACGGTGATATTAACCTTACCATTACTGGTGGTTACGATTATCTTGTTGGTAATCCATATGCCTCTGCAATTGATGCGCATCAGTTTATTATGGATAATGGCCCTGAGTTGGATTACGATCCGGCATCAGATCCAACACCATTACTTAGTGGTACGCTCTATTTCTGGGAACATTGGGGAGGCGGATCTCATATTCTACAAGAATATCAAGGTGGCTATGCTACTTATAATTTCTCAGGTGCTGTAGGTGCGGCATCCTACGGAACTAACGATCCTGATGTTGGTACTGGTGGAACACCAACCAAACTACCTGGACGCTATATCCCTGTTGGTCAAGGTTTCTTTGTAACGGGTGAAAACTCAGGTACAATCAACTTTAACAACGGACAACGTGTCTTTGAAAAAGAAGGCAGTGGATCTTCGGTATTTGTTCGAAATGGTACACCTCAATACTTATTTAACTATAACTCGATACATGATAGTAGAATGAAATTCCGATTTGGATTTAATTCTGTAAACACCATACATAGACAACTGTTATTAACTATTGATGAGAACACAACTGAAGGTGTAGATTGGGCTTATGATGCCATGCTGAATGAAGTACAGATGGATGATATGTATTGGATTATCAATAATGAGGCCTATATGATTCAGGCCAATAGTGAGACAGAAGAAGATAGCGTCTACCCTATCGGTGTCAAAACAGATACGGACGGAACCAACACCTTTACTATTGACAAATTAGAAAATGTCTCAGATGATATAAACATTTATCTGCACGATAAAATTTTAGGACTGTATCATGATCTTAGAGAAAGTGATTACTCTATTTTCCTTAATGCAGGTGAATACCAAGAGCGATTTGAAATCACATTTGGAATGAACAACTTATTGGGTGTAGACGATCAAGACCAAGAAACGCTTGACGTGCTTTACTCTAATGATAAAGAAAGAATTGTACTGATTAACCCTAACCAAATTGAGGTACGCTCTATTGAGCTCTTCAATATACTAGGTCAATCAGTATATAAAATAGAAGAAATTTCGGAGAGCGGTTACTCCGAATACGAGGTTGAAAATTTGAGCACCGGAACTTACATAGTTAGGTTATATACCGCTAGCGGTTCGGTATCAACTAAAAAAGTTCTGGTAAAATAATTTACCCAAATCTTAAACTTAACCTCAAAAAAACCCTGTCTTTACAGGCAGGGTTTTTTAAAATGAAAATGAATATGAATAAAATTAATTTTTTTTAAATGATACTTTTCGTCGAATAAATCATACACTTTATAGACAACTGTAGATTATGATTTTGACGCGTTAAAAATCTGAGCGCCCTTATCTCATGAAAACAAAAACCTTCCCTTGCAAAAACGACTTACTAAATACTATAAAATGGTATCTAGTGGTCGCTATGACTATTTTAAGTTTTAATCTTAACAGTCAGAACTCTGAATTTAAAGTCCAACATCTTAAAGATGAAGTAGCCAATACTGGTGGCACAAATACTGAGTTTTCAGAAATTAGTGCTATGGAAGCTGCATTTGTTCTTCCAAACAGCAACCGGAAATCTCACGCAGGTAGTGCCTATTTTTCAGGAACTCTTCATTCCGATGATCTCTCAGGAGCACGCGTTTTAACAGATATAGAAACCCTAACCTACTATCGTCAAAACGGGTCTACTAATTACGACATGAGCTTTAATAGTTCTATTCTAGAATATATTGGTCCAGATGGTGGTGCTAATGAATTTATTGTAAGAGGACGTTATCAAGTCGCACTCAATGGTAGCACAAATAGTACGACACAAAGTTTATTAAGTATCAGTAATGCTAATAAATGTATACCGTTTATTACTGGGATATTAAGTAGTGACACCACAAATGGTGCTGATTCAGGTACAGCAATCGCCTACCTTGAAGATGCTACTACACTTCGAGTAGAAAAAGGAACAAATGCTTCTAATGTTACGGTATTTGTAACTGTGGTAGAGTTTACAGGAAGTAATTGGACTGTACTTCATGGCGATTCAGATGATGTTTCAGCCGATACAGGTTCAATTTCTCTATCTGAGGCTTCTGATGGCGACGGTAGTAGTTCGAACGTTATAGCATGGAGCAAGTCCATCATCTTTGGTCAGCATAGAGGTGATGATAACGTTTCAGGCGTCAATCAAGCCATTGCAGATAACTGGCCTCTTTTCCTTGAAGGCGATGATGACCAAACTGTAGATTGGGAGTTTAATTCTAATCACGACTCTAATGGTAACAATAGACATTTTGTACATGTTTTAAGCCATAACGATTTAAAAGTAACGAGATACGATTTAAATAGTAATTCGGCTGGAGAAACAGATTTCGACATTTCTTCTGCTAATCTTAATTCTATTGATGAGGCTTTAATTATTGGTTCTTCTATATCTAGTGGTAATGGTACAGCTTATGCCAGAGGATGGCGAAACTATCATTTAAAATCCACAACACAGGCTTCACACTGGGCTCATAGAAGTGGGAATACCATGACACATGAAATTCAAATTGTTGATTTATCCGCAATTGGTTCTAATAACGATGGTGGTGGTTCTGATTATTGTGATGCCTATGGTAATACCTCGTATGATACAGGGATTACTCAGGTTACCTTCAATACACTCAGTAATGCTGACGGGTCACCGAAGGATAATGGTTACGAAGATTTTACCAGCACCCATTCTACAACAGTGCAAAGAAATACAACTCGAAGCTTAAGTGTTAATGTTGATACAGATGGGTTCTATGCAGTACATGTTATTGCTTGGATTGACTGGAACCAAGACTACGATTTTGAAGATGATGGTGAGCGTTACGACTTAGGAACTGCAGTTGATGTATCCGATGGTTCAACAGATTTATCTCCATTCGCTATAACTATTCCTTCAACCGCCACAATTGGTGCAACACGATTACGAATTGCCGCAAAGTTCGGTTTAGATCCTGAATCTTGTGAATCAGATTTTGATGGTGAAGTTGAAGACTATGAGATTATTGTTAGTGATGCTCCAACTGGTGCTGAAATTAGTATTTCAGGTAACGGTTTTGAAATTGAAGATGGTGATTCTACACCATCATTATTAAATCATACAGATTATGGAGATATTAGTAGTAATTCTGGAGTCGGAACAAAAGTATTCACAATTGAAAATCTTGGATCTTCTGGCACACTTACATTAACAGGTACCTCTCCATTTATAACCATTTCTGGAGCAGATGCCAGTGATTTTAATGTTAGTACAATACCAAGTAATACTATAAACGCATTAGGCAGTACTACATTTGCTATTGCTTTCACGCCTTCATCAGAAGGTCTTAAAACGGCCAACATCTCCATTGCCAATGACGATGCTGATGAAAACCCATATAACTTTACAATACAAGGTACTGGAAGTGACGCCTCATATTGTGAATCTTCAGGAAATTTAGACTATGATACTAGTGTTACAAATGTAAGCTTCAATACAATAAACCATTCTGATGGTGCACCTAAAGATGTGGGTTATGAGGATTTTACTAACTCACATAGCACAACGGTAGATATAGGTGCAACACACGACCTCAGTGTTAAAGTTGATACAGATGGGAACTATACAGTGCACGCATTTGCTTGGATTGACTGGAATCGTGATTATGATTTTGATGATGATGGCGAAAGTTACGACTTGGGATCTGTTTCTAATGTTTCAGATGGTCTAACTAGTTTATCACCATTGGCCATTACGGTACCCGAAAGTGCGCAACCTGGAACAACACGCATGCGAGTTGCTGCCAAATACTGGAGTGATCCTTCTAGTTGCGAAACAGATTTTGATGGTGAAGTAGAAGATTATGGTATCATAATTTCTGCACCTGCTGTTGCTGAAATATCAATAACTGGGAACACTACTGAAATTGAAGATGGTGATACCTCAACATCAACAAGTAATAATACTGATTTTGGATCGGTAAATATTAATGAAACTGCATCTAAAACCTATACCATAGAAAATACAGGAACAATAGATTTAGAAATTTCGAATATCACACTTTCCAATTATTCTGAATTCTCATTAAACGGTATCACCTTACCACTTACTATAAATCCTAGTACTAGCAGTACCTTTGATATTAATTTTAGTAGCTCCGAAATAGGAGAAAAAACAACTCTTGTAACGATTGAAAATAATGACGCTGATGAGTCTAGCTTTCAATTTACTGTTAAGGCTACGGCTGTTCAGAATTTCTTTGATAGTGATGGTGATGGCATTTATGATAATATAGATATCGATGATGATAATGATGGCATATCGGACACTGTGGAAGAATCGCAATGTAATAACACTGGTATTGCAATTAAAAGTAACTACAAATTTCTTTTTGAGACTTTTGGAACTGGAGAACGCACTACCATTAACACCAATTATAACGCCATAACTACGTATTGTTTTGAAGATGGTACATCTAGCTGTTCTTCTGGAGGCATAGACCTTAACGATGGAGAATATACTGTGTATTATAGAGCTGCCGATGGTGATGGTGTAAACGACACACCAAATGAAGAAGTTGGTTCTTGGGCTGATAATTATTGGTATCTTGGTGAGGACCACACACCAGATGATACCAATGGAAGAATGGCCATGTTCAATGCTTCCTATGATCCTGGAATTTTCTACACGGCAAACATTACAGGTGCATTACCAAATATCCCTATAACCTATAGCTTTTGGGTAATTAATCTCGATAGAACAGACGCACCTGGCATTGATTCGCGTTTACGTCCAGATATTTTGGTAGAATTCCGTGATGTAGATAATAATCTTTTAGCTTCAATTACTACAGATAAATTACCACCTACCACAGCTGGAAATTTACAAGGTGACTGGTACAACTTTTCTGCGGATCTCACCTTCGCTGTTAGTGAATTCAATGTGTATTTTTATAATAACGAAACTGGTGGTCTTGGTAATGACCTTGCTATAGATGATATTATGATATCACAGACTTTATGTGATACCGATGGGGATGATGTTGCCAATGTATTTGACCTTGATAGTGACAATGATGGTATCCCAGATGTTGTAGAGTCAGGATATTCGCCAGTGAGTAATGGTAAAGCATTAATCGACGCTTGGGTAGATAACAATAGTAACGGTATGCATGATGCCTTTGAAGGATTAAGTCCGGCAGATTCTGATAGTGACGGTACACCTAACTATTTAGATCTTGATAGTGATAACGATACCATTTTTGATGTTGACGAATCTGGAGCAGGAAACACTTCAGACCTCACTTTTGAAAACGGTGATGGTGACATTGATGGTGATGGTGTTGGTGACGGCGTAGATTCAGATGCGGTAAGAGAAAAAGATTACAACTCCGATGGTACTACTGAATTTTATCCTGACGGTATCCTAGATATATATGACTTTAATAGTGGTACTACCTTTGCAACCGCATATGGTAACCAAGGACAAGGTACGGATCATAGTCTACTTGTAAAAGATTCAGATAATGACGGTACACCAGATTACATTGATATCTTTAATAATTCAACAAACACCTACGATATTGCGAATACTCTATATGCTTCGTTAGACTCTAACAATGATGGGCTTATAGATGATACCTTAGATTCGGAAGGTGATGGTATATTAGACTTATTTGATACAGCTGATGATACCTTTTGGATCTCCGAGAGAACTAAGTGAAGGGCTTGATATCTTATTTGATGGAAGAAATGACTATATACAAGATACTGCTGTTATAGGCGAATGGAGTGAAATTACATTAATGGGATGGATTAGAGTTGTTTCCTATGGTTCGTCAGATCAATTCCTTTTTGGACAAGACAATTGTAATCTAAAAATCCAAAATGATGGCTCCATAAAAGTAAATATTAGTGGAACGACCGCTACATATAATGCTTCAATACCATTAAATCGTTGGACTCATGTGGCAATTTCGTATAGTGCAAACGATGAAGAATACAATCTTTTTGTAAATGGTGCCAATGTAAAATATGGCAGTAAATCTGGGAACCTTAATTCGGATGCTAGTTTGTTTACTATAGCTAAAAATGCTAGTAGCGACTCCGAGTATTTTAGTGGTTATATGGATGAAATTAGAGTCTTTAATAAAGCACTAAGTGAAATTGAGATCCAAAAGATTCAATATCAACAAATTGAAAATAATGGCCTTGTTAGAGGAACTATAATACCACTTGATGTAGAAACACTGAGTTGGACAGACCTAGTAAAGTATTATAGTTTAGACAATTTTAAAGGTCAAATAACAGATGACCTAACTACTTCAATTATTGATGAAAATACAGGAGCCAGCCTTTATAATATTAAGGATATTAAGAGACAAACTGCGCCTTTACCATTTGTGAGTCAAGCAGGTGATACAGATTTAGAATCGGCCATTGATAAAACGGCAGATGGTATTTATGGTGAAGATGTTTTATTATACGACTGGTCTGTTGTAAAAATTAATCACAATAATATTAGTTACGACCAATCCCAAAAATTCCTCGGTTTACTAATTAGTGAAAACGATGCTAGTAATAATCCGATTGAATATCATGTGAATAATGATTCGGAGTTAAATGTCTCTTGGTATTTTAAATTAGACGGTTTTGTAGATTTAGAAGGCGAGTCACAACTTGTTCAGGGTGAAGGTAGTATTCTCGACCCAACGAGTAAAGGTACATTAGAGCGTGATCAACAGGGAACAGCCGATAAGTTTACCTACAACTATTGGTCTTCACCAGTAGGTGTATCAAACTCGAGTACTAATAATAATGATTATCAAATTAAGTCTGTTTTAATGGATGGTAGTGATCCTGATAATCCAGTACCAATTAATTGGCTAACCTCAGGATATAACGGAACTAACACTAGTCCAATAGGTTTGGCTGATTATTGGATATGGAAATTCGACAATCATCAAAGTTCTAGTTATTCGTCATGGCAACATGTAAGAAGTACAGGTACGATGAGTTCTGGTGAAGGCTTCACCATGAAAGGACCAGGAACAGGACCAATTGATGCTGATCAAAATTATGTTTTTGTGGGTAAACCAAATAATGGAGACATAACCTTACCGATAAATGCAGATAATAATTACTTATTAGGAAACCCGTATCCATCTGCTTTAGATGCCCATCAGTTTATTCTAGATAATGCTGCGATATTGGGTTACGAAGGCTCACCTGATCCGGATCCTACGATTAGTGGAACTATTTACTTCTGGGAACATTGGGGCGGTGGTTCACACCAATTATCTGACTACCAAGGTGGTTATGCCATCTACAATCTTGCAGGAGGTGTAGCTGCACCATCTTATGGTACAAACGATCCAAATGTCGCTACAGGAGGAACACCAACAAAAATACCTGGTAGATATATCCCAGTAAGTCAAGGTTTCTTTGTTCTTGGAGAAAGTGATGGGACTATTGAATTTAAGAACAGTCAACGTGCTTTTGTGAAAGAGAGTAATTCTACTTCTGTATTTATGAAAAACGGCAATAGCGCTAAATCACAAGAAGATGAAGATTTTGCAGATAATCGTATGAAATTTAGATTCGGTTTTAATGCACCTGGTACTATTCATCGTCAAATATTATTAACTATCGACAGTATTGCAAGTCCAGAAGTCGATCGTGGCTTCGACGCTTCTGTATACGATAATTTAACCGATGATCTATATTGGATGATTAATGAAAATAAATATACTATTCAAGGCTATAACGAAGTTAACGATGCTACTGTACTGCCTTTAGGGTTCCATACCTCCACCACTCAGAATTATGAAATTACCATAGACTCATTAGAAAATGTGCCAGAGGATCTACCCATTTATTTACATGATAAAACGACGAGTGAATATCACGATCTAAGAGCTTCAAGCCATGAATTTAGTATTGATGCAGGCGAATATTTAAATCGTTTTGATATTACGTTCTCAATGCCTCAAACTTTATCTAATACAGATATATTCAAAGACGGATTTAATTTCTACTATGCCATGAGCCGAAAGAAGATTGTCATCTTAAATCCAGAAATGATTGCCTTACAAGGTTTAACCGTTTTTGACATCAATGGCAAGGAAATACTATCCTATGAGGCCTGGGAAGGATCGTACAATGAATATCCAATAAATCAAATAAGTTCTGGAGTTTACATCGCTAAAATAACCACTGATAATGGCTTTGTCTCCAAGAAATTTATAGTAAAGTAACAACCAAGTTTTTCATGATAGAAGGTCTCAATTCCCTATTAATCGAGGCCTTTTTTTATTGAAGTCTACTCAATAATGCATCAAAATCAAGCGTTTCTTGGTCTCCTGTATTCATATCTTTTAAGGTGAACTTGTTGGAGTTTAATTCTTCCTCACCAACCAAAACAACAAATGGAATTTCGCGTCTATTGGCATAATTCATTTGCTTTTTCATTTTAGAACTATCTGGATACAATTCGGCCTTTACACCATTATTTCTCAACTTAGAAACAGCTTGTATACATGCCAAGGCTTCCTTTTCTCCAAAGTTTATAAAAAGCACTTTAGTGGAGTTAGCAATAGTTTTAGGGAAAGCATTCAACTCCTCGAGAACCAAATAAATACGGTCTAAACCAAAACTAATTCCAACACCGCTCATGTCCTTAAGACCAAAGTTTCCTGTAAGATCATCATAACGACCTCCACCACCAATAGAACCCATTTTTACACCTTCAGGAGCTACCACTTCGAAGATTGCACCTGTGTAATAGTTAAGGCCACGTGCTAGGGTAACATCTAATTGAAGCTTGGCTGTTTGTAATCCTAAACTGGTTAGTGTATCGTTTATAAATGCTAACTCTTCAATACCTTTTAAACCTATCTCAGAAATGGCTAAAATTGAATTTAAACTAGAAATTTGAGTACCAAAATCCCCTTTTAAATCAAAGAGGGGTTGCAATTTATCAATCCCTTCATGGGCAATACCTTTAGAGCGCATCTCTTCTTTGACACGGTCCTCTCCTATTTTATCGAGTTTATCTAAAGCTACCGTAAAGTCAATAAGCTTGTCTTGGGCACCTATCACTTCAGCAATCCCAGATAGAATTTTTCGATTGTTGATTTTAATGGTAGTCCCATTTAACCCTAAAGCCGTAAAGACCGCATCATAGAGTTGTATAAACTCAACTTCTTGAAACAATGATTTAGATCCAATAACATCGGCATCACATTGGTAGAATTCTCTAAAACGTCCTTTTTGAGGTCTATCCGCTCGCCAAACGGGTTGAACCTGGTAGCGCTTAAATGGGAAAGCGATGTCGTTTTGATGTTGTACAACGTAGCGTGCAAAAGGAACAGTAAGGTCGTAGCGTAAAGCTTTCTCACTTATTCTAGGCGTAAGGATTTTTTCAGATCGACTAGAATAATCATCTTCAGAAAGTTTCCTTAGATATTCCCCAGAATTAAGAATTTTAAAAATTAATCGATCCCCTTCTTCACCATATTTACCCATTAAGGTTTCTGAATTCTCAAAACTAGGTGTTTCGATTGGCTGAAATCCAAAAATCTCAAATTTAGACTTAATGGTATTTATAATGTAATTACGTTTTGCTACCTCTTCTGCATTAAAATCTCTTGTCCCTTTTGGAATACTCGGTTTTTGAGCCATCGTCTCGATTAATTTTTCACAAAAATATTATAAATTTTAAAGTCAAAACTAAGATATTTTGATTTTATAGTAACTTTATACTGTTTCAGTAGTCTTATTGTTTTAAACAACCTAACTATTAGAAAATTCCTATGTTTTCATTAGCAAGAGAAAATGTTAAAATCGCTTTTGGCTCCATTAAAAGTCAATTGCTGAGAACCATTTTAACGGTTTTAATTATTGCCATTGGTATTATGGCACTTGTGGGTATTTTAAGCGGTGTTTCGGCATTAGAAAATACCTTATCGAGTAACTTCTCTTCAATGGGATCTAATACCTTTAATATTCAGCGTTATGAATTTACAGCACAACGCCAAAGTAGTAGAGAACGACAAAAAGTAAATCCGGTAATAAGCTACAGAAATGTTAAGGAATTTGAAGAAAGTTATGACTATCCTTTTACAAGAGTGGCTGTAGTTTTTACAGGTACCGTAACTGCTGAAGTAAAATACGATAATACAAAAACAGATCCTGAGGTGATTATCTTAGGTGCCAACGAAAATTTTATTGAAAATTCTGGACTTGAAGTTGAAAATGGCAGATCACTTAACTTCTTTGATATTGAAAATAGTAATGCTGTAGCTGTTATTGGTAGCGATTTGCAAAAAGCGCTCTTCCCTGAAGAAAATCCAATTGATAAAGTTGTTAGTATTAGAGGTTCTAAGTTTAGAGTTATTGGTGTGCTAAAAGAAAAAGGTGCCACCTTTGGTAACAATCAAGATTTAAGAGCCATTATACCTATTCAAAAAGCACGATCTATATTTACCAATCCACGCATTAATTATGGGCTTAGTGTTAAAGTTGATAAGCAAGATATGCTACAAGCGGCTCAAGATGATGCTATACTCACTTTTAGAAATATAAGAGGACTTAATCCAGTCGAGGATAATGATTTTGGCATTGAGCGTAGTGATGACCTTTTAAATCGTGTGGCAGAAAATACGGCTGCACTTTATATTGCGGCTTGGATTATCAGTATTATTACCATATTCGGTTCTACCATAGCCTTAATGAATATTATGTTAGTCTCTGTAACAGAACGTACACGAGAAATTGGTGTTAGAAAAGCGCTTGGTGCCAAGCGCAGAACGATTGCCTTTCAGTTCTTTATGGAGACCATCATTATTGGTCAGTTAGGTGGGCTCATTGGTATTCTTCTCGGTATACTCATTGGTTGGGGTGTGGCCTCTGCATTTGGACTACAATTCTCAACACCTTGGGTTGCCATGATTTGGGCAACAAGTATTGCATTTATTGTTGCTGTAATTTCAGGACTTTATCCTGCAACCAAAGCAGCAAAATTAGATCCTATTGAATCTTTACGTTACGAGTAATAATGCTTAGCTTTTTACAACGTCTAAATGATTTCTTCAAAAATTTATTGTTAGAAGATGTGGATAAAACACAAGACGGTCCTTTACCCTATCACAAAGGCTTTAGAGCAAATAATTCTTATAAGAAGCACAAGGAAAAATTAAATCGCAAACGCAATTTAGAACAGCACGAGCAAAATAGAGGGTTTTAATTGTTCTGCCCAATGAGTGTTTGGAAATACTTAAAAAGTTCTCCTTTTGTAATATTGGCTCCTTGCTGTATTAATTGAAAGAGATCTTGATGCTTGTCTTCTGAATAGTCTTTCTTGGCATTAAAAAATTCAATGTCATCAGACAATAAATTATCTCTTAGCCACTGAAAGCCCTCTTTTGTAGTGAGGTCTGCTTTATTTTCTTTCAACTTTAAAGCAATTAGGTGCATCTTTTTGGCTTCGCACTTAAATAAATGCAATTGTTGTGGAGAAATATGTTCGAGATATTCGACTTTACTTAGAACACCATACCAGACTAAATCACTAAAAACATCAAGTTCTTGCTCCGCGGCTTCAGGCTTATTCTGCTTAATGTCTACCCACTCATCAGCCGTAATAGATTGTGTAGCTAAGAAATTTATAAACTCTTGGTGCAATTCTTCAAACTGTTCTTTTGTTAGTCTTGTATATTTCATGCTTTACTATTTTAATTTATGGCCTTAAAGGCTTCAAATGGTCGATCGGTTGCAATAATATCAATCCCATTATCTTTCCAAGAGGCATATAACACATCACCTCTGGCCTTTGCTTGTCGATCTAAGTTGCCCAGTGTACCCAACATGCACACTATATTATTATCGTGTAAACGCTCGTATAAAGATGGTGGTGATAAGCGTGTTCCTGTAAAGGCAACCATATTATCTACAGGAATATTAGCATTTAATAACCTATCGAACTCGTCATGGTTTCTTGCTGAAACAGATAACAATAATTCTGGTGCATATTTAAATGCCGATTTTGCCTGAGCAACATCATAGGTAATGAGTATACAATTATTTTGAGCTTTAGCATTTCTTATGGCATCAATAACTGCTTTTTGCGCTACACTTCTTTTTATATCCACAGTAAGAACCACATCATTTGCCTTAGCCCAATTAAGGACCTCCTTAAATAAAGGAATCTTATATGATGTTTCATTTCCAAAATCATCCACAAGATTAAAATTGTTTAATTCTTTATAGGTCATTTTACGCACTAAACCGCTCCCACTTGTTGTTCGGTTTATAGAATTATCGTGCATTAAAATCAACTTACCATCTTTAGTCTGTGCGATATCAATCTCGTAAATGGCCGGAATACTATCATTAATATATTTAATAGTTTCCAAACAGTTTTCTGGGTATTGATAAAGGTCTTTACCGCCTCTATGTACACTAATGTTAGGAATTTCAGAATTAGAAGCCCTAAAGCTATCAATCAGTTTAGATTTTGATACCGTTTCTTTTTCATTCGTCTTACAGGCAAAAACCAAAAGACCAATGAGCAAAATAACTTTAGATAATTTCATTACTATGGTATAAAAAAACCGCTTAGAAAAACTAAACGGTTTTAATTAAAATTATAGGTTTTATTAAGCTTCTGCTACTACCTCAAATGGTAAATCTACAGTAACTTCTCTGTGTAATCTAATTACAGCATTGTATTTTCCTAAACGCTTTACGTTACCACCAATAACATTGATGTATTTCTTTTCGATCTCATGACCTGCTTTTTGTAAAGCTGCAGCAACGTCGATATTGTTAACCGAACCGAAAAGTTTATCACCAGCACCTACTTTAGAAGCAATTTTAACTTCTAAACCAGAAAGCGCCTCAGCAACTGTTTTTGCGTCATCGATGATTTTCTTTTCTTTAAATGCTCTTTGTTTTAAAGTTTCAGCTAATACTTTTTTAGCTGAAGGCGTTGCCATAACAGCTTGCCCTTGAGGAATTAAATAATTTCTACCATAACCGTTCTTAACTGTTACAATATCGTCTTTAAATCCTAAATTCTCAACGTCTTGTTTTAATATAAGTTCCATTGTTATGATATTTTATTTTAATAAATCAGCAACATATGGCATTAAAGCTAGATGTCTAGCTCTTTTTACAGCCACAGATACTTTTCTCTGATACTTTAAAGACGTTCCTGTTAAACGTCTTGGTAATAATTTACCTTGCTCATTAACAAAGCTCAATAAGAAATCTGCATCTTTATAATCTACATATTTAATACCAGATTTTTTGAATCTACAGTACTTCTTTGCTTTAGTAGTCTCTATATTTAATGGTGTAAGATATCTAATCTCACCATCTTTTTTACCTTTTGCTTGTTGTTCTATTGATGACATAATTACGCTTTTTGTTTATTTCTTTCTCTTCTTTTCTCAGCCCAAGCAATTGCATGCTTGTCTAATTTTACAGTTAAATAACGCATAAAACGCTCGTCACGTCTAAACTCTACTTCTAAAGGCTGAATGGCCTCACCAGCTACCTGGTATTCAAATAAGTGATAGAAACCACTTTTTTTGTTTTGGATTGGATAAGCCAGCTTTTTTAAGCCCCAATCTTCCTTGGCTATCATCTTAGCACCTTTAGAAACAAGAAAATCTTCGTATTTCTTCACTGTTTCCTTTATCTGATCTTCAGATAAAACGGGATTTAAGATGAAAACAGTTTCATAATGATTCATAATAATTTATTTGTTTATAATTAAAACGGGTGCAAAAATACACATATTTTCTTATTTTGACAATGTTTTTACTACTAAAATATCGTGGATTTATACACAAAAAATTTTGTTAAAAATTACACTTTGTCGGTAAAATTTGTTTTTTAACCGAAATTATTGTACTATTGTCGATATCTTAACCTAATAAAATATTAATGTTATGACTTTAAACTGTGTAGTTGTTGATGATTCTGCGATTCAGCGTCTCTCTATAGTAAAGTTAATTGAGAACCATTCTTCACTTAACCTTATTGCAGAGTACAGCAGTGCGTTAGAAACAAAAAACGGTCTTAATACACATAAGGTTGATCTTATCTTTTTAGATATAGAGATGCCTGTATTAAACGGTTTTGAGCTATTAGATGTACTCAACAACAAACCCCAAATTATTTTTGTTACAGGTAAAACGGAATATGCTTTTAAAGCATTTAATTACGACGCTACCGACTATCTTCAAAAACCAATTACTAAAGAAAGATTTAATACGGCTGTTGAAAAAGCTATTGAGCAGCATAAATTAAAATTAGACTTTAACGAAACTGACGGCGAACACATTTTTGTGAAGAGTAACCTGAAGAAACGTAAAGTTTATATTAAGGATATTAAGTGGATTGAAGCATTAGGCGATTATGTTAAAGTCGTAACAGAAGAAAATAGCCTAGTCGTTTTATCTACTATGAAAGCTTTTGAAAAAGAATTACCAGAAGGAAAATTCTTGAGAATTCACAAATCTTACATTGTGAATTTGGATAAAATAGATCGCTTTAACAGTAAAAATGTTGAAGTTGGTGCTTATGAGATCCCATTGAGTCGAAATAAAAAGACGCAATTGGTGGACGCTTTAAATAATATGTAATTAATAGTTATCTATATTTAGAACTACTCTCACAGGCCTAAAGTCTTTTACAGCATTGAAGCTATTATGAATTTTCATAATGGCTTCTTTCGTTTTTGGTAAAGATTGATTTTGTGGAATTTTCACCAAAATGTTCTTATTGTATAGATTTCTTATTCTAGAGATTGGTGGAAATTCTGGTCCTAAGACATTAGCCTTAAAAACCTGCCTTAAAGATTTTGCAAACCAATCAGAAGCTAAATTAACCTTATTATAATCCTTATGCTTAAAGGTAATTTTAATAAGCCTAAAAATCGGTGGGTAGTGGTAATTGTATCGATCGTTCATTTGCTCCTTAAACATGTCCTCATAAGCATTGGTAGACACCTGTTGCAATATTCTGTGATGCGGATTATACGTTTGTATTAAAACCTTACCCCTCAAATCGGTTCGACCAGCGCGTCCTGCAACTTGAGCCATCAGTTGATAACTGCGCTCATGTGCTCTAAAATCAGGGAAATTAAGCAAGTTATCAGCATTCATAATTCCTACTAATTTCACATTCCTAAAGTCGAGACCTTTGGTCAGCATTTGTGTACCTACCAACACATCTATTTCCCCTTGCTCAAAGTTTGTAATAAGCTTTTCAAAACCAAATTTACCTCTTGTGGTATCCAAATCCATTCTAGCCACTTTGTGGTCTGGAAATAATACCTTCACCTCCTCCTCTATCTGTTCGGTACCAAAGCCTTTTGTATCTAAAGTTGCATTCCCACAAGCATCACAAGTTTTTGGCATTATTGTATTAAAGCCACAATAATGGCAACGTAACTGATCTCTATACTGGTGATATGTGAGGCTCACATCACAATTAGGACATTGCGGTGAGTGCCCGCAGGTAACACACTCTACAATTGGCGAAAAACCACGTCTATTCTGAAATAGAATGATTTGTTGTCCTTCTTCTAAAGCTAATGTCATTTCTTCTATCAAACGATCACTAAAATGACCTTTCATCCGCTTGCGTTTGTACTTATCTGCCAGGTCAACCAATTCAATATCTGGCATAAGCACATTATTGTAACGTGTCTTAAGTTCTACAAGACCATACTTCCCTTTAGTAGCATTAAAATAACTCTCTAAGCTTGGTGTTGCAGATCCTAAGAGGATCTTTGCCTTATGGTAATTCGCTAAAACAATGGCCGCATCTCTGGCGTGATAACGCGGTGCCGGATCAAACTGCTTAAAGGATTGCTCATGCTCTTCGTCAATGATTATTAATCCCAAATCACTAAATGGTAAAAGCATGGCTGAGCGTGCACCAACTATGAGCTGTGCCTTCGACTTTTGGCTCAGTAAATTATGCCATACCTCAACACGTTCATTACTGGAATATCTTGAATGAAATACGGCTACATGCTCACCAAAATAATGCTGTAATCGTTCTACCAATTGCGTTGTTAGTGCGATTTCTGGCAGTAAATACAGTACCTGCTTACCACTTTCAATCTGTTTTTTAATGAGGTTGACATAAATTTCAGTTTTTCCAGAAGAGGTCACACCATGAAGCAGCGTCACTGACTTTTCTTCAAAATGATGTTCTACAGTCACTAAAGCTTCTTCTTGCACAGCACTTAATTGTTTAATGTCTGAGGCACTATCTCCTTGATACTCGATGCGATCTTTTTGAATATGGAACTCCTCTAAAATGGCTTTATCTATCAAAGTTCTTATAATAGCCGATGAAGACCCGCTGGCTTTAGTGAGCTCAGCCACTTTTATAGGTACATTTTTTTGAGCCTCTAAAGTAAACAAGGTCAGGACTACTTCCCGCTGTTTTGGTGCTCGACTGAGCATCTCAAGGAGTTCTTGTAGCTTTTCTTCTGTTTTAAGACCTTGAGCCAGTTTTACGTAGCGCACTAACTTAGGTTGGTATTTTTCATAAATCTCCTCATGGAGCTTTAATATGCCCTTCTCTACCATCCCTTTTATCACCGGAAGCACACGCTTTTTATCCAAAATAGATATCACATCTTGAATTTTTAAGGAGGTTTGAAACTGAAGCGCTTCAAAAATTAAAAATTCATCATCTTTTAAATCAACATCTTTAACTAGGATCTCTGTATTTCTAGAAATTATGGTTTCACTTTCGAGAATTAATGCATTAGGCAATGCTGCACGCATCACTTCACCCACACTACACATGTAATAACTGGCAATCCATTCCCAATGTTTCAGCTGTGGCTCTGTAATTATTGGAGTTTCATCTAATATTTGATGAATGGTCTTCGCTTCATAAATTAAGGGCGGATTATTATGAATTCTATATGCTAATGCTGTATAAATTTTGTTTTTCCCAAAGGGAACAGCCACGCGCATACCAACTTTTATAAAGTCAGCTTCGGCTTCTGTTATATGGTAAGTAAAAGCGCGTTGAAGAGTTATTGGTAGTATGACATCTAAATAATACTCCACTATTTCACCTTCTGCCAATATTGGGTTTTATAAAAAAAGGCAACATAACCTCTAACCTGCAAGGTCCCAGGTTCTTCTCCAAGTTTTAGTCGGCATTTATATATTTTGCCATTACTAGGATTTAATATGGTGCCACCTTCATAAACATCATCATCTTTCTCTAAACCATCAATGATTTTCATTCCAAGAATCGGTTTGTTTTTATTTTCATCCTCGCACTTATCACACAAAGCATTTTTACGACTTGGATTTAGTATTTCTACTATTTTCCCGTAGACTTTTCCATTCTCTTCGTAGATATTGACTATTGATTTTTCCTCACCAGTTTCATCGTCGATAGTTTTCCATTTTCCAAAAATATCTTGAGAGAAACCAAAGTTTAATCCAAAAAGAATGAGTATAGCAACTAAAATTTTATTCATTTTTTAAATTTATTTTTTGTAATCTCCTTAGGGTCGCATTGAGCTCATAACCCAACAATAAGATATTAGCATTAAGCCATAGGTAAAGTAATAAGATTAATAAGGCACCAATGGAGCCATAAAGCTTATTATACTGAGAGAAATTCTCTATATAAATACCAAATAAATACGATGTTAGTATAATTAATAAGGTTGTTAGTAGGGCTCCGATTGAAAAAAAACGTGTATGTCTACCCTCTTTAGTTCCAAAATAATATAAGGTCGCTGTAGCCAAGTAGACCATTAGAATAAAGAAAAGGTATTTCACCACAGCAATCCACTGGTCCGAAGTCCCTTTTTGGGTATCTAAAGCATCATTGAGCGGTGTGATAATATAAATCTGGGTGTAACCAAAAAACGCGACGGTTAGTAATACTAAAACGACTAAGATTAAAGACACTCCGAAAGCATAGAGATACTGCTGAAAAACATTCCGTGTTAATTGCTCATGGTAAGAGTATTCAAATCCCGAAAAGACCGCACTTACACCATTGGCCATTAAAAACATGGACAATAAAAATATGGAAGAAATTAACCCTGCACCTCCACTGCCACTAATGTTCTCAAAAATATTGGAGAAGAAAAATTCGGACGTTTGAGGTGGTAAAAAGGAATTTAGAAAATCTAGGAACTCCGTTTCAAATCCCGTTATTGGGATATAGGGCATTAGAATAATAACAAATAACAAAAAAGGGAAAATTGCCGTAAAGAAACTAAAGGCAATGGCACTCGCACGAGTAGTTAAAGCACCTTTTACAATACCCATAAGATAAAGCTCTAATAAATCATATACAGAAAGCCCTTCAAATCCTGGTAGCCTTATTTTTTTAAAAAAGCGCACCAGAAGATTGAGAATAGGAATTTTATCTAACTTATCTTCTATATGTTTGGTCATGCAAAGATTTTAAACGGCCTTTAGACTCAAATCCATATTGTAAACTGAATGCGTCAAAGCACCAGACGAAATATAATCTACACCACATTCTGCATACTTTCGGACTGTATGCTCGTTAATTCCACCTGAGGACTCTGTAAGGCATTGGTCTCCAATTAATTTAACCGCCTTTCTTGTATCCTCGTAATTAAAATTATCGATAAGAATTCGATATACACCACCGCAGTCTAAAATTTCTTTAATTTCTTCAAGGTTACGTGCCTCAACAATAATCTTTAGATCGCGCTTAGTATCCTTAAGGTATTGCTTAGTAAGATCAATGGCCTTGGCGACGCCACCAGCAAAATCGATATGATTATCCTTAAGCATTATCATATCATAAAGGGCAAATCTGTGATTTTCACCACCTCCAATTTTTACAGCCCATTTCTCTAATGCTCTAATGCCAGGTGTTGTTTTGCGCGTATCTAATATTTTGGTTCCAGTGCCTTCTAGAAGGTCTACAAATTTCTTCGTTTTAGTGGCAATCGCACTCATACGTTGCATGGCATTGAGTATTAAACGCTCAGCCTTTAATATAGATTGTGAAGCCCCTTCAACATAAAAGGCAATATCACCATGCTTCACTTCACTTCCATCTTCAATTAAGGTTTCAACGGTCATAGCGACATCTACATAAGCAAAGACCTTTTTGGCAAATTCCACACCAGCAATAACACCATCATCTTTTACCAAAAGTTTGGCTTTACCCTTTGCGCTTGCTGGTATACAAGCTAAGGAACTGTGATCACCATCACCAACGTCTTCACGTATGGCATTTGCTATAATAAGTGCTATCTCTTTGTCAAATTGTTCTTGTGAAATCATGTATGGATATTTATTGTAAAAATAGGGATTGCAAGATTAATAAATAAAAAAAGACGATACCTTCTTTTAAAAAGTATAACTTTGAAATCATGACCATCAAACTCCTCGCCATCGGTAAAACCGACAATTCTAATCTGCAATCCCTTATTGCGGACTATCAAAAGCGATTAGGGCATTACATTCGGTTTGAATTTGAGATTATTCCAGATATAAAAAACGCTAAAAACCTCAACGAAAATCAGCAAAAAGAGAAAGAAGGTCAACTGATATTAAGCAAAACACAGAAGTCTGATGTTTTAATCTTATTAGATGAAAACGGCAAGCAAATGGACTCAGTAGCGTTTGCCAATTATCTACAAAAGCACTTAAATTCTGGGATTAAAAATTTGATTTTTGTAATTGGTGGTCCTTATGGATTTTCTGAGGAAGTTTACCAACGTGCCAATGGTAAATTGGGCTTGTCTAAAATGACGTTCTCACACCAAATGGTACGCTTATTCTTTATTGAGCAATTATACAGAGGGTTTACTATTTTGAAGAACGAACCCTATCATCATAGATAGTAGTAAACCCTCTGGTATAATTAAACGCCGTAATGCGTTTTATAAATAATTAATGTGTTTTAAATACTTCTTTGCGCTTTTTTAATTGACGCGTTAAATCACTAATAGTTTCGTTAACGGCTAACTCATAATCTCTTTCATTTGAAGTCGCAAATATACGCGGTCCTGGTAGGCTCAATTCTATATTACATATCTTACCAGCATCGTGGTCTTTATCATCGTGTTTAATATAGACCTGCGCTGAAATTAGAAACTCAAATTTGTCTGCTAATTTCTCTAATTTCTCTGTGATAAACTCAGATAAGGTATCACTTACATGCGTATTTACATATTGAAAATTTACCGTCATAATTCTACTTGTTTTAATTAATAATTCCTATCTCTAAGATACGATTTTAGACAAGACTCATAACTGATAATTATCATAAATAATCGCTAAAATATTTCATGCCTGAAAGTTATAAAGTGAAGCTTCGTCTATTATTCTATTAATACACTAACTATGGAAAATCAAATCACTAAAGACCTTATAATATTTGATGGCGAATGCAACCTTTGTAACGGTGTTGTTGGTTGGTTACTAAAGTTTGCACCTGAGGATTTATTTCAATTTGTGGCCTTTCAATCTCGCTATGGTCAACAACTACTTCGACAACATGGTTTTCCGACTGAGCAATTAGATACGGTAATACTAATTGATGAACATGGTGTAAAAACCCATTCAGATGGCTTTTTAAAAATCATATCTAAAATCCCTAAATGGAAACGTGTTGCGGCATTACTTGCCTTTATTCCAAGGATGATTAGAGATTACATATACAAAACAGCTTCAAAAAACCGTGTAAAGTGGTTTGGTAAATCTAGAAGTTGCACGATTGATTTTAATTAAGCCTTTGGTAAGGCAAAACCACATTGCGAGCAATATTTGGCCTCTGGGCTATTGTCCTTTCCGCAATTGGCACATATAATTTTAGTAGGTATAATTTTCTTTGTTGATTTTGGTTTTACCTGTGGCTTTGTTTTAGGCCGAAGTGCGCGAACTACAAAAAATACAATCAAACCTAAGATGACGAAGAAGAATACAAAAAAGGCAATGCGTCCTATGACGTAACCTATTGCATAACCTTTTTTAAAGGCTTGCTGTTCGGGTTGTAGGTCTTCAACACTTAGCGAAGCCTCTTCAGGACGCACCTCTAAGGCCAGGGAATTAAAAAACGTATCCTTCAGTTCTGTAAACACAAGTTCATCCGTCTTTTTGGGCATAAACTCAGCACTAATATTAAAAGGCTGTTTATAAACAAATCGCTTAAACAATAAACTCGGTAATTCTGGATTCACTACTCCAGAAATTCGGGCATCCATAGCTTTTTTACCATCGATGATAAGATTTTCTTTAAAGGTTACTTTTCCACCAGTAGCATTCTCTACACCTTCAAGATTACCTGCATAATATTCATCTAGGTTATTTTCAATTTCCGACGCATAGCGCTCATCGATTTGAACAATGGTCAAAAAATAATAAGCATCATCATTCTCTACTTTGTAAACCAGTGTTCCGTCCTGATCATAGATTTCTGCATCCTCAGGAAAGTCAATGGTTCCAACACCAGGAATTATAGTTTTTACCCAATCTTGCGCCAAGCAGAATTGGCTAAAAAGAATAAACAAAAGCGCAATCTTCCTCATACTATTCAAAAACGATATCATCTATATAGATTTTATGTGGTGATCCATAGGCATTGGCAAACAGCACAAAACCAGACCTAATACAGCTTAGATTTGTTCGTTTTAGTTTAATCGTAAACTTTCTCCATTTAGAATCTAGGGCAATTTCCTTGGCTTCGATAGCCGAATCTGGATAGGTCTTATCCTTTCCAATTAGACCAAAACCAATCTTAGCACTCACGCCTCCAAAATCTGACTTCGCCCAAAAACTGAAGGTCTTGGCACCACTAATATCATAACCACCCAAAATATCGCCCCAATCATTTGCAGGATCTACCAATCCGATTCCATACCAACCACTGCGCTCTTTGTAGTGGATGAGCATTGAGGTCTCACCAGAATACTTTTCGGCCTTATGATTTAAATCTATTTCCAATGCTTCATAATTTCCCATATACGCTGACGGGAAATAAGGCACATCGATATCATCCTTATACACATAAAAGGGTAATTCTACCTTCGGCACTAAAAACTGTTTTGAAGCGACTATTGCATCTGTAACTTTAATGGATGTAGATGCAATTCCCATATTGTTAAAAGCATCTTTTACAAAAGCATAGACCTTAATACCACCATCTACTTTGGGCAGTTGTATCTCAAACCCATCTTCTAAATTACCTCTAGACTGCAAGGGTAAGATTTGATTTCTGTAACGTCTGCTTCCAACACGATGGTTGTACCCAAAACTAACTTCTAAGTCATCATTTTCCTTATCTAAAACCTTTAGCGTTACAGGTATCCATTCACCACTTGCTATGGTTTTATCAGGCAATGCTAAAGCATTTATTTCTGGCACGTAGTTATCTGGCAACTTACCTGTATAGGCTTCTCTAATCGCCCAATATTGTGGTCTATAACTACCTCTAAAATGCGTCATCAACCACACACCTCCAAAGTCCAATCCGTTGTTGTAATGAAATACATAAACACCTAAACATTTGGACTTACCGACTATCCAATCACCATAACCCTTAGCGATGGCATCATACTTTTGCTGATCATTAGGCTCTATCTTAATACCATTCTTATCCTCAGTGGCATCCCACTCACCCATGGGTCCGAACTCAGTAATCACATAAGGCTTATCAATATTGCGTTTTTCCATTTCTTCTTGTAGAAAATTGGCTCCTGCACCATAGGTGTTTAGCCCATAAATATCTAAAGACGGTACGTGTGCTTTCCACCAGTCCATACCAAAGGTCCAGGCTTCCGTAGACGAAATAGGATGATTCGTATCTATTTTTTTAATGGCACTGCAAACACGCTCCAAAAATTTAGAATAGACCAATTTCTCTTCATCTGTAGCCATATTGAGATACACCTCATTACCAATGCCCCAAGCTAGGGTTGCTGGATGCTCTTTGTATTGATTAACCACGCGTATGGCATTATTGTACTGCTCTTCAATACCTTTTTTATTGGTGAGGTAGTCAAAACTATCGTCATCTTCCATACCTGGTCTACCATGGCGCATCCAAATACCTACCATAACCTTTATGCCATTGGCATGGGCCACATCCATAAGCTTCGGCGTATTTTCTCCTGTTGCCCATAGCCTTATGGTATTAACGCCTAAGGACTTTAAATCTTTAAAATAAGTATCATAGTTCTCAACATCCTTGTCGTAACCCCAAGTTGCGCCTTTTACCTCAAAAGGTTCGCCATCTACTTTAAGTACCCATTGATCGTCTATCTTTTCTACAGTGGTTTGTGCAAAGGACACTAAAGACCATAAAAAGCAAAAAACAAGATATCGCATAGCAAATTTTTTGTGTTAGGTAAAGCTACCCATTTTTTATCGCTTAACCGAATTAAAACCTATCTTTGAAGCTCGTTTTAACATGCCATTATGCAACTTGTTTTTGCCACCAATAATCCCAACAAAATAAAAGAAGTCCAAGCACTGGTCCCATCTCATATAAAGCTATTGAGTTTAGGTGATATTAAGTGTACGGAAGAATTACCAGAGACTACAGGCACCATAGAAGGCAATGCCAAGCAAAAGGCCGATTATATTAAAACGCACTATGGTTACGATTGCTTTGCAGACGATACAGGTTTGGAAGTGGACGCTTTAGATGGTGAGCCTGGTGTAGATACAGCTTTCTATGCAGGACCACAGCGTAATGCCGATGCTAATATGGCCAAGCTTCTGAAAAATTTAGAGGATAAAGACAACCGTAATGCCCACTTTAAAACGGTAATTGCACTGCATCTCAATGACGAATACCACGAATTTACAGGCATTTGTAAAGGCAGTATCACTACCGAAAAACAAGGCAAGGATGGTTTTGGCTACGATCCTGTGTTTAAGGCCAAAGGCTACGACCGCACATTTGCTGAGATTACTTTAGAAGAAAAGAATAAAATTGGTCATAGAGGCAAAGCCGTTCAACAATTGATTGAATTATTGGATAAACTCTGAGACTCCTGCCAGCGCAGGAATTAGTTAATTGTTTAAGTTGTCTAGCGGACTTTTAATCTTTGAGATGCTACGAGGTGTCACCTTGGTATAAATCTGTGTGGTTTTAATAGAATTATGGCCTAATAATTCTTGAATGAAACGCATATCTGCACCAGCTTCTAGCAAGTGCGTGGCATAACTGTGACGCAAACCATGAATACCAATTTCCTTTTTTATACCAGCTTTTACCAAAGCTTTTTTAAACACCTGTTGCAAGCTAGACTTTGCGTAGGAACCACCATGCTGACCTTCTAACAAAAATTCCTTGGGTTTATATGTGACATAGTATTGGCGAAGTCCTGGTAAAATACTTTTTGGTAATGGCACGTAACGGTCTTTTTTACCTTTTCCTCCACGTACATGCACCACCATGCGTTTACTGTCTATATCCTTTATTTTAAGTGCTATAACTTCGGAAACTCTTAAGCCCATACCATAGCACAATTGCAGGGCAATTTTATGTTTTTGGTTGGTAGTTACATTAAATAGTTTTTTAACCTCAGATTTACTGAGCATCTTTGGGAGCGTTAAGGGTTTTTTGGGCCTTGGAATATCAAAAAACATTTTTGGCCTGTGTAATACTTGCTCAAAAAAGAATTTTATGGCATTGATTTTACCATTCATTTTACGCTCACTCATCTTTTCTACCTTAATGCAGTACAGAAAATAATCCTAGTGGTATTGCAGAATGTAAGAATATTACTATTTTTAAAATGAATAGCGTAAATACAGACCTATTTACGTGTTATGTGGCATTAAATCCTCATACCACTTTTAGTTTCAATTTTTCGTATGTAATAAATGGTACTATTTTCTTTTGGTCTAATTCGGGCTGTAAATAACCACCACATCAATTTTAACAAATTAACGTATTCCCAACCACCCATAGTACCATTCCTATCTTCAAAGTATAGTTTAAGCTTCATATTAATAACGCCACATAACAAAGGCTATACGTAATACCTTCCTGTGGTCTTTGTTTAATTTTAACGTATGATTTAATCGGCACATACGCATAGCCGTAATCCGTTATATGCAAGCCTATAAAAAATATGGTTACATCCATAACTTAATGAATTCTTGACAAAACAAATTTTAATAATTGAATAATTCTTTTTATTAATTGATGTTTGTATTTTTGTTTAAAATTTACTAAATCTATTTAAACAGAATGCATAGGATAGAGCATATAGAAAAAGAGGTTCAAATCTTAAGAAGGGAGTTGCAAAACCACATTTTATATAAAAATTTAAATACTATTGAAGATATAAAGGTATTTATGGAAAATCACGTCTATGCTGTTTGGGACTTTATGTCATTATTAAAATCACTTCAAATTACGTTGACAAATGTTGAAGTTCCTTGGACACCTGCGAAAAACCCAACTATTTCAAGATTCATAAATGAAATTGTACATGGAGAAGAAAGTGACATTAATGAATTAGGAGAACCAAAAAGTCATTTTGAAATGTATTTGGATGCTATGAGGCAAATCAATGCAGACACAAATGGAGTTGATCGTTTCATAAAGTTGATGGAAGCAGGTTATCCTCTGAACTATTCCTTAAATGAGACTGCAATTGATGAAAGAGTGAAAGACTTCGTAAAATTCACCTTTTCTGTAATAAACACGAATAAACCTTACCTTGTTGCTTCTGCATTTACATTCGGACGTGAAGACCTTATACCCGATATGTTTATTGAAATTCTCAAAAAGGCTGATTCCGAAAACTTAAAATACAACAAACTAACCTACTATCTTCAAAGGCATATCGAGTTAGATGGGGACGAACACGGTCCGTTATCCCTTGAAATGATTTCTGAATTATGTGGTAATGATAGTGCAAAATGGGCGGAAGCTTTAGTAGTTGCAAAACAATCTTTAGAAAAGAGAATTTCTCTTTGGGGTGCAATCAATGACATCATTCAAAAGAAACAGCCAGCATATAACAACGTATATAATTAATTACTAGATCAGGGCCGGCTTACGAAAATTAGACTGGAATTTTCTATCTGTGATTTGTTTGATAGCATAGTTGCTTAACCACGTAACTAATCATACACATAACCGTTGTGCTTCATTATTTCTCACTCAAACGGAATTAAATAAATATTCTAACTTTAGAGAAATATCCAACCAATGATAAAATTCTTTCGAAAAATTAGACAAAAATTACTAGCAGAAAATAAGTTCAGTAAATATCTTTTTTATGCAGTTGGAGAAATTGTATTAGTTGTTATTGGAATCTTAATTGCTCTACAAATTAATAATCGCAACGAAGCAAGAAAAGACAGAAACTATGAAACTAAAATGCTAACAGAAATAAGCTCATCATTAAAAAATGATGTTGTGTACTTTAAAGAAATGATAAAAACATTTGATGATTTATATGACACCTCTGACTATTTTATGGAGTTAAGTAAGAAAAACGAAATGTATCATGATTCATTATTTGGAAAAGTTTTCGATTTGAATAATGATATACTTTATCAATTTAATTCTGGACCATATGAAGCATTAAAATCTACTGGAATTGACAAAATATCAAACGATACTCTTCGGAATCAAATAACCAATTTATTTGACTTTGATTTACCTATACTAGGAAATAATATTGAACACATTACAAGAAATCATCAAAAAAATATTGAGTCAATGCTAGAATTATTTGGTGATCGCCATATAGATGATTCAAGAGGACGAAATTTCGTAGGCTGGGTAGATGTACCTGAAGATCTATTTCAAAGTCAAGGTTTTTTGCAACTTCTTGCTGGAGTAAGTTGGAGAGCTCGTAATGCAGGGCAACAACTAAAATTAGCATTACCAGGAATTGAACAAACTATTGAAAATATTGATAAAGAAATTAAGAAATAACGAAAGTACAACAACGTGTATAATCCATTGCATATCATCGATAATCCCAATTCAAAATTTTATTAACTTATATCGTGTTGATTCCTACTCCGAATATTCCTCGGAATAATCTCCGCAACGGAATCATACACGAAACCGTTAGCTGTAATTTAACCGAAACCCCAGAAAACATTGAGCAAAAGAATCTCTAATTATAAATCAAAATGGAATACTTTTTTTGAAAATTGGTTGAATTCCCCACAGGAAGTATTTGAAAACGATATTTGGGGCAAAGGACATACTGGAAAAGGAAAAACGGAATTGGACCCCTTCAGTTTGCCACAACCATATTTGGGAAATCCTAATGATTGTTCAGTAATCACATTAAATTTAAATCCTGGACCAACCAGTGATTTGCGAATTTATAAAGACGGAATGCTCGTTAAGAAATTCAGTGATAGCGAGAACTATTTTGAATATGCAAAGAGTTTTCCACAAATGAATCTGGAAAACCACCCAAGTAGATTTTGGATTAAACAATTCAAATGGATAGATAGTATTATTGGTAGCGACATCAAACATAAACTACCTTTTGCCATTGAAATTTGTCCGTGGCACTCTAAAAAATGGAAGGCGTTAAAAAAGATTTCTCCCGAACTGAATACATATATTAGAGAAAATGTATTTGATATTATAAGTGAGGCTATTCATTGTTCAGCTATTAAAACTGTTTTATCAGTAGGCAAAACCTATTATGATTTGTTTGGTTTAGAGAGTTTAGGCTTCAAAAAACTGATTGACGTTACGCCTGAAAATTATTTAAATATCAACGGTTTGGAATGGCCAATGAATAAGAAAGGACAACTCTCAAAAAGATATTTTTCAATTTGGGAGCATAAAGAAACTGGAATTATGTATTTCAATACATATTCACTTGGTTCAAATACGCCACCTTCCGACAAATGGAATGATATACAAGATTATTTATTAAAAAACTACAGCTAACAACGTGTATAGCTCATTGCGGTGGAATTCACCACAGGCGAATTCCTTGCAATTTGCTATCTTTCGGTTACGGCGGAAAAGTCCGTTGGACATTTTCCGCAACGAAATCATAGCGAAACCGTTGTGTGTAATGTAAACCGGCCGAGAAAATATGAATTTGAACCAAATAACAGTACCCTCATTGGATTTGACAAAATCAATCCCTTTTTATGAAAAATTGGGACTTAAATTAATAGTAAAATCTCTTCCTCATTACGCTCGATTTGAATGCCCAAATGGAACCTCGACTTTCTCAATTCATCAAACTGACGAACTACCAAAAGGAGACGGAATCTATGTGTATTTTGAATGTACAAACCTTGACGAGCAAGTTGAAAAAATAAAAAGTAAAGGAATTGTATTTGACCAAGAACCAACTGACCAAAGATGGTTATGGAGAGAAGCAAGATTAAAAGATGTTGACGGAAATCAACTGATATTATTTTATGGTGGAGAAAATCGACTGAATCCGCCTTGGCGAATAGAAAATGGAAACAAAATTGAATAAAACACTACACACAACAATGTATAACCGCAATTACGGCGGATTCGACTGCGTCCGAATCCACTCGGAATTGCTAACGTCTGTGCTTAACCGAAAAATTTACGTATTTTAACCCGTAAACTGACGGTTATACGAGTCCGTTGGCGGTAATTAAATGAAAAAAATGGAAAACAAAACTAAAGCTCATTATTTGATAGTGTTGGCTGTTTTTTTTGCCATAAGCTGTAAAAACGAAACAAAAAAGATGGAAGAAATTTCCACAAAAGAAGCTACGGAAGAGATAAATGTAATAGGCAACTACGTTTCTGAAGGTTATACAATGAGAAGCGAAGGCTATGATTGGGTAGCTGTATCTGTTATGGAAACGCCAGGTAATCAATTAAACATTTCAGTCCGCTCACGCTCAGATAAGAAAAAACCAACATGTACATTTGATGCTGTCGCCAGTAAAATGGCTGATCATGTCTATGAAACTGAAATCAACGGGAAAACCATACAATTTGAATTTACAAATTCTCAAGTCAGTATCTCGTCGAAAGAAGAAATGGATGGTCTACTCTATTTTTATTGCAGTGGTGGTGCAAGTATCGGTGGCACATACTCGAAAATCAATGAACCTTTAGATCAAAGTCAAATTGATAAGACAAAGTTCAGTAAGACATTAAATTTACAAGGCGTTGGTTTTAACATCTCTTCAATAGAAAAAGACGGTAAAAACACTTTAACGATTTTCACCTTTGGCTTACAAGAGAGTGAGTACAATGAAACTTTGAACATTGAAGGTGAAGATGTAGTAAATGCGGAAGTTGAAGATCTTAATTCTGATGGTTCACCTGAACTTTTTATTTACACGCGGTCAGTAGGTAGTGGTAGTTATGGAAATGTTTATGCTTTTTCTGTAAACAATAAGAAATCAATGAGTCGAGTTTATTTTCAACCCACTGCAGAAAACACTGAGATAAACAAGGGATATATGGGGCATGATCAGTTTTCTCTTGTTGAGATTTATTTGGGCCAACGTTTCCCCATTTATAAAGATGGAGATTCTAACGCAAATCCTACTGGTGGAACGCGTCAAGTAATGTACAAATTGGTCGAAGGAGAAGCCATGAGAAAACTGGAAGTTGATAATATATCAGAATATTAAAAACTACCGCCAACAATGGCTATAAGTAATCCCGAGTGATCGTGACTACTCATAGCCGAAACCGTTGTGGTTAATGTCCCAAAACCGAGAAAGTGAATGAACAAAACGATATTTGAGATTACCAAAATGGATTGTCCTTCCGAGGAAAATCTAATCCGAATGAAGTTGGACGGAATCTCAAGTATTGCAAATTTGGACTTTGATATTCCGAACCGAAAACTGACTGTTTTTCACAGCGGACAAATCGACCAAATTGAAAAGTCAGTTCTCGAACTGAATTTAGACGGAAGGAAAATCTCAACCGAACAAACCGACCGGACAGACTTTAAAGAGTACGTAGACCAGAAAAAACTACTCTGGACTGTCCTCGGAATAAATTTCGCGTTTTTTCTAATCGAAATGACAACTGGAATAATCTCAAAATCAATGGGATTGGTTGCAGATAGTTTGGACATGCTTGCCGACAGTTTCGTTTATGGAATCAGTCTTTTTGCGGTTGGCGGAACTCTAACAAGAAAAAAACGGATTGCAAAACTTGCTGGATATTTTCAAATAACACTAGCCATTATTGGATTTGTGGAAGTCTTAAGGAGATTTTTCGGAGACGAGAAACTTCCCGATTTTTCAACAATGATTATCGTTTCAATTTTTGCACTTATTGCAAACGGAATATGTCTTTACATTTTACAAAAGTCAAAAAGTAAGGAAGAGGCTCATATGAAAGCAAGTATGATTTTCACTTCGAATGACGTGATTATCAATTTGGGAGTAATTATAGCTGGAGTTTTGGTAAATTGGTTAAGCTCAAATAAACCCGATTTGATTATCGGAACAATCGTTTTTGTTTTGGTAATTCAAGGAGCATTTAGAATATTAAAATTGAGTAAATAAAAAAACACTAACCACAACAATGGCTATAATTCAGCGTGGCTGAATTCATAAAATGAAACTAAAAACATTAAATAAAGCTGATTTCTATTGCGGAACGATTCTGCCGAATCATTCCACGCCGAAATCATAGCCGAGACCGTTGTGCATAATTTAACGAAACCGTAAAATGCCATTTCCATTAGACGAAAAATATATAAAAGAAACTGAATCGGAATTGAACGTAAAATTTGCATCTGAATTTAAAAACCGAATGATAAAATCAAATGGCGGAGAATTATTGATTTCGGACGAGTTTGAATTTGAACTGTATCCATTTTTTGATAAGACTGACCGAAAAAGAATAAGTCGGACTTGTAATCACATCGGACTTGAAACAAAAAATGCTCGTGAATGGAATGGATTTCCTGACAATGGAATCGCAATTGGGGCAGACGGATATGGAAATCTACTAATCCTGACTCATAACGGAAATGGAAATTTAACTGACGAACTATATTTCTGGAATCACGAAACAAGACAATTAGAAAAAATAGCTGAATCGATAAATAAGCTTTATGTTGAAAAAAGCTCATTCTGGAATAAAATAAAGTCAAAATTTAATGGATAAAAAACTATGCACAACAATGTATAACCGCAATTACGGCGGATTCGACTACGTCCGAATCCACTCGGAATTGCGAGCGTCAGTTATTAATCGAAAAATAGTAACTTAAACCCGTAACGGACGGTTATACGAGACCGTTGTGTGGCATTAAAAAAGCAAATATGAAAGCAGTAGTTTATGAAAAATATGGTTCACCAGAAGTCCTTAAACTAAAGGATATAGAAAAACCAAAACCTAAAGATGATGAGATTCTGGTAAAAATATATGCTTCAACTGTCACTTCGGGAGACGTTAGACTTAGAAGTTCGGATTTTCCACCTTTAGTCTGGCTGCCTGCAAGATTGATTTTTGGACTTTTCAAACCCAAGAAAAAAATTCTAGGTCATGAATTAGCTGGAATAGTTGAAGAGATTGGCATAAATGTTACAGAGTTTAAGATTGGAGATAGTGTATTTGGAACAACCACCATGCTTCGTACTGGTTCATATGCAGAATATATATGCTTGCCTCAAAAATGGAAAAGTGGTGTGATAGGATTAAAACCAGAAAACTTGACTTATCAAGAAGCTGCGGCATTACCAGTTGGAGCAATGACTGCTATATACCTTTTTGAAAAAGCGATTTTGAAAAATGGACAAAGCGTATTGGTTTATGGATCTTCTGGAAGTGTTGGTAGCTATGCGGTACAGGTCGCAAGTCAAAAAGGTGCAAGAGTAACGGGCGTATGTAGCACTGCCAATTTTAAAATGGTAAAATCATTAGGCGCTGAAAGTTTGATTGATTATAAAAAAGAGGACTATTCTGAAGGCAATGAAAAATTCGATATAATCTTTGATGCGGTTGGCAAAACGACAAAATCAAAAGCAAAAAAGGTTCTTAAAACTGGAGGTAAATTCGTTTCTGTTAAAATGCTTACAAAAGAGAAAAGCGAATATTTAAAACTGATAAAAGATATGGCTGAAAAAGAAGAATTGAAGCCTTTTATCGACAAGTCCTTTAAACTTAGTGAAATAGTTGAAGCTCATGAGTATGTTGACCAAGGGCGTAAAAAAGGAAATGTAGTCATTGAAATCATTGACTAAAAAAGACAACGAACACACAACAATGTATATAAAGTCATAGCCGCCTATCGGCAGGCTACGCTTCATATACTAACCGTTGTGCACAATAAATACAAGTATGAAAAAAATATTAACCACTCTCTTCTTTTTATTTTCACTAAATTTTGTTTATTCTCAAGATTTTGACTTTGAGCTAATTGAAAAACTTACTAATATTTCATTCTATTCAATTGATAATTATATGATTGAGGGATATGGATTCAAAAAAATTAGAGAAGAAAATGAAGGTAAGAAACGTGTTTATTCAAGATACTACAACGATGATTTCAATAATACGATAATTATAAAAGTCACAAAATTTAAACCAATTCCAAAAGAAGAGGATGGAATGAAATCATACTATATCAAACCAAATTTTATAGAGATCACAATTGCGAAAAACTACAATTTAAGATTAATTAAAGATAAACTATTGGAGAGAGATTTCGAATACATTGGAAAAGATGATATGGGATTTTTAGGTTACGAAAAAGACAAACTTTTGTACTTAATATCTACGAGAACTAATGACGCTGGAGGTACTCAAATTATGCTTTTGAAAGAGTAATTACTGTGCACAACAACGTGTATAACTCATGGCTTTGAATACACTGAAATTTATTTACCTTTAAATTAAATAAATTCCGTGTAACTCACTAGAACGCAAAAGCGCCACGAGCCATACACAAAACCGTTGGCATTCATTTAAAATAGAACATTATGAAACTTGGAAAACTACTTTGGACTTCAGGTTCGATATTAATAAACGTAACAATAGGAATTTATATCTATTTATCAAGTAAGGCACCACTTGACCCAGTAGAAAGACATAATTATGTGAATGAAAATTGGGATTCATACGGTACGCACTGGAAATTTGAATTTCTATTTATGACTTTGATAGCGATAGGTGCGTTATACTTTGCTTTTAATCTTAAGAAAATAAGTTGGACAATAATTTCAGTTGGACAATTGATTCTGCTATCAACCTATCCAATAATGCTTGGCGGATTTGAAAATACATCTTTTGAAATGTCTCAAATGGCAAATCAAATAGCAACCGTAGTATTTGTTTTTGGAAACTTAATTTTTTTAGGCGGACTATTAAAACTATACTCATCAGATAACTATCTGAAAAAATGGTTGAAATGGACTGCAATAGCACTTTCAGGAATTACATTTTTGACCTTCTTAATTACGTTTATTGGAATTATTGATTGGAAACAAGCATTGATGATAGGACCTTTAGTTAATGTGCTTTATCTAATCAATGCGTACTATGGAATGAAATTAAAAGTGGAATAAGAACGAAATGCCAACAATGGCTATAATTCATTGTGGCAACGAGTTAAAACAAAGTTTAATTTATAAATGAAAGGTCTGGATTTCGGCGGAATAATCCTGCGGATGATTCCACAACGAAATCATAGCCGAGACCGTTACAGCCAATAAAAAACAATGAACAAAGCAAAGTCAATGATAAAAAGAGTAATTAAAATAGTCTTGTTGTTTCCAATAATTCTGCTCCTGTTGTTATTAGCAATTCTGTCGGTTAAATATTCACCAACTTATGTTTACCGCACAATTACCATGAATGTGGCTGATGTGTACGACTACAAAAACTTTGAGAACAGGGTAATACAAGGGGCTGTAAATACCTTCCATTTTGAAGAAAAATTAGAGGAGGCTTATGTAGAATCATTGTTTGATGAACGAGTTTCAAACTCAGGTTTCAATTCATTTGATGAGTGGGCAGAACAATCGCAAACTACTGCCCTTATTTTCATTCGTAGAGATACCATAGTTTATGAAAAGTATTTTAATGGATTTTCAAGAGACTCCTATTTTCATTCTCAATCTGTGGCTAAATCATTTATTTCTTTTTTGATTGGGGTGGCTATTGATGAGGGGTTAATTAAAAGTGTTGATGAACCAATGACACTTTATATCCCAGAATTAATCGAGCGTGACCCACGATTCGATAAGATTACTATTAAGAATCTTCTCGAAATGCGTTCAGGCCTTAAATACAACACTGATTTTTTACCCGTTATCAACATCCATGCACCTTGGAACGATGAAGTAATTGGATACTACCACCCTAATGTACGAAAGATATTACTCGAAAAACTAGAAGTTGAATCTGAACCTGGTAAAGCATTTGAATACAATAATTACAATACAAGTTACCTGGGCCTAATTATTGAACGTGCAACCGGAAAGACTGTCTCAAAATACTTAGAAGAAAAACTATGGTCGCAAATTATGGAATACGATGCATTGTTTTCAATAGACAGTAAAGAATCTGGATTTGAATATATGCCTAGCAGACTCATTGCAAGAGCCATAGATTATGCACGATTCGGACGCCTTTTTCTAAACAAAGGTAATTGGAATGGTAATCAAATTATTTCGGAAGATTGGGTTATTAAATCAACAACAGAGGATAAAACCATCTCTCGAGACCATTATCCGGATTGGTTAGGTAGCGGATGTAAACACAACTATTATTCCTATCAATGGTGGGGAAATACTAATTGTGATTCAACATTTCAGTTTTTTGCAAATGGAAATCTAGGGCAGAATATTTATGTGATTCCTGATAAGGAAGTCATTATTGTACACTGTGGGAATTCATTGCAACATTACAATGATGGTGATTTAATGAGAGTAGCTGAAAGGATTAGATAAATAATATCTTGAAAAATAAAAATTACAGGCTGTAACACTGTATATAAAACATTTGGCGGATACTGCTAATTTTAAGTTTGTTACACTTAATAAAAATTGTACCTTTTTTGAAAGATTTACACTTCGATATGCCAAACGTTTCATATACTCGGCCGTTGCCAGTAATTAGAATATGATTTCGCTAAAGAATGCCATAGAATCTATGATTGAAATCTCTCAAAAAGAGATGGACACTTTCATGTCTTTTTGTTATAAGAAATCATTCAAAAAGAAAGAGATTTTAAGCGATGACGATAAGTTTATTGATGAAGTTTACTTTATCGAAAAAGGCATCTTGAGAGTAAAAATTATCGATTTAGAAGGAACAGAACACACTACACATTTTGCAATAGAAAATCAATTCATTGCCGATTACAATGCGTTCCTTACGCAACAAAAGTCCAGATATCTATTAGAAGCAATGGAGAATACAGATGTAATTGTACTTCCGAGAAAAGCCATTGAATGGGGTTATACAAATATGAGTAGTGGACAAAAATTAGGAAGACTAATTGCAGAGTATTACTTTATTTATATGGACACAAGAATTCAAAATCTATATACATTATCACCTATTGAGCGTTACAAATTAATGGATGAAATTTTCCCTAAAATTCATAACCGTGTTCCGCAACACATGATAGCCTCTTACCTAGGTATTACACCAATACATTTGAGTAGAATAAAAAAGCAACTTCTGTAAAACATAAACATTTGTTATCGTTTTAGACGTCCTTCTCTAATGAAATTTGTCGAAATAATTTTTGACAAATGGAATTCATTGAAACCTTAAAAGAAAGAAATGCACTTTTGTTTTGGCTTGGATTGCTAAATCTAGGTCTAGCAATTATACTCGTGTTCTTTTCCTATTTTAAACCAATAGAATTTGCTGGTACAAATGCATGGTACAAACCTATAAAGTTTACACTTTCGACTGCTATATTATCATTTTCCGTTGGTTGGTATACTGGATATTTAAAACCTAGTAGTGATATCAATGTAATGAATTGGGTTATAATTATCACGCTAGCATTTGAAGTCATCTACATAACTTGGCAAGCCAGTAAAGGCCAAGCTTCTCATTATAATCAATCCTCACCTTTTTATGCCTTTATGTTTTCAATGATGGCCTTAGCTGCAACAATTGCAACTATTGCCGTAGGATATATTGGCATCAAATTTTTCAGCTATTCAATTAATGATATACCAAATTACTATTTATGGGCTATACGGTTTGGATTTATCCTATTTGTCATTTTTTCATTTGAAGGATTCGTTATGGGAGCTAAAATGTCTCATACTGTTGGAGCTCAGGATGGAGTCAAAGGATTGCCATTTCTAAATTGGAGCGTTAGCTATGGCGATTTACGCATCTCACATTTTATTGGTATGCATGCACTTCAGGTACTTCCATTAGTAGCTTGGTATTTTTTAAAAAACACCAAACTGACCATTCTTGCAGCAATAATATACGCACTCTTAGCGGTCTTCATTTTAGTCATGGCACTAAGAGGAAATTCAATATTCAAATTCTAAAACTATTTAAAATGAAAAGTAAATTCAAAACAACACATTTAGTACTACTACTTTGTTTATTAACTCTGACTAGTTGTTACTCGGTTAAAAAGACCGTAAAAAAAAGCAAACCCAATTCAGAAAAAATAAACTGGCCTGCTAATTATAAGCCAGAAGAAGCAGCTTTTTTTGTTCATAATGAAATCGACATTAATGCTGAACCTGAAGCAGTATGGGATATTTTAATTAAAGCCGAAGACTGGCCAAAGTGGTATGAAGGAGCCACAGATGTAAATATTATAAACAATAAATCAAGGCAACTTGGAGACAAAACAATATTCTCTTGGAAAACGATGGGTCAAAGTTTCGAATCAACTACTATCAAAGAGTTCTCACCGCCCTACAGGTTAAGTTGGGAAGCAACTAAAAATAACATTAAAGGCTACCATGCTTGGCTGATTATACCAACCGATAATGGATGTAAAGTGATTACAAGTGAAACTCAACATGGTTTTTTAACCTTTATGCAAAAGGTATTTGTTCCGAATAAGTTGAAAAAATTACACGATATATGGTTAAGAGAACTCAAAAACAAAGCAGAAAATGAAACTGAAAAATAAAACAGTTGATAGATTAAAAAAAGACTATGGTAATTGGGCTTTAGTTACTGGAGCTACTTCAGGCATTGGTAAAGCATTAGCTACCAAATTAGCTGAAGCAGGTTTTAACTTGGTAATTACTGGACGTAGAGAGACACAACTAAACTCACTCAGCACCGAATTCTTTGACCAATACAATGTTGAATCGATACCAATAGTTGGTGATTTATCTAGAAAAGAAGCAGTCGATTCACTTTTAGAAGAAACCAATCACTTATCTATTGGGATTGTGATATTGAATGCTGGTTTTGGTACTTCGGGAAAGTTTGTTAATTCTGATATTCAAAATGAGTTGAATTTGGTTGACCTAAATTGTAAAGCTGTTTTACAAATGTCTCATCACTTTTGCAATAAAATGAAAGATGAAACCAGAAAAGGTGCTATTGTATTACTTAGTTCAATGGTTGCTTTTCAAGGAGTTCCTAATGCAGCTAACTATGGAGCAAGTAAAGCTTACATTCAATCATTTGGTGAAGGATTAGCTAGAGAGTTAAAGCCTTTTGGTATTGATATTTTATGTGCCGCACCTGGTCCAGTGAAATCTGGTTTTGCAGATAGAGCAAATATGAATATGGGAATGTCATTATTACCTGAAGATATAGCTATCCCAATCATCAAGGCTATTGGCAAGAAAAGTACTTTGCTACCGGGTTTCTTGACAAAATTTTTAGTTTACAGTCTAAGACTTTTGCCTAGATGGGGAAAAATAAGAGTAATGGAAAAAGTTATGGGTGGGTTTACAAAGCATCAGAAATAACTACTGGCAACAATGTATAAACGCAATAGCGGTTCAGGTGCAAACTTGAACCGATTTTGTTTTAATTTAAGTATCTTTTCAACCGAAAAGCAGTTGTATAAAATCCGCTACTGCGCTTATACTAACCGTTGGCAGTAATATAAACTAACCCTAAAATGAAAAATTAAATTTATGACGACTTACCTTTATTGGATAAACCAAAAGAGCCATTTGGTAGAATAAAATGTAACATATGTGATACACAATATGAATATGAATTTGAATTCGATTCTATAAAAGCACCTTACAAAGAATCTGGCATCCTAAAATACGTGTGTGGAGTCGACTTAGTAAAATGGAATAGTACAACTGAACCATATTTAGTATTGGTGTCTAAAAACTAATAGTTAATCAATAACTATATTTACGAACAACATTAATCAAGAAATATGATAAAATACTTTAGAAAACTTAACCCTGGAATTAAGAGAATCTTTATTGTTGGCAATCTTGTAATTGCTATAATTATATGGTTATTGTTCGAATTCTACTTTTATGATAATGAATTTTCCGAATATATTCTTGGAACTTCAATCATTTATTGGGTATTAATTTTTTCCGGACTATGGATTTATCAAGGCTTTGAAAAAAATAAGAAATCTTAATTATAAATACTACTGCCAACAATGGCTATAATCCATTGCTACGTTAGTAAAAAATTATAAATTTAAACATGACCAGCGCTACTGATTCCTACTCCGAAATTCTGCCGAATTTCTACGCAACGGAATCATAGCCTAACCGTTGTGCTTCATTTAAATCAAACATTAGTCAATGGCAAAAATCTTTAGAAAAATAAGACAGAATATGATTAAGGATAAAAAGGTCATTAATTATCTTCTTTATGCTATAGGAGAAATTATACTCGTCGTTATTGGAATTTTAATAGCGTTAAGTATCAATAATTCAAATGAATTAAAAAAAACACAAGAGGCAGAGAAAGTCTATCTAAAAGAAATAAAGAGTGATCTAATTCAAGATACCGTATTGTTGTCTCAAGTCATTCAAGATCACAAATGGCGAATTGCTCAATTAATGTCTCAAGACTCTACTATTGACTTCATTTTTGAAGAAATTATTGGTGAGCTTCCTAAAGTAGCAGGAGTATCTGAATTAGAATATATATTTTTTACAGATAGAAAATTTCGACCAAAAATTGGAACTTATAATTCAATGATATCTGAAGGAAAATCAAACATTATAAGCAATCGGGAGCTATTTAATACTATTCAAAATATCTATGAATTAGAAGCCCAAAATATCATCAATATCGGAGAGGATGTATTGGATCGTTCTAATGAATTACGAAATAAATATGCGTATGAAATAAAATATGGTGATTTTGGCTCACCAATTACAATTACTGACAAACGGATATTAGCCGATATTTATATTTCATCGAGACAACTTAATTATTATACAAGGCAATCAGTTTTATTAAAAAAGAGCATAACAGAATTAATCGAGCTAATAGATATTGAATACCAATCTTTAGAAAAGAATAACCAAAGCTAACTATAAGACATATATATTTCTGTGCTTGTCATCCACTTTTAGTAATTGTAACAAATTTGAAACTTCCACGTCCTATTGTTCTAAACAATATAAATGAAAAATCAAATTCTACTATTACTTGCATTAGTATTATTTAGTGCCTGTAACAACTCAACTAAATCGAACACAACTAATCAGCCAACTCTAAATGATTATCAGCTTGGCGAGAAATGGGTCTGGAAATATAAAGGAGTGACTACTGAAGGAGAAGTACGCTCTGATGGTAAAGATACAAGAGAAATAGTAAGTTTTGACGGAGTCCTAGGTATGACTATTGGAAAAGATACTATTCCCGTTAGCGAAATCGTTAAACCAGATGTAAGCGAAACACCGAAGTACGACTGGCCTCTTGAAGTAGGCAAAAAATGGAAATATGAAAACAGTTGGACAAGTCAAGACGGAACTACTGGGAACCAAAGTCAGAATGCCGAAGTACTATCATACCAAGAAGAAACTGTAGAAGCAGGAACCTTTATGGCCTACACAATACAATACACAGGTAAAACAACCAATTCTAGAGGATATAGCGCAAATGAAACTGAAGTTTGGTTATATGCACCTGCTGTAAAAAACTTCATTAAACTTACTCAAAATCAAGGTGATTTTCACTACGTGGAGGAATTAATCGAATATTCAAAGCCACAATAAATAAACGAAAGCACAACAACGTGTATAGCTCATTGCGGCTGAATTCCTAATCGGAATTCATTGCAATTTGCTATCTTTCGGTTACGGCGGAAAATCAGCTATGATTTTCCGCAACGAGCCATACACAAAACCGTTAGCGATAATTAGATGATATAATGTTCACACTGATAAGGAAAATAAGGAAAAAGTTAATTGAAAAAGGCAAACTTAGAAACTATCTTTTTTATGCTATAGGAGAAATTATACTTGTTGTAATTGGAATTTTAATAGCCTTGCAAATAAATAGTTTAAACCAAAAAAAGTTAGATAAGGACGCTGCTACTAATGTGCTGGATAGATTAATTCAGGATATTGATGCTGATTATAATCGTCTTAAATATATAGATTCAACTTACACGAAAAATCTAGAAAACATAGGTGAAGTTTATAAAATTCTCGCAATGGATAAAATTGAGAGCCCTGAACAATTAGAGAAGGTTGCTTTCTTCAGTGGTGCGGATATTAAAGATGTTAATAGTGTTCGAGCAACTTTTGATGAAATGATTAATACAGGTAGTATCTATAAGCTGGATAATCAATCTTTAATCGAACAAACTATAGAATATTATAGATTGGTTGATGATAATACTTACCAATCACGTGAAGATAGAAGAGAATTCAGAAACCTTTTCTATGGTCCTGAATTATTGGACTATTGGTATATCAGGTCTTCGAGCAAGAATAATCTGGAATTAGCTAAAAATTTCTTTAGTGATAATAATTCAGATGGTTACAAGAGAATAGTCCAATCATCTAATTGGAGTGGTGGTTTGGTTTCGAGAGGGAAAAATAGAAATACACTATTAATTAAAAAGAACCGCGCATTGAAGAATCTACTCGAACTTGAGATAAAATAACAAATCGCTAACACTGTATAAAATGCATTAAAACGCACTTTATACTAACCGTTGGCGGTAATTAAACCTTTACGAGAAAATAAAGTCCAAAAAAGGAATTTAACTAATGTACCAGTAATGAATAAAACAGCTTACTTAAAATTTTTTGCGGTATTACTATTTGCTGCTTGTAGTAAAGATGAACCAATTTCAATAGTCAATGCAATACCAGTAGTAAAGGCTGAATCTTCTTACACGGTTTTAAAAGAAGAAGATATCACTTATGCTGATGGACTTAGTCATAATACAACAAGTAATTCCGCTTTTGCAATTCCCCTAAAATTAGATTTGTATTATCCTGATAATAATTCTAGCAATAGACCTGTTTTTATGTTTATTCATGGAGGTGGATTTAATGGAGGAACAAAGACAAAGCCCGAAATTGTAGAGATGGCAAATTACTATGCTTCAAGAGGATGGGTTTTTGTTTCTATAGATTATAGAACAACAGAAGAATTGGGAGTAATACAAGGAATGACCCCAGAGGAATTATTAACGTATTATAGAGGAATTGCACCTCAAGAATGGGTTGAAAATGCTTTGCAAGGAGCGCAGAGTGCGGATGAAGTTCAGCAGGCTACTGCTATGTACCTCGCCCAAAGGGATTCAAAAGCCGCTCTTCGTTGGATTGTAGCAAACGCAAGAAGTTATAACATAAATGAAGATTTTATTACAGTTGGTGGAGCTTCTGCAGGAGCAATTACTACAATTGCTTTAGGAATTTCTAACTTAGAAGACTTTAAAGATGAAATTACTATTAGCAATGACCCTACACTTTCTACTTCAAACTTAAACGAATCTTATTTAGTAAGAAGTATGGTTTATTTTTGGGGTTCAAACATAAAATTAGATGTTTTTGAAGCAGCTTATAACTTAGAACAGTATAACAGATATGATGCTAATGATCCAGAATTATTTATGGGTCATGGTACAGCACAGGATCTTGTTACGCCTTATGAAGAAGCACTTGAACTGCAAAGTATATACAACTCTTTGGGTATTTACAACAAACTAGCAACCTTAACCAAACCGAATGGTGAACCTATAGGGCATGGAGCTTGGAATGGTATATTTGATGGTAAGGGCTTATTCGAATTAACTTTCGATTTTCTAGTTGAAAGACAAAATTTAAGTGTTGAATAAATAACTACCGCCAACAATGACTATAAACAATTGGGGCGAAAGTTATAAAACGAAACAAAAATATAAAACAAAGGTTAGTGCTAAACTGAACAGTTAGAGCGTAAAATCCTCAACTAATCATATCCAAGACCGTTATCAGCAATTATGAGATTGTATATAGTAATATTGTTATCAGTCTTTGTATTGTCTACCTGCAATACAAAAACCAAGAAGAAGTACAAGACGAAAAATACTATTATCCAAGAGGAGGGTAGATTTTTAAGTATCTCAAGAGATAAATATAAAGATCAATTATATGGTTTTTGGTTGGGGCAATGCGTTGCTAATTGGACAGGCCTGGTCACTGAGATGGATAAGATCGGTAATATCGGGGAAATAAAGACGGGAGATTTCTATACCCGTGAGGATTGGGGAAAGCCCGACCAACCTAGTATTTGGGGTCAGGGTATTCCCAGTGACTTGTCTCCTATTATTGATTTTGTATTCAGGGATACAACAGAGGTATGGGGTGCTGATGACGATACCGATATTGAATATATGTATCAACACTTGATGTACGAAAACCAGACTAGTAGCCTAAGCCCAAAACATATTCGGGATGGTTGGTTAAAACATATAAAAGCAGACGAAGAGAATTACTTATGGGTGTCTAATCAAAAGGCATTTGACCTAATGAGACAAGGTATTCTACCTCCAGAAACAGGTAGCCCAGAGAGGAATGAACATTATAACATGATAGATGCCCAATTGACCACTGAGCTCTTTGGATTTTTTGCTCCTGGTCGTGCCGATATTGCGAATAAAATTGCGGATCTTCCAATTAAAACTACCTCTCGTCGAGAGGCTGAATATATTTCAAAATTCTATGTTACAATGTATTCTCTGGCCTCATTAAACCCTGATAAGACCTTGAGTGAGCGTATTCACTGGATGGCTGATGAGGCTCGAAAAGTACTGCCGGATAGCCTGTACCCGGCAAAGATGTATGATTATTCACGTAAGTTATACGAGTCAGGTATACCATGGGAACAAACCAGAGATTCAATTTACTATCGTTATCAGGTTCAACAAAAAGATGGATATGATATTACATCAAGAAACTTGTATTGTAATGGTTGTTTTGCCGCAGGTATAAACTTTGCATCGAGTTTAGTAAGCTTATTCTATGGAGAGGGTGATTTGAAAAAAACCATACAAATAGGAACTTTGGTAGGTTGGGATTCTGATAATCCAACAGCAACTTGGGGTGGTTTAATTGGTTTCATGATTGGAAAGGGTGGAATAGAAAAATCTTTCGATAGACAATTCTCAAATCGATTCAATATTCACAGAACCAGACAAAATTTCCCTTATAATGGAATAGATACTTTTGAAAACATGGCCAAAAAGGGGCTATTTGTGACAGATAGAGTTGTAAAAGAAGAAATTGGCGGAACACTTGATCAAGAAAAAAATATATGGATCATCCCACTAAAGACTGCGAACGAGTAAAAACAAAAGCTGCTAACAAAGTATAAAAATAATAGTGGAAATAGTAATAAATATGAACATTGTAGCCCGCATAAAATTCAGTCATAACTTGATAGATTGGAGTTCCGCAATCGGGGAATATTCTTATACAAACCGTTAGCTGTAATTAAACCAAATAAGGAAATTTGGGTCTAATATCAAAAAACACAAAGTATGACCAGAAATAATTTATGGATAATTGCATTGATGTTAGTATTTCTTGCATGCAGCAAAGACGACAATCCATTAGAGGAATCTGAACCAATTGAAACAGAAGGGTATAATATGCTTCTTATTGGGAATAGCTTTTTTAGACCTTATGCAGAAAAATTTGATGTAATGGCAGTTGATGCTGGTTTTGAAAATCACACTAGTACGACAGTCTTTCGTGGGGGCGAAAATGGAAGACCTATCAATTTTTGGAATGATTCAACTAGTGCCGAACATCAACAGATAAAGTCTGTACTTGATGCGGGTAATATTAAATACTTTGGGATGACTTTTGGGCACGATTCAATCAATCGAATTGAAGGTCATCGCGCTTGGATAGACTATGCATTACAAAACAATCCAGACGTAACTATTTTTATATCATTATCACCTTTTGACTTTCCCAACGGAGATCCTAATGGTACTCGACCAAATTGGAATACATTTGCAATCGAAAATGGGTTCAATTCAATACAGGAGTTCTATGATTATTACATAAATGAGATTATACATAACGAAATTGTAGACGAATTGCGTATCGAATTTCCTTCTACCAATATATTCACCATCCCAACTGGATTGGCAACCTTTGAATTAGCACAAATGAATATTGATGGCTTATTGCTTGACGATATTGATATGTTTGGGGCACGCGAAACATCTATTTTTACAGACCCAAAAGGACATCAAGGTGATATAGTTCGCGTGACAGGTGGTCTTATATGGTTAAACAGTATCTATCATGTTGATCTAAATACCAACACTTATGAAACAGGATTCAATACAGATTTACACGAAATCGCCAAACAAATAACCGATAACCATGATTCAAATTACAAACAGTAAAGACCAATTATTTAAGAAATCAGGAATCTGAAAAACAACAACAGCTAACACGGTTTATAGTACATACCCTTTGGGATACGCACCATACACAGAACGTTGGCAGAAATTAAAACAATCTAATAGATGAAAAACCTAATAATTGAATTTTCGGTATTGCTGTCAATTATGTTTTTAAGTGCTTGTAAACCTGAAAATTCTAATATAAAAGAAGACGATTCTTTGAAATTACAAAACCCATATCTTGGTCAAAAACCACCAGGGTTAACTCCTAAGCCATTTGCTCCAGGCCTTATATCTACAGAAATATATGAATACGATGGCGCATTTACCCCAGATATGAAGGCATTTTATTTTATTAGAAGAGGAGAACAAAATAAAAAATCAGCTTTCTACGAATACAAATACAATGAAATTAATGGGAAATGGGAAAAATCAGAGGTGGCATCACCATGGATAGGACGACCAGTAATATCTCCGGACGGTGAAACAATGCATTTAGGAGATAGATATCTAAAAAGAACGGAGACCGGATGGTCTGAATTACAAAGCCTTGAACCTCCCACTGTAAGCAATGATTCTATGTATATTATGCGGCTTTCATCTTCTGCAAATGGGACCTTTTATTTTGACACCTATAAAGAGAATGACTCGACTTTTCCAATTCGCTATTCACGTTTGATTGATGGAAAACATGAAGAACCTATTGTTTTGCCCAAAGCGATAAACACAGGGACTTTTTTAAGTCACCCATTTATTGCTCCAGATGAATCATATTTATTATTTGATGCTGAAAGGGAAGATGGTTTTGGTGATTCTGATATCTACATCAGTTTTAAACAAGAAGATGGCACTTGGGGTAATGGCATTAATTTAGGAGATAAAATAAACACTGGCGCTTGGGAAGCGTCCGCTAGTATTACTCCAGATGGCAAATACCTGTTCTTTAGTAGAAATGTCGGTTCAGACGATTTTGAAAATGTAGATATTTTTTGGGTCAATTCAAAGATTCTAGAAACACTGAGGCCATAAACAAAAACTACTACCAACAATGGCTATAGTTCCTTACGGTTGAATTCCTAATCGGAATTCAACTCGTTTTGCTATCTTTAGTACTTCAGCGGAAAATATTTGTGCATTTTCACATAACGAACGCTTACACAAAACTGCTGTAAGTCATGTGAATTAATTTATAGATTTTTGATCATCTTGTTATTTGTTTTAGGTAGTTGTTTTCGCAGAAAACTAGTAATTAAAATAACATTGACTTTTATTAATCTAATAAATTGACATAGCAAATAAATAAAAATCATCCATGAATAGATTCGCAATCCTAAGACAAAGAATTTCTCATTACAACATTAAAGGAAAAATAACAACCGTTTTATGGATAACCTTAATCTGGACTTTAATACGATTATTTAGATTTTTTGAAACATATGCTAGCAATCCGGATCTTATAGAATTAAATGAAGAGTTAGCATCGAGTATTCTTATTACTGCTGTTGCAGGTTTATTTGTTGGAGCCAGTATCGTATTTCTTTGGGAGCGTTGGTTGAGAAGGATGGCTTACTTCAAAGCCATGTTTTTCATTATGCTGTTTTACTCCTTGATGTTTTCTATTTTATTCAGTTTAGAACAAGGATTGATTAAGCTGAGTAACACAAAACAAACCATGGATGTAGAGGTCCTTGCGCTTAAATTTAAAGAAGGATTTAATCTGGTTTTTTTGACGAACTATATCTATTGGCTGGTTATTACTTTTATGACCATTTTATTTTTATTCATTAGGGATAAATTCGGCCCAATTACGTTTGTTAATTTTTTAAAAGGAAAATACCTAAGACCAAAACGCGAAGAGCGCATCTTTATGTTTATGGATTTAAAATCGTCCACTACAATCGCTGAACGGCTTGGAGAAGAACGCTATTTCAATTTCTTAAATGACACTTTTAGAATAGCAACTCCTGGAATATTAGCTACACAGGGGGAAATCTACCAGTATGTTGGTGATGAAATAGTAATTAGCTGGTTAATAAAAAATGGGGTTAATAGAGCAAATTGTATCCGCTGCTATTATGAAATAATCGAACAGCTAAAGGATAAATCCGTTTATTTTGATGAAACCTACGGAACACAACCTCTATTTAAGGCAGGATTACATCTTGGTCATGTCATTACTGGTGAAATGGGAATTGTAAAAAGAGAAATTGTGTATTCTGGAGATGTTTTAAATACGGCTTCTAGGATACAATCACTTTGCAATGAAATGAACACTGATCTATTACTATCTAATAAATTATTAAAACAGATTGATCTAAAATTTCTAGATAAAGAATTTAAGTCTGTTGGTAATATTACGCTCAGAGGAAAACAACAAAAAATAGAGTTAGTAACTCCGTTAAATAATGATTAAGTATTAACTATAATTTGATCCATTCATCCATATTTATAATTCAATAATAATAAGGTGTCAATTGTTCCTATTTAATTATAGATTATTTGGATTTTCTTTTAACTAAAAAAACTTATTACAACAATGGCTATAATTCATTGTGGTTGAAATTACTCAATAAATAAAATTAAAATATGCTCTTAGAAATTCATTCCAAATTACCCATGCGTAATAAGTCTAACACACGAGACTTTTACGAACATTTAGGATTTCATAGTCTTGGAGACATTGATTATGCCGAATATCTCATGATGAAAAAAGACCAGATTGAGATTCACTTCTTTCTATTTAAAGACCTAAATCCCAAGGAGAATTATGGCATGGTTTACATTAGGACTAATCAGATAGAGCAATTATATCAAAGATTTATTGATGATAAGATTGCTATTCATCCCAATGGTAAGCTAGAAACAAAGCCTTGGGGACAAAAAGAATTCTCCATCCTCGATCCAGACAATAACCTGCTAACTTTTGGGCAGAAGGCTTAACTACACATTCTAAAATGGCAATAATTATCCATTGGAGAAATAAACCTATTACGCTAATCCAAATGCTATTTTCATTTAATTATTTTTGTTTTACATCGAATAAATAATAAAAATCATAAGTGAGAACCACCCTCTACAAAATAAAACGCAAAATAATTAGGCGTTTACCCATTATTAAAGCCTACCTCTATAGCCTAAAAAAAGGGAATAATAAAGCACAACGAAAAGTAGTAATTTTTGCCCAAGGTCGAACGGGTAGCACAGTCCTAGAAGATTTAATTCATTCAACAGGGCATTTTAAAAAGCGTGGAGAAATTCTTGGTCATCACGGGGCTACCATAAAATATCCTTTGAGATTTATAAAAGGAGCAGCGAATATTGAGCCTAATGAGAATTTTATTTTTCATTTAAAAATTTATCACTTAACACGCGATCGAAAACAGGAAATCGACCCTGTAGTATTTCTCAATACATTAGCAGAAGACGGTTGGCAAATTTTATATCTAAGACGTGAAAACAAATTAAATCATATTCTTTCTAATCTTGTTGCGGAAAAACGTGGCTATTTTAAGTTTGATGATAAAAAAGAAAAAATAACCCTTAATCTCGATCCACAAAATACAATACAGGCTATTAAACAAAGGGTAAACCACGAAAATGAAGAATTAAAAGCGCTAAATGGACTCGATTATCTTCCAATTACCTACGAAGATCATTTAGAGCAATCTGACCATCATCAAGACACAATTGATAAAATTTTGAATTATCTAGAGCTCCAACCAAGAGTATGTAAAACTTCATACAAAAAAGTGAATCGTTCGACACAGCGTGATATCATCGAAAATTATGAAGAAATTAAAGCACTACTTTCAGATGCAGGCTATGATGAATTTTTGAACTAGACATTATTCATGCCTATTTCATATAAAAGTCTATCTTTGCGGCAAATTGAGCGAGGTCCTAACGGTTTAGGACAGGTGTTATAAGAAGTTTAGGTAAATGGATGTCGATTCCCTTCTTATGTAACACAACATAACATAATCGATATCGTAACTAAACGAATGAGTACATTTAAAGAATTGGGGCTTAACCAAGACCTTATTAATGCTATTAATGATCTAGGTTTTGAAACACCTAGTGAAGTACAGCAAAAAGCTATCCCAACATTACTTTCAGAAGATCGCGACCTTGTTGCCTTAGCGCAAACTGGCACAGGTAAAACCGCAGCATTTGGTTTCCCTATGCTTCAGAATATTAATATTAAAAGCCGTACAACCCAAGGTTTAATCTTATCGCCAACACGCGAGCTTTGTTTACAAATTACCAACGAGCTTAAACTTTATGGTAAATATTGCAAGGGCCTTAATGTTGTAGCCATTTATGGTGGTGCTAGTATAACTGAGCAAGCTAAGCAAGTTAAAAAAGGAGCCCAGATTATTGTTGCGACTCCAGGACGTATGAAGGATATGATTAGCCGTAACATGGTTGATATTTCCAAAATAGAATATAGTGTCCTCGATGAAGCTGATGAGATGCTAAACATGGGCTTCCATGAGGATATTACAGATATTCTTTCGCACACACCACATGATAAAAGCACTTGGTTATTTTCGGCAACTATGCCTAAGGAAGTCGCGTCGATTGCTAGGAACTTTATGTATGATCCTATTGAGATTACTGTTGGTAACCGTAATGAGAGTACCAGCCAAGTTTCGCACGAATATTATTTGGTGAATGGTAGAGATCGTTACTTGGCGTTAAAGCGTTTGGCAGATGCTAATCCTGATATCTTTTCTGTTGTTTTTTGTCGCACAAAACGCGATACGCAGAAAATTGCTGAAAAACTAATTGAAGATGGTTACAGCGCTGGCGCTCTACATGGTGATTTAAGTCAGAATCAACGTGACTTGGTGATGAAATCCTTTAGAAACAAGCAAATACAAATGCTTGTGGCAACAGATGTCGCGGCGCGCGGTATTGATGTGGATGATATAACGCACGTTATAAACTATCAACTCCCAGATGAAATTGAAACCTATACACACCGTTCTGGGCGAACAGGACGTGCTGGTAAAACAGGCGTTTCTATGGTGATTGTTGCAAAGAGTGAAGTGCGCAAAATCAAAAGTATTGAGCGCATCATTAAAAAGTCATTCGAAAAGAAAGATATTCCATCTGGAATGGAAATATGTGAGGTACAGCTCATGAGTCTGGCCAATAAAATGCATAATACTGAGATTAATCATGAGATTGATGCCTTTTTAGAAAGTATTAATGAATTGTTTGTTGACACCAGTAAGAATGAACTTATTAAAAAGTTCTTTTCTGTAGAGTTCTCCCGTTTCTATGACTATTATAAAAATGCCAAAGACCTTACTGTTAGTGACACTAAAGAAAGCGGTGGACGAGAATCTTCTGGTGACGAAACACGCTACTTTATTAATGTTGGTCGTAAAGATGGCTATGATTGGATGTCCCTCAAAGATTTCCTAAAAGAAGTCTTAGAATTAGGAAGAGATGATGTCTTTAAAGTCGATGTAAAGGATAGCTTCTCCTTCTTTAATACAGATAAGTCCATTGAAAAGAAAGTTCTAGATTTCTTTACAGATTTTAAATACAACGGTCGATTCGTTAATGTTGAAATCACCGAAAACAAAGGTGGTGGTAGAAGACGTGATAAAGGTGGTCGCGGCAGAAGACGTAATGATGATAAACGTAGCAGAAGACGTTCATCTGATTCTGGAAAAAGAGGCGATAGACGAAGTAGACGCTCTAGTAGTCCAAAATCTGACCGCAGACGATCAGGTTCTGGTTCTGACCGACCAAGACGTTCAAGACGTAAATAGGTGTTTATCGTTTTAAAGTGAAGTGACCACTAATGGTTTCACTGGTGTTTTCTCGTTTTAGAAGAAACCAATAATCTGAAGTTGGCATTAACTGACCATTATAAGTCCCGTCCCAATAGGGTAATTCTCGACTTAGGGTGACCAGTTTTTTACCATAACGATCGAAAATGAGGATCTCAAAATTTGGTTCATCTGGTGGTAACTTTATAGTCCAATATGGATTAGAATTATCACTATTTGGTGTGAAGAATTTTGGGTAACCCAACACTAAAACGTCTTGTGTTATAATGCCACACCCATTTTTATCCCTTACATAAACGATAAAATCACCATAGCCTAAATTGGAAAATATGTTGGCGTCTTGGTATACCAATCCATCAAGTGAAAATTCATAATCACCAGATCCTTCAACTGAAACAGTTATACTATTTCGACGTTGCCACTCATCTGTTTCAATATCTGTAATGGTTACAACACTAGAGGCTTCAACATTAAATACTTTTAGTGTACTACAACTAATCTGAGGTGTGGTTTGATGATTTTGAAATACCTCAACTGTATAAGTACCAGCTTCATTAATTTCAATAGATGTAGTTGAATCTCCTGTTGACCATTCATAGCCATCGAATCCCTCCTCAGCATTTAAATTGAGTGTATCGCCTTCACAAATGGATAGCGTTTCCTCTTCTACAATATCTGGTCTGTCTAAAATGAATAGATTAAAGGAAGTTATATCATAACAGCTTGAGTTAAAATTATTCTGAATACGTGCATAAACCACTTGAGAATTCTCGATACTATAATCTAAATCCAAAGTGCTAAAACCAGCAATGGCATTAGCTTCAGAATTAAAAAATAAAACTGAAAAAGTACTACTGTCTTGCGGGCCTAGCACCTCACCTACTTTGGTTTGAAGATTAAAAGTCGTTAATCCGCTTTCATTCTGAGGTTGACATTGATAAAAATCTGATACCGAATTTGCTACTGGATTATCATAGATAATAACATCTTCTGTTATTGTAACAGACTGGCCAGCAACAGAAGCATTGACAACGACAGTATAAGTTCCTGGGCTATCATACAAATGTGTTGGACTTTGATCGCTAGACGTTGTCCCATCGCCAAAATCCCACGACACATTCGCATTATCTACTGTAGAAACCAGCTCAAAGTTGGTTGCATTCCCTAAACAGGAATTATTGATATTAAATGTTGGATTAAAAAGCGATTGTACAAAAGGTGGTAAACCCAATTTTACTAATCTCCCACCCAAATCAATAGCACCAATTTGATAACTACAACCAATACCTTGCTCATTTGGATTTTCAATAACATCGAGTGCCGTTTTCTCAGAATTACAAACATATATTTTTCCATCTATAGCAAGTTGTAAACCACCTAGTTCGTTACTACCATCATATAACAGAACAGAAGTATCAATAATATCATTTGCATTATTCTGGGTTAAATCAAACTGAAATAATCTTGAACCTGGTTCATTAACTGAAAAATCAAAATCTTTGTCAGTTACATAGAGTAAATTACCATCTGGCGAAAATTCTACACCATAAGCTCCTGATGCGGTGGAACTGTCATAAAACACACCATTAATAGCAATTGGGTTAGATAAAACACCACTATTATCATTAAAGTCAAATATCTCAACATTGCTATTGGCACCTCCAAATTTGGCGCTTGCAATACGGCTCCCATCTGGAGAAACCTTTAAATAGCCGATTGTATTTGCGATATTTTGGTCAAATGCTGTAGGATCATCATTGCCATGAACACTGCCTATTTCCGTTATCACAGGGTTAACATTAATTCCCTGAGGTGTAAGACGATAGGCTAAAAACTCTCTATTGCTCCAGCCATGGGTAATAATCCAATAATCAATACCATTAGCATGCTTTACTGCAGTGACCTTTTCTGTGCTTGGTGTTAATAGTTCTTCATTTTTGACCGTGACATCACCAAGACCATTATTTAGTGTCATATCAACAATGGAATATTTAAAGCCATTATCTCCTGCTGAACTGTCTGTAGTAAAAACATAGTAAATCGTTTCTGAGCCAGGAAGTGGCATAATTATTCCAGACTGCGTACTCGACGGATCTCCTAAAAGACCAAATCCATTTGGCATTTCATTGTGATTTTTATCCCATACCGAAATACCATCTGTATAAAATAAAAGATTACCACTAGCATCTGATATCGTACCGCAACCTTCATTTGTTGCTAATTGTCCATCTAAGTCTGCAACAGGACTACCAGAATTAAAATTGAGACCAGCATTAACACCAAAATACCAGTTTGCTGCCTCACCTTGAGCAAAAACAGAATGGCCTAAACACAGCCATAATAGCAATATGATGTACGTTCTTTTCATTTTCTTATAGCAATCGACTCAAGGGCCAACAAAGACCAAGTCGTAATCTAAAATACAAACAATTCTATAAACTTATTTCAGTTGCGTATTTAAATGGCTTATACTTTAACACTTACCTTGGTATAGTTGTTGTTAATATTACGTCAAATCTAATATAGTGACCATACAAACTGCGTTTTCTTTATTACATTTACAACGTAAACCATATACATGCGATATTTACTGATATTATTTTTATGTTTTACTACAGTTAATAGCTATAGCCAAGACACAAATCCTACTGATGAACCTACACGCGTAAAGGGTACTATAATTAGTAGTTCTACAAACACACCTCTTAGTGAAGTAAATATTGTGAATATCAATCAGGTGATTGGTACATCAACAAATGAGGAAGGTATTTTTGATATTAGAGCAAAGGCAAACGATACACTTCTTTTATCATATTTAGGTTATAAATCCATTAAAGTGAGAGTTACCAATGACTGGATAAAATTTGGTAACACTGAAATAAGCATGACTGAACTTGCTCTGGCACTCGAAGAGGTAACCGTAAAGCAACTGCAATTAACAGGTTATCTTAAAGTAGATATGATGCAAGTACCTATTCAATCTAATAATAGGTATAGAATTTCTGGCTTACCAGGTCAAGGTTATGAAGCTGGACGACCAAACATCGCCACTAAGGTCTTAGGTGCCATTTTTAATCCAGCAGACTTCTTGTATAATATGTTTGGTAAGAAACCAAACGAAATGAAGAAGCTGAAAAAGATGAAGGAGGATGATGAAATTCGAAATCAGCTTGCCAAACGATTTGATCGCGAAATGTTACTTGTGCTTTTACAAGTAAGTAAGTTTGATTTGGATGAAATTGTGAATCAGTGTAACTATTCCAAAGATTTTATTAATACGGCTAATGATCTTCAAATTTTAGACGCTATTAGTGAGTGCTATGAAGAATACAAGGTAATTAGTCGCAATAATAGAAGAAATAAAGGCAAGAAAAAGGACAGAGCATAAATTAAGGATTAGAATAAAGCGCTATCCTATTACCTTCGGAATCTATAAATGCACCCATATACCCATGCTCATCTGAAATTTTAGTTTTTGGATGATATATTTTACCACCTGCACCTTCCACTCTATCTAATTCATTTTGAACGTCCTCGGACATAAAATAAACCATCGTACCCTCTTGACTAGGAATGTAAGTTTCTTGCTTTACCAATGATCCAGTAGCTCCAGGACCAACATTATTATTAGGAAACCAAGCCATTATAAAACCGCCAAGATCTACTTCTTTTAATTCAACCTTAAATACAGTTTCGTAGAACTGTTTAGCTCTAGCCATATCATTTACAGGAATTTCGAACCAACCTACCATAATATTAAGATTCTAAGTTTAATTTTAATTGATTTAAGCCATCTTCAAAGTCTGCACCAACAGTTTTATCCATATTAAAAAACAGAAAGAAGATATTTGAAGGTGGTTTGTTAACACCTGAAAAGCCCCAAGTGACCTTTGTTGTCGTTTCATCTATTGCATCTACGGTGATATAGGCATCAGACTGTGATTTCCACGGTTTAAAAAAACGAAGCTGCGATTCAATAGATTCGTTTTCAATAATTCTGACTATTTCTTGTTCTCCAGTACCGACATCTTTATTGCCTTCCCATCTAGAAATAAATCCTACCTCACCATCAGTACCCTCAAACTCTTGGGTCATATTAGGGTCCTTCTTTTTCCAAGGTGACCAATCATTCTGTTTCTTTACGTACTTGATGTAATCAAACACTTCAGGTAAAGGTCTGTTGATTTTTATACTTCGGCTTACGTTGTAACTTTTGGGTGCTACCAAGGCAAGTAAAACGATTAATCCAATAATCGCGAGCACCACATATAATGCGATCATCATATTATTTAGATTTATTTAGTTAGTCCTTTAAAGTTACGAAAAAATTATCCTTCAGAATAGTACCGTTCAACTATGGCATCATAGTTTTTTATGGTTTTTTTAATCCAATCGAAGCGTTTTTCTATCTGCTCCCCTTCCGAAAGTTGCCAAGCTATATCTGAGTTTCTCAGCTTTGAAGTTACATGTTGAAGAATGATTGCTGCTGACACGGAAATATTGAGACTTTCAGTAAATCCATACATTGGGATTTTTAAAAAACAATCGGCTTCATCTAACACTTGTTGAGATAAACCTTCGGTTTCTCGACCAAAAAAGAAACAAGACTTTTTAGAGATATCAAAATCTATGAGATCACAATCTTCAGCATGTGGTGTTGTAGCCACTATTTGATAGCCCTGAGATTTTAAGTCTTTTATGCAACTATTCACAGTGTTGTAACGGTTTAAATCTACCCATTTTTGAGCACCCATGGCAATTTCTCTGTCAATGCGCTTTGTATTTACTTCCTCAATAATATTGACCTCTTGGATACCAAAAACATCGCAAGATCGTATAACTGCACTGGTATTATGCAATTGGTAAACATCTTCTGTAGCGACCGTAAAATATTTAGTACGTTCTGCCAAAACAGTAGCAAAACGATGACGTCTATGCTCCGTTAAATAGGATTCTAGATATTCGAGAAGTTTTAAATCGGCCATCTATCAAAAATAGTATTTTTATACCATGAAACACATTGTTGTATTGACTGGAGCTGGTATGAGTGCCGAAAGTGGTGTAAAAACCTTCAGAGACCATGATGGTCTCTGGGAAGGTCACGATGTCATGGAGGTAGCCTCACCACAAGGTTTTAGAGCTAATCCTGAACTTGTTTTAGACTTTTACAATCAGCGTCGAAGACAATTAAAAGAGGTGGCGCCTAATGCTGCTCATAGAGCATTAGCCCAACTAGAAAACGATTATACAGTAACCGTAGTCACTCAGAATGTTGATGATCTGCATGAACGTGCCGGCAGTACCAATGTTTTGCATCTACATGGTGAATTACTAAAGATTAGAAGTACGGGAAATCCAAATGATATTAAATATTGGACTGAAGATATAAACCTTGGAGACACTTGTGATTTAGGATATCAACTTAGACCTCACATCGTTTGGTTTGGCGAAGATGTACCCATGATCGAAAAGGCCATTGAAATCTGTTTAACTGCTGATATTTTATTAATAATTGGAACGAGTATGCAAGTCTATCCTGCAGCGAGTTTAATGCATTATGTAAATGCCTCCACTCCCATTTTTTACATAGACCCAAGACTAGCTTCGGTAAATCATTCAAACATTAAAGTGATTCCCAAATCGGCAACCGAAGGGATAAAAGACTTTTTAAATGCACTTTAATCAATCCTCTTCTGTGAGCTGAAAGAACCTGTTAACCGGTTTATTAAAGATTTCTGACATTTTTAAGGCCAGAACAGTAGACGGTACATAGCGATTTGCTTCAATAGAATTTATGGTCTGTCTTGAAACACCTATTTTCTTGGCAAGTTCATCTTGGGTAAGATTTAATATTGCACGTTCAACTTTAATAGTGTTTTTCATTATCTATTGCGTTTTAAAACATAATAAAACATCAATTGAATCATTAGCATGAATAATAATACCTGAAAATCTCCAAGATCTTTGTAGACCTCACCTCCAGAATGAACTACATTAGAAACACCATATTCAACGTAAGGCATTACTAAAGCATAGACAACACCTATAACAAATGCAATAGCATAAGATTGCGCTCTTAAGGCAATGGTCATCTCATCTTCGATCTTATCCCTAGAAATGGATATTACTAGCATTCCAATTAATAATGCTTTTCGTAGTATTAACCTAAACCATTCTTTATCACCATCCATTACGAATGCCCTATAGAACATTAAAGAAATGGAACAAAATATTAAAACTAGCCCTACAGTTTTAAAAGCGTAAGGCAACCTAAAGCTCGCTATTTTTTCTAGACGAGTTCTTTCACAGTCAATTACATAGTCTTTATTCATATTTGACAAGTATTCTTTATATTAAGTAAAATTATTTTTACTATATGACAAATATACTTTACATTTTAGAATTATCCAAATTAATGATGTAGAACTCAATATGTGTTTATTGGATAGAATCTTTAGGCTTATAGGCATTGATGTATTCTCGTGCCCTACGATTATCAGAATTACGTTTTGAAGCCTCTTTATAATTAATATAGGCATTTAAGCTATCACCACTTCTCACATATGCATCTGCAAGACTATCGTAAACATTAGAACTGTTAGGGTGAAGTGTTAGATTTATCTTAAAAACTTCGATAGCCTTATCATATTCCTTATTACGAAGATATCGATAGCCCTTGTTATTAAAATCCCATTCTCTTATGTAGGAACTTGTAGAATCTTTCTCTTTAATTTTAAGAAAACCAGTTAGTGCCGCTTCATAGTTTCCCTCTTCTAAGTGGGTACTAGGTGTTTTATAAGATTCTGCAACTTTTAAATAATCATAGGAAATAGAGTCTTGGTTTTCTTCATTAACTATAGATAAATATCTATTGTTTGAACCTGGCTCCGTTACAAACCTTAATTTTTTATACATGTCTGCTACAAAAAACTCATTGGTGTCGGTAACCACAGGTTCAAAAACACCTTCCTTCCATTTTAGTTTAAGCTTATTCTCCTCATAGTAAACTAAAATTAATTCATCTTCAGTGTATTTGTATTTACCTTCTGTTTTCTTTTTAAAAGCTTCCGTAAATTCCACATTTCCCGAACAACTCATTAGTCCGATAGCTACGAGTAATAAACGACTCAACACCTTAAATTTCATACGATTATTGATTTGATTGGTTAAAATAAAAAAGTCTCACTAAAAGTGAGACGATTCTAAATCTAAAATGTTACGCTTAGGACTACTTAACACCCATAAGTTCAACATCGAATATTAATGTTGCGTTTGGTGGTATTACACCTCCAGCACCTGCAGCACCATAACCCAAGTCACTTGGTATAACTAATCTCGCTTTATCACCAACATTTAAAAGGCAAATACCTTCATCCCAACCTGGAATAACTTGACCCACTCCAACTTGAAAATCCAAGGGTTGATTACGTTTATATGAAGAATCGAAAACGGTACCATCAGCCAACTGACCTTTATAATGTACAGAAACCATGTTCCCTTTCTCAGCTTTTTTACCATCCCCTTTTTGGATCACTTTATAACGTAAACCTGAATCCGTCTCATCAAATCCTGCCGCTAATTTGTCTAATTCTGCTCTAGTTGCTTCACGTTCTGCCGCTACACGCTTTTCTCTTTCACCTTCAAAAACTCTAAAGGCTTCAATAGCATTGAATTTATTTGCAGCATCACCGACTCTTAGTATTTCGATTTTATCCATAGTATCGCCCTGAGCTACAGCATCAACAACATCCTGACCTTCAACAACATTTCCAAATACCGTATGCTTACCATCTAACCATGGTGTTTCAACATGTGTGATGAAAAATTGACTACCATTTGTTCCAGGACCAGCATTGGCCATTGATAACTTACCAGGTGCATCGTGCTTTAAATCTGGATGAATTTCATCATCAAACTTATATCCAGGATTTCCTGTACCAGTTCCTAAAGGACATCCGCCTTGAATCATAAAATCTGGAATTACTCTATGAAATTTTAATCCATCGTAGTACGGTGTACCTTGAGGTTTTGCTGAATTTTCTAAATTTCCCTCAGCCAAAGCCACAAAGTTACCTACTGTACCAGGCGTTTTTTCAAATTCTAAATTCACTAAAATCTCTCCTTTTGTCGTTGTAAATTTTGCGTATAAACCGTCTTGCATTGTTATATCATTTATTTAAGGGTGCAAAGATACGAAGTTTGTTAAAAGAAAATAATGTGGAACAGAAGGTCTAGGTTAGTTAGCCACTTCACTAATGAATTTAATACGATAAAGTCTTAGTTCTTCGTCTTCGTAGTCGCCATCAAACTCATCTACTGCATCTGAGATTTTATCAGACTCAGATTCCATAAAATACTCATGAATTTCTTCTTGTTGATCCTCATCTAAAATCTCATCGATCCAATAGCTAATATTAAGTTTTGTTCCAGAATATACTATGGACTCCATCTCCTTAATAAAATCTGGCATTTCCATACCTTTTGCAGAGGCGATATCATCGAGTGGTAACTTTCGATCTACATTTTGAATGATATATAGTTTTAAGGCAGAATTAGATCCTGTAGATTTAACTACCATATCGTCTGGTCTTACAATACCATTATCCTCTACATAATCCAAAATTAAAGCCACAAAGTCTCGCCCATATTTTTTAGCCTTACTTTCGCCAACACCATGAACATTATTAAGTTCTTCGATAGTAATTGGATATTTTAAAGCCATATCCTCTAAGGAAGGATCTTGGAAAATTACAAAAGGAGGAACACCAAGTCGCTTGGCATTACGTTTACGTAAATCCTTCAACATGGTCATCAACTTCTCATCTGCTGATGCACCAGAACCTTTAGCATTTGTAATAATACCTGCATCGGTTGTTTCATCAAAAACATGGTCCTCTGCCATCATAAAAGAGGTTGGGCTTTTTATAAAGTCTTTCCCAGATTGGTTAAGTCTTAAAATACCATAGGTCTCAATATCCTTTTTTAATAGACCAGCCACTAATACCTGACGTATTAATGCCATCCAATAGCGTGCTTCTTTATGTTTACCGACTCCAAACCATGGTCGGGTATCTGTTTTGTGCGATGCAATTAATGCATTAGATTTTCCAACAAGTACTTGCACTAAGTCTTTTGACTTATACTTTTCATTGGTGTCACTTACGGTTTGTAATAAAATTGCAACCTCATCTTTGGCTTCAACCTGTTTCTTAGGGTTACGCACATTATCATCCATGTCACCACCTTCTCCCGTTTCTGTATCAAACGGCTCACCGAAATAGTGTAAAATAAATTTACGCCTCGATATTGAGGTTTCTGCAAAAGCAACAACCTCTTGAAGTAAAGCATGTCCTATTTCTTGTTCGGCTACTGGTTTGCCAGACATAAACTTCTCTAGCTTTTCAATGTCTTTATATGCGTAAAATGCCAAGCAGTGCCCTTCTCCACCATCGCGACCAGCACGACCGGTTTCCTGGTAATAACTTTCTATACTTTTAGGAATGTCATGATGAATTACAAACCGCACATCTGGTTTGTCAATACCCATACCAAAGGCAATGGTGGCTACAACAACATCACAATCTTCCATTAAGAACATATCTTGATGTTTCACTCTTGTTTTGGCATCTAATCCTGCATGATAAGGCACAGCCTTAATTCCATTGACTTGGAGTACTTGAGCAAGTTCTTCAACGCGCTTTCTACTCAAACAATAAACAATACCAGATTTTCCATCGTTCTGCTTTATAAATCGGATGATATCTGCATCTACATTTTTTGTTTTAGGTCTTACTTCGTAATAGAGATTTGGTCTATTAAACGACGCTTTAAAAGTTACAGCATCAGTCATGCCAAGACTTTTCAAAATATCTTCTTGAACCTTAGGTGTAGCTGTTGCGGTAAGACCTACTATTGGGATATTATCACCAATTCGCTTGATGATATGACGCAGATTACGATACTCTGGTCTAAAATCATGTCCCCATTCACTAATACAGTGCGCTTCATCTACAGCCATAAACGAAATTTGGACTGACCTCAAAAAATCTACATATTCTGCTTTTGTGAGTGATTCTGGAGCAACATATAAGAGCTTAGTTATACCATTAATAATATCCTCCTTAACCCGTTTAACTTCTGTTTTATTTAAAGAAGAATTTAATACATGAGCAACACCTTCATTTTCAGAAACTGCTCTAATCGCATCTACTTGGTTTTTCATTAACGCAATTAACGGTGATACCACAATTGCAGTACCATCTTTAATTAAAGCAGGCAACTGATAGCATAAGGATTTCCCACCACCAGTAGGCATAATAACAAAAGTATTATTACCTTCTATTACATTTTTGATCACTTCTTCTTGAAGACCCTTAAACCCAGAAAAACCAAAGAATTTTTTTAGCGCGGAGTGTAAGTCAATTTCTGCAATACTCATTAATCCCTATTAGTATTTTATCTATTTTTGCAATATGTTTAAAGATAATACATTTCTTTAAAACATAAAAAAGCAATAGTAATAAGTTTTGAGCACAAAACAATCCATTTTAAGTACCGCAAAAAGTACTATAAAATTAGAAAGTAAGGCCATAGAGCACCTTACAGAATTATTAAATGAAGATTTTGCAGACGCCGTTGAATTAATCTATAATTCTAAAGGCCGTGTTATAATAACAGGAATTGGAAAAAGCGCAATTATTGCGACTAAAATAGTTGCCACTTTAAATTCCACAGGTACACCTGCTGTCTTTATGCATGCGGCAGACGCGATACATGGTGATTTAGGTTTAATACTTAAAGATGACGTTGTCATCTGTATTTCTAAAAGTGGTAATACCCCAGAGATAAAAGTACTTGTCCCTTTAATCAAAAATGCCAAGAATAAAATGATTGCCATTACAGGCAACAAAGACTCTTTTCTTGGGCAACAGGCAGATTATGTTTTAAATGCCTATGTTGAGCAAGAAGCTTGTCCAAATAATCTTGCTCCAACAACAAGTACCACAGCCCAATTAGTTATTGGAGATGCTTTGGCCGTTTGCCTATTAGAATTGAGAGGATTCTCTAGTAAAGATTTCGCAAAATATCATCCAGGAGGTTCCTTAGGTAAGCGCCTTTATCTAAGAGTGCAAGACCTTTCGTCTCAAAATTTAAAACCTCAAGTAGGATTAGATGCAACCATAAAAGAAGTCATCGTTGAAATAACTGAAAAAATGTTAGGTGTTACTGCTGTTATAGACGACAATGCTATAGCTGGAATAATCACAGATGGCGATTTGCGAAGAATGTTGAGCAAAAGTGATAATATTGCTGACTTAACTGCTAAAGATATCATGAGTCAAAATCCAAGACGTATTTCTGAGGATGCTATGGCTGTTGATGCTAAAGAATTGATGGAAGAGTATGGCATTTCACAATTACTCGTTGAACAAAATGGTGCTTATGCTGGTGTGGTACATCTTCATGATTTAATCAAAGAAGGCATTATATAATGGCAGAGAAGAATATTGACGAAATGTCTTTTTTAGACCATCTCGAAGATTTAAGATGGCACTTAATTAGAGCGACTCTAGGTGTAGTAATTGCTGCAACCCTTGCTTTTATATTTAAAAAATTCATTTTTGATGTAATCATATTTGGACCAACGAACATGAATTTTCCAACCTATAAAGGGTTGTGCAATATGTCTCAATTAATTGGTTTTAATGATACGACATTCTGTGCTGAGAAATTTCCTTTTATAATTCAAAACAGAACTGTAGCAGGACAATTTTCTGCTCACATTTGGACCTCTATATACGCCGGTTTTATCATTGCATTTCCATATGTCTTATATCAACTATGGAGTTTCATAAGTCCTGGATTAAAAGATAACGAACGAAAAAATTCAAGAGGATTCCTTTTTTCAGCCTCAATCTTATTCTTCATTGGTGTATTATTTGGCTATTATATTGTGACGCCTTTATCTCTGAACTTTTTAGCGAATTATACCATTAGCGAGAAGATTTCGAATGAGTTTGACGTAAGTTCTGTAATTGCTATAGTGAGAAGCTCTGCCATTGCTTCGGGCTTTGTTTTTGAATTACCAATCATAATCTATTTCCTTACTAGAGCTGGATTGGTTACACCAAAATTTTTGAAAAAATATCGCAAATTTGCGCTTGTAATTGTACTAATATTAGCCGCTGTTATAACACCTCCAGATATTGCGAGTCAAGTAATTGTGGCCATTCCAATTTTAATCTTGTACCAGGTAAGTATATACATATCTGCACTGGTTGTTAAAAATCAAAATAGAAAACAGAAAAATGTCTGATATCGTAAAAGAATTTAATGAATATCGTTCTAGAATGAACGATAAAATCCTTTCTGACAATAATAAAATCATAAAGCGTATTTTCAACTTAGATACCAATGCGTTTAATGAAGGCGCTTTAGATAAAAAAACGAAAGAACTTCTAGGCCTTGTTGCATCTACAGTATTGCGCTGTGATGACTGTGTAAAATATCATTTAGAGTCTTCCTATAATGAAGGTGTGACTAAGGAAGAAATTAGTGAAGCATTAGGTATTGCGACTCTTGTAGGTGGTACTATTGTTATACCTCATTTAAGGAGAGCACACGAATATTGGGAGGCTATAGAGAACCAAGGTTAAACCTTTATTAAATCAAGGTCCATTTTATAGAAGTCCATATGAATTTGCTATTTTTAGCGTTATTCTATTTCAAATGAAACTAAGAGCCGAAAATTTAATGAAGTCCTACAGCGGACGAAAAGTTGTTAAAGATGTCTCCCTTGAAGTCAATCAAGGAGAGATTGTGGGATTATTAGGACCAAATGGTGCTGGTAAAACAACTTCGTTTTATATGATTGTAGGTATTATTAAACCAAATGGTGGTAAGATCTATCTCGACAATACTGATATTACCAAATATCCGATGTTTAAACGTGCGCAAAATGGTATTGGATATCTCGCACAAGAGGCTTCAGTTTTTAGAAAATTAAGTATAGAGGATAATATTCTGAGTGTATTACAACTTACTAAACTCAGTAAGAAGGAACAGCACGAAAAAATGGAATCGCTTATAGAAGAATTTGGACTAGGTCACATTAGAAAAAACCGAGGTGATCTTCTTTCTGGTGGTGAAAGACGAAGAACTGAAATTGCACGTGCTTTAGCAACAGATCCAAACTTTATTTTATTAGATGAACCTTTTGCAGGTGTTGATCCTGTTGCGGTGGAAGACATACAGCGTATCGTTGCCAAGCTAACAAAGAAAAATATTGGCATCTTAATTACAGACCATAACGTACAAGAAACATTAGCAATAACAGACCGAACATATTTAATGTTTGAAGGCGGTATTCTTAAAGCTGGAATACCAGAAGAACTTGCTAGTGACGAAATGGTACGAAAAGTATATTTAGGTCAAAATTTTGAACTTCGTAGAAAAAAGTTAGAATTTTAAATCCTATTTCTCTTTTGATTTTGGTAAAATTGCTTTTACGGTTTTAACCATAATAAGGCACAAAATACCTACTGCTAAGCCTATAATAAAATCCCTTAAAATACCAGGTAATACTTCAAGGACATGATGTAGCTGTTCTATATTGTGTACAAAAATGCCACCAGCAACAAGTAATAATGCTAACGTCCCAATTACTGATAATGATTTAATAACCCAAGGAAGTGCCTTGGTTAAAAGCTGACCGATATTATAAATAAAGCCTGACTTAGAATCACTTTTCTGAATTAATTTAAATCCAAAGTCATCCATTCTAACAATCAAAGCAACTATACTATAAACTCCGACAGTCGCAATAAGTGCCACTATAGATACTACAATAATCTGAGTCGTCAAATTTTCATTTACCACCGCACCTAAGGCAATGATGACGATCTCCACAGACAATATAAAATCTGTAATTATTGCTGATTTTACCTTAGACTTTTCAATTTTTAATAACTCCTCTGGTGAGTCCACCAATTTAGCAGGAATAGGTTTTACATGATTCCTATGAAATAAAAACTCATAAATTTTCTCTGCTCCCTCATAGGCCAAATACAACCCACCTAATACCAAAACTACAATGACCATTTTCGGTATAAATGCACTCATTAAGAAGGCTAGCGGTAAAATAATAATCTTATTAATTAAAGAGCCTTTTGAAATTGCCCATAATACTGGTAATTCTCTAGAGGGACTAAATCCAGAAGCTTTTTCTGCATTAACAGCCAAATCATCTCCTAAAATACCAGCTGTTTTTTGAGTTGATACTTTTGTCATCGTTGCAACATCATCCATTAATGCTGCGATATCATCTAGTAAAGCAAATAATCCTGAGGCCATAGATTTAGAAATTAAGTACCTATCAAATCTGTTTTTGATTTGATAAAGAAAGTAAAATATAAAGAAGAATAATTAAAGGTATTGCAGCAAATTTGAGCACGATTAGTATCACTAAACTTATAATTAAAAATATGTACCGAATCGCATTTTTCTTAAAACTCCAATCACTAAATTTTAAAGCAAATAATTTAATGCGCGAATTTAAAAGGTAGCAACTTATTATTGTTAGGACAATTAGGAACCATTTATTTATTATGATTGCATTCATATAATCACTATTCTGATATTCTAGAATAAGTGGCAATGACAATATCAGCAAAGTATTTGCTGGTACTGGAAGGCCTTTAAAATAGGCCTGTTGATCCTCATCGAGATTAAACTTTGCCAAGCGGTACGCAGAAGCTAAAGGAATAAGTAATCCAATTAATGGTAAAATAGATAATTTAAAATCCTGCCAATGGAAAATCGAATTCCACTCATTAGAATAACTTGAAAAACTAGGTGCATCTACTGTAAGCGAGATAAGCTTAAACATAATTATACCAGGTACGAGACCACTCGTTACTAGATCAGCTAAAGAGTCGAGCTGAATTCCCAGTGGACTTTGAACCTTTAGTTTTCTTGCCGCTAATCCATCGAAAAAGTCAAAGAAAATCCCCAAGAACACAAAGAGTGACGCAACAACAAAATTTCCATGTACTGCAAATATGGTTGCAATAGCACCACAAAACAAGTTGAGTAACGTTATGATATTAGGAATATGTTTTTTGATTTTCATCTCGTTTATTTAGGTAAAAATAGGAAACTAATTTATGCTTAACCTATATAACCTGCAATTTATAAAAACACACAATAAGAAGCCGTATTTGAAGTTTAATAGATAGAAAATATTGTGCATCTTTGTAAAAAATTATTGCTGTTGAAAAATTACCTAGTAATTCTCTTAACGCTTACTACTCTTGCTACTACTGGACAGGCCACAAGAAAATATTCAAATGAATTTATGAATATTGGTGTTGACGCGGCTTCATTAGGCATGAGTAATGCTGTGGTTTCTCATACATCAGATGTAAATTCTGGGTATTGGAATCCTGCTGGACTTGTACATGTTGAGGACAAGCAAGTTGCCTTGATGCACTCTAGTTACTTCGCAAATATTGCCAACTACAATTATATTGCATTTGCTATGCCACTTGACAATCGCAGTGCTGTAGGGATTTCCTTAATTCGATTTGGCGTAGATGACATATTAGATACCACACAATTAATAGACGATCAAGGAAATATTAATTATGATCGAATAAGTACCTTCTCTACAGCTGATTATGGCCTTACTTTCTCCTATGCACGTAAGCTTCCATTAGATGGTTTAAATTTTGGAGTCAATGCAAAAATCATTAGAAGAATAATTGGTGATTTTGCCTCTTCCTGGGGATTTGGGCTTGATGCAGGTATTCAATTTCAAACTGATAATGATTGGAAGTTTGGTTTAATGGCCAGAGATATTACGACCACCTATAATGCTTGGTCTATTGACGAAGATAAATTTGAACAGATCAGTGGTGCGGTCGAGGGACAAAATCAAGAATTACCAGAGACTACAGAGATAACTATCCCAAAGCTTCAATTTGGAATTTCGAAAAAGTGGATCTTCAATTATGATTATTCGCTCCTCGCAGCTACTAACTTGATTGTTAGGTTTGAAGAAAACAACGATATTATTTCATCCTCTTTTGCCAGCATAAACCCTGCACTTGGGTTTGAGTTTGGTTATACCGACTTAGTATTTTTAAGAGGTGGTGTTGGAAATTTTCAAAATGAATTGCAAATTGATAATTCTGAAAACCTCACATTTCAACCAAATTTTGGCGTAGGTTTCAAATATAAAGGTATCCAAATCGATTATGCTTTCACAGATATAGGAGATCAGAGTGCAGCACTTTACTCCAATGTTTTTTCTCTAAAAATAGACTTTGGTATCTTTAGATAATAATGAGATATATTTTTCTAGTTCTTTCTAAGTTATTAATTGTTGGTGTCATTGGTGCCCAACAGATTACCTTAACCGATAACGCTGTAGTTTCTGTTCTAACCGTAGGACCTGGAAATTCTTTAAACGATGCCTTTGGACATAATGCTTTTCGAATAAAAGACAACTCGATTGGCATAGATGTTACATATGGTTATGGTGAATATGATTTTGATGCACCAAATTTCTATTTAAAGTTTGCACGTGGCAAATTAAATTATTTGATCAGTAGACATAACTATTCTGATTTTTACAATCATTATGCTTACTACAATAGAACTGTAAAAGAGCAGATTCTTAACTTTAATCAAAATGAAAAACAAGCACTTTTCGAATATTTAGAAAACAATTATAAACCTGAAAATCGTCGTTATCTTTATGATTTTTTCTATGATAATTGCGCAACTCGCATTCGGGATATATCTCAGAAAGTGACAAATACTAAAATCGAATTTAAATCTCCAGAAGATTTTACGGAAAAAACCTTTAGAGATCTTATTTATGAACACGTTGATAAAAACACATGGGGTAGTTTTGGAATAGATCTAGCCTTAGGATCAATTATTGACCAGAATGCATCACCTAATGAATACATGTTTTTACCCAAATACATTTATTCTTTCTTCGGTAATACAGATTATAATGGCACAACAAGTTTGGTTAAAACCTCAAAAACTCTGATTCAAAAAAAGCCAGAAGTATCAACTTCAAACTTCTTATTAAGCCCTCTATTTATTCTTAGCCTTTTATCGCTTTTAATTATTTACATAACCTATAAAGATTATAAGTCGAACACAAGAAATAAAATCTTAGACACTGCTATATTCGTTCTAACAAGTGTTGTAGGTATTGTTATCTTTTTGTTATGGTTTGCTACAGATCATAGTGCGACTGCCAATAACTATAATTTATTATGGGCCTTTCCACTAAATCTTATCTTAGTTAAACAGATCATAAACACAAAAATGAAATCTTGGGTGAAAGGGTATCTTAAGTTTTTAATTATTATGTTAAGCTTGATGACCTTGCACTGGCTAATTGGTGTGCAAGTCTTTGCTATTGGGCTAATACCAATCCTTATTGCTTTATTGATAAGATATACCTATTTGGTAAAGTCTTTCTAGATTTTCTGCTACTGACCTCTATAATACAAGACCGTACTTAATGTCTTAATGATTATACTAAAATCTATAAACAAACTTCTGTGCTTAATGTAGTATAAATCATACTGTAGCTTTGTGAGACTATCATCTATAGAAGAACCATATCTTGCATTAACTTGAGCCCAACCTGTAAGCCCAGGTTTAATAATATGACGCATTTCGTAAAATGGGATAATTCGAGACAATTCATTTACAAAAAATGGTCGTTCTGGTCTTGGACCAATAATACTCATATCTCCTCTAAGAACATTATAAAATTGAGGAATCTCATCTATCCTACTACCTCTTAAAAATCGACCAAAACGTGTAATTCTCTTATCTCCTTTTTCTGCCCATTTCACACCATCCTTTTCAGCATTGACTACCATTGTTCTAAACTTATAGATTTTAAATGGCTTACTGTTTCTACCAATTCTTTCTTGAATATAAAAAATGGGTCCTTTATTGCCTATAACATTGCCTAAATACACCAGAGGTAAAATTACCAACCCAAAAATTAATCCTATCATGGAAAAGATGATATCTATCGTACGCTGGAAAAAACGATAAAGTTTATTTTCATTACTTCTACTATATGGGAAATATTTATAAAAGTCTTTACCCACAAACTGAATGGGTACGCGCTGCAGTAATTCCTCATAGACTTGGCTGTAATCTCTAATCTTAAATCCACGTTCAAGAAGTAAAATTAAATCATGATACACTTCGGACACCATGGCTTCGGTATTAAAACTAGCAACAACTACTTCTGAAATATTTTCCTTTTGTATAACCTCTAAAAAGTCCTGTGAAGGGAATTCTTTTAATCCTTTATATGTGATGCGTTCATTATCGGACGCTTCACTATTTAAAAATCCAACAATCTTATAGTTGGGGTCAGAATTATTTAATGATCTAACGAGGCCATCAATATTTGAGACATCTCCAACAAGAAGAATTCTCTTGTAGAATCTTGGGGATTCTATTAATTGTGTATATGCAACACGCCACAAAAAAATTGAAGCGATTAAGGTTAAATAAAAAAATAAGATTTGGATACGTTCCTCTGGTAAAACAGGAGATAGAAAAGGCGTTAATAAGTAAAAAAGAACTAAAACCGAAATTGTTAGGACAATGTTCCGGGTCGTAATATCTAATTTACTTGCCTGTTGTAAATCATAAAGTTCAAAAACGGTACCAAATATTGTAACATAAATACCTAAAAGCACTAAAGGAATTATACTTTGTTCTGTGAATGGTAAATAGTTAAAACTAGAAATTGAATTTAATAAATAAACACCAAAAAAGACCATGACCAAATCCATAATTCTGAGCAGAATCTTACGTTCGGACACTTCAAAGTGTATTCCTTTTTTATGTTTCATTATTAATTTGGTCGGGACATAGGGATATGTAAAGATAAAAAGTCTCGCCTACAATACAATTTTATTGAAGAATAACTTGCCATTTCGATTTAACCACATCCCAATCAAATAATTCAACTTTCTCACGTGCATTTTGTGTTATTTTTAATAGTAGTTCACTATTTTCTTTCAAAACTAAAATTGCTCTTGTAATAGCTTCTCTATTATTGGGATCGACTAAAAGGCCCTCTTCTTTATTTTCAATTAAATATGGCATTCCTCCTACATTGGTGGAAACAACTGGAATTCCTAGTGCCATGGCCTCTATAACACTAACAGGTGTATTATCAATATTAGTGGTATTAAGAAATATATTATGCGATTTTGACAACGCAATCCACTCTTCTTTCGACAACTTACCCGTAAACTCAATATTTAAATTTTTTCCTTTTGCATATTGCCTTACACTATTTAGAGATCCGTCAACGTCTGGACCAACCATAGTAAGTGAGGCATTTGTATCAAAATTCGACAAATCTTCTAATACATCAACTGCTAATTTTGGATTATAAATTGAAGAAAAAGACCTTACCCATAACAGCTGTATACGATCCATTTCCCTTTGATTAAAATCATATTTATCAATTTCAATAAAATTTGGAATATATTCTAGATTCTTAAACTTATTATTTTTAAATATGTCATATAAGAACTTAGACGGTGCAATTAATTTGTGAGCATTTCCAAAAAAGGATTTGCTTAAAGTCCGATTATTCTTTAGTCGATACTCTAGATTACCACCGTGAAGAATCGGTATGTATTTTATTTTATAAACTCTGCATAAAAATCCAACAACAACGGCATAGTAGAAATTTAATGTACTGTAGGTATCTATTAAAACATAATCAGTAGATTTTCGCCACTTAAAAACCATCCACATCATATCACAAAACCTCAATACTTTATTTGATTTATTAGATGCAATCTTGACCTCACAAATTTCTTTGAGTTTTGCCCCTAATATCTCAATCGTTGTTTGAGTTTTATCCTCTTTTGACAAGGCGTTTCCTATATACAGGACGTTTATCATAATATACATTTATAAGAGCTAAGGCATAAATAAACCCAGGAGCAGCAATGCGCATTGCAGAATGATTTATAGTAGCAAACCAAAAACCCAGCATAGAATAGAAGAAAATATTTCGTTTGTTTTCTATCCTATAAAATAGCGGTACTAAAATTAAAATAAACAAAATAAAAAAGGCAAAAGAACCATGTTCAGAAAACAACCTACTAAGTTCATTGTGAGACGCTTTTATACCCATACCCTTTTTTAGTCTTAGCTCTTTAGCACCATTAGCACCAACGCCAAGAATTGGATTTTCTATAAACCCTTGTAAATCATCCATAAAAAGGGTAATTCTACCAGTTGACAAATCATCCTTAGCTCGACCAGAAACATCCTGATTAGCGTAACGTTTATCAATAAGACCCATAGTTTGATTTGAACTAATTATCCAGACAGAAATACCCAATAATCCGAATAAGACAAAGGTTGAGAGTATTCGGTTTTTCATCTTAGAACTAGATTTAACGTATAAGAAGTAAAAAAATACCATAATAATTAATATTGCGGTAATAATCCCTCCTCGACTAAATGTTACAATTCCTCTAAAACTTATTAAACCAAGTAAAATAGCATTAACAATTTTCAAAACTAAAGTTGGAGATTTCATAAATAGTCGAACTGTCAAAGTAAACATTCCTAATCCTAGAATTGTTGCGACTTGATTTGGTCCGAACCCACCAGAAGTCGCAAAATTAGACTGTGTTCCGCGCAATACATCCTTAATACTTGGATTATAAAGAAATAGATATACGGACATTGAAATAATTGGTAAACTGAGATAAAGTAATGCTTTTAAATATTGACTCATAGACAATCGCTTGTTCACAAGGTATAATGCTGAAATACCCAAACAAACTGGGCCACTCAATACAAATGCAATATTCGTCCTGAAATTTGAATCAAAACCAATGGTGATTGAGGCAACAATTATTGATGGAATTAAAAGGATTAAATATGCAAAATAGGGATAGGCCTTGTTGGAAATACCGTTATAAAACAAACCAATGAGAGCAAAAAGAATTACTAGATATTTAGAGCCCTCATAAAAAAACGAACCAGAGGTCATTCTAAATAGCACTTCAGAACCAACGACATAACAGCACGCAAAAACAATTTCAATTGGTTTGTCTTTATCTTTAGATGAAAAAATACGGTACAAAAAGAACAGAACAACTGCAATAAAATAAGCTCTCGAAAATCCTGGTATAAACAAAAGCAAAAATGCTATTAAAATATGTAGAAATACCATAGTAAGGTAATTCTCCTTATTACTGACATGATATTTATTTTTTAATGAATTATATTTCAATTTGCCCTTTTTAAGACCTATAAACTTTTAAAAGTTTATATAAAACCTCGTCTGCCGAATATTCACTTTTGACTTTTACCATCAACTCCATTGAAAATTTTTTCCTTAATAATTTGTCATCAATTAATTTAGACAACGCTATACTCAATTTGATTGGATTATTAGGCTCAACAGAAAGGCCATTTTTATTTTGTATTATAACTAAACTAGAATCACCTACATCTGTAGTAACAACAGCCAATCCTGCCAAACCGTATTCTAATAAAGCTAATGGTAATCCTTCTGATTTTGATGACAACACACCTATCTCACATTGACTCATAATGTGATTTATATCTTGTCTACTTCCATAAAAATAAACAGATTCTTCCATTTTATGATCAATAACATATTGCTTTATAGCTCTTGAATATTCATCCTTAAAATCTTTACCTACACAATGAAGTGTCCAATCCGAATGTGATTTTAAAACCAATTGAAAGGCCTTCAAGAGATTGAGATGATCCTTTTGTGTCCTCAAATTGGCCAAACATAAAATCCGCTTATTATTTGATCCCTTTAAGGCTGTTTGAGGTTCGTTTTCATCTAACACAACTATATTTTGTAAATAATCTACTTTTTTACAATACAATTGTTTTTTAGACCAATCCAAAAGTTTATGGTTGACACTGAAAATTTGATTGAAAAATAAGGAACAAAGTTTTAGTACAAATTTTGGTCTTTGATCTAACTCTTCACTTTTTCCATAATGATCGTGCCAAACAACTTTAACTGAAGGCGTAATGAATTTGACCAGAGTTGCAAAAAAATAGGACGTCGCATGTGCATGAATTATACGGATTCTATTTTCTTTTAAAAATTTACGAAACCTAAAGATAGCTCGTAAATCGAAGCTAGATTTACGTTCAAGAAACAAATAACCTACAGCGTCCTTCACTGAAGATTTTAAAGAACCTTCTCGCCTCGTAGTGCACAAAAAGGATGCTTCTATTTTCTCACTTATTAGATTAGCATAGGTAACAGCCAAGCGCTCAGCACCACCTGCATCTAATGAATCTATTAATTGAACTACCCTTGTCATGCGTTTAAAATACTTTTAATCTCTTCAGCCTGTCTTTCAACAGTGTATTGCTGTGACCAAATCTGGGCATTTTTTGAAATTTGGTTTAGATTCTTAGAATTAATCACTTCAATAATATGGATAATAGCTAGGTCAATATTGTTATCAATTAAAATGCCTCGTTTACCATAATCTAGCATCCACTCTACACACGATACTTTTGTTGAAATAGGAATTACACCATAAAACATACCTTCAGCTAATGACTTTGGCCAACCCTCACTCTTTGAAGGTAAGATATTGAAATGAGCCCTTTGAAGTTCAGTCATTAAAGTCTCTTTCTTTACATTCCCCTTTATACTAACAAAGTTCTCTATGCTATTATTCTTGACATATTTAGTCAGATCACCTTTGAGATTGCCATCACCATAAAGGTTGAGTACACATGATATACCATTTTTATTTAAACCCTCTATTATTTTAATGGCCATTAATGGTTGTTTCCCCTCTACCAAAGCACCAATAAATGTGAAATTTAATTGCCCATTGTAGTTGTGCTCTTTGAAATTAACTTTATCCTTTTCATAAAAGGTAGCCGCAAAAAATGTTCTCATGCTTCGTTTAAAATTTGGCCATTTACCATAGACCAAAACTGTCATATTTTTTGTCAAATATGGATTTGTAAAAATAGATTTTTGAAACCTATAACCCAATGGCTGTTGACTATTTGGATCCCAATTACCAGCATAACGCATCGTTTTTTTCTTTTTAGGAAAAAATAATTGGACAAATGATGCTAATGCCGAAACATTACTCGGACATCTAAAATGCAAATGATCAGCTTTTCGCATGACATTAAATATCTTAATTAACATCCTAGGTAATGTGATAATTAATTTCAATATCCCTAAAAATGACTTCACATTAAAAACGGGTACCTCAACAAATGTGATATTTTGATTCTCATAAGCCAAATCAATATTCTCAATTTGGCTAGAATTCGATTTCGGTGCCACGATTATAATAGTATCAAAAAGCACATTCCATAAATCCATCTCACGCACATAAGGTGCGTAGCCATAATACATATTATCGCATTTTTTATGTTGTACCAAAGTGAATATTGCAAATGTCATTTTAAGCTTTATTCAGACTTTTATAAAAATCTATATTTTTCGCAAGACTAGTTTCAATATCAAACGTCTTCAACACGTATTGTCTTGCTTTCTTTCCCATTTCTAAGGCTTTATCTTCATGCTCAAAAAACCAAGAAATTTTTTCTGCAATCTCATTTATATTTAATGGATCACAAAGTAAACCTGTTTCAAATTCCTTTATAGTTTCAGGACCAGGACCTTTTTTTGAAAAAACTACAGGTTTTTGCATGGCCATAGCCTCTTGTGCCACTAACCCTTGGGTTTCCATATGTGATGGAAAAACGCAAACTTGTGCTAAACAATATTTTTCTGGTACTTGCTCAAAAGGTAGAACACCATGGATTGTTACACAATTTTCAATAATTTCCTTATACTTAGTCTTTAGCATTTCGGTGTAAGAGCGCCCGTCTTTATAAAACCATTCTCTTCCAAAAATATTTAAATGTACTTCAGGGTACTTTCTTTTAATAGCTTCCATTGCCATTATAAGTTGTCTTACGCCTTTCTTTTCGCAAATTGTTCCTACAAAGGTTATATTATATGGTTGTGCTTTTTGATTAGGATTTGGATGAAATAATTCTGTGTTTATTGGACTGTAGATAATTTCAATTGGTTTATTATGAAATGATAAGAATTTTGAGGTGTGCTCTTTTACATAATTTGAAACAGCTATAAAACCATCAGCTTTTTTAAATGATAATTTTTCTTTCAACCCTTGCCACCAATGCACTTTACGGTTTTCACTTTCAGCAAAAAAATGATGTCCACCATGTAATCGAATAACATATTTTAATGCTGGATTTTTTCTCATAAATGCCAGACCAAGCTCAGCAGACTCAACAATATCAATGTTTTCTTGTTTGTGAATTTTCTCAATTTTTGATGATATGGATATCGTATTGAAAATAAACTTGCCAAAAGGAATAGTTGACTTAGGAAGCCTATAAATTTTGACACCCTTATCATTCAACTCTTCATAATCTGAATTACCAATACCTACAATTGAAACCTTATGACCCTCGTTTACCAAAGCACGTCCAAAGGTTTGAAGAAAAGTTCCAACACCACCAGATTTCCATAATGGATATTCACTTGATATAAAACAGATGTGCATTAGGTTAAAATCTTTGCAAGTTCCTCAGAGTTCTTTTCAATTGGAAATAAAACGATACGTTCCATCCACTTTTTACTATCTGAAACAATTTTTTCATCACCTTTAATCAAGGTTTCTAAAGCCGACTGAATTTCTTCTTTACTATTTATCCATCCTACCGGATTTAAGTTCTCTAAAGTACCGAAATGGTGATATTTATAAATAAATTTAGTACTCCAGTTTGCATCATTACTGGTGTCATAATTAAGATAACAACACAATTTATTTAAAGATGCAAAATCAAGGGCCATTGTACTTCCCAAATTAATAACACCTGCACAATGATGTGCTAGGTTAACCTGTAAATCAATATCTTCAATTTTTGAAAAATAGCCTACCCAAGAACCAGACTCAGTGTGCCATTTAGGATCAATTGCTATTATGATGTCTTTGAAATCGCTTAACACAGCATCATACCGATCTGAAAAATCCACTGGACATCGCCTAAAAATTAATTGAACATTTTCAAAATTCAAAGAGACTGTCTCTGCAACATCACGCAAATACTGAGGATCATATGGTGAAGTCAATTCATCATCTCCACTAAAACAAACCCACGTTTTATTTGGATTTAATCCATAAGTTTTGGCAAATTCCTCTCTAGATTTTATCTGACCTTCATCTTTATAAAATTCAAACTGAGGTGTTCCAGCTATCTTTAATTGATGCTCCTCGATATCAGGATAAAACAAGTTCATGTCGTTTTTCATCCAATCACTCCAAAGTGCATAGCTATCTGTTTCTACACAAAGACGAGCTTTAGGAAGATTATCCCAAGAGAAGATTGCCGATGTACTTTTAATTCCTAAGGATTTTGAAGCCAAACTAATTGGCATTAACCCAGCGACACGTTGATGGGTAATAAATAAATGATCTGCTCTTAATTCTACCAATTCAGACTTGTAAAAATCGATGATCGCCTTTGTCCATTTTGATTTACTCTTATGCTCGAGCGATTTGATTTTCTGATAATCTGATTTAGCCTTATTACCAATAAATTCAGCCAATTCATATAACAGCTTTAATTTAAAATTAGACTTTGGTTTGCGCCAATTTAAAAGTAATGTCTCATTCTTGGTTTTGTTAGCGAAATAATTTAGGCGTGCATAAGTTGAAGCTTCCCTGTAAAGTCTTGTAAGAATTGGTTCCTTATGAATTTTGAGAAACTTGTAGTTGATGTTGATGTTAGAATGACGTTGTCTTACTTCACTAAAGGCACTTTCGCCTAGTGGCGACCAAATCGTAATTTTGCAGGAAGTGCCTAAATGTTTTAATAAATCAGAGTAGAGGTAATTTTTAATGCCAACTCCATCTGGAACAATTATTACAACATGTGATTTATGAGCCATCAATATCTTTAAATTGTTTTTGATGATCTATACTCCACACAGCCTTAGACTTTAAGCTTTGTAAGAATAATGAAGCACTATCACCAAAACCAAATATCTGTATTTTTTCTGATTGAATTGCACCAATATTTTGGATTGCATTAACAATGTTATCTACAATACAATCGCAATTAACTACAGAATCTACCTTAACCCTATTTTTTTGACGTGAACCAATATCTATGCTTGGAATACCATAATAAGGTGCTTCTCTTACACCTGCACTACTATTGCCAATCATAAACTGTGAATTTTTGAGCAGGGTCAAGAAATATTCGAATCGGATTGAAGAAAAAATTCTGAAACTCTTATTTGCCTTCAATGATGAATACGCATCAATTATGAATTGACTACCAAGATCATTATTTGGATAAATGACCACATAGTTTTTATTGCTTTCAATTAATGCCTTTACAAATTTTTGAGCATCATCCTTTATGCTTTCAATTTCCGTGGTTACTGGATGGTACATGGCAACAGCATAGTTATTAAATGGAATTTCATAGTAGGATTTAACTTCATCAATTGAAGGTAAAGTATCAGAAAACATCACATCAATATCAGGAGATCCGATAGTATGGATTGATTCTGGCAATTCTCCCATTTGGATCAACCTGTTTTTTGCTTCCTCGTTTGAAGTATAATGAATATGACTCAGCTTAGAGACAGAGTGCCTAATGAGTTCAACAATTGTTCCGGATATTTCACCACCTTCAATATGCGCAACTAAAATATTGTTTAGACTTCCAACTATTGCCCCAGCCAAAGCTTCTACTCTATCACCATGTACCACAATTAAATCTGGTTGTATAGCCTTCACATAGCTTGAAAAACCTTCAATTGTTTTTGCTAGAGTTAAATCCATTGTGGTCTCATGAGTATGATTACTAAAGGTGTGGATGTGTTTAAAACCGCAACGCTCGACTTCTAACAAGGTATATCCATACGCTTCCATGAGATGCATTCCCGTTACAAAAATGAAAGGTTCGAACTCTTGATTTTCCTCTAATGCAGCAATTAACCCTTTAATTTTTCCAAAGTCTGCACGCGTTCCCGTTAAAAAAACTAGTCGTTTACTTTGCATACACTAAAGGTTTATTGATTGATATCTTCCCAAGCGATTTGCTCATCTTTCTTTATCGATTTTTTAGCGGTTTTACCTAAAATAGTATTGAAATGTTCAGCTAGTATTTCTCCTGTACCAGGTCGCTTTACCCAGATATTTTCTTCAGTAAATGTTTCGCCTTCTTTAATGTCGGCAATTGAGCAAACCGTAGCAAAAGCAAAATCGATTGTTACTTGCTCCTCCTTTACTGGTTCTTTCGTACCACCTCGCATGGACCATACTTCTTTACTTGCCTGTAATAATGCCTTTGTTTCAGCCTCGTCCATACTGCATCCAATATCAGGACCTGTTCTTTCCATATGGTCCGTAAAATGACGTTCTAAAATAGAGGCGCCAAGAGCCACGGCTCCTATACATGCATTATTATTTAAAGTATGATCGCTTAAGCCAAATACCTTATCAGGAAATGCCTCGTGTAACTCCATCATCGCTCCATATCTTACCAAATGGCTTGGTGTTGGATATAAATTAGTCGTGTGTAACAAAGCAACGGGAACCTCATACTTATCAAATACCGTAACGGCTTTGGCCACACTCTCAATAGTGTTCATCCCAGTACTCATGATTACCGGTTTTCCAAACTTCGCAATATGCTCCAACAGTGGATAATTATTACATTCACCCGAACCTATTTTAAAGGCCTGAACATTCATTTTATGCAATCGATTTGCGGCTGCTCTTGAAAAAGGTGTTGATATAAAAATCATACCTTGGGCTTCCACATAATCTTTTAAGGACATCTCATCTGCTTCATTCAATGCACAGCGCTCCATAATATCATAGATTGAAACATCTGCATTACCTGGAATCACTTTTTTTGCTGCACCACTCATTTCATCCTCAACAATATGAGTTTGATGTTTGACGACCTCTGCACCAGCGCGCTTAGCCGCATCGACCATTTCTTTGGCAACATCTAAAGATCCTTCGTGGTTAATGCCTATTTCTGCTATAACCAAAGGTGGATAATCTTGTCCTATTTTTCTACTTGCAATAGTAATGTAGGGTTTATTCATCTAAATATGTTTTAGCTATAAATTCAGCATAGTTCATATCTTCTTGTGTATCAATATCAACTGAAGCGAATGGGTGATCTATAATCATTGGATAATTTTTCTCGCCTAAAATTTGATTTTTTAAGACTATTTCTGATTTAGTAATATAAAGTAATCCATTTTCGAAGTAAAGTGGTTCTAAATCCTGACTTCTTTGTCCCATTTTGTAAGTGTAAGGAATAAAACGATCACCTTCTATTTTACCCAGTTTTTTATCATTAAGCGAGACCGTCATGAGACTTTCATAATTACCCTCAGAGAAAATTTCAAGTGCTTCATTTAATAAATTAGTCGGTCTAAGTGGGTTTGTAGGTTGTAGTAGAATGACATTTTCATAGAATCCATTTAAATTTTGAAGCACATGTTTAAGCGCTGAAACAGTCGTTGAGTCATCCATTGAAATTTCTTCTGGTCTATCGATAACTTGCACACCCTCACTTTTAGCAAATGTCTTGATTTCACTATCATTAGTTGTTACGACTATATCAATATCATCGTTTGCATTAATCTTGGCATAATCAAGGCTATATTCAATAAGAGCCTTCCCCGCAAGCATCTTTAAGTTCTTGCCAGGCAAACGCTTTGAGCCCCCTCTCGCTGGAATAATAATTATTGATTTAACCTTTGCCATATATTATATTAAATAATCGATGAACAATACGTTTTTTAAGCTTGTATAACTGGTAATTGATAGGTCTTGGTTTAAAATTAAGTAATTTAAATTCACTAACCTTATTTGTATTGTTTTTGGCCTTTAATTTATTTTCTTCTTGAATTTCTTTCATCCACTCCTCTACAGTATTACCCATGTGGAAGGCAAAGTTATTATAAGTCGATAGTCGCATACCTCCTGAATAATTTATCGGTTGATCACAGTATAAAAATTCAGAATTATTGCCTACCAAAATTAATGATGGCTCTTTTGGAACAGTGGAATGAAAAAGTTCTCTTCTCATACTCAAAATTTGATGCCCACTACCAACAATCGCCTTTTGACCACCTAACTGTATAACAGCCCATTTAGCATTTTTATCTTCTTCTAGTTGCCAATGAAAACTCTCCAAGTATTTGTTATGTGCATCATGATTGTCTGGAATAGACTCATAACTAAAATTTACCCTCTTAAAAATTACTCTACTTAATGTTGATGAGGTTTCATAATTCTTGAAATTTCGGCATGGTATGGGAGAAACAGATGCTACATTTTCAATATTTTGAAATATAGCTTCTACTTCATTTTGCCAACCAAATTGAAACAAGATATCAACATCTGCCAATGTAATAATTGGTTCTCTACTTGCTCTTGCAGCACCAATTAAAGCATCAATCTTTCCAATATTTTTAGTGTGATGGATAACGCTATCAATATTACCTTCGGTCAGTTTATCGTCTAATATTTCTTTTACTTCATTACACGATGCATTATTCACTACCGTAATTGCACAGTATGAATTGGTTGTGGTTATAGCAGAATCAAGACCTAATTTAAAAACTTCTAAAACATCCTTATAATAGCCTTCAAGTGATGGAATAAATACCACAATAATAAGCCGATGTTGAAACTCGAGCTCAATTTGCTTTGACGCCTTTTGCGGATTCATACCTACTCTCATATATTTTCTACTACTAATTTCTGTTTTGCTTCGGTTATGGCCATGGTCATATTTTGATACCAGGATTCTATACTATATAATCCTTCAGGAACTTTTTTGTTATACTGATTCCCTTTACTCTTTAATTCTTCAACTGAAAAATGCATTGCATTAACCCATTCCTCTACTAAATTCGGCTTATCTATGAGTTTACCATATTTACCGTTACCTAATACCTCACGTACACCACCTTGGTCTGAAGCAATTATGTAACAACCACAATGCATAGCTTCGGCTAAAACAATTCCAAAACCTTCTTTCCAAAGCGTTGGAAACAAAAATATATCTGATAACTGATAATATTTAGCCAGGTCTTCATTAGGAATCCTTTTGGTATTAATTACTCCAGACTGATTAATCACCCTATTTATACCAACTACAATCAATTTGGTTTTAGGATTTGTTTTGTGAACTTCTTTAAAGGCCTCTAGAGCGATATGAAGTCCTTTTTTGGGTCTATCCTGAGAACACCACGTAAAAATGATTTCATCATTATTTAATCCTAGCTCTAATCTAAGGTTCAATTTGTCAGATTCTGATACTGGCTTAAACTTTTCAATGTCAATTCCATTATGGATTATTCTTGCCTTAAAAGGACAACTATTATAAAACTTAAGATACTCTTGATATGACAACTGGGTTAAAAAGAAAAATTCGTCAATTGCTCCAAGAAATTTATCCCCTTTATTAATTGACACAATTGGTGCAAATCCATGAAAATAGTATTGAATATAAAAATCTTTCCTATCAAACTTTTTAGATAGAAACTTGTTAATTGGAACTACAATTCCACTATTGTCAACTATCTGTATAACATACCTTTTGTCTGGATCGATAATTCGCTCTAATGCCTCTATATAGTTATTATATAAAGTTTTTGAGGGTAGCCTATTTTTTATTTTGTCAACAACATTGATATCTCTTATGAACTCATATGAAATCCCTTTTAATTTTTCATTTACTTCTGGGCAAACAATATGATCAAAAGGTTGATCTGATTTTCTGAATAGGTAGTCATACATGCGTGTCCAGCTAGCTACCTTATGAAATGGTAATGGTAATTCAGAAATTAATATTACTTCAACGTCCATACTAATAATCACATATACTTAAATAGACTAATAATGCGATTTTATGTTAAGTTTTATAGGTTAAAAATAGCATTTTTATACTGACCAGAAATATGTTCTTTTAAATAATGTTTTTGATAACGTATCCTATTCTCTAGTGCAATTGATGTTACTTCTTGATCACTGAGTTCTGTCAATTTTATTAATATTTTTTCAATTGATTGACAATCATTTGCTTTAATCCAAAATTGATTTTTCAAATCTTTTAATCTTTCTGGCATTGCACCAACTTTGGTAGAAATAATTAATCTTGCGGAGGCCATCGCTTCTAGCCCTATTAAAGGACCTGATTCCTCATAAGATGGAATTACAATAACATCAGATTTCTTTTTAAATTCGGTTAATTCCTCATATGGTTTAAATCCTAAATAAGTGATGTTATCCAATGAGTTAGTCTTTGATATCAATTCAGCAGATAAAGGTCCATCACCAATAATGATTAGCTTAAAATCTTGCCCAACTTTCTTAAAGCAATTCACAAATTCTAAAATTCCTTTTTCCTCAGATATGCGACCAGCATATAGAAAAGTACTTATCTTTTTTGGTAAACTTAAATTGAGCATTTCAAACTCGCTATATGTACATTGATCAATGAGTTTAAAATTGTAATTTGAGATACTATTAAGTTTTTGAGCATTGCTAAGTGAATGATGGATAAATAGTGAAATATCACTTAACCAATCCTTGTTTTGAATATCCGCTTCTTTAATGGTCATGGACGTCCTAAGAACAGTCTTAATTCCTTTTTTCTTTGCAATTGAAACTATCTCCTCTAAATAGTTACTAGAGAGTTGAGCACACAATATTATCAAATCACTTTGAAGGACTTCATTTTGTATTTTTTTTATGGCATAAGTTCTATATCCCGTTTTTCTAGCTACTGAATTACTAACAAATGAAAATTTATTGATGATCTTATTAGACTTTAATGCACTTACAAATGCCAAAAATCTGAACCATATACTACTCTTGTATATCAGTTGATTTAAAGTCAAAACCTTGTCTGTCGGTATAAAATCAAAAATTTGAGATTTCGAAGTTAAATTGCCTGAAGATAAAACTCTCACCTCAAAATCTTTTGAAAGAGATTTTGCTATGAAACCAGTTTCTAACTCTCTACCTCCTTGGTCTCCAATTGGCCCAAAAATCAAAATTTTTTTCATTATTTAATACCAAATAAACCTAAGATTTTAGCACTAGCGCCAAGTTGTAGTGTGGCAATTTTTCTGAATAAGGGTGACTTATCAATAATCTTTAAATACTTAAACCTTTTATTTGTTTTGAGAAACTTATCAAAAATATAAGTGTCATTTTCGTTATTAAAAACTCTTGGGAAATAAGAGCATAGAACATCATGTCGCTCTTTATAAACTTCATCAAAATTATTCACATCTGAAGAAACACCGCGTGTATCAAAAACCGAAACTGTAAAAGGTAGCTTTAAAAATGTCTCATTATTCAAGCCGAGAACTTTAATAAAAAATGCCCAATCTGCCACAATATTGAGCGACTCATCATACATTCCATATTTTGAAAATAAATCTCGCTTTATAAAGGTAGATGGATGAGATATAGCATTACCTACTAAATATGAAAATGTAATTTTTTCTGGATGCTCCCTTAATCTTGGACCGCTATTTTCATCAAATATGAGGTGCCCAGATAATACAGAATAATCCTTTGCTAAAAATGGTAGTACTTTTTCTATGACTGAATTGCTTTCTAAGTAATCGCCACTGTTAAGAAACAAAAGGTAATTACCTTTTGCCATTTTAATACCCTTATTCATGGCATTGTAAATACCTGTGTCAGGTTCACTTATATACCTTAGGTTTTCATAGTTGAAGGATTTTATAACATCCATACTTTTATCTGTCGAATTCCCATCAATTACTAAATGCTCAATTGAACTATTAGTTTGAGAACTAATACTATCCATAGTCTTTTTTAGACCAGAAGCGTTATTGAAATTTATTGTAATGATACTTAACATCTAAGTGAGTTTATCTTCAACAATTAACAGTTATTATATTTATTGATAAAAGTGTCAACGTCAAAAAAATATTTATTGACGTCCTTAAGAGCTTCATCATCAAAATCCCACCACTTCATTTTTAATAAATCATTCCTTTGTTCAGCTGTAAAGCGATAATTTTTAATCTCTATTGGATTTCCATAGGCAATGGCAAAATCAGGTATATCTTTTGACACTATCGAACCCGCTCCAATTATTGCACCATTACCAATATTGATGCCGTCTAAAACAGTTACGTTTGCGCCAATAAAAACATCATTCCCTATAGTAATTGGTTTTCGTTCTTCAATTAAATTTTCAGTAGCTAATGTTTCACCGTTTTGTTTTAAAGTACTATAGAAATAAGGACTTGTGGATATTCCATCTGTAGGATGTATACCCCAACCACATAAAAAATTAGGACCAATAGAAGAAAATTTTCCTATTTCGGTCTCAGATATTTTAGAATTGGTTGCTATATATGTGCCTTTTCCAATGGATACATTAATTAATCGATAAGGGTCAACAATATTTGTTTTTGATGCAACAGTAGAATTGATACTGGTATTTGATAAGGACTTTAGCTGAATATTATGAAAAAGAATAGGTCTAATCTCAGGTATAAAAAAACCAATAATTTTATAAACAAATAATTTTATCCTCTTCATAATATTTAAAAATTACATGAGCAATTCAAGCTTTTTATCAAACTCAAATACATCAAAGTCTGAGAATGGATCATAATTATAAATTTTCAGTCCGTTAATCTGAGCTTGATTTTTTAATGTTTCATATTGCTGGTACAATTCATATTCTTTATAAAGTCTTTCCTTTGGGAATGGTTGCTTTTGTTTTTCATATGAGATTTCTATTCCTGCTTTATTTAGATAAAACTCTAATGATGGTTTATCATGATCATAAAAATGTGTATAGGGCTTAATGCATTGCCAATCATGGTTCACTCCAAAAATTCCTGTTTTTGGCAATTTGCAATATATTGCTAATTGCAAAGCGACAATCGTCACACTCCATGGTGACAAAATAGGCTTAGTAAAGTCTACAGGGACATCTCCACCATAAGAATAGTAATAAACAGAACGATTCTTGAATATTTTGTCAGCTACTTCTTTGTCTCTTTTTTCAACCAATAGTGGGACATTCTGAGGCAAAACTTCTTGGCATCTTGTCCACCAATCTATAAGAACTTCCTTAGTTATGGGAGGATGTGATGCAGCAAAAATATGAATCTTTGGGTTGATTTTTTCTATATCTGGATGTTCAAAAAAATTCCCTACAGTTATGGCCATTTTATCTGAATAACCAGTTAAGTCTAATTGATTAATTGATGAGGCAGACCCTAAAATAACAGCCTCATTGAAATCATTGAATAGAGATTTTAATTCTGAATTTTGAGCATATAGCTTATATGGATTATTTATTATTCTTCTTAATCTTCTATTTATTCTCTTTAACATTTATTAAAATACCTGCCTTTAGTTTATTTGTATGTTCTGTAGTCGTATTGTGGATAGTAAAACAAATTATATCCTCTATTAAAAAATAATAGTATTAACATTCCTAAAAGTAATTTTAATATTATTCCAAAATTCAATTTGGAGTTAAAACTATAAGTAAAAATATTAACAGTATAATCCATGAGAGATCTCAATCGTCCTTTAAATCCCTTTGAAAGTAAACTTACATTATAATAATTGACACATTGTCTATAGAATATATATCGTTTTAATATCAATCCTTTGGCATTGCCTTGTTCGCTAATAACTTTGAATGCCGTATTAAAATAGTTAAAAATAGATTTTTGTGCCAGTAAGGATTTTTGATAAGTGGTAGTAATACTTTCTTGACCAACTCTTATATAGAATAGAGCATCTTCCAAGTATAAATATTTAGGGTTGTAGGCCAATAATCTCAAATGGAAATCACTCTCTTGACCACGATGCATAGATTCGTCAAAAAGTTTTTTACCACTTAAAAAACGCCTACGCCATAATGGTGCTGGTGTATAAAAGAATAATCCATTAAGTAAATAATCTTCCAAATAATTATCTGACTTCATAATTGGTGGCCTAATTGTCAATGGATCTATCTCAATACCTTTAACAAATTTTCTCCCAAGACAAGCGCAAAAATCAAGGTTTTTGTCTTCAATTAATCTTGTTATTCTAATCTCAAGAAATTTTGGATGCATAATATCATCACTATCAAACCAATTAATGAATTGACCTTTTGACATTTCATACCCGAAATTTCTACAAGCATTTGCGCCTTTTGGTTTATAATCTGGTCTATTATAAAATAAAAATCTCGAGTCGTTATCGGTATATGTCGTTATTATCGTTTCAGAATTATCAGTACTTCCATCATCAATTATGATGCACTCCCAATTTTCATAGGTCTGTAACAATATACTATCTAAAGTCTCAATGAGAAGCTTTTCACGATTATAGGTTGGTATGATAATGGATATTAAGGGTTGCAAAATTTAAATGGAGTTATACAATTCTATTATCTTTTTACTCTGGATATGATTATCAAAATCATTCTCAACCATTGCTCTCGCACTCAGTCCCATTTCATTAATCAAACTTGGTTTTTTTATAAATTTCTTAATAGCAATAGCCAAAGAGTACTCATTTATTTCATCTATAATAACACCAGTTTTGCCATTTTGAATTGTTTCTGGCACACCACCACATCTAAATCCAATAACTGGTATTCCTGTTGCCTGTGCCTCTGCCGATACCAATCCTTGCCCTTCTGCTCTTCCCATTTTGTCTTTGGTCGAGGTCATTAAAAACAAATGTGAATCATATAACATTTCTATAACATCCTGTTGGGAATTACCTTTTTTCAAATCAACAAAGTATTCAAGTTTTAATTCCGTAATTAAGTTCTTTAAGTTTATGTATTCCTCACCCTTTCCAACAATACTATAATTGATTTTATACCCTTTATCCACTAACAACTTGACCGCTCTTATACCTAAATCCTGTCCTTTTAACTTGATTAATCTACCAACCGTAACAAGCCTTATTTGAGAATCTATTTTTCTTTTTTGATACTTAAATTTCTCCAAATCAACACCTACCGAATTGACATGTAATTTTTCAATAGGTATTTCTAGTAGTTTGAGATTATTAGCAAGATAACTAGAACTTGTAATTATTGATTTGGCAGAACTAAATAGGTCTGAATAATACTTTTTTATTGCGGCTCTATTTTCATTTGTTGAAAACGTATCAATTCCATAAAATGTAGTGAATATATCTCCTTTTATGGCTCCTATTTCTTTCATTTCTGCCAATATTTTACCAGACACTCCAAAATGGGCATGAAATAGTTGAACATCTCGATATTCTAAAAAAGTACTTGTTTGAAACCACATTTTCAGAGATCTAGATTTTTTTCCATATTTCTTATTGAGTGTTCTTAAAAATACCTTTAAGAAAAAAGGCTTCTTTAACCATTCAAATTTTGCTTTAACAAGTCTTACTATTTTGTTCTTCGGTAATGATGGATTAAACGTTCTAGCTATTTTGTAAAGCCCATATTCGTCAAATAGCAATTGTTGTGAAGTGTGCGATTGTGGATGTAAGTTATTGACCAATATAGAAACTTCATAACCATTTTTAATTGTCTCTACGATATGATTAACAATAAATGTCTCAGATTTTGAAGGGAAGTCATTAACAACATGTACAATTCTTTTACCCATCGTTCACTAATTTAAGTAATGATCTCCAGTCCTTCTATTTAATTCTCTAGATTTAGCACACTCGAGTTCTATTCTACTCAATTCTTTTAATTCCTTTAAATATCCTTTCAAATCAGTTAATCTAAATTTTAAAAGTGATAAAAGAGCTTCTTTTTTAACCTGATTCTTCGCATAATTCAACTTTTCTTGCCAGTTGGATATATTTAGATCTGCAAACTTCATTTTGCTCCGATAGTCTAACTTATAGAAATATTGATCTGAAAATTTATCAATTTTATCATATTTCCTATTCATTGTATCATGCATTACCTTACAATTTGGTAATACACCTAATTTATAACCGTGATACCTAAACCGCTGTGCCAAATTTACATCTTCACCAAGATGCTTAAAAATTGGATCAAAACCTCCTACATTTAGAACCGCCTTTTTTGACATAAACCAACATGCCGCTGCAAAAAAAGTAACTTCATATATTTTTTGCTTTTCTTTTGAAAGTACAAAATCTGAATAGAAGAATTTATTTTTTTCGTACGACATATATCCAGAAAATGATGATTCTAAAAACTCACCTTCCCAATCGCAGTGAATAGGACTCAATATTCCAAACTCTTCATGTTCATGAGAAGCATAAAATAACTCTTCGATACTACCCTTTTGCATTTTAGCATCTTGATTTAGCAACAATATGTACTCAGCATTATTCTCAAATGCATAACCAATTCCGATATTATTTGCTTTTCCAAATCCATGGTTCTTTTCTTGCTCTAGAAGTAATACACTAGGAAATTTGCTTTTTATTAAATCCCTGGTGCCATCAGTAGATAAATTATCTACAACAATAACTGTTGTATCACCGATTACAGAATTAATAGAGTCTTCAATCCATAAAAGACCATTATAGGAGACTATTACAGTAAAGATTCGTTTATTTAAACCGTTTTTAGTCATTAGGCTGTAGTACTAATTAATCCACTAAAAAAGTCACTAATTCTGGATTTTAAACTAATTCTGTTTTCATATACATAACCTAACTGCTTTATATCTCGCATATATTTATGTTCGACCATACTTCTATAATCATCTGTATAAAATTTAGAATAATGGAGCTTCTTTTTTAATGGTGACTTGTTTTCATGAATTCTGAATTTTTTATCAAAATTCAGCTTATCAACAAGTTTAGACATATCTGAATTAAGAGATTCAAATTTTAAAATTGCATCTAATTTATAAAGTCCCTCAAAATCAAAAAAATCCGTTTGTAGATTAAGGTGATCCCCTCGATACTCCTTTACATCAATTAAATTGAAAATATCATAGAATGGTCCTTGCCCTTGAATATAATCTGAAAATGATCCGTTAATATTTCTTTCTTTCTGAATCCAAAAATAATCTGAATAAGCTCTATCCCATGGGTTACGAACTATTGTGAACTTAAAATAGTTTTTCCAATTTTCTTCAGAAATAAGTTCTGTTTCTAACAGTATCTTACTGGTAGCGTGTTGAAGGTGAATTTTGCGTTTTGGACACCATCCATATAAAATGTCATAATTTGGTTCTTTCCAATTTAAGCCTACATAAGGATGAAAATATTTTTGGATACTACTCCCTGCACATTTAGGTATGTGAATAAATATGCATTTGTATTTATGAGATATCATTGATTTTATTTTCCCACTTAAAATTACTCAAAAACTTTCCTAAATTCTTTTTATTTGGAAGTTTACCACTGTTAAAATAATCACCATTAACAACATTAATAGATAAAATTCTATCATTAGAATATAATCTTCGTCTTGAAAATAAGTCAAGAAGTTCAATACCTACTAAATATTCTCCCTCTGTTAATTGAAGTTTATCAATTATACAATCAAAATGAACTTTTTCATTAGATTTCACTTCGATAGTACTATTCGTGTGATATGTATTTAATGTGGATATTAATACCTCCTTACTGTCGAAGATTTGAATTCTCAAATTTAATTCAATCGGTAACTTACTGCTACTCAAAATTTCTAAATGAAAACAATAGTGGAATCCTGAAATTAATGTTTTAACTTCTTTAAAATTCTTATCTGAAACTTGGAAATTATTAATTTGAATATCTCCTACAACTATAGGAAACTTATTATTCTCATTTTGATCTTCTGAAAAAAATGTTAGATACTTTGAAATAGCCTCGTTCACATTACCATCAAAGGAAACCTCACCATCACTCAAAACAATACATCTGCTACAAAGTTTCTGAATCGACTCCATATTATGGCTTACGAATAGAACAGTTCGTCCTTCACCTTCACTGATATCCTGTATTTTACCTATGGCTTTTTTCTGAAACTCCGCATCGCCCACTGCTAATACTTCATCTACGACTAAAATATCAGGTTCTAGATGTGCAGCAACAGCAAAAGCAAGCCTAACTTTCATTCCAGAAGAGTAGCGCTTTACAGGTGTATCAATATATCGTTCACATCCAGAAAATGTAATTATTTGATCTAATTTAGTCTTGATTTCAGATTTGGTCATTCCCAAAATAGCACCATTCAAAAAAATATTTTCCCTTCCTGTCATTTCAGGATGAAATCCTGTTCCTACCTCTAGAAGAGATGCTATTCTTCCATTTGTCCTGATCTGACCTTTTGTTGGACCGGTAACTCTGGATAGTATTTTTAGCAAAGTTGATTTGCCTGCACCATTTTTACCAATTATTCCGAGCACTTCTCCTTTTTGGACCACAAAATCAATATTTTTCAATGCCCAAACATATTCACTTTTACCCTTCTTACTTCTGTCATTAGATTCCCCAACTCTTAAATATGGATCATCCTTGCCACGTACAGTATGCCACCAACGATTAATATCATGACTTAGTGTACCAGTACCAACTAGACCAAGTCTATATTGCTTGCTTATACTTTCGACCTTTAGAATCACATTAGACATATTTAAACGGTATCAATAAAACTTTTTTCTGTTCGGTTAAAAACGACCAGACCAATAATAAAAATTAATATACTAAAGACGATTGCATAGATAAGTTTGTAAACATAGAATGAGTCTATATCTAGTACCACATATCTAAAAGTTTCGATAACAATTGCAATAGGATTATATTCTACAAGCCAGGAATATTGAGGCAATTTTTCTTCAAAATAAGATAATGGGTACATAACCGCTGAACCATACATTAATAGTTGAACTCCAAATTGAACTAAAAAACTAAGATCCCTATACTTAGTTGTGAGTGATGAAATCACCATACCAAAACCGAGTCCTAATAGTGCCATTATCAAAATGAGAAATGGCAAGAAAACTAATCCACTATTTGGCCTAATTGTTGAGCTATTAACAAATATGAAATAAAGATAAAACACAATAAAAACAAATAATTGAATACCAAATTTCAAAAGGTTTGATATTACTATTGACATTGGCATTATAGCTCGTGGAAAATAGACCTTCCCAAAAATATTTTGATTTTTAATAAATGTATCTGAAGTTCCGGTTAAACAGGCTTTAAAATAATTCCAAGCTGTAATACCTGCAAGATTGAATAAAAATGGTGGTACTCTATTTCCAGTTGGTATACTAGCCAAATTATTGAAAATGAGTGTAAAAATTATCGATGTGATTAATGGCTGAATAATATACCACAGTGGTCCTAGAATAGTTTGCTTATAAACTGTAATAACGTCTCTCTTAACAAAAAGTGTTAAGAGATCTCTATATCTCCAAATTTCTTTAAAATTGAGATTAAATAAATTCCTTTTTGAGGATATGGTATAGAGCCATTTTTGGTCTGAAGAATTCAAATATCAAATATTAGATGAGCGAATATAATAAATGATATTAATTGAAGTAGTAAAATATAAAATCACTTATTAAGGTGATTTTAACAATGCTTTAGTTAAAATAATCCCAAGTAATTTTAAGACCCTCTCTGACGGTGAATTGTGGTTTATAACCAATAAGTTTCTCAGCTTTGGAAATGTCTGCAAGAGAATCTCTTACATCTCCAAGTCGTGGAGGTCCATAAATGGCCTTAAGAGAAGAACCTGCTGCAATCTTTAAAGAATCCCATAAATAGTTTATGGTTATACGCTCACCACACGCAACATTGAAAACATGATTTTTGGCCTCTTTAGAAGCAAACATACTTTTAATATTTGCCTGCACTACATTATCTATAAATGTAAAATCTCGAGTTTGTTCACCATCACCATTTATTTTCGATGGATTGTTGTCTTTCAAAGCTTGCATAAATAAAGGAATTACAGCAGCATAAGCTCCGTTAGGACTCTGTTTCGGTCCAAATACATTAAAATATCTAAGACCAATAACATCAGTATCATAGGTAGTTCCAAAAACATCTGCATAAAGCTCATTAACATATTTAGTGACAGCATATGGTGATAATGGCTTTCCTATTTTGTCTTCAACTTTAGGTAATGTTTTGCTATCTCCGTAAGTAGAACTCGAGGCTGCATATACCATTCGCTTTACATTTGTACTATCTTTTAAAGCGATCATCATATTTAGAAAACCTGAAATATTGACTTCGTTTGTGGTAGCAGGGTCATTTATAGAACGAGGAACAGAACCTAATGCAGCTTGATGTGAAACATAATCTATACCATCCATAGCTTGAATACAGGTCTGAAGATCCCTTATATCACCTTCTAATAATTCAAAGGCAGGATTATTCATAAATTCTACTAGATTTTCTCTATATCCATTTGAGAAATTGTCCAAAACTCTTACTTTATTGGCATTATACTTGAGAAGATATTCAACAAGATTAGAACCAATAAACCCTCCTCCTCCGGTAATTAAAAAACTTAATTTTGAGAGGTCTGCTGTATGATATTTATTTTCGTACATAATAAATCAGAAATTATAAGCGCGCATCAATGGACTCAATCGGTAGCAAAGACTTAACATCAAAAGTAACGCAGTCTTTAGCTTTAAGACTGGATATGTCAATATCTAAAAATTCGTTATGTGAAACTGCAAGAATTATTGCTTGATAATTTGAGTTTAATTTTGATTTATCTGTAATTAGATCTAAACCATATTCGTGCTGAACTTCGGCCTTAGATGCCCAAGGATCATAAACATCCACATCTACATGATATGATTGAAGTTCTTCAATAATATCAATAACTCTTGAATTTCTGATATCAGGACAATTTTCTTTAAATGTAATTCCAAGAACCAAGGCTTTAGAGCCTTTAATCGTTGCCCCTTTATTAATCATCATCTTTACAGTTTCTGTAGCAACATAACTACCCATGCTATCATTCATTTTTCTTCCTGCTAGTATTATTTCAGGATTATAACCAGATTCAATAGCTTTTTGTGCTAAATAATAAGGATCAACTCCTATACAATGACCTCCAACTAAACCAGGTGTGAACTTTAAAAAATTCCATTTAGTACCAGCAGCTTCCAGAACTGCTTTTGTATCTATATCGAGTATTCTAAAAATCTTAGAAAGCTCATTTACAAAAGCTATATTAATATCTCTCTGAGAATTCTCGATAACCTTGGCGGCTTCAGCCACTTTAATTGATGGTGCCAAATGTGTACCTGCAGTAATTACCTTTTGATATAAGGCATCAATCTTCTTAGCAATTTCTGGTGTTGAACCTGAAGTTACTTTTAAAATTTTCGTAACAGTATGTTTCTTATCCCCTGGATTAATGCGCTCAGGTGAGTATCCAGCATAAAAATCATTATTATAAGTTAGACCAGATACTTTTTCTAATACTGGTATACAAATGTCTTCAGTTGCTCCTGGATAAACTGTTGATTCATAAATTACAATATCGCCTTTTGATAAAACTGCTCCAACTGATTCACTTGCTTTAATTAAAGGTGTAAAGACAGGTTTATTTAAAGCGTCCGTAGGTGTTGGAACTGTAACTATGTAAATATTTGCAAGCGACAATGCATCTTTATCATCGGTTATAAATAATCCTGTGCTTGCATTATTATCGGAAGTTAATACTGATTGAAGATTTTCATCCTCAACTTCTAATGTGCTGTCGACTCCAGAATTTAATTCGTCGATTCTTGATTTATTGATATCAAATCCAACAACAAAAAATTGTTTAGCAAATTCAACAGCAAGAGGCAGGCCAACATATCCTAAGCCAATAATGGCAATCTTATCATTTGAGGTAGTCATATGTTTAAAGTAGATTTTATAATGAGCCTCAAATCTAAATAAAAACTGTAATTATGGATATACTTTTTATTGATTTTCACTTTATCTACCCAAATAATCGTTCTATTGTAATGTTCTGGGTCTTTTTGTCGTTCTAATACACGCTCCTCATCCTTATATTTTAGTGTAGCAGGTCCAGTTATTCCAGGTTTGATCAATAAAATAATCCTATCTTCACCCAGTAATTGATCCGCAAAACCCTGTATATCAGGTCTTGGCCCAACAAAACTCATATCTCCCTTTAGGACATTAAAGATTTGTGGTAATTCATCTAATTTTGTTCTTCTTAATATCTTTCCAAATTTAGTAGCGCTCTTATTTAATTGTCCTAGCTCATGAGGCTCATTACGCAATGTTCTTAATTTATATATCTTAAAAAGTGTCCCATGTTGACCAACTCTTAATTGAGAAAAAATTCCCCATTCTCGGGTATCAATAGAACACATTAAGGTGAGTAGAAATATTGGGACGATTAAAAAAGGAAATAATAGTGTTGCTAGAGTGAAATCAAAAATCCGTTTAACCCTAAGTTGGTAAGTTGATATCAAAACAATTTTATTACTATTTTCTTTTGAAAAGATTCTTAGTTTTTGTCCAAACGGTTTGTTTATCGTTTTGGTGATATGCATTTCCATAACTACCATAGCCGTAACCATAGCCATAGCCATAACCATAACCGTAACCATAGCGTGCTTTGTATTTATAGAAATTAAGGACAAAACTTATATTTTTAACTTCACCATTACGGTATTTTGCATTAACAAGTTGCAACATTCCTTTTTTAGTGTAGTCAAACCTTATCATATAAATTGTTGCATCAGCATAATTTGAAAGTTCTAAAGCATCTGCAACTAAACCGAGCGGCGGAGTGTCTAATACAATGAAATCATATTCCTTTCTCAAAATTTCTATTGCCTCCTTTAATTTATCACTCATTAAAAGTTCTGAAGGATTTGGTGGAATAGGACCAGATGAAATTAAGTCTAAATTTTTAATGTGAGTATTGGTGATTGTATTTTCGAGACTTTCCTCACCAATTAAATAATTGACAATACCTTTTTCATTGTTGAGATTAAAATCGCCAAAAATTTTCGGCTTACGTAAATCTAACCCTAACAATATCGTTTTCTTTCCAGAAAGTGCATAAACAGTAGAAATATTAATTGAACAAAATGTTTTACCCTCACCACTAATTGATGAAGTCACCATTAAAGTTCTTCCTTTTTCGTCTGAGCTTTCTTGTTGTTTATAAATAAATTGTAAACTCGACCTTATTGCCCTAAAAGACTCAGCGATTGTGGATTTTGGCTTTTCATAAACCACAAGGTTATTCGCGTGCTTAAAAACTCCTATTAAACCGAGAATAGGAATACGAGATAATTTTTCAACCTCACCAGAATTGTGAATATTATTATCTAAAAGGTATAATATAAAAATTAAAATAATAGGCAATCCAAAACCAAGTAAGGTCGCCATGATATAATTTAATGAAGTATTAGGGCCTATCTTCCCACCACCAATATCTTTTGCTCTATCGATAAAAGTAATATCAGAGACGTTGGCAGCCTTAATAATTTTAGCTTCACTTAACTTACTTTGATAGACATTATAAGTTTCAATACTTATATCCAATTTTCTTTGAATCTTCAAAAATTCTTGCTGATCTTCTGGTAGATTTCTTAGTTCTGATTCTAATTTTGCTATTCGATTATTGACTTGATTCAACTGATAATTAATAGTCTGCTTTGTTGCTGTAATAGTTTCTAATAGTACATTTTTCTCTGCATCTATTTTTCGGTCCAGATCATCAAATAGTACGTTTCCAGGTTGAGTAGTATATTCTAGATTCTGCCTTTCTATGGCTAGAACAGTTATGTTTTGCACACTAGCAATTATATTGGCTTCAGTAATTCCTACAGAAGTTGGCGCAACAATATTTGTATAATCTTTTTGAGTTATCAAATATTGTTCTAGTGAATTTAAATATTGAAGCTTAGATCTTTCTAACTCTCGCAACTTATCTAATTCTTTTAGGTCATCTGAGACTAGCGTTAGTTCTTCAGTTACATCAAATACTTTGTTACGCTTCCTAAAATCGCTCATTTCATTGGTTCCAGCCTTTAAAACTGCATCCACTTCAGCCAAACTACTATCGATAAATTTTATAGTATTTGTAGCATAAAGGTTTTTTCTTTCCAGTTCAGTCTTGGCTAAAATTTCAACAGTCGCATTTAAGAAATCAACAATTCTTGCCTTATTGTTGCCAATCATCTGCATTCTCAGAATAGATGATGCATCTCTGGATTTAGGTGTTGCTCTTACAGCGTCTTTATATTGATTTACAACGGCATCAAAGTTCAAGAATTTAAAGTAGTATTTAGAATCTTCAATAAAATTAATATTCTTATTTCTTTCAATAATTCCATTAAAAAATGACAATTCAATCTTTTGACCGTATCGATATTTTTGCGAAAGAGTACTCTCAAAAAGCGTAATCGATGTTACTTTTCGACTGTCATATATCTGGCAAACTACTTGTTTTGCTTCCCCAAAGTCTATATATAGTTCAAAGGTGTCGTCATCTATGGGACGTAATTCAATTGATTTACCCAATAATTGAGGATGGTCCTTATTCAACCTTATTTCAAATGGAGAATTACTGTAAATATCAATAAGATTATACTCACCTTCTCTGAGGTACTGCTTGTAAAACTCTAAGGAGTCAACAACCAATTCATTATGCGTTCTTGTGTTAAGTTCGGTAACTACTTTACCAACTTTACCCGAAACCCCACCCCAATTAAATGATTTACTTGTATTTGTTGTAAAAAATGGACTTTGTTCGTTTTCAACAGAAATCAAACTTTCAAGTCTATAAATATTTTGCTTACGAACATTGATATAATAAGCTATTCCTAAACCAATTAACACGGAAAGGACAATTAACGGCCAATAATTTAGAATCTTAAAAAACAAACCCTTAATATCAAAAGTAGTTTGCTTTCCGTCATTAGGTTCTAATTCGTAATCAAGATCAGACATACCCTATAATCTATCAATTAACAAAATACTTGTTGTAACTAGACCCATTACAGTAATAATTGTTGTAATCGTCTGCGTTCCAGTGACGCCTGTACCCCAAGATTTTTGTTTCAAAGGTTTCACATAAATCATGTCATTATTCTGAATATAGTAATAGGGCGATTTCATAACATTTATATCTGTTAAATCTAATTTATGAATTTGTTGTCCTTGTGGATATTGCCTAATTAACATTACTTCCCTCCGATTGCCTGTCTGCGTTATTTCACCAGCATTAGCAATAGCTTCAAAAATATTAACGCGATCTTGAAATAAAACTTGTGTTCCCGGACTATTTACCTCTCCACTGGTCACGTACCTCAATCCTGCGAGTTTAACAGTAACAAAAATATTTGCAGTTTCCTTAAACTGGTCCTCCAATAGTTTTGTTTCCAGCATTTTCTGGATTTCCTCAGTCGTGTATCCCAAAACATTTAATTCCCCAAGGACAGGAATACGGATATTACCGTGAATATCTACTGTAAAGCCATCAAAATAAGAACGTTCTTGGCTTTCAGCATTAAGATTCTCATTACCAACTGGATTGTAAATCGTAACCTTATCTTGATCTAAAGCCTTAACCCTTATATTTAATATATCATTTACCTGGACACGATATGGTTTTTGAATTTCAGTAAGGTTATTGGATGATAAAGAATCTAATGCAATCTCTTTATTTTGAAGATACACTAAGTCTTTATGTGGAATGCATGATGATAATCCTACTAATAGAATTATTACAAAGATCAAAAGCCTATTTTTCATTAGTAAGTTTGAAGTGCTATTACACAAATATAACCTATCAATACCAATAACAAAACTTAATGGTTTCTTTTTGGTTTATTTACGTTCTTTGTAAAAAATTTAGTGTGAATTATCTTAATGTAGAAAACATATCGAAGTCTTATGGAGAGCTCATCCTCTTTAAAGATTTATCGTTTAGTATACACAAAGAACAAAAGATTGCCTTTGTTGCAAAAAATGGAAGTGGTAAGACATCTATTCTAAATATTCTATCTGGACAAGACACTCCTGATGAAGGTCAAATAGTAGTTAGAAATGGCCTGAGATTAGCCTTTCTTGATCAAGAACCAGATCTTGATCCAAAGCTCAACATTGAAGAAGCTATTTTTGCCTCTGATATCCCAATTTTAGACATCATTCAATCATATGAAAACGCTCTTAAAAACCCTGAAGACTCAGAAGCCTATCAAATTGCCTTTGAGGCAATGGATAGAAATAACGCCTGGGAATTTGAAACCCAGTATCAACAGATACTGTCACAACTTAAATTAAATGACCTTACACAGAAAGTTAGTATTTTATCTGGTGGACAAAAGAAGCGTTTAGCACTTGCTCAGGCCTTATTGAGCCAACCTGATATATTAATATTAGACGAACCTACCAACCATCTAGATTTGGAGATGATTGAGTGGCTTGAGGACTATTTTAAAAAAACACTACAAACGCTATTTATGGTGACCCATGATCGTTACTTTCTAGAACGTGTTTGTAATGAAATTATTGAGCTAGATCATGGTAAGTTGTTTACATATAAAGGCAACTATTCCTACTATTTAGAAAAAAAAGAAGCGCGTATTTCTAAGGAACTTATCGAAGTTGGTAAAGCAAAACAATTGTTTAAAAAAGAACTCGATTGGATGCGCAGGCAACCAAAAGCAAGAACTACAAAATCTAAGAGCAGAATCGATGATTTTTTTGAAATAAAAAAGAAAGCGCATCAAAGAAGAAAAGACCATACTGTTCAATTAGAAATTAATATGGAGCGCCTGGGGAGTAAGATTATTGAATTTCATAATGTTCACAAAGCTTTTAAGGATCATAAAATTTTAAATGGATTTGACTATACCTTTAAAAAAGGTGAACGTATTGGCATCATTGGTAAGAACGGAACTGGGAAATCTACATTCTTAAATTTACTAACACAATCAATATCACCAGATAATGGGAAAATAGTCATTGGTGAAACCGTTAAATTTGGCTATTATACTCAAGGTGGATTAAATATTAAACCACAACAAAAGGTAATTGAAGTTGTAAGGCAATTTGGGGATTATATACCATTAGCGAAAGGAAGACAGATTAGTGCACAACAATTACTTGAACGTTTTCTTTTTGATCGCAAAAAGCAATATGATTTTGTTGAGAAACTTAGTGGTGGTGAACAAAAACGATTGTACTTATGCACAGTTTTAATTCAAAATCCAAATGTTCTCATTTTAGATGAGCCTACAAATGATTTGGACATCGTAACATTGAATGTTTTAGAAAATTTCCTATTAGACTTTCCTGGCGTGTTGCTTGTTGTGTCACACGATCGTTATTTTATGGACAAGATTGTTGATCACCTTTTTGTGTTTAGAGGAAACGGTATAATCGATGATTTCCCAGGGAACTATTCAGATTTCAGAGCTTATGAAAATAGCCAACCAAAACAGATTGAAAAAGCCCAAAGTGAACAATCAAACAAGGCTGTAAAGCAAAACCAAGCTCAAAAATTATCTTACAACGAACAAAAAGAATACAAAAACTTAGAATCTAAAATCAGGTCTTTAGAATTAGACAAAAAGGCTTTAGAGGCAAAATTCAATAATCCAGACTTATCTCAAGATGAAATAAGTAAATTGTCAGGGGAGCTTCAAACCTTAATTGAAACCATCGAAGAAAAAGAATTGCGTTGGTTTGAATTGGCAGAAAAATTAGAAAATTAAATGTATAGTCTGTTTGCCTATCTTAAATTTCTAAAGAAATCAAAAAATCATCATGGTGTACATTCTCCATTCATCTATGATTTTGTTACAAAATGCCTTTATGATAAAACCAATCATAAGAACTACAAGTTTATTAAGGCTTACCGAAAAGTGTTGATAAGAAACAAAAGGCGCATTCAAATAACAGATTATGGTTCTGGATCAAAAGTCTCAAAATCTAATAATCGTTCTGTAAAAGAAATTACCACGCATTCTGGAACACCTTTAAAAAAAGCAAAACTACTATACCGAATTGTAAATTATTTTAGTCCTGAATATTTATTGGAGCTCGGCACATCCTTAGGAATAGCGACACAGGCTATGGGTTTAAACAGTTCAGTTAAACAACTCGTGAGTATCGAAGGTTGTCCAAATATTTATCAATTCACAAAGGATTCCTTGTCATCATTTTCAAATATCGAATTGATAAATAATCAATTCAAAAATTATATTCCCAAACTAGAACAACCCAATTTTGACCTCATTTATTTTGATGGGCATCACGAAAAAGAAGCTACTATAAACTACTTTCAAGCTTTATTACCTAAAGCAAAAAATGATTCTATTTTCATTTTTGATGATATTTATTGGTCAAAAGGTATGGAAGACGCTTGGCATTACATAAAAGAACATAAATCGGTTTCGGTAACAGTTGATATCTTCCATTTCGGCATCGTTTTTTTCAGAAAAGAACAGGCAAAAGAACATTTTAAAATTAGATTGTAACAACCTCACAACTTTAACGTCTTATTAACTGTAAAATCCTGTATCTTGCAGGCACATTGGTAATAAAGACCAGCTATTATGAGTGACAACGTCATTGAAATCAGAAATATTATCAGAGATTTTAAACTTGGACAAGAAACTGTTCATGTATTAAAAGGAATTGACTTAGATATCAAAAAAGGAGAATATGTAGCGATAATGGGACCATCAGGTTCAGGTAAATCAACACTAATGAACTTACTAGGTTGCTTAGATACTCCAACCGCAGGTAGTTACAAACTAAATGGTAAGGATGTAAGTCAGATGTCTGATGATGAATTGGCAGAAATCAGAAATACAGAAATAGGTTTTGTATTTCAAACTTTTAACCTTTTGCCAAGAACAACTGCTTTAGAAAATGTCGCACTTCCAATGATTTACGCTGGCGCCTCTAAAAAAGTACGTTCAGGGCGTGCGTCTGAAGTATTAACAGATGTTGGCTTAGCAGATAGAATGGATCATAAACCTAATCAATTATCTGGTGGACAAAGACAACGTGTTGCTGTTGGAAGAGCTTTAGTCAATAAACCATCCATAATTTTGGCCGATGAGCCTACTGGTAATTTAGATTCAAAAACATCATTAGAAATCATGGAGCTCTTCGATGAAATCCATGCACGTGGCAATACTGTAATAATGGTTACACACGAAGAAGATATTGCCGCACATGCAAAACGAGTTATACGTTTGCTCGATGGTATGATCGATAGCGACACCTACAATTAATATTTCCTAACTCATTGTTAAAGTTCTTAAGTTGATTCTTTTAGAATCCTTAAAATTTGGCTTTAAGCCTTATCTTTACAGCTATGAAAGTGTATACAAAAACTGGAGATAAAGGAACCACTGCCCTATTTGGTGGTACGCGAGTTCCAAAGCATCATATTAGAATTGAAAGCTATGGTACCATAGACGAATTAAATTCGCACATTGGCTTAATTAGAGATCAAAAAATTCATCAGCATTACAAAGAAGTATTAATGCATGTTCAAGACAGACTTTTTACGGTTGGAGCCATCTTGGCAACTGACCCAGAAAAGGCAACTCTAAAAAACGGTAAAGCCAGACTTAATATTCCCAAAATATCGGAATCAGATATTAAACGCTTAGAGGACGAAATGGATCAAATGGAAGAAAGTTTACCACCAATGACTCATTTTGTTCTACCAGGCGGTCATCAAACTGTGTCATTCTGTCACATAGCACGTACAGTTTGTAGAAGAGCAGAGCGATTAGCCTCACATCTCAACGATCTCGAACCTTTTCAGCCACAGACGCTAATGTATATAAATAGACTTTCTGACTATCTCTTTGTGTTGGCACGGAAGTTGTCACATGATTTGCAAGCTGAAGAAATCAAATGGATTCCACAGAAAGAAGACTAGACTTTGATTTTAATGCCCTAAACTTTAAAAATGCAATTTTGAGGTTTAGTTGAGTTGAATTAATTAACGTTCTTTTTATTAATGATATAACATTTTTAGGCAGCTCTTTATTTTAAGAGAATCGTCCAAATAAAAATGTTTAGTGAGACCAATAATTGAATATATAAAGACTAGAAACTAAATAAATTAGTTTTTTCTTGAATTATTCAGCTAAAAAATTATTTTTGCAAAAAATTAAACACATACGCAAATGTATTGGACATTAGAATTGGCATCCTATTTAAGTGATGCACCTTGGCCAGCCACTAAAGACGAACTTATCGATTATGCGATTAGAACAGGAGCGCCTTTAGAAGTAGTTGAAAACCTACAAGCAATTGAAGATGAAGGTGATTCATACGACTCAATTGAGGAAATTTGGCCAGACTATCCAACCGATGAAGATTACCTCTGGAACGAGGATGAATATTAACATATAAGAAATCACAAAAAAAAGTCTCTTGCAACAATTTAAGTAAGAGACTTTTTTTATTTTCGGATACTTTTTATCCGACCACTTAAAATGGGTTAACTAAGACCTGTTTAAGTTTAAATAAGAATTACGAGATTGGAAATTTCCAATCACCACAATAAATAATATCATGAGTATATTAGATAAAGTATTAAAGGTTTTTGTAGGTGACAAATCCAAACAAGATGTTGGAGCTATAAAACCTATAGTAGACAAGATAAAAACATTTGAATCTGCTCTAGAAGCACTCTCACATGATGAATTGAGAGCTAAAACAATAGAATTCAAAGATAAAATTGCCGAAGCCAGAAAACCTCTGAAAGCAAAAAAGGATGAATTACTTTCCAAAGCAGAAGAAACTGAGGATATAGATGTACGTGAAGAGTTGTATCTCGAAGCAGACAAAATTGAGGACGATATATATAATGTTACTGAAGAAGTTCTTAATGAGATCTTACCAGAAGCTTTTGCAGTTGTAAAAGAAACTGCAAAGCGATTTGTAAATAATAAAGAAATTCCTGTCACTGCAAATGCTTTTGATAGAGAAGTTTCTGGCGATAAAGACTACGTAACTTTAGATGGTGATAAAGCGGTATGGGAAAATTCTTGGGATGCAGCTGGCAAACCAATAACTTGGGATATGATTCACTATGATGTGCAATTAATTGGTGGTATCGCAATGCACCAAGGAAAAATTGCAGAGATGCAGACTGGTGAAGGTAAAACACTTGTTGCAACATTACCAGTTTATCTAAATGCATTGGCCGGACGTGGTGTGCATCTTGTAACGGTTAACGATTATCTAGCAAAACGTGATAGTGCCTGGATGGCTCCAATATTTGAGTTTCATGGATTGAGCGTAGACTGTATCGATTACCATAAGCCAAACTCAGATGCGAGACGCAAGGCTTATAATGCAGATATAACCTATGGTACTAATAATGAGTTTGGATTTGATTATCTAAGAGACAATATGGCGCACTCTCCAGAAGATTTAGTACAGCGCCCTCATCACTATGCCATTGTGGATGAGGTAGATTCCGTTTTAATTGATGATGCGCGAACACCATTAATCATTTCCGGTCCAGTACCTAAAGGAGATGAGCACGAGTTTGATCAGTTAAAACCTAAAGTAAGTCAGATTGTTGATGTACAGCGTAAATATCTTGTTGGGGTTTTAGCAGAGGCTAAAAAACTCATAACTGAAGGTGATACTAAAGAAGGAGGTTTCCAACTTCTTAGAGTTTATCGTGGTATTCCTAAAAATAAAGCATTAATTAAATTCTTAAGTGAAGAAGGCATTAAACAATTACTTCAAAAAACTGAGAATTTTTATATGCAAGATAACAATAGAGAAATGCCAAAGGTAGATGAAGAACTCTACTATGTTATCGATGAAAAAAATAATCAAGTAGAATTAACAGATAAAGGTGTAGACTTCCTATCCGGAAAAGATGATCCAAATTTCTTTGTTATGCCAGAAATGGGAACAGAAATTGCAAAGATTGAAAATCAAGGATTATCGAGTGAAGAAGAGGCTGACCTTAAGGAAGAATTATTCAGAGATTTTGGTATTAAATCTGAAAGAATCCACACTCTAAATCAGTTACTAAAGGCCTATGCCCTCTTTGAAAAAGACATTCAGTACGTTGTCATGGACAATAAGGTAATGATTGTAGATGAACAAACAGGTCGTATTATGGATGGCCGTCGTTACTCAGATGGTTTGCACCAAGCAATTGAAGCCAAGGAGAATGTAAAGATTGAAGCGGCAACGCAAACTTTCGCCACGGTTACCCTTCAAAATTATTTTAGAATGTACCGTAAATTATCTGGTATGACGGGAACTGCCGTTACTGAAGCCGGAGAGTTTTGGGAAATTTACAAATTGGATGTTGTTGAAATCCCAACAAACAGACCAATTGCCAGAGACGATAAAGACGATTTAGTTTATAAAACAAAACGCGAAAAATACAATGCAGTAATTGATGAAGTTACAGATCTTTCAAATGCTGGTAGACCTGTTCTTATTGGAACTACTAATGTAGAAATCTCTGAGCTTCTCGGCAAAATGCTAAGCATTAGAAAAGTACCTCATAATGTACTTAATGCGAAACTTCACAAAAAAGAGGCGGATATTGTTGCTGAAGCTGGTAAACCAGGCCAGGTGACTATTGCAACAAACATGGCAGGTCGTGGTACAGATATTAAATTGAGTGACGAGGTTAAAGAAGCTGGAGGTTTGGCTATTATTGGTACAGAGCGTCACGATTCTCGCCGAGTTGACCGTCAGTTAAGAGGACGTTCTGGACGTCAAGGAGATCCAGGAAGCTCTCAATTTTATGTATCATTAGAAGATAACCTTATGCGTCTTTTTGGAAGTGACCGTATTGCTAAAATGATGGATAGAATGGGACTCAAAGAAGGTGAAGTTATTCAGCATTCTATGATTTCTAAGTCTATTGAACGTGCTCAGAAAAAGGTTGAGGAAAATAACTTTGGTGTACGTAAACGACTTTTAGAATATGACGATGTTATGAACGCACAACGTGAGGTGGTTTATAAGCGCCGTCGTCATGCACTTCATGGTGAACGTCTTAGAGTAGATTTAGCCAACATGATTTTTGATACTTCAGAAGGTATCGCACAGACCAATAAAGATGCTAATGATTTCAAAAATTTTGAGTTTGAATTAATTCGCTATTTCTCAATGGCTTCACCGATAAGCCAAGACGAATTTGCAAAAATGAGTACTCAGGAGATCTCTGGACTAATCTATAAAGAGGCTTTCAAGCATTATCGCGAAAAAATGCAACGTGCAGCAGATTTAGCTTACCCAGTAATCGAAAACGTATATAATACACAACGTGATCGTTTTAAGCGCATCGTCGTTCCATTTACGGATGGTGTTAAGAATCTTCAAGTTGTTACAGATTTAGAAAAGGCCTATGAATCTAAAGGAAAGCAACTTATTAACGATTTTGAAAAAAATATTACACTAGCTATCGTAGATGACGCCTGGAAAACACATTTACGCAAAATGGATGAATTAAAACAATCTGTTCAGTTGGCTGTTCATGAGCAAAAGGATCCATTATTAATATACAAGTTCGAAGCATTTGAGCTCTTTAGAGCGATGATTGATCAAGTCAATAAAGATGTTATTTCCTTCTTATTTAAAGGAGAAATACCGCAAGAGACTGCGAGTACGATCCAAGAAGCTAAAAAACGTAAACAAGAAAAGCTTGAAACTCAGAAGGATGAAATTCCTAATATGGATGAGCGTGCCGCACAAAATAGAGTGGCTGGTGCTAATGCATCACGTCAACAACAAGTTATTGAGACCATTGTAAGGGATAAACCTAAAATTGGTCGTAATGACAAAGTCACTATTAAACATGTAATCAGTGGCGAAAATAAAGTGGTTAAATACAAACAAGCTATTCCATTAATCGATAAAGGCGAATGGGTCTTAGTAAATGAATAAAGGCTAAAATATATATCTTAAAAATCCTGATGAGTCTCATCAGGATTTTTTTGTAAAAACAATTAGTTTTTATTTGTATAGTTAATAGATTAATGTTTCTTTTTAGGGATCCGCATTTAAGGATTTACTTTATGTTTCATTAACCAAGGTTGAATACCTTCTTTATAAATAAGACACCAAAACTTTAAAAAAGTCACATTTAAACCAGTATAAATTACTGTAGGTAAGGCATATAGAATACTCTAATATTTTTTTACTAATTTGAGGGTACTAACTAAATCAAATAATTATGAAAAATGTTCTTGCCACTATTGTTGGTTTTATAGTTGCTTCAATTACAGTTTACATCTTTGAAACTCTTATAGGCCATAATTTATTCCCATTGCCCGAAGGTGCAAACCCAATGGATATGGAATGGATAAAAAATAATATGGATCAGATACCAATGGGCGCTAAAATTTGTGTTGTTATTGCACACTTTGCAGGTATAGTAGTCGGTATGTTTGTAGCGGCCAAAATTTCAAAAAAATCAATGGTACCGAGTTACATTGTAGGTGCATTAATGCTATTAGCGACTCTTTTTAATATCGTAATGCTACCTAAAGAATTATGGTTTACTTTATCTGACGGCCTTTTAATAATAGTTGGGTTTATACTAGGTAAGCAATTGGCCCAAAAACAATTATCAGCAGATTAAAATGAAACGATTAGTTGGAGTTTTATGTATTTGCTTTTTTGTGTTTACCTCTAACGCACAAACAAAAGAGGACTTAATTGAAATTAATAAAACTTGGGAGAAATTTTATAACGCTTTCGAATATCTTGATTACAGCCTTATGGCCGAAATTCATTCAAAAGATTTGATTAGAATCTCAGGTAGTCAATCAATAGTTGATTATCAAACATATATAAACAACTATAAAAAAAGATTTCAACAAAATAAGGAGGCTGGGATTTCATATAATATCAGTCTGAGGTTTTTTGAACGTATAAATAACAAAGCGACTGCCAGCGAGCGTGGTGTTTATCAATTAATAGTAAATAAAGGCAAACCGGAAGAGCAAAAGTATTATGGCCAATTCCATGTTATCTTAAAAAAAGTGAATGATAAGTGGTATATCACTATGGATTACGATTCTAGTGAGGGCAACACAATTGACGAAGAGGATTATCTTAGAGCACATGCTCTAAAAGATATTGACAAGTTTATTACAGAGTAACTAATACTGCATGGTTTATTTATTATCTTTCAATTCTAATAGAGAATCGTAGAGAATTTTATTATTAGTGCATTAACGCGTGAAATATATCTCCTTTATCAAAGAGCATAAGTTATTCTCATTAATCATTTTTTTGAGCATTCTTTCTGCTCTCAGGTCTTTAATTATGCCACTGATAGCTGATGAAAACACGTACAATACCATTGGTAGTCATATTCTAGAAGGTAAATATTATTATAAAAACTATCCTTCTACTGTTACACCCATCATTCCATTTATTTTAGCGTTTTTAAAAACGTCAACAACGCCGCTAATTGGTCTCACACTCCATAAATTAATTCATCTTTTATTCGCAATTCTTGGATTTAGATACTTGTATTTATTTTTAACACAATTACGTTTAAAAACTAAATTGGTGTTGGCAATTATTGCAATTACAGCTGTTAACCCCATAGGGATTACATTTTTTGCCAGACTATATCCAGAAGGAATATTAATGTTTACATTTTGGGGATTCATATATTATTCTACAACTAGTGTTAAAAAGAAACATTTTATTAAAATGTTACTATTCTTTGTTATGCTAATCTTAACCAGGTATGTATATGCAATTTTAGGATTAATAATACTTTACAATTGCTTCCGATATTATAAGGCATCCTCCTATGCTACAATTTATAGTTTATTAAAGTATTCTATTCTCATTTCATTACCGGTCTTGTTGTGGCTAAAATATGTTCAAAACATTGAGAAAAACAATCTATCTGAAATCAGTTATTTCAGCCGTTTTGAAGCAGAGAATCCATTATTATATAATATTAAAGCTGGGCTTGGTATTATTAAACATGAAGAGGTTAATAAAATAAACGGAATACCTGCTTTCGCATCATTATTTATTCCCATTGATGGGTATAGAAACTATTTATTAAGTATTGGATTTATAATTTTATTTTTAGCAGGATACCTTACTAAACCACTAAAATTCGGTGAGCAAATCCTTCTGTCAGCAATAATTTTGACTATGCTAGGTCTAATAATTGCAGGAACGGGTTTCAGTAGATATTGGTTAATTTTATTAGCGGGTTTTGTGTTAGGTATTTATTACTTTCTTGAGAGACTTAGTATACGAGAAAGTTGGATTTTAAATGCAATGTATGTTATCAGTATTATTTACATAATCAACGAATTTAGACTCGATTATTTAATCTTAAACCGATATATTTAACCAACATGAATGATATAAAGGTTATAATATACATGCCAGCCTTAAATGAGGGCAAAACAATTAATAAGGTATTACAATCTGTTCCTAAAGAATTAAAAGGCGTTTCAGAAATCGAATTATTGGTAATTGATGATGGGAGCTCAGACAATACAGTATCGGAAGCTAAAAAAACAGGAGCAACAGTTATTAGCCATTCTTACAATAAAGGTGTTGGAAGTGCTTTCCATACAGCAGTCGATTATGCATTAAAAAAAAAGGCTACTATTTTGGTTAGTATTGATGCCGATGGACAATTTGACGTGAACCAGATTCAACAAATGATAAAACCTATATTAAATAATGATGTAGATTTCTCAATTGGAAACCGTTTTAATGAAGGTAAGCCAGTTGGAATGCCAAAATTAAAATACTGGGGTAATAAGCGTATAAGTAAAATCGTAAGTTTTGTAAGTAGAAACAAAATTAAAGATGCTTCTTGTGGTTTTAGAGCATACTCATACGACTGCTTATTAAACTTAAATTTAGACGGTAGTTTCACATATACCCATGAGACTATTCTAGACCTGGCAAATAAAGGTTATCGTGTTGCTCAGGTTCCAGTTAAGGTAACTTATTTTGATGATAGAATTTCACGAGTAGCAAATAGCCTCACAAAGTATGCTCTTAAAACCTCATCAATAATTTTTAAATGCCTTAAGGATTATAAACCCTTGTATTTCTTTGGGTCTATTGCCATGATTATCCTAGTGATTGGTCTATTATTCGGAGGTTTTGTACTGACGCATTGGATACAAAATGGCAGTATTACACCTTATAAAAGTATCGGAATATTTGGACTAGCATTAGTTGGGATGTCACTTATTCTAACAGTATATGCATTAATGGCTGATATGTTAGGTCGAATTCGAAAAAACCAGGAAAAGATCCTATACTATCAAAAGAAACTTTATTTTGAAAAAAATAAATAAGAAAACAAAGAACCAGCTTGTAAGATATATGATAATAAGTCTTATAGGTTATTGTTTCGTTTTTTCAGGATTATTCTTATTCGTCGATGTTTTAAACATAAATCAATCATTAGCATTCATGATAATTTATGGTCTTTCATATATGCTATTATATTTTCTGCAATTGAAGGTTTTGTTTCAAACACAACACACTAAAGGTAAACTTATTAAATTTCTACTTTCAATATTTGTCTTTTATGTGCTCGCCAATCTATTATTTAATATTGGTGTATATTTAAATTTAAATTATTTAATAGCAACTGTATTAACAATTGGTCTGTTGTTTCCAATAAGATTTATGGTTTCAAAATTTATCATCTTTAAAGCCTAAGTTTGATGAAAAAATTTCTTTATAAAATCGATTATGTTTTACAACGTTTTTTCACATCTTTAATTTTCACCTTTCCACTTTTAAAATTACTTAAAAAACTATTCTTTTTTTTACGCTTCAAAACTTTCGCATTAGAGATAACGAATAATGTCGTAATTACAAATTTTGATAAACCTAACCCCAAGGCAAAAATAAATTTTAACGGCCCCTGCACCTTTTCTAGAAATATTGAAATTGATTATTGTGGAGGTATTACATTTGGTAAAAATGTAACGGTCTCTGACAATGTTACCATCCAAACGCATAAACATCACTTTGAAAACTTAAGTATCTTTGACAACATTACTAGTTGTTCACCTTTAATTTTAGGTGATGAAGTTTGGATATGCAACAACGTCGTTATTACAAGTTCGGTAAATTCTATAGGCACTGGAGCAATTATTGCTTCTGGTTCTGTTGTAACCAAAGATGTCCAGCCCAATAGTATCGTTGGTGGCATACCTGCAAAACATATTAAATACAGAAATTTAAATGACGCATAAGGCAACATGGAATAAATTTTCAATTAAATTTTTTAAGAAAGGAATTAAATTTTTGTTTTTACATCTTTCCATGAAGTATTTTATCACTCCAAGCTTTAGAACTTTAATTCTAAAATGGTGTGGTATTACTTTTATCGATAGGAAATCTGTTTTTATTGGAACCGATGTATTATTTGATAATTTAAAAGGTACCAAAACTATAATTGGTAAAAATGTTACAATAACTACAGGCACAAAAATTATTAATCATTATCCTGTATTATCTTCTAGTGGCGTAACAGAATATTCTACTGGAGATATTTGGATTGGTGATAACGTATTCATTGGTATGAATAGTCTCATCATCAAACCAATTACTATAGGAAATGGGGCTGTAATTGGCGCTGGCTCAATAGTAACCAAAGATGTGCCAAAAAAGGCAATTGTTGCCGGAAATCCTGCAAAAATTGTCGATTATATTGACGATTCAAATTCCTAAAAGCAAATTGGGATCTGGACAATTTTCCGAGTAAAACTCAAGATTTATTTTATTACTAACACCTGGATAGTCTCCATAATAGTCTTGTAGGTCTTTAATAATCTGAAAATGTAAGTGTGGCGGGTAATTACCATTGACCTCAGGTATACCAAGTGTCGCAATTTGTTCACCGCTTTGAATTTTTGTTCCAACTTCTTTATCAATTAAAGACTCAAGGCTTAGGTGACCGTATAGTGTATAAAATTTAAACCCATTCAAATGATGTTCTAAAATGATGCATGGTCCATAGTCTCCATAATTGGTATTATTTTTAAAGCTATGTATATGTCCTTCTAATGGCGAAAAAACTGGTGTGCCTGCCTTAATCCATAAATCTAGACCTAAGTGAATATTTCGCTCCGTCTCTGGATCTTCTTGATTAAAATAATCACTACGTCTATAAATACCGCGCTTCTCCAAATAGCCACCATATGCAACTTTGGCATTTTGCAGTTTCATGACTTGCCATACATATTTTTGCAATTCTTCAACTGAACCAACATCTACTGATTTGAGTTCTTGGTTATCAACCGATAAATTTAAAGGTGTAAAGTCTGTTCTAGATAAAGACTCTGGTAATAAAGAATGTGGTTGGAGAGATTTTAATAATTCCTCAAAATCGCTAAGGGCCATAAAACAAAAATTTCCATAAAAATAAGTATCTATTTCATGGAAAACGTGAAAAAAAAGTTAGAATAAACCCCTAATCTATTTAAGACTTTTAGGGGCTTAATCTACTATAACATTGCTATATTTTGCATTTACAACAATTGTCTTATCTGTACTGCTACCTTCAGGGTAATTTCTAATGGTCTTTTGATTAGTTGGTGCATTGTTATATTTAGAACGGCTACCTTTGAAAAATAAGCTATAATTTGCATTATCTGGTAGATTCACATAGGCATCGCTATTCTCAAGAACTAAATTGAGGTTTCTAAAAGACTCGTCTAAATTAGAAATCGTTAAATCGCCAAAACTGCCATCTATGATACCAGTATTAATAAGTTTTTCAATATTGATATTTGAAGACTTTGCATTTAAGACTATATCTCCAGCATTTTTAATTTGAGCTTTATCCACATAATTTAAGTTAAGCGACCCTAAGCTCCAATTATTAATAACCACAGGAGAATAAGATACATTGATGGAGGTATCTCCTCCATCAATGTTTTCTGCCAATAAAAATGAATGTGAAATATCTCCGCTCATATTATGAATTACCGAAGACAGCTTCAATTCACCATGTCTTATGTTTGTCTTAAGTTTGGCTTTTTTAGGTATTTTGATTTTAATTACCTTTTTCACTTTACTATTACTACCTCCTTCATAGCCTCTCGCAAATAAGGTTTCACGTTTTTCTTGCATCTCTCTATTACGTTCTTGCATCTTCGCTTGACGCTCTGCCATTTGCGATGCACGCTCAGCATATCGTTCTGCGATAGCAGCTTCGCGCTCGGCCAATCTAGCTTGTCGTTCAGCATCACGCTCAATTCTTTCCGCTTTACGCTCCCATTCTCTAGCAAACCTTTCGCCCCATTCTTCCATCTCTTTAGCCCACTCTTCGCTAAATTTCTCACCAAATTCTTCTCCCCATTTCTCCATGTCCTTACCATATTTCTCTCCGAATTTCTCACCCCATTTTTCCATTTCTTTGGCCCATTTCTTATCAAAACGCATTCCGTACTCTTCTCCCCATTTTTCCATTTTTTCTTGATAACCAGAATCTGCAAACTCTTTGGCCCATTTTTCCATCTTCTCGCGTAATTCCTTTCCACCTTCTTTTTCATAACGATTACTCCATTCTTCTAAATACTTCTCGCCTTCCTTTTGATATTTATCGTAATCAAACTTAATGGTTGTAATCCCACTTGGTAATTCAGGAAGTTCTGGCATTTCTGGTAACTCAGGCATTTCTGGTAATTCTGGCATCTCAGGTAGTTCACCTAGCTCTGGCATATTAGGTAATACAAGAATTTCTGGCATTTCTGGAATATCAGCGAGTTTAAATTCTAGGTCTCTTAATAAATCAGCATAATCAGCTTCACCAAATAAGCCGACAGTTCTTCCTACTGCAGATGAGATTGTAACTCTGTCATTTGATCCATCAATTTGTAAATTCCAAGCTTCTAAGGCGCGCTGTAAATCGTCACCTGACAGAACACTACTCTCTATATATGCCTCAACTTCAACGATATCTCTATTCCAGGTATCTATTTCAATTTCAACATAGTTGGTATTAAGATCAACTACCACATCCTTATCTACTTTGATAGACTGTGACGTCTTACTTAATTTGTTTTGTGCAAAACCAATACTGGTAATAAGGCACAACATTAAAACTCTAATTGCATTCATGATTTTTTAATTTAACTGTTCGTTTTTTGATTTTATTTAATTGATTATATACTCTCTTGTACAAATGCATCCTCACTGTACTCACTTAGCTTATCTTTTAATCGCATAACCAGGTTAAGTCTAAACTTAAGATTAGCAATTAAGGCATCTAAGGTTTCAGCATTCGGTCCATTTTCATTTAATTCTTCTGTTAGTTTATCGTATTCTTCATTTAATTCCTTTAGGCGCTCTATATAGCCATCTACTAGATCCTTATTGGCTGGTGTAAGTTGAACCTTTGAAAGTTCTAAGTTGATACTGGCCAAATAATAATCCTCAACCTTTTTTAAATCTGGTGACACATCACCTAAAGTTTTAATACTATTAACTACAGTATTATCTTCTGGAATATTAGGATCAGTTTGATTAGACATTGTAAACACGCCATAACTTAATCCTAACAGTAGTACAACACTTGCAGCAATATTTAAGAAATTGAAATAACTGGCTTTCTTTTTTACAGGTAAGGCCTCATCCAAACGTTCTAGAAAACGTGCCTCATGACCTTTAGACATTCTTATCTCTTTGTTTCCTTCTTCCTCTTTAAATAAATTCCTAAGATCTTGTGCCATTTTTCTCTGTTTTTAGTGCAACTTGTAATTTTTGTTTTCCTCGCGATAGTTGCGTTCTTGAGGCGACTTCAGAAATATTCAAAATTTCTGAAATTTCTTGATGATCATAGCCTTCTATCAAGTATAACATCACAACATATCTATACTTCTCTGGCAATTGCTCTATCGCTAATTTCACCGCGTCTATCGTAATATCATCCTCAACCAACCACTCTGTTTCATAATCTGAATCAACAACATTAAGATGATTCTCTTCTAATTCAATTAAGCGTTGTCGTTTAGATTTTAATACATCAATACATCGGTTTACTACAATACGTTTCAACCAGGCCCCAAAACTTACTTCAGCTTTGTATTGATCTAACTTTGAAAACGCTCTTATAAATGCCTCTTGAACAATATCTTCCGCTTCCATAGTGTCTCCAACAAATCGTAGGGCTACTGTAAGCATACCATTACAGTACTGATTGTACAATTGCATTTGAGCTTGCCTATCATTCTGTTTGCATTTTTCAACAATATGAATCTGAAACGTGCTAATTTTTTATTGGTTTTTGGTTGATTTCACATTAAAGACGACACAAAAAATTAAGTGTTGCAAAAAATTTCAAAAAAAATTGAAATTATAAGATTTGCTTAAAATTCAGCGTTACTATCTTATAAAGTTATGGAATTGAATTATCTTTAACTCACTATTAAACACATGCAATTAATGAACAGTTTCCTCAAGCGCCTGCTTATCATTTTGGCCATTGTTGCCAGTGCATTATTATTATATTCCGTTTTTGTAGAAAATATTTTTTCTCCTCGTCTTAGTCCTAAGGATATTGCTAAAATTGAATTGAACGATTTAAACCTTAAAGTAGAATATAATAGACCCTCAAAACGTGAACGTGAAATATTCGGTGCCCTAGTACCATACGATAAAGTTTGGCGTACAGGTGCTAATGAAGCAACAACCTTTAAAACCAATAAAGATCTCAATGTTGGTGGTATGCGTCTAACGAAGGGAAAATATACAGTATGGACAGTTCCGAAAGAAAGCACTTGGAAGGTCATGTTTAATACAAGACAATATGAATGGGGTGTTAATGAGAAAATGGAGCCAATGTGGGATCCTAATTATGATGCTGTGGAATTGGAAACGTCTGTAAAACAGCTTGAAGAAACGGTCGAAAAATTTACGATTGCTTTCGATAACACCACAGGGAACCTGAAACTCACCATGGCCTGGGATAGAACTTTGATTGAGATTCCTATTAAAGCGTATTGACAATAAAGTCGTAACTTTAAGCTATTGTGTCCAAAAAAGACCCTAAATATAAATCTGCATTGCAAGAACAAGAAGGTATTACACCTCCAAAAGTTCTTAATATCCACTCGGTAAAATCCATAAAAGCTAAGCGTTCAAAGCAACCATCAACTTCTGATTTAGTAAACGGTATTACAAATGGTGATATCACCGCATTGAGTAGAGCAATTACCTTAGTAGAAAGCACTAATACCTCTCATAATAAAAAGGCTAATGAAGTCATTACAGCTTGTTTACCATATGCTAATAATTCGGTAAGAATTGGCATAACAGGAGTACCTGGTGTTGGTAAAAGCACATTTATTGAAGCTTTTGGTAGTCACTTAACTAAGTTAGGAAAAAAAATTGCAGTACTTGCTGTAGACCCAAGTAGTACTTTGAGTAAAGGCAGTATTTTAGGTGATAAAACACGGATGGAAGATTTGGTAAAAAATCAAAATGCGTATATACGACCTTCCCCTTCTGGGAATTCACTCGGTGGAGTTGCTAGAAAAACTCGTGAGACTATTATTCTCTGTGAAGCAGCGGGATTTGATACTATAATGATTGAAACCGTAGGTGTAGGTCAAAGTGAAACTGCTGTACACAGTATGGTGGACTTTTTTCTATTGCTAAAGCTCGCTGGTGCTGGTGACGAATTACAAGGCATAAAACGTGGCATTATAGAAATGGCTGATGCCATTGTTATAAATAAAGCAGATGGTGATAATCTGAGAGCAGCCAAATCTGCTAAAGTAGAATTTAATAGAGCATTACATTTATATCCTGAAAAGGAATCTGGTTGGTTACCAAAAGTATCACTATGCAGTGCCTTAAAACATACAGGTATTGAAGAGGTTTGGGAAATGATAACCAAATACATCACTGCGACTAAAGACAATCATTATTTTAATCAAAATCGAAATAACCAGAATAAATTTTGGTTACTCCAAACCATTGAAGAACGTTTAAAATCTAACTTCTATAATTCTGAAAGAATTAAAACTGAACTCAAACAACAATTACAACTTGTTGAAGCTGGTAAAACAACACCATTTGTTGCCGCAGAGTATCTGCTAAGCCTTTAATCTATTTTAATGAAATCTGAATTCACCATTGTAGTTCCTGTGTTTAATGAGGAGGACAATATATTTCGTTTAGAAAAAGAGTTATCTAATTATATTAAAATAGCAACTAAAAAAACTACTGTTCTTTTCGTGAATGATGGTTCTACCGATGAGAGCTTGGCCCTCATTAAAATTATTTGCGAACGAAATAAAAGCTTTCAACACATTACTTTTAGTTCCAATAAAGGACTTAGTACCGCACTAATGGCTGGTTTTGATTACGTAACAAGTCCTCTTGTAGGATATATAGATGCTGACCTACAAACAACTCCCAAAGATTTTGAATTGCTTTTAACGCATAGCGACCACTATGAACTCGTAATGGGAGAAAGGATTAATAGACAAGATTCTCAATTAAAAAAATCAGCTTCAAAAATTGCCAATTTTATACGTCGTCTGTTTACCAATGATGGTGTGAACGACACAGGTTGTCCATTAAAAATATTTAAAACAACTAACGCTAAAGAGATGCCGTTTTTTAAAGGCTACCATAGATTTTTTCCTGCTATGATTCAATTGCAGAATGGAAAAGTAAAACAAGTCCCTATTCATCATTTTCCCAGAAAAGCAGGAACATCTAAATATGGTATTAGCAAGCGACTCATTGGTACACCAATAGATTGTTTTATATACTTATGGATAAAGCGAAAGTATATGCGAATTCAAGTTGAAGAATCTACGTCAAATAACGTTTTATGAGATATTGAGACAACCTGTAGAATAAAAATCCTGATAAAGCACCAAAGGCCATACCACAGATAATATCTAATGGATAATGCACACCGACATAGATGCGACTATAGGCCACCACAAAACTCCAAAAAAGTAGAATAAAAATCAACCTTCTAAAATAAGGTCGTAAAACTAAACCTCCAAAAACCGCGGCTGCCATAGAATTAGAAGAATGTCCAGAAAAGAAACCATATTTTCCACAACGCTCAGCGACAAAACGGGTAAGGTCTGAAACACCATCAGCTCTACATGGTCTAGTGCGCATAAAACCATCTTTAAATACATTGGTAATCTGGTCCGTGAATGTAATCATTGCCGCAATAACCAAAACCATTAATAATAATGGTTTCCAACCAAACTTTTTAAATATTAAAAATAGTAAGAAAGCATAAAGAGGAATAAACGTCAGCTTATTGGTAATAACCAGCCAAAGTCCATCCCAAGTTTCATTACCTAAATTATTCAGGTAAAGAAAAAGTGATTTATCAAGTTCTATTAATTGATCTATCATTAGTCTTCGTAACGTTGCACTTCTCTATCGTAGAATTCAGTAGCCTGCCTAATATAGTTTTCAGTTTCAGTTTCGAGCTCCTTTTGGTCTTGTGGATCAAACTCTTCGAACCATTCTACCTCATCATTTTCTAGATTAATGATAAACCTAGGAAACTCAGTATGGATAATATATATAGCATCCGGATGATCCGTATTGTCTCCTAAAATAAACTTTGGTAATTCCATATTAGTTATTGTCTTGTTGCAAAATTAAAAGCTTTGTAAGATAATTAAACCTCAAATACAATAAAATTGCAGCTGATGTTAAGCCAGCTAGAAGTCCCATCCAAATTCCTAGACTTCCATAAGCCTCTTCCTTTCCTAAGAAATAACTAATTGGGAAACCTACCACCCAATAGGCAATAAAAGTTATAAGTGTAGGAATCTTTACATCTTGTAAACCTCTTAGTGCACCAAGCACAATGACCTGAATACTATCACTAATTTGAAAAACAGCTGCAGCCAATAATAAGGTCGAAGCTATTTCTATGACTTCATTAATATCTCCAATCTCTGTAGCATCATCTAAATTAACATAAAGGTGTGGTAAATAATCATGAAACAGGACAAAACAAATCGCGAAGATGACTGCGAAGATAGTTCCAACAAAGAAAATAGATTCAGCAATGCGTCTTAAATTAATATAGTCCTTAAGTCCTTTTTGATTTCCAACACGAATCATAGAAGCTACACTTAAGCCCATTGCCACCATAAAGGTCATAGAAGCTAAATTAAGTGCTATTTGATTTGCCGCTTGGGCATTTTTTCCCAATATTCCCGAAAGCCAAATGGCAACCGTAAAAACGGCTACTTCGAAGAACATTTGCATGGCAGATGGCAAGCCAAGATTAATGAGTTTTTTAATCGGCTGGCTACTCAATTTAAAGAACTTTATATTGGTAACATATTGACTTGATTTGTCGCGCTTTGCAAGTAACCACCATAAAAAGAAGAGCATGACAAATCGCGAAACTAAAGTCCCCACTGCAGCACCAACTATACCAAGTTGAGGAAAACCAAATTTCCCAAATATGAGCACATAGTTAATTGCCACATTCAAGATATTAGCTAATAATGTGGCATACATTGGATACTTAGTTAATGATAAACCATCACTAAACTGTTTAAAGGCCTGAAATACAATTAAAGGCACTAATGAAAATGCCACTAAATCTAGATAAGGTATGGCAAGAACCACCACTTCCTCTGGTTGATCCATCGCAGTCATTAATGGTTTGGCTAATAATAGCAATAGAAATAAAATGATTCCCATTACTGTGCAAAGAAAAAAACCATGCTTAAATACGGATTTACCCTTAGTAAAGTTTTTCTCAGTATCTGCCTCAGCAACTAAAGGTGTGATGGCTGTAGAAAACCCAATGCCAAGGGACATAGCTATGAAAATAAAACTATTTCCCAAGGAGACAGCGGCAAGTTCGGCAGCTCCAAGCTGACCAACCATGACGTTATCAATAAAACTCACAAAGGTATGGCCTAACATCCCAAGAATTACAGGAGAGGCCAACCTTAAATTATATTTAAACTCTTTGGTATAGTTGCTCAAAACCATAGCGCAAAAGTAGTGGTTTTGAATTCGGATTGAAGCAAAACTTCAAATATTATCTCCCAATAAAATTAACCAATTGTTGATGTAATAAATTAATTGGTTGACTAATACCATTTAAATAAGCTCTATACTTTCTAATAAGTTTTCCTTTTTTAAAATACTGGCTGGTATCTTTAAAGTTGAAGGGTTTCCAACCCATATCATATTTGCTATTCAGCTTTAAGTCTATCTCCGTTGGTTCAAATGTATAGTGATTCTCCCTAAAACTAAGTCTAATGGTATATCTAACATTAAAATATTGCTTATCAAGACTTACTGCATTGCCCTTTGATGCTGTAAAAAGAATCATCTCATTTTCTAAAGAGTCTAAGACTTTGATTTTGTGCGTTTCAGAATTATCCTTAATCCATTTCAAAGATTTACTATATACAGAAATGTTTTGAAACTCCATAGAAATAGTAGTTGGATTAAGTCCTTGATCTGTAAAAACGAATTGTTCCTGACAGAATACTGTACTACTCGCGAGAAGGTAAAAACAAACAAAAAACTTCTTCATCCTCTTATAAATTGGATACCTTAAGCTTTGAATCCTCAAACTCCTTCAACATATCCTTTACAATAGAAGCTACAGGCTTTATATCATGAATTAAACCTGAGATTTGACCTATTTCTAATTCACCATCATCTAGGTCACCTTCAAACATACCACGTTTGGCACGCGCACGTCCAAGTAGTTCTTTTAATTGCTCTGGTGTTGGTGCTGTTTTATAGAGTTCTTGGACTTCATTATAGAATTTATTCTTAATTAAGCGTACTGGTGCTAACTCTTTTAAGGTTAATTGCGTATCGCCTTCTTTGGCATCAACAACAACTTTTTTAAAGTCGATATGAGCCGAAGATTCTTCACTTGCCACAAAACGACTTCCAACTTGTACACCATCTGCACCTAAAACCATACAAGCCAACATAGCACTTCCTGTTGCAATGCCTCCAGCAGCGATTAATGGAATATTGAGCTGTTCCTTAACCATTGGGATTAAAGTTAACGTCGTGGTCTCATCGCGTCCATTATGACCACCTGCTTCAAAACCTTCAGCAACCACAGCATCAACACCAGCATCTTGTGCTTTTAGTGCAAATTTTACACTACTTACCACATGTACAACCGTAATGCCTTTGTCTTGTAACCACTTGGTCCAGGTTTTTGGATTTCCGGCAGAGGTAAATACAATCTTCACCTCTTCCTCAACAATGATGTCCATAATCTCTACGATATTCGGATAGAGCATTGGCACATTAACACCAAAGGGTTTGTCAGTCGCTTTTTTACACTTTTGAATGTGTTCTCTTAATACATTTGGATACATAGATCCTGCACCAATAAGTCCAAGAATACCTGCATTACTCGCAGCAGATGCTAAGCGCCATCCACTGTTCCAAATCATTCCTGCTTGAATGATTGGGTGTTCTATATTAAAAAGTTCGGTTATTCGGTTTGACATTTAATCTTTTAATATTTTGTACGTCTTTGAAGTAGCTTCAAAACTTAGTACCAAAATAAAGATTCCTGTTGATAATTGCGAGACATTAACGGTATTATAATCTGAAGATACCGTTCCTGAGAATATACGTTGTCCCACTTGATTATATATTTCTACCTCAGCCTCTATTACTTCATTGGGAAATTGAATTTTTAATTCATCCTTTACTGGATTTGGATAAACATAGAACTCTGGGCGCAATCGTTCATTTGTACTTAGTGCAATATTCTTAGCTAACTCTAAATCTGGAATACCATATCCCAAGAAATCATCTGGAGTACTGAACTGAGAAGCAGATTGTCTTACATAATCCATAACTTCAGTATGCGAGGCATCTGGTATGGCTTGCCACAATGAAGCGATGCCACCACATAAAATTGGACTGCTAAAGGATGTTCCGTTATTCTGAATAATGTTGTTATTCTGATCGATTACATAAGCCGCTCCTCCTCGTGCTACAACATCTGGTTTTTGATAACCTACTTGTGCAGGCCCACCTTGACTACTAAATGATACATAATTTCCATCTGCGTTAACAGCACCTACTGACAGGACATCTGGTGAGTCTCCTGGAGAGCCTACCGTTTGCCACGAAGAAGCTCCCGAATTTCCTGCGCTCACAACAACTAGAATTCCCTTTTCTACAGCTACAGAAGCGCCTTTCGACACAAAGGTCACTTGGCCATTCATATCTGCAGGTGTATAATTGTAATTACTATTATCAAAAACTCGATAGCCTAATGAGGTGTTTATCATATCTACGCCAAGACTGTCTGCACGTTCTGCAGCTTCTACCCAATAACTCTCTTCAACAGGATTTTCGCTTGAAACGTCTTCTGTAATAAACAGATAGTAGGATGCGTCTGGTGCTGTACCAACAAATTGATCTTGAATAAAACCAGCCATATCACTTAATACGCGTGTACCATGTGAACTGGCCGTATTGGCATAAACATCAGTATTTCTTGTTACAAAATCATAACCATTTAATAAATCACCATTATCACGCAGGCGCTGAAAGGCTCCCATAGTATTAACATTTGGGAAACCAGAATCCATAACTGCAATAGTAATACCTTCACCAGTATAATCATCCACATGTAAATTATCTACATTGATCATTTGGACCTGGTTTTGGGTATTACCATAGTTAAACACAACCTGTTGTTCAAAATTGTCATATTTGTCTTGCTCATGAAATTCTCGGGAGCCAGAATTAAGACTCTTATCCGCAAAATCAATAGAATCAACATAAGTTAAAGCATCAAGTGCATTAATATCTGCCTCAGTTCCTCTTACATGTACAGTATTAAACCACTTAGACTTTGCCATAACTGTAATACCAGTTTGTGTTTTTAAATCGGCAATATAGGATTCATTAACAGGCACATCGCGTTCATCAATAACAATATTGAATTGTGCCTTGCGATCAATGGCCTTTTGCGTTAAAATTGAAATAGGATTCGCTAATGAGGATGCAACATTAGCTTTGTCTGTTAAATAAATCCAAGCATCTTGTTGGGCTGTTGCTGTTATTGTAAACTGGAGCAATAAAAGCATGCATATTAATCTAAACATAGCTTTTTATTTTATTGCAAGTTAAGAAATTACACCAGAACCAACTAATTCATCCTCAATGTACCATGCAACGAACTGGCCTTCTGTAATGGCAGATTGTTTATTCTTAAACTCCACATATAAACCAGATTGTACTTTGTGTAAAGTGGCTTCCTCTAGTGGTTGTCTATATCTTATTCGAGCTTTTACAGCCATTGTTTCACCTTCCTTCAATGCTAAATCTTCACGAATCCAATGCAATTCATCATTGGTTACAAATAATACATTTCGTAACAAGCCAGGATGGTTTTTGCCTTGACCAGTATAAATGATATTCTCATCAACATCGGTTTCAATTACAAATAGTGGTTCTTTGGTACCACCGACTGCCAATCCTTTACGCTGCCCTTTTGTAAAATAATGTGCACCTTGATGCTTACCTACTACTCTTCCATCATTAAGAGTGTACGAAGGTTTTGTAGAGAGAAACGCTAATTCGTTTTCCTTAGACTCAAATTGTGGTGCAGTTTGCTGATAGGTATCTAAAGAGGCATCTACCTCAACAATTACACCTTCCTTTGGTTTTAATTGTTGCTGTAAAAATTCTGGTAAACGTACCTTACCAATAAAGCACAGCCCTTGAGAGTCTTTCTTCTCTGCGGTAATTAGATTTTGTGCTTTTGCAATTTCTCTTACCTGTGGTTTAGTTAACTCACCAATTGGAAATAAGGCTTTCGCAAGTTGCGCCTGTGATAATTGGCATAAGAAATAAGATTGATCTTTATTACCATCAACACCAGATAGTAATTGATAAACAGTTTCTCCATTCTTTTCAACAGAACCTTTACGGCAGTAGTGACCTGTAGCTACATAATCTGCACCAAGCTCCATCGCAATATCCATGAAGACATCAAATTTTATTTCTCGGTTACAAAGCACATCAGGATTTGGCGTACGACCTCTTTCGTATTCATTGAACATATAATCCACAATACGTTCCTTGTATTGAACACTTAGATCTACAGTCTGAAAAGGAATTCCCAATTTATCTGCCACCAACATGGCATCATTGCTATCTTCTAACCAAGGACATTCGTCTGAAATAGTCACAGAGTCGTCGTGCCAGTTTTTCATAAACAACCCAATAACCTCATAGCCTTGCTCCTTTAATAAATAGGCCGCAACGCTAGAATCTACTCCACCAGAAAGTCCAACTATAACACGTTTCATAACTCCTTTGTCTCGAAAATCGAGGCAAAATTACAAATAAAAAAAGCAATCTTAACCAGATTGCTATACCTAAATACTATGGGAATAATAGCTATTAATTATGGCAAACAAAGGTCTAAATACGTTGCCAATCTTGATTAAAACGTAAGGCCAATAATTTTTCATATAATAACATTAAGCCTCTTGTGCCCTGCATACCATAATCTTGAATGAATTTTAATGAACCGTCAGCGAATGTGACCTTTATTTTTATGGTCTGATCGTCTGTCCAGCCGACACGATAATTTGATTCTAAATCTTTTATATTTAGCTCATTCATCATTTGAACAATTGCATTAAAATCTGAAGGCTTTAGTTCAGTTTCAAATTGCCCTTCTTCTTCATCACTACCACGTTGTTGACTGAAGTTAAAATACTTTGCATGGAACTTTGACTTACCAGAAGGCAAAATAGTCATATCAAATACTGGGCATGTCCCAAAACAACCTGCAGTCCCAAACTCAATTTTTGAAATCTGATAGTCAGCTGGCTCATCTTGATATTCAATAAAATTTCCATCCTTATAAACCAAAACGGACTTAACAAAATCTTCATTGACTAGACTCAAACTTTTCTGATACACCTCAATTAGTTGCTTTCCATTTTTTGTTATCAATTGTGTGTAAACTGGAAACTGTATAAAAGAATTAGAAGGTGTTAAGGATAATACCTTATAATTTTCATCACCTTGATCTAATATTGCCAAAGCACTAAAAGAAAAGTTTACTGAACCTGTAATGACCAAATCGATTAAACCATTACCATCAAAATCGGCTTTTAAATAATCTTTCTTGGGTATTAATGAATCCAACTTTGCTTTTAGAGGTGATGATGCTAATTCCTCACTTTTATAAACGTGTGGAGACATGCACATAAACTGCTTTAAAGCTTCATCAGCATTTGTTACGAATTTCCGCAGTTCATTAAGATTAGATATACTATCTATTTTTGTAATTGGACTGTTCTTTAGATTTATGTTTTTTTTGGCACAAGAATGCAAAAAAATAATACAGCAGAATAAAGACAGTAGATATTTCATTAATTGTATCTAAGATAAACGCTATTAATTTGCGCCGTGATCTTTTTCTTTTGAAAGTACACCATCTTTATAATATTTCCAAACACCTGTTTTTTGATCTCCTTTATAATAGCCCTCTGAAACTTTGTTGCCTTTACCATCATAATTAATGACCAAACCGTTTCGTTCACCATTTAAATAGGTAATAGTTCTTATATTTTGTTTGGCTTTGGTAAACCATTTAGCTACACCATTTAGCTTATCATTCTTATAATTGGTGTCTTCAGCTACGTTTCCATTTTCATAATATACAATCCGCTTACCATCCAATAAGCCTTCATCGTTATAATGCTCTTCAATCATTAATTGATTTGAATTCTTATGATAATAAAGCCATTTCCCGATAAATTTCTTTTTATCCATTTTACCTGTACTCACGACTTTACCATCCGAGGTAAAGAATGTTACTTCAGCAATATTATTGAACTCATTAAATACCTTTGTTGCACTTAAGACGCTCTTGCCATCTTTAAGTTTATAATACTTAAACGTACCTATCTCCTTACCATTCTTAAAATTACCCTCGTATCGTTTTTGATCCGTACCTTCGTAGTTTTTAGCCCATAAACCGTGACGTTCACCGTTATTATCGAACTGATTAACCGAGTTTTGAGCCAGGCAGGTTGTTAAAATTAATGTTAAAAATAATCCTGATAATATTTTTTGTTTAATCATTTTCTATTTTTGTTAAACAAATGTAATAAACGTTTGTGCAATGTTGAACAATTTTAAAAACTCAAAAAAATGAAATTTATTTCAAAAACTTTCAAATTACTACCAGTATTATTCTTGGTTTTTGGTCTTACTGCATGTAGTGATGATGATGACAACAACGATGGTCCAGTTGCAATGGACACAACGGTAATCGATGTAGCTTTAGAAAACAATTTAACTTCTTTAGCCGCTGCATTAGAGGCAACAGGTTTAGTGAGCACTTTACAAGGTCCTGGACCATTTACAGTATTTGCACCTACAAATGAAGCGTTTACGACTTTCTTAAACGCAGCTGGTGTAGATTTAAACAACATGACTGCTGATGAAGAAGCTTTAGTAACTAACATTTTATTAAACCATGTAATAGTTGGAAGTAATTTAATGGCAGCTGATTTAGTTAATGCTGGTTCTGGTTACACCAACACTGCAGCTACGGGTCCTAATGGCGAAAACTTAAGTTTGTATTTCTCAACATCTAACGGTGTTATGATTAATGGTGTTTCTACGGTTTCTAATCCAGATAGAACAGCAACAAACGGTACAATTCATATTGTAGATACGGTAATCGATTTACCAACTATTGCAACTTTCGCAACATCAAACCCAGCATTATCAATTTTAGTAGATGCCTTAGCTTATGCTGACACAGGGTCTCCAACTGTACCTTACATCGCTACAGTATCAGATAACACTGCTGGTCCATTCACAGTATTTGCACCTGCCAACGACGCATTCGTTGCTTTATTAGCAGAATTAGAAATAGATGCTTTAACAGACTTAGATACAGACACAGTAAATGCGGTTTTATTATACCACATTGTTGGTGCGAACGTACAATCTGATGAATTAACTACAGGAGCTGTTGCTACTTTAGGTGGTTCTATCGAAGCAGACACAAGTAACTTTACACTTACAGATCAGAATGGTCGTGTGAGTAACATTATTACGTCTTTAGTTGACGTACAGTCTATCAACGGTGTTGTACACGTAATTGATAGAGTAATTCTACCTCCTCCAGCGGTAGATTAATTATAGGAAAGTCGAGGCTGATTACCTCATTTTTATATTGATTGATTTAGTTAGTAGTAAAACCCGGACGCTTGTCCGGGTTTGCTTGTTTATATAGTTATGTCTTTCATTTATTAATCCCTCACTAGTTATCTATGGATAGTTTAAGTAACTCTGCAAACTTAGGGTAGTTGTGAGCACTTAAAAAAGCTTAGAATAATTAAACTATGAAGCTATTTAGACTTTTAAAGAAGATAAATAACAGAGTGCTTAACGTGGCAATCTGAATACGCATATCAAAGAAAGTTTACGCATAAAAAAAGCCTTGATTTACAAGGCTTATCTATAATTCTTTTTGACTTAGCGCTTCTTATTACGCTTCTGTTGTACTTGCTTTTGTTGTTCTGCCTGCTCCATCATCTCTTTCATCTTTCTTTGGAATCTGTTCTCCTTCTTTGGCTTGCTTTTGCTTACCTCAATCTTAGCTAGAACTTTTTCTTCGTCTATGATGTAGTTTTTAATCACTATCATAATACCAATACTAATTAAATTAGATATAAAGTAGTATAAACTTAATCCAGAAGCATAGTTATTAAAGAATACCAACATTAACAGTGGTGAGAAATAAATCATGTACTTCATCATCTTACTCATATCTGGCATACCTTCTTGCGGTGGTGCCTGTGTTGCCATTTGTTGCCCAGTTGTCATTTTCATGTATACAAAAATGGCAAGGGCTGCTAATATTGGAAATAAACTCACGTGATCTCCATAGAACGGTATATTAAACGGTAATTCGAAAATCGAATCATAAGAACTTAAATCATCAGCCCAAAGAAAACTCTTTTGGCGAAGATCAAAGGCAGTTGGGAAGAACATAAATAAGGCATAGAATACAGGTATTTGCATTAAACCTGGTAGACACCCACTTAATGGACTTGCTCCAGCTTTACTTTGCAAGGCCATAGTCTCCTGTTGTGCCTTTAATTTATTATCCTTATACTTTTGTCTTATGGCGTCTAGCTCTGGCTTTAAAATCTTCATTTTTGCCTGAGATAAGAATTGCTTGTACTGTACAAAAGATAATAGAATCTTTACTAGGATAGTCATAACAATAATCGCAATACCGTAAGGCAAGAAGCCACTTAACCATCCAAATAATGGTATAAATAACGCCTTATTTATCCAGCCAAAAATGCCCCAACCAAATGGTATACTTTCTTCAAGGCTCTTACCATATTGTTTTAATACCTTACTATCTGTTGGCCCATAATACAACCCTAAATTTTCATTTAATTCTCCGCCCTTAAAAGCTAACGGCATCTTTGCGGTGTACTTTTTAGTAAATAAGGTATCTACTTCTTCATCTTCAACCAAATCAGTTGATGTTATAGCTACGTCATTAAATGTATTATCACCAGAAACTAATATGGAACTAAAGAAGTGTTGTCTGTAAGATAACCAAGATACATCGTTAACAGTTTCATCATCATCTCCCATCTGTTTTAACTTATCTACCTTCTCTCCATCATGCATATAAGTTAAACGCGTATATCTGTTTTCGTAACTGATGCTTTTATCGTGTCGAAATGCCTTTTGTCTCCAATCGAGGTTTATAGGTTGTGAAGTATTAAAAACACCATTTAAACCTTGCGAGCGAATGGTGAAATCTATCATATAATCATTAGGTTTCAGCTCATAGCGATATTCTAAAAATGCTTGTTCTGAAACTTTTAACTTCATAGATACCACAGTATTCTCTCCACTTTTAACAACCGATGGCTGAAATGGTAGGTCTTGTGTGTTAAAAATTCGATTGTCGGTTGTGCCAAATGAAATGTTGAAACTACTATTCTGGTCCTTAACCATGTAAATAGGAACAGAATCAAAGTCTACAAAATTCTTAAGCTTTACCTCTTCTAAATGACCACCTGTGTTATTAAACTTAAGTTTAAGGACATCTGTCTCTACTTCCGTTGTACTAGAGTTAGAGGGTTGTGAAAGTGCATATGAAAATGCACCTAACTTATTTTGAAGTGCTGCGCGTTGTACTGAATCTAAACTTTGAGTATTCGAATAATCCTCTGCCGTAGTTACAAGCGTTTCATTTTGCTTACTTGCTTTTTGTTCAGCCTCTACTTTTTCTTGCTCAGCTTGTTTCTGTGCCTCTATCTCTTCTGGAGAAGGCTGATTTTGATACATGATGTATAACAAGATTCCGAATATTAATACGAATCCTATTATTGAATTAATATCTAATTTCTTTTCTTCCATATTTAAAGCCGTATTTACGGTCTACTTGATTAGTTAAATAGAATTACCCAAAAAGCTATCCAAATTTTACTTTCCGCCAAAGTGGCAGTGGGTTACTTCTTATTTTTATATTGTAATGATGCGTTAACAAATGCTACAAACAAAGGATGTGGATTTGCTACTGTACTCTTATATTCTGGATGATACTGCACACCAACAAACCAATTATGATCTGGTATTTCGACGATTTCCACTAGTCCTGTTTCTGGGTTGTAACCAGTGGCTTTCATCCCTGAACGTTCGATTTGTTCTTTATAATCATTGTTAAATTCAAATCTGTGACGATGGCGTTCTTTTATAAGATCCTTATTATAAACATTATATGCAATACTTTCCTTTTCTAATGCACAATCCCAGGCACCTAAACGCATGGTACCTCCTTTATTTACAACATCTTTCTGTGATTCCATTAAATCTATAACAGGATGTGTGGCATTCTCGTCAACCTCCACAGAATTTGCATCTTTAATGCCTACAACATTTCTTGCAAACTCAATTACTGCCATCTGCATACCTAAGCAAATACCTAAAAAAGGAATGTTGTTTTCGCGTACATAATTTACAGCTTCGATTTTACCCTCCAAGCCACGTTCACCAAAACCTGGAGCTACTAAAACACCATCTAAGTGCTGTAACTTAAACTCAATATTTTCTGGAGTCAGATACTCTGAATGAATTGACTCTACCTTTACTTTAACTTCGTTTTCGGCACCTGCATGTATGAAAGCTTCTAATATAGATTTATAAGAATCTTGTAATTCTACATATTTACCAATTAACCCAATGGTAACCTCACTCTTTGGATTCTTATGACGTTTAAGAAACTCATTCCATCGAGTTAAGTCTGGTGTATCACTCTTAAGGTTTAACTTTTCGAGCACAACCTTATCTAACCCTTCCTTGAGCATAAGATTTGGTACATCATATATTGTAGACGCATCAATCGACTGAATAACCGCTTCCTTTTTCACATTACAAAAACGTGCTAATTTAGCTTTGATACTATCTCTTAATTCGTGTTCTGTACGACAAACTAAAATATCTGCATGCACTCCACTTTCCATCAAGGTTTTTACGCTATGCTGGGTAGGTTTTGTCTTTAATTCACCAGCGGCAGACAAATAAGGAATTAATGTTAGGTGAATGACTAATGCATTGTTATCACCAAGTTCCCACTGTAACTGGCGAACCGATTCAACATAAGGTAAGGATTCTATATCACCTACCGTTCCGCCAATTTCTGTAATCACAATGTCATAATCTCCAGAGTTTCCTAAGATTTGAATTCTATGTTTAATTTCATCAGTAATATGAGGGATCACCTGTACCGTTTTACCAAGAAATTCACCACGTCGTTCTTTATCTATAACACTTTGGTATATTCTACCTGTTGTTACATTATTTGCTTGTGAAGTTGGTACATTTAAGAAGCGTTCATAATGACCTAAATCCAAATCAGTCTCAGCACCATCATCTGTTACGTAACATTCACCATGTTCGTAAGGATTTAATGTCCCAGGGTCAATATTAATGTAAGGGTCTAGTTTTTGGATGGTTGTTCTATAGCCTTGTGCTTGAAGTAGTTTGGCCAGAGAGGCAGCGATAATGCCTTTTCCTAAGGAAGAAGACACACCACCAGTTACAAAAATATACTTAGGGTTTGTGGTCATGTTACGTCTTTAAACGCAGGCAAATTTACAAAATAAAACGAGTATTTAGGGATTTGTTGAAGGTTTGTTTATATGTTTTAAATCTCTTCATTTTAGCGTGGAAAATCCTGTTTTATTTTACGAATTATCTCATCTAAACCATTGATTTTTATATCGTGCATTTGGGTCATCATGACACCAAGCTTACCCTGTGGGAATCCTTTTTGCTTAAACCACGTAAAATAGTACTCTGGAATATCTATTAAATAGGAACCCTTATACTTACCAAAGGGCATCTTGTAATGTGCAAGTTCTATTAGTGCATTCTTATCACCTTCCAATTCTAAATGGACTTAAATTCTTCTAGTTTGAGTAATTCTTCAGCAATTAATTGTTGCCATTGTAATTGAACTTCAGTATTTATAGAGTGTGAACTTTGTTCATCATAGCGCTTTTGAGTCTCATCTAATTCTGCATTAATAGCTTCATGGATGGCTTTCATTTGCTTTCTTATATTTTGATTAATCCTTAATTGAGACAAGCGTTGTCTAAAAAGGCGCGTATAAAGTTCCGTAATATCGAAATGTAGTTGCTCATGCCCAAGGATATAGTCGTCTGCCCTTTCTTTATCATACCATGATTTGTTAGGATAGAAATGAGCCTCAACTGTAGTACTGTAATTCACTATTCTCGATCCTGAGGTTGAAACTGAAAATCCAAATGTGATACCAGAGGCTGTTAAGGCTACTGCGTCCGAATTTGGATTGACTTCTCCTTTAAAATCAGCCCAATTAAGTTTACGAGATTCACTCCATGATATGGTTTCTTCCTCTTGATTTTGTCCCAAAAAGAGCAATAATAAACAAATCACAAAATGTTTTAGTTGCATGTATTACCAGTTAAATGTGATATCCTTTTCGATATCAGGATGCAAACTGTAGTGCACAGGACATGTATTGGCTGTGTGCTCCAAAATTTTTCGAGTCTTATCATCAGTCTCAAATGAGAAATTGATAGCAACTTCAATCTTAGAAATACGCCTTGGGTTACTTGCCATTGTTTTTGTTACCTCAGCTGTTGTTCCAGACATATCAATGCCCATATCACGTGCTTTAATTCCCATAACGGTTAGCATACAACTTGCTAACCCAGTGGCTACAGTATCTGTAGGAGAAAACGCCTCGCCTTTACCATTATTGTCCGTCGGTGCGTCTGTAATAAAGGAATTATTTGATTTTATATGCGTACTCTCGGTTCTTAAATCACCGAGATATTCTACTTTTGATGTCATTATTCTGCTTTTACTATAGTTAGATCCTGATATTTTACAACATAGAGCGCCTCATTGACATAACCGCCGAACATGGCTTTATTATATCTAAACTTATTCTCTATATATTCTGTTTCAATATCATCAGTTGAGCCTTCATATAAATCCTCCGCAGAAGCTAATCGCAGCAATAAATCTAACGTCACATCAAAACCTCGAGAAGCATATTTACTTGGTGATACACCGTATGTTCTTTTATAGTTTTTCACAAAGCTTGAATTACTTTGATCTTCAAAATTTTTATTTACCGAAGGATAATGAAAATTGAGATTTGACAAATGATAATTATCAATATTCTTTCCTTCGAACGCTCGGTTTTTATCTAAAGTCACCAATATTATTTGCTCTTCTTCATTTGTTAATCCATTAAGTAAACTAATTATACTCGATGCAAATGCATTGTTTTCAGTTTCCAAAAATACAATAGTTCTACCTTTAGGGAATACCTCCTCTAAATCGGTCGGGTCAATAAAGAATCCATCTTTTCCTGTCTTAATATTTTTTCGTGAGTAAATCAATTTGGCTCCAGGAAACTCACTGCGTAGCATTTCGCTCGTTGCCGTTTTTGATAAATCTGAAATAATAACAACTTTTTGCTTTAAACTATCTGCCTTAACATAATTAATCATAGCTTTCCTTAAGAGTTCATCTTCAGGAATAGTTTGAAAAACATTTGAGTAGACTTCTTCTGGTTTGTTCATGGCCGCAACTACTGGAACTCCGTCGCGTCTTAACGTCGTAGCAACACGATCGAAGCACTCAGCTTTCATAGGACCAATAACAGCATCATAATCTTCAAAACTATTACCTTCTAAAATGTTTCTAGTTTTAGAAATTTGAAATTGAGTATCAAAAACTTTCAAATCGGTTGAAATACCTAATTGCTTGGCAGAATCTAAGGCCATTAATGCACCCGCATGAAAATCCAAAACCACAGACAATAGCCTGCTGTTTTTTATCATTTCTTTAGTTTCTGTTATGGAATCCACATCGACTCTATTTAGTCGATATGGTAGCATTAAAGCAATCTTTTTAGTCTTAAAATTGGAAAGATTAGAATGTAGAGCGGTTGTTTCTACACGACTCAACTCGGCCTCAGCATCTAGTTGTGCTGGTAATTTCAATACCATACCAGCCTTTAAACCGCTTTCCTTTAATTCAGGATTTAATGCTTCTAATTCTTCTTGCGATAAGCCTGTTTTTATTTTGAGCCTGTAAAATCCTTCTTTCGGTAATACTTCATAATAGTTATAATCTTCTTCGACAAGCTTCTCTTCGTTATCTGAGATATTTGGTACATTTAACTCATCACCTGGTTGAAGTACATCTTTCATATTAGGATTCAAATCCTCTAATTCGTCTACGGTAATCCCGAATTTATAGGCTATTCGCCATTTACCCTCTTTTGGCTGTACCACATACTTTTTAATAGTGTTACTAAAGGATTTCTTATATATAACAGTTTTAAACTTAGGGATTCTAAGTTTATCCCCTTTCTTCAGATTTTCAGAATATAGAAAGCGATTGGCCTTTTTTATTTCCTCAATTGAAACATCGTATTTCTGAGATAGACTAAAAAGTGTCTCCTTACGCTTTACTTTATGATTTTTATAGCCAACTAGTTCTCGTGTCTCCTCTTTTTGAGGCTCATTCTTAACTTTAGAATTTGGAATGATCAATACACTATTTGGCTTCAACCGTGCCTTTAAATCTGGATTTAAAGCATAAATATCAAATGGTGTAACCAAATACTGCTTTGCAATACTTTCAATAGTTTCACCTTTCAGTACCTTATGGGTCTTATAATTCTGACCAAAAACACTAAGCGTAAAAACTAATAGTAAGAGGGATATAAATTTCTTCATAATATACTTGTGACTATATGATATTAGAGACATATTTGAACCAAAGGTCACAAACTATTCCCATTCTATCGTCGCAGGTGGTTTTGAGCTTATGTCATATACAACTCTATTAACACCTTTCACTTTATTTATTATTTCATTAGAAGTTTTTTGTAAAAACTCATAAGGTAAATTCACCCAATCCGCAGTCATACCGTCCGTACTTTCAACTGCTCTTAATGCCACACACTTTTCATAGGTTCGCTCATCTCCCATAACACCAACACTATTGACTGGTAATAGCATGGCACCTGCTTGCCAAACCTTGTCGTATAAATTCCAAGAACGTAGGTTATTAATGAAAATTGCATCTACCTCTTGTAATATACGTACTTTCTCAGCCGTTAGATCTCCAAGAATACGAATTGCTAATCCTGGACCTGGAAATGGATGTCTACCAAGCAAATGAGAATCCATATTCATAGAAGCTCCAACTCGTCTTACCTCATCTTTGAACAAGGATTTTAAAGGTTCAACAACTTTTAGCTTCATAAAATCAGGTAAACCGCCAACGTTATGGTGACTCTTTATTGTGGCACTTGGTCCTCCCGTTGCCGAAACACTTTCTATCACATCTGGATAGATAGTGCCTTGCGCTAACCATTTTACATCTTTTATACGATGAGCTTCATCATCAAAAACTTCAATGAACACGCGACCAATTATCTTTCTTTTTTCTTCTGGGTCGCTCTTACCAGCTAGGGCATCCAAAAAACGTGCCGAAGCATCAACACCTTTAACATTAAGGCCCATATCCGCATATTGATGCAAGACATCTTCAAATTCGTTTTTACGCAACAATCCATTATTTACAAAAATGCAGTATAAGTTTTCACCAATGGCCTTATGCAATAGCATTGCGGCTACAGACGAATCTACACCTCCAGAAAGACCAAGAACCACCTTATCATCTCCGAGTTGCGCCTTAAGATCTTCTACGGTTTCATCCACAAAGGCATTTGGTGTCCAATCTTGATTTACTTTTGCTATTTTGACTAGAAAATTATGAAGTAATTGATGACCGTCAGTAGAATGATAAACCTCAGGATGAAATTGAATGGCATAAGTATCCTCGCCTTCAATTTTATAAGCCGCATTTTCAACATCGTGAGTACTGGCAAGTAAAACACCATTGGTTGGTAATTTCTTAATCGTATCACTATGGCTCATCCATACTTGACTGTCTTCATGAATATTCTCAAAGAAATCTTCGCCTGGTTTAATGTAGGCTAATTTTGCTCTTCCATATTCTCGAGTACTCGATTCTGCTACTTGTCCACCTGAAAAATGTGCCAAATACTGTGCACCGTAACACACAGCTAATATTGGCTTTTTTCCTCTTATTTGAGATAAGTCTGGATGTAAGGCATCTTCTGATCTTACAGAGACTGGACTTCCTGAAAGTACGACCGCATTATAGGTGTCTATAGCTTCAGGAATTTTATTAAAAGGATGGATTTCGCAGTAGATGTTTAACTCTCTCACACGGCGCGCAATTAACTGAGTGTATTGCGATCCGAAATCTAAAATAAGGACTTTATTATGTTGCATGTGCAAAAGTAACAATTGCAACTAAAAATTAAAGAGCTGAAAAACAAAAATTACCTCAAATTGTTAACACCGTAAATTTGCCTTTTAAGGGCTCTAAAGTCTTAAATAATTCTGGAATTAATTCTTCACCATACTCAAGATACAATTCTGAAAAATTCAGGTTACGCTCTTGAAGACTTTGACTTGGAAATAGCTGTTCTTGCAGTTCCGTACAACGCTCTATCTGATCTTTTAGTTTGCGTTTTTGGGCTTTCAACAGTCGTTTCTCTAGATGTTTTAATCCCTTTATTTGCTTAACCTCCTGCGCTTTAACTGCTCCTAAGAAGGACTTATCAGTCTCTTCTGCTACACCATGAAGGGCCTCAAACTGATTTTCTAAGTGCTTAATTTGTTCTGAAAAATCAATTTCTATATTAGAGATTATTCTAACACGCTTGTTAATGAATGTATTCCTTTTTAAAAATAAGTCCTTGTCTACAATGCCGAGCTTACGCAGCTTATCTGACTGTTTTTGAGTTTTAACCAACACCGAATTTCTTAATAAAAGCATTGGAAAGGTCACCCTGTTTGCTTCAAAATTAGATTTCAACTGCAACCAATATATCATTTCTCCACCTCCACCAATGTAGCATAGATTAGGCAGAATAACTTCTTGATACAAGGGTCGTAATATCACATTAGGTGAAAAACACTCTGGGTTATTTTGTAAGGAGGCTTTTAACTCTGACTCAGTCCAACGCATATCAGTATTCATCACAGAGAATATACCTTCCTCATTAATGATACGTTCGCGTATCCCATTTTTAATGTAGAACAAATTTATTTCCCTTGGATTCACCTGAATCTTAAGATTTAATCTTTCTAAATCTAAATTGGTCTTGGAGACATTATTATAAGCTGTTTCATCTAATAGTTCTGCCTCCATCTGTTGAATAAATAATCGCTTTAATTCAGAATTGTCTGCATCAATAATTACTAGACCGTATTCTCCAAATAAAGCATTTGCCAAATAACGCGTAGCATCAGCTAAATTGGTGTGTCCTAAATAGGCTTCTTTAAACCAATGCTTAAGTTGATCCGCTTTTTTTCCCTGACCAAATTCTGCAGAAACCACCTCAAAAACCTCATCTAAACCCTCAGTGCTAAATTGGCCCACTGCGCCAGTTTGATTACTATTCCATTGAAGCTTCTTACCCTTATAATTAAAATAGTTTATCTCATCAAAATCGTGATCTTCTGAAGCCATCCAATAAACAGGAACAAAGTTATATTCTGGATAAGTTTTCGATAAATCATTACTCAGCTTTATTGCCGAAATAATCTTGTATAAAAAGTATAATGGACCTGTGAATAAATTTAATTGATGCCCTGTTGTTACTGTGAATGTGTCATCACTTGCAAGTGACTGAATATTATGCTTTGTTAAGTCAGAAATATCAGAATTTGAATACTGATCTTTTAAAGTTTCAACTAAGATTTTACGATGAGATGCTTTGTAACTACTCTGCTTTTCCTTTATTTGTGTTTCAAAATTCTCTTTACTAGGAAAGCGATTGTAAAAGTCTGCCAACTCTGGTCTTTCTTCCAAATAATCACAAATAAATTTAGAGAAATAACCAGTTTCTCTAAAAGGAATATAGTTAGTTGGCATAGGATTAGTAATTATGCTGTAAATATAAGCTTCTTCAAATTTGCAACTGCTAATTTTTAGTTAATTCAAATTATCATGCAAAAAATATGAGATACAGTCTTTATATTTACTAGTTATCAAATAAAACCAACTAATATGCGCCGACATTTTTTCATTTTATTCATTTCACTTTATTCCTTTTTTCAATTAAATGCCCAAAACTTACAATCACCTGATGATTTTTTGGGTTATGAAATTGGAACTCAATTTAGCAGACACCACCAAGTCGTTGATTATTTTGAGCATGTAGCAGATGCTATGCCAGCTAATGTAAAGTTAGAAAAATATGGTCAAACCAATGAAAGACGCTCTTTGTATTTGGCTTATATCTCGAGTGAAGAAAACTTGAAAAATCTAGAAACAATTAGAACAAACAATTTGAAGCAAACTGGTCTATTAGATGGTACTTCAAATGATTCTGATATTTCTATTGTTTGGCTTAGTTATAATGTACATGGGAATGAAGCTTCCAGTACTGAAGCCTCAATGCTTACGATTTATAAATTATTGACAGAACAGAAACAACTTTTAAACAATACTGTAGTAATTATTGATCCTTGTATTAATCCAGACGGTAGAGATCGTTATGTAAATTGGTTTAATGAGACGGCTAGCAAGCCATATGATATAGATATCCAAGCCAGTGAGCATAATGAACCATGGCCTGGAGGCCGACCAAACCACTACCTATTTGATTTAAATAGAGATTGGGTTTGGGCCACTCAAGTTGAAACGCAACAACGCCTTAAAGTATATAATAAGTGGATGCCTCATATTCATGTAGATTTTCATGAACAAGGTATAAATGAACCTTATTATTTTGCTCCTGCGGCAGAACCTTATCACGAAATAATTACGGATTGGCAACGTGATTTCCAAACTCAAATTGGTATTAATCACGCTAAATATTTCGATGCGAATGGTTGGTTATTTTTCACTCGCGAACGGTTTGACCTGCTTTACCCAAGTTATGGTGACACCTACCCTACTTACATGGGAGCTATTGGAATGACCTATGAGCAAGGTGGTCATGGTATGGCTGGTCTAGGTGTTTTAAATGATGAGGGTCATGTATTAACCTTAGTTGAACGTTTAACGCATCACACCACTACAGGTTTATCAACAGTTGAAATTGCTTCAAAAAATGCCAATAAAATAAATACCGAGTTCGTTAAGTTTTTCAATAATAATGGTTTAAAATACAAGAGTTATGTACTACAAGGTGAAGCGGATAAATTAAATAGACTTAAAGCGCTTTTAGATCAACACGAAATTAAATATGAGCGTCCTTCTGGCGGAAAAGCGTCAGGCTACGATTATAGCAAAGGTGGACAAGGTAGCATGTCCCTTTCATCTAATGACTTAGTTATTCATTCTAATCAGCCAAAAGGTAAAATGGTAAAGGTACTTTTTGAACCTTCAGCAAAGTTATCTGATTCCCTAACTTATGATATAACAGCATGGTCTTTACCATATGCTTACGGTTTAAAGGCCATTGCGAGTACTTCAAAAGTATCTAGTGAAATCTTAATAGATAATAACACTCTGGAACAGGTATCTGAAGCCTATGGCTATGTGAGCAAATGGAATTCTATGAAGGATGCACAGTTTCTCGCAACACTATTAAAGCATGATATAAGAGTAAGATTTACTGAAAAACCATTTAAATCAAATGGTAGCACTTTTGATAGAGGTTCACTCATCATTACTAAAGGGGACAATAGCCATCTCGATAATTTTATGACACTTTTAAACAAAGCCATAAAAGTTCATAATCAAAAATTAACACCTATTGTATCTGGTTTCTCCCAAACGACTCCAGATATTGGCTCACCAGATATTAAATTAATAAATAATCAAAAGGTTGCAGTGCTCTCTGGAGATGGTACATCATCTTTAAGTTATGGTGAAATCTGGAACTTTTTTGAAAACCAACTCAATTATCCTATTACCTCAATAAATACAAAAAACCTAAGCAGAACTAACTTAAGCAAATACAATGTGTTAATTGTTCCTAACGGTTATTATGGTAGTGTTTTAAATGATAACAGTTTCAATAAAATCAATGACTGGGTAAGAGCTGGTGGTACCTTAATTGCCATAGATGGTGCTTTAAGAAGTATAGCTGGAAAAGACGGAATGAGTCTAAAATATAAAGCCTCAGAAGGGATAGGCGAAAGTAATAACCTAACGCCTTATGCAGAAAGAGAACGAGAATACACTAATAATATGATCACTGGTGCAATATTTAAAACCAAAGTGGATAATACGCACCCAATGGCATTTGGATACGGAAATGAGTATTTTACTTTAAAGTTAGGAAGCACTGCTTATGATTTACTAAGTAGTGGATATAATGTAGCTCATATTGGTGACACCAAAGTATACTCGGGATTTGCTGGTAAGAATACAATTAATAACCTAAAAAATACGTTGGTTTTTGGTGAAGAACAGAAAGGAAGCGGTAGTATTATTTACTTTGCTGATAATGTGTTGTTCAGGAATTTTTGGGACAACGGTAAATTGTTCTTAGTGAACTCTGTATTCTTCGTAAATATAAATGCATTTGAATTTTAGTCATTTTTCAGCTCTAAATTATGAAATCAATAAAAGGCTTATTACTATTTGTATTGACTGCTGTAATTGTATTAGCATGTCAAGAAAAAGAAAAAACACAATCCACTGAATTTAAAGTCGATTTTGAAAAATTTACTCTAGATAATGGCCTTCAGGTTATTTTACACGTAGATGATTCTGATCCTGTTGTGGCTGTCGCTTTAACAGCACATGTTGGTTCAGCTAGAGAAAAAGAAGGGCGCACAGGTTTTGCTCACCTATTCGAACACTTACTTTTCCTTGAATCTGAGAATTTAGGTAAAGGTGGTTTAGACAAAATGAGTGCTCGTATTGGAGGTTCAGGTGCAAATGGGTCTACAAGTAGAGACAGAACCAACTACTTCCAAACCGTGCCAAAAGATGCCTTGGAAAAAATGATTTGGGCAGAAGCTGATAAACTTGGTTTCTTCATTAACACAGTTACAGAACCTGTTCTGGCGAAAGAGAAGCAAGTTGTAAAGAATGAAAAGCGCCAATCTACAGACAATAGACCATACGGCCACAGTTCTTATGTTACAAACACAAATCTTTACCCAGAAGGCCACCCTTACAGCTGGGAAGTTATAGGCTCCTTGGAAGATCTGCAGAATGCCACATTAGAGGATGTAAAAGAGTTTTATAGACGCTGGTACGTTCCTAATAATGTAACCTTGACTATTGCCGGAGATATAGATGTAAAACAGACTAAGGAATGGGTAAAGAAATATTTTGATGAAATTCCACGAGGTGAAGACATTGATGAAATTGAAAAACAACCTGTTATTTTAAAATCATCAAAACGTCTTTTTTATGAGGATAATTTTGCCAGATTACCTCGATTATCAATGACTTGGCCAGGTGTACCACAATACCATAAGGATTCTTATGCTTTAAGCGTTTTGACCGAGTATTTATCTAATGGAAAAAAAGCACCCTTAAATCAAATTTTGGTTGACCAAGAAAAGCTGACTGATAATGTCAGATTCTCTCAATATAATTCTGAAATAGCCGGACAAATATCATTATCCGTTACGGCCTTTAACCAAATTGATTTAAATGTTGTAGCAGATGCCATCAATGACGGTTTCAAGGATTTCGAACTCAATGGTATCTCCGAATCAGATTTAAATAGAATCAAAGCGGGACAAGAAACTGATTTCTACAATAGTCTTTCTAGTGTGTTAGGCAAAGGATTTCAGTTGGCACAATATGAAATTTTTGCTGGTGATCCTGGATTTATAAATCAAGATGTTAAAAATATTTTAGCTGTGACTCCAGAGGATGTCATGGCTGTATACAATAAGTATATTAAAGACAAAAATTATATAGCGACAAGTTTTGTTCCTAAGGGACAGGTTGATTTAGTTCTAGATAATTCAACATTAGCAAATGTTGTTGAAGAAAAGATTGTTCAAGGTGCAGAAGAAACCTTTGACGCCAGTATCGAAGCAACTTATGAGAAAACGCCTAGCAGTTTTGATCGTAGTATTGAACCACCTTTTGGTGAGAATCCTGAATTAAATATCCCAGAAGTTTGGAAAGAAAAACTCGATTCAGGTATAAATGTTTATGGTATTGAAAATACAGAAGTTCCACTAGTACAATTTGAAATGCAGATTGAAGGTGGACTTTTATTAGAGAATAAAAATAAAATTGGTGTTTCAAACCTTTTAGCCAATCTTATGACCAAAGGCACAAAAAATAAAAGCACTGAAGAATTAGAAAATGCTATCCAAAGCCTTGGTGCTAGTATCTATGCCTATGCCACTGATAGTAATATTACCATCTCTGGCACTACACTGTCAAAACATTTTGATGCAACCATGGATTTGGTGAATGAAATTCTACTAGAACCACGTTGGGATGAAAACGAACTAGAATTACTAAAAGCGAGTACTATCAGTACAATAAAAAGACAAAAAGGAAGCCCTAACAGTATTTCGGCAAATGAATATGCCAAACTACTTTATGGAGAAAATAACATTTTGTCAAATAGCAATAATGGTACAGAAGAATCTGTAGCATCTATTACCATGATAGATCTCAAGGAGTTCTACAATAAAAATCTCACTCCTCAATTAGCATCCTATCATGTTGTTGGTGCTATTTCAAAATCTGAGGTGCTTGCGTCTTTAGATCAAATAAATAACCAATGGGAATCTAAAGAAGTTACCATTCCAGAATTGCCGTTACCATTAAAGCCTGCATCATCGAAGATTTATTTTTATGATATTCCAGGTGCCAAACAATCAGTTATACGATTTGGATATCCAGCACTAAAGGCAACTGAGGTAGATTACTATCCAGCAACAGTAATGAACTATCGTTTAGGTGGTGGCGGATTTGCTTCTCAGCTTACTCAACAATTAAGAGAAGGCAAGGGCTATACCTATGGTATTAGATCTCGATTTTCGGGTTCTAATTATAACGGCGAGTTCGCAATTAGCAGTGGTGTTCGATCAAACGTAACATTCGAATCTACAAGCTTAGTTAAAGATATATTAGAAAACTATGGCTCTGGATACAATGAAGAAGATCTTGAAGTTACAAAAGGCTATACCATAAAAAGTAATGCAAGAGCTTTTGAAACCTTAAATGCCAAATTAAATATGCTTACTAATATTAGTAACTATGGTCTTGACGATGACTATGCAAAACAACGAGAAGAATTGGTGAAAAATATGACTGTTAATGATGTAAAGGCATTGATAGAAAAATATATCAAACCAAATCAGATGATTTACCTCCTTGTTGGAGATGCAGAAACTCAATTAGATCGTTTAGAAGCCTTAGGGTTTGGCAAGCCTATTCTATTGAATAAATAATCTAAGTCCCATAAAAAAGCTATTCTATTGATTTTATTAACTTTAGGTACTAATTAAAATCAATTAAAATGAAACTAGGTGCATTCTCTGTAAGTTTGTCTGTCCAAAACTTAGAGGCTTCAAAATCTTTTTATGAAACCATGGGCTTTTCGGTTTTTGCCGGAGCCATTGAGAGCAATTATCTCATCATGAAAAACGAATCAACACTGATTGGTTTATTTCAAGGTATGTTTGAAAACAATATTCTCACCTTTAATCCAGGATGGGATCAAAATGCCAATACCTTAGATGATTATAATGATGTTAGAGAAATTCAATCGCATTTAAAATCTAAAGGCGTAACCTTTGCTAGTGAAATTGATGCTGGTGATTCTGGACCTGCTAGTTTTGTGGTTTTAGATCCAGATGGCAATGCGATCCTTATCGATCAGCATATTTAAATGAGGTTGCTCAGTCTTAGTATTATAACGGTTGGTTAAATTTATGTGACTCATACATCCAATCAACATTTCACTATTTGTTATAGTATAATACTCCAAATGCATAGTATTAATAGTGTGCAAATTGACAGCATAACTATTTTTAATCTATTCTTTTTTACTAAGTGGTTCATTAAATATTATGTCTCTTTAAATTAGGACCCATTGACTTTAAGACAGTCACATTTTAAACTTATATTAATAAAAACAGAGTGCTATTGGCCTTATCTTTGTACAAATTCATTGCATAAGATTAATGCCACAAACTACACTTATTTCCTTCTTTAAATACTCGGGTGCACGCAATAAATGGAATGCCTTAGGACGCATGGGCAGACCTCCTTTACTCGAAGCATCAATTGAAGGCTTGACATTTTGGAAATCCTTAGGTAGTGGTAGTGGTAATGGATTTTCTATTTGGCCAGATTTTTCAACTTTTGGGTTACTTACAGTATTCAATTCTGAAGAAGAAGCTAATTCATTTATAGAATCAGAAGTTATTGAGGCCTATACTCATACAGCAATTTCATTTACTCATGTTTATATGCACACCATTAAAGCCCATGGTAGATGGAGCGATAAGGAACCTTTTAAAAAGGCAATAGACTATGATGTTAATAAGCCATTGGCTGTTATTACCAGGGCCACCATTAAACCTAAACTAATTCATAAATTTTGGAAATATGTTCCATCGGTATCAAAGTCTATGGATGGACATACTGGCTTGATATACTCTAAAGGTATTGGTGAATGGCCTATTTTTATGCAGGCAACTTTTTCGTTATGGAATAATGGAAACGAAATGATTCAATATGCCTATAAAAACCCTAAACATGCCCAAATGGTAAAAAAAACACGCGAATTAGGTTGGTACTCAGAAGAGCTATTTAGCAGATTTCATCCCTTTAAAATAAAAGGTAACTTAATTGATTTTACCATCTAGACAACCTCAGCATAGAGATCAAAATCTTCTGCTTCTGTGACCTTAACAGTCGCAAATTCACCAGTTTTCAAATAAACTTTTGAAGCATCTATCAAAACCTCATTATCTACATCTGGAGAATCAAATTCAGTTCGTCCAACAAAATAATTCCCTTCTTTACGATCAATAACTACTTTGAACTCCTGCCCTATTTTTTGTTGATTCAATTCCCAGGATATTTGCGATTGAATTTCCATAATCTCATTAGCGCGTTGCATTTTTACTTCTTCAGGAACATTGTCTTCAAGATTGTAAGCATGTGTATTCTCCTCGTGAGAATACGTAAAACATCCTAAGCGCTCAAAACGCATATCCTTTACCCACTGCTTTAGTGTCTGAAAGTCCTCCTCAGTTTCACCAGGATAGCCAACGATTAAAGTAGTCCTTATTGTCATCTCAGGAACTATATCTCTAAATTCCTTAAGTAATTTTGTGGTCTTTTCTTTTGTAGTGCCTCGACGCATACTCTTTAAAATAGCATCTGAGATATGTTGTAAAGGAATATCTAAGTAATTACAGATTTTTGGTTCACGCTTCATCACATCTAATACATCCATCGGGAACCCTGTTGGAAATGCATAATGCAATCTTATCCAATCTATTCCATCTACTTTTACCAAAGCTTCTAATAGCTCTGCTAAATTTCGCTTTTTATATAAATCTAAACCGTAATAGGTTAAATCTTGAGCAATTAAAATAAGTTCTTTTACACCATTTGAAGCTAATTTTTCTGCCTCAACAACTAAATCTTCGATTGGTGTGCTTCTGTGTTTACCACGCATTAGTGGAATAGCACAAAAACTGCAAGGTCTATCACATCCGTCAGCAATTTTTAAATAAGCATAATTCTTAGGAGTCGTCGTGAGTCGCTCACCTATAAGTTCATGTTTATAATCTGCTCCTAAAGCTTTTAATAGACTTGGCAATTCTGTTGTACCAAAATACTGATCTACATTTGGAATTTCCTTTTCTAAATCGGGCTTATAGCGCTCGCTCAAACATCCAGTAACAAATACTTTATCTACATCACCTTCCTCTTTCTTTTGCATAAACTCAAGGATGGTATTAACACTTTCTTCTTTGGCGTTATTTATAAAACCACAAGTATTAATCACTACAATATTACCTTCTTGCTCATGCACAACATCTTTTCCACTGGCCTTTAATTGGCCCATCAATACTTCACTATCATAGACATTCTTACTACAGCCAAGTGTAATAACGTTAATTCTATTTTTCTTAAGTGTTTTAGTCCTCATGCTTTTGATCTATCAAACCGCAAAGATACAATGTAAATTAAACCTTTTATATATTTGATAGTCTAAATGCAAAACCCAAATTATGAAGTCTATAAAGGTGTTACTTTTTATTATTTGCTTAAATAATTTATATAGTTGCACCACAGATAGTAACTCTGGAGATGTAGAGCAAAATCAAAATGACCCAAATGAATTACCAAATGATGAAGCGCTTTACTTTCCGTCATTAAACTCCAATACATGGGATACAAAAACAATTGCAGAACTAGGTTGGAACACCGACCAGCTGCAACCACTGCTCAATTATTTAACAGATAAAAACACCAAAGGTTTTATTATTCTTCACAATGGTAAAATTGTGGTAGAATCTTATTTAAATGGGCACACCAATACATCACCTTGGTATTGGGCAAGTGCGGGTAAAACACTAACTACCGCAGTTACCGGAATTGCAGAAGACGAAGGCCTTTTAAATATTGACGATCGCGTTTCGAATTATCTTGGAACTGGATGGACCAGTGCACCATTAGAAAAGGAAAATCTAATTACACCTAAGAACTTATTAAGTATGGATTCTGGATTAGATGACAGTATTGGTGATAGTGTTTTACCAGAAAATTTGCAATATGTGGCAGATGCTGGCTCCCGATGGGCTTATCATAACGTTTATGTTAAACTGCAAGATGTTGTTGCCAGTGCCAGTAATATGAGTTTTGTCGACTATTTTAATGATCGATTAAAAAATCCAATAGGTATGAGTGGTGCATGGCTTCCTTCTGGGGATTTTAATGTGTATTGGAGTACAACAAGAAGTATGGCAAGGTTTGGGCTGTTAATTTACGCAAATGGCACATGGAATAATCAACAAGTATTACCTGAATCTTTCTTAAACGAAGCCATAAACACCTCCCAAGGTCTCAACGAAGCCTATGGTTACATGTGGTGGCTCAATGGTAAAACAACTTTTATGTTACCTCAATCACAAAATATTTTTAGTGGTTCATTGATTCCTAATGCTCCTAATGACATGTATTGCGCCTTAGGGAAGAACGACCAAAAAATTTACATTGTACCAAGTGAAAATCTGGTCGTAATTAGAATGGGTGAAGCTGCGGATAACGAAAATTTTGCTCTTTCTGATTTTGATGACCAATTATGGTTGCGCATTAATATGCTTATAAATTAGTTGTAGTTTACTGGTGCGACTCTTGCTTTTGATGCTTGTTCGTACACATAGGCCCACTCCAACAATAATTTTTCTTGAAGACGTTTTGCAATAAATGTTAATCCCAAAGGTTTACCTTCTTTGTTATATCCCATCGGAACCGTTAAAGCAGGGTACTCAGCTACTGCAGCAAAACCAGCATGATAATTATTGATAGATAAAAATCCATCCAATTCATGCTTAGACATTGGGATATCAAAATAGCGTTTACCATTATTGTGAAGTGTATCTATAATACGCTCTAAAAACGCTTCATCACCTTCATCAGCAGCGATCCCTTTAAATAAATTTTGACCATAAGGCATATAATTTAAAGAATCCTGTAGGTTAAATGCCATCATATCACTTACTGTTCTCAATTTAATGTCCTTATTAGCAAAGCGCTCCATATAATTTGGTAGGTCTTTCTTCATATCTAGATTTAAAAGGCGTAAAAAATTGGGCAAGCCTAATTTTTCTTCCTCAATCTCAATAATTTCAGCACCTTGCTCCTTTAATACCTGAATTGCTTGTACATATAAACTGTCTTCCAATAGTCGTTTTGGCGCACCGAATCGCTTTCCTGATAAGGTAGCGTTTGCAAGATCTTTTGTATAGAATCCAGACTCCCACATCATCATAAATGACTTACCATCTTCTTCATCTTCTCCAAAAATAGCATCTAAAACTATGGCGTTATCGATAACTGTGCGTGTAATTGGACCAGCGGTATCAAGTGTGGAAGAAATAGGCACAATACCAGAACGACTTACCAAACCTATAGTTGGTTTAAGTCCAACAGCCGAATTTTGACTTGCTGGCGATAAAATGGACCCTGAAGTTTCACTTCCCAACGTGGCAGCCGCAAAATTAGCAGACACAGCAACACCACTACCTGAGCTAGAACCTCCTGTATCAAAAACTCTTGGCTTATAAGGGTTTAGAGTTTGTCCACCCATAGCACTATAACCACTAGGACAATCACCACAAAAAAAGTAAGCCCATTCACTCAGATTTGCTTTACCGAGAATAATGGCCCCTTTAGACTTTAATTTTTCAACTATAAACGCATCATTAGTAAAATTATCCTTTAATGCTACAGCACCAGCAGTAGTTGCCATACCTGATGCATTGATGTTATCCTTAAGTAAAATTGGCATTCCATAAATGGCGTGCGTATCATCACTTTTATCTTTATCTCGTTTTATAGCAATATCAATAGCATTAGGATCTATTGAAATCACAGAATTTAAAGCCAGTGGGTTTTCTCGATCATACTTTCTAATTCTGTATAAGTAAAATTTAGTTAATTCTTCATAAGTGAATTTCCCCTCAGCAATATTTTGCTGAAGACTAGGAATATCTTGTTCGATGATTAGAGATTTTAGACGCTCATAGTCTTGCTCACTAAAATCTTCCAACTTTGGATTAATAGCATTCCAAATTTCATCCTTTGTCAAATTTTTAGAATCTAAAACTAAAAATTCAGTAAAATCCTTTGTAGAAATTGCTTCTAAACCAGTTGTATCTTTCTCAACGGTTTCAGTAGAATCGGATCCAAGTTTTACATCATCCTTTACTTTGGTATTATTCGATTCTTCCTCACAGGAGACTACAAAACATAAGACTAACAATAAGGTAATTATTCTTGGCATAACAACTAATTTAAATTATTAAGAAACTCTAGAAAGACCAATAACGACTCAGGACTTTTTTTCTTTACTTTTTCTTTTTTTATAAAGGTATAAACCGCTTCAAAATCATTTTGGAAATCCAACTTCAGGTCTTTCTTTTTTAAGGAAAGTTCAAACCCTTCCTTTTTATTATGATTATACAAATAGTAGGCATCGTAAATATTGAATTTTGCTGCTCTATCAGACTGATTTGGAGAGGCTGCTTTTTCAGCAGGTGTTAGTTTACACGTTTTCTTTTGATATAATGAAAACTTCTTTCCTTCAAACAACTGCATAATGTAAGTGTTTGAGTATTTCTCTAAACCGGCTAAATCATTTAGTAATAAAGTAGCATCTTTAAATTTAACGATGGTTCCATTTAGTTTTAATAGGGCGTCAAACTCTTCATTATTAGAATTATTAAGTTGAGCTACATTGGGATCCATTATTTGAATCTCATCATTATAAATATTGTATCGCATTGGAAAACTACCATAAATACTATCATTTATAATAAGCTGAGCTGTTTCAAAATTTTGAGTTAAATATGGGCTTCCTTTGATATCTTCAAAGGAAATAGGGTTTGCTTTCTCGTCTCTATTTAAGCGATCTCTAATGATTTGTTTTAATCTCCATGTGCTTTCATATTGGCTTGGAGTATTAACAACACTTTGTCCCTGACAAAAGCTAAAACATAGAAAAATAAAAAATAATAAAAATAACTTTTGCACAACTAGATTGGAATAAAGGTTACTAATTTTTAGATAAAAAAAGCTAATAAATTGACTTTGTTAAATATCTAAATGACATTTATAAAAATAAGAAATTCAGCTTAGAAAACTAGATTCTAAAATCTTTGAAATACAAATAACTAAGAAGTCCATTCAGACAAATAGAATTGTGAAAGGAGTGCAAGACAAACTTTGGACTTATTAGTGGTAAAAAAGAAAAAAGATAGACTTATTTAAAGAATGAATCTACAAATTCGTACTTGTTAAACACCTGTAAATCTTCGATACCTTCACCAACACCAATGTATTTTACAGGCACTTTAAATTGATCACTTATCCCAATTACAACACCACCTTTTGCTGTACCATCTAATTTTGTCACTGCTAATGATGTTACTTCCGTAGCAGCTGTAAACTGCTTGGCTTGCTCGAAAGCATTCTGACCAGTAGAGCCATCCAAAACCAAAAGAACATCATGTGGAGCCTCACCAACAACTTTTTGCATAACACGCTTCACTTTGGTGAGCTCGTTCATTAGGTTAACTTTATTATGAAGACGACCAGCCGTATCAATAATTACAACATCTGCATCTTGATTAACTGCACTTTGCAGAGTATCAAAAGCAACAGATGCTGGGTCACTACCCATTTGCTGCTTTACAATTGGAACATCGACTCTGTCCGCCCATACCTGTAATTGATCTATAGCCGCAGCTCTAAAGGTATCTGCAGCACCTAAAACAACCTTAAGACCTTGCTTTTTAAATTGATAAGCTAATTTGCCTATTGTAGTGGTTTTACCAACTCCATTTACTCCAACAACCATGATTACATGAGGTCGTTTATCGCTAGGAACTGTAAATTCGGTTGCTTCACCAACATTAGTTTCGGATAATAAGGCTGCTATTTCCTCTCTTAGTATTTGATTTAATTCAGAAGTCCCTAAATATTTATCTCTAGAAACACGTTCTTCTATGCGTTCAATAACTTTAAGTGTAGTATTCACACCCACATCACTTGTAACCAAGACCTCTTCTAGGTTATCTAAAACGTCATCATCTACTTTCGATTTTCCAGCAACAGCTTTGTTTAATTTGGTAAAAAAAGAAGTTTTAGATTTCTCTAATCCCTTATCTAGTGTTTCCTTTTTTTCTGAAGAAAATATATTTTTAAAAAAGCCCATTAAATGTTTGTTTGCAGTATTTATAGCAACAACCTTGCCTTTGTTTTTTACATGAAAAGTTGTCAGAATTTGATCAAATATAGACATAAAAAAACTGCTTTCAAATGAAAGCAGTTTTCAACATCTATTTCGTTAATAACGAATTATTTTTTATTTAAAAAGTCATTGACAAGTTCTGGTGACATCACCGATTCTACGAACATATATGCTCCTGTTTTTGGTGACTTTACCATTTTAATAGCCTTTGTCAAACGCTTAGATCCTGTCTGTAATGTTGCTACTGATTTCTTTGCCATGATTCAATTATTTTATCTCTTTGTGAACTGTCATACGCTTAAGAATTGGATTAAATTTTTTAATCTCCATTCTGTCTGGCGTATTCTTTTTATTTTTTGTTGTAATATATCTTGAAGTTCCTGGCATACCAGAAGCTTTGTGCTCTGTGCACTCTAAGATTACTTGTATTCTATTTCCTTTCTTTGCCATGGTATTTGACTTTAGCGTTCGTTATTATTTATAAAAACCTTTTGCTCTTGCTTCTTTTATCGCAGCTGAAATACCTATTTTGTTGATAGTTTTTAGTGCTGATGTAGAAACTTTTAGTGTTACCCACTTATCCTCTTCAGGGATGTAAAAACGCTTCTTAATCAAGTTTGCGTTAAACTTGCGCTTTGTTTTATTCATGGCGTGAGATACATTGTTCCCAACCATTGCTTTTTTCCCAGTAAGTTCACAAACTCTTGACATTGTATTCTTTCTTTAGGTACGTTAATTTTTAACAGGGTGCAAATTTAGTAAATCTTTACGTTTCGACAAACATAAAGTGTTACTTTTTTGAAATTTCTTTGTGTAGCATTTCAAAGGCCTTATTCGTAGCTTTCATAATTACTTTCTCACGATGATTACTGAAATTAAAAACTTCTGAAATGACCTCATCTTCTGTTGCAATAGCGATCCATACCGTACCCACTTCCACGTCCGAATCACCTTTTGTAGGGCCAGCATTACCTGTGGTACTTAAACCATAATCGGCATTGAATAGTTGTCTTACATTTTTCGCCATAGACTCAGCTACTTCTTGGCTAACCACTGAATTTTCGACAATGATGCTTTCGTTAAGCTTAAGAACATTGACTTTTGATTCAGTTGCGTAACTCACTATACTCCCTTTAAAGTACTTTGAGGCGCCTGCGTTAGCTGTAAAAGCTTGAGCAATTCTACCACCAGTGCAACTTTCGGCTATCGATAGGGTTTTACCCAAATCAACCAAACGTGATCCAATAATTTGCTCTATGGTTGTGTCGTCTTCAAATCCAACAAATATATCTTCAACCAGTGGGATGAGTTTTTTTACTTGCTCATCCATCGCTTCATCGACCATATTTTTATCCATAGCCTTAGCCGACAAGCGTAATCTTACACGCCCTAAGCTTGGTAAATAAGCGAGCTTAATAAAATCTGGTAGGTTATCCTCAAAATGTTCAATTCTACTTGCTATAGCACTTTCTCCAAGTCCATAGGTCAATAATGTCGTGTGTTTTATGTAAGGAAAATTATAGGCTTCTCTTAATAATGGAATTACCTCATTATTTATTAAAGCCTTCATTTCATAAGGAACACCTGGTAGAGAAACAAATACCTTTCCATTCTTTTCCATCCACATACCAGGAGCAGTTCCAAACTTATTCATTAGAACTTTACATTTAGAGGGTACTAAAGCTTGATGCCTATTGATCTCAGAAATTGGTGTTTTGATGTATTTTGAAAATAGATATTCTACGTTTTGAAGCACTGCTTTATTTTCAACTAATTTATCATCAAAATATTCACATAAGGTCAACTTTGTGATATCATCTTTTGTAGGGCCTAATCCTCCAGTCATTATAATTATATCAGCATTTTCTTCAGCTTCTTTTAAGGACTTTAAGATATGGGCTTTATCATCTTGAACTGATGTAATCTGGAAAATAGAAATCCCTATTTTATTAAATGCCTTGCCAATAAATGTCGAATTCGTATCAACAGTTTGGCCTATGAGTATTTCATCGCCAATAGTGATTATTTCTGCAGTCAATATTTAAGTACTTTAATGATATTGGCAAAGGTAAGGCTATTAAAATGTTAATTCATTAATTTTAAACAACCTTTAATAAAATAATAAACCATCCATGTCACTTAAATTCACTTTCCAGATTCTCTGCTACATCCTTCTATGTACTTTACTTTATCAATGTAATAATCAAATGCCTGTAAACTCTGTTTCAGCGCCTTCTGAAGATGAAGAAAGAAAACCAGAATACACCTTAACTAAAGATCAAACCCATAATAAATTTAGCAGTACTATTGCTCCTATTCTCACCGTTAAATCAGGCGCTATTATTGAGGCCTATACAGAAGATGCCAGTGACGAACAGTTTAATCTAAGCTCAACAATAGAAGATCTTAAAAATTTAAACTTTGAACCTATACATCCTTTAACAGGTCCTGTCTTTGTTGAAGATGCAAAACCAGGTGATGTTTTAAAAATCACCTTACACGATATAGAAGTTGGTGATTGGGGCTGGAATGCTATTGTTCCTGGTTTTAGTTTCGTAGCAGATTCTATTAAAGGGGAATATCTTCGAATCTATGATCTTAAAGAGAATAAAGACAAGGTCCATTTTAATGACTCCATTCAACTTAAACTAAGCCCATTTCCAGGCGTAATGGGAGTTGCACCAGAAACTACAGAATTACTCAGTACAATCCCTCCTAGAGCAAATGGTGGTAATATGGATGATCCAAATATGACTGAAGGTACCTCTGTTTATTTCCCTGTTTTTGTTGAAGGTGGTTTATTTTCCATTGGTGATGGTCATGCCGTGCAAGGACTTGGTGAAGTATGTGGCACTGCCATAGAAGTTCCATTACGCATAATCTATGAAATCGAATTAATTAAAAACAAAACAATTAAAGAACCACAGTACGAAACGGAAGAATACTATGCCACCACAGGTTATGGAACGACATTAGATATCGCAGCTAAAAAAGCAACCTTATACATGGTAGACTACTTAATGCGAGAACATCAGATGGGTGAGAATGAGGCCTATGCGCTTTGCTCTCTTGCAGGTGATCTCAAAATTGCGGAAACTGTAGACTTACCTCATATGCTTGTTACTATGCATATGTCTAAAAAAGTCTTAGGTATAAAATAATTTAAAGATCGAAGTCTGATTTAATTTCTTCAGTGGCCTTTTCCACACCATCAAGTACTTTTTCTAATTGAGCGGAAATATCTTTATCTGATTGCTCATATTTTCCCCAATCTTGCACTTCTATTAGAGCATGATAAGCTGTTAAGCCAAATAATTCTAAAGTTGGTTTCATTTTATGTGCCGCTTGATAAGCTTCATAATAATCATTTTCTGGCACGGCCTTACGCAATCTGTCAGCATCAACTGGTACTTCATCAATAAAGGCTGCGGCTAAAGCCATAACGAAATCCTCATCGTTATCAGCCATTTCTCGTACGCGATCTAATTTATAATGTTCTGGCATCTATTTTATTTTGATTGAAAACATTTCTTGGTCCTCAATATATCCTTTTAATTCATCATTTGCAAAAACCTTACCAACTCCAGCTGGAGTACCTGTAAAGATTATATCACCAATTTTTAAGGTGAAAAATTTTGAAACGTGAGCGATAAGCTCATCAATTTTCCATAACATGAGCTCCGTATTCCCAGACTGAACGGTCTCACCATTTCGCTTTAATTCAAAATTAATATTATCCACGGTATCAAACTGCGTTTTTGACAACCACTTACCAATCACAGCAGCACCATCAAATGCCTTTGCTTTTTCCCATGGCAGGCCTTTGGCTTTGAGTTTGGCTTGTAAATCTCTTGCAGTAAAATCAATACCCAAGCCAATCTCATCATAGTACTTATGCGCAAACTTTTGATCAATGAACTTACCCACTTTTTTAATTTTAACCAAGACCTCAACCTCATGATGCACCTCATCAGAAAAATCTGGTATAAAAAAAGGCATCTTTTTAAGAAGGATAGCAGTATCAGGCTTTAAAAACACTACTGGATCAGTAGGTTTTTCATTTTCTAGTTCTTTTATATGTTCCGTATAATTACGTCCTATGCAGATAAGTTTCATAATTACAATTTATTCAATTGGACAAAGTTAGTGATATAGCAGGTATTGCTCTGTATTCGTTGTTAGAAGTTTTAGCTACATAAAAACGCCATTCACCAGAAATATACGATGCAACTACAAAGTCTCCCTCCTTTGCACAAGTCGCTGAAAGTGTTGGAGAGTACTTCATTCTTTTTTCTTTCTTCTTGTTTTTATCTGTAAAATGAAATGTGACTTCCTCAGCATTATAAGGAATATACAACCATTCGAAAGCTATGTAAAACCCTTCCGAAGGAAAAAGAATATCATAATCAGAAATATTGATTTCTGTTTCTTTTTGTTTCTTTTTTAACTTCACAATGACATTTTCTTTCAACAGGTCTTTATCTGGAAGGCTATCTGTTCCAATGGTGAATAACCGTACTCTAAACTTAGCCTTTTTGTTTTTAAAATTTCCAAAATGAAACTTGATTGATTTCAAATATTGTGTTTCATCATAAGCATCTAGGTAAGGAAAATATAAAGCCATAATCCATGGATTTTCAGCGATAGAGCCATAACCATGACATAAATCTGAATCCTCTATTTTATTAACTATTTTAAGCTTCTCCTCGAATTTATCAGCAATTACAACTTCCTCTAACGTCTCAGTTTTAGGCTTCAAAAAGATATTTTGAGACTTTAATAATGATGAAACTGGTATTTCATGATTTTCATATCCTAATGAGGTTAACTTCACTCGCTTTTTTAGGTTCTTTTCCTTAATCCTGAGATTATAACTTCCATCCTCATCACTAGAGGTTCCTACCGTGGAATCTAGGATAGAAATATTAACATAAGGAATGGGTAAATTCGTTACTTGATCCAACACAACGCCTTTTGCAACTTGCTCTTGAGCAAAACTCAAAAATGAAATGAACAAAAAAATTACCCTCATGAAAGATACAGAAGTAGTAGTTCTACGATTTTATAAAAGAGACTAGCCTAATTTATTATTAAACTGGCGTAATTTAATTGCGGTTAACACTTTTTTAGTATAAAGTGGAAAGTCCGCATTGAGTAACCACCCGAAATAACCCGGTTCTTTCTCCATAACGTCAACTACACGCTTTCCCTTATGTTTTCCAAAAGAGAAACATTCTTCTCCTTCTTTATTGTAAATTAGAAAACCAGCAAAATCTGCAAATTTCTTTCGAGAGCTAAACTCTGCTAAAAATTTAGTGTCATTTTCTAGTGCATCGTATTTTGAAAGTTGTGCTTTTAACACTTCATAAGTGGCTTTGGTATCGGCTTCTGCACTGTGCGCATCATCCAAATTTTTATCGCAATAGAATTTATAAGCAGCACTTAAAGTACGCTGTTCCATTTTATGATAAATCGTCTGAACATCAACAGCTACTCTATTTTTCATATCAAAATCTACTTCTGCTCTTAGCATTTCCTCTGCTAATAATGGTATGTCAAAACGGTTTGAATTAAATCCGCCTAAGTCAGAATCTTTAATCATATTATGTACCTCTTTGGCTATTTCTTTAAAAGTTGGTGCATCTTTAACATCATCATCCGAAATACCATGGACAAGCGTGACTTCTGGAGGAATCGGTATGGTAGGATTAACACGTTTTGTGTAAGACTCCTCTTTACCATTAGGATAGACTTTGAGAATAGAAATTTCAACAATTCTATCTTGTGATATGTTTATACCTGTAGTTTCAAGATCAAAAAAACAGATCGGTTTATTTAAATTCAACTGCATGCAAAATATTTTTTGCAAAGTTACTCGAATTAGCTAAACTAAATGGTTTCTAATCAAATTTGAGGATATTAATTAAATAGTCGAAATTCGTAAGAAATTAAGCCTATGTCAATTGAACCTTCTTCTTATTTAACCTTTAACTGTGGTAAAACGATGAACAATCGTTTTATGCTTGCACCATTGACGAATCAGCAAAGTCATGAAGACGGCAAACTATCTGACGATGAATACCATTGGCTAACAATGCGTGCAAAAGGTGGGTTTGGTTTAACAATGACTTGTGCTTCGCATGTTCAGGAAATCGGAAAGGGTTTTAGTGGGCAACTTGGTATTTTTTCAGATGGACATATTGAAGGACACAAGAAATTGGCTTCGCAAATAAAGTCGTTTGAAAGTTTAGCTGTTGTTCAATTACATCATGCTGGAATGCGCTCGCCATTTGAGGTCATTAAAACAAAGGCTGTCTGTCCATCTGATAGTGAAAAACATAATGCTAGAGCTTTGCTTCTTGAAGAGGTGGAGCAACTAAAAGAAGATTTTATTTCTGCGGCGGTTAGAGCACAAAAATGTGGTTATGATGGTGTGGAGGTACATGGTGCTCATGGTTATATCCTTACGCAATTCTTAAGTTCAAAAATCAATCAAAGGACTGATAAATATGGAGGATCTCTAGAGAATAGAGCACGTTTACTTTTTGATATTGTAAAAGGCATACGTGAGCAGTGTGGTAGCGAATTTTTATTGGGTGTTCGGCTTTCGCCTGAGCGCTTTGGTATGAAGTTGAGCGAAATGAAAGACGTAAGTCAAACACTAATTAACGACTATAATATTGACTTTTTAGATCTCTCACTTTGGGATTGTTTTAAAACTCCTGAGGAATTACCCGAAAGCAAGCAAAGTCTCCTTGAACACATACTAGAACTCGATTATAAAAACGTAAAACTTACAGTGGCAGGAAATATAAGAACTGGAGCGAATGTCCATCGAATACTAAATGCAGGTGTTGATTTTGCAACCATTGGTCGTTCAGCAATTTTGCATCATGATTTTCCGAAGCGTGTTATAGAAGATTCAAATTTTGAGCCTATAAAAAATCCAGTTACTGAAGATTATCTGCAAAATGAAGGTTTGAGTAAAACCTTTATTAACTATATGCGTCGTTGGGAGGGATTTGTAAAATAAAAAGCACAATCATTATAATTGTGCTTTCTTCTTAAATATAATATTTGAGTAAAATTAAATTTCTCTATCCATATCCCAAGCCTCAAGATAATTCTTTACTGCTTGGACAAATTGGCCACCTAAAGCACCATTAACAACTCTGTGGTCATAAGAATGTGATAAGAACATTCTGTATCTAATGCCGATAAAATCACCATCTGGTGTCTCAATAACTGCAGGGACTTTTCTAATTGCACCTAGTGCTAAGATCCCTACCTGAGGTTGATTTATTATTGGTGTTCCCATAACACTACCGAAAGTTCCAACATTTGTAACTGTATAGGTACCGTCTTGGATTTCATCTGGTTTTAATTCACCTAATCTGGCTCTATTTGCTAAGTCATTAACTTTTTTCGCCATACCTAATAGGTTCAGCTGGTCAGCATCTTTAATTACTGGTACTATTAGATTCCCATCCGGTAATGCTGCGGCCATACCTAAATTAATATGCTTTTTCTTAATGATACTGTCTCCTTGAACAGATATATTCATCATTGGATAATCACGTAATGCTTTAGCTACTGCCTCCATAAAGATTGGTGTAAACGTTAAGTTTTCACCCTCTCTTTTCTTAAAACTGTCCTTATGTTGCTTTCTCCAATTCCAGATATTGGTTACATCAGCTTCAATAAAAGACTGCACATGAGCCGATGTTTGCACAGAATCAACCATATGCTTAGAAATGAGCTTACCCATTCTAGTCATTTCGATAATTTCATCTTCTCCACTAGCCGTAACTGCAACATCTTGCTCTTTCTTGGTCTCAGTCTTAACAACTGTTTTTGGTGCCTCTACTTTTTCTATCTTAGGCGTAACTTCAACTGATGCTGTTGAACTAGAGTCTCTATTAGCAACGTAGGCTTTAATATCATTTTTTGTAACACGACCATCTTTTCCTGTACCAGGAATTCGATCTAATTCTTCTTGAGAGATCCCTTCCTCCTTGGCAATATTTCTTACTAATGGCGAATAAAATCGATCACCATTAGAGACAACAGGCTCTACCGTTTGTTTAGCAACTTCCACCGTTTGCGCAACTTCTGCAACTTCTGGAGCTTCTACTACTTTTGCTGTTTCTTCTACCTTAGGTGCACTTGTATCTCCATCGCCTTCACCTTCTATTTCAATAACCGCAATAGTCTGACCAACTTGTACGACATCATCAACATTGAATAATTTTTCAACCAAGACACCATCTACCTCGCTTGGCACCTCACTATCTACCTTATCAGTAGCAATTTCCAAAACGGCCTCATCGGCTTCAATGGTATCGCCAATATCTTTGAGCCACGAAGTAATTGTTGCCTCAGCAACACTTTCGCCCATCTTAGGTAATTTAAGTTCAAACTTTGCCATATCTTTAATTTGTAGGTCTTTATTCGCTAATCGACTGCAAAATTAATAAAAAAAACGATATTTTGTTCGTTTTTATGCATTGTAAAAACAGTCTTAGGCCAATTTTATTTCTCCCCTTCCCTTTGAAGAATCACTACCAATAACAAATTTAGGATCACCTAATAAAAATCTGTATTGGTGTTTAGATCTTTTAGAGCGTTCTTTAATATCCGTAATAACCGTTTTAAAATCTACAAACTCACAATCGTAAACGATTGTAGTATCATTTGGGATTTGTGCACCAACATTGGTATAGGTATAGGCTTGTGTGTTATTATAATCTTTAAAATCCTCGATAGGTCGATTAGTTAAAAAATAGGTGCTTTGAGTAACTTGATTCTCCTCGCCAGATGGTCGACTTAAAATTTTTGCAAGCCTAAGTCCAATCCATACAAATGCGTCTATAACAAAATAAGTTTTAAAGTGCTTTCTGTAAAAAATCTGCATTGCACCGAAAAATCGCTTTGCATATGTTTTATCCTTTAATGTGCTTTCACCTTTAAAATGAATAATGCTCTGGGTTCCTACATAATAGTTTTGAAAACCGGCTTTTTTAATCTTGTAGGATAAATCTATATCCTCACCGTACATAAAATAATCTTCATCAAATCCTCCTACTGACTTGTACAATTCGGTTCGAAGTAACATAAAAGCACCAACAAATATATCAGCTCCGCCAATCTCATTTTTTTCGAGGTGATTGGCATAATAAGCTTTGCCTAAACCTATTAGTTTTTTTAAGGCAATTTTTGGAGTGGGAACATTTCTTTTACTTTCTGGTAAAAAACACCCTTTACCATCAATGAGTTGACACCCTAATATTCCTATTTTGTCCTTAGACTCATAAAATTCTAATAGTGTCTCAAATGTATCTTCAGTAACAACCGTATCTGGATTCAAAATACATACATATTCTCCCTTAACTTCTTCTACACCAATATTATTGCCTTTAGAAAAGCCCAGATTTTCTTTGTTCTCTATTAGATTAATTTCTGGGAAATGAGCGCGCACCATCGCACAGCTTTCATCGTTTGATGCATTATCAACAACTATAATTTCGCTATCTATATCGCGTAGCGCTTTTTGAACACTATTAAGACATAGCTCTAAAAAATAGCGTACATTATAATTAAGAATAACAACGGAAAGCTTCACAGTAGTTTAGGATTTTAGTGATGCCTCAAAAGGCACTCTATCTATAATACTTCGTCCTAGTGTTATTTCATCGGTATACTCAAGTTCATTTCCTGCAGCAACTCCTCTAGCGATAGTTGATGTCGCCACATCCAAGCCATGTAATCTTTTGAAGATATAGAAATTTGTTGTATCACCTTCCATAGTGGGACTCATAGCAAATATTAATTCTTTTACACTACCAGCCTTAACCTTCTCAACTAACGAATTAATATTTAAATCTTGAGGCCCTATACCATCCATAGGTGAGATCTTTCCTCCTAAAACATGATATAAACCCTTGTAGGAGCTAGTATTTTCTATAGCCATTACATCTCGGATATCCTCTACAACACAAATAATCTCTGAATCGCGTTTAGGATTATCACATATTTCACAGAGTTCCTTATCACTAATGTTGTGACAAGATTTACAGAACTTAATCTCTGCTCGTACCTTTGTAAGTGCTTCTGCCAATTGAAACGTTTGTGTATCTGGTTGCCTAAGCATATGCAAAACCAATCGCAATGCAGTACGTTTACCAATGCCAGGCAATTGAGACATTTCGTTTACAGCATTTTCAAGAAGTTTCGAAGAGAAATCCATAAGTGCGAAGTTACTGTTTTTAGTGTCAAGAAGACAAATAAAAAAGTCCAATTATCAAAAACAATAATTGGACTTTTTAAGCTTTTAGATAGTCTTAATTTATAACCAGTTTTTTGGTTAATTCTCCGTAAGTACTATTTAATTTTACAAAGTAAATGCCCTTTTCAAAATTTGAAATATCGACATTGTATCCATTGATAATATTCAACTTTTTTGAATAGAATACTAGCTTTCCTAAAGTATTGTATACTCGAACACTTACATCTTCAGGCTTGGACCATTTTAACGTCACTTGGTCATTAGCTGGATTTGGATAAAGACTAAAATCTGTTAATTTAAATTCATCTACACTTAATGATGCTTCATAAACATTAGAACGCCATAAGCCTCTTCCATAAGTTGCTGCATATATTTTATTGTCTGCAGTATTTATTTCTAACTCGTTAATTCTAACATTTGGCAAACCATTATTAAATGGTATCCACGTATCTCCTAAATCATTATCTGTGTAATACACACCATAGTTCATCCCAACGTACAATCCATCTTTGCCATTATCTTGCCAAGCCACAGCCTGTGCTGAAAAATTTGGAAGGTCCCATGGAATATCTGTAAATGTTACTCCTCCATCAGTACTAACATAAACCTTGCTACTATTATTAGTTGCTATTGCAACTTTATCTGCGTCTGTTGGATGAACTGCAATACTATTAATTCTTTGGCTTCCGCCAAGGAATAAAAATGATTGTGTCCAATTCGTTCCACCATTTGAGGTATACCACAGTGTACCATTAATAGCTAAATACATCTTATTACTATCCGTAGGGGCAATTTTTAAGTGGTCAACATCAGCACCAAAGTTTTGAGAAATAGAGGTCCAGTTACTACCACCATCGACGGATTTATATACTTGATCAAACGCACAATAAATTGTATTCTGAACTAACGGATCTTGCTCAAAAGGTACTATCCAATTCCAAGAGCTTTGCCCACCTTTACCATCAGGTTGAGAAATACCAAAAACCGAATTACCTCCATTATTGGACTTAACAAATGACCCAAACTGCGAAGTGCCATACATTATATCTGTATTGTTTTTATCCACAAAGCCTTCCATACCGTCAGCTCCCCACCAATCGTACCAATTGCCATCGGCTCGTAACACTGAGGATCCATTATCCTGAGAGCCACCTGTTATGATTACAGGATCCGTTTGACTTATTCCAATTTTGTAAAATTGTCTAATTCCCATTCCTGTTGTTAAATCCGTGTAATAACTTGTACTCACATTAGTTGGATCATCAGCTCTATATATACCGCCATCAGAGCCCACAAATAATTTTGTATTTGCTCCACTGCCTGCAAAAAACATTAAATCCACATCTGCATGACAATACCCAATATTCTCACTATTTGCTCCTCCTGGTGTCCATTGCGATGTAATACTAAATGAAACTCCACCATCTGTAGATCGCCAAGTATTAATTCCGGCTATATGAACATCATTAACATCATTTGGATTTACCGTTATCGCCATATCTCTCGGAGCCTGACCTAAATTATCAAACCCATTAGAATCATACCCAAAGTAATTGAAGAAAGAATGACTTAGTTCTGTAAACGTTGCACCACTATCTGTTGATTTGTATAATCCTCCAAAAACACCACCGTCTTCTTCTACTACATAGACTACCATAGGATCATTTGATGAAACACCTATCATTTTTGCTCCTGAAGAAAAACCGTTACCAGCATTGAAGGTTGTACCTCCATTTGTTGAAATATAGAATTGTGATCCGGATGCATAAATTGTATTTGTATCACCAGGTTTAAATTGAAAATCAAATCCCGTTGATATACCAGAAGCTATAGATGTCCAACTTGTGCCACCATTTACAGATTTAAATAAACCACCACTTTGTGCACTAGCATACATTTTTGATGTATTCGTTGGATCAATCAATATTCTATTTACAGTACCAAAAACACTACCATGTAAAGACCACGTTGCTCCTCCATCGGTTGATTTGAAGATAGATCCTCCATTTGATCCCCAATAATAAGTATTGCTGTTCAGTGGATCTATGGCCAACGAATAAACATCTATATTTGATAAGTTATCCGTTAAGACTGTCCATGTTGAACCTCCATCCAAACTCTTCCAAACACCGCCTGTTTGACTTCCTGCGATGATATGATCTAAATTAGATTCATCAACAGCAATTGACGTAACTCTACCAACACCAGGATTGTAACCAGAAGTTGCATTCCAATAAGTTGGCCCCATTTCTTCCCAGGTACCAACAGTTGTTCTAGAAAAAGCGCCTTCATCATTAATTCTAGCATTATAATTAATGAGTTCATTGTAATAAAATTCTGGTGATTTTAGCATACCATTTTCATCCATAGCGCGCTCTGCAAAATACTGCCATCTTTTAAATGGCTTATAACCAGTACCTCTTTGACGACCTACTTCATCAAAATGCGCTTCAGCACTTTCAGAAATTTCCTGAACGGTATGATTTCCTTCTGCGATTAGATCCAAGTATTCTTGGGAAAAGAGAGAAAATGTAATTAAAAAACAAACGGAAAAAAGGATATTCTTTTTCATAAAGATTAAATTTGGGATAGCAATTTTTTCCAAAAATAGTATTTTTCTGTAAATATTTTAATACAAATTTTATGTCACCAATCTCCATACTGATTTTAATTTTGAGTTATTTCAGTATTCTCATCTTAATATCTTATCTAACTGGTAAAGAGGATAGTAACGATGTTTTCTTTCGTGCAAACAAGCAATCACCTTGGTATATTGTTGCATTTGGAATGATTGGTGCCTCCCTATCTGGTGTTACTTTTATTTCAGTACCAGGATGGATCGATGGGTCTCAATTTAGTTACTTCCAAGTGGTACTAGGCTACATGTTCGGTTACTTCGTTGTCGCTTTTGTGCTTTTACCCCTTTATTATAAGCATAATGTAACCTCTATATACGAGTATTTACTGACTAGATTTGGAGTTGTTAGTCATAAAACCGGTGCATTTTTCTTTTTTATATCTAGAGTAATTGGCGCTGCGTTTAGACTATTTTTAGTAGCAATTGTATTACAACAATTTGTTTTTGATGCATGGAACGTTCCTTTCGAAATAACTGTAATAATTTCGATTTTACTGATTTGGGTTTACACCAATAAAGGTGGTATTAAAACAATAATATGGACAGATACCTTACAGACCTTATTTATGTTACTAGCTGTAGGGCTTTCAATTTATTTTATCAATGATAATTTAGGGTGGTCTTTTAGCGAGTTTCTTTCTTCTGAAGAACTTAAAAATTATGACCAAATATTTGTAACAGAGAGTTTTCTGGAGCGTAGCCATTTTGTAAAATCTTTTATCGGTGGCATGTTTATTACTATTTGTATGACCGGCTTAGACCAAGACATGATGCAAAAAAATCTTACATGCAAGTCTTTAAGGGATTCACAAAAAAATATGGTTTCATTTAGTATTGTTCTTGTAATTGCCACATTTTTATTCATGCTTTTAGGAGCGTTACTTTATATCTACGCCAAGAAAAATAATATCGAGGTTCCTTTAATGGATGGTAAGCCAAGAACAGATTTATTGTTTCCTGAAATAGCACTTAACAGCGGTCTAGGTATTACACTGGCCATAACCTTTATGCTGGGTTTAATTGCTGCAGCATATAGTAGTGCCGATAGCGCTCTTACCTCTCTCACTACATCATTTTGTGTGGATTTTATGAACATTAATGATAAACCAAAAGCCCTCCAAAAGCGTTTAAGAAAAAGAGTTCATATTGCCATGAGTATACTGTTAGTATTTGTTATAATCATATTTAAATATGTATTGACCAGTAATGTTATTGATAGTCTTTTGACCGTAGCAGGATATACCTATGGCCCATTACTCGGTTTATTTGCTTTTGGCATTTTCACTAAGTATTCCATTAAAGATAAATATGTTTGGATTGTTGCAATTGTCTCTGCAATCTTAATCGCTATTATCGGTTCTATTCCTCCTGAAAAATTAGGTGGTTACACCTTAGGTTATGAACTTTTACCAATCAATGGTTTAATCACATTTATTGGCCTTCTCTTAATTAGAACCAAAATTTCAAAAACATAATTGGCTATAGGTATTGCAGAAATATTTAGCTTAAAATATTAGTATATTTGTTCAACTGCTTTTGCTAATAGTCTATGAAAAAAATTTCTGCAATAGTATTAGTTTTTTTAACACTGATCTCCTGTTCTGAAGACCCACAAAAAAGTACGAATGAAACCTCATTCTTATTAAAATCTGTTTCTGAAGATGTTACAGGAATCGATTTTAAGAACTTAGTAACCGAGGATCCACAGCACAGTATCATCAATTACATCTATTACTATAATGGTGGCGGTGTTGCTACAGGTGATGTTAATGGAGATGGTTTACCGGACTTGTTTTTTGTATCGAATATGGGTGAAAACAAGTTGTATCTCAATCAGGGGAATTTTCAATTTAAAGACATTACTGAAAGCGCAAATGTACAGGGTAAGGCAAGCTGGCAAACAGGAGCCACAATGATAGACATAAATAATGACGGTTTACTAGATATTTATGTTTGTGCAGTTTCTGGTCTATTAGATTTTACAGGTCATAATGAGCTTTTTATAAATAATGGTGATGGTACATTTTCTGAAAATGCAAAAGCCTATGGACTTGATTTTGAAGGATATTCCACACAAGCCTATTTCTTTGATTATGATAAAGACGACGACTTAGATGTTTATATCGTAAACCATGCTGTACATACAACACTTTCGCACGGAAAAGCTGACTTAAGAAATAAACGTGTTCCCCTTGTTGGAGATGTTTTATTAAATAATGATAATGGATCTTTCACCGACGTCAGTGAATCTGCAAATATTTATGGTGGTGTTAATGGATATGGATTAAGTGCTAGTATTGCAGATTTCAACAATGATGGTTGGGATGATATTTATGTCTGCAACGACTTTCATGAAGATGATTACTACTATATAAATAACCAAGATGGTACTTTTTCTGAACGTTTAGATGAATCGTTTTCTACAGTTAGTCGTTTTTCTATGGGTAGCGATGCTTCTGATATTAATGGTGACGGCTATCAAGATATTATGACATTAGACATGTTGCCTAAAGATGAGCGCATCCTCAAAGAAACCGAAGGAGATGATGCCATGTTTAACATGCAAAAACAACTGAAAAACTTAGGGTATAAAGATCAATATTCTAGGAATATGCTTCAAATTAATAACAATGGAGAGTATTTCCATGAAACCGCACTGATTAATAAAATTGCTGACACAGATTGGAGTTGGGCACCTCTTTTCGCAGATTTTAATAATGACGGACACCAAGATTTATTTATTTCAAATGGAATTTTAAGACGCCCTAACGGATTAGATTTTAAAAAATACGTATCAAATGCTTTCAAAGGAAGGTCGGAGAGCGAAGGATTAGAATGGTTATTTAATTCTATAGGTGAAATGACAGCCGGAGATGTAACCAATGAAATTTTTGAAGGAGATTCAAAGGAATTCAAAATTAAAACAGGAGATTGGATAGAAAACAAGCCGAGCCTTTCTAATGGAGCAGTTTATGTTGATTTAGATAAAGATGGTGATTTAGATATTGTTACCAATAATTTTAATGCTGTTGCAAGTGTTTACAAAAACACTACGGATAAGAACAATGCATTTTTAAATATTGAATTAGAATATAAAGCAGGAAATCAAGAAGGTATTGGGACAAAAGCGACAGTATATGCTGGAGGAAAATCCCAAATGAAACAATTGTTTAAATCGCGTGGCTTTCTTTCCTCGCTTGACAGTAAACTTCATTTTGGCTTAAACACCAGTGAAACTATTGATTCTCTACAAATAATTTGGCCTAACAACACTTATCAAAAAATTATTGCACCAGAAATTAATTCGGAAATATCAATAAAGTATAAGGCAACAGATAAAGCTTTCACCTACAAAAAAGTAACTAAACCTACCTTTTTTAAAACTGATGGCAGTATTTCCTATAAACACGAAGAGGATAATTACATTGACTTTTTGGAGGAAAAACTTATTCCATATAAAGTCTCAACCTTTGGACCTACTATTGCAAAAGGAGATGTTGACGGTAATGGCTTTGAAGATCTTTACATCGGTAGTGCTTCTGGAAAAGCAAGCCAATTATACCTTAATTCAGGAACTGATCTTGAGTTATTAAGTCAAAAAGTATTTGATGGTGATGTTGTATATGAAGATAATGACGCTAGTTTTTTTGATGCTGATAATGATGGAGATTTAGATCTATATGTGGCTTCTGGTATTACACCTCTCAAGGTTAAAAGTGTAATGAAAGATCGATTATACATTAACGATAATGGAAATTATACCATCGCAAATCAATGGATACCAGAAAACACTAATGTGACAACATCAGTAGAACCCTATGACTATGATGATGATGGTGATATAGATCTTTTTGTTGGTAATCACTCAATTGCTGGAGATTATGGCCAGCGCGTAACGTCTTATATACTAACCAATGACGGAACAGGTAAATTTTCGGTAGGTACGGAATTAGATATTAGTAAAGTGACCTCAGCGAAATGGGTAGATATCGACGGTAATGGTCTTAAAGATTTGCTTGTTTCTTGTGAATGGGATGCTCCAAAAATTTATCTAAATACAGACGGCAAACTCAGTTTAATGAATATACCCGACAATATTAATGGCCTATGGCAATCCATAAATACCTTTGATATTGATAATGATGGTGACTTAGATATACTACTAGGTAATTGGGGCTTAAACACAAAATTTAATTTGTATTTCGACGGCCCATTAAACATGTATTATTCCGATTTCGATAAAAATGGCGTCAAAGAGACACTTATTGCATATAACAGGAATGGTAAATATTACATGGTTAATTCTAAAGATGAATTGGCCGGTCAAATGAATGTGGTTAGTAAAATTTATGTGGATCATAAAAGTATTGCTGGAAAAACCATTGTCGATGTCATGAAACAAGGCACTTTAGATAAAGCAGAAAAGTCTTTAGCTCATACTTTAGCTTCAGGATATTTGAGAAATGACAATGGCGTATTCAATACTTTTGTTGAATTCGACGATGCTTTACAATTGGCACCAATTAACAGCTTCACCTCTATTGATATAAAAGATGATTCTAAAATAATTATTGGAGGTAATTCCTATAAATTAAACACTTATCATGGTTCCTATAATTCATTGAAAGGTATAATTATGGATTCATCCTCTAGTTTTAAATCTGTAACAGATTATGGCATTGATCGATTTAATGATCAGATAAAGCAAATTGAAGTTATTAAAATGAAAGACAAGAACTTACTCCTTGTCATGGCTAATAATGCCGAAATGAAAGTTTATTCGTTCTCCGAATAATTCAAATATTGATTAGTCGCCAATAAAACCAATGTACATGCCACTTCAGCGTGTATATTATTCTCAATTAAAAGGTCATAAAATTCTGGGTTCTCAGTCCCAGGATTAAAAATCACACGCTTAGGATTTAAGTTCAATATATAGGAATAATAATCTTTTTGTCGTTGCGGATTAACGTATAGGGTTACCGTATCAATATTTTTGTAAGGCTTTAGTTCTGTATCGATATCAACACCTTTAACTATACCTGATTTTAAACCAAATGCCTTGACATTCAGACTATTATCTACTAATTTACCAATTGCAATATTCGAATAACGCTCAGGTTTTAAGGATGCTCCAAGGACTAAAGTTGTTTCGCTCATTTGTTAAAAAGATGTTAAGGAGTGTTAATTGTGGTAACACGATGCAAAAATAGTCGTCTTAACACTAAGAAACTATCAAATCAATCAAAAAACAATCAAAAAATGAAGCATTTCTTCTTAATGCTTTTAATGGTCTCATCAGCCATTTTAAGCGCCCAACCTAAGTCCAATTCAGACATTAAAACCGGTTCAATTTCAGGTCGTGTAATAGACGCAGGCCTCAATGAACCATTGCCTTACGTTAACGTTATTATCAAAGATTCTAACGAGAAAATCATTACTGGAGGTATCACTAATTCAGACGGTACTTTTAATATCTCTAAGATTCCTGCTGGTCTCGTTAAAGTTGAAATTACATTCATTGGTTTTAAAACCATTGAAAAAGAAATCACTATAGGTAAGAATAGTTATAAGATAAACGTTGGTGACATCCTTCTCGAAGAGGACGCTGAGAATCTGGATGAAGTTACCGTAGTAGCAGAAACCTCTACCATTCAACAAAAAATCGACCGTCGTGTTATAAATGTTGGTAAGGACCTTACAACATCTGGACCAACAGCTTCGGATATTATGAATAACATTCCTACAGTAAATGTAGACCCTCAAACTGGTGCAATTGCACTAAGAGGAAATCAAAATGTGCAAGTCATGGTCGATGGAAAATTATCAAATATTCCTGCAGCACAATTATTGAGACAAATACCGTCTAACTCTATAAAACAGATCGAATTAATTACTAATCCTTCTGCCAAATATAATCCTGATGGTATGAGTGGTATTATTAATATCATTCTCCACAAAAACGTAAACATTGGTTTCAATGGTAACGTAAATTTCGGACTGGGATATCAACTAGAACCAAAGTTTAATAGCTCTATAGATATGAATTATAGAAATAACAAATTAAACTTTTACGGGAGCTATGGTAACAACTTCTCGGATAATCAAGCCTTTATTGAGCTTACTCAGGTTGAGACAGGCTTATTTCAGGATATCGATTTATTAGATAGCCAGAATTCTAATCTCTTCAAACTGGGAGTAGACTATTACATCAATGATAAAAACACTTTTTCAGTATTTACGAATCAAAATTTTTTTGATGGTGGTGCTTTTGGCCAAACAGGTTTATTTTTCGAAAATGATCCGTCTTTAAATCAAAATCAGATAATTGATAATACAAATGAAAATATGAGTCAACAGTATAATGTCAATTATAAGTTAGACTTTGATAAAGAAGGCCATAATATTGAGTTAGAAGCTGATTTCAACATTTTTGATAATGATGTTGTTACCTACAACCGCTTTTCTGGCATGGGTGCAAGACCAAATTTTGACGAATTCACAGATACAGAACGCGACAGAACTACGCTAAATTTAGACTATGTAAATCCTCTATCAGATAAGTCAAAATTAGAAGCAGGATTACAGGCCAGATTGTTTAGCACCGATTTAGATTATAATTCTAATGCAAGAGTTCAGAACGAATTAGGAGAATACATTCCTACGTCAACCTCGTTTGATTATGAGAGAAATATCTATTCGGCCTATGTTAGTTACAGCAAGCAATTAGAAAAGTGGTCATATCAATTAGGCTTAAGAGCAGAGACTGTAAACGTAACTACCTTAGCATTAGATACCGATCTTACAAATAATAGTGTAACAGAATTACCTTTTGAGAATGATTATACGCAAGTATATCCATCAGCTTTTGTTACTTACAATCCGTCTGAGAAAAACTCATATCAGTTTAGCTTTAGTAGACGTGTTGACAGACCTGGAGTAGGCCAAGTAAATCCTATACCAGAATTTAATACGCCATTAATATCGCAGTTCGGTAACCAGGAATTGGAGCCACAGTTCACCAATTCTCTAGAGGCCAACTATACAAGAAATCTTGAAAAGGGTAGTATTACTGCTGGAGTGTTTTACCGATTAATTGAGGATGAAATTAATCAAGGTGTATTTGTTGACCGTTCTGCCTTAGGTTCTGGTCGAGTAATTTTAAGAATAGACAATTTTGATAATACATCTGCTTATGGTGTAGAAGTATCTAGTAACTATAGACCAACAAAATGGTGGAGCTTAAATGCTAGCTTCGATATGTATGGTAGAACGCAACGTGGGTTTGCAGAATCTTTAGACCCTACAATAGTGAACCCAACTGAGGATGATATTATTTTAACCAATACTGAGGTTGATAACCTTATTATCAACTTTAGAGTTTTTAACAACTTTAAGGTGACTAAGAAATTATCTCTTTCTGCTTTTGCAATGTATAGAGGACGTGACACAGGCTTAAATTTTGAAATGGACCCAATGTATTTTGTTAACCTAGGATTACGTTACAGTTTCCTTGAAGAAAACAGAGCAACATTTAGTTTGAATTTTAATAATGTTTTCGACACACAAGAAGTAAATATTCTCAGTGAGCGTCCGTTTAGACAAGAAGCACATTTTATTCCTGAATTCAAGACCATCTTCGCAAGTTTAGCTTACCGTTTTGGTGGTGGAAAATACAGAGCAAAATCAAGAAAGCGACGTGATAACGACGAAAAATCAGGTGGTGGATTTCTATAATAAGGTGTAACATCCACTGGAAATTATAGTCTTTAAAATACAAGACATATGAACATATTTATTTAATAGTTTACATAAAAATAGTTGATGGTTAGTGTTAGTGTACTGCTATTAAATAATAAAACCCGAAACCACTTGGTTTCGGGTTTTTGTTAAATAATACATAAATATGTTAAAGTTTGAAATAAAACAGAAGTCTCTACGTCTATTAAGTGGAGATAAGTTTTAAGTAATAGACTTTATAAATTAAGTTTTATAATAGTAGTGTTAGTTAAAGTTGGTTAATAGCTGAAAAAGCCCGAACAAATTGTTCGGGCTTTTTTTATTCATATTGGTACAATTACCATTTTATAATGGCACTTCCCCAAGTAAATCCACTTCCAAAGGCTGCTAAGACCACATTATCGCCTTCTTTAATTTTACCTTCTTCCCATGCTTCTGTTAATGCAATTGGTATTGAAGCTGCTGTTGTATTTCCATAGCGCATTATGTTATTATAAACTTGGTCATTACCTAAGCCAAACTTCTTTTGAATAAATTGGGATATTCTCAAATTGGCCTGATGAGGAATAAGCATATCAATATCTTCCTTCTTCAAATTATTAGTTGTCAATCCTTCAATTATTGCTTCACTAAATCGCACAACCGCATGCTTAAAAACAAACTGTCCATTCATATATGGATAATACGACGTATCATCTGGGTCATTTTCTTCCATAATAGTATCTACCCAGCGACCTGTACTAGGACCTTCTAAAGCCAACTCTTTAGCATGTTTACCCTCAGAATGTAAATGTGTAGATAGTATACCTTTGCTGTTATCCTCTTCTCTACTCACTACAGCTGCACCTGCACCATCACCAAAAATTACCGTTACACCTCTTCCTCGAGTAGATCGCTCCAATCCACCTGAATGATTTTCACTCCCAATAACTAATACATTTTTATACATACCTGTTTTTACAAACTGATCTGCAACAGAGAGTCCATAGATAAATCCAGAACATTGATTTCTTACATCTAGCGCACCTATTGTATCCATTTCAAGAATTTCCTGAACACGCACTCCTCCACCTGGAAAATACATATCAGGACTTAAGGTGGCAAAAACAATAAAGTCAATATCATCTTTAGTCAATCCAGCCCTTTCAATAGCAATTTTAGCTGCTTTTGCACCCATTAATGAAGTGGTATCATCACTGGTTTTAGGATCTATCCAACGTCGTTCTTTAATCCCTGTTCGTTCTTGTATCCACTCATCACTCGTATCCATCCACACCTTAAGATCGTTGTTAGTTACAACGTTCTCAGGAACATATTTTCCTAATCCTGTAATTCTTGAATTGTACATTAGTTACCTTATAAAGTTAGAATTACAAAATTAACCCATTTGCCTTGAAACTTAAACCCATTCGTTATGCGTGCATAATAAATTGAGAGAATAAAAATTTGCAATTATTTAACAAGCTCCTACCATAGGTTCAGTCTATTTTTAATTAATTTCAAGGCACTAATCATTAATCATTTATATATGAAATCATTAATCAAATTATTTGCATTTCTTTTTGTAATAAATTGTTATGCACAACAAAGCTTAAGTTACCAAAAACCTTCAGATGAAATTTTAGAACTCGCTGATGTCGAACTTGCACCAGGTGTTCAAATCGACAGTAAAGGACAGCATATGGTCTTACTTTACAGAAATCAATACAAATCCATTCAGGAATTATCAGAAAGTGAATTAAGACTTGCAGGACTTCGTATCAACCCAGTAACAAATATTGGAAGTAGAACAAATTACATTACCAATATTAAAGTCAAAAAGATTGAAGATAAAGATGCTAAACAGGTTACTGGTTTACCTGATAATGCCAGATTATCTGGTTTCAGATGGTCACCAGATGAAAGTATGATTGCATGTTTAAATACTACAGCAACTGGAGTTGAGGTTTGGGTCTTACATATTAATGAAGCAAAAGTTACCAAAATCACAGAGGCTAACGTAAATGCTAATATGGGTAGTACTTTAAATTGGTTTAATGACAACCAAAACCTCTTGGTTAAGATGTTACCTAACGACAGAAAAGAATTAATAAATACTGCAACAGCTGTACCTACAGGTCCTACCGTATCTGTGAGTGATGGAGCAAAAGCGCAGAATAGAACCTATCAAGATTTATTAAAAACACCAAACGATGAGTTCAATTTTGAGCAATTAGCACGCTCTGAAATAAAAAAAGTCTCTATTAACGGAAACGTTGAAGATTTTTTAGGCGCAGATATGTACCGTGGCATTAGCTTTTCACCTGATGGAAATTATATAATGGTGACTAAGATAAAACGTCCTTTTTCTTATATAGTTACCTATGGTAGATTTCCTAGTGAAAGTATTATGTATGAAGCTAATGGTAAAAAGATTAAAACTGTAAATGATGTACCACTAGATGAGGTCCGTCCTAAAGGGTTTATGTCAACAAGAATGGGTAAACGTAACATGCAATGGCGTGGTGACAAGGCCGCGACCCTAGTGTGGGCAGAGGCCTTAGATAAAGGAGACCCTGAGGTTAAGGTAGAATATAGAGATGTTGTCTACGAATTGAATGCTCCATTTAACGGACAACCTAAGGAAATTTTGAAAACTAAGCAGCGTTTTTCTGGAATACAATGGGGCGATGACAATAACGCAATTGCATACGATTATTGGTGGAATACCAGAAATTTAAAAACGTATCACTTCAATCCTTCTAATGGAAATGCCAAAGTCATTTCAGATCGAAACTACCAAGATGTGTATAGCGATCCAGGTAATTTTGTAACATCTAAGAATGAATTTGGTAGATATACACTCACCATGAATAGTGGTAAAGTCTACCTAATGGGCGATGGTTACTCTAAGGAAGGGCAATTTCCATTTATTGATGAGTATAACATTAAATCGGGCAAAACAAAACGACTTTATCAGTCTAAGTATACCGATAAATTAGAGAATTTGAATTCGGCCATCGATATGAAAAAAGGTGAAATTTTAGTACGTATCGAATCTAAGAAGGAGTATCCTAACTATTACATTAGAAATATTAAAAAGAATAGCTTAACGGCAATTACCGAATTTGAAAATCCATTCAAAAGTCTAGAAGAAGTTGATAAAAGTGTTATAAGTTACAAACGCGATGATGGTTTAGATTTAGAAGGTACACTTTATCTTCCTTTAGATTATAAGGAAGGTGAAAAGTATCCAATGATTCTTTGGGCATATCCACGTGAATACAAAGATAAGTCTAGTGCTTCACAGAGTACTGCAAACCCTAATGAATTTGTATATCCATATTGGGGCTCACCAATTTACTGGGTTACCAAAGGTTACGTGGTGCTAGATGACGCAGCCTTTCCAATTGTTGGGGAAGGTGAAGAAGAGCCAAATGACTCTTTTAGAACACAACTTGTAGCCAACGGTAAAGCTGCTATAGATGCCGTGGATAATTTAGGTTATATAGATAGAGAAAAGGTTGCTGTAGGCGGACATAGTTATGGTGCTTTTATGACAGCAAACTTATTATCTCATTCCGATTTATTCGCTGCAGGAATTGCCAGAAGTGGTGCTTACAACAGAACCTTAACACCTTTTGGATTCCAAAGTGAAGAGCGTAGCTACTGGGAAGCACCAGAAATTTATTATAATATGTCACCATTTATGCATGCTGACAAAATGAAGACGCCTTTATTACTTATTCATGGTGTTGCGGATAATAATTCCGGTACTTACCCATTACAAAGTGAGCGCTACTTTAATGCCTTAAAAGGATTGGGAGCACCTGTTAGATTAGTGATGCTACCAAAAGAAAGTCATGGATATCGCGCCAAAGAATCTATTATGCACATGCTTTGGGAGCAAGACCAATGGCTCGACAAGCATGTAAAAAACAAAAAGAAAGATGAGGCACAAATTGAAAATGAAAACACAAAAATAAAAGGTTAATAAAATAGTACCATTTTAAATCTAAAAAAGCTGATTATTTAAATCAGCTTTTTTTAATTTCTATAGTCGAGCTTTAACTTCTCGAGGGATATGTTCCTGTGAGACATATGATATAATTCATTCCTGTATAAGGTTGCATAATATTTGAATATTGCCCTCTTCCATTTATGGTAGTTTTAAATGTTGTATTAGGTTCGCTACCTGTTGTTAAAACAGCTTTATTACCTTTTTCCATAGTACCACCATTAAGCTCACTGGCTTCATAAGCAGGAACTCCATAACTCATGGCTGGAATATTATTAACTAGCATCGTATTAGTTTCAGCACCTCCTTTTTGGCCTAATCGATAAGTTGATAACCCTGGTCCTGTGCCTGGACCAATAGGCACTCTACCTCTTAAATCTGGTAGAGCAAAGGTCGTACGACCGTCACCACCATAAGTAGTTCCTAAAATACTAAATAAGGCTTGGTTGGTACTAATTGCTAGTAGTTGCCCCTCGCATAATGCCCATCCTCTAGGTGCAAAATTTCCAGCAAACATTTTTACTTCACCAATGAATCCTTCCTGTCTGTAATCTGGTCCTTCTTCTTTTGTAAACCCAAAGCAAAGGGCTATAGTCAAAATGATTAAAACTTTTTTTTTCATAAAAAATTGGTTTGGTTATATGATATTAAGATACAAAATTTCATAAACTGGTCCTCCCAATAAGTTAAGCATATTCTAGGCATTCTGCCATCTTGTCACAAATTAGTCCTTGGTATTTTATTTGACTAGTGCTAGATATAAAAATTTAAAACAAAAAATATATATATCATGGCAAAAGGAAATATTAATGTATCGGTAGAGAATATCTTTCCATTAATTAAAAAATTCTTGTACAGTGATCACGAAATATTTTTACGTGAACTTATTAGTAATGCTACGGATGCGACGTTAAAGTTAAAGCACCTTACTAGTATTGGCGAGTCCAAATCTGAATATGGGAATCCAAAGATTGAAATTAAGATTGATAAGGAAGGGAAGAAACTCCACATTATAGACCAAGGTATTGGAATGACAGCTGATGAGGTTGAAAAATATATCAATCAAATTGCATTCTCTGGAGCGGAAGAATTTTTAGATAAGTATAAAGATTCTGCAAAAGACTCTGGTATTATTGGACATTTTGGATTAGGGTTTTATTCAGCCTTTATGGTTGCTGATAAAGTTGAAATCATTACAAAATCGCACACAGATACTCCTGCTGCACATTGGATATGTGACGGTTCACCAGAATTTACTCTAGAAACCTCTGACAAGGCTGATCGTGGTACAGAAATAATCTTACACATTTCTGAAGACGAAAAAGAGTTCCTTGAAGATTCTAGAATTAGAGAGCTTTTAGTGAAGTACAACAAGTTTATGCCAATCCCTATTAAGTTTGGAACTAAAACTGAAACTTTACCAAAACCAGAAGATGCTAAAGAAGATGATCCTGCTCCTACACAAGAAGTAGACGATATCATTAACAATCCAAATCCTGCATGGACTAAACAACCAACAGATTTAGAAGAAGATGATTACAAAAACTTCTACAGAGAGTTGTACCCAATGCAGTTTGAGGAGCCATTATTCAATATTCATTTGAATGTAGATTATCCATTTAACCTTACTGGAATTCTATATTTCCCTAAAATGACTAATGACCTCAACATTCAAAAGGATAGAATTCAACTCTACCAAAACCAAGTGTTTGTTACAGACAATGTTGAAGGTATTGTGCCCGAATTCTTAACCATGTTGAGAGGTATTATTGATTCGCCAGATATTCCATTAAATGTTTCAAGAAGCTATTTACAAGCAGACGGAAATGTGAAGAAAATATCTTCTTACATCACTAGAAAAGTAGCTGATAAGTTAAAATCTTTATTTAATAACAATAGAGAAGACTTTGAAGCAAAATGGGATGACATTAAGATCGTTATTGAATATGGAATGCTTTCAGAAGAAAAATTCTTTGAAAAAGCAGATGCATTTGCTCTTTACCCAACGGTTGATGGAAAATTCTACACATTTGAAGAATTGACGAATGCGATAAAAGCGAAGCAAACAGACAAAGATGATAAGATGGTGATTCTTTATGCTTCGAATAAAGATGAGCAACATGCCTATATACAAGCAGCTAAAGAAAAAGACTATGAGGTTTTACTTTTAGACTCACCTATTGTTAGTCATTTAATGCAGAAGTTAGAAACGTCTAAAGAGAACATTTCTTTTGCACGTGTTGATGCAGATCATATAGACAACCTCATTAAAAAAGATGACACAACCATATCTAAGCTGAGTGAAGACGAAAAAACTAAACTCGATGAACTATTAAAAGAAGTAGTACCATCAGAGAAGTTTATGGTACAGCTAGAAGCTATGGATAGTAATGCATCTCCATTTATTATTACACAACCAGAGTTTATGCGTCGTATGAAGGAAATGCAACAAACTGGTGGAGGCGGTATGTTTGGTATGGGTAACATGCCAGAAATGTACAATTTGGTTGTAAATACAAACCACGAACTCGTTGGTGAAATATTAAATACCAAAACACGCAAAAAGCAAGAACGCTTAATAAATCAGAGTTTAGATTTGGCGAGGTTATCTCAAGGCCTGCTTAAAGGTGAAGAACTTACAAACTTCATTAAGCGAAGCTATGATATGATCAAATAGTTGACACACTGATTAGTTGATTACTTTATAACTAAAACCACTTTACAAATGTAAAGTGGTTTTTTTGTTAACTTTAGTGACAAAGCTAATTAATCATGTCACATTTTAAATCGAGAAGGTCGTTTATTAAGACTAGTGCAATGGCTAGTCTTGCATTACCTATTTTAGGCACAAGTATTCTCTCCTGTAAATCTGAAAAAAAAGACTTAAACAGCACATCTAAAAAGCTAAAAATCCTAATCCTTGGAGGCACTAGTTTTTTAGGACCACATCAAATCGCATATGCCCTTTCACGCGGTCATTCTATATCAACATTTACGCGTGGTAAAACCATACCAAAAATACATGCAGAATTATTTAAAGATGTTGAACAGTTAATTGGTGATCGAGAAAATAACTTAAAGGCCTTAGAAAACCGAAAATGGGATGTCGTTATAGATAATTCTGGCCGTAAGGTCGAATGGACGAAAGCCACTGCTATTTTATTGAAAGACAATGTAGGGCTTTACATGTACACCTCATCAACAGGTGTTTATTATCCCTACTTAACAGGTAATCTTTCTACCGACACCAAACTTGTATTAGAAATGCCAGAAGGTCTAACAGAAGATGAAAAGTATGAGCAAGATTATGGCATTATGAAAGCCAATTCTGAACTTGAAGCCATAAAGGCATTTGGTGAAGATAGAACAACCATTATTAGACCTACTTATATGTTAGGTCCTGGTGATCGAATGGATCGCTTTATGCACTGGCCAGTTAGGCTAGCAGAAGGAGGCGAAATTATGGTTCCTGGTAAAAAAGACGACTCTATACAGTATGTTGATGTAAGGGATATTGCAGAATGGTTTATACGATTAGCTGAAACAAAAACTGCAGGCATTTATAATGGTGTAGGACCTGCAAACCCACAGACGATGCAACAGTTTATTAATGAAGCATCAAAATCCTTCGATAAGGAACATCATTTCGTTTATATAGATGATTATGATTTTCTAAAAGACAATGAATTCTATTTTTCTATTCCGTGGATTATTCCTTTAGACAAGCATTATGGGTCTGCCAGAGTCACCAATGCCAAATCCAAAAAGAATGGTCTTACTTTCAGACCTTTAAATGATACCTTAAAGTCCATTTTGAAATGGTGGGATTCTGAAGCTGTTTCAAATGAGAGAAGAGATAAATTCAATAGTAATCTAAAACAAATGGTGGAGAAAGAAAAAGGGATGATTACAGCATGGAATTCGCGCTAAATCAAACTGTAATAAGCATTTTGAAATAATTTAAACAACATAGATTTTGAAAATTTTTCAAAGACCATGCAACCATTTGATTAATACAGTCGTCTTATCTAATAGAGGTATGTTTTTAATTGCACGTTCTTAATGCTTAGCTTAAACTATGTTATTGATATTTTGGCTATAATTAATTAACTATCAGAACTTTTCAATTTTCACTACCTTTAAATACCAACAAAAAAAATTAAAACTAAATCATGGAATTAAAAATCGAGAATTTAAGCAAAACCTATTCTAACGGTGTACAAGCTTTAAAAAATGTAACCCTAGACATTCCCCAAGGTATGTTTGGGCTTCTTGGACCAAATGGTGCAGGAAAATCATCCTTAATGAGGACTTTAGCAACCTTACAACAAGCAGATTCTGGTTCAGTAACGCTAGATGATATCGACGTTTTAAATGAAAAATCGAAAGTGAGGGAAATTCTCGGTTATTTACCACAAGAGTTTGGAGTTTACCCAAAGATCAGTGCTTATAATATGCTTCATCATATCGCATCCTTAAAAGGTGTTTCTAACAAAGGAGAGCGTAAAGACCTTGTTGAATCTTTATTGACAAAAACTAACCTATGGCATGTAAAGAATAAAAGCCTTGGGACGTATTCTGGAGGTATGAAACAGCGTTTTGGTATCGCACAGGCTTTAATTGGTGATCCTAAATTAATTATTGTTGACGAACCAACTGCAGGATTAGATCCAGCAGAGCGTGTAAGGTTTCATAATCTTTTAAGTGAGATTGGTGAAAATACCATCGTAATTTTGTCCACTCACATTGTGGAAGATATATCCAATTTATGTAATAATATGGCTATTATTTGCCTTGGTGAGGTAGTCGCTAAAGGGAATCCTAATCAATTAACAGAAGGCGTTAAAGGACGTATCTGGAAAAAGGCAATACCTAAAGTAGAATTAGAAAACTACAAGGATAATATGCAAGTCATCTCTACGCACCTTAAAGCGGGTAATACAATTATTCATGTATTAAGTGACAATCAGCCAGATGCTTCATTCGAAGCAAGTTACGCGAATTTAGAAGATGTTTATTTTGCTGAAATTACCTCTCGTATGGAGACGGTTTCTGCATAATTGTTTAATACTAATCTAAACCTTATCAATTATGTTTAAAGAAATCTTTCTCTTTGAGATAAAATATAGATTTAAAAGACCAGCCACTTGGGCATACTTCGGTATTCTTTTAATTTTTGGACTTATTGTATCGATTGGCGGTAATGGACCAGCCTCCGAAAAAGTATTTGTTAACTCTCCGGTTGCAATCGCAACGATGCTCACTACCATTAGTATTTTTGGAATTATGCTATCTAGTGCAATAATGGGAGTTCCTATTTATAGAGATATAGAGCACAAAACAGAAAATTACTATTTCTCTTACCCTGTGACTGAAAAAGGATACTTGCTTGGCCGATTTGTTGGTTCTATGTTTGTACTCTTTCTTGTGAGTTTAGGCCTTCATTTAGGGCTTATTATTGGTTTTGCTATCGGTCCTTTTGCAGGATACGTTGAACCAGATCGATTCACAGATTTCAATTTTTGGCATTATTTACAACCTACGTTAGTCTTGTATTGGACCAACTTCTTCTTTGCAGGTTGTATCTTTTTTGCTTTAGTGAGTTTAACAAAAAAAGTAATGCTAGCCTATGCTGGTGGTGCAATTCTTTTTATCACTTATTTAATAACCTTAACGCTTACGCAGGATTTAGAAAATAAAAATCTTGTGAGCTTATTGGATCCATTTGGATTAGGCCCTTATAATAACATCATTCGTTATTGGACTCCTGAAGAGCAAAATACCCTTACGGTACCATTTAGTGGTGTTTTAGTTTGGAACAGACTCATATGGTGTGGTATTGGTTTATTAGCCTTCTTTTATACACTCTTTAGATTTGATTTCATCAAATTCCTAAACAAGAATTACAAGACTAAAAAGAAGGATCAAAATAATGAAGAAAAAAGTTCAACTGCAGCATTAACTAAAATACCTGATGTTAAACAGGTATTTTCAAAAGGCCTAAATCTTAAGTTACTCTTTGGTTTAGCATTTATGGAATTTAAAAACATAATTAAAGACAACTTTTTTAGAGCAATTTTAATTGCGGCTGTTTTGTTTTTGTTCTTTGATGCTTGGTTTGGATTCCCAATTTATGGTACACCATCCTTGCCTTTAACCTATTACATGTTAGAAGTTAAGGATTTCACTTATATCATTCTCATTTTCATACTTATCGTGTTTATGACAGGTGAAGTGTTGCATCGAGAACGTAGCGTAAATTATGACCAAATCTTTGGATCTCTACCATTACCAAATAGAATAGTCTATGGGTCTAAATTTTTAGCGCTTGTTATGGTGAGCTTCATTTTGGTAAACATGGTATTAGTAAGTGGTGTGTTAAATCAAATCGTAAAAGGCTACTTTAATTTTGAATTTGACAAATACTTCACCGACTTATATTTAATTGAATTTCCAAAGTATATCATATTTGTGATGCTGGCCTTTTTTGTGCACTCCTTGGTTACAAAGAAGTTTATGGGTCACGTTGTGGCCATTGCGATTTGGGTACTACTCTTTGGATTAAATAGTCTTGCTGATGTAAATAATAACTTATACCTATATGGTTATGCGCCTGGCTATACAGTCTCAGACATGAACGGTTTTGGTCATTTTGGAGAATCTTTGTTTTGGTTTAGAACCTATTGGTTAGCCTGTGGTGGTGTATTAGCCGTTATTGGCTATTTATTCTGGAAACGCGGCACAGATTCTGGTAGAAAAGCCCGCTGGAAACTAGCCAAAGAACGTCTAAATCTTAGAACTATTTCTACGTTTATAATCCTATTCGTCATATTTATAGGTGCAGGTTTTTACATTAATTATAATACAAAGACCATTAATAAATATCAAACCGTAGAAGCAGGAACTATTGGATCAGCAGAATATGAAAAGCAATTGAGTAAATATGATAAAATTGCACAACCAAAAGTAATTGATGTAAAGGTAAATGCCGATTTGGTACCTGAAGAACGTTCTGCCACGATTAGAACAGATTACATTATGGTTAACAAATCTGACGAAGTTATTGATTCTCTTCACCTCAATTGGGGACCTGAAGGTTTATTAAAAAAGAAGGTGACGCACTTTACTTTAAATGGCAAAGCACCTCAATTAGGAAAAAAGTATGATGACTATGGCTACGAGATTTATGCCTTCAATCCACCTCTACAACCCAATGATACTATTGCGTTAGCTTTGGAGGTAGAAGCTAATTATAAAGGATTCCCAAATGAGGGATCAGGTTCCACAATTGTTTATAACGGAACATTTTTAAACAATAACTTCTTTCCTTCCTTTGGCTACAGCTCACAAGGGGAACTCACAAGTGACCAAGATCGAAAGAAATATGATTTACCAATTAAAGATTATTCCTTACCTGATCAAGAAGATCCTTGGGGTTTAAGCAATTTGTTATTTAATGATGATGCAGATTACGTGACCTTTGAGGGTATTGTGAGTACAGCGCCAAATCAAATTGCAGTAATGCCAGGTTACTTGCAAAAAGAATGGGAAGAAAACGGCAGGAAATATTATCATTACAAAATGGAAGGAGAACTGGATTTCTTCTACAATATTTCTTCTGCAGAATACGCAGTACACCGCGAAGTATGGACTGGTAAAAATGGTGATGAAGTTAATATTGAAATCTTTCATCATCCTACACATACCTATAATTTAGATCGCTTTATTAAAGGTGTGAAGCATTCCATTGATTATTTTACTGAAAACTACGGACCATATCAATATAGACAAATGCGCATTTTAGAGTTTCCTAGATATGCAACATTTGCTCAGTCCTTCCCTAACACAGTACCTTTTGCAGAAAGTTTTGGTTGGGTTGGTGATTTTAGCGATCCTAACGACTTAGATTATGTATATACTGTTACCGCACACGAAGTAGCACATCAATGGTGGGGCCACCAGATTACACCATCAGCCACACGTGGCTCAAATCAGATTTCAGAGTCTATGGCGGAATATTCGTCTTTAATGGTTATGAAAAAAGAATACGGTGTAGATGCAATGCAGCGTTTCTTAAAGGAAGAGTTAGATCGCTATTTAAGAAGTAGAGCTAATGAGAGTAAGTTTGAAAAGACGCTCTTGGATAATGATAATCAGGCTTATGTATGGTACAGAAAGGGAGGCTTAATTCTATATGCATTGCAAGATCTTATAGGTGAAGATAATCTCAACAGAGGATTTAAGGCCTACACGGAGGCGGCACGCTTTAGACCAAAAGCTCCTTTTACAACCACCACCGAATGGTACGACTATATGAAATCGGTTACACCAGATTCTTTAAAGTATTATTTAGAAGATAGTTTTGAGAAAATCACATTATACTCTAATAAGGTAAATGAAGCAACATATAAGAAGCTTGCAGATGATAAATTTGAAGTAACCTTAGATATACAAAGTGCAAAAAATTACTTTGATGGTAACGGTAAACTTCTCCAAGAAGGAGATCAACCTAATTTGCTGGAAATTGGCGTCTTTGATGAGGATGATGTAAATGAACAAGGCATAACTACAAAAGTACCTTTAGTATTAGAACGTATTTGGGTAAAACCAGGGCAAACCAAATATACTTTTGTAACTGATAAATTACCTGTAAAGGCAGGTATCGATCCTTATAATAAAATGATAGATCGTATTCCTGATGATAATTTAATTCCTTTAGAAGAAGCTTCAGAATAATTTAATACAAATAAAGTTTTAAGAACCACCTCAACTTTGAGGTGGTTTTTTTATATTTAATAAGTCACTTTTCTTTACGATGCAGGCAAACAATAATTTAAGAACATTCAGTATACTTTTTCTTATCAAAGGAATTTTGACACTTTGCTTTTCATTATTCTTTATGATTTATGTTGGTCTTGGGTTTTTCGTAACGAGTGCGGTAGAATTAAATCAAGATAACGATATACCGTTTAACCCAGGCGTTTTTATAATTATTATTGGAGGTATTGGACTTGTCATTACAGTCACTATTGGAATCCTTACGATATTGGCATCCAATTATCTAAAAGCTGAAAAAAATTACAACTTTATTTTTGCAATGGCAGTGGTTAATTGCTTAACAGGAATCTTAGGCATTCTTTTAGGTGTATTTACGCTTATAGAATTAAGTAAACCAAATGTGAAAGAACTTTTTAATTCTAGTCGCTAAACTACAAGTTGGGTATAGCAATATTAGTATATTACTAAAGTATTAACATGCTAATCCATAACTATGAATAACCTTCTAAATAATCTTTTTGTCCAGTCTTAACATAGGATAATTTTTTTATTCTTTAGACTAACTAATTTTAGCTATTAAATAGTTCAAAATACTTGTCCTGGTATAGTTAATAGTTAATGGACAGTACAGTGTAATCAGAAAACACCACATTTGTGGTGTTTTTGTTTTTTATTAGGTGTTTTATTAATCTTAATCACTAATTTTAATCGAATAAAAGCAACTAATAATGAGTTCTGATTACACTAATCCTGCTTTTAAAAAGCTACTAGAAAAATTACAAGAAGAAAGTTGGCAGTTAGAATTGCTCATTTCTGGTTTCGCTAATTTTGGTCTTTTTACAGCTTATGATTCAGTTGTATTATACTTTAACGAAGCTGTTGCTACAGGCCAAGATTATAAAAGAGTTGCATTTACGGTCTTTCGTATATCTTGTATTATTTTAATTTTTAGTCTTTTAATACATGTATTACTCAGAGGTCTTTGGATTGGTGCATTAGGCTTACGGTACGTTTCTGGTGAGATTGATTATGAAGAACTCAATTACAGTGAAAAATTCACTAAATACCTAAAGAAAAAAGTTGGTTCATTCGACAAATACATTGCTACTTTAGAAAACTATTGCAGTATAATTTTTGCTGCGTCTTTCCTATTAATTTTCTATGTCTTAGCCATGACGTGCATAATTTTTACTATTGGTTTCATTGGCAGTAATATTATAGATAGTGATTGGTTACCAGAATGGTTTTCCATTGGATTTGGTGTGCCATTAATGCTATTTATTGTTTTTGGAATGCTCCTTACTTTCATCGATTATATCACTCAAGGGTTTTTAAAGCGCAAAAAATGGACCTCTAAGTTCTATTTTCCTTTCTATTGGGTATTTAGTTTTATCACATTATCCTTTTTGTATCGTCCGATCGTTTATAATTTTTTAGATAATAAATTTGGAAGACGTTTTGCAATGTTATTATTTCCTTTGTTTATAGGGTTTGCTATCGCCTTTTCGTTGCACTATAATTTTTCTAATTACTTCAGTGTAGAAAATGCATCCAATGATTATATCTCTAATCGAGATAATTATGAGGATTTAATTGAAGAAGAGTCTGGTTATATAGATAATGTAGTAATCCAATCTAAGGTCATAAAAGAAAACTACATTAAAGTATTTGTGCCCTATTCTGAAGATATTGAGGATAGAATTTTTTCATTTAATGAAGGCTTAAAGCCAGAAAAAGATATTCGCGGATTAGATTCAGATATTGTGGTTATTAATGATAATAGCAATATGCAAAACAGAGATAGTTTAAGAAGAGCTTATCTTTCTACATTTAACAAGGTGTATTATACAAAGATTGACACAACCGTTGTTGAATCAGAATTTATCGTGAGTCACACTAAAAAAGGAACCTTAGGTTTTGAAAGTTATATATCTACAGACAATTTAACTAAGGGCAAACATTTGCTCGAGTTTAAAAGAAAGGGATTAAATAGAGATAATGATACGGTCTATTTCAGCCTTAGAAAAATACCATTTTGGTATTTCCCAGATTAAATGGCCAACCTTTTTTCAAAGTGTTGCTTCATAAGTGGTATTTGAATTCCAATCATAAGAACCAAGAAGATCATTGCATACATTAATGACGATGAAAAGTCGAATGCTATTTTGTCTAAAAGGTTAAAAGAAAGCTCAGGTAAATTATAACGTTCGGTCAACCCAACTTCTGATGCTGGTGTTTTAAAAAGGATATAGCCTATAAATGATAAAATAGCAACAATTATACTCCACTTTACAGGCTTAGGGATAAGTGGCTTATACACAATTGCACTAGTCTCAGACAACCCTTCTATTTTGGTCATAACCTTGTCAGTAAAATCCAAAGGTGCCTTTTCAAGGTTATTTGAATCCATTAACTTATTTACCAAATCTGCTATTCTCTTATCATCCTGTTCCATAATTCAATCTATTTTGTGGTTGCAAATACTGCTCTAATATAACGGCCAACTTTTTTCGTGCTCTATATAACTTTACTTTAACTGTATTTGTTTCAACATTGATAATTTTTGATATTTCTTCTAAAGACATCTCTTCAAAATAAAATAGTGTTATTAAAGCACTACTGTCTTCAGGTAACTTTTCAATACATTGCTTTATAAGCTGACTACGCTCTTGTTTCATTAAATGATCTAAAGCATTATCAATAGTATCTAATTTATTAAATGTAAACTCATCTATTGCAACATCATTTAAATGCTTTTTATTCTTCTTTATATTATCTAGGCAGGTATTATAAGTAACCCTATATATCCAAGTTGAAAATTTTGAATCTCCCTTAAACCTATCTAAAGATTTAAAAACTTTAATGAACGTGTCTTGTGCCACTTCTTCCGCCTCCTCTCTATTCTTAATCATCCTAATGGCCAAGGTATATACCAAGTCCTTATAGCGATCTACCAAGATTGAGAAAGCTTGGGTATCACCATTTTTAATAGCATTGATTATTTGATCGTCGTTAGTGGTCATTTTAAATTAAGACGACACTTGTATATATAAGGTTACAATTAATTGGAAAATAATTTTTTTTAAAAAAAGTGTAACCTTATCAAAAAACATATCGTCATAAGCTGTGAACATTTAAAATTAATCAATTAAAAGACAAATATTATGCAAGAAGAAATTTTAATCCCGTTGAGCTTTTTTGCCGCAGTTTTTGGAATCGTTTATTTATACTTTTCTACTAGAAACAAAGAACGATTAGCTCTTATCGAAAAAGGAGCAGATGCCAGTATATTTAATATGGGTAAGCGCTCAGGCTCATCATGGAAAGTTATAATTATTAATGTTGCCTTCCTTCTAATGGGTATTGGTTTAGGTTCATTTATAGCTTCGCTCATAGATGAATATACCACCCTAAATGATGGTGCAAACGTAGCTGTTGTTTTCTTTATGGCAGGTGTAGGTTTATATGTTGGCTATACCCAGACCAAAAAGGCTTTAGATGAATAAAATCTAATCAATCAAAATTAAAACGCCTCAAATATTGAGGCGTTTTTTTATGCCTATAAATAGTGTATATTTAACTGAGTTAGATATCTATTTATGATTAGATTTATTTGCATTCTCTTTATCTCCCTACAATCCTTAAACGCTCAAATTATTTTAACGGATAGTTTAACTCATTATCCTGTGAGTTATGCTGCAGTTTCTTTTGGAAACGGTAATGGCATTTTTGCTGATGATGATGGTAAGTTCTTTTTTACAAAGAAATTATATCCAGATATTGATTCGTTATTCATTTCAGCTTTGGGATACAAAAGCTTAAACTTATCTACCAAACAACTAACCGACTCGATTTTAATGGTACCACAAGCCGATGAATTGGATGAAGTGGTAATAGGGATAAAGAACAACAGAAAATATAAACAGGAGAAAATAAAGCCTTATTTAGATGATGATTATTACAAGTGTTGGTTGCCAACTATAGAATCTGAAATCGCAGTTTATTTTCCTAAAAATTCGAATAAGGATCAAAAAGTTACCAATGTGTTTTTTCCAATTGCACTAGAATCTAAAGATTGGAATAAAAGGAAAAAGTCGAATAGTGATAAAAAGAAATTTTCAACCTTGTTTAAAGTAAATTTCTATAGCAACAATAATGGATATCCAGGTAAGGTTTTAACTTATGAGACTATTGTATTTAGAGCCACTGAGAGAAATGGTGATTTTTTTGATTTAGATGTCGATGACTTAAATATTTACATTCCCAAAAATGGCTTTTTTGTATCATTACAGGTATTGGGTTACACTGATAAAAACGGGAAGTTGTTACCTAATAAAAAGTACAAGGAAATAAAGTCTAAAACTGGTACAGTTAAGATACCAACTAATTTTAGACCACTTTTACCTTTTACAGATAAGGTCATTAATAAGAACACCTATGTAAAACGGATATTTATCAATGGAAACAGTTGGGTTAAGTTTGAAAAAGGCAACGGGTTTAAATCGAGTCTTTTAGATAAGGGCCTATTTAATTATGGTATTGGAATAACAGTCAATACTTACAAAGACAACTAAGGACTCAAATTACTCATCCTTTGATTCTAATTATAGAATTGGCCTTCATCTTCTTTACTGCACTAAAAATTATCTAATTACTCTACAGGAAAATCAAAGTAAGTATTTGGAAAGGGTTCTCCACGTAACGTAAAATGCCACCATTCTTTCGCATAATTCCTAAAGCCATGCTTTAACATCACCTGATGTAATAGTTGTCTATTCTTTTTTTGGAGTTCAGTGATGTCTTGGTAATCTACCCACGATGGCTCACCAAAAAAGTCAAACGGGCTACCCATATCTAATGGCCTATTTGTATTACCATCAATTATGGTAAGATCAACAGTACTCCCTCTACTGTGACCAGATCTTGAGGCTATATATTCTTCTTTAAATAAATTTCGTTTTAGAACATTAGGGTAAAACTTAGACTTATTTACGGTATCATTTAAGATTCTTGCCCATCTTATAAAATGATTAACTGCTTGTTGTGGTCTGTAACCATCATAAACTCTAAGACACATATTATTAGATTGAAGCGCCTCCTGAACTAATTTTAAACGATCAGCACAAGCTTTAGTCAAAATAAGTTTGTTAGCCTTATAGCCATCTATTGTATCGCCTACAAAGTTGTTCGCAGAATAGTATCTTAATTCTACATCAAGGTCTTTTATAATATCGTTTGCATAAACAAATCCGTCAGGCAATTCTTTTTGATAAAAACTACTGCCTAAAAAACTACTAAAAACAATGAAAAGAAAAAGCGTTTTAAATTTCATATCTAAGTACTAATTTAGACAAAAAAAATGCCATGGACCTGTTTACAAACGAGATTGAACACCTGCAACTACCTAACGCAGAACTAACCTATGTTCCTGAGTTTTTTAAAAAACATGAGGCAGATTCATTTTTCGATACAATTTACAGTGAAACTAATTGGCAACAAGATGATATTAAAATATTTGGGAAATTATATAAACAACCGAGATTAACAGCACTTTATGGAGAATCTGGGCAACCCTACTCCTATTCAAATATTACAATGTATCCCAAGTACTTCACCTCTACTTTATTATCAATAAAAGAACGCATTGAAAAAATTGCAGAATCCGATTTTAATACTGTTTTAATTAATTTATATAGACACGGACAAGACAGTAACGGTTGGCATGCAGACAACGAAAAAGAACTTGGTAAAAACCCTATAATAGCCTCAATAAGTCTAGGTGAAGAGCGTCCTTTTCATTTTAAACACAGAAGCATTAAAGAAGCAAAACACAAATTAATTTTAAAACATGGTAGCCTATTAATTATGAAAGGAGAAATGCAACATTTTTGGTTACATCAAATTGCTAAGACAAAAAAAGAAATTGGACCTCGAATTAATCTCACATTTAGAAAACTTATTAATTAAAAAACAAAAAACCGGGTTCCCTCAAACCCGGTTTTCCTAATTTGCTTTTTTTATTATGTAAGTAGATTTAGGGTCTCTAAGTCAACATAACATAATGCAAATATTAATTAATTAATCCATTGAACTAAAAACTAAATTTTAGTACACTTCAAATATAGAATTAGGATTTAATTTTGACGCCTAAAAACATATTTAATCGATATAATACATATAATTTTAACATTTAAAGATGAAAATGTGCATTTCATCGATAAAATGCAAAATACAAAAAGTGGAATCTACTTTTTTTTGATACTAAATCGGCCTTAATTTTGTTACTAATAAATAACTAATTTTGTTTAAAAAGCTTGCTATGAAGATCTATCATGTTTTAGTCTTATTATTTGTATCTACATTTTGCTTTTCGCAAACTGAAAATTCACCATTTCGTAGTGAAGAACTTCAAATATCTAAATGGATTGATGGCACACTGTTGGTACCTAATGAAATGGAGAAGCCTAAACTAGCAATTATCATTGCAGGTTCTGGTCCAACAGATCGAAATGGCAATCAAAACTTTCTTCAAAACAATTCGCTCAAAAAATTAGCTGAAAATTTAACTAGTAACGGAATAGCCACCTTTAGATATGATAAACGCGTTGTAAAACAGCTTAAAACCGGAAAATTTGACCTCAATACGCGCTTCGATGATTTCGTAAATGATGCCAAAGATGTTATAAAACATTTTAAGGACAAGGATGAATTTTCAGAGATTTTTGTCATTGGGCATAGCCAAGGTAGTCTAATTGGAATGCTAGCTTCTATGGAAGATGTGGATGGTTTTATTTCTTTAGCTGGAGCTGGACAGAATATTGGTGATGTCATACTTGAGCAGGTTGAAAAAACAGCTCCAATGTTTAAGACAGATACCGAACGTGTGATCAATACTTTAAAAGCTGGTAAGACCACCAACGACTATCCTCCTGAATTAACTTCAATGTTTAGCCAGGAAATACAACCATTTATGATCAACTGGATGTCCTACTACCCTACTGATATCTTGAATAAATTAGATATACCAATATTAATTGTTAATGGAACTAAAGATCTACAAGTAACAGTTGAGGAAGCAGAGCAATTAAAAAAATCTAATGAAAAGGCTAGATTAAAACTAATCGAGAATATGAATCACATTTTATTTATAATTGAAGGTGATGATCTCGAAAATTCAAAATCATATAACGATACCTCTAGAGCGATTTCTTCAGATCTTATTAAAGCAATCACATCCTTTATAAAATAAGGAGTTAAACGACTTAATAATATTAAAAAAGCATCTCATAACTGAGATGCTTTTTTACTAACTAACCAACCAAATTGTAATGCAACGATTTTGAAGTAAAGTTGTTTAATACAACTGTCGTTTGAAACATTACATTTTATATATAGCAAAGCTCGTGCCAAACTTAAAAACTAAAATTTTTGTTTTTAACTGTAACAAAAAATATTATTTGTGTACTAATGAAATAAATTATATCTTTATGATATCATTTTAATATCATGTTAAATTAAATGATTAACCAGTTAAATTTTTAAATCATGAAAGAAGAAAAAATCATTGTACCAGCAAACGGCTATTTAATGCTACTTGTATTTCTAATTATGTTTGTCGGAAGTATAGGCTTAATAATTGCATATGAAACACCATGGCCAGGACTATCATTATTTCTATCTGTTATAATTATGTTTGGCTTCATTATGGTACAACCTAATGGATCTCGAGTTCTATTACTTTTTGGAGAATATGTTGGCACCGTAAAGAAGAATGGATTTTATTGGGTGAACCCATTCTACACCAAAAAGAAAATATCATTACGAGCAAGTAATTTTGATAGTGAACGTCTTAAGGTTAATGATAAACTTGGTAATCCTGTTATGATTAGTACCATATTGGTATGGCGTGTTCAGGATACATATAAAGCCGCTTTTGATGTAGATAATTATGAAAATTTTGTACGTGTACAAACAGATGCTGCAGTACGAAAATTAGCAAGCATGTATCCTTACGATAATTTTGCTGACGAAGGTCATGACGAGGACATTACCTTACGCTCTAGTGTAAATGAAGTGAGTAATGCTCTTGAAAAAGAAATTGACGAGCGTCTCTCTATTGCAGGTATTGAGGTTTTAGAAGCACGTATTGGCTACTTAGCTTATGCACAAGAAATTGCAAATGCCATGCTAAAACGTCAGCAAGCAACAGCTATAGTTGCTGCAAGACACAAAATAGTAGAAGGTGCTGTGAGTATGGTTGAAATGGCAATTGAAGAACTTAATAAGAATGATGTTGTTGATTTAGATGAAGAACGTAAAGCTGCAATGGTAAGTAATCTTATGGTAGTGCTATGTGGTGATAAAGACGCATCACCTGTAGTGAATACAGGAACATTAAGTCATTAATAATGAGCAAGCATCAAATATATAGCGTAGCTATTGGTAGCGCCTTAGGAACTAGCTTTGGCGTTACCATAGGCGCTGTGATAGGTAATGTTGCCATGGGTACTGTATATGGGTTCTCTTATAGGAACAATTATTGGCGTAGTAATAGCTATCGCATTTCTAATTAATAAAGACAAAAATTAAAATGAAAGAATATAAAGTGATACAACCTAAATTAGGATTTAGGCATCGATTTCAAAATTTTGAGGATTTACTCAATCAACATGCACGTGAAGGTTGGACTGTAAATTTTATTGGTCAAGGTTGGACTAGTGTCGTTTTAGAGCGTGATAAAAACAGATAATGAGAATATTTAAGGAACATCAGCGATTTAATCAATTATGGCTAATCATATTAATGTTGGTAAGTCTAATTGTACCTGTGGCGCTTATTATAGGTTCTTACGTTAAGAATCCAGAACAATTTACACCGCTAGAGTTTACTTCAATCCTTATTATAACATTATTAGCACCATGTTTAATTTTTATTTTCCGATTAACGACACGTATAGATGAAAATGGAATTCATTATAAGTTTTTTCCTTTTCATCTTAAATTCAAAACCATAAATTGGAATGATATCAATAAGGCTTACATAAGAAAATATGATGCCCTTACAGAATATGGTGGCTGGGGAATAAAAGGCGGTAAGTTTTGGAAAAAAGAAGGTGGCACTGCTATTAATGTTTCTGGCGATATAGGTATACAACTTGAACTAAAGAATGGTAAAAAACTCCTTATTGGTACACAATTAAAAAATGAGTCCGAAATGGTATTGCAGACTTATAAAACCAAATTAAATAACGATGGCTAAGAAAAAAGCATTTGCATTACGGTTAAATGAAGATATGCTCAAAGCTATTGAGAAATGGGCTTCTGATGAATTTAGAAGCACCAACGGACAGATAGAATGGATGTTAATGCAATCTTTAAAAACACATAAAAGGGAACCTAAAAAAAAGGAACCTCCAACAAACAAAAAGTGATCTTAATGGTCACTTTTTTTAGTCCTGAATTTTTGTATTTTGCACCAATCTAAAATCAAAATCATGGATACCACTCCTATTTTTACTCACGATACTATTGTGTTTGGACTGCTAATGTTGTTGTTAGGGTTTGTTTTCTATACTTCGACGAGTGAAAACAGTTTCTGGAAAAAATTCTATAAATATTTCCCTGCACTCTTAATGGCTTATATGACACCAGCTGTTCTAACCACACTTGGTATTATTGCACCAGAATGGGAGACTACCGATGCTTCAGGGCAAGTGGTAAAACACCAATCTCAAGTCTATTATATTGCGAGTCGCTATTTACTTCCAGCTGCACTTGTTTTAATGACAATAAGTATAGATTTAAAGGCAGTGTTCAACTTAGGTTGGAAAGCACTAGCCATGTTTGGAACAGGAACATTAGGTATTATTATTGGAGGGCCAATCGCTATTTATTTAATTGCGTTTATTTCTCCTGAAACTGTAGGAGGTGCAGGTCCTGATGCTGTGTGGAGAGGCTTGGCTACAATTGCGGGCAGTTGGATTGGTGGTGGTGCAAATCAGGCAGCAATGTTGGAGATTTATGAATATAATATCACCAATTATGCAGGAATGGTAATTGTAGATATTGTAGTGGCGAACATATGGATGGCTATCCTATTACTTGGTATTGGCAAACAGAAAAAAATTGACAAATGGCTCAAAGCAGATAATAGTGCAATTGACACATTAAAGGAGAAAGTATCAAGTTATGCTGCGAGTATTTCAAGAAATCCTAGTTTGGCTGACTTTATGATTATTCTAGGTATCGCTTTTACAGTTGTAGGTATTTCGCATTTTGGAGCCAACGAAATATCTGAATTTCTAAAAAATAACATTGAAGCGGTAAGAGATAAAAAATCAGCTTGGTCCTCTTTCGGATCTCAATTTTTCTGGATGATCACTTTTGCGACCATTTTAGGTATCCTCTTTTCCTTCACACGTTTAAAAAAATATGAGGGTGCAGGAGCAAGTAAAATTGGTAGCGTATTTATTTACATACTTGTCGCCTCAATTGGAATGAAAATGGATCTTACTAAAATTGTAGAAAATCCGGGCTTAATTGTGGTGGGTCTCGTTTGGATGGCTATCCATGTTGCTCTGTTATTCTTAGTTGCCAAACTTATTAGAGCGCCTTATTTCTTTTTAGCAGTAGGTAGCAAAGCAAATATTGGAGGTGCAGCCTCAGCACCTGTAGTGGCCGCGGCTTTTCACCCATCATTAGCAACTGTTGGTGTTTTACTAGCTGTATTTGGCTACGTTGTAGGCACATATGGCGCCATGCTCACTGCTGAATTAATGCGAATTATTGCACCCATTACATAATAACCATAACTTATAAATATGACTAGATTATATAAGACCCTAAGTCTTTTAATTTTAATTACACTTATCGTTTCTTGTGGAAATGACAATACCGCAAACTTTACTTTAAAAGGCACTATTAAAGGTCTAAAAAAGGGTACAGTTTATTTACAAAAAGATGGTGATTCTACTGTTATTAATCTCGACTCATTAGATATTGTTGGTGAAAAAGAATTTGTTTTAAGCACCTCTTTAGATGAGCCAAGGTTATTGTATTTAAAATTGTTTAAAAATGATGGTGAAGAGCACTTTATACCCTTCTTTGCGGACCAAGGTGTCACAGAAATAAATACCACCTTAAACAATTTTAATTTTGATGCTAAAATTAAAGGCTCTAAGCAACAAGATCTTTTAAATGCCTATCTAGAAATAATGGAGGGTTATAAAAATCAAAACCTAGACTTAATTGAAGCCTCACTATTAGCACAGAAGGAAGGTGATTCTATAGCTTTTGATTCTATTGCTAAACTCTCTAAAAGATTAATAAAGCGCAAGTACTCTTACACCATACAATATGCAATGAATAACGCTGAGAGTGAAATTGCACCCTATTTAGCACTCTATGAAGTTCCTAGTGCTAATCCAATTTATATAGATTCGATATATAACAGTCTCTCAGAAAACGTCAAAGAATCTTTATATGGCAAACAACTAAAAACATTGATTGATAATCGAAATAAATAAAATAAAAAACTCCAACTACTTCTAGTTGGAGTTTTTATTTGAGCCGATAGAGGGACTCGAACCCACGACCTGCTGATTACAAATCAGCTGCTCTAGCCAGCTGAGCTATATCGGCAACAGTATATAGCATCAAATCCAGATACCTTTAATACCTTATTTTAACTTATTGATTTTATCGATAAGGCTTTTTCCCTTGGACTCTAAGTCGTTGTTAATAGCCTTAAAATGTGCTTTCTTATCCTCTACACTTCTGTCGTTAACTCGAGCAATTAATTCATCAAATGTAGCTATAGCCTCATCGATAATTGCTTCGCTTTCTTTTGTTGGTTTTTCAGCATTTGCAAGTTCCCAGATATACACTGCTTCGATGATATCACCAAGCACGTAATTTATGTCTTTTTTTAAATCTCTTTTGTTAGCCATAATTGATATTATTTATAAGTACAAAAGTAATAAATACTTAAATTAAAAATTGGGTTTATTTAGCTTGTTTTAAACGTAAACTTCAAGAAGTTTACCCTCAGCTGAGCTTAGCGTAAAGTCCTTTATAGATGCAGGAATTAAGATGGTTTCGCCAGCAGAAATAACTTCACAATGTTGTTCTGTCTCAACTTTAACTTCGCCACTCACACACATATAAATTATGAAAGAATCAAATACATTCCTCTTACTAACTTCTCCATTAATTGGAAGAAAATTGGTCGTAAAAAAAGGACACGCCACCATTTCATTCGATGTATTTCTGGTGTTGTCATAGTCAACTCTAAAATCATCCTTCATATTAAATTTAAAAGCATCTATAGCAATATCATTATGCAATTCTCTTTCATTTCCATCCGCATCAACTCTGTCCCAATCATAGACTCTGTAAGTCACATCACTGGTCTGTTGAATTTCTGCCAATAAAACCCCTGCTCCAATAGCATGTACGCGACCTGCTTCAATAAAGTAAGTATTACCTTCGGTAACCTTATCAAAATTCAGTATTTCAGTTAATGTTTTATTCTTTAGGTGTTCTAAGTAAGTTTCTTTATTAACATCACCTTTAAATCCCACAATTAAGTTTGCTTCCTCATCAGCTTGCATCACATACCACATTTCTGTTTTACCGAAGGAATTATGGCGTTTTTTGGCCAGTTCATCGTCTGGATGAAGCTGTATACTCAAATCCTTTTTTGCGTCAATGAATTTGATTAATAGCGGGAAATCTTTACCAAATCTCTTGAAATTCTTTTCACCTAATAATTCGTAGGTATAATCATTTAAAAGCGCTTGTAAACTAATTCCTTTAAAATCTCCATTCGAAACTAAAGAAACATTTCCAGGCACAGTACTCACTTCCCAACTTTCTCCTAATAGCTTTGATTGGGAGTCTTTATTAAAAAATTTATTTAGCTTTTCGCCACCCCAAATTTTATCTTGTAAAATGGGTTTAAATTTAAGTGGATATAATATGCTCATAAATTACTCGCCTGAATATGTTACAAAATTACGAGGTGTCTCGTAAAGTGTTATTTCGAGATCAAATTTAGGATTTAATTTGGCTTTTACCTTATTGTAGATGACCACAGCAATATTTTCTGCCGTAGGATTTAAATTATGAAATTCTGGTACTTCAATATTAAGATTCTTATGATCGAAGGCATCTTCAACCTCAGATTTAATGATATCCTTTAGTACTTTCACATCAATTACATAACCTGTTTCCGGATCAATTTCACCTGTAACACTCGCAATTAACTCATAATTATGACCATGGAAGTTTGGATTATTACATTTACCGAATACAACATCATTCTTTTCGAAAGACCAATCCTTTCTGTATAATCGGTGGGCCGCATTAAAATGCGCCTTTCTATGTACAGTTACTCTCATGATGGATTTACATTTATGTGTTCGTAAAACTTCTCGAATATTATTTTAAACCAAGCCGTATAATTATCTGGGTTTTGATGAATATCTGATTTAACTGCCTCTAGTGGCATCCATTTCCAATCGGCAACTTCATCCTCATTAATACTTGGTTCATCATTAAAATACCCAATCATAACATGATCATACTCGTGCTCGGTAAGGCCATTATCAAAAGGTGCCTTATAAATAAAAGAAGTGGTTTCACTTAATTCTGTTACAAAACCCATCTCCTCTTGCAATCTTCTTTTTCCCGCTTCGAGATTAGTTTCTCCATCGCGTTGGTGACTACAACAAGTATTTGTCCATAAGCCTGGAGAGTGATACTTGTGTAAAGCCCTTTGCTGAAGCATTAACTCGTTCTTTTCATTAAATACAAATACTGAAAAAGCACGATGTAAAACGGCCTTTTCATGAGCTTCCATTTTGGCCATTAGACCAATTTGATTGTCATTTTCATCCACTAGGATGACCTGTTCTTCTGTCATATTGCAAAATTACTACCAATACCATTAAAAAAAGTAAAGGAATTCATAAAAAAAGCCGATTATAAGTTATAATCGGCTAATATTTTAAGATATTTTATTGATTTATTTATCTGGGCATGTTTTACCATTTATACCAGTGATAATAAATTCACTTCTTCTGTTTAACTGATGCTCTTCTTCAGAACATGTCGATGCATTTGTTGGCTCACAACCACAATCGTTTACCAATCTATACTCACCATAACCTTTAGCAGTTAATCGTTCTTCAGAAATGCCATTATCAATTAAGTACTTTCTTGTAGACTGTGCTCTTCTTTCTGATAAGTTTTCGTTGTATTTTTCAGGACCTCTACAGTCTGTATGACTTCTAATATCAATAGTCATCGTTGGATACTTATTTAATACAGCAAGAACTTTTTGAAGTTCAATCTCAGCGTCATATCTAATATTGGCCTTATCAAAGTCGAAATAAATAATTGGAATATCTAAGATTTTAGCTAAATCATCACATGGTTCTATTTCTTGCTCATCTTTATCAAGTAATAACTGAAGCATTAACTCTTGCTTTCTGTCTGGTGTAGTAAAACGTTTTTCATCAGAAGCATAAGTTTCCATTTCTCCTCTTACTAAATATTCTAATTCACAACCTAAACTAAATTGAAATTGAGCATCTGCACCAACGGTAACACGTTCTATTTCCTTTCCTTCTCCATCAAAAAGAATAACAGTTGAATTAGGTACTAATTCGTCAGTATCCATATCAACCACTGTACCTACAACAAGTTGCTCACATTCTGGGATCTCAAATGAATAAATATCATCACTTCCTTTACCACCTTCTCTATTCGAGCTAAAATATACACGCTTAGTTACCAAATTCTCATAATACGCAAAATCGTCATAAGCGCCATTTACAGGTTTACCAATGTTTTCTATTGGAAAGTTTTTATTAGAACCTGCTCTAACTTTGGTATCTAATTCTTCAGATTTAAATACATCAAACCCACCAAGTCCAGGATATCCATTTGATGAAAAATAAAGATCTCCATCTGTATTCACAAAAGGAAATGACTCTTGACCTTCAGTGTTAATTGATGGCCCTAAATTCTCTGGCTCACCCAATGTACCATCATCATTTACATCTACAACAAAAATGTCTGATTGACCAAAAGTACCAGGCATATCAGATGCGAAATAAAGTTTATTACCTAAGAGATTTAATGAAGGGTGTGCAACACTATAATCTTGGCTGTTGAAGTGTACAGAGTGAATTTCATCCCATGTTCCATCTTCACTTAACGTAGCTCTATAAAGTTGGAGTCTATTTACACCAGACTCGTCTTCTTTATATTTTAAATTGAAAAAGTTATTCCTAGTAAAAAACATGTACTTTCCGTTAGGAGAAAAAATAGCACTAGATTCGTGAAACTTTGTATTAACCTTTCCAAGTACTTCAGTAACTTCACTATAACTAGAGTCTGATACTTTTGCACTATAAAGATCTAAATAAGGCTGTTCGTTCCATCTATATTTTCTGCCACCACCTCTTGAGGATGCAAAAACAATTTTATCTTCATATTCAGTAGTTCCAAAATCTGAAAATTCGGAGTTGATTTCTAAATTTATCGGCTCTATATCATCTCTACTAAGTTCCTCTATAGCATCTCTATAATCTACCTTTGAAATAAAGGCCTTACCACGCATATCGTCTGGCTTCATCTCATAGAATTTTTTCATCCACATATCAGATTCTTGATAATTTTCTGTTCCTCTGAGTGCAAGTGCATATCTAAAATAGTATTCTGGATCTATTACCTCATTCAAGGCCATTAGTTCTCCATACCATTTTGCCGCATCTTCCATTTGGTTTCTGAAATAATAAGAGTTGGCTAATTTTTGAAATAATTCGGCAGACTTATAGCCTTTATTTGCAACTTCTAATAAAACCTCGCTCGTTTTAACGTATGCAAAGTCTCTGTAGTCATTTTTAACGCTCTGAATTTTTCCTTGTTGCGCAGATACTAACGAAGTAAATGCAATAACAATTGCTAACGAAATATATTTATATACTCTTTTCATATTCAATATTTTAGAAAAAACGTGGTGATAAAATTCTACCTAATCTCTTTACTTCAAACCTTAAAGTAATCTCATGTGTGCCACTATTGTAGTTATTTAGGCCTGTTGTCGTTAAGTCATATCCATAACCTATGAACATACCTGGTGTAACCTGGAATCCTACTAAAGCACTAACAGAATCATCCCAGCGCCATGCAAGACCAGCTGTTAAATTCTTCTTGTACCAAAAGTTAGCTGATATATCAGCGATTAGTGGTGTACCAGAAACGCCTTTAACTAAAAAAGCAGGTTTTAATTCTAAAGTTTCACTTAGATTAAATACATATCCACCAATGGCATAAAAGTGCATTCGTTCCGTAGCTACAGATTCTTGAAAATCATCATAGTGATCTGTTTCTAAGAAGTTTGGAATCGAAAATCCTAAATACCATTTTCTTGTATGCATATATAATCCTGCTCCAATCATTGGAGATATTAAATTCAAATTCTGATTGAATACAACATCAGGATCTTGAAAACGTCCCTTACTCCAATCTGTATCTAACATATGTATACCTGCCTTAGCACCAAAAGATAGTTTTAGATCATTGGTATTTAAAGGTATTGTGTAAGAGAAATTTGCATCCACAAAAGTTTCTCTTGCTGGTCCAAGTGCATCACTTATGATGTTAAGACCTAATCCTACCCTATCATTTCGCAAAGGAGAATGTATACCTAAGGTTTGTGTTTGTGGCGCTCCATCTATACCAACCCACTGGGATCTATGAAGACCTACTACACTTAAGGTTTCTCTTTGTCCGGCATATGCAGGATTTACACTAAGTGTATTGTACATATAATGCGTATACTGTGGATCCTGCTGTGCAAAACTATTAGCACTTATTAGTACAAATACTACAGCTACTAATCCTTTTAATATTGATGATTTATGTATCATTTTAACGTATTTTATAATTAAGTGTTAATTAGCTTATCTGTTTATATATAACCATCCAACTCTTGGTTCAGAACCGTCTCCTAGGTCTAGAACATAATAGTATGTTCCTACTGGCAATCCGTTTGATTGTTCAATTACAGCTCTACCATTAGAAGTCCCATCCCAATCATTTAGATATCCATTCTTAGAGTAAACTATATTACCCCATCTATTATAGATTTCTAATTTGTTATTAGGGAATCGCTCTAGACAATCAATCACGAACGTCTCATTTACACCGTCTCCGTTAGGTGAGAACTCGTTGTAAATTGTTAAACAAATTGGATCGACTGAAGCTGAACTCTCATCATTATTTGTATCTACATCTGTTCCTCCTACTGAGCTCTCGACAAATGCCGTATTCAAATAATCTCCAATTCCTAGAACTTCGACCGTGATCTGTAATATCTCTACTTGATCGGGATCCAGTTGCGTAATAGCCCATTCACCACTTACTTCAGAATAAGTTCCTGCAGTAGTAATTGCAGAGATAAATACATAACCACTAGGTATCTGCTCACTTATAACAATATCCGTTGCTGTTACGTTACCAATATTAGCAACCTCAATGGTAAATGTAATTTCATCACCAACAACAACCTGATCAGTCGGATCAACAACCTTATCCACCTGTAAATCAAATATTGAATTAACTGGAGTAACTGTTGGATCATCAGGGTTACCGTTACCGTTATTATCATCATCGTTAAGATCATTTGGATCATCACTAATATCAACCACATCATCAGATGGATCAAAGAGATCTCCATTAGGACCTTCACTAGTCACTGTTGCAGAGTTCGTAATAAATCCAGTATCTAAATCATCTTGAGTGATTTGGTACGTTGCAGTGAATGTTGTACCATCAACCTCACCAGGTAACAATACAGCTATTGGTCCACCAACAAGATTTAGTCCAGGCAATACGTCCTGTACTTCAACATTCGTTAAGGTTACATTTCCTGTATTCTCTACAACAAATACATAAGTAATTATGTCATCAATACTTCCGGCAATACCATCTCCATTGGTATCCTCTAACGGTAAAGTAGTTTTAATTAAACTAATTGATGGTACTTGTATAATCTCAGTATCTGTTGGATCATCCGTTCCTGTTGGATCGGTTGGGTCATCACTATCATCTGATACACCACCACCTAAAGGATCGGTACCATTTGCAACAGCCTGGTTTGTTACTATACCAGCATCAATATCCGCTTGAGTAAGTGCATATGAAGCAGTAAATACAATTGGATTTTGTGGAGAAACCGCAATATCATCAATTTCTGTATCACCATCCTCATCACTACCACCACTCTGATACACTGGTGTTGGTAATGTTCCTGTTCCAGTAAAGTCGGCTACATCTTCAGTAACATTCACATTAAATACTGTTGTATTTCCAGTGTTAGTTACTGTATAAGTATAAGTAATGATATCACCTACATTTGCTACACCATCAGCACCCAAGTCTAAACTGCTTGTTTTCTCTACTGCTATACTAGGATCTTGTGGAATATTTGTATCCGTTGGATCATCTGTACCAGTTGTATCTGTTGGGTCATCACTATCATCTGAAACGTCTCCTCCTAAAGGATCTGTACCATTTGCGACAGCTTGATTCGTTACAATACCTGCATCAATATCTGCTTGAGTAATTGCATATGTAGCAGTATAAACTATTGTACCTGTACCTACTACCATATCTTCTAAGTCAGACTCACCATCTTCATCACTACCACCACTCTGATATATTAGTGTTGGTAATCCTCCTGTACCTGTAAAGTCAGTTGTGTCTTCAGTAACACTCACATCAAATAATGTTGTATTACCTGTATTTGTAATTGTATAAGTATAAGTAATGATATCACCTACAGTTGCTATACCATCCGTACCTAAGTCTAAACTACTTGTTTTCTCTACTGCAATACTAGCATCTTGTGGAATAGTTGTATCCGTTGGATCATCCGTACCTGTTGTGTCTGTTGGGTCATCACTATCATCTGAAACGTCTCCTCCTAAAGGATCTGTACCATTTGCGACAGCTTGATTCGTTACAATACCTGCATCAATATCTGCTTGAGTAATTGCATATGTAGCAGTATAAACTATTGTACCTGTACCTACTACCATATCTTCTAAGTCAGACTCACCATCTTCATCACTACCACCACTCTGATATATTAGTGTTGGTAATCCTCCTGTACCTGTAAAGTCAGTTGTGTCTTCAGTAACACTCACATCAAATAATGTTGTATTACCTGTATTTGTAATTGTATAAGTGTAAGTAATGATATCACCTACAGTTGCTATACCATCAGCACCTAAGTCCAAACTACTTGCTTTCTCAATTGCCATACTTGGCTCTTGGATTATAATAGTCTCTGTCGCATCATCTTCAGTGTTGCCATCCGTGTCATCACCATCATCACTCGTGTCATCTACATTCGTATCTGCTGGACTATCACCATCAGCTAATACACTGTTGCTAAAGCCGCCTGCATCTACTGCATCTTGCTCTATAACATAAGTCGCTGTATACGTCGCCGTCTCGCCGACTAATAAGTCGCCTTCTAAACTGCCTGCATCCGCACTGACGAACGTTGGACCTGTTAATAAGGTTAAGGTATTACCATTGGCATCCTCGAACGTATCCACAATACCTACACCATCTAAAGTCACATTTCCAGTGTTCGTTACTGTGATTGTATATTCTACAGTGTCGCCTAAACTCGCGCCTACTGGTGCAACATCATTCGTGATCGCTACGGTCTTAACCGCCTCGATACTTGGATCTTCGGCTATGGTCGTTACCGTTGCATCATCTTCAGTGTTGCCATCCGTGTCATCACCATCATCACTCGTGTCATCTA
>NZ_JBODPY010000004.1:0-463323 GCF_050618035.1 Winogradskyella poriferorum
ATCCCCTAATCAATCAACACTTTTCTTTATCTATTATATATAATGTCGGAGGGGCTCTTAAACAGTTAGTTATAGTTTATTAAGTGATTTTAACTCTAGAGAAAAAAGCTTTGTAAGATACAAAATTGAATTAATAATTCGTCATTTATATTAGTCAATCGAACTCTTCAAATTTTAAAATTCAAATTCCAGGTCAATTATGCTACATTCAACTTTGTCTATTATATATATAGGTCTATCTTTGTACGCCTAATTTTAAAATATAAAAATGATTAACATTACGCTTCCAGACGGTTCTATTAGATCATATAGTTCTAATGTCACTCCACATGATGTTGCTGTAGATATAAGTGAAGGATTTGCACGAAATGTTATTTCAGCCAAATTCAATGACCAAACCATCGAAACAACAACCCCTATTACTGAAGATGGTAATTTAGTGTTATTTACATGGCGTGATGAAGAAGGTAAAAAGGCATTTTGGCATTCTTCGGCTCACATTCTTGCCCAGGCCTTAGAAGAACTTTACAGTGATGTGAAACTTTGGGTTGGTCCTGCAATTGAAAATGGTTTTTACTATGACGTAGATTTAGGTGAAGACGTTATTTCTGAAAAAGATTTTAAAACTATAGAAAACAAAATGCTTGAGATTGCTCGTGGGAAACATCCTTTTAAAATGCGAGAAGTCTCCAAAGCAGATGCTTTAGCTTATTACAAAGGTAATAACGAGTATAAAGTAGATTTAATAGAAAATTTGGAGGACGGGACAATCAGTTTTTGTGACCACTCTACGTTTACCGATTTATGTCGTGGCGGACATATTCCAAACACTGGAATTATTAAAGCGATTAAAATTTTAAGTGTAGCTGGGGCTTATTACAAAGGAGATGAAAATGAAAAGCAACTTACTCGTATTTACGGCATTTCATTTCCAAAACAAAAGGAGCTCACAGAGTACCTTCATTTGTTAGAGGAGGCTAAAAAACGTGATCATAGAAAACTTGGTAAAGAGTTAGAACTTTTTACATTTTCACAGCGTGTTGGTCAAGGGTTACCTTTATGGTTACCGAAGGGTGCAGCACTTAGAGAACGATTAGAAAATTTCTTAAAGGTGGCCCAGAAAAAAGCAGGTTACGAAATGGTGGTTACACCTCACATTGGAAACAAAGATTTGTATGTAACATCAGGCCATTTTGCAAAGTATGGTGAAGATAGTTTTCAACCGATAAATACACCTGCTGAAGGTGAGGAATTTTTGTTAAAACCTATGAATTGTCCTCACCATTGTGAAATTTACAACACAAGACCATACTCATACAAAGAGCTTCCTAAAAGGTTTGCAGAATTTGGAACAGTATACAGATACGAACAAAGCGGAGAATTACATGGCTTAACAAGAGTTCGTGGTTTTACTCAGGATGATGCACATATATTTTGTACACCAGATCAATTAGACGAAGAATTTAAAGAAGTTATTGACCTAGTACTCTATGTTTTTGGATCACTTGGATTTGAAAATTTTACAGCGCAGGTTTCTTTAAGAGACCCTGATAATCCTGAAAAATATATTGGAAGTGATGAAAATTGGGATAAGGCCGAACAAGCTATTTTAAATGCAGCTAAAGACAAAGGCTTAAATTATGTAGTTGAGACTGGCGAAGCCGCTTTTTATGGACCAAAGTTGGATTTTATGGTTAAAGATGCCTTGGGTCGTAAGTGGCAATTAGGTACAATACAGGTGGATTATAACTTACCAGAACGATTTGATTTAACTTACAAGGGTAGTGATAATGAATTACACCGTCCTGTAATGATTCATCGTGCACCATTTGGAAGTATGGAACGTTTTGTGGCAATTTTACTCGAACATACTGGAGGAAACTTCCCTTTATGGCTTATGCCAGAGCAGGCAATGGTTATCTCAGTTAGCGAGAAATATGAAAAATACGCTCAAAAAGTTTTAAATTTGTTAGAAAATAACGAAATTCGCGCCCTCGCAGATAATAGAAATGAAACTGTGGGTAAAAAAATACGTGAAGCGGAACTTAAAAAGTACCCTTTCATAATTATTGTTGGTGAGCAGGAAGAAAAAGATGGTACAATATCTGTGAGGCAACATGGTGGCAATGACATTGGCACAATTAGTGTGAAAGAATTTGTTGAAATAATAAAAGAAGAAGTCTCAAGAAGTTTGAAGACATTTAAATAAGTTTAATTAAAAAGTATAAGTCATAGCAATACGCAGAAACAGAAGGAATTACAATCGTCGAGAAGTCCAAGAGGACAAGCATAAAATCAACTCTAAAATCAACGCTACCGAAGTAAGAGTAGTAGGAGATAATGTAGAAGTTGGAATTTACTCATTAAGACAAGCATTGGCAATTGCTGATGAACAAGGTCTAGATTTGGTTGAAATATCGCCAAACGCCAATCCTCCTGTATGTAAAGTTATGGATTATAAAAAGTTTCTTTACGAACAAAAGAAACGAGAGAAAGCCTTAAAGTCAAAAGCTTCTAAAGTTGTAGTTAAGGAAATTCGTTTTGGTCCACAGACGGATGATCATGATTACGAGTTTAAAAAGAAACACGCCATGAAATTTTTAAAAGATGGCGCAAAGTTAAAGGCTTTTGTGTTTTTTAAAGGCCGTTCTATAGTATTTAAGGAACAAGGACAGATATTATTGCTAAGACTTGCTCAAGATTTAGAAGAATATGGTAAGGTAGAGCAAATGCCTAAATTAGAAGGTAAGCGAATGATAATGTTCATAGCCCCTAAGAAAGTAAATAAGTAATACCGAGGATTAACTCGGTTTATTAAAAATAAGCGAAACGTAAATAAAACTAGGAGAAATGCCTAAAATGAAAACCAAATCAAGTGCTAAGAAACGTTTCAAACTAACTGGCACTGGTAAAATTAAAAGAAAGCACGCTTTTAAGAGTCATATATTGACTAAAAAATCTAAAAAGCGTAAGCTTGCGTTGACTCATGATACTTTAGTACATAAGTCTGACGAAGATAATGTTAAAACAATGTTGCGTTTAAAGTAATATTGATTTAACCGGTTAAATTAATGTAAAACCCTGGAGTTAGGCAAAAAAATTTAGCAAGTGTTTATAACAATAAACCGCCTACTACAAAAAACAACAAAGAAATGCCAAGATCAGTAAATTCAGTTGCAAAAAGAGCTAGAAGAAAAAAGGTTCTTAAGCAAGCAAAAGGCTACTGGGGAAGACGTAAAAACGTTTGGACTGTAGCAAAAAATGCGGTTGATAAAGCGATGCAATACTCGTACAGAGACCGTAGAAACAAAAAAAGAACATTCCGTGCCCTTTGGATTATGCGTATTAATGCAGGTGCAAGACAGCATGGTATGAGCTATTCGAAGTTTATGGGTAAATTAAAAGCTAATAATATTGAGTTAAACCGTAAGGTATTAGCCGATTTAGCAATGAATCATCCAGAAGCTTTTGAAGCAATAGTAAACAAAGTTAAATAAGGCTTTTAGCCATAAGTATAACAACATTTCGCTTAATAAAAACCGACTCAAATGAGTCGGTTTTTTTATTTACCTATAACAGTTGCAAGTAAAACCCTAGCCCCTCCATTATTTCTATGCTCTCCTAAATAAATCCCTTGCCATATACCAAGATTTAGTTTTCCATTTGTGATTGGAACTTGTATACTATGTCCAAATAACGAAGCTTTAATGTGAGCAGGCATATCATCAGAACCTTCATAATTATGTTTGTAATATGGCATGTTTTCGGGAACCATCTTATTAATATGCGTTTCGAAATCGTCTCTAACTGTTGGATCGGCATTTTCGTTTATGGTAAGACTTGCCGATGTATGCTTTATAAATAAATGAAGCATACCAATTTCAACCTGCTCTATTTCCTTTAATTGATCAAGAACCTCAGTAGTTATGAGATGAAACCCTCTTGATTTTGGTCGTAGTTGTATTTCTTTTTGAAAAGAATTCAATCTAATTAAGACTTAGGTTTTCTGCTTCTTCTTTTTGGCTGCAGGAAAGAGTACGTTATTAAGAATTAAACGATATCCTGGCGAAGTTGGATGCAAATCTAATTCTGTCTTTGGATCTCCTACTTTATGCGTATAATCCTCTGGATCATGTCCACCGTAAAAAGTAAAAAAGCCTTTTCCTTTAATACCGTGTATATACTTTGCTTCTCCATTGGTTCTATTTTCTCCCATTACTAGAACATTTGCCTTTATCTGATCTCTAGTAAAAGAAGTTGTCTGCCCCATAAATCCCTTAACGAGAGCTGTATGGTTTTGAGTCAACATTGTTGGTATAGGGTCCCATTTTGCCGAATACTCCATTAGCGAGAAATAATCGGTTTTAAAAGGGATCTGACGCTTACGTGTCATATCGATCGATGAGAATTCATAGATGTTAGGACTACGTTCTAAAATAAAATCTTTGAACGCAAAGGTTTTTGAAAAGTCTATCTTATTTTGATAACCAGGATCACTACCATCACCATCAAACATAGGCTCACAAATGTCCACATTCTCAGCAGATAAGGCAATATCAAAACTATCTGTAGCAGAACACATTGCAAACATAAATCCACCTCCAACAACGTAGTCTCTAATTTTCAAAGCAACATCTAATTTCGCATCTGACACTTTAGAATAACCAAGTCTCTGAGCCAATTCTTCAGCTTGTTTCTTTTCCTCAATATACCATGCAGCCGACCTGTAGGTTCTGTAGAACTTCCCATATTGACCTGTGAAGTCCTCATGATGAAGATGCAACCAATCGTAGAGCAATAGTTCGTCATTTAATACTTCCTCATCATAAATTGTTTCATATGGGATTTCTGCATAAGTCAATACCATAGTAACTGCATCATCCCAAGGTTGCTTTCCGTAAGGTGTGTAAACCGCTATTTTAGGAGCTTTTTCTAATACAACAGTCTCCTGATTCACTGCCGGACTACTAATACCGTCCAAAATTTGAGCTGTTTCGGCATCAGAAAGTACCTCGAAAGAAACACCTCTTATTTGACATTCTCGTCTAATAATATCTGCATCGGGTAATAAGAAGGAACCGCCTCTATAGTTTAATAACCAATTAACTTTAAGTTCTCTCTCTAATGTCCAATACGTAACACCATAAGCTTTTAAATGATTTTCTTGAGATTCCGCATCCATTGGAATTAATATATAGGATGCCCATCCCATCTGGAACGAGAAAATTGTAATAAGTATGATATAAAAACGCCTTAAGCTCATATTTGGATAACGAAAGATACTTAAATTTTAGTCTCAGAAAGGAAAATTATATTTCTTTTAAGACCTAAATTGCGTGTTTTAACAACTCCTTATAGTATTTCTCACATTCACTTAATAAAGGTCTTAAATGCTCTGGAAATGGATCTGTTTTAGGCTTATAATCCATGAACTTACTTGACTTATGTACACTACCATACCAATACTTAGCCCAAACACCATCCTCCTTGCGCTTTTGAGGTTGCCATTGTAACATTTTTGAGTCGAATGGAATATTTGCAAATTTACATATACTACGAAGTGTTTTTTCAGGATTAATTAAAACCTGCATAGAATCTACTACCACAAACGGTATTTCATTTGACTCAAAAAACTGCAGTAAATCCATGTGCAATTTGTAGCCTACATCATTTATTTGAGGATTAGGTATTACCTTATCAAAAGAAGGCAACATATCTACCGGATCACGAGTGAGAATAATATTAATGGTCTTATGCATAAACTCTTTTTGTAATCCCAATAAATGATGAATCATATGCTTATAAAACATCACGGGCTTTTCATTGCTATTAAGCATAGTTTCAATGACTTTACCACCATCATTTTCCATACTATTTAGGATATCATCTGTTCCTGGATGATATTTCTGAGCTTCTGGATAGCTACTTAAATAATGTGCATATAAAGGTTCATCAACTACTCTGGTATCTTCCCTTTGGGCAAATGCATACATTAAAGCTGTTGAGATGTTTCTCGGCCCAGACCATAAACAAATGTGTTTAGAATTATCCATTCGCAACTTGTTCCTCAATTAATTCATTATATAAGGCACTCAATTTTCTTGTCCATTTTCCATAAATACCCTCGCCAATAGTTCTGCCATCAATCTTAACTACTGGTGTTAATCCTCCAAAAGTACCTGTTACGAATGCCTCATCTGCACCGTAAACATCAAATAAGGAAAAGTCTTTCTCTTTGCATACAATACCATTTCTATTACACGCCTCTATGACCTTACCACGTGTAATACCATTCATGCAATATTTACTCGTCGATGTCCATACTTCATCGTTAGTAACGATAAAAAAATTGGTAGCGTTACAAGTAGAAACAAAGCCATTGACATCTAGCATTAATGCTTCATCTGCTCCTGCTTCTATTGCTTGAATGAGCGCTTGAACCTCATGCAATTTACTATGGCAGTTTAATCTGGGATCTAAATAATCTGGAGAACCTCTTCTAATTGTACTTGTAAAGAGCGTTATCCCTTTCTCTTTGGATGCTTCTGAAGCTTTTTTATATTCTGGAATTATCACAATATTAGGCCCTGAAATCGTCAATCTAGGATCTTGAGACGGTGTTTTCTTTATACCTCTCGTTACCATGACTCTTACATGTACACCGTCATTCATAGAATTTGCGTTCAAAACATGCCAAATTCTTTCCAATAATTGATCTTTAGAAAATGGTAAGGACATTCCAACCGTTTTTGCAGATTGCCATAATCTATTTAAATGATCCTCTTGAAAGACCAAAACACCATTATGCAAACGCATGGCTTCCCATACACCGTCACCTACAAGATATCCACTGTCAAAAACGGAGATTTTTGCCTCATCGCGCTTAAATAATTCATCATTAATACCGATTAAAATAGATGCATTTCTATCATCCGCTACGGCATTGTGCGTTCCATGTACCATATAAAACTTATTTAAGCAGAAAGATACTTAAAATTAGTTCTATCACAGGAGAGGTTATTGAAGTTTTTCTAGCTTAGTTTCATCTCCAGAAAGAAGACTAGCTATCACCTTTGTGCTAGGGAATTGCTCTAAAATAATCTTTATGAAAACAGTAATTGGAATGGCCATAATTAAGCCAGGAATTCCCCATAAAAATCCCCAAAGCATTAGCATTACAAGAACAGCAATAATGTTTATTGAGAATGATTTGCCCATAAAAATCGGTTCTAAAATTGCACCAAAAACGACCTGAACCAATGTTATGGAAAGTATGAAGAACAACAATGTACTTGTAGGATCCAATTCCACAAACGCAAAGATGGATAATAAAATGACAGAAATAAAAGAACCTACCATTTGTACAAAATTTATAGCAAAGGCAAATAATCCCCAAAAAATTGGAAAGCTCACATCAAAAAACACACACATAAGACCAGTAAAAATACCTGTTAATGCACTAACCAAAAATTTAACTTTAATAAACTTAATCAAATCCTTTTCTATTTTCATAAAGGCTTTAATAGAAGTATGTCTCTGTTTTAGCAAGGTGTTATTTAATAATTTATGGACGTTTATAGATTCTGCCAACCAAAGCACTACAAAAAAGGCAGTCATTAAAATCATTGTTAGAAATTTCCTTAAGAATCCAATAGTTGTCCCTAGATTTTCTTTTTGAAAGAATTGACCCAATAAATTTTGCTCCTCTGTAAATTGAATACCAAAATTTTCATCTAAATAGGACTTTAATCCCTCAAGTTTTAATTCTGCTTTTGGTAAAAATTCAGATTTAGTAGCCAAAATCTCTTTGCTCGAAAGCTGGATAAGTTCTACTCCCAACTTTAAACCACCAGTAACCAATAATAAAACAATGATGATACTTATAAATTTTGGGATATTTCTTCTACCCAACCACCTCATAAGTAGCAAAAATAAAAGGGCAATAAACATTGAAAATATAAGAGGTATGAAAATAAAAGACAGGATTTTTAACAAATAAAAAATCAGCGGAATCGCTATGGTTAACAACAAGATATTTGTTGTTCGTCTTTGATTTAACATGAGGCCAATTGTGATTTAAATAACGGATTGCAAAGATAGACTAAATATGCCCTTGCATGTACTTAAATCCTTGTTAAAATGGTACACCATCATCCTCTGGACTACCAAATGCATCACTTGGATCTGGATAGCTATCTGGCTTAAAGGTATCATCGTTGGCCGCCGCATTCATCTTAGAATGGAATTCTCCAAATGGCGTATCAAAATCATCTAAATTATCGAACTTACCAAGATGTCCAATGAATTTCAAACGAATATTATCTAAGCCACCATTTCTGTGCTTCGCAACGATAAATTCACCTTGACCTTCAGTCGGAGAACGTTCTTCGTCATCCCATTCGTCAATTTTATAATATTCAGGTCTGTAAATAAAAGATACGATATCGGCATCCTGCTCAATTGCTCCAGACTCACGTAAATCGGATAACAAAGGTCTTTTACTCCCACCACGTGTTTCAACAGCACGTGATAACTGTGAAAGTGCGATAACTGGAACATTCAATTCTTTGGCTAATGCCTTTAAGTTTCTAGATATAGTAGATATCTCCTGCTCACGATTTCCTCCTTTTTGACTTCCTCCTGCTGTCATTAACTGTAAGTAATCAATCATAATGACTTTAATGTCATATTGAGATTTTAATCGTCTTGCTTTTGCACGTAAATCAAAAATTGATAAAGAGGGTGTATCGTCAATAAATAATGGTGCTTTCTCTAATGTTTTTACTTTCACATTAAGTTGCTCCCATTCGTGCTTCTCGAGTTTACCGGTTCTCAACTTTTCTGAAGACAAACCTGTCTCACTCGAAATAAGACGCGTAATTAATTGTACAGATGACATCTCTAAAGAGAAAAAGGCCACAGCTTGATTAAAATCTACAGCAATGTTTCTTGCCATAGTAAGCGTTAGTGCCGTTTTACCCATACCTGGACGTGCCGCAACAATGATCAAATCTGAAGGTTGCCAACCAGACGTTAATTTATCTAATTTATCAAAACCTGTAGGAATACCACTTAGTCCTTCTTTATTAGATATATCTTCAATTTTTTTCTTAGCCTGGATAACTAGACTTTGAGCTGTCTCCGTAGATTTTTTGACATTACCTTGTGTAACCTCATACAGCTTGGCTTCAGCATTGTCTAAAAGGTCAAAAACATCTTTTGTTTCGTCGTAAGCCTCCTCGATTATTTCATTAGAAATCTTTATTAAACTACGTTGAATAAATTTCTGTAAAATAATTCTGGCATGGAATTCTATATGTGCCGAAGATGATACACGTTGGGTCAAAGAAATAAGGTAAAAATCTCCACCAACAAGCTCTAACTTTTCATCTTTTTTAAGTTGACTTGAAACGGTTAATAAGTCGACAGGTTCGCTATTTTCAAATAACTTAAAAATAGCTTCAAATATGTATTTATGTGCATCTTTATAAAATGCCTCTGAGCTTAAAATATCAATAACCTCGTCTACACCCTTCTTGTCAATCATCATTGCACCAAGCACAACTTCCTCTAAATCAATGGCTTGAGGAGGTATCTTACCTTTTTCAAGACTAATGAGGGTGCTTTTATCGACTTTATAACCAGTTAAGGGATTGGGCTGTTTCATAAGATACAAATGTAACTAAATAGTATCGACGAAATGCAAATTTATCATTGGGCAATCTCAACACTTCGTTAACAATCTAACTGTTAATAACTTATTTATATTGTTAATAGACGTAAAAAAAACCGAAGTCAAAAACTTCGGTCTCCTTTAACTCTTATGTCTATTGAAATTAATCCTTAAAGACACCCATATTAGCATACTTGTCCATTCGACTCTTTACTAATTCTTTTGGTGATAAGTTTTTTAATTCCTCGTATGATTTTACAATAGCATCTTTAACGGCTAAAAATGTTTTATCTCTATCTGTATGAGCACCTCCTAGCGGTTCTTTAACAATTTGATCAACAAGCTTCATACGTTTCATATCTTTAGCTGTAAGCTTTAAAGCTTCAGCCGCTTGTTCTTTATATTCCCAACTTCTCCAAAGGATTGAGGAACAACTTTCAGGAGAGATAACGGAATACCAAGTATTTTCGAGCATTAGCACCTTGTCACCTACACCTATTCCAAGTGCTCCACCTGATGCGCCTTCACCAATGATTACTGTAATGATAGGCACTTTAAGCCTTGTCATTTCAAGAATATTTCTTGCAATGGCTTCCCCTTGTCCTCTTTCTTCTGCTTCAAGACCTGGATATGCTCCTGGAGTATCAATTAAGGTCACAACAGGAATCCCGAATTTCTCCGCAGACTTCATTAAACGTAAAGCCTTACGGTAACCTTCTGGATTTGACATACCGAAATTTCTATATTGTCTCGTCTTGGTATTATAACCTTTCTGTTGTCCGATGAACATGTAAGACTGGTCTCCAATCTTACCTAATCCACCAATCATTGCTTTATCGTCCTTAACATTTCTATCTCCATGTAGTTCTAAAAATGATTCACCACAAAGGGCTTTAATATGATCTAAGGTATAAGGTCTATTTGGATGACGAGATAATTGAACTCGTTGCCAAGCGGTAAGATTCTTGTAAATTTCTTTTTTTGTTTCTTCAAGCTTCTTTTCGATTTGCTTGCAGGTCTCAGTGACATCAACATCACTTTCTTTACCAATGATTTGGCACTTATCTAATTGTTCTTCTAATTCTTTTATTGGTAATTCAAACTCTAAATATTCCATACAATTTGAAAATAATTTTATTAGTTAGTTAGTTAGGGTACAAATATAAAAACTTTAATTCGTAATGCTCTCTGATTTATTGTGGCTCTTTTTATAATTTTTAAAAAGCGCATCTAATAAAACTGTTAAGAGTATTAAGACGGCGCCAATGTAAAATTGAGACGACATTTTTTCGGTTTCTGGAAATAACATCAGCGCAATTGCAATACCATATACTGGCTCAAGATTGTAACTCAATATTACTGTAAAGGGACTTATATATCGCATAACCTCAACAGCTCCAATAAACGCATATGCCGTACATACCGAAGCCAATATCATAATATATATCCAATCGGATTGTGATAGCGTGAAAAATTCCTGATTAAATTTAGTTCCGGTAATTAAAATGAAAAGGGTTAAAAATACTACACCACTTATAAATTCGTAAAAGGAAATGATTGTAGCATTATGACGTTCAATAAATCGTCCATTAATCACGGCAAATAAAGTAGAGAATAAGGCTGATAAGAGTCCCAAAATTATCCCATTTAAATAATCTATTTCACTACTTGTGATTAAAAAAACTCCAACAACCACAAGGAGCCCAAAAATGATTTCGTAACCAAGAATCTTTCTCTTGAAAAATATGGGCTCAATAAAAGAGGCAAAAAAAGCACCTGAGGAAAACATGGCCAAGGCAATTGAAACATTTGCTTGATTTATAGCCTCGAAAAAGGTTACCCAATGTAACGCTATTATGATACCAGCGATAGAGAATAGTAAAAGTGATTTTTTAGTTACTTTAAGTTTTAGCTTAATAAGCTTTATAAATAAAAACATCAAAATTCCTGCTATAGCCATTCTATACCACACAAGTTCTAATGATCCGATTGAGATTAACTCACCTAAAATTGCTGTGAAGCCAGCGATAAAAACCAAAAAGTGTAAATGGAGATAGTGCTTAAGTTTAGCGTTTGGCATTTTGCAAGAGGTATATTGCTAAAATACCAAATATAAAATTAGGAAACCAAACCGCAATTACCGCAGGGAAGTTAGATTGCTCGGCCATCACACCAAATACTTTATCAAAAAAGACATAGATCATGGCAATGGCTATACCAAAAGCAAGATTCACTCCCATTCCTCCTCTTCTTTTAATAGAGGAAACTGAAACCGCTATGATGGTAAGTATAAATATAGACACTGGTAGGCTCCACTTCTTTAATTTCACCACTTCATACCTTCCAATATCTGAAGACCCTCTACGCCTTTCAGCTTCAATAAATTCTAATAGCTCAAAGTAAGACTTTGTTTCAGCAGCATATTCAACAGGTGCAAGATCATCTATTCGAAATGGCATCTTCATTTGCTGACGTCTTGCCTTTTCAATTGTTTCGACACCATTCTCATAGGTTCTTTTCACATAACCAGTTAGGGTGTAAATAGAGTCTTCCTCTACATATTTAATGTTATTGGCGAAGATCTTGTATTCGAGTTCATTGCCATTAAAACGTTCATAGGTAAAATTCATACCAATATTACGTTTCGGAATAAAACTACTTATATATATGTAGTCGGTATCATTTATTTGCCTGTAAACAAATCGTGTTTTTTGAACCTCTCGGTTTTTCTTGAGGTATGTATACTTAAATTCATTAAAACCTTTACTGGCGATAGGCGCTAGGTACATTCCTAAAAACATTGAAAACAAAGCAACTATTGTTGCGCCAATGATATAAGGTCTTAAGAATCTTGAAAAGGACACCCCAGAACTTAAAAAAGCCACAATTTCTGTGTTATTGGCAAGTTTTGAAGTAAACCAAATAACGCTAAGAAATAGAAATAATGGGAATAATAGATTGGCAAAGTAGACCGTAAAGTTTAAATAGTACTCTGTAACTTCTCCAAATGGGGCATTATTCTCAAGCATTCGTCCTATCTTCTCTGCAAGATCTACGGTGATGCCTATAGGAATAAACAAGAGTAACATCATTAAAAATGTAAAGATGTAACGTTTTAATATGTACCAGTCTAGAATTTTCACTTTATAAACGCTTATCCATTTGTTTTACCATCTTGTTCTTCCAAGAATTAAATGTCCCAGCGACAATTTGTTTTCTCGCTTCTCTAACAAGCCAAATATAAAATCCCAAGTTATGAATAGTAGCAATTTGTTTTCCTAATAATTCATTCACCGTAAAAAGATGTCTTAAATAAGCTTTACTATAGTCGAAATCAACATATGTAATGCCCATTTCATCTATAGGTGAAAAATCATTTTCCCATTTTTTGTTTTTAATGTTAATCGTACCATGTGCGGTAAACAACATGCCGTTTCTTGCATTTCTTGTTGGCATTACACAATCAAACATATCTACTCCTAACGCAATATTTTCTAATATATTGATAGGTGTACCAACACCCATTAGATAACGTGGCTTATCTTCTGGTAAAATCTCACAAACCACATCTGTCATCGCATACATTTCTTCTGCAGGTTCACCAACAGATAATCCACCTATAGCATTGCCTTCTGCTCCAACATTAGCTATATACTCTGCCGACTCTTTTCTTAAATCTTTATAGGTACTTCCTTGTACTATTGGGAAAAAGGTCTGGCTGTAATCGTATTTTAATGGTGTTTTCTTAAGATGTTCCAAACAACGCTCAAGCCAGCGATGCGTCATATGCATAGAGCGCTTGGCATAATTATAATCACATGGATATGGTGTACACTCGTCAAAAGCCATTATAATATCAGCACCTATACTCCTTTGAATTTCCATTACATTTTCTGGAGTGAATACATGATAACTTCCATCAATGTGTGATTTAAATTTCACACCTTCTTCTTTAATCTTTCGATTTGCTGATAATGAATAAACCTGATAGCCACCTGAATCGGTCAATATATTTCTGTCCCAATTCATAAACTTATGAAGTCCTCCAGCTTCTTCAAGAATTGGAGTTTGTGGTCTAAGATAAAGATGATAGGTGTTGCCTAAAATAATATCTGGGTTAATATCGTTTTTTAGTTCTCTTTGATGCACACCCTTAACAGAAGCAACTGTCCCAACAGGCATGAAAATTGGAGTCTCAATTTGCCCATGGTCAGTTGTTAATGTGCCAGCACGTGCCTTAGAATCTTGGTCTTTTGCTAATAGATTAAATTTCATCAAAAAACGTAGTGTGATGGCAAATATAAATAACTCATATGCATTCCTGTCTTAATTAAATTTAAAATTGTTAGCAAATCCTAAAAATCGTTAATAAGTGTAGTATTACAGTCTTTGTGAGACTTTAGTAAAAGACTATTTTTGTGCCATTATTTTAAGCGATAAAACATGCCAAATATTAAAGACCTAAATGATTTAACCACTCAGGTTCGTAGAGACATTTTGAGAATGGTTCATAAAGTAAATTCAGGGCATCCAGGAGGTTCCTTGGGGTGTACTGAATTCTTTGTAGCACTTTACCAAGAAGTTATGGAAACTAAAGACACCTTTTCTATGGATGGAATTGGGGAAGATATCTTCTTCTTATCAAATGGTCATATTTCTCCGGTCTATTACAGTGTGCTGGCCAGATCTGGTTACTTTCCGGTAGATGAGCTTAACACATTTAGACTTATAGACAGTCGTTTACAAGGTCATCCTACTACGCATGAAGGTCTTCCAGGTGTGCGCATTGCATCTGGTTCTCTAGGTCAAGGTATGTCCGTAGCCATTGGTGCTGCAGAAGTAAAAAAACTGAATAATGATAACCATATCGTATACAGCTTACATGGTGATGGTGAATTACAAGAAGGTCAGAACTGGGAAGCTATTATGTATGCTTCTGGTAATAAGATTGACAATCTTATCTCAACGATAGACGTCAACGGCCAGCAGATAGACGGTTCTACAGATTCTGTTTTACCATTAGGTGATTTACGTAGAAAGTTCGAAGCCTTTGGTTGGCAAGTAGTTGAAATTGAAAAAGGCAATGATATTGAAGCTATACTAGAAGGTATGGAAATTGCAAAAAGCAAGACAGGCCAAGGCCAACCAGTTTGTGTGCTTTTACAAACAGTAATGGGTAATGGTGTAGATTTTATGATGCATACACATGCATGGCACGGAAAAGCACCAAATGATGAACAGTTAGAAATCGGATTAGCGCAAAATCCTGTAACACTTGGTGATTACTAAAACTTAAAATAACAAACAACTAGGTAGGTACTACTATGAAGACATATACAAATACAGGAAATAAAGATACAAGATCGGGATTTGGATCTGGTTTAACAGAATTAGGAAAAAGCAATGAAAATGTTGTTGCCCTTTGTGCTGATTTAACAGGCTCATTAAAAATGGATGAATTTAAAGCCAACCATCCTGAGCGCTTTTTTCAAGTGGGTATAGCTGAAGCCAATATGATTGGTATTGCTGCAGGTATGACAATTGGAGGGAAAATTCCTTTTACCGGAACTTTCGCTAACTTCTCTACAGGTCGTGTTTATGATCAGATAAGACAGAGTGTTGCTTATTCTGATAAAAATGTGAAAATATGTGCTTCGCACGCAGGTGTCACGTTAGGTGAAGATGGAGCAACACACCAAATATTGGAGGATATCGGTTTAATGAAGATGCTACCTGGAATGACCGTTATTAATACGTGTGATTTTAACCAGACTAAAGCGGCTACGCTTGCTATTGCAGAATATGACGGTCCTGTTTATTTAAGATTTGGCCGTCCTAAGGTTCCTAATTTTACACCAGAAAATGGAACATTTGAAATAGGAAAGGCGGTTAAGTTAACTGAAGGAAGTGATGTTACCATAGTAGCAACAGGTCATTTAGTATGGGAAGCTTTAGAAGCTGCTAAATCTTTAAATGAAGCTGGTATTTCTGCTGAAGTTATTAATATACATACCATCAAACCTCTAGATGATGAGGCTATCTTAAAATCAGTTGAGAAAACAGGCTGTATAGTATCAGCTGAAGAACACAACTATTATGGAGGATTAGGCGAAAGTGTTGCGCGTGTTCTTGCAAAACATAGACCGACGCCTCAAGAATTTGTGGCAACTGACGATACATTTGGTGAATCTGGTACTCCAGCACAGCTTATGGATAAGTACGGATTGAACAGCGACGCCATCGTAAAAGCAGTAAAAACAGTGCTTGAAAGAAAATAAGTTCATTTTGGCAACGTTTTTGATATTAGTTACCTAATCTTAAAAACGAACATTATGAAAAATTTGAAAAAGGCAGTATTTCTGTCTGCATTAGTTTCTTTAATTAGTTATTCTATCCACGCACAAGATGGCAGTGCCTTTGGCTTTAAAGGCGGTCTTAACTACAGTGCAAATGGTGATTATTTTGAATCTATTGGCGATAATGCCCGAAACCCTGATAGAAATATTGGATATCATGTAGGTGTTTTTGGTAAAATTGGAAATGCCCTTTACTTTAGACCAGAGTTGGTCTATACCGCCACAAAAAGTGAATATGATAGCAATGATTTTCAAATTAAAAAAATCGATGCACCACTTTTGGTTGGTTTAAAAGTTTTAGGTCCTTTTAGTGTTTTCGCTGGTCCATCATTACAATATATTTTAGATACCGAATTTGATGGTATCAATATCGATGATGTTGAAGACGATTTCACAGTAGGGTTAAATTTCGGAATCGGTTTTAATCTTAACAAGGTTGGAATAGATCTCCGCTACGAGAGAGGCTTTAACAATAATGAAGCTGATTTTATTGATAATAATTTAGGTAATGGTATTGTAAGTAGAATTGATACGAGACCAGACCAACTCATATTAAGTTTATCAATAGCACTTTAACATAAATAAAACCAATAAAAAAGCCACTTAAAAAGTGGCTTTTTTTATATCTCAAAAGGTTGGTTTTAACCTTCGTCCTCTTCTTCATTATAATCTGTGGTCACCTCTTCATCAAGGTGGTCTAACACGCCATTATTATTTGTGTCTACCATTGTTACAGTTTCAATGGTAATTACTCCATTTTCCTCTTCACGACTCAATTCAAATTCATTTGCACCCAAAACAGGTTCAGTTTCACCAATATTGGTATCTACAGTATAGGTGTTTGGCACTAATTCATTGATGGTTAAAACACCATCATTATCATCATCAAAATCTATATAATCCGGGGCTTCATCTTCATCGGTGTCATCATCAAATGGGTCTAAATTACCATCATAATCCTCAATAAATGAAGGTATTCCATCACTATCGTGATCGTTTGGTTCTGTCTGTAATAATTCAAACTTAAAAATCAAATTAGAGTATACTGGTATACCAGGTCTTGGGAATGAAAAGTAACCTAGTCCAGATGGAATAAACATTATACCCAATCCAAAATCTTGGTATGAAACAATATTGTCGTTACCTATGGTAAAACCAGTAGCAGTATTAAATTCTGGCATAATTCTTTGCCATCCTGTAATAGCTCCAGTTCCAAAAGCTATACCATATAAATCTAAATCGATAGGTGTACTTACTTGTTCAAACGTATCACCACCATCTACAAATAGCCCTTCGTATCTCACTCTAACTTTATCTGTAAATTTTGGAGCCTCTCCTCCGCCTTGATTTATCGATAAGTAGTAATATTCATATTCAACATCTAAATAAGTTGTTGTTACTGTAACCACATCATCAATCAATAAAGTATGACCTGCAGGTACATCTTCTCCATCCGTCAACTCAGTAATCACTATGTCATCATAGTTAAGATCTGTTCCTCCAGCCAAAAAACTAGAGTTATAGTAATGCGAGTTTAGATACGATAAAATTGAGTCTTTATCCTTAGCCTGTTGCTCTGTTCTATCCTCTTCAATAAATTCATTTTGTATTGGATCATCCTCTTCTTCACAAGCAGAAAACCCAACTGCCAATACTAAAAAGAATAATATATATTTGATTGATTTTAAATTCATAGATCCTGATTTAACGATTTGGTACAACTTCAATAAAACTACGAAGTCTACTATTGCTTTTTTTAACTAGCGCAAGATACAATATTATAATATTTTTGCATTAAAAGATTAACGTTGTTTTTAGTTAAAATGTATGCGTGTAGATAAGTTTTTATGGTGTGTAAGATATTATAAGACGCGGAGTATCGCTACGCAAGCTTGTAAAAAAGGACAGGTGAGAGTCAATGATGCCGTTGTAAAGCCATCTAGAGAAGTTTATCCTACGGATAAAATAGAATTACGGAAAGACCAGATAAATTATTCTTTAATCGTTAATGACCTCCCTCCTAATAGAGTTGGCGCAAAACTCGTAGATATCTACAGAGTAGACACAACACCTAATGAGGCTTTTGAAGCAAAAGACTTGTTAAAGTATAGTAAAGACTACTACAGAAAAAAAGGCACAGGCCGTCCTACAAAAAAAGACAGAAGGGATATCGACGATTTTTATGACAGTGAATAATTTAGACAAAACTTATTGGGAGCAAAGATATAAAGATGATAAGATTGGTTGGAATATTGGACATCCATCAACACCTATTAAAAACTATATTGATCAACTCACTGATAAGGAAATAAAAATTCTCATTCCTGGAGCTGGTAATGGATATGAAGCGGAATATCTATGGCAAAATGGTTTTAAAAATGTTTATCTATTAGATATTGCCGAACAACCTCTATTGAATTTCAGAAAAAGACTACCAGAGTTCCCTATAGACCAGATATTACATTCAGATTTTTTTGACTTAAATGATACGTTTGACCTCATTATCGAGCAAACATTTTTTTGCGCATTAGATCCGTTGTTCAGAAGTGCTTATGTAAAAAAAATGCATCAGATACTTAAACCAAAAGGAAAGCTTGTGGGTCTCTTATTTAATTTTCCCTTAACCGATGTAGGACCACCATTTGGTGGTGATAAAAATCTATATCAAGAATTATTTTCTCAAAGCTATAGTTTGACCACTTTAGAGATGGCGAATAATTCTATTATTCCGAGACAAGGAAAGGAACTGTTTTTTATCTTTGAAAAAAAGGAATGAAATGGCGTTAGTTAAGAATACCATATTAAGTCATAAAGAAATTGAGCATAAAATAAAGCGCATCGCTTATCAAATTTATGAAAGCAATGTAAATGAAACAGAACTTGTAATTGCTGGTATCGAAAACAATGGGTATTTGTTAGCCCGTAAAATTAAAGCACAACTTGACAAGGTATCTGACTTAAAAACCACTTTATGCAAGGTTTCTATTGACAAAGAAAATCCTTTAAATCCAATAAATACCTCTATCAAAGCGGAAGATTACAGTAATAAAGCCTTAGTATTAGTCGATGATGTTTTAAACTCAGGAAGTACCTTAATATATGGTATTAAGCACTTTTTAGATGTCCCGCTGAAGCGGTTTAAGACTGCCGTTTTAGTAAATAGAAATCATAAGAAATATCCTGTAAAAGCAGACTTTAAAGGCATTTCGCTTTCAACTTCTTTTTTTGAACATGTACATGTAAACCTCAGTAAAAAGCCTTACGGAGCCTTTTTAGATTAGGTGCATTAAAATTAGTTCAGTAATATCCTTTATTGATTTGCCCTCTGTATTTATGGTATAATTAGATTGCGAATAATATTGGCTTCTTTCAAACAGATGCTTACCAATAAATTCTAAGAGCGCTTCGTCTGAATTTAAATGGCTAATTAAAGGTCTATTTTGTTTTTCACTTTTTAACCGTTCTACCAATGCCGCAATCGAAAGTTTCAGATAGATAGACTTTGCATTATTAGTGGTTAAAATTAACTCCATATTATTACTATAACATGGTGTGCCTCCTCCTAAGGCAAGTACAACATTATCCTCAGAGGATAAAAGCTCTTGTAAATATTTAGTCTCTAGCTTTCTAAAGTAGATTTCACCTTTGGATTGAAAAATAGAAGTAATAGATTGCTCCTCTTTAGCCTCAATATAATCGTCTAAATCAATAAAATCGTAGTTTAGAATACTCGCCAAGTGTCTACCAATTGTAGATTTACCTGACCCCATATATCCCATTAAAACTATAACCATTGATTTTATAAATTGATTATTAATCTGATAGCTTTTTCACTAGCAAAAAAACAAAAATTAAAGTTAAAAATGTATTGTTTTATTAATTAATCATTTTATATTTGCACCCTCATTAGAGAAAATCAAAAATGACCGGGTAGCTCAGTTGGTAGAGCATCTCCCTTTTAAGGAGAGGGTCCTGGGTTCGAGCCCCAGCCCGGTCACTTGAGTTAAGCAAAATGCTTAACTTTTTTTTTATTTTTACTTTTCAAATTTTGCGCACGTGGCGGAATTGGTAGACGCGCTGGCTTGAGGGGCCAGTGACCGTTTAGGTCGTGGAAGTTCGAGTCTTCTCGTGCGCACTTTTTTAATCACTTTACAAGCTAGCTCACCATAGGTTATTCATACGATGAACAGAAGTATGGTAAAACCTAATATTTTTATTTAAATTTTGTTAATTCTACCTGTTCTAAGAGAATAAAATGTATTTTTGTTTAAACATTTTTTGCAAAAAATGAACAATATTAAGAATAGGTTTAGTATTAAGGATTTAGAGAATCTCACTGGTATTAAGGCGCATACCATACGAATTTGGGAAAAGCGTTATAATCTTCTTAAGCCCAAACGTACCGAAACTAACATTAGATATTACGACTTAGCAAGCTTCCAAAAGCTTCTTAATGTCAGCTATCTAAATAACAATGGTTACAAGATTTCTAAAATTGCCACTTTAGAGGAGCACAAAATTCCGCTTTTAGTTAGGGAAATTGCATCTCAAAGTAATCTGGAGAGTCATGCCATAAATTCATTTAAACTCTCTATGTTAAATTTTGACCAGACACTTTTTTATAACACGTATGAAGGGCTGTTAAAAGAGAGAGCATTTGATGAAGTTTTCTATGACATTTTTATCCCACTACTTACAGAAATTGGGTTGTTATGGCAAACAGACACCATAACACCGGCGCATGAGCATTTTATCACCTCATTGATTCGCCAAAAAATATTAATTAATACAGAGAAAGTTCAATCCCAACAGATTAATACTTCTAAAAAGGCTTTTGTGCTTTATTTACCCGAAAATGAAATTCATGAGTTAGGACTCATGTTCATTAATCACGAATTGGTAAATAGAGGTTATCAATCTATTTTTCTTGGTTTCAGCGTTCCGTTAGATAGTCTATCGGATCTCAAAAACTATTACGAAGAAATTATTTATATCTCTTATTTCACTGTTAAACCTGAAAAGGCAGAGATAGAACAATATATGAAGGACTTTGAAAAGCTTCTTCTAGAGGATGATAAAACCGAACTTTGGATTTTAGGTCAAATGCTGAACGCCTTAGATTTAGATAACCTACCTAAAGGCGTTACAGCATTTAAAAGTATTCAATCTCTTATGGATAACTTAAAAAGAAAATGAGTTTAACAATATCCATCATCGGTTCTGGCTTCTCAGCACTTTCAGCTTCTTGTTATTTGGCGAAAGCTGGTCATAAGGTTACTGTATTCGAAAAAAATAAAACCGTTGGTGGTAGAGCACGACAGTTAGTTAAGGATGGTTTTACTTTTGATATTGGTCCTAGCTGGTATTGGATGCCAGATATTTTCGAAAAGTTTTTTAATGATTTTGGTAAATCGACAAGTGATTATTACCAATTGGATAAATTAAGTCCGGCATATAAAATATTTTTCTCAGACGAGGTCATCACAATAGGTGACCATATGGATCAAATCTGTGAAGAATTTGAACGCATTGAGGTTGGTAGTTCTAAACCACTACGTAAGTTTATTTCTCAAGCGCAAGAGCATTATGATATTGCGATTAATAAAGTGGTTCTTAAACCTGGAATTTCGCCATTCGAATTAGTAACTAAAGAAACGGTAACACGTGTTGATCGCTTCTTTAAGACCATTAGTTCTGAGGTACGTAAGAAATTTAAAAATCCTAGATTAATCTCTACTTTAGAATTTCCTGTTTTGTTCTTAGGCGCAAAACCAAATCAGACGCCTTCTTTTTACAGTTTCATGAATTTTGCCGATTTCGGATTAGGTACTTGGCATCCAAAAGGTGGCATGTATGAAATTATTAAAGCAATGAAATCGCTTGCCATGAGTCTTGGTGTAGAATTTAACACTGAGAGTAATGTGGATAAGATAAATATTGAAAATGGTAAAGCTACCAGTATAAGTGTTAATGGTAAAACTATTGCTTCTGATATTATTTTAAGTGGTGCTGATTATCATCATACAGAGACTTTATTAGATCAAAATTACAGACAATACAGCGAGCAATATTGGAAGAAGAAAACTTTTGCACCTTCTTCTCTCCTATTTTATGTTGGCTTCGATAAAAAATTAAAGAATATAGAACATCATAATTTATTCTTTGATACAGACTTCGAAGCGCATGCTGAGGAAATTTATGATGATCCTAGATGGCCAAAAAACCCACTATTTTATGTCAATTTCCCGTCAGTTACTGATGCGAGTATGGCACCAGAGAATTGTGAAACCGGATTTTTCCTTATACCAATAGCACCAGGTTTAGAAGACACTCCAGAACTACGAAACCAATATTTCGATATTATTATAAATAGGTTTGAAAACTTAACACATCAAAAGATTCAAGACAATGTCTTATTTAAAGAATCTTTTTGTGTTAATGACTTTGTAGAAGAATATAATTCTTATAAGGGCAATGCTTATGGTATGGCAAACACTCTCATGCAAACTGCCTTTTTAAGACCCAAATTAAAGAGCAAAAAAGTTGATGGATTATACTTTACCGGACAATTAACGGTACCAGGACCAGGTGTTCCGCCGTCATTAATCTCTGGTAAATTAGTTGCAGAACTCATCGAGAAAAACAAGAATTAAATCAATTAATCAAAAAGGATTTAGTAACTTAATAAGCACAAACTGAAAATGAAATCAATTTTTGACAACGTATCCCAAGAATGTAGCAAGCTTGTAACCAATGCTTATAGCACTTCTTTTTCTATGGCAACTAAAATGCTAGCGGAAAGTATTAGACAGGATATTTATAACATTTACGGCTTTGTACGTTTCGCTGACGAAATCGTAGATACGTTTCATGATTATGATAAAGAAAAGTTATTTTCTGAATTTTCTACATCTTTAGAAAATGCACTAAATGATAAAATTAGTCTTAATCCTATTCTAAATTCTTTTCAAGAAACTTACCACAAATACAACATCGACAAACATTTGGTTGATGCCTTTATGCATAGTATGGAATTAGATTTGCACAAAAAGGACTATTTGACTGAAGAAGAATACCGCAATTATATTTACGGCTCTGCAGATGTTGTTGGTTTAATGTGCCTAAAAGTGTTTGTGAAAGGTGATAACGAAAAGTATGAAGACTTAAAGGACTCAGCCATGAGTTTAGGATCAGCATTTCAGAAGGTAAACTTCTTGAGAGACTTAAAAGCTGATTTTGAAGATTTAAGTAGAACATATTTTCCTAATACAGACTTAAATCATCTTGATGAACTTTCAAAAAAGGCTATTATTGACGATATCGAAGGTGATTTTTCCAAAGGTCTTCAGGGTATTAAAAAATTACCATTAGAGGCAAGGTTTGGTGTTTTTATGGCATACCGTTATTACAATAAACTTTTACAAAAACTTAAAAAGACACCTGCTTTAGAGATTAAGTCTACAAGAATTCGTGTGCCTAACTACAAAAAGATCGAATTACTCACACGCAGTTATGTGAAATATCAATTAAATTTGCTCTAAAGTCTTTTGTATATGCAAGTTGTTTTTTGGATACTAATTTTTCTAGTGACCTTCTTTATAATGGAGTTTAATGCTTGGTTTACGCATAAGTACGTAATGCACGGCTTTTTATGGCGATTACACAAGGACCATCATCACAAAGACCATGACAGTTGGTTTGAAAGAAATGATGCTTTTTTCATTTTTTATGCTGTTGTAAGTATGTTTTGCTTCTACCTCTGGGGAGAACAAGAAATGTGGTATTGCTTACCGATAGGAATTGGAATAATGGCCTATGGACTAGCCTATTTTATTGTACATGATATATTTATTCACCAACGCTTTAAGTGGTTAAGAAACATTGATAATAAATATGCACGAGGTGTTAGGCGAGCACATAAAATCCACCACAAACACTTAGGAAAAGAAAAGGGTGAAAACTTTGGAATGCTAATTGTCCCAAGGAAATACTTTAAATAACGCTATTGCTGTATTAAGGAAGTTAGTTGTCCCTTAACATTAGAACTGTACCAATCTACAGCGCCTTTTTCATCTACTACAATTTCACTATTCTTATTAAGAATAAAAGTTCTTGGAATTGAACTTGTCATTAATTCTTTTGGAATTTCATTAGTGGAATTATAAACTTTAAAGGTGTAGTTGTTCTTATTCTTAAATTTCTCAACAATATCCAAGGCATCATTTGTAATAAATAGAAATACGACCTCTTCATTGTATTCATCATATAATTTTTGAAGGCTAGGCATTTCAACGATACATGGTGGGCACCATGTGGCCCAAAAGTTAATAACAATTACTCGATTATTAATTTCACCTAAGTTGACAATATCTCCTTGATCGGAAACTAATCTCCAATTCTTTAAATCTACGTTTAAACGATCCTCCTCTTCAATAATAGTAGATTGATTTACATAACTTAACCCTTTATGAAGAAGTAATTGAATCTGATGCCTAGATTGAGGAATAATCAAGACAGCAATGACGACTATAAATAAAATATTTTGCTTGTTAACTTTAAATCCCATTAAGCAAAATTAGGCAGAAGTTTTATAAATCCTTATTTGTTTTCTGTCAAAATCTATAACGCGATCCTCTTTGAGTTCATTCATTAGGATATTTAAAGTAGGTCTAGAAACTCCAATTAATGAGGCAATATCTTTTTGTGTATAAGGATGATTAATTATGTGATCACCAGTTTGGTTACAATCATATCCGTAATCGGTACATAATTCTTGTAGAAACTCCATTAACCTTGTCTTAGAGTCCTTGAAAAGAAGCAACTGTAGTCGCCTTTCTAACTTCATAAATTTAAAACCAATAAACTTATAGATTTTAAAACTGAAAGATCTATTAGAGCGCATTAGCTCATGCATCGTATCTACACCTACTGGGCAAATTGAAGTACTAGAATCTATAGATTGCGCAAATTCTTGGCGCGTTCTCTGGCCAAGAATAGCACGTTCACCGAACAACTCTCCTTTTTTAAGAATCGCCTTTACGACTTCTGTACCGTCTTCGTTGTAATAACCAATTTTAACTTTTCCATCCTCGATTAAAAAGACTTTATTTGCAGAATCTTCTTCAAAATATATGTAATCACCTTTATTATAAGAATCAAAATCATGACATGCTTTATATTCTTTAAACTTATGTGGACATAGCATGCCAAATAAATTTACATCTTCAAAAATCCAAATTGAGTTCATCAGGACTGGTTTTATAGTTATAAAAACTATGGTCGAAGTGAATAATAAGTCCTTACAAAAAAAGCAATAAAAAAACTCCTAGGAATTCCTAGGAGCTCATTTATATAGGAAATATATAATTTCTAAGCGTTCTGCTTTTTAATCAAATTTAATGCAGATCCTTCTTTATACCATTCGATCTGAGCATCGTTATAAGTATGATTTAATGCAATAACGTCTTTAGTACCATCACTATGTACCACTTCTACGTGGAGTGGTTTGTCTGGAGCAAACTCATTTAAATCGAGGAAGTTAAAGGTATCATCTTCTTGTATTAAGTCATAATCAGCCTCATTTGCAAAAGTTAATCCTAACATCCCTTGCTTTTTAAGATTCGTCTCATGAATACGTGCAAATGACTTTACAATAACGGCAGCAACACCTAAATGTCTTGGTTGCATAGCCGCATGCTCTCGAGAAGAGCCTTCACCATAGTTATGGTCTCCGATAACCACAGACCAAATACCATTCTTTTTGTACTCGCGTTGTGTATCTGGTACACCACCATAATCACCAGTCAATTGACTTTTTACAAAATTCGTTTTCTTATTAAAAGCATTTACTGCTCCAATTAAAGTATTATTGGCAATATTATCCAAGTGCCCTCTAAAACGTAACCAAGGACCTGCCATAGAGATATGATCCGTCGTACATTTTCCAAATGCTTTAATTAACAATTTCGCTCCTGTGACATTATCTCCTATTGGTTCAAATGGTGTTAAAAGCTGTAAGCGTTCTGAAGTTGGATTAACTGTAACCTCAACACCGCTACCATCAGCAACAGGTTCTAAATAACCATTTTCTTTAACATCAAACCCTTTAGGTGGTAATTCCCATCCTGTTGGCTCATCTAACATTACTTCTTCACCGTTCTCATTTATTAAGGTATCTGTCATTGGGTTAAAATCTAGACGCCCAGCAATAGCAATTGCTGCAGTAATTTCCGGAGAAGCTACAAAGGCATGCGTATTTGGGTTACCATCAGCACGCTTCGCAAAGTTTCTATTAAACGAGTGAACAATACTATTTTTCGGTGCATTTTTAGGATCACTGTAACGCGCCCATTGCCCAATACATGGCCCACATGCATTTGTGAATATTTTGGCATCTAGTTTTTCAAATACTTGAAGAATACCATCACGTTCAGCAGTATATCTCACTTGTTCTGAACCTGGGTTAATCCCAAACTCCGCCTTAGTTTTTAATCCTTTATCTAAAGCCTGTTGTGCAATAGAGGATGCTCTAGACAAATCTTCATAAGAAGAATTTGTACAAGAACCTATTAAACCCCATTCCACCTTCATTGGCCAATCATTTGCTTGTGCCTTATCTGTCATTTCAGATCCTACAGAAGTTGACAAATCTGGTGTAAATGGTCCGTTCAATAAAGGACCTAATTCAGATAAATTGATATCAATTACCTGATCAAAATATTGCTCAGGGTTTTCGTAAACTTCAGGATCAGCTGTTAAATGAGCTTTTATTTTATTAGCCTCATCAGCAACATCTTCACGATCAGTTGCTCTTAAGTAACGCTCCATAGATTCATCATAACCAAATGTAGAAGTAGTAGCTCCAATCTCAGCTCCCATATTACAAATTGTACCTTTACCAGTACAAGACATTGAAAGTGCTCCAGGACCAAAATATTCTACGATAGCACCTGTACCACCTTTAACCGTTAGGATTTCAGCCACTTTAAGTATAACATCTTTAGGTGCTGTCCATCCAGATAGCTTACCTGTTAATCTAACACCAATAAGTTTTGGAAATTTAAGTTCCCATGCCATTCCTGCCATTACATCCACTGCATCAGCACCACCTACTCCAATAGCTACCATTCCAAGTCCACCAGCATTCACCGTATGCGAATCCGTACCGATCATCATACCACCAGGAAAAGCATAATTTTCTAAAACTACTTGATGAATAATCCCAGCTCCTGGCTTCCAAAATCCTATACCATATTTGTTAGATACAGACTCTAGAAAATTGAATACTTCACTACTTGTATTATTGGCATGTTTTAAATCTACATCAGCACCACTTTTTGCTTGGATTAAATGATCACAATGCACTGTTGTTGGAACCGCAACTTTAGGTTTACCAGCTTGCATAAACTGTAAAAGTGCCATCTGAGCTGTTGCATCTTGACACGCAACTCTATCAGGTGCAAATTCTACATAATCTTTACCTCTTCCAAAGGCTTCAGTTGGTTCTCCATCCCAAAGATGAGAGTATAGAATTTTTTCAGATAGGGTTAAAGGTTTACCTACAATTTCACGTGCTTTGTTCACGCGATCTCCCATGGTTTCATAAACCTTTTTGATCATGTCAATATCAAATGCCATATGCTATATTTTTAATTGATTTACATTGAATATTCCGATACTTCATCGGGTGAGCAAAATTAAGCATTTACGCCCACTTTTAAAAATATGTAATGATTTACGAAAACGTTTAAGAAAAACTTATTAAAAGCGTAAAAAATTGAAGAGCTTTTGACGAATCATCATTTTTTTTAATAAGATTTTATTAAGTCAACAATTTAATTTGCCTTAAACCTTTTTAAAAAAAACGGTTTGTCTCTTAAATCCATAAAAGGTTTCTCATAAAATCGATATAATAAGTAAGAACTAATAAAAGTAAGCATGAGATAAGCAATCAAATACGCATACAATGGAATATCAACTAATCCTTCCGTTGGAAAAAAGTATTTAAGCAATTGTAATACAACAGAATAATGCAACAAGTACATTGAATATGATATTACACTAATGTAGGTAATGGGAATTAAGATTAGTTTAGGTGCTGTTTTAATGCTGGATAGTAAAGGTAAGCACATTACAAAAACCAAAGAATTTATCGGTAGATATAAGACTTCCCAAAAAAATGAGTGACTCTCTATGAATATTTTTTGAGCTGGTATAACAAAATTTAATGATGCTAGAATAAAAAGTCCTAATAAGAACAAAAAGTGACGGTACTTTTTCCAAATTTTAGGTTTTAAAATTGACACCCAAGATGCCAACACACCATAGTAAATCCCATCTATTCGATAAATAGTGACAGCTTTAAGGTTAACATTCCAAAAAATCATGTCCTTTACCTCGTTATTGATGTTATAAAATACCTTGGTCACCATAAAACAAATTATAATGAGCAAAGTCATGATTCCAAAAAGGTATTTACGCTTTACAGGTAGTCTTAAAAACATTACTAGATAAAGAAGTAATGGACCAATTATGTAGGCAAACTCTTCAATGGGTAAACTCCAAGATTCCCCAAAAAAACCTGGCATTTCAGTAGAAAAATTTTGCAAGAAGAAAAAGTAGCTTATAATATTTTCAGGTAGTGAGGCCTTAAAATATATAACTAGGCCAATGTTTACGAGTAATATTAAATAATAGTTAGGTAATGTTCTAAACCAACGCCTAATCCAAAAGTAACCTACTTTTTTAATGGTAAATTCATCATTAACAAAAGCATTGTATATTATTCTGCCTATTAAAAAACCACTTAGAACAAAAAATATTTCTACTCCTAATAATCCAGAAAGGCTTAATACTTCAGTCACTAGATTTTTTGTTCTTGGAAGTATCCAAAGTGCATGTGAAAAGACAACCATAAGTATGGCTACGGCTCGCATTATATCTAATCCAAAAATGCGATTATCGTAATTAATTTTCATATGCTCAACTTTAAAACTTTCGTTTTATAAATTTGTTATAAACTCGTTTAAAACATGAAGTTAAGTTTTAAAAGTATATCTATTTTTCTTTTTATAGTAGCAGTTGGTGGTATTATTTATTTTTTTAATCTAAAAACACGGCACCAAGAACTTATTAAATCGAAATTTTTATATGGTCTTAATATTGTAGATTCAGAGTGGGATAAAGAGCTTTATGAAAACAAAGTTGTTTTTACTACACCAACTTTTGTAATTAGTAACCTATATAAGTCAATGGAAGGTCCTAAATCGGATCAATATTTAGCCATCGATAATTCATCGGAGGAACTACTGTGGCTTACTTCATTTAAAACAGAAGCCTTTTTATCTGATGAATCTACTCGAATGCCAAATGATTTTGTCTGTCATACTAATTTTGAATATCGCGATGCCGAGCATTACAACCGATGGAATCTTACCGAAAGAATAAATAAACAATATCCAAGAATAACCTCAATAAGTAATGGAATTGAAGCCTTTGAATTACCAGAAGGTTTTGGTTTTCCGGTATTTTCTAACGAACGTATTTTTCTGAATGCTCAAGCCTTAAACCATAATGTAACAGATTCTATCTTTAATATTAAGCATAAGATTGAAATAGGTTTTATAAAGCATGGTGAAAAGCCATTAAAAGCGCTACAACCAAAGACTTTATATATGATGTTTCCTTTCGATATGGATAATCCTTTTGTTGGTCCTACCGATAAATTACCAAATGCGTGTATTCCAGTTGAAACAAAAAATCACACCTATTACGATGATAAAGGTAATCCACTATCTGGCCACTGGTTGTTTTCACCAGGAAGACATCATTATACCTTTAATGCAACACAGCAACTGAGTATCAAAGACAGTATAAGACTTCATCAAATCACCTCTCATTTACACCCTTTTGCAGAACGTTTACAGCTTGTAGACAAAACAACAAATACAGTGATTTATAATTGTGAAAGCGAAAATTTTGAGGAAAAAATTGGTTTAAAAAGTACACCTACTTTTACAAGTACTGAAGGAGTTTGGCTCTATGAAAATCGTGAATATGAAATGACTTTAAAGGTTAATAATACGACCGATACAGATCAAGAAATGATGGCAAGTATGGCTATATTTTATAATGATGAAGAAATGACCAAGAAAACCAGTGCTTATAAATCTATTGAGCAATGAGACTTCGCTTTTTGCTTTTATTAGGATTAGTAATTCTATTCACTTGTGAAACCCAAAGTAAGCAACTGCCAATTTTGAGTTATACGGTAAATGACCAAGGTGTAAAATCCTATTACCAGATTACTTACTCTAACTTTATCAATCAACACAACGAAGAATTTAAGACTCCAAAAGACAAAGTTTACATCGCAAATTTCTTTTTTACGAGATGCCCAAGTATTTGCCCACCAATGCGTTATCAACTCACCAATCTGGCTGACAGCTTTTCATCTGAGAACTTTATGATTATTTCACATACCATTGATCCAAATTATGATACACCAGCGGTATTGAAAACTTATGCTGAATCTACTGGTATTGACTATAAAAAGTGGCAATTCTTAAATGGGTCTGAGGAAAATACCAAAGCGCAGGCTAATCAATTTAAAACTAATTTTAGACCAAATGAAGATGGCACAGATTTCTATCACAGTAGCTATGTGGCTTTAGTGGATAAAGAAAATAGAATACGTGGCTTTTATGATTTATTAGTACCTAGAGAAGTAGTACTATTAAAAAAAGATATTCAAATTTTGTTGGATTAAAACAAACTTTGAATAATTTTTTCATCCGTAATACCTTCAGCTTCTGCTTTATAGTTCTTAATTATTCTATGCCTAAGAATACCTGTAGCTATAGCTTGAATATTCTCAATATCTGGTGATAACTTACCAGTTGTAGCCGCATGTGTTTTGGCGGCAAGAATAAGATTTTGTGAAGCTCTTGGACCAGCTCCCCAATCTACAAACTCATTGACTATAGATGCCGCATTGTCGGTATTTGGTCTTGTTTTAGAGACTAAAGAAACAGCATATTCAACAACATTATCTGCAACTGGTATACGTCTGATGACATGCTGAAAATCCATGATTTCTTTTGCAGTGAACAATGCATTTACTTTTTGTTGCACATCTGTCGTGGTGGCTTTCACAACCTCAACTTCTTCCTTAAAAGAAGGGTACTGTAGATTTATGGCAAACATAAAACGGTCTAATTGTGCTTCAGGCAAGGGATATGTACCTTCTTGTTCAATTGGGTTTTGCGTTGCCAATACAAAGTAAGGAAGATTTAGTTGGTAACGATGACCTGCAACGGTAACTGCACGCTCTTGCATCGCTTCTAACAATGCAGCCTGTGTTTTTGGAGGTGTTCTATTAATTTCATCCGCCAATATTATATTTGCAAAAATAGGTCCCTTTATAAATTTAAAGTTTCTATTCTCATCCAATATCTCACTACCTAAGATATCACTCGGCATTAAATCTGGTGTAAACTGAATTCGTTTAAAATCGAGCCCTAAAGCTTGAGCTATTGTATTTACCATTAATGTTTTTGCCAATCCAGGAACGCCAATAAGTAAAGAGTGGCCACCAGAAAATATAGAAATCAATATTTGATTCACTACCTCTTCCTGCCCAATAATAACTTTTGAAATTTCCTTTTTTAAGGCTCCGTATTTCTTAACGAAATCTTCAATTATGGCAACATCTGACATAGACTTATTGTTTTAACCAATTACTCTGATAATCACAATTTCTATATTCGCCATTTATCTTAACGTAAGTGTCAATTATGGTTTTTCTTTGCCATTTCTCAATAGCCTTAACCTGTTTATCTTGAAGTGCTAAATCCTTAATTTTTAAATAATCTCTTGCAAAATCAGCTTTGTGGTCATCGATTCTATCGGTAACCGTCATAATCTTGAATTTAACCGTATTAATTCGGTCTTCATCTTCGATAATTTGACTAATCTCACCATCTTTTAAATTCTGTACCTGGCTGTATAGTTCAGGCTCCATTCGGGTAAGCTCAAAATTAAAATCTTGTGTCGTTGGATTTGTAAGTTGTCCTCCTTCAAATTTGGTTTCCTTTTCATCACTAAATTCTCTAGCAGCATCTGCAAAGGTGACTAAACCACTAACAATTTTTCCCCTTACCATTTCGATTTCGGCACGTGCTTCATCTACTGCTTCCTTAGTAAGCTCAGGTCGAAGTAGTATGTGTCTTACATCATACTCCTGACCTCTCACCTTTTCTAAATAAACAATGTGAAATCCAAAATCTGTTTCGAAAGGCTCAGATATCTCACCTTCTTGTAAATTAAACGCCACATCACGGAATTCTTTAACCATTCTAGGGCGCTTTCTATTCATAGTTGGTAAAAGACCACCATTATTTTTAGAACCACTATCTTCTGAGTAAAATAATGCTTTAGTTGTGAAGCTGGCGCCATTCTCCTCAACGTCTCTCTTAAACTCTTTAAGACGGTCGATAACAGCTTGTTTTGCCTCTTGAGTTACTTCTGGAATAACGACTATCTGTGCCAATTTTAATTCCGTCCCAAATGTTGGTATTTCATCTTCGGGTATTTCGTTGAAAAATGTTCTTACTTCTTCAGGAGTAATTTCAATTTCACTAATAACCTTATCCTGCATCTCTTTAGCCAAATAAGCATTTTTATTAATCTCGTACATTTCCTCGCGTAGGGCCTCCTCTGAATCTTTTTTATAAAAATTTAAAAGACCTGCCATATCGCCTCTTGTTTGAGCTAATATACCTTCGATCTGTTGATCCACAAGGGATTGTATATAAAGTTCATTAACTAAAATACTATCTTGTATCGCTTGATGCGCATATAATTTACTCTCTAACAAGCTACCAAATAGTTCACATCTTGTTACACCCTCAAGGTCTGCACCTTGGGCTTTAAGCTGCGCTATTTCTCTATCTAAGTCTGATTCTAAAACAATAAACTCTCCCACAACCGCCGCAACACCATCTGCCTTTAAACGTGTTTTATTGACTACAGAATCTTTCTTAACCTCTGGTATCACCTCTTCGATTATTTCTTGTGACATACCAAAATTGAAGCTTATAAAACAAACTATTAATAACAGTCTAGTCATAAATTTCAAACTTTTTATTTTTAATTGCATCTTTTGTAATCTCATATTCGAGTTGCTTTATCAGCTCTAGTTTTCTTTTATTAATAACGATTTGCTTGATTGATTTATTAACGTATTCTAAAGGTGCATAATCGTTCTGTCCGCGGACATCATTCACGTGCATCAAATATAGGTTTAATGAATCTTTGAGTTGTATAAAATTAGATTTTTTTAACAGTTGCCCTTTATTTTCCGAATTGACTACTGGTACCTTATCTGCAACTTGAGAATACTTAACCCAAAGACTATCATTTAATGAGTATGCTTTAAATTGAACTGATATAGAATCTAAATAACGTTTGTCATTATTATTAAAGCGTTTAAAGCGCTTTGTTATCGTATCTAAATTAATTGGGTTTTGCTGTAAACTGAGATACCTAAGTTGTAAAATATCATCATTAAGCTTAAAGCTTTCCTTATTCGCCTCATAAAACAAGTTAGCTTCTTCAATGGTTACCAAAGTATCAATATTCTTCTTAACGAGAGCATCTAAATACGCTTTAGTATACAAATCGATTTTATACTGTTCTACCAGTTTGTTAAATGATTCTTGCTTAACCTCATTTAAATTCAATAGTGCGCCATCCATAAGTAATAGCTGAGATGCCCAACGATTAATAAATTGGTTTACAATAACTGTACTATCGGCTTTAGAAGCACCTACTGGTACCAAGTCCTCGATATCTTCTTTATACAAATAAGTCTCATTAACGCGTGCGACAGCATCTTCTTCATTTTGCTTTTTGAAGAATTCGCAACTCGCGAGAAGGAGCGCAAATAGCAATATGTAGCAACAGCGTTTCAAATAAACTTATTTATTAATTATGGCTCTGACTTCCTCAAGAACATCTTTATTGACATCTATCTGAAATTTCTCATATAGACCATTTATCCAATTGGATTCAATTTCCTGCTGATAGTCATTAATAACAGCACCTTTAGCCTCTTTAAGTGTTTTTGGACCTGCTTGTAACAGTGCGTTTATTTTTATAACATGAAAAGCCTCATTATGATCATAAACACCTGATACACCAACTTCTTTCTTAATATCTGATGGCAACCTGTCATCATTTGATGGGTATATTGCCGTTGTAAAAATTACATTTTGCTTTTTATCAGAATTTAAAGCTTCTGAGATCTCAACATTTGTCTTACCCTTCTTCATCAGTTTTAAGATCTTATTCGCTTTCTTAGCATCTGCAGTTGTAGCCATAACAAAATCTAGGCGCTCTTCCCATTGATAATTACCTTTGTTTTTCTCATAATACTCTTGTAACCCTAGAGTGTCCTTAGAAGCTTTATTCCATATCTCCTTTTCCATTAAATCAAAGAGCAATAAGCCATCTCTATATTCTTTTAAAATATTGGCGAACTCTATATTCTCATGTTCTAAATTACCCTCTCTATATCTTAAAATGGTAGACTCAAAAAACGATGCAAATTCTTTATCAATAAGATCTTTTGCAGGCATAGGCTTACTCGCATATAAGCGTTGTGCTGAAAGTATATGTCTACCAAAGTCGTTATAGGTGTAATCACCTCCATTGATACTAAATAAGATTTCATTCTTATTAAAATCTTCAGGAAGACGCCAAGACCTTCTAAAGTAGTCTTCGGAAATTAAAGAAACAAAATATGGTTTTGCTTCTTCATTATAAGTAATATCATAGCGTCCTATTAATTCCTCAACCATAGCCTGATTAATCAATTTAGATCTAGAGTCTCGCTTTACCTTGGCTTCTATAGTAGGCTTTAATTCTTCAAAAGATTCTATAGGTTGCGCTTTAATGCGTTTTACAATATGCCATCCATATTGTGTTTTAAAAGGCTCACTAATAGCATTATTTTCCTTTAATGCAAAAGCCTCATTTTCAAATATTGTTGAGCTCAATTGACCACTTTTAAACGGTGACAACTTCCCACCGTTTTTCGCAGAACTTTTATCATCTGAAAACTGCTTAGCTAAAGCATCAAATGGTTCTCCTTGCAATAACTTTTTATAAATCTCATTAATTCGCTTTTCCGGATCTACTGCAGAATCTTTTTGTTTTAAGCTAACCATTATGTGAGCTGCTGTAATAGTACCTCTTGAAGGCCTTTTCTCATTAACCTTAACAACATGGTAACCAAACTGCGTTCTAAAAGGTTGAGAAACTTCCCCTACTTCAGTATTATATGCTGCAGATTCAAAATCGTAAACCATTTTAAAAGCAGAGAAGTAGCCTAAATCCTCTACAAATACTGTTTTACCGTCATGCACATCCGCTTTTAAGGCGTCTATTCCTTCATTAACTAAGCGTTCTCTTAATTCTAAAATTTTATTATAAACACCAACCGTATCCTTAACAGCTTCATCCAATCGCACTAAAACATGAGAGGCATTAATATCCATACTATTTCGATCATAAGCTTCTCTCACCAGCTCATCTGTCACTTTATTTTCGGATAGATAGTTCTTTGTGAGTTGTTTTTTATAACTCATAAACTCCCTTTTATATTTTGGATCTTCATCTAACTTCAATCGCTTCGCTTCTCTTAGCTTTAATTGATATTCGGTGAATAATTTTAAATAACTATCTATATTTTTTTGGTTTTCGTCCTTAACCAGATCTAGATTCTTATTATAGACTCTAATGAACTCAGAAGATCTAATAGATTGGCCATCTACAGTTAAAAGTATTGGATCTTTTTCTTGCGCTTGGAAGGTTTGCAAAAAAAGAAATAGCACCACTAATAATCTTAACTTAAACATCATAACAATTCTTTTTTTATCAAATTTTTAATGCGGTTTTTGAAGTAAAGCAAAAATATAATAATCTATAGATTCTACAATAGTTTATCAATCCTATAATAACGATAATTTCTAATATTATTTTATCTAATTTTTAATTAAAAAATAATCTTAAGCCACCTTAAATAATGCCTTTGAGGAGATCAAACTAAAAAAATCAGTTCTTTGAATTGATGTTTTTTATATCTTTAATATTGTAGCTAAACCAACCTCATGAAATATACTACCGAAATCTTAATTAATAAACCCATAGATGATGTGATATGGAAAATGAATTCTTCTGAAAATATGATTCATTGGCAAGAAGGATTAGTTAGTACAGAGCATATTTCTGGGGTCCCTGGTGAGTTTGGAGCAAAAATGAAATTAAATTATGATTTTGGAAATAGGAAAATGGAACTTATAGAAACCATTACAAAAAGTAATTTCCCATTTGAGTTTCATGCGACTTACAATACTAAGGGCATACACAATATTCAACAGAATTTTTTTGAAGCTACAAATGAAGGTCAAACAAAGTGGATTTCTAAAAATGAATTTCAGCCTACCACCTTTGCCATGCATGCCATGTTGTTTTTAATGCCTCGTGCATTTAAAAAACAAATTAAAAAATATATGACGAATTTTAAGAACTTTGCAGAAAAAGGAATTTCTATAAAAAATGCGTCATCTTAAACTTATTTGGGACTTTAGAGGTCCTGCTAGCCAAAAAACAGCAGAACATCATCTAATTCACCTCAAGGAATACATTGTTATAAACAATTTAAATATTGAAATTACTGGTGTTGAAATCATTAACGAGATGCACTGTTTGGCCTATTTAGTTGTTCCAGAAAATGAGATGATCCCAATTAGAGATGCGTTAAAACCTCATCGCGGACAGATTTATCAAGGTTAAAACAACCGCTTAAAAAATGCAATTAAAAATTGCTTTGTAGGGACTGACGTAATTATAGACAGATCCTCAACATAGGTAGTCTCCTCGTCTAAAAATTTCAGAATTATTTTTGTTTTTGCCTTTTTAAATAATGAAGCGAAAAGCTTAGAGCCTTTTTCGTTATGATTAGCTAAAACATCTAAGAATAAAAGATCATAAAACCAAAATTTAGAATTATGATGAAATTTTGAAAGGTCTTCGTTATGCTTAAGAAACTTAATTAACGCTTTGGTTTTTTTGGTGGTATTTCTAAATGTGTAACCTGTACTTGCTTTGGTCCAGCCACCTGCAGTTCCTATTTTTAAAACATTGGAGGTGTTCAATTTTGAAAACTTGAAAGACGTCATCGGTATCGACCCTTTTTCTTTTTCAATTATTTCAAACTCATTTATTCCCTTATCGTCTAAATATGTTTTTATCGCTTCTTCATACTCCTCAAAACTAAGGAGATCCTTTGAAAATAAGGTGTACTCTAATAGCGCTTTATCCTTTGAAATTGGTAACACATACATAAAACGTGTGTTTCCTTTCTGAGGAATAGAAAAATCCATAAAAGTGGCTAATGAATCATCAAATTGCGGTGTCTTGGTTATTACAAACCATCCCACAAAATGTTGCTGCAAAACAGGATATTCCTCTTGTTCAGAATAGACTGAAGGTTTTACTAAGCTATCGAATACTTTCTTTCCAGAATATGTATTATCTGTTGCTTGAACTGCAACTTCACCTTCACCTTCTTTAATTTCCTTAACCTCTGTCTGTATAAAGGAAATATTTGATTTTTGATTTATGGTTTGCCATAGTTGATCATAGAATTTACCACTTCTAATCATCTTATAACTATAAGAGCCAAGGTTAATTCTCTGCGAGTAATCATGGCTTCCAAAATAAATAGCATTCCATTCTTTTCTCAATAAACTATCCCATTCTCCTGTTCCTTTTTCCCAATAACACCATGTCCTGTCATTTCCTTTTTCAAGTTCTCTATCAATTATAAGTATCGATTTAGAATCAAAGTAAGAATCCTTTGCCATTCTATACGCTAGCATAAGTCCCGAAGCACCTGCACCTAATATTATGTAGTCGTAATTAGAATCAGCCATTAGTAAAATAGAAATATTGTAAAAAAGACAACAATTGATATGTAGACGTGGATTGAAATAGTAGTATTGGTTTTAATCTTAAATGACTGGTATCCTAAATGTGCAATAAATGCAGTAGTGAGCCAACCGATATAATTTTGAAGAGGTACGCAACCATTCTCAAATTCCCAAAAATCGAATCGAGGAGCCGACACCTCAATAATAAAGTCTAAACCTGTCATTAAAGCTGCTCCCAACAATGCTGTTAAAATCTTATTTTTTGATAATAAACTTGCTATATCTGCAGTTGCCATAGTTAGCAGTGCCCAATTAACGCAAATCATGAGTGGAACACCTAGAATTTTATATCCAAGATTTTCACCGTATGCATAGTCACCGAATATTAAACCATAATTTACACCCAGTGCCTCTGTAATAAACCCTAAGAAGAAAGGTATTGCTATTGCAATGATTAATTGCCATTTAAATTCTTGAATGTTCGCGAGGATAATAAGAAAGGTTAAAAGCAAATTAAAAGGTGTCATACTCAAAAACCATTCTGAATATTCAGGCGATAAGATTCCTGAAATTCCTGAAATGGAAAACAACCAAATCAAGAAAATGGAAAAATATTTAATAAACTTCTTATCTACCATTTAGTTGGCCTTTTCAATTAAGTCCGAAACAATCTTTCCAGACAATAAGCACAATGGAATTCCGCCTCCAGGATGCACACTACCTCCACAGAAATAAAGATTTTTGATAGCGTTTTTAAAATTTGGATGTCTTAAAAATGCCGCAAACTTATTATTACTTGCCGCTCCATACAGTGCACCTTGATAACTTTGTGTTCTAGATTCGATAGTGCGTGGCTCTAATATATGTTCATAATCGATTAGCGTCTCTAAATCAACCTCCAATAATCTATTTAGTTTCGCAATAATATTACGTCGTGCATCTGTTATAATCTCATCCCAATCTTGTCCTGTATTACTCGGTACATTTATCATTACAAACCAATTTTCACATCCATCAGGTGCATCGTCTGGTTCTTCTTTGGAGGTGATATTTATATACACTGTTGGATCATTGTAGACTGACTGTTTATTAAAAATAAAATCGAATTCAGTTTTGTAGTCCTCCGAGAAGAAAATATTGTGGAGATCTAGCTCAGGAAAATTCTTTTTAATTCCCCAATAAAAAATCAGAGCTGAACTGCTCCGTGGTTGACTTAAAATCTTCTCTGGAGCTTTTTGTGTTTTTAATAGATGTCTATATGTGGGTACCACATCAGAATTAGAAACAACAATGTCTGCTTCAACAAATTCTGTATCGACCTTTATTCCTTTCACCTTTTTATCCTCTACCTCAATTTCTTCAACTTTACTATTAAACTGAAAATCAACACCAATATCTTTAGCCAGTTGATATAAGCTCATAGTAATAGAATGCATACCACCTTTTGGGAAAAAGGTTCCGTAATATTGCTCTAAATGAGGAATCATTGACATTATACCTGGTGTTTGATATGGGGAGGATCCATTATAGGTTGCAAACCTATTAAAAAACTGAACTAGACGTTGATCTGAAAAGATATTTTCATTGTAGTCATTAAGGCTTCGATTGATATCCAAGCCATTTATTCTTAATATGGCGTTTAAGGTATCACTATTAAGATATGTCGACAATTTATGTAATGACTTTTCTAAAAATAAAGAGCCCGTTAGATCATACTTCCTTTTACTTTTATCAAGGTAATCTATAATGGCATTCCCATTTACATTGAAAGTTCTTGAAGCTTCTTCAGCAAATTGTTTTTTATCAGCAAAAGCACTGAAGCGTGTACCATCTTCATAAAAGTAATTACAGATTACAGATTTTTTATGATACTGAAAATAGTTATCTATGGGTTTATTAACGACTTTAAAAAGGTCTTCGATAAACTGAGGCATTGTAAATAATGACGGTCCCATATCGAAACGGTACCCCTTTTCCGAAAAGGCCGTCAGCTTTCCTCCTGGATAGTCGTTTGCCTCAAAAACAGAAACCTGATGTCCTTGTGCTTTTAATCTAATCGAAGCTGCGATACCAGCTATACCAGCACCGATAATAACGATAGTCTTGTTGGTCATATGCAATACAAAGATAAGCGCAATTGCAGTTTTCTGAGCATTGTATTAACATTTCATAAAGTTTTTGAACCTACAACCTTAAATAAAAAAACAGCATCATTTGATGCTGTTTAATACTATTTCAATTTATTATGAAAATTATCTTGAATAATTAGGTGCCTCTTTAGTGATTGTTACATCGTGAGGATGACTCTCGTTAATTCCACTAGCCGTAATTTTTACAAATCTTCCAGTTTCTTTTAATGTCTCTATGTCTTTAGCACCACAATAGCCCATTCCTGCACGCAGACCACCAACGAATTGGTGAATACTTTCAAATAGTTCGCCCTTGTAAGGCACACGTCCTACAATACCTTCTGGTACAAGTTTCTTTATATCATCTTCAACGTCTTGAAAGTAACGATCCTTACTTCCTTGTTTCATGGCTTCAACAGAACCCATACCTCTGTAAGACTTGAATTTTCGTCCTTCATATATAATCGTTTCTCCTGGACTTTCCTTTGTACCAGCAAGCAAAGATCCTAACATTACAGTATCTGCACCTGCTGCTATCGCCTTAGGAATATCACCTGTATATCGTATACCACCATCAGCAATCACGGGAACACCAGTTCCTTTAATGGCTTGGGCTACTTCAAGTACAGCCGAAAATTGTGGGAATCCCACACCTGCAACTACACGTGTTGTACAAATGGATCCTGGACCAATACCAACTTTTACAGCATCTGCTCCAGCCTCAACTAAATATTTAGCCGCCTCGCCAGTGGCTATATTACCAACAATGACCTCTAATTGAGGGAATTTATTTTTTATTTCTTTTAAAACTAATACAACACCCTTGGTATGTCCATGAGCTGTATCGATAACCACAGCATCGACACCAGCATTAACCAATGCTTCAGCACGATCTACTGCATCGCCTGTTACACCAATGGCGGCAGCAACACGTAATCTTCCGTAGGAATCCTTATTAGCAATTGGTTTCTGCGTTACCTTAGTAATATCTCTAAAGGTTATTAAACCTGCTAAATTGTAATTGTCATCGACAATTAAAAGCTTCTCAATTTTGTTAGCTTGTAAAATTGCTTCAGCATCTTTTAATGATGTTCCAACTGGTGCTGTAACAAGATTTTCACTTGTCATAACCTCAACAATTGGACGTTGGTTTTCATGTTCAAATCTTAAATCGCGATTCGTAACAATTCCTTTTAACTTGCCTTCATCATCTACAATTGGAATACCGCCAATACTATGCTCGCGCATAGCATTCTTAGCATCAATCACCTGAGCACTCATTGGTAAAGTTACTGGATCTAGGATCATACCACTTTCAGCACGTTTAACACGACGTACTTTAGCGGCTTGATCTTCGATAGTCATATTTTTATGTAATACACCAATACCACCTTCTTGTGCCATAGCAATAGCCATTTTACTTTCGGTTACTGTATCCATAGCTGCGGATACAACAGGTATATTAATGGTAATATTTCGAGTAAACTTTGATTGAATGTTTACTTCGCGCGGTAATACTTCTGAAAATGCTGGAACTAATAGGACGTCATCGTAGGTTAGACCTTCACCTAAGATTTTGTTTTCGTGTGCTGTCATGATGCAATTAAAATATAATTGCGTGCAAATATACGTCTTTTTTCGCTTTTCTAATGTCAACTAAAGGTTAAATGACATAAGCGAAGTTTTCTATTTGATCTTGTAACGTATTCATCTACAAATACATGTAAAATTTATTTTTATTTATTCTAAATAAAGTTTGAAAATCGATAAATCAGTTCTATTTTTGCAATTGTTAAAACATACTATTTTTATTCAATCTAAATAAATGAAATTCAAATTTACCCCTCTATTACTAGGTTTAACTCTATTAACCAACCTACAAGCACAAGAAAACACTAAAAAAACTCAAAAAGATTCTATCCAAAGTTTGGATGAAGTGATTATTGATGCCAATGCCATATTTGGGAATAAATATGTTGCAAGAAATAGAACAGGATCTGCATACTATTTATCTCCTGAGGAATTACAAAAATTCAGTTATACCGATATCAACAGAGCACTAAGATCGGTACCTGGAGTTACTTTTTATGAAGAAGATGGATTTGGATTACGTCCAAATATTAGCTTAAGAGGAACTTCTCCTCAACGAAGCGCTAAAATCTCTATTATGGAAGATGGTGTTTTAATTGCGCCTGCACCTTATAGTTCACCTTCAGCCTATTATTTCCCTTCTGTAGCAAGAATGCAGGCAGTTGAAATCTTAAAGGGAAGTAGCCAAGTTCAATTTGGTCCATTCACCACTGGTGGTGCCATAAATATGATTTCTACTCAAATCCCAAATACACTTACTGGCCAAATTAGAGCAAACTATGGGTCTTTTAATACGAGTCAGTTACATGCTCGTGTTGGCGATAGTAAACCAACATTAGGTTATATGGTTGAATACCTAAACTACAATTCTGATGGGTTTAAAGATTTACCAGATAATAGTAATACAGGATTTGATATTAATGAAGTTGTAGCAAAATTTAGAGTAAACTCTACAGCCGAAGCTAAACTACAGCAATCACTAGAAGCTAAATTTCAATATTCGGATGAAGTATCTAATGAAACTTATTTAGGTCTTACTGAAACTGACTTTACTAACTTACCATTTAGTCGCTATGCATCCTCACAGGATGATGTAATGACGGCAGAACATGTTCAACTCATGTTGACTCATACCTTAAATTTCACAAAGAATTTTAGAATTACAACAAATGGATATTACAATAAGTTTACACGTAATTGGTATAAGCTAGATGACGTTGTATTTAATGGTGATAAACAAAGAATTGCTGATGTGATTTCAAATCCAACTCAGTTTCAAGACCATTTAGATATTGTTAGAGGCGATGTTAACTCCGACGCAGATGCACTTTTGCTAAAAGCAAATAATAGAGCTTATTATTCTAAAGGCATACAGACTAAACTTGATTATCATTGGTACGGTGAAAACACCTTCCATGATTTAGAAATTGGTGCAAGGTATCATTATGACGAAGAAGATCGTTTTCAGTGGGAAGATGGTTATAATATTATTGATGGTGAAATGACACTTACGTCATTAGGTGCGAGAGGTGCTCAAGGTAATCGTATAAGTACCGCAACTGCCTTTGCAGGCTATGTAATGTATAAATTCAAATATGATAACCTAACCCTTACACCTGGTTTACGTTATGAGAATATTGATTTGGAGCGAATTGACTATGGTAGCAACAACCCAAGCAGGTCAAATACAAATGTATCTGTAAGAACAAATTCATTAGATATTTTTATTCCTGGAATTGGGTTTAATTATGATATAAAGAATGACCTCTCGGTATTTGGTGGCGTACATAAAGGATTTTCACCACCTAGTAATCAACCAGGACAAGATGCAGAAGAGAGTATTAACTATGAACTAGGGTCACGTTTTGTTTTTGGTAATCTTAGGGGTGAAATTGTTGGATTCTATAATGATTATAGTAATCTGTTAGGAAGTGATATTGCCGCTACTGGTGGTACAGGGTCATTAGAACAGTTTAATGCAGGTGAAGTTGCAGTAAGCGGAATAGAATTATTACTCAATTATGATTTAATGGCTAAGAACGAAAACTTCTCAATGCCTGTAACTTTTGGTTATACTTATACAAATACGGAGTTTCAAAATAGCTTTGATAGTGCAAATGGAATATGGGGAGAAGTTACGGAAGGTGATCAATTACCTTATATACCAGAACACCAATTCAATGCAATGCTATCATTAGAACATGCTAGATATGAATTAAATTTTAGTGGTAGATATAATGGAGAATTTAGAACACTTGCTGGTCAAGGCGATATCCCAAGTGATGAATTAGTGGATTCTAATTTTATAATCGACTTTTCAGCAAAATATCATTTCACAAAAAAATTAAGTGTCACTGGCAATGTTATCAACTTGTTAGATGAAACCTATGCAGTCTCTCGAGTGCCTGCTGGGTTAAGACCAGGACATCCCTTAGGAGCTAATTTAGGATTAGAGTTTAGATTTTAAAACTTTAATTGGTAAAATATTAGTAATGAGCGCTATTTTATTTAAAAGTAGCGCTCTCCTTTTTTAATGATAAACTTTAAAGATTTTACTTGCCTCGTTATAGGCACTTTCAAAGCTCATTGCATTAAGATTATGTGCTTTTTTTTGTGTAAAGTAGGATAGCATTTTTTCGGTAGGCATATTACCAGTAAGCTCATCCTTTGCCATTGGGCAACCACCAAATCCTTGTATTGCACCATCAAATCTTCGGCAACCTGCATTATAAGCTGCATCAATTTTCTCAAACCAAGTAGTAGGCGTTGTATGTAAATGTGCTCCGAATTCAATATCCTTATACTTAGGAATAAGGTTTGAAAAGAGATATGTAATATTCTCCTTATTTGAACTACCGATAGTATCGCTTAAAGACAAGATTTTAACACCCATAGTCGCCAATTTTTCGGTCCACTCACCTACTATTTCAACATTCCAAGGATCTCCGTAGGGATTTCCAAAACCCATTGAGATATAAACAACTACCTCTTTTTTACTTTTATCTGCAATCTCCAATATCTCATTGAGTGTGGTTACAGATTGCGCTATAGTTTTATGTGTGTTACGCATTTGAAAATTCTCCGAGATTGAGAATGGGAAGCCAAGGTAATCGATTTGCTCATGTGTAGCAGCATCATTTGCACCTCTTGTATTTGCAATAATCGCCAAAAGTTTACTCTTTGTTTGTGACAAGTCTAGTTGCGACAATACCGTAGCTGTATCTACCATTTGAGGAATAGCTTTGGGTGAAACAAAACTCCCAAAATCTATAGTATCAAATCCCACGCGCAACAAGGACTGTATGTACTGAACTTTCTTTTCAGTCGGAATAAAATCCTTAATTCCTTGCATAGCGTCCCGTGGACATTCAATAAGTTTTACCTGGTCATTCATTACACCAAATATAGGGTTAAGAAAATCGATTTCATAACCTAAATCTTATAACAAGATAAAAACAGCAATACCGACAAAAACTAGAATTTGCAACCATTTAAACACCAATCCAGATTTATTGTGATTTAGTGTATATGCTTTAATTTCTCCTGCGAGTAATGCGATTGTGGAAAAAATAAGAAACGAAATCAGCATAAAAATTCCTCCAAGAACATAAAACTGAACTACTGTACTTAAGCTGTCACTAAAGAGAAAACCAGGAAAAAAAGCTAGAAAGAAAATGGTCACCTTAGGATTAAGGACATTCATAAAAAAACCTTGAATAAATAAAGCCTTCAAACTCTTTTTAGGCGCCTCACTTGTAGAAAGATCAATATCAGCCTTCGATTTATAAACCATATATGCCAAATACAATAAATACAGAGCGCCAAAAATTTTTATCCCTAAGAAAATTGTGTCATTTGACTTTATAATAGCCGAAACACCAAATGCCAATAATGAAGTGTGCACAATACAACCAGTAATCAAACCACAGACTGTCGCCAATCCAAATGACTTTCCATTAGAAATACTCTGTACAAGTACATAAATATTATCTGGTCCTGGAGAGATTGCTAATGCAGCAGTGGCAAGAGCGAATGATATAAGAATCTCGATATCCAATATTAAAATTTGCTCTAAAATACATTAAATGAAAATATCCTGTAAGGTTGTTGCCGAATAAACAACTAATTCTATTAAACTACTACTATGAACAAAATTACAATCTTACTTTCATCCCTATTCTCCTTTGTTTTAATTGGCAATGCCCAATCTACTGCCACGTACGACATTAATTTTACGAGTACATGGAATTCTAATGATCATGGAACACTTCCAGGCAATGCACATTGGTCGAATTTAGTGGGTGCTAATCACAATAGTAACATTACATTTTTAGAAATGGGTGGTACAGCAACACAAGGCATAGAAAATGTTGCTGAACTAGGTTCTAATAGTGTATTTAATGCCGAAGTTCAGTCAGCAATCAACAATGGAGATGCCGAACAATGGCTAGAACAAAGTTTTGCACCTTTTGCAGCGATTAGCTCTGCAACATTAACAGATATTACCGTTTCAGAAGATTTTCCATTATTAACAGTTTTATCTATGATTGCGCCTAGCCCAGATTGGATTATTGCTGTTAACGGCTTAAATCTATGGGATACCAATATGAACAAATGGAAAGACAGTTTTACTGTTGATTTATATCCATATGATGCAGGTACTGAAGAAGGGTTTGGCTATTCTACAAGCAATGCTCCTACGGTTCCTCGTGGGGTTATTGCTAATATAGCAGGTGTGTCAGGATACCCTTTTAACACAGAAAAAATTGGAACACTAACGGTTACATTTAAAAGTACCTCATTAAGTATAGATGAAGTCAATTCACTTGGTAATTTGAGACTTTATCCTAATCCTACAAATGGGAATAGTATTAACTACAACAGTCCGACTGTTATTGAACGTGTGGAATTTTATGACGTACTCGGAAAATTAGTTAAACAAACAGAAGTCTTAATTTCTTCTTCTGCCACAATTGGAATCAACGAACTTAATTCTGGACTCTATCTTGTTAAATTCTATGATAGCAACAATAACTCGACAACCAAAAAATTGGTTAAAAAATAAGATCGAATTAATGTTTAGCCTTCAATAGGGCCTTATTAATAGATTTTACCAGTTTAGGGCCCTCATATACAAAGCCTGTATAAAGTTGAACGAGGTCGGCACCAGCATTGAATTTTGCTAATGCATCCTCCGCGGAATGAATACCACCAACTCCAATAATTGGGAAAGCTTTATTGCTTTTTTCTGCTAAAAATCTAATAACTTCAGTGGATCTATGTGTTAGTGGCTTACCACTAAGACCACCTGCTTCCTTTTTGTTTTCACTAGTTAAACCGTCTCTAGAAATTGTTGTATTAGTAGCAATAACACCATCAATTTTGGTAGTCTTTACAATTTCTATAATGTCCATTAACTGTTCATCCGTTAAATCTGGAGCAATTTTTAATAGTATGGGTTTTTGATTTTCTTGATTAAAATTTAAAACCTGTAGCGCCTTGAGCAAATCCGTTAATGGCTTCTTATCTTGAAGGGCTCTCAAATTTGGTGTATTAGGAGAACTGACATTAACAACAAAATAGTCAACATAGTCAAATAAGGCCTCGAAGCATAACTTATAATCTTCTGTTGCACTTTCATTAGGCGTCACCTTATTTTTACCAATATTTCCACCAATAAGTACATTATTATTTTTCTTCAATCTTTCGACTGCCGCTTCTACGCCACCATTATTAAATCCCATTCGATTAATGATTGCAGAATCTGATTTTAATCTGAATAATCTCTTTTTTGGATTTCCAGGTTGTGGCTTGGGTGTAATAGTCCCTATTTCTATAAAACCAAACCCAAGATTTGAAAGTTCATTGTATAACTTGGCATCCTTATCAAAACCTGCGGCCAAACCAACTGGGTTTTTAAATTTCAATCCAAATAACTCGCGCTCTAAAGAAGGATCATTAACTTGATACATACCACGAAACATTGCTTTAACACCAGGGATTTTAGACAGGTTTCTAATTAATGAAAAGGTAAAATAATGGACTTTTTCTGGATCGAATAAGAATAAAATTGGTCGAACAAAGACTTTGTACATGGTGTATTACTTTGAACTGCAAAAATAATAATCTAAATACTTTTTTCTAATCAATTTACAGCGAATAATTAATTGAATAGAAACTGTCATTTGTCAGTAAATTAATTCATCTTAATTATTAAATTTGGTAAATAACTAATAAAACACAATCATGAAGAAAATCATTATTCCAGTAGATTTTTCAGCACATTCAGAATATGCACTAGAAACAGGGGCGGCACTTGCCAAGAAGCATAATGCAGAGCTCATTGTTATGCACATGCTAGAGCTTTCTGAGTCCTTAATTTCGTCATCTAGTAACGATAGAAACGAGGAGACTGCATTTATGTTGATGTTAGCCAATAAGAAATTTGAAGCTTTCTTAGATAAATCTTATTTGGAAGGTATTTCTGTTACACCACTTATTAAGCATCACAAGGTACTAAAGGAGGTTGCTTCTGTTGCAGCTCACGAGAAAGCAGATTTGGTCGTGATGGGATCTAGAGGTCATAGTGATCATGATGGAATTTTCACAGGTTCTAACACTGAAAAAGTAGTGCGATATAGTGATATCCCAGTATTGGTCGTAAAATCAAAACCAGACTCGGTAAATTTCAAGAATATAGTTTTGGCTACAGATTTCCTTGAAGGCAGTATTTCTGCAGTTAAAAATGGTTTAGAATTATTAAATGCTTTGGCTGATAATGTAATTCTACTGCATGTTAATTTACCAAATTTAGGATTTTTAAGTACGGAAGAAATTGACGAACGTGTTTCAGATTTTCTAAAATTAGCACAACTAGAAGATAAGAATATAAATATCGATTTTATTGCAGATCATAATGTTGAAGATGGTGTATTGAGTTATGCGAAACGAATTAATGCAGATGCAGTTGCAATGATTACACACGGACGTACAGGATTAAGTCATTTCTTTGGAGGTAGTATTTCTGAAGATTTAGTAAATCATACGAAACTTCCAGTTGTAACCTTCAGAAAATAAATTAAAAAGCCTTGAAAAATCAAGGCTTTTTAATTTTTAACTTTGTTTATATCAATACGATTAAAATCAACTATGAAAAAATACTTTCTTCAACTTGTTCTGTTTTTTTTACCCTTCACATTTTTAATCGCCCAAGATTTATCTGATGTCTATGCAAAGGTAAGTCCTGCGGTAGTTTCCATATTTGTAGAGGAGAATAATGTTATTACTACAGATGGGATAAATTCTCAAACTGTTTCAGAAAATGGACTGGGTTCTGGATTTTTAATTTCAGATAATTTAGTTGTAACCGCTGCTCATGTGGTTAGAGTGCCTGAACGTATTCAAATTCAATTTAATGATGGTGAAATTATACCTGGTAAAGTGGTGACCTCTTACAATGCACCAGATATTGCCTTAATAAAATTATTTAGACCAAAATTTAATGCTACAACTTTAAAATTTGGGGATTCTAATCAATTGAAAGTTGGACAACAGATTTTTATAGTAGGTTCTCCTTATGGTCTTGCCAATTCTTTCTCTTCTGGTTATGTTAGTAGTTTTAGGAGATCTAATCTTGGTAATAACCCTTTTACTTCAACGGAGTTTATTCAAACCGATGCTGCCATTAATCAGGGTAATTCAGGAGGTCCAATGTTTAATTTAAATGGAGAAGTTGTAGGTATCGTTAGCCATATCACAACACAGTCTGGTGGCTTTGATGGAATAGGCTATGCGAGCAGTTCTAATTTGGCCACAAAATTATTAATGAAAAATAAAATGCCTTGGTTTGGTGCAGAAATGCATTCCTTAACACTTAAACAAGCTGAAATTCTTAACCTACCGCAAGAGTATGGTCTTCTAGTACAACGTGTATCATCAAACTCTATTTTCGGTCAAATGGGTATAAAAGGTGGTGACGTTGAAGCAAATATAGACGGCCAAAAATTAATACTAGGCGGTGATATTATTTTAGCCTTTAACGGTATTAAATTTGATCCTTCTGATGGCACATTAATTAGCTTAGCCGAATTTGCCAATAACTTAGGAGATGATCCAAAATTCCAAATAACAGTTTATCGTAAAGGTGAAATATTAACCCTGAATTCTAAATAAAAAGGATCGCTTCTAAGCATTAAGAGTATTAAGAAGGTACGTTTAGTCTTCCTTAGGATTCCAATTCGCTTTTTTATAAAAGCGCTCTAGTATTACATTAAAATTCTTTTGATGGAGTGCAAATTGATCTGCGCTTAATATTCCTTTTAATTCATTATTGAGTTCGGCCAACATGCCCTCAAAAAGTGCACGACGTTCTTCTTTAGTATAATTCTTATCCTTGTCATCCAATCGTCGCATTCTTGCTGCCGCATTTAAAACAATATTTGCATACTGATTCTCTAGTTCCTCATCCATTTTCATCAGCTTCATATTGTTATGAAACAATAGAAAATTCTCTGTAGTTTCCTCAACGGTAAATGTCGTATCTACCTTTCTCTCTATAATCTCCTTTTCTAACTCTTTATTTCTTTGAGCATTAGAATTAAAACCAATGGTAATTATAAGTAACAGAATGAAAAGTTTTTGTGATTTCATCTTTAATTGTTTTTAGTTGTTTTTTGAATGGGATTGATTAATATACTTGCCTACCACAATTGCTGTAAGTACAACAAGATAAAATTGACCGATAAGACCAATAAATATAGACGCTTTTTGAGCTATGCCAGTTTGAGGTATAATATCACCATAACCAATAGTCATTAGCGTTATATAAGCGTAATACATTAATGGTTCTGAAATATTGGTAGTGCCTTCAAAATTAGTAATTCCAGAAAATGATCCTGGATATATAATTTCAATAGTTAAGCATAAAAAGAATGCTAACAACCCCAATGAAATATAGCCGCTAATAAGACCTAATATGACATTCTTTGAAACGATCTGTGCTTTCCATACTTGCCTTATTATTTCGACCGTAACAATACTGTAAAACATAAAATAAGCACCAAGCTTTATATTATTTAGTGCACTCTTCGTATCAATGAATTGAAAAAGAATTAAGCAAAATGTAAGGATTACAAGTCCAAATGATACGCGTTTTATATAACTGTTATGGGAAACTAATACCAAACCAAAAATTAAATTAAGCATCATAAAAAGTGGCACTGCAAAATTTTCATAAAGCGCATTTGGTATTATTAAAGAGCCAAAAAGAACCAATAGTTGGCTGGCTAAATACAACTCAAATCGATATGGAAACAGTCGGTTTAACACTTAATTAATCATCCATAATGGATTCATTAAACTCGTATCCTTTGTAGTTAACTTTAAATAAAATACTGTAGAAGGACGGTATAAACAATAAGGTAATCACAGTACCGAATAAAAGACCAATCATGATACTTACAGCCATTCCTTCCCACATCTCACCACCACTTAAATAAAGTGGTATTAAACCAAGTACTGTTGTAAAAGTCGCCAATAGAATAGGTCTAAATCGTTGTAAGCACGCTGCAATAATGGCATCCTCTATAGGACGCTTTAGTTCATTCTCTTCAATTTGAATACGATCAATGAGTACGATAGCATTATTGATAACAATTCCTGCCAATGAAATCACACCTAAAAACGGCATAAAACCAAAAGGCTCTTGAAATACTAGTAATCCAATAACTACACCGATGATTCCTAAAGGTATAGTTGAAGCTACCATAATCGTCTTACGCACTGAGTTAAATTGAATAATTAATAATAGAATTATTATGAATCCAGATAGTGGTAAATAGTTAATTACGGCTCCCATATTCTCAGCCGTATTCTCTGCATCTCCACCAAACTTATAAGTATAGCCATCTGGCCAATTTTGAGATGCTTCTATCATGTAGGGCTCAATCTCCTTCATAATAGCCGAGGCATTACCATTTGCATTTAATTCACTACTTACGTTAATCGTACGATCAATATCCAATCGCTTAATTTTAGCATATTGCCACTGCGGTACAATCTTCGCAACTTGCAATAACGGCACACTCTTGCCAGAATTCTGAGCATAAATATTTAAGGTCTCTATTGATGCTAAGGTTTGTTGCTGACTTTCATTACTGCGCATTAAAATTGGAATAGATTTATCGTCTTCGCGGTATTCACCAGTTTGAAAACCATCTAGAACCGTTTGTAATGAGGTTGCAATATCTGAACTAGTTACTCCTGCAAGTTGAGCTTTATTCTGATCTATATCTACAACAAATTTCTTGGTCTTTGGGCCCCAATCATCTTTAATATTTTTTGTTCCTTGAATGGACTTTAATTTCTGCTTGGTTTCTTCCGATAGTGATGCCAAAATATCTGGATTCTCACCCGAAATTTTTATTTCAATTGGTGTACCTCCTCCACCAGAACCTAACAGACCGACTTTTATATCTGCATTCGGGAAATTATTGTAGCAGTAGTCATCTAATTTAGCTACCATTTCATTGTTATAAATAAAGTCGGATGTATTAATTAAAATATGCGCATAACTTGCATCAGGCTCATCTGGTGTATAGCCCAAATCATAAGATGATGGTCCCTCTCCTATATAAGCAGACCAATCGACAATACCATTTGGTCTATCCTTATTAACTTTTAAGTCTGAATTGATATAGGCCTCTATACCTTTAATCACCTCTTGAGTGGCTTCTATTCTTGTTCCCTGCGGTAGATTGATATCTACTGTAATCATATTTCTATCACTATCTGGAAAGAATACAAACGCAATGGCACCAAATCCTAAAATGGATAAAATAAAAGCACCTATAATACCTATTAAAACTAAACGCTTAAAACGAAGAGCAACCAAAATCAAATCTTTATAATAGCGTTTAAGACTATTAATCGTTTTATCAATAATACTCTCCTTTCGTTCGCTTTTCGGTGTTATTTTCAAAAAGAGGAAACATAATAGTGTAATAACGGTTAAAGCTAAAATCCAAGACGATAGTAGTGCCAATGTGATAACAACAAAGATGGGGCCAACTATATCTCCCATTGTAGACTCAGCTAAATAAAAGGCTAAGAAGGCTGCAGATGTTGTTAAGGTTGAAATTAATAATGGTGTAAATAACTCACCACAAGCATCTATTGCTGCCTTTTTTGCATCTATCCCATTTTCCATCTTAACCATAATGGTTTCTGCAACAACGATAGCATTATCAACCATCATACCCAATGCCATTATCAGTGCTGCTAAGGTAACTTGATTAAGTCCCATATCTATAACACCCATAAGCATAAGTGTCATTATAGTTACCATTGGGATTAAACTGGCTATTATTCCACCTGTTCTTAGTCCAAGGAAAATGAGCATTACAATAAGCACTATTGCGATTGATTGAATGAGATTAACAATAAAATCACTAATCTTATTATCAATATAGGTATCTAATGATGATAATCGTTTTAACTCAAGACCAACAGGAAGTTTAGATTTCCAAGTATTAATTACTGCATCTAAGTCTTCACCAAGTTGAATAATATTAGCACCTTGCTTCAAACTTATGTGCATTGATATTGCTTCTTGGCCATTAACAGTAACGAGTTGTTTAGGAGGGTCTATATAGGCTTTGCGCACATTTGTAATATCACCTAAGTATACAAGTTGACTACCATCACCAACAGGTATAAGTGTTTGCTTTATTTCCTCTACAGAATTAAAATTCCCTGTCGGTTCTAGAATAATGCGCTCAGATCCTAAATTGACTTGTCCTCCTGAACTTAGAATATTGGTAGACCCAATGATACTTTGCAATTTAGATGAAGAAAGGCCATATTCTTTAAGTCTTGCATTATCAAATTCAATGAATACACGCTCATCTTGAACACCACCTAATTCTACTTTAGCAGCTAAATCGAGTTTAATAAAGTCATCCTTTATATCGGTAACATAACTTTTGGCTTCAGCATAAGAAAAACCGTCTATCACTAAACCAACAGCAATACCAAAGACTTCACCAATACCATCATCGTTTAAGTTAGGGTTAACACCAGAAGGTAAACCTTGAATTTGAGAAAGCTTTCGACGTAGTCTATCCCAAACACTTTGAAGATCATCAGGCTTTACCTGGTCTTTTAAAGTTACTGTTACTACAGAAAGCCCAGATCTAGAAGTGCTAGAAACCTCTTTTAATTCTGGAAGTTCTTGAGCAACTTTCTCTACTTTATCGGTAACGAGTTGTTCTACTCGTTCTGGACTCGACCCAGGAAAAGAAGAAACTACAGTTGCCACACGTACGGTATATGGAGGCATACTATCTCTCGATAGTGATTGATACATTACCAAACCAAGCAGTATAATCGTGGTTAGTACCGTAAACGTTATTCTATTTCTATTTATGGAAAATGACGCTAAATTCATCCGGTAACTAATTTAATTTCACTTCTTGACCATCCAATAAAGTCTGGAGACCAGCTGTTGCGATTTTCTGTCCAGCATTTAAACCACTTTTTATTTCAAATCCTTGTGGTGTTAGATTACCAATAGTGACTTTCTGCTTTTTTACAGTGCTTTTTCCATTACTTTCATCAATTACAAAAACAAATTGACCTTCACCATCCTCACCTACTGCAACTGCCGGAACTATAATAGATTCTTTGTCGATATCCTCGTCCACAAATTCAAATACGACACTTGCTGCCATACCACTCTTAATGCGCTCATCAGAATCACTTACGGTCACCGTAATTGGATAAGTTGATGTATTGCTATCTAAGGCTGGTGCTACTTCAGTAACAACAGCATTAAACTGTTCTTCTGGTATAGCTGTAAAGGCCACCTTTACATTCATATCTTTCTTTACAGCGTTAATGATTGACTCAGGAAGTCCTAATGCGATTTCGATAGCCGTACCTGCATTTAAAACACCTACAACTTGACCAGGTGAAACATTTTCATCAACTTCGGTTGCAACCGAAGCAATAACACCATCTTCTGGAGCATATAAATAGCCAAACTGTATCTGGTCTTGCTGAATTGCTACACTTCGTTTAGAAGATTCAAAACTAGCAACTGCTGTGCGGTATGAATTCTTCGCACTTTCATAATCACTTAAGGATGCACTACCTTTCTCATAAAGTGTACGCATTCTATTTAAAGCTAACTTTGCTGTATTCATTTGTGATTCGGTACTGTTCTTTGATTCGATAGCAGACTCATAATTAAGCCTAGCAGAAACGTTATCTAGAGTACCTAGTAGCTGTCCTTGTCTTACCTTTTGGCCTAACTTCATGTCTAACTTTGTAACTATTCCACTACTTCTAAAACTTAAATTAACGATCTTTTCAGTTTGAGCCGTACCACTAAAGGCACGTGTTTCTTCACCTCCTAAATAGGTAACCTCAGCATATTTTACTGGTCTTATCACCTCTTCTTCTTGTACCTCTTTCTCACCACAATTAAAAAGCAGCAGTGTTGTAAGTAATAAACTGGAGGTATACAGTCTTTTATTTATCATATCGTATAATTTAGTTAGTCATTATATAGTTAGTCATTATAATTTTCTAAAAACTCAAAAAATCTTTGAGCAAAAGCTTGTCTTTCCGTTTCATCTTGCAACAAAAAGAATAACCCAAGAGAACGCTCTAGTTGCATAGAACTCTGCAAATAGTTATAGGTTGCATTGGCACTAGCAAGCTGTGCTTGTAAATAATTATTCTGGGCGTCTAAAAGTTGAACAATATTAACTGCTCCATTTGCATATGAAGTCTGGGTTAAATATAAAGCCTCCTTAGCCGTTTCCTCGAAGACTTTAGACAATTCGATATTTGAAACTTGATTGACCAATTCTAATACCGAATCATTAATGTTTTTCTCGATATTTAACAAGATATTATCTTTCGAAACTTCAAGTTGTTCTTTCTGAACAGAGGCTATTTGTTTATTTAAATTCTGTTTGTTTTGATTAAATAAAGGCAAAGACACATTTAATCCTAGCGAGTAATAATTGTCTGGGAACTGTATACCATTTGGAAAATTTGTCCCAACGCCAGATCTGGAGAATTCATAAAAGTACTGGCCTTGAACAGCTACCGTAGGTAAAAATCGCCCTGCACCAAATAACTTTTCACTTCGCTCAGTAGCATCAATATTATAATTAAGCGCTTTCAACTCTGGTGCATTTTCTATTGCCTCTTGGATAAGGAACTCTACAAATGGCTTCCTAAGTGTTGGATCATCTAAAAACTGACCTAATTGCTTATAATTATAATTACTAAAAATTCCTTTTTGAAGTTCGGCCTCATCAACATCAATATCTAAATCTATCGGATTATTTAATAATTGATTTAACACATAATAACCTTGTTCTAGTTGATTAATTGCTTCGACCATTTGCTGTGTGTTTTGTGCCATTTCAGACTTAAAACGCAAAACGTCTGACTTTCCAGATTCTCCAGCCTCATAATTTTCGGTAGCAATTCTGAGGTTATACTTGGTGAGCTCTAAATTCTGATTTTGAATAGACAGATTGGCCTTTAAAATTAATGCTGTGAAATAAGCTGTCGCCACATTAAACACTGTATTTAACGATTCACTATTATAATTTTCCTTTTGCGCTTCTCTCAGTGATTTCTGTATGCTAATATTGGCGTTTGCTGCTTCAGAAAATACAGTTTGCTGAAGTGTTAATGTACCAGAAGTACTAATCTCAGGATTTTGACCATTACTCGCTGCCGCTAAATTTTCATCGATTAGAGAACCTGTTGCCGATGCCGTAACATCTGGTAAATAGTCACTATTAGCCACCTTTACATCTTTAACTGCCAGTGTTATGTCTCTCTCAATTACTTGGAGATCTAAGTTCTTTGCAATGGCCTCTTGCATCGCAGATATTAAGGTATATTTTTTCTCAGCTGTCGACACATTAGGATCGCCTACAAACGATGTCGTTGCTATAAGACTATAACGCAATGGTAACCCAATCTTTTCAGCTGTATTAAAGTTTATGGTTAAATTATCCTTCGTTTCTAATTTTGTATTGACACCATCAAACTCTCCATTTAAAACAACAGATTCCACGGTTAAAGCAATTTTTCTAAAAAATTGGTTTAATTCAGATTGATCGTGGTTACTGGCCAAAATACCATTAGAGACATCTCGTAAAGGACTTGTTGTAAATGAAGGCAATTTCTTATCAATTAATGCTTCAGCTAGCATTTTCATTTCATTGTCCGATAAGTAAAATCCACCTGCAAGATAAAGAGCATCTATACCATCAAGATTTGAAACAATATCATTTAAACCATTAAAAGGAATTATTGAAATATCTATATCTAAATCATTACCAATTTTTTGAAATGCTTCTTCTATTGGTAAGTTAGTTATAAACGGTGCTTCTATTGCTACTCCTACGCGCTTTGGCTTTGCTAATTCCTGGAATAATTTTAAATCGTCTGAATAAGACTGAGAGGTCGTTATAGAAACAAAATTCTTTACAGCTTCTGACTGGTCATATTGTGGTGCGAGTTCCTCGCTTAAGGCACCAAAAACAATTGTGGGTTTTTCATATGTACCTAACTTTGATATTGTGCTATTATTTACAATTCCAAAAGCAATAATGATATCGGCATCACTACTGATTAAACTTTGGTAATTAGTAAGAGCTTTGGAAGTATTGAAGTCGTTTACCAATTGGTATTCTTCAGGAAAAACTAAAACAGCATCCTCTCCCACAACAGCGACAATTTCATTGGTTAATTCAACCAAAAGGCCCTCAATCTCTGGAGATGTTCTGTCTAGTAAATAACCAACTTTATATGTTTTTGTCTGTGCAGAAGCGGTTATTGATACAAAAAGTAGCAACAAAATGCCAAGGTAATATCGCATTGGTTGATTGGTTTATTAGTAGTACTAGGACTAAAATAAAAATTAATTCTAGGATTCGCTAATTAATTGAAAACAAACTCAAAAGTGTTTAATCTTTATTGACAAATGTTATTATTTTTGATAAAAACACTAAACATGCAAAACATAATAGATCGATTTATAAGCTACGTCACAATAGATACAGAATCGGATCCAAATTCTAATACTACACCAAGCACAGCAAAACAATGGGACTTGGCTAATAAGCTTGCTGAAGAACTAAATGCTATTGGTATGAGTGAGGTAACTATTGATGAGAATGCCTATATAATGGCCACATTACCAAGCAATGTAGACCATGACGTCCCGACAATTGGGTTTATCTCTCATTTTGATACCTCTCCCGATTTTACTGGTGCCAATGTTAAGCCAAACATTATTGAGAATTATGACGGAAAGGATATTGTATTAAATAAAGAGAAGAACATTGTATTGTCACCTAGTTATTTTGAGGATTTACTATTGTATGTTGGTCAGACCCTTATAACAACAGACGGAACCACGCTCCTTGGCGCTGATGATAAAGCAGGAATTACCGAAATAGTGACTGCGATGGAATATCTCATTAATAACCCAGATATTAAGCATGGTAAAATCCGTGTGGGATTTACACCTGATGAAGAAATTGGTAGAGGTGCTCATAAATTTGATGTCAATAAATTTGGTGCAGATTGGGCTTACACCATGGATGGTAGTCAAATAGGTGAACTCGAATACGAAAACTTTAATGCCGCAGGAGCTGTAGTAAAAGTTAAGGGCAAAATTGTACATCCTGGATATGCCAAGGGCAAAATGATTAATTCAATGTATTATGCAACCGAATTTATTAATGCCTTACCAAAACACGAAACACCGGAACAGACGGAAGGCTACGAAGGGTTCTTCCATTTAACAAAGATTGACGGACGTGTCGAGGAGACTACGTTACAATATATTGTAAGGGATCATGACAAAGATAAATTTGAAGCTAAGAAAGAACTTATGCAAAAGATTGTAAGTGATTTAAATACGCTTCATAATTCTGATATTTTTTCGATTGAGATTAATGATCAGTATTTTAACATGAAGGAAAAGGTAGAACCAGTAATGCATATTGTAGACATAGCGGAAGACGCTATGAAATCACTTGGTATTGAACCTTTAATTAAACCGATTAGAGGTGGAACAGATGGTTCGCAATTATCATATATGGGACTACCATGTCCTAATATTTTCGCTGGTGGCCACAACTTTCATGGACGTTATGAATATGTTCCAGTAGAAAGTATGCAAAAAGCAGTTGAAGTGATCTGTAAGATTGCGGAATTAACAGCTTTAAGAGAGCACTAAAAAGTCGATTATGAAAAAAGTTTATTCGGTTGATGAGTACATAGAAGAAAACCAAAAATATGGCGAAGAACTTCAACTAATCAGAAGTATTCTAAACAAAACTGAGTTAGTTGAGACCGTAAAATGGAGTGCGCCAACCTATATGATTAATGGCAAAAATGTCGTTGGGTTTAGTGCTTTTAAAAATCATTTTGGATTATGGTTTTTTAATGGTGTATTTCTGAAGGACGAACATAATCTGCTAATTAATGCGCAAGAAAATAAGACAAAAGCCTTAAGGCAGATGCGTTTTACCAGTAAAAATGAAATTAATGAACCTGTCATTTTAGCTTACGTAAAGGAAGCTATAGAAAATCAAAAACTGGGAAAAGAAATTAAACCAACGCGTAATACAAAAGCTATCGTCATACCTAATGAACTAAAAACGGCTTTTAGTGCTAATAAAGACTTACAAGTAGCTTTTAAGGCCTTTACTCCAGGAAAACAACGCGAGTATTGTGAGTATATCGCTTCTGCAAAAAGAGAAGCGACAAAATTATCTAGGTTAGAAAAAATTACACCAATGATATTAGACGGTGTTGGTCTCAATGATAAATACAAAAACTGTTAATAAAAAAACCCGCTCAATGAGCGGGTTTCTTTTCTGTATTTCATCAACTACTATTTCTTTGTAACAGCAGTTGTATTTAATTTTTTACTCATTTCCATTGAAATAGCAGAGCGATCGAATTTAATTTTACCAGCAAGTGTTTCAATAACACAACTGTTATCCTTGTCATTCAAATCCACTACTTTTCCGTGCATGCCACTCTTAGTAATGATGCGATCACCTCGCTTTAATTCGCTAGCAAATTTCTTCTCTTGCTTTGCACGTTTCATCTGTGGCGCAATCATAAAGAAATACATCACAGCAAAAATGGCTATAAATGGTAAAAAAGAGCCTAATCCTTCCATTAAAAATATTAGTTATGGTTATGACCTTCGTGGCCAGGTTGCGTTGAAGTTTGTGTTGCTGATGTAGATAATGGGTTGATCGTTGCTTTACCTGCAGCCTTCACTGGTGCATTTGGATCTTTCTGAACCATTGCTGTAATTTTAACAAGCTCCGAACCTTTTTCTGTATTCGTAGTCATTGTTAATGATTTAGAAACTTTACCATTTCCTTTACCATTAAACTTTACAGTAAATTGCCCTGTTTCACCTGGTGCAACTTCTTTAGTCCAGTTATTTGGCACAGTACATCCACAAGTACTTTTAATATTACTAACAACTAACATTGAGTTACCTGTGTTTGTATAATTAAAAATGGTCTCAACTGGAGTTCCATCCATTATCGTTCCAAAATCGTGTGTTGTTTTGTCAAATGCAATAACTGGAAAATCACCAGCGTTTGCATCTCTTTCTGCTGCTACGGCAACATTCTCAGTTTTTACTTTACTTGCTGCATCGTCTTTACAAGAAGTAAAGGCTACCATACATAATGCACTAAATGCTAAGATTACTTTTTTCATCGCTATATAATTTAAAATTATGATTCTTTGTGGGTTGCGAAGTTAACAATTATTTCAAGGAATTAAAACTTTTAACAAGGCTTCTCATACCTTGCATTTAAATTTAGCCATTACATTAAACCTCGACCAGACTTAGGATGTAAACCTTTATCTTGATATTCCTTAACAATTTTGTCTAAAATTCCATTGATAAATAAACTACTCTTAGGTGTAGAATATTCTTTGGCAATTTCTAAATATTCATTGATTGTTACTTTCTGCGGAATGGATGGGAATTTCTGAAATTCACATATTGCCATTTTTAATAGAGTACCGTCTAAGCTTGCTAATCGTTCTGAATCCCAATTTGTGGTCTTTTTAGCTATTTCTTCACTAATACTAGACCCATTGAGGAGAGTTTTTCTTAATAATTGCGAAGCAAATTCCTGATCATCACTATCTTTATACAAATCTGGAAGAAGTGCTGATTCTGGGCTGTGTACCTTTAATTTTTTAAACGCTTTTACCAAGTTTGTATTAACCACAGGTAAATCATCTGCCCAAGTTAGACGCTTATCTTCTAAATAGTCATATAGCTTATCATTTGGTGCAATTAATTCTGAATAAATTTCAATTACAAAGTCCTTATCTGATCTAAAATCATTTTGAGGCTTAGCGTTATAATTCTTATAATGTGCACTCTTAATAATCGATTTAAATAAAATATCGACGTACTCTGAGTCGAGTTCCCAAAAATTTAATTTTCGCATTGCAATGCGCTCTTGTAACATTTTATTGTTACTAATTAAATCTAATAGTTGATTCTGAGAAAATTTTAAATGATCGCTGGCAGTACCTCCTGACGCAGAGAGCTTATTCTGTAATTTGTTGTGGTAAACCTTCCCCTTTTTGTGAATTTCAGTCAATAATGCAAGGAGACTTAGATATAAATCATACATACCATCAATGCTGTAGAATAGAAACTTTTCATCCTTTGAAAGATCATCACTTTCAGTACCGTTAAATGCATATAATGATTGCATTACTTTAATTCTGATGTGTCTTCTATTTAGCATGTCTAAGAACTTCTTTTGTATGATTTAAAAAGGCGAATCTGTTGAGATTCACCTTGCAAAAATACTATTATTTAATTCTGAAAAAAATTATTTGGAATTTTCTCTTCTTCGCACTTCAATACGCTCTTGAGCAATATTTAAAGCAGCTGTATGCGTTGTTAATTCGTTTACTTTTGCATTTTCCAGAATTTCTAAAGTCGTATTATAAATATTCTCGGTTTTGCGCATTATTTCTTGCCTATCATAATTCTCAAGCTCAGCATAAACATTGATAATTCCACCTGCATTAATTAAGAAATCTGGTGCGTAAACAATACCACGCTCTTGTAACAATTTACCATGCTTTAGTTCCTCAGCTAGTTGGTTGTTAGCAGCACCAGCTACAACTGAAGCTTTTAATCTGTAAATCGTATCATCATTAATGGTTGCTCCTAAAGCACAAGGTGCATAAATATCCATTTCCGCATCACAAATATCATTTCCTTCGAATACAGTTACACCGTACTTTGAGCTGACCTCGTCTAAACGTTCTTTATTAATATCAGTAATCGTAACGTCAGCACCTTCGTTTACTAAATGCTCAACAAGGGCTTCACCAACACTACCAATACCTTGAACAAAAACTTTTTTATCTTCTAGAATTTCTGAACCAAATTTAAATTTGGCAGCGGCCTTCATACCCATAAAAACGCCATAAGCAGTAATTGGAGATGGATTCCCGGCACCACCTTTATTTTGGGAAATACCAGTAACATAGGGTGTAACCTCCCGAACAATATCCATGTCCTCAGTTTCCATACCTACATCCTCTGCAGTTATGTACTTTCCATTTAAAGAATGGACAAATTCACCAAACTTACGCATTAACTCTGGTGATTTTTGTGTTTTGGCATCACCTAAAATAACGGCTTTACCACCACCAAGATTTAATCCGGTAATAGCAGATTTAAAAGTCATAGCGCGCGAGAGTCGCAAGACATCATTCAGTGCTTCCCACTCGCTACCATAATTCCACATTCTTGTACCACCAAGCGCAGGTCCCATTACTGTATTGTGAATACCAATGATAGCTTTTAAACCTGTATCTTTATCATTGCAAAAAACAACTTGCTCGTGATTATCATAAGATAGCTGGCCAAAAACAGGATCTACTTTTAATAGATCTTGAGATTTTATAATCTCCGAAGTCATATCGATTATTTAGATTTAAGGCTTTTACATTACTGTAAAAACAACGTGCAAAAATAATTTAATAGAAGAGGATTAGCAAAATATTAACTATTAAATAGGATTAACATAATACTTTTGACCGATTAAATGCAACATGAAAGCACTCAAGCACTTAAACAAGTATTTTTACAAGTATAGATTTAGATTAATTATTGGTGTAATTATTACCGTTTTTGCGAATATTTTTAAAATGTATACGCCTCGTTTTGTAGGTGATTCCATCAATGTTGTATCTGATCGGTTGGGTGGAAAAATCACTTTTGAGATTTTTAAAGCAGAACTGATTGCCAATATATCTTACATATTAGGAGCCGCTGTCGTTGCTGGTATTTTTATCTTTTTAATGCGTCAAACGATCATTAATGTGTCTAGATACATTGAATATGATTTGAAAAATGAAATTTATCAGCATTACCAGGTATTGTCTCAAAATTTCTACAAATCCAATAGAACTGGTGATTTAATGAATCGCATCAGTGAAGATGTCGGTAAAGTTCGTATGTATGTTGGTCCGGCACTTATGTACACCATTAACACTATCACCCTTTTTGTGGTTGCACTCATTTACATGGTTAGTACAGCACCAAAACTCACACTGTACACCTTATTACCTTTACCTATACTCTCAGTGTCTATTTACAAATTAAGTAGACTCATTAATAAGCGCAGTACCATTGTGCAAGAATCTCTCTCTACTCTATCAACATACACACAAGAAACCTTTAGTGGTATCAGCGTTATTAAATCTTACGGTATTGAGACACGTATCAACAATGAATTTGAGGGCCTTTCAGTAGAGAACCGACAAAAACAGATTAACTTAACCAAAGTCCAAGCACTGTTTTTTCCGTTGATGATTTTGTTAATCGGTATCAGTAATCTCATAGTCATTTATGTTGGTGGTATGCAATACATGAATGGTGAAATTGAAAATATTGGAACTATTGCTGAATTTATAATTTACGTTAACATGCTCACATGGCCAGTTGCTACTGTTGGCTGGGTAACCTCATTAGTTCAGCAGGCTGAAGCATCACAAGAGCGCATCAACGAGTTCTTAAAAACAGAACCTGAAATTAAAAACCATACGGCTACCGAAACTCCTATAAAAGGTGACATTGAATTTAAAAATGTCTCTTTTACGTATCCAGATACAAATATTGAAGCCTTAAAAGAAGTTAGCTTTAAAATAAACTCTGGTGAAACACTTGCTATACTTGGAAAAACAGGTTCTGGAAAATCAACTATTTTAGATCTTGTTGGCCGTTTATATGATATAAAACAAGGAAACATTCTTATCGATAACCAAAAGATCACAGATCTCAACCTCAATAACTTAAGAGAATCTATAGGTTATGTTCCACAAGATGCTTTTCTATTTTCAGACACCATTAAGAACAATATAAAATTCGGTAAAGAAGATGCCACTGAAGAGGATGTAATCGAAGCTGCTAAGAATGCAAGGGTTCATAAAAATATTGTAGGATTTAAAAAAGGTTACGACACCATTTTAGGAGAACGCGGTATTACCCTATCAGGTGGTCAGAAACAACGTGTATCGATTGCACGAGCTATTATTAAAAAGCCAGACATCCTCTTGTTTGATGATTGTCTGTCTGCCGTAGATACTGAAACCGAAGAAAAAATACTTAAAAACCTCAACAAACTTACCAAAGATAAAACTACTGTTATAGTGAGCCACAGGGTCTCTTCAGCAAAAAATGCAGACACAATTATTGTGTTAGAAGATGGTAGGGTAATTCAGACAGGAAATCACAATACTCTAGTGAATACCGAGGGTTATTACAAAGAACTTTACAACAAGCAACTCTCCGAAAAAGAATTAAGTTAAAATATTTGTCAGTTTACTTTTTTTTTAGATTTTTGGATTGAATTAAAACTATCAATATATGAGTGATTATGAAATGATGGACAAAGAAGAAATATTTTCTAAAGTTCTGAGAGCAGGCCGAAGAACATATTTCTTTGATGTGAGAGCCACAAAAGCTGGCGACTATTATTTAACAATTACAGAAAGTAAAAAATTCACTAATGATGATGGTTCATTTCATTACAAAAAGCATAAAATTTATCTTTATAAAGAAGACTTTTCTGAGTTTAGAGAGATTTTAGAAGAAATGACCGATTACATCATTAATGAAAAAGGGGAAGAAGTAATTAGCGAAAGACACCAAAAAGATTACAAAAGAGAGGATGACTTCACAAGACAAGAAGCCAAGACTCCCCAAGATACTGAACCAACTACAGAGAGTTTTACTGATATCAGTTTTGACGATATATAGTAGTTGCTTTTGTTAAATTAAAATAAAAAACCGTTACTCATCATAACGGTTTTTTTATTTTTAGACTTTAACCAACTTCTATTATTTATGTATCGCTTTCTATTAGTGTTTTTTATCGGTTCATCCTTATTGTATTCGCAATCTCAGACCGATCTATCTTACTATTTACCACAAAATATTTCGTATAATCAAAGTATCCCAACACCCGAAAGTGTTATAGGACACCATGTCGGAGAGTGGCATATCACTCATGATAAATTATTACAATATATGTATGCTCTGGCCAACGCTTCGGATCGTATATCAATAGAAGATCGTGGTAAAACATTTGAAGACAGACCGTTACTTTTATTAACGATTACTGCTCCAGAAAATCATGAAAATTTAGACAACATTCAACGGAATCATATCGATGCTACGGAGTCTAACACTAGTAATATTGAAGATCGCCCTATAGTTGTATACCAAGGTTATTCTATACATGGCAATGAACCTAGTGGATCGAACGCTGCGCTTTTAGTGGCCTATTATTTGGCCGCAGGTGAAGGACCAGAAATTGAAAGCTTATTAAAAAATACAGTTATTTTATTCGATCCTTCCTTTAACCCAGATGGATTACAACGTTTTGCTTATTGGGCAAACACCAATCGTGGCATGAATTTAAATGCAGATCCAAATGATAGAGAGTATTCTGAGGTATGGCCAGGAGGACGCACCAACCATTATTGGTTTGATATGAACAGAGACTGGTTACCAGTGCAATTACCAGAATCTAGAGCTAGAATAAAAACCTTTCATAAATGGTTACCAAATATTTTAACAGACCATCATGAAATGGGTACTAATTCTACCTTCTTTTTTCAACCAGGTATTCCATCTAGAACACACCCTTTGACGCCAAAATTAAATCAAGAACTAACCAAAGGTATTGCAAATTATCATGCAAAGGCACTTGATAATATTGGTTCATTATATTATTCAGAAGAAAGTTTTGATGACTTTTATTATGGTAAAGGCTCAACATTTCCGGATATTAATGGAGGCATAGGAATTTTATTTGAACAAGGAAGCTCGCGTGGCCACGTACAGGAATCCGAAAATGGACTTTTAACGTTTCCATTTACCATAAGGAATCAATTTACTGCATCCTTATCGACATTAAATGCTGCTCTTGGTATGCGTAAAGAAATTCTAGAATACCAGTATAATTTCTTTAAAAATGCCAGAAATGAAGCTAGTAAAGAAGGTAATAAGGCTATCGTTTTTGGAAATCATAAAGATGCCTCTAGGACTTATCACTTGGCAGAAATTTTAAATCGTCACCAAATAAATTTTCACGAATTAAAAAATGACTTTACGAAAGACGGTAAAACCTTCAAAAAAGGTAATGCGTTCATAGTTCCTAAAAATCAAAAAAACACTCGACTTATAAATGCGATGTTTGAAAAGCGCACGACGTTTCAAGACAGTCTATTTTATGATATTTCTGCATGGACATTTCCCTTGGCATTCAATTTAGATTACACAGAAACTACTACAGCAAATGCAGGAGCATTAGTTAATCAACTTAAACAGAAAGAAGGTGGTGTGACTTCAAAAAGTGCATATGCCTATTTATTTGAATGGCACGAATATTACACACCAAAATTATTGAACGCCATACTAAAAAAAGGATTGAGAGCTAAGGTTAGTATGAAGCAATTTAAATCTAATGGTAAATCCTACGATTACGGCACGATAATGATTCCTGCAAAAAACCAAGACCTCAATTCTGATGAAGTATATCGTGTTCTCAATAATTTGGCTACGGAGAGTCATGTAACAATTGATGCCGTGTCTACTGGACTTAACGATGGTATAGATCTGGGAAGTAGAAACTTTAGAGCTGTAGAATTGCCTAAGGTCGCCTTATTGGTTGGTGATGGAATGACCTCCTACGACGCTGGAGAAATTTGGCATCTTTTAGACACGAGACAAGATATAATAGCGACAAAGCTAGATACTAAAAATTTTGGTAGAGCTGACATAAGCAGATACAATACCATTATAATGGTAAATTCTTATTCTGGTTTGAACGAAAACAATACTAAAAAGCTAAAATCTTGGATTGAAGCTGGAGGGACAGTCATTGCCTATCGCAATGCATTACGTTGGTTAAATGGTAAAGAGTTAATGAAAATAGATTTTAAGAAGCGTAATTCTGTAGTCGCAAAAAATATAAGTTTTGAAGAACAAGGTGATTTTCGTGGGGCTCAAGTTATTGGTGGTGCAATTTTTAATACTACAATTGATAGATCGCACCCTATAAATTTCGGAATCACTACCACAGAATTACCAATGTTTAGAAACACGACATTATTTATTAATCCCGATAAAAACAGTTATAACAACCCAATTCAATACACAAAGAATCCATTGTTGAGTGGTTATATTTCTGAAGAAAATCTCGATAGCCTTAGTGCTTCAGTGCCTTTAAAAATAGGAAGGCTTGGTCGTGGGAGAATTATAGGATTTTCGGATAATACCAATTTTAGAGCCTTTTGGTATGGTACAAATCGCCTTTTGATGAATGCCATATTTTTTAGAGATGAAATGTAAGGCTTAGGATACTTGGGAGCCGTTTTTAACCTTGGTTTCAGGATGAAGTAGATAAACATCTTTTTCCTTTACAACACCCATAACAAGGCATTCGCTCATAAAATTTGCGATTTGTTTTGTTGGAAAATTTACGATTGCAATAATCTGACGATTAAGTAAATCTTCCTTTTTATAAAGGGTGGTAATTTGTGCTGATGATTTTTTTACTCCGAGATCACCGAAGTCAATAGTAAGTTGATAAGCAGGGTTCCTGGCTTTAGGGAAATCGGCAACATCGGTTATAGTTCCAACGCGAAGATCTACTTTTGTAAAGTCTTCAAATGTTATTATATTATCCATACCTTAAAATTAATAAAACACATCTACAATAATGGCAAGAACAGAATCAAATATGTTGCCTCTTGGAACAAATGCGCCAGACTTTAGACTTTTAGATACACGAGACGACAACTTAAAATCTCTAAGTGATCTAAAGGGATCAACTGGAACCTTAGTTATGTTTATTTGTAACCATTGTCCATTTGTTATTCATGTAAATGAAGAATTAGTAGCAATAGCAAATGATTACGCCACAAAAGGAATAAATTGTATTGCCATTTCTAGTAATGACGTGGTTAACTACCCACAAGATGGTCCTGATAAAATGAAGCAAAACGCCATTGATAACCACTACCCTTTCCCATATCTATATGATGAAACTCAAAATGTAGCAAAGGCCTATGATGCGGCTTGCACACCAGATTTTTTCTTATTCAATGGGGAATTAGAATTGGTTTATGCAGGTCAATTAGATGGATCACGTCCAGGAAATGACATACCTGTAACAGGAGAAGATCTACGTAATGCGATGGACGGTTTGGTTAATAATTCACCAATAAATCCTAATCAAAAACCAAGTATGGGTTGTAATATAAAATGGAAATGAATTATTTAATAGAAACAGATCGTCTGTACATGAGGCGATTCTTACCCACTGATACTCAGGATATGTTTGAAATGGACTCTAATCCGAAAGTCCATAAGTTTTTAGGTAATAACCCTGTAAAGACCATTGAAGAGTCAGAAAAAATGGTTGCTGGTGTTATACAACAGTATAGTGATTATGATATAGGTCGATTGGCTATGATATTAAAATCTACAAATGAATTTGTAGGTTGGTCTGGACTAAAATATGAACGAGAGGTACGCCAAGAATTTAATTATTACGATGTTGGCTATAGACTTAAAGAGTCGTTTTGGGGTCATGGATATGCCACTGAGGCTGCCATAGCATCTTTAGATTACGGATTTAATACGCTAAACTTAAAAGAAATTAATGCCGCAGCAGATGTAGAACATACCGTATCCAATAAAATCCTAAGAAATATTGGTATGCAACCTGATGGGACTTTTTTCCTCGAAGGAATAAAGTGTAATTGGTATACTGCCATAAATCCTGAGATATAAAAAAAACAAAACCCCATTTCTGAGGTTTTGTCATCAATCAAATTATTCTAAACCAAGTTATATAATTTATTTTACTGTTGTTGTAACACAAAGTTTATAGGGATACTATAAGGTACACCAACAGGTTTGTTTCGTTGCTTACCAGGTTCCATCTTAGGGAGTAGTCCAATAATGCGTTCTGCTTCATTTTCTAATATCTTATCTGGACCTCTACTCTTTATCTTAGTGACATTACCGTTTTTATCAATTAAGAAGAAAACAAATACTCTACCATGTATATTCAGCTCTGCTGCAACCTGAGGATATCTAAAATTCTTTTGTAAATGTTCTTGCATTTTCTTCTGGAAACAGGCTTTTAATTCTGCATTATTACCTGTACAGCCTGGGAATTGAGGAACACGTTCTATAACCGCAAATGGTACTTCTATATCTTCTTCTACCTCAACAACCTCAACATCCTCAACTGCTACAACATCTTCTATAATATCATCTTGTCCAATTTCGGTACTTTCTACAACGGTCTCTTCTACATCCTCAACATCCTCAACAACTCTAATTGCTTCCGATACAATTGTTTTTGGAGGTGGAGGTGGTGGCGGAATATTAATATTAGTTATAGGAATATCCTCTTCTAAATTTTCTTGCAACATTAAGATATCAATCTTAGTACTCTCTTTTTCGTAAGTCTTATGTTCTAATCCTAAATAAGTAAGAACTAACATTACGTTTAAGCCAACAGCAAAATATAAACTGCTGTTTCGACCTACATTGGCTTTTGGGTTCTTCTTGAGTTCCATGACGTTTAATTTTATACTATAAAGTTAATCATCACTTTACGTAATAATTATGATAAAAGTCATGTTTGGAAGTACGGCTATTTGTCCAACTACAAATTATCTAATTGATTATCTGTTCCATCTTCGCTTATGGTCCAAAAGAAACCTATGAAGAAAAACTGATCTGCTGCAGGACGCAAAGCCTGTCTATTAAACTGCCCATTAAAATCTGGTGTATTAGAATATTGATAACCATTAATATTATTAAATCCTAATATGTTATTCACGGAGAAGTATAATATTTTTTGTTGATCTAGCAGGTAAGCCCAATTAAAACTTAAGCTATTAAATGACTTTGTACGCTCCCCTAAAAATTGATCTGTATTAGGATCTGTGTATGGCCTTCCAGACGCAAAGCTGTAGGCTAATCCTAATTGACTTTTCCAACTGTCTACCCAATATTTACCTACGATTGATAAATTATGATCGGTTGCAAAATTAGGTTGGGCTGCATTTTGAAAATTACGGTAATCGCGCTCAGTATCTAAATACGAGTAACTAACCCAATAATCTAGATTTTTTATACTGGTATTATCACGCCAAAACAAATCTACTCCCTGTGCGTAACCACTACCCGACGAATTGAATTCACTATCAAAACCTTCAAATTCTGTATCAAATTTCACCAGATTATGATAATCCTTTCTATAGGCCTCAGCTCTAAATATTTTACCATCATTAACATATTGATAATTTAATATATAGTGATCTGTCTTCTGAGCCTTTAGATTTTGTTCGAACTTTAATATATCGTTATTTGGATTTTGGAAGAAGTTACCGTAGGCTAAAGAAAATTGTCCATTCTGAGACACTTTATAAGCAATTGCCATTCTAGGTGCAAAATCAGTAGTTTTAAATATTGTACTGTAATCTGCTCGGACTCCTGCTTTTAGGGCGAGTTGTTTAGAGAAGATAACATCGGCTTCGGCATAACCTGCAGTAATGTTATTATTAAATCCATAAGTTTCTGAAAAGGTACTTTCTTCAAAAGTTTCATTAAAATCTGTTACGAATTGTTCTACTCCAAAACTCAATTTAAATCGACTACTAAATCGTTTCTTTAGTTTAAGTTTAAGATGTGCAGAGTTCTCTGTGTTCGATATATCACTTGTTTGAATTCCTATATCATTTTTAGCATAGGTATAACTCAATCCTGTATTTAAAGTCCAAGAATCACTTAATACACCTTTATAAGATGAGTTTAAATAAAAGTTATTGTTGTTTAGTGAAAACTGTAAGCCATCTTCAAAATTAATATCCGGTTGTGTTAGTTTAAACTTTGCGGTATCAAAGGCCGAATAAAACTTTAAAATACCGTTATCTAAGCGTTGTCTAAAAACTGTTTCACCTTGAGCCCCAACATATGGTGTTTCCCATTCATTTCTATCTTCAAAAACCTCCAAATATGGTGCTAGGTTAATATAAGTTGCATTAAAGCTGAGAGACGATTTTTCCCATTTCTGAGTATTCCCTAACGCACCACCAACAGTCATAATTCCTATATCTGTTTTTTCCTGAACAGGCTCATCTATGGTATTTAGTAAAAGTACACTAGAAAGGGCTTGTCCAAACTCAGCCGAGTATCCTCCTGTAGAAAATGTTATTCCATCAAATAAGAATGGTGAATATCTACCTCGAGTAGGAATATTATTAGTTGTTGGCGAATAAGGCGTAAAAACTCTAATACCATCTATAAAGATTTGTGTTTCATCAGCACTACCACCTCGTACGAATAAACGTCCATCTTCTGCTACATTAGACGTTCCTGGTAAAGTTTGTAAAGCACCTACGAAATCTCCTAAAGCGCTTGCAGTCGTCACCACATCTAATGGTTTTAAAACCGATACCTTACTATTATCACTCGCTTCAAATGTACCTGCACTTAAAACTACGGCATCCAGTGTTTCGACATCCTCTCGAAGTTTTATATCGAGTTTATTGAGTTCTAAAACGTCTTGTAATACTGTTTTTGTTTCGTAAGAAAGGAATGAAACGATTAAGGCTTGTGTGCCCTCTTCTTCTGTTGTAAAAAGGAAATCTCCATTTTCATTTGTTGTAGCACCATCATAGGTGCCATCTAAATAAACATTGGCACCCTGAATGGGCTGATTTCTATTATCTGTCACGCGTCCTGAAATAGTAGTTTGCGCCACAGTAATATTGACTAAAAATAAAAATAAGGTTGTGATTAAAGTTTTCATTGATTGATACTGTTCGTTTTTGATTGTGATACAAATTTCTAATAGCAATAAGGATTGTGAAATTCATTTTAACCGAACTGTAATAATTGATGGATGAATTGAATATATTTGGTATTTCCTAAAAAATTAGAAATGCTAACTACAGTTGAAAAACAATTCTCGATTTTATTTTTCATAATAGTCTTATTGGAGATCATAACTGGACTTGTTCCAGATCTCAGTTATGCACATTATATAGCAAAACCAGCGATAGTTACTAGCTTAATTATATTGTTTTACAACAACGCTAATAATTTGCCATCCAAAATAAAACGACTTACACTTTTCGCTTTAGCTTTCTCTGTAATTGGAGATATCTTATTGATGTTTGTAGATTTTTCCGAACACTATTTTATGTTTGGACTAGTCGCTTTTCTTCTAGCACATGTCATGTATATATTTTGTTTCTTAAACAATAAGGCAAAAACAAAAGGTACATATTGGTTCATATTATTACTAGTGGCCTATGCTGTTGGTTTGTTTATACTTTTAAAGGATGGCTTAGGTGATTTACTTTTACCTGTGGTATTCTATATATTGGTTATTTTAACCATGACTGTTTCTGCCTATATCAGAAAAAAAAATATTTCAGAAATAAGTTATTTATTAGTACTCATTGGAGCATTATGCTTTATGATCTCTGATAGTATTCTGGCAATCAATAAGTTTTATAAGGCTATTCCATACTCAGGTATCTATATTATGACAACTTATGCCCTTGCCCAATATTTAATTGTTTTAGGTATTTTAAAAATTAATGTAACAAACACTAAAGTATAACTACTAATGGTGTAACTAACCAAAATTATCAATTGAACAAAGAACTCGAACATAGTTTTGTTGAACAGTTGCAAGAGCATCAAAACATTATTCATAAGGTATGCCGTTTGTATACTAATAATGTAGATGCACATAATGATTTGTTTCAGGAAATAACAATTCAATTATGGCGTGCCTATCCTAAGTTTAGGGGCGATTCTAAATTTAGTACATGGATGTATCGTGTAGGGTTAAATACAGCAATTACCTTATACAGAAAATCCAAACGTAGAATTAGTACGCAAGAGTTTGATAGTGTTCAGTTTAAAATTAAAGCTGAAGAATATGATGATACGGAAGAAGAGCAATTAAAGCTCATGTACAATGCAATTCATCAATTAAACGACATAGAAAAAGCTCTAGTTTTCTTGTATTTAGAGGACAAGGATTATAGGGATATAAGTGAAACTTTAGGTATCACAGAAGTTAATGCACGGGTAAAAATGAATCGTGTAAAAAAGAAATTGAGAACAATATTAAATCCGTAAGTAAATGGATGAGTTAGAATTATTAAAAAAGGACTGGAAAAAAGCTGAGACTGAATTTAAACACCTGTCTGACACGGAGATTTACCCAATGCTCCACAAAAAGTCCTCCTCCATTATTAAAACCTTATTTTATATAAGTATTGCTGAATTTACCTTTTGGATTCTTGTTAACACATTACCATACTTCTTATCAGATAATTACAGAGAAAAATTAGAAACTAGCTACGAAAATCCTCTGTTTGTTGGGCTATCACTACTTAGTATGGGTGTTATTGTGTTGTTTATTTACCTTCTTTTTAAAGCCTACAAGTCAATTTCAATCACTGACAACGCTAAAAAATTAATGGAGAGCATTTTACATACAAGAAAGGTCATTAAATATTATGTGATTTTTAATCTAGCGATGGTCTTTATCTCCATTCCGTTATCACTTTATTTTGAATTTAATCAGAATCCTGAATTCCATGACCAGGTTGCCTCGATGGATTCTACTCAAATGTTTGTACTATACGCCATTACAGTGGTTGTAACAGGTGTAATCATTCTTATATTTTGGCTTTTCTACCGCCTTATCTATGGGATCTTATTGAAGCGTCTAAACAGAAATTATGACGAATTAAAGAAACTCGAAGTCTAATCTACCAATCGCGGAGTTCTTTATTTAATCGTTCCTTTTCTTCTATTTCTTCTTGGGGAATTACCTTAAGGAAAGAAGGGTGTTGTTCTATAGCATACTCTATTTTTTCAACGATATCTGCGATAGATTCATTGTCATAATCAATTTCTAAAGGCTTTTTAATTTCAAAAGTCTGATAGATATTCTTCTTTTTTATGCGCAGTCCTTTTTTATCAAATGAGCGTCTAAAACCGTCAATTACAATAGGAACTACTATTGGTCTATATTGTTTTATTATATGAGCCGTCCCTTTTCTAATTGGTTTAAATGGCGTTGTTGTACCTTGGGGAAAGGTAATAACCCATCCGTCATTGAGTGCCTTTTTAATATTTGAAATATCACTCATTTTAACTTGTCGGTTCACATCCTTGCCATGAGCTCTCCAAGTACGCTCAATACTGATTGAACCCGTATAAGCAAATATCTTAGGCAGAATACCAGATCGCATAGTTTCCTTAGCGGCTACATAATAAATATTAAGTTTTGGATTCCATAAATAGCCTACATTTTTAATATTATCTAGCCTACCACTAAGACTGGCATTAAAAACATGGAACATGGCTATCACATCAGCAAAATAAGTTTGATGATTTGAAATAAATAAAACATTGGTATCAGGTAAGTTCTTTATGACCTCGGATCCTTCGATTTGTAGTTCATTAAACCCTCTGAATCGTCTATGCGTTAATAATCCTAAAAACCGGATTAAGAACTTTTTTACCCAAAGTATATGTCCAAAAGGGTTAGTTTTAAATAAACCCATTTAATTTTTCAATTAATGTGAATTACAAATGTAACAAATAAGCCCAGCTATAAAAGTTGTTTTAACAAGTCTTTTAATTCACCTAGCATCATGGCAGTTGCACCCCAAACAATATGTCCATTAAGCGTAAATGCCGGAACCTCAACTTCTATATTGTAAGAGGTTGGTACTTTTGCCGTTAGGATACTTTTGTCATCTAGAAAATCGATTAATGAAACTTCTAGTATATCTTCGACCTCTTCTTCCTGTTTAGAAAAAATTGGTTGTTCATTCATAATTCCTAAAAATGGATGTACTAAAAAATTACTTGGTGGTATATATAAAGGCGACATTGGCTTAATAACATTTACCTTCTCGGCATCAATACCAATTTCTTCTTGAGTTTCTCGTAAAGCTGTGGTCATTAAATCAGTATCATCTTCTTCAAATTTACCACCAGGAAATCCAACTTGTGCAGAATGCACACCCTTATAAGTTTTACGAAGTATCAATACCAATTTAGTCTGTAAATCATAACCTGGATAAAAAAGCGCCATAACACCAGCCTTCTTTGCACTTTTAGCCTTTTCCTTCATTTTTTCCGCCAACTCTAAACGGTAAGGTGGTGACATTTTTGAATGCGATACTTCTCCTAAAAGGTCTAGATGTTCTATTTTTACTATTATATCTAAAAATGAATCAAATTGCATCTATGAGATTTCTGGTATTAGCCTTTTTTATTCTTTTTTTTACGAACTGTGAAGATAAACAAACTTCAAAACAAAAGACTTCCCAAAACAGTAAAGATTCAACCAATGTAGTGGCTGAAAAAGTGACTACTAAAGCAATAGAGGAATCTTTTCCTCTCTTAACTAATGGCAACGCCATGGAGTTTTTTTTAGAATATGAAAAGGAGCACAAAGAGAATAAAGTAAGGATTGTAACCGACTATGGTAATATAGATATTCTGTTATACGATAAAACAAAATTTCATAGAGCTAATTTTATCTATTTAACAAAGCGTAATTATTTTGACGGCACACAATTTTATAGAGTAGTTGAAAACTTTATCATTCAAGGTGGTAGTAGTGATGATTACAATATTGCGAAACGTCGAAAAAAAATCGGAAAATACCTATTACCGCCAGATACAAAACGTGGTTATACACACAAACGTGGTGCAGTGTCTATGCCAAGTAGTGAGATTGAAAATGCATATAAACTAGCATCACCCTTTCAATTCTTTATTGTGCAACGCCCTGGTGGTGCCGATTATCTAGATAAAGGCTATACTATATTTGGTGAGGTATTAAATGGTATGGATGTGGTCGACAAAATAAACAAGGTTGAAACTGATGAGGGCGAATGGCCACTTCAAAATGTATACATCAGAAAAGTAGAAATTCTAAATTAATTAACGATGAGAATCATTAGTATAATTGGAAGGTTAATGCTAATTAATACAGACCTAAATAGTGATGAAGATGTTCAACAGCTTATTGCTATTTGGGATAAACTAAGAGACTATCAGGATATCTTCTCAGAAGAATAAAAAAATGATTTTTACGTTAGAGTATTAAATCAATCAAAAATCAAATTGAAAACCAAGACCTTACTCCAGCTATCGCCAGAAATATATTTAGTTCTTGCAACCTTATATTATTGGTTTCTAACGGCTAATCTTCTTAATCCTTTTGCCATATTTTTTTTAGTGTTATTGGCCTATCAGATTTACACAGAAAAATTTATTACAGGCGTCATTATTGCCTCATTATTAATATTAATTAATCTTTATTTGGTATTAGCATTATTCTCAGAACTCGCAGAATTTCCAGAACCAAACAGCAACTATAATTACCTATTGATCTTTGGATCGCTCTTTATTGGTTTAAATCTAGTAGCTGGAATTTTTATGTTCTTTAAATACATAAAAACAAAGATCATCTAGTTAATTTGTGATCAAGTATTCGCAGCAATACAGGCTGGCATATTATAGGTAGTTTTTAATTTTAAAACCAAAGGATAGTACACTATCGTCTTGCCTCTGCCCTTGTATTACAACACTTTCAAATGTATCGAGGTAGTTTATTTTAAAATTAAGAAATTTCCAAATTGGGAACTCTAAACTAAAATCGGCGCGCCATCTATAATTATCACTTTCCTCTAATGACGGTTGAAAATAACTTTCATGACTTAAAATCATTTTGTTCTTAAACAAATGATAAACACCTTTAACCCATAGTGTACCTCTTATGGTATTTATCGAAGAATTACCATCATATTGTGATTGATTAAATTCAGACATCTTAAAGTCTGTATTTTCATATTCGAAGGATAATGCAAATTTTAATAGGTTCTTATCTTTCTTAAAAATTTGAAAGGTTGCACCTGCTCCAAAAAGGTATCTTATATCAATTTCTCGCCTAAAATTAGTACTTACAAAGCCGAGTACCAATGGTGAAATTTTCCGCTCTGGCGTAAATCTTAAAAAGTTGAGACTTAATATATCCTCATCTGCTTTTTCATTTCCAAACTCCTGATAGACATAAGAATTTTTAGTTTCAAAACGCGCTTTTTCCCATGGTTTAAAACTAATATCTGAGGTCGCTCTAAAAATTATAGTTTCTACATTACCTGCTTGAACAAAACCAGTTAATGATAAATCGGCATTGATACTTAAAGAGTCTTTATGCTTTAATTGACCAAAAGCAATAAGTGGCAAAAAGAGCAAAAAACAAAACTGTTTCATCATGATTAATGTAATTTTAATACATCCGAATTAACGCGGCAAATATAAATATTTAGAGATTTAATACTTTTTAATTCTTTACTTTTATTCAACGAATCTAAGGCATTTAATCCATGGACCAATCTGATAAAACCCTTATTGACATCTCAAACTGGAAAAGAAAAGATCATTTCAACTTTTTCTCAGCTTTTGAGGAACCATTCTATGGTATGACAGTGAAGGTAGATTGTACAATTGCCTATCAACAAGCAAAGAAAAATAACGTCTCATTTTTCCTATATTATCTATACAGAGCTTTAAAAGCAGCAAATTCAATCGAAAACTTTAGATACCGAATAATAAATAATAACGTTTATTTATATGATACCATTAATGCTTCACCTACTGTAAACAAACCAGATGGTACTTTTGGTTTTTCATATATGAGTTTTTATGAAGATGAGAATTTGTTTTACGATTTTGCAAAGCAAGAAATTGAAAGGGTAAGAATGTCAAGTGGGCTAGACCCAGCGCTTTCTGGAGAAAATGTTATCCACTTTTCTGCAATACCATGGGTAGATTTTAGCAGTCTATCACATGCAAGAAGCTTTTCCCATTCAGACAGCTGTCCAAAAATATCGTTTGGCAAAATCACAGAAGAAAATAGCCTAAAAAAAATGCCTGTTGCAGTACATGCACATCACGGATTAGTAGATGGTTATCATATTGGTCTTTTCATTGAAAGATTTCAAGAATTATTAAATAATTAATTATGCATATAAAAAAACAATATTTAGTTTTCATTTTAATAGTTACCTTATTCTATCGTTGTGATCGTCCAGATTGCGTTAATTATAACGCTGTTTTTGATAATTATTCACCAGATTCAGAAACTTACAAAGCTGAGTTAAAAGATATTTTAGAATCTAAGGCAAACGCTTCTTATTCTTATTGGTTAAAAGATTATAAAAAACTAGGGGAAATAGAATATTTATACTTTTATATACAAGGTGATGAACTTTGTGCAGTTTTACCGTTAGAAATGCAACATTGGAATAAAATTGAAGATTTAAAAAAGAAAAAAGGAACAGGTCGTTTCAATGCAGAATTTAAAAAATTAGAATTTGATATTATTTCTGATTCTCTACAAACACGCTTTGTTTACAAAACATTTGATAGAATTATTGATTAATTAATAAATTTATAAGTGCTGTTGGCCTGTAGATATTCAATTTATAAATCACTAATCTGATGAAAATAAAAGCACTAAACCCCTTATCATTCGGAAAATTCCAAGCTGTAATGGGACTTATTATTGGTTTAGTCTGCGGCATAATCTATGCCTTTGGCGGATTAATAATTGATACATTAGTTACCTTAGAATTGATCACTTCTAATGAAACACCAGGATTAAGTATTGGAACGTTTTTGGCTTTTGGCGCCCTTATTGGAATGCCATTAATTGGAGTCTTTTTTGGGTTTTTAGCTGGTATAATCCAAGCTTTTGTTTACAATATGTTCACTAAACATTTTGGCCAATTAACACTTTAATTCCATTAAAATGATTAAAAAATTTAGCCTCCTTTTATTTATTTTATTGCTTAATCTCTCTACTTATGCTCAAAAAAATCCGGTGAGGATTGGTGTTGTAGGCTTAACACACACGCATGTGCATTGGATATTTAACAGCAATAGTTATCCCGAATTTGAAATTGTTGGTATCGTTGAACCGAATAAAGAATTGGCAAAAGGTTATGCAGATCAATACAATTTTTCAATGGAATTGGTTTTTGATACGCTTGAAGATCTCATAAATAATAAGAGGCCTGACGCTGTAACGGCCTTCGGTACTATATATGATCATTTAGAAATCGTGAAGTACTGTGCACCAAAGGGTATCCATGTAATGGTAGAAAAACCGCTTGCTGTTAATTTAGACCATGCCGTAGAAATGAAGCAATTAGCAGATAAACATAACATCCATCTCCTAACGAATTACGAAACTACTTGGTACCCAACAAACCACATGGTTTATGAACTAATACAACAGGACACTATTATTGGTGATCTCAGAAAAATAATTGTAAGAGATGGCCATAAAGGACCTAAAAAAATTGGAGTTGATGATGAGTTCTTAGAATGGCTAACAGACCCTAAACTAAATGGTGGAGGTGCCATTACTGATTTTGGCTGTTATGGCGCTAATCTACTTACCTGGATAACAAATGGTCAACGACCAACAAGCGTTACAGCCATTACCATGCAACAGCAGGCTGAAAATAATCCGAAAGTTGATGATGAAGCCATTATTCTATTGACCTATGAAAATCTGGTTGGCGTTATCCAAGCTTCGTGGAATTGGCCTATAGGTCGAAAAGACATGGAAGTTTATGGCTTAAATGGTGTACTATATGCCGATAATAGAAATGATATGCGCGTACGAATTGGTTCAGGTTATGATGATTTTAGTGAAGAAAAATATACGCTTGAAGAGAGAGCTCTACCTTACAATGATCCATTTGTATATTTTGCCACTGTAATAAATGGAGAAATAGAAGTAAGTCCTTATGAGTTATCTGCTTTAGAAAACAACATGATTGTTATGGAGATTCTTGAAGCGGCAATAAAAAGCGCAAAACAAAATCAAACCATATTTTTGAGCAATCAAGACTAGGCAAATTAAACTATGAGGTTGTATAAGAAAATTTATCTCAATTATCAGATTCCTAAATATTCTTATACAAGCTTGGTAGACTTATTTTAAATTTCACAGCGATAAGGCGCAGTACGATTACCACTGCACCAGCAATGATGAATAGATAGTTTTGATCTTCCAAGAATTTCCGCATCAAAAAATAGGTAAAACCTCCCAAAATACAGGCCGTAGCATAAATCTCCTTTCGAAATATCACTGGGATTTCATTACTTAAAATATCTCTTATAACACCTCCAAAACAAGCGGTGATTGTTCCTAAGGCGATGCAAATTAATGGATGCAGATTGGCAACTAATCCTGTTTCAATTCCAATTACGGTATATAATCCTATTCCAATAGTATCAAATAAAAATAATGAGCGTCTTAGATGCTTAAGCTGATTTCTAAAAATTACAGCAAATACAGTACTGCCGACAATTACATAAACATAGGTAATATCGCGCATCCATGAAACAGGTTGTACACCAACCATAATATCCCTCAAGGTACCACCACCAACAGCAGTTACAAAGGCAATTATTATAACACCAAAGGCATCCATGCGTTTATTCATTGCTACTAAAACACCAGAAATAGCAAACGCTATAGTACCTAATATATCAATGACTTGAAAAAACATTACATGTTTTGAGTATAGAAATTATAGTCTTTTATAACCTTGGCAATAAAATCAACTGGTTTTTCCTTTGGATCAACTGCCATAACTTTTACAAGACGTTCATGGAGGTTAATAATGACATTGTGATTACCATTTCTCACGGCATCATCATATAGATGCTTTACCTTACGCATATCTGCATCATTAAATACAGTTACCTGGCTGTAACTTGGTACGTAATCTGATGGTATTTCTTTTAAAATTGTGTCCTCTATAGTTACTTTCGTTTTCTCACTTATTACAGTTGTTCCTGCAGCGATATCACCAATTCTTTGCCCATTGCCTTTAATGAGAATTGTGACAACCGCAGCACCTCCAGAAGTCAATACCACATCTACAATTCGCAAAATCCAACGCACAAAATAGTTAGCAAAACTTGGTTTTGATCCATCTAATTTAACAACACGCATTCTCATGGTACTTTTACCAATGGTTTTACCATCCCAAAAGGTCTCAAAAAGAACATAGTATAAAAAAGCTGGAAGATTAATCAAAAGATAGATGGCCCATGCATCTCCCATATCTAAATCTAGGGATACCAATAGTAAGATTGAAGCGATAACATAAAACAAGATGATAGCACTATCTATAAGATAACCGAGTAAGCGATCACCTATAGTAGCAACGTTTTGGTTAATGCCCACATTTTGCGCGGTTTCTATTTGAAATTCATCCATATTTTCTTTTCTTTGAAAGCAAAAGGTTTTATGTATGCGCGAAGCATCCTTTGTGAAGCAAAATAAAGATAAATGGTTAGAATTTGAAAGCATTCTAAAAAATAAAACCTCCATAGATCCTGATGTACTCTCCGATCTGTATATCGAAATAACTGATCATCTGAGTTATGCCAAAACCTTCTACAAAAACAGTAATACAGAGAGGTATCTAAACCAACTCGCTTCTCAGGCGCATCAGAAGATTTACAAAACAAAAAAAGAGCCAAAAAACAGACTAATTTCTTTTTTTAAAACTGAATTTCCATTACTCTTTTATCAACATCATCGTGAGCTTTTAGTAGCGTTTTTAACTTTTAGTTTTTTTGTGCTTGTTGGTGCATTCTCCGCTGCTAACGAAGGTGACTTTGTCCGTTCTTTTTTAGGAGACGGTTATGTTAACATGACATTAGATAATATCGAAAAAGGTGATCCTATGGCTGTTTATAAAGAACAGGGAGAATTCAATATGTTCTTAGGTATTACTTTAAATAATATAAAAGTGGCACTCTATGCATTTGGATATGGCATTTTGTTTGGAGTGGGCACGCTATATATTATGATGCAAAACGGCATTATGTTAGGGAGTTTTCAATATTTCTTCTATGACCAAGGCCTTCTTTGGGAATCTGCACGAACAATATGGATTCATGGTACCATAGAAATTTCGGTTATAATCATTGCAGGATGTGCTGGCCTTGTTATGGGTAATGGCATGCTGTTTACTGGTACTTATCCACGGCTAGAATCTTTTAAACGTGGTGTGATTAATGGCCTTAAAATCTTAATGAGTACCATACCCTTTTTTATTTTAGCTGGGTTTTTAGAAGGCTTCGTAACACGACATACCGAAATGCCAGATTGGCTGGCTATTTTAATAATTTTAAGTTCATTATCGCTAATCTTGTTCTATTATGTTTATTATCCAATAAAGCTAAATAGGCAACTTAGAAATACATTTTCAGATTTAAATAGTGATATAGTTTCAACACAACCTCAAACCAACCGAACATGAATAGAAAGTACATAGAGTTTAGAAAGCAGAGTGATTTTAGTGGTATCCTAACGGATACATTTGGTTTTATTAGAAATGAATTCAAAACTCTTATGAAAATGGTATTAAATATTGCAGGGCCTGCAATATTGGTTTACCTCCTATCATTGGCTGTTTATAATTATGTAGCTGGTGATATATTTAATATTACTAGTGTCGGAGACCCTTCATTTAATTCTGGGAGTATAGTTATAGCGCTACTTGCGTTTTTTGTTTACGCAGTGGCAGGTATCGCTACTTACATTCTTATTGGAGGTACTGTACTCTATTATTTAAAATCTTATATCGAAAATAAAGGCGTAACCGACTACGCTGAAATAAAACAAAATACTTATCGCGCTATAGGATCGTTTTTTGGATTAGGCATTTTAAAAGGTATCACCCTATTTTTTGCAACAATGTTATGTGTTTTACCCGTTTTTTACGCTATGGTTCCTATGGCTGTTGTGTTTAGCTTGTATGTTTTTGAGCCCAAAAACACTACCATTGATGCTTACAGTAAAAGTTTTTCTCTCGTGAATGTAGATTTTTGGACAGCATGGGGTTCTTATATTGTTTTATTCATTATTTATTACATCATCATTGTTGTTTTTGCTTTACCGAGCTCTATGTACGCAATGATTAGCACAGGTATTTTCTCTGGAGAAGTGGATCCAGCCAATATTGATACATTTTCAAGAGATCCTATTGTGATTATTTTAAGTGTTATACAAGCTTTTGTGCAAGTATTACTTAATATTATACTCGTTGTTGGTGGTGCTGCAATTTATTTTCATTTACACGAAAAGACCAACTTTACAGGGACATTTGAACGTATTAGTGAAATAGGGAAAATAGAAGAATAAATGCCTCTATTAAAGATTTTACTTGCACTTCTTTTAACTGTTCAAATACTTAATGCCCAACAGGATGACACTCCTATTCTACTCGATAAAGAGCAGATAGAAAGGCAAAATATCTCTGACGAGCATCTTGAGAAGTATAAAGCAGATAAGGACTTTAATTACGTAGAAGTAGAGGCCGAAGAAAATTTTTTAGATAGAGCTTACCGTTGGTTAAATAATATTTTACGTAAATTTTGGGAAGCTATATTTGGTACTGGTACGGCAACAGGTTTTTTATATTTTATTTTTAGAATCCTCCCCTATTTATTACTAGCGTTCTTAATCTATTTGCTCATACGCTTCTTTTTGAAGGTTAATTCTAATAGATTAATAACAACTACTAAAGAACAAGGAAGTATATCCATTACAGAGGAAGAGCAAATTATTAAAAATGAAGATATACCAGCATTGATTCGTGATGCTATTCAGCAAAAAAATTATCGTTTAGCCATACGCTATTATTATCTACTTTCTCTAAAATATCTAACGGAGAATGAGACCATAAATTGGGAACCTCAAAAGACCAATGAAGATTATATAAAAGAGATCAAAACTAATGATCTTAAGGCCAGATTTAAAAACATAACACGTATCTATGATTATGTTTGGTATGGTGAGTTTGGAGTGGACGCCTTAAAATTTGAAACGCTTAAGGTGTCTTTTGAAAACCTAAATAACACATTAACAAAACGTTGAGTAAAAAGGGCAAAATATACATAACGTTAGTGCTAATTACGATTTTGGCAATCGTCGCTTTAGAGATGACCAAACCCAAAGAAATTAATTGGTATCCTTCCTATGCTACTCATCATAAAATTCCCTTTGGATCACTGGTTTTTAAGGAGCAACTAGATCGAATTGCAGATTCTGTTCGTTTGATAGATAGACCACCCTTTGAATTTTTAAATGGCTCCGAAGATATAAATGGTACCTACGTTTTTTATAATGGTGGTATTAATTTTGGAGATGATGAATTGGAAAGACTTCTAAATTGGGTAGACCAAGGTAATACTCTAGTGGTTTCAGCTGTAGATTTTGAGGAATCCTTATTAGATACCTTAAACCTTAACACAACTTCTGTAAATGCACTCGATAATTTTAATAATGAATATCAAGTACAACTTGTAAACCCAATTCTTAATAATAAAAAGTCTTATAAGTTTGATCGTCCTACTACCTTTTTCCACTTCAATGAAATTGATACACTCCAAACACGTGTTTTAGGATTCATTGATGCTTATAGAGGTGAAAATAAAGCCGTGGAAGACTCCTTAATAAATGTTATTAAACAACCCTTTGGAGATGGTGAAATTATTTTAAGTACTTTCCCGCAAGCCTTTACAAACTACTTTATACTTAATTCACCAAACCAAGATTATACCGCAGGTTTAATATCATATTTAGATTATAAGAGACCTATTTTTATAGACCACTATTATAAAAGTGGCAAAAAGTTTTACACTTCGCCAATGTATTTGTTATTAAATACCAAATCATTGAAATGGGCCTATTATATGATCTTAATTGGAGCATTAGTCTATATCATTTTTGAAGGCAAACGAAAACAACGTGCCATTCCGACAATAAGACCTCTCAAAAATCAAACAGTAGAATTTACTAGGACTATATCTGATATGTATTATGAAAATGCAAAACACAAGGATATTGCAAAACATAAAATTCAGCATTTCTTAGAGTACATTAGGAATTATCTATATCTCAACACCTCAGAAATTAAACCAGAATTTATAAAAAATCTAGCAGCAAGAAGTAATAATACTGAGGAAGACACTACGACACTATTCAATTTTATTTCAGGCTTAGATAAAAAATCACAGATAAATCAAATAGAACTAGAGCGGTTAAATACCTTGATAGAAAACTTTAAATCCAATAATCAATGGAAAACGAAGACATAAACAAAAACTTAAATTTTGATAACAGAATACCTTTAGATGATCTACGTGAAGCTGTGGATCAGATTAAAGCCGAATTACGTAAAGTAATTATAGGTCAGGATAGTTTTATAGAACTACTCATTGTGGCCTTGCTAGCCGATGGACATGTGCTTATTGAAGGTGTTCCTGGAATTGCAAAGACGGTTACTGCAAAGCTTTTTGCCAAAGTTTTAAAAACCGATTTTAGTCGTATACAATTTACACCAGATTTAATGCCGAGTGATGTATTAGGAACTTCGGTATTAAATATGAAAACTTCAGAATTTGAATTTAGAGAAGGTCCCATTTTTTCAAATATCGTGCTCATAGATGAAATAAATAGAGCTCCAGCCAAGACTCAAGCAGCTTTATTTGAAACTATGGAGGAACGCCAAGCAAGTATCGACGGTACAACCTATAAATTTGAGAATCCATTTATGGTTCTTGCCACACAAAATCCGATCGAACAGGAAGGGACTTATGCATTACCTGAAGCACAACTAGACCGTTTTATCTTTAAGATAAAGGTAGACTATCCATCCTTAGAAGATGAAATTAGAATAATAGCGACCCATCACGAACGTAAAGGTGAAGCACCTCAGGCGTCTATAAATGCCATTTTAGACACCAAGTCCTTAACGGACTATAAGTCTAAAACACAATCTATAGTTGTTGAAGAAAAAATAATAAAGTACATCGCTGAAATAGTTTCTAAAACAAGAAATCATCCTCATTTATATTTAGGAGGTTCTCCGAGAGCATCGATTGCTATTTTAAATACTTCAAAAGCATTTGCTGCTATTAATGGACGAGATTTTGTAATTCCAGAAGACGTAAAAAAAGCTCTAAATCCGGTCCTAAATCATAGAGTTATCTTAACTGCAGAACGCGAAATGGAAGGTATGACGACAGAAAATGTGATTGAAATGATTGTACAATCAGTAGAAGTCCCAAGGTAAGCAACCTATGAAATTCCTTAAGTCATTATACATACATAATCAGTTCTATGTTTATATCGCAATTTTGTCGGTATGCTTTTTAATGTCTTTTTGGTTTCCTTTTTTATATAGCATCGCTTGGATTATTACGACGATATTAGTCGTAGTATTTTTTATTGATTTATTACTCTTATATGGCCCAAAAAATGGCATAGACGCTAGAAGGCTATTACCAGATAAATTCTCAAATAGCGATAACAATCCGGTTCCTATAACCATTTCAAATAAGTATGGCATAAAAGTATTTATTGATGTTATAGATGAGCTTCCGGTACAATTTCAAAAAAGAGATTTCTTAATTAAAACAACTTTAATACCTAACGAAACTTATAATTTTGAATATCAAGTAAGGCCTGTTGATCGTGGTGAATATTATTTTGGTCATCTTAATATTTTTGTTTCCTCATTGCTTAAAATTATTAAGCGTCGTTACAGATTTCAAAATGAGCAAATGGTAATGGTCTACCCTTCCATAATTCAAATGCAGAAATATGATTTTCTGGCTATTAGCAATGCCTTGACTCAAATTGGGTTAAAAAAAATAAGACGGATTGGTCATACTTCGGAGTTTGAACAGATTAAAGAATATGTACTTGGAGACGATTTTAGAACGGTAAACTGGAAGGCCACTGCAAAGCATGGTGAACTGATGGTTAACCAATACCAGGACGAAAAATCCCAACCTATTTATTCTATTATAGATACTGGTCGTGTTATGAAGATGCCGTTTGATGGTCTTAAACTACTCGACTATGCCATAAATTCGACCTTGGCATTCAGTAATGTTGCCCTTAAAAAACATGACAAAGTTGGCATGTTGACTTTTTCTAAAAAGATTGAAACTTTTTTACCTGCCATACATAAAATTACCTACCTCAATCGGATTCTTGAAGCGCTATATAATATCAACACTAATTTCAGTGATAGTGATTTTGGACACTTATATGCTCAGTTAAAACGAAAGGTAACACATCGAAGCTTAATTTTGCTATATACAAATTTTGAGCATTTAAGCGCACTTAAACGTCAGATGCCATATCTACAGGCCATCTCAAAAAAGCATATGCTCGTTGTAGTTTTATTTGAGAACACAGAATTAGATAATATTATAAAATTAAATGCTGAAGATTTACAATCCATTTATCACAAAACAATTGCAGAAAAATTTGCATATGAGAAACGATTAATGGTTAAAGAATTACAGAAACACGGTATTCAATCCATTCTTACACCACCAGAAAAGCTAACTATTAATACCATAAACAAGTATTTAGAAATTAAGGCTAGAGGACTACTGTAGACATCTTCTACAGTTCATCCTCAAATTTTTACATTTCGGTCATCCTTATTATTTAGTGTCTTTAGATTGTTGGACTTTTGAATCATCAATCATTAACCATTTAATTATTAAGTCATGAAAAAATTAGTATTAGTATTCACATTTGCACTTTCAACAGTATTTAGCTTCGCCCAAAACGAGGGCATTACTATTACGGTAACCGTAGATAATTTAACAAGTGATAAAGGTGTAGTTGCTTTTGCCCTGCATACGGAAGACACCTTTATGAAAGGCGCTGGTATTATGAATGCAGAAAGTAAAATCGAAGCAGGTAAGGTCATCATTACATTTAAAAATGTTCAACCTGGAGAGTATGCCCTTCTTGGATTGCACGATGCCAACGAAAATGGAAGAATGGATTATAGAGAAAATGGAATGCCTTTAGAAAGTTTCGGTACATCCAATAACGTAATGGCTTTTGGTCCTCCACAATACGACGATGCTAAATTTAAGGTAGAAAATGAAGACCTAGATTTAAACATTAGGTTTTAAATCGACAACATAATCAATCAAAATCAATCACATCAAAAGACTGTACGACCTACAGTCTTTTATCTTTTAAATCTATTTGCATAGATAACGTCAATAGTTTTTGTATTTTTATAGTCTAAATTTATACTATGACAATTACGCAATTAAAATATGCACTGAGTATTGCAGAACATAAAAATTTTACAAAGGCCGCTGAAAAGTGTTTTGTTACGCAACCCACCCTTAGTACGCAGATCCAAAAATTAGAAGATGAACTAGATGTTATCATTTTCGACAGAGGTAAAAAGCCGATTGAACTAACAGAAGTTGGTCGTAAAATTGTTTATCAGGCACGAAACATAGTAAACGAAGCAGAAAGAATCCAAGATATCGTAGATCAGCAAAAGGGATTTATTGGTGGTGAATTTAGATTGGGTATAATACCTACAATAATGCCAACTCTATTACCTATGTTTTTGCAGAATTTTATTAAAAAATATCCGAAGGTAAAGCTTAAAATCGAAGAGCTTACCACCGAAGAAATACTGTCGCGTATAAGTGATGGCCATCTAGACGCTGCAATTGCAGCGACACCTTTAGAAAGTGACAACATCAAAGAACGTGTTCTTTATTATGAACCTTTTGTAGCCTATGTACCCGCTAATCATAGATTAAGAGATAAGAAAACTATTGAGGTGGCCGATTTAGATATTGATGATATGTTACTTCTAGAGGATGGACATTGCTTTAGAGAAGGTGTTATTAATCTTTGCAAGTCATTTAAAGACCATATCGATGATAGCTTTCAATTAGAGAGTGGTAGTATTGAAACTTTAATCAAACTATCAAATGAAGGATTAGGAATGACTTTACTTCCTTATCTGCATACCTTAGATGTAAAAGAAAAATTAAGTCCAAATTTGAGACACTTTACTGAGCCCTCTCCAGCACGCGAGGTAAGTATCATTTATCATAAGAGCGAATTAAAAATGCAGATTATTGATGCTTTGCACAATGAAATTTCTGGAATAATTAGAGGCGCTATAGCCTTTCAAAATGTAGATATTATTAGCCCTTTGGCTAAATAGAAAAAGCGACTCGTGAGTCGCTTTTTTTTATGCTTTTAAATAAATTAAACATTGATCTAATTCTGGATTTTGATTGATTAAGGATTGTATAAAAACCTTTAGATCTTCTAGTTCGTGAGGCAATAATCGTCTTACTGCTTTTTGAACCTCCTTACAGAATAATGTCGCATCAAAACTTACTTTATTAAGTACAGTCTTGGTGTACTCATACATTGCTCTCGCCATATGCATTTAGGGGTTTTAAGATTTAACAATAACGTAGATTTTTTCTATAGGCTATGTGATCAAATTACTATCTAAAGTTAGAAAAAAATCTAAGCAGTTATTATTGTTTAACAGCTTTTTATGTTAAATGTTGTGTTTATACGATGACGAACTTGTTAGAGAAACGAGATTTCTTACAACCTAACCTTTTGACTGTCATTACTTTAGTTTGGTCTAAAATCGGTTGTCTCCATCTAATAAATCACCCAAACCACCGAGGATACTTCCTTCGCCACGATCCTTTCCACCAGTTCTTGGTGCAGACGCAATAATTCTATTCGCCAATCTACTAAATGGTAATGATTGTATATAAACTTTTCCTGGTCCTCTCAATTTTGCAAAGAACAGTCCTTCTCCACCAAAAATTGAATTTTTAATCCCTCCAATAAATTCAATATCATAATCAACATCCTGAGTAAAACCAACAATACAACCAGTATCCACACGTAACACTTCACCTGGTTGTAAAGTCTTTTCGGCCATGGTGCCACCAGCGTGAACAAAAGCCATACCATCACCTTCTAACTTTTGCATAATAAATCCTTCTCCGCCAAAAAGGCCACGACCAAGTTTTTTAGAAAACTCAATTCCAACACTAACACCTTTTGCAGCGCATAAAAATGCATCCTTTTGACAGATAAATTTTCCTCCAAAGGCTGTTAAATCTATTGGAACAATCTTACCAGGATATGGTGATGCAAAAGATACATTACGCTTTCCTGTGAGATCATTATAAAAGGCCGTCATAAATAAACTTTCTCCTGTTAAAATACGCTTACCAGCACCTAATATCTTTCCGAGAAACCCTTTATCTTTTTGCGAACCATCTCCAAATATGGTATCCATTTTAATACCATCATCCATCATCATAAAACTACCGGATTCGGCAATAACAGCTTCTTGCGGATCTAATTCAATCTCCACATATTGCATTTCTTCTCCATAAATACGGTAATCGATTTCATGGGCATTTCTATCTGTAAAATCAGGTAATTGTTCCATAATATTTTAATTTTTTGGTTGACGCCTATATGTTGTTAAGAATCTTATTTTGTTACAAACTTATGCCTTCTTATTCTTTACTTTTAAAGTCCATTCAAAATTAAAGGAAGACACCTGTACACCATCTTTATTAATACCATTAGCATTTAACCAAACCGTCTGCCCCTCTCCTGTTTCAATAGCTTTAGAAATTGCTTCATCTATCTTTTCACCATCATCACATGTAAATGTTATTCTGCCTGTAGCTTTTTTGGTAAAGGTGGCATTATTATTTGCAACGAGCATAGAGATATTTTTGCCACTATCCTGAATCTTAAGCATAACCAAAGCACCTGTTGAAAGCTCAGCAGCCATACCTTGAACCGCCCAAAACATGGATTTAAATGGATTCTGGTTTATCCATCTATGCTTTACAGAGACGACACACGTATTTTCTGTAATTGATTTTGTTCTAACTCCTGTAAGATAGGCCGATGGTAGCTTAAACAGCAGGAATGTGTTGAGTTTTGAAGCTGTAATGCGCATGTTTAATTATAAGTTTTGCTCTAAAATAGGGCAAATATCCAAACTGCACTAATGTTAATATTTTGTTAATTTTAGGTACTATGCGTAACATAATACCTTTTTTAGGACATATATTTGCATAAGAAACTATTATATACATTTAAAAATGATAGATAATCACCATAAAAATCTCGCGACATTTATACACCTTTCGACATTCTCGAGATTTGTTATTCCTTTTGGAAATTTCATAGGGCCAATCATACTATGGGCTGCTAATAAAGAAAAGTCACAGTTTGTTGATCAGCATGGTAAGCAAGCCATTAATTTTCAAATTAGTGTATTACTATACGCTATTATTTTAGGAACGATAAGTGTACCCTTCTTTATTTTTAGGTTATTCGATGGAATGAGTGTTTTAGATTTCCGCGGCTTTAATAATTTCCACATTAATATTGGAGAACCTTCTCCACTACTTTATATAGGTGGCGGACTAGGTGTACTTGCAGTTTTAGCTTTTATTGTTGAATTAGCATTAATCGTTAAGGCGAGTCTTACGGCCAGAGACGGTGAGATTTATAAATATCCATTGACCATAAATTTTTTAAAATAAATCATCAATCAGATGCTTGGTTTAAGCACATAATCAATCAAAAAATGAACAGTTTAATCGAATTTAAGACGCTTTTAATATGAAGATAGAAAATACAAAAGCACAAATGCGTAAAGGTGTCCTAGAGTACTGCATTTTATCAATACTGAAGGACGAAGATGCCTATGTAGCAGAAATTTTAGGCACACTCAAAGACGCAAAAATGCTTGTAGTTGAAGGAACAATTTATCCTTTACTTACGCGCTTGAAAAATGCGGGATTACTCAACTACCGTTGGGAAGAATCCACATCTGGACCACCAAGAAAATATTATGGTCTTACAGAAACAGGCAAGTTGTTTCTAAATGAATTAAACACAACTTGGAGTGAATTACAAAATGCAGTTAACCTAGTAACAAGTACAAAAACAAAGAAAAAATGAATAAAACAGTCAATATAAATTTAGCAGGTATATTCTTCCATATCGATGAAGATGCTTACCTTAAATTATCACGCTATCTTGAGGCTATAAAACGTTCATTTACAGACTCTCAAGGGCGTTCTGAAATTATTTCGGATATCGAAGCACGTATTGCAGAATTATTCGCAGAACGCATACAAAACGAAAAACAAGTTGTAGGAATAAAACTTGTAGACGAGGTTATTGCTATAATGGGTCAACCAGAAGATTACCTTGTAGATGATGAAATCTTTGAAGACGAGCCTCAACCGAGATCAACTTATAATAATAGAGTAACTAAAAAGCTTTTTAGAGATACCGACAATTCTTATATAGGTGGTGTAGCTGCAGGATTAAGTCACTATTTTGGAATCGATGCAATATGGATGCGTTTATTATGGATCTTATTGACTATTGGTTCTGGAGGTACATTCATCTTTATCTATTTAATTTTTTGGGCCTTAGTACCCGAAGCTGTAACAACAGCAGAAAAGCTAACAATGACAGGTGATGCGGTTAACATCACCAACATTGAAAAAAAAATTAAAGACGGCATTGATACCGTTTCAAAGAAAGTTAGAAATGTAGATTTAAAAAAGCACGGTGAAAAACTCAAAGAAGGCATTGATACTGTTAGTGATAACATCTCACAATCGGTAAAAAATGTAGACTTTCAGAAACAAGGGAACAAATTAAAGTCGAGCTCTCAGAACTTTTTTGACACGCTCGGATCAATTATCATGTTCTTCTTAAAAGTTATTGCCAAATTTATAGGTGTTATACTCATAATTGTTGGGATAACTACACTTATTAGCCTTATAGTAGCATTCTTTACAGTAGGTGTAACAGATGCAGTACATTTTCCAGGAATGGACTTTATTGACGCAGCAAATGCCGCCAGCATACCATTGTGGCTAATGTCTATGCTTATATTCTTTGCTATTGGAATACCTTTCTTCTTTGTCTTCTATTTGGGCTTGAAGATTTTGGTAAACAACTTAAAGTCTATCGGAAATGTTGCGAAGTTCACTTTACTAGGCATTTGGCTTATATCCATTATTGGATTGGTTATTACCGGAGTAAAACAGGCTACAGAACATGCTTTTGATGCGAAATTTACCGTTAAGGAACAATTAGATTTAACAGCTAATGATACCTTACGTATTAATATGTTTAGCGATAGTGATTATAACAACTATTATTACAGACGCAATAACAATTATAGATTAATAGAAGATGACAATGGCAGATCTATTAGGTCTTCTGATATTCGTTTGGTCGTTAGATCTACAAAAGATTCATTAGCCTCCTTAATTATCGAAAAACAAGCAAGAGGTAGCAGTTATGAAATTGCCAGAAACCGAGCTGAGAATATCAAGTATAATTTCGCTTTAAATGACAACACTTTAGATCTTGGTGCCTATTTAACCACTGATATTGAAAATAAATTTAGTGATCAAGAAGTTACGGTGATTTTATATGTTCCTGAAGGTGCAGTTATATATGCCAATGATAACACTTACAGTTTCCATAGAAACTCTAGTTACTACAATGATATACTAGAAAACGGTATGGAGGAACAGTACTTAAGAATTATTGAAGATGATACAGAATGTCTCAATTGTTCTATTGAAGAAGAGGAAGAAGAAGATCTAACAGTGATTACCTCTGAAGCCGAAGTTATCGAAGAAGAAAAACCAGATGTGAGTATTCAGATTAATGAAAAAGATGGTGTAAATATCGAAGTTAATGACAATTGAGGTCTAAAAAATGACAATTCGGTCATAATTAATTAAAAATTAATCACATTCAAAATACATTTGAATAATCAATCAAAAAAAATGAGTCAATCAACCAAAATACCTTTGTTATGCAATATCGGATTACTTCTGTTTTCCGGTATTGCATTAGCACAAGTAGAAAAAAACTCAGAATTATTTCAGACCCTTAAACAAAAGGATAGTTTACTCTTTAAGATAGGTTTTAATCAATGCGATATGGACGTCAGTGCTTCGCTACTATTTGAGGATTTAGAATTCTATCATGATAAAAGCGGTGTAACCAATTCAAAATCTGAATTTGTTGAAGTCATGAAAAATGGACTATGTAGAGAAAATAACCCAAATAAAATCTACCGCTTCCTTGTAAAAGAAAGCCTTGAAGTATTTCCACTCTACAACAACAATAAGTTGTACGGAGCCTTACAAAATGGTATTCACTATTTTTCACCCGATAAGGACATGGATTACACCTCAAGTAATAACGACGCTCAATTCTCTCATCTATGGATTATAGATGCTGATGGGCAATGGAAGATTAAACGTGTTATAAGTTATAATCACAAATCAAAATAATTATAAAATCATCAATTCAATCAAAAACAAAAATCATGAATACACTAGTTAGAATTATTATTACGAGCATTGTAAGCATATTAATGCTTTCCTGTAACATGGATATTAACTTTGGTATGGGAATAGACGGAAACGGCAAAGTTGTTAGTGCCGATAGAAATATCCAAGACGACTTTAAGAATATAAAGGTTAGCCAAGGACTTGAGTTATTTATAACGCAAGGTAATTCTGTTGATCTCACAGTAGAAGCTGATGAGAATCTACATGAGTTAATTATGACAGAGGTTGAAAACAATACCTTAAGTATTTACACCACGGAAAATATTAGACGCGCTTCGTCTAGAAAAATTATTCTAAGTATTACAGATGTAGAAGCGATTAAAGCAACTAGCGGTAGTGATGTGTTTTCCACTAACCTAATAGAAGTAGACGATTTAGAAATAAATTGTACAAGCGGTGCAGAAATTACACTCGATGTAAAAACCGAATCACTTAACTGCCATTCTACTAGTGGTAGCGATATTAAGCTGAGTGGATCTACAGATTATTTAATCGCCGAAGCAACAAGTGGTAGCGATATAAGAGCTTCTAATTTAAGGGCTAAAACCTCTAAAGTAAAGGCTACAAGTGGTGCAGATATATCAGTAAACACTTCTAAAGAATTAACTGCTAGAGCTTCTAGTGGTGGTGATATTAGATATTCGGGTAACCCTCAAAAAGTCGAAAAATCAGATACCTCATCTGGTAGTGTAAGAAAACAATAAATAGCCTTAACCAAATTGCGTGGTTCATGGAAATTACGTAATAAATTCAAAACCAATCAGTTATAAGCCATTTCAAACGCATTTATGCAGTTTGGGATGGTTTTTGTATATATTTGTTAAACCTCTAATAAAGTGACTTAATAAAAAGAATGGGTCTTATTAGAAGATAATAATTGATATATGAAAAAACAATTACTCGTTTTAATATTTATGTTGGCTACGGTACCAACGGTATTATCGCAGTCAACTCAAAAAATCAAAGGCGACAGAAATGTCACCATTAAGCAGACTTTTATTGATGATTTTGAAACAATAGTTGTTGACGGTGATTTTGCAATCGAAGTTGTTTATAACAGTAAACCGTCAGTAGAAATAGAAGCCGATGATAATTTACACGATGTTATACAATTTAATGTAGTTGACAGTGTACTTTCATTTTCTCAAACGATGAGAATTACATCAAAAAAGAAATTAAATATTAAAGTTAATTATGGTGACGCCTTAAGCAACATACAAGTAAAAGGCGATGGCGAAATAAGATCCCTTACTTCTATGGAATTAGGAGATGTTACGCTTAGCACCTCTGATAACTCAAGAGCCTACCTTAATATAAATTCGAAAACGTTTGGGTACAAAAGTTCGGGGAAATCAAAAACACGCTTAAATCTTACAACAGATTCTAGTTATGTTGAATTAAGTGATACGAGTAAGCTTGATGCCTTAATAAAAAGTAGAGTAACAAATTTTGATTTATATCAACGATCAGACGCAGTGATTGAAGGTATATCGGATTCTTCATTAATTAGAGTGGATAATTCATCAAATTTAACAGGTTCAAAATTTGAAGTCAAACAAGTTGATGCAACATTAGAAGATAATAGTGATATCACCATCGCAGTTGAAGAGTCTATAGTTATAAGTGCTTCAGGAAATAGTGAGGTATATCTTTATGGTAATCCTTCGATAACTATAAATAAACTTGAAGGCACCTCGAAACTACAAAAAAAGAAAAGATAAGAATGTAAAAAAGCCGAAGATTAACTTCGGCTTTTTTTATGCACTTTTATTTGTATACGTTTAATTATAAGTAGATGTTGACACTTCAAAGTCAGCCTCCTTAGCGGCCAAATAACGTTCCGCATCTAAAGCTGCCATACAACCTGTACCAGCTGCAGTAATTGCTTGTCTGTAGACATGGTCTGCTGCATCTCCACTAACAAAAACACCATCAACATTTGTTTTACTCGTTCCAGGTACTGCATTAATAATGTAGCCGGTCTCATCCAAATCTAAATACTCCTTAAAAATATCAGTATTTGGTTTATGGCCTATCGCAACAAAAAATCCAGTAGCAGGTATATCAAATTCTTCACCAGATATATTATTCTTTGCTCTTACACTAGTAACAACTTGCCCATCACCAAGTACTTCTACTGTTTCAGTGTTTAACAGAATTTCAATATTCTCAGTATTGCGTACTCTTGCTTCCATTATTTTAGAAGCTCTAAACTGATCACGTCTTACAAGCATCGTTACTTTCTTACATAGTTTAGATAAATAATGTGCTTCTTCACAGGCAGAATCACCTGCTCCCACAATTACTACCTCTTGGTTTCGGTAGAAAAATCCGTCACATACTGCACATGCAGAAACACCACCACCAAGACTTAAATACTTCTGTTCAGAGGGAAGTCCTAAATATTTAGCTGATGCTCCAGTAGATATAATTACTGTTGAGGTATGAATTTCTTTTTCATCATTAACCCAAACTCTATGTACATCACTTGAAAAATCTACTTTTGTAATCCAACCGTGACGTACGTCTGTACCAAAACGCTCTGCTTGTTTCTGAAGTTGAATCATCATTTCAGGTCCTGTAATTCCATCAGGATACCCAGGGAAATTCTCCACATCGTTGGTTGTGGTTAATTGTCCACCAGGTTGTTCCCCTTGATATAAAACAGGTTCCATATTAGCCCTTGCAGCATAAATCGCCGCAGTATATCCTGCAGGTCCAGAACCAATAATTAAGCATTTAACTTTTTCAATAATCTCTGACATAAATTCGCTTTTATTATGTAGCAAAAGTAGGATTTTTGCTTAAATCCTTACATAGAAGTTATTAACACTAGCAATGCTAATATAAATTCAACAAATACCTTCCATTTCTCCTTATAATTTTGTAATTTTTAAGTGTTTAACTACTAAATCATCGAGATCATGAAAATCAAATTTATTATTAGTTGCCTCGTTCTTGTGTTTATATCTTCTTGTAAAGACACAGCCAATACTGAAAATGACAACGCAGAAGCTACTGAAATTACAACAGCGAAAATAAATGGTCTTAAAGGTGCTTGGGAACTAAAAGGATTCTATAATTATCAAGATAATGAGGTGGTAGATTCTTTTTCTAACAATACCTTATCACGTCAAATAAAAATGTATACCGATACTAAAGTGATGTGGTGTAAGCTACTAAAAACGGATTCTATTGAGTTTTTTGGATATGGATCTTACTCCTACGATGATGGTGTATTAACCGAAGTACTAGAATTTGGTTCTGCCTTTATGAATGATGTTATTGAGGATCAACAAGAATTTGTGTTTCAGTTTGAACTTCATCCTGACCGTTTCGAACAAATCGAAATAGACGAAGATGGTAACCGTATTTATTCAGAAAATTACGTGAGAATTGAATAAGTAAACTATTTATTATAAAGTAAATTTTGAATATCTAGGCCTAAGTTTTAGGCCTTTTTAGTATTCAGATAATTTAACCAAATAAGTACCGGAAACAAAAAAAGCTTAGTAAAAACTAAGCTTTGTGGTCGGGGTGGCAGGATTCGAACCTGCGACCTCCGCGTCCCAAACGCGGCGCGATAACCGGGCTACGCTACACCCCGAAAATAGGTTTGCAAATATATTATTTTTCTTTAGAAACCGACAACAAATTCATAACTTTAAAATCTAATGTCTATTTATTTTTTACATGAAAATAAAACCTTTAATCTTCACCTTCATTCTCATTACCACATTTTCTTGTGCACAAGATCGTAATCCAACCAATACTGAAAATGATTATCAAGTCGTTGTGCCAGATCTTACAATTCCTTGGGGATTTACATTTCTGCCCGACGGATCAATGCTAATTACGGAAAAATCAGGTGAGGTTATCCATTTTAAAGATGGTAAAAAACAATTAATTTCAGGTTTACCAGATATTTACTTGCGCGGACAAGGTGGGCTTTTAGATATTATTCTTCATCCCAATTACACTAAAACAGGTTGGATCTATTTTTCTTATGCCTCATCAGATGATGACGGTAAAGGAGGCAATACAACAATTGGACGTGCTAAATTGAAGAATAACACTTTTACCAATTGGGAAGTTCTTTATAAAGCAACACCAAATTCTACTCGAGGACAACATTTTGGTTCTAGATTAGTATTTGACGAAGAGGGTTATTTGTATTTTACTATTGGTGATCGTGGTGATAGAGATTTAAACCCTCAAGATATTAGTAAGGATTGCGGTAAGGTATACCGTATTAATGATGATGGTTCTATACCAAATGATAATCCATTTTACAATCGCCAAGGCGCTAAAAAGGCCATTTACTCCTACGGACATAGGAACCCGCAAGGTATGACTTTACACCCTGAAACTAAGGAAATATGGACTCATGAACATGGACCAAAAGGAGGTGACGAAATAAATATTATTAAAAAAGGAAAGAATTATGGTTGGCCAGTAATCAGTTATGGCGTTAACTACAGTGGTACAAAGTTCACAGATTTGACAGCCAAGGAGGGTATGGAACAACCACTACACTATTGGGATCCCTCCATTGCACCAAGTGGAATGGCATTTATAAGTAGTGATAAATACGGTGACTGGAAAGGAAACCTATTGGTCGGATCGCTAAAATTTCAATATTTAGATATGTGTACTATTAGAAATGGCAAGGTCGTAAAAGAAGAACGTTTACTTGATGGTCATGGAAGAGTGCGCAGTGTAGAACAAGAACCCGATGGTTTTATTTATGTTGGTATTGAAAATCTTGGCATTGTTAAATTACTGAGGCAATGAGCACTATAAAAAATTACCTCTGCGAATGACAAATGTCATTAAAAGCAATTGTTAATTAGCTAACTTTGTACTCTCTTATAAATAGAAAAATCTTATGCTTATAATCGGAATTGCTGGTGGTACTGGATGCGGTAAAACTACTGTTGTAGACACACTTCTCAAAGAACTGCCAGCAGGTGAAGTCGGTGTTATTTCCCAAGATTCATATTACAAGGATACGTCACATCTTAGTTATGATGAACGCGTAAAAATTAACTTTGACCATCCACGCTCTATAGATTTCGACTTATTAGTAGATCACCTTAAACAACTCAAAGCAGGCAAACCCATTGAACAACCTGTCTACTCCTTTGTTAAGCACAATCGCACAGGTGATACAATAAAAACCTTACCCAGAAAGGTTATTATAGTTGAAGGGATTTTAATTCTCACCAACCCAGAAATACGGGATTTATTTGATATTAAAATATTTGTTCATGCTGATTCTGACGAGCGTTTAATTAGACGATTAAAGCGAGATATATCAGAAAGAGGTCGAGATATAGATGAAGTTTTAACACGGTATCAGACCACTTTAAAGCCAATGCACGAGCAATTTATAGAACCTATGAAGGAATATGCCGATATCATTATTCCAAATAACAAATACAACACGGTAGCTGTAGATATCGTTAAAACTATAATTAACGAAAAATTATAATGGCCAAACCAAAATCAAAATATCTTAAACCGTTTAAAAATATATACGTCATTGTATTATTGGGCTTTGCCATTTGGATGCTTTTTTTTGATGCTCATTCATGGTTGTTTCATCACGAATTAAATACCGATATCGAGGAACTCGAATATCAAAAGCAACACTATAAAAACGAAATGGCCAAAGATAATAAGGCCATAAAGGAACTCAGCACTGATGAAGGTGTAGAACGTATGGCAAGAGAGACCTACAATATGAAAAAGCCCAACGAGGAAATTTATATAATCGAATACGAAGACAGCATACCAAAATCAAATAAGAATGAGTAAAAACTTATTTAATGATTTTGAGGGTACTTCCTCAAAAGCCTGGAAACAAAAAATACAAGTAGATTTAAAAGGCGCTGATTACAACGACACACTAATTTGGCAAACAAATGATGGTATTGATGTAAAACCATTTTATCATTCAGATCAATTTGACGCATTACCAGATGTATCAAATAGTAATGCCACGAATTGGAAAATATGCCAATTTATTGAAGTAAACGAAGTTTCTGAAGCCAATGATAATGCAAAAGACGCTATAGAGCGTGGCGCTGAGAGTATTCTTTTTAGTTTAACTTCAGACTCGGTATCTGTTAATAGCTTAGTTGACGGAATAGATTTAGAGAAAATACATGTAATTCTTAAATGTGATTTTTTATCTGAGGCCTTTGTTAATAATATCGACCCTGTCCTCATTGAAAATATCACCATTTTAAATGATATAATTGGTAATCTAGGAAAAACAGGAAATTGGTTTAGGTCACTCAAAGACGATCATTTAGAATTTGAAAAGATTGTAAAATCCAAAAATCAATTTAATGTAGATTTAAGCCTTTACCAAAATGCAGGTGCAAACATAATACAGCAGGTAGCCTACACATTAGCACACGTTAATGAGTACCTTAATCACTTTAGTGATAAGTTATCAGAAAATGACAAAGCATCGATTAAAATTGCCTTTACAACTAGTATTGGATCTAACTACTTTTTTGAAATTGCCAAGCTGAGGGCTCTAAGAAGTCTTTGGTCGGTCTTGGCAGATACATTTGGATATAACCAAAGTTGCCGAATTATTGCTATTCCAAGTGAGCGCAACAAAACAATTTATGATTACAACGTAAATATGTTACGAACAACAACCGAATGTATGAGTGCTGTGATAGGTGGTGCAAATATAATCTGTAATTTACCATACGATCACCTCTATCACGATGCTAACGAATTTGGAAACCGCATTTCAAGAAATCAGCTTTTAATACTAAAAAAAGAAAGCTATTTAGATAAAGTGAATAATCCTGCTGATGGATCATATTACATTGAGTCACTTACCGATCAAATAAGTAATAAAGCCTTAAAAGTATTTAAGGATATTGAAAAAAATGGTGGCTTTTTGGCGCAACTAAAATCTGGAACTATTCAAAGAAAAATTAAAGAAAGTGCGGCAAAAGAACAGCAACAATTCGAAGAAGGGAAACTTGTTTTATTGGGTACAAATAAATACCCAAACCCTAACGATAAAATGAAAAATGACTTAGAAAAACATCCATTTATCAAAAAAGAAGTGCGCAAAACTTTAATTGAACCAATTATTAAGAAAAGATTATCTGAACAATTGGAAATGAATCGTTTAAAAGAAGAATAAAACATGGTATTGAGAAAATCTATAGTTCTTTTTTTATGTTTTATTGCTATATCTTTCACCTCTTGCTTAGAGGTCGCTAAAGGCATATCTCATTGGACTCAGATAGAGGACATAGAAGCAGTAGAAGGCAAAACACATTATCTCGGAGATGATGGTATCAAACTGTTCTTACCTACCTCCTTTAAACGTTATTCGTCTATAAAATATTTAGCACTTTTAGATTCATTAGCAACGGACCATAAGGAACTAGAGATTGAACGCACAAGATTAAAACACATGCGTGAAATGGATGGAAATCATTATATCTATTTTGATGATACCGTTAATGCAACGTATACCCTAAATACAATTCCTTATACTCCAATTTCTCGGCAGGATGCAAAATTTGTACTTGGTATAATAAGACAAAATCAAGAACAATTATCTGAGTTAACTGATTTGGATTATACCAAAATAACTGCCAAGCATAATGATAATGGCAAGACCCAAATATTTAAGGCTATTTTCAAAATAGAGAATCAAAAATTACAACAACAAGCATTTCAACATGCTTATTTTATATCGTCAAACAATAAAACCGTGCTCATAAATTTAATGGCGCCTTTCGAGGTTTACTTCGATCCTTTTATTGAAAAAATGATATTATGAGAAAAGACATTCAACATATCACATTAGAGAAAAAGCCGAATACTACAGTCAAAAAAAATGAGGATTCATTTCATACTGCGGAAGGCATAGAGGTTAAACAAACCTATTCTAAAGAAGATCTCCAAAATTTTGATCATTTAGATTTTGTTGCTGGTATAGCTCCAAATTTAAGAGGCCCCTACTCTACTATGTATGTGAGGAGGCCTTGGACCATTAGACAATATGCAGGGTTTTCAACGGCCGAAGAGAGTAATGCGTTTTATAGACGTAATTTAGCTGCGGGTCAAAAAGGTCTTTCAGTAGCTTTTGATTTGGCCACACATAGAGGTTATGATTCCGATCACGAAAGGGTTGTTGGTGATGTTGGTAAGGCAGGAGTTGCCATTGATTCTGTCGAAGATATGAAAGTATTGTTCGATCAGATTCCTTTAGATAAGATGTCGGTCTCTATGACAATGAATGGTGCAGTCTTGCCTATTATGGCCTTTTATATTGTAGCAGCCGAAGAACAGGGTGTTAAACCAGAGCAATTGGCTGGTACTATTCAAAACGATATTCTAAAGGAGTTTATGGTACGTAACACCTACATCTATCCTCCAACGCCATCCATGAAAATCATTTCGGACATATTCGAATATACGAGTCAGAATATGCCTCGCTTTAATAGTATTAGTATTTCCGGCTACCATATGCAAGAAGCTGGTGCTACTTGTGATATTGAACTTGCTTATACCTTAGCAGATGGATTAGAATACATTAGAAAAGGGCTTGAAGCTGGTATGGACATAGATACTTTTGCTCCAAGACTCTCCTTCTTCTGGGCCATTGGCATGAACCATTTTATGGAAATTGCTAAAATGCGTGCTGCCAGAATGCTTTGGGCTAAACTTGTGAAGCAATTCAATCCTAAAAATCCAAAATCTCTTGCATTAAGAACACACAGTCAAACCTCTGGTTGGAGTTTAACCGAACAAGACCCATTTAATAATGTTGCCAGAACATGTATCGAGGCAGCTGCTGCTGCTTTTGGTGGTACACAAAGTTTACACACAAATGCTTTAGATGAAGCTATTGCATTACCTACTGATTTCTCGGCTAGAATTGCACGTAATACACAAATCTATCTTCAAGAAGAAACACATATAACTAAAACTGTTGACCCTTGGGCTGGTAGTTATTACGTTGAAAGTCTTACTCATGAGATTGCAAATAAAGCTTGGGATCTTATACAGGAAGTTGAAGAACTTGGTGGAATGACTAAAGCTATTGAAGCTGGAATTCCAAAACTAAGAATTGAAGAAGCTGCTGCAAGAAAACAAGCACGTATTGATTCTGGGCAGGATACAATCGTAGGCGTTAATGCTTATCAATTAGAGCAAGAAGATCCTTTACATATTTTAGAGGTAGATAATCAAACGGTTAGGAATCAACAAATTGAACGCCTAACATCCCTTAAGTCACAACGAAATAACACTGAGGTTACAGAGGCGCTGGCTAAATTGACAATGGCTGCAAAAACAGGTGAGGAAAATTTACTAGCTTTGGCTGTAGACGCTGCACGAAAAAGAGCCACCCTTGGTGAAATTAGTGATGCTCTAGAAGCTGAGTTTGGACGTTATAAAGCACAGATTAAATCATTTTCAGGAGTGTATAGTAAAGAAATTAAAGACGATAAAAGCTTTAAAAAAGCAAGATCTTTAGCAGATAAATTTGCTGAGCAAGATGGTCGCAGACCTCGAATAATGATCGCGAAAATGGGACAAGATGGACATGATAGAGGTGCAAAGGTGGTTGCTACTGGCTATGCTGATGTTGGTTTTGATGTCGATATTGGTCCTCTCTTCCAAACACCGAAAGAAGCCGCAAAACAAGCCGTAGAAAATGATGTACATATTTTGGGTGTATCATCTTTAGCTGCCGGACATAAAACCTTAGTCCCTCAGGTAATAGAAGAATTAAAATCTTATGGACGTGATGATATTATGGTAATCGTTGGTGGTGTAATCCCAAAACAAGACTATCAGTTTTTATTTGATGCTGGTGCAGTTGCTGTTTTCGGACCTGGAACAAAAATTAGTGAGGCTGCTATTCAGATTTTAGAAATCCTTATTGACTAAATACAAATATCCCTTATGAACTTTAATGATAAGATGCTACGTGATGATGCCTTAAAAGGTAAAACCATTGTGGTTACAGGTGGTGGAAGTGGACTTGGCAAAGCAATGACTAGATATTTTCTTCAACTTGGAGCACAAGTAGCCATAACATCAAGAAATTTAGAAAAACTACAAGGTACAGCTCAAGAGCTTGAAGCTGAAACTGGTGGTAAATGTCTCGCCGTACAATGCGACGTTAGAGAATTTCATGAAGTGGAAACCATGAGACAAAAAGTAGTCGAACACTTTGGTAAAGTAGATATACTGCTAAACAATGCTGCTGGAAATTTCATATCACCTACAGAGCGACTATCACCACGTGCTTTTGATGTGATTATTGACATTGTTCTTAAAGGCACTAAAAACTGTATACTTTCTTTCGGAAAGCATTGGATAGATACTAAGCAAACTAACACAAATGTTCTAAATATAGTCACCACTTACTCTTGGACAGGCTCAGGTTATGTTGTACCAAGCGCTGCAGCAAAGGCAGGTGTTTTAGCTATGACGCGAAGCTTAGCTGTTGAATGGGCCAAATTCGGAATGCGTTTTAACGCTATAGCACCAGGTCCTTTTCCAACTAAAGGCGCATGGGATCGATTAATGCCTGGCAATCTTCAAGATAAATTTGATATGGCTAAGAAAGTCCCTTTAAATAGAGTTGGTGAACATCAAGAACTTGCCAATTTAGCAGCATATTTGGTATCCGATTTCTCTGCTTACATAAATGGTGAAGTGATTACTATTGATGGTGGTGAATGGTTAAAGGGTGCGGGAGAATTTAATATGCTCTCAGAAATTCCAGAAGCACTTTGGGACGAACTCGAAAAAATGATTCGAGCTAAGAAGAACAAATAGAAGATTTTTGAAGTCTAAAGCTTAGCTCATTTACAACACCAATCTTCTGAATATAAGTTAGGTATAGCTATAATCTAAGTGTAAGGTTTTTGGCGAAAATATGTTTACTTAGTGTTAACAACTTCGATTTTCAAAACCCATAATTAATTGTATTTTTAAACCTTACTAAAACCAAATCATTTAATGGGTAAAATCATTGCAATCGCTAATCAAAAAGGTGGTGTTGGCAAGACCACAACATCAGTAAATTTAGCAGCTTCTCTAGGTGTTTTAGAGAAGAAAGTCCTACTTATAGATGCAGACCCACAAGCAAATGCGAGTTCTGGTTTAGGCGTTGATGTTGATGCTGTTGAAATCGGTTCTTATCAAGTGCTTGAGCATACACACACTGCTGACAAAGCCATAGTCGCTTCTAATGCACCTAATGTAGATATTATACCAGCACATATTGACTTAGTAGCTATTGAGATTGAATTAGTTGATAAAGACGAAAGGGAATATATGCTCAAAAAGGCTATCGCTCCTTTAAAAAGTGAATACGACTATATTTTAATTGATTGTGCACCATCATTAGGTCTTCTAACTTTAAATGCCCTAACAGCATCAGACGCTGTTATAATTCCTATCCAATGCGAGTATTTTGCACTTGAAGGTCTAGGGAAACTGTTAAACACTATTAAAAGTGTACAAAAGATACACAATGAGGCGTTAGACATTGAAGGTATGCTTCTTACCATGTTTGATTCTCGACTCCGATTATCAAATCAAGTAGTTGAAGAGGTTCAAAAACACTTTAGCGATATGGTGTTTGAAACTATAATACAAAGAAATGTAAGACTTGGAGAAGCTCCAAGTTATGGCGAAAGCATAATTAATTATGACGTTGGTAGTAAAGGTGCTTCAAATTATTTAAGTTTAGCAAAGGAGCTGATTAAAAAAAATGAATTGTAATGGCGAAGGCGACAAAAAAACAGGCGCTTGGTAGAGGCTTATCAGCACTGCTTAAAGACCCAGATAATGATATAAATTCTGCTGAGGATAAAAACGCAGACAAAGTTGTTGGTAATATTGTAGAATTAGAGATCAACAGTATTGAGGTTAATCCATTTCAACCAAGAACAAATTTTAATGAAGAATCATTACGAGAGCTAGCGTCATCGATTAGAGAATTAGGTGTCATTCAGCCAATAACGGTTAGGAAACTGGCTTTTAATAAATACCAGCTTGTTTCTGGAGAACGTCGATTTAGAGCGTCTAAACTTATTGGACTAGAGGCTATCCCAGCATATATAAGAATCGCTAACGATCAAGAATCGTTAGAAATGGCATTGGTTGAAAATATTCAGCGTCAAGATTTAGACCCAATTGAGATAGCACTTTCTTATCAAAGGTTAATTGATGAAATAAATCTTACGCAAGAACAAATGAGTGAGCGTGTTGGTAAAAAACGTTCAACTATAGCCAATTACTTAAGACTATTAAAATTAGATCCGATTATACAGACAGGTATGCGCGATGGATTTATTTCTATGGGTCATGGACGTGCCATGGTGAATATAGAAAGTCAAATAGACCAATTGGAAATTTATGAGAAAGTCATTTCAAATAAACTTTCGGTAAGGGCTACTGAGCAATTAGTGAAGAACCTTAATAATCCTAATACTACCTCAAACTCAGACACATCAGTGGAGATCCCAAAATATGTAAAGAAAGGTATAAAAGATTTTTCAGAATATTTTGGTCATAAAATCGATGTAAAACTAGCTAAAAATGGAAGTGGAAAAATTACCATACCATTTCATTCTGAAGAAGATTTTAATAGAATTAAAAAATTAGTACAACGTGCTAAATAGGCAACTATATACACTCCTCCTTTGCTTTTTGACGGCCAGTTTTATGTTTTCACAAGAAGACGTAAAACAAGACAGTACAAGCCTTGGATTGGATAGAGAATTGGTTCAAATCGATAATGCCATCGTAGAACGAAAGCCTATCGATCCTTTGAGACCGTCAAAGGCTGCATTCTACTCAGCTATATTACCAGGTTTAGGTCAAGCATACAATAAGAAATATTGGAAAATCCCAATAGTTTGGGGTGCAATTGGTACTGGTGTGTATTTCTATATTAGAAATGACAATCAATTTGATCGATTTAGAGATGCGTATAAAAGACGTCTTGCTGGTTTTACAGATGACGAATTCTATGGTGACGGTCCAACTCCTCAAATTTCTGATGATGGACTTATAAGAGCTCAACAACAATTTAGAAGGAATAAAGAAGTATCGCTCTTAGTAACAATTGGATTATACGCCTTAAATATTATCGATGCCAATGTCGATGCTCACCTACTACAGTTTAATGTGGATGAAAATTTAACATTAAGTCCCCATTATCAATACAATGAATTAGAAAATAGTTCTGACCTAGGACTGACCCTAAATTTTAAATTCTAAACAATGAATATTGCATTACTCGGCTATGGCAGAATGGGAAAAAGTATTGAAGAGATTGCTATAGGTCGTAATCATCAGATTTGTCTTAAAATTTCAGAGCCTGAAGACGCATTCGATTTTACAGGTTGTGATGTGGCTATTGATTTTAGTGTGCCATCAGCTGCAGAAACAAATATTAAAAAAGCATTAGATGCTGGTATTCCAATTATTTCTGGTACTACTGGATGGTTGGATAACTATGACACAATAGTTGAATACTGCAGGATTAAAAACGGAACATTTCTTTATGCTTCAAATTTTAGTTTAGGAGTAAATATATTTTTTGAAATCAACAAAAAGCTAAGTGAATTAATGGGTCCTTTAGGAGATTATAGCGTTATGATGGAAGAAATTCACCATACACAAAAGCTAGATGCTCCTAGTGGTACCGCAATTTCACTTGCGGAGCAAATCATAGAGAACACCAAATATAAGGGTTGGGTACTCGATGAAAGTGAAGCAAATCAATTAAATATTGTTGCTAAAAGAATCGAAGGTATTCCTGGAACTCATGAGGTTGTATACACGTCTGAAATTGATACAATCAATATAAAACACACAGCACACAACAGAAAAGGATTTGCTTTAGGCGCAGTTGTTGCTGCTGAGTGGATTAAGGATAAAAAGGGCATTTTTACAATGAAAGATGTGTTAAACATTGGTTAATTACATCTCTTGATGATACAATTTAAAATATTTTTCAACCTATAGATTAAAATCAAAATTATGAATTGGACAGAATGGTTCATCTTTATTATAGTAATCCAGATTATTCATGGTCTAGGGACTTGGAAACTATATACTAAAGCTGGGAGACAGGCATGGGAAGCCTTTGTGCCTGTGTACAATGCTGTAATCCTTATGAAAATCATCTCCAGACCTTGGTGGTGGATTATCCTAATGTTTCTCCCAATTGTGAATCTAATTATGATACCTGCTGTATGGGTAGAAACAGCTCGTAGCTTCGGTAAAGACTCAAAAAAAGATGCCTTACTTTGTCTAATCACATTAGGCTTTTACTTGTATTATCTCAATTACATTGAGGATGTAAATTATATTGAAAACCGCAGATTAAAGCCAAAGACCTCAACAGGCGAATGGATTACATCTATTCTATTTGCAATAGTTGCAGCAACCATAGTACACACCTACTTCTTTCAACCGTTTGTTATTCCTTCATCATCATTAGAAAAGTCGCTTTTAGTGGGAGATTTTCTTATTGTAAGTAAGATTCATTATGGTGCTAGAGGACCGATGACTACGGTTGCAACACCAATGGTGCACGATACAATCCCAATTCTAAAGAAAAAATCATATCTCTACAGTGATAATTATGAGAAGCGCAATACGAGCCTCTTAAATAAGTTACAGCTACCGTATTTTAGATTACCTGGATTTGAAAGTATTGAGCGTAATGATATTGTAGTTTTTAATCAACCAGCAGATACGCTTTTAGATATGAATAAATTCCAGCCAGATCGGAATTACTACAAACCAATTGATAAAAAGACAAATCTTGTAAAACGCTGTGTTGGTGTTGCTGGTGATACATTAGAAATAAGAGATGGTTATGTCTTTATCAATGGAAAGCAGAATGTTTTACCACCTCGAACCCATTTACAATTCTCTTACGACATAAGATTCAAAAGGAACTTACAACCATCACGTATTTATGATATCCTTAAAAAACACGATATCACTGATGGTCTGGGCTATGGAACTCAAGAAGGTTTTTACCGTATCCCAGCAGCAACTGATAAGGCGATTGCACGTTTAAAAGCCCATCCAGAAGTGGATAAAATTATTCCTATCAAAAAAGAGAAAAATTTACGTGAAGAGATTTTTCCAAGAGACATTAACTATAATTGGAACATAGATAATTTTGGTCCTTTATTTATTCCAAAGGCTGGATCAACAGTTAATTTAAATATTAATAATATTTCACTCTACAAACGTGCTATTTCGGAATATGAAGGTCATAGTGTTGTCACCAGAGGAAACCAGATTTTTATAGATGACGCACCTGCGACCTCCTACACGTTTAAACAAGACTATTATTGGATGATGGGTGATAACAGGCATAATTCTATAGATAGTAGATTTTGGGGCTTTGTACCTTACGATCATGTGTTTGGAAAGCCCGTTTTCATTTGGATGAGTATTGATGGCCTTATGGATGGCTTGAAAAATTGGAGTTTTAGATGGGATCGTATATTTACTACAGCTAGTGGTGATGGTAAGAGAGTATCTTATTTCATTCCATTTATGGTTGTTGTAATAGGCCTAACCCTATTTAATAAATGGCGTAAAAAAAAGAAGGCTAAACTGAACGCTTAATTAATTGTCATGGACTGTTTAGTGCATCCAACATACTTCCCGAATTTAGAACACTTTTCGGTAATTATTAATGCATCTAAATTGGTTTTCGAAACCCATGATAATTACCAGAAACAAACCTTTCGCAATCGTACTGAAATTTATGGTGCCAATGGTAAACTGGCACTTACAGTTCCTGTAATATATACTCAAAAGAATAGACAGCTTTATAAAGATGTGAAAATTGCAAATGATGGCAAGTGGCAATCACAACATCTTAAGTCATTAGAGTCAGCCTATAGAATGTCTCCTTTTTATGAGTTTTACATCGACGACCTAATGCCCTTATTTGAGAATAAATTTGATTCTATTTTAGAGCTTAATCTAAAGTGTTTTGAAATTATGACGAATTGCTTACAGATTGATATAGATGTTAACTATACTAATGCCTACGAAAAACTACCAACTAATCTTTCTGATTATCGTCATATGGTAAACCGAAATTCAAACACCCATGAATTTATACCCTACACACAGGTATTTACAGAGAAACACGGATTTTTATCAAACCTGAGTATTTTAGATCTTCTATTTAATGAAGGGCCAAACTCAGAGCTCTACCTTAAAAATCATTCGTCACTAGTATCATGAAAACAGGTATTCATTATGGTATACACGTATTTTTACCTTTAGCCATCGCGCTTCTGTTTTATAGAAAACAATGGTTTAAAGCTTATGTAATTATGTTGCTTGGATTTTTAATTGATATCGACCATCTATTGGCGACTCCATTATTTCAGGCTGATAGATGCAGTATTAATTTTCACCCGCTTCACTCCTATTATGCAATAGGCATATATGTCCTTTTGTTGATTCCAAATAAAACACGTGTAATTGCGCTAGGTTTACTTGCTCACATTGTTGCAGATAGTGCAGATTGCATGCTAATATAACAGCTTTAAAGTCGCTTTAATTGGATAATGATCTGAGAGCTTTACATTGTAGTTTTCAAAGCCATTAACTTCAAAAGTATCATCTACCAAAATAAAATCAATCCTAAAGGGAAAGAACTTAAAATCGAAGGTTCTCCCAAAACCGTTACCAGCTTCCTCAAATGTATCCACAAAGTCACCCTTAATTTCTTTGTAGATATAAGAGTGCGTCGTGTTATTAAAGTCGCCTGTTATAATAGTTTTATAATCAGTTTTAGATCGATGCTTTATTAATAGTTCCGCTTGTTCTTGCTGTTTTTTGAATACACTTTTTATTCTAGAAAATAAACCACTTGATGGTTCGTTCTTCAGCGCCTCTACATCTGGATTAATACCCGAAGATTGTAGATGCACATTATAGACTCTTAAAGTATCCTTGCCCTTAACCACATCCATAAACAAACTATTATTGTAAGAATCGGGGAAATCTAATGATCCTCCATTAACAATGGGAAACTTAGAAAACATAGCCATTCCTGGCCTTATGTTTTTCATATATCTAGCATTGAACTCATGGTAGCCTTTGAGTTTTATAGGTAAACCCCTCGTGTATTCTTGTAAACAAATAATATCTGGACTTTCTGATTCTAAAAAATCAATAATGTCTTCACGCACAGTTTTATTAGGAATCCAATTATATTGATTAAAAAGCCTAACATTAAATGACATTACAGTAAAGTTATTTTCATCCTCATTAGTATATGAAGATGAAAATTTATAAAGTGCCTTTACATGATTCCATCCGAGAATTAAGACCACTAATGACAAAAGCAATTGTTTCTTAATTCTTAAAACCCAGAATACAAAAAATAAAATATTTAGAATTATAAGAATCGGAACACCTAGACTTAAGGCAGATACAGTAGCAAAACTTTTTGGAGGTACATAAGGCAAAAGAAAAGAGATAAGCAATAAAAAAGCTACTATCGAATTAATAGCAAAAATGATCTTATCCCAAAATTTTAGTCCTTTCACAGAGTTTAATCTTTTCCGGCTTTGAATAGAAATTCTTTCTCCTCGGTAGTAAGACTGTCGTAACCACTCTTACTTATCTTATCGAGGATCATATCTATCTTTTTCTGTTTATTGAACGTATCAAACTCGTTTTTTGTTTTGTTCGTATACCTTTTTTGTCCTTTTTTACGATGCACAGTCTTTAATTTGGAGTTTGGTCTAAACCAGCTCATAAACATATCCATAAATCGTTCAAAACCAGAACCAATATCTTTACCCTTAATTAGATTTGTAGCATAAAAATAGCCCAACAAATACCCACCAATATGTGCTATATATCCACCTTGATTTAGCCCTAACATGAGTCTTAAGACATCATAAACAACAAAAACAATGGCAATGTGCTTCCATTTAACATTAAAGGCATTAAATAATCTTATTTGAGAATCGGGCATATAAACTGCAATAAACATTAATAGTGCTGAAACGCCTGCCGAAGAACCTAGTAACACACCTCTAGCTCTAAACAAACTACCAGGTAATATATTTGCTACAGCCATATAGGCTAGCCCTCCAAATATGATACCCATAAAGTATATATTTAAGACCATCTTTGGTCTAAAGATATTTGTCGCAACCCTTGCTAAATAGAACAGTAATAACATATTAAAAAGGATGTGCCAAAAGCCACTATGTATAAAACCATATGTAATTAGCGACCATGGTTGCAAGATGAAATCCATGAAGTCAGAAGGTAAAACAAAATATTGTGCAAAATCCCACTTTAATAATGCAGAAAGCACAAAATTGAAAATAAAAACAATTGCATTAATCACAATGATTTTGCCAAATACATCTAGGTTTCCAAATTTATATTTTAAATCTTCTATCGAATTCCCCATTAATTCCAACGGTATTTATCAGTTTCATTTTTCTTCCAGAAATACATTAATAGAAATCCAGTAAGCGCACCACCAACGTGGGCCATATATGCGGTATTACTTGGACTAAATATTGAACTTCCAGTTATGGCAGAAAATAAATCTAAACCAATTATTGCTGGTATAAAATATTTCGCCTTAATAGGAATCGGTAAAAAAATAAGCATCAGTTTAGATTCTGGAAATAACATACCAAAAGCAACCAAAACACCCATTATGGCACCCGAAGCACCAACCATTGGTGAAATATAAGAACCTGCGAAACTATTAAAGTCTTCACCCAAAATTGTAGCCCATCTTGTATTGTATTCACCATTTGCAAGTGTGCTCAAAATCTCAGTTTGTGAAAATCCCGCATCAATTAATGCAGATAATCCTGAATTAAATTGAAAGTATAAAAAGGCAATCTGTATAGTCGCGGCTCCAAAACCAGATAAGAGGTAAAAAATTAAAAACTTTCGCATGCCAAATATTTGCTCCACAGCAGTTCCAAACATCCACAAGGCAAACATATTAAACAAGATATGTGCAAAGGTTACATTACTATGCATAAACATATGTGTAAGTACTTGCCAAGGTTGGAATAATTCGTTCTGAGGAAAATATAATGCAAACCATTGCATGAATAATTCACCATTATTACCCATTAACATCATACCAGCATACATAATGACGTTTATAATTAATAAATGTTTTACACCTTCAGTAATGGATGTTCTCATAACGATTCTCTAGAATTTTTTTTCGATTTCATCAACACTCCATGTTATGAATGTTGGTCTATTTGTTGGTGATAGGTTGGGTTCCTTACAAGCAAACAAACTATTAACCATATGCTCTTGCTCGGTACGGTTTAGGCTCTGACCATTTTTAATTGCTAAAGTTTTGGCCAAAGATTTTGCCAATAAATCTGCAGCACTAAAATTAGTATCTGGTACTTCGTTTTCTATGTCATTTATAAGTTGCTCTAATAAAATAGAAACTTCACTTTCTGGTACACCTATTGGAACACCAGAAATGGTAACACTAACTGATTCGATGTGCGTAAATACAAATCCTGTATGTTCTAAGTCAGATTTTAACTGCTTAATAATTGCTATTTCGTTAGGCGTGAAGTCCAAATTTATTGGAAAGAGAAGTTGCTGACTTGTCGCCTCTTTAATAGTTATGTGCTTCAAGAAATTTTCATATAATATGCGCTGATGTGCTCTATTCTGATCAATGACGAGCATGCCAGACTTGATAGTGCTCACAATGTATTTGTTATGTAATTGAAATGTCGGCTTCTGAAAATTGTCCGAATCCGTATCGTCAAACAAAGATGTAGAAACCTGATCACTTTCAAATGAGAATTCCTTTAATGGTTCATTATGCCCATTACTCTTAGATTCTAATCCTACATATAAACTCTCCCAGTTGTTCGTTTTATTTGACCGTATCGAAGTTCTTTGAATAGCACCCTTTTGAGATGTTTCTTCTTTAAAAGGATTATAACCACGATCTACATCTATAGATGGCGCACTAGCTTCCTTATTTTTATAACTATAAGGTGTGTTAAATTGCTCTTGATGTTCAAAATCTAAAACTGGTGCAATATTAAATTGCCCTAAACTATGCTTAATGGCAGACCTTAATATAGCATATAAGGTATGCTCATCATCAAACTTTATTTCTGTTTTAGTAGGATGAATATTAATATCTATAGTTTTAGTATCTACCGTTAGATTTAAAAAATAGCTTGGGTGATAACCTTCCTTTAGTAAGCCTTCATAGGCAGCATTAACGGCATGATTTAAGTATGGGCTTTTTATAAATCTGTTATTAACAAAGAAAAATTGTTCGGAACGTGTCTTTTTCGAAAACTCAGGCTTACCAACAAAACCCTCAATTTTTAATACTTCAGTCTCTTCATTTACTGGTACTAATTTCTCATTAGTTTTCGCTCCAAAAACATGTACTATACGCTGTCTGTAATTCTCATTGGGAAGATTAAATAACTCACCTCCATTATGGTATAGCACAAATGCAATGTCGGGATGTGCTAGCGCCACTCTATGAAATTCATCAGTAATATGACGAAGCTCAACTGTATCTGACTTTAAAAAATTACGCCGAGCTGGAATATTAAAAAAGAGATTTTTTACAGCAACAGAGGTTCCATTTGGTGTTACCACAACATCTTGATGTTCAACCTTGCTTCCTTCCATTTTGATAACTGTACCCAATTCATCAACTGCTCTTTTTGTTTTTAGCTCTACATGCGCAATAGCTGCGATACTCGCTAAAGCCTCTCCTCTAAATCCTTTAGTACATAATTGAAATAAGTCTTCAGCATTTTTAATCTTTGAGGTAGCATGACGCTCAAAACTTAGTCGTGCGTCTGTAACACTCATACCTTTACCATTATCGATAACTTGTATAAGCGTTTTACCTGCGTCTTTAATAATAAGTTTTATCTCGTTAGAATCTGCATCAATTGCATTTTCTAAAAGTTCTTTTACTACGGATGCTGGACGTTGTACTACTTCACCTGCCGCGATTTGATTGGCGACATGATCGGGTAATAGTTGAATTATATCTGCCATTAATTTCCTAAAGAGAATATGGATAAATCAAAATCAATAAAAAACAGGAAAATAAGGATAAATACTGCGATTAGGATTAAAATGGTACTGTTGATGCCTGAATTATTTCGATTTCTATTCTTAATCCTACTTTCGTGCCATTGTCCCGAAAAATCATTCTTATTATAATTATCGGCAAAGGCATCAAATTTAGAACTGTACTTAGTTACATCTGTATCTTCCTTACCCTTGTAATACCTAGGCGTGTAATTAAATCTTTTATTACGTGGCAGTCTTTTTATTAAAGTGAATTTAATTGGTCCCATAATCTAATTCAGTTTATATATCCTTCAAGAATATACATTAATACAATAATCGCTATAAGCATAACTAAAAGTGCGGGCAATGATGTTAGAAAACTTCCTCTTCGTTGCGTCTCTCTTCTAGCATCATTCCATTTAGCCTCAAAATTTGAAGTTGACTTGCCATTTTGAGTTTCATCAAACCTCGGTTTGTAGCTAAATTTTTTATTTTTTTTCTGCTTAAACAAAAGGGATTCTTATAAACCTGTTATAAGTCAAAAGTACTTAAAATACGGAGAAATATAACCTAATGAATCCTTAAAATTATCAACAAAAAGGATGCCACAATCTATGCTCTGGTTTAAAGTAATTACTCTGTTGAATTAAAAAAAGTAAGAGATAATCGTAAAAAAGAGTCTACTTAGTGTCGTTTCTAAGCTGTGCCATTTTAATTGCAGTAATTGCCGCCTCGGTACCTTTGTTACCATGCTTACCTCCGGAACGGTCTATGGATTGTTGCATTGTGTTGTCTGTAAGGACACAAAATATAACTGGGATATCACCTTTAAGATTTAAGTCTTTAATGCCTTGCGTGACACCTTCACAAACAAAATCAAAGTGTTTGGTCTCACCTTGTATTACACAACCTATGACAATAATAGCATCTAGCATACCAGAATCGGCATAAATACTCTTAGACATACGAGCTGCACCATATGTAAGCTCAAACGTCCCTGGCACATTCCAACGAACAATATTCTCTTTCTGGGCACCACAATCTATTAAAGCATCAAAAGCTCCTTGCCACAAACCTTCCGTTATTTCTGTGTTCCAGTCTGAAACAACAATCCCAAACCGAAAATTCTTCGCGTTTGGGATTGTTGATTTATCGTAGTTTGATAAATTATGATTTGCAGTTGCCATGTGTCTATAAGCTAGCCTCTACTTTTCCAATTAACACTTCAGCTTGTGTTGCCTCAGTAGAACCAGAAAATTCAGTTGTGATTCTATTTAGATACGTTGAGGCCTTATCAAAACTACCTAATTCAATCGCAACACGTGCAGCTTTCAATAAGTACATTGGTGTTGTAAATTCGTTTGTATTTGCACTAATAGCTTTGTCATAGTATTCTAAACCTTCTTCTAATTGCTCTAATTGTACAAAGGCATCTCCAATACCTCCTTTTGCAATTGGACTAAGCATTTTATCGTTACTAGAAAAATCACTTAAAAATGTAATAGCGTTTTGGTAATCCTTAAGGTTTAAATATGCCATACCAGCATAATAGTTAGCCAAATTCGCCGCAGGTGTTCCGCTATATTCGCTTATTATATCGAGCATACCATACTTACCTTCTCCACCATTTAATGACATATTGTAAAGTGAATCAGATTCCACACCATTTACAGCCTCTTCAAAGTATTTCTTAGCCTGATACATTTCATTCATTGCCTCTTTTTGTGCTGGTTCAGCTATAAATTTATTATAACCTAAAAAGCCCAAAACAACAATTGCAATGGCTCCAATAATTCCAAAAATATACTTCTGGTTTTTTACAACCCACTCTTCGGTTTTTGAAGCACCTTCGTCTAAGGACTTAAACACCTCAGCAGTTGTTGAGTTTTCCTCAACAACTTCAACCTTCTCTTTTTTAGTTTTTGGTTTGTAGCCTCTTTTCTTATATGTCGCCATAATATGTCAATTTATGCGTGCGCAAAAATAAAATTTTTATTGGGATTTAAAAGCCTATTTATTTGTTATTTTTGAATAATTTTTTGCCCAAAATGCTTGACTAGCATTTACAATTTATAGCGAATTTTTCGTTTTGTATGAATCTTAATACACTATCCTTAGTTAATTATAAAAATTTTGAAAACCAGATTTTTGATTTTGATACAAAAATCAACTGTTTTGTAGGTGCTAATGGTATCGGTAAAACCAATGCTTTAGATGCAATATACCATCTTGCATTTGGTAAGAGCTATTTTAATCCCATTGCACTTCAAAATATTAAGCATGGTGAAGAATTTTTTGTGATTGATGGGAGATTTACAAAAAATGAACGCGAAGAGAAAATTGTTGTTTCGCTAAAACGAGGACAAAAAAAAGTTATAAAACGCAATAGTAAGGCCTACGAGAAATTTAGTGAGCATATTGGTTTTATCCCGCTGGTAATTATTTCGCCTGCAGATCGTGATTTAATTATTGAAGGCAGTGATACAAGACGTAAATTTATAGACAGTGTTATTTCACAGAGTGACAAATCTTATCTTTCAGCATTAATAGCTTATAATAAAATCCTCTCCCAAAGAAATGCACTCCTTAAGTATTTTGCACTTAATAGCACCTTTAATTCTGATAATCTAGAAGTATATAATGATCAGCTCGCCACTTATGGTGCGGAAATTTTTAAGAAAAGAGATGATTTCCTTAAAACCTTTATTCCGATTTTCTTACAACGCTACAATGCCATAAGTTTAAGTGGTGAATCCATCAATCTCACTTATAAAAGTGATTTGTTTAATGCGGAATTGAGTTCACTATTAGATCAGAATTTAAGTAAGGATAGAGCTTTACAATACACTAGTGTCGGTATCCATAAAGACGATTTGGTATTTTTAATTGATGGTTTTCCAATTAAAAAGTTTGGAAGTCAGGGACAGCAAAAATCCTTTTTAATAGCACTTAAACTAGCACAATTCGATTTTATAAAACAGCAAAGTGGTGTATCTCCTATTCTGCTCCTTGATGATATATTTGATAAGCTTGACGAAAACAGAGTGGCTCAAATAATAAGCTTAGTAGACGATGAACATTTTGGTCAGATTTTTATCAGCGACACACATGGCGAGCGCACTGAGAATATAGTTAAACAGATTCATCAATCATATAAAATCTTTAAGTTATGAGGCGAATACTATTCTGTCTTCTATTTATAGTAAGCTCTTGTAGTGAAAACCCTGAAAACTTGTTGCGTCATATTAATGGCTACTGGGAAATTCAAGAAGTTATATTAAGCGACGGAACAAAACGAGAATATAGTATTAATGAAACGTTAGATTATATTAAGATCGATGAGAACCTAAAAGGGTTTAGAAAAAAAATGAAACCTGGTCTTAATGATACTTACTTCACTTCTGAGGATGCCGAAGGTATCTCTGCAAAAATTGAAAACAACCAACTCATTCTTCAATATACGACACCTTATGCCAACTGGAATGAGACTGTACTCTCTGCTTCAGAGGAGACCTTAAAAATTGTTAATGACAATAACGTAGTATATTTATACAAAAGATACCAGCCTATTAACTTGGAATTTGAAGAGTAAATAGAAAACCGATTAATCCATGGCCAAACGTAATAATGATAACCAACCTATTCAGGATATTCTAAAAGAATTTGTCTCATCGAATAATTTGCAATCTGGTTTAGATAAGGTCAATGTCCGTGAAGCATGGTTAAACTTAATGGGTAATGGTGTAAATAACTATACAACAGCTATCGAGCTTAAAAGAGAAACACTCTACGTGCAACTCAGCTCTAGTGTACTGAGAGAAGAACTAAGTTATGGCAGTGAGAAGATTGTAAGTATGCTAAATGAAGCATTAGGAAAGGACCTGATAAAGAAATTAGTGCTTCGTTAATTCATGAGAGATTTTATCGCATCAGATTATCCCATCCCATGGTCAATGACTACTGCTGAAAAATGCACTTTAATTCAACTATTAGGTAAAATTAAACCCAAGGTAGCCATTGAAATTGGTACGTTTAACGGTGGTAGTTTACAAGCTATAAGTCGCTTTTCTGATAAAGTCTATGCTATAGATATATCTCCTGAACAAAGAGATGAACGTTGCGAAAAATTTAAAAATGTTGAATATCTAATTGGAAACTCAAAAGACATACTTCCTCAATTAGTAGATGAAATAAATAAATCGGACGAAAAGGTTGAATTTATTCTCATTGATGGTGATCATAGCACAAAAGGTGTCGCTTCAGATATCGAAAATATTTTACAAATTCTCCCAAAAAGTACAATAACTATTATTATGCATGATAGTTTTAATCCAACTTGTAGAAAAGGCATGTCATTACCCAACTACACTAAAAATCCCTTTGTGCATGAGGTGGAATTAGACTTTGTAACTGGTGCGTTTAATCATGATGGTCTTTATAGAGAAATGTGGGGCGGATTTGGACTTATACAAATGCAACCCAATAAACGCACTGATACACTTTCGATTTCCAGATATCAAAACAAGCTATACAGATTAACCTATTATAAATCCATGCATTTTTATAGACGCCTATTCGGATTTTTAAGACCAATTTATAAAGTTTTCAAAAAATAGAATCCCAAGCGACCAGGTGCTTGTATCTTTACAGAAAGTAATATGATGAAGTTAGGTCACATCTTAATTGGTCTTTTATTTATGCAACAAATCATGATTTTTGATTTTAATCCTTCAAGTCGTATTAAAAGCTGGACAGTTGTTGATGATTTTGTTATGGGAGGACGTTCTATGGGTAACCTTAAAATAAATAAAGAGGGTCATGCTCAATTTTATGGTACAGTCTCCTTAGATAATAATGGCGGATTTTCATCCATAAGACATAGTTTTAATACCATTGCAGCAACTAATCAGTCAAAATTTGTTTTGAAACTAAAAGGAGATGGAAAAAACTATCAGTTTCGTGTAAAAGATAAATTCTACAAAAAATACTCCTACATTTACGAATTCCAAACGAATGGAGAATGGCAGACCATAGAAATCCCTTTTGATGTCATGTATGCTTCTTTTAGAGGTAATCGCCTTGATATTCCTAATTATAATGGTAGTCAGATGCAAGAAATCGCATTCTTAATTGCCAATAAAAGGAATGAACAATTCAATTTGATAATAGACTCAATTGCCATTGAATAATTTTTATTTGGTATCTTTCTGAATCTAATATTCAAAACCGAATGAAATACCTCAAAATTCTAATTTCCTTGGTACTCACCATAGGAATTTTTTATGCACTCAATACAAAATTTGGTTCAATACCTCCAATAGGAAAATTTTTAAACCCATATACAGGTATATGGCAAAATGAAGGTGATGATATCATTGAAGGTGATATCATGATAAAGGGCCTATCAGAGACCGTGACTGTTCATTATGATGAACACCTAATCCCACATGTTTTTGCACAAAACGAGCACGATTTGTATAAAGCTCAAGGATATCTAACCGCAAAACATCGTCTATGGCAACTCGAATTTCAAACTCATGCGGCAGCAGGACGATTGTCTGAAATCTTTGGTGAAGGCGCTTTAGAATATGACCGTTCTGAACGTCGTCGTGGCATGGGTTACGGAGCTGATCAAGCCATCGCTTATATGGAAGAATTTGATAGAGAAACCTTAGGCTTTGTTCAAGATTATGCAGATGGCGTTAATGCCTATATCGAACAGCTCGATCCTGTAGATTATCCTGTCGAATATAAAATGTTAGACTATAAACCTGAAAGTTGGTCACCAAAGAAAACAGCATTATTACTAATGTATATGACCAAGATGCTTGCAGGTTATGATGACGACTTAGAGTATACTAACGTATTACAAAAAATTGGTCAAAAAGATTTTGACTTGCTATTTCCAGATTTCTTCGATATTACAGATCCTGTAATTCCCAAAGAAACAGACTGGAGTTTCGTTGATGTAGCCCAAACTCCAACACCAGGTAGTTTAGCCGTATTAGATACCATTTCAGAAACGATTGAGAAACCGCATCCAGATAATGGTAGTAATAATTGGGCAGTTTCAGGTTCAAAGTCCACAACAGGAAATCCAATTCTGGCCAATGATCCACATCTTGGATTAAACCTTCCTGCAATCTGGTTTGTTATGCAATTAAGTACTCCAGAACACAATGCTTTTGGAGCTACAATTCCTGGTGCACTCAGCGTAATATCAGGTTTTAACCAATACATTGCATGGGGAGAAACTAATGCCACACGCGATGTTATAGATTGGTATAAGATTGAATTTAATGAGGACCGAACAAAATATAAATATGATCAGGGTTGGAAAGACGTAAAAGTGCGTGTTGAAGACATTAAAATTAGAGGCAAAGAAAGCTTTAAGGATTCTGTTTTATATACTCACCATGGGCCTGTTGTGTATGATAAAAATTTTAGATCGGATAATGGACGTTCTGGTTATGCCATGCGATGGATAGGCCACGATGGTGGAAATAATCAAAAAACCTTTATTGAGCTTAATCGTGCCAAAAATTATGACGACTACGTCAATGCACTTCAATATTGGAATGCACCTGCACAAAACTTTGTTTTTGCATCAACAGAAGGTGATATTGCTTTATGGATTCAAGGTAAATTTGCCAATAAATGGGAAGGTCAGGGTAAATTTTTAATGGATGGAAGTGATCCAAAGAATGATTGGCAATCCTATATACCACAAAAGTTTAATGCGCACACCAAAAATCCTGAGAGAGGTTTTGTCAGTTCAGCTAACCAACACCCTGTCGATGAGAACTATCCATTCTACATTTTTAATGATGGCTACGAGACCTATAGAAATCGGGTTATAAATGATTATTTTAATTCAAAGGACACTTTTAGTGTAGACGATTTTAAGGCATTACACAATAATAATTACAATCTCAAAGCCTCTGAATTGTTGCCTTATATGATCAATCAAATTGAAGAGTCACAACTAACAGAAGAAGAACTCGTAGTTTTTAAAGCCATTAAAACTTGGCAATATAATAATGATATTACTGAAGTGGGTCCTAGCATATGGAGACAATGGTACGGTAAACTTTATAATTTATTATGGGACGAATTGGATGATGAGGAATTAGCATTAACAAAACCATATACCTATCAGACCATTTACTTACTTAAAAATCATGGTGACCATAAATTTATGGATATCATAGAAACAGAAGACAAAACTGAAACTGCAAAAGATCTTTTCTTAATTGCATTTAAGGAGGCCGTGGTAAGACTTAATGAAATTAAAGAGGAAAAAGGTAATTATAACTGGCTCACCTATAAAGCGACTTATGCTGGTCATTTACTACAAGCTTTACCAGCATTTTCTAGATTTGATATTCCAATAGGTGGTGATCGTAATATTGTAAATGCAACTTCAGAAAACCATGGCCCTTCATGGCGAATGATTGTAGAAATGACATCTCCTCCAACAGCCATCGGTATTTATCCTGGTGGACAATCTGGAAACCCAGGAAGCAAATACTATGACAATTTTATAGACGATTGGGCTAAAGGAAATTATCACCAACTAAATTTTATTCAAAATGGTAATGCTAACGAAGGCATCATCGGAACACAAACTTTAATACCTCTTAAAAATGAATAGGAACATTCTAAATTTTGTTATCACTATTGTAATTGCACTTGTTTTGTCCTTATTTATGGATTGGTATTCTGTAATGGTAGCATCCTTAATTACAGGTTTTTTATTACCGCTAAAACGCTTAGCGGTATTCATTGTGCCTTTTCTTTCGATATTTATTTTGTGGGTCGTCTATAGTTATACACTCGGCTCTAGCAATGATTTTATTCTTGCAGAAAAAATCGCAGTATTATTAGATTTAAAGGGTAATACAACATTACTTTTAGTCATTACAGGTCTTGTGGGTGGCATAGTCGGTGGTGTCGCAGGAGTACTTGGTAAACAACTTAGTACACTCTTTTCTAAGGATTAATTAGCCCTGTTCTTTGCTTCAATCCATTTACTCATGTATTTGGTACTTTTCATGGATTGATGTGATAATACTTGACCAATAATATTGCTTTCTCTGTGTGAAACGATATTAGATGTGATATAATTCAATTTCTCTTTAAAATTCGCTTCGAAAGTTTGCTTATCAAATCTTGTACTTAAAATTTCGAACCCCTTTTGACGTGCTTCAGCCCATGTATTAGGATTAGTAAATAATGCAATAGCTTTGTTTGCAAACTCAATAGGGTCATTCTCTATTAGTAAGGATGCTTCTTCAACTTTAAAAATACCCTCAGCAGCAATTTGGGACATCATGCAAGGTGTTCCATTTTTTATAGCATCGAACACTTTTCCTTTTAAACCTGCACCATATCGTAAAGGTGCTAAACATACTCTATAGTTTTTCATTATTGGATCTACCTCCTCTACACCACCCTTTACAATAAATCCTTCGTCTTCATTATGTAATTGTAAACTTTTTTCAGAACTGTAAGCACCATATATATGTACTTCAGCCTTTGGTAGAGCCTTTCGAATAACTGGCCAAATAGACTTTTTTAAATGTAGTATAGCATCAGTATTTGGCTTATGTAAAAAGTTACCGATAATCATAAAATTACTACGATGCTCATAAGTCGGAAATTGGGCTTTTACTGTATCAGATATAGCCTCTAACAAAAACGGTAAATAAAGCAGAAGCTTTGAATCTATCTTAAAATGCTGAGTTAGTAAATTCATTTCAAATTCAGAAATGATTAAACTTAAATCACAACGGTATATACTAGCAATTTCTCGTTTAGTAAAATCATTAAGGAGATGTTTGTATTCATAAGTTTCATTTGCCTTAAGAGCTTGCGCTCTAGCCTTTCTGAGTCCATGTAAGTCTTCAGTATCCAAAATTCGCAAGGCATTTGGACAATGTTCTGCAACACGCCAGCCATATTGCTCTTCAATCATAAAACGATCAAAGAGGACCACATCTGGATTAAGCTTAGTGATAAAACTATCGAAGGAAGCATCATTAAGGGCTATGGTTTGTGTTTGCACACCTAGCTGGGATAGATCATAAGTGTTATCTGAAGTATTTGCAGCACAAGCAAAGGTAATCTCATAACTTTGCGCCAGAAATTGATCAATAAGTTGAAGCATGCGACTGCCTGCGGCCGAACTTTTAGGCTCTGGCCAAACAAATCCAACAATTAAGAGGTTGCTACTAGACATAACAACCTCTTAAATTAAAACTTTTATGGTATAAATGGTAATAACCGTTCACCATTTTTACAATTAATTGTCTTTTAAGTATACCAAACGCTCTAAACGCTTAAGTTCATTATCATCAACATATTTACCGATCTCTTTTCTAAACTGTTCCATGTTTTTATATGGACGATACTCTTCAAACTCGTGGGTCATTTTTTTACCAACTCCTGGTAAAGCTTTAATGTCCTCTTCTGATGCTGTATTTAATTCTACAGGTACAAATACGTAATTTAAGTAACGTTCTACCTCATCTTCGTCAACATACTTACCAATCTCTTTTCTAAACTGTTTTACACTTGTGTATGGACGATACTCTTCGAATTCGTGTGCCATTCGGTCACCAACACCAGGAATGATTTTAAAATCCGCTTCTGCTGTTGTGTTTAGGTTTAATGGAACAAACATTTGTTTATACAATTCATCTTTATTGCTATCCATAAGCATTTTATCTAGATCCATCATATCTAAAAATGGTCTGTTGTTTAGAATTGTTGCAATAACTTCAGTGGGCAACCCTAATCCTTGAAGGTCTGCTTCGGTGGCCAAGTTAGCGTTTAAAACACCTTTAGCCTCATTTGTTTCAGTTTTCACTTCTTCAGAAGCTTTGTTGTCTGACACTTCAGTCGTGGATGTTTCTTCTTTTGCTTCAGCTTCAGAATTTTTACAAGACATCATAAACGCTGTAACTAATACGAATACAATTAATAAAGATTTAATATTTCTCATTGTTTTTGATTTATAAGGATTAAATATGAATAACCGATAATTGCTAATACAACCATACTTAAAGGCGCTAAAGCTGGTAAAGCACCAGATAAACTCTCAATAAATAAGTCCCAGCCACCCAGTGATGGTGTCATTTCTAGCTCAAACTCGTAATTAGCTTGAAGATGTAAAAAAGTACCATAGACACCGCTTAATACCGTAAGTACAAGTAATATTTTAAATACTCGATTTAAGAAACGACTGCGATAGAAAAACAAAACAAAGACCAATAGTAATAATAAGCCTATACAAAGGATTGGAATAAACTGAAGCGTATCTTCGTAGTGATCTAGCAGATACAGCTCTGAAACGGTACCTAACATCATAAATAAAAAGCCAATAAAAATGATCTTTTTTAAACCCAATTGCTGTTTTTGTCTAGCGTGATTGTATTGAAGGGCAAATTTACATACGATTAAATCGAAAAAAAAATTATTTAGAAAAATTCTAAATAATAATTTTAAGGGTTGGATTTCTCATTAGATAACCCTAAACAATCAACTCACAAGACTACTCCGGATCCTTAACGAAGGCGTATTTTAATCTTGCCATTTGCACCCAAGCTGTAACCGCTTCAATTTGAGCATCTGTTAGCTTAGCATCACTATGTGTCCAAGTGTAACTTGGTAAAGGCATGTGCCTGCCCTCAACTTTTTCAGCCAATTCTTCTAATTTATGATCTTTCTTTTTTTCGGAGTAGTCATTCCATTTAGAAACGTTAAAATCGCCTTTACCATGTCTAATATGATCGGCTAACCAATAATTAACTGGAGTAATATTATTATACCATGGGTATCTCGTATGGTCACTATGACAGTCGAAACAGGCATTTTTTAAAATGAGTTTGACATCTTCGGGAGGATTTGTATCTACCAAAAACCCCTCAATGGAAGCCAAATCACCATCATTTTTTACAGGGCCAAAGAATTGTGCAATTGTAAAGACTATAAGAATCGCTAATAACGCATTTTTGATGAGTTTTTTTATCATGGCATTTTGATTAATTTAGAACTGTTAAATTAATAAACCTTTTGACAAAAGATCAACTTTATAAAGAATTAAATTATGTGAGTGCGACCCGAGTTTGTAGGTCTAAATACGCCAATATGGTTATTGATCAGAAGGAATTGATTAAGCCCATTTTAGAGATAGTCTTTATGGTCGATGACAAACTTTCGTCTAGAGCGGCATGGGTATTCGAATTTGCCTGTAAAGATGATATTACAATCATTTTACCACACCTTGATTATTTTACATCGAATATCTCGAGATTAAAGTTAGACTCCACCACTAGACCCTGTGCCAAAATCATTGAAATTTTAATTGAACTATATTACAAAAAACAAGATCTAATAATTAAGGAGGCTTTAAATAAGATTCATCGTGAAGCCATTGTAGAATGCTGTTTTGATTGGATGATTAGAAACGAAAAAATTGCTGTAAAAGCGTATAGTATGAATGCTCTGTATTATTTGGGGACAGAATTTTCCTGGATCTATCCAGAATTAAAAAATATACTTCAAAAAGACTATCCGCATCAAAGTTCAGGGTACAAAGCAAGGGCAAGACATATTCTGGCTAAAATCGATTCATAAAAATCCATTTTCCATACAAGTACTCTTACCCAACTTCGTTATATTTGAGGTTTCAAATTTTATGATAGATGGCAATTACATCCCTTAATGCAATTTCGCCTATAGATGGCAGATATAGATCTAAAGTTGACGCCCTTGTTCAGTATTTTTCTGAGGAAGCACTCATTAAATATAGAGTACTTGTAGAGATCGAATATTTTATTGCACTATGCGAAATTCCCTTACCACAATTAGATGGAGTTTCAAATACACTTTTTGAGGATTTAAGAAACATCTATAAAAACTTTACTCCCGAAGATGCTAATGCCATCAAGGATATTGAGAAAGTCACTAATCACGACGTTAAAGCAGTCGAGTATTTCATAAAAGAGAAGTTTGATGCGTTAGGACTTTCAGATTATAAAGAATTCATTCATTTTGGATTAACCTCGCAAGACATTAATAACACCGCGATTCCTTTAAGTATTAAGGATGCTATGAATGCTGTTTATGTCCCAGAATATTTTATTCTCTTAGAAAAGATTGAAGAACTTTCTAAGGAATGGCAAAATGTACCTATGTTGGCCAGAACACATGGTCAACCAGCCTCACCTACGCGATTAGGAAAAGAAATTCAGGTTTTTGCCGTACGTTTAAAAGAACAGTTTAATTTATTGAATGATGTACCAAGTGCTGCAAAGTTTGGTGGTGCAACAGGAAATTTCAATGCACATAAAGTTGCTTTCCCTGATATCGATTGGAAAGCTTTTGGAACGCAATTTGTGCAAGAAAAATTAGGATTGCAACACTCGTTTCCAACGACCCAAATAGAACATTATGATCATATGGCCGCATTGTTTGATGCTTTAAAGCGCATCAATACAATCATCATAGATTTAGATAGAGATATTTGGACCTATGTGTCTATGGATTATTTCAAACAGAAAATAAAGAAAGGTGAAGTTGGTAGTTCTGCAATGCCTCACAAGGTAAATCCTATAGATTTTGAAAACAGTGAAGGAAACCTGGGTATTGCCAATGCTATTTTTGAGCATCTTGCAGTTAAATTACCTATTTCTAGATTACAACGCGATTTAACAGATAGTACGGTATTACGTAATGTGGGTGTCCCTTTTGGACATACTTTAATTGGATTTAAGTCAACTTTAAAAGGTCTTGGTAAACTATTGCTTAACGAGACAAAATTTGAGCAAGATTTAGAAGCCAATTGGGCTGTTGTTGCAGAGGCTATACAGACGATTCTAAGACGTGAAAATTATCCAAATCCATACGAGGCATTAAAAGGGCTTACACGCACTAATGAAGCTATAACTCAACATTCTATTTCAAATTTTATTGATTCATTAGAAGTTTCGGATCATATAAAAACCGAATTAAAAGCTATTACACCAAGTAATTATACTGGCATATGATAAAGTGGATCCCGACAAGTCGAAATAGTATTGCCCTTACCTTTGTATTAATAATTACTCTAGGTTTTTTTACCGGGGGTTTATTTGATGTACTAGACTATTTAATCATCAAATTTATTATTGTGGTTGGCTTCTTGACCCTTGTTTTTACAGGATTTTATTTTGCGGTTCAGAACAAAAAAAATCGTTTTGAAGACTAGCAACAAGACGATTCTATTAACATTTTAAATAAGTGTCAGTTTATTTAAAAAAATCTGTTAGGCCTTTTAATTGAGAATCTTCTATTTGAGCATTTTGTAGTACATCACCTAACTGCATCAATTGTCCGGCATTCATATTATCTCCAAGGATTCGCGCAATAGCAAAACCTCTCTCATTGGAACTTCCAAAAAGAATGAGTTCATCTATACTCGCTTCAGATTCTCCAAGAAACTTTACAACGATTTTAGATCCATCTAGATTAGTACGCATTAATTCTTCGTACTTAGGATTCTTTAGTATGGTGTTTACCTTTCCAAGTTCTACTTTATAATCCTCTACATTGTTTTCGTTTAAAACAAAAGTTAGAACATTAAGTTTATCAACCGAATTATAAGCTTTTCTTTGTGCATCTGTCATTTCGACTTTTTCAACATTTACCACACTCGTTGGTACATCAAAAGACGAAAAACCTGGCTGTAATTCGTTATCTACATAATACGTTTGTAAAGTAGGCCCTTGGTTACAGCTTGTAAAAGCCGTAACCAAAAGCAACATTACCATTAATTTTTTGATTGATTGTTTCATTATGTTTTAGTTTTTCTGACCTGCTTTTTTCAATTGCTCACCTCCTGGGATATCCATTTGGTTAGTAATCTTTGAAACTTGTCTAAGATCAATATCACCTGTTAAGGTCATAACTACGGTTTCGAATTCACGCTTCTCACCATTAATTTCGATGTTACTACCTTTTGTCATTTCCTTAAGGCCACTGATATACATTAATAATTCTTTTACGTGGTTATCATCTCTACCTTCTTTTACATAAAACTTTACCGTTTGATCTCCATCCTTAATACGCATTAACTCTTCAAGATCAGAAGACTTTAAATATCTGTTTACTGTAGCCTTCATGTCAGCAGAAATTTTCTCATCTCCTGTGGTAAATACTTTAAAACCAGTTATTCCTCCTGCCATTTCAGCATATTCTTTCATTTCTGGATCATCAATATCCACTCCCATAGTAGCTAACATCTTAAACATTTTCTGATTTAAAATAACTGACGTTACACCATCTAGATCCTCAAACTTATCAAATACACTTTGACTAAATGCTGTGATCGAGGCAAACATCATCGCTACAACTATTACTACTTTTTTCATGATTTCTTGTTTTTAATTTTTAATTCTTAATTCTTTAATAATTTGTTTGTTGATTGGTTGAATTCTGTAAGGTGACTTGCTTTTTCCAAGCCAACATTAAAATTCTCAGAAGCTACGTTTAATGTATTTAAACTTGTAGTTCCTTGATTGAAATTATTTGAAAGCATGGCTAATGCCTCTTTAGCTTCCAGATACATTTGTTGTTCCTCTTGTGAATAGTCTGCAAGAGATTTTTGACCACCAGACCAATTAGGAATGAAGATACTTAACATTAGAACTGCAACTGCTGCGACAGAAATCCACTGATAAAATACGGTTCTCTTTTTAGGTTTTAATGGAACGTCCTTCGTATACTGTTCTTCTTGTGCTAAAGAAAAATACTGAAACAATGGCTTATAGTGTTCTAGGTGTGGTGCAACATCATCTCCATTAAAATAGGCTCTTAATTGCGCTTCCTCCTTCACCGAAGTTTCTGCTTCGTTATATTTTTCTAAAAGCTTTTCTATATTATTTAATACCATAACTATGTGTATTAGTTAATTTTTCTCTTATTGTTTTTCGTGCTCTCGATAATGCTACTCTAATTGCTGTTTCATTCATGTCCAACATTTTAGATATTTCAGAAAAATCATATTGTTCAATATCTCTCAGCTGTACTATTATCTTTTGCTGTTCTGGTAATTCTTCCATTATTCTTGCCACCCAGCTTACACTATCCTTTGTTTCAACTTGCTTTTGTAATGAGGAGCTATTGTCTGTATAATTACTATGAACAATTTTTAAATTCTGTGCCTGTTTTGATTTTAATCGATCTAAACAAAAATTCTTAGTCATTGTCATCGAAAAGGCCTCCACATTTTTATACTCACCAATCTTCTCTTTGTTATTCCAAAGCTTTAGCAAAATTTCTTGTGTTGCATCTTCGGCCTCTTCCGTGGACACTAACAATCGTTTCGCCAAACGAAAAACCTTATCTTTAAAAGGCATTACTAAGCTTACAAAATCTGCTTGTTTCATTACATTTTGATTGGTGGTGAAGGGAGTTTTAGCTCTTCTTCAACATTACGACGATGCACATTACATTTTGTTACAAATTTTTTTTTTCACAATAATGTAAGTAAATTTAGAGTTTTACAGACTGAAGTAAAACATTGCTATATTTAAAAGAAAAACCATGAAAAATTCTAAGAATTTTTGGACCCTTCTATTGGGCATACGTCTCAATATTAAAATAAAAGCCTTACTACTAAGTACATTAATGCTCATAACAGTAACCAGCTGTTTTGAGGATGCTGATGATAATGCAATTAGTGCATCTGAAATCACAGATTTCATTTGGAAAGGTATGAATGCCGTATACCTATACAAAGAGCAGATTCCTGATCTTGCAGATGATCGATTTGATTCTGACCAAGAATATGCGGACTACCTCAATAGTTTTGAAACTCCAGAAGATATATTTTTCTCTTTACTATATGATCCATCTAGTATAGATAGATTCAGTAGATTATTTTCTAATTATTTTGATTTACAAAATTTACTGCAAGGGAATACACTCTCTAATGGTATAGAGTTCAATCTATATTTTGTTCCTGGAAGTGATACGGAAGTTTTTGGAGCAATAACCTTGGTTTTAAATAATAGTGTAGCATCGAGTCAAGGCCTAGAACGTGGTCTGATATTTAGAGCAGTTAATGGCCAAAATCTAAATACAGAAAATCTTAGCAGTCTGTTAGGCACTAGCACTTACACTTTAAATTTTGCAGATTATGACGATAATGGCACACCCAATGCTGATGACGACACTATAGAATTAAATGGTGCAAGTACCACATTAACGCGTGAGAATTATGTTGAAAACCCTGTTCACCTTACAGAAGTTTTAGAAGTAAGTAATACAACAATAGGATATCTTGTTTATAATGGTTTTACGAGTAATTTTGATAACGAACTTAACGATGCCTTCGGAACTTTTTTAAATGCTAATATTGACGAATTAGTTATCGATTTGAGATACAATGGTGGTGGTTCGGTACAATCTGCGGCATATTTAGGTAGTATGGTAACTGGACAGTTTAATGGCCAGGTCTATTCACAACTTATGTATAATAACAACTTATCAAGCCTTAATAGAGATTATCTATTTACTAATAGTTTTGAAGGTGGTGGTAATTTAAACAGTTTAAATCTATCTAGAGTATATGTGTTGACTACAAATAGAAGAACAGCTTCTGCAAGTGAGCTCCTTATAAATAGTTTAAGCCCATATATTGATGTTGTAGTTATTGGAGAAAATACTGCGGGAAAAACACAAGCCTCACTAACGGTTTACGATTCTCCGACACTTTTTTCAACTGAAAATATTAATCCTAGTCATACCTATGCTATGCAACCTCTAGTGGCTAATTCAACTAATGTTAATGATCAACTAGTACCAGCAAATGGATTAGCACCAGATACAGAACTTTCTGAATTTCCTGGTAACTTAGGTATTTTAGGAAATGTGGATGAACCTTTACTCGCTGAAGCTATTTTTCAGATTACAGGAGTGTCTGGAAGAAACGCTGATCAAATTAGTATGCAAAATGAGCCTTTGCGCGAAGCTAATATGTCTAAATTAATACATCCTCTAGAACGGGAAATGTATATCGAGAAATAATAAAAAAAGCCACCCATGAAGGTGGCTTTTTTGTTTTTAATTATCCTACTCTTTTTTCGAATGCCATAAAATGAGTGGTTTCATTTTTATTAAATAGAGGTAATATCTTAACCTCACATTTATAAGTAGACCCATCCTTTTTATGGTTTATAATAACTTCTCTAAAAGGTTTATTCTCAGAAATTTTTTGTCTTATACGCTTTTTTGTATGCATAGAAGTTTTGTTACCCTGTAGGAATCTAGGTGTCTTGTTTAAAGCAAAAGATTTTGAATATCCGGTCATTTGCGTAAACCCATTATTTACCCAAATGATATTTTGTTTATTATCTGTAATAATTAATGCCTCATACTCATTTGTTTCAAATGCTTTATTAATATCATTCATCCAATTGAATTTTTGAGCAAACGATATAACCATTTCAAGTTCAATACGTTTTAATGAAGTTTCAATCTCAGCGTAGTAATGCGTCATATATATATCCCAACTCATTAAAGGCATCGCCATTAATTTAGCGTCATTTATTTTTTCTTGAAAAATCTCAAGCCGGGAAGTTTTACAATTGGACGTATAAATATCCAATGCATTCATGTAATACGGATTCTTAAGTGCCATAATACTCTTAAAGATTTAAATTAAATCCTAAATTTATGTTTCGCCCTCTTGTTGTATATCCTAATATCTCAAAGTAATCTTCATTAAGAATATTATCAAAGGATACAAATATTTTGAGCTTATCATTAAGTACCTTATGACTAACATAGAGATTTAAAAGTGTATAGGCTTCCAAATCTGTATTACTAAAAGTAGCAAAATCCAAGTCACTTCTTTCACCAACGTACTGCGCATTTATAGAAGCATAAGTTCGACTTGAGAAATCGTAGCCAAGATTAGCGTTAGCTCTATGCTTAGGCAATCTAATACGCTCACCATCTTTAAGTTCGGTAAATGTATAGTTTGCAGAGAAATCTAAGTTATCAATTATGCTTATTTCTGCCTCCACTTCAAACCCTTGAACTGTAGCATCGTCTGATGCATTTTCATATGCAGATGTAAAAATGATTGTATTTTCTTCCATTCTATTAAAAAACACACCACTGAAACGTACACCATTATTAGTGCTATATTCTAATCCACCTTCGATAGTTAAGTTTTCTTCAGGTTCCAAATCTGGATTAGCTCCAAAAAATCCAAACAACTGCGAAAGATTAGGTGCGATAAAAGAGGTCGCATAAGATCCAAACACTTTTGCATAACCATTATCCAAATCGATTTTATACGAAGGATTTAGATTATAAACAAATTGAGAGCCATATTCACTGTGGTTATTAAGTCGTCCACCTGCATTAATATTTAACCCAAAATCTGAGACGTATACCACATTTAAATAGGGATCTGTATTGGTAAAACTCTCTTCTTCGGCAAAAGTGCTGTTATAATCACCATAATTTAAACCAACGATCGTATAAAATGTATCATTAAACACATATTTGTTAAAAGCATCTACAACAATACTTTCAGCCTCATTTACAGTTCTAAATGCTGAAACCGTTTCTCTATCAATCTGAGTTATTGCGGCATTTACATTAAAGCTACCGTTCTTATATTTAAATTCTGGTGCAATCCCAAAACGAAATTGTTCAGATTCAAAAGTGTCTGGTGTGTCTGCTAAAGTAAAATTAGGTGGTGGAAAACCATCAATGTCCGTTTTAAATTTGTCAAAACTGGTAAAAGCGGTGATCTTTAATTTTTCAGAAATCTCATAGCCCAACTTTAAGCTCGTATTATATCTCGAAAATGGGTCTCTTTCAGGATTTTCTGATTTGGCTGCCGATAGACCATTTTGAAATTGATTTCCAAATGAAGCCACATAAGATAGTTTATCTAAAGTGCCATTTATTGAAACATTATTTGTAAAACTTGCAATGTTGTTGTTAAGATCGTCCTGAGTTTGGTTAGTACCAACAATACTTAAAAAACTTCCTGAAATCTTATTTTTTGAAGCTTTCCTTGTTGTAATATTAATTACGGCCGTTGCAGCAGCATTACCATAAAGTGTACTAGACGCACCCTTCACAATTTCAATAGATTCAATAGTATTTAAATCCAATAATCGTAAATCAAATTCATTTGAAACCAACGAAGGATCATTGACTTGTACACCATCAATTAAAACCAATACCTGTCTGTTGTTACCGCCTCTAATAAAATAGCCCAAGTTTTGACCAGCTACACTGCGGCTACCATTAATTTCCATACCACTTTTAGTGTTGATTAATTCTGCAACTGTTCTTCCTTGATTTCTTTCAATTTCTTCTCTTGAAATCTTAATAACCGTTTTACCAGAATTTTCACGTTTTAAGGCAAAACGTGTGTCTGTTAGAACCACTTCATCGAGTGCCTCTACTTTTACCGAATCTTTTTGTGTTTGCGAAAATCCGGTACTCAGCATACCTATAAAAAGTATGCAAAACCATGTTGTTTTGTTCATTTTAATTTAATTGCTCGAGAACATACAGCGAACTATACGTAAACTTTTATCCCGAAAGTTTGACTTCTATGTTGAAATTGGCAGGTCTCCTGACTTGCGTCTTGTTATTGGTCTTCCCAGAATAAAATTCCAGTGACAAGAAGTGTAATAACAAGCTTTACAGCTTACAGTTGCGGGAACAGTTCTGGATTTTCACCAGATTCCCTTTTAATCACTTTAAAAACAAAAGTGAACCAGATTTCGTTGCAAAAATAAACAATAACTCTTGATGCATTTAAAAAAATTAATTAATCTTATTTTTGATATCTCAATTCATTATTATTTCATGAAAAATTTCCTTCTTTTTATTTCAATTGTGATACTGACCGTCTCTTGTGAACAGAACAAAAAAGAAAAAACGGTTCTACCTAAGATTAGTAAGGATATTAGACTCAAATATGCGACAGGGTTTAGCGCCAGTTATTTTGATGGTTATAAAATAATAACGATTAATACGCCTTGGCCAAATGCCGAAAAACAATATAGTTACTGTATTATTGATGATAAGTCGAAACTTGATATTAGTCTAGAATCCTTTGATGGTGTTTTAGATAATTCTATTAAGAGACTAGTTGTAACCTCAACGACACACATACCAGCCTTAGAACTTTTAGGTATTGAGAACTCTTTAGTCGGTTTTCCTGGAACAGACTATATATCCTCTGAAAAAGTAAGAGAAAGAATTGAAAATGGAGCAGTAAGGGAACTTGGTAAAAACGAAGGAATTAATACAGAGGTTCTACTTGAATTAAATCCAAATGTCGTTGTAGGATTTGGTGTAGATGGTGTAAACAGAACATTTGAAACCATTAAAAAAGCAGGTATACCAATCATTTACAATGGCGACTGGGTTGAAGCTTCTGCGCTCGCTAAGGCCGAATGGATTAAACTATTTGGTGTTTTATTTGGAAAAGAAAGAGAAGCTGATTCGGTTTTTAATCAAATAGAACGTCGCTATAACGAGGCTAAAATTCTAGCTAGTAAAGCTAAAAATCCGCCTACAGTACTCAGTGGTGCCATGCACAAAGATGTATGGTACTTACCCAATGGATCGAGCCCAGAAGGCCAATTTTTAAGAGATGCTAATGTGGATTATCTATGGAAGGATACCAAAGGAGATGGCAGTCTTGCCTTGAGCTTTGAAGCTGTTTTTGAAAAGGCACAAGATGCCAAAATATGGTTAAGTCCTTCGTATTACACAAGCTACTCGCAATTAGAAGAAGCAAGCGAATTGTATAAACAATTTGAGGCTTTTAAGTCAAAGTCCATTTATGCTTTTTCAGGTAAAACGGGACCAACTGGAGGTGTATTGTATTACGAGCTTGGTACCGCAAGACCAGATTTGGTACTCCAGGACATAATAAAAGTATGCCATCCACAACTTTTACCAGATTATAAACCCTTTTTCTTTAAACAGCTCGATTAATTGAAAAATGTGACTACATACAGTAAACAATTTATAATACTAGCTTTTATAGTTCTATTATGTTTTTTACTGAATATCAGTTTTGGATCTATCAACATTCCCTTTAGTGAAATCTTAACTAGTCTTTTTGGTGTGAGTGACAATAGCACGTCTATCGTCATTGTTAGAGATTTTAGACTGCCAAAAGCCATAACAGCAATACTTGTAGGTTCGGGACTTGGTGTTTCTGGATTATTAATGCAAACCTTATTTAGGAATCCTTTAGCGGGTCCATTTGTACTTGGCCTAAGTTCTGGAGCAAGTTTGGGTGTAGCCTTAGTTATACTTGGCTCAGGATTATTCGGTGGTGTTTTAGCCACATATTTAGTCTCTAAGTGGAGTATTGTTATTGCAGCAAGTATTGGTAGCTTTTTAGTGCTCTTAGCGGTCTTGGCTGTTTCTAGCAAGGTACGTGATACCATGGCCATTCTAATAATTGGATTAATGTTTGGAAGTATTACGGCAGCTGTTGTTAGCGTCCTTTCCTATTTCAGTACTGCCGAACAACTTCAACAATATATATTCTGGGGATTTGGGAGTTTAAGCAATCTTTCATGGAATGAAATCACACTCTTTTTTGGTCTGTATCTTCTAGGTATGCTTCTGGCTATTTTTTCAATTAAAAACTTAAACAGTCTATTATTGGGTGATAACTACGCCAAAAGTCTCGGTCTGAATTTAAAACGAAGTAGGTTAATAATTATCTTGGCAACAAGTGTGGTTGCTGGTACCATCACTGCATTTGCAGGACCGATTGCTTTTATCGGATTAGCTATACCACATTTAACGCGTCAAATATTTAAAACTTCTAATCACAAAATACTATTACCTGCTGTATGCTTATATGGTTCTATAGTGATGCTTATTTGTGATAGTATTGCTCAATTACCTTCTAGTGATTATGTTCTACCTATAAATGCCATTACGGCATTAGTTGGTGCTCCTGTGGTAATCTGGTTATTAGTAAGACAACGTAAAATGATGTTTTAATGATTGAGGAGAAGAAGAAAAATATTCTGTGTGTAGAAAATTTGACGATTGGTTATAAAATCAAAAAATCAAATTTGGTTGTGGCTGAGAAGATTGATTTTTCTTTGGGTGAAAGTCAGCTCGTTGGTCTAGTCGGTGCAAACGGAATAGGAAAATCTACTTTACTAAGAACTCTTATTAAAGTACAACCAAGCCTATCTGGACGTATCAAAATAAATAATGAAAACCTTGAAGAAATAAATGCGCTTGAGTTGGCAAAAAAATTAAGCATAGTTCTTACTGATCCTTTAAGTACCGCCAACTTATCTATTTACGAATTAGTTGCATTGGGAAGACATCCTTATACCAATTGGATTGGCAAGCTCAGTGAAGCAGATGAAGCTATTATAAGTAGAGCACTAGATTTAGTGAAAATCTCTGATTTAAGTGCTAAAAAGTGCTATGAGCTAAGTGATGGCCAATTACAAAAAGTCATGATAGCACGTGCATTAGTGCAAGACACTGATATTATAATTCTAGATGAGCCCACAACACATCTAGATATGTATCACAAAGCCTATATTTTAAAACTGTTGAAAGATCTCACTAAGGAAACTGGTAAAACCATACTTTTTTCGTCTCATGAGATTGACCTTGCAATTCAGCTCTGTGATACCATGATAGTCATGACCAATGAAGGCGTCATTTGCGATGAACCATGCAATCTTATAGCCAATGGAGTCTTCGAATCGCTTTTCCCTAAAGATCTGATTTTATTCGATAACTCCACTGGAAGTTTTAGGGTAAATAAATCGTAATTGTTAATAAATAGGACCTTAAATCCCATTTCATTTTAGGTATTTAAAGGCTATCTTTGAGACTTACACCTTCAGTATATGAACGACTCTATTATTCTCCTTATTACCATTATAGTTTCAGCAGGAATTGGTGCTTTTATAGGAATGCAATTTGCGAAATTAAAAAGCAAAAGTGATAAAAGTGCCCTAGAAGAGCGTCAAAATCAATTAACAAATACAATTACTGATCTAAAGGAAACTGTCGGGAAAATCGAGACAGAACGAGAGTCTATAAGACGTGATAAAGACTTTTTGAATACAGAATTATCAAAACGAAATACCGAATTAGAAAATCTGCAACAGCAAAACCTAAAGCGTGATCAGGAGTTGGAAGAACGACAAGCTCAATTAAGAAAGGATTTTGAATTACTCGCTAATAAAATATTAGAAGAAAAGTCTAATAAGTTTACAGAGCAGAATAAAGAAAACATCAAGAATATACTCAACCCTTTGCAAGAAAAAATTCAAGGATTTGAGAAAAAAGTCGAGGATACTCAATTAAAAAGTGTAAAAATGCATTCAGCCCTTGAGGAACAACTGAAAGGCCTAAAAGACTTAAATCAACAAATGGCCAAGGAGGCCACAAATTTGACCAAAGCTCTTAAAGGTGATAGTAAAACACAAGGTAATTGGGGTGAATTAGTATTAGAACGTGTCCTCGAGAAATCTGGACTTGAAAAGGACAGAGAGTACTTTGTGCAGAAAAATTTTCAACGTGAAGATGGATCTCGTGTTATGCCAGATGTTGTATTACATCTTCCTGACTCAAAGAAAATGATCATCGACTCCAAAGTGTCACTTACAGATTATGAACGATTGGTAAATGCCGAGGACGATGAAAAACAAATTTATTTAAAGGCTCATGTCAATTCTATTAAGAAACATGTAGATCAACTATCCGCGAAAAACTATCAAGATCTTTATGATATAGAATCTCCTGATTTTGTACTAATGTTTATTCCTATCGAGCCAGCATTTGCTGTTGCAATAAATGAGGACAACACACTATATAGCAAAGCTTTTGAGCAGAATATTGTTATTGTTACACCATCTACCCTTTTGGCCACTTTACGAACCATTGACACCATGTGGAACAATGAAAAACAACAACAAAATGCCATAGAGATTGCCAAACAAGCTGGAGCCTTATACGATAAATTTGAAGGTCTTGTTTCCGATTTAACAGGTGTAGGCAAAAAAATCGATGCCGCTAAGACGGACTACTCGGCAGCAATGAACAAACTAGTTGAAGGTAAGGGTAATCTTATTTCTCGTGTTGAGAAAATTAAGAAAATGGGTGCAAAAGCTAAAAAGTCCTTGCCTGAAAATATTATAAAACGCGCAACTCAGGACTCTGAGTAGTGGGAAACAACTAGAACAATGTATAAATCCATTAACGACTCAAGAATTGAGATATCTGAATTAATGTTGCCTTCCTATACCAATTTTGGAGGTAAAATTCACGGAGGCTATATTTTAAGTCTTATGGATCAAATAGCCTTTGCTTGTGCCTCCAAACATTCTGGTAGTTATTGTGTCACTGCCTCTGTTGATAAAGTAAATTTCCTTAATCCTATTGAAGTTGGTGAACTTGTTACCATGAAAGCTTCTATAAATTTTGTAGGGTCATCGTCAATGGTTGTTGGTATTAGGGTAGAATCTGAAAATATTAGGACCGGTGAGAAGAAACATTGTAACTCCTCTTATTTCACTATGGTGGCTATTGACGTTAATGGTAACACAACACAAGTCCCAGGTTTAAAACTAAAATCTAAAATTGACGCTAAGCGTTTCTTAAAGGCCATTAAGCGGAAAGAAAGTGAATCGGACAAAAATGAAGCTTTAAGTCAGGTCTATAAATATGTTGAAGATCATTTACCACAACTTAGTGATTATCGCGTTCAGTTAGAGTTTTAAATAAAAAAAAGCCATTTAAAATAAATGGCTTTTATATAGTACGTATTTTATTTGAGTCTATTGCTTAATAAAGCGTTTAGTTTGTACTATTTCATTATTTGATATCCTAACAAGATATACACCACTCTTCCAATTTGATACATTGACAGAAGATTCTAATTGGGATACTATACCTTGATAAACACGTTTACCAAGTACATCAAATACTTCAAGCTTCATATCGCTATCGGCACTTGGTAATTTAATATTTAAACTATTTCTACCAGGATTTGGTGAAATTGTAAATTCTCTATTTTGTAATGAAAATTCATCTGTACTTAATGAAGATGACGCCAAAATATTATCAACTTGAATTACTGAAGCAACAGCATCTGGACCTGTCCAAGTTGGTGTCGAGCTACTCAAAATTCTCATGGTTAAAACACTACCTAAAACAGTTGCCGCATCAGAACCTCCGGATATAACTGTAAAATCGGAAGCATCAATCGGGATTGTAATATTAGACCATGTTCCGTTTGCAGGCACATTAATTGCGTTTGTAGTACAAATTCTAGTACCGTTGGTACCTTGCATCGCAATCCTAAGATTTAATGCAGTTGTTTGAACATTAACATCAAAATTAATTTGATCAACACCTGCCGAGGTAAAGTCACCACTCCATTGGTTGTTTTGCGAATAAAACACCATTTTACTAGCTATATTTCCAACACCAGTAGAAGTATACTGTAAGCAATTGTCGCCAGCTCCTGCAGGACCACCATCTGCAACATTTATAGGGCCATCAGTTGCATTTCCGGCACCACCAATTCTCCAGTTATCGGTTGAACCACTTTGAAAATCGTCTACCTGATTTAGTACCACTTGTGCAGTAAGACTAAAGGAGAATAAACAGATAGAAAATAATAGTAAAGCTCTCTTCATATGTAGGTTATTTTAAGCTAAGTTAGTAATTATAAACTAAACACGCTGAGAACTTTAACAAAAAGTATGTATTTACTTACTTAAGTACATCTTTCGTCGAGAATATAAATCATAAAACTCGTCATCTTTTAGACTGTCTATGAACAATATACTCTCACCTGTACTTTTCATTTCTGGTCCCAGCTTCTTATTAACATTCGGAAACTTGTTGAATGAAAATACCGGTTGCTTTATCGCATAACCATCAAGATGTGGTTTAAAGTCAAAATCAGTGACTTTATTATGACCTATCATCACCTTAGTTGCGTAATTCACATAAGGTTCTTTATAGGCTTTAGCAATAAATGGTACTGTTCTAGACGCTCTTGGATTCGCTTCAATAATATAAACTGTATCATCTTTTATCGCAAACTGAATATTTATTAAACCTACAGTATTTAAAGCTCTTGCGATGGTATGTGTATGGTCTATAATTTGTTGCATCACTAAATCACCAAGGTTAAATGCAGGTAATGTAGCATTACTATCACCTGAATGAATACCACAAGGCTCAATATGTTCCATAATACCTATGATATATACATTACCATCTGCATCACATATAGCATCTGCTTCAGCTTCAATAGCTCCATCTAAGTAATGGTCTAATAAGAGTTTATTATTAGGTATTTTTCTAAGTAAGTCAACAACGTGTTCCTCTAATTCCTCCTTATTGATTACGATCTTCATCCCTTGACCACCTAAAACATAAGAAGGTCTTACTAAAATTGGAAAATCAAGTCGATCTGCAATCGCCAATGCTTCGTCAGCAGTCTCGGCTGTATCAAATTCGGGATAAGGAATATTATTATCTTTTAATAAGGTTGAAAAACTACCTCTATCTTCAGCTAAATCTAGAGATTGGAAACTTGTACCCATGATCTTAACACCATAGCGTTCTAGCTTCTCTGCAAGCTTTAAAGCTGTTTGTCCACCAAGTTGTACAATGACACCTTCTGGTTTTTCGTGTTGGATAATATCATAAATATGTTCCCAGAATACAGGCTCAAAATAAAGTTTATCTGCTATATCAAAGTCCGTAGATACCGTTTCCGGGTTACAGTTAATCATAATGGTTTCGTAACCACACTCTGATGCCGCTAATACGCCATGAACACAACAATAATCAAACTCAATACCTTGACCAATACGGTTTGGTCCAGACCCTAATACAATAATCTTTTTTCTATCGGTTACTTTACTTTCATTTGCTACAGAAACGACACCGTCTGCTGTTTCTACCTCGCTCTCAAAAGTGGAATAATAATAAGGCGTTTGTGCTTTAAATTCTGCCGCACAAGTATCTACTAGTTTATATACCCTATTTATATTAAACTCTCTTCTTTTATTATAAACTTCACTTTCAAGACAGCCTAACATATGAGCAATCTGACGATCACCATAACCTTTTTGCTTTGCTTCTAGCAGAAGTTCTCTATCAATTCCTTCAATATCGTAGATTGAGATTTCTTTATGCAATTGGAATAATTCTTCATATTGCTTTAAGAACCACATATCTATTTTAGTAATCTCATGGATACGACTCAATGGAATACCCATTTCAATGGCATCATATATGGCAAAAACACGATCCCAACTAGCATATTTCAGTTTACTGATAATCGTATCGTAATCTTTATAACCTTTACCGTCTGCACCAAGTCCATTTCGCTTAATTTCTAAAGATTGCGTGGCTTTATGTAGCGCCTCTTGGAAAGAACGTCCAATGGCCATTACTTCACCTACAGCTTTCATCTGTAACCCTAATGTTCTGTCCGAACCTTCAAACTTATCAAAGTTCCAACGAGGAATCTTTACAATCACATAGTCTAATGTTGGCTCAAATAAAGCAGACGTTGACTTTGTGATTTGGTTACTTAATTCATCAAGCGTATAACCTAGAGCTAATTTGGCAGCAATCTTTGCAATAGGATAACCAGTTGCTTTACTTGCTAAAGCCGAAGAACGTGACACACGAGGATTAATCTCAATGGCAATAATTTCTTCTTCCTCATCTGGACTAACGGCAAACTGTACATTACAACCACCTGCGAAATCTCCAATACTGCGCATCATATGAATAGCCATATCACGCATTTTCTGGAACGTCTTGTCTGATAAGGTCATTGCAGGTGCAACAGTAATGGAATCTCCAGTATGGATTCCCATTGGATCCATATTTTCGATGGTACAAATGATTACAACATTATCATTCTTGTCACGTAATAACTCTAACTCATATTCTTTCCAACCTAAAAGTGCTTTATCAATCATCACCTCATGAATAGGTGAAATCTCAAGGCCTCGTGTTAGCGATTCATCAAATTCTTTTTCATCATATACAATAGATGCTCCTGCGCCACCCAATGTAAATGACGCTCTAACACAAAGCGGAAAACCAAACTCTTGCGCAATTTCTTTTCCTCTTAAAAAGGACGTCGCTGGTTCTTGTGGTGCCATGCCAACACCAATCTTAGTCATTAAATCTCTAAACTTCTCTCTGTCCTCAGTAATATTAATTGCATCAATATTTACACCTATGATTTCAACATTAAAATCATCCCAAATACCTTTATCATCAGCTTCAATACATAAATTCAATGCGGTTTGTCCACCCATAGTAGGTAATACAGCATCAATTTGTGGGTGCTCCATTAATATTTTTACTATCGATTTTGTCGTCAATGGCAAAAGATAAACATGATCTGCCATCGAAGGGTCTGTCATAATCGTTGCAGGATTAGAATTAATTAAAATTGTTTCAATCCCATCCTCTCTCAAAGAGCGTAATGCTTGTGATCCAGAGTAGTCGAATTCGCAGGCCTGACCAATAATAATTGGACCTGAACCGATAAGTAAAATAGATTTGATGTTTTTATTTTTTGGCATGTTTATATGTTTTGGTGAGCAAAAATAGTTATCAATAGGGTATAAAAAAAGGCGTTACACCTAAGCAACACCTTTAAAATATTAACAATTGTTAATCATTATCTTTTATGTCTTGATTCTGAAGATACAGACAATTTCTTTCTTCCTTTAGCTCTTCTACGCGCTAACACTTTTCTTCCGTTAACAGAAGCCATTCTTTCTCTGAAACCGTGCTTGTTTCTTCTCTTCCTTTTCGATGGTTGAAACGTTCTTTTTGGCATTGTCTTATATCTTTATATTCTTAATGAATCTTTTTTTCGTTTGGTTTTCCAAAACTGCGTGCAAATATACAACAACTTTTTACTTTAACAAGAACCAAAATAAAAATATTTCAATCAGATTTTGTTAACTTTGCCCACTGCAAAAAATCAACAACTACATGTTTAACAAAAATATAAAGTTAATTCTAGCCGGACTTGTTATAGCATACGCTATATATCAGTTTACAGAAGGATATATTGGTAATGGTATAATGTATATTTTACTGTCTTCCATTTTTATATTTCTATATTTTAAAAATGAAATTATTCTTCTGGCATTTCTAAGATTAAGAAAGCAAGACTTTGCTGGTGCAAAAAAATGGTTAAATAAAATAAAGAATCCTGAAGCGGCTCTGGTAAAAAAACAACAAGGTTATTTAAACTATTTAAACGGTATCATGGTTTCTCAAACTAATATGAATGATGCTGAAAAATATTTTAAAAAGGCCATTACATTAGGTTTATCTATGGATCATGACTTGGCCATGGCTAAATTAAACCTAGCAGGTATTGCTTTTTCTAAGCGTCGTAAACAAGAGGCACAAAAATTATTATCTGAAGCTGAAAAGCTTGATAAACGAGATATGCTTACAGATCAGATTAAAATGATGAAGCAACAAATGAAAAAAGCTTCTATTCCAAGACAACATTACGGACAACCAACATCTGCAAGACAACATCGACGCAGTAGAAGATAAAAAAAGGCGCTTTATTAAAAGCGCCTTTCTTATTATTTGTAGTAACCCTCTTTAGGGATTTCGATTTTATATAATTTTCTTGATTTATTATTTAAGTGTCTTTCGCGTAACCAAGGATTATGAATCTTTAAAATTTTATAGTTTATACCAAAGCGTTCGGCAAACTGCGTAAAATCTGTAACAGCTGTATCAACTTCAACTTTGTACGTAGGAATAGATTTATACAAATCGCTATTATTAAAATTGAAGCCATATTTATCAGGATGATTTAGTATTTCTTTTAATGCCACTATTCTAAACAAATAGCGACCGGTTTCTTCTCCCAATAACAAATCATAATAGTCTTTTACATCTTGCTCCTCCAGTCGTCTAGATATTCCAGCCTTACCAGCATTATATGAAGCTGCTGCAAGTGTCCAAGAACCAAATTTCTCTTTAGCTTCTTTTAAATATTTGCAAGCAACTTCAGTAGCGAGTTCTAAATTATAGCGCTCATCAACATTAGTATTTACCTCTAATCCATTTTCTCTACCTGTAGCTTTCATTATTTGCCAAAATCCTCTAGCTCCTGCTGGAGAAACTGCATTGGTCAATCCACTTTCGATGACAGCGAGATATTTAAAATCTGAAGGCACACCGTTTTTCTCTAAAATAGGCTCTATAATTGGAAAATACTTTTGAGCCCTCTTAAACATTAACAAGCCATTAGATTGCCAATAGGTATTAACAAGCAATTCTCTGTCCATGCGTTCGTAGATATCAGGATTATCTACAGGAACTACTTCTCCAGCGAAATTGAGGTCATCTGGCATTTCTAATGCATAGACATTGTAATCATTTATAATAGGTTGTTCTTTACCTAATGTATCATCCGAAGGTGCTTTTTGTGTCGCAAAAATGAGTAATCCAGACACACAGATGAGGCCAATACCTGCGAGTATATTTTTTAAGATTTGCATAGCTTTCAATTTTTTTAAAAGTAAGTAAAGTAATTAATTATATCAAATTCAGGATTCTATAAGTTTTGGTAAATTTTCATTAAACCATTTATACTTATTGATAATCATAATATGTGTCCCTCCTTTTAATACAATGCACTCACCTTGACAGGAATGTGGAAAAACAGCGTCTTTATCGCCATGAATATAAATTGCCTCAGGATGTGGACTTTCCTGATCCCAACAGACTACCTGTTTTATGGACCAATCTAAATAGGCCTTATCATTAACAGAAAGGTATTTTTTATATAAATCTACACGCTTTTTAATAGTTTCACCAAAGGCATACTTAGCTAATATATCAATACGACCTGCCAATTGAGTGGGTAATATTTTATAGGCCTTAGTTATTTTTAAAAGCTTAAACTTTTTTGGCAACTCATGATGTGACTTAACACTAGAAACAACAAATAACTTCTTTAGGTTTAAATATCTGCTCATTTCTTGAACTAAAATACCTCCAAAAGAAACACCTAATAGTACGGCATTGTCCTCTGTAATAAATTCACACATGCGCTTGGCATAGTCCTGTAATGACTCCTCTTTTAGCGGGATTTGCCACTCTAACCAATGAATTTCATATTGCGCCTTTGGAAGATTTATATGTTCAAAAATGGTAGGGCTTGCGGCCATACCAGGCATAAGATATACATGGGTTTTCTTGGGTACCATTAAGTAGTTTTATTTTGTGGCTAAAGGCAACAGAAACCGCTCACAAATGCCCATAATACAAGCATTTAACAGTTCTGATCTAGGAAATTACCCTGATTTTTTGTACTTTTGCACTGCAAAACTATATAAAATATAGTATCTACACGCCAACCGCTAATTTTAAATAATGAAATTATGACTGAAACTGCCGAATTGATTGACAATGATTTTCTACGTCAATTTGAATTAAAGGTTGACAACGACATGGCTGTTATTGAATATTCCCTTCAAGAACGCAAAATTTTCCTTACTAAAATGATTATTCCAGATGTAATGAAGTCTGATAGTTTTGAAAAGGAATTTTTAGCTATGGTATTTGATAATATTAAAGAACGTAATATTAGTGTCGTACCGACTAGTCCAGAAATCGCAAAATTCGTAAGAAGCAATAGAAAATATAAGCGTATGCTACCCGTTGGCATTCGAATATAATTTGAAAAAGAAATACAATTTTAAGACCCATAACTGCATTTAGTTATGGGTTTTTTAATTTACGGTACTAGCGCTTCTATAAACTTAAAACGGACTAGCCCATCCTCATCAATTTCAGACAATTCTACCTTATGAAGTGTATTCACTAATTCTGGATTCCAAGGTGCTTTTACCTTTACATAGTTTTCTGTAAAACCATGAATGTATCCTTCTTTATTTTCACTTTCAAACAGCACCACGCGTTCAGAATTGAGTTGCTGTTCATAGAAAGCTCTACGTTTCTTAACAGATAATCCTCTTAGCATTTTACTACGTTTAGCTCTTATGTTTTTGGGTACAACACCATCCATATGGGCAGCCTCGGTATTATCCCTCTCCGAATATGTAAAAACATGCAGGTAGGAGATATCCAGTTCATTTAAGAAATTATAAGTCTCTAAAAATAAATCATCTGTTTCACCTGGGAAGCCCACAATTACATCAACACCTATACAAGCATGTGGCATTACTGCTTTAATTTTCTGTACACGGTCTACATAGAGTTCACACATATAGCGACGCTTCATTTTTTTGAGCAATTCATTACTACCACTTTGCAAGGGAATATGGAAATGAGGTACAAAAGCTCTCGAGTTTGAAACTAATTCTATAGCCTCATTCTTTAAAAGATTCGGCTCTATTGAGGATATGCGAAGTCGTTCAATACCTTCAACCTGGTCTAATTGGGTAATAAGATCCAAAAAAGTATGTTCGTGTTTTTTGTTTCCAAACTCACCCTTTCCATAGTCACCAATATTTACACCAGTGAGTACAATTTCTTTAATGCCTTTCTCTGAAATCTCACGAGCATTCTTAATGACATTTTCCATAGAATCACTTCTAGAAATACCACGTGCTAATGGAATAGTACAATAGGTACATTTATAATCACAACCGTCTTGTACTTTTAAAAATGCACGTGTTCTATCACCAATAGAATAGCTACCAACATAAAAATCGGCTTCCTCAATTTCACAGGAATGTACTTCTCCAAAATCATTCTTGGACAAATCATTAATATAATCTGTGATCTTAAATTTTTCAGTAGCACCTAATACCAAATCAACTCCATTAACATCAGCTAATTCCTCAGGTTTTAACTGCGCGTAACAACCTATGGCAGCTACAAACGCTTCTGGATTTACTTTCTGGGCTTGCTTTACAATGGTCTTAAAGCGTTTATCCGCATTTTCAGTTACTGAACAAGTATTAATGACGTAGATATCTGCAGTTTCAGAAAAGTCGACACGGTCAAACCCCTCATTCTTAAAACTTCTTGCTATTGTAGAGGTTTCAGAAAAATTGAGTTTACAACCAAGTGTGTAAAATGCGACTTTTTTTCTTTCCATGTTTTTAGACTTCAGAACTTGTATGCAGCCCTTTATTCGTATATATTTACTCGACTCTATTTTTGAGTTGGCAAATTTACGATTAAATATTAGATGTTAAAAACAAGTGGAATCTTATTAAAACACTTATACCTAGTTGTTTCTGCGCTCCTTTTATGTGCTTGTAATTCTAGTAACAAAGAAGCACAAGACCATCTTGTATTTAGATATAACGAACATAAAAACATCGGATCTCTAGATCCTGCATTTTCTAAAGACCTAGCAGATATTTGGGCGACACATCAATTGTTCAATGGTCTGGTACAAATGGACAATGAGTTAAACGTAAAACCCTGTATTGCTAAAAGTTGGAAGGTTACAGACAGCGCTAAAGTGTACACCTTTACTTTACGTGATGACGTTTTATTTCATGAACACGAATTGTTCGGAGAAAATGGAACCCGTAAGGTTACAGCAAACGATTTTGAATACAGTTTTAACAGGCTAAAAGATCCGTCTATTGCTTCACCTGGTAGTTGGGTTCTAAAAAAGGTTGAAGCGTTCTCTGCTGTGAATGATTCTATATTTCAAATACAATTAAAACAACCTTTTCCTGCCTTTTTAGGATTATTGACCATGAAGTATTGCTCTGTAGTACCAAGAGAAATTGTTGACCATTATGGTACAGATTTTAGAGCTCACCCAATTGGTACAGGTCCATTTAAGTTTAAAAGATGGGAAGAGAATATTAAACTCGTCTTTAGAAAAAACAAGAACTATTTTGAAAAAGATGAAAAAGGAGAAAAACTGCCTTATCTAGAAGCGGTCTCCGTGACTTTTCTACCCGATAAACAAAGTGAATTTTTGCAATTTGCACAAGATAATATCGACTTTGTCTCTGGCTTGGATGCGTCCTATAAGGATGAAATATTAACCTCAGATGGTCAATTAAAAGCCTTATACGAGGAAGATGTTAATATGATTAGAGGTCCTTATTTAAATACTGAATATCTAGCATTTTTTATGCCAACAGACGTTCGGCCACTCCAAAATGCAACCATACGGCAAGCCATAAATTTGGGTTTTGACAGATCTAAAATGATAACCTATTTAAGGAATGGTATCGGCACTCCTGCAAATGGTGGTTTTATTCCAAAAGGATTACCAGGTTATAATAACGAAATTGGTTATGCTTACAATCCAGAAAAGGCTAAGGTCTTAGTAGAGAAATTTAAAGAAGAAACTGGAATTGAAAATCCTGAAGTCACATTAACAACAACGAGTAATTATTTGAGTTTTTGTGAGTTTATTCAGCGTGAGATTCAAAAAATTGGTATCACAGTTAATGTTGATGTTATACCAGCTTCAAGTCTAAAGGATGCTAAAGCCAACGGACAACTCGATTTCTTTAGAGCGAGTTGGATAGCTGATTATCCTGACGCTGAGAACTATCTTTCGTTGTATTACAGCAATAACTTTGCGCCAGATGGGCCAAACTATACACATTTTAAGAATGAGGAATATGATAAATTATATGAAGCCTCATATCTAGAAACAGATCCTGATAAACGGAAATCATTATACACTAAAATGGATTCCTTAGTAATGGCTTCTGCACCAATTGTACCACTATTTTATGACGAAGTGGTAAGGTTTACACGAAAATCTGTTAGTGGACTTGGTATAAACGCCACAAATCTTTTAGAAATTAAGTCGGTACGTAAGACTAAAACCCAGTAAAATAATACAAATCATCTCCTCCTGCACCTTTGAGTCTACGAGAAGAAAGATACCCAGAAGTCAAATCTTCGTTTAAGAAGAAAGAAAAGTCATCTCCTGGACTATTAATTGGAGCGTCGAGCGATATAGGTTTTTGTTCTGGATCTTTTGAATTTAAATCGTAACTATAAATGTCTAGTCCGCCTTTTCCATATCTACGGTTAGATGTGAAGTACAATACATTATCGGAACTCACAAATGGAAAAATCTCGGTTCTTGAAGAATTAATAACCTCACTAAGCTTAGTAACCTCACCATAAGTTTGATGATTGTTTACAGTTACCTTATACAGGTCAGATTTACCTTTTGTTCCTCTAATGTCTGAAATAAAATAAAGGGTATTCCCATCTGGACTTAATGCTGGATGCGCAAAATTGTTGTTAGGCTTACAGAACGGTAAAGTCTCAAAATTAGTCCATCCTTTTCCCTCTACATACTCCGCTCGTCTAATCAATAAATTATAAGTGTCAATACCTTTAAGTTTATTAGCTCCTTTTCCTGTCTGGTTTGAAGTGAAGTACATAAATCTGCCATCCTTAGAATAGGTTGCTGCAGACATATTAAATTGCCCGAGTTCAGTCTTAACAATAGGCTTTCCATTAATTATCTCACCTTCAGAATTCAACTCGCCTTCATATATACCATAAACAAAGCCTGCATATTTGTCTTTAATTGGTCGTCCTCTTTTGGTGGTAAGGTTATGACTATAAAATACCTTATTACCAACAACGCGTGCGGCAAAATGATCTAACTCACTATTTAAACTCAACTGTCGTACCTCAACAGTATCGCTCTGTGCCAATACTAGTGAGCTATTCATAAATAGGAATAGAAATAAATATCTGAATAATTTGTTATTCTCTACGGTATTGTTTGGTCTCTTCAAAAACATGTTCTAAAATAGCTTTATCCTTATTGGTAAATTCCTCCTTGCGTCTGGCCATAACAACCTCAGCTACCTCAAAAGCTTTGTTGGTTTTATAGGTTACAAAGCCCTTACTACCTCCCCAAGAAAAGCTTGGGACGAAATTTCTTGGAAATCCACTACCAAATATATTTGCACTAACACCAACAACCGTACCAGTATTAAACATGGTGTTGATTCCGCATTTACTATGATCACCCATCATTAAACCACAAAACTGAAGACCCGTTTTTGCAAATCCTTCGGTTTTATAATCCCAAAGGCGAACTTCGGCATAGTTATTCTTTAAGTTTGAATTATTGGTATCAGCTCCCAAATTACACCACTCTCCTAGTACAGAGTTTCCTAAAAATCCATCATGTCCTTTATTTGAGTAACCAAATAAAACGGAATTATTTACTTCACCACCAACCTTACTAAAAGGTCCAACTGTTGTAGGTCCATAAATTTTAGAGGCTAATTTAACCGTAGCGCCTTCACAAAGTGCAAATGGACCTCTAATTACCGAGTTTTCCATAACCTCAGCATTTCTACCGATGTAAATTGGCCCTGAACTTGCATTTAGCGTTACAAATTCTAATTTCGCACCTTTCTCAATAAAAATATTTTCAGGATTTATAGTATTTACAGAAGATGGTATAGGTTCTGACTGTCGTCCATTAACCAATAGATTGTAGTCTTCTGTAATGGCTTTACCATTCTTTGAAAATATATCCCAAGTATGCTCAATCTTAATAACCTCGCCATTATAATCAATACTTTCAAAATTGGAGAAATCCTTAACCTCCTCACCTTCTTTTGAGTAAAAGGCAATGACATCTTCTTCTTTAAATAAGGCCTGGTTATGTTCAAGTCCCTTAACCACTTCAACCAACTCTCTATTTGGTAAAAAAGACGCATTAATCATAATGTTCTGCTCCATTTCAACCATAGGATATTTATCAGAAAGATAATCTTCAGTTACTGTGGTTGTTGTATACTCTAAATACGATTCCCATTTCTGACGAATGGTTAATATACCAACTCTAATATCAGCAACTGGCCTTGTAAAGGTAAAAGGCAATAAATTATCGCGGTAAGGACCATCAAACAGAATATAGTTCATAAATAGCTTAGATTATGTTGTTATCAAAAGTAGGGCAATTACAGAAAACAAAAAAGCCTTTCTTGTTGAAGAAAGGCTTTTGATATCGTATAACTAAACTTATTTCTTAAACTTAGCGTATTTGTTTTTGAACTTATCAATACGACCAGCTGTATCTACCAATTTAGATTTACCAGTGTAATATGGATGAGATGTTCTAGAAATTTCCAATTTAACTAATGGATATTCAACACCGTCCACTTCGATAGTTTCATTAGTATCTGCTGTAGATTTTGTTAAAAATACGTCATCATTAGACATATCTTTAAAAGCTACCAATCTATAATTTTCTGGATGTATTCCTGCTTTCATCTCTAAAATTGTTTAAACTTTGTTTCGATTTTTTCGAGGTGCAAATTTAAGTATTTTTATTAAATGTACAATCTTTTTAATCTTTTTTATTTATCAAATTTGATGTAACAAATTCTTATATTTAGATACTAACATTTCAATTAACTAAAAAATCTCTTTTTAATCATGGAAAATCAGAAACCGACTGCTGGAAAATTTTCACTCAACTACGGATTATTATTAGGTCTATTAATGATAGCCATTGGTGTAGTTACCTACGTTACAGGAATGGCCTTAGAAGGTGCGCAATGGCCAAATATTATCTACTACATAGCGTTCCCTATTGTTATTTTTTATGCAATTAGTCAATACAAAAAGTCTAATGCAAATTCATTAACTATTGGAGATGCACTCAAGGTTGGACTGAGTATCGCTGTTGTAAGTGCAATTGTATATTTACTATACGGTCTTCTTTTTAATTATGTTATTGACCCAGAATTTATGAGTCAGATGATGGATGTACAACGCGAAAAAATGATGGAGAACCCTAATGTAACAGAAGAGCAAATTGAGCAGACGCTTGCCTTTATGGAAAAAATGCAAAATCCATTATTAGGATCAGCGCTTTGGGTGGCACTTAGTGCATTCTTCGGGTTGATATATTCTATTATTGCCGGATTAATAATGAGAACCAACTCGTAATTACACCTTAAATAATTTATTTATTTTTGGAGTCTAGACGGAAGACTCAAAAAACATGAATATATCAGTAGTAATACCACTACTAAACGAAGAAGAATCTTTAAAAGAATTACATAATTGGATTGTATCAGTGATGCAATCCAATTCCTTTTCATATGAAATTCTATTTATAGATGATGGCAGTACCGATAATTCATGGCAAGTTATTCAAGATTTATCCTCAACTAATAATAATGTAAGAGGTATAAAATTTCTTCAAAATTTTGGGAAATCTCAGGCACTACATGCAGGCTTTGCGGAGGCAAAAGGCGATGTTGTGATTACGATGGATGCCGATCTACAAGATAGTCCAGAGGAAATTCCTGAGCTTTACAAACTCATCACGGCCGAAAAATATGATTTAGTATCAGGATGGAAGAAAAAACGTTTCGATTCTGTTATTGCAAAAAATCTACCCTCAAAATTATTCAACTGGGCAGCAAGAAGAACATCTGGAGTTCAATTAAATGATTTTAACTGTGGGTTAAAGGCCTATGACAAAAAGGTTATAAAGACCATTGATGTATATGGTGAAATGCATAGATATATTCCTGTATTAGCTAAAAGTGCAGGATTTTCGAAAATTGGAGAAAAGGTTGTTAAGCATCAACCTCGCAAATATGGACACACAAAATTTGGTATGAATAGATTTATAAACGGATTTCTAGATTTAATGACTATTTGGTTTATTTCTAGATTTGGACGCAGACCAATGCACCTGTTTGGCGCTTTAGGCGTTTTGATGTTCTTAATTGGATTTGGTTTTGCCTTTTATTTAGGAATCAATAAACTATTTATAAATCCAACAGGACGACTCATTACAGACAGACCACAATTTTTTATTGCACTTTCTACTATGATAATAGGTGTGCAATTTTTTATTGCCGGATTCTTGGGTGAGCTAATTTTAAGAACCAAAAAGGAACAACAACGTTATCATATTGAAAGCGAGATTAATACAGAAAAATAATTAATTTTATTTATGCCTTACAAAACGCATATTTGATTAATTTTATGTTATAAACCAATTACAAAATGATCTATATAAAACCAGAAATCCTAGAACGTATAAATGCTTGGTTAACGCCAAGTTTTGACGAAGATACCCAATCCGAGATTAAAGAGCTTATCGCTTCCAATCCTAAAGAACTTGAAGAAAGTTTCTATAAAGACTTAGAATTTGGTACAGGTGGTATGCGCGGTATAATGGGACTTGGAACTAACAGGATTAATAAATACACCTTGGGTAAAAATACACAAGGGTTAAGTAATTATCTTAAAAAGGTTTTTCCTGATGAAACTGTAAAGGTGGCTATTGCCTATGATTGTAGACATAATAGTCAAACATTTGGTAAAGTGGTTGCTGATGTGTTTTCTGCAAATGGAATAAAAGTCTTTCTTTTTGAGGATTTAAGACCGACTCCAGAATTATCGTTCACACTAAAACACTTAAATTGTCATTGTGGTATAGTTTTGACAGCCTCTCATAATCCTCCTGAATATAACGGTTATAAGGTTTACTGGCAAGATGGAGGTCAATTGGTACCACCTCAAGATGGTGAAATTATTGCTGAGATAAATAAGTTAGATTATTCACAAGTAAAATTTGATGCGAACGCTGATTTAATTCAATATATCGGTAAAGATGTAGATGATGTTTTTATTTCAAACTCTGTAAAGAACGGTAGTTTTGACACGGCTTCGGAAGTACGTGAAAACTTAAATATTGTATTTACATCCTTACATGGAACTTCGATAATGTCTATTCCAGAGACGCTTAGTCGCGCCGGATATACCAATGTAAATATTGTACAAGAACAGAAAGAGCCAAACGGTGATTTCCCAACAGTTGTATCTCCTAACCCTGAAGAAACTGAAGCCTTAAAAATGGCAATGGAACTTGCAGAGAAAGTAGGTGGTGATATAGTAATTGGTACAGATCCTGATTGTGATAGATTAGGTGTAGTCGTGCGAGATTTAGACGGAGAATTGGTTATTCTTAATGGTAATCAGACCATGATAATAATGACAGATTTCTTACTCAGACAATGGAAAGATACTGGCAAAATAAATGGAAATCAATTCGTTGGATCAACAATAGTTTCTACACCAATGATGTCTGTATTATCCAATGCATATGGTGTAGATTGTAAAATTGGTCTTACAGGATTTAAATGGATTGCCAAAATGATCGTTGACTTCCCAGAACTTGATTTTATTGGTGGCGGTGAAGAAAGTTTTGGTTTTATGGTCGGAGACTTTGTGAGAGATAAAGATGCTGTGACCTCTACTCTATTGGCTTGCGAAATTGCAGCACAGGCTAAAGCAGAAGGTAAAACATTATACCAAAAGCTTATCGATTTATATGTTGATCATGGTTTTTACAAAGAGCGTTTAGTATCACTGACCAAGAAAGGTATTGAAGGTGCCCAAGAAATCAAACAGATTATGATCGATTCTCGAGAGAATCCGTTTAAGACTGTAAACGGCTCTAAGGTGGTAAGAATAGAAGATTACCAACTATCTATTGCTAAAGATATGGTAACAGGCACTGAGGAATCAATTGATATTCCTAAATCAAACGTGCTTATTTATTACACGGAAGATGGGAGTAAAATTGCTTTAAGACCAAGTGGAACCGAACCAAAAATTAAATTCTACATAAGCGTAAATACCAATCTAGACAATGTGTCCGATTTTGAAAAAACGGAGCAATTATTGGAATCTAGAATTGATGCTATCCTCAAGGATATGAATTTATAATTAATGGATTATTTAAAAAAGCTAGGCAGGTTTATTATCCCATACAAACGCTATGGGATTTTAAACATAGTTGCCAATATTTTTTACGCCCTTTTTAGCACATTAGCCATGGTTTCTTTAATGCCAATGATCAATGTTCTATTTGGTGAGGGTAAGAAGGTGACAGAAAAACCTGTTTATGAAGGTATCACTTCATTAAAAGATTATGTAGAAAATTTCATTAACTACATTATCACTTCAACATCACAAGAATTTGGTCCACAACGTTCATTGTTGTACATGATTATTTTAATCATTAGCCTTTTCTTACTTAAAAACTTGTTTAATTACTTAGGCCTTTACTTTATAACCTTTTTGCGTAATGGTGTTTTAAAGGATCTTAGAAACGAGATTTATGCAAAAGTGACTAGTCTGCCAATCTCCTATTATTCTGAGAAAAAGAAAGGTGATATCATTGCTAGAATTTCTGGAGATGTTAATGAGGTTAAAAACTCTTTACTTGCTATACTTGAGCTTATTGTAAAAGAACCCCTTACAATACTGTTTGCAATTGTTGCGATGTTTACAATTTCCGTGAAATTGACAATATTTGTTTTTCTTTTTATACCAGTTTCTGGTTTTATTATCTCAAGAATTGGTAAAAGCCTTAAAAAGAAATCAGATCGTGTGCAACGCGAACAAGGCATCTTTCTTTCAACACTAGAAGAAACCTTAGGTGGATTAAAAGTTATTAAAGGGTTTAATGCCGAACAGCGTTTTAATGATAGGTTTAGATCTTCGACAGATCGCTTTTACAACTTCTCCAACACCTTAATGAATCGTCAAAATTTGGCCTCACCAACAAGTGAGTTTTTAGGTATCGTCACCATTGCAGCACTTTTATGGTATGGTGGTAGTATGGTTTTAGTAGAAAAAACACTTTCTGGAGGCGCTTTTATTGGTTATATGGCATTGGCCTATCAAATTCTTACACCAGCTAAAGCCATTAGTAAAGCAAGTTATAAAGTTAAAGCTGGTAATGCAGCGGCTGATCGTGTCTTAGAGATTTTAAATACGGAATCACCATTAGAGGATCGTTCTGATGCCAAATCGAAAACAGAATTTACTTCAGACATAAAACTAAATAATGTCTCCTTTAAATATGATGAAGAGTATGTACTCAAAGACTTTACGATGACGGTTCCAAAAGGTAAAAGCATCGCTTTAGTAGGCCAGTCAGGTAGTGGTAAAAGTACTATTGCCAATCTAGTTACACGGTTTTATGATGTGAACAAAGGCAGTATTACTATAGACAATAATAATATAAAAGATCTTACCAAACATTCTTTGAGAAATCTAATGGGTCTTGTAACACAAGATTCTATCTTATTTAATGACAGTATTAAAAACAATATCTTATTAGGAAAAGAAGATGCCAGTGATGATGAGATTGTTGAAGCTTTAAAAATTGCTAATGCTTGGGAATTCGTCAAGGAATTACCAAATGGTATAGATACTAACATTGGTGATTCTGGAAATAAGTTATCAGGCGGTCAAAAGCAGCGCTTAAGTATTGCACGTGCGGTTCTCAAAAACCCACCAATTATGATTTTAGATGAGGCGACTTCTGCGTTAGATACTGAAAGTGAACGTCTTGTTCAAGAAGCCTTAGAAAATATGATGCGTAATAGAACATCAATCGTTATTGCTCATCGATTATCTACAATTCAAAATGCAGATCAAATTATCGTAATGCAAAAAGGCGAAATCGCTGAGCAAGGCAACCACAAAGAATTAATTGCTAAAAATGGTGTCTATAAGAAACTTGTAGAAATGCAAAGTTTCGAATAAACAGAGAATCTTATGGGTTAAAACAAAAAGGATGCGCCTTTCGGCACATCCTCTTCTATATGTTACCAGATTTGGGGACACTGGCAACAGTTAATAGGTTAAGCAGGTCAAACATATGACAAAAAATGCTACAAACCAAGAAAAAAGTGCTTTTTATCGTATTTTTTATACATTTAATCGATGTTATTTTTATTAAATACTTGTTTATCAATGTTTTAAATAAATATGTTAAAACTAAAAAAATTGACCAATTAAACTTTTAGTAATTTACGGAGTCTAAAAAGCAAAAGAATCGCATTGACCAACGAATCACAATTCATATTGCGTCTTCAAGACCCCAAGTCTAAAGAGACCGCTTTTAGAGAGTTATTACAACTTTATAAAGAGCGTCTTTATTGGCATATACGTAAAATTGTACTGAGCCATGACGATGCAGATGACGTGCTTCAAAATACCTTTATAAAGGTTTATAAAAGTATTGATAAGTTTAAAGGCGAAAGTAAATTGTATTCTTGGTTATATCGCATAGCTACCAACGAATCTATTACACATTTGAATAAGAATGCGAAACGCCTACACATAAGTAATGAAGAGCAAAAAGATAACGCACTTAATAGCCTAACTGCCGACGTTTATTTTGAAGGTGATGAAATTCAACTTAAATTACAGAGAGCAATTGCATCGTTGCCCGAGAAGCAACAGTTAGTATTTAATATGAAATATTTTGATGACATTAAATACAAGGACATGGCTGAAATTTTAGAAACAAGTGAAGGTGCCTTAAAAGCATCTTATCATATTGCAGTTAAAAAGATAGAAACCTATTTAACGTCTAATTAAACCATTGCAGTAATAATTAGTCATAATAATAGATGAAAAAAGATAAATTACATAACATAAAAAATCTAGGATTTAAATCACCTGAAGGATACTTCGATTCATTCGAGGATAAACTTATGGCAAAACTTAACACTCCAGAATCTTTATCAGAGATAAAATCTAGTGGTTTTGAAGTCCCAAAAGACTACTTTAAAAACCTCGATGAAGACATATTGAGTAAGTTAAAGAAAGAGGAAACTCCTGTAATTCAATTATCTTCTAGACGACAGTTATACTATGTTGCTGGTATTGCCGCTTCAATAGTATTAATGTTGGCAATATTCATTTATAAACCTTTTGAAGAGGAGCTTTCTGTAGAAATGGTAGAAAGTTATTTAGAAGACAGAGATCTCAGTTCTTATGAATTGGCTGCCTTATTGGCAGATTCAGATTTGCTTGAAGATGATTTTGTAATCACAGAAACAAGTTTTGAAGAAGATAATCTAGAATCTTATCTGCTTGAAAACTCAGAAATAGACTTAATTATAGAATAGAACTTTACAATATTATGAAACGATTAATCCCAATATTTATTTTACTAATTAGCCTTTCAGGTCATGCACAACGTGATGGTAAAATGAATGAACGTATAAAAGCTCAAAAAGTAGCTTTTATAACTGAAAAATTGAGCCTTACTGCTGAGGAGGCACAACAATTTTGGCCAATATACAATGCATTTGAAGAATCGAGAGAGCGCATCAAATCTGGTCCACTACGTCAGGTAAAAATGAAAATAAGAAGTAATCCAGACATGTCAGATAATGAAGCGCGTAAACTGTTAGATCAAATTCTTAATGCTGAAAATGAGATTCATAATGCTAAAATGAAATTAGCTGAAGATCTTCAATCTGTATTATCGCCAAAAAAAATAATAAGGTTAAGAGCCGCCGAGGATGAATTTAACCGTGAGCTCCTTCAGCGCCTCAAAAAAATGCGTGAGCGACGAATGAATAAAAACTAAAATAATGAGGAAGCCAATTGGCTTCCTTTTTTTATTTGAATGTTAATTTACTTATCCTACCTCGACCAGCTGCATAGGCAATAGAGTCATTAAGAAATCTAATTGTATAAAAGCCTTCGTCACTAAGATGATTCCAGGTATTGCCTGCATCATTACTATAATCTATACCTTTAAAACCAACAGCTACTAATTCCTTAGCATTTCTGCCTGGAATATATTGTACACAACTTCTATAGCCTGGGCTTTTTCCATCACCAACAACTTCCCATGTTTTACCACCATTTGTTGTTTTAATTTTATTCGAAATATTAGCATCGGGATTGGTATAATCACCACCAATAGCAAAACCATTTTCCCCATCGTAAAAATCTATAGAATACATCCCTGTAGTTTCTTTACCTTGAATAATTGGTGTTTCATAAACCTCCCAGGTTAACCCTTTATCTGGGGAATATAAAACACGACTGGTTTTACCACCGGTTGCAACCCAAGTGTCATCACCGACTATAGCAATATTAGTATCACTAGCCGCAAAAGCGGCTTCACCTTCTTTCACTTTAGGGAGAGTATCACAAGAGATTTTGTTCCATGTTTCACCACCATCTCTAGTTATGATAACACTCATGCAATCATCTGTAGGGTCACCAATGGCAATACCTTCGAGGTCATTCCAAAAAGCCATGGAATCGTAAAATGTTTTTGGGTGGTTTTCTGTATAAACTAGTTTAATTTGTCCATTTTCATATTTATATAACATTGCTGGAGACTCTATAGATAATACTAATAGTGCATCATCAATTTTTGCCAGAGATCGCATATTCAACATTGTTGAGTCATTTCTAAAAATTCTTGTCCAACTACTCAATAATTTAGGTTCAGAATCATTCTGAAATTGAAAAACATTTGAATTGTAGTAATCTTTCTCCGAAATTGACTCATTCCCAATATCGCCGTCCGCACCTGCAAACCAAACTTTATTATCTTTTAATTCTATAGCTCTTACATTAAAAGCCGAATCCATCTGTCTAACATTATCAATTTTTACTTCGCGAAAAGTTTTTTTAGTTTTAAATTCTTTTGATTTACACATCAAAAAACTTAAAAATATTAAGTAAATAAAAGAGTATTTCATACATCAAATTTTACCTAAAAATAGAAAACTTAGTTAATTATTTCAGATGGGGTTAACAAAACCAATATTATTAAAGATTTAGATTACCTTTGAGCGCTTAATTTATTTCAATGCGACTCCACAGAAATTTGTGCTTTGCCGTTATCGACGGACTACATAAAATCTTTAATGAAAATGAATATGCCGATAAGGTGGTTCAACAACTTTTAAAACGTGATAAGCGTTGGGGAAGTAGAGATAGAGGTTTTATTGCCGAAACAACTTATGAAATCGTAAGATATAAACGTCTTTATGCTGAAATTGCGAATGTAAAAGAGCCCTTTGATCGTGATAATCTATGGCGCATTTTTGCAGTTTGGGCAACACTAAAAGGAATAAAGCTTCCAGATTGGAAATATTTCTCTGAAACACCTACAAGAAAAATTAAAGGAAGATTCGATGAACTTTCAAAAACTAGAAAGTATAGTGAATCTATTCCAGATTGGATGGACAATTTGGGTGTTAAAGAACTCGGTGAAAAAACATGGTCTAAAGAGATTCGTAAGCAGAACGAACAAGCAGAGGTTATTCTTCGCGTCAACACTTTAAAGACCAATAAGAAAGATTTAAAACTGAAGCTTCAATCGGAAAATATTGAAACAGAATTTATCTCAAATTATCCTAGTGCCTTAAAATTAGTTGAACGTGCTAATGTTTTTAAAACCGAAGCTTTTAAAGAGGGCTGGTTTGAAGTACAAGATGCTTCATCGCAATTAGTTGCTGACTTTTTAGATGTAAAACCAGGCATGAAAGTTGTTGATGCTTGCGCAGGTGCTGGTGGTAAGACTTTACATTTGGCATCTTTGATGGAAAACAAAGGTCAGATCATTGCCATGGATATTTATGAGAGTAAATTAAAAAAACTTAAGGTTAGAGCTAGACGTAATGGTGTGCATAATGTAGAATTAAAAGTTATCGATTCTACAAAACCTATTAAGAAGTTATACGGTAAGGCAGATCGTTTGCTTATTGATGCACCATGTTCTGGATTAGGCGTTTTAAGACGAAATCCTGATTCTAAATGGAAATTACAACCAGAGTTTATAGAAAACATTAAAAAAGTACAGTCGGAAGTTTTAGAAAAATATTCAAAGATGGTTAAACCAGGAGGTAAAATGGTTTATGCAACGTGTTCGGTATTACCGTCTGAAAATGAAAAGCAAGTTGATAATTTCTTAACGTCAGAAGCCGGTAAAACTTTTAAATTTGTCAAGGATAAAAAAATTCTTGCACATCAATCAGGTTATGACGGCTTTTACATGGCATTGCTAGAAAAGAACTAAACTATATCACATCAATTCAAATGAAACAATTTTACATTCTCTTTTTATTTATCAGTAGCCTAGCATTTGGGCAAATACCTTCAAACTATTATGATAGTGCAAATGGTCTTAGTGGCTTTGCACTTAAAACGGAATTAAAAAATATTGTTTCAAATGGACATGTTGCAAGAACCTATGATCAATTATATGATGGCAACGGAATCGCAGGCTCTAATGGTTATGAAGACACACATTCTGACCTTAATGTTACTGGTGGAACCAATTATGAAAATGACGGAACCATATTAGATTTTTACTCCGAAAATCCAACTGGTGCAGATCCATACAACTTTACCCATGGCAATAATCAATGTGGTAATCAAATGGCAGAAGGCGACTGCTATAACAGAGAACACTTGGTACCTCAATCTTCTTTTAGTAGCGCGTTTCCAATGCAAAGTGATATTCACCATGTGATTCCAACAGATGGACGTGTAAATAACTTTAGAGGATCCTTACCATTTGGAATTGTAGATATAAGCGACCCAGATCTATGGACTTCATTAAATGGTTCTATGCGTGGCAATAGTGATGTTAGTGGTTACTCAGGTGATATGTTTGAACCTATAGATGAATTTAAAGGCGATATCGCTAGAGCACTACTCTATTTTGCAGTGCGTTATGAAGATACAGTTGATGGTTATACCAGTTTTGATATGTTTAACGGCACAAATGATGAAGTCTTTTTTACTTGGGCAATCGATTTACTTTTAGACTGGCATAATAATGTCGATCCAGTAGACCAAAGAGAGATTGATAGAAATAATGAAGCCTATAATTTTCAAGGCAATGCAAATCCTTTTGTAGACCATCCAGAATATGCCTCAATGATTTGGAATCCGGTACCAGATACTGAGGCACCTACAGCACCAACCAATTTAATGGCGACTAATCCAACATTAAGTACCATTGACTTAAGTTGGACTGCTTCTACAGATAATGTTGCAGTCACAGCTTATGACATTTATATTGGTGGCTCATTCTCAGAAAGTGTTACATCAACTAGTACCACGATAACAGGCTTAGCGCTAAATACCGAATATTGTTTTACAGTTTTTGCTAGAGACGAAGCAATGAATACATCAGCTTCAAGTAACCAATCTTGTGCAACAACATTAGATTCATCGGGAGGAACAGCTGATCTATTCTTCTCTGAATATGTTGAAGGGTCTAGTACAAATAAAGCTTTGGAAATTGCAAACTTTACAGGTATTACTGTAAGTCTTTCTAACTATACTTTAAAACTGGCATTTAATGCAAATTCTTTCTCTACGGTTTATAATTTTCCAAATACATCCATCGCGAATGGAGATGTATTTGTTGTCGCGAACAGTGGACTTGAAAGTTCTTGCCAACCTCAGCAAGATGATGTAAATAATAGTATTACAAATTTTAATGGTAATGATGCCATAGGCCTATTTAAGAATGATGTTTTAATTGATATTATTGGTATTGAAGGTGATGGTAATGATTTTGCTGAAAATGTAACCTTGGTGAGAAAAGAATCTGTAGAGTTCCCAACCACAACCTATAATAGTGCTGAGTGGAACATTTTACCTCAGAATGATTGTACTGGTCTCGGTAGTCATTCCCAAGCACTTGATGTTGAATCATTTGAAACTGACACAATCAAAATATATCCAAATCCATTGAGTGGTAATATTCTCCATGTGAGATCAAACTCTAATTTAGACTTTGAAGTCTTTTCAATTTTAGGTAAAAAGGTAACGGAAGGGCAAATTCTTAATAGTCAGATTGATTTTAGCAATCTGAACAAGGGGGTTTATCTCATAAAATTTACTTCAGATAAAAAGAGTAAAACATACAAATTAGTGCGTTTATAAAGTGTTATTACCGAAAGACTTTAAATATCATCTTGAGTCTTTTCTTAATAACACAATAATTGGACTTCATACCCTTTCTGGTGGAGACACATCTTCTGTTTTTAAAATTGAAACAAGCAGTAAGGAATTTGCAGTTTTAAAATTAGGCACTTATAAAACATCGAATAATTTACTTAATGCCGAAGTAAATGGGTTACGATGTATAGCAAATTCTAAAACGATTCGTACACCTGAAATTTATAGTTATGGAGTCTTCAACGAATTGACTTACCTATTAATGGAATATGTACCTTCTAAACGACCTAACAAGGAGGACTTTTCAAGATTAGGACAACAACTAGCTCAACTTCATAAACATTCTTCAGAATCATTTGGATTAGAAAGTCCTAATTATATCGGTAGGCTCGAGCAACAAAATGACCTAACAGATAGTTGGATTGACTTTTTTAGCGAATATAGACTGGGAATTCAATTTAAATTAGCTTTAAGTAAAGGACTTTTAAAAACGTCTGAGGTGCCAGCAATAGCATCTATAAAATCATACTTAGAAAGCATCTGCCATAACATTAAACCATCATTACTTCACGGTGATCTTTGGAGTGGCAATTACCTAATTGCAACCAATGGCACACCATATCTTATAGATCCTTCAGTGTATTATGGACATGCAGAAATTGATATGGCCATGAGCAAGTTATTTGGAGGGTTTGATGCTAGCTTTTATGAAGCCTATCATAATGAGTTTCCCATCACAGAACACTTTCAAGCTCGAATCGAAATTTACCAATTATACTATTTACTCGTTCATCTAAATATGTTTGGTAGTTCTTACTATACCTCGGTAAAGCAAATTTTAAACAAGCATTTTTAATAGGAATGTCTTTCATAAATTATTTGTTTAAAACCTGTTGACTACTTAGGTATTTGAATTGGTTTTTCTATTAGGAATATCACAATTTAGATTAACTTTGTGTTTTTAATTTTCACACCAAACCTGAGACATAAATGATTCATTTCTTTGGAAACCAAAACAGCAAGGTTTTTGCTGTTCAAGCAACAAGAGAATTTTCAACAGAGACAATATCAAAATTAGTGTGGTTATTTGGCGACCAACCTAAAATAGAGCAAGCATCGATAGATGCTTTTTTTGTTGGTCCAAGAGCTGCAATGATTACACCTTGGAGTACCAATGCTGTTGAAATCACCCAAAATATGGGCATAGATGGTATTGTAAGAATCGAGGAGTTCACAAGTATTAAAGAAGATTTCAAAGGCTATGATCCTATGATTTCTGAAAAGTACAATGGACTCAATCAAGAGATTTACACCATTAATGTTGAGCCAGAAGCTATCAAAGATATCATTGATATTGAAGCATATAATCAACAAGAAGGTTTGGCCTTAAGTAATGAGGAAGTCAACTATTTGGAAGGCGTTTCTGAGAAGATTGGTCGACCATTGACTGACTCTGAAGTATTTGGTTTTTCGCAAGTTAATTCTGAGCATTGTAGACATAAAATTTTCAACGGCACCTTCGTTATTGATGGTGAAGAAATGCCAACATCGTTATTCAAATTAATAAAAAAGACTTCTGAAGCACATCCTAATGATATTGTATCCGCTTACAAGGACAATGTCGCTTTTATAAAAGGACCAGTCGTTGAACAATTTGCTCCAAAGCGTGCAGATGTGCCAGATTATTATACAACCGAAGATTTTGAATCTGTAATTTCTTTGAAAGCAGAAACTCACAACTTCCCTACTACAGTAGAGCCGTTTAATGGTGCTGCAACTGGTTCTGGTGGAGAAATCAGAGACCGACTTGCTGGTGGAAAAGGATCTATACCCTTAGCTGGAACTGCAGTTTATATGACCTCTTACTCACGTCTTGAGGAGGAACGTCCATGGGAGAAGGCTTTCCCTGAACGTAAATGGTTATATCAGACACCAATGGATATCCTTATTAAAGCAAGTAACGGTGCTTCCGACTTTGGTAATAAGTTTGGACAACCTTTAATCTGTGGTTCTGTACTGACCTTTGAGCACCAAGAACATAATGAAAGACTTGGATTCGATAAAGTGATAATGCTTGCTGGAGGAATAGGATATGGCAAAAAGAACCAAGCTTTAAAAGACACACCAAAGCAAGGTGATAAAATAGTAATTCTAGGCGGTGACAACTACCGCATTGGTATGGGTGGTGCAGCGGTATCTTCGGCAGATACTGGTGAGTTTGATACAGGAATTGAATTAAATGCCGTACAACGTTCCAATCCAGAAATGCAAAAACGTGCAGCAAATGCTGTAAGAGGCATGGTGGAAAGTGATGAAAACTTTATTGTATCAATTCATGATCATGGTGCTGGTGGTCATCTTAATTGTCTATCAGAACTTGTAGAAGACACTGGTGGTCAAATCAATTTAGACAAACTACCAATTGGAGATCCAACCCTTTCTGCGAAGGAGATTATAGGTAACGAATCCCAAGAGCGTATGGGTCTTGTCATTTCGGAAGACCATTTAGGCTTACTACATAAAATCGCAGATCGAGAGCGATCACCTATTTACGATGTTGGTGATGTTACTGGAGATGACCGATTTACATTTAAATCAAAGAGTAAAGGTGATAAACCGATGGATTTGGCATTGGAAGACATGTTTGGTAGTTCTCCAAAAACTATAATGACCGACTCTACTCTTGATAAATCCTTTTCAGGTATTTCATATAACACCGATGATTTCTATAATTATCTAGAGCAGGTTTTACAGCTCGAAGCTGTGGCTTGTAAAGACTGGCTTACCAACAAAGTAGACCGTTGCGTTGGTGGTAAAGTGGCAAAGCAACAATGTGCAGGTGCCTTACAATTACCTTTAAATAATGTTGGAGTAATGGCATTAGACTTTAAGGGAAAAGAAGGGATTGCCACATCGATTGGCCACTCACCTATTTCTGGTCTAATTAACCCTGTTGCAGGAAGTAGAAATTCGATTACCGAAGCGCTTACCAATATTATTTGGGCACCACTTAAAGACGGATTAAAAAGTGTATCACTTTCTGCAAATTGGATGTGGCCTTGTCGAAATGAAGGTGAAGATGCAAGATTATACGAAGCTGTAAAAGCTGTATCTGATTTTGCTATTGATTTAGGTATTAACGTACCAACAGGAAAAGATTCGCTTTCAATGAAGCAGAAATACCCTGAAGGTGACGTCATCGCACCTGGCACAGTAATAATTTCTGCAGCTGGTAACTGTAATGACATTTCTAAAGTTGTAGAACCTGTTTTTCAAAAAAACAAGGGCTCTATTTATTATATCAATATCTCTCAAGACACTTATAAACTTGGTGGAAGTTCATTTGCACAGATTAATAATAAGATTGGTAATAATACACCGAATGTGCAAGATGCTAGTTACGTAAAGACTGTTTTCAATACCATTCAATCTTTAATAAAACAAGATAAAATTGTTGCTGGTCACGATATCGCCTCTGGAGGACTGATTACAACACTTTTAGAAATGTGTTTTGCTGAAAATAATATAGGAGCGGAAATCGATTTAACTGATTTAGGTGAAAAAGACGGTTTTAAAGTACTTTTTGCTGAAAATACAAGTGTTGTAATACAATCCGTAGATGCTTCTATCGAAAAAGATCTTACAGATGCAGGTGTAGAATTTCATAAAATCGGTGAGGTCACAGAAAGTGATGTACTAGGTGTCATCAATGGCACTGAAGTTTACACCATGACCATTTCTAGATTAAGAGATGTGTGGTATAAAACTTCTTATTTGCTAGATAATAAACAAACAGCAAACAACTTAGCTACAGAACGTTTTAATAACTATAAGAATCAACCATTAACTTATAGTTTCCCTAGTCATTTTACTGGTCAATTGCCTGCAGTTGGTAAAACCAGACCTAAAGCAGCAATCTTAAGGGAGAAAGGAAGTAATTCTGAACGTGAAATGGCCAATGCGATGTATTTAGCAGGATTTGATGTTAAAGATGTGCATATGACCGATTTAATCTCTGGTAGAGAAAATTTAGAGGATATTCAGTTTCTTGGTGCTGTTGGTGGTTTTAGTAATAGCGATGTTTTAGGTTCTGCAAAGGGTTGGGCAGGTGCCATTAAATACAACAAAAAAGCAAATGAAGTGATTAAAAACTTCTTTGAGCGCGAAGACACTTTATCTGTAGGCATTTGTAATGGATGTCAATTATTTATGGAGCTCGAAGAAATCTACCCTGAACATGAAGTTCATGGTAAAATGGTACATAACGATTCCCATAAGCATGAGAGTAGTTTTACATCTGTAAAAATCGAAAATAATAACTCCGTAATGCTATCAACCCTAAGCGGTGCAACACTAGGCGTTTGGATTTCACATGGCGAAGGCAAGTTCGATTTACCTTATTCCGAAGACAAGTATAATATTGTAGCTAAATACGGTTATGAAGCGTATCCTGCTAATCCTAACGGATCGGATTATAACAGTGCCATGCTCTGTGACAAAACTGGTCGTCATTTGGTAACCATGCCTCATATAGAGCGTTCAACATTTCAATGGAACTGGGCTAATTATCCCCAAGATCGAAACGATGAGGTTTCACCATGGTTGGAAGCCTTTGTTAATGCAAGAATTTGGATTGAGAATTTATAAGTCATAAAATTTCATTTCCGATTATTATTTATTTAGGAAATAATCGCTTTAATTTTATTACTTTCGTAAAATTCCGACTAATTATTTGCACATACTATTATGACCGAAGTTAAACGACTGTTTGATTTTCCCTATTACCAACTAGAAAATAAACCGAACAAAACTGCCCTTGTTACTAAATATGATGGTAAGTGGACACCAATGTCTACAGAAGAGTATTTAAACAAGGCCAATGCTGTAAGTAGAGCGCTCTTAAAAATGGGTGTTCAAAAGAATGATAAAATTGCAGTCATATCCTCTACTAACCGAACCGAATGGAATATTATGGATATTGGAGTATTGCAGGTTGGAGCACAGAATATTCCGATTTACCCAACAATAAGTTCTGAAGATTACGAGTATGTATTAAATCATAGTGAATCTATCTTTTGTTTCGTATCAGATGCGGAGGTATTAGAAAAGGTGAATAAAATAAAGGATAGGACAAGTTTAAAGGAGGTCTATTCTTTCGATCATATTGAGGGTTGCAAACATTATTCTGAATTATTCGAAATCGGTAAAGATGAGAGTACACAAGGAGATGTTGAAAAACGCAAAGACGAAGTTAAACCTGAAGATTTAGCAACAATAATATATACTTCTGGTACAACCGGTAGACCAAAAGGAGTAATGTTATCACACTGGAACATTACGAGTAATGTATTGGACAGTTCAGGACGTGTACCCCTTCCACCATCTGGTGAAACGCGTGTACTTAGTTTTTTACCAATTTGTCACATTTTTGAACGTGTATTAATCTATGTTTATCAGTATGCTGGTACATCGATATATTTTGCGGAGGCCTTAGATAAAATTGGAGATAACGCTAAAGAGATTAATCCTAATCTTATGAGTGTGGTGCCACGACTACTCGAAAAAGTATTTGATAAAATAATGCTTAAGGGTGAAGACTTAAAAGGTATTAAAAAAGCACTCTTTTTCTGGGCCGTGCGTTTAGGTGAGCAATGGCAACCTTATGGTGCCAATGGTGGCTGGTATGAGTTTAAATTAAAAATTGCCAATAAACTCATATTTAGTAAATGGCGAGAAGCCTTAGGTGGTGAATTAGGAACCATGGTATCTGGCAGTGCAGCCTTACAACCAAGATTAGCAAGAGTTTTTGGAGCTGCAGGTATGAAAGTAATGGAAGGTTATGGTCTCACAGAAACCTCTCCAGTGGTATCAGTGGGTCAATACGACGACAGTATGTACAAGATTGGTACTGTAGGAAAACCAATTCCTAATGTTGAAGTTAAGATTGCCGATGATGGTGAAATCTTAATTAAGGGGCCAAATGTGATGATGGGTTATTATAAAGATCCTGAAAAAACTGCCAGTGTTATGACTGGTGATTATTTCCACACAGGTGATAAAGGCGAAATTGATGAGGATGGCTTCCTAAAAATTACAGGTCGTAAAAAAGAAATGTTTAAAACCTCTGGTGGTAAATACATCATACCAACATTACTTGAAAACAACCTCAAACAATCTTTATTTATAGAACAGGTAATGGTGGTTGGTGAAGGTGAGAAAATGCCTGGAGCGATCATACAACCAAACTTTGAATTTATTCGAGATTGGATTGACCATAAAGAGCATGAAATAGGTAAATCAGAGGATGAAATTGCGACTTCACCAAAAGTTATAAAACGAATTCAAAAAGAAGTTGACAAATACAACAAGAATTTTGGTAAATGGGAACAAATCAAACGATTTGAACTCACATCAGATATTTGGTCTATAGATGAGGGCCACCTCACGCCTACCATGAAAATGAAGCGAAGTGTCATACGTGAAAAATATGATGAGCTATATGAAAAAATTTACCGTCCTTAAAAAAGTATAGTTTTTAATATTGTAATGTTAGCTCCGTATGAAAGGGTTGGCAAAACACATTTGAATCGCATAATTACTGTAAGTTACTACTTACATTTGCATTATGATTTGTTCATTTTGTTATATATTTAAAGTAACTAACTAAACAAATCATTTTATGAAAACTAAAACTTTTATTGTCGCAGGACTCGTTGGAGGTCTTGTAGATTGGCTATTAGGATGGTTATTCTACGGTATTTTATTCGCTGATACCTTTCCTCAACCGCAAGAAGAAACAAATGCTATGTTATTTATTACAATGGGCTGTTTTGCCTTCGGTTTCTTCATGTCCTACATTTACAATCAATGGGCTCAAATTACAACAGTAGCCACAGGCGCTAAGGCTGGAGTAATTATTGGTCTATTTATGGGTCTAATAAGTGTCTTCTTTGGCATGGCAGAACAAGTAGAAGTGGATTATCAATTATTCGGTTTAGAATTGATAATATACATCATCATCTCTGCTGTAGTTGGAGGCGCAGTCGGGCTAATCAACGGTAAAGTGAAATAGTTCAACCTCACAAAGAATATAAGAGGCACTTCTAGTTAAAGTGCTTCTTTTTTATCTCGTCTTTTTACTATGCGTGCATAATTTTTTTTAATTTACTATGCATGCATAGTATTTTTTATTATCTTTGAAAACTACCAAAACGTTATGAAAGACAAAACTATAGATTATGTACTGCGAACTACATGGTTAGCAGTAAACAAAATGTACAATGAAGAAGCTTCAAAATTTGGTACAACTATGGCAACGGGTTTTGCGTTGCTTAATATTGATCCAGAAAACGGAACACCTTCAACCTCTCTAGGCCCTAAAATGGGTATGGAAGCGACGAGTTTATCTCGAACATTAAAAACCATGGAAGAAAAAGGACTTATTATCAGAAAGCCTAATCCAGAAGATGGACGTGGTGTATTAATTTATCTTACAGATTTTGGTAAAGAGAAACGCGACTACTCAAAAGACCGCGTACTCACATTTGATGAAGCGATAAGATCAAATATAGAACCTGAAAAACTTCAGAACTTCTATGAGGTTGCGGAGCTTATCAATAATATGATCTCAAATAAAAAAATATATAAACAAAAAGAACAGTCTGTTAAATAATGAGCAAACGAAGAATTAAAAAAATAGCGATTATTGGCTCAGGTATTATGGGAAGCGGTATAGCTTGCCATTTTGCCAATATTGGTGTTGATGTCTTATTACTAGATATCGTACCAAGAGAACTAAATAATAAGGAAAAAGCCAAAGGGCTTACCTTAGAAGATAAAGTAGTTCGCAATCGTTTGGTTAATGATGCTTTAATGACATCTATTAAATCAAAACCAGCACCACTTTATCACCCTTCATTCAAAAATAGGATTACCACAGGTAACTTAGAGGATGATATTGCCAAAGTAGCCGATGTCGATTGGATCATGGAAGTTGTTGTTGAACGTCTTGACATCAAACAACAAGTTTTTGAAAAATTAGAGAAATACAGAACACCTGGCACCTTAATTACCTCTAATACTTCAGGTATTCCAATTAAGTTTATGAGCGAAGGTCGCAGTGAAGATTTTCAAAAGCATTTCTGCGGAACACACTTTTTTAATCCAGCGCGTTATTTAAAACTTTTTGAAGTTATACCAGGCCCTAAAACTGATGCTAGTGTCTTAGAATTCTTAAATGGATATGGTGAGCAATTCCTTGGAAAAACATCAGTAATTGCTAAGGATACACCAGCTTTTATCGGTAACCGAATTGGAATTTTCAGCATTATGAATGTTTTTCATGTTGTTGAAGAATTAGGTATGACCATAGAAGAGGTCGACAAGCTTTCTGGCCCTGTTATAGGACGACCAAAATCGGCAACGTTTAGAACAGTAGATGTTGTTGGATTAGATACACTAGTACATGTTGCAAACGGTATTAAAGACAATTGCCCTAAAGACGAACGTTTAGAATTATTTACACTTCCTGGATTCATCAATACAATGATGGAGAATAAATGGTTAGGAAGTAAGACAGGCCAAGGATTCTATAAAAAACATGTTACCGCAGATGGTAAAAAAGAAATCCTTTCCCTCGATTTAAATACATTAGAATACAGAAGTAAGCAACGTGCAAAGTTTGCCACTTTAGAGTTGACAAAAACTATCGATCGAGTATCAGATCGTTTTAAAGTACTTGTTGGTGGTAAAGATAAAGCGGCAGAATTTTACAGAAAGCACTTTGCAGCGCTTTTCGCCTATGTGTCACATCGTATTCCAGAAATAACTGATGAAATCTACAAGATTGATGATGCCATGAAGGCTGGATTTGGTTGGGGAGATGGTCCTTTCCAAATTTGGGATGCCATTGGTGTTGAGAAAGGCTTAGAAATGATTAAAGCAGAAGGCCTAGAAGCGAATGCTTGGGTTTCTGAAATGGTGGCTTCAGGTAATACAAGTTTTTACTCCGTAAAAGATGGTGCTTCTTACTGTTATGATATACCATCTAAATCACAACAAAAAATTCCTGGACAAGATAGTTTTATCATTCTTGATAACATTAGAAAATCAAACGAAGTCTTTAAAAACTCAGGTGTTGTTATTGAAGACCTAGGCGATGGTATTCTTAATTGTGAATTCCAATCTAAAATGAACACTATTGGTGGTGATGTTTTAGCTGGGCTTAATAAAGCTGTTGATTTAGCTGAAAAAGACTTTGATGGTCTTGTAATAGGAAATCAAGGTGCTAATTTTAGTGTAGGTGCTAATATTGGAATGATTTTTATGATGGCTGTTGAGCAAGAGTACGATGAACTCAACATGGCCATTAAGTATTTCCAAGATACTATGATGCGCATGCGTTACTCTTCAATTCCTACAGTAGCTGCGCCTCACGGCATGGCTTTAGGTGGTGCGTGTGAATTATCTATGCATGCTGATAAAGTTGTTGCAGCGGCAGAAACTTATATTGGTTTAGTTGAGTTTGGTGTAGGTGTTATACCAGGTGGTGCTGGTTCTAAAGAAATGGCACTAAGAGCGTCAGACACTTTTAAGAAAGGAGATGTAGAGCTAAACATATTACAAGAATACTTCTTAACTGTAGGTATGGCGAAGGTAGCAACATCTGCTTATGAAGCCTTTGATTTAGGTGTTTTACAAAAAGGAAAAGATATCGTTGTTGTCAATAAAGACAGACAAATTGCAACTGCGAAAGCACATGCAAGACTTTTAGCAGATGCAGGTTATACACAACCGGTTAGACGTAAAGATGTCAAGGTGCTTGGTAAACAAGCCTTAGGTATGTTCTTAGTAGGTACCGATTCTATGGAAGCAAGTCATTATATCAGTGAGCATGATCAAAAGATTGCTAACAAATTAGCATATGTAATGGCTGGTGGTGATTTATCAGAACCGACTTTAGTAACAGAACAATACCTTTTGGATTTGGAGCGTGAAGCTTTCTTATCACTATGTACTGAGCGTAAAACTTTAGAACGTATTCAGCACATGTTAAAAACTGGTAAACCTTTAAGAAATTAAAAAAATGAAACAAGTATATATAGTAAAAGGATATAGAACTGCAGTAGGTAAGTCCAAAAAAGGTGGTTTCAGATTTAAAAGAGCTGATGAGCTTGCTGCTGAAACTATACAATATATGATGGGTAAAATGCCAGATTTTGACGTAACTCGTATAGATGATGTCATTGTTGGTAATGCCATGCCAGAGGGATCGCAAGGTCTTAATATGGCGAGAATTATTTCACTCATTGGATTAAATACAGTGGATGTTCCTGGTGTAACAGTAAATCGATTTTGTTCTTCAGGATTGGAGACCATAGCAATGGCTGTAGCAAAAATACAGGCAGGTATGGCAGATTGCATCATCGCTGGTGGTGCTGAAAGTATGAGTTCTGTTCCTATGACTGGATTTAAGCCTGAATTAAATTATGACATTGTTAATTCTGGACATGAAGATTACTATTGGGGAATGGGAAATACGGCTGAAGCTGTAGCGAATAAATATAACGTCTCAAGAGAAGACCAAGATGAGTTTGCCTACAATTCTCATATGAAAGCTTTAAAGGCTCTTGAAGAAAATAAATTCCAAGATCAAATCGTACCTATCGAAGTTGAGGAAACTTATGTGGATGAAAATGGAAAGAAAGCGAATAGAAAGTTTACTGTTACAAAAGATGAAGGACCACGTAAAGGCACTAGCAAAGAAGCTCTAGCAAAACTTAGACCTGTATTTGCACAAGGTGGATCTGTTACAGCTGGTAATTCTTCTCAAACTAGTGATGGTGCAGCCTTCGTATTGGTAATGAGTGAGGATATGGTGAAAGAATTAAATCTTGAACCAATTGCGAGGTTAGTGAGTTATGCAGCGGCTGGTGTACCACCAAGAATAATGGGAATTGGTCCTGTTGCAGCGATTCCAAAAGCCTTAAAACAAGGTGGTTTATCTCAGAGTGATATTGAGTTAATTGAGCTAAATGAAGCCTTCGCTTCTCAGTCTCTAGCAGTGATGAGAGAATTAGATCTTAATCAAGATATCGTTAACGTAAATGGAGGTGCAATTGCCTTAGGACATCCACTTGGATGTACAGGTGCTAAACTCTCTGTTCAGTTATTTGATGAGATGCGCAAAAGAAATATGAAAAACAAATATGGTATGGTAACCATGTGCGTTGGTACAGGTCAAGGTGCCGCTGGAATTTTTGAATTTTTAAACTAATACAACAATATCAATTATATAAGCAATGGAAACAGTTGAAAAAGAATTATTAAGAGGTGGCCAGTTTTTGGTTAAGGAATCTAACTGTGAAGATATATTCACACCTGAAGACTTTAATGAAGAGCAACAAATGATGAAAGAAGCGGTTATGGAATTTAATGACCGTGAAGTCATTGCTCATAGAGAACGCTTTGAGAAAAAAGATTATGCCTTTACTGAAGAGTGTATGCGTAAAGCTGGTGAACTCGGATTTTTAGGTGTAGCCGTACCAGAAGAGTATGGTGGATTGGGAATGGGCTTCGTATCGACTATGCTTGTTTGTGATTATATATCAAGCGGTACAGGTTCATTTAGTACAGCTTTTGGTGCTCACACAGGAATTGGAACCATGCCTATTACATTATATGGTACTGAGGAGCAAAAGCAAAAATACGTACCACAATTAGCAACTGGTGAGTGGTTTGGTGCTTACTGTTTAACTGAGCCTGGTGCAGGTAGTGATGCAAATTCTGGTAAAACTACTGCCGAACTATCAGCGGATGGTAAAACTTATAAAATCAATGGTCAGAAAATGTGGATTTCAAATGCAGGATTCTGTAAGTTGTTCATAGTTTTTGCACGTATTGAAAATGATAAAAATATCACAGGTTTTATTGTAGAAAATGATCCTTCTAATGGTATCACCTTAGGTGAGGAAGAACACAAATTAGGAATTAGAGCAAGTTCTACAAGACAAGTCTTTTTTAACGATACGGTAGTTCCTGTTGAAAATATGTTAGCAGGACGTGGCGAAGGATTTAAAATTGCCATGAATGCCTTAAACGTGGGTAGAATTAAATTAGCGGCTGCTTGTTTAGATTCTCAAAGAAGAATCACCACTACAGCTATACAATATGCTACTGAGCGTAAGCAATTTAAAACACCTATTGCAGATTTTGGTGCTATCAAATCAAAATTAGCCGAAATGGCAGCAAGTGCTTATGCAGGCGAATCAGCATCTTATAGAGCTGCGAAAAACATAGAAGACCGAATTGCAATTAGACAAGCCTCTGGTAATACACACCAAGAAGCTGAGTTAAAAGGTGTTGAAGAATATGCAATAGAATGTTCTATACTTAAAGTGGCTGTTTCAGAAGATGTACAGAATTGTGCTGATGAAGGTATCCAAATTTTTGGCGGAATGGGCTTCTCTGAGGAGACTCCTATGGAAGCCGCTTGGAGAGATGCACGTATAGCACGTATTTACGAAGGAACAAACGAGATTAATCGTATGTTATCTGTTGGTATGCTAGTGAAAAAAGCTATGAAAGGTCATGTTGATCTTTTAGGTCCAGCGATGAAAGTTGCAGACGAATTAATGGGTATTCCTTCATTTGATGTCCAAGATTACTCTGAACTTTTCTCTGAAGAGAAAGACTTAATTACTAGATTAAAGAAAGTATTCTTAATGGTTGCAGGATCAGCAGTTCAGAAATTTGGTCCAGACTTAGAGCAACACCAACAATTGTTAATGAATGCTTCTAATATTCTTATAGAAATCTATATGGCAGAATCTGCAATATTGAGAACAGAAAAGAACGCTAAGCGTTTTGGTGAAGAAGCTCAGAAAGAACAAATAGCTATGGCACAATTGTATTTGTTTAATGCAGTAGAAATCATAAAGAAAAATGGTATGGAAGGTATCATCTCCTTTGCAGAAGGTGATGAACAAAAAATGATGCTTATGGGCTTAAAGCGCTTCACAAAGTACACCAACTACCCTAACGTTGTTGAACTTCGTAATACAATAGCGGAAAAGCTTAAAGCAGAAAACAAATACTGTTTCTAATATCCCCTAATAACTAATTAGAAATTGTTAGGCCAATTCTTAATTGAATTGGCTTTTGTTTTTTAGTACATTTAGTTTTTAATATCATCATCATGAAATCCTATTTATTCTTACTCCTAAGTTGTTTTACCATTTTTATTTTTTCTCAAACCAATACAGAAGTTTTTCTGTTTGACATAGAGGCAAAAGATAATAGCATCGTAGTCACTAATGGTAAGAATATCTCCAATAATGAAGGCTACGACAATCAACCTTCATTTATTAACGATGAGCGACTTTTATATTCATCAACTAGAAATAATCAAACGGATATTGCTCAATATTTCAGCAACTATAATTCTAAAGTTTGGATTAATTTTACCGAAGGTGGCGAGTATTCACCTCATAAAATTCCTAATAAAAATGAAGTCTCAGCAGTTAGGTTAGATAAAGATGGGAAGCAACACCTTTACAGCTATAACCTAAGTAATGGTGAATCAAACACATTAATTGAGGATTTAGTTGTAGCTTATTATACCTGGTTCGACGATAATACGGTCGTATCCGCCGTCATAGAAGGTAATGACCTTAATTTGTTTAGCTCAAATATTAGTGAAGGGACGAACCGAAAATATGGTACCAATGTTGGTCGATCGTTTCATAAAATACCAGGTTCAAATCTTGTGAGTTTCATATCGAAGGTAAACTCTGACCAGTGGCAGATAAAATCTGTAAACCCATCAACAGGTGAAACAAAATTGATTGCAAATACTATAAGTGGTGTTGAAGATATTTGTTGGTTAAATAGTAAGACCATTTTATCAGGAAAAGGTTCAAAGCTTTATAAACTCACCCTAAATAAGGATAATGACTGGAATGAAGTTATTGATTTATCATCATTAGGCATAACCTCTATTACAAGATTAGTAATAAACCCTTCTGCAAATAAATTAGCAATTGCTGGTGATCTAAATAATGGTAACAAGACCAATGAAAAGCCAATTCAAAATGAAGAGACAGAAACTACCGAAACATCATCAGATAGCAGTGCAGAAATTTCAGAGGTTGAAGCTATAGTACAACGAAATCTGGATGCCTATAATGCAAGAGATATTGATGCCTTTATGAAAGATTATGCAGAAGATATTAAACTATATGCTTATCCAAACACCTTACGTACAGAAGGAAAAGAATCTATGCGTAAAGGCTATAAAGATTGGTTTGATAGAACTCCAGACTTAAGAGCTTTTATAAAAAAACGCATCGTTATCGGTAATAAGGTTATTGACGAAGAACAAGTAACCGCAAACGGTCAAATATTTAATGCTGTTGCTATTTATGAAGTCGAAAACGGACTAATTACTAAAGTTACCTTTATCCAAAATTAATTTGAAGGAATAAGAATTAAATCTTCTTGTGGTGCTATGAGATATTCAGCACCATTCTCCTTAACGATAGCCATTTCTTCTACTGATATTGTCTTAATGCCTCCATCTTTGAGTTTCCAAGCATGGAATCCATCAAAAGCAAAGGTCATACCCACTTTAATCTTCTTCTCTGATGCTGGCCTCACATGTGAGGACTGAGAACCTCCTAAATTAGGACCAACATCATGTGCCACATAACCGACTGGGTGACCTGTACTCCACATTACATATTCGGAACCAGCTTCTTTCATTAAGACACGTTGGGCTCTATCAACATCCACTCCCTTTGCTCCAGGTACCATGGCCTTTAAAGCACCTCTATTTCCTGCTTTACCACTTTCCCAATAATGCATAATATCATCAGGTGCCTCAGTCTCATCTTCTTTTAACACATAGGCAAATCTCTGAATATCACTTACCCATCGATTGTAGACTTTTATACCAAAGTCTATTTGTATCACATCACCTGGCATAATAACCTTATCTGTAGCGTGAGAATGACCACGATCTGGTCCTGAATTCACATTTGGATTTTGATCTGGTGCCCAACCATCTGTGACACCATATTCAGACATTTTTTGTTTCAAAAATTTTGCAATGTCAGCATCTGTACTTTTTCCTGGAACAACCTCCTTATAGGCCTCAATCTGCCAGTCCGCAGTTAACTGTGCGGCCTTTCTAAGAATTTCAACCTCCTCAGGAAGTTTAATCGAAAGCCATTCATAAATAACTTCGGTAGATGATACAAGACGGTCTGCATTTTCTCCTAGCAAATCTTCAATGGTTTGACGTTGTGTAAAAGACAGTCCGTCTGCCATTGAATTGCTCTCTGAGGAGTTTACGGCAATAGTTTTAAAATCTTTCTTTTTAATAAAGTCTACCGCCATTTTTACGGCAGAGGTCCCACGTTCTACACTAACAACCTCATCATGTATTTTAAGGTCACCCAGTGCGGTAGCCTCACCAGATGGCGAAAACACCTTAGAATGAAATCCGGTGATATCGTTAAAAAATAAAAAGGCCGCAGTACCTCCAGCATTCTCTCCTCCAATATGGTCAGCAATCGGATCATTATTATTTTCACGACACACAATTAACCAACAATCTACACTAGAAGCTTTTAGAGCTTTGGGCAGGAGCTGACTGATTCGCTTTTTTCTTATTTCAGGCCAAGGGTTTTCTCCCCAATACGTTTCAGGATCTATCGAAGTAATCTGTTGTTCTGTAGTATTGCATGAAAAGCATATTAAAAGGACGAGTACGAGACGGTGTAAATTGTTCATTTTTAAACTTTATCTTATCTTGACGAAAGATAATGATTGCAATAAACATCTAAAAGTTACACTTCATGAAAAACATCTTTTTACTCTATTTTCTATTTTGCTTACCAATAATGGCTCAAGAAAATCAACTTGAACCTAAACTAGAGCATATTTCATGGATTTCGGGCACCTGGCACGGCGAAGCCTTCGGAGGCCAAACGGAAGAAATTTGGAGCGAACCATCAGGTGGTTCTATGATGGCTTCCTTTAAACTTATTAATGATGGTAAGGTCACTTTTTATGAAATCGAGGTCATTAGAGAGATAGAAAATAGTCTTATACTTCAGTTAAAACATTTTGGTCCAGATCTCAAAGGCTGGGAAACTAAGGATGAAACCGTAGATTTTCCGTTGAAAGAAATTACAAAAGACAAAGTTGTTTTTGAAGGAATGACCTTTGAAAGAGTTAGCGAATCAGAAATGAATGTTTATGTTGACATCAAAGAAAAAGGTGAAATTGAAACGGTAAAATTCAATTATAAAAAAGCAATTGAAAATCAAAAACCGATTAAACAACTTATGGAAGTTAATAAAGCCACAGTTGCACCTGTTATTGATGGTATAGCAGACGATGTAGCTTGGCAGGAAGGTAAATGGCATACTTTAGACCAAAGATGGCTTGGTGACGCCTATAGCAATGAGGATTTCTCTGGCAAGTATAAATTAACCTGGACAGAGGATGCATTGTATTTATTGGCAAGAATACGAGATGATAAACTTGTTGATTTTAATGAAGACCCACTAATAGACTGGTGGGATGATGATTGCCTTGAAGTTTTTATTGATGAAGATAATAGTGGTGGCGAGCATCAGTTTAATCATAATGCTTTTGCTTATCATATCGCCTTAGATGGTAATGTTGTCGACATGTCCACCAAGAAAGAAGGTAAATTGTATAATTCTCATATTCAATCGAAAATTAAAACAGAGGGAGATCTGACAACTTGGGAAGTTCGAATTGAGATTTACAGTGATGATTATGATGACGATGGTGAGAATAAAGCCGTTAAACTACTCGCTAATAAAAATATCGGATTTGCCTTAGCATATTGCGATAATGATACTAGTAAAAATCGGGAGAATTTTATTGGATCTGTGTATGTGGAAGGTGATGACAAAAATAGAGGGTGGATCGATGCTAATATTTTTGGCACCCTTGTTCTAAAAAAGTAAATCATGAAACACTCCAAAAGTCGTGTTGCGGCTCTAAGTGATGGTATTTTCGCCTTCGCCTCTACACTTATGGTTGTAGATATAGGTACCACTGTAGATATTCAACATATCGATGCACAATTGCCCTTATTTATTAGTTTTGGAGTTGCATTTTTTGTTATGATGATGTTATGGAAAGTTCATTATAATTTTTTTCAAAGAACAAAATATGTAGATAATTGGATAATCGCAGCAAATACACTCCTACTTTTCACTATTCTCTTTTATCTATTTCCTCTAAAGACTCTAATTAATTCGATTACGCAGCAAATTGGAATGACTGTAGATGCCTTATCACAACTCTTTGTGCTTTATGGTATTGGTTTTGTTCTTGTGTTTGCATCCTATTCCTTTTTGTATTGGCGTGCCTTTCATAAGGATACAGATAATAAGAGATCATTAGAACTTAAATTCTACCATAAGCACTTTTTAATATTTGTGGTTATCGGGATTGTTTCAGTGATTCTATCTGTTTTTAAGGTTGGCATGCAGTTTGGTTTCCCAGGATTTGTTTATACCTTACTGGGACCGCTTTGTTATTTCAATGGTGCCTTTTTTAGAAAGAAATATCCTGGACTATTTTCATAGCTCAAAGTAGTTTTTGAATTAGCTCTAAATGATAAATCGATTAAGACACTAGCTCTTCAATAGCTCTTACTGCTGATCTTATCGCTGTATGAACGCTACTCCAATCCTCACCTGTTGTATAAGCACAACCCGCAAAAAATAATTTATCGTCAACAGACCTTCCTATTCGCCTTACTAATTGCCAATTTTCCTGATCCGTCATATATGCACCACCAATGAATGGTTCATCATTCCAATTTTGAACTACATGATCTATATAATTATCAGTCGCCATATTGTTACCAAAAACAGTATCTAATTCGTCGAGTATATAATCACGCTGTGCCGTTTCACTTAAAGCCTGATAAACTTCTGCTTGCTGACCCACACTAAATAATCCGAGAATATTATCAGTCGTATTTTGAGCATAAGATGCATCATAATATAACCTTTGGCCTTGACTATTAGCACTATCTTCAAACTCTAAAAAAGTTGGATAGAATTTAGTATCAAACTTAAAAAAGGCCTTAAACCCACTCCACACATTTAAACTACTTATTGCGTTTTGCCTTGAAGAAGATAATTCAGGATTAAAGTTGATAGTATTGTTTTGTATCATTTTGAGAGGGACGGTAACAATAATTCTATCTGCGGTAAATGTATTATTACCATTACTTGTAGCTATAATACTCGCTCCTGAATAATCAATACTTTGAATTGGGGTATTATAAATAATTTTGTTTTCAACCGATGGAAGAATATAAGTTTCAAAAAAGTCTAGCCAACTAGAACCAACAAACTTCAAATCTTCTGATACACCAGAAGCTCCTAAATTACTGATGCTTAATTCATTTCCATCATAGTATCCGTATTGATCTGCACTCACATAAGGTTGAGTTTCCATTGAGACGTCTATAGATGAATCATTAACAGCTTCCTCTAATATACTTCTATCAACATGAATCCACTCACCTCCAAGTGAAATTGGAAAGTTAGAAAATGATCTCGTATGCTTTATCCTACCACCATAATTGGGAGAAGCTTCAATAATTTGAAAATCAATCCCTTGTTGATTTAACAGATAACCAGCTGTCATACCTGCTACACCAGCACCAACAATTATTACTTTCTCAATTGATGATGCGCTGGTATTATTTGTACTGACATCATTGTCATCACTCGATTTGCATGCATTTATAACCGGAGAAAAAGGCAAGGATATTCCAAGCAAACCACAGGCTCTAATAAAGTCTTTTCGTGTCACAAAATTTCATTTATGGTAATATAATTTAAAATGAAGAAAGAAAAAATTTATTGTGCCACACTATAATAAATTTAAATAGTTCAATTAAGAATAGGTGCATCATTTCATATCTTAGTTTTTGTATTAACAGTTCATTTGAAGATATAATAGTGTAAAACCTTAACTTTACTATCATAAAAAGATTACTTCTATGAAATACATTTTTTCAGCCCTACTTTCTACATTTTTCGCATTCAGTATTGCTCAGACAAATCAAAAAATTTATGACATAATCAATGCGGTTTCAGAAGATCGACTAAGAAATGATGTTAAGAAACTAGCAGGTTTCGGTACACGACATACGCTTAGTGATACCATTTCTAATACGCGTGGCATTGGAGCAGCTAGACGATGGATTAAATCAGAATTTGATAAGATTTCAAATGATTGCGACAATTGTTTGGAGGTTTTCTATCAGCAAGATTTGGTTGAAAAAGGTACTAATCAACGCATCGTAAAAGATGTGATGGTTGTCAATGTGGTTGCAATTCAAAGAGGTACTAAGTATCCTAATCGTTTTATAATAATGAGTGGTGATATTGATTCTAGGGTATCAGACCCTAATAATTATACCTCAGATTCACCAGGTGCCAACGACAATGCCACAGGAATGGCAGGTGCCATGGAAGCCGCTAGAGTATTATCTCAATACCAATTTGAAAATAGTATCGTTTATGTTGGGCTATCAGGAGAAGAGCAAGGGCTATTTGGAGGCCAAGGCTTAGCACGTTACGCCAAAGAAAATGATTGGGATATCATAGGTGTTTTAAACAATGATATGATCGGCAATATAAAGGGTGTTGATGGAGTAATTGATAATCGAACCTTTAGAATTTTTTCTGAACCAATAACTACGGATGTTACTGATCCACAATTATTGGCTCGCCAAGCTAGAGCTCGACGCTTTTATGGTGGAGAAGTAGACGGTATTTCACGACAACTAGCACGTTATGTTTACAAGACCACTAAAACCTATATGCCTGAGATGAACCCTTTGATGGTTTACAGGCTAGATCGCTTTGGTCGCGGTGGACATCACAGACCATTTAATGATTTAGGTTTCGCTGGATTAAGAATTATGGAAGCACATGAAAATTATACCCAACAGCATCAAGATATTAGAGAAGAAGATGGTATAAAATATGGTGACACCTTTGAACATGTGAACTTTCCATATAGCAAAAAACTTACAGCAGTTAATGCTATTACTATGGCTAGTTTAGCATCTGCACCACCCTCACCGACTAAAGTTGCGATTGGAGGAATTGTTGAAGCGTCCGTGAAACTAGAGTGGAATAAGGTTGAAGGTGCCAAAGGTTATAAAATTTACTGGCGTGATACGACCTCTCCGCATTGGGAATATAGTCGATATGTCGAGGATGCAACCCAATTTACTTTAGATGGTATTGTTATTGATAACTTTCTATTTGGAGTGAGTGCCGTCGGAGCAAATGGCCACGAAAGTGTAGTCGTATTTCCAAATTCAATAAAACGATAAATGAGAAAAATCATATTAACCATATCCATCGCCCTTTTTAGTACAATTAGTTTTGCTCAATTGTTGCAAGACAAAACTAAGTTTACGCGACAGGATACACTGAGAGGTAGTATTACACCAGAAAGAGAATGGTGGGATCTCACCTATTATCATCTTGATATAGAAGTACAACCAGATGAGAAATTTATTTCTGGTAAAAATACAATTCAATATAAGGTGTTAAAATCGCATCAGGTCTTACAAATTGATTTGCAACCACCTATGCAAATTGAAAAGGTAGTACAAAATGGAAACGACCTTGAATTCACCTCAGAAGTCAACACCCACTTTATAAATCTAAAGAAAATTCAATACGTTGGTGATATTAATGACATCACTGTTTATTATAAAGGACATCCTAGAGAGGCAAAACGTGCGCCTTGGGATGGTGGCTTATCTTGGAAAAAAGACAAAAGGGGTAATCACTTCGTAGCCACATCATGCCAGGGATTAGGAGCTAGTGTATGGTGGCCGAACAAGGACCATATGTATGATGAAGTAGATAGTATGCTAATTAGCGTAACCAATCCAAAAGAATTAACCAATATTTCAAATGGTCGTCTCAGAAAAATAGTCGAAAATGAGGACGAAACTGTGACTTCTCATTGGTTTGTAAGTAATCCTATTAATAACTACGGTGTAAATATCAATCTTGGCAATTATGTGAACTTTTCTGAAGTCTATGAAGGTGAAAAAGGGCCTTTAGACTTGGACTATTGGGTTTTAGACTATAATCTCGAAACCGCAAAAAAACACTTTAAGGATGCGCCTAAAATGATGGAAGCATTTGAACATTGGTTTGGACCTTATCCTTTTTATGAGGATAGTTTTAAACTTGTTGAAGTACCCTATTTAGGTATGGAACACCAAAGCTCAGTCACTTATGGCAATCAGTATAAGCAAGGTTACCTAGGAATGGATTTATCTAGAACGGGTTGGGGTTTAAAATTTGATTTCATAATTATCCATGAAGCCGGACATGAGTGGTTCGCTAATAATATCACCAATAAGGATATTGCAGATATGTGGATCCATGAAGGATTTACAGCCTATTCTGAAAATCTGTTTCTAGATTATCATTATGGCGTGGAGGCATCGGCAGATTATGTTATTGGCACACGAGCGAACATAGCCAACGATAGACCTTTAATAGGAAAATACAATGTCAATAATGAAGGATCTAGTGATATGTATTACAAGGGTGCAAATATGCTACACACCTTGCGCCAATTAATAGAGGATGACGAATTGTGGCGTGACATTCTAAGAGGATTAAACAAAGAGTTTTATCATCAGACTGTGTCGAGTCAGCAAGTGGAAGACTACATTAGCAAACGCACAAATAAAGATCTCACTGCCTTTTTTAATCAGTATCTACGTGATGTAAGGATTCCGACTTTGGAATATAAAATGAAGGACGGTAAATTAAATTATCGCTATACAAATATTGTCAAAGGCTTTGATATGCCTATCCAAGTTGAGTTAGATGGATATTCCAATTGGCTTTTTCCAAATGCCGAATGGCAGGAATTAGAAACAAAAGCTAATACCTTTAATGTAGATCGAGATTTTTATATTGAGACCAAAGAAATCTGATGACCTCAGAAATACCAGAATATTATTTTGAACGCGACGTAGAATGGTACGATTGGTTGCAATCCAACCACGATAAGTTTAAGGCTGTATATCTTATCTTCTATAAGCTCGAGACTGGTATGCCTACCATGCGCTGGGAGGAAGCCGTTAAAGTTGCGTTATGTTTCGGCTGGATTGATTCTACAGTAAAAAGTCTCGGTAACGGAAAGCGAAGACAGTATTTCTCACCTCGCAATCCAAAAAGTACATGGAGTGCTTTAAACAAAAAGTACATTATAGAACTTGAAGACGCTGGACTTATCCAAAATCCAGGTTATGACATGATAAATCTTGCCAAAAAAACAGGAACGTGGACAGCAATGGATGATGTTGAAAATGGAGTAATACCACCTGCTCTACAAAAGGCTTTTAATGCTAATCCAAAAGCATTTGAAAATTATAACAATTTCAGTCGTGGATACCGCAAAAGCTACCTCTCTTGGCTTAATAGTGCAAAACGAGAAGCCACTAAAGAAAAGCGTATTGCTGAAATTATAAGACTTTGTGAGGCTAATATTAAAAGTAGAAATACTTGGTAGTTAGTACATTAATTTTTTGATGTTTTCCATGTAACCTCTACTAACGCGTACAACATCACCATTCTTCATAGTAACATCATAACTTTTTGTGTATTTATTGAGCTCTTTTACTGCATTAAGGTTAATTATTGATGACCTATGTACTCTAATAAAAATGCTACCATTTAATTTTTCTTCTAAGGTTGAAATCCCATAATTACTCACATAAGTTTTATCTTCAGTAATCAACTTAGAATAATCACCGTAAGCTTCAATCCTTATCACGTCATCGAGTGCAACAGTCACTAATTTATTCTGACTTTGTACAAGTATTTTTTCAGGCGTCTTTGGGGAGTCCATAAGTAAACTCTCTGCCAATGGTCTAGCCTTATTTTCCGAAATATTTGCTTGCAGTCGGTCTACTGCCACCTTAAATCGATCCTTTGTATAGGGCTTTAATAAATAATCTACAGCATGTACTTCAAAAGCTTTTAACGCATATTGGTCATAAGCGGTAGAAAAGATAATTTGTGGTAATTCTTCTAGATGGGTCAAGACATCAAAACCAGTCATACCAGGCATTTGGATATCTAAAAAGACCAAATCTGGTTTAAACTCATTTATGATTTTTACCGCATCAACCCCATTATTAGCTTCTCCTAATAATACAAGTTCTGGGTAATCTTCAAGGTATTCTTTAATCAATTGTCTACCAGCCGACTCATCGTCTACGATAATTACCTTCCTCATATTGTGAAAGAAATTTTTAAGCCTTGAGGCAAATTATCAGATAGGCTGAGTGTGCTCTGATACATTTTTTCCAAACGAAGTTTAGTATTGGTTAACCCTATACCCTGTTCAAAAACTGAATTTTTATCCTTAATTCCTACTCCAGTGTCAGCAATTTCAAAATGTAATTTATCATTCTTTTTAAAAATACTGATACTGATTTTACCACCTTCTATTAAGGACGCGAGTCCATGCTTTATAGAATTTTCTACCAAGGGTTGTAATAACATTGGAGGTACCATTTCAGATTTTAAATTTTCATCAACATTTACCTCAACGGTTAGTCGTTCTTGAAAACGTTCTTTCTCTAAGTCGAGATATTTATTTACAAACCCCAATTCTTCCCTTAGTGGAACTTTCTCTACCTGTGAGGCTTTCAATTGATAACGAAATAAATCGGAAAGCTCAGCAATTAAATGCCTCGTCTTCTCATTTTCAGGTGGTACCGATGCACTTATAGTATTAAAGATATTGTATAAAAAATGAGGATTTAACTGTGCCTTTAGTGCTGATAGTTCACTTTTTAATGCAGCTGTTTTCAATTCACCCTCTAAGCGTATTTTTTGCTGATTTTCTAAATAATAATTGTATGAGTGGATAATTCCAAACTGAAGTGTATAAAACAATGCAGGAATATAAATATCCCAAGCACTCGCCGGACCTTGTAAATGTCCATATCCAACCAATTCACTTGTAAAGTAATACAATTGCTGCCAACCAATAACAAATGTGGGCAATAAAATAAAATGCAGTAATATCTTTTTATTATAATTCCAATGTTTTAATTTTCTTATCAGCAACCACCAAAAAGGATAAGTAAGTATAGCTTTCAAAATGTAGTCCAAACCTACGGAGTCCATAAATCTACTCAAATCGAATAATGATACCTCACCTTCATTCCAGGCTCTACTATTAAAGGTTATTGCACAATGGTAGGCAAATGCCCAAAACAGATAAAATACTATAAAAATTACCAACTCTTCAATCTTAATACCAAGGCATCGTTTTTTATAAAATGGTTGTGTTGCTTCCATACTATTTGTTTTGTACAAATTTAAAGTTAGTGCATTATTTTATAATACTCTAATCGACGAGTTGACCTATAGGCAGTTAAATGGTCCAGTCAACTCATCGCTTTATAGGTCCACTCATCATTAAGTACGTGTCTATCTTTTACTTCAGCCTGATATTTGAATCATCAAAATTAAAACGACATGAAAACTTTAATCAAATTCACATTATTAATAATAACATCCTTTGTGATGAATGCACAGTCTAATTTAACAGGTCTTGTGGTTGACGAAGAGCTACAAGCTATCTCTGCAGCTTCAGTATCTGTGCTTTCGCCAGATAAGACCACATTTATAAAAGCGGCTATAACTGATGACAACGGAAAGTTTTCCATCAAAAATTTGCCATCAGGTGATTATGTTATATTGATAACAAGCCTCGGTTTTGAGAATTATACTTCTCAACCATTCAACCACTCAAATACTACAAAAGATCTTGGTGCTATTACATTAAATCCAGCAGCAGAGAATTTGGATGAAGTTGTTGTACAATCCGAAAAACCAATGGTGCAGGTTATGGCAGACAAGACTGTATTTAATGTGCAGAATACTATTAATGCCATTGGAGATTCGGGATTTGAACTTTTACGTAAAGCACCTGGAGTCATTGTTGACAACAATGATAATCTTATAGTAGAAGGTAAAACTGGTGTTTTAATTTATATTGATGATAAACCCTCTGTTTTAAGAGGTGAGGATTTGGTGAATTATCTCAAAAGCATTCAATCTAGCAATATCGAGGCCATTGAAATTATTACCCAACCATCATCTAAATTCGACGCTGAAGGTAACGCAGGTATCATCAATATCAAATTTAAGCGTGATAAAAGTTTAGGGACTAATGGCAGCGTTACATCGGGCCTAACCTATGGTGAGTTTGCCAGAGTAAATAGTTCAGTCTCTTTTAATAACAGGAGAAAGAAAACAAGTTTTTATGGCACATTCAGCAATAATTTTGGTGAGAGTTTAGGTTTTATAAATCTCTACAGAGAACAAAACAATACCATTTTTGATGCGCGTACCGAAACCATTTACGACAATGTCAACACCAACGCACGATTTGGTTTTGATTGGTACGCCAATAAAAAATCAACCTTCGGCATTATAGTATCGGGTAATTTTTCAAATAACGATTCCTTTTCAGATTCTAGAACTCCAATAATACCAAATGGTAATATTATACCTGATCAAGTCCTAATAGCTGGAAGTGACACACAAAACGACGTTACTAACCTATATACAAATATCAATTACAAGTATAAAGGTGATAATGAAAGTTCGATAAATGTTGATGTTGATTATGGACGTTATACCAGGAATCGTGAAAATTTTCAACCAAACCAATATTTTAATGGTGACGAATCGCAAATAATCAGTGAAACCATAAACTATATGGTAACACCTATAAATATTGACTTATTTACAGCTAAAGTAGATTATGAACAGAATTTCTTAAAGGGGAAACTTAGCTTCGGTGGAAAATTCTCAAAAGTTGTAACGGATAATCAATTCGAATTTTACGATCGAATAAATGGCGAAGACGTATTAAATACTGAGCGTACCAATGATTTTGAATATGACGAAAATGTCAATGCCTTATATTTTAACTATAATCGTCAATATAAAAAGTGGAATTTCCAATTTGGCTTACGCATGGAAAACACAGAATCCGACGGGATCTTAACAAGTCTTCAGGAAGATCAAAACAATCGCGTAAAGCGAAGCTATACAGATTGGTTTCCTAGTGGTGGAATTACCTATCAAATGAATCAAAAGAATTCATTTGCACTTATTTATAGCAAACGTATACAACGACCAAACTATGCCAGTTTAAATCCTTTTGAATATAAAATTGATGAGTTGTCATTCAGCAAAGGAAATCCGTTCTTACAACCGCAATACACCGATAATTTAAAGTTGTCCCACACGTTCAACTACAGATTAACTACATCTGTTAGTTATAGTTTTGTCAGGGATTACTTCGCTCGGATTACGGAGGCTGTCGGAGATGATCAGAATTTTTTAATGACAAGAAATGTGGCCAATCAGAAAGTCATAAATCTTGGGGTTAGTTATCCTACTAAATTTACAGATTGGTGGAATATTTACTTTAGTCTCAATGCTTTTAGAAGCATCTATGAAGCAACCAACCCAGATTTTAACGAGGTATCACAAAACACTTTAAGTTTTTATGCACAAAACACTTTTAAACTACCAAAAGGCCTTAGAGCTGAGATTTCTGGATGGTATAGTTCGCCCTCAGTTTGGGGTGGCACCTACGAAACGCGCAGTATAGGGTCATTGAATCTAGCTGTTCAAAAACGTTTCTTCGATGACAAATTAACAGCACGTTTATCTTTCAACGATATCCTTTTTACCTCGCCTTGGGAAGGTACTACCGAATTTGGAAACCTTATCATTAATGGTGACGGCGGAGGTGATAGTAGACAAGTTAGATTTAACCTCACCTACAATTTCGGTAGAAATGAAATTAAAAAAGCCAGAAAGAGAGATACTGGTTTAGAAGACGAAAGAAATAGAATTTAAAAAATTATAAACAATGAAAAAGTTAGTATTTACCATTTTTGCAAGCCTCATGTTTTTAGTTACACAAGCACAGCCGACCTATTTAAAAATAACAACAAACGATAAATCCTTAGATCAAATTATGTATCCTCCAGGTACTAACTTTGAACTAAAAACTAAAGAGGGCTATATCATATTTAAAAATAGCGAAAGTCCTGGAATTGTTGAAATTAAAGAAAAGCATACGCTTTACGTATACCCTTCTTGGAAAAACGATCCAGATATTTTTGTCATCAATGAAGGTAAAGTTGAAAAAGTACTAACCAAAACCTATTCTTGGTCTCACGAGAATGATGAACCGACAAGTTATAATGGCGTTACGGCAGAAAAAGAACTCACAGATTCAAAAGTTAATGAAGGAAAGAAGAACTTAAAGTTTACACTGAGCAACGGCATTGTATTTAAATATGTTGATGGCGAATATGAAGCCACTTTAAATGGTAATAAACTTAAAACCAGAGGCAAATACCTTATTTATACTGGTCTAGGCGTACTAAAATTAAGTTTCAATCCAAACAATGGTGTTGTTTGGTGGATCTTCGAAAAACAATAATTAAACAACATAAATCATGAAAACTATAAGTCTATTACTATGTATGGTATTATTTATACCAACTCAAGATGAGAATACTACAGAACAACTTAAAGGTGAATGGTCTATTGACTTAAGACCTACTCCAAGTAGCCCAGAATACTATCAATCAATGGAAATCTCCTTTGTTAATAATAAAACCTTCGAAGGATCTTTCTACAACAGCGAAATAAAGGCGGCTCTGCTGAATAAAAACTGGAATAAAATTTACTTTTCATTTATTACCTCAGATGCAAGCCATAATTATTACCATTCAGGTTATCTTGAAAATGGAAAACTATACGGAATATCGTATTGTCCAGGTCGAAAATTTACGGCGCCATGGACAGCTAAAAAAACAAATTAATTTTGCTGGAGCTGTTTTTTCCCGGTTTTGAAATTCTTGGTAATTACAGCACGATCGTATTCTTCACCTAAAACAGTATAAGCCACATATGTGAGGGTATTATCGTCTATCGTTATCACCTGATAAAATTGAGTTTGCTCTGCTGTTTTGTCAGATTCGTAACCATCTTCAACATAGAGTTTCATTTGTTCTTTGTCTAGTCCATATTGTTTTGGACCGCTTACTGAAGTCACATAAACTGTTGTAATATCATTTAGATTATCTGAATCACTAGCTCGTTGCGGTACATGCCCACGTGCGTAGGTATGGTCGTGACCATTCAAAACAAGGTCCACGTTATATTTATCTAAAATAGGTTTCCAAGTTTTTCGAGCAAACTGGAAATCGCGTCCTTTAGCAGGAGAAAATATAGAATGATGACAGGTAATAATATTCCATTTTGCCTTGGAACTTTTAAGTTGCGCTTCTAAGTATTGTGTTTGTTCTTCCAATTTGTCATTCGAATTCAAAACTATAATTCTAATGTCTTGGTAATCCACCGTGTATACCGTTTCGTGTAAGGTTTCATTGAGTTGTTTCTCAATGGGTAAAGTAAATTGCGGACGCCATTGTATGGCCAATTCTCTTGATTCACCTTTTACTTTTGGTCTAAACTCATGATTTCCAACCACAGGAATGGCTGTCCATTGACTGTGAATAAATCCTCCTGCTTTGTACCATTCTGCCCACTCGTAATCACGATGCGCATTATTTATTAAATCTCCTGCATGAATTACAAATGATGCATTAGGAGCGGTTTGATATGCCATTCTGATGACACGAGACCAATGGTCTAAAACCTCATTTTGGGCATCACCAAAGTAAACAAATTCGGTTGGTGCATATGCTGTCTTAGCAGTTCTAAATTGAATCCACTCCGACCAAAAATTATCACCGTCACCTACACGATAAACATAGAGTTGATCTGGTTTTAATTTTTTAAACACCACACTGTGATAATGAACAGTTAATGAGGCATTTGCCTTGTACATACCCAGATCAAAAATCTCAGTCTTAGCTTCAATAGTTTCGACATTATCCGTAAAGCCTGAATTCACAGTAGTTTCTGCAATTTGAGCATATGCTGTCGCGATATCGGTACTGGTTCTCCATGTAACAGCTCTACTCGTCGCAGGATTATCATAGAATGTCAACATAATTCTGTCAGGATCTTTACTTGGTATTTCCCAATGGTGTAATCCTAAATGATCGTGTTGTGCAGACACTTCAGAATTAAAGGTGTATATAATACAAGTGAAAAAAAGTAGTAGTGCGCTCTTGGTTCTTATATACATAATGAAATAGTTAGGTGATATAAATATATGCGAAAAACGCTTAGGTTTATTCAATAGCATAGGCACGTTCTACTGGCCAAGAATCTTCATAACCTTCCTCCCATCGATGCGATTTAATTTCATCATCTGTAGCTAAACAACTATCGAGATGAGATCTTATTAGGGCTTCATCCATATCCTGCCCAATAAAAACAATCTCGTTTTTTCGATCCCCAAATGTCGTATCCCAATCTTTTTCAATATGCTCCTGATTTTCCACAAAAGCGTATTGTTGTATTCTACTTTCAAAAGGCATACTACTCCACCAAACTCCTGCACTATCTGCCTTTAATGAGCCTCCTGCTTGTCCCCAAATTAAAGCTTGGTCTGGACGTGAAGCCAACCAAAACAATCCCTTACTTCTTATAATAGACAACGGAAATCCTTGTTGTATATAATTCATAAAACGAACAGGGTCAAATGGCTTTTTTGTTCTATAAACAAAAGAAGAAATACCATACTCTTCTGTTTCTGGAGTGTGTTCCTCCTTATTCAGTTCTTCAATCCATCCTGCACTTTGCTCGGCCTCCTCAAAATCAAATAACCCAGTATTTAGAATTCTACTTGGATCTACTTTACTATAACTAGACTCAATAATCTGAGCAGATGGGTTTAATTTGTTTATAGTTGCTTTTAAGACACCAACGTGATCTTTGGTAACTAAATCTGTCTTATTAAGAATAATTACGTTGGCAAATTCTATCTGATCAGTCAATAGATTTACTATGGTTCTGTAATCATTTTCGATATCTGTTAAATCTCTATCTACCAGCAATTCAGGACTACCAAAGTCCTTAAAGAAATTAAAAGCATCTACGACAGTAACCATGGTATCTACATAGCTAAAGCGTGATAGATCAATGTCATTTTCCTCATCGACGAATGAAAAAGTTTGTGCTACTGGAATCGGTTCACTAATCCCTGTACTCTCTATAAGTAAATAATCAAATCTATTTTCCTTTGCAAGACGTTCAACCTCAACCATGAGATCCTCACGTAGCGTACAACAAATACAACCATTACTCATTTCCACAAGCTTCTCCTCTGTACGCGAAAGCGTATTCTCGCTTTTAACAAGTGCTGCATCAACATTTACCTCACTCATATCATTAACAATTACAGCCACCTTAAGGCCTTGCTTGTTATGCAGAACATGGTTTAATAAAGTTGTTTTTCCCGCTCCAAGAAAACCACTTAAAACGGTAACCGGCAATTTCTTATCCATTATCTATAGATTTATTCTTTATGTAGAGGACAAATTTAAGTGCAATAAATTACAAATGCAACTAGGTTGCATTTGTAATTTATACTTCTATGTTATAGTCGGACTATAATCCACTAATATAACTCCCATAAGGATCTTGAAACTGGAGCCCTTCGGAGTAACGATACTTACTTAACTTTTTAAATTGAACGAGTCCCCAAAGAATAAATTCCTTTTCAAAATAAATATCCTTAGGGTCAATTTCTGGTTGGTAGTCAGCAATTAAACTATTTAAAGGTGTTACCTCATCTAATTTTTCTTTATAGGTTGCGTCGTCAAAATCATCTAGAAGCTCAAAACCATCACTATTAAAAAACCAAGATATTACATCATCATAAGGGGTTTCATCTTCTTGTTTTTGAAGCTTTTCAATCTTAGGAAAGTATTTTGGGAATAAGGTCTTTATAGCATTATCTAGTAAGTTCTGAGCTACAAAATCCGCACCTTCTTGTTCACCCTCGTATACCAACTCTACCTTTCCAGTTATTGCAGGGATAACACCTATAAAATCAGATAATCTTACTGTTGTCTCATCTTGTCCAGCAATTAATGCGCGACGCTCAGCGGTACTCAATAAATTCTCATAAGCTGTAATGCTCATACGCGCACTCACACCACTTTTTACATCTATAAATTCGCTTTCGCGTGCTTCAAAACTAATTTGCTCAATTAAGTCCTTTGCTAAATCTGGCACATAGATAGAACCTGCTTGTCGAGTATCTAATCGTGCTTCCTGACTGGTAATTGTTTTAGCAATTTCAGTGGTATTAGGATAATGGGTTAAAATCTGCGATCCTATTCTATCCTTTAACGGTGTAACAATACTTCCTCGGTTTGTATAATCTTCTGGATTAGCTGTAAAGATAAATTGTATATCCAAAGCCAATCGTAATTTAAAACCTCGAATCTGCACATCGCCTTCTTGTAAGATGTTGAACAATGCTACTTGAATTCTGGCTTGTAAATCAGGCAACTCATTAATCACAAATATGCAACGATTCGCTCGTGGAATCATCCCGTAATGAATTACACGGTCGTCTGCATAACTCAATTTTAAGTTCGCCGCTTTTATAGGATCTACATCTCCAATAATATCCGCGACGGTAACATCTGGTGTTGCTAATTTCTCAGCAAAACGTTCCTCTCTGTGTAGCCATGCAATTGGCGTATCATCACCTTTCTCCTTTATTAATTCTATCGCATACCTAGAAATAGGTTGTAACGGATCGTCATTAATTTCTGAGCCTTCAACATATGGAATGTACTCATCTAAAAGATTAACCATCATTCGAGCAAGACGTGTTTTTGCCTGACCTCTTAAACCCAACAAATTAATGTTGTGTTTAGAGAGTATTGCACGTTCTAGTTCTGGTATAACCGTATGCTCATACCCATGGATACCTTCAAAAGTTGTTACCTTATTTTTAATATTATGTATTAAGTTATCACGAAGTTCTTCTTTAATAGATTTACTCTGATAACCTGATTGTTTTAGTTCTCCTAAAGTTTTAATCTCTATTCTATTCATCTTATCCTTTAATTCGTCTTTTTCTATTGTTCTCGTAATCTTCAAATATCATTTCCCCTAACCCTTTCAATCCTGTATAAAATGCTTTACCTCTATTTGCTTGGGTAAATTCTCTCACAAAACGCATCAAATAAGGATCCTCCGCAATCATAAATGTCGTAATTGGTATATGAAGTCGTCTTGCTTGTTGTGCCATGGCATAGCATTTATTAGTGATGTAAGGATCTAAACCATTACTATTTTTATAGTATTGTCCGTCTGGCATGCGCAAACAGCTTGGCTTACCATCTGTAATCATAAAAATCTGTTTATTGGTATTACGTTTTCTTCTTAACATGTCCATTGCCAATTGTAATCCTGCAACGGTATTGGTATGGTAAGGTCCAACTTTTAAATACGGTAAATCTTTAATTTTAATTGGCCATGCATCATTTCCAAACACCAATATATCTAAGGTATCTTTAGGGTAACGTGTCATAATCAATTCTGAAAGTGCCATTGCCACTTTTTTAGCAGGCGTGATACGATCTTCACCATATAAAATCATACTATGACTAATATCGATCATAAGCACCGTACTCATCTGGCTCTTATGAAGTGTTTCTTCAACTACCAAATCGTCCTCTGTCAAATTAAAATCACCTAAACCATGATTAATTTGTGCGTTCCTTAAACTTTCAGTCATTGAAACCTTTTCTAAGGCATCTCCAAAATGGTAGGACCTAAATTCTCCTGTATGTTCATCGCCTATACCAACTCCTTTACTTCTGTGATTACCTGCACCACTACGTTTAATTTTTCCAAAGATGTGCTCTAAAGCTTGTTTGCGAATGGCGCGTTCCGTTTTTTCGGTAATCTTCAGTTTGCCTTCACCTTCTCCATCACCTGTGCCGTCAACATCAAACTCTTCTCTTATGTAACCCTTATTCTTAAGATCTTCGATAAAATCATCGATTGTATAATCTGGAGTAGTGAGTTCATATTCTTTATCTAATTGTCGTAACCAGTCAATGGCTTCATCAAAATCTCCTGAAGTATAGGTGATAAGTTCTTTAAAAATTTCAAAAAGCTTATCAAAGGGAGATTGATATGGCGCTTCATATTGTTTAAATACAAAACCCGACTTTTTAATATCCTTCTTCATAGTAGTATAAAAATACTCTATTTAAGCCTGTTGAATTGGGAAAAATAAGATTCTAACATTTTCTTAACTTTACTATCAAATGCCACCACTATGTCGGAAGAAATTGAAGCGCCCAAAAAGCGAATAAAATGGACTACTGATAAAATAATGAGCACCTCTGCCTTATTTATTAGTGTTATATCCTTAATTGCTTTACTCTATCAATCCTATCTCGCACGCGAAGAAAACCGTCTCATACAAAAGCAACAAAGTGCTTCTGTGCTTCCACACCTCAACCAATGGTTTAGTAATAACAGTGGTCAGTTTAAATATATTATTGGTAATAAAGGTGTTGGACCAGCATTTATTGACGAGGTTGAATTGGTACTCGATTCTATACATAAATTTGATAATACAAAAGATCTATTCCGGCATATTTTTAGAAACACACCTGGATTAGATACAATTCCATATCGATACAGCACCTTGGTAAAGGGCTTTGTATTACCTGCCAATGATAAGATTGACATTCTAGAGATTAATAATAGAATGCATATTGGGCCTGCAAGAAGAGCTTTGGCCAAACAGAAAATCACTTATAAAATAATCTATAAGGATGTTTATGGATCTAAGTGGCTTTTGACCAATAATAACCAATCAGGAAATCCAACAAATATTCCTATTGAAATCACTGAGGAGGATTAAGTAATACCTTAACATCTCTTTTAGATTTTCAAAATTTCTTTTCAGTAATTTTAGCCTAAACTTAACTAACCTAATATAATGAGAAGAATATTGTCTTTTGTTATGCTAATCTGCATAGCATTTGTTTCTGCACAAGAATTATCGATGGATATGCTTAAAAATATGGCACCAAGAAATATTGGTCCAGGTGGTATGTCCGGTCGTGTCACAGCGATTGATGTTGTTTTAGACAACCCAGATATTATGTACGTCGGTACAGCCTCGGGTGGGCTATGGAAGTCTACATCAGGCGGTATTAAATGGGATCCCATTTTTGATAATGAACTTACGGCATCAATTGGTGCGGTAGAAATACAACAGTCCAATCCAAGTGTAATTTGGGTCGGAACCGGCGAAGGTAATCCTCGAAACTCACTTAACGGTGGCTATGGTGTTTATAAGTCCTTAGATGGTGGCAAAACATGGAATGCCATGGGATTAGAAAAAACACGTCATATTCATAGAATTATAGTAGATCCAACCAATCCTGATGTGGTTTATGTTGGTGCAATTGGTTCACCTTGGGGCGAGCATCCAGAACGTGGTGTTTTTAAAACGACAGATGGTGGAAAAACTTGGAATAAAATTCTCTTCGCTAATAATAAAACAGGTGTTGCAGATATGGTTATGGATCCTACTAATCCAAACAAACTATTTGTAGCCATGTGGGAACACAAACGTGATCCATGGTTTTTTAAATCAGGCGGTCAAGGTTCTGGATTACATATGACTCACGATGGTGGTAAAACCTGGAAAAAGTTAACCGATGAAGATGGTCTACCAAAAGGCGATCTCGGAAGAATTGGTATTGCCATAGCTCCAGGTAAACCTGATATTGTATATGCCTTAATTGAAGCAAAAAAGAATGCACTTTACAAAAGCACTGATGGCGGATTTAAATGGCAAAAAGTCAATGATAAAAATGATATTGGTAACAGACCATTTTACTATTCTGAAATCTATGTAGATCCACAAAATGAAAATCGTGTTTATTCAGTTTTCACTTATGTCAATGTATCAGAAGATGGAGGTAAAAATTTTAATCAGCTTATGCCAGCTTACGGTGTAAGCAATGGCGTTCATCCAGATCATCATGCATGGTGGATTCATCCTGAAGACGGAAGCTTTATGATTGACGGTAACGATGGTGGAATGAACATCACACGCGATGGTGGTAAAACTTGGCGTTTTATCGGCAATCTTCCTGTGGCACAGTTTTATCATATCGCCGTAGATAACGAATATCCATATAATGTTTATGGAGGTATGCAAGACAATGGATCTTGGCGAGGCCCTGCTTACGTATGGCGTGCGCAAGGCATAAGAAACAGTTATTGGCAAGAAATTAGTTTTGGTGATGGTTTTGATGTGGTTCCAGATCGCGATGATTCTAGATATGGTTGGTCCATGAGTCAACAAGGGTTTGTGAGTCGTTACGATTGGCAAACAGGAAATAATTACTCGGTTAGACCTACTCACCCAGATCCTGAAGTACGATTACGATTTAACTGGAACTCCGCCATTAATATCGATCCTTTTGACAACAGCACCATTTATTTCGGAAGTCAGTTTGTACATAAATCCAAAGACAAGGGTGAAACTTGGACCATAATTTCTCCAGATCTTACCACTAATGATCCAGAAAAACAAAAACAATCCGAAAGTGGTGGTTTAACCATGGATGCTACAGGTGCAGAGAACCACTGTTCTATCTTAGTGATTGAACCTTCTCCTTTGGAAAAAGATATGCTGTGGGCAGGTAGTGATGATGGTCGCGTGCACTACACAACAGATGGTGGAAATTCTTGGACAGATGTATCTAAAAATATTAAAGGTTTACCTGAAGGTAGTTGGATAGCCCAAATTAAAGCCTCAAATAAAAATAAAGGTGAAGCCCTTTTAATTGCTAACGATTATAGACGATTTAATTACACGCCATATGCTTACCGAACTAAGAATTACGGTAAATCGTGGGAGCGTATTGTTGATGAAAATGACGTACAGAGTTACACATTAGCCGTCGTAGAAGATTTAGAAGAACCAAACCTTATGTTTTTAGGTACGGATGATGGCCTTTATGTGTCAATCGATGCAGGTGATAAATGGACCAAATGGACCGAAGGATTCCCTACAACATCAGTAAAAGATTTGGTGATTCATCCTCGTGAGCACGACCTAGTTATAGGCACCTTTGGACGCGCTGCTTGGGTTCTCGATGATATTAGACCATTACGCGAAATGGCAAAAAACAATTCTGTAATGGAGTCCACAATTAATTTATTTGATCCACCGACTGCTTATCAAGCCGCTTATCAGCAACCGACTGGAAGTCGTTTTGGTGCAGATGCCATGTATCATGGTGAAAATCGTGGTGGTGGAGCACGCCTCACCTATCTCTTTAACAAGAAAGAGGCGGTTAAATCCGATATAAAAGAGGATGCTAAAAAAGCTGATAAGAATATCAGTGATAAAAAAGTTTCTGACGATAAAAAGGTAAAGTGGGATTCACTAACATTAAAACTTTATGATGGTGAACGTTTAATAAGAACCTTAAAACGTAAGGCTCCAGAGAAAAATGGAATTCACAAATGGACTTGGTATATGGATGAGGCTGGAGCGGATTACCCATCTCGTCGTAACAGAAGAAGATTTGGTGAACCAGGTGGTGTATCCGTTAAACCTGGATCTTATAGAGCTGTTTTACATTACGGAGATTTAACTTCTGAAACATCTGTAACAGTAGCGTCAGATCCTAGGTTAGATGTATCTACTAAAAACACCAATGAAGTCTATGCCGCAGCAAAAGAACTTGAGAAATTACAACAAACTGCAGCAGATGCTGTAAAGCAACTGACTGAAAGCAAGACCATCGCTGAGAAGTTTAAGAATGACTTGAGCAAACTCGATAAAGATGCCTTCAAAGATCATATTGAAAAATCAGAAAATGTGGTAAAGTCTATTGATAGTTTATTAAATCAGTACTTAGGTAAAATAGACCGTAGACAAGGTATTACGAGAAACCCAGAAGTAACACCATTACAACGCTTAGGAACTGCAAGAAGTTATGTTTATAATAGCCAGACTGGTTTAACTTCAACTGAAACAACACTGATAAAGCATGCTAAAGATGCTTTAGATAAGCTATTTGGCGAAACCAATAATTTCTTTACTGAGGAATGGAAAACCTATAAGGAAGCTATGCAAGCTGTTAAAATGGATCCATTTAAAGAGACGAAACAATTTGGTATAGACTAGAAACCCATATAAATAAAAAACGGCCTAGAATTAATAATTAAAATATTCTAGGCCGTTTTTTTATAAATGAATTTAGATTATTCAATCCATTTTAGGCTTCCGTAATCTTCGATCTTTATTTGTTTGCCACGTGTAGAAATAAGACCCTCTTTTTTAAACTGAGATAAAATTCGAATTGCAGATTCTGTTGCAGTTCCCACTATACTCGCATAATCCTCTCGGGAAATAACAATATTCAGATAATTTTCATCATCTGTCCCAAAATTATCATGAATATACATAAGTATTTCAGCCATGCGTCGCTTAACCGATTTCTGAGCCATATTTACTAAAGACACGTCGGACTCTTTCAAATCATTTGCCATTTTCTTAAGAACATCCATCGTGAACTTTGGATTTTTCTGTAGATCGGCCATGATTTCACTTTTTGGAATAAAACACATCTCCATATCATTTAGTGCAACAGCACTTAAATTGGTCTTTTGTTCAGAAACTAGAGAACGCTTACCAAGTAAACCACCTTTAACCACAAGTTTCACTACTTGATCTTTACCATTCTCACTAAGTTTAGTCAACTTACAAACACCATCTCTCACGCAGTATACGCCATTTAGGGTTTCCCCTTCTTCAAAGATAACCTGACCCTTTTTATAGATCTTACCAGTCTTACAGGCAGAAACGCGCATAAGCTCCTCTCTGGTTAGGGCCTTTAAGGAATTAAATTCTTTTACAATACAAGATTCACATTTACTCATACCGATGGATTTAGTGTCTTACTCAAATATAATAATTACATGACAAATATCATATTTTAAATTATGTCTTAATGTCACCTTTGTTACAGGTAAAAATGAGCAAATAAAAATGGAAAACAACTCTTGTTTTCATTGTGGTGATGATTGTGGTAAACATCCCATATCTTTTCAAGAAAAATCATTCTGTTGTAATGGATGTAAGACCGTATTCGAAATTTTCAATGCCAATGATCTGACCTGTTACTATGATCTGCAACAATCTCCAGGAGCTGTACCCAAAGAGATTGAAGGTAAATACGATTTTCTTACGCAGAATAAAATAATCGAACAGCTCACAGAGTTTCGAAGCGACACTGTCGAAATTGCAACACTTTATATTCCTCATATTCATTGTAGCTCTTGTATTTGGATTTTAGAAAACCTGAACAAGCTCAATGCATACGTTTCCGATTCGCAGGTCAACTTTGGAAAGAAAACGGTTCGTGTAAGTTATAATCCTGAAGAAACCAACCTCAAGGAAATTGTGTTGTTATTAAGCTCTATTGGGTATGAACCCTATATAAGTCTTGAAGATTTTAGCGATGCCAAAAACCATATTAACAGAACACTCATATATAAATTGGGTGTTGCAGGCTTTGCCTTTGGGAATATTATGTTCCTCTCGTTTCCAGAGTATTTTGAAATTAATGAGTTTTGGTTAGAACAATACAAACATATGTTCAGGTGGTTGATGTTTGCTCTAGCTATTCCTGTTGTTTTCTATTCCTCTCAAGATTATTTTATTTCTGCTATAAAAGGGCTTAGAGCAAAGCTTTTAAATATTGACGTCCCAATAGCTTTAGGGATAACCGTTTTGTTTCTAAGAAGCACAATCGAAATTGCATTTGATATTGGCTCGGGCTTTTTTGATAGCCTTTCTGGTCTTGTATTTTTTCTATTAGTTGGAAAGTTCTTTCAGCAAAAGACTTACGACTTTTTATCTTTTGAACGCGATTACAAGTCATACTTTCCGATTGCAATAACTAAAATAAATAAAGAGGGAAATGAAGAAGCCATTCAGGTATATGATATCAAGAAAGGAGATCGACTACTCATTAGGAATGAGGAATTAATTCCTGTTGATGGTATCCTCATAAATGGTAATGCAAAAATCGACTATAGCTTTGTTACTGGCGAGTCGCAAGCCATTAGAAAACATTCAGGTGATAAGTTATTTGCTGGTGGTAAACAAACTGCAGGTGTTATAGAATTAGAAGCTTTAAAATCTGTTGAACAAAGTTATCTCACACAACTTTGGAGTAATGATGTCTTCAATAAGAATAAGGAAGATCAGTTTACAAATATTACCAATACCATAAGTAAACACTTTACAATCGCTATTCTGAGTATTGCCGTAATCGCGACAGGATTTTGGTTATTTAATAACCCGAGTAAAGCGATGAATGTATTTACAGCAGTATTAATCATTGCTTGTCCATGTGCCATTGCATTATCGGCACCCTTTACATTCGGAAACTTATTGCGCATTTTTGGTAAGCTTAAATTCTACATTAAAAATGCTAGTGTTATAGAGCAATTAGCACAGATTGACACCATTATATTTGATAAAACCGGAACCATTACTTCAAATAAAAATAGTAATGCGGTTTATGAAGGTGCAGATTTAACAAGTTCGGAGCATGTCGTATTAAAGAACTCCTTAAGAGGGTCAAATCATCCCTTAAGTCGCACACTATATCATATTCTAGAAGAAAACAATATTGTATCTCTAGATACTTTCCAAGAGCACATCGGTAAAGGTATTGAGGCTAAGTACGATGACATAAGTCTTAAGGTAGGGTCAGCCAGTTTTGTTGGTAATGCTCTAAAAACACAATCCTTAAATACGACTGTACATATTAGCAGTAACGATAACTATAAAGGGAAATTCACCTTTTACAACAGTTATAGAAAAGGGGTCTCTAAACTCTTTAATCAACTAAAGAAAAATTTTGATTTAGTCATTTTATCTGGTGATAATGAAGGTGAACGCCAAAACCTCCAAAAACTACTACCAGCAAAAACTAAACTGATTTTTAACCAAAAACCAGACGACAAATTAGAATTTATAAAATTTCATCAGAGTGAAGGTGCCAAGGTTTTAATGGTTGGTGATGGACTGAATGATGCTGGTGCTTTGGCACAGAGTAATGTAGGTATTGCCATTTCAGAAGATGTGAATGTCTTTTCACCTGCTTGTGACGCTATTTTGGATGCAACAAAGCTTAATGTACTTTCAAGTTTTATCAACGCATCTAAGTCCGGAATTAAAATTATCAAATGGAGTTTTGTACTCTCATTTATATACAATGTCATAGGATTATACTTTGCAGTAACTGGTCAATTAGCTCCAGTGGTCGCTGCCATTCTTATGCCATTAAGTTCTATTAGTATCGTGGTGTTTACCACCATTTGCACCAATATCATAGGACGGAAACTAAAATAAATGTAACCACATGATAAATATCATGTTTTAAAAACAAGTTCAAAATTACTTTTGAACCATAACTTCAAGTAGGTATGAGTGTTATATATATTGTTCTAACAGTAAGCGTCATAGTAGGCATTGCCTTCTTTGTCGTTTTTCTAATGGCTGTAAAATCAGGCCAATATGATGATAGCTATACACCCTCAGTACGTATGCTATTTGAAGACGAACTCGTAATAGAAAAATCAAAAGAATCAATAAAATCAAAAACTGACTAATTCATTACATATGGAAATGCAACAATTTTACTACGATAATAAAATCGTTAAAAAATTCCTTTACGCTACCATACTTTGGGGTGTGGTTGGGATGCTAGTAGGGCTCATTTTAGCCTTCATGTTTTTATTCCCAAACATGACCGACGGTATTTCGTGGCTAAGTTTTGGACGTTTAAGACCACTACACACTAACGCTGTTATTTTCGCATTTGTTGGAAATGCGATTTTTGCTGGTGTTTATTACTCCTTGCAACGCTTGCTTAAAGCGAGAATGTTTAGTGATTTCTTAAGTAATTTTAATTTTTGGGCTTGGCAATTATTAATTGTTGGTGCCGCAATAACCTTACCTCTTGGTATCACAACATCTAAAGAGTATGCCGAATTAGAATGGCCATTTGATATTGCTATTGCTTTAATATGGGTCGCCTTTGGTGTGAACATGATTGGTACCATCCTAAAACGTCGCCAACGTCATTTGTATGTGGCCATTTGGTTTTATCTCGCCACATTTGTAACCGTTGCAGTACTCCATATTTTTAACAGTTTAGAACTTCCTGTAAGTGCATTAAAGAGTTACTCGGTTTACGCTGGTGTTCAAGATGCTTTAGTGCAATGGTGGTATGGTCATAATGCGGTTGCATTCTTCTTAACCACACCATTCTTAGGTTTAATGTATTACTTTGTACCTAAGGCCGCGAACCGTCCTGTTTACTCCTATAGACTATCCATAGTACACTTCTGGTCATTGATCTTTATTTATATCTGGGCTGGACCACACCACTTACTTTATACAGCACTACCTGAATGGGCACAGCATTTAGGTGTAGCATTCTCAGTAATGCTTATTGCACCGTCTTGGGGTGGTATGATTAATGGTCTATTAACCTTAAGAGGTGCTTGGGATAAAGTACGAACAGATCCTGTATTAAAATTTATGGTTGTTGCAATTACCGGTTATGGTATGGCAACATTTGAAGGTCCGATGCTGTCACTTAAAAATGTGAATGCGATTGCACACTTTACAGATTGGATTATCGCGCACGTTCACGTTGGCGCCTTAGCGTGGAACGGATTCTTAGCCTTTGGTATGATCTATTGGTTAATCCCACGATTATTCAAAACGAAACTACATTCTGTTGGCTTAGCAAACCTCCACTTCTGGGTAGGTACATTAGGTATTATCCTTTATGCACTTCCAATGTATGTGGCTGGATTTACACAAGCGAGTATGTGGAAACAATTTAATCCAGATGGTACTCTAGTATACGGTAACTTTTTAGAAACTGTAACTGAAATCATCCCTATGTATTGGATGCGTGCTATAGGTGGTACACTTTACATCGCTGGTATGTTAATCCTCGTTTACAATGTTATTATCACTGTAGTAAGATCTGGTAATAAAGTTACTGACGAATTAGCTGAGGCACCTGCTCTTAAACGCGTATCTAAAGGACGTGTGGCTGGTGAAGGATGGCACACTTGGTTAGAGCGTAAGCCAGTTCTTTTAACGATTTATGCTACAATTGCCATTTTAATTGGTGGTGTTGTTCAGATTGTGCCAACCATTGTTGTTAAGTCTAATATTCCTACGATAAGTAGTGTAAAACCATATACACCTCTAGAATTAGAAGGTAGAGACCTTTATATTAGAGAAGGTTGTGTGGGTTGTCACTCGCAGATGGTAAGACCATTTAGAAGTGAGGTAGAACGTTATGGAGGCGAGTATTCTAAGGCTGGTGAATTTGTATACGACCATCCATTCTTATGGGGAAGTAAACGTACAGGTCCAGACTTACACCGAGTTGGGGGCAAGTATTCTGACAACTGGCACTTTAATCATATGTACGATCCACAAAGCACATCCAGTGGCTCTATAATGCCGGCTTATCAATGGCTGATTAGAAACGAGCTTGACAAATCCATGACTGAAAAGAAAATGGAAGCGATGGTGAGTTTAGGTGTTCCATATACTGAGGAAGAAATTGCCAATGCGCAACAAGCCATGTTAGAGCAAGGCACTCAGATTGAAAAGAACCTCTACGCAGATCCTGATTTTGTAAAAGCCTATGAAGCTGACAAAGCATCTGCTGGTGCAGACTTTGTAGAAATGCGTAACAGAGAAATCGTCGCTATGATTGCATATCTGCAACGCTTAGGAACCGATATTAAGGTTAAAGATATTATTAATCAAACCGCTCAAAACTAATCTGTCATGCTAAAATTTGTAAAAAACCATATGGAAAGTATCGCAGGTATAGAGATATACCCGATTATTTCACTCCTTATATTCTTCATCTTCTTTGTAGTCTTATTCTATTGGGTATTTACTGCAAAAAAAGAATACATCAAGACTGTTAGTCAATTACCATTAGAAAACCATCAAAACGATACGATATTATGAGACATTTAATCCCATCATACATAAGAGTTCCTGTTGTGTTCTTCACAATTGTAGGACTTGTAGAATATTTTGTAGAATCTGGTGATCAACCGGCTTTTATGGAGCAACCTGTAATCATGTTATTCCTTTTATTGGTACTTCTTATTCTAGTGGCTATTGAAGGTATTGTAGGCTCAATGGATAATATCTTGTATCAAAGTTTAGATGAAGAAGCCAAAGCGAGATACCATGCCAAAAAAGAGGCACCTTCTAATTTGGTCATTTGGATCAAAGAGACCTATATAAAACTACTCGGTTCTAAACCAATCGAAGAAGAAGGTGAAATTATTTTAGATCATAATTACGATGGTATTAAGGAGCTCGATAACAACTTACCACCTTGGTGGCTATATGGCTTCTATGCGACAATAATCTTTGGTGTTATTTATATGGTGCGCTATCATATTTTTAATGCTGATGATCAGTTTGCAGAATATGAAATTGAGTATGCAGAAGCACAGCGTGCCATAGAAGAATACAAAAGAACCGCCAAAAATTTGGTAGACATTAATACGGTTGAAGTATTAACCGAAGCCTCTGATTTAAATGCTGGCCAAAAAATATTTGAAACCAACTGTGTTGTTTGTCATATGGCAGATGGTGGTGGCGGTATCGGACCAAACCTTACGGACAACTATTGGATCTTAGGTGGTGGTATTAAAAATATATTTAAGACAGTTTCCGAAGGTGGTAGAGATGGTAAGGGTATGGTAGCCTGGAAACAGAGTTTAAAGCCATTAGAAATCGCTCAGGTTTCAAGTTACTTATTGCAATTTCAAGGTACAACACCAGCAAATCCTAAGGATGCCGAAGGTGACATCTGGATAGACGAAAATGCTGACACTTCTGGAGAGGAATCGGGAGCAACAGAAGAAGAAGAAGCACCTGAAGAAGTAGCAGAAACTATAGAAACCTCAACTGTAGCTTCAAACAATTAATAACGGTTAAGTGTACTGCGATGGAGACACCATCAAATGAAGTATTTAGAGATTCTATCGCTACCATAAATGAGGAGGGTAAGCGCAGTTGGATTTTTCCAAAAAAACCGTCTGGACCATTATATGAGAAGCGTAAGGTTGTAAGCTACTTTTTATTAGCGTTTTTATTTCTGTCGCCTTTCATTAAAGTAAATGGAAATCAATTTCTAATGTTTAATGTATTAGAAAGACGATTCAATATTTTCGGATTTCCATTTTGGCCTCAAGACTTCCACTTGTTTGTAGTCTCCATGATCATTGGTGTCATCTTTATTACACTTTTCACCGTTGGATTTGGAAGGATTTTCTGCGGTTGGATTTGCCCACAAACCATTTTTATGGAAATGGTGTTTCGACGCATTGAATATTGGATTGATGGTGATCGCAATAAGCAAATGCGCTTAGACCGTCAAAAGTGGGATGCAGAAAAAATCAGAAAGCGATTAATCAAGTGGTTCATCTTTTTGATCATATCATTTTTGATCTCAAACATTTTCTTGGCCTATTTAATTGGTAGTGATAAACTGTTACGCTATGTAAAAGAAGGTCCGAGTGAACATCTAGGAACCTTGATCCCATTAGCAATATTTACAGGTGTGTTTTACTTTATATTTGCCTGGTTTAGAGAACAAGTGTGCATCATTGCTTGTCCATATGGACGTCTACAAGGCGTACTTCTCGATACAAAATCTATTGTTGTTGCTTATGACCACAAGCGTGGCGAAGGCGAAAATGGCAGAAAGAAGTTTAGAAAAAATGAAGATCGCCAAGCACTTGGCCATGGTGACTGTATTGATTGTTTTCAATGTGTGCATGTTTGTCCAACAGGTATTGACATTAGAAACGGAACCCAATTAGAATGCGTCAACTGTACGGCTTGTATCGATGAATGCGATACCATAATGGAAAAGATTAATCTACCAAAAGGATTAATCCGTTATGCAAGTGAGGAAAACATAGAAAAGAAGACACCATTTAAGTTAACAGCACGCATGAAAGGCTATATCGCTGTGCTGGTGATATTAATTGGAGTTTTACTTGGCATGCTAGCCTTAAGAAATGATGTTGAAGCACGTGTACTGAGATTACCAGGCCAACTTTATGAGCACAAGGAAAATAACATAATTAGCAATGTATTCACGTATAAGTTGGTGAATAAAACAAGTGAAACCATAGAAGATGTAAGCTTTAAATTAAGAGGTATCGACGGCACTATAAAATTAGTGTCAGCAACTGGTGAAGTTACCGTAGATGCGCAAGGCTTAGCTGAAGGCACTATGTTTATTGAAATGAAACAAAGTGCAATTGGTGGCGATAAAAAGAAAATAAGAATCGATGTATATAGTGGCGAGCAACTTATTGAAACAACAACCGTAAGTTTCTTAGGACCACGAAGCTTTAATTAAAATATTATGAAAATTAACTGGGGAACAGCAATTGTAATTGCATTTATCGGATTTATAGGATTTATAATGTATTTCGTAGTGAATATGAGTGCTAATGATAAATACGATCACGACTTGGTCGTCGAAGATTACTACAAGCAAGAGCTCGAATTTCAAACTGACATTGACAAGGAAAAAAATGCTTGGGAGCTCACGACTAATGTCAGCTGGAATAAAACTGAAGATGGCATTGTAATTACATTCCCAGAAGATTTAAATATTGAGGCAATAAAAGGAAAAGTGTTCCTGTATAGACCATCTAATAAACAATTAGATTTTGAAACTCCAATTTCATTATCTAACCACAATTTGCTCATACCTGACAACCGTTTGTTAGATGGTCGTTGGAACATTAAGATCGATTGGACCTACGATAGTAAACCTTACCTCTACAAAACTGAAATAAATTATTAGACATGCTTTTATCTGCACTTATATTGGGTTTATTAGGAAGCTTGCATTGCGTTGGTATGTGTGGTCCTATTGCCTTTATGTTACCAGTAGATAGATCCAATTCGATTACAAAGGTTAGCCAAATTAGTGTGTACCATCTGGGTCGTTTATTGGCCTACAGCCTTATTGGGCTTGTATTTGGACTTGTAGGTAAAAGCCTGTATATCTTTGGAATGCAACAGCAACTATCTATTGCCATTGGTATTTTAATGATTATTGTTGTGCTCATTCCATATCAAACCTTCAGTAAGTATAACCTTTCTAAGCCTCTACATAGACTCATCTCAAAGGTAAAATCTAATCTAGGTAAGGCCTTGCAGAAGAAATCTGCGGACACCTTTTTAACCATTGGATTTTTAAATGGATTCTTGCCTTGTGGTTTAGTTTACATGGCCGTTTTTGGATCTGTTGCCACCGCAAACCTCCTTGAAGGTGCAACCTACATGATCTTATTTGGTATAGGTACAATTCCATTAATGACCTCAGCTATTTATTTAGGGAAGTTTTTAAACAGCACCGTAAAACAACGTATCCAAAAAGCAATTCCTGTTTTTGTGGTGATCATTGGTGTTCTTTTCATCTTACGAGGATTAGGCCTAGGCATTCCATACATCTCTCCTGCTCCAGTTGTTGAAATGGCAACGAGCGCTATAGAATGTCATTAAATTCAGTAATCTTTTAGAAATCTACACATAAAAAACGCCAGAGAATTGCTTCTCTGGCGTTTACTTGACATTTTAACAATACTAACTAATAAACATCAAGAAACTATATTTTAAAAGTCATTACAGGCAATGTACTATGGTTAGCAATATCCTCAGAAATGCTACCTTCAAAGAAATGCGCTAGTCCTTTTCTTCCGTGGGTTGCAACGGCAATTAAATCTGCTCCAATATCATTTGCAAAATTTAGAATTCCTTTTTCTATAGAGTAGTCTGAAACGATATTTACATCTTTAAGGTTTTCTAAGTCACCATCAGCCTTTTTCAAAAACAAGGACACCTTTTTATCAATTTCAGAAGTACTTTTAAAATTACCATCTGGAGAATTCACATAGACCAAATGCATCTTTGCTCCTAATTTTTTAAACGTGGTTTTGGCATTTAAATAAGGCTTAATGGCATCATCAGAAAAATCACTGGCAAACACCCCTTTTTCAAAATCTAATAAGATTGGACTGTGCTTTATAACCAAGACTGGCACATCTGAATGCCGTACCACTTTCTCTGTGTTAGAACCTACCAATACTTCCTTAACACCACTAGCACCATGAGATCCCATGACAATAAGATTAGCTTCATGCTTGTTAGCAACATCGTTCACCTCACTAAACACTTTAAAGTGCTTAACGATGGGTGTAATTTTAAGGTCCTCTAAGTAGGGTTTATTCAGAAAGGCTTCAAACTTCTGTTCGGCCAGTTTTAAATAAAAAACGGCTTCTTCATTAATAGCAGTACCATTGGTTGTTAAAATAGCGTTCGATAACTCCAACATATGTAATACGATGAGCTCTGAGCCATATTTATGCGCCAAATTGGCTGCCGCTTCGAGAGCAAATTCCGATTGCTCTGAAAAATCTATGGGTACTATGATGCGTTTCATTTTTTCTCTTTTTAAATAGTCATTGAAAATAATTGGGTATCTGGCTTTTTACGTTGTAAGTGCAAATCAAAAGCCATACATATATTTCTAATAAAAGGTTGCCCTTTCTTAGTTACTTTAATTTGTTTTCTTTCGAACTCCAACAATCCATCAAGCTCAAATTCTTTTAGCTTAATAAGTACTTCTGGCAGTTCTTTAAATAGCATTTTAGTATCTAACCAGGAGGTTTTAAAATGACACATTAAGTTTAAAATGTGCTGTCTTAGGATAAGATCTTCTTCATTGAGAATATGCCCTCTGTATACAGGAATAATGCCCTCATTAACCAAATGATAATATTCTTCTATGGACTTTACGTTTTGGGCAAACCCATACCAACTGTCACTAATTGAGGAGACACCAAGGCCTATCATAGCTTTGGTTTTGGATGCGGTATAACCCATAAAATTTCTATGGAGGGTTTCCGATTGCATGGCTTTGAAAAGGGTATCCGTTTTAAGCGCAAAATGGTCCATACCAATTTCGAAATAGCCGGTCTGCTCTAATAATGCTTTTCCGGTTTCGTATTGCTGTCTCTTAGATTCGCCACTAGGTAAATCTTCGTCCTTAAAACCTCGTTGTCCATTACCTTTAATCCAAGGCACATGCGCATAACTGTAAAATGCTATTCGGTCTGGCATTAATTCACGTGTCTTGCTTATCGTTTCCACAACATCAGCTTCTGTCTGAAAGGGTAATCCAAAAATGATATCATGTCCAACAGACGTATAACCAATAGCTCGCGCCATTTCTGTAGCTCGCTTTACATTTTCAAAAGGCTGTACTCGGTTTATGGCTTTCTGTATTTTGGGATTATAGTCTTGCACACCATAACTGACACGTCTAAATCCAAGATCATATAACACTTGTAGGTGTGCGCTCGTCGTATTATTAGGATGCCCTTCAAAACTAAATTCATAATTATGTGCTACCTCAACAGGTCTCAATATTTCGGTAATTAACCAGCTTAAATTTTCTGGTGAAAAGAAAGTGGGTGTGCCACCTCCAAGGTGTAACTCTTTTATCTTAAGTTTTGTTCCAAGCTGTTTTCTATAGAGCTCCCACTCTTTAATAACGGCTTTTATATAAGGTACCTCAACCTCATGCCGTTTGGTAATCCGTTTATGACAACCACAAAAGGTGCAAAGGCTTTCACAAAAAGGTAAGTGGATATAAAGGCTTATGCCTTCATCAGAATTACTTTCATTAACGGATTTAAACAAGGAGTCCATCCAGGCCTTACCAGAAAAGGAATCAACATCCCAATATGGGACTGTTGGATAACTCGTATAGCGAGGACCCGCCACATTATATTTATTTACTAAGGATATGCACATAAGTATTCAATCTATATCAAAATTACTGGTAAGGATGTTTAAAAAATATGATATTTGTCATGTATACCCTTAGAATTGAGCGCTATGCTAAAATCCGATCCTTTTGAAGTTTCTTTGGCCGATAAGCAAAGTGTAATTCTACCTGCTCAGTATATTGAACCATTTATTAAAGACAATCATAAAAGGGTCAAAGTAAGGGCCTCGTTTGAAGGTAAATCTCTTGCCTTTCATGCACATTTGAAGTACGAAAAAACAGGACTACATCGTATTTATTTTAGTAAGACCAAACAGAATGAACTTGGTGTTTTCACTAATGATTATTTCACGATTGAAATTTTTGAAGACACCTCCAAATACGGTGTAGAGATGTCGGAAGAATTGGAAGCCGTTTTACTCAGTGATCATGAGGCGTTCACCATTTTTGAAGGACTAACACCTGGCAAACAACGTAGCATAATCTATGCGATTTCTCGATATAAATCACCGCAAACACGTGTAGACAAGGCGCTTTTGCTTTGTAATAATTTAAAGCGCGGTGTAAAAGACCCTAAACTTTGGTTAAAGAAATAATACCAGCTTGGTTTAATACCTTTTCTTGCTTAACTTTACTTACAACTTAAAATAACCAGCATGAAACACATAAAACTTATTGTATTAGCACTAACATTAGTTGTATTTACAGCTTGTAAGGAAGAAAAAAAAGAGACCGATGAACAAGTCGAAACCATTGAGGATGTAGAGGAAGTTAAAATTTCTATCGCACCATTATCGGAGTCACCAGCTTATGCGGACGCTTCTCTTATTTTAGACACGCCAAATGAAATGTCATTACCTGTCGGTGAAGCAGATTTTAATTTTGGTTTAGAGAATTATGAACTAGGTGCTCAGACTGATAGTCCTAATGCTCAAAAATTAGCAAATTCAGGTAAAGGCCAACATATTCATTTTATTTTGAATAATATGCCGTATTCTGCACATTATGAGCCGAATATTAAAAAAGAAGTACCTGCAGGTGTTCATCACCTTGTGGCATTTTTAAGTCGTTCTTACCATGAGTCCGTAAAGAATGATAATTCGGTTGTAGTAAGAAAACTTGTAGTTGGAGACGATGCAGAAGATACAATTGGTTTAGATATGGAAGCACCAACCTTAATATACAGTCGTCCAAAAGGCACTTATGTTGGTAAGGATGCAGAACAAATATTACTAGACTTTTTTGTTCTGAATACAGAGTTATCCGAAGATGGCAATAAGGTTATTGCCACTATCAATGGAGAAGCATTTACTATTTCGTCTTGGGAACCACATGTTGTTTCTGGGTTACCAATGGGCGAAGTGACCATTAATCTAAAACTGGTAGATGCCAATGGAGAAGTTATTCCAGGGCCTTTCAATACTGTTGAGCGCACCGTTCAACTAAAAGCTGAATAATACTTTTAAATACCATAAAAAAAGGCCATCAATTTTTGATGGCTTTTTTTATTTTATCTTTAAGGTAATAGCCATTTATATTGAGAGTAATTCAATTCATATTAGTTTTAATCTGTTTGACGATCACTTGTTGCAAAACACATACCAACGACATTGTTGGTAAGTATACTTTGAAAATTGAAAACTCTAAAAGTCTTTCTTCTGGTGAACTAGAGATTGTAGGTGAAGAGGGAGATTACTTTGGAAAACTCATTTTAAACGGAAAAAGAAAGAGGATGTTTGAAGTAGGCCTTGCATATAGAACTGAGGATTCGCTCAGTTTTATTCTCCCTGGCAATGGTGGTTATTTAAGGTTAAAAAAAAGAGACGCTCTATGGAAAGGTTCTTTTAAATACTTTGGAATTACAGCAGATCTCACTGCTAATAGAATTGCAGAACCATCTAAAGACCTTATGGCTCTTGTTACATTAAAGCCAATTGGTCGAGGTATAATTTCAACCTTCAAAGAGGAATCTTTTCCTTCCTACGACAACAAAAATCAAATTTTATATTTTACACGAGACCAAGATATCCTATCCAGTAAATTTGATAATGGAAAATGGAGTACTCCCAACATATTAGATATCAATGCGGACTTTACAAACAATGCACCTTCAATTAGTGCAGATGGTAATACATTACTTTTTACTTCTAATCACCCTTTAGATTCAAGTTCGTTTAAAAAGAAGAACATTTGGTCTGCAAAATATAAAGAAGGCAAATGGTCTAAACCTCGACCTTTTCCATACCCTATAAACATTGATAGTTTAGGTGATTATCACCAAAGTATTTCTGCCATGGGCAATATATATTTCGTATCCTATAATAGAACAAATGGATTTGGTCGCTCTGATATTTATAAAGCTTCAAAAACCTCAGTTGATAGTTATGAGGTTAATAATCTTGGTGATTCCATTAATACAGATTTAAGTGAAGCTGATGTCTTTATAGATTCTCAAGAACGTTATCTAATATTTGCTTCGACGGGTCGTGATGATTCCTATGGTGCAGATGATATATATATTAGTCATAATACAAATGGCCGATGGACAAAGCCAATAAACTTGGGCCCAAAAGTAAATTCCTTTGCTTACGAATATGGCGCCTGGGTAGATCATAAAAATGGCTATCTATACTTTAATAGTTATCGGAGAGGCACTTCTGATATCTACAGAATTAAACTCTCTGAATTAGAACTGTTTAATTAAATCCAATTTCTTTTCCTAACTTAGAGAGGTAATCCCTGAAAATGCTTTAACGCCGTTAATCTACATGACAATGAGTATCAGTCATGAAAAATTATATTTTAATCATTGTTCTGTCTTTGTTTAGTGTTTTATCGTGTAATAATGATATTTCAAAAAAACAATCTGAGGCGGACTTCATATTCGATAAAATCAATTATTACAACTATCCCCTTTCTCAAAATGATGCTCCTATTAAATACAGATTATCATATAACTATGACAACCTTAAACCCTATCGGTGGTTAGAATTAGACTCCACAGGTAAGGTGATGATAGATTATATATACGAATATGACGAAAATTGGATTCAAACTGGAGCAAAATACCGAGAGGACGGCGAAGCAGAGTTTGATATTGAAGTCGTTACCTTTAAAAACGATAGTACACGTGTAACGGAGTGGTTAGATTCTATTGGAAATGTCTATTACACAATGGTAGACGACCTCAACAAATTTAACAAAACCTACAGAGCCACATTTATTGGTAACAAAACACACGGTTACGATTCTACATTCTATACCGAAGAGGGATTTGAAAAACGTATTTTCTTCACCAATGTTAACGGCAAAGTTTATAACGATCGTTTTTTTGACTACGACTCTGTTAATAAAAATAAGGATTGGGTAGTACGAAGAAAAATTATGAACGATACCATTAGAGAATTTCAAAAGCGTGAACTTTATTATCAATTAAATGCTATTCCAGTAAGTGGTAAATTTTATGAAGGGTATATCTCAACTGCAGAATGGTCTGAAAATGTATTTAATTTTACTAAAGATAATACCTTCATGTTTTTCACAAGAACAACAAACTGGATAAATCAGACACCATACCTCTCCGAATTAAAGAACGGCATCTATACACAACCAAGGCAAATTACCGAACTTGGAGCTATCTATAATGGGGCCATCTCTCCTTCAGGAGAACAAATCATATTCTGCACAAGAGAAGATGAGGTTTTAACAATTTATTTGGCTACCAAAGAAGATAATCAATGGACAAAATTTATTGATTTATCCAAATCATCCGGCATAAATGGTGGGTATTTCCATTGGATAAATGAATCCAATTTATGTTTTCAATCTGAAGATAACAATGGAGACCTTGTAATCGCTGAATTAAATGATAATAAACTAAAAATTGTAAATAAATTAGAGAAACTAAACACCTTAAATGCCACTGAATTCAGTCCATACATAGCTCCTAATCAGTCCTATTTACTTTTTACGAGATACCTAGAAGGTGACAAAAACAATCAAGGCTTTTTTATAAGTAATAATGAAGGCACTAGTAAAAATCCAAAGTGGAGCACACCACGCAAAATAGATAACCTACCCTATGGATGGAATGCTTCTCTTGGTCCATTTGGAAAAAACTTTATGTATACAAATGGTGATGATATTCTTGTTTTACCAATCTCAGAACTAAATCTAAATTAATTACAAAAACTAACTTCTCAATTTTATGTTCAAATCATTTATTCTTATCACATTCTTATTCGTTTTAAATCTTCAAGCACAGGAAACTAACAAAATACTTTTCAAAAATCTTGAAGGCTATTGGGAAGGCGGTTTCATTAAGAATAACAGCTTTCAAAAATTTGAAGTAAAGTTTTACAAGGATGAAGATGGCACAAAATCGCTTCAAATTATTGAAGAATGGCATCCACAATTTGGCGAATTCGTTATACCTGTTGAAATAGATTCGCTCCATCAAATCAAGTTTAATACAGGCTTGGGTAAAGCCATTTTGAAATTAGATGACAAATCTCTAGAGCTTAATGGTGGTATTGACAAAAGTTCGCCAACGGTTTATGTTCATCTCAAAAAAATTCCTTCGCCTCCTGCTCCTAATTATACAGTTGAAGAAATTACTGTACAAAATGATGAGATCTCACTTTATGGCCATCTACATCAACCTATGGACAAGAGTAATAAAACGGCTATTATTATTGTTGGTGGTCGCAGTTGTTATGCTGGTAGTACAAAATATGATCTTTATGCCAAGCTACTACGACAATATGGTATTTCAGTGCTCGTATTTAATAAACGTGGAACAGGAAAATCTACTGGAGATTGCTCACTAGCTACTATAGACGATTTAGCAAATGATGTTATTGCTTGCAAAAACTATTTAGCTCAACATGCTAATAACTATGAAAATATTGGTGTGATAGGTAGCAGTGCTGGTGGCTGGGTTATTACAAAGGCAGAAGAATCAACGGATTTTGATTTTATGATAAGTATTGTTGGACCTTCAACTTCGGTTTACGAACAACAGATGCAATCAATGGAGTATGGCTTGGACGTTTATAAACTGCCAGAAACAGCTAGAGCAGATCTTGTGGAATATACCAATATGATGTTTAAAGCAAAGGCCAATAAAACCAGCTATAATAGATTCAAGGAATTACTAGAAAATGCCAAAAGAGATGGATGGAACGAACTCCTTGATGACACAGATGTCCCACCTGATGCTGATGGTATTGACAACTTATGGGTAAGACGCCATAATTATGACCCAAATGCATCATTATCATCATTCAGCAAACCCCTCTTAGCCATCTATGGTGAAATTGACTGGATTGTGCCGTATAAAGAAAATGTAGAACGGCTAAGGCAACAGTTTAGTGGTGAAAGAAGCAATCTCTTAAATATTACTATTGCTCATGATGCTGAACATGGAACAGAAACAAAAGGAAAATACGTCACACTCAATGACAACCATTCCTATTGGCGCTTCTTTAGAATATCACCTAGTGTGCAAGTTTCTATTATTGACTTCTTATTAAAGTACAGTTTTATAACGCTTTAAGTTAGATTATGAGATTTGGATTAGTCTTTCAAAGATTTGGACAAATTCTTAATGCCTAATTGACTCAAATTTGCATTGTAATCTTAAAACAATGACATTATGAGTAAAACAGCAATTATAACAGGAGGTAGTAGAGGCTTGGGTAGAGATATGGCCTTAAGTCTTGCTAAAAAAGGAATAGATATTATTTTTTCCTACCACAGTAATACTTCTAAAGCCCAAGAAGTAATCGATGAAATAAAACAACTTGGTCAAGATGCCATCGCATTTCCATTTGATGCTAACCATCACGAAAGTGGTGCAGCATTTATAAAGAGTGCCACAGCGTATCTCACTAAAAAACATAGTTCACCAAACTTTGATTATCTCATTAACAACGCTGGCACAGGCACCTTTAACCTTGTAGAAAACACAACGGAATCACAGTTTAATGAAATGATGAATGTGCATCTAAAAAGTGTTTATTTTATGACGCAAGAGGCACTCACTTATCTAAACACTAAAGGTCGTATTATAAATATCTCCAGTGGCCTAGCCCGTTTTAGTTTACCAGGTATGTCGGCCTATGCTATTATGAAAGGTGCCATCGAAGTTTTTACCCGCTATTTGGCAAAGGAACTGGGAAGTCGTCAAATCACTGCAAATACGATAGCACCTGGTGCCATAGCCACAGATTTTGCTGGTGGTAGCAACAAGGATGCTGATAAAGCCAAAATGATTGCAAGTATTACCGCTTTGGGTCGCGTTGGAGAAGCCAATGACATTGGTGGTGTTGTTGCCTTTTTATGTTCTGATGACGCAAGTTGGATCAATGGACAGCGCATCGAAGTTTCTGGAGGTATGCTCGTTTAACAGATTAGAATTGGATCGTTTCTGCTCCAATTCTTTTCATTAAATTTATGGATATGAAAGGCATTAAACGTCTCAAAAAAGTAGGTGATTACCATAAACTGGCTAATCTTGCAGCGCCTCAACACCCTTTAATTAGTTTGGTAGATTATACTGACGTGCGCTATCCTGAGGACATAAAAGAGCTCACCTGGACACAAGACTATTATACAATTGGTCTTAAGCGAAACGTGGCCTACAAGTTTTTTTACGGACAGCAGTCTTATGATTTTGATGAAGGTCTAATGACTTTTGTTGCTCCAAATCAAGTGATGCGTCTTTCTAGCAATCCCAATATCAAAAAACCACCAACGGGATGGTTATTACTTATTCATCCCGATTTCTTGTGGAATTCAGCTCTTGCAGACCACATGGAGCACTATGACTTTTTTGGATACGCTGTTAATGAGGCGCTTTTCCTTTCTGAAAAAGAGGAAAACATGATGATTGATATTCTAAAAAATATTCAACGTGAGTACCAATCGAATATCGATAAGTTTAGTCAAAAGATTATCATCTCACAAATTGAACTCCTGCTCAATTATGCCGAACGCTTTTATGAGCGCCAGTTCATAACACGGAAGATTGCTAATCATGGTATTCTAGAGAAACTAGAGTCCTTATTGAAGGATTACTTTAATAATGAAGACCTTGTTGACAAAGGCTTGCCTAGTGTGCAATTGGTAGCGGATTATTTAAATCTATCACCCAATTATCTGAGTAGTTTATTAAAGTCGTTAACTGGTATGAGCACGCAAAATCACATTCATGCTAAACTCATAGACAAGGCCAAAGAACAGTTGTCCACCACCGCCTTATCGATAAGTGAGATTGCTTATAACTTAGGGTTTGAGCAACCCGCTTCTTTCTCAAAATTATTTAAAAACAAGACTGATATGTCACCCATCGATTTTCGAAAAAGGTTTCATTAAAGTTTACAGATAAAAAGTATCTTTATGATATAATACCTATACTATGAATCCATCAGCGAGTGGCTGGATAAAAAAATTAATTCGGGAGGTTTCAGAAACCCAATACCAAGAAACCGGACTCACGGAGTTTTACACCAGGCTTAAGCAAACAGGATTTATATATGGTAGCAATATCAGTGTGGTTTTAGATATTGTAAAACCTTTTGATCTTACCGAAGAAGAGCGCTGTAAGATTAACCTCCTCCTCACCTTTTATTTTGTTTATAGAAAGACGGATAAAGACATGCCTTTTATTGAAAGTCTCATTGGTTTTTATAAGGCCATAGGTGACAAAAAACAGTCGTTCTTTGAGGAGCTTTTTGGTGACAAGTCCTCCGAAAGTTTGTTGGAAAAAATGATCCATAAGCGCATTCATATCGATGATAATTTTATCACCAAGAACTTTAATTATTTCTTGATTAACGCCTTACTCTTCGTCGATGTGCTGGGCTATCAACGGTATTTAAATGCACCTGATGGTATAAGAAGCTACGTGAATCATTTAGAAGCCTCATTGGAGACCATCATATTTACGGTTATGGACAAAAAGTCCTTAAAATCTGAGTATGATCATAACCTCATAAAACTCTTTGAAGGCTCGGTGCGTCATAAAAAAGCAACACCACCATCATATAAAGAAGCCATCGCCTTAATCACCTCACCTTTTGAAAAATTATATGTGATCGATTTGGTCTGTATGGCCTCCTGGACAGATAAGGTCATCGATAAAGCCGAACGTGAATTTTTAAGAGAATTAAAGACTGGTTTAGAGTTAGAAGATGATACCATCACACAATCTGTTGATGATATCAATGCCTTTTATCATACGCACAAAGAAAAAGTGGCCTTCTTAAGTTCTAAGAACCTGGCGCAGAGTTTTTATGATAATAGCAGTAAAGTGGTAACACGACTCATAAAGCGTAACAGTAAGCGCCTAACTCGAGAACTGTCTGAAAGTAAGGAAGCCATGTTTTTATTGGCACAGTCCACCCAGCGCCATCTTACAGACGAAGAACAAAAGAAAATACAGACTCAACTTTTAGATATTTTTAAAACCATACCAAGTCTCGCTATTTTTATGTTACCAGGTGGTATGTTGCTCCTGCCATTATTCGTAAAGTTTATACCAAAACTGTTGCCCTCAGCCTTTGATGATAACAGAATTGATGACTAGGCTGTAACAATTTAAAGACTATGGGTACTCATAGTTATAAGCTAAAGTAAGATGACTAACTATTACCACCTCTTGGATATTGATCCCAAAGCAGACCTCAACACCATTAAAAAAGCATTTCGACGCGAAGTTGCCATTTATCATCCAGACAATAACAAATCACCTGAAGCCAAAGAACGCTTCGCACAAATAATTGAGGCCTTTGATATCTTATCAGATACCGAAAAACGAAAAGTCTATGATGAGATGCTCGCTTTTGAATCGACGAATAAACCTGTCATCATCGAACAGAAGGAGCAATACGAAGATTGGCAAAAAGAAGCCAAAACAAAGTCTAAGAAGTACGAAGGATTTGGTCTTGACGAATTACTATTGCTAGATATTTTTGTCCTTAATGGTGAAATTCTAGATAGTATCTTTTCTGATGATCTCCTTGATGGAATATCAGATGGCATTGGCGAAATATTCGATTTATTCTAACCAGTTTTTAAAATCCTTAACGCGCTCGCGTGCAACGATGACCTCTTTCTCATTAAAGCTATTGAGCTTTATCTGAAGTCTAGAATTGGTATAGCTAATAATATCCTTTATCGCATTAATATTCACATAAAATTTACGACTGATGCGGAAGAACACATGTGGCTCGAGCTCATCTTCTAATTGATCTAAGGTTAAATCTAAAAGGTAATTACGCCCTTCATTGGTGTAGGCATAAGTTCCTTTGTTTTCGCTGTAAATGCATTCGATATCTTCAATATTTATAAGCTTAATATGTTGCCCAACTTTCACCGAGAATCGCTTCTTATATTCACGCTCAATAGGGTTAACCAATAGCTTTTTTATGTCGTTGAAGTCTAAGGTCACCGATTGTTGTTGCGAGGTAGTCCCTTTATATTGTTTTATGGCCGCTTTGAGTTCGTCCTCATCAATAGGCTTAAGCAAATAGTCTATACTATTCAACTTAAAAGCTTGTAAAGCATATTCATCATAAGCGGTTGTAAAGATGACTGCTGAATTAATCTCGAGCGCTTCAAAAATCTCAAAAGACAAACCATCACTCAATTGAATATCTAAAAAGATAAGATCGGGATGTGGGTTATTCTGAAACCATTCAATAGACTCTTCAACAGAGTGTAACATAGTTTCGGCTTCAATACCTTCAGTGCTTAGCATACGCTGTAAGCGTCTTGCTGATGGCTTTTCGTCTTCAATAATAATTACGTTCATATGCGATTTACGACTTATAGTAGTGTTGAAATTTTGTTATTCCCACATTGTGGTTTCTTCCTCTTTGCTTTCATTAACGAAGGATTCTATTTTACGATCTTCCCATTCCTTTTTAAAGAGAATTCGTCCTCTAAAGACTCTCCAACCATGGAGAATAATAAATATGGTCCAGCCAATTAAAACCGCGGTATTTACAAAAGTCACTGCTGGTGCATAAGGACTATCGTCCATGATATAAAAATTGTAAAAAATTAATAGCACTAAAAGTGCATAACCTGCAAGATGTATGTAAAACAATTGAATACGTCTTACCTGTTCTCTTGCCCTTTGGCGACTTTCTTCCTCGTTAAATGTTGTCATATTTATTCCCAATTCTGGCGTTCCTTATCCATAAACTCTTCGATCTTGCGTTTCTCCCAATTCTTTCCGAAGAAAAAATCTGGACCAAACACACCGATAAAATGAAAGAACAATCCAATGCCCCAAAAGAATGCTGTAGCATAAGGACCAAATCCTCCAAAACCAGCGTTAACGCCAATTAGAATAATTAAAAAGAGGTTAACGACGATGTAAACGGCCAAGTGCCAATAAAATCCAATAATCGATTCTACCTTTTTCTTTGCTCTTAAATAGGCCTCTTCCTTTCTGTAGTCTGAAACCTCTTCGTTCTTGCCATATGGCTCTAAACTATACTTTTCCATAATATTTTACTTTCTCGAATTATTAGATAATTCGTCATTCATAATCTGTTCTATTTTGCGTTCTTCCCACGCCTGGCCAAACCGTATTGATAGATAATGAAGCACTACAAAAACGCCCCAAACGGTCCAGCTACTCAATACATTAATGGTAAGGAAACCTTGTACAAAACTGTCCCAGCTATCGAGGTCGCCCCATACCTTAAAAATAGTCAATACTGTATTTACTGTAAAGTAAATCACAAGGTGCGTGTAAAAGCCCTTCTCGCGCTCCACGCGATTTTTAGCTTTGATATAACTTAAATTAGGGTTCTGCTTTTTCATAATGTCTAAAATTAATTCCAACGGTCTTTTTGTTCTTCTTCGCGCATATACTCTTGTATTTTACGCTCTTCCCACTTGGCACCAAAGGCACCTTGATCTACAAATACGCGATACGCATTAAAAAGTAATCCTAATCCCCAAAATACAAGTGGGAACCAAAACCATTGTATGGTATAGCTCGAAAATTTATACCAGATAAAGATTAAAAAAGGTATAACGATACAGTAAGAAATTAAACTGTAGTAAAAGCCTTTTAATTCGTCCACACGCTTACGTGCTCTCACGTAATCGTCTTGTAAACGGCTGTTTGATCGGTCTGCTGTTCTCATGATTGATATTTGTTTTGTGAGCATCGGAATTGCCACGGCAAAATCCTTCTCTCGTTGATTGATGTATACGTTTCTTTCGGTAAGCAGTGCATAGCGCTGTTTTATATTTTCAAGGCCTACACCACTACCCTTTTTTACAATTTGTTTTGGTTGAAGATTATTCATCACTACCAGGTGATTCCCATCTTCATAAATTTTTATGTGCAACGGTTTACTCGACGTTACCATATTGTGCTTTACCGCATTCTCTAATAAGAGTTGCAAGGATAAGGGCACCACTTTCGTTTCTGGATTCGACGCTTGGTCTGGAATCTCAAAAATGATACTATCCTCAAAGCGCATTTTTAATAGCGACATATACGTGCGTGCAAACTTTAATTCCTCATCTACCGTTACCAGCTCCTTATTTTTCTGCTCTAAGACATAACGGTATACCTTAGATAAAGAGGTGGTAAACTTCTGTGCACTTTCTGGATTCTCCTCAATTAAGCTCGTTAGTACATTTAAGCTATTGAACAAAAAATGCGGATCTAACTGATTCTTAAGGGCATCAAACTTGGCACTCGCTGCACCTGCAATGACCTTCTGCTCTTTTACCTTATTTTTCTGATAGCGATTATAGAAATACGCGATGTAAAAAATAGATAGGATACTCAGCGTAATCCAAAGACCAAAGGAATAACCACTCCAACCATCATTCTGTACAAAGGTCTTAAGGGACTGTCCGTAGATAAACACTAGGATTAATAATCTAAGAACAAAGATGGTCGCCAATGTAATTACCGTAGCACCTGCAACACCATAAACAATACGTTTTATCACATCGTAGCGCTGAAACGTTAAGCGTTTTATAAAGTCGAAATACGCTGTATTTACAAAACTTAAAGCAAAGGTGTACAGCTGTGTAAAGCCAAAGTCAATAAGGTAAAAATTGATACTCTCGTAGCGTACTTCGTCACCAATAAAGAGAAACCTCACGGCATAGACGACGCATCCGATAATAAAAACAACGATTAAACTTTTAATTGACTTTAGCATTTTGTTCTTGGTTTAATTAAGATTTACAAGCGGCAATAGATTGTTCTGCTCTATCTTTTCCCCACTTAGGGTGAAACTGGCTCTCTCCCTTAAAGGTATCAAAAAGTTCCAATGAGGCTTCAATAGCCGCACAATAAGGTTTGGTATCCTGTCCAAAATACTGTGCACTGCCCATAGCCCAACTCGCTTTTCCATAAGCCACTCTAGGATTCTCTGGTGCCAACTCATAGGCCTTCGCATAGATCTCACTCACCTTAGCGGCATACTTCATACCGTAAACGGCACCATCGTAGGCAATCCAGTTGGTTAAAACCTGTGCTTGCATTACCATAAGCTCTGGGTTGTTGGCACTTTTACCCATGGCGATATCCAAGTGCTCCTGTGCTTTATCCAATTGCGCTTTTAAAACGGTCTCGTCTTTTACATTCCAGCTTTTTAAACTGTTCATAAAAGCCACATAGTAGTTTGGCAACCACTCATTAGCTTCGGCTTTAGAGATGCGTACAAATAAATTCTCTGCTTCATCCCACTTATCGGCTTCCCAAAGCTCAAATGCTTTTGCCATGCCTTTTTCGTAATTGGTCTGTGCCTGCGTTAATCCTGTGATAACGATCATAGCGATTAATAGTAACTGTTTCATTTTTTGATTGATTTTAAAGTGTTATTGTGATTGATTTGTTTTCTTTTATTTCAAACTTGGCATCTTCCCATTTTGGTGGTCCCATAAACCCTTTCGCACCATTAGAACAACCATAGTCTTCCTTTGGGATGCCTATAAAGTTGCTGTCCATCTTGCCATTATCATTTTCATCATGAAATATCGACACCGCATAAATCCCTTCTGGAATATCCTTAAAGGTTACCGTGCATCTGTTATTTTCTATAGCGCTAGTAGTTCCCATAAAGGTCTTTTCTAAAAAGGCCGTTTCAGAATCGTAGACGGCAATAAACATTTTACCATCATTGCTAGAGGCCTCTTCGATGTTTACGGTAAGGCTAAAACCATCTTGAGCATTTAACATTAAAGTCGTAAGACTTAAGATGAGAATGACGGCGAGTTTTGTTATGATATTCATGCTGTTTGTTTTTGTTGATACAAATATCCGACACATTTCCAGTTTTTTAAAACCCACATGACCGAATTGTAAAATTTTGGAGACGAATTGTCATTTTTAAAAAATAAGTACGAAAATTCAGTAACTTGTAGAGACATTATGCTACCTATAGCATGTATTAAATCATCAAAAACCAACCCATTATGAAACGTCACGCGATTCTCATTGCCCTTTCCCTTTGTTTTACCTTCGCCTATGCACAGACCGACAAGCGTCTTAAAGGCATAGACAAAAAATTTGAATCTATTTTAGAAACCAGCAAAGCACCAGGTTTTGCCATTGCCATTGTAGAAGGCGATAAAATCGTATATGCCAAAGGTTTTGGCTATAAGGATTACGAAAATAAAGTGCCTGCAGATGCCAATACCTTGTATGCGATTGGCTCATCCACTAAGGCATTTACCTCAGCCTTATTAGGGGTTTTACGCGAACAGGACAAACTCTCCTTTGACGATAGCCCAATACAACACATTCCAGGCTTTGAGTTTTATAATGGTGATATGAATAATAATATCATCATTAAAGACCTAATGCGCCATAGTACAGGATTGCCACGACACGATGGTGCCTGGTACTTCTTTCCTAACAAAGATAAGGACACGCTTATTGCACGTATGAAATACCAAGAACCGTTTACAGGTGTGCGCCAGCAATGGTACTACAACAACTTTGCCTTCTTATTACAAGGTGTCATTACCGAAAAAATTACAGGCAAAAGCTGGGAAGAAAATATCGAAGAAACCTTCTTTAAACCTTTGGGTATGAACCGCTCTAAGACCGACTTAGCCGGTTGGGAAAGCAGTGATAATATTGCCATAGGTTACCGTCTCGATGAAAACCGTGAGATTAAAAAAATGGATTACTACGACATCTCAGGCATGTCACCAGCAGGAAGCATTAACAGTAGTGTTAACGACATGAGCAAATGGATTATGCTCTGGTTAAATAAAGGTAAGGTTGGCGAAACACAGCTCCTGCCTGAAGATTATATAAAAGAAGCCAGTAGCTCACAAATGGTGGTTGGTGCAGGTTATCCATCTGCAGAATTACCAGGTGTGCAGTTTGCCAATTATGGCTACGGTTGGTTTTTACAATCCTATAAAGGTCATTACTTGGTAGAGCATGGTGGTAATATCGATGGCTTCTCAGCCAATGTTGCCTTTTATCCAAGCGATAATATGGGTATTGTGGTGTTGACCAACCAAAACGGTTCTGCCATTCCAAGATTGGCACGTAGCATTGCGGCCGACCATATGTTGGGTGTGGATAAGACCGATTGGGCCAAAAAGTTTAAAGAAGACACCGAAAAGGCCATTGAAGCACAAGCTAAAGCTGAGGATGGTGGTAAAGAAGACTCTAATGTAAAGGGTACGAGACCCTCACATATTTTATTAGACTATACAGGCACTTATGAAAATAAAGGTTATGGTAAGTTTGATATTGTTGTAGAAAACGATACGCTATTTGCCACTTTAGATGATAACCGCATCTACCTACATCATCACCATTACGATACCTTTGAGTTAATCGATGTAACGGATGGTAAGGTGGAAACCTCCCAGATTGGCGATGCTCTAAAAGTAACCTTTAGTACCAATGTGGCTGGTGATATAGAAAATATGAGAGCCAATATAGAACCGATGACCGATGCCATTGTCTTTAAGCGTACACCAAACAGTATCGATGTAGATGCTGATACCTTAGAGCAGTATGTAGGCTTGTACGATTTAATGGGTACGGAAATAAAGAGCTATATAAAGGACGAGAATGTCTTATATGTCTTTGTACCAGGCCAGCCTGAGTATGAGCTCATCCCAACGGCAGAGCATAAGTTTAATTTTAAGGTCTTAGAAGGCTTTAAAGTAGAGTTTATCGAAGAAGCCGGTAAGATCACCTCTGTAAAGTTTATACAACCTAATGGTACTTTTATTGGGACCAAAAAAGAAGACTAAGTTTGTAGGAAAAATAAGTAAGGTTACGTATAAAAACCTGAGTATATTCCATTATTTTTAGAGGTAAAACATAATGGGAATAAAGACATTGTTTTTATCCTACCGTTACCTACCATTAGATGAAAACAGCAATTCCAATAAATAAGAAACTATTTGACATTTATCTTTTGTTTACAAGAGAGCCTTTTGTTCAATATTTTTCTAAAGAATTGGAATTTTATTCAAACGGAAATGGCGGACTTTTAGGGTTAATAAGTCTTGACTTGACTGATAATGATTATTACGGATGTATTTTATCAAGAGATAAATCTAAACAATACAGAGCTGAGTTGGTAATTGCGAGTTTGTCTACGATTGACGAAGCTCGTAATTGGATAGATGAGAATATGAGTAACGACTCTATTACTTTTCACGACAATACACACGAATATTTTGACCTCTTTCAAGATTTGAATAATGAAGAAAAACAGCACCCATACTTTAAGCTATTAAAATCAAATATTGCTCTTTCTTCGGCTCTCGAAGCTGTTAAAGAAGTCAGTTATCATTATAAAGACATAGATGGTAATTTCATAGACCAGTTTCAATCCGAAAATGGATTTGATTCCAGGGTTTGGGAATTATTTCTATTCTGTTTCTTTAGAGAACAATTCTTTTCATTCAAGAGAAACTTTAATGCACCTGACTATATGGTTGAGAAATTCAATCAAGAAATTGCTGTAGAGGCAGTAATAGTAAGTAGAAAAACGGAAATTGAAAGTGAACCAAAAAGCTCTGAGGAAATCCAAAAGAAATTAGATAATGAAACACCACTTTTGTTTGGCAACGCACTCTTTGACAAAATGAAGAAAAAGTATTGGGAAAAGGAACACGTTAAGGACAAGCCTTTTGTTATTGCAATTGCGGACTTTCACGATACAATGTCTATGACTTGGACATATAATGCTCTTTTGGATTATTTATATGGTTATAAATATGAGCATTCATTCAATGAAAAGGGTGAGTTGATTGTTAAACCAGTTAAAATAGGAGATTATACAAAACCTAATGGAACTAAAATCCCAAGCGGATTCTTTTTCCAACCAGATTCAGAGAATGTAAGTGCTATTATTTTTTCTTCTTGTGGAACATTATCGAAATTTAACAGAATGGGCAAACAGGCAGGACTTGGTAGTGAAATACCAACATTAATCAGAGTAGGGACATTTTACAACCACGAACCGAATGCGGACAAACCAAATTTTATTACATATCAAGTAAATGAAGATAGTAACGAAACTTGGTCAGAAGGAACAGTAGTTTTTCATAATCCAAATGCAAAAATTCCTTTGAATCCTGTATTATTTGATGATAGAGTTGCTCAATCATTCTTTGAAGATGAGCTTATTTATAGTAAAATGCCTAAAGTGTTTCCATACAATTCTTTTACACAGAATCTAATTCCAAAAGGAACGATTGAGAAAGAATAACGGCAGGTAACATTGTGTATAAGTAATAGCGGTTTAATTGATAAAACCAAAGTATAAACATAAAACAAAGGTCGGTGAAAACCGAAAGGTTTGTGAGTACAAATCCGCTACTACTCATACACTAGACCGTTGTAGTACATTATTAATATGAGCACAAATACATACATTGAAGGAATAAAAGCAAATGTGGAAAGAAATAGTTCTGAAGACCTTTCCATTTTATGGGCTGAAGATACAAATATTCAAAAATGGAATAATTTAGACTCTTCTGAAATACAACTTTTAGTAGAGGAAACAATTGAACTTTTAGCAATTGCAATTGACAAAAACTTATTAGTCGGTCTACCATTCAACTATCTGAATGGAATTAATAATAGTTTGAATAATTTTAATAGTCAATTTCAAAGTGTAAAAGGACTTCAACAAAACCAATTAAGAAATCAACATCATAATCCGCTTAATCAAATTAATTCAGTTAATTCAAGTATAAGAAATAGCGGACTTTACTCACTAATAAAATTAAGTCCGGATATACCTGAAACAGATAAGTTAATTCAACAACAGTTAGTCAACATAAATGCAAGGAAAGAAGAATTAGATAAATTGACTACTCAAGTAAGAACATTACTATCACCAGCTGTTGCAGATAGATTAAGTACTGCATTTAGTAAAAGGAAAGAACATATATTTTGGCAAAAAATTAGCTGGTTAGCTCTTGTAATAATAAGTATTGGCACAGCAATTTATTATACTTCAGATGTTACAAATACGATTACCGAATTAATAAATCCTGTGGAGAAAAGTGGAAAAGTTGATGATTCTACAACAATTGGAATAATATGGATTTTGAGGCTGTTAATTCTATTTCCCATCTATTATGTAGTTTTCTTTGCAATAAAACAATATTCAAAAGAGAGAAAACTTGAAGAAGTTTATGCACATAAATCTGCAATTGCAGAAACACTTCCTTCATATCCTGAACTTCTTACTGAAAAAAGTGTCGGTGACCAAATTACATCAGAAGCCGCAAGTGTGATTTTCTCGCCCGCTGAAAAAGAAACCGAAAAAAAAGAACGTGGCAAAAACTACAAAATAGAGGATATTAAGGAACTAATTGATGTCGCAACCAAAGTATCAAAAACAATAGAATAACGTCCTAAAACACCGTGTATATTCAATTACTAGCTTCTTACCTACTTTGGAAAATCCGACAAACACCGATTCAAATGAAAAAAACACTACTCTTACTCTTTATAATACTGAGCTCAGCATCCTTAATTGCACAGGACACTAAAGAAGTACACGACTTTAGCGATGTGGATAGCTATAAAAAAGCGTCAAGGCTTCATAAAAAAGGAAATCTTGCTAAAATCTATATGATGCCTATAGATTTTGGTGGTGATGACTCCGAGGTGAATACCCTCTTTGTCCCAGCATTTGTAAAAGACTTTAAAGACAAAGTAGATAAACGTATTGAGACCTTACTCTATGATGGTAAAAAGCTAAGCTTTGAGGCTTTACCAGAATACAAAGGCAAAAGCTTTGTGCCCTCAAAACTTAAAATTTTGGTCACAGGTGATGTAGAATTCACAGAAGTCATAGACATTTGGTAATAGCTCCAACTACGCTTTCACTAAGGCATTAACACGTGTCTATTACAGATTTAGAAATTTTAAGTATCTTAGATACAATTATTTAGCGATTAAATACATTCCAAATGAAAACTTACCTCACTTATAGTCTTATGGCACTATGTATCGTGTCCTATGCACAAAACGTATCCGTCTCAGGTGATGCTAACCTCACCTTCGAAACTGGTAGTGGTCTTAAAGCCTTCGGTTTAGAGATGAATCCCAACGCAGATTTTGTCATTACCAATAACACGCTCTCACTTTCAAACTCTCAAGAAGTGGTGTCTAATATGCAACCTTCTATTTTAAGAGTTTACAGTTGGGCTTCGACCTTAAATAATTTTAGTGGTGCCATTACCTTAGATTATGAAGACAGTGAACTTAATGGTGGTATTGAGTCCACTCTAAATATAGAAGTATTAGATAGTGGTATTTGGACAAAATACGAACCGTCTTTTGTAGATACGGTAAACAATAAGGTGATTTATAATGGCACCTTTAATAACATAAGTATTGATAAAATTACAGCTTCAGCAGTTGGTATAACCTTGTCTACAGATAGCACCAGTTTTGAGGAACTACACCTCTATCCTAACCCAGCCCAAAACCTTTTGCATGTAGAAGCCAATACAGCACTGCAGTATCAACTGTTTAATATGGAAGGTAAGCAGGTTATGGAGACCACAAAAAATACCATTGACCTCACAACTTTAGCCAATGGTATCTATATACTAAAAGCAACCCAACTTGAATCTTCAGGTAGTCGCTATTATAAGATCATAAAAAATTAATTAATTGGTTAAGGTATAACCATTACCACCAATAACAATCCATGCTTCGTTGGTTGCGGCTTGTATTTGAACAAATTCCCAACCTGAGTCTAATTGTATACCTAAAGCACCATCAAAGCGGTCATTAGGATCTGGTGATGCAATATTTACGGTATAGTCTGCATTTCCAGACAACTTAATCACATAGACTCTTCCTAAAACTGTACTGGCATCTGGCACCGTTATTGTTGTACCATCAACAATAGGAATCATGGTATAATCGGTTGCTGTAGCTGTGTACGACGCTGTGGTCACCAGGTTTACCGATAAAACTAAACCACCAACGGCACTTCCCGCAACTAATTTACCAGTGGCATCAACTTTTAAATTACGCTCTCCGGCACCTGCCAAGTTGTTTACAGTAACGCTCCCATCACTACTAGAAATCGTAGCTAAACTAGAATTACTAATGTTTTCAACAACGAAGTTTCCGTTTGTCCCTAAGGTATTTTTAATGTCTTGGGCACTCAAGGTTAGGACAGCGAGACCCGAAATAAGAATAGTAAAAAAATGTTTCATACTTTAAGTTATTAATCAATACTCTAAGATAAATAATTATTTGACACACATACGGTTACAGTTCACATTTACGACGAAATGCACCAGTCTAATTATTTTCTTGTCATGGCATCGCAATAATGCCAATGCTGTAGGGCCTTTCCTCAGTACGAGGAGAAAAATCTTATGATAAAATCCGAAAATTTAAGACTAAATATGTAGTAGAATTCGCAGAAATCATTGATATTTGATAAAACGACCAACCTCAAACATGACGTATAACCCACGCTATCAACTTCTCATCTTCTTTTGCCTCTGTTGGGCTTTTGTTGCGCAAGCACAAATTACCTTATCGCATAATGTAGGCAATACACCAATAGATACTGGAATGTTTTCTTGTGATGAAGATGACGAAACCTGGATGCGTATTTTTACACTTGCCGATTTTGGTATTGGTCCTAATGAAGAATTTGCCATTACCTCTGGGCAAATCGCTTTTGCAGAGTCCTATTCTGGTGCGAACCTTCAATTTCGTTTTTATAGTGTAGGTCCAGAATTTCCAAATTACCCATACTCTTTATACCCTACAAACTTACTTGGTACACGTGGTATTGGTGAGGCACCAACCATAACTGGCGCTCCAGAGATTGTACAAGTCGATTTTGACCAACCGGTTATTGTCCCAGCTGGTACGGAACAAATCCTAGTAGCCGTAGAAAAATATTGGGGCATTTATGATGATGAATCTTCCGTGGTGAGGATTGCTGGGACGCAAGAGGATAATGACATATCGTATTACTACGGTTGTGATGAGAGCTATAGTCTTATACCCACTGGAGATTTACCCAACAACCCACAGCCTAATGCTAATTTCTTTATCAATGTCACTGGTGAAGCCTATGATGTGTTTAGTAATGGCCCAGTAACACGCTTATCGCATAATACCTGTGGTGAAATATTAAGGACTAATATTTTCTCCTGTTCTTCCTCCTATTTGTACTGGTCGAGAACCTTTACATTGGCAGATTTTGGCATATCTACCAATGAGGAGTATGTGATTACTAAAGGTCAAGTAGCTGTGAGTGGTGTCGGTTGGTTACCAGAAATTAACTTTAGAATTTATGAAATCGATGAGAATTTCCCAGCCTCGTTTTCAGAAGATAATCTAATAGGCAGTAGTCAGTATCAGACGCTCAGCCCAGCCATAACCGATGACCCAGAAGTCGTCGAAGTTACATTCGACACACCCATTACCGTGCCTGCTGGTGTGGAGCGTATCCTCGTAGAAGTGCATAAAGGCATTGTCTATGGTTCTGCCCTCGCCTTTGTTGGTGGCACAACGGTAGATAATGATGTCTCTTGGCAACGTGGTTGTATTGTTAATGCCACACCTGTTAACGGTTTTGTTACGGCTACAGAAATGGGTTATCCTAACTCTAACTTTTATATCAACGTAACTGGTAATGTTAACCATGTGAGTAATACCTACGGGATTTCAGTGACTAATATTTGCTCTGAGTTTTTAAAGGAATTTAGCATAGAAAGTAATCCTAATATCAGTTCGGTACTTTGGGATTTTGGTGATCCAGCTTCTGGACCAGATAATACTTCTAGTGATTTATCACCATTCCACGACTTTACGGTCGATGGTACCTATACCATTACAGCTACAGTGACCTCCTTAGATGGCAGTATTGAAGTCCTCACCGAAACCATTGAAGTGACCCAACCACCAAACGCATATGGCATTAATAATATTTATGCTTGTGAGGATACTTTAAATTCGGGAATCTCCTCAACATTTGATGTAACGACCATAGAAACTCAGGTCCTTGGTGGCCAAACCGGTAAAACCGTCACCTATATTGATGGTAGTGGTAATACCTACGATACTTTGCCTAATCCATTTACCAATACGGTTAGTGGACTAGAAACCATAACGGTACGTGTAGCTAATGAAAATAATCCATGTTGTGTTTCAGAAACCACTTTCGACCTCATCACCTACCCTTTACCAGAGTTACAAACCGTACCTGCATTAGCCAGTTGCGATGAAGGCTCTAATGGGTTTTCACAATTTGATCTCTCTGGTTTACCGAATACCATTCTCAATGGGCAAACCGATGTAACGCTAGAACTTTTTGATAGCAGTGACAATCTTATTGCACTTAACGACTATAACAGCTTTGCCAATGTGTTGGCTAATCAAGATTATGTGACGGCACGTGCCACAAACACGACTACCAATTGTACTTCTGAAATAACGATTGATCTGTTTGTGAGTGAGAATCCAGTAGCCAATACCTTAGCATTGATTAATGGATGTGATGATAATAATGATGGCATCTCCGAATATTTTGATACCTCAACCGTAGAGAGCGATGTATTAAATGGCCAAACCGGAATGAGTGTGAGCTATTTTGATGCCAATGGTAATCCTTTACCAAGTCCATTACCAAACCCATTTACCAATAGCACACCATTTAATGAAATCATTACGGTAAGGGTGACCAATACGGCTTCGACCTGTTATGCGGAAACGACTTTAGAATTTCAGACGGTAAATCAACCGAATATCAACCAACCGAATAATTTATATGCCTGTGATGCTGGTAACGGCTTTGCACTATTTGACACCTCAACTATTGAGCAAGAAATTATCGGCAACCAAACCGGATTAACCATCAGCTATTTTGATGCCAATAACAATGCGCTAACAAGTCCTTTACCAACACTATTTGAAAATACAGAGCCATATACACAAACTATTAACGTACGTGTTGAGGACAGTGCAAATCCACTGTGTTATTCGGAAACCTCGTTTGATTTAATCGTTAATACATTACCCGAGATTGTGCTAGAAGACCAATACTTCATCTGTAATTTAGAACCTTCGATTACCTTAAATGTAGCTTCTGGTTATGATGCGTATAACTGGGTTTTTGAAGATGGCACTTCGATTTCAAATACAAGCACTGCAGAAATTATAGAAGAAGGCAATTATGAAGTTACGGTTACCGAAGTTAGTAATGGGATTAGTTGTTCGTCTTCATTTAATTTTAGCTTGGTACGTTCTGTATTGCCTGAAATACAAAGTGTGAATTTTGGAGAATTAGGTGATAATTTTATTGAAATCATTGCCTCTGGTGATGGTGATTTTGAATATTCCATCGATGGACAATTTTTCCAAGACTCCAATTATTTCCCAAACATTCAAGGTGGTATTTATACGGTTGTTGTAAGAGATAAAGAAGGTTGTGGTGAAGATGCTGAAGAAGTTGTTATTGTGGACTATCCTAAATTCTTCACACCAAATAACGATGGGTTTAACGATTATTGGCAGATAAAAGGGATAGCGAATTATCCAAATTCGAGTACCTTAATATATGATCGCTACGGAAAACTGATCACAATCATATCATCGAATGATGCAGGTTGGGATGGACGCTATAACGGTAAAAAAATGAAGTCTAGTGATTATTGGTTTACAACAGATCTTGGTGATGGCCGAACCTTTTCGGGTCATTTTGCCTTGAAGCGTTAAACCTAAAACTAGACCAACTAAAAAAATATAATTATGAAAAAGATACTCCTCCTCGCCTTTATGGTTATGGCTCTTTGTGGTAACTCACAGACCAAAACCGACAAAGAAAGCAATAAAAAGGAGTTCTTAATTGTAAATACTCCTATTTTAATTGAAAAGGACACTGCTTATGTAAATCAATTACGCTTTTACAAAATCAATTCTGCATTAGATGGTATGATGCTCATGTATCGTAACTATGGAGAATGGGACAAAAAGAGTAATAGCTTGCATCAATCCAATATCAAAAGACTTATTTGGAAAGAGGTTAAACTCTTAGATAATTCTGATGAAACCTTTTTGGTAATCGCAGATGGCACAGAAACCATGAAAGACTACTATGCCTGTCTTATGGTTTTCGATTCCAATGATAGAGACTGTCTAGACGAATCCCATCCACTAAACCAAAAAATAATGAACAATCTCGTGCAAAAAATGCGAAAATTAGATCGTAAAAAATCACTATATAGAAAGTTTAGATCATGAAAAAGATACTCCTCCTCACCTTTTTAGTAACCACCTTTTTTGGTTACACACAAACCAAGGTCGTGGATACCAGACCACAGCTCGAAAAAGAAGATTCTAATGACATGTACACCCAAAGTAATATATCGACTTTGGACCTGCTTGAAGCCTTAGAACTGGCTGGTGTGCGAGCTCATAAGTTTAATATTGGTAAAATGAAAAAGGAATACAAATTCCTAATGTTTGCTGATGAATACATTAACGGCAAGCTGGTAAAAACAGACACCTTAGTGGATTATACCAACGAGTATGGTTTTTGGATTGATGAGGAATATAATCCTGGTTATATCGACCAAATAAAAGTCTTCACCAAAACCGAGGAAAACTTTGCTACCATTAATATAAGAACCTATGCTTTAGGCACGACCAAAGAAATCAATTTGGGCAAAACAGACCCCAGACAATTTTACAACTGGCGCGCTTATAAGGACACCCAATGGCAACTTAATACCAAAGTTCCATTACTCATTTTTGCGTCCTCATGGTTAGATAAACAATATAACTTCCACCGTTTTTGTGGTGTTGTAAATCTTAAAGATAATGATCCACGAACACAAGAGTTGTTGGACTATTCACCCAACTATGTGGTTTTAAGCTATAAGATAGCCGAAAAGGACGACTAGTCTTACCAGTAGATTAAACCGAAAAAAAATATACGTCTGAATATGCCGAAAAAAGACGTTAAACAGAAGTAGGCCTCAATCAATTTTTTTAATAATAAAACATGAAACAAAAATTAACAGCAGTCTTTTTATCCTGTGTTCTATTGTTCACAACAAGTTGTGCAAGTATCGTAAGTAAGTCTAACTATCCAATTACGATTAATAGTTCCCCTTCTGATGCAAAAATCACCATTACCGATAAAAACGGAAAAGAGGTCTATAAAGGCAACACACCTGCAGAATTAAAACTAAAAGCAGGTAGTGGATTTTTCTCAAAAGCGAGCTATCAGGTGAAATTTGAGAAAATGGGTTATGACACTAAGCTTGTACCAATTGAATTTAAATTAGACGGCTGGTATTTCGGTAATATCTTAATTGGTGGCCTCATCGGATTATTAATTGTAGATCCTGCAACTGGTGCCATGTACAAATTAGATAAGGAATACATAAGTGAAACCCTTTCACCTTCTACTGCGAGTGTTGAAAAGGAGGCTTTAAAGTTCTATACCATAGATACGATTCCTGAGGCTTGGCGTCCACATTTGGTCGCATTAAGCGATGAATAGACATAAGTTTTAATCGCATATAAATAAAAAAGAAGGCTAATAAAAGCCTTCTTTTTTTAATATGGTTCTAATTGTTTTTAACTTCTTTTTTTCTGGTCATTTACCATCCAATACACAACATAAAATGGTAAGCCGATTAAGGTAACGAGTAAGTACTCTGGTCTGACCATGCTTAATTTGTTACTTAACTTTTTCATTTTTGTTTAATTTAATTATCTATTCTTCAGTGTTACTCGCATAACACAGTTCTTATACGTGCAATAGGTCGAAAAAGTTGTCTTAAGCTTACATTTTCAAATGTTTACTAATTAAAATAAATGTGTCCTAAATGTCTTTAGTAAAAAATAAAAATTATGCTAATTTTATTTTAATCAATGATCAACAGAAAAAATTAAATTATTTACAATTTCTTAACGCAACCCTTTTGCAATAAGTGCATCTTAAAGAAAAACATCACTATGAAAAACACAATCACTATTACCCTATTTCTATTTATGTCTTGTGCACTCTTTGCACAGACCCAAGCCGTTAAACTGACGAAAGTGAGTAATGGTAAGGAAGTTATCATTGAAGAAAACAGGCGCGTTAAACTGCAAACTGTCGACGGTCGAAAAGTGACAGGTCGCTTACAGATAAAAAATAACACCATAATGGTCGACCAGGAGGCTTTTGAAATGGAAGACATTGCGTCCATAAAACGTAATTCGCTGTTACTTTCTATCCTAGGCAGTAGCTTTTTTGCCTATGTTGGTGGTATCACCATTGGTTTAGGAACGCTCATTGGCCTACTCGCAGACACAACAGCCTTTTGGCTCATTATACCAGGTGCCGCGCTCGTCTATACAGGAATAAAATCACCCAATTTTCAGCGCAAATTTGTAAATGATGGTACTTGGACCTTCGAAATTATAACCCTCGACGATTAATTTAAGACCTATATATTGCTATGAAAAAGCTAAGTTTAATGGCCTTATGTGCCGTATTTGTATTGAGCTGTGATCCGGTTTCAGACATGGAAGCCAATATTGAGAATCTTACGGAGGAAACCCTTACTGTTGAATTTATTTCTTTTGATACCACTCTAAATAAAACCCTAGATATTGCACCAGATGAAACGGTACTCTTTCAAGAGGGATTTGATATTGGTAGTACCTTCTTAGAACCGTCCATGACAGAGTATGACTCTGTGGTGGTGCGCAATGCTTCAGATGCCATTCTTAGAATTTATAAAGAAAATCAAACTGGTAAAAACATCTATAACGTCAGTGATGACTGGATTGGTAGAGAGCCTTCAAAACGTTTCTTTCGCTATAAATACCAAATAGAAACGGAGGAGTTGGAGTAACAGTTGTATAAATATCAAGTCGAGTAGTTTAATTTTGAAATTGTTATAATAATTACGCTAATAATAGGGCTTAGAAGGTAGGGAATTGAAGCTTTCAACTGTTATATTAGCGATTAACAGACAAACTTATTTCAAATGAAAACCTCAAATTTTAGATTACTTACTCTTTTTAGTGCGTTAGCACTTTTTACAATGACATTTTCTTCGTGCTCCGATGATGATGGACCTGGTGTTAATATTACAGTTAATGAAGGCCCAAATGGTGACATTGGTGGTGATTTTACAGGTAGTGGTGGAAGCGGTTCTAGAACGATAGCATGGAACAATGGTCTGGCCACTGCAGATTACAACGCAGATATTACAGCTACGGCTACCGGAGAATTCCAAATGGAAGTAAGAGATGCCAACGGCAACATTGTATTAGACAGAACTCTAACTGGTAACTCCGAACCTGATAGTATTGATGGTGTGACCAGTTCTGGTACGCCTGGCGAGTGGACCGTAACTATTAATCTTACTAATTTTAATGGTGATGGTAGCTATTCACTGAGTGAAGGAGACTAATCGAATTTACAAACACAGTACATAAACAAACCATCCTACTCAGGATGGTTTTTAGTTTAATTTAGATCTTAAGTTTTGCTACTTTAGTAGTCGTCATAACAGGTACAACATTGAACATTTGTCTCGCACAATCAAAGTCCTTTAAAGGTGATATTGCAAAAAATATCACGCATCACCTCTATCTTATTGACAAGGCTATTGAAAACTGTTCGGATCTTATTGTATTCCCTGAGCTGTCCATAACCGGTTATGAACCAAGCTTAGCTAAAACCTTAGCCACAAATGCTAATGATGTACGTTTTAAAGTATTTCAAGACAAAGCAGACCAACACCAGATAACCATTGCAATTGGTGTTCCTCTTACAGCAGAAAAAGGCATTACTATTAGTCTTGTTTTTTACCGCCCACATACCCATCCCATCGTGTATGCTAAACAGAAACTACACGACGATGAATTGCCCTATTTTGTGCAAGGTCAAAAAAACCCTTTAGCAAAGATCAACAATAAGGTCATTGCTTTTGGGATTTGCTATGAGACCATGTTCTGTGAACCTTTTGAAGAGGCGATATGCAATAATTCAGATGCTTATATTGCCAGTGTGGCTAAACCAATGCATGATATTAGCAGAGCCACCACACACTATAGTACTATGGCAAAAACCCATGGCATTCCTGTTTTAATGTGCAATAGTATTGGACCATCTGAAGACTTCTTTTGTGCAGGACAATCAGCTATTTGGGACAAAACAGGCAAATCTTTAGGGACTTTAGACGCTTCTCATGAAGGACTTTTAATATTTCATTTAGATAATAACACCACGACAAGTATTATCTTGAGTGATGAAAACAAAATCATCCAAGGCTAATGCGGATTAAATACTGCGCTATTTGTAACAAGGATTTCGATACTATGTTTCGAATTCAATACAAACAACCCAAAGCATGGGTATTTGCATGTGAGTCGTGTTTACTTGAGGTGAAAAAAGACAATCCTAATTATCGTTATGGTGGCACTTGGAAAAAATAATACAATGAGCACTAGAATATACAGCTTCATTATAATCCTAATTCTTTCGATTACTACGGGAATTGCTCAAGACACCTCCAAAAAAGAAGCTTCTATCCTTTTTGTTGGTAATAGCCTTACTTATTATAATGATCTCCCTGAATTGGTAAAGACCCATGCCAAAAAACTGGGTATTAAAATAAAGTATGACATGGTGGCCAAACCAAATTATGCCATAGTAGATCATTGGGCAGAAGGCAAAGTCCAAAAGCTTATTGCTAAGGAAAATTACGACTATGTGATTGTACAACAAGGACCATCATCACAACGAGAAGGTCGCCAGATGCTTATCGAATCTGGGAAAGACTACAAGGCTTTATGCGAAGCCCATAACACACAACTCTGCTATTACATGGTTTGGCCCTCTCGGACCTACTACCACACTTTTGATGGTGTTATAAAAAACCATCAAGATGCCGCAAGCATTAATGATGCTATTTTATTGCCAGTAGGCGAAGTTTGGAAAGACTATTTTGACCGTACTAATAATTTTCAATACTATGGGCCAGATGGTTTTCACCCTTCGGTATTGGGAAGTAAAGTTGCCGCACGCGTTATTGTAGAAACCCTTTTTAACAACTAATCAATCAAATAATGACACAAAAATCATTTAAGTATCTCAAACAAGAAATCAATATTCTCACTAAAAGAGGCATCGATTTTATATTCACAGCCGCCATTCTTTGGCTTTTCATTGCATACGTTTGGACGCTAGATTACAGTTCTTATGATAATAGCATAATCACCTTTATCATTGGAGCCTTTCTTTTGCCTATGGCCTTTGGAATGTCTAAGGTGTTCAAAACAAATTGGAAAATAAAGGATAATCCGTTAGATCCTTTGGGCTTATGGCTCAATTTTGCACAGTTGATATATTTTCCGTTTCTCATATTTATTCTCATTAAATATCCTGACTATTTTATCATGACCTATGCGATCATAACAGGAGCGCACTTATTCCCGTATGCTTGGTATTATGATGAAATGGCTTATGCTGTTGCCGCCATTATCATCTCCGTGGGTAGTTTACTTATCGCCTTAAATACTGACCTCAGCACTATTTGGTTAGTACCACTATTTACATCTGTAATTTTATTTTTACTCGCCCTTTGGATTTTTACAACAAATAAAAAGTTACCCAAAATTGAAGACATTGACGGTTAATTCTAATTGATCATTTTAGGGCAAAAAAAAGACCATCGTGTATGATGGCCTTCATATGTTGTATAGAGGTTACAATTAGAACATTTCTCTACCTGAGAAATGAAAAGCACCTTCGATAGCTGCATTGTCGTCGCTATCACTACCGTGTACAGCATTTTCACCAATTGAAGCTGCATATAATTTACGGATTGTTCCTTCAGCTGCTTCAGCAGGATTAGTAGCACCGATTAAAGTTCTAAAATCTTCAACTGCATTGTCCTTTTCTAAGATCGCTGCAACGATAGGACCACGTGTCATATATTCTACCAACTCTGGGAAAAATGGACGCTCCTTGTGGATTGCATAAAATTCCTGTGCATCTGCCTTAGTCATCTGTGTAAGTTTCATCGCTACGATTCTAAAACCTGAAGCCGTTATTTTTTCTAAAATTGCGCCAATGTGTCCTTTTTCAACAGCATCTGGCTTTAACATTGTAAATGTTCTGTTAGTTGCCATGTAATGTTTTTTAAAATGTGGTGCAAAAGTAATGTATTTCTTTAATTAATCAAGTGCCTAATTTTAATAAATCTTTATCATTTGAAAATCAAATTTACCATTCTGAGATTGTAAAAAATTGTATCTTCGTCAACTATGACTGAGGCTGATATTTCAGAAATAAAAACACTCCTAAGTACACCGAAAACGGTTGTTATTGTGCCACACAAAAATCCAGATGGTGATGCCATGGGCTCTACCCTCGCGCTCTACCATTACTTGATAAAAAAGAACCAGCATCCTACGGTGATTGCACCAAATGATTATCCAGACTTTTTAAAGTGGTTACCTGGTGATGATACAGTGCTTAAGTTTGAAAATAATGAGGAGGCATGCACAGCCAAAGTTAATGAAGCAGATCTCATTTTTACACTCGACTTTAATGCTTTACATAGAGCTGGCGATGATTATGGTAAGGTCCTCGAGGCTTCTAGCGCTACAAAACTAATGATAGATCATCACCAACAGCCAGATGACTATGCTACGTTTGTCTATTCTGACGTGAGTATGTCTTCGACCTGCGAAATGGTATTCAATTTCATTGAAATGCTTGGTGATACCGACCTTATTGATGCACAAATCGCAACCTGTTTGTATACTGGTATTATGACAGACACAGGATCTTTTAGGTTTCCGTCAACAACCAGTAGAACACACCAAGTAGTTGCCAACCTCATAGACAAAGGTGCAGACCATGCTCAAATTCATAATAATATTTATGATACCAATAGTTACAGCAGACTGCAATTATTAGGTCGTGCCATGAAAAACATGAAGGTCATCCCAGAACTACGAACAGCTTACATTACCCTATCCCAAGAAGAGTTAGACACCTTTAATTTTAAAAAGGGCGATACCGAAGGCTTTGTTAATTATGGGCTTTCAGTTTCAGGAGTTATTCTCGCTGGCATTTTTATCGAAAATGAAGCTGAAGAGATTATTAAGATTTCATTGCGTAGCAAAGGAGACTTCTCTGTAAACGAATTCGCCAGAGCTCACTTTAATGGTGGTGGACACACAAATGCCGCAGGAGGACGCAGTCATGCAGGCCTCCAAGAAACCATTGATAAATTTATTAGTATATTACCAGAGTATAAATCGCAATTGTCCCCAAAATGAGAAACCTATACTTCATACTAATAATTGCTTTTACCTTTAGTTGCAAGTCGCCTGAAGCTCGGATGCCAGAAACGGTAAAGTCTGGGTCATTTCTTAAAGAATCTGCTGAGCGTAACAAGAAACTAAATGCATTAGAAAAAAATAAAATCGAATCGATCATACAAAGTAATCCAGATCGCGAATACATTGCGTCCAAAAATGGCTTCTGGTATTTCTATACCAATAAAATAGAAGTAGATACCTTACAACCTAAGTTTGGTGATATTTTAGATTTTGACTTTAATGTCTCTAATCTAGAAGGTAATGAAATCTATGCCACAGAAAACAGGACCTATGTTATGGAAAAGGAAGAGCTGTTTACGGGTTTACGTGAAGGGCTCAAATTAATGAAGCCTACTGAAAAGGTCACCTTTATATTTCCTTCTCAAATTGCATTTGGTTATTACGGTGACGATAATAAGATTGGAACAAATGTTCCGTTAATATGTGAAGTAACTTTAAATACTATAATTGAAAACAATGATTAAACAAGCACTTACAGCATTTGTTGTATTACTCGTTTTGGTAAATATATCTTGCCAAGAACGCTATCCTGATTTAGAAGATGGCATGTATGCCGAGTTTATTACCTCTAAAGGAACCATGGTGGCAAAACTGCATTATGATAAGGTTCCTGTAACAGTGGCTAATTTTGTGGCTTTGGCTGAAGGTAATCATCCTATGACTGAAGAACAATATCAAGGAAAGCCCTTTTACGATAATCTTACCTTCCATCGTGTGATGAACAACTTTATGATTCAAGGTGGTGATCCATTAGGTAATGGAACAGGTACACCTGGATATAAGTTCGCCGCAGATTTTAGCCCAGAATTAAAGCACGATAAACCTGGTATTCTTTCTATGGCTAACGCTGGTGGTATTAATACAAATGGTAGTCAATTCTTTATTACTGAAAGACCTTATCCAAGAGGAAATATATATGACCCAAGTGGTAAGTTAAAGCCATGTGACCAACCTGGTGTAAGCTGTCACTCTGTTTTTGGAGAGCTAGTTTTAGGATTAGAAGTACAAGATTCAATTTCTAATGTAAAAGTAGCAGGACGTAATAAGCCTGTGGAAGATGTAGTCATCCAAAAGGTGAATATTATTAGAAAAGGTAACGATGCCAAATTCTTTGATGCACCAAAGGTATTTACTGAAGAAATGCCTAACGTAGAAGGTAATTTTATGGCTATGCGTGCTGAAGCGAAGCAAAAAGCAGAAGAGCAAGCTCGTTTGGCTAAAGTAGAATGGCTAAAGAAAAATGAGTCTTTAGAAGGACGTCGCATCGATTCGCCTACAGGTATGGCCATGATCTTTACTAATGAATCTAAAGGAACGACACCAAAGGCAACAGATTATGTGAATATTGATTGTGCTGGTTATTTTGAAGATGGTACTTTATTCTGGACAACACAAAAAGAAGTTGCGGAAAATAATGGTATGTATAACGAGCAACAAGATAAAGCCGGACAATATGCACCATTTAGTATGCCATACAATGAAAAAGCAAGCTTGGTTGCTGGCTTTAGAGAAGCCATGCTAAACATGAATATTGGTGATAAAGCAAGAGTCTTTATTCCTTACTATTTAGGTTATGGAGACGCTGGTAGACCACCATTAATTCCTGGTGGTACTAACTTAGTTTTTGATATCGAACTTGTAGGTATCAAAAAATAAGCACGAAACATAAAACATAAAAAAAGCAGCGATACCGCTGCTTTTTTTATTTCAAATTACTATTAATTTCTTTTTGGGATTTCCTTTAAAATCTCAAGTACAAATTTCCAATACTTCTGAGCTGAAGAAATCTGTGCACGTTCATCTGGTGAGTGTGCACCCTTTATATTTGGTCCAAAACTAATCATATCCATATCTGGATAATTAGTTCCAAGAATACCACATTCTAGTCCTGCATGACATGCGGCTACATGTGGCTTCTCTCCATTATTTAAACGTTCATAAATTGGAACCATAACCTTAAGAATATCTGAATCCATATTTGGTGCCCAACCTGGATAATCGCCTGATAATTCAACATCACAACCTGCCATTTCAAAAGTAGACGTTAAGGCATTGGCCAAGTCGGCTTTAGAACTCTCCACAGAGCTACGCGTTAAGCATCCTATCTTAATAAAACCGTCTTTAACGATGACTCTTGCAATATTGTTTGACGTTTCAACCAAATCTGGTATATCTGGGCTCATTCTATACACACCATTACATGCAGCATAAATAGCTTTGATTAATTGCTCCTGGACGTCCGATTCCATAACCCTTTCAGGAAGGGTTGTTTCAGCAACATTAATCTCCAATTCTGGCTCCATGGTTTTAAATTCCTTTTTAATAACCGAGGCCTTTTGGTCCATATCCTTAACAAACTGAGTGGTTTTATTGGTATCTACGATAACAACGGCCACGCTCTCACGTGGTATAGCATTTCGTAGACTACCACCATCTATTTCAGAAACCTGAAGACCAAATGCGTCGTAAGCTCTATAAAGCAAACGGTTCATTAGTTTATTCGCATTACCTAAACCTTCATGAATTTGCATACCTGAATGTCCACCTTGTAATCCCTTAACTTCAATCTTAAAGGCAGAAGAGCCTGCACCAACATTAACTTCATTATAATTTCGAGTTGCAGTAACATCAACACCTCCTGCACAACCAACACCTATTTCATCATCTTCCTCTGTATCTAAGTTTAGAAGTATTTCACCTTTTAATAAGCCTCCTTTAAGACCTTTAGCACCAGTCATACCCGTTTCTTCATCAATGGTGAAAAGGGCTTCTAAATCAGGATGTGCAATCGTATCACTTTCTAAAATAGCCATGATTGTTGCAACTCCCAGACCATTATCAGCACCTAGTGTTGTACCTTTTGCCTTAACCCAATCGCCTTCAACAAACATGTCAATTCCTTGGGTATCAAAATCGAAAGTGGTATCGTTATTCTTTTGATGTACCATATCCAAATGCGATTGCATTACAATAGGCTTTCGATTTTCCATGTCTGCTGTAGCCGGTTTTCTTATAATAACATTACCAACCTCATCTTCTATAGTCTCCAAACCGAGTCGAGAACCAAAATCCTTCATAAACTTTATAACACGTTCTTCTTTCTTTGAAGGTCTTGGAACGGCATTTAAATCTGCAAATTTGTTCCATAATGCCTTAGGCTCTAGTGCTCTAATCTCTGCGCTCATTTTTATTATTTTAGATTAGCAAAATTACAAAACAACTTAGTTCTGTACTGTATCCTAGACCATAAGTTTTTCGTTATTTTTGAGGTATGCATAAAAGAAAAAAGCTACTCATAATTTCCTTGTTTGGTGTTCAAATCATACTGAATATGATCTTGAGAAACTATCCAGGTTTTGTAGAGCAGTATTATAGTCATGGCATTTATGTTTACATATCAAAACTTATGCGTTTTTCTTTTGGCTGGGTGCCTTTCTCCGTTGGTGATCTGTTTTATACCATAGCGAGTATCTACCTCTTAAGATGGCTATACTTAAATCGTAAACGCATTATAATGGATACCTGGAATTGGCTATTAGATGTTGGAGCCACTCTTTCTATAGCTTACATTGGTTTTCACCTTCTATGGGCATTTAACTATTACCGCCAACCCTTAAATGTTTCTTTAAATATTAAGGCAGATTATACAACTAGTGAATTATTAGATTTCACAAACCGACTTATTGAAAAATCAAATTATTGCCACAGTCTATTACAACCAGATAATGATTCTTTAGGTGTGAAGATTCCATATTCAAAATCAGAAATTTTTGATAGGCTCGTTAATGGTTATGATAATTTAGCCAAAGATTTCCCGCATCTCGTTTACAGTCCTAAGAGTATAAAAAAATCGATCTACAGTACACCCTTAACATATATGGGTTTTTCAGGTTATCTCAACCCTTTTACCAATGAGGCTCAGGTGGATGGTTTGATTCCTGTATATAAATTCCCAACAACATCTTGTCATGAGGTTGCCCATCAACTAGGTTATGCCGCTGAGAACGAAGCTAATTTTATAGGTTGCTTGGCCACTATTAAGAATGAAGATATTTATTTTAAGTATGCTGGCTATACCTTTGGTCTACGCTATTGCCTCTCTGAACTCTTCCGAAGAGATCCAGAAACCTACTCCAACATCTTATCGAAGGTGAATTATGGGATCATTGAGAATTACAAAGAAATCCAAACCTTTTGGATGGATTATGAAAATCCATTAGAACCGTATTTTGAAAAAACTTTTGACAGCTTCCTAAAAGCCAATAATCAAGCAGACGGTATGAAAAGCTATAATTATGTAGTCGCCTTACTCGTTAATTATTACAGTGACAAACCACTCTAGAAACAACTCTATTAGAGCGGTTTGAAACGTTAAATATTCTTAAGAACTCAGACTGTTGCTTCATTATTATTTATCTTTAAGACTAAATAAACCGACTAATTTTTATGATTAAAACACACTTAAGACTGCTCATTTTAATGTGCAGTTTCTCGTTATTTGCGCAAGATTACTTCCCTAGCAATTCGGGAGTTATTGCCAATAACACCAATTACACCGCACTAACAAATGCAAAAATCCATATCTCACCTACAGAGGTGATTGATAAGGGTACCTTGTTAATTAAAAACGGTAAAGTAGTTGGTGTTGGTAAATCAGTTACAATTCCTGCGAATACCACACGTATTGATCTTACTGGAAAAGAGATTTACCCTTCATTCATTGATATTTATACCTCTTTTGGTGTAAAAACACCAAAACGTGCCACTGGAAATTTTCCACAATATGAAGCCAGTAGAAGTGGCTTTTATTGGAACGATCATATTATGCCAGAGCAAGATGTTATGGCGACTTTTAAGTATGATGAGAAAACGGCCAGCGAAATGCACAAGCTAGGATTTGGCGTTGTTAACACACATATGCCAGATGGTATTGTTAGAGGTACTGGTGCTTTAATTGCACTAAACAATAATGCTGATAATTCTATGCGTGTTGTTGATGGTGAAACCTCACAACATCTATCATTTAGAAAAAGTGTAGCATCAAGACAATCTTATCCCTCTTCTCTTATGGGAAGTATGGCGTTATTAAGACAAATGTATGACGATGCTAAGTGGTATGCCTCTGGGAAAGTAGCAACTCGAGACCTCTCCTTAGAAGCATTGAATAAAAACACAGGACTACTACAAATTTTTGAAGCTAATGGCAGAGCTAATGTAATGCGTGCTGATAAAGTAGGTGATGCCTACAATATACAATACACCATAGTAGGTGGTGGTGACGAATATGAACGTTTAGATGAAATAAAAAGCACTAACGCCACCCTTATATTACCAATCGATTTTCGTTTGGCTTATGATGTGGATAATGCCTTCTTGGCAAAAACACTGTCTTTAAGTGATATGCGTGCTTGGAATCAAGAACCTCATAACCCAAGGCTTTTAGCTGAAAATGGGGTCACATTCGCCTTAACGACACATGGATTAAAATCTAAAAAGTCATTCAAGACGAATTTAATGAAGGCGATTGAAAGTGGTTTATCTAAACAAACTGCCCTTGAAGCCTTAACCACAATACCTGCGAGATTATTAGGGAAATCCAACGAGATCGGAACACTTAAAGCTGGTAGTTATGCGAATTTCTTAATTACTAGTGGAGATATTTTTGATAAGAAAACTAAGCTCTATGAAAACTGGGTACAAGGTACACCACATGTTATAACAAACATGAATATTAAGGATATCGATGGTGACTATAGTTTTAAATTAACTGGTAAGGATTATAACCTAACAATTTCAGGAAGTGCTTCAAAACCATCAGCTAAATTAATTAGTGGTGACAAAGAGCTCGGCACAAAACTAAATTACAGTAATGATTGGGTTACCATGACATTTAAGACTTTAGACAACACAAAAACCGAATATATTAGAGTTGTAGCGAGTGCTTCTGGTGCCAATAGCTTAAATGGAAAAGCTACCTTACCAAATGGTAATGAGCTCGCCTTTTATGCTAACAAAGCCAAAAAAGAAATGGCTGAGGACAAAATGGATGGCATGAAGAAGGATAAAAAGAAGGACGCTACGTCTTATATGAGTCCTGTCACCTATCCAAATCTCGCATATGGATTTACGGAAAAACCAAAATCAGAAACTTTACTCTTCAAAAATGCTACGATATGGACCAACGAATCCGATGGTGTTTTAGAAAATACAGATCTGCTCATAAAGGATGGAAAGATTGCTAAAGTAGGTAAAGACCTCACTGATAAACGTGCGACCATAATTGATGCCTCAGGCAAGCATATTACTGCAGGTATTATAGATGAGCATTCGCATATTGCAGCAGCTTCAATCAATGAAGGTGGTCATAACTCCTCAGCAGAAGTTACTATAGAAGATGTTATTGATGATGAAGATATTGACATCTATAGAAATCTCGCTGGTGGTGTCACATCCATTCAAATTCTTCATGGAAGTGCCAACCCTATTGGTGGACAATCTGCTATCATTAAACTAAAATGGGGTGAATCTGCAGACGATCTGGTTTATGACAATACTCCAAAATTCATAAAGTTTGCGCTTGGAGAAAATGTTAAGCAATCGCGAAGTCGTTTTAACGTACGTTTCCCACAATCGCGTATGGGTGTAGAACAAGTCTTTATGGATTATTTCAGTAGAGCTAAAGCCTATGACGAGCTTAAGAAAAGTGGTAAGCCCTATCGAAAGGATACCGAAATGGAAGTTCTTGCTGAAATTTTAAATAAAGAGCGCTTTATTTCGTGTCATTCTTACGTACAAAGTGAAATTAATATGCTAATGAAGGTGGCGGAGCAATTTGACTTTAATATTAACACCTTTACGCATATACTCGAAGGTTATAAAGTTGCTGATAAAATGAAATCCCATGGTGTAGGTGGCTCCACTTTTAGTGATTGGTGGGCTTACAAATATGAGGTTAATGACGCTATACCATACAACGCGGCTATTATGCATAATGTAGGTGTTGTAACGGCTATTAATAGTGATGATGCTGAGATGTCACGACGTTTAAACCAAGAAGCGGCCAAGTCTGTAAAATACGGAGGTGTTAGCGAGGAGGACGCACTAAAATTTGTAACCCTCAATCCTGCTAAATTATTACACCTAGATGATCGTGTTGGCAGTATTAAAGAAGGCAAAGATGCCGATGTTGTATTATGGTCTGACCATCCTTTAAGTATCTATGCAAAAGCTGAAAAGACGATTATTGAAGGTACTACTTATTTCGATATTGAGAAGGACAAGCAAATGCGTGAGGCCATCAAAAAAGAAAAAAGTACCTTGGTGAATATGATGCTTCAGGAGAAAAATAAAGGTTTAAAAACACAACCTGTTAAGAAAAAGGAGAAGGTTCTCCTCCACTGTGACTCAATGGATTTTAACACAACAGAAAAAAAGTAAGACGATGAAGACATTAAAACATATAACTACTATTTTAACGCTGTTGTGTTTTACAATTTGTTTAGCACAGCAAACACCAGCTTCAAATCAAGTAAAGGATTTTGCGATAGTTGGAGCAACTGCACATATTGGTAATGGTACTGTAATTGAAAACAGTATGATTATCGTTAGTAACGGAAAAATAACCCGAGTGTTAGAGAACAGCCAACCTAATGCTGTTACATTACAAGCCATGGATATTATTGATGCTAAGGGCAAACATGTTTATCCAGGATTTATCGTTTCTAACGGAACCTTAGGTCTCGTGGAAGTCGACGCTGTTAAAGCTTCTAATGATCTTTCAGAATTAGGAACGTACAATCCACACATAAGAAGTATTATTGCTTATAATGCGGAATCTAAAGTGGTAGAATCCATGAGACCAAACGGTGTACTCCTTGGTCAGGTGGTACCACGAGGTGGACGCATTACAGGAACCTCATCTGTGGTGCAATATGATGCTTGGAATTGGGAGGATGCGGCTATTAAAATGGATAATGGACTCCATATCAACTGGCCGAATAGTTTTAGTAGAGGGCGCTGGTGGCTTGGTGAAGATCCAGGACTTAAGCCTAATAAAAACTATGCGAAACAAGTAAAAGAATTAGAAGAATACTTTAATGAAGCAAAGAGCTACAATAAGGGTGATAAAAAAGAGCCACATCTTCCTTTTGAAGGATTGGCTGGAGTATTTGATGGTTCTAAAAGATTATACATTAATGCTAATGATGAGAAAAGTATTACTGATGCTGTGAATTTTGCCAAAGGTCAAGGTGTAGATCATATCACAATTGTTGGTGCTTATGAAGCTGTAAATATGACGAGCTTCTTAAAGCAACATAATGTGTCTGTATTCTTAAGACGTGTACATACCAGACCAGATGGTGAAGATGATGATTATGACCTGCCTTTTAAATTGGCAAAGCAACTTGTTGATGATGGTGTACTTGTAGCACTCGAAACAAGTGGACAGATGGAGCGTATGAACTCCAGGAATTTACCATTCTATGCAGGTACAACTGTTGCACATGGCTTATCCAAAGAACAGGCCTTGCAACTTATTACGCAAAACCCTGCCAAAATAATGGGAATAGATGATCATTATGGCACCTTAGAAGCAGGCAAAAGTGCAACGCTGTTTATCTCTGAAGGTGATGCACTCGATATGCGAACCAATCAAGTAATTCATGCCTTTATAGATGGAAGACAATTAAGTCTAGAAACGCATCAAACCAAATTATGGAAACGCTATGCTAAGAAGTATGGTGTAGAAGACTAATCATAAAAAAGCGAGCTAAATAGCTCGCTTTTTTATTCCTTATGGGTAAAGAATTAATCTATAATTTTAGCAGATTCTGGTTTAGCAAATAAACTCTGATCTGGCGCTTCGTTAGTTAACTGAATATCTTCAAAAACTAGCGTATTACGTTTTTCAGTCGGTACCTTGTCCTCATACTTGTACCAACTTATACTTTTAGGCAGTATTAAACCATTGATGGTTTGCCAGTCATCATACCTTATATATCTAAAATCTGTGCTTTTTTCATCTTTACCAAAAGTTACTGTATAAGCCAACCAGGCCATTTTGCCTGTGGTATCATCATAATACAAAATGTATTGATCATCTGGTGATTCACCCACTCCAGATTCATAGGAAATTAGGATCCCAGGATAGGTTTTGCCTTCAAATGTGAGTGATGTTGTTTCTTCATAAATAATACCACTATCACCAAGAATAAAAGGCATAGCATAGAAATACATCATAAGACCTTTATAGAACCTAGCATTGCCTTTATAAGCTTCTCCACCCTTTTCATTAACCCAAAGCGTCTCACCATCAAAACCCATAGCGTATGTTGGTGTTTCTATGCGTTCTGCTCTAGTCTTTAAATTGGTTGTCGTCACTTCTTTACCATTAGGTTTAGTCATAGTAAAGCTAAGTGTACGCATAGAATTCCAATTATCTATACCACCATGTGCATTAAAAACTTTGGTTACATTATCTGGATAAATACTCGTTGTAATATCTGATGCTTTGACATCCTCTATTACGGTTGATTCGGTCTTGGTTTTGGTTTGACAACTCGTTAGTACTAGTGCTAACAAGGAGATCTTTAATAAGTACTTCATATTTAAGTTTTAGTTTGACTAATTGGACGAGAAACTTCCGCTAAAATTACACTACTTTTGTTTTGGTTATGATAAAAAACATCACAAGCACTCAAAATCCGTTAATAAAACAATTAGTCCTATTAAAAGACAAATCGCGTGAGCGTAAACGACGTGAACAGTTTTTGATAGAAGGTAAACGCGAACTTTCCCTAGCTATAAAAAGCGGTTATAAAATAAGATCACTTTTATTTTATCCTGATTTGTTTTCGGAGAGCGAAGCCAAAGCCATGGCACGTTATGGGATTGAAATCATAGAAATTTCAAAGGACGTGTTTCAAAAACTAGCGCATAGAGAGACAACCGAAGGTGTAATCGCCTTAGTCGAATCAAAGTCACATCAGTTAGAAGATCTGCAATTACATGCCAAAAACCCTCTGATTTTAGTGGCTGAAGCACCTGAGAAACCTGGTAATATCGGTGCGTTATTGCGTACAGCAGATGCTGCCAATATTGATGCAGTGATTATTACAAATCCAAAGTCCGACCTTTATAATCCGAATATTATAAGATCTAGTGTTGGTTGTGTATTTACGACAGAAATTGCAATGTCTAGCACTGAAGAGGCCATTCAATTTCTTAAAAAATACAGCTTTAATATTTTTGCAGCCATACTGCAAGAATCAGAACCTTATCATAAACAAGACTATACTTTACCAACTGCAATTGTGGTCGGTACAGAAGCTACTGGATTAACCCAAGAATGGCGAGATGCCTCCACTAAAAAAATAAATATCCCAATGCAAGGCATTATCGATTCTATGAACGTCTCTGTTGCTGCCGGAATCCTTATTTTTGAAGCCAAAAGACAACGCGATTTTAAATAGTATGACAGCTGAAATACTCTTTTACATTATCATAGGCATTATCATCATTAATTTTATAAAAGACAAAGTTCTAAATGCCTTAAATGCCAAAAAATATAATGACCCTATTCCAGAACCACTGAGTGATGTATATGACGATGAAGCCTATAAAAGATCGCAGGCGTATAAAGCTACCAACTATGGTTTTGGACTCTGGACATCCTTATTTTCATTTGCGCTTACTTTAGGGTTTTTAGTATTTGATGGTTTTGAATATGTGGATAATATAGCAAGAGATTTTTCGGATAATCCTATCATTATAGGACTGATTTTCTTTGGGATTATTATTATCGCAAGCGACCTCATTAACACACCTTTTGTTTATTATAAAACCTTTGTCATAGAAGAGAATTTTGGTTTTAATAAAACAACTAAAAAGACATTCCTTTTAGATAAAATAAAGGGACTAATTATGACTGCTATTTTGGGTGGTGGTATCCTTGCGGTTATAATCTGGTTTTATCAAATTACAAATGAGATGTTTTGGCTGTATGCTTGGGGAATCGTTGCAGTATTTACGGTTTTTATGAATATGTTTTATTCCAAGTTAATCGTGCCACTTTTCAACAAACAAAAACCCTTAGAGGATGGTGAATTAAGACAAAAGATTTCGGACTATGCGAATTCTGTAGGCTTTAGTCTTAATAAAATTTTTGTTATAGATGGTTCTAAAAGAAGTACCAAAGCCAATGCCTATTTCTCGGGTTTTGGGAGTGAAAAACGGGTCACACTTTATGATACCTTAATTAATGATTTAGAAGATGACGAAATCGTTGCTGTCTTGGCACACGAAGTTGGGCATTACAAACGTAAACATATCATTTTCAATTTAGTTTCATCATTACTACTCACAGGTCTTACGCTTTATATTTTATCAATATTTATATCTAATCCACTACTGTCGAATGCCATTGGTGTAGAAAAACAAAGTTTTCACGTTGGTCTTATAGCTTTCGGCTTGTTATACTCCCCAATTTCAGAAATTACAAGCCTAATCATGAATTACATTTCACGCGTCTTTGAGTACCAAGCAGATGATTATGCTAAAACTACCTATAAAGCTGAGCCTCTTATTACATCGCTTAAAAAACTATCTAAAAATAGTTTGAGCAATTTAACACCACATAAAGCTTATGTCTTTATGCATTATTCGCACCCAACACTACTCGACCGTGTAAATAATCTCAGGAAATAATTATTATTTAAGGTAAGTCATCCAAAAATCAAAACAATTTTATTTGAATTGACTATATTTATTAGGTGCTATAATTTGTTAATTGCAAATTTTGAAATAGCTTTATTTAGACGTTTTAAAAATGAAAAAATCACTACTAATTTCTAGTCTTATCTTGATGCTATTTGCATTGAGTTGTAAAAACGAAAAAAAATCCAACGATACCATGCCAGAAACTGCCAGCCCTTGGGAAATAGATTTCTTTGATGATTTTGAAACCTTTAATCCAGATAATTGGCAAGACCAACGTATTTGGGTAAACAATGAAAATCATTGCTATGTACCAGATGGTGAATATGGTACAAGGGAAGTCAGTGATGGGACTTTAAAAATTAAAGTCGTAAAAATTGATGAAAAACGTCCTTGTGATAATTTTGATAAGCATGGTAACCAACATCCAGATACTGAGTATGTAGCGGGAAGAATCTGTTCTAAAAATCGAAAAGAATTTGTAAAAGGAAAATGGACTGCTAGACTCAAATTGTCTAGTAATGGTGAAGCTAGTATGTTCCCAGCATGGTGGTTACTCGGTGCCCAAAATAACGAACCTCCAGTTCAGGAAGCTGATGAAAATGTATGTTGGCCATTAACAGGTTCCGGTGAAATTGACATTTTTGAACATCATGGTGATCATATGAAAGATGAGTTCACAACTGGTGCTATTGTAAGTTTGGGTGAGTGTGATAAAGGTGATTGGCAAAGCAAGCGCAGAAACTTCCCTGCGACGCTTAATGAATTCCACGAATATTCTGTAGAATGGGAAGGAAGTGATCTTGTGTACAGGTTAGATGGAAAAGAAGTCTATCGTAATGAAGGTGAAGGTGACAAATATCCTGAGCCTATGTTCGCCATACTGAATTTTGCAAAAATCACAGATTCTCCTATGGAAGGCGAATGGGTAATGGAAGTAGATTGGGTAAAGCACGAATATCGCAAATCCTAATTTTGATGGTTAACGCTAAATTCAAATATTACCTCACTAAACCATTACTGGCCTTCTTCTTGGCTTTAATGACACCTTGCATTGCTCAGAACGAACCTCCTGGAAAACTGAATCCATTAAAGAAAGAATTTAGTACTCTGGTATGGTCTGATGAATTTGAAGGTTCTGGTAAAATTGATACTGAAAAATGGTTCTTACAAACGCAACTGCCTCCAGGTGGTAGTTGGTGGGGCGGTATTATACAGCATTATACAGATAGTGAAGAGAATACTTATCTTAAAGACGGTTATTTAAACCTTGTTGCTAAAAAACAAAAGCTAACCGATCAAGGTGAAACTAAAAATTATACCTCAGCACGACTCAATTCAAAATTTGCCTTTACCTATGGTAAAATTGAGATCAGAGCTAAATTGCCTTCAGGGCATGGCACTTGGCCTGCCATATGGATGCTAAATACAAACATTGATGAAGATGGTGCCTATTGGGATTTACAGGGTTACGGAAAAGTAAAATGGCCAAACTGTGGAGAAATAGACATTCTTGAGCATTGGGGAAAAAATCAAGATTATGTATCAAGTGCGCTTCATAATGGTTCAAGCTATGGTGGATATGTTAAAAATGTGGGTGGACAAACCGTAAACAATGCATCTTCAGAATTCCATATTTACACGTTCGAATGGACCGCTGAAAAAATGACTTTTAGTGTAGATGGCAAACCGCACTACGAATACCATCCTAAAGTTAAAAATGCCAAAACATGGCCCTACGACTCAGATTATTATCTCATCCTCAATATTGCTATTGAACCCGATATTGATCCAAATTTTACTGAGAGTGCCATGGTCGTAGATTACATTAGGGTTTATCAATAACTATTTCAATTTTATTAAACCAATTATTTATCTTTCAGGTAAAGTTTAAATGATCCACTTAAAAAATTCATTGTTTATGAAACAATTTAGCATTTCTTTAATTGTTCTCGCTTTATTTATTTCCTGTTCTGAGACAAAATCAATTCCGATAAGTGACCTTGCTTCAGACAGTCCAAATATTACTGGTAAACAAGAATATTTACCCTCACCTTATGTTACAGCTGGTAATAGAGTATACATTGTTGGGCATCAGGATGGCTCATTTCCTGACTTAGGTTGGCACATTAAAGGTGAAATGGGTGGCATTTGGAATCATCCTATAAAACTTATGGATGGCTTTAATATTACCTTATTCGATAGTTCAGATACACTACGTTTGGATAAAGCAGATCGTTTTACCAATTATCCTATAGCTAGTCAGTTTAAATACAACTGGTCTTCCAAGAATATAGAGGTTGAACGCTGGCAATTTATTCCAGATGATAAACAGGGTACGGTAATTCAATTAGTCTTAAAAAATTTAGGTGGTGAGCAACGTATTAAATTAAAATTTGATGGGATCTCAGATCTCAGACCTACTTGGTTAGGAGAACGCACTTATATGTTTGATGGTAAAGATGAAGCCTCTTTAGATGAGGAGAATCAGCTATGGAAAGTAAAAGACAGTCTCAATGAATGGTATACGGTATTTGGATCAGAGCTCGAGTTTGAACAAAAATCAAAATTTAGTTCAGAAAAGACTGTAGATAATACCTCTATAAATAGCATTGAAGATGTTCTTTTTTTAGAGGCTGGTGGCACACATGTAGTTAATTATATCGTCTCAGGATCTTATAAATCTGAAGAAGAGGCGGTTTCAACTTTTCAATCACTTAAACGTGATATAAACTCTGATTTTATTTCAAAAAGTGATCGCTATAAAGGATTGGCTAGTCAATCTAAATTAACCGTACCAGACAAAAATATTGAACAGGCTTTTGAGTGGCTAAAATATAATTGTGATTGGCTGGTAAGAAAAGTTCCGGAAATTGGAACTGGAATCACAGCTGGTATTCCAGACTACCCTTGGTGGTTTGGTGTGGATAGTGAGTATGCTCTAAAAGGCTATATGGCTATTGGTCAAACAGACGCAACATATAATACCATACGTTTATTAGATAGTCTGTCTGAAGCAACAAATGGAAACGGCAGAATTGTGCATGAAGTTTCGACAAATGGTGCTGTTTTTAACGAAGGTAATATTAATGAAACACCTCAGTTTGCATCACTAATTTGGGAAGTTTACCAATGGAATGGTGATAAAGAATTTTTAAAATCTTATTTCCCAACAATTAAGAAAGGTTTAAACTGGTTGATGACCGAAAAAGATGCAGATAATAATCTTTTTCCCGATGGTTATGGCATGATGGAAATTCATGGAATGGATAGTGAAATGATTGATGTTGCGGCCTACACTCAACGCGCCTTTAATGATGCTTTAAAAATAGCGAATGAGCTTGGCGATACAGATCTAGCAAAAAAATATGAGGCAACTGCAGATGAAATAAAAGCAAAAATTAATACTGAGTTTTGGTCTGAAGAATTCAATTCTTATGCAGATTTTATTGGCACAGATGAACAAGCTCTACATCTTATAGAAGATGCGATTAAACGTGCCGAGTCCTTAAATAAGCCCTGGGCTGTTGAAGAATTAAAAGCAACCAAAGCATCTATTATTGCTAATCCATCAGATCAACCTAGACCATTTGTACTACATCATAATTGGGTGATAAATACTCCGATGGAAATGAACATTGCAGATAAAGACAAGGCCAAAAGAGGACTAAAGACCGCGGAAAAATTTGTTAATCCTTTTGGTGTTTTTGTCACTGGAATTGATCGTGATTCATCAGCAGGATCGGATGATGGCTCCTTTCAAGGCACTAAAGTCTTCTCTTATACAGGAGCGGTAATGACCTTACCGACAAGTGTACAAGCGGTAGCCGAAAATAATTATGGTAATCCAGATAAGGCCTTGAATTATATTCAGAGAATGACTAGAACCTTCAGTTTTGCCTTTCCGGGAAGTATATATGAAGTATCACCAGACTATGGTATGATTACGCAAGCCTGGAATATATACGGTTTTGCTGTTCCTATAGTTCAACAGTTCTTTGGCATTAATCCCCAAGCACAAAACAAAAAAATTACAATAAGTCCAAATATGCCTTCGCAGTGGGACAATGCCTCCATTGAGAATGTTATAGTTGCAAACAATGCAATTTCTGTATATTACACGAAATCAGATGGTAAACTTACGCTTCGTGTAGAACAGGACAACCCTGAATGGGAAGTTGAAATTTTACTTCCAAAAACACAAGGTGAAACAACATATCAAGCCACCTCTGACTCAATAAAGCCTATAACTGTTGAGAACAGTTATGTGTTTACGACAAATGAAACACAAATAGAAATAAGCCTGAATTATGACTAAAAATAACGGAAAACTCGCCCTTATTATTGGTATACTCGGAACACTATCAGGCATTGTGCTCATGTTTCAAGATAGCATGATGATTGGTATTTTTGGAACTATTGCGAGTCTTGGTGTTACCTTTAAGGGATATCAAGATTACAAGTCGACAAAGTCATAATTAGGAGACTCATTTAATGCTGAAAATAAGATAATAAACCACTATACAAGTATCATTTTTTCGCATCGCAAACCATTGCACATTAAAATAGCTTTCACTACTTTAGTTCTATGACTGAAGTGGATATCGAAAAAGAAAATGCGGCCATTGCCAAAGCTTACAAAGAACTTCTAAAAGTAAGCTATCAAACCTTAAGCAGGGAGGACAAGAAATTGATCCGCCATGCCTTTAATGTTGCCGTTGACGCCCACAAAGATCAGCGCAGAAAATCAGGCGAAGCTTATATTTTTCATCCCATTGCAGTCGCTAAAATTGTAGCTCAAGAGATTGGGCTAGATGCAACTTCAATTGCCTCTGCTCTACTTCATGATGTTGTAGAGGACAATCCTAACTACACGATTACAGATATTGAACAACTGTTTGGGCAAACTGTAGCAAGAATAGTTGATGGCCTTACAAAGATTTCCTCCTTAAAAAAGGATATGGATGTCTCTTTACAAGCAGAGAATTTTCGTAAAATGCTATTAACCTTAAATGAGGATGTAAGAGTTATTATAATTAAAATAGCAGATCGACTTCACAACATGCAAACTATGGAGTCCATGCGTGCTGACAAACAGGTTAAGATTGCATCTGAAACCTTATATATTTATGCGCCTTTGGCACATCGTATAGGCCTTTATAATATCAAAACAGAATTAGAGGATTTAGGCCTTAAGTATACCGAACCTGAAGTATACAATGATATTGCTGAAAAAATGCAAGAAAGCAAGGAGGAACAAGATGCCTATATAAAATCTTTCTCCAAGGTCATCGAAAAGTCACTCAATAAAGAAGGTCTTAATTATGAAATAAAGGGTAGACCAAAATCCATTTTTAGTATAAGACGTAAAATGGTGAAACAGGGCGTATCTTTCGATGAGGTATACGATAAATTTGCGGTTAGAATAATATATAAGTCCGACTACCAAAACGAAAAGTTTTTGGCCTGGAAGATTTACTCGATTGTAACAGATCACTTCACCCCAAATCCTAAACGATTGCGCGATTGGATATCATCACCAAAATCCACTGGATATGAAGCCTTACATATAACCGTAGTTGGGCCTAAAAGTCGCTTTGTCGAAGTTCAGATTAGGAGTGAGCGCATGAATGAAATTGCAGAAAAAGGATATGCGGCACATTACAAATACAAGAATGAAAACGATAAAGATGATAGTTTAGACCTTTGGATCAATAAGTTGCAAGAAGCACTTGAAAATAATGAGGCTGATGCGGTTGATTTTGTAGAGCAGTTTAAACTAAACCTCTATTCGAAAGAGATTTTTGTATTCTCTCCAAAAGGTGACTTAAAATCATTACCTAAAGGTGCAACTCCATTAGACTTCGCATTTAGTATTCATACTGAGATTGGAATGAAAACTAGAGGTGCGAAAGTTAATGGTAAGTTAGTTCCATTGAGTCATGAATTGCAAAGCGGAGACCGTGTAGAGATTTTAACTTCCGAAAATGCAAAACCAAACTCCAACTGGTTAGATTATGCCACAACTGCAAGAGCTAGAAGTAAAATTAAATCAGCTCTAAAAGCAGACACCAAGTTAATTGCTGAGGAAGGTAAAGAAATACTAAGACGTAAATTAAAGCAACTTAAGATTACACTTAATGAAAGTTCTGTTAACGAACTCGTTAGTTACTTTAAATTGAGTACCTCTTTAGATTTGTTTTATCGTGTTGGAATTGGAACCATAGATAACACCAAGTTAAAGGCATTTGCATCATCAAGAAGTAATGCATTTGTCAGTTACATCAAGAATAAAATCAGAAAACCAGAAGTCCCTAAGGATATCGATAAGGATGAGATCACATCTAAGTATGATATGCTGGTTTTTGGCAAAGAAGAAGAGAAGCTTAACTATAAATTGGCTAACTGCTGTAATCCAATTCCAGGTGATCAGGTTTTCGGATTCTTAACTATTAATGATGGGATAAAGGTGCATAAAAAGAACTGTCCTAATGCATTAAGTCTACAATCCAACTATGCGTATCGTATAATGACAGCAAAATGGATTGACTCCTCTCAACAAGTTTATACCTCACATATTACCCTTTCTGGAATAGATAACCTAGGATTGGTAAATGATATAACTAGTCTCATTTCAGAAAATATGCACGTTAACATGAAAAGTATAAGCTTTACAAGTGATGATGGCGTATTTACTGGTAAGATAACGGTACAGGTAAAGAACCAAACGATGCTGAAAAAACTAATCGATAGGCTTAAAAAAATTAATGGTATTGATAAGGTAACAAGAGTTTAAATTTGTGTAAATTTGCACCTTAATTATGAAGGCAACTACAGAAGAAAGTAATCAGGAAATCGTAAAGCGTGTCTTTACGCAATATCTCGAAGAAAAAGGGCATAGAAAGACTCCTGAGCGTTACGCTATTCTACAAGAAATATATGATAGTGAAGAACATTTTGATATAGAATCACTTTATCTTAAAATGAAAAACAAAAACTATCGTGTGAGTAGAGCAACGTTATATAATACTATAGAATTACTTTTAGAATGTAATTTGGTTCGCAAACACCAATTCGGTCAAAGTCAGGCACATTATGAAAAGTCTTATTTTGACAAACAACACGATCATGTTATTCTTACAGACTCAGGTGAAGTTATAGAGTTTTGTGATCCACGCATTCAATCCATCAAAAAAACAATCGAAGAAGTCTTCGATATTAAAATAAATAATCACTCACTTTATTTTTACGGTACACGTAAAACAGACGACTAACTAATTTTTTAAAATGGCAGTAGATTTACTACTAGGACTACAATGGGGCGATGAAGGCAAAGGAAAAATTGTTGACGTATTCACCTCCAAATACGATATTATTGCGAGATTTCAAGGTGGACCAAATGCTGGTCATACGCTAGTATTTAATGGGAGAAAGCATGTCCTTCACACCATACCATCAGGTATTTTTCATGAAAACACAACTAATCTCGTTGGTAATGGTGTCGTAATAGATCCTGTAATTTTTAAGAAAGAGTTAAATAAGTTAGATGAGCAAAATGTCGATTACAGAAGTTCACTTTGTATTTCGAGAAAAGCACATATTATCTTACCAACGCATCGTTTGCTAGATGCAGCAAGTGAAGCCGCTAAAGGAAAAGCAAAAATTGGATCAACTTTAAAAGGTATAGGTCCAACTTACATGGATAAAACTGGTCGTAACGGGATTCGTGTTGGTGATATTGAATTATCAAATTGGAAAGAAAAATATAGAGCGCTTGCAGATAAGCACGAAGCGATGATTTCATTTTACAATGTCGATATTCAGTACAATTTAGAAGAATTAGAAGCAGAGTTTTTTGAAGCTATTGAAACCTTAAAGTCTTTAAAGTTTATAGATTCAGAAGAATTTATTCACCAGGCTCAGACTACCGGAAAATCAATTTTGGCAGAAGGTGCTCAAGGGTCGTTATTAGATATTGATTTTGGAACTTATCCCTTTGTAACTTCTTCTAATACCACTGCCGCAGGTGCTTGTACTGGTCTAGGTGTGGCTCCAGGTCAAATAGGTGCTGTATTTGGTATTTTTAAAGCCTACACAACGCGTGTTGGGTCAGGTCCTTTTCCAACAGAATTATTTGACGAAGATGGTGAAACCATGGGACGTGTAGGTCACGAATTCGGCGCAACAACAGGAAGACCAAGACGTTGTGGTTGGCTAGATTTAGTAGCACTACGCTATGCTTGTCAAGTCAATGGTGTTACCCAACTCATTATGATGAAAGGGGACGTACTTTCTGGATTTAAGAAACTTAAAGTTTGTACAGCTTATACATACAAAGGTGAGACCATAACACATTTACCTTATAATATTGAAGAGGAAAATGTAACTCCTAATTACACAGAAATAGATGGCTGGAAGGAAGATCTAACCGAAATGACAGAAGCATCTCAATTACCAAAAGAATTTAATGCTTATGTTGAATTTTTAGAAAAAGAACTTAACATACCAATTACTATTGTTTCTGTCGGCCCAGATCGTAAGCAGACGATTATCAGAAAAACAGTCTAGTCACACCTAGGATTGTTAAATATTCTGTTAACCTATACTAAAGCAATAGTATAAGTGTTATTTTGTAAAAAATTAATGGTTTTGAGCAGTCTAAAAAAACTGGTATTTTCAATAATTATTTGTACAGCAACATGTCTTTTCGCTCAGGAAAAACAGAAAATTACTATTAAATATGCTGGTACTGCCTATACAGATTCTGAAATTGAAGAAGGCGCCAAAGTTTTTTTAAGAGACAAATCCCAACAAGTTCATTTTGTGCATAAAGGTGTAAATATGTGGTGTGACAAGGCCATATATTTTGAAGACCAAGATTTCATTGAGGCTTTTAGTAATGTTGTTATGAAACAAGGGGATTCTATTAATATGGTTGCTAAATATGCGACCTATAGTGGTAATACACAATTAGCTTTTGCAAGAGGAGATGTTGTACTTACCGAACCTAATTCCACCTTAACAACAGACAAACTCTATTTTGATCGAACTAGGCAACTCGCCTATTATAACACAAAGGGTAAAGTTGTCCGTGACACTTCTGGCACAATAACGAGTCAAATAGGTCGTTACTATATGAATTCGCGGAAGTATCAATTTGTTCAAGATGTGGTATTGGTTAATCCAGATTATACGCTAAATACGGAGCGCCTCGATTTCTTCACAGAGAACGGTCATGCCTATTTATTCGGACCCTCAACTATTGTTGGTGAGGATAGTAAAATATACACAGAACGAGGTTTTTATAATACCAATACAGATCGTGGGCATTTTCAAAGGAACGCACGGATCGATTATGATAATCGAACTGTAGAAGGAGATAGTATTTATTTTGATAGAAATTTAAACTTTGCCTCTGCTACTAATAATATTACAGTAACAGACACTATTAATAATAGCCTGGTTAAAGGGCATTATGCTGAAGTTTGGCGTGCAAAAGATTCTGTTTTTATTACAAAAAGAGCACTTGGTATATCTGTACAAGATCAAGATTCTGTATATATACATGCCGACACCTTAATGCTCACAGGCAAGGAAAATAATAGAATAACGAGAGCCTATTATAACGTAAGACTTTATAAAAGCGATTTAGCTGGCAAAGCTGATTCAATACATGTAAATCACCAAACAGGATTAACACAAATGATTAATTTGGAACGTTTTAGTTCAAAGGATGCCTTTGCTACTAGACGTAAACCCATTTTATGGAATATGGGTAACCAGATGACTGGTGATACGATACATCTAATATCTAATGCAGAAACAGAAAAGTTAGATTCTCTAAAGGTCTTTAATAATGCTTTTTTAGTGAGCAGAGATACTATTAGTGAATCTGGCTATAACCAGGTTAAAGGAAAATTGCTAATCGGTTTGTTTAAAAACAATGAGCTCTATAATGTAGATATCATTAAAAATGCAGAAATGATTTATTATATGCGTAATGAGAAAAATGACCTTGTTGGCATACAGAAATCTAAATCAGGTAGTATCAACTTAAAAATATTGGCTCAAACTATAGAAGAAGTGCGGTTTATTAATCAAATAGATGGTGAACTCTATCCAGATTCTAAATTCCCTAAAGGGGCTAGGCGCTTACGCGGTTTTGATTGGCGAGGTGATGAACAGCTCATGTCTGTAGAAGATCTTTTTACCAATGATCCACCTTTAGAATTACCTGTAATTAATGGGCTTAAGGATTATATTCCACCAGAAGAATTTATTGATGATAGCTTAAATGAACGCATTGAAAAGGCTGGTAATAATACTCCAAACAAACCAAACAAAGCCGCTCAGAATCTACCCAACAAGGATGCTGTCTTTCCATTTCCCGAATCTGTAAAGAAACCTAAAACTAATAAAGAGAAATCAGGTCAATAAAGTGTGATGAGAGATATTGACTTTTTTAAATATCAAGCTCAAACAACGCCACACCCTTTGGCCATGGATATCAGCTATGCTAAAGGATCATACATCTATGACGTTGATGATAATGCTTACTTAGATTTTGTTGCTGGTGTTTCAGCCTGTAGTTTGGGACATTGCCATCCAAAAGTTGTTGAAGCTGTAAAAGATCAGGTTGAGAAGTACTTACACGTTATGGTGTATGGCGAGTACATTCAGAAGCCAGCTGTCGATTTGTGTAAATTACTCGCTAGTCACCTACCCGACCCTCTTAATACAACCTATTTGGTAAATTCAGGCACCGAAGCTATTGAAGGGAGTATTAAATTAGCCAGAAGACATACAGGTAGATCTCAAATTATAGCCGCAAAAAATTCCTACCATGGAAATACTATGGGTGCTTTAAGTCTAATGGATTATGACACCAGGAAACAACCATTCTTACCATTAATTCCAGATGTTCGACACATCACCTTTAATTGTGAATGGTGCCTAAATGAAATTACAAATAATACAGCTGCCGTCATATTGGAAACCATACAAGGTGGTGCTGGATTTATTGAACCTTTTAACGGTTATTTACAAAAGGTTCAGAAACGATGTAATGAGGTTGGTGCACTTCTCATACTTGATGAGATACAACCAGGAATAGGTAGAACAGGCAAACTGTTTGGTTTTGAGAATTATAATTGCATACCAGATATTGTAGTTACTGGCAAAGGACTTGGTGGTGGACTTCCTATTGGTGCATTTACATCATCCAAAGCTATAATGGACAGTTTATCTGATAATCCCAAATTAGGACACATCACTACTTTTGGTGGGAACCCTGTGATTGCAAGTGCCGCATTAGCCACATTAAAAGAAATTACAGAAAGTGATCTTATTGCTGAAACGCTTCGTAAAGAAAAACTCATTAGAAGTCGACTCACTCATCCCCTTATAAAAGAAATAAGAGGCCGTGGTTTGATGCTAGCCTTAATCATGGAGAATCCAGATATAGCCAATATGATTATTCTCGATGCTCAAAAGCATGGGCTTATTCTTTTTTGGTTACTTTTTGAAACCTCCGCAGTTAGAATTACACCTCCACTAACAATTTCTGATGAAGAAATCATTAAAGGTTGTGATATTATCCTAGAAATTCTTGATAGTATAAAATAAAGTAAATCTACTTATTTACCTGATAATCAATATTAAAAAGCTATCGTAATGTACTATCATCCCTGTTAATTAATTTGTTAAAAACAATAAATTAAATTCCTTCCATCTTTTCAGGATAACAGTAAATTTATTTCAGTGAACTTTATAACCGCCTATGGAATATAGTCAGAACGACGAAAATTTCTCACTTACTCGCTTCGAATCCATGTTAAAAACAAATGACATTTTGTTTTTTGACTCCAATGAATTCGAAAACATCATCCACCACTACCTCGAAAATGGTAAAATATCATTAGCTAAGCGTGCTATTAAGTTAGGATTAGAACAGCATCCTAGTTCAGTTAACCTAATGCTTTATCGCGTTGAAATACTTGTGATAGAAAACAAATTTGAAGAAGCTAATACAATTTTAGATCAGCTTTATGATTTAGAGCCAAACAATGAAGAGGTATATATTCAAAAAGCAAATGTGCTTTCTAAGCAAGATCAGCATGAAAAAGCGATTGAGATCTTGTTAATGGCTATTGGGATTTCTGATGCTCCTGAAGATGACAGCGACTTATACGCTCTAGTAGGCATGGAATATTTGTTTTTAGATCAATTTGATAATGCAATCATCTATTTTAAAAAATGTATTGAGGTTGACCCTTCAGATTATTCCGCCCTTCACAATATCATCTATTGCTATGACTTTTTGAATAAAAATGCAGAAGCTATTTCCTATTTAAATGAGTTTTTAGATCAAAACCCATATTGTGAGGTTGCTTGGCATCAATTAGGTAGACAATATTTTGCTATAAAAGAATACGCTAAAGCAAATGCTGCTTTTGACTTTGCAATAATTTCTGATGATACCTTTGTTGGTGCTTACATTGAAAAAGGAAAGGTCTTAGAGAAGCTTAAGCAGTATGAGGATGCCATAGAGAACTACAAAATAACACTCGCCCTAGATGAACCAACATCTTTTGCCCTATTGCGCATCGGTCATTGTTATGAGAAACTTGAAAAAGATGATTTGGCCATTCAGTTTCTTAAAAAAACAGTTGATGAGGATGCCTTATTAGACAAAGGTTGGCTGGCGATCACAAAATTTTACATGAAGCGTCTTAACTATCAAAAGGCCCTGTATTATATTAACAAAGCTGTAAATATTGATGGAGAAAACGTTTTGTATTGGAAACTCTATGCTACGGTTAATAAACGCTTAAATTTCTTAGAGGAGGCAGAACATGGCTATAAAAGGAGTTTAGAGTTAGGGAATTATGAGTTAGATACTTGGCTAGACCGATCAGATATTCTCGTCGCTCTGGGAGAATATGAGGCTTCGATTTATAATTTGCTTCAGGCCGCAGAATTCTATCCAGAAAATGCAGAAATCGAATATCGCTTAGGTGGATTATATTTTACCATTCAACAAAATGAAAAGGGTCGATTCCATTTAAAAAATGCTGTAGGTCTTAATGTGGAATACAATTTTATCATTTCAGAATTGTTTCCTCATCTGAGCGATAGACCAATAGTAAAAGCGATTATTTCAGACTCAAGAAATACTTCAAATTAAAAATTCCTACCTTAGCATTACGCTATTATTAACAACATGACTAGAAGGGTTTTAGACTATATTATTATATCCCTAAAAGGGATTGCAATGGGTGCTGCAGATGTGGTACCTGGAGTTTCTGGAGGTACAATTGCATTTATTTCTGGTATTTATGAAGAACTGATTGAAAGCATTGATAAAGTTAATATAGGATTTTTTAAAGTTTGGAAAAGCGATGGCTTTAAAAAAGCATGGCAGAGCATCAATGGAAGTTTTCTTTTAGCGCTTTTTACAGGGATTGCAATAAGTATTCTATCCCTTGCAAAATTAATTAAGTGGTTACTTCATAATGAGCCTATACTCCTCTGGTCGTTTTTCTTTGGGTTGGTTTTAGCAAGCATCCTTTTTATTGGTAAACAAATAAATAAATGGTCTTTAAAGGTGATTATTGCTATTGCAATAACTTCTATTCTATCCTATTACATAACCCTTGCTGAACCTTTTGCTTCACCAGATAGCCCTTATTATTTATTGTTCTGTGGTTTTATCGCCATTATTGCAATGATTCTACCTGGTGTTTCTGGTGCTTTTATTTTATTAATTCTTGGTGCTTACCAAACTGCAATAGATACAATTAATAACCTAAGAGATGGGCTGGTTCAAAGTAATATGGAACTATTTAAGGAGGCGTTCCTAAACTTTATTCTATTAGCAATTGGTGCAGTTATTGGCCTTAAGGTATTTTCTAAAGCACTTAACTGGATGTTTAAACATCAAAAGAATTTAACCTTGGCTATTTTAACCGGCTTTATGATTGGTTCATTAAATAAAATCTGGCCATGGAAAGAAGTCCTAAAAACACGTATTAATTCAAAAGGTGAAGAAGTAACACTCTTGGATAAAAGTATCTTACCATCAAATTTTAATGGTGACAATCAACTTGTATTAGCATTAGTTTTAATTTTTATTGGGTTCGCAACCATCTTGGTGTTAGAAAGACTAGGTAAAAATAAAAATGTGGCTTAATGCAAAGCACGAGACGTTTTATTGATCGTATATTCTTAGTCGTAAAAGGTCTTGCCATGGGTGCTGCAAATAAAGTACCTGGTGTTTCTGGAGGTGTTGTTGCATTTGTTGCTGGATTTTATGAGGAATTCATATACTCGTTACAACGCGTTAATAAAACCGCTTTCAAATTATTATTTAATGGACGGTTTAGTAGTTTCTATCGTTATATAAATGGCAAATTCCTAGCACTACTCTTCCTAGGGATGATTGTAAGTTATTTTAGCGTTTCAAAATTGCTTGATTATCTTATTATCAACTATGAATTATACGTTTGGAGTACCTTTTTTGGTATGATCTTAGGTTCCATCTATTATATCAATAAAGACTTTGGAGATTGGGACAGGAGGACCCTAATTTTTCTAACCATAGGAGTCCTAGTTGGATTGAGTATAAGCTTTTTAAACCCAGCTAAAGAAAATGATAATTTAATTTTTGTATTCTTCTGTGGAATAATTAGTGTTTCGGGTATGACCTTACCAGGATTTTCTGGCTCATTCATCTTAATATTACTTGGTAATTACGTGTTATTGCTCGTAGATTCTGTCAATGCATTATACGATACGATATCAGATATTTTTTCTGGTGATTTTAGTTTTGTAAATGATACTGCTCGTATTCGAATGCTTAAAGTTTTATCTGTTTTCACCTTAGGATCCGTTACAGGTTTGGTTACATTTTCTCATATCCTTAATTATATTTTACATCACTATAAAAAAATCACCTTAGCCACCATTATAGGTTTTATTATAGGATCTCTAGGTGTGGTTTGGCCTTGGAAGAAAACTATATATATGCTCAACGATGATGGCAGTTTTATGCTAGACTCGAGAGGTGAACAAATAATACTTAATTATCAGCGTTTTCTACCTGAAGCTTCAACTGAAACTTTACTTGCTGTTATTTATATATTTTTGGGTGTTTTAATTGTATTAGGTTTAGAATGGTATGGGCAACGAACACAACAAATCAAATCATAAATTTGGCTTAGTAGGTAAGAGTATCTCTTACTCCTTTTCCCGTGGGTATTTTGCAAAGAAATTTGAAAAAGACAATTTAAATTGCTCCTATGTCAATTTTGACTTGCAGTCTATTGATGAATTAAACGATGTAATTAAAAACACACCCAATCTAAAAGGACTTAATGTTACTATACCCTATAAAGAAGTAGTTATCCCTTTATTAGATGGCATTAATAAACGGGCAAAAAAAATTGGAGCTGTTAATACAATTCGTATTAAAAAAGGCAAACTCATTGGCTACAATACCGATTATTACGGCTTTAAAAAATCGTTGGAACCCCATTTAAAATCACACCATAAAAAAGCGCTCATTCTAGGTACTGGTGGCGCTTCAAAGGCCATAGCTCATGTTCTTAAAAAGCTTAAGATAGAATTTGAATTTGTTTCTCGAACCCTTCGAAAAGGTGTTAAATACAGCTATGATGACCTTACCACTGAAATTATAAATCAATATAAGGTCATTATTAATTGTACGCCTGTCGGGACATTCCCAGATATAAATAAATGCCCAGATATACCATACAATGGTATTGGTGATGAGCACATTCTATACGATTTAATTTATAATCCTGAACGCACTAAATTTTTAGAACTAGGCGTTGTAAAAGGTGCGACCATTTTAAACGGATTACGGATGCTAGAACTGCAAGCTGAAAAATCATGGGAAATTTGGAATAAGTCTTAATACCTTGTTAAGCCCGCTAAATCCTTTGTTATTAAAGGTAGTTGTTAGTATCTTTATTGTCCTTATTAAATTATTGACTTATGTCTGAGAATGATAACCTGCAAGAAGCAGATGGAAAAAAAGAGGTAGAATTAGTAGAAGCTATCCCAACAGAAGAAACAATTGCCGAAGAGAATCCCTCTAGTGAAATACAAGCAGAAGCTACTGAAAGTGATGCTAAGGAAGATCATGTAGAGGAAATAGAAGCGTCTAACGCTGAGGACGCAGAAGATGAGAGTAATGCAGAACGTCATGAAGTCGAAGAAAAAGACTATCATGCTATGACGCTAGACCAGCTTGTTACAGAGTTTAACAGGCTTTTAAATCATCACAAAATACAGACTATTTCCAAGAATATAAATCTTATCAAAGCTGAATTTAACTCAAAATTCAGTGCTTTACTTGAAGAAAAAAAGGAAGAGTTTATAAACGAAGGTGGTAATGAAATTGATTTTTATTTCACCAATGATGCTAAAAAGTTATTCAATCAATTATATAAAGAATACAAACAAGGTATAAGCGCTTATTATAAAGAACGTGAGCAAAACCTTAAGCATAATCTAGAAAATAGATTAGATATAATTGAGGAAATTAAAGGCCTACTAAGTGTTGAAGAAAATATAAACACTACCTATAGGCATTTTAAAGAATTACAGGAAAAATGGCGTAATGCTGGCCCAATCCCAAGAGATAAATACAATAATGCATGGAATTCTTATCATCATCATGTAGAGCGTTTTTATGACTTTCTACACCTCAATAATGATTTGCGTGATATGGATTTTAAGCACAACTATGAGCAAAAGCTTAAAATCATAGAACAGGCAGAAGAACTAGCAAAAGACGATAATATAAATCGTTCTTTTAGAGAGCTTCAGGTTTTGCACAAACTATGGAAGGAAGAATTAGGACCAGTTGCTAAAGAGCATAGAGAAGAAATATGGCAGAGGTTTAGTGATGCTACCAGAACCATACATGATAAAAGGCAATCTTACTATGCAGACTTAGATAAGGCCTATGAGAAGAATCTCATTAAAAAGGAGGAAATAATCGCTAATATTAATGCCATAAGTGCCGAGACATCGGGTTCTCATGGCACCTGGCAGAAAAAAATAAAAGAAATTGAGGCCTTACGCGAAGCTTTTTTCAATGCTGGTAAAGTGCCTTTAAAAGTCAATGAGGCGACATGGGCAAAATTTAAAGATGCTGTAAGAACTTTTAACAGAAGTAAAAATCAGTTTTATAAAAGTTTAAAGAAGGAACAATACGATAATCTCCAAAAGAAAAGAGAGCTTATTGAAATTGCTGAAGCCAATAAGGAGAGTGAGGATTTTTCTACGGTGACACCGTTAATGAAGAAAATTCAAAACGATTGGAAAAAAATTGGACATGTTCCAAGACGTGATAGTGATAAGGTATGGAAACAATTTAAAGATGCTTGTAACTATTACTTTGACAGGATGCATTCACAGAGAAAAGCAGAAAACCAACATCTTTATGACGCCTTTGATAAAAAAGTAAAGCTTCTTGATACTATTAAAACTCTAGAATTGAAAGGTGATAATAAATCCTCGTTTGAAACTTTAAAATCAAAAATTGCAGAATGGAAAAGTATCGGCCATGTACCACAAAATAAGCGTTATATAGACGGCAAGTTTTACAAGGCCATAGATGATGCCTTCGACAAATTGAAAATGGATAGGTCTAAGTTAGAGATGGTAAAGTTTGAAAGTAAACTTGAAAATTTGGCCAGTCATGAGAACGACACTCGATTATTGGATAACGAACAGAATTTTATCCGTAAAAAAATTGGTGAAGTACAATCTGAGATAACCCAATTAGAGAACAATCTTCAATTCTTTTCCAATGTAGACGAATCTAATCCATTAGTTAAAGATGTACTTAAAAATATAGATAGGCATAAATCTGAATTAGATACTTGGAAAGCCAAGCTCACCAGAATTAAAAGTATGTATTCTTAAAACCAAAACCCATCTGCTTATCACAGATGGGTTTTGTCCTAACTAAACTAAATTAATCTTAATTACAACCGCTATCAAAATAATTAAGATATCCTACTTTTATAAAAACGTTTTGCTTTTATGTACAGTATTTACGTACATGCAATAAACTTTGGATGTTAGGAAAAGAAATATTCTGAAAGATTTAACATTAAGCCTCTTAATTCATATTTACAAAGGAATTGAATATGAGATTTAAATAGACTTTGCCTCTTCCCAAAACACATCCATTTCGGCAAGGGTCATATCCTTAAGTGACTTATTCAAGTCTTTAGCTTTTGACTCTAAATACTGAAATCTTTTGATAAACTTCTTGTTGGTTCGCTCTAAGGCATTCTCAGGATTAACCTTTAGGAATCTAGCGTAGTTAATCATTGAGAAGAGAACATCTCCAAATTCGCTTTCAATAGCTTCTTGATTTCCTTTTTTTATTTCAGATTTCAGTTCGGATAGCTCCTCCTCTACTTTTTCAAAAACTTGTTCTGGTTTTTCCCAATCAAAGCCTACTCCAGCAACTTTATCTTGTATGCGATTTGCTTTTACCATGGCAGGCAAACTTCTTGGAACACCTTCGAGAACACTTTTCTTACCCTCTTTAAGTTTTATTTGCTCCCAATTTCGTTTTACGCCTTCCTCATCTTTCACTTCTACATCTCCATAGATATGTGGATGTCTTTCAATGAGTTTATCACAAATCGCATGACATACGTCGGCAATATCAAAATCGTTAGTTTCACTTGCTATTTTCGAATAAAATACAATGTGAAGAAGTACATCACCTAACTCTCTCTTTACATCTTCGAGATCCTTATCTAAAATGGCATCCCCAAGCTCATAAACCTCTTCTATAGTAAGATGCCGTAAGGATTCCATGGTCTGCTTTTTATCCCATGGGCATTGCTCTCGCAACTCGTCCATTACTATTAGCAGACGCTCAAAAGCTTCAAGATGTTTTTGTTTATCAGACATATTTACTCTTCTTCAGAAGTATCTGAATTGTCATCCTCTGACTCTAAAGTGTCTAGTAGGTTGTTTTTTTGAAGTAAGTTATACCATTGGATCACTTTTTTAATATCAGAAGCGTAAACACGATCCTCATCATACTCTGGTAATACTTCAAAAAAGTACTCCTCTAAAGCATCTTTGCCATCTTTATGACTTATTGATGTTGGATTTCCGTTTTCTTTTTCCTTTACCTTTTTGAGCACTTCCTTTAATGGCACCTCTTCTGATAAGGTATAAATTGCAATTTCACTTAAAATGCTAATATTGCTGTGTGCACCAACAGTTAGTCGTTTTTTGTCTAAGAGCGACTCAACAACTGCACCAGTTCTTGTCTGTGTAACAATTTCGAACAATCCAGGTTTCCCTGAAATTGCTAATATTTTATCTAAACTCATATATTGTGTATTAACGCTTTCTGCTCATTAATGGAAAACGCATTTTGTAGTCAATTTTTATTTTACCCTTTGAAATATTAGTTAAGCGACCTTTTATTAAACGCTTTTTGAATGAAGAAAGTTTATCTGTAAATAAAACACCCTCAATATGATCATATTCATGCTGAATAACTCGAGCTATTAATCCATCATATTCTTCTGTGTGTGTGTCAAAATTTTCGTCTTGATATTGGATTTTAATTTTAGGCTTTCTAAAAACATCTTCGCGAACATCTGGAATGCTTAAGCAACCTTCATTAAAAGCCCACTCATCTCCCTCTTCATCCAATATTTTAGCATTGATAAAAGTCTTTTTAAAATTCTTTAATGCTTCTTTTTCGTCTTCTGATAGTGATTCATCATCTGCAAATGGCTCTGTGTCCACTAAAAAGATTCTAATTGGTAATCCTATCTGTGGTGCTGCTAAACCAACACCATAGGCACCATACATAGTCTCGTACATGTTAGAAAGTAATTCATCAAGTTTTGGATAGTCTTTACTGATGTCCTTAGCTTTTTTCTTAAGTACTGGGTCGCCATATGCAACGATAGGTAAAATCATAATTCTTTAATTTCGGGAGCAAAAGTACAATTCTTATTTAAGATTGTGAAGCCAAATAACTCTGTAATATGAGTGTAGCACTGATTTCATCAACAAGGGCTTTATTCCTTCTTTGTTTTTTCTTCAAACCACTGTCTATCATAGTTTGAAATGCCATTTTAGAAGTAAAACGCTCGTCAACACGTTCAATTGTAATATGTGGTATTGCTTTAGTCAATTTCTTTAGAAACGTCTTAATGTACACTTCACTTTCGGATGCTGTATTATTCATCTGTTTTGGTTCACCAACAACAATTTTATCAACATTTTCCTTCTCTAAATAGTCCTTAAGAAAATCCAAAAGCTCTGGCGTTGCCACAGTAGTAAGACCAGATGCTATTATCTGAAGTTCATCTGTAACAGCTATCCCAGTTCGCTTTGTTCCGTAATCAATGGCTAGTATTCTTCCCATATGTTACAAAGGTACAACGCAATAAATAAAAAAACGCTTCATATCACAGAAGCGTTTTAAATTAAGCTATCAATTAATCTATGATTATATTTCCCTCATTTAAATAAATCATGTCGTTAATTATTGATAAGACACCAAAGTTTTAAGTAGGTCACATTTATTATGTGTTAAAAAAAGAAAACTCCTCAAAAAGCGGGGAGAGGAGTTTTCGTAATTAGCTATTAATTAAATTCTCAGATATACTCTCATGTAGTTATCCTCGATTTAACATTTATAAGACACCCAATATTATAAGTGGTCACAATTTTTAATAAATATTTTTTATGACCCTTTATATGACCGTATCTTTGCACTTTAATTTTTTGAAAAAATAAAGATGAAAGCATTACAATCTATCATAGAAAACGCCTGGAATGATCGTTCCTTACTAACTGAGGAAAACACAATAAACGCAATTAAAGAAGTCATAAACCTAATTGATTTAGGAGACTTACGTGTTGCAGAACCTATTGAAAATGGCTGGCAAGTTAATGAATGGGTAAAGAAAGCTGTAGTTCTCTATTTTCCAATTCAAAAAATGGAAACCTTTGAAGTTGGCATATTTGAATACCATGATAAAATTCCACTAAAGAGAAATTATAAAGAAAAGGGAATTAGAGTTGTACCTCATGCTGTTGCACGACATGGTGCCTTTATTTCTAGTGGTGTTATTATGATGCCGAGTTATGTTAATATTGGTGCTTACGTAGATGAAGGAACAATGGTTGACACTTGGGCTACTGTAGGTAGCTGTGCTCAAATTGGTAAAAATGTACACCTATCTGGAGGTGTAGGTGTTGGTGGTGTTTTAGAACCGCTACAAGCCGCACCAGTAATTATAGAAGATGGTGCATTTATAGGAAGTCGCTGTATTGTTGTTGAAGGTGTGCGTGTAGAAAAAGAAGCTGTTCTTGGCGCCAATGTGGTATTGACAATGAGTACAAAAATTATTGATGTAACGGGTGATGAACCTGTTGAGATGAAAGGTAGGGTCCCAGCACGGTCTGTAGTAATTCCTGGTAGTTATACCAAAAAATTCACCGCTGGAGAATACCAAGTACCATGTGCCTTAATTATTGGTAAGCGTAAAGAAAGCACAGATAAGAAGACATCGTTAAATGATGCACTAAGAGAATATAACGTGGCAGTCTAGCCTTCATCAAAAAGAAGATAAAAGCCAGTTCCTTTGCGATTAGTTTTGGATATTGGCTTTTTTTATTTATACTTTGAAATTCTATTATGAAGGTCCTCATTATTCAACAGAAAATGATTGGCGATGTACTAACATCGACCATTCTTTTTGAAGCCATCAAAAAGAAGTATCCTAAGTCTGAATTACATTACCTAATCAATTCACACACGCATCCTGTGGTCGAAGGAAATCCATTTATTGATAAATGTCAATTCTTTACGCAACATCATGAGGATAGTTTTAAAAATGTGATTTCATTTGCCAAATCACTACGCCACCAAAACTATGATGTAGTAATTGATGTCTACTCCAAAACCTCGAGCAATATTATTACCTATTATTCCAAAGCAAAAACAAGAATTTCCAAACGGAAGTGGTATACCTCATTTTTATACACAGATACTATTGTTGAAGAGAAAGAACCAACAACTAATGCTGGTCTGGCAATAGAAAACCGATTAAAACTTTTAAGTCCACTAGGTATATATACAGAAGCTCTAAAACCCAAAATATATCTTACAGAGGAGGAAATTGAAAAGGGAAAATCTATCATAAAAGCTGGTGGACTCGATCTAAACAAACCCATCTTTATGATAGGTGTCTTGGGTAGCAGTGAAAATAAAACCTACCCTCTTCCATACATGGCTAAAATCATTGATTTAATCATTGATTGTAATAAGGACGCGCAGATACTATTCAATTATATCCCAAAGCAAATCAATGAAGCCAAAGCAGTTTATGATCTTTGTAATGAAAAAACTCAAAATCAAATCTTTCTAGATGTCTTTGGTAAGAGTTTAAGGGAATTTTTAATGCTGACTGCAAGTTGCAATGCGCTTATTGGAAATGAAGGGGGTGCAACAAATATGGCAAAAGCACTTTATGTACCAACATTCACAATATTTTCACCATGGATTAATAAAGATTCTTGGAACATGTTTGATGATAATAAAAAACACGTGTCAGTACATCTTAAAGATTATCATCCTGAAGTTTATTCAAATACAAAACACCATAAAGGATTAAAGAAAGAATCAGAAAAATTATATCAAAAATTCAAACCTGAATTAATCAAAGGAGTACTTAAAGAATTTATTGATTTACTCCACTAACTTCTCTATTCCGTAAGGTGTTTTAGAAACTTTATTTGATTTTGTATAGGCTCTTATCTTAAGATTCTTATCGATAGAGTCTTTGGTTTTATAGCCTCTTGGATGATCCAAATGAAGACAAACAGCACTATAACGAATTTGCTTAGACTTAATACCAAAATTAAATAAACGTTCACCCAATTCTCTATCCTGCCCACCATATTGCATGCGTTCATCAAATCCATTGACGGCCACAATATCTTTCTTCCAACCAGATGCATTATGACCATTCCAGCTGGCATTAGTCGGTGTTATGGTATTTAAAAATTGGCTTTTAAATCCTTTTGCTGTAAGCTTATTATTTTTGAAGGAAGACTTTAATCCGTGAGTTTTGAGCCATTTTACATTAAAACAACGTTGGCTTAAAATATCATCCTTCGTTATCAATTTTGAAATTTCCATTGGCAACATAAAATAGCCTCCAGATAAAAAATAACCTGCTTCACGCTTATCTATATGGACTTGAACGTAATCTGCTCTTGCCATACAGTCTCCATCACTCATTAATATGTAATCTGCATTGCAAGCTAAAATCGCTTTATTGAGTATTTGCGATTTTTGAAAACCATTATCTTCATGCCAAACGTGAATAATAGGATAACTCACCAAAGATTTCATTTTTTCAATTAAATCAAAAGTTGGCTGTTTAGATCCATCATCCGCGATAACCATCTCAAAGTTTTTAAAACTTTGAGCTTCGTAACTCCACATCACTTTTTCTAACCAATCCTCAGAATTGTAAGTACTTATTATAATTGAAATTTCCGGTTTCTGCATGGTTTATCTAACTTTTGCGTTACAAAATTAAAGCTTTGTGTGAAATACTAAAAGTACTATTTTTACCGGCAAAGAAAACTACCCGATGCTAAAATTATCTGGAGTAATTATTACATACAACGAAGAACGCTACATAGAGACCTGCTTGAAGTCATTGAGTGCGGTAGTTGATGAAATTGTTGTTGTAGATTCTTATTCCACGGATAAGACTAAGGAAATATGCCTTAAGTATAATGTCAAATTTATTGAGCAGGAATTTTTAGGCTATATAGAACAAAAGAATTTTGCCTTACAGCAAGCCAGTCATGACTTGGTGGTATCGCTAGATGGCGATGAGTCGTTATCTAAAGAATTACAAGAATCTATTATAAAGCTTAAGCCTAATTGGAAATTTGATGGGTACTATGCGAATAGATTTAATAATTTTTGTGGGCAATGGATTAAACACTCCGATTGGTATCCAAATAAAAAATTACGTGTTTTTGATAGAAGAAAAGCGCAGTGGGAAGGAATAAATCCACATGATAGTATTGCGTTATTTGATAAAAAAGCAAAGACTGGTAAACTAAAGGGAGATATACTGCATAAAACTTATCAGACTTACTCTGAGTTCAACCAAAAAATTGAGCATTTTTCAAGTATATCAGCTCAAGCTTATTATGACTTAGGAAAGAAAGCTACAATCTGGAAAACCCTTTGGAATCCAAGCTGGGCATTTTTTAAAGCTTATTTCTTAAGACTAGGTTTTTTAGATGGTTATAACGGCTTCGTAATCTGTGTGCAAACTGCAAATCTTACATTTTTAAAGTATTCTAAACTCAGGGAGCTTTATCGCAATAAAAGTTAACGTTTCCAGAACTTAAGTTTCTTCTTGAGATTTCTACGAGCACGATATTTTTTCTGAAAATTTTGAGTGACATCCCACATTAACTTAAACACTTTTTCATAAGGTTCGTTGATGCATTTGGCATATTCATCACTCATAATTTCAACCATGGATTTATGAATCGTAAGACGACTAAAATTGTGTATACGCGCCTCAAAACTCATAGTTTTAAACTCCATTCTATTTAAATCTACCAAAAAAAATGAGTAGCCTTTATCCTCTTTCTTAATTAAAGTGTTACCTGGAGAATGATCTAAAAAGTTTATGCCTTTTTCATGAAGCTCAAAGGTAAATTTTGTAAAAGCTCTTAATATTTCTTCATGATTGGGATAATTTAAATCAGTGGTTAACTCTCTATAAGTTAAATCTGGCTGTAGCTGTTGTGAAATGTAGTAACTCTTTTTAAATAAAAATAGACTTGAAAATTCATAAAAAGCAATAGGCTGTGGTGTGCCTACTCCTAGCTCTAGTAATTTATTTGCGTATTCAAAAGATCGTTGCGCTTTGCTTTTTCTCAAAAACCGGTAAGCAACCTGATTAACTAGATTAGGCACCCTAAATGATTTTACATTTATGGTTTTACCGTCTAAATCAAATAGTTTTAATGAATTTCTGTCTTGTTGGCCAAAGCCTTCACCTCGAGTATCAAAAAACTCAATAATTTCGTCTAGGCTTTTTGTTTTAGATTCAAACTGTTCGGCAATTACCTTTTTCATTTAAAAATCCATCTTGTAGATCAACAAAAATAAGTTTAAATAGTTAATTTTGATCTGAATAAAATTAAGATGTCCAGAAAAATTCCCAACTGCAGTTTAGTAACACCAACTTATAATTGGCCAGAAGCTCTAGAACTACTACTCATAAGTGCTTTAAATCAAAGTAGACTCCCAAACGAAATAATAATTGCAGATGATGGATCTAGACAGGAGACTAAAGAACTTATAGAACGTTTTAAAGAAAATAGTCCTGTCCCTATTATTCATGTTTGGCATGAAGACAATAAAAATCAGAAGCCCAAAATAATGAATAAGGCCATTGCAAAAGCGCAATATGATTATATCGTTGAAATTGATGGTGATATCATAATGCATAAAGATTTTATTAAGGATCATCTAGAAATGGCCAGAAAGAATACATTTCTATATGGAAGTAGGGTAAATATCCAAGAGAGTTATCTTGATGAGCTATTTAAAAAGAAGCAAACTAAATTCAACTTCTTCTCAAAAGGGATTAAAAAGCGTGGCAGAACACTAAGAATTCCGTTTCTATCAAATTTTTATAAAAAACAAGATAAAAGATCTTCAAAGTTGAGGGGTTGTAATATGTCCTTCTGGAGAGAAGATTTTATTAAAGTAAATGGATTTAACGAAAAACTTGTGGGCTGGGGAATTGATGATAGCGAGATGATCCAACGATTATTGAATATTGGTGTTAAAGGAAAGCGATTAAAATATAGAGGATTAGCTTATCATATTTATCATAAAGAACAATCTAAAGACCATATACATCTCAATAGAGAAATAGAGGATAATACCACCAAAAATAAAATTACTCACATTCCCTTTGGTGTTGAACAATACTTATAAATAAATGTCTCTCAAAAAAATCATAGGTAAATTTTTACCCATTGTAGATGGCGATGAACGTAAAGAAAGAATTGCCAGAAAAGTTTTAAAGACACCTCAACAGGATAATGATGTTATAAATATTCATAGATACGATAAAAATAATGTTGGTGATTATTATTGCGCGCCTCATCTTTATTTTAAAGAGCTAAATGGTAAATATTTAGATATCTTGGGTATGAGAAATCTAAAAAAAGAGGTGACGAGTAACTGGATAAATGAGGTTTCTAATAACAGTTTAATTATTGGTGGTGGTGGCCTATTTAATATAAAATACTTTAAAAGACAATTAGAATTATTTGAAGAGCTAAGTTCTAGAGGAAAAAAAACCGTTGTTTGGGGACCTGGGCATAATGAAAAAGACAGATCAAAATTTGGTAACGTATCAAGATATAATGTTGACCTTAAAAAATTTGGTTTAGTTGGCACCAGAGATTTTAGCATGGATACGGAATGGGTACCTTGCGTAAGTTGCCTTAATCCTATTTTTGACAAATCATTTACTGAAACCCAAGAAATTGGCTTACTCTACGGAAAAAAAACAATTAAGAACAATAAGAGTTTAGTCAATAAATTAGATGATTTTCCATTTACATCAAACACAACTAATCTCGAAGAAATGATTTCTTTTATTGGAAAATCAAATATAATTGTGACCGACAGTTACCACGCTATGTATTGGGCTATTTTACTTGGCAAGAAGACTTTGGTTGTGCCTACTACCTCAAAATTCTATGATTTTAAGTATAAGTCGGTAATTACAACATTCGAAGATTTCACTAATGATTTACATAAGGCGCAATCCTACACAGGTGTATTAGAGGAATGCCGAGAGATAAATCTAAAATTTGCTGAAAAGGCTTTTGATTATTTCAACCTGTAGCACCATCACTTCTACTATAATTTGATGGTTCTAGGTTTGTGCATAGTTGTGGCTTGTCTTATCTTTGCAAAACCAAATTATTGACACTTTTAATACTCAAAACATGGACTAGAATTTAGTTCATCATCTTATGAATTTCAAGGAAGCCCTTCAACATAATATCTTTAAATACGTAGCCGATGCTTCAGACAAATTGGGCATTGAAAGTTATGTTATTGGTGGTTTTGTTCGAGATTTTCTATTACAAAGAGGTGATGCCAAAGATATTGATATAGTGGCTATAGGAAGCGGTATAGAATTGGCAAACACAGTATCTAGCTTATTGCCTAATAGACCAAAAGTAAAAGTCTTTAAAACATATGGTACGGCAATGCTAAGGTTTGAAGATTTAGAAATCGAATTCGTTGGAGCTCGGAAGGAAAGTTATAATGAAAACAGCAGAAATCCAGTTGTTGAAAACGGAACCTTAGAAGATGACCAAAATAGACGAGATTTTACCATTAATGCACTGGCATTGAGTCTACATAAAGACAATTATGGTGAATTATTAGATCCTTTTGATGGTATTTCTGATTTAGAAAATAAAATAATCAGAACACCCTTAGAGCCAAATATCACATATAGTGATGATCCTTTAAGGATGATGCGCGCGATTCGTTTTGCAACGCAATTAAATTTTAAAATCGAACAAGCATCCTTAGAGGCAATCTCAGAAAATAACCATCGTATTAAAATTATAACTAAGGAGCGTATCGTTGTAGAACTCCACAAAATTCTTGAGAGTAATAAACCATCAATTGGTTTTAAGCTTTTAGAGAAAACAGGTCTTTTAGAATTTATTCTACCTGAATTAACAGCGCTTAAAGGAATAGACGAAAAAGAAGGACAACGTCATAAAGACAATTTTTATCATACACTAGAAGTAGTTGATAACATAAGTAAAACCACTGATAATCTCTGGTTACGATGGGCTGCACTGCTTCATGATATAGGTAAAGCACCAACCAAAAAATTTAGTGATAAAGTGGGATGGACTTTCCATGGGCATGAATTTGTTGGCTCTAAAATGGTGTACAAACTCTTTAAACGTCTACGTATGCCATTGAATGATAAAATGAAGTTTGTACAAAAAATGGTATTAATGAGTTCGCGTCCAATTGTACTTGCTACAGATGTCACAGATTCTGCAATAAGACGATTGGTATTTGATGCAGGAGATTATGTAGACGATCTTATGACGCTTTGTGAAGCAGATATTACCACTAAAAATCCTCGAAAATTTGAAAAGTATCACAATAATTTCAAAATAGTAAGGGATAAGATTGTCGAAGTAGAGGCTAGAGATCATGTTAGAAATTTTCAACCTCCTGTTTCAGGAGAAGAAATAATGAAAACCTTCGATTTAAAACCGTCAAAGGAAATTGGGATTATAAAGGAAGCCATTAAGGAAGCCATTTTAGAAGGTGATATTCCAAATGAACATGAATCGGCTTTTGCATTAATGTTAGAAAAAGGAAAAGCATTAGGTCTAAAACCAGTAGAGAATTGATGAAGAGAAGATACAGAAGAACTGTAAAAATTGCATTGGTATTAGTATATCTAGTTATATGTGCTGGTGCGGTTGTGCGTATGACTGGCTCCGGTATGGGCTGTCCAGATTGGCCAAAATGTTTTGGGTATTATATTCCACCAACAGATATTTCAGATTTACAGTTTAAGGCAAACTTCGAATATAAAAAAGGTATTGTCATTATTGTCGATGAAGCCTTACAAGTGGCTAAGGCCGATTTCAAGTCGGGTAACAAATTAGATTTATCTAACTGGGAACCCTACACTGCTCATGATTATGCCATATTCAACCCGCGACACACATGGGTAGAGTATATTAATAGATTAATAGGAGCTCTCTCTGGTCTACCCATACTCATTTTCACTATCATGTCAATATGGTTATGGAAAGATCGGAAGCGGTTTTTGATGTTATCAATAATTACGGTTTTCGCAATGGCCTTTCAAGCCTGGTTAGGCAAAACTGTGGTCGATTCAAACTTAGCGCCATATAAAATAACCATTCATATGGTCATGGCATTAGTTATTGTTGCCATTCTCCTTTATCTTATTTTTAATTCAAGATCAGAATTTAAGCTTAAGACAAGCGATGCGCTTTTCAAGAATATCCTTATTGTGGCAATTATCTTAACGCTAGTGCAAATAGTATTAGGTACACAAGTACGTCAATTTGTAGATATTCAAAATAAGCTATTTGGTTATTTTAACTGGGACATCACCACAATAGCGCCGATCAAATTTTATGTACACCGAAGCTTATCAATTGCTGTAGTATTATTAAATGGTTTCCTTTACTTCAGGAATAAAAAATTAAATCTTGGTTATAGTAAACTCAATTTTGTGATGTTGTGTTTAGGAATTGAGGTCGCAACTGGTATTGCTATGTATTACTTTAATTTCCCATTTTCTTCGCAACCTCTGCATTTGGTAATTGCAACAATTCTCATAGGAATTCAGTTTTACATTTTGTTAGAAACTACAAAAACCAAAGCACTAGTTGCTTCTAATTAAGTTTTATATTTACGCCATAATTTAATCTTATGATATATAGATTCAGAGTCATATTAGATAACGATACAGATGAGGATGTTTTTAGAGATTTAGAAATCCGTGAAACGGATACTATGGAAGATCTTCATAACATAATTACGCAATCTTTTGGTTTTAATGGTATGGAAATGGCGTCGTTTTATATCAGTGATGATGAATGGAACCAAGGTGAAGAAATTGCCATGTTTGATATGAGTGAAGCAGGTAATGAAGTGCGCGTAATGAATGAAACTATTATCAAAGATGTTGCGCATGAAGCCTCACCTAAATTAATTTACGTCTACGATTTTTTAAGTATGTGGACGTTTTACGTTGAGCTAGCAGAAATTGTTGAGGAGACTCAAGGAACAGACTATCCTAATTTAATGTTTGTCCATGGGCAAATACCTGATGAAGCACCTGAAAAGGTATTTGAAGCTGACCAAGATGATGCCTTCAATGAATTTGAGGATGGCATAGATGTAGATGACTACGGTGATTTAGATTTTGATGAAAATTGGAACTAAATTTACATTACTTTAGTACTAACATTTTCATAATTACGCTTCACAAAATCTAAAGTTGATTTTACAATTTCTCCCATAGACTTACTTTGTCTAAAAGTCTTATCTAAGGTATAGTTATATATTTCTTCCTTTAGATTATCAACATTTTTCGATAATGAGAGTTCGTCTGATTCCATGCATTTTAGTAAGGAGTTCAGACGTTCTTTAAAACTAATAATTCTTTTTGCTACAATTGAGCGTTCCTCAATTCTATACTGTTCAATGGATTCATTTTGAATTTTATTTTGGACCATTTCTACCATTTTGTTATTCTCCTTATAGAATTGTGGCATGTAAATTTTTAGTTTCCCTTCGAAGGATTGCTGATCAAAATCAATGGCTCTTATTTTAAAGACAACATGATCGAAATCGTGAATTGGTACTATAACATAATTGTAAGAACGCATATCTCCTAATAGTCTAATAGTGCAGCGTTCATTGAATTTTACAAATTCCTTGGCAATTTGGGCTTTTTCAGACTCAGAACAATTATCTAAACTGTTTTTAATAAACTCATCTCCGGGAATTCCGGCTATATGTTCTTCAATTAAAGTATCCTTGCAAACCAAAAAGTTTAAATTATAAGGTGAGAGCATATGTTCTAATTCAAGACCATAAATTCTTGACGCATCTGCCTTTTTCACATAGAAATAGGTGTAGTTATCATTAAGGATATTTCTAACTTTAATTCGAAATGGTTTTGAATTTCCAAAGGTGCAATAATCTATTGCATCAACATTTAAATATTTTAAGATCCAATCGCCTCCATCCGAAATTAATTCTGAATAAACTTTCTTTAAACTGTGATCTATTTCATCCCGATCTGTGTCACTGTAGTATACTCTTATCCAAAGTGTATCTTGGTCTTTTTCATCATAAACCACAACTGATCCTTGAAAGCGCAACAAGTCTGAATATACAATCGGTAAATCCATGTTTCTTCTATACTCCGACAAATAAGAATCTAGATTTTTCGAAACAGGATAAGAAGGTTTCTTTTTAGAAATTTTTACATCGTCTGCCATAGTCTAAAATTAAACCTTTTAATTAAAATTGTAACAAATTTCTAGGTGACTCGTCTTACCTTCATAACCAATAGTTCTGACTGTAATCAGAATCAACTAAATCAATCAATTATTAAAACCAATCTGTTTTGGAACAACCAATTTTATCTATTAATAATCTTACTAAAAAGTTTGGCTATTTAACTGCAGTCAAAGATTTAAGTTTCACTATAAACAAGGGCAATGTTTACGGTATCCTAGGACCCAATGGTAGTGGTAAATCAACTACATTAGGCATAGTCCTTAATGTTGTAAATAAAACAAGTGGTGATTTCCATTGGTTCGATGGCGATATCACCACACACGATGCTTTAAAGCAAGTAGGAGCCATAATCGAACGTCCTAATTTTTATCCGTATATGACGGCAGAACAAAACTTAAAATTGGTCTGCAGAATTAAAGGCGTAGATGAAAGTAAGATTGAAGAAAAGCTAGAGGTTGTAGGCTTACTAGATAGGAAAGATCATAAATTTAGGACCTATTCACTGGGTATGAAACAACGATTAGCTATCGCCTCTGCCCTTCTCAATGATCCTGAAATATTAATACTTGATGAACCTACTAATGGTCTTGATCCACAAGGTATTCATCAAATAAGACAAATCATTAAAGAGATTGCCAAAGACGGTACCACAATACTTCTGGCATCGCACTTATTGGATGAAGTAGAAAAAGTATGCTCACATGTAGTCGTACTTCGTAAAGGCGAAAAGCTGTACTCTGGAAGAGTCGATGAAATGATAAGCAGTCACGGATTTTTTGAATTGAAATCTGATAAAAAAGAGGAATTAATCTCCATTTTAGAAAACCATGAAAGTTTTGGAAATGTAAAAGTTGAAGAAGATCTAATAACAGGATTCTTAAATGAGCCAATGTCAGCTTCAGATTTTAATCAATTAATGTTTAATAAAGGAATTGTTTTATCACACTTAGTAAAACGAAAAGAAAGTCTCGAAGAACAATTCTTACAGCTAACCGATAATCAATAATCAATTAAAAAACAGTTTCAATAGTTCTTATATTGAAACAAAACCAATCAAAACCTATGCTACGTCTTATCAAATTAGAATTACAAAAATTATGGCTTAATAAAGTGAGTCGTATATTAATTTTTGTGTCATTTATATTGCCATTCACAGTACTCGTTTTATCATCGATAAAAATTAATTTCTTTGGATTTTTTACTTTAGAGTTAGGTGAATTGGGGATTTTTAATTTCCCAATTATATGGCATATTACGACCTTCTTCGCTTCATACTTTAAGTTTTTCTTTGCCATTGTCGTGGTGAGTATGATTGGTAATGAATACAGTAATAAAACACTAAAACAGAACTTAATTGATGGTCTAAGTAAAAAGGAATTTATTCTATCTAAATTCTACACCATTGTTTTCTTTTCTCTTTGTGCCACAGTATTAATTGGTTTTGCAACATTCATTATTGGACTTTACTATTCTAGCTATACAGAGGCTGCAATTATCTTCAGAGAAGTTGAATTTTTGTTAGCCTATTTTGTAAAGCTTGTTGGTTTTTTCAGTTTATGTCTATTCTTTGGAATGCTTCTAAAGCGTTCTGCGTTTGCCTTAGGATTCCTATTTGTACTTTACATATTTGAATGGCTGATATTTTGGGGTGCGTATGAGGCTTTTGGAAATGCCGATAGTGCGTTTAAAGTTAAAAACTTTTTACCTTTAGAATCCATGTACAAATTAATAGATCAGCCTATCCAACGTATCGTAATGACTAAATTTCCAGAGAAAACAGATATCGCATATGACTACGCTGTGCACTGGTATGAAATTTTGATTGTCCTAGGATGGACCGCTCTTTTCATCTTTTTATCTTATCGATTATTAAAAAAGAGAGATTTATAATATCTTTGATAGCCATTGCTATTAAAAAAAACCCAACATACTAAGACTAAAGCTTTTGAGTTTTATGTTCTGAAGTATGTTGTTGTGTCTTGTGCACCAAAGATGTTATGAAAAGAATAATCTGTTTTATTGTTTTATTAGTTTTGTCATTGCACTTAGAGGCACAAAATGAAGCTTCTTATTGGTATTTTGGACAAAATGCTGGTGTACGATTTGATGCAGATCAAGGAACCGTTACTGCAGTAACCGATGGTCAGCTTAATACCTTAGAAGGCTGTACTTCAATTTCTGACGAAGACGGAAATCTTCTTTTTTATTCAGATGGCAGTACGATATGGAATCGTAATCATCAAATTATGCTCAATGGTACTGGATTAAGAGGCGATGATTCTAGTACATCATCAGGACTTATCGTACCAAAACCACAAGATCCAGATTTTTATTACCTGTTTACGGTTGATGAGCCACATCATTTTAATACTTCATCTTTTCCTAATATGAGTGCTAACGATGGTGTGAATGATGGCTTTATGTACTCCAGAATTAACATTTTAGATGATGGTGGTCTGGGTGCTGTTGATGCTGTTGAAAAGAATGTGGCCTTAGTTACTTATGATACCTCCGATCCTTTAGAAAGTCAATTAAAATGTTCTGAAAAAATCACGGCCGTTCGGGCTGACGATTGTTCATCATTTTGGGTTTTAACCCATTTTGGTGATACGTTTTATGCCTTTAAAATTGATGAAAATGGTGTTAATACAACGCCTGTAACCTCAACCGTAGGACCAGATATTCCAGTGGAAGGTTATCGCCGAAATGCTCTAGGCTATCTAAAAGCTTCTCCTGATGGTACCAAACTGGTATCAGCAAATTTTGGTGAATCTACATTACTTGGTGAAGATGCTGGTGGAGGAATTTATCTTTTCGATTTTAATAATGATACTGGTATTGTATCTAATCCTACAGAATTATATAGTGCTCAAAACAATAATAGTCCTTATGGTGTTGAGTTTTCTGCCGAAAACAGAAAGGTCTATGCAACCGTTGGAGCTGGTGCAATGGGTGGAGGACCTAGCCAAGTTTTACAGTGGGATTTAGAAAGTGCGGATATTCCTAATTCATTACAAGTTGTTCATTCTTCAAATACCATAAGTGCAGGTGCTCTTCAACTTGGTATAGATCGTCGTATTTACAGAGCTCAATTTAGTTTTAACGGTGATAACAATGTGTCTAGATACTTAGGTGTAATAGAAAATCCTGAGGCAGATGGAAGTGATATTATTTATAATGAACAAGGTGTATTTCTAAGTACTAATCCGATAGGATTAAATACTAGTCGCATAGGATTACCTCCATTCATCCAATCCTTATTCAATTCTCAAACAGATATCATTAGAAATGGAATAAGTACAACAGAATTGAGACTTTGTACTGGAGAAAGTTACACGCTTCAAGCCGATGAAATACCTGGAGCTGATTATGTTTGGTCTTTCGATGGCGTTCCAATTCCAGATAGCAATCAACATGAATTGTTTGTGGATACACCTGGTTTTTATGAAGTTTTTATTGAACCAAATAATGGAGAATGTCCCATCGAAGGTAGTGCTGTAGTTGGAATTTTTGAAGTCCCAATCGCAAATTCCTTATTGGATGTATCTGCTTGTGATGATGTAGGAAATGATGGTTTTGCGACATTCACCTTCAATGATAAAGATCAGGAGGCTTTACAGAGTCAAGACCCAAATCAATTTTTCGTCAGTTACTATACTACTCCAGAGAATGCTGTTGCACGTGAAAACGAGATTACTTTTCCATTTGTTAATACATCAAACCCTCAAACAATTATCGTTAGAGTTGACAATGTGGACAACCCAAATTGTTATGATCTAAACTCATTTGAACTACAAGTTTTTAATACACCTCAGATAGCTACTATCGATGATGAAATATTTTGTGATAGCTTTGGTGATCCAACCGATGGTATTGCCGAGATAGACCTAAATTCATTGTTACCTATATTACTAGGATCTCAAAATGCATCTGAGATTGATGTAACGTTTCACACTACAGCTGAAGATGCTGAGATGAATAATGCACCTTTACCTGTTGACTATACAAATACTACACCTTTTAATGAAACTATTTTTATAAGAGCTGAGAATACTCTAAACACAACATGTTTCAGTACAAGGAGTTTTAATTTAATAATTAATCCTATCCCAGAAGCTAATGATGTTTCAGTATTGCAGTGTGACGAAGATGGTATTCCTGAGGGCTTTACAGTCTTTAACATCAACCAGCTATTAGATGATATTACAGGTGGAAATCCACAAGTACAAGTAGACTATTACCTCTCACAGGCTGATGCTGATGCTGAAACCAATCCAATTAACGGAGATGCCTTTGAAAACTTTATTAATCCTCAAACTGTGGTAGCCCGAGTGACTAATCCAGTAACTGGCTGTTTCAACTTTAGTGAAATCTCACTTGAAGTCAGTGCTACAGCTACCAACAACGCAACCCTACAGGTATGTGACGATGATGGTGAGGAAGATGGTTTTGCTAGTTTCCAGCTTACTGATGCTGATGGTATTGTACTAGCTGGTGCTCCGGTAGGACTTGATGTGGTTTACTACGAAACCTACGACGATGCTCTGATAGAGAATCAACCACTTGGAAGCACATTTACCAATACAGTTGCCTACAATCAGACTATATATGCAAGGGTAGAAAACGATAATGCCTGTTTTGGTATCAGTGAAGTAGAACTTACTGTTTTTGAATTACCAAATATCGAAACGCAAGATGAAACGCTCTACTGCCTCAATTTCTTCCCTGAGACCATTGTTTTAGACGGAGGTGTCATCAATGATTCTCCTAGCAATTATAGTTATGACTGGTCTACAGGTGAAAATACAACAACCATAGAGATTAACGAACCAGGTACTTATACTGTACGTGTTACAAACACCAACGGTTGTTTTAAAGACAGAACGATTACTGTAGTACCTTCAAATATTGCAACTATTACGGATATTGAAGTCATAGATGCTACAAGAAATAATTCAATAACAATATTGGTCTCGGGAGAAGGTGACTATGAATATGCCTTAGATAATCCTAACGGTCCCTATCAGGAGAGTAATGTCTTTAGTGATGTACAACCAGGACTATACACCGTTTATGTAAGAGATAGAAACAACTGTGGTATTACTGAGGAACTTGTTTCTGTTATTGGATTCCCTAAATTTTTTACACCTAATGGTGATGATAATAACGACTTCTGGCAAGTCTATGGAATTACCGAACAGTTTCAGCCTAATACCTCAATCCTCATCTTCGATAGATACGGAAAGCTCCTAAAAGAACTAGATCCTATAGGACCTGGTTGGGATGGTACCTATAACGGTAATAAAATGCCAACTTCTGACTACTGGTTTAAAGTCAATCTCCAAGACGGTAGAACCTTTACAAGCCATTTTACACTTAAAAGATGATTTTAAAAGTCCCATTAAAGTATTTTATATTCTTTTTGCTATGTGCCTTTGTTATAACTAGTAGCATTGCACAAGAACCTAATGATTGTCAAAATATAATTACCATTTGTGGTAATTCAAGTTTAAGTTTGGATGTAAGTGGTATTGGAACGCAAGAACTATCTGGATCTAACACATGCTCAAGTCAAGAAAATAATAGTATTTGGTTACAAGTAAATATTGCTAACGACGGTACACTTGCATTTACCCTCACTCCTGGTAGCACCAATATTAATGAGGATTATGATTTTTTCATTTTTGGACCAAATGTAACTTGCGGAAATATTGGGCAGGCAATTCGTTGTTCTACAACTAATCCGTCTGCTGCAAACCAAGGTAATAATTTAACAGGTCTAAGCACCAATGAAGTGGATACTGCTGAAGGTCCTGGTCCAAACGGTAATAGTTTTGTTAGTGCTATTGATGCGCTCGCTGGCGAGTCTTATTTTATCGTAATTGATAGACCGATAGGTAATAGCCCTTTTTCACTAGAATGGACAGGTACAGCAACATTTCCTGATAATCCAACAAATCCATTATTAAGTAGTCCGTTTGTTACCGAACTTCCAGATTTAGACGTTTGTGACGGTCAACCACCATACAATGATTTTATTACGGAAATTGACTTAAGTACAATGACTCAGGATATTATTAATGGCGAAAGTGATATAGCCGTAAGCTATCATACAACAGAAAATGATGCTAATATTAATATTAACCCATTAGGAGATATATTTAATAGTTTTCCATTAACTCAAACAGTATTCATTAGAATTGAGAATACAACCACTGGCTGTTTTATTTTAAATGAATTCGATATTAATGTATCTGCCTTAACCAACTTTAATCAGCCTGATTTATTTATAGTTTGTGATGACGATTCTGACGGTGATGAGACCAATGGACTAGCAACTTTTGATTTTAATATTAAATCTCAAGAAATTACGGAAAATATTGGTCCAGTAAACTATGATATTTCTTATTATTCTAGTCTTGCTGATGCTGAAAGTGCTAATGCTCCTTTACCACTATTATATAATAATACGGTACCGGCTCCCACAGATATTTATGCCCGAATTGTAGATAACGATTCTGGTTGCATAGGTTTCACAAGTTTTAGAATTGAAGTTGCTCCTATCCCAGAAGCTAATGATGTTTCAGTATTGCAGTGTGACGAAGATGGTATTCCTGAGGGCTTTACAGTCTTTAACATCAACCAGCTATTAGATGATATTACAGGTGGAAATCCACAAGTACAAGTAGACTATTACCTCTCACAGGCTGATGCTGATGCTGAAACCAATCCAATTAACGGAGATGCCTTTGAAAACTTTATTAATCCTCAAACTGTGGTAGCCCGAGTGACTAATCCAGTAACTGGCTGTTTCAACTTTAGTGAAATCTCACTTGAAGTCAGTGCTACAGCTACCAACAACGCAACCCTACAGGTATGTGACGATGATGGTGAGGAAGATGGTTTTGCTAGTTTCCAGCTTACTGATGCTGATGGTATTGTACTAGCTGGTGCTCCGGTAGGACTTGATGTGGTTTACTACGAAACCTACGACGATGCTCTGATAGAGAATCAACCACTTGGAAGCACATTTACCAATACAGTTGCCTACAATCAGACTATATATGCAAGGGTAGAAAACGATAATGCCTGTTTTGGTATCAGTGAAGTAGAACTTACTGTTTTTGAATTACCAAATATCGAAACGCAAGATGAAACGCTCTACTGCCTCAATTTCTTCCCTGAGACCATTGTTTTAGACGGAGGTGTCATCAATGATTCTCCTAGCAATTATAGTTATGACTGGTCTACAGGTGAAAATACAACAACCATAGAGATTAACGAACCAGGTACTTATACTGTACGTGTTACAAACACCAACGGTTGTTTTAAAGACAGAACGATTACTGTAGTACCTTCAAATATTGCAACTATTACGGATATTGAAGTCATAGATGCTACAAGAAATAATTCAATAACAATATTGGTCTCGGGAGAAGGTGACTATGAATATGCCTTAGATAATCCTAACGGTCCCTATCAGGAGAGTAATGTCTTTAGTGATGTACAACCAGGACTATACACCGTTTATGTAAGAGATAGAAACAACTGTGGTATTACTGAGGAACTTGTTTCTGTTATTGGATTCCCTAAATTTTTTACACCTAATGGTGATGATAATAACGACTTCTGGCAAGTCTATGGAATTACCGAACAGTTTCAGCCTAATACCTCAATCCTCATCTTCGATAGATACGGAAAGCTCCTAAAAGAACTAGATCCTATAGGACCTGGTTGGGATGGTACCTATAACGGTAATAAAATGCCAACTTCTGACTACTGGTTTAAAGTCAATCTCCAAGACGGTAGAACCTTTACAGAACACTTCACATTAAAGCGATAAAAAAAATGTAACTTAGTTTACCAAACCAGAGTGTTGAAACTACTTCGTTACATAATCTATTTACTGCTGTTTGGTGTAAGTATCCCTCTAATTGCACAAGATGTTACGTTATATCAACAATTTAATGGTAGATACGACTATACTGCTATTGGAAATACAATGAATGTTTTTGAAAATGGACCAGGAACACCTTGTACCATTCAATCCTCATCAACAGCAAGCTTAAGTCTAACGCCAAACCAAAATGTAATTGCAGCTTATCTTTACTGGGCAGGTTCGGGCAACGGAGATTTTGATATCACACTTAACGACAATAATATTACTGCTACAAGGACCTTTAATGATGCTTTAGACGAGACACGCGTTTTTTTTGCTGCATTTGCCGATGTCACAGATTTAATAATTAGTAACGGCAATGGAGACTATAACATTTCAAATTTTGATCTTTCGTCCATCATAGATCCTTATTGTCCAACTGGCACTAATTTTGGCGGTTGGGCTATAACGGTTATCTATCAAGATGAAGATTTACCTCTTAACCAATTAAATGTTTATGATGGGCTTCAAAGTGTCCCTACAATTCTAAACATAACTTTAGATAACCTTAATGTCCTTGATAATGAGGATGCAAAAATAGGTTTTATCGCCTGGGAAGGTGACAGATCACTTGCTGTAAATGAGCAATTAACCATAAATGGTAATGTAATAAGTAACCTCCCATTAAACCCAGCAAACAATGCTTTTAATGGTACCAATTCATTTACTGGTGCTGTAGATTTATACAATATGGATATTGATGTCTATAATATCCAAAACAACATAAATATTGGTGATACCTCAGCATCAATAACCCTTACATCTGGACAAGATTTTGTTATGATTAATAACATTATAACCGTACTTAACAGTCAATTACCAGATGCAACCTTGAGTATAGATGGGAACTTGGTTAATTGTGGCGATAATAGTGTTGAATTATTTTACACTGTTAACAATTTCAACAGTACGGCACTACTTCCTGCGAATACACCAATCGCTTTTTATCTTGATGGTATTTTAATTGGGCAAAGTGCAACCATAAATGATATTCCTATTAATGGCTCAGAAAGTTCATCTACTATTGTAAGCATACCTGAAGGATCTGGTGCAAATTTAACAGTGATTGGGATTGTTGACGATGATGGTAACATGAATGGGACGGTAATAGAAACAAATGAGGATAATAATATTACCTTTGAAGATGTAGAATTACTATTAATTCCAGACATTATCATTTTACCTGAGCTCATCGGCTGTAATGAAGGTTTTGAAACTTCTACCTTCAACTTATTTGATGGTGTTTCTTCCTTAAATATTGATGAAGCTGATATTTCATTTTATCTATCCTTAACAGATTTAGAAAATGAATCCAATGAAATTCTAATTCCCACTTCATACAATAATTCGTCCCAACCTGAGACTATATTCGTCAGGGTTTCTGTGCCACCTTGTTACGAAATCTATCAATTCAATTTAGTTATTGAAAATTGCCCGCCTGTTGTTCCAAGTGGATTTTCACCAAATAATGATAATTCTAATGACTGGTTTAACATACAAGGCTTATATGATATATTCACAAATCACGAATTATTAATCTATAACCGTTATGGTGATTTAATTTTTATTGGAAATAATAATAAATTTTGGGACGGTACTGTAAATAAAGGCATTAATGCAAACGGAAATATCGTTCCAGTAGGGACCTATTTTTACGTGTTAAATCTAAATGACCCAAATTACGAACCACTGGTAGGATGGGTATATGTAAACTACTAATTACTGAATTTCAGCGCTTTTCTTAACGATGAAAATATTTTAAACTTCGGCTAAATTAGAACGATTAATGATTGAAAATGGCACCTATATCGCTTCAGTTGTTAACATTTTATGTATTTCATCGTATTTTTTTGTTCTTAATCCTATTTAATTCTACTTTACAGCACATTATAAGTGCTAATTTGTGACTGCCCCAAACATCTCAAAATTCACTTTTTAAACTTAACCGAAACCTATGTTTAGTATTAACCGCATACTTTTGGGCATCTTTTGCTTGCTCAGTACTTTTATCACAGCACAGCAAATAACAGTAGATAATTCTGTTTCGCCTCAAGATCTTGTTGAGAATACCTTGATACAAGGCTGTGTGGAAGTATCAAATATCTCGTCACCAATCAATGGATCTATCTCTGGCTTAGGGAGTTTTGGATATTTTGAGCGGGCAAATTCATCCTTCCCATTTGAAAACGGTATTGTACTTACTACAGGTAATGCCCTATCTGCTGGGAATGGACAAAACAATTCCATCTTAAATGAAGGTGATAACACTTGGTCTACAGATACTGATTTAGAAACGGCCCTTGGTATAACCGGAACTTTAAATGCTACATCAATAGAATTTGATTTTGTATCAATATCAAACCAAATACAGTTTAACTACATACTGGCTTCTGAAGAATACTCTGGCAACTTCCCTTGTCAGTATTCTGATGGATTCGCTCTACTAATTAGGCAAGCAGGAAGTGGTGATCCCTACACTAATATTGCGCTTGTTCCAGGAACATCAACTCCAGTAAATACCAATACCGTTCATGATGAAATTGTAGGATTTTGTGATGCTTCAAATGGTCAATACTTCGAAGGCTATAATATCGGAGATACTAACTATAATGGTAGAACATCAGTATTAACAGCTATAGCTTCTATTCAACCAAATGTTCAATACCAGGTTAAACTGGTCATTGCCGATCAGACTGATCAGAATTATGATTCCGCAGTTTTTATTGAAGGTAGTAGTTTTAATGCCAGCGTTGACTTAGGGGAAGATATTCAAACCTGTGCCAGTAGTGTACTATTAGATGGTAATATTCAGAATCCTCAAGCCTCATATACATGGTACTTTAACAATGCCCTTATACCTGGTGAAACGAATGCTACGTTTGATGCTGTACAATCTGGAACTTACAGAGTGGTCATTGAAATACCCTTACCAAATGGAATTTGCACCATAGAAGATGATGTAACTATTACCTTAAGCTCTACACAGCCTGCTAATGCGATTTCTAATTATGAAGTATGTGATGATAGTAGTAACGATGGTGTAGAGTCTTTTGATTTATCAACCAAAGACGCTGAAGTGTTTAATGCGGTTCCAACGGCTAATTATGTGATTAGTTATCACGCAAACCTCAGCGACGCATCAAGCGGAAGTAATCCAATAACAGCTCCTATTCAGAATATAGCAAACCCTCAGACTATATATGTGAGAATAGAAAATGTAGATAACGGTTGTTTAGCATTTACATCCTTTGATTTGGTTGTTAATGAAATGCCTAACATTACTAATCCAACACCTTTAGAAGTGTGTGATGATCAAATTGCAGATGGATTTACAACTATAGACCTGAGCGTAAAGGATACAGAGATAACAAATGGACAACCCAATCTCGATGTTACATATCATTATACTTTAACAGAGGCGCAAACAGGAAGTAACCCTATACCAATGCCTTATGTAAACACTAGTACTAATGAAACTGTTTTTGTTAATGTACAAAACAGTATAACAGGATGTAATACTACAACCACTTTAGATATTAGTGTCTTGGATAATCCGGTTGTAAATAGTGAATTACAACAGATAGATGCTTGTGATTTAGATCATGACGGATTTGCAGATTTTGACCTAACCACTGTCATACCAGACGTGATTCAAGGGTTGACAGATGTCACAGTAACATTCCATGAAACTTATGACGACGCACTAATTGGTTCAAATTCAATTGGTGATAGTTTAAATTATAGTAATATAAATCCAGATGTTCAAACCGTTTTTATCCGTGTAGAAAGTAACATATCTGGTTGTGGAACAGTAGTACCATTAGAAATTCACACCAATCTTTTATTGACAGGAACAAATATTCGAGATGTATCGCAATGTGACGTTGACAATGATAATTATGAAGAATTTGACTTGTTTAATATCGCTGACGGAATAATAAATGATCTAGATAATGTTACTGTCGTATTTTATGAGTCTGAGGAAGATAGGGACAATCAAGTTAATCCAATAAGTCCTACTCAGTCCTATATACCAACGTCAAACCCACAGACTCTATTCTTAGCATTAGAAAGTTCGACATGTCAAGACGAAGCAGAGATTTCCTTGATCATGATTCCTGTTCAAGAATTTGATCCGATTGATGACCAAACTGTTTGTGATGAGGATCAAGATGGTTTTTCAACAATTGAACTCTCTCAATTTGATGATTTGGTTACACAAGGACAACCTAGTTTTTCTGTATCCTATTATTTATCAGAAAGTGATGCAGATTCAAATACTAATGCCTTACCAAATTTCTATACAAATACAACAAATCCGTTTACGGTTTACCCTAGAATACAATCTTTAGATACAGGGTGTCATGATGTTAACTCATTTGAGATTACTGTTTTAGAAGCACCTGTTACCTCCACTCCTAGTTCAATAGTTATATGCGATATCGACCAGGATGGATTTTTTATAGTGAATTTGGAAAATTCATCACCAGAAGTCATCACAGATACAACAAATAGATCAATAAATTTTTACAACACATTACAAAATGCTGAGAATGGTGTCAACCCAATCATAGATACTACTAACTATAATGCTGAAACCGAAACTGTATACGTACGTGTAAATAATACAATCACTGGATGTTACTCTATTGAAAACCTAGAAATTATTGTTAATACACTACCTGTTTTTGCAGAAATAAGTAATTATAGAATATGTGAAGATAGTAGTGATGGTGTTGCAGAATTTATGTTCAACACAAAGGATAATGAGATTCTCAATGGTCAATCAGGAAAACAGGTGCTTTATTATTTAAGTCAAAGTGATGCGGATAATAGAATTAATGCCATTAATAAGAATGCTAATTACCAAAATATTAGCAATCCACAGACTATTTATGCACGTGTTGAAAACATAACTGATCAAGATTGCTATGGTACATCAGACTTCATTATTGAAGTTGGTACTAACCCAGCCTTTAATATTCCAATTGATTGGTTTGTATGTGATGATATTTCAAATGATGGCTTTGAAACTTTTGATTTCACCGATAAAATCACTGAGATCACACAAGGTATACCTGATAATTTAAATGTTACTTTTTATACTTCTCAGTTTAATGCTGAAAATAGTATTAATCCTTTACCATTGAGTTTTACAAATACTGTAAATCCTCAACAGATCTATGTACAAATAGATAACGGAACTATCTGTAATTCCATTACATCATTTGAATTAAATGTCATTCAAGTTCCTGAAGTAAATCCATCTCAGCCTCTAACACAATGCGATACTGACGATGATGGTATTGTAATTTTTGACCTCACGGTTGCTGAATTCAACATATTAGATGTAAGACAAGATAATATTGAGATTGCTTATTTTAGAAACTTAGCAGATGTTGAGAATAACACCAATCAGATTTCTGACCCTGAAAATTATCAAAACACCTCAAATCCAGAAGTAGTCTACCTAAAAGTTACCAATACAATATCGAATTGCCATGTGGCTGTTCCAATTGATTTAGAAGTATTTCTACCTCCTTCTATAAATGATTTTCAACTCTATGACATATGTGAAAATAATAGTAACAGTTTTGATCTTTCAGAGATAGACACTGTTATTACGGATTCATTAATCAACATCGAGATTAACTATTACACAAATTTAGCAGATGCTGAATCTGATACAAACGCACTTAATACAAACTACACCTATCAAACCAATTCCGATACTCTTTTTGCGAGGGTAGCTTATACTACAACACATTGTTATTCTATTTACGATTTTAGTTTAAATGTAAATATGATGCCTCCAGTAAATCCACTAAACGATTTAATAGCTTGTGATGATGACTTTGATGGACTTTTAGAATTTGATCTGAGTGTACAAAATAATGATATCTTAAATGGACTTAATCCACAGAATTATTCAATAAGTTATCATAACACAGAAAATGACGCCATTAATGGCGATAATATTATAGAATCAAGTTATATCGCATTTGATGAAGAAATCATTTTTGTGCGACTAGAAAATAATAATACGTCTTGTTTTAGTGTCAATCAATTCTCAATAAATATTAACCCTCTCCCAGAAATTGATATCCCAGACCAAGTTATCTGTTTAGACGATTTACCTTTAATTGTTTCAGCAAATACCAATGTTGGTAATGATCAATATTTATGGTCTACTGGAGCAACTACACCAGAAATACAAATTGACGAAATTGGTACCTATTGGGTTACCGTGACCACATCATTTGGATGCGAAAATACACGTGTATTTAATGTTTCAGAATCTGAGGCTGCTATAATTGAAATTACTGAAACAGTGGACTTTTCAGATCCAAATAATATTACAATTACAGTTAGTGGTATTGGAGATTATTTATATCAGCTTGATGACTTCGAACCTCAAGAATCTAATGTCTTTGAAAATGTAGGTCTAGGATACCATACTATAACGGTGATAGATTTAAATGGATGTTCGGAAGTTACTGAAGAGGTCATTGTAATTGACGCTCCAAAACATATGACCCCTAATAATGATGGAGATTTTGATACTTGGCACATAGTAGGGATTGAGACCTTACCAGGAAGTATTGTATATATTTTTGACAGGTATGGTAAACTCCTAAAACAACTTGGTTCTAATACATCTGGTTGGGACGGCACGTTCAATGGAAACAAAATGCCATCAAGTGATTATTGGTATGTTGCTCAAATTCAACAAGGTAACGAATCGTTTGAAGTAAAAGGTCATTTTACACTTCGTAGATAAGATCCCTATTTACATACATCCAAAAAAAGTGCAGTTTATCCAATTCTGCCGATAAAAAATATAGAAAATACCTACAACTAGGTATTTTTTTATACTTTCTCAGAGTGTAATTTGCTGAATAAAAGCAGAATACAACAATTAGCTATTAATCACGTCATGTTAAAAAAACGAATTCTACCATTTCTAATGGGTGCGCTTTGCGTGCTTTTTAGTCATGCGCAACAAATTTCTACAGATGATTCATTACCGCTAGAACAATTAATCGAAAACAACTTTGGTCAAAATTGTGTTGAAATTTCGAATATTTCATCCTCTGTAAATGGCAATGTCAACGGGTTTTCAAGTTTTGGTTTTTTTGAACGTGGTAATTCTAATTTCCCTTTCGAAAATGGTATAGTTCTTACCACAGGTAATGTGCTTTCTGCTGGAAATTCAATAAACACCAACCCCTTAAATGAAGGTGATGATGATTGGGGCACTGATATAGATTTAGAAAATGCACTTGGTATATCAGAAACTTTAAATGCAACATCTATTGATTTCAATTTTGTGTCTGTTGCAAATCAAATTGAGTTTAATTACATCCTTGCTTCAGAAGAGTATCAGCAAGAATATCCATGTTATTATTCTGATGGTTTTGCATTTTTAATTAGACAGGCTGGTACAAACGAAGAATTTACAAATATTGCTTTAATACCAGGGACAAATATTCCTGTAAATACTAGTACTATACATGAACAAATTTTAGGTGCTGCTGGATGTCCAGCAGAAAACGAGCAATACTTCGAAGGCTATAATGTTGGTGACACTAACTACAATGGAAGGACCGTTGTACTTACCGCAACTGCCACAATCATTCCTAACGTAGAGTATGAAATCAAATTAGTAATTGCAGATCAAACGGATGAGAACTTTGATTCTGCTGTTTTTATCGAAGGTAATAGTTTTAATGCTTCAGTAGACTTAGGGCCAGATATTACAACCTGTGGAGATTCAGTATTATTAAATGGTAATATTAATAATCCTCAAGCAAGCTACGAATGGTACCAAGATGGGCTCTTAATTGATGGTGCATCAAACCCAACTTATGAGGCTGTTGAAAGTGGTACTTATGATGTAGTGATTACCATTCAACTTAATCAAACCTCCTGTGTTATTAGCGATGAAATTGAAATTGCTCTGAGTTCTGAGCAAGAAGTAAGTAACATTTCCGATTTCATTCTATGTGACGATGACTCTAATGATGGAGTTGAAGCCTTTAATCTTGAGTCTAAAAATTATGAGGTCTTAACAACAGTTCCTCCTTCAAGCTATAGCATATCCTATCATCTCAGTGAAGATGATGCGCAAAATAATCAGAATCCTGTTGCTAGTCCTTATGATAATACGTCATCACCTCAACAGATCTTTGTAAGAATTGAAGATACCGTTAATGGTTGTCTTGCTTTTTCCTCATTCAATTTAATAGTTAATGCAAAGCCTGAAGCTACTGAACCAGATCCTATAATTGCTTGTCCAGATCCTACGTTAGATGGTTATACTTTTATTGATTTAACTGTAGCAAATGATCAGATTACTAATGGTAATGCCAACCAGTATGTAACTTACCACTACTCACAACCAGAAGCGGATAATGGATGGAATCCTATTTTTTCTCCTTATCTAAACTACAATACTTCTGAGACTTTATTTGTACGTGTTTATGATGCCACAACGGGATGTTTTTCAACGACAACAATAGACGTTCAGTTCCAAGAAACTCCTGCGATAAACACAGAAAATCAATGGATAAATGCCTGCGAACAAGATTTTGATGGCTTTGAAACATTTGATCTCACCTCTGTAATTGATAACATTTTACAAGGCCTAACCGGCTTAGAATTATCCTTTCACGAGTATTATAATGATGCTTTAACAGGTGTGAATGAAATTACCGATCCAGAGAATTATGCCAACATTGTCCCAAATTTTCAAATTATATATGTTAGGGTTTTTGATCCGACTACAGGATGCTTTACGATCACTCAAATAGAACTACATTCTAATATTATACAAACCACGTTTGATTTAGAGGCCTTTATTGTTTGTGATGACCCATCTAATGATGGTATTGAAGAATTTGATTTAGAAGCCGTAGAAACCGAATTGGAAGATGGCTACAGTGAATTTGAGACCACTTTCTACCTAACAGAAGACGATAGAGACAATGAAGTAAATGCAATTGATGAAACCGTTCCTTTTGTCGTTACTGATAATGGTACGGAAATATTTGCAACAGTTGTTAGCGATGTATGTATTGAATATGTGACTGTAACCTTAGAAATTGCTCCTGCCCTAATATTAGAACCACAAACAGCAGATTATTGTGATGAAAATACTGATGGATTCACCACCTTAATCATGGACACCTTTAACACTGTTTCGGCTCAAGGGGTTCAAGCTGCAAATGTAAAATACTATTATACTGAAGAGGATGCACTAAACGATGTAAATGATTTACCAGATTATGTTTATAATTCTGCAAATCCACAACTTTTTTACATAAGAGTTACTAACACGCAATCCGGATGTTATGATGTCACTACACTTACAGTTAATATTGTGAGTGCGCCTCAGATCACGTATCCAAACCCAATTATCGTCTGTGATGATGACAACGATGGTATATCAATTGTAAACTTAGAAGAGAAAATTCCTGAATTAACACCCGAAGTTGACACCTCAAATATCACATTTTATTCAGATTATTGGAATGCTGTAAATGGTGAGAATGAATTGACTAATCTTGTGGATTATGAAACAGCCTCGACATACATTTATGCCAGAATTGAAAATGAATCTACAGGGTGTTACAGTCTTTCCGGATTTTACATTTATATCAATACACTTCCTGAATTTATACCAATCACCAATTTTGAAAATTGTGAGGCAGACATAAGTGGTGTTGCAGATTTCTATTTTTACCTTAAGGATGCTGAAATCTTAAATGGGCAACCCAATAAACAGGTTCTATATTATGAAACTGAAGAGGATGCTGAAGCAGGTACAAATCCAATCAACAAATATGCACCATACCAAAATACCTCTAGCCCTCAAACCATTTATGTAAGGGTTGAAAATTTAACAGATTCAACATGTTATGGCACTTCGTCATTTGAACTAGAGGTTGGCTCACTACCCATTTTTAACCCTGCATCAGACATATTTGTATGTGATGACATTAGTAATGATGGTTTTGTGACCGTGGATCTTAATGCAACTATTGAAGAAATGGTATTAGGGAGTCCAGAAATTCTTGAAATAACATTCTACACTTCGCAATATGACGCAGATAATAGCATAAATGAAGTTCCACTAGAGTATACAAATTCAGTAAATCCACAGCAACTTTTTGCAAGAGTTGATAATGGGAACTACTGTTATGGCGTTTCAGCTTTTGCTATTAATATTATCTCTGCTCCAATTGTAAACATGCCAAACCCTGTTGAACGTTGTGACGATGACTATGATGGTATCTTAACATGGGATTTAACCATATCAGAAATCGAAATTTTAGATGTAAGACAAGATAATATTGAGGTTTCTTATTTCACGTCATTAGAAGATGCGGAAGCAGATCTCAATGCTATTGCTGATCCAGAAAATTTTGACAATACCACTAGTCCGCAGACAGTCTACGTTAAAGTAAACAATACCATTAGCAATTGTTTTGTCACCCTGCCACTAGAAATAACGGTTAATCCATTACCAGTAATAAATGACTTTGAATTTGTAGAAATATGTGACAATGTAGATCAGTCCTTTGATTTAAGCACCATTGACGACTTAGTAATTGATGACTTCAACGACATTAATATCAGTTATCACAATAATCAATCAGATGCCGATAATGATCTCAATCCACTAGATTTAAATTACATCTACTCGCAATTCACACATACCATAATAATTAGAGTAGAATACCAAACAACAGGATGTTTTGTGACCTACCCTTTTCAGTTAATTATTAATCCATTACCAACTGCACATCCAGTGAGTAATCTCGAGACATGTGACGATGTGTCTAATGATGAGTTTGAAATATTTGATTTGTTATCGCAAAATCAGTTTGTACTCCAAAATCAAGATCCATCAATTTTTACGGTGTCTTACCATAGCACGTTTGAAGACGCTAATAATGGAGTTAGTGCACTCGAGGATAACTATAATTCTGAAAACAACGAAACTATATTTGTTAGAGTCACCAACTCAATAACAGGGTGTTACGACATTACACAATTCGATACCATTGTGTATCCTGCACCTTCGAGTGTTAGTCCAATAACCATTTGTGATAATGATTATGATGGGCTTAATACTTTTAATCTAACACAATCAGAAAGCGAACTTTACCCAAGTATACCTGATAATGTTTTAATAAGTTATTTCGTATCTATAGAAAATCTAGAGTCGGATACTAATCCCATTAATACACCAGAAAATTATACCAATACCTCAAATCCTCAAACAGTCTATTTAAAAGTACTCAATACATCTGCAAATTGTTATACTGTTGTTGACCTTGAATTGAATACTACCTTACCGCCTCCAATTAATGAATTTGAGATTTATGAAATATGTGACAATCCAGATAGCTATTTCGATCTTAATGAAATTGAGACAGTTATAAGTGATGATACAACTAACGTCATTTTCACCTATTTCAATTCTTATGTTGATGCAGAAAACAACATAAATGCCATAGGTACAGATTATACTTATACAACTATAAATGACATCATTTTTATTAAAATTGAGGACGCAAATACAAGCTGTTTCTATATCTATGATTTTACTTTACAGATAAATCCATTACCAATAGCAAATCCATTAGAAAACATTGAAGTCTGCGATGACAGCTCTAACGATAATGTGGAAATTTTCAACTTAAGTCCTCAGACGCCAATATTATTAGGTGATCAAGATCCAAATATGTTTACTGTTTCCTACCACTCCAATGAAACAGATGCTATAAACGACGAAAATGCTATCAGCACGAATTATAGTGCCTCATCAAATCAGCAAATTGTAGCAAGAATTGAAAACAACGAAACAGGATGTTTCAGCTTAACAGATTTTCTACTCATCATTAATCCACATCCGTTTGAACCACAACCATTAATAAACTGTGATGATGACTATGATGGTATCACAACATTCGATCTAACCTTGGCAGAGGGTGATTTATTTGAAATAGACAACCCTAATAATATCATCACTTATTTCGAATCATTAGATGAATTAGAAAATGACTTAAATCCTATTGTAGATCCTGCCAATTATACAAATCTTACGTATCCTCAAACAGTATATATAAAAGTATTTAATACAGTGGCCAACTGCTTTACACATGTGCCATTAGAATTAAACGTATTCTTGCCACCAGCAATAAATGATTTTCAATTTTATGAAATCTGTGAAAATGAAAATAATTTCTTCGATCTAAATACCATTAACGATGTGATTGTTGATGTAGATTTTAATGTACTTTTTAGTTATTTTGAGACGGCATCTGATGCTGAAGCCAATATGAATAGTCTAAATACAGACTACACGTACAGCAGTGATAATGATATTATTTATGTCCGTGTAGAATTTAGCACAACGCATTGTTATTATGTCTATCCTTTTGAGTTAATCATTTTACCAAATCCAATTGCAAATCAGCCTCAAAATATTGAATATTGTGATGATGATTTTGATGGGTTTTTAGATGCGGACATTTCGCAACAAACAGCATCAATATTAGGAGTACTAGACAACACAAGCTATACAGTCACCTATTTTAACTCGGTTGAGGAAGCCACAGATGGTGTTAATTACATTGAAAATTTAACCAACTATAATGCCTATAATAACGAAACAATCATAGCAAGGTTAGAAAACAATATTACAGATTGTTTTGATCTTGTTGAGTTTTCGGTAATTATTCATCCTCTGCCAATAATTGACATTCCTGACCAAGTAATTTGCTTAGATAACTTGCCTCTAATTGTATCGGCGAATACTAACGTAGGAAATGATGAATATCTATGGTCTACTGGCGCAACATCTCCAGAAATACAGATTGATGAAATTGGAACCTATTGGGTAACGGTTACGACCGAGTTTGGTTGCGAAAATACACACGTTTTCAATGTTTCTGAATCTGAAGCTGCCATGATAGAATTCACAGAAACCGTGGACTTTTCTGATCCAAATAATATTACTATAACGGTATCTGGAATTGGTGATTACTTATATCAATTAGATGATTTTGAGCCACAAGAATCTAATATATTTGAAAATGTAGCATTGGGCTACCATACGATTACCATCATCGACCTCAACGGCTGTGCCGAAGTGACGACAGAAGTTATCGTTATTGATGCTCCTAAGCATATGACACCAAACAATGATGGAGACTTCGACACATGGCATATTATCGGAATTGAAACCTTACCAGGTAGTATTGTGTACATCTTTGATCGGTATGGTAAATTGCTCAAACAATTAGGGTCGAGCACACCAGGATGGGATGGTACGTATAATGGACATAAGATGCCAGCAACAGATTATTGGTATGTTGCTAAAATTCAACAGGGAAGTGAAGCATTTGAAGTTAAAGGTCACTTCACCCTGAGGCGTTAACACTAATAGTGTTAGTTAATACGTTTATCAAGGGCCAATTTATGAGCTTTTAGCATCATTTTTGTTATCTTTAATACCAAAAAAGAAATCTAAGGGAATTCACCTTATTGCTATTGTTTTTTTGGTATCAAAAAATGGAAAAGAAAAGTATCTTCATATTTCTCTTCATTCTTGCGCATCTGTATGTTTTAACAGCGCAACAAATAATTACTGATGATACCTTACAGCCACAAGAATTAATTGACAATCTGGTTGGAGAAAGTTGCATTTTAGCTAATAACGCGACCTCAAATTTTAATGGCCAAACGAATAATATAAATAGTTATGGTTTTTTTCAACGTGCTGATTCAAATTTCCCTTTAGCCAGTGGTCTAGTTTTATCAACTGGTAGCATTAATTCTGCTGGTAACACATTTATTCCTCAATCCTTAAGCGAAGGTGAAATATCATGGGCAACAGATCCAGAAATCTTAAATACTATTGGCATTGATCAAACCCTTAATGCCACATCTATAGAATTTGATTTGGTTGCGTCAAACAATTTTATTGCCTTTAAATATCTTTTTGCTTCTGATGAGTATCAACAAGAATATCCTTGTAACTTTCAAGACGTATTTGGGATACTAATCCGTCCTGCAGGTACAAATACACCTTATATCAATATAGCTTTAGTACCAAATACAGAAACAGAAATTACAACGAGTAGTATAAGACCCGATATAGAAGGTTTTTGTGATGCCCAGAATTTACCCTATTTCCAAGGCTATGATCCAATAGGGACAAACTTTAATGCGAGTACTAATGTGTTAACAGCATCTGCAGAAGTTATTCCTGGCACAACATACAATGTAAAATTTGTTATAGCAGATCACATTGATCAAAGATTCGATTCTGCAGTTTTTATTGAGGCAGATAGTTTTGGAGATGCCATCGATCTTGGACCTGACCAGGCAGTATGTGGTAATGCACTAACTCTTGATGCTAATATAAATAACAACCAAGCGGATTATAACTGGTATCAAGATGGGGTTCAAATTAATAATGAAAATGGCCCTACGCTTCAAGTCACAGAAAGTGGCATTTATGACGTAGAGATTATTCTTCCCATTGCTGGAGGCACATGTACGTTACAAGACACCATAGAAATAGAAGTACTAGGTTTCGAAAGTGCAACACCAATACCAGAACTAACGGTTTGTGATCCACAACCTAGTGATGGAATTTATGATTTTGATTTCACCTTAAGAAATGACGAAATATTTGACACTCTGCCATCAGAAGATTACATCATATCTTATTTTACATCTATTGACGATGCAGAACAAAATAATAATCCAATAAATGGCATTTATCAAAACACTGAGGATTTTGAAACTATTTATTACAGAATAGAAAGTCTAGATGATAGTTGTCTTCAAATCGGCATGTTTGATATTATCATTTTACCTGCTCCTAACACAAGAATAATAGATCCCATAATTGTATGTGAGGAGCTTTATATACCATCATTCTCTAGTGTGGATTTTGATTTTTATGACTTTTGGGTAGCTAATTTTGAATTTAATAGAACTGTAACGTTTCACTACACTGAGGAGGAAGCTGAGATGGCCATAAATGCTATTCCTTCACCTTATCCATATCCGGAGCAAACTGAGACACTTTATGCAAGGGTAGTTGACGATTTTAATGGATGTCATTCTGTTGTCCCTTTCACCATGGAGTTTAATGAAAGTCCTTTCGTAGGTACTGATCGGTTTATCATCAATAAATGTACACCCATTGATGAATTCTACGATGAAGCAGAAGAATCTTATAATCTGAATGACGCTGTTGAACAAATCACGGAGTGGATTCCAGAACCAAGAGTAAATTATTTTGCTTCTGCTGAAGATGCCTTGGCCCAAACCAATGCGTTCTTATTTGTTGGTGATCCTATATTAACATTAACTAATAATCAGTTAACGATTTACATGACTATCGCAGAACAAGGCGGTTACTGTACATCGATTGTCCCCTTAGAATTACACAAAAATGTTACTAATAATGTCATCGGCGAAGGAACAATTGTTAATCGCTGTGACGATCCTTCCAATGACTCTATTTTTGATTTTGATTTAAATGCCGTAACTGAGGAATTAATTGGCGGTTATAGAGGCTTATCTCTAACATATTATTTAACTGAGGAGGATCAAATTAATGATGAAAATCCTTTAGATGTTGACCAAATATTTACGGTGAATGAAGCAAATACAGAACTTTTCCTTAAAGTTCAATATAATGACGAATGCCAGGACTTCACCTCAATAATACTTCGAGTCAATGAGGTCCCAACTCTTGAGCCTCGATCTGCTGATGCCTGTGGAAATTTTAACGCAGAAGATGGCACTACTGCTATTAACTTGAGATATTACAGAGATCTAATGGTACAAAATACACCTACTCCTTCTGTAAAATTTTATGAAAGTTATGAGGACGCTGACAACGATGAAAATGAAATAGAGCAGACCTACAATATATTGGGAACAAATCAACAATTTTATGCGCGTGTTGAAAATAGTATAACCGAGTGCTACTCTATAACCACTTTAGATATTAATGTTGTTGAAAGTTTAGATTTTGAGTCTCCAGAGCCTTTAATAATTTGTGACAACGATCAAGACGGGATTTCTACGATAAATTTATATAGTGTCCTACCCACAATTTCTACAGAGCTCGAAGAATTTACAACCCAATTCTACACATCTTTTGATGATGCATTTGCAGATCGAAATGCCATTACTAATCCCGAAAATTTCGACTCAGAATCTCAGGAGATTTTTGTGCGATTAGAGAGAGCCGAATTAAACTGCTTTGCCATAATTGATTTTGAAGTTAGAGTTTTTGCTAATCCTCAAATCGAGGCTTTACCTGACTATATTTTATGCCAAATAGACGCAACGGAAGACGGCAATTTTCTTTTTGAAACTAGAGACGATTTAATAATCAATAATCAACCATATATGGTGGTTTATTACCATGAATCTGAAGAAGATGCCATCAATAAAATAAATCCTATTGATAAAACTGTAGCCTATCAGAATATTTCTAATCCACAAACAATCTACGTAAGAATAGAAAATAGTAACGAAGATAGTTGTGTCGCCCTTGCGCCTATGCAGATAGAAGTGCGACAAGCACCTGTATATAATCTTCCTACAGATATTCCAATCTGTGGTACCAACGGCAGTGGGCCGTATAGTATAGACTTAAATCAAAAAATTGATGAAATTTCTGCCGGAAACCCAATGGAATTAAACGTTAGTTTTCATGCCACTGAACTCAACGCAAGTCTTGGAACCAACCCAGTAAATATCAATTATACAAGTACTAGCAATCCAGAAAAATTATATGTCCGAATTGAAAATAGTGAATCTGGATGCTTTGGTATTGAAACATTTAGCATTAATATTCTCGATTTACCTGATGTAAATTTCGACCAGTCACTCACCCAATGCGGTAACTATTTTGAAACTAGTATACAATGGGACCTAACCGACATCGAATTAGATATTCTAGATGGTAGACAGTATAATGTGGATTTCACTTACTACACCGCCTTATCAGATGCCGAAAATGAAATTAATCCAATAGCAAATCCTGAAGATTACATTAATGAAGAATTAAATGAAACAATCTATACATTTGTTCGAAATTTAACTACTGGATGCTTCATTATTGTACCGTTTGATTTAAATATAAATCTACCTCCAGAAGTTAATGAGATTGAAAACTATACAACTTGTGAAACCGAAACCAATACTATCGATCTAGGTGATATCAATTATGAATTGGTTGGACTAAACTTAAATGCAGAAATAAGTTATCATCTTAGTGAGGCAGATGCAGATGCGAATATTAACCCCTTAGATAATAATTACGCGTACAATGCTAATAACATAGCTATTTTTGCTAGGATCGCTTTTAGCACAACAAAATGTTATACGGTGCACGCATTTCAATTAAACATAGCACCTAATCCAATTGCTTTTCAACCAATGGAAGTCGAATATTGTGACGATGATGATGATGGGATCTTATCTATAAATTTGAACGAACAAACTAATACTATTTTAAACGGCCAAAATCCAGTGGATTATTTTGTCACTTATCATGGTTCAGAAATTGAGGCCTTCGAGGGGATTAATCCGCTCCCATCAAATCATACAAGCGCGTCAAACGAAATTATTTTTGCACGAGTTGAACATTTAGACACAGGCTGTTTTGACCTTACAAATTTTGAAATAGTTATTAATCCATTACCAGATATCTTCATACCAGATCAGGTCTTATGTTTAAATAATCTACCATTAATTGTTTCTGCAGAAACTGGTAATTCTGATGACAGCTACTTGTGGTCTACAGATGAAACCAACCCAGAAATAGAAATAAATACTATTGGCACATATTCAGTAACTGTAACTAATGCATTTGGATGTTCATCAACAAGTACATTCAATGTTATTGAATCTGAATCAGCAATAATTGAGTTTGTAGAAACTGTAGATTTTTCAGATCCAAATAATATTAGAATCACTATCGATGGTATTGGTGATTATCTATATAGCCTTAACGATGGTCCACCTCAATTTTCTAATATTTTTAATAATGTCCCTATTGGGTATAATACGATTACGGTCATTGATCGTAACGGTTGTGACAGAACTACAAGAGAAGTATTAGTGATTGATACACCAAAACATTTAACACCCAATAATGATGGTGATTTTGATACTTGGCATATAACAGGTGTCCAAACCCTACCAGGAACAGTCGTACGCATATTTGATCGGTTTGGAAAAGTATTAGCTGAATTAAATCATAATACAAGAGGATGGGATGGAACATACAACGGCTCTCCTTTACCAGCAGGTGATTATTGGTATATCGCAGATGTTGTTAAGGATGGAGAATTCTTCCAAATAAAAGGCCACTTTGCCCTAAGACGTTAATTGATTTAGAGTCTTCTTTATCGTAAATTTGCTCTATGCGTTTTAAAATTGAATCGGATTTTAGCCCAACTGGAGATCAGCCACAAGCTATTTCACAACTTGCCAATGGGATTGAACAGAACGAAAAATATCAAACACTATTAGGCGTTACTGGTTCTGGGAAAACCTTTACGGTTGCCAATGTCATTGAAGAGGTGCAACGCCCAACTTTAGTACTAGCTCATAATAAAACACTAGCAGCACAATTGTATTCAGAATTTAAGCAGTTTTTTCCAAGTAATGCAGTAGAGTACTTTGTGTCCTACTATGATTACTATCAACCTGAAGCTTATATACCAGTTTCCGGAGTATACATCGAGAAAGACCTATCTATAAACGAAGAGATTGAAAAGATGCGTCTAAGCACCACGTCTTCATTACTTTCTGGGCGTCGTGACGTATTGGTAGTAGCCTCTGTATCTTGTTTATATGGTATTGGTAATCCAGTGGAGTTTCAAAAAAATGTTATCACCCTCGAAAGAGATCAAGTCATTTCTAGGACAAAATTACTACATCAACTCGTCCAAAGTCTATATTCTCGTACAGAGGCAGATTTTAAAAATGGAAATTTTAGAATAAAAGGGGACACTGTAGATGTTTTTCCAGGCTATTCAAATAATGCTTTTAGGATACATTTCTTTGGAGATGAAATTGAAGAAATTGAAGCCTTTGATGTCTTAACCAATGAAGTTTTGGAACGCTATGACAGACTAAATATTTATCCTGCTAATATGTTTGTTACTTCACCTGATGTTCTTCAAAATGCAATTATTGAGATACAGGATGACTTAGTAAAACAGCACGATTATTTTAAAGATATTGGTAAACATTTAGAAGCAAAAAGACTGAAAGAACGAACAGAGTTTGACTTAGAAATGATCCGCGAACTAGGCTACTGCTCTGGTATAGAAAACTATTCTCGTTACTTAGACGGCAGAGCACCAGGTACTCGCCCTTTCTGCTTATTAGACTATTTTCCAGATGACTATTTAATGGTGGTTGATGAAAGTCATGTTACGATTTCTCAAGTTCATGCTATGTATGGAGGTGACCGAAGTCGAAAAGAGAATTTAGTAGAATACGGATTTAGATTACCTGCGGCTATGGATAATAGACCATTAAAGTTTGAAGAGTTCGAAGCTTTACAAAATCAAGTTATTTATGTAAGTGCTACTCCAGCAGATTATGAAATGCAAAAAACAGGTGGAATCTATGTAGAACAAGTCATTAGACCCACTGGGTTATTAGACCCTATTATCGAAGTTCGACCTAGTCTTAATCAAATAGATAATTTAATAGAAGAAATTCAGGCGAGAGTAGAAAAAGATGAGCGAACTTTAGTTACGACACTCACCAAGCGAATGGCCGAAGAATTGGTAAAATATCTCACTAGAATATCGATTAGGTGTCGATATATTCATAGTGATGTAGACACATTAGAACGTGTTGAAATCATGCAGGACTTACGAAAAGGACTATTTGATGTGCTCGTTGGTGTTAACTTGTTAAGGGAAGGACTTGACCTACCCGAAGTGTCTTTGGTAGCTATTTTGGATGCGGATAAGGAAGGCTTTTTACGTTCTAATCGATCCCTTACACAGACCGTTGGCCGCGCTGCTCGTAATCTTAATGGTATGGCAATTATGTATGCAGATACAATAACTCAAAGTATGCAAAAAACCATTGATGAGACAAACTATAGAAGAGAAAAGCAAATTGCTTATAACACTGAGAATAATATTACTCCAAAAGCACTTAACAAAAGCTTAGACAGTGCATTGGCTAAAAATTCTGTGAGTACCTATAAAACCGAACTTGAAGCTAAATTGGCTGCTGAACCTGAAAGTGAATATCTTACAAAAGGTCAGTTAGAGAAGAAAATCAGAGAAAAACGGAAACAAATGGAACAAGCAGCTAAATCCTTAGACTTTATGGAAGCTGCGCGTTACAGAGATGAGATTACCGCTTACCAAGAAAAATTAGAGAAATTAAAAGTAAAGTAGTCTTAGTTATACTGCACCTTAAAAATATCAATTAAAAAATCTGGTGGTACGATTTTGTTTGGGAAACTATCCATTAAATCAAGTACACGGTTGATTGACTCATGACTTAAACCCATTCTTAAACCAAAATTATGTATTTTGACCAATTGCTTGTCGGAGACCTTATGGTCTAAATTCATAAGTAGTACCAAGCGATGAAACTGCACAATGCGTTCACTATGTGTCTTTAAATGCACATAATTCACGGGATGCTTAAATAAATACTCGAAATCTTCCTTTGAAATATCCAATTGCTTGGCAATACTCAATAAGAAATTATATTCAATGGTCTTAATATTATCATCTGTCTGAGCAAATGCAATCATCTCAGATAGTAGACTTAATTTTTCAGCTCGGTTAATCATGGGTGAGGGATTAAATTAACACTGTAAAGGTAAGTAGGTGCATTAATTTCTTGTCGTACTAATAGTGTATCTTGTCGAAAAATAGGATGTAATTGGTCGTGTTTTTGACACGTTCATCAACCGACAACCCAATAATAGCATGGTATTGGAGCCTTTTTATCTTATGATTTAGTTCTAATATTCGGTCATAAAATTATGTGCAAAACACTATAGCTAAAGAAGTTACAGCACTTTAAAGATCATAATAGAAATGGATACTTTTTAATGAAAACATAACTTGTTGAATGAAGATGTTCTAAAATTCTAGAAACGTAATTTAGTATCTTTTAACTCGACAAATAAAACAATTTCCAAAAATGACAAACAACGATATATTTAAAAAACTAAGAGTCGCACATCAACTTAGAGATGATGATATTGTAAAAATATTAGCACTAGTAGATTTTAGAATTTCAAAAAGTGAACTAAATGCGTTCTTCCGACGAGAGGATCATCCAAAGTATATGGAGTGTGGTGATCAAATTCTTCGAAATTTCCTCAATGGATTAATCATTCATTTGAGGGGTCCAATGCCAAAAAAGCAAAAAAACAAGTCTTAAATTATGAAGTCCGCAAAAATCCTCGTTCAATTTTCTTCTTCCAAAATAAGCCAATAACTTGCGGTTCCCTTAACCAAGATTAATAGATGTTTGAAACAACTGGTAATATTGCCCCAAAGCAAATTTTTTCAGAAGAGGAAATTGAAAATCTCAATAAAAAGTATGAATCTCTTACTGCAAAAGAACGGATAAGACAATTATACAAAGACTTTCAGACAACAGATGTTATGCTAACGAGTTCTTTCGCAGCAACTTCAGCTTTTTTACTCAAACTCGTGTCGGAAGTCAATACTACTCAAGAGGTATTTTTTATTGATACTGGATATCATTTTGAAGATACGCTTAACTATAAAAAGACCTTAGAAGACAAGTATAACCTCAATGTCATTTCGGTATCAGCCTTAAAAGAAGAACATGCATTTACAACCAAGGATGAGACCTGGCGTAAAAATCCAGATTTTTGTTGCTCTATTAACAAGGTAAGACCACTAGATCGAATTAAGGCAGAATATAATATTTGGATGTCTGGTTTAATGGAGTGGCAAAGTGATTATCGTTCTACTCTAAATATTTTTGAGCAACGTGGCAATATTTTAAAATTCTATCCTCTTTTAGACATTTCTAAAGAAAAAAGAGATGCCTATATTAAAGAGCACGATTTACCATTTCACCCTTTAGTTGCAAAAGGTTACCATTCCATAGGTTGCAAGCATTGTACAGTCCCAGGTGAAGACAGAAGTGGACGATGGAACAATAACCCCAAAACAGAATGTGGGTTACATCTATAAAAAAAAGCGCCTTTATAAAAGACGCTTTTAATTAATTATAAGTTTTGTTTTCCTTATTAATCGTTCTCTATAAGTTTTACAGGAACTTTGAATGACTTATTATAGCCAATAGTCTCTTTAGATAACTTCTTATAGTTTAAACGACCTTTAATGTAATTTTCGACTGATTCATTATCTGTCTCTACATTTAATACAACCATCTCGTCATTTTCATTAATTATAATGTCGACAATGGCACTAACATCAGAACTCAACTGTAAGTCTGGGTTCTTTAAAAATTCTCCAACAGATTCAGAAACTGATTTTGGTTCTGCTTTTTTGATCGGGTTTGTACTTGCTGAAAGTACAGAGCTAAACGCAATTGCTACGGCTAGCACACTCATTTTTAGTGTTTTCATAATTTTTCGTTTTATAAGATTGATACCTAATAGACTGTTGTTACAAAAAAATGTTACATGTATTAACACTGTTTAACGTTGATTAGCAGATAATTAACATTAGAGCAAAAAAAAGGCGCCTTAAAAAAGGCGCCTGTAATATCAGTATTTATAGGCTATGACAGTACTTCTTGCACTTTATCTGCAGCTTCTTGAAATTCTGTAGCACTTAATACATCTAGGCCAGAATTATCAATTAAGTCTTTTGCAATATCCGCATTGGTTCCTTGTAACCTTACAATGATCGGTACATTAATATTACCCATATTTTTATAAGCATCGATCACACCTTGCGCCACTCTATCACATCTTACAATTCCACCAAATATATTTATTAAAATCGCTTGTACATTTGGATCCTTAAGGATGATCTTAAATGCAGCCTCTACTCTAGCAGCATCTGCCGTACCTCCTACATCAAGGAAATTTGCAGGTTCACCACCAGCTTGCTTAATTAAGTCCATTGTAGCCATAGCAAGTCCAGCACCATTAACCATACAACCAACATTACCATCTAAATCAACGTAGTTTAACCCTAAAGAGCCAGCTTCGACTTCAATTGGATTTTCTTCACGTAAATCTCTAAGCTCTGCCAAACCTCTGTGTCTGTATAATGCATTGTCATCTAAAGTTACTTTTGAATCCACAGCCATGATTTTATCATCACTTGTCTTAAGAACAGGATTTATCTCAAATAACGATGCATCTGATTTTACATAAGCAGTATATAATGATGTAACAAATTTGGTCATTTCTTTAAACGCAGTTCCAGAAAGCCCTAAGTTAAAAGCTACTCTTCTTGCTTGAAAAGGCAAGACACCCACTGCAGGATCTATTTCCTCAGTAAAGATTAAATGTGGTGTTTCTTCAGCAACTTGTTCTATATCCATACCACCTTCGGTAGAATACATAATCATATTTCTACCTGTACCACGATTTAAAAGTACAGACATATAATATTCTTCTGGTTCATTGTCTCCAGGATAATAAACATCCTCTGCAATTAGAACTTGATGTACTTTTTTTCCTTCGGCTGATGTTTGAGGCGTTATTAGGTTCATACCTATGATTTGGCCAGCAAGCTCTTCAACTTCATTAAGATTTTTTGCAAGTTTGACACCGCCACCTTTTCCGCGACCACCTGCATGTACTTGAGCCTTAATAACGTGCCAAGACGTACCAGTTTCTGCAGTTAATTCTTTAGCCGCATCAACAGCTTCTTTAGCACTTTTTGCAACGATACCTCTTTGTATGCGTACTCCGAAACTACTAAGTAATTCTTTACCTTGATATTCGTGTAAATTCATTTGTTATCAGATATTTATTTGGAGCACAAAAATACATAACCAAAAACGTTTCTCAAATTATATTTAACAATGTTTAATATTTCCAATTCCAATTAATTTCAAGCGAAGTAAAACACATAGTTAATGTTATATATTTAACAATATGTTTAAAATATGATATTTATAATTACTTTTATCAGTTTGAATACGCAATAAAATATCTTTGAAAAAAAAACTTATGACCCAACAACTTTTAGACATCTCATCTCAATTTGGTAGCCCTTTATATGTATACGATTCATCCACGATTATAAAACAATATAACCGATTAACAAACGCATTTGATTCTGTAGATAATCTTAGAATTAACTATGCTGTTAAAGCATTGTCAAATCTTTCTGTTTTAAAATTATTTAAAACACTAGGATCAGGTTTGGATACAGTTTCGATTCAAGAAGTACAGTTAGGATTGCGTGCAGGTTTCGAACCCCATGAAATCATATATACGCCAAATGGTGTTTCACTCGAAGAAATAGAAGCGGTAGCAGAATTGGGTGTTCAAATAAACATAGATAATCTTTCAATTTTAGAACAATTTGGTACCAAACATCCAAACATACCTGTATGTATTCGTATCAATCCCCATGTTATGGCAGGTGGTAATACTAACATATCTGTAGGTCATATCGATAGTAAATTCGGAATATCGATACATCAAATACCTTTATTACTTCGTATCGTAGAAAATACAAAAATGACTATTAATGGCATCCATATGCACACAGGTAGTGATATTTTGGATATTGATGTGTTCCTATATGCCAGTGAGATTTTATTTGAGACCGCCAAACAATTCAAAAATCTCGATTTTATAGATTTTGGTTCTGGTTTTAAAGTCCCTTATAAGCAAGGCGATATAGAAACCAATATTGAAGAATTGGGACAAAAGCTTTCTCAACGATTTAATGAATTTTGTGAAGATTATGGAAGAAGCTTAACATTAGCATTTGAGCCAGGTAAGTTCTTAGTGAGTGAAGCTGGCGTATTTCTAGCTAAAGTGAATGTTGTTAAACAAACTACCTCAACAGTGTTTGCACAAATAGATTCAGGTTTTAATCACTTAATTAGACCAATGCTTTATGGGTCGCAACACGAAATCATAAATATTTCTAATCCAGAAGGTCGCGAGCGGTTTTATTCAGTCGTGGGTTATATATGCGAAACAGACACCTTTGCCAATAACCGTAGAATTAATGAGATTAATGAAGGTGATATACTATGCTTTAAAAATGCTGGTGCCTACTGTTTTACCATGGCTAGTAATTATAATTCTCGTTATCGTCCAGCAGAAGTTTTATTCCATAATGGAAAAGCTCAGCTCATAAGAAAGCGGGAATCATTTGATGATATTCTACATAATCAAGTTGAAATTGCACTTTAAAAGTTACCATTTGTAAGATTTTTATTCGCTTTCGTCGGATATTTCATATTAAAATTGAAAATATCCCTATATTCCTATTAGTTATTTCCTTAGAATTCAATTACTTAGTAAGAAAAATCACATAAATCGTACCCTAACTACATGTGCCTAATTTCTAATAGATTTCCTGTATGCTATTAGAGTATTTATGTTTTGGTTGACTATAATTTAATCAACTAAATCATTCACATTATGAAAAAACTAAGTATTCTATTACTTGTTGTTCCATTCTTTCTTATGGGACAAGACGAAAACACATCAATGATTAACAATGTAACCCACATTAAGGTTAAAATGGGTCATGATGCACAATTTATTGAAGGCGTTAAAAACTACAAAAAATGCTATGCCGAAAATGGCGGTACTGACACCTGGAATTTCTGGGATCGTGTACAAGGAACTAACTCTGTATATGCGGTGACCGACATAATGGAAAATTGGGCTGGTATGGACGAAGGACCAGACGAAGCAAGTGGAAAATGTAGATCAATTATGATGGAATCTATTATGCCACACATGACCGATGTCAACTACATGATTACCACCAGTATGCCAGAAGTTAGCAATGACTCTAATGAACCTGTTTCAAAAGTTTGGGTTACATATTTTAGAGTAAGCAATGGTGCAGATTTTATGTCAGTAGTTAAAGCTGTTTCCGGTGAGGTGAAAAAAGCCGAAGGTGATGAGCGTGCTTACTGGTACCAAGTTCAAGGCGGTAGTGAAAAAGATGCTGACTATCTTGTTGCTTGGCCTTTCGAAAAATTTGCTGACCTAGATGAAGATCGTGATGGTGTATGGACTGTATATTCTAAGGCACATGGTGAAGAAAAAACAGCTGAAATGCGTGCAAAATTTAATGCTGCTGTAGATGGATCTTGGTCTTATATCTACACCAAGAATAATGATATGTCAAAAGCTGACTAACATTAAATATATTCAAGTTTAGCGGTATTATGTTATCCTACAAATAGTTTTGGTCTCATTAATTTGACTTAATAAAGTTGAGTATTCGACCAAAGCCTAGTGTTAATTAAGTTATCAATTCAACCGCTAATTTTAAAAGCGTTACTTATGGTAGCGCTTTTTTCATACTTTTATTAATGACTAAAGCTTTCAATTTTTAGATATGACATCTATCAAATCCAACCGAATTAATTCAATCGATATTTTACGTGGCTTGGTCATGGTCCTCATGGCCTTAGACCATGTACGTGACTATTTTCATATAAATGCCTTTACAGGTAATTATCCTGAAAATATGGAATCCACCAATATAGTATTATTCGCAACCCGATTTGTTACCCATTTTTGTGCGCCAGTTTTTGTATTCTTAGCGGGTACCTCAGCGTTTTTGTATGGTCAGAGTAAATCAAAAGGACACCTATCAAAATTCCTCGTAACAAGGGGAATTTGGCTTATAGTTGTTGAAATTTTCATCAACAATTTTTTATGGTGGTTCGATCCTTCATTCGGTTTTACAAACCTTCAAGTTATTTGGGCAATTGGGATTTGTATGATTGCCTTAGGGCTACTCATTCAGCTACCTAAAAAAGTGGTTTTAATAATAGGACTTTTAATTGTCCTAGGACATAATTCACTGGACAGTATTACAAGAGAAGGCTCTAGCATTGGTTCAGTTATTTGGTACATATTGCATCAAAACAACGGAATTAGTATCCCCGAAAATCGGATGATTTGGTTTTCATATCCTGTTTTAGCATGGATAGGTGTAATGGCTCTAGGGTACTGTTTTGGGCAACTGTATCAAAAAGGGTTCGACTCAGAAAAAAGAAAAAAATGGTTGACATATCTCGGCTTTGGTTCAATTTTACTCTTTTTCATTTTAAGAGGTATAAATGTTTATGGAGATATAGCACCTTGGTCGATACAAGAATCCACAGAAAAAACAATAATTTCTTTTTTCAATGCTACAAAATATCCGCCATCATTAATATATCTATTGATGACCTTGGGACCAGCATTTATTTTTCTTAAAGTTATTGAATCCGTTAAATCTAAAGCGACAGTAATATTAATTGTTTTCGGAAGGGTACCCTTCTTTTATTACATACTGCATATCTTAATCATTCACCTAGGAGCTATATTGGGATTATTAATAACTGGAAAGGATTGGAAACTCATGATTCTAGATAATGAAACTATGATGTCTGGTGCATTACAAGGCTATGGTTATTCTCTCTTAAGCGTTTATATAATTTGGATTCTTATTGTTACCATACTTTATCCGATTTGTAAAAAATATATGATATATAAACTATCAAATAAAGATAAATGGTGGTTGACTTATTTGTAACTTTACAACTTTCGAAATCCTAATCAATTTTAAGATAATATGCTCAAATTGAACACTTTATTTTTAACAGTCTTCTTGACTTTTAGTTATCTCGTACAATCTCAAAATACTACCGATCCATCACGATGGACACCCGAAGATATCATAAACACCGAATCTGCGAGATCTATTTCCATCTCTCCTGATAACTCAATGGTGGTCTGGACCAAACGTAAGGGTGTCAAAGAAAAGGATCGTTTTGTTTCTGATATCTATTTGACACGACTTAATCTTAAGGAAGATGACCAATTTAAAACTGTGCAACTTACTAATGGTAATGAAAATGATTACAGTCCCATTTTCTCAAGAGATGGTGAGCATATTTACTTTTTATCATCAAGAGATAAAGGAAAAAAATTATGGAAGCTGAGCATATATGGTGGTGAAGCCAAGGAAGTTAAAACATTTAAAAATGGAATTTCAAATCTACAATGGAAGACCAATGAAGTATTGCTTTACCAATCTAATGACGGCAAAACACTGTACGAAACTAAATTAGAAGAGAAAAAGGATAACGTTGTGGTAGTGGAAGATACGCTACACTGGAAACCAAATCATGTATACGCTTATAATTTGAAAGACAAATCGAATATAAGATTAACAAATAATGAAAAACCACTTTCTGGATATCAAATTTCAAGAGATGGTAAATGGCTCATTTATGGTGAACAGCGCAATATTAGTTATGCTTCGGACGCCCAACACGATCCGTATCAGTATCTGAAAAATTTGGAAACAGGAGAAACGAAAAGAATCTTATCTAATTTTGGTTATCCTACATATGGTTTTCGCTTCACAGAGGATAACGAAGGATTTTACTTTTCTTCAGAATATGGATCCAATCCAGAATATAATGGTTCCGGAATCAACGAATTGTACTATTTTGATCTTGGTAACATGAGTTTTACTAAGGTTAACCTCGATTGGGACTTAGGACATGCAGGAGGATATCAAGTGGTCAATAACGATGTATTGGTATCACTAGCAAATAGAGCTACAAGACGATTAGCTTATTATAAAAAAAATGGATCCAAATGGACGCGAAAGAAAATTGATCTAGGCGAAAAAAATGATCACGTTTCTATTGGAGCTGTTTCAATGGACGGATCTAAAGTCGTATACAATTACTCTACGGCTTCTCGTCTACCAAGCTACCACATTGCAGATCTTAAGGAAAACAAATTTTCGAACGAGAGTGCCCTGATTCAACTCAATAAAAATCTCTCAAAAAAGAGCATTACTAAGAGTGAAGTTATGGTTTGGAAAGGTTACAAAAATGAGGAAGTAACCGGAATTCTATATTACCCTGAAAATTATGAGGAAGGTAAGCGTTATCCTTTAATGCTTTCTATACATGGTGGTCCTGCCAGCCAAGATCTAGATTCATGGTCAGAAAGGTGGAGTACATATCCCAATCTCTTAGCGCAACGTGATATGTTTGTATTAAAACCAAATTATCATGGTTCCGCAAATCATGGTCTGTCTTATGTAGAAAGCATAAAAGAAAATTACTACGAACCAGAATTGGAAGATATCATTAAAGGTATTGAGGTATTGCACGAAGAAGGAAAAATAGACAAGAGTAAATTGGGTACAATGGGCTGGTCTAACGGTGCTATTATTACCACGATGCTTACCGTACGTTATCCAGATCTGTTTAAAGTTGCAGCACCAGGTGCTGGTGATGTGAATTGGACATCAGATTATGGGACCTGTAGATTTGGTGTAAGTTTTGATCAGCATTATTTCGGTGGTGCACCTTGGGATGACGTTAATGGCAAATCCTACAATGAAAATTATATTTTAAAATCACCTTTATTTGAGATTGAAAAAATAAAAACTCCAACTATTATTTTTCATGGTAGTGCAGATAGAGCAGTTCCTAGAGATCAAGGCTGGGAATATTATAGAGGTTTACAGCAAGTAGGAAAAGCACCAGTGCGCTTCTTATGGTTTCCTGGGCAACCACATGGTCTAGGAAAAATAACGCATCAACTTCGTAAAATGAAGGAAGAAATAACTTGGATTGAAACCTATTTACTCAATAAACCTAACACTACCAATGAGGCCTTTAAAAAAGGCAGTCCATTAGAACACATCATTAAGTTACAAGACGTTAAAAAAACCGATGGCCTATATGGAGAAATAATTAATGGTAAATTAATACCTGAAACCGTTTCAGTAGGTAAAGATTCTATCGCGATAGGTCGTTTTGAGATCACAAATGCTCAATACAAATCCTTCAAAGAAGACCATAAGTATGATGCTAGCCATGCCAATTATCCTGTCATCGTTTCTTTAGAAGAAGCACAAAATTACTTGGCTTGGCTTTCAAATCTTACTGGTGACAAGTATCGTTTACCAAATCAAAAAGAAGGTCAATCATTCCATAAAACTGCTCGTAAAGTGGCTAAAAATGAAAATACATTGAACTATTGGGCAGGTTATGACTTAATTAAAAGTGACTTCGAAAAATTAAAATCAAAACTTGCAACGCATGACCCTAACCTAATTAAAGAAGTTGGTTCTTTTAAAGCTTCGAAAATAGGTGAGGCATTAGTTTATGACCTTGGTGGGAATGTAGCTGAATATTTCCAAAATGGTATTTTTGGTTACAGTGCATACGATCACGCAGACCAAAATTCTGAGGATATGGTAAAAAGCAATTATGTTGGTATTAGAGTAATTAGAGAGTAATGGATGGTTTTGATGTTGTTCTGGTCATCGCAATAATCCTGTTCGCAAGACTTGGAGTACGACTAATTACGCAGTATTTAAAAATAAAAAAGGAAAACAACGATAGTAACCAAAACCATGATTAATCTTTTTAGAAAAATACGAAAGAACTTGTTTGACAATAAAGTAACGTCATATTTTTTCTATGCCCTTGGTGAAATTTTCTTGGTAATGGTGGGTATCCTTCTTGCACTTTATGTAAACAACCTTAACGAAGAAAAAAAACAAGATAAACAGCTTAAGACCATTCTAAAAACCGTCCGCGCGGATTTGGTAACAGATACATTAGTTGCTACTGAGATCATAAAGTTCTATGATTCTATTAATAAATACAGTAACAAAATTATAAATAAGGAATATTCTAAGTCAAACATTGAAGAATGCCTGCTATGCCGTAGCCTAACCACATTATATCAGCCCTTAACTATTCAAGATAAAGGGTATTTAATGCTTAAATCATTCAACCAATTTGATATGAATGAAGCAGATAGCCTACAATTGGTAATCATACAATATTATAAATCAAGTTCAACAATAATTGAACAGAGTAATGAATTTATAAAATCCGAAACATTGAAAAATCTCGATTATTTAAAATCTAAAGATTGGTTTGTTAATTGGATGCAAGGCCAGTTTACTGATGAAATGCGAGAATTTTTTGGAGAATCTACAGACTATCGCAATAGAGTCGCCTCTAATTTAATTTTAGCAAGTTCTAACCACAGCCGATTTGTGAGTGCTCATAAAAACGGTGCTGTAGAATTAATAAATAGGATTGACACTACACTCAAATCAGATTAATACCTTAGTTTATAAATCTCTATAAAAAGTAAGTCCATTACCGAAAAGGTCATAAAAAGCAAATTCCTTAGTGCCCCAAGGCATTTCTCTGAGCTCTGTTCTATCATGAAAAACCGCTTTGGTACTATATTCTTTATAAAGGGCTTCGATATTCTCAACATAAATTCTAATCATTGGTTTATCTAAGCCATTTTCCCATGATTGTTCATCATGCCATTGTATATGAATTTCAATAGCATCCCTAATTAAACCAGCATAACCGTTAGGATCGGTTGGATCTTTAAACGCAATTTCAAACCCTAATTTTTGGCAATAATATTCAATTGCCTTATCTATATGCTTAACGGGTAAAACAGGATGAATGGCTTTTAAAAATCCAAGCATAAAATTGATTAACTTAGTTCAATAAATGTAACAAAATATTATTTCTGAACTCTTTAGGTTATGAAACTTTTATTCTTCTTCATTTTTTTATCACTTCCAATTTACTATTTGGGTGCACAGACTATTGAAATGAATAAGCGTTTTGAAAATGATTCTGTTTATCTTGATTATATCAATCCATTTTACGCGCCAATTGAGATTAAGATTACAGCCTTAGATAGCACAAAGAATTACATTAGAACTAAATCTGGAGCACTATTAAAACATCGAGATACACTCTTCAGTGCTGTCGTCATCCCCTCATCTAAAGTTGCTGATACAAGTTCTATCAGTAGTAAAAAATATATTGCCTTTAAAGGGAGCTTTGGTGATCCTAACTCAATTATAGATCAAGATTACAAATACACCTTACCCTATCCTAAGGGTAAGCGCTATAAGATTATTCAATCCTTTGGAGGTAAGTTTTCTCATAACCAGCCACATTCTAGATACGCAATTGATTTCGGGACTAAAATTGGAGACACCATAACCGCAGTTAGGGATGGTATTGTATTTTTTGTAAAAGAAGATTCCGATGAATATTGTAAAACAAGAAAATGCGTCGATAAGGGAAATAAAGTCTACATCCTACATAAGGATGGTACTATGGCACATTACGTACATTTAAATTTAAACGGTGCTTTAGTCGATGTTGGAGATGAAGTAAAGGTTGGTGAACCTATTGCTATTTCAGGAATGACTGGTTTTACGACAATACCACATCTTCATTTAGTACTATACAAGTCAAATGGTATCTCAATCCCATTTTACTTTAAAAATCAAAAAACGAAGAAACTTAAACCTGGCAAGTACTACACACGTAAAAAGTAAGACTAAGATCTGATCTTGCCTGTAAAATGATTAACCTTTGGATTAATAGGGTTTCCTGAAGACCGTCTGTAAATAACAATCTGTCCACAATGCCAAATAGCATCCGCTATAGGCCCATTAATCTGATTCCAAAAAGGAATTTCTTGCTCCCCAAAAATTATTTTATACTGTGATATATCATCACTCTTTTTTAAGATATCTGAAGCTGTTTTTAAATTTAATAGCGTTTTTTGGCGCAATTCTTCATAGGATAGTGAATCCATTAAACTTTTATTGGGTTGCTTTAAGGTAGAATTGACAATCACATTTGAAAGTTCAAAAATATGTATCATGGTTTCTAACGTCGTACGGCCCTCTTTATTAGGTTGGTATGATAGGTCCGCGTCGGAAAGCTCATGTGTTGCCCAATAAAATCTAAATCCTAAGGCGTCTATCATCCTAGAAGCGACAGTGCCTGCAGTATAGGTCTCAGAATATTCAGGTATCTCATAATACGGTAATGATGTCTTATCTTCTTGCGAAAAACCAAGGGCTACACATACAATGAAGACTAGAGAGAAAACAAATTTCATGGAATTAATCTTTAATTTTACTTGGTTCCGGTAATGGATTGACACCATACTTGTCATACAAATAAACCAATGAGGTCATAGTCGCTGCACCTAATTCAAGTTCGCGTTTATTAACATGCTCAAACGTATCGTTTGATGCATGGTGATGATCAAAATAGCGTTGAGAATCTGGTCTTAATCCCGCAACTACATTACTTTCAGTTTGAAGCGGTCTAACGTCCGCACCACTTCCTCCTATTTCAAAATAATGTATGAAATAGGGTTTAAAAAGTGGTTTCCAATTTAGGACCTGATTAAAATTTGCTTCATTGGCATTAAAAGAAAAACCACGTGGTGTAAATCCACCTGCATCACTTTCTAACGCGAAAATATGATTCTCTCCTTTTTCCTTTGCAACCTCTGCGTATTTACGTGCTCCTCGCAATCCATTCTCTTCGTTCATAAAAAGCACCACTCTAATACTACGTTTGGGTTTGATTCCACTTTCTTTTAACAATCGGAGAACATCCATTGATTGTACTACACCAGCACCATCGTCATGAGCACCATCGCCTAAATCCCAAGAGTCAAGATGTCCTCCTACTAAAATATATTCATTTGGATACTCAGAACCTGTAATCTCACCAATGACATTGTAAGACAAGGCATCCTCAAATTGTTCGCAACTCTGCTCAAAATAGAACAATAAATCTGGCGATTGTTTTAAGGCACTGCTCAATTTAACCGCATCATTTGTGCTAATCGCAGCTGAAGGAATACGATCCTCAAGAGGTAAATCTCCGTAACTCATACTTCCGGTATGCGGATAATCGTCTTGTCGAGAACTTAAAGAACGTACTATAGTACCAACAGCTCCATACTTGGCGGCTTCTGCTGCCCCTCGATACCGTTCTGAGGAGCAACCACCATAAGCCTCAAAAGTATTTATCAACTCAGGTTGTAATGGTCGATTAATAAACACAATCTTTCCTTTGACCTTTTCTTCACCTAGTGCCTCAATATTCTTATAAGTACCAACTTCAATAACTTGAGCTTTTGTACCACCAGTTGGCGTTGCAATTGAACCACCTAGAGCACAAATATTAACCCTCTCAAACGAATTAGATGTCTGAAAATAGGCTTGCTCCTTCTCACCTCTTACCCATTTTGGTACCATTACGGGCTGTAACCAAACTTTATCCAAACCTAATTTTTCAAGTTCCGCTTTGGTATATTCTACTGCAAGCTGTGCATTAGTAGAACCTGATAATCGTCCACCAATTGTATTCGACAAGTAATCTAACCAATCATAACTTTTACCATTAGTTAAGGAGGTACTATATATGGTCCTTACAACATCTTCGTCACTTTGTCCGTGACTATATGTTCCAATAAGAAAAAATACTAATAGGAATTTTAAAATTCGCATGGTTATTCGTTTTCAAGTTGTTGTTTGTATAAGCTGATATTTGCTTTTTCTTTTGCCGGTAGTTCTGGCTCCTTAATATCGCTGTAGTTTTTTAAGGTATCATATAAAATCTTTGCTACAATATATCTGGCCGTCGGCTTATCATCTGCTGGGATATTAAACCATGGCGCATGATCTTTAGAACTGCGGTTTAATACATCTTCATAACACGCCTGATATTTATCCCAAAGCTTACGTTCTTTTAAATCATCTGCAGAAAATTTCCAGTTCTTATTAGGCTTATTCAGTCGTCTTAATAGACGATTTTTTTGTTCATCTTTAGAAATATTTAAAAAGAATTTGAAGATAATCGTTCCATTATCAGAGATATGTTTTTCGAAATTATTTATTTCCTCAAAACGTCTATCCCAGAAAGCATCAGTTACGTCATCAACCGAATTGATATCTGGCATGTTTTCATAAATAAGGTAATTTGGATGAACACGCGTAACGAGGACATTTTCGTAATGTGTTCTATTAAAAATTCCAAACTTTCCTCGAGCTGGTAATGCCAAATAATGACGCCATAAATAATCATGTTTTAATTCTAAATCTGTAGGTTTTTTAAAACTATGTGCTACTATTCCTCTTACATTAAATTCTTTAAAGACTTCTCGTATAAGACTGTCTTTCCCGGCAGTATCCATACCTTGTATACACATTAAAACAGAATATTTTCCATGCGCGTACATGGTATTCTGGATCTCGGCTAAATCTTCACTAACCTGTCTAAGTTCCTTTTCAATTTCCTTTTTCCCAGCACCTAAGTCCACCGCAGTTGGTAAATCTTTAATACTAACCTGAGACGTAATTTTATAGTCGCCTATTTTAATATGTTCCATAGTCTAATTTATTTTGAAGCGAAGGATTTTACATCAGATTCGCTTACTTCCTTTCCACCTAATATGATTAAACGTTCTACCACATTTCTTAATTCTCTGATATTTCCTGTCCAATCATAATTCTGTAATAATTTAATGGCTTTTGCAGAAAATGATTTTTTTGCCGTCCCTTGTTCTTGTGAAATTTTATTTGCAAAATAATCGATAAGTAATGGAATATCTTCTCTACGATCATTTAAGGCAGGCACTTGGATTAATATTACTGCAAGTCGATGGTATAAATCTTCCCTAAATTTACCATCTTCAATCTCTTTCTTAAGATTTTTATTTGTTGCAGCAACAACACGAACATCAACTTTGATATCCTTGTCACTTCCTACGCGCTGAATTCGACTTTCCTGCAATGCTCGTAACACCTTGGCTTGAGCCGATAGGCTCATATCTCCTATTTCATCCAAAAATATTGTACCTCCATTAGCAGCTTCGAACTTACCTGCTCTATCCTTATTTGCAGACGTAAAGGCTCCTTTAACATGACCGAATAATTCACTTTCAATTAATTCTGAAGGTATTGCAGCACAATTAACTTCTATCATTGGCCCTTTAGAACGATCACTCTTTTGATGAAGCCAATGTGCAACTAGTTCCTTACCAGTTCCATTTGGACCTGTAATCAACACGCGTGCATCTGTAGGCGCCACCTTATCGATCATATCTTTTATGCGATCGATAGCATCACTTTCGCCAATCATTTCATAGTTTTTGCTAACTTTCTTTTTAAGTCGTTTGTTCTCTACAACAAGCTCTTTACGGTCTAATGCAATTCTAACCGTATTTAAAAGTCGGTTAAGGTCTGGTGGTTTTGATATATAATCAAAGGCACCTAAACGCATGGTATTTACCGCAGTATCTAAATCTCCATGACCAGAAATCATTACCACTGGAGTTTCTGGTTTTAACTTCTTAATCGCCTCTAAAACTTCTACACCATCCATTTTTGGCATTTTAATATCACAGAGGACGAGATCAAAATCGTCTTTCTTAATTTTCTCTATACCTGCCAAACCATCTTCGGCTTCATCAACAGCATAAGCATCGTTTTCTTCAGATAGTATCTTTACTAAAACACGCCTTATAGCCGCCTCATCTTCAATTATTAATATTTTTGACATAATTATATTTTAAATTTTATTCCTGATCTTAAATAAAAAGCATTCAGCTCATTTAAACCAAATATTTCATCACGATCACCATTTCTTAATACGTTATTTAATCTAAAGGTATAACCTAAATAGGTATAAGCCACTAGATGTTTTGTAAAACAATATTCGTACCCAACTCCTGCAACTGCAAGAGAAAGTGAGATATTATCTACGAGTTGACCATTGACATCAAAAGGTTGTTGAATATTAGCAAAATAACCATCTAGTGCTGCAAAGACCTGAAGCATGCTCTTTTCATCAAAAAAATACTTCAAATTAGATTTTGGTACACCTAAGTTAAAAGACCAATTCTTGTTAACTCTTCTATAGTAACTTACAAAGGGCAATGGAAAGGGCAATCCTGCAGTTGTATTGTAAGTTAAACCTAAAACTAAACGATAAGGACGATCAATATCGGTAGCAGAGGTTCTATCCTTTATTGCAAATATACCACCATTTAAAAATAAGTCATTACCTGTTATCGAAGTCGTTAAAGTGGAGGCAATCCTTGGGTTTATATTGAGTCCCAAACGCCAGTCATTTTTACACTTAAAGGTGTAACCTAAACTAAAATCAATTATATGAAGGGTTTTAATTTCATTAGTATTGAAGGGATATTCGTCTTCAAGGTTTAGAATTATTCTATTGTATTCACCGCCAACAATTAAATAATCTTTATCCTTAATTCTAATGGGAAAGTTTAATGAAGCTCTTAATCTGGTATATTGATCTTCTGATTTACTGCTTGGTATGAAAGAATACTCTAATTTGGCGAGGTCTGTTAATTGGGCTTGGGCAAAATGTATACAGCTAAAGGTAAAGACACCTGTAAGAAGTATAAATCTTGAAAGCCAATTAGTCATTTAACAATTATTGGTTTTTAATATGAACATCACGTTGCGGAAATGGAATCGTAATATTATTTTCCCTAAAAAGACGATCGATTTCAAATCTTATATCACTTTTTGGAAAAGTCGCTTTAAAACTATCATTCAATGTAAAAATGAGTTTGAAGTTTAGTGCACTATCTGCAAACTCTGTAAAGACTACGACAGGTTCAGGTATTTGAATTACTTCAGGATGCGAATTCGCAACTTCTAATAAGAGCTTTTTAACCAATTGCGTGTCACTTCCATAAGCAACACCAACCTCAACACTTTCTCTTGTGAGCGTACCATTCTGAGTCCAATTATAGAGTGAATTGGTCAGATACAAGTGGTTTGGTATTACTAGAACCTTATTATCTATAGTTACGGCTCTAGTTGTCCGTAATTTAATTTCTTCAACACGACCAACTTTTCCGTCTAGTTCTATAATATCTCCAACATGAACGGTCTGATCTATAAGAATAAATATTCCTGAAATGATATCTTGGAATAGTGTCTGTAAAGCTAAACCAACACCTATTAATAGTGCTGCTGATGCTGCAAAAATTCCAGTAACATTAAAGCCAATAATATGCAAGGTTATTAGCAAGAAAACTAAATAGACAATCCACTTACCATAGGAAAAGACCGTATCGAATTTAGGTTGATCTTCTTTTGGTAAGTTTCTGGTTAAAATCCGTTTTATAATCTTTAGAAGTATTGATGTAAGAACAATAACAAGTATGACAAACAATATTCCCTTTACGGTAATGGAAATATCGTCTGAAAATGACAGCTTGTAATTAAGGATATCCTTCATTTCTAATAGTCTAATACTTTAACCACTTAAACAGTTCTTTATAGGTGGCTTTTTTACCATACATAAGTATCCCAACCCTATATATCTTTGCCGCAAACCATACAGCAAAAATAAAGGTGCCAATTAATAATAATAATGATAAGCCTTGTTGCCAAAGTGGTACGCCGAAAGGAATTCGCATCAACATGACTACAGGTGATGTTAATGGTATAAACGAGAATACTGTTGAGACCGTTCCATGAGGATCTTCTATAACTGTAAATACACCAACGTAAACTGCTAAAATTAAAGGCATAAGAATTGGCAACATAAACTGCTGTGTATCTGTCTCGTTATCAACAGCTGCACCAATTGCAGCGTATAATGAACTATACAGTAAATAACCTCCTATAAAGAAGAACATAAAAGCAACTACAAGATTTGCTAAAGGTAAATTGGTAATCGCAGAAACTATATTTTCAGCCATCATCTGCGCTTGGTCTGCACCTTGCTGGGTCATTGCCTGGTTCATTAAATCTTGTTGTGGTGTATTCACTTGAGACATATCGATACCAAAAATAGCCGAAACTACCGTTAGCATAACACCACCTAATACTACCCAAATAGCAAACTGCGTTACACCTGCTAATGAAGTCCCTATTATTTTACCCATCATCAATTGAATAGGTTTTACCGAAGAGATGATAACCTCTATGATTCTGCTAGTCTTTTCTTCAATGACACTGCGCATAATCATATTACCATATATGATGATAAACATGAATAGTAAATAACCTGCAATACCACCAAAAGCCAATTTCACAACATTGTCCACTTTAGAACTCTTTTCACCATCAAAACTCTCTTGTGCAATATCAATATTAGTTTTTGAAGCTTCAATCTGATCTAAGGAAACCCCATCCTTTTGCAATTTCATTTCTCGTAAGCGTTTTTCAATCTTACGTTCTAAGCCTGAAATAATAGTTAATGAAGGAGATTCCTCAGAGTAGAATTTTACATTGTCGTTTATCGCTTCAAGAGATGTAACTTTAGCTATGTGCAATAAGCCATAATCTTCTTTTTCTTTTACGAGCTCCTTGGCGTCCTCCAAGCTTAAACCATTTAGCTTAAGATAGGTTGTATTTTCAGTGCTTTCAAAAATGTCCGTGAGGTAACCGGTTTCATCCAATACTGAAATGGTACGTTTTTTATTGCTGTTAATCTGGCTCAGGTAAGAAACAACAGCGATTAATGCAATCATTATCAAAGGACTCAAAAACGTCATAATAATAAATGACTTATTCTTAACTTTCGTTAAGTATTCGCGCTTAATTATGAGGGGTAAATGATTCATTTCTTAGTTGTTTTTTACAGTTTGAATAAAAATATCATTTGCTGTAGGGATGACCTCAACAAAATGATGAACTTCAGCCTTCGAAGTTAGAAACGACAGTAACTCGTTAGGCGAGGTAGATTCATCTATTTTTATATTCAATTTAATATCGTCGTGCAGATTCTTGAAAGTTGCTGGTAACACGTTAAAGCTTTGCTCTATCTCAGAGAGTACTTGTTTGCTATTACCAGATTGAAGTCCAACTTCGAATGTATTCGATTTATAATTCCGCTTTATATCATTTAATTTACCATCCAAAATCTTGTTTGACTTATGTATTAAAGCAATGTGATCACACAACTCTTCTACAGATTCCATTCTATGGGTTGAGAAAATAACAGTTGCGCCTTCGTCTCTTAATTTTAAAATCTCATCTTTAATTAAATTAGCATTAATAGGATCAAATCCCGAAAAGGGCTCGTCAAATATGAGCAACTTAGGTCGGTGCAACACCGTCACAATAAATTGAATTTTCTGAGCCTGGCCTTTACTAAGTTCTTGTATTTTCTTATTCCACCAATCTCCGATTTCTAGTTTTTCAAACCAGTACTTAAGACGCTCCTTTGCTTCAGCTTTTTGCATCCCTTTAAGTTGTGCCAAATACAATGCTTGCTCCCCTACTTTCATCGACTTATACAATCCTCTTTCTTCTGGCAAGTATCCAATATCCCTAATATGTTCAGGCTTTAATAATTCACCATCTAAGCGCACCTCACCTTCATCAGGCATAGTAATCTGGTTTATAATTCTTATCAAAGTTGTTTTACCTGCACCATTTGGCCCTAATAGTCCGAAGATACTGCCTTTAGGTACAGCAATAGATACTTCATTTAGTGCCTTAAAATTCCCAAAGTTTTTTGAGACTGAATTGGCAACTAATAAGTCGTTCATTTAGTAATGTTTTTAAAAATAGGTTAGAATGTAAATATATTAAATGTTGGAGAGTTTTAAGCTAAAAATCGATGACAAAAAAGTCTTTAAAAACAGAGATTTATTGACCTTTGACTTAAAAAACAAAACCCACCCTTATAATGAAATAAGGATGGGAAAAAATTGCTATGAAAAAGAAAAATTACCGCTAATTAGCATTAGCGATAATTCAAAGATAGTATTTTTTATTTAACGAGGGTCTTTTACGAGAACATATCTTTAACCTTTTCAAAAAATGACTTATCTGAACTTTCTGGTTTCGGCTCAAAATGTTCATCATTTTTCATCTCTTCAAAAAACTCTTTTTGTTTTTTACTTAAAGTCTTTGGCGTCCAAACATTTACATGCACTAGTAAGTCACCTTTACCATAACCATTAATGCTTGGAATACCTTTCCCTCTTAGTCTTAATATCTTCCCAGATTGCACACCTGCTTCAATCTTTATTCTTACTTTACCAGTTACGGTATCAATTTCTTTAGACGTCCCGAGTACTGCATCTGGTAGGCTCACATACATATCGTAATGTAAATTATCACCTTCACGCTTTAAAGTAGGATGCTCTTCTTCTTGAATCAACACCAGTAGATCTCCAGAAATACCATTACCAGGAGCGTCATTACCCTTGCTGTTAACTTTAAGTTGCATACCATCTACAACACCTGCTGGTATTTTTACAGAAACAGTTTCTTCAGAAACAATTAAACCCTGTGCATCAGCATCAGCTGGTTTTTTATCTATAATCTGGCCTGCGCCATTACATGTCTGACATGTCGTTGCTGTTTGCATACGACCCAAGATGGTATTGGTTACTCTAGTAACCTGTCCTGTACCATTACACGTTGTACATGTTTTATATGTCGTACCAGGCGCATGCTTTTTGCGTTTAACTTTTATCTTCTTCTCAACACCATTCGCTACTTCTTCTAAAGAAAGAGAAACTCTAATACGCAGATTACTACCTTTTACTACACGTTGACGGCTACCTCCAAAACCACTGAATCCACCACCAAAAGCACCTCCAAAGATATCGCCAAACTGACTGAATATATCATCCATATTCATGCCACCGCCACCGAAACCTCCACCTTCGAAGGCTTGATGACCAAACTGATCGTATCTCGAACGTTTATCAGGATTGCTCAAAACTTCATAAGCTTCGGCTGCCTTTTTAAACTTCTCTTCAGCATCCTTATCATCTGGATTCTTATCAGGATGATATTTTAAAGCCATTTTACGATAAGCTTTCTTAATTTCAGACTCTGAAGCGCCTTTACTTATTCCTAATATATCGTAATAATCTTCTTTCATACTTAAATCCCAAAACGGGAATCTTTTTAAATTCTAAATTGAGAAAATCTCTTAATTCTTATTGTCCTATAACCACTTTTGGAAAACGAATGACCTTTTCACCAAGTTTGTAACCGCGTTCTACAACATCAATAATCTTTCCTTTTAAATCCTCACTAGGCGCTGGTATTTGTGTTACCGCTTCATGGTCGTCGGCATTAAAAGCATCACCTTTATTCACTTCTATTTTAGAAAGGCCTTTTTGCTCTAAAGTTGTTATGAGCTTATTATAAATAAGTAATACACCTTTTCTTAACTCCTCTGCTTCTTTGTCTTCTTCAATATGCATTAAAGCTCTTTCAAAATCGTCAAGCACAGGTAACATGGCTACCATGACGTCCTGACTCGCAGTTTTAAAAAGGTCTATACGTTCTTTTGATGTTCGCTTTTTGTAGTTTTCAAACTCAGCAAACAATCGCATAAATTTATCTTTCTCTGCAGCCAATTCATCCTGAAGTTGTTCTTCAGGTGATTTAACCTCTTCTTGTTGCTCAGCCTCAGCAGTAGCTGTTGCCGTATCTTTTACATCTATAGTTTCGTCCTTTTTCGCTTTATCTTTTTTACTCATTTGAGTTGTGTTTTTAAATCTTCGATTTAGTGTTGGCAAAAGTACTGCCATTCTGTAAATAATGTCAAAATGTCATTAACATTTTTTTATCATTCTGAGGCATAACTTATACCTAACTTTGCGTTTTTAACAAAAACACATTAACATGAAAACATCATTTTTAAAAATCTTTGCAGTCGTAGCCTTAGTTACATTTACTAATTGTGGTAACGACAAAGCAAAAGAAGCAGAAACAACAGAGGCCACTGAAGCCGCAGTAGCAGAAGCTACAGCAGTTACATTTAACGCCAATACTGAAAGCTCAATGATTGAGTGGAAAGGCTTTAAACCAACAGGTTCTCACAATGGTACTATTTCAATATCTGAAGGATCCGTTAGTGTTAATAATGGAGCGATAGAGAGTGGAAACTTCACTATTGACATGAGCAGTATCGTTGTAACAGACATTCCTGCAGAGGAAGAAGGAAACGCTAAATTAAGAGGTCACTTAACGAGTGCTGACTTTTTTGACGTTGAAAAATTTCCAACTGCAAAATTTGAAGTAACTGGAATCTCAACTGTTGAAGGAAAAACTATGCTTTCTGGGAATCTTACAATGAAAGAAAAGACTAATAACATTAGTATCCCTGTTACAACAGCAATGGAAGGTGATATTATGAAATTAACTAGCGAAACTTTCACCATCGACCGTTCTAAATGGAACGTTCAATATGGATCTAAATCATTCTTTGATAATCTAGGCGATAGCTTTATCAATGATGATATTGAATTAAAAGTAACACTTGTTGCGAATAAGGCTTAAGACTTCAATGTTCTTCATATAAAAAGCACTTACCAATCGGTAAGTGCTTTTCTTTTTTCTCTGATCATAGCAATTTTTCTTTTCATGTCAGAGAGGTCATCCTAAATCATTATATCAAAATTGATTTATGAAAGAGGATGTCGACAGCAATATTTATCTTATTGCTATCCCTATTAATCGACCAACATCAACCAAAATGTCGATTAACAGCACTGTAGTAATGATTCTAACCATTAATACACTAAAACTCACTATCTAGGCATTACTACAGTATCAATTACGTGGATTACACCATTGCTTCCTTTTACATCAGTCGCAACAATTTCACTATAATTACCAGCTTGATCTTTCAACCAAATCTTACCATCTTTTTGCATTACTGTTAACGTCGTTCCGTTTAAGGCTTTTACCTCAACTTTACCGTTTCCTTTCTTAAGTGCAGCAACAACATCGCTAGCCATTAAATTTGCAGGTACAACATGATAAGTTAAGATATCTGTAAGTGCTTTTTTGTTTTCTGGTTTTAATAGGTTAGCTAATGCGTTTTTATCAATTTTAGCGAAGGCATCATTTGTTGGAGCAAATACTGTAAAAGGACCATCTCCTTGTAAAGCGCCAACTAAATCTGCTGCTTTTAATGCGGCTACTAAGGTTGTGAAATTTTCGTTGCTAACGGCAGCGTCAACAATTGTGTTTTGTGCTGTAGCAGTTTGGTTAAACGATAAAGCTACAAACGTTGTTAAAATAAAAACTAACTTTTTCATAATTTTAAATTATTGGTTATACAATTAAGTGCACTTATATTCTTTTATTGAAGTGCTTTCGATTATATTTACAGTAGTCAATCGCCTACAGATGAGTATGCCCTTATTTTTGGGAAATCTTTAACACACATGCAAAACGACACACTGCTTATTCAGAATCTACAAAAGAAGGATGAGCATGCATTGTCTCTACTATACGACAAATATTCTGGTGCTATTTATAGCGTCATTTTAAAAATGGTTAAAGATGAAGGTAAGGCTCAAGATCTATTGCAAGAAACCTTCATTACCGTTTGGGGTAAATCGAGTCAGTATGACCCAGAAAAAGGAAGGTTTTATACCTGGATTTATAGAATTGCAAAGAATAAAGTGTTAAACGCGCTTAGAAAATCCGATTTACTCATCCAAACTGAGGATTTAAGTGTATATAAAGAAAAAGAAGACGAGGCTATTGGTATAGACCCTGAATTTTTAGAACTCAAAGGTGCGCTATCTCAATTAGAGACACACCACAGAAATGCTATTGAGCTCGTTTATTTTAAAGGTTTAACACACCGTGAAGCACACCAAGTTATGGATGTGCCTCTTGGTACGTTTAAATCTTATGTGAGGCAAGCTTTAATGCAATTGCGAAAGTCTTATTCTAAAATAATAGGGTTAATAGCACTAATACTAAATGCGTTGTGAAGATGGATAAGAAGACGATATTAGAAAATGGATTATTAGAGCAGTATTTGCTTGGTGAACTCGATGTTGACCAAACTACTGTGCTCGAAAATCTTTTAGCAACGAATGACGATTTAAAAGCAGAATTAGAAGCTCTAGAAAAAGACTTTGAACGTATTGGTCAAGAAAATGCAATTGCACCTCCAACCGAGGTAAAGGCGAACTTAATGGCTTATGCTAAAGGTGATAATGCCGTAATTACCTTAAAATCTCAAAATAAAATGAAGTATCTGTTTGGTGTTGCCGCTAGTATCGCAGGCTTATTACTTCTAGGTAGTTTTTGGATGTATACCCAACTTAATGAGGTACAGCAACAGTTAAATACGGTTGAGGGTAGTAACGAAGAATTAAACCGAACCATCGAAAAATTAAATAATTCCTTAAATACCAAAGAGACGTTATTCGCTACATTATCGCACCCAGACACTGAACAATATGTGCTTGAAGGTAATGCCTTAATGCCAGAAGGAAAAATGCTTAGTTATGTTAACCACACCACAAAATCTGTTGTTGTAAATACTGAAAGACTTCCAAAATTAAACAATGATGAGGATTATCAAATGTGGGCTGATGTTGAGGGTGAAATGATTAATATGGGTGTGATTTCTAAGTCATCTCAATTAATGGCTATGAACTACATTGATCATGCAGAATCCTTAAATATCACTATTGAGCCTTCAGGTGGTAGCGAACATCCAACAGTTTCACGGTTGGTCACTAATGTTTATTTAAAATAAAAACCTCCTAGATTTCTCCAGGAGGTTAATCTAAATAATATTAGCTTGCATCTGAATGATTGTAATAATTATTCCGTATCGCTTCCATTAGCAATTTCAGAAACTATTTTATCTTATTTTTTCCAAGTTATTATTTCATTAATAGGCCGTCTTGATTTAGGATGTGCTGGCTCACCTTTTCTATAACCGAAGGCTACCATATAGGATAATCCATATTTATCGGTATCAATATCAAATTGGTCTTTTAAAAGCGCTTCCACCTTTTCTTGATGAAATCCTTCGATAGGACAACTATCTATACCAATAAGTGCAGCTGAAGTCATCATATTCGCTAAAGCAATATAGGTCTGCTTGGATGACCAGTCAAATAACTTTTTATCAGTGTCTAGATTAAAATCGCTTTCCTGAAACTCGCGATAGAATTTAGAATACATTTCAATTACATCTTCTGGAAATTGCTTTACATCTTTCATCATTCGCATAATGTAGTCAGCATCCCATTTAACCATTGGTGCTTTCATACTTAATCCTAAAACAAAATGGCTTGCAGTATCTAACTTTAATGGCGCACCCCAAGCTACAGGTTTTAAGAGCTCTCTTAGTTCTTTATTTTGCACAACTACAAAATGCCATGGCTCAAATCCAAACGAGCTTGGTGATAAATTAGCTGTTTTTAAAATAAAGTTGATGTCTTCCTCAGATACCGACTTAGTTGCATCAAATTCTTTACAAGCGTGTCTAAATTGAAACGCATCTAGAATTTCTTTTTTATCAATTTTTACTGATTTCATATTTTTAAATTTTTATACTATACTTTTTATAGTTGCAAACTTAAGTATAGTTATTTACCTTTGCAATAACGGTCAAAAATGATAGTATAAAATGAATGATAAAAAATCAAAAACTTTAAAGTTCCGAGGTAATGAATATCCCTGCTGTACCAGCCTAACTATGGGTATTATTGGTGGAAAGTGGAAAACAGTAATTCTCTATCATTTAATTGAAAAAAAATTACGTTACAATGAATTGAGAAAAGAAATGCCTACTGTAACGGAAAGAACTTTAAGCCTACAACTTAAGTCCCTAGAAACCGATGGCCTCATAAAAAGAGAAGTATATACTAGTAAACCACCCTTAAAGGTTGAATATTCACTAACACCTTTTGGTGAAACCGTCGTACCCTTAATAAAATCTATTGCAACTTGGGGCGATTATGTCGCCGAGCATCATCTAAATTAGCTCTTATAATTACTGCAAAAGGTCTTGAAGTGCTGGCCTTAAATTTGCAAACTTAAAATGATAGCCTTTAGTTTCTATCTTCTGAGAACTAACGCGTTGGCTTTCAAAAAGTAAAATATGCATTTCTCCAAGCATAAGCTTCATAGCCAACTTTGGAATATTTGGTAAGATTAATGGTCTCTCAATAACTTTTGCCACCATTTTTGTCAACTCCGTATTGGTAACGGCATTCGGTGCAACACCATTATAAATCCCTTCGAGCTTATATTTTAGGGTATACAGAAAGATTCCTGCTAAATCTTGGATATGAATCCAGCTTTGCCATTGCTTACCATGACCAAAAGCAGCACCTGCACCAAATTTTACAGGTTTTACGATTTCTGGTAAGGCACCACCATCATCAGATAATACCAAGCCAATTCTAATCTTGGCAAGTTTACATCCTAAGGTTTTAAATTCATCCACAGCCTGTTCCCATTGCTCCACAACCTCTCCTAAAAAAGAGTCGGAAACCGTGTCATTTTCCTCTGTGTAATAATTTGTAAGACTACTTGGATATATACCAATTGCGCTTGCTGATATCACATGATCAATCGAGTACTTATTGGCCTTAATCGTATCTATGAGTAATTGGGCCGTTTTGGTACGACTCTCTAAAATTTCTTGTTTATATTCTGTCGTCCAGCGTTTTGAAATTGAGGCACCTACAAGATTGATGATTGTTGAAACGCCTTCAAAACATGTATGATCTATGTCCTTAGCATCAGGATTCCAATAGAACCCGTTATAATTGTGCTCATTAGCAAGCTTAGATTTTGAAGTCGTCAAATAATGAACATTATGGCCCTCGGCATGACATTGCTTTACAATCTCCTTCCCTATTAATCCTGTTGCACCTGTAATTAAAATCGTCATCTTGCTATTTTTAACAAAGGTACGAAAGGCCTAAGCCTAACTAATGGACTTTAATCTCGATTTAACGTTTAAAGAATGAAGTTTACCTTGGTGAATCCCTTAAAATACCTATTAAGGTTTTATGGCTCTTAGCATTTCTCGTTTTCCTGGAGGTCCTGGTAAACGTTCCACTTCAAAATCAACAGCTTGCATAGCACGCCTTACACTCCCTTTTGCAGCATAGGTTACTAAAACACCCTTAGGTTTTAGAGCTTTAATCATAATTTTAAAGATCCCTTCAGTCCATAATTCTGGTTGTACACGAGCACCGAAAGCATCAAAATAAATGATATCAAATGCAGATTGATCCTTAATATCCTTAAAGTATTTCTGTTGTTTATCAAGATTAAAATTGGGAGAAAGGGCATGCGGTATATTCCAGTCTGAAGCATGCATGTTTTTAAAAAGCGATTCGTGATTTTTAGAAATTAAATCTGTATAGTTTAGTGCATCTACTTCAGCCTCAGAAATAGGATAGGCCTCCACGCCAACATAATCAATTGCTAATTTTAAATCTTCCGCCTTGAGGAAGGTTAAAAAAGCATTTAAGCCTGTTCCGAAACCAATTTCTAAAATTGAAATCGGACTGACATCAATATTGTGCTCACTAAAAAAAAGCAAACCATGCTTTATAAAAACATGGTTTGCTTCATTTATTGCACCATGAATAGAATGGTATTGTTCATTCCAATCTTCGATCTGAATGGTTTTTGAACCGTCTGACGTTGTGATGATCTTACGCTTCAAATCCTATTGAATCAGCAGTTTCTTAATCTTTGGAATAGGACCAGTACATTCTGTCTTATGACAGGCCAAACAGTTATTGATGGCCTCATTGTATCGTGCTTTCAAATCAACATTAGATAAGGTGTCTGCTATCGACTGCTGCGATTCGATAAACACGTTGACAAAACTATTCCAAACTGCACTACGCTCATGTCCGTTGCTCATTTCTGCACTGTGCAATTTCATTAAATCCAAGGGCATCATTGTTGGTGTTTCCCCTTCGATAATTTGTTGTTTTAATTGCACATTATAAGCGTACATAGCATTCATGAAATTAGCCATCTCAGAAGGCTGATAGATTTCATAAACGACTTTCTCTTTTTTAGGGGCTTTTACCTCTTCTTTGTTTTTACAACCAACCAAAAATAAGGCTCCTAATAATAGAGCAAATAACGGTTTACTGTTGTAATAGAACACCATCAGCTTCAAATCGATATTCAAACTTTGGCTCTGTAATCGCTTCGATTTCTTCTTTAGACTTGCCTGCGTCTTCCGCGTAATGTCTTAACTCATCTACAGACGTTTCTGTAACGAAAGCCAGACCATTAACAACAACTTCACCTTCAGCATTTAATGGCATAAAAAATCCATAGTCTTTAAATCGTACCATAATGGTTTCGTCATTACCTGCGTCTAAGGTCATCCAACACCCTTTTTTAGAACATACATCAACGATTTTACCTCTCATTTTTGCGTTTACGGTGTCACCAGCCTTTAGACCTTTATAATGCTCCATCATACGATCTGTTTCTAAAGCATCGGCATCATTAATTTCCATACCAAACGACGCATAAGCCAGGTCCTCTGCAACACTTTCTGCCTCCACTTCTGTTTCAATAGTTTTAGTTTCATTTTTACAGGATACAAGTGCTAAACTTAGTGCGAAAAGCCAGATTAATTTTTTCATATTTATGATATTTTAATTGATTTCTTAAGGAGTTGCAAATTTACGAAATTTAAGGAAATATTACCTTTTTTTAACGGTTATGATTGCGTATTTTTGCCCAAAATTAAGGCGGAAAAATGGCTACTACTTATACAGAAGCAATAAAGATCGAAAAATCAGAATCAACTAAGATAAATACTGTTGATTTCAACAATTTAGCATTCGGACAAGTCTTCACGGATCACATGTTTGTTTGTGATTTTGAAGATGGAAAATGGCAAACGCCAAAGATCGTTCCATACCAGCCTATAGTACTAGATCCTTCTGCTAAGATTTTTCACTACGGCCAGTCCATTTTTGAGGGTATGAAAGCCTACAAAGATGCTGATGGTAGTGTATTCCTTTTTAGACCAGATGAAAATATAAAACGTATGAATATTTCTGCGAAACGTTTAGCCATGCCAGAGATACCAGAAGCGTACTTTATGAATGGTCTTAAGGAGCTCCTAAAGGTTGAAAAGGACTGGATCCCTACATCTGAAGGTAGTGCTTTATATATTAGACCATTTATGCTAGCCACTGGCCAAGGCTTCCATGCTTCACCAGCAGATGCGTATAAATTTGTTATTGCTTTTGCTCCTTCAGGACCTTACTTCTCAGGACGTGTCGAAGTATTAATTGAAGAGAAATACTCACGATCTGCAAATGGCGGTGTTGGGTTTGCAAAAGCAGGTGGTAATTATGCTGGGCAATTCTTCCCAACACAGTTAGCTAAAGATAAAGGTTATCAGCAAGTCATCTGGACCGACGATAATACGCATGAGTATATTGAGGAAGCTGGCGCTATGAATATTTTTGTAAGAATTAACGATACTTTACTAACGGTACCAACGAGCGATCGTATTCTAGATGGTATTACTAGAAAGAGTATTATCGATATTGCCAAGGCAGATGGTATTGATGTAGAGGTGCGCAAGATCAAAGTCACCGAACTTACTGAAGCAGCAGAAAATGGTTCACTTAAGGAATTATTTGGTGCAGGTACTGCAGCCGTAGTATCACCAATAGCAGGATTTGGTTATAAAGGCAAAAATTACGAATTGCCAGTCTTGGAAGAAACCTTTGGTGCCCGTCTTAAAAAACGCATTACAGATATACAGACCAACAAATCGGAAGATCCATTTAGTTGGCGCGTAAAAGTTTGCTAAAACTAGTTTTCTAAAATCGCTTTAATCTGTGGCTTAAAATAGTTAGGGCCTTTTAAGACTTTACCATCTTCACGGTAAATAGGTTCACCGTCTGCACCAAGCTTACTCATATTACTACGCTGTATTTCATCAAAAACCTCCTCTATTTTATACTGTAGACCATGCTCTATAATGGTACCACAAAGGATATAAAGCATATCACCTAAGGCATCGGCAACCTCAACCAAGTCGCCATCGTTGGCCGCCTCTAAATACTCTTCGTTCTCCTCGCGCATCAGTTTATAGCGTAACATATTTTTTTCGAGGCCTAAATCGGCTTTTGGAGTTTCTCTATGACCTATTTTAAAAGCGGTATGAAAAGCCTTTACAGCATTGATTTTGTCTTGCATTGGTGTTTATAAATTAGTAGTTATATCGTATTTTTGCATAAAAATAAGGAGATGTTTAGTACTGGTCAATTGATTTTTGGAATATTATTTTTTATCGCGTTTGTGATTATTATCGCCTTCCAATACCGTAAGGACCTCCCACTCCATAAAAAATATTACAAAGGCACCATTTGGATACTGCTTGCCTTTATTGGTTTTATAGCGCTAATTGCTACGGTTAAGTTTATATTTATGTAAACTTTTGAGTAATTTGTCAGCTTTTTCTTATTAATACCTAATTTTTTTATAACTTAATAACTCAAAATACCTGCTACTGGGTATGTTTTGGTATAGTCCCTCATCCCACCTTTGTATTAAGTTAATTTTAAAACCAACCAAAATGAAAAAACTAAATTTATTAATCTTTCTATTAGTAGGGATTTTTGTAATCAGCTGTGGCCCAATTGAAGAACAAAAATATATTCCCCTTGATGAGGGTGATGGTACAGAAAGAAGTAAACATCGTAGATATAGTTTAGTTGACAAAAGCCAAAATCATTTTAACAAAAAAGAAGGATTTATTTATCTAAAGGTTCCCATAACTGAACCAAAATTGAAAGCTAAATATTGTGAAAATGTCTCCAGCGAAAGTTTGGCTGCTATTGTAGTGGTGTTGGATGGAAATAATGGTGATCCTACAAATGAACAACCTGTTAAGGGATTTCAACAAATGAAAGTAAACATTAAGAAACTTAAACTTGATAATTCCATCTTAAAAGATTCTCTTAGAGTGTACATTCTGCATGATAATCGGTACAAAAAGGATAAGCTGAAGAAAATATATGAGAAATGTGTGGATGATGCCGAATACTATAGCGAAACAGATTGTAATCTTTATCAATTAATATTGGAACAAGAAAATTTCGCACCAAGGGAACAAGGAGGCGATATTATTCCACCAACTGGAGGTTGATTTACAGCAGACTACATATTTTGATTTTAATGATCTTGTCCATTTTATCTTTTGGGCAAGAGCATTTTACCATTGATTCTCTTTATTCTGTTGAGGATTATAATGGTGTCATAAACATGCATCAACAGTACTATGAATCTAGCAATGATGCCAAGTATATTCTTAAGATTGGTAATGCCTACGAAAATTTAAACCTAGAAGATTCGGCCCTTGTCTATTACCGTAAAGCACTAAAACTTTTTAAGGCTTCCAATGATCTTGAGAATGTTGCTGAAACTAACTTAGATATCTACTTGTTGTTAGACAGTCAAAACAATTTAGAAATTAAAAAGGAACCTTACCTCCAAGAAATCTATGACTATGCAGTATCTAGTAATTCTAATAAATGGTTCATTTCATATTACAATAATGTTGCGGTTAATTATATGAAAAACCGTGTTAAGGATTCAGCCAAAATCTTCTTTGATAAAGCCTTGGCACTATCAAAAAGCGAGAATAATATTAAACGGCAAGTCAATATCTCAATAAATCAAGGGTCTTTGTTTAGCCGATTATATAAAAACCAAGATTCGGCCATATTCTATTACAACAATGCATTAAAGGCCTATTATAGCGATACCTTAAATTATAAAAACTTAAATACAGAGTTTAACCTCTTTAATAATATAGGTAACGCTTACAGAAGAAAGAAAGATTACATGAAGGCCTTAGAATATTACAAGGCTGCTGAACAAATGGAGTTACCAAAATTAAATACTAAGAGTAAAAAAATCCTCTTTTCAAATATGGATTTAGCGTATTATTACAAAGGTGATATGGAAAATGCCTATCTGTATTTATTTAAATACGACTCCATAAAAGATGTCATAAACCTTAAGGAGCAAAATACGGCCATCACCGATGTTGAGGAAAAATATGACAATGAAAAACTAAGAGCAGACAATCTAGAATCAGAAGCCAAAAGGCAACGCATTAATAATATTGCTTATGGCCTTGGAGGCAGTTTAGCTTTAGGGAGTATTATTGCTTTTCTTATCTATAAAAACACCAAGCGCAAACAAAAATTAGCAGAACAAGCCAAGGAAATCGAAACCCAAAAACTCAGTACTGTACTCAAAGAACAAGAGTTGATGTCCATTGATGCCATGATTGAAGGGCAAGAAAAAGAACGGCAACGTATTGCAAATGACTTGCACGATGATCTTGGTGGTCTTATGGCGACCGTAAAATTACATTTTAATGCCCTTAAGGATAAAGACTCTCCAGAACTGTTTGATAAAACCAATCGCCTTATCGATGAGGCTTATGAAAAAGTAAGAACCGTAGCACATGCAAAAAATTCTGGTGTGATTGCCAAACAAGGATTATTGAAGGCTGTTGAAAATATGGCTGAGAAAATTTCGAGCAGTAATCAAATTGAAATTGAGGTGTTTGACCATGGTCTAGACCAACGCCTAGAAAATAGCTTGGAACTGACCTTGTTTAGAATTATACAAGAGCTTGTTACCAATGTTATTAAACATGCTAAGGCCACAGAAGCTACGATTCATTTAACCAACCACGAAGATTCTATAAATATCATGGTTGAGGACAATGGTAAGGGTTTTAATCCCAACCAAATTACTAAAACCAATAAAGGTATGGGCATTAGTAGTATTGATAAGCGGATTGAACACTTAGATGGTAAACTCACAATAGAATCTGAGGTTGGAAAAGGAACCACCATAATAATTGATATACCACTATGATACGATTAGCTATAGCAGAAGATCACCAGTCCTTAATAGATGGTATTAAGCTTTTATTGGCTTATGAGGACGATATTGAGATTGTGGGTACCGTGAATGATGGTGAAGCCTTACTGGAATTGGTACGCTTAAAGCAGCCCAATGTGGTTATTACTGATATTCGCATGCCAAAAATGGATGGCATTACAGCCACCAAACTTATTAAAAAAGAATTGCCACATACCAAACTGTTGGCTTTTACGATGTTTGATCAAACGGAAGCGATTGGGCAAATGTTAGAAGCCGGAGCGTCTGGCTATTTATTAAAGAACTCCGCCCTTGAAGAAGTGCTCAAAGCTGTGCGCTCGGTTTATAAAGGGCAAACCTATTATGATGCCAATATTAAAATTGAAGATGCTACAAACAGTAACAAAAAGGCGAAAGGCGTTTTAACCAAACGTCAAATTGAAATTTTAGGGCTAATTGCCCAAGGCAAAACCTCACGCGAAATTGCCGATGAGTTGTTTATAGGTATACATACCGTAGATACCCATCGAAAAAATATGATTCGTATTCTTGGCTTGCAGGGCAAAGGCGAATTAATGCGCTATGCGCTTGAAAAGAAGTATAAATTTTAACCCACCAAAACAAAGAAAATATGAAGAATTATTTAACAATAATCATACTCTTGTTTACTGGCTATTTTATGCTAGGACAAGAACAAGTTATTTTAAGATTTGATGAAGACTCAAATGAAACAGTTACACAAAATAATGCTGGCGAAGATATTTCAAGAACTCTAGAACAGTTAGAAACTGAATTCGGGAAAATCAATGAAAAAGTGTCCTTCGGACTAAGCCTTGGTTACAATTTTGCACTCGAAAATTTGAAGAGTGCACAAATTTCTCCTTTTGACGGTACTTTAATAATCGATGACTTACAATCATCAAGTTTTGTACTATCAACAGTAATTTCTGTTCCTATAAGTTATAAAGAGAAAAAAGCTAAGAGGAACAAAGATAAAGATGGTAAAGCCATTGGGCAGGTTAGGAAAATTTCTGACTGGAGTGTTATCGGGATAGTTAATCTTGTAACTTTTAATGAAGCACAAAGTGGAAATATTTTTAATCAAAAGATGAGTGGAGGTTTAGGATTGTCTTATAATATGGATGAACACGTGGCATTTGGTTTGAGTTATGAATTAATTTCATATAGAAAACCTAAGGATTTTCTATTAGAGCAAAATGGACAAGCCTTGATGACCAATGGTAGTGCCATTACTTCTATTGATACGTCGGATAATACCTACTTCTTTGATCGTTACGCTGGTACTATATCATTTAAGGTTATTTATAAGTTAACAACCAAATAAGTTATCATATCATTTATCAATCTAAAAATCCCCATTAATGGGGATTTTTTGGCATAAGTATGTTTTCTAAATTTAGATAAATCTTAAAAATATAAATAGGTCAAACAGTATATTTGTTAGTTGTTACATAAGATAGTTGGTTGCTATTAATCTAAGGGTAAAACTCATCAGCTATCGTCAAAAATCCCCAGTATTGGGGATTTTTTCATTATCCTTATCCTTCTAATTTAGAGGTATGCAAAAGCCTGTAATTTCAGTGAAAAATAAGTTGTTAACGGCAATAGCTGTTTTGAATCAACATCAACTAAAGCTTAATTCCAAAGAACTAATTGATGTTTTAGAAAGCCTCAAAAGTGTTTATATTAATCCAGATCTTTTGAATACTATTATTCATTCCTTATATACACTATTGGGCAAAGATTTGTCTCATAAATCAGAGCTTACGAAACGAGAAAATGACGTCATTCTTCTTATTAGTGAAGGATTTAAAAATAGTAAAATCGCAAATGAGCTCAATTTAAGCACAGCTACAATTGAAACCCACCGAAAAAACATTAGAAAAAAGCTTAGGCTTAAAGCACAAGATAATCTTTTGGTTTTTGCAATTATTTACGCATTACAATACAAGGAAAACAAAATTTAGAACTTATTATTAATCCCATGCTAACCTATCTTATCATTTTAGCCATTTATAGTTTTTTCTTTAAAACAAAAACCAACAAAAAACAGTCGTGAAATCACGACTGTTTTCTATGTTTTTAGATTTGAATTAATTTACATCAGGAAGAAAACTATAGCTTTTGCTATACTCTAACATCTGTTCAGGAAATCCTTTAGGTTGGGTAACCTTTATTGCAGTTATTTCACCAGCATCATTCAATTCTGGCACTAATACAGGATTAACAAAACCACTGTAAGGTGCTGAAGTAAACTGTTTGTTTCTTTCCAATACTTCAGCATGAATATCTTGGTCGACCTTTACACCATATCCTTCTACTAAAGCCTCTACAGCTTCATAATCACCTTCAGACTTAATACGTTGTGTCTCTCTTAGTAATTGACCAAATAAGTCGTGAAGTTTATCATAATCATTAATATTAAAATAGGTTTTACCATCACGCGTTACCCTTTCAATAACATTATCTGCTTTACCTTTTTCAAAAACCCAAGCTGATACCCATTGGCGATTACGCATATGCGCTTCTTCAACATCATCTCCTAGATTTAATCGTATTAACTGAGTCATTAGACCATTTCTAATATAACCATCGTAAGCGGCCATACCAACCTCCTTCCAATTCTCAACTAATCCTAATTCCTGTAATTTAGAATCGTAGAGATAATATAAACCAACAAGGTCTGCTCTACCCTCTTCTAATGTCGAAGCATAATTTTTTAAAGTTTCTTTGGTTTCACCTACTCCTGGATTTAATTGTCCAGATGCATGTCCAATAACTTCGTGTAAAGCTGTATGTAATTTATCAGCAAGCTGACCGTGCTTTTCTTCTAGTTCAAGTTCTTGATCATCGTGTACAAATTCTTTTAATCGCCCTGAGCTTCCAGAATTATTGTATGCGTTTATAATATTACCTAGCGACACAGACTTACTTCCAACCTCTTTTCTTATCCAATTGGCATTCGGCAAATTAACACCTATTGGTGTGCTTGGCGAGGCATCACCAGCTTCACCAGCAACAGTAACAACTTTATAAGTTACACCGACTACGTTTTTCTTTTTGTGTTCATCCATTAATGGTGAGTTATCCTCGAACCATTGCGCGTTTTCAGAAAGAACAGCCATTTTTTGAGACATGTCAAAGTCATTAATCTGTACAATAGTCTCATAAGAACCTCTGTAGCCCAATGGATCATTATACACTTCAATAAAACTATTTATGTAGTCCACGTTACCATCTGTAGCATTTGTCCAAGCTACATTATAATCATCCCAAGTTCTTAAATCACCTGTCATGTAATACTTAATCAGTAAATCCAAAGCTTTGCCTTGTGCTTCATTCTCGGCAACTTCTCTAGCTTTTCCTAACCAACTAATTATTTCTTCGATAGCAGAACCATAGAGGCCATCTAATTTATAAACGCGCTCAACCAACGCTCCATCTTCCTTAACTAATTGTGAATTTAGACCATGAGATAACGGTCTATCTGGATCTGGTGATGTTTTTGTTTTGTAAAAATTAATAACATCTTCATTTGTAACATCAGGACCGTAAAAATTAACTGCAGACAAAGCCACATTATCAACACCTTTAGCCTGATTCACTTTTTTAGAATCTTTATCATTAAAGATGACATCAAATGCTTCACCGTCCAATTTAGTACTCGTTGCTAAAAACAGTTCATTGAGATAGTCTTTCGTAAAGTCTGGTTTAATCTTATCATTTGAATAATGGTGATGAATACCATTACTAAACCAAACACGCTTTAAGTATATCTCGAAGTTTTTCCAATCATCTGTTGTTTTATCTCCCGTATACTCTGTATAAACTTGCTCTAAAGCCCTTCTTATTTTTAAATTATGTCTATAGTTTTGGTCCCACATAATATCTCGTCCAGCAAGACCTGCTTCCGTTAAGTAGTACACAAGTTTTTGCTCTTTAAGTGTGAGCTTATCCCATCCTGGGATTTTATAACGTAATATTTTTAAGTCAGCAAATTGCTCGACATTATAGTCAAACTCCTTTTCAGCAATGGTTTGTGCTTCATCTTTTGCATCATCCTTACATGCAAAAACTAAAAGAAGAATAAGACTAAATTTCAAGATTGATTTGAATTTCATGTGTTAGTGTGTTTTCAGTTTTAAACAAATTTAAGACATATCTAACATATCATAAAATTACTATCTTTGAGTAACAACTAATCTTTATCAATCAATGAAAGCACTTAAGTATATCCTACTATTGCTATTAATTTTCATTATCGGATTTTCAATTTATGTTGCTGTGCAACCAAATGAATACAGCTTTAATAGAAGTCGCACAATAAATGCGCCTGCCACATTATTGTTTCAAAAAGTAAATGATTTTAAAGAATGGCCATCCTTTTCACCTTGGATGGAGCAAGATCCTGATGCCAATTTAAACTATGGTGATATTACAACTGGTGAAGGTGCTAATTACAGTTGGAATGGCGAAATTTTGGGTGAAGGTAAAATGACCACAAACGCAGTAGAAATTAATAAGTCTATAAATCAACTTATTGAATTTACGACACCGTTTGAAGCAAAATCAAATATCAATTGGACCTTTGAACCTAAAGAAAGTGGGACTAAAGTTACTTGGGCCATGGAAGGTAAACAGGATTTTGTTTCTAAATTATTCACCACTTTAATGGGTTCCATCGAATCTGAAACGGGTCCAAACTTTGAACGTGGATTATTTAAACTAGACAGTCTTATTACAGAAGATATGGCACGTTATGAAATTAAAATAAATGGGCTTGTAGAATATGGCGGTACGTTTTATTTGTACAGAACTACAAATGCAAATTCGACGAACATAAGTGCTAAAATGGGAGAGAATTTTGGGGCAGTTATGCAATTTATGGGTAGTAAAGGCATTGTCCCAAAAGGAATGCCTTTAACAGTTTATAATTCTATGAATGATGAAAATGTTATAATGAGCAACGGTCTTCCTATTAATGAAAGTTATACTATTCCTGAAGGATTTGATATTTCACTAGGTTACATTCCTAAGACCAAGGCTCTTAAAACCACTTTAATGGGTAACTATACAAATTTAACCAAAGCCTGGGAAGCAACTATGACTCATTTAGCTGAAAATGGTCTTATTAAATCAGAACTTTATCCTTTTGAGGTTTACACCAACGACCCTGGAGATTTTCCAAATCCGGCAGATTGGAAGACTGAAATCTATATTCCAATTAAAGAATAAATGAAGCAACTCGCATTAGTTTTTTTTGGTGGTGGTGTTGGAAGTGTGCTTCGCTATGTTATCGGTAAATGGCTTAATAACACAGAAAATGGTATCCCATATGGTACATTTCTGGCAAATATTCTAGGAAGTCTTTTTATAGGCGTAATTTTAGGACTCGCTACTAAAAGTGATAGTCTTACACAAAATCAAACCTTACTACTTGCAACCGGTTTTTGTGGTGGCTTTACTACTTTTTCGACTTTTGCATATGAGAACCATGTTTTTCTAAAATCTGGAGATTTTACCAGTTTTGCTTTGTATACAATTGGTAGTTTTGTAGTTGGATTCCTTGCTGTTTTTGCAGGAATTTATTTGGTTAAGTAATTATTGACTCTTAAAATTCTTCATGCCAGCAGTTACCCTAAGATTCAGGTAATTATTTCTTGGCACTAAAGGGCACGAATACTTTTCATTATAAACGCACAAGGGGTTATAAGCCTCATTAAAATTTAATTGAATAGTATCGCCTTCTGGAATTCTTAAGTCTATATAGCGACCTCCACCATAGGTAGAATCACCATTGGTATCATCAAGAAATGGTAAAAACAAATAATCCTCATAACCTTCAGTCTGCATATTCTCTTCACCTTGATATACAGAAAGTGTATAGTTTTTATTTTTTAGTCTAAAATTTAAAATACCGTAAACACGTTCTTTCGATAACCTATCATCCGTAGTCTTCATATTAAACCATTTAGAATTTGGAGTACGTTGGAGTGTTGCATTTACAATAAAAGTAGAATCAACTTTAAAAAAATCTAAACCATTAAAACGCTTTAAATCTTTAGGTTTTAAGGGTGATTTAGAAGCATCTTTAAAAATGGCGTTCTTTTGACGTTGCCATTCCGATTCCCCTTTAAGACTTTCTTTCTTTTGGGTGCAACCCAATAAAAACAATAACGCAATTAAGAAATATGTGATTCTCATGAATTCATAAATTTCGAGAATTCAAAAATACAACTTATCAAATTTTATTGTAGTTTTGGACATAATTGAATAACAAATAATGCGACAAGTCAATAGATATACAAAACAAACCTGTGTGATTTCTTCGGAAAACATTCGGATGTATTATCTATTGTAGCTATAATCATATACACTTTAACAATATTTAAAAGTCCGACAATAACGTCGGACTTTTTTATTTTTATATAACAACCAAAATGAAAAAACTTTACGCCAACTATATTGAATCCTTTGAGGGATTATCCAAAGAAATTTGGTACATATCATTAATCTCATTGGTTAATCGAGCAGGGACAATGGTAATTCCATTTCTATCCTTATACCTCACAAAAAACTTAGATTTTAGTAAAGATGACGCTGGCTGGATCCTTGCCTTTTTTGGTATAGGTTCGGTTATTGGAGGCTGGTTAGGTGGAAAATTAACCGATATTTTTGGATTCTATAAGGTTATGATTTTTAGCCTATTGGTTACAGGTTTAAGCTTTATAGTCCTTCAGCATATTACCTCATTTTGGGGCCTTTGTATCGCAATATTGATAATAATGAGTATTGCTGACAGTTTTAGACCAGCGATCTATGTTTCTATTAAAGCCTATAGTTCTCCAGAAAATCAAACTAGAGCAATTGGTTTAATAAGATTAGCAATAAATGCGGGAATGGCCATTGGGCCTACTGTGGCCGGTTTAATTATTGTCACCCAAGGCTATGGTTTACTTTTTTGGATTGATGGGATCACTTGCATATTGGCAATTATTCTCTTTAAGTTTTTAGTAGCACCTCCAAAAGAAGAACCAATTACTGAGGAAACTGAAGTTGAAATGCCTAGTAAAAATGAAGTTTACAGCGATTTTACCTATTGGATATTTATCGGTTTATGTTTCTTTATGGGAATGGCATTTTTCCAACTTATTGTGACTATGCCACTTTATTATGAAGAAGTATTTGAGTTAAATGAGTTTGAAATAGGCTTAATGTGGATAATAAATGTTGGTATAATTATTATTCTAGAAATGCCTTTTCTAAATTTCTTAGAAAAGAAATTGATACCTGTAACAAAGCATATTTTAATGGCCTGCTTCTTAATGTGTATTAGCTTTTTTATCCTCTATCAAAATTTTTGGATTGGGATAATAATTATCAATATGATTATTATAACATTCGGAGAAATGCTTGGTTTTCCGTACACCAATAAATTTGCTTTAAACAGAGCAAAAAGTGGTGTGGAAGGGAGTTATTTGGCCCTATATGCCATGGCGTTTTCCTTATCTCATATCTTCAGCTCTAAAATTGGATTGAGTATAGTAGACCAATATGGTTACCAAGTAAATTGGGTTGTTACGGGTACTTATGGATTAGTTTCGATAGCTTTGGCATATTGGTTAATCGCTAGAACCAACAAAAAACTATAAATCAAAAATACAGATCACATGAAAAAAATATGCGCTTTAATTCTGTTGTTAATTGTTCTTTGTTGCTCAGATAAACCAATGGAAGAGCCTGATACATTGAAATTAGAACCCAACCGCTATAATGTGGCATTTCTAATTATGGATGGTGTTTACAATACCGAATTAACAGCACCATACGATATTTTTCAGCATACTATTTTTAGAGATAGCATAAAACCTATGAACGTTTTTACTGTGGCCAATACAAAGCAAAGCATCACAACTTTTGAAGGCATGCGCATATTGCCAGATCTTGATTACACCAGTGATCAACTGCCAAAAATAGATATACTTGTTGTACCAAGTGCCGAGCATCATTTAGATACTGATTTAGAAGATAAGGCCATGCTTAATTTTGTTAGGAAGGTTGATAAAGATGCCCTATTTATAACCTCACATTGCGATGGTGCTTTTGTATTGGCAAAAGCTGGCTTATTGGAAGGAAAAGTTTCAACAACCTTCCCAAGTGATATTGATAAAATGCGTGAAATGTTTCCAGACTTAGATGTAAGAAAAAATGTATTATTTGTTCATGACGGTAAATACATTACCTCAGCAGGTGGCGCAAAGTCTTTTGAAGCGGCCTTGTATTTAAGTGAACTACTTTATGGTCAAGACATAGCTAAATCGTTAGCAAAAGGTCTGGTAATTGATTGGAATTTGGAGGAGGTATCTCATGAAATTATTACGCATTAATTTGTAGATTTTATCTCACTGTGCTTCACCACATGAGAAAGCACAATTTGTGTCTTGGTTTCACCATATGTAATGAGCTGATCAATAAAAGTTTCTAGGTGTTTCTGATTCTTTAAAACTACTTCCATTACGATATTCTCATTTCCTGTAATTCTATAGCAATTTACGACCTCATCATAAGTTTTTACCTTTTCTAAGAATGGTTTTAGCATGCCCATAAAAGCTCTTAACGTTATTATGGCCTTTAACTGATAGCCTAACTTAAATGGAGATATAAGTGTTGTATAAGATTCAATTATTTCAGCATCTTCCATCTTTTTAATCCTCTCACTCACAGCCGGAGAAGACATCCCTACTCGCCTACCAATTTCAGAATTTGACATTCTTGCATTTTCTTGAAGGCATTTTAATATCATCAAATTAACAGAATCCATAATAATTTAAATTTTTATGAAAAATTAACATAGAAATTAAAGTAAAAGTACACTTTTAATTTAAATTTTAAATTATGCTGTGCATAATAGTGTGTAATTTCGTAACAATTGCTAGAAAAATGAATTACAACCTACCATCACACTTATCAGATTTGCCTGTATACAGAAAGGCCATGGATATAATTATGCTCTCAAGAAGTATATCCACTTATCTAAATAATGATTTATGCTATCTAAATAATGATGGTACTGAAGATAATGATATTTACTTCTCAGGTGACATCGTACAACAATCTAGAAGTCTAGCTCCAGAGATTATTAATGCCGAGCGCGAACGTCATTCAGAAAAGAAACACAAGCACTTGGAGAGTCTAGACCGTCTTACCTCTAAACTTTACCGAAATTCCTACCGATTAGAACGTTCAAAAAGTAATGGACGCGATTATCTTCCGATCCTACGCGGTGAACTTAAAAAGTTTAGAAAACTTCAACGTAGTTGGATGATGACTTTGTAATCAATTAGATTACATATTTCTCCTATATTGTCCTCCTACTTCGAAAAGCGCACTGGTTATTTGACCTAACGAACAAACCTTACATACCTCCATTAAGGCTTCAAAAATATTCTTATTATTAATAGCAACGTGCTGTAAATTCTTAAGAAGTCCCTCACTATCGTTAAACTCGTGAAGTTGTTTTAATGTCTTAATTTGGAATTCCTTCTCCTCTTCTGTTGCCCTAATAACTTCTGCTGGTTGCACTGTAGGTGAGCCTTTACTACTCAAAAACGTGTTAACACCGATTATAGGAAAATCACCATTGTGTTTTAGAGTTTCATAGTATAAACTTTCTTCCTGTATCTTAGAACGCTGATACATGGTTTCCATAGCTCCTAAAACACCACCACGCTCTGTTATTCTGTCAAACTCTTGTAATACTGCTTCTTCAACTAAATCGGTTAATTCCTCAATTATAAATGAACCTTGTAACGGATTCTCATTCTTAGCTAATCCTAGTTCTTTATTAATGATCAACTGAATTGCCATAGCACGTCTCACTGATTCTTCAGTTGGCGTTGTTATAGCTTCGTCATAAGCATTTGTATGTAGAGAATTACAGTTATCATAAATTGCATAAAGTGCCTGTAATGTTGTACGTATATCATTAAAATCAATCTCCTGCGCATGTAAGCTTCGTCCTGAAGTTTGAATATGATATTTAAGCATCTGTGCTCTTGGATTTGCACCATATTTATGTTTAAGTGCTTTTGCCCATATACGACGGGCAACACGTCCAATCACAGCATACTCGGGATCGATACCATTTGAGAAGAAAAAGGATAGGTTTGGACCAAACTTATTAATATCCATACCTCTACTCAAATAATATTCTACATAAGTAAACCCGTTAGATAACGTTAGTGCTAATTGTGTAATTGGGTTAGCACCTGCTTCTGCAATGTGATAACCAGAAATCGAAACCGAATAGAAATTTCTAATGTTATGGTCAATGAAATACTCTTGGACATCTCCCATTAAGCGCAAGGCAAATTCCGTAGAGAAAATACAGGTATTTTGTGCCTGATCCTCTTTTAATATATCAGCTTGAACCGTTCCTCTTACTTGAGCTATAGTTTTGGTTTTTATGTTTTCATATACCGATTTTGGCAGGACTTGATCACCCGTTACACCAAGAAGCATAAGACCAAGACCATCATTTCCTTCAGGTAGTTCACCATTATAAACGGGTCTTTCTTTGTTATCGTAAATTGAAGCAATCTTAGTTTCAACTTCTTTTTCTAAGCCATTTTCCTTAATATAAATTTCGCACTGTTGATCTATGGCTGCATTCATAAAAAAGCCTAATAACATTGGAGCAGGACCATTTATAGTCATACTTACCGAAGTCATTGGATCAGCTAAATTAAAACCAGAATATAATTTCTTTGCATCATCCAAACAACAAATACTAACACCTGCATTACCAATTTTACCATAGATATCAGGTCTGTAATCTGGATCATTTCCGTAAAGCGTTACACTATCAAATGCTGTGGATAAACGTTTAGCTGGCATACCTAAACTCACATAATGAAAACGACGATTTGTACGTTCAGGACCACCTTCACCAGCAAACATACGCGTTGGATCCTCACCAGTTCTCTTAAATGGGTACAACCCTGAAGTATATGGAAACTCACCAGGAACATTCTCCTGTAGACTCCATCTTAAAATATCCCCCCAACTTTTATATTTAGGTAAAGCTACCTTTGGAATATCGCTATGAGATAGTGATTTTGTATGGGTCTCAATATTAATTTCCTTATCTCTAACCTTAAACGTATATACTGGTGCTTTATAGCGGTTCACCTTATCTTCCCAACCGGTAATAATTTCCCAATTATAAGCATCAAGATCCATCTTAATACGATCAAATTCTGCAAGTAATAACTTTACAAAATCTTTTTGCTCATCATCAATTGCTTCAAGCTCAATACCAGACTTGGTAAGTATTGGCTGATGTCCTGAAACAGATTGTATCGTCTTAAATATGCCGTATAATTTCTCTATAACTTCAACCTGCTTATTTGCAGTAACATCATACGCACGGTTATTCTCAGCAATTTCAGATAAATACCTTGTACGAGCAGGTGGAATCACAAAGATCTTTTCACTCATCTCCTTAGAAATCTCAAAAGTAGATTTCAAATCTGCATCTGTTTTTTCGACAACCTTATCCATAATCGCCTTGTATAAGGTGTTCATACCAGGATCATTAAATTGAGAAGCTATGGTACCAAATACTGGCATTGTATCTGGATCTTCATGCCATAAGTTATGATTTCGCATGTATTGCTTCTTAACATCACGCAAGGCATCTAAGGCACCACGTTTATCAAACTTATTAATGGCAACTAGATCAGCAAAATCGAGCATATCAATTTTCTCAAGTTGTGTCGCTGCACCAAATTCTGGTGTCATTACATATAAAGAAACATCACTATGTTCTAAAATCTCAGTATCTGATTGTCCAATCCCTGAAGTTTCGAGGATTATCAAATCATATTCTGCAGCCTTAAGGACCTCAACAGCTTCATTTACGTATTTTGATAATGCTAAATTAGACTGGCGTGTTGCTAAACTACGCATATACACACGTGGAGAATTGATAGCATTCATTCTAATTCTGTCACCCAAAAGAGCACCTCCTGTTTTTCGTTTAGACGGATCTACTGAAATTAACCCAACAGTTTTCTCAGGAAAATCAATTAGAAAACGTCTTACCAACTCATCGACTAAAGAAGATTTACCTGCTCCTCCTGTACCAGTAATTCCTAAGACTGGCGTTTTAGAATCTTTATTTTTTTTATGAATAGTTTCTAATGCTTCCCTAGCAATATCAGGGAAATTCTCAGCAGAAGAAATGACACGAGCAATAGATTTTGGATTCTTCTCATGTAAAACCTTTACTTCACCATTTAATACATCACCAATAGCAAAGTCTGACTGCTTTACTAAATCATTAATCATTCCCTGAAGCCCCATTTCTCTTCCATCATCTGGAGAATAAATGCGAGCTATACCGTAATCCATCAATTCCTTTATTTCTTCAGGAAGGATTACACCACCTCCACCTCCAAAGATTTTTATATGACTTGCACCTTTTTCTTTCAACAAATCATACATATACTTAAAATACTCATTATGACCACCTTGATAGGATGTCATGGCAATAGCATTAGCATCTTCTTGTATAGCAGTATTTACAACTTCTTCTACACTTCGATCGTGTCCCAGATGAATCACCTCAACACCTGTTGATTGAATAATTCTTCGCATAATATTAATGGCCGCATCATGACCATCAAAGAGTGAAGCTGCAGTTACAATTCGAACTTTATGTTTTGGCTTATAAGGAGCAATTTGTTCCATTCGTAAAAAAATGACTTATTTGAAAGGCAAATTTACGGAATATTCAAAAAATCACACTAAAATTTGTTAAATATCTAATTGTATTTTAACAGTTATAATCATTGAATATTTGAGTTATTTTAGTCGATCAATTTTGTGACAACTATGAATAAAATTACACTTCTAATTCATTGTAAGGATCAGCCTAATATAATTGCTTCGGTTACTAGTTTCATGGCTAATAATCAAGGTAACATTGTGTATATCGATCAACATGTAGACCGAGAACAGGATATATTTTTCATGAGATTAGAATGTGAGTTTGAATCGGATGCATTTTTAATCGATCAATTCAAATCAGAATTCAGAATGCAATTAGCAAATAAATTTGAGTTGGATTATCAAATATTTGAGGCCGAACTCAAACCTAAAATGGCTTTATTTGTTTCTAAATATGATCATTGCCTGTACGATATCCTTGGTCGATATAACTCAGGTGAACTCCACCTGGAAATTCCATTTATTCTAAGCAATCATAACGACTTAAAACCTATTGCTGATAGTTTTAAAATCCCATTTTATCACATTCCAGTAAGTAAGGCTAATAAACATGAAGCTGAACTAAAGCAATTGGAACTATTAGAAGCTTATAAGATTGATTTTGTTGTTCTTGCACGATACATGCAAATCGTATCCAATCTTATCATTGATAAGTATCCAGATAAAATCATAAATATTCATCATTCCTTTTTACCAGCTTTTGTTGGTGCTAAACCATACCATTCTGCATACAAACGTGGTGTAAAAATAATTGGCGCCACGAGTCATTACATAACGGAGGAACTAGATGCAGGTCCAATCATAGAACAAGATGTTACGCATGTTTCGCATTCACATTCTATTAATGATCTTATCTCTAAAGGTCGTGATCTCGAAAAAATTGTCTTATCAAATGCCATTAAACTTCATGCCAACAGAAAAGTAATGGTATACAATAACAAGACTGTTATTTTTTCATAAGTTCTACATCTATAATCTAAAATTTTCACCTTGTTTGGCGAAATTAAACCCTAAAGCTTGGATGCTATCTTTGAGTCTATGCTTTTCCTTAATTGCTGGGTTGGTGTGATTGAAATGAATAAAATAAATTTTCTTTTTTGTTTCTAAACTTTCGTTTTGAAATAGTGTAGTCGTTTGGGTGGTAAAGGGATGTGGTATTTGGCTCATATCCCTTTCTAATTCGCCATCGCTAAAAAATGAAGCATCTAAAAAAGCATAATCTACTTTTTTAACTTCTTCAATAATCGACCTCTCCCAAGTTTCCCACTTATCTATATCTGGAATAAATATTGCAGATTTGTTAGTGCCAATAATTTTATAACCTACTGTTTCAGAATATTCATCGCGATGTGGCACTAAAAAAGGCACCACTTTGAGTGCTGTATTAAGATTGATTAACGAATCATGCTCTAGCCTATTAATTTCAATATTCCCTAATTCCACCAATTGATTCCAAGGACCATTGGTTTCAAGAAAATTACTCATTCGTGGCATTGCATAAACTGGTACTTTATGACCACCTAAAGCTTCCCTTCCTAAATGCATTAATCCAGTATAATGCCCTATATGTGCATGTGTTAAAAAGATGCCATTTAAATTATTATCGGAATTACTTAGCTTGTTAAGATTGTAGGTTTGTTCTACGATATCTGGCGTAGCGTCAAATAACCACTTACCTTTATTTTTGCGGTCTACCAATCCAAGACACGACACCATTTTCTTAGATTCATTACCATTATAATAGGCATCACAACATGCTTTATTACATCCTATTTGAGGATAACCAGCATCTTGAGCTATTCCTAGGACTGTTATAATTTGATTAGCTTCAATTTTGTTTCCAGTAGCGTCTTGTAACGATTCATTGGTTTTCACCTCATTACATCCAAATATTAAAAATAAGCCTACAAAAATCTTATTCAAATGTCTCATTAATATGTATCTTCGATATGTTAAAGATAAAAAACCAAATCCATGAAAAAGCAATTCTTAATCCTACTGTCTATAATCACATTTGTTTCTTGTGCAGAATTGCAAGAAGTTGTGAATCAGCTCCCACAATCTGGTGGTGTTCTTAGTAATACAGACATTGCCTCTGGTTTGAGACAAGCATTAGATAAAGGCATAGAAAAACAAGTCTCTAAATTGACTTTAAAAGATGGCTATTATAAAAATGAGCTCGTTAAAATTTTATTACCTGAGGAGTTACAAAAAGTAGATAAAACTTTAAGAACAGTTGGGTTGGGAAATCTCGCGGACGAAGGTATTAAAGCAATGAACCGAGCAGCCGAAGATGCAGTAAAAGAAGCAACTCCAATCTTTGTAAACGCTGTAAAGGATATCACATTTAGCGATGCAAAAAGTATTCTTTTAGGAGAAAATGACGCTGCTACTCAATATCTAATTACCAAGACTAAGGCTGAACTTTATAATAAGTTTAATCCTGTTATAAACACATCGTTTAGTAAAGTTGGTGCAGATCAAATTTGGTCTAATTTAATCACCAGGTACAATAATCTTCCTTTAACATCAGATGTAAATCCTGATCTAACAGACTACGTAACCAATAAGGCTCTTGATGGTGTATTTACAATGATTGCTGTTGAAGAAAATGAAATAAGAAATAAAGTCTCATCACGTACAACCGATTTATTACGTCGCGTATTTGCGCTCCAAGATTAATTTTGTTTAATTTTTTATTAATTTTTTTAAACAAAATTGAGGTTTTTAGCATTTTTTTAGCTAATTTCCCAATATATTAAAGAAATCTTTTGAATCGTGGAAGATCAAAATAATGCTGAACAACTAAAAAAAGAGTTGTATTTACAATACATTCAATTAATTGAAGAGGCATATAACTTAAGTGAGTCGGACCAAGCTCAAAGTGATATATCATCCTTTGAAGCCAAGAAAATTTTAGAACAACTTAGTGCGCTAGAATTTACCCGAGAGGTACAACCGGCTTAATTATTCTTTTCGCTTATACAGACCGTCGAATGCTACGGTCACATTTTCATTGGTAATTGTTTCCCAAAGTTGTCTTACGGTCCCATCTTCATTGTCGGTCCATGTAACACGATGAAAAAATAACTGTCCATCCTTATTGTTTTCCTTGTCCGTTTTCAATATCATTTGGTTACCAACTTTATTCCCCTTTAAGTGTAAACTCGCTCCTTGATTATCTATCCATATTTGTTCCCACTGTTTAGTTTTTAAATTAAAGAAACTATTACTTGTACCTGTATAACCAGGAGTAGCACTTACCCAATTCTCTTTTAAAACACACTTCCCTTCAACTTTGGTAAGTGTATTAGTTCCTGCTTTTGTACCGTTTGGGTTTGTCACTTCCCAAGATCCGATCCAAAAATCAAATTCTGAATGTATTTCGGTACAACAAGGACATGTTTTGTTCTGTCCAAATGCCTGTAGAATGCCAAAGGAAAGCAGAACAATTACAAAATATTTTTTCATGATTGATATAGTTTTTACCTAAGTTATTAAACTACATTTAATTTAATGCTAATATTAACATAACATTGGTACCAGAAAAAACGAACATCTTTGTACTGCAAAAGATTAGTTAGATAAGTCTTATAAATAAGATTAGTACAGTTAGTTAGTAAAGTCGATACGTCCTGTGTCGGCTTTTTTATTGATGTAATGTTTTAAAATATTCGAAAGCCTTAATTAATCGACTCCCATACCAAGAAAAATATTCGCCATCAACAATTTTAACCTCCTTGTTTGGATAGCTTTTTTTAATTTCCAGTATATGTTCATCCTTAAAGGGATAGGGCTCACTAGAAAGGAAAATGGTCTGAGCCAACTTAAGCTTGGGGTGATCCAAATCTATCTCTGGATAGCGAACCTCATCTTCAAATACATTATGAAACCCTGCTTCAATGAGCATGGTATTAATAAAGGTATTTGAGCCCACAACCATATACGGTCCTTTCCATATAAAATAAGCGACTGACCTTGGAGCGTTGAATTTAAAAGTGTGGTTTTTACGCTCTTTTTCAATAGTATCAATTATTATAGCGGCTTTCTCATTTACTTTGAAAATTGCACCATACATTTTGATTAATTCATAACAGTCTTCTAGAGTATTGATATCACTAATATGAACTGGTGCTATCTCTTCTACAGCATGAACTAGTTCTTCGGAATTCTCTTCCTTATTGCATAAAATAAGATCAGGATCAAGTGCCTTGATTTTATCTAATTTCACAGATTTAGTACCACCTACAACAACCTTTCTTTTCCGTAAATCCAATGGATGAACACAAAATTTTGTAATACCAACCAGATAATTTTCTAAACCCAAATCAACCAGCAATTCTGTTATTGACGGCACTAAAGATACAATACGTATTGGACGATCATTTATGAGAACTGGCCTATTGAGCTGGTCTTTATATGTTCTCATATGGAATAATATTAAGAGGTAAAAACGCTTGGGTTATTCCTTTAGAATAGCTTCCATTTGAAATTGTAGTTCACTTGCCTTTTGCGCTGAGGCCTCAGCAAAATCTAAGCCCTTTGAAGCATAAATTATGCCGCGCGATGAATTGATTAATAATCCTACTTCATCAGTCATGCCATATTTACAGACTTCTTGCAGGTTTCCACCTTGTGCACCCACTCCAGGCACCAGTAAAAAGCTATCTGGAATGATTTTTCTAATTTCTGCGAGATACTCTGCTTTTGTAGCTCCCACAACATACATTAAGTTTTTTGAGTTTTCCCAAGTTTTTGATGTTGCTAATACTTTCTTGTAAAGCTCGATACCATTAATTTGTTGAGTTTGAAAATCAAAAGCGCCTTGGTTCGACGTTAAGGCTAATAGTATTGTGTGTTTATCTTCAAAGGATAAAAAAGGCTCCACAGAATCTTTACCCATATATGGCGCAACAGTAACACTATCAAATCCCAAATCTTCAAAAAAGGCCTTGGCATACATAGTACTTGTATTACCAATATCACCGCGTTTTGCATCTGCAATTGTAAAAATCTCAGGGTGATTGGCATTGAGATAATTAATCGTTTTCTCTAGTGCTTGCCAACCTTTTATCCCATAGGCCTCATAAAAGGCCGTGTTTGGCTTATAAGCTACACATAAGTGATGTGTGGCATCAATAATGGCTTTATTAAAGGCAAATATAGGATCCTCCTCTTCCAATAAATGTTGAGGAATTTTATTTAAATCCACATCTAATCCAATGCAGAGGAAGGATTTCTTTTTATTTATCTGTTCTAATAATGATTCTGTAGTCATATAAAAAAGCCTCTTAAAGAGGCTTGTATTTAAATTATCTCGTCGCTAGCTTTTAATAACTCAGTATTCTCTGCCAACATTAACTCATCGATTATTTTTTGAATATCGCCATTTATAATATTGGATAAATCGTAAAGCGTGAGCCCTATTCTATGGTCAGTAACTCGTCCTTGTGGATAATTATAGGTTCTAATTTTAGCACTTCGGTCACCAGAGCTCACCATACTCTTACGTTTTTCTGAATCTGCCTGACGCTGTTTTTCAAGTTCTAAATCATAAAGACGCGTACGCAACACTTTCAAAGCCTTTTCTAGGTTTTTATGTGATGACTTTTGATCTTGACAACTCACAATCATACCAGTAGGTTCGTGATGTAGCTTAATTGCAGAATAGGTCGTATTTACAGACTGCCCACCAGGACCAGTTGAAGTGGTACGTTCTATTCTAACTTCCGTCATGTCTAATTCAAAATCGATATCCTCAGCCTCAGGTAAAACCATTACAGTCGCTGCACTAGTATGGACACGTCCCTGTGTTTCGGTTTGTGGTACACGTTGTACACGATGCACACCAGCTTCAAATTTCAAAGTTCCATAAACGTCCTCTCCAGAGACTTCAAAAATAATTTCCTTAAATCCACCTGAAGTTCCATCACTCTGACTCACAACATCGACCTTCCAACCTTTATCACTACAATACTTGGTGTACATTCTAAAAAGATCACCTGCAAAAATACTAGCTTCATCACCTCCAGTTCCAGCCCTAACTTCGACAACAACATTCTTGGCATCATCTGGATCCTTTGGTATGAGTAAGAATCTAATATCTTCTTCAACTTGTGGCAAAGCCTCCTTCGCCTCCTCTAATTGCATCTTTGCCATTTCTACCATTTCCTCATCAGAACCATCTGCAATTATCTCTTCAGCTTCAGTTATATTATCCAATAATTCCTTGTAAACATCACCCTTATCAACAATTTTTTTAAGGTCCTTATATTCCTTATTCAACTTTATATAACGTTTTTGATCTGCTATAATATCAGGTTGAATTATAAGGTCATTTACCTCATCAAAACGTTGCTTTACAATTTGAATTTTCTCTAACATCTATCGTCTAAAAATTGAAAACCAAAAATACGATAATTATTGAATTTTAACCTTGTTATCCTATTGGGTTTGATGGCAAAAAATAAATTGAGGTATTGTTACGTTATTGGTTAATATGCATCGTTTCCTAGCTATACTTGCATTTTATAAACCGTTTGTAGTTTGGTCGTTTTTTGTTAACGCATTCATTGGGTTTTTTAATCCACATCTCGTTCCTGCAATTGCAACCAAATTATTCTTAACGGTTTTTGCATGGTACTATATTAGCGAAACTCCTAACAGACGAAAACTTACTTTTTATAAAAACCTTGGTATTTCACCTTTTAGGTTATTCACTATTGTTTTTGTGTTAGACTGCGTTTTAACCATCATATTCCTTACGATATTTAAGGAATTTACATAATTAAAAATGAAATTTGAATTAGACAATGTAGAACTTTACTTTAGAGAAAAACGGATTTTAAATGGCATTTACTTAAAAGCTGAAACTGGAAAAGTTACAGCTATTCTTGGTAGTAATGGTTGTGGTAAGAGCTGTATAATGAATATTGCCTTTGGTATTTTAAAGCCTAAATACAAACTAGTTAGAATAGATGGTAAGCCTCTTTTAAAACAATTATATAAAACAAATCTGGCTAGATTACTACCTCAGTACAATTTTGTACCGAATAATATGACTCTGAATAGAGCATTTCATCTATATGATATTAATTGGGATCATTTTGCAAGTACATTTGAGGCTTATAGAGATTTCAAATCCTTTAAATTTAAAAACCTATCCGGTGGGCAACGTCGTTTAATTGAGATCTATATCATTCTAAAATCAAACTGCGAGTTGGTTCTTCTTGATGAACCATTCTCACATCTTTCTCCTAAGCATGTTGAGAGTGTAAAGGCACTTATTTCTGAAGAAAAACATAAGAAAGCCATATTAATTACCGACCATATGTATAGACACATCATTGAGACAGCAGACTCAATTTACTTACTTAAAAATGGTTGCACTAAACTTATAAATGATTTATTAGAACTTGAAGACTACAAGTACTTAAGCGAAGGATCTTTGTCTAATTAGCATTTGATGCTTTATCAAGAAACTCATCAAGGTCTACCACAACACCAACGCCAAGAAGTTGCTTCCATTGTAATTTAGGCCCTTCTACAACAATATCTTCATTGGTAATTTCGTTTCTAACAACTTCAGTTTTGATATCATCATCGTACCTCAAGTGCGAACCAAACATCGCGCTGATGTACTTGTTTACTTTGAAATCAAAATTAACCTCCCATTCAATGTCAATATTTCCAAAGCTGTTAAGGTAGTCACTATACAAGCGTAATAAGCTATTAACCTTAACATTCTCCATGATTTCATCTTGGTATTGATTGGTTAGTAAAATACCAAGCTCTGTTCTTACACGATCACCTTGATTTATAAGATTACCATTCATATCATAAATCGCAGGATTTACACCAAAAGCACCTGAATTAGCCAAATCTTCATCTAATACAAAAGTGTTTTTCATGGTAAATGGAGAGGCATAAAGTGAAAATTTCTCTATATGTTTTCCATATTCCAAACCAGCTCCAAGGAACAAATAACCTGGTGCCATAAACCTTGAAATTGGTGGTTCATTCGGGTCATTAAAACCATTTGCAAACTGCGTATTAAAACTAAAACGAACTGAATAGAACCAATTACTTTCGCGATTAGACTGAAAACCTAAATTTGAGATTATAGATATAGCATCATCGGTCTTTCTAACAGGTTCACGTTCTTGTTTGTTTATACCATATCGTAATAATAATGAGGAGTTCCAGAAGAGTTTATCATTCTTATAATTGGCTTCTGCTTTACCATTGAAAATTGCACTAATAGAATTCGCACCACCTGCATTCCAATTTGTAAATGAAACCTGATTAAAATATAAGCCAAGTTCTTCATTAATTTTCCAGCCAAAATCATCCTGCTCCTCTGGTTCTAAGAACAAACTTGCTGGTTGACAAAACAAAATTGCTGTAGTGGCAATATATATTGCCGATAAAAATATTAATCTAAAAGCTGACATAATTTAATACTCAAAAGTTCCGTATTCACTTTTGATGGTAAGTTGCTTCTTGTCAGAAGCTTCCACCCTACCAATGATTTGAGCATCGACGTTAAAAGACTTTGAGATAGCTATGATGTCCTCAGCTATTTCAGGCTTCACATATAACTCAAGCCTATGGCCACAATTGAATACCTGATACATTTCTTTCCAATCCGTTTTTGACTGTTCTTGAATGAGCTTGAATAACGGTGGAATCTCAAACATATTATCTTTTATAATATGAAGCCTGTCAATGAAGTGTAATATTTTAGTCTGTGCTCCACCACTACAATGAATCATACCATGAATTGAATCCTTGTCGTATTTATTAAGCAAGGCCTTAACTATGGGTGCATATGTACGTGTTGGTGACAAAACAAGCTTGCCAGCATCTAATGGTGAATTCTCAACCTCATCTGTCAGTTTAGTGTGACCTGAGTAGACAAGGTCTTCTGGTACTGCACTATCAAAACTTTCTGGGTACTTTGACGCTAAATATTTTGAAAATACATCGTGTCTTGCAGAAGTTAGCCCATTACTACCCATACCGCCATTATATTCTTTCTCATAGGTTGACTGACCAAAAGAAGCTAATCCAATAATCACATCGCCTTCGGCGATGTTGGCATTATCAATAACCTCACTACGTTTCATTCTCGCTGTTACTGTAGAGTCAACAATAATGGTTCTTACTAAATCTCCTACGTCAGCTGTTTCACCACCTGTAGAGCGAATCGTAACACCAAATTCATCTAATTCGTTTATAAGCTCCTCCGTGCCATTAATAATTGCAGAAATGACTTCTCCAGGTATAAGATTTTTATTTCTTCCTATGGTTGAGGATAACATTATATTATCGGTTGCTCCAACACAAAGTAAATCATCAATATTCATGATTAAGGCATCTTGTGCAATACCCTTCCAAACAGAGATATCGTTGGTCTCTTTCCAATACATATAGGCTAAGGAGGATTTAGTCCCTGCGCCATCGGCATGCATTACTAAACAGTAATCTTCATCACCAGTAAGATAATCTGGTACAATTTTGCAAAATGCTTTAGGAAATAATCCTTTATCTATGTTTTTAATTGCATTATGCACATCTTCCTTTGATGCTGAGACACCACGCTGTGCATATCTTTTGCTAACCGAATTACTCATTAGAAATTAAGGTTTGTGCAAAAGTAACAATAGATATCAATTATTAGGAATTATTGGATTAGAATTCATAATTGTTTTGACGCTCTTCTGAACCTTTTGCTTTTGTTGTTCTCCACCAAAATAAAAGTTAACACCAATTCCAAGACGCATAAATTTGTCATTAGAAGCATCCCCAATAAGCATCTCCATTTCATCATCAAAACTATAGTTGTATTCATAGAATACTTTAAAAGCAACTTTGTCTACCATTAAGACTTCAAAACCAAATCCTACTTGTGCCTTCATGGTGCTAGTATCATTTTCTGAATCCGTATTCATATTCATACCCAAACCGCCATATACAAATGGTGAGAAGTATTCTGTTGGAATAAACAGATACTCTAAATTAAAATCTACTGAGAGTAAGCTTAAATCAATTTCTGGATTTTCTTCGGTTTCAGTGAATGCAAGGTTATAACCATTAGCAGTTACTCCGATATAAAATGAAGGCGAAATAGATCGTTTATAACCAGCTCTATAATAAAATCCAAAATTAGAATCCTCATAATCACCGAAAAGTGTTGATCCACCAACACCTAAATCAATGACATTAGTCCCTCTATAATTGTAAAAATCAAGTTTCTTGAATTGCTTTTCTTCGTCAGTTAGCTCTGATTGTTCGACTGTTTGCTCTTCTTCCTGAGCAATAATCAAATTGGTAAATAGTGCTGAAAATAAAATACTTATAAAAAAAAGTTTAGATCTGGAAATCATCATTGACAATTTAATAAGCAGGGCTGATATTCGCTGTTAGGGGTTCGCGCAATATAGAAAAATATTCTTCAATTTGACATAACAAACTTAGTTTCAACAAAAAAAGATAAAACCATCTAATGATTTTATCTTTTATTTTTAATAAGACACTAAGGTCTTTATGTTTTTAATTTCTTAGGATTCAGCTTGTAGCTTAGACTGCATATTTACAACCTCATCTTTAGTGATGTTATTTAAATCTTCAGTATTGTCTTGCGAAAGAATTAAGGTCGCACCCACTAGAATAGCTACACTTAAGAGTAACTTCTTCATATTTATAATTATTGATTAATAGCACTACAAACATACTAAATAATCAAGTTGTAAATTTCATTTCAGAATACTTTTTAACTAAAAGAAGTAACCTTTTCGATAAGGAGCAACTTGCAATCGACGAATGGTAATAAAAATATAAATTATTAATGTCCCAACTACGTAACCTTACCTATAAAAGTATCGTGAACACTGCATTTGCCACATGAAATGTTCAACGATTTAACGTTAATTAGTAAACAAAAGTTCACGATATTTGGTTAAAGGCCATAGCTCATCATCAATCATAAGTTCGAGTTTATCACTATGGTAACGAATACTTTCGAAAAACGGTATTACCTTATCACAATACCCTTTGGCCTTTTTATCGAGATCCACTTGCTTATTAAGTGATTTTCTAGCCTCAATCATTTTTGTTACCAAAGAGTTTATGGCTTCAATATGACCTGAAATTTTCTCTATTAAATTGAGTTGCTCTTGCGCAAAAGATTTAAACTTATCGCTATAGATGTTCTTTAAACCATTAACGTTTTCAATTAATATATTTTGATATCTAACAGCTGTAGGTACAACATGATTGCGGGCAATATCTCCTAGTACTCTGCTCTCTATTTGAATCTTTAAGATATACTCTTCAATCTCTATTTCATATCGCGCCTCTGCTTCAACTTTATTCATGACACCGAGATTCTCAAATAAATCAATTGAGGATTTATCTATTTTTATCTCTAAAGCCTCAGGTGTAGTTTTATTATTGCTTAGCCCTCGTTTTTTAGCTTCCTTTTCCCACTCTGGACTATAACCATTACCCTCAAACAAGATTTTTTTAGAGTCTTTAATATACTCGCGTAGTACATTAAAGATGGCATCATCTTTCTTCATAGATTTTTCATCTATTAAAGCATCAACCTCCTTCTTAAAATCAATTAATTGCTTGGCAACTATAGAATTGAGAACTATCATAGGATTAGCACAATTTGCTGAAGACCCCACAGCTCTAAATTCAAACTTGTTACCTGTAAATGCGAAAGGAGATGTCCTATTTCTATCTGTATTATCCAATAAAATTTCTGGAATCTTACCTACAACATTGAGTTTTAAGTCTGTCTTTTCTTGTGGTGATAATTTACCCTTGGTCACAGATTCTAACTCCTGTAATACATTAGTTAATTGCTCTCCAATGAATACAGATATAATTGCTGGTGGCGCTTCATTTGCACCTAATCTATGGTCATTACTTGCTGAAGCTATTGCGGCTCTTAGTAACTCCTCATAATTTAATACTGCTTTAATAGTATTTATAAAAAATGTCAGAAACTGTAAATTACTCATTGGCGTTTTACCAGGCGAGAGAAGATTAACTCCCGTATCTGTGCTTAAACTCCAATTATTATGCTTACCTGAACCATTGACACCATCAAATGGTTTTTCATGCATTAGCACCGAAAACTTATGACGTTTCGCTACTTTCTTCATAACATCCATTAATAATGAATTATGATCAACAGCTAGGTTTGCCTCCTCATAAATTGGTGCTAGTTCAAATTGATTTGGTGCCACTTCATTATGCCTAGTTTTCACTGGTATACCCAACACCAAACATTCATTTTCTAAATCGCGCATAAACGACATGGCTCGTGCTGGTATCGTACCAAAGTAATGGTCATCTAATTGTTGACCTTTTGCAGGTGAATGTCCTAATAAAGTACGCCCTGTTAATACAATATCTGGTCGTGATGTAGCCAGAGCTTCGTCTATTAGAAAGTATTCTTGCTCCCAACCAAGAGAGGCCGATACCTTTCTTACATTCTTATCAAAATATTTACATATCGCTGTCGCAGCGTCATCAATGGAATGAAGCGCTCTTAATAAAGGTGTTTTATAATCTAAGGCTTCACCAGTATAAGCCACAAACACTGTCGGTATACATAATGTTGTACCATATATAAAGGCAGGAGAAGTTGGATCCCATGCTGTATACCCTCTGGCTTCGAATGTATTTCTTATGCCACCATGAGGAAAACTAGAAGCATCAGGCTCTTGCTGTACCAATTGACTACCGTCAAAACGCTCTATAGCAAGACCTCCATCTATAGTTTCAAAAAATGAATCATGCTTCTCTGCCGTAGCACCTGTTAAAGGTTGAAACCAATGTGTATAATGTGTTGCACCTTTAGAAATGGCCCACTCCTTCATTCCAGTAGAAATATGATCTGCTGTTACCCTATCGATCTTTGTTCCCTTTTCTATGGCTTGCGTTATACTTAGATGAGCATGTTTACTTAAATACTGCTTCATAGCAACATCATTAAAAACATTTGCTCCATATATATCTGAGCGTCTATTGCTTTCTTTAACCTCAATTGGTGTTCTATTTAAGGAGGCTTTTAAAGCATGAAATCGAAGTGTTGACATATTGACAAAAATTTAGGTCAAAAATAAGAATAATATAATTTCTAATATACCTACCCTTAAAAAAATAGGGTTATCAACAATTATTAATAACATTTCATCTAAAAGACCCTATATTTTTTGACCAAATAAAAAAAATAACAATATTTGCATCGTCAAATTATAAATCATAAAATGATGAGTAAATCTAAATTAGAGTACATATGGCTAGATGGTTATAAGCCGACTCAAAACATGCGTAGTAAAACGAAAATTGAAGAAAATTTTAGTGGTAAATTAGAGGATTGTCCTATATGGTCTTTTGATGGTTCGTCTACTAGACAAGCAGAAGGCGGATCTTCGGATTGTTTATTAAAACCAGTAGCGATTTATCCAGACCCACAAAGAAAAGATGGTTATTTAGTAATGACTGAGGTATTGAATGCAGATGGTACACCTCATGAATCTAACGGTAGAGCAACCATTGATGATGATGATAATGACTTCTGGTTCGGTTTTGAGCAAGAGTACTTTATTATGGATAAGAAAACCCAATTACCATTAGGTTTCCCTGTAGGAGGTTATCCTGCACCACAAGGTATGTATTACTGTTCGGTTGGTGGCAAGAATACTCATGGTAGAGATTTAGTTGAAGAACATGCAGATGCTTGTATTGCTGCTGGTTTAAATTTTGAAGGTATTAACCAAGAGGTTGCTTCAGGACAGTGGGAGTTTCAATTATTTGCAAAAGGTGCTAAAAAAGCCGGTGATGAAATTTGGGTTGCACGTTACTTATTAGATAGATTAACTGAGAAATACGGATACTACATCGAATATCACCCGAAACCACTTGGTAAGGATATGGATTGGAATGGATCTGGTATGCATGCAAACTTCTCTAATACAACATTGAGAACATGTGGTAGCCAAGAAGTTTATGAGAAAATCTGTGAAGCGTTTAGACCAGTTGTTAAAGAACACATTGCAGTATATGGTGAGTTTAATGATCAGCGTTTAACAGGTGAGCATGAGACACAGTCAATTGATGAATTTAGCTATGGTATCTCAGATAGAGGTGCATCGATCCGTATCCCTATTATTACAGTAGAGAAAGGATGGAAAGGATGGTTAGAAGACAGAAGACCAGCTTCAAATGGTGATCCTTATAAGATTGCTGGTAGAATCATCAAAACTGTAAAAAGTGCAGATGTATAAAAGAAATTAGATTTCGTTATATAAATAAAAACCCGCAAATGCGGGTTTTTTTTATTTTAAGGCTAATATTATAAAGATGAGATAGGATACAAAAAGCAGAACTCCTTTTAACCGCCCTATTTCGAATCGTTTTGGTATAAGTATAAACGGTACAAGAATCGCCGCAAAACCAATCATCCAAAAAATATTTGTACTAAGTATTTCTGGCGTGTTTGGATTAACAATTATAGGTTTAATTATTGAGGTTAATCCTAATACAGAGGCTATATTAAATATATTTGACCCGATTAGATTACCCAAAGAAATCGCCTTTTCACTTTTTAATGCGGCAATAACCGAAGCTGCCAATTCTGGCACGCTTGTTCCTATAGCTATAACGCTAACCGAGATGGCATAATCACTAATACCAACCGCCATTGCTAACTGTTTTGCGCCTTCAACTAGCCACTCTGATCCGTAGTATAAACCAACTGACCCAATTAGCAACCACATAAAAATCTTAAAATTCGAGACTTCTGCTAACGCATCATCAACCTCTTCTAGATTAACCTTCATAGATTTTCTTGAACTTCTAATAAGTATGACCAAGAATAAAATTAAACCTATAAATAGAACGATGCCTTCTAGCGATGTTAGTACGTTATCGTTTTTCAAAAAGAAATACAAGGCAAATGATACGAGCATCATCATTGGCCAGTTATATTTATAGAAATCCTTATCTACACTAAGGGGAGAAATTATTGCTGTAATCCCTAAAACAAGACCAATATTCGCAATATTTGAACCAATAACATTACCGAGAGCAATATCCGAGACACCATCGAGCGCTGCTTGTAAGCTCACTAATAACTCTGGTGCCGAAGTTGCAAAAGACACAACTGTCATACCAATAACAAGCTTTGAAATTTTTAGTTTAAAGGAAAGACCAACAGAGGCCCTTACTAAAAAATCACCACCCACTACCAAAAATGCTAAACCCGCAAGTACAAGAAGAACACTCATCACCTATTTTAAAATTAGCCTGTCAAATTAATAGAAGTGCGAAGATAACATTTGTATTTCACACATGAATAAAACTAAAAATTTCGTTAAATAACTACTCTTTTAGTTTTATAACTATAAAAATAGTTATATATTTGAATCACCTAAAATACAGTCATAAAATGCAGAAATTAACAAACAAGGAAGAAGAAATAATGCACATCTTATGGAGACTCGAAAAGGCTTTTGTAAAAGATGTACTCGCAGAAATTCAAAATGACAAACCACACTATAATACATTATCTACAATAATCCGGAACTTAGAAGAGAAAGGCTATGTTGACTATACGGCTTATGGCAAAACGCATCAGTACTTCCCTATTGTATCTAAAGAGGATTACAAAAAACGTTTTATGAATACGGCTATTGAAAATTATTTTAATAGTTCTTATAAGAATGTGGTTTCCTTTTTTGCAAAGGAAGAGAAGATTAGCGTCAAAGAGTTAAAAGAGATCATTTCTATAATCGAAAACAAGAAATAATATGGAATATTTATTAAAATCGACTATAGTCTTAACGGTTTTCTATATATGCTACTTTTTCTTCTTAAGAAAAGAAACCTTTTTTACACATAATAGATGGTATTTACTTAGTGGCTTGGTCATTGCATTAGTCTTTCCACTTATCATTATACCTATACATATTTCGGTCGAACCTAAAACTGTAAATCCTCAGTTGTTTAGTTATATTGAGGAAATACCGTTAAACTCGGAAACGGCATCAACTTCGTTTGACTGGAGCCAACTAATATTAGGTGTTTATTTAACAGGTCTAATCCTATTTCTAATACAATTTGTATTTCAATTTGGATCTTTAATTTGGCTATTACTAACCAATCCGAAAAATAAAGATGGCTTTTATACCTACGTGATTGTTAACAGCAAAATCGCACCTTTTTCATTTTTTAAATGGATCGTTTATAATCCAGATTCATTTAACAACAAAGAGCTCGATTTAATGCTTACACATGAAAAAGTACATGCAAGCCAATTACACTCCTTAGATATCTTGTTTACGCAATTAGTATGCTCTATTTTTTGGTTTAATCCATTGATGTGGTTATATAGAAATGACATTCGTCAAAACCTAGAGTATATAGCTGATCACAAAACACAATCAAACACGAACTCTACAAAGGAATACCAGCACCTGTTATTAAAAACAAGTGTTGGCGAACAACAAATTTCATTATCAAACAATTTTTATAATTCATTAATTAAAGAACGAATAGTTATGTTACAAAAATCAAGATCTAACAACATGAAACAATGGAGATATCTATTGATGTTACCTGTAATAGCAGGTTTACTTATGAGCATGAATACGAAAACTATATATACTACAAATGCTCCAGAGGAAATAGTAAGTGCAACACCTTTATCAAATGAGATTGGAGGACACATTGAGATCATATTTAATAAGGACACTACGGAGGAACAATTGAATACCATTAAATCTGATTTAAAAAAGAATGGCGTCACCATGACCATAAAGAATATAAAGCGTAATGACGCTAATGAAATTACCCAGATTAATGTGGATTTTAAAACGGAAAATGGTTCAGCCAACTACAATATAAGTAGTGATGAGGCTATAAAACCATTTAAGTTTAGCATGAAAGAAGATGGTTCTTTTGGTGTAGGCCCAACTGCACATGAAGAAATTATAATTGTAGAAGGCGTAAGTCCGGAACCAAGAGTAAGGAAAGAATCTAATATTTTCTATTTCAAAGAAGGAGAGGATGGAGAAATTATCGAAATCGAAGAAGACAGTTCTAATGTATACGAATTTAGAGTTAAAGGAGGTAATAGTTTCTATTTCAAAGAAGATGACGGTAAAAACCTTCATAAAAATCATGATGTAGATAAGGACGTGCATGTCATCAAGGAATATATCATTGACAGCGTAGACTCTAAAAAAATCATTAAAATCAAAACTGATAATTTTTATGAGGAGGATAGCAAAATCGAAATAAGAACTGGTGGCGATCAGGTTAAGATTCTTACACCTGGCAAGGTAACCAGCAAAACAGTAGTAGGGTACCGAAATAATAGCCAAGAACCATTAATCATAGTTGATGGAGAGGTTATTTCAAATGATAAAATGGGCAAAATCAATCCAAATGACATTGACTCTGTAAATGTACTTAAAGGAGAGTCAGCAGTTACAATTTATGGGCAAGATGGTAAAAATGGTGTTGTAGTTGTAAAAACAAAAGATGGTGATTCTAAAGGAATAAATATTAAAGGTGATAAATTAACTTGGACCACGAAAGACAATCAAGAAGGACCGTGGAAAGTCACTACAGGCGTTTCTGGTTACACTTTTATTAGTGATGATGATTTATCAAAAAATGCTACTATTGGAATTATAACTAAAGATACACCAGATAGTGTCCTTGATGCAAATAAAGCAAGCCTTGAGGATCTTGGCATTAGTGTTAAGTATTCAAAACTGAGAAGAAATAAAGCAGGTAAAATAACAAGCATTAAAATCTCATTAAAAAACAATAGCGGTAAACAAAGCTCCGCAAGCTATAAAAATGATGATGGGATTTCAGAGATTGAATATGGCGTAATGGGCGATAAATTAATTGTTCGATCAAGGAATTAATAAATCAACCGATCAAAAAAATGAAAGCCAAACTAATTGCGTTTAGTTTGGCTTTTTTATTTTCAAATATCGAACTATTTAATCAACAACAATTTTCTTGGTAATAATTCTTAGATCCTGTTGTATTCTTAAAAGATACAGCCCTGAAGTCATATCTAAATCTACATAATTATTTACCTGCTCAAACCTTTTTAAAAGCCTTCCGTCCATGGAGTACACCTCTAAATTAAACGGTCCTAAACCGTCTATAAGTAATCTTCCGTTAGTTGGGTTTGGATATACCCTAATATCTGATACCTCATTATCAAGAATACTTAATTCTTGATTCCATACCTCTCCAACGTTATTTCCCCATATATACTCTACTAAATCTGGCTGATCAATAAATGGATTTCTATTTTGTTGCCAAGTATATATCACGTTATTTCGATTCATTTCAAAATCGTCTGGTGGATCATTACGATGCCAATCTAATAAAGTTGTTAAATCACCCAACTGCCCTACCACACTTGGAAATCCATTTACAATCTCTAGTCCATTATATCTAATTTCTAAATACAGTACACCTCTTGCCACATCACCTCTAAAGCTACCGAGTGTTCCACTTGGGCCAACATATTGTCCATAATGCTGATTACCTCTTGTACTGTTCTCCGCAGCATCAGCGGCTCTTAGAGCATGAGCATCAGAATTTGCATGCCTTAATGAATCTGCCTTAGTTTCCCAAAACACGTTAATCCCATCTGCTATCTCATCGGCTTCAATATCATCAAACCCTCCTGTAGACCTAGGGAAAGTATGTTCTCTATTCCACTTCCCAGTATTGGAGCTCGTAGTTTGTAAATCTAATTTAGGCCTGCCTTCCTCAGAATAAACCAACCAAACCTGGTTACTATTTTCTGGATTTTGATCTGCTTCCTTTAAAATATCAATTACATCGGCATAGGTCTGTGCTCTTACAACATTAGGATCTGCAATAATATCTTGTAATGCCTGTCTAAGCGCTAAATCCGATAAGCCATCTAAGCTATCATAATAATCAGTAGGTTGTGTGCCTTGTACATTACCAATTGTTGGATTTATTGGTGTTCCCCAAGGTGCCATAGTAAAATCATTATCTACAACTCTTACTTGTAATTTATTATTAAAGGGTACGATTGGCTCAATAAGACTTGTAAAACTAATTTCCAATATTTCATCACCTTCATCATCTGCATCATCTACTAGAGTTATTATCGTACTTGTAGTATTTTGACCATTTGGAATCGTGAGACTTGTATTTCCCGTAAAGTCCGCATTATTGAACCCAAAATTATTCAGCGATATGTCAAAATTTAAATCTGAAGTAACATTTGTTTCACTAGTAAATGTGATAGTAAACGCATCTCCTTCGTCATATTGCTCTTGGGCTAAAGAAATTGTCACCGGATTAATAGGTGTACCCGAACCATCATTTAAACGCCGTGGCGTAGGTAATGCCGTAAAGTAAGTCCCATCATTGTTTCTTTGAATTGAGTTTACACTTCCACTCGACCCTTCATTTATTTGTACTATATCAGTAAAATTTGGATCATCATTAAATATCTCTATCAGTGTAAGATCATCAGAATCATTCGTGTCATAAATTAGAACATCTACAAGGTTAGTGATATTGGCAACGGTACCTTCAGGAAAAGCACTTGGAACATCTTGATAAATTGCAACCGCATCTGCTCCATTCTGAATCACATTCTCGGCAATGAGTAATTGTGGAAATGGTCCTACTCCAGAACTCCCTATTACCAATAGGCCATTATTATCTGTGCTGTAACCTGTAAGATCAATCACTAAATAACTAGAGTCGTTTCCACTGGTTGAACCATTAAAAAACACGAGAATATACCCATCCGTAGAAAAATTTGGTGTTTGGGATTTAATCTCAACAAACTCTTGAGTATCAATACTTGGATTGTCAGAATCTAATTCATTAACTACTAACACCTGTGAAGATAGGATACCATAAAAAAAGAGTACAAAAAGAGTAAAGCTATATTTCATTAACTAATTTTTTATAAATATACCTTATAAGTCAGGATGATTGTCAATTTAACTGCGAATTTTCATCTTAAAACGTATCTAATTTTCAAACCGTTCAAATTAAAAATCATACGGCTCAAAATAATGAAAACGTGATTTTTAGAGATTTTGAAGACAAATTGCCTCTACGATTTCAAAAAATAGCTGAAAATACCCCTACAATTATTACAATTCGAAACTATATAACGTATTTTATATTTATAAATAAAACTTAATTGAAGATAGGTCACAAATATTTATAACTATTTCTATTTTTTTACTTACAATATTAAATTCAATTTCGCAGATTTATTATAAATCGTTTGGAAGATTATTTGTTGAGCTTATATATTGAAAACTCAATCAAACGAAAACGCATAAAATTAACTTCTAAACCAAAGAAATTATGATGACATTAGCAAAGTTGATCATTGAAATTGTTTTTTCAATGTTCTAAAAAAAATTTAACCAATCAAATTAAAATAGTGGGACTTAGTTCTAGAATAAGTTTTACTATTTTTGCTTATAAGTGCTATGCTAATAAACTACAGCACTTCGAAAAGCATGAAGAAATCGCTATTTAAAGTATTGGCCAAAATAAACAAGACCATTCTTCCCTCTTTTAGCAAAAGACAATTAGATTTGAGTAAAGCAACTAAAATACAGCTCGCTATAATTGGCTGGCGCTCTTATGTAACCAAAAATGCGCTAGACTAAAAAAGACTACCCGAAGGTAGCCTTTTAAAAACTCAATTTAATCTATCGCAGAGCGGTAAATTCTCTTTCATATAATTAGTTACGTATTACTTCTATAGCATTTGATAAATCGAAGCAACCTACTAGGTCATTAGCATTCATTCCTGTTGCTAATCCTTGTAATCCGTCTTCATATCTCAGATACCAGATTAAACACACACCTGTACCAGCGCCATCAAAATCGACACCTTCAACATCTGCTAACGTAGGCGGTAATCCTAAAATATTTCCTAAGTCATCTGTAATGACATAAGTTCTATTTGCACCTGATGCATTTGGATTATCTAAAGTAATTCCACTTACCATATCTGGTGTGCCATCTACAGTAAAGTTAAAAGGACCACCTGACAAGGTACCAGCTTCTGGTGCGTTTCTTGTTACAGTTATGGAATTTGACAAATCGAAAGTACCTGTTAGGTTACTTGTATTTTCTCCAGTTCCAAGTCCCTCAACATCATCCTCATAGCGCATGTACCAAATAAGACATACACCACCACCAGCGCCATCAAAGTCCACACCTTCAACGGCCTCTAGTGTTGGTGGTAACCCTAGTATGTTACCTGCATCATCGGTAATAACATAAGTTCTGTTAGTACCAGCTGCGTTTGGATTATCTAATGTTATCCCACTCACCATATCTGGTATACCATCTACACAAAAAGTAAATGGCCCACCTGTTAATGTTCCAGCTTGTGGAATCACTACTGATGAACCATCATCATCACTACTGCAGGATAAGGCAATAAACCCTAATGCCATAATCCCTAAAATTGTTTTTTTAATCATTGCTCTTTTTTTAATTTGTTCACTACAAACTTATTCTAAGGAAAATGATTAAAATGTTAGCTAGCTAACAAAGCCAATATTTTTTTGATTTTAGTGATGAAATATCATGAGTGGGCAATCTAAGTTCTTGCTAATTTTAGTTTTATCAGCCTTACCGAATAAACGGTCAAAAAATCCTCTGAATTGACCTACAAGCGTTATTATATCGGTATCCTCTGGTTTTGTAGAGTTAATTAATATGCTCGACAAGGATTCATCCTTTATAATATGATAAGTGAATCTATTTTCGTCAATCAATTCTAATAACAAATGTTTATCTGAATTAATTTTATGTTTGACATCTTCTTCCGAGGAGATAAATCTTCGAATTTCGATATTAGCACCTAACTTATCGAGAAGTTCAATTATTTCTCTGACAGTAATATGATCTGCATAATCATCATTATCTAAGGCTAAGAGTAATTTTTTTGGTGGTTTATATTCATAACCATCTGGTATGACGAGGGTATTACAGTCAATATAGCGCAGAACTTTTAGGGCATTACTACCAAATAAAGATTCTTTTAGATTGGAAGCACCATTGGTACCCATTGAAATCAAATTGATATTATACTTTTCAATGACTTGTTTTATGGCATCAATAAAAACATCATAATCAATTAAAGGTTTAAACTGATGCAGGCGATCATTAGAATGGTGTTTTAATTGATTGACCAATCCCTTTAACTTCATTTTGTTATCTGAGATTAGAGATTCATAAATACTTTCATTTGCTTTACCGAGCATAAGATCATCGGAAGTGTAGCTAAGAGAATCCTGCACATTTAAAACATAAAAGTCGCACAACTCATTGCTATACAATTTCAAGGTATACACCATCGCATTAATAGAATTCTGAGAAAAATCCGTAAGTAAAAGTATATTCTTCATTGCGCTCTTATTTCTTCTTAAGTTAACTAAAATGAAATTATTTAATACTGATTTATGTCAGTTAATATATTAACTCTGATACGTAACTTAATCCAATAATAATTCTGTCATGATAACAACAATAGCTTCACCACAGTGTTCGGAAATCTTAAAGAATAATTACATTGGTTACTTATCTTATATAAGTAACAACACGCCTTACACGATTCCTATCACCTATTACTATAATGAAAATGAGAAGTATATTATATGCTACTCTGGTCTTGGTCATAAAATTAATGCCATGAGGAAAAATATAAATATTTCATTAGCTGTTGCAGATATTTTTGCTGCAAAGAAATGGCAATCTGTATTAGTACACGGCAGGTATGATGAGATAAGTGGAGGAACAGCAAAGCTTTATCTCCATGAATTTTCATTAGGTATAAAAAGTATTGTACTAAGAAAAGAAAGAAAAGACCTCGATTTCATTAGTGAATTTTCGAGTAAAATTTATAACCAAGACGTTCCTATTGTATTTCTAATAAGAATAGATGATATGACTGGCAAAATGCGTTCTTAGATAAAACAAAAAAGCAAACTATAATAAGCTTGCTTTTTTATTTATTGTGACCTCGACAGGATTTATATCATGTTTCCTGAAAAAGCTCCGCTTTGAAAATAGTACAAACAAAAAAACACTCAAGCGAGCTTGGTGTTTTTTCTTATTGTTCTATTTATTCGTGACCTCCACTGTTGACTCTTCTAACTTTATTGAGGATTTAAAAAACATTTTATCGTTCGATTTTTGATTTTCTAAAACCGACCAAAAAAAAAAAAAATTCCCAAGGATAAAAAATTATGCTTGGGAATAACAAGTACAACAAATTGATTTGTTCTCGAATCAAACCATCGAAATATTCAAAAAATTGGCTGCGCAAAATTTGTATTAAAATCTCACTCGAAAACAAAAAAATATTCCCAAGTATAAAAAATTATGCTTGGGAATAACAAGTAGAGCGTACAGAAAAAATATCGAACCATTTAATACAAGAAATCAATAAACTTAATCAGTTAAATGAATTTTAAACAAATGTCATCATTGACTTTTCGGTACATAAAGTACTCCTCTCCTATTCATATGCATCTCAAGAAAAAGAGTACAGATACGGCACAATTTATTTAGCCATATAATCCTGCCACTTAATAAGAACATATTTATCGTTACCGTTCTCCTTTTTGCTCAAGAACCCATATTCGTAAACAAACAGATAGACATTGCCTTTTCGGTTCTTCCAGTAATGGGTAAAGAAATTAGGGTCAAACCCTTCGGCCATAAATATCGATTGTCTTACCACGGCCTTGCCCGCCTTATTGTACTCTTTTAGGATTCTTCGGTTCAACCGTAATTGATTATCCACCTTATTGTAAAAACGTTCCGGACGTTCCTGTTCTACTTTGTACTGGTGGGCACTTTTGCATCTTGGGTCACAATATTTTTTATCGATTCTGCCCGTGAGTTTTTTGCCACAATTGAGACATTTTTCTTGTAATCTCTTCATTTTGTTAACTTAAGTGAATCTTATACGCAAGTTATTCGAATAAAATACGGTTTATATTTTTGTTTTGATATAATTTGACCAAAAAAATGGAATTACGTAAAACAGTCACTTTAAAACATCTATTGATTGACCAAAAGAAATGTATCGGAATCCAGTTCAATTCCGACAAAGTATTAAATGCCCTTGTTGAAAATCTTCCCAATGTTTCATGGAGCGGCGAGTTTGCCATGTACTATCTTCCAAACTTAAAGTCTAATCTAGATCTGATCTTCAAAACTTTCCAAGGTGTCGCTTGGGTCAATGGCAATTATTTCTTTCAGGAAAAGGTCGTAAACGACAATAACCCGGTCATTAAACTTGACAAGTACAGAAAAAGAAAACTGGAGAACGGTTACAAGGCATGCCCGGAATCGTACCTGCTTAAACTAGAACTGAATAGGTACTCCGCCAATACCGTTAAGAACTACGTATCAAGTTTTGAATCGTTTATCAACCACTTCAAGGATAAGGAGCTCAGTGAAATTGATGAGCAAGACATAAGAAAGTATCTACAACTTCTCATTAAGGACGGTCTTTCAAACTCTCAGGTCAACCTTACCATTAACAGCATAAAGTTCTATTACGAAACTGTCCTTGGTATGCCTAACCGCTTCTACTCTATTGAACGACCTAGAAAGAAAAAGACTTTACCTAAAGTCTTGTCTAAAAAAGAGGTATTGAGAATGATAGACTGTGCCGGCAACATCAAGCACAGATGTGTTATTGGCTTATTGTACTCTTCCGGACTGAGACGTAGTGAGCTATTGGAGTTACGCACAACGGATATTGACAGTGAGCGAATGGTGATTAACGTTAGGGGGGCAAAAGGCAATAAGGACAGGGTTACCGTTCTTAGCCCGAAGCTTTTAGCCGACCTGAGGAGCTACTACAGAGAACATAGGCCAGAGAAATACCTGTTTGAAGGTCCCAAGGGCAGTAAGTATAGCGCTTCAAGTGTTTTGAAAATCGTAAAAAGAGCTGCTGTTAGAGCTAATGTGAACCAAATAGTGACACCGCACATGCTCAGGCACAGTTTTGCCACTCATCTTTTGGAAGAGGGTACCGACCTTAGACACATACAGCTGTTATTGGGACATAACTCTACAAAGACAACTGAAATCTACACCCATGTCGCAAATAAAACCTTTGGTAAAATAAAAGATTTGCTATCTTAGGCGTATAATGTGGATATACGTAATACGTATATCCAATTGTTATGTGCAACCTAAAAAAACGAACGACAGTGCAACATTGAAATGGAAGGAATGCAAAACGCCAACCCTTCACAAAATTAAAAGAGGTGTTTTTGCCAACACACAAGCCCACACTAAAACACCACATTTAATTTTGCCCAACCGCACCCAAGCCCACCCACCACCCCAAAAGATGAATGGATTGACAACAATCAAGTAAACTTTTCGACCAGTTCATTACACTTTGCAGACATTTCTTCTGAACTGTAAGGCATATCCTCATCCAACCAATTTGTTAGATAACTGACCAATGCAGCGGACAACGCTTCACTTGTAAAATATATTTTGAGTTGTTCTGACTTTGATTTTGATGAATCACGTTTTAAATCTTTGGCAATTTTCAAACTCATCACATCTCGAATATGACCGATAATTAAATCCCCACCTTTCTTCCCCAACATTGCTTTTGCAATTTGAAAATTGTCTGCGCAGTGATTGAAAAGCATTTCAAAATCTATCCCATCTTTACTTTTCTCGTTCATCGTTCCAAGCAAATTCTCGTTCATCGTTCCAAGCAAACTAAAGAGTAATTGTTCTTTACTTTCAAAATGAGCGTAGAAAGTGGAACGACCTACATTTGCTCTATCAATTATTTCTTGAACTGTTACCGCTTCATACCCTTTCTCTAAAATCAATGCTTTAAAAGCATCTGACAAATACTTCTTTGATTTTTGAATTCGCCTATCAACAGGCTTTTGAGTTTTCTTCTTCATTTTACTGAACTTTTATCCGAATCTGTTCCATAACAGACACTTTGGTCGATTTAGCTATTGTACGTTTTTTTAAGACATTCTATTTTTGCATTATAAATATAAAACAAATTATTCGATAACAGACAACAAGTTTTAAAACAAACGAAGTATATGAAAAAATCAATTCTAAAATACGGTTTTCTTTCAGTCGCCATTTTTCTAATGGCGTTTGCACCAGCGGACACACCAACCGAAATCGTAAAAAAGGCTTATTACAATGTTCGAAGTAGTGCTTACTCAATGAATATGACAATGAAATTAGTGCGTCCAAAATGGACAAGAGAACTCACTGTCAAAGCTTGGTCAAAAGATGCGGATTACGGAATGATGGTAATCCAAGCACCTGCAAAAGACAAAGGAATCTCGACTTTGAGAATTAAATCGGAAGGTTGGACTTGGCTTCCTTCCATTGAAAGAGTAACCAAAATTTCACCGTCCCAAATGAGCCAATCTTGGATGGGTTCAGATTTTACGAATGAGAATTTATTAAAAGAAGCTTCGATAGTGAACGACTACACGCATAAACTATTAGGCGAAGAAAAATTTCAAAATGTTACTTGTTATAAAATTCAAGCAACACCTAAACCAAATGCAGCGGTAGTTTGGGGCAAGGTCATTTTATGGATTAGCAAAGATGATATATTACAACGGAAAGCTGAATACTATGATGAAGATGGAACATTGATAAACACACTTATCAATAGTGATTTCAAAACTGTAGGAGGTAAAAAAATAGCCACCACTTTAGAAATGACACCCAATAATAAAAAAGGACAAAAGACTATCATAACAATTTCAGCTGCAAATTTCAGTGAGAAATTGGACAATAACTTTTTCTCAAAAGAAAAAATGAAAACCGTAAAATAAAATGAAGCAACTTATAAAATTAGCTTGGCGAAACATTTGGCGAAAACGCAAAAGAAGTGTAATTATCCTTGTTAGTATTGCTTTTGCTATCATTATTACAATTAGCCTGCGTTCTTTAATGCTTGGTAATGGCGATAAAATGGTAGAAGCAGGTGTAAAGAATGTGGGATATATTCAAGTACATACTGCGGATTATTGGAAAGATAAGTCTATCAATGATTTGCTTTTGGATGATGATAAATTGATAGACAAAATCAACTCTATAGAAGGTGTTACACAAATTATTCCACGACTTCAAAACTTCTCATTAGCCGCAGGAGACAAAACTTCAAAGGCTTCTTTGGTTTTGGGCATTGATGGCGATAATGAAAATGAATTTAACAAAGTAAAAGACAGAATTGTAAAGGGTAGTTTTTTTACTTCAAAGAGCAAAAAAGTAGTGATAGCAGAAGGGTTAGCAAAATATTTAAAACTTACAGTAGGCGATACATTGGTGTTAATCGGACAAGGTTATCAGGCAAATGTAGCAGCAGGTAAATACCCAATATCAGGAATTGTAAAAATTCCTAATCCACAAATGAACGTGATGTTGGTGTATATGCCTTTGTCTTTGGCACAAGAATACAATAGTGCATTTGGAATGTGTAGCGCTTTAATGCTCAACATTAAAGACAAATCCCAAACAAACAGAATTTCCAAAGAACTAAAATCAAAGTTGGGTAGCAATTATGAAATTATGACTTGGGATGAAATGATACCTGAAATTTTGAACGCGCTCAAAATTGATACCACCCTTTTTATTTTGCTTTCCTCGTGTCTTTTCTTAATTGTGGGTTTTGGAATAATCGGAACAATCATAATGATGGCATTGGAACGAAAAAAAGAATTTGGAATGCTTCAAGCAATCGGATTACAGAAATCACAAATACAAACTGTGATATTTTTAGAAAGTTTAATGTTGGGCATTACAGGAATTATTATAGGATTATCAATCGCAATTCCATTTATGATTTTTATGTACTACCACCCAATTCCATTGACAGGAGATGGTGCAAAATCTTTTGAGGCAATGGGTGCGGAACCCATTATGCAATTTGGAATCAAACCGAAACTATGGGCTTTAATGTCATTTATAGTTTTCTGCATAATGCTAATTGCAAGTTTGCTTCCTATTCAAATCATTAATAAACAAAAAGTGGCTGAAGCCATATAAAACGATAATAATATGACTACAAAATTAGCTTGGAGAAATATTTGGCGAAACAAAACACGGACAACCGTTTTTTTATTGGCAGCCTTCTTTGGATTTGCAATGGCTTTATTCGCATTAAATTTAATGAAGTCTATATCCCAACAGCGTTTGGATGATGCGAAGAATCTACAAACAAGTGATTTGCAAATTCACAAAATGGGATTTCAAGACGACAAGGACATTACACTTTTTATTCCTAACGCAGAAAATGTAATTCAGAAAGTCAAAGAAAACGCAAATGTAGATGTTGTTGCAAAACGCATATCCACAAATGCAGTTGCAGCTTCACCTGAAAACAGCATAGGTTGTGAAATTAAGGGAGTTGAACCTACAACTGAACGTGAAATAAGTGTAGTACAAGATTTTTTGGTTGAAGGCAGCTATTTAAGTACAGATATGAGAATGCCAATTCTAATCAGTAAGAAAACTGCCGACAAGTTAAAATTGAAATTGAAATCAAAAATCATTATCACACTCAAGAACACTCAAGAGGAAATTGTTGGCGGAAGTTTTAGAGTAGCAGGAATTTTTGCAACACCAAGTACACCTTTTGATGAAAATACGGTAATTGTAAATTACACCGATTTACAAGAATTGGGTTCAATTTCTGAACCGCAAGAAATCGCTATTAAAATTAAAGACCCAACAAAATTAATAGAAACACAGAGTGGTATTCAGGAAACGCTATCTGCCGAATATGAAGTGAATAATTGGAAAGAATTATTGCCAGAACTCAATGCTTTTGATGCTTTGATAAATATGGTTGGAGTTCTTTTTACAATCATTGTCATTTTAGGTTTAGGGTTTAGCTTGATGAATATTATGAATATGATAGTTCAAGAAAGAACGCACGAAATAGGAATGTTACGAGCCATTGGACAAAGTAAATTCAAGGTGTTTTCAATGCTACTAAATGAAGCAGGAGTGCTTATGATGATAGGTGCAGTTTCAGGAATATTATTTGGCTATGTTTTAACTCTCATTGCCAGCAAGGTAGGTGTGCCTATAAGTTCAGGACTTGATATGTTAGGCATTAGACCAGTGATGTATCCTAAATTGAATCCTGAAATTATAATAATGGTAATTGTAATTGCTAAAATTTTAACGGTTGCAATTGCTTCAATACCAGCATACCGAGCAATGAGAATTAAGCCTAATTATTAAGAGATTAACAACAAAAAAAATAAAATGAACGTAATAGAAATAAAAAACCTTCGCAAGATTTACAACGAAAAAACAGTTCCAGTAAATGCAGTAAATGATGTTTCCCTTTCATTTAAGGCAAAAGAATTTACCGCTATTGTAGGTGCTTCGGGTTCAGGAAAAACAACTTTACTTAATTTGATAGGTGGCATTGACACACCCACAAGTGGCAATGTATTTATCAATGGAAAAAATGTAAGCGAATTATCCGAAAACAAAATGACACAATTTCGCAGAGACAATATTGGGTTTGTGTTTCAGCAGTATAATCTTTTACCAGTTTTAACTGCAAAAGAAAATGTTGAGTTTATAATGGAACTGCAAAAGAAACCAAAAGAAGAGAGAGAAAAAAGAGTGACCGTACTACTTACCGAAATTGGTTTAGCAGATAAAATAAATGAAAGACCTGCAAAACTTTCAGGTGGTCAACAACAAAGAGTTGCAGTTGCAAGAGCTTTAGCTCACAAACCAACTTTTGTAATTGCTGACGAGCCAACCGCAAATCTGGATAGTAAGTCAACTGCGGATTTGCTAAACATTATGGAAGAACTTAATCAAAAAGAAGGTACAACCTTCATTTTTTCCACTCACGACCAAAGAGTAGTTGACAGGGCAAAACGAGTAATTGTATTTGAAGATGGGAAAGTGATAAGCGATACTTCAAAATGAAAAATGAAAAATGCGAAATTCAAATCTTATAATAATTCTTCTTCTTTTTCCAAGCCTTGGTTTATTTGCCCAAAATGAAAACATTAATCCAACAGACACAATTGATGTAGAACAAATTGAAAATAACAATCCAAGTAAGTTTGAAATAAATGGGTATCTGAAAGATTTGGTTTCAGTAGCTATTCCTTCTTTCAATGGATTATGGTCTTTCGATAATCAAATACATAACCGTGTTAATTTTAAATACTACGCTAATTCTTGGCTTACACTTAATGTTGAAGCAAGAAATAGAATTTACTTTGGGAATAGCGTTCAACAAATTCCAAATTTTGACGAGCAAGTTAATCAATCGTTAGATTATATACGTTTAGGAGGTATTGTCTCGCAAGGGCAATCTTACCTCATTCATTCAACAATAGACCGTGCAAACTTAAAACTTGATAAAGATAAATGGCAAGCGATAATTGGTAAACAGCGAATTAATTGGGGGAAAACGTATGCTTGGAACCCGAACGATTTGTTTAATGCTTACTCATTTTTCGATTTTGACTATGAAGAACGCAGAGGAACTGATGCTGCATTGGTAAAGTACAATATAAGTTCATTATCATCTATTGAATTCGCATCCAACATTGATAGCACTTTTGACAAAATGATATTTGCAACTAATTACAAAACAAATATTAAAGAATATGACTTTCAATTTTTGGTTGGTAAATACAAAACAGATATTGCCCTTGGTGCAGGTTGGGCAGGCCAAATTAAGAATGCAGGTTTTAAAGGAGAATTGACCTATTTTCAACCTTACAAAAATGTTGGCGTAAACCCGACTTTTATAGGCGACATTTCATTTGATTACACACTGCCAAACACATTAAATTTCCGACTTGAATTCATTGGAAATACAAATCCTATTAAGACCACAAATATCCAATTTTTGACTCAACCCGTTTTTGCAAAAGGACTAATCAACAACTATGTTTCAACCTTCATTTCTGTCGGTTATGACATTACACCATTAATAAAAGCCAACTTAAATTCCATTTGGAACATTGACGACAACTCTATTTTCTTGAACCCAACAATTGACTTCTCTCTGACAGAAAATACTAATTTACTGATTGCAGCACAAATATTCACAGGCGACAAAAACAGTCTTTACAATGGAGTTGGAAGCTATGTTTTCACAAGGCTGAAATGGAGTTTTTAACGACAAGTACAGCCAACACATTTGGTGGCACATTTGTATTTTTCCGAACCCTCAATCCAACGCTAAAAAATCCAAAAGAGCCACCAAGCCAACGCACCTGAAAAGGAAAGGCAGCACATAACATTGTATAAAAGCAATAGCGGTTCGGGTGCAAACTCGAACCGTTTTTGCGTTTAATTAAGTATATTGCTTGCCGAAAAGTAGTTGCATTTTAATCCGCTACTGCTCTTATACTAACCGTTATGTGCAAGCTGAAAAAACTCACCTTCATCTTTCTAACCTTTGATAATTATCGAGAAAATTCTTTTTGTATACCCGACCTAGCGGAATCTTTGATTCGTTTATTTTTACAAAACTAGTAGACACTACTTGAACTTTGTGAATATTTACCAAAAACGAACGATGAACTTGAATAAACTTGGAAGCAGGTAAATTGGAAACCCAATATCTTAACGGATAAGAAACATGATATTTTTTATTTTCACAAAATATTATCGTATAATCACCATCAGTCTGTATATAAATAATTTCATCGAATTGAACACTTACCAAGTCATATCCAACTTTAACTAAAATACCTTTTGGCTCTTTATATTTGTTAATATCAGTAGCGTAATTCAATTGTCGCTGTACTTTCATAACGGCTTTTAAAAACCGTTGAAATGAAAATGGTTTAAGTAGATAATCGGTTATATCTAATTCATAGCCTTGTATAGCATAATCCGAAAAAGCTGTAGTTAGTATAACTTTGGGTTGTTGTTGTAAGAGATCTAAAAAATCAATTCCAGAAAGTTTAGGCAAATTAATATCGAGGAATATCAAATCCACTGAACTCTCTCTTAAATAATCTAAACCTTCTAATGCGTTCGAAAACATGCCCTTTAGATGAAGTATTTCCACATCATCAATATATTTTTTTAGAATCTTACGTGCAGGCATTTGGTCTTCTATAACTATGCATCTTATTATTGATTTATCTGTTTTTTCCATAAAACCACTAGTGTATTGACCTTTCTAATCTAGCTCAATTCTCAAAAATACTTTGTACATATTATTTTTATCCTCTATAATAAGTTCATGTTTTTCAGAATAAATAATGTTAAGTCTTCCTTTTACATTTTTTAAGCCAATTCCTTTGCTCAAATCATTTGTATTACTGTTATTCGAATAATTATTATCACAAGTAAAGTACAATGTCTTATCTGTAATTTTTATTGAAATGTTAATTAAAATGTTATTCAGTTGACTTGCATACGAATGTTTAAAGGCATTTTCAACAAAAACCATTAAAATTAGAGGAGCTATTTTCAGTTGTGATAAATTACCCTCTACTCTGAAATTGACTTTTCCTTTATCATCGAATTGCAATTGGTTTAATTGAATATAATCTTTCAAATTCTCAATTTCTTTACTTAATAAAATCCTATCTTCTCTACAATCGTAAAGCATATATCTTAAAATGGAAGCAAGATGAAGTACTATTTTAGGAGTTTTAGGAGAGTTTTCTAATGCGTAAGCGTAAAGATTATTAAGGTTGTTGAATAGAAAATGAGGATTAATTTGAGAATTAAGAAAATTCAATTCACTTTCAGCAACCAAACGGTTAAGCGAATCTATTTTCTTTTGTTTTTCTATGGCATCCCAAGAAAATTTAAATCCAACTAAAAAAGCCAATGGTGGTAATACATCTAACAACGTCCAAAACAGATTAAATCCTCGTCCATGAGTATTAGACAGCAGTATTTTTTCAACCACAAATTCCTCAAGAACAATTACAACTACTATCGAAAGTATTAGCAATAAAGAGAAAACCCATGTTTTCTTCTTATAAAGAAAATTAGGAATTAAAACATAGTCGATAAATAATGCACATAATACATAGCTCAAAGAATACAGTGCCTTGCGAGTATTAAACCCAAATTCGCCTTTGTCAAAAGAATTCAGTACAAACAAGAATAACGCAAGCACACCAAATAAAAAATATTCTTTATTAATACGTTTCCATAATTCAACCATAATAAATATTTAACCATTTAAAAATATCAAGTTTTATTAAAGATACGAGTATCATTCTGTTAACGACCGTTTTAACCAGTCGAACAAAAATTATTAATCAACTGTAGCCGTTTAGCCAAATGATTTAGTTGCTAAAAGATTTCATTACAACAAACTCAATTTGTTCGGATATCTTCGTTACTAATCGAAAAAAACTTGATTTTATGGTTAAATATCTTTCTTGTTTAGCAGTTTTACTTCTTTTTATTATTGTTGCCTGTAACAGCAATAATTACAGAGATGAGGAATATGTTGCAATTCCTGATTTCAATTTTCCAAAGTCAACCAAATTCAAAGAAAAACTTTCGGAATATAAAATTTTCGAGGGTTCACCAGCTGATTTGCTTCCGTCAAAAGACTTTCACTTATTGGAATTAAGTTCAACTTTATTTACTGATTACTCTCAAAAACAAAGATTAGTTAAATTACCTGTAGGAACTAAAATGAAAAAGTTAACTGACGGTTCCATAGAGTTTCCAAATGGAACAATACTCACTAAAACATTTTTCTATTACAATGATGATAGAGACCAAAGTTTAGGTAAAAAAATTATAGAAACCCGTTTAGAAATAAAAGAAAATGACGTATGGAATATAGCTACATACATTTGGAATAAAGAGCAAACTGAAGCTACACTAGAAACGAATGGACTAGAAACAAAAATTAGTTGGATTTCCGAAAACGGTACAATGCGCTCAACAAATTATCAAGTTCCAACCGAAAACCAATGTATGACTTGCCATCAATCTAATTCTAAACTAACACCTTTAGGACCAACATTAAGAAATTTAAATCGCATTGTAAGTCGGCATAGTTCAAATCTTAACCAAATTGAATACCTACAATCAGTTGGACTTTTAAATGAATTTGATGTTAATCAAATTGACTACATAGTTGATTATAAAAATACTGAAGAATCATTAACTGACAGAAGTAGAGCTTATTTAGATATGAATTGTGCACATTGTCATAATCCGAAAGGTTGGGATAAATCAACACAAAGACCATTTGATTTCAGATATGAAACACCTTTAGAGCAAACAGGAATTTTACGCAAAAAAGAAAAAGTTGTCAACACAATGATAAGAGGTAAAATGCCCTTTATAGGAACAACAATGCTAGATGAGGAAGGTATCGAGTTATTGCTTGAATTCACTGAAAGTCTATGATAGAACAATCCAAATCTATACGAATTGGTCTAGGTTTTGTTGCCTTAATAGCTATTTTAACTAGCCTTTATCCTGGTGTTTTTGCCTTTATACCATCATCACGAGGGCTTTTTGAAACTAAACCTGATGAACTTTTACGGAGTAGCTGGTACATTCCTATTTTTATGACTCACATTGGATTTGGTGCTATCGCTATATTAGCGGGAAGCACCCAATTTTTTGATAAAATTAGAATTAAAAAACCTAGTCTTCATCGCAACCTTGGTAAAATTTATGTTGCTTGTGTAATCCCTAGTGGTATAATGGGTTTAATAGTGGCGTTTTATGCAACAGGTAAATGGTACTCGAAGCTTGGTTTTATTCTATCCGCTTTGGGTTGGTTAACCTCAACTATTGTAGCATTTGTTCAAATAAGAAATAGAAATATACAACTTCATCGTATTTGGATGATGCGCAGCTTTGCTTTTTGCTTCGCTTTTGTGACTTTCAGAATTTATTTATCACTAGGTGAAGTTCTGGGACTGCGTTTTTATAATTATTATTCGTATTTATCATTTTTATCGTGGGTTCCAAACTTAGTTTTCATTGAACGGCGTATTAAAAAAATTAAAAAAGCCAGCACATAACAATGTGTATAAGTAATAGCGTCTTGATTGCTAAATGGAAACATATTCCTATTTTTTTTAATTATTTTTCATTCCGAAATATAGTAGCATAAAATTCGCTACTACTCATACACGAGACCGTTGTAAGCAAGCTGACCAAAATAATATGAAAAAAACCTTAATTATTTTTTTAATACTTCCATTTGTTGCATTTGCACAAAGCGCAAAAGGATATTTCGACATTTCAAAAGACGCTTTTTACCATGAAAAAATGAGTAGTTGGAAAAAATATACTTATAAGGATGTTGACTGTAAATTCAACACAATTGTAGATAATGACAGCGTTTTTACATTTAGTGCTCAAAATAAGTTTTTTCAAGAGGATTATAAATTGACTTTGAACAAACAAAAGAAAATAACAAAAATTGAGGTTTTTTTCACAGTACATAATGGAAAATTGGATGAATGGTTTCCTTACAAATATCCTATTAACATTTCAAACCTTTTTAAAGATGTTGGCACGCCTTCAGAAACAAAAGAGAATATATCCTATAAACCAAAGTACGGCGCTGACGTATCTGATTATTTATTTAAAAAATATTACAAATGGAATAACGGTCTTTTCAGAGAAACAAAAATAGAACTTGAAGTTGCAAATGGTACTACTAAACTACCTGTAAAAAATAAGCGAGGTAAGATTAAATCTTATAGAACAGTTGACTTTGGTTACATGGCATATACACCAAAAGGACAAGGTACGTTAACAGAAAACGACATTAATTTTAACGTTTCATCTAAAATTTCGGATGGTGCAAAAAAAATATGGATTAAGAATAAACGTGAGCTTATTTCTTTGTTAGGTTTAGAAAAATTTGACGCTTCAAACTCATGGGTTGATGGACAACTTCATCCATACTTATTCTATTTAGAAGCAACAAATGACCCAGAAGAATATTTTAAAAAATTCTTTTTTCACGCAAATATTGTGTACGGAATCGAATTCGGAGACGAAGGCTTAGAAGAAAATCAAAAGTACACTTACACATCTCTACCAGATGGAGTATTAGCAAGAGCAATTGGTATGGACAAAGAATGTTGCATTGAAATTTTAATAGACCTAGAGAATTGGAATAAATCAACTTATATAGATAAATTATTTATCATGTATCATGAATTTGGACATGATGTTTTCGAATTAGAGCATAGTGATGGGATAAGATTAATGACTACCAACAAACTGGATATTGACGGCCCCTCTGTTTTAGGAGAAATGATACATGAAATGTTCATCGCTGTTCTAAAAAAACAAAAAGGGAAATAAAAACACAGCTTACAACACCGTATATAATTTATTGCTAGTTCTAGTCTACTTACGAAAATCCTCACAAATTTTCTATTGGATTAAATACTGTGTATAATTAATTGCTGAAACATGCAACAAACCATATACAACAACGTTAGCATTAATTAAGAATCGATGAAGAGCAAAGTAAAAATATCTGTAGTACTTACTATTTGTTTGAGTATCAACACTGCTATAGCACAAAGCAATGCAAATGATGGAAAAACTAGCTCTAATTTACGTTCAAGTGAAACAATAAAGCCTTTTAAGCTGCAACTAGATAGCTTAATTGGCAGAAATGGAGAAAACAAGTTTATATACTATTGGAACTATGATAAAAATAAAATCACTGAGGAAGTTTTTCAAATAGTTGGCAATAGAAAAAAGCCAATAAATAAAACAGAAAGCATATATGATAATCGAGGCTTAATACAAGTAGAATTCAAATACAGTTGGAAGGAAGATCTAAAACAATATCAACCTAGCACATCTATGAATGGTTCCAAAACAGAATATATTTATGACATCAATGGGAACAATTCATTTCAATATCAATATTACTGGAGTCTTGACAAAGAGTCTTTTTTGCCGTATGACAAGGAAGAATTTAAGTATAATAAACAAGGAAATAAAACTGCACGCTTATGGTATACGTGGAATTCGAAATTAGAGAAATTTGATCTTTTATCTAGAACTGATTACCAATATAATGAAGCAGGTAACATCATAGAAACGAAATGGTATGACTATGCATCTTACAACAAAGATTATCGCAATGAATTCTTTTTGAGTAGTAAAACTACATTCACTTACAGTGCATTGCTAGATAAGCAGTATTCAAAAAGTTATAGCTGGGACGCCGAAGCACAGGATATGCTACTATCAAGTAAGGAAGAAGTAAGGTACATCTTTAAAAACACTAAAAAATTCTCTTTGAAATACCACACCTGGGAATATGGGGTTATAAAAAACAAATTCGATTATCAGAGAGTTATGTATTCCCCTAGCTTCATTAAGCTAAGCAAAAACGACATTTCGACGGCTAGAATTTCAAGCAATAGAGAATATACATATGATAACTATGGCATATGTATCACGTATAACAAGTACTCTCTGAACAAAGTGACTAATGCTAACTATAAAAGCAACACCAGAATTAGAACGATACTTGTTGATGATGAAAAAAGTCTAATTTACCAATATACTGATTCAGATTATGATTTAGATTTTTACAACTGGGAAATAGATAAAGAATGGGTAGAATATTATTCCAAAGTTGAAAAGTGAGTTGAGAATAGAAAAAATGCTAACAAAAGCTAAACTGCATTAAAACGCAGTTTAGCCAAACCGTTAGCCTTTATTAAAAACAACAGATAATCAATTGAAAAAAAGTTTTAAATCATCAGTTATACGCAACGCAGAAGAAGCTAAAAAATATAGATGGCAGGTTTCATTAGCAGTGCTTATCCTATTCATTTTTGGTGCCCTCATTAACATTCCATTTAGTAGAGAAGTTAAAAGACTAAACATAGAGGCTGGAAATACAGGAATTAACTTGAATGAATCAATTTATGCCGACATAACTACAATAGTAATCAGTAGTTTAATATTAGGTGCTATATTAGTTTTTATTGGTATTTGGCTTTCTTCAAGAGCCAATATGGGAGCACCACTAATTGCCAGATTTTTTTCAAAAAAACCGATTAGTGAGATAATTACGAGAGATGCAGTTGTGTCCAGTTTTTTGTTGGCAATAGTTGTTTCTATCATTCTATTAGGCTTATTTGAAATTCAGAAAGAGTTTTATCCTGTAGCACATAAGCTGTCCCGCCCATCCAAACCTTTTTATGCACTTGTGTCTTTCTCAGCTGGAATAACCGAAGAGATAATGTTTAGATTAGGACTAATGTCACTTATACTAACTGTATTCCTTTTTTTTAAGAAAATCAAAAAACCATCGAATAAACTAGTTTGGACAAGCATAATAATTTCATCATTATTTTTTGGACTTATTCATCTGCCATTATCAAAGAATTTTGTAGAACTAACGTCTTTTACAATTGGCGTTACAATGGTTGGGAATTTAATTACTGGTTCAGTATTCGGGTGGATTTTTTGGAAACGAGGATTGTTGATTGCGATATTATCACATATTTTATCTGATATAGTATTTCACGTTATAGGAACGCCTTACACATAAAATTAATGTAAACTAACAAAGGCTAACAATGGCTATAAGTAATTGCTTGTTCTCGCCTACTTCTGAAAATCCTCGCGGATTTTCAGGTTGGTGTGTACTTGCAAAGTTAAGTGCTAACCCACGCAACTACTCATAGCCGAGACCGTTGTACACAATATTGGAAAAAGACCTAATCTAAACATTAAAATTTTGCAGAATTGATCTTTTTAAGAAACATTCTGCTGTAAAAGTTTTCAGAAAATTTAGGATTAACTTCCCACAAGAGTATAAAATTTTCCTACTACATCTGCCTTTCTTAAAAATTTTATACACTTGCTACATTTGCCCTTAAATTGATGATTTTTTTGATTACGTATAAAAAAACCAACCATGAAATTCATGGTTGGTTTGCTATTAATCAAGTAATTTGGAGCTAAGGGACAATTACTAACTTAAACCCTGTTTTTATTTAGTTTTTCTCAAATGTGAGCATATCTGTACCTCCATTTCCTCCACTAACATCAATAAGTTCAATTCTTGTAGATGTTGTTGTTACCACATCCCAATCATCATTTAGGTCTTCAAAATCATTGTCATCTGGTACAGGGAAGAAAATATTGAAATCTATATCGTCATCACTACTACTATCATCACTACTGTTACTGTCATCTGTAACAGACCAAGTTCCTGTTAGGGTATTTGAACCATTTGTAGCAACTAGTGAGCCGTCAGAATTAAATGTAAAGTCATAACCATTGAAATCAGAAGTTTCATTTTGCCCTGAATCATTAAAGTTTGTGATTCGCCATGTGCCAGATTCGACATTATTTTCAATCTGTGAAATTTGCTGACTGTTATCATTCGAACTTCCATCGTCATCATCACTTGAACACATGGATGACATTAGAGAAAAACTTAACATTAATAACAGTCCGAGATTAAATACTTTTTTCATGATTATTAGATTTTATTTATTTCTTAAATTATAGTTTTTGAATCGTTAGTGTATCTGTTCCACCTCCACCTCCGCTCACGTCTTGGATTACCACTTCTGTAGATGAAACTGATATTACATCCCAATCGTCATCATTAAACTCTTCAAAAGGCATATCAGTTGCAAAATCTAGAGCCATTTGGTTACCAGAACTAAATATGTCCCAAGTACCGTTATTGGTGTTAGATCCATTTGAAGCAGATACAGAACCATCCATGTTAAAATCTAATTCATAACCTGCATAATCAGATGTTTGGTCATCGGAATCTTCTGTGTAAGATGCCACAATCCATAAACCATCAATTAATATAGCTTCTAAATCATCATTTCCGCTACCACCATCAAAAGGATTTCTTTCAAACGTTAAAAAGTCTTCCGAACCATCTCCTCCGCTTACATCCTTTAATCTGATAATGTCATTGGTTACTTCAAGAACATCCCAATCATCTGCTAATTCATCAAGTGGAATACCAGCACCAAAGTTTAAATTTAGACCAAGTTCGGTATCATCCCCAGATGTTGTAGACCATGTTCCATTAGTCGTTCCAGCCATATCCATTGCTGTTGCGGTATTGTCTGATGCAAAATTGAAGGTATAGTCAGCAAAATCTGCTGTTTCATCTGTATCATCAAAGAAGTAAGTGACATACCAATCTCCATTTGTTAGTGCATTAACTAGAGCAGTATCATCAATATTACCACTAGATTGACAATCACTCTCAAACTCTAATCGGTCATCTCCTAATCTTAAATCAATCTCTACCTCATCATCGTCATCATCACTTTCTTGTTCGATTTCATGTAAATTCCAAGTATCATTAAAATCTGGCAACCCGGTAATATTAATAGTTACTGAAATATTATTACCTGCACCTGAAGCTTCCCAGGTACCATTAAAAGTATTATTGCCTTGAGTGACTAAAATTGTCCCGTCTCCATTGAATTCAAACACGTAACCAACATAGTTGTCTTCTAGGTCATTGTCATTTCGTTCTAATTTATCAACTGTCCATTCAGAGCAATCTGCAAAAATGGTTTCAAGGTCATTGGTAGAACAGTTATCACAATCGTCATCGTCAAAATCGTTGTCATCATCCTCATCACAAGTGTCATCTGCCATTTCAATAGCGTTTTCTAACTCTTGTATAGAATTTATGGTTTGTGTCGTTCCATCAGCAAATATTACAGTAATAGGAAAGTTAATAGTTACTGCTGCATACTCATCTAGATCATCAATAAAATCATACATGTCATTATCGTTATTGATAGTTATGGAGCTGATTAAATCATTGTTCTCATCGAAAATAGAAGCTGTAATTGGGTATTGAAAGTCAATACATTCAATATCATCATCATCTTCATTTTCACCAACACAGTTACCTGTAAGTTCTGCTAAATCAGCATCTGAGTTGATTACAACTGTTGAATAATCTATTAATATTACTGTTATTGGATATGAAATGACAACGGAATCTACATCATCATCAAACAAATCGATAATGTCTTCAATATCTTCATAACCATCCTCATCGTTAATTTCGAGTTCAATACCATTTACTGTAACGGTAACTGGAAGTTGAACACTTAAACAACTGGCATTATCTATAATGTTATCGCTAGAACCATCATTGGTTGCGGTTCTACTCATTAAATTTGCTATTGTAGAATTGGCTTCGATTGTTTCTTCAACAGGAGGATCAATTTGTAAATCGTCTTCAGTTCTACAAGATGTCATAGTGAATACAACACCAAGAACTAGTAGTAAGATTGGTTTTAATGTTTTCATAATTAAATGTTTTTGATTAAATAAGTTCGTTTTTTGATTTACCTTTTAAAAGGCTCTTTATTCTTAAAACAACCCATTAAAAAATTGTCCCAAGAAAAAATAGACTTTTTTTTATTTATCTTTCTTTTCTGTAATCAAAAAACCTAATCCTTGCCAAAATCATTGCACCAAGACATATGCGATAAGATTCGCTTCTCAAAACTATATGAGAAGTATGCACAGTCATTGAGTAATATACTTTTTTATAAGTATGGTGATCTGTTAAATCCTTCAGACAAAGTCCAGGAGGCATTTATAAAGTTATGGGAAAACTGTGCTAAAATAAAACCAGAAGCAGCAAAATCTTATTTGTACACTACTGCTAATAATATGATGCTGAATGAAGTTAAGCATCAAAAAGTAGTATTAAAATATCAACAGGTAAAACCAAAAGACTATACTAATGAATCTCCTGAATTTATTTTGCGCAAAAAAGAATTTTTAAAACGGTTTGAACGTGTACTTTCAGAATTAAAAGAAGAAGAGCGCGTTGCATTTCTTTTAAATAAGTTAGACGGTAAAACCCATAAGGAAGTTGCAGAAATTTTGGGCATTACCAAAAAAGTAGCTGAGCACAGAATATATGCAGCTTTGAATATACTTAAAGAGAAACTTGAAGAACTTAATCGAAAATAGTTTTGGGACAATTAAATTTTAAGTTGTTTTAAATATATAACAGCATGTTATGGATAAAGAGCAATTAGTAAAAAAGTGGTTAAATAATGACCTGTCTGATACAGAGTCAATAGCTTTCAATGCATTGGAAGATGCCGACCTCTATAAGGAAATTATTGAAGAAGCTCAACGGTTTAATGTTAGTACACATGCCAAAGTTGAATCTTTTGATACATTGGATGAGAAACTAGTTTCCAAAAACAACAATTCTATCAATTGGGTAAAAGTTGTATCTAGTATAGCTGCAATTTTTATTGTTGGTTTTGCACTCTTTACATTTTTAAATAAAGACCAAATTAGCTCTTATCAGACCACTTTAGCCCAAAATGAAGTCATTACCTTGCCTGACAACTCAATTGTTAATCTCAACGAACTATCCGAGCTACAATACAATAATACCAAATGGAATTCTAATAGATCATTGGATTTAACTGGAGAAGCTTTTTTCGATGTAGAAAAAGGAAAACGATTTGATGTTAATACGCCTTTTGGTATAGTAAGCGTTCTTGGTACAGAATTTAATGTAATGTCGAGAGATAGTATTTTTAAAGTCTCATGTTATGAAGGTTTGGTGCAAGTTGCATTTGATGATGAGAATGTTAAGTTACCTGCTGGAACAGAGTTTATCTTATCATCAGGAAAAGGTTCTAAATCTAAAATTACAATAGCAGAGCCACATTGGTTAAAAAACATGAGTGTTTTTGAAAACGCATCTTTTGAAGATGTTATCATTGAACTCGAAAAACAGTATAATATAAAAGTTCAGTATCCATCTGATTTGAATATTCAGTTTACAGGTGCTTTTGAACATGATAATCTTGAAAACGCACTAAAATCAATCTCTAAGCCCTTTAATTTGACCTATTTAATCGACACAAACAAGGTCATTATTACGAATGGGGAGAACTAGATTTTACATATTTCTGTTATTAAGTGTCTTTCCACTATATCAAATATTAGGACAAAATTCTGAACAGGGTGTACCTATTTCTAAAGTTCTTGAAGAAATTTCACAGATTCACTCAATCACTTTTAATTATGAAAGCAGTCTTCTAAAAGATATTCTTGTAGAACCTATACCAAAGGATTTAAAACTATCAGCTAAAATTAAGAATCTTGAAAATCAAACTAACCTAGTCTTTGAGAGGGTCAGTGATATGGTATATACTATTTCTAAAGGGATTCAGTTATGCGGTTATATAATTGATTCTGAATCACAAAGTCCACTCGTTTCAGCTACGGTAACGAGTAAGTTTGCTTATGCTGTAACTGATGATAAGGGTTATTTTGAAATTGAACTCAAATCTTTAAATGAAGTATTAACCATAAGGCATATTGGATTCAAGACCATAGAACGTCAATTAAAATACTTCAACTTAGAAGCCTGTTCAACAGTAACAATGTTTGCCCAACAAGAAGTCATAGCACCTGTTCTCATTGAATCTTATTTGGTTCGTGGAATTGACAAAAGACAAGACTGGACAACATCCATTGACTACAAAAAGTTCAGTTTGTTACCTGGCCTTATTGAATCTGATGTTTTGCAAACTGTTCAAGCACTGCCTAGTGTTTTGAGTGTTGATGAAACGGTTTCAAACATCAATATTCGAGGAGGCTCTAATGACCAGAATTTAATGCTTTGGGATGATATAAAAATGTATCAAACAGGACACTTCTTTGGTCTAATATCAAGTTTTAACCCTCTTATGACGCAAACTGCTAATGTAATTAATAATGGTTCGGATGTAGCATTGACAGATGGTGTTTCAGGAACAATCCACATGCAAACAGATAAACAAATTGATTCAAAATTTAATGGTGTTTTTGGACTTAACTTCTTAAATGCGGAGTTATTTTCAAACATACCAATAGGAAACAAATCATCATTGCAAATAGCTTCAAGAAAGTCATTAGATGATTTTGTAAGAACACCAACTTACGATGTCTATTTTGAAAGAGTAATTCAAGAAACGGAAGCAGACAATAATGTTTCCAACGTTACTAATTCTAACCAAGAGTTTGATTTTTATGATGCTTCTTTAAGATGGTTATATCAGCCAACAGACAAAGATTTTTTAAGGCTAAACTTTATTTTGATTAACAACGATTTAGGCTTTAACGAAACTGCCGACGTTAATGGAATTTCACAATCAAGAAGAAGCGGTATTTCTCAAAATACTCTTGCTATTGGACTAAACTATAAAAGACAATGGAATGAAAAGTTGTCCTCAACCATTAACATCTATGATAATGAGTATAAGCTCGAAGCTCTTAACGCAGATGTTTTAAATAATCAGCTTCAGTTACAAGAAAACATTGTTTCTGAAACAAGTGTTCAATTGAATAACTTATATGAGGAAAATAGATGGCGTTTTAATCTTGGCTATCAATTTACAGAAACGGAAGTTATTAATTTAAACGATATTGATTTACCACGTTTTGTGAGACGTGATGAAGAAATATTGAGAGAACATGCAGTCTTCGGTCAAGCTTTGTATAAAAGTCCAAATAATGACTTTTCAGTTAGAGGTGGTGTAAGAGCGAACTATCTAACTCGTTTTGAAAAATTGATAGTTGAACCTAGATTAAGCGTTAGAAAATCAATAGGAGAACATTTTGAAATTGAGGCACAAGGAGAATTTAAACACCAAAGCACTTCACAAATTGTCAATTTCCAAAATGACTTTTTAGGAATTGAAAAGAGACGATGGCAGTTAACCGATAACGATAGTATTCCTGTGCTACAAAGTAAACAAACTTCATTTGGAATACTGTATAAGAATAGTGGTTGGTTTTTAGATGCCAAAGGCTATTACAAAACAGTTGATGGCATAACCACCCAAAGTCAGAGCTTTACCACTAAATACGAGTTTGCAAAAGAAAAAGGAAGTTATGATGTCTATGGATTTGAGTTTCTCTGCCGAAAAACTTTTGGTAACTTCAATAGTTGGTTAAGCTATTCTTATATGAATAATATTTACTCATTTGAAGCTCTTGAAGATATTGAGTTTTCGAGCAACTTTGATATAACACATTCTGTTACTTTGGGTACAACGTTTAGTAATAAATCTTGGAATGTCTCAGCAGGATTAAATTACCGAACAGGAAACCCAACTACTATACCGTTAGTGGGTAATGAGATTGTAGATGATGATGTAAATTTTGATGAAGGTAATGGTCAAAGATTAATTGATTATATGAGAATTGATGCTTCAGCTATTTACAAATTCAAAATAAGTAACACATTTCGGTCAGAAATTGGTGCATCAGTTTGGAACATCTCTAACAAGCAAAATGTTATTAAAGACTTTTACAGGGTCAATGAAAGTGATGGAGTAAATAAGTTTTCAAGATTTTCTCTGGGTTTAACAACAAATGCTGTAATTAGACTTCTCTTTTAATAACAATGAATTAAGTTAGAAAAAAAATTAATTTATATTAACATTCCACACACTTTTTCTCCACCAGCTTAAGCCAACACAAAAAGAGTATTCCATTAGATAGTAAAAGAAACATACTGCAAGAAAACTTTTGAAAAACTTTAGTACTATCAAAGAATATTTTAGAACACGGAATTAAGATTATAGAATAATAAAGTCTAATTTAAAATAGAATTTAAGGGACAATCACAAAATTAGAACTAAAAATACTGTGTACAACAATGTATATAATCCATTGCTAATGAAGGCTTATTTACGAAAATCCTCGCGGACTTTCTATCTGTGATTTATTTGCTAACTTTAGTGCTAAAACACGCAACGTATCATATACAAGACCGATGATAGCACATTCGCCAAAGGCGAACTTTAATATGCGCTGCTTCGCAGACAATGCACCTTAAAGTAAACGTGCTATCATCTGCAGGGTTAAACCAAATTACCACTAATGCCCATCCCAAAAATATCGCCTTCAGCGGGCCTCGAGCCAAAACGTGCGACATCGTCGGTTAAAAGTAATTTGATCCTGCTTCTCGAATTCCCAATCTAATAAATTCTACAATATACTCTTCGCTCTCGCGAAGCTAATTGACAATCAATAATCAGAGATTATAAGGAAGACCGATTCTCTGATTATTGCTTAAGAATTTATTATCTTTTCATTCTCTAAGCAGAACTACGTTTAACCCTGCAGTTGTACTGCATTTAAGACAAAAACTATGGCAATAAGGAAATTCAAGACTATCTGCAACTAGAGGGATTGTATATCCCAAAACAGACCCTTAACAAAATGTGGTCTAACATATTTTATGCTGGTTACTTTACCAACAGTTTAGTTCCCGATATCGAAATCAAAGGACATTGGGAACCAATAATTACAAAAAAGGAATTTGGTATGCTTCAAAATAAGCTCAATAATTCGAACCAGATAGGTATTCCAAAAATAAATGGCAATACCGAGACCCCTTTGGCTCCAAAGTTCTTGATTTGTGACGACTGTAACACTAATATGGCCTCATATAAGAACAAAAGAAAGCAGATCCTATACTATAAATGTTCGTCCTGTAATAAAACGATAAATGCAAATACAAGAACGAAATCACTATCAGCTGGTATGCATCAGCAATTTTCTGGTGTTTTGGAATCTCTTAAGTTATCAAAAGCGTTTCAAAATCTGTTCTCAAAACAACTAGAGAAGATTATTGAGCATCAAATATCAACGAGTGCTGATAAAAAGCGACAGCTAAACTCTGAGATAAACAATCTTCAGGAACAGTATGATAAAATCGAATTTAGGTACGCCACCGATGAAATATCAAAGGAGATTTTTGAAAAACATGGATCAAGGCTTAAAGAACAAATTGAAAAGAAAAAACAATTTCTTCTGAATCTGCCGTCAAAAATGTCGAACCACAAAAAAGTAATGAAATTCTTTTTCAAAGTAGCCCAAAACCCCGTCAATTCTACGAATCACTGGATTACCATAGCAAAAGGCTTTTCCAAAACATCCTGTTTCCCGAAGGCTTTAGGTTTTCAATGAAAAACAAGGAATGTAGAACCAGTAAAATGAACCTGATTTTTGAGTTAACCAGTTCATTTTTATAAAATTACAACCCTAAAAAACAAAAGACTCAAACACAAAAAGCGCTTGAGTCTCATTTAGTAGAGCATACAGAAAAAATATCGAACTCAATTACAGAAAGCTTAGCTCAATTTTCTAAACTATTGGGTAGTTACATATTTTATTTAGATTGTTTTACTATAAAATCAATTTACCTTTAATTAGTGATTTGTTGGAAAGCAATATCTGGCCTATTTTTTGCTATTTTTAAGAACGAACCATAATATATCTAAAATGAAACTATTTTTTACAATCTCAGCAATCCTATTATTCGGAATCAATTGTAAGGCCCAAAAGGTATTTTCGGTACAATATGTCAATCAAGCAGATGTTAAGGTATTTGTGGTCGATTATGAAAACCAAGCCGACTTAAAGGTTTATAAGGTCAAATACCAAAATCAAGCTGGGAAAAACGATGGTAAATGGTTCTTTACCAAATATGCCAATCAAGCTGACAAGAAGCTGTTCTTCGTGGAGTACAAGAACCAAGCTGATTTAAAAATATTCTTTGTTGACTACGAGAACCAAGCTGGATGGAGAAACAAATCCAAACAACATTTGATGTATTGATGATTAAGTGTTTTGAGATAATAATTTATATTAAAGCACAACTATATTACATTACAAATCAACATCATAAAAATTACTTGAATTGATTTGATGGACTATGCTCTCAATATATTCGTCTTTAGAATCAAACCATCCAGGCCAAAAACTTGACACATAACACCACGTCAATTCTGCCACATCTTCTTTTTCAAGCGTTAATTTATCTAAGTATAATTGATAGCGCTCCATAGAAAAATAATCTTCATCATACTCTTCAGGCATCTCTTTCTTTTGGGTTGGAAAACCATTGACAAGATAATTCTTGTTTACACAATACTCAATAATGAGGTCTTGAGCTTCTGACTCTAATAGCTCTGCGGATTTAATCTCTTTAAAATCCTCGCCATCTATAGAATGATGCTCCTCTGCTAATTTTATGATTTTGCTTTTTATAGTGTCAATGTTCATAGTTTAAAGATTTGAAACGCTCATAATCTACTTATACTTTAAAATAAAATCCGAAAGTTATTAGTTCAGAATGATCAAAAATTCTTCTGGATATTTTACGTAATAATCGATGTCTCTTAGTGACTTAGTTTTACTTTTTAACCATAGTGTAACAAATTAATGATATTAACTTATTTTAACTGTTTGAAAAATATTTGGAAATATTCCTTAAAAGCTAACACATCCTCTAAAGATTCAAGTTGATAATACTCACTAGTAGTATATCTTTTTGACTTATACTTGGTATTTATCCAGTTTTTTAGGCCCTGTTCTAAATTTTTAACATAATCTGTTCCTTTTCCAGTGAAATCGTAGCAATAGTGTTCTAGTAATTTCTCATCGAAAATAGGCTTCATGCTATCTGGTAATGTAGTCAAACTTCTATAGCTTTTCATCCGATCAAATAATGTTTGAGATTTTGTATTGCGTCCTATTTTAATTAAATATGGGCCATTGAATTTTTTAGGTTTTATATCCAAACGCCTACCTTCAAGATGTGCTCTTCTAACGTCTAATGAATCCCATAAACCGTCTTTACAGTCAAGAATAATAAGATAAACACATTCTTTAATCTGTTTTTGAATAGCATAATTGTTTTTGATGTCTTTCATAATTTATATTTTAATTTAATAGATTTTGTCTTGTTATTTAATATTATCAATTTCTGTTATTAATAGAGATTCTCTCAAATGCTCAAATACCATCACCATAGCTAAGGTGTCTAGCTCGCAATATTTAAGTAAGGCCTCGCGTAAAGTGTTACGTTCTTCAGTACTCATATCAGTATATTGGGTTAATCCATAAGCAATAAGAGCAGCTCCGCCATTATTAATTTCTTCAATGTCACTTTTACGCTCAAAATCTGTATCCCAATCTTTAAAAGGCTTATCTAATGACTTGTAAGGGTCTTCAATTTCGCCATCTTTTATTCTTAGCCACTTATAATGACTCGGAAAATTTTTACTCGTCATGTTTATGTCTGCAATTGGTTGACTGTATTTTTCCTTTATGAATGCAGAAGTTTTGAAAATGGCTGGCAAAATGGCCTTAATAGAATTGCTCCCTTTGGTATAGGGATTATAATAATAAGCCTTGATCACTTCACATAGGTCAATCATCATTCGCTTAACCTCCCAAACTTCTCCTTTGTAATCGTTACTTTTGGGTGGTGTTGTTAGTGTTTTGATAAATGTAATCAAGTCTTCTTTGTCTAGCTCTACAGAGGCTTCTAATTGCCGTTTAACTTGATTTAAAGTTGAATTTTCATAAGGCGAAAACTGAAACACAGAGCCTGTGTTTTGTTCTAATGCAGCTTTAAGTGCTCTTATAAACTCAAAGTTTGGAAACTCTCCCGGATTAACGTTAATAAACTCGTTGGCGTGCTCTATGCGTCCATCTTCTTGGTAAATGTGGTGAGAAAATTGGAACACTACTTTTTCGTAGGGGTGTTGTCCGCTGTAAAAAGGCAAAGCTACCGTTGAGGCTTCAAAATCAATGAAATTGTAAGGCGGTTTCCAAGTGGTCATCTCACGACTTAAGCCTTCTTTATCTAAATATATTTTATTGTCTTTTTCAATAGATTTATATTTTTGAATCAATTGACGTTCGATTCGTGATATGCCTAATTCTTTGGGCTTCATATCGCCAAATTCATCATCCTCAATTTCAGTTAACTTTAGTTTACCTTCATCAGTAAGATTTTTCCAACGCCTAAAATCCCAAATCTCAAAAGCGTTTGGTGCTTTAAAATCATCCTCTTTCCATCCTAATTGCTTTTTAAAACATTCTTCAAATCCAGATTTTTTATCTTTTGAATCAGCATCGGTTTTAAATTCACAGTGTTTGCATTTAGCAAAGTCCAGAGGGTAACCAAAATAACAGTCGTCTTGATAGGCTTTGGCTAATATCTCAATGGCATCTTCAAATTCATACTCTTCTAAAATACGATGTTCTCCGGCTTCAATTTTAGTGATGATATCAGTCACATCTTTAAGGGATAACACCGAGTCTTCTGGAAATTTTAACTGCGCCAATTGATCTTCCTTTTTTTCTATACCTGTTCTATTCCCGTTGTTCTTTTTTATTCGGAACATTTGATTTAATCCATCTATAGATGCAGTTTTAAGTTGGTCGGCCAACATTAAATAAGGTTTGACACGAAAGTGGGGATGTGCTTTTTCTATGACATATTTTTGAAAGGCCACATCAAATAAATAGAACTTCCATTCTGAATTATACTTAACCTCTTTGTATCCCTCTTTGAAGGATTTGGCCTTAACTTCAATTAAATTGATTTGATGCCCTTTTTTCTCTAAAATATCAACACGAATAAATAGATTGTTATACTTAAAAGCAGCCTCATAAATAACAACATTTTCATTTTGAAGCAATTGATTAGTTTCTTCTACTTTTTCCTCATAATCATACTTATCACCTTGAACATCATCAACCAAATGACCATTTGGGTAATGCAATCGTGCTAATTCTTCCACCTGAAACCCGCCCGAGGCTAAAGCCTCTAAAAAAGGGTTTTCATCTTTTTGATTGGCATATTCATCCTTTTTGGTGTAGAAGAGCTTATTAGGGCATTCGAGACCTGTTTTAAAACGTGATTTGGTTAAGTATCGCATTATTAAGTATTAGTGTTGATTAAAATAAGTTAAGATTGCTTCCCAGTTTGGATAGATATTGTCTTTATTATTGATGTAATCCCAACCAAAATGAAGATGAGTTCCCTTAAAGTTGCCTGCGCCATTAGCGGTACGGTCATCGATTAAATAATCACCAATGAGTAAATCTTTTCTGTGGGTGATAATCACTTTTTTATAGAAGATATCTCCAAAGTGTTTCTCTATCCATAAACGCTTGTGCATCCAAGCTGAAGGATTGTCCCATGGTGCAGTTGTCAATATAAACAAATCATATTTATTTGATAGATGTAGCTGATGGATGGCACCTTTTGCTCCAGTAATTAATTCTAAGTGCTCAAAAATACCTGGAATATTATCAGGGTCTTCTTGGTAAGGTTTTAAATTCGACTTAGGATGTGTTTTAATCGCTTTTGAAAAATCAGCAATGACTCCATCCATGTCTATGTATATTATTGGCTTATTCATAAATTGCTTAACGTATTAACTTTTTAAGGAACTTTATCCTTTGCCAATTTTCACTATTATCTTTTTGATAAAGACTCGTTTCACTTCTTCCAGATAAAGCAACTCCATAAGTGTTCTGATATATTACTTCAGTATCAGAGATCCAATCAAAATTATGAGTTTGCTCTCCTTTATTACCGTCAACTATACTTTTAATCCACTTACCTTGCCATCTTTTTTTACCATTCTTGGTTTCTCTCCAAACGGATTCGATCTCGTTAATGCGTTCACCAACTTGATACCTGTAAACCGCTTCTAAAAAATTTATTGACTTTATACTTAATTCCTTGTCATTAGTTCTAACGGTATTCATTCGTAAGCCGAGCTCCTGAAAAATGGTAAGATTAAGAGCAAAAAAGTTAGCATTAAAATACCAGCCATTAATAATGCTATCCGTTTTTGCGCTTCGTGATAAAATCTTTTACAGCTTAGGGTTGGCAGAAAGAAGCTTGTGATTAATTTTATTTTTGTTTACCACCGTATAAAGCACTAGCGCATGCTTCAGCGCTTCAGCAATTGATGCATAAACATACCCATCAACCAAAAATACAGACTGGTAATGAGCTGTATAAGACTCTAAAAGTTCTGCTGACTCTTTTTCAATCTCATCTACCTTTTCTTGCGTTACATGAACAATAAGCTCCTCTACTTTCTCATTCAAATCCTCTAGGTCAAGATTGCTTCTTAAATTCTTGAAATCATAAAGTACATTCAAATGCTCAAAATCATCTTTACTAAAGCGCCTACCAAACAGTTTGTTATGAAGCTCCTCTACATAACGCAAAGAATATGTAAACAATTCACTATTCACCTAACTTATTATTAAATAGTTTTTCTAGTAATATAAAAGCTAATGATCCATTGTCTTGTATCAACAACTTCACTCTCTCTTTTCTATTGGTGTAATCTCTGTTTGCCATTTTTTGTAAATTATATTACACTGTCGATTATTTCTTGTGCAATTTTTACATAATCAATTTCGGACTCTACATTTACTCCAAAATAAAGTCCATTTGCAGTGTACTCACCTTCATAATCATCTACGTCTATTTCATAGAAATAAAATAGAAGTTTATCAACAAAATCAACTAACCAATCCTCCTCATAATTAAATCCTTCTACTATCTGGTCAGAGTACCCTAAGGCCTGCGCATTAATAAATTCTGCAAGTATTTCTGGATCTTCACAATATGCCAATTGTTCAACAACATATTTAAAATAAGCACAATAATATAGTTTAAAGTCTATGCTACCTACATCTGAAATGTTTAAGTCTTCAAGTTCTAATATCTTATCTGCTAATGGAGTTTCTTTCAATACATCTTTGAGCTCCCATTCATCTTCTTCAATTTTAAATGCAGCTTCATATTTATAATTTGTATACATGTAATATGCCTCGAATTCATCTGCTTCATTATCATAGTAAGAATTGGTAAGTGACTCAAAAAGTTTAGCTGCACCAAAATATTTGTGGTCTGTCCTCAATTCTTTTTCAAAAAAATTATTTACTTGATTAAGAAAGTTTTCATCTTTCCTGTTGTCAGTTAATTGATTAACAAATGAAGTTGGAAAGTTTTCATCTAGTGTAATTTCGAAATCATTATTTTCAATAGATTCTTTATTTACAGTGTTTTCTTTTTTTCTAATCTTGTACCCTAATTTTTCACTAGCCGCAATGAAATTTTCAATATTTTCACCCCATTGGTTCATCACAACAACATGAACTCCTTGCTTTATTTTTAGGGGCTCACGCATATTAAAGTATTTATGATTTTTAACATCTACCTCCTTACGAACTAGACCAAATTTATCTGGGTTACCTCCGTGAATTTTATCTGGGAAAGTGGTTTGTAATTCTTCAAAGCTTGGGTTGTTTTTTTCTACCCAGTCTTTTACGATGGTAAATACTAATTTTCTTTTATTAAGGTTTTCTCCTAAACCTTCTACGTTGTACTTGGTATAATCTCTTGCCATTTAAATAATTAAATATTATTATGATTTATTTTAAATGTTTGAATCTCTAAAATCTTCGGCAAGCTTAATGTAGTCATAGCCCATATCTAAGCCTACATCTAAGAAGTGTAACCCATTAACAGCGCATTCACCCTCATAATCATAAATATCGTAACCAATACTTTTCAATAGATCGATAACCATATCAGAAACAAAATCTTCCATTGAATCATCTGTATCTGTGAATACCTCTTTGTAAGCAGAAACATCATTGGCTACTATAAATTCTGCTATTTCTTCTGAATCTGCATTATCAACAATTCGTAATAATGTCAGAACAAATAAAGATGCAAAGTATTTATCAAATTCACTTTGACCATACTTAGTTGCCACCTTATGAACAACTGTTTCTTCACTTTGTATCATATCGTACCAATCATAACCATACTCGGTAGCTATATCCCAATCGAAGTAAGTATCATATTCCCCTTCTCCCATTTTATCTGAAATTTCAGTAAACACATACAAATACCCACCGTATTTAACACAGTCTTTTAAGGTAATTTCATGTAAATCGTTATATAAATCAGCTATTTCTTCACAGTCACTTTCAGACTCCCAGCTAAAGTTTTCAAATAACTTATTAGTTTGTTCTATAAAATCATAGATTTCATCAAATGTTTGATTTTGGAAGTAATTAAGGTATGCTTCTTTTATATTCCCGTTTTTTTCCTTTCCTAGAGTTGAATTCTGATCGTTTGTGTTAATCTGATAGCCTAATTCTTCACTAGCGACTATAAAATCATTAATATTCTCACCCCATTGATTACAAACTACAACATGTGCACCGTTTTTAATCTTCAGTGGTTCTTTAACATTGTATCGCTTAGGGTCTTTAACCTCGGCTTCTTTTTTAACGACCCCCTTTGAACCTTGTATTTGATCTGGAAAAGCTTTTTGTAAGTCTTCAAAGCTGGGATTATTTTTTTCTACCCAGTCATTTACGATGGTAAATACTAGTTTTCTTTTATTAAGGTTTTCTCCTAAACCTTCCACGTTGTACTTGGTGTAATCTCTTGCCATTTTATTTTCAATTAAAAATTTTAAAATCTTTTTAAATTTATTGTTTTTAATTTACCTTTTATGTTCATTCAGTGTTCATTTTATTTATTATTTTTACCTCATGCTTTATTTAATAAGTAGTGTTTTATTCTTTTCCATAAACAACGTGCTCTGGTCGCATTATGCACCTAAGGTTTATCCTTTTAAATTGATTGGTAAAAGGGCTTTTTTTACCAGTATATTTATGGGTTGTATTTTAATCTATGTAGGTTTGACCCAAGAACTAAGGTTTCAAAACCACCTATTGGAACTTATAGTCGTTAGTATTGTTGGCTTTGTTGGTTTATTGTTTTTGGTATTGGGCTTTAAAAAAGGAACCGTGCTGCAGTTCTCTGTGTACAGCCTCCTATTAACCTTTGTTTTAGGTTTTGTAGGTGAACAAACAAATACAGTATCCGTAGTCCAAAAGTTACCTGAACTTTTAATAGTTACATTAGGTTACCTAGCTTTTGTTTGGGGACAATTCAGTAAGGTAAAAAGCAAACCATCAGTTTTAGGGCATATATATTTTATTTTGGCACATGTATGCTTTGGCGGACTATTGTTCTTACAATGGCATTTATTGGATAGTGTATCCAAAATCGCTATCGCTTTTTTTCAAGAACTTTTAGTCTTTGTTTTGGCTAGTTGTATTTGGATGTTTATACCTGTAAAACATAAAGAACAAAAAAGAATAGTATGGTGGCAGTATGCCTTATTCGCTCTACCCATAAGTTTAGCCGTGTTATTGGGATTGGATGGTCTAAAATCTACCCACCCTTTTTATTCTGCTTTGATAGGCCTGTTGACGCCTACGATTACGGTAATTATAGCTACAATCTTAGGTATAGAAAAACTGAAATGGAAACCTATGGTAGGCCTTATGCTTATCATATTCGGGCTTTTAATGTTTTACTTTTAATACAACCCCATGAAAGCATTTCAGAAAAAACTTAAAATTGACGTTGAAAAGAAGATAGGGTTTAAAATTTCATCTACAACAGAAGCTAGGGCTTTGCAAAATCTTCTTCTGGAGCAGGATATTCATGATTTAAGTCTCAGCACCATAAGACGCTTTTGGGGATTAATTCCCCATCGTAAGCCCAATGAAAAAACATTAAACACGCTCGTTGAATTTTTAGGTTATAAAACGTATCTGGAGTATGTTAAATCCAAAAACCGATTTGAAGAGTGGTTTAATATTTCCCAAATACAACGCTTAAAGTCCAAGGATAAACTCACGAAATCAGATTTTAAATTTATAGAAACGCTTTACAGAACAGAATCTACAACCTTTGTTAGCGTTTCCCTTTTTGAGCATGCTGTAAACTTTGAAAAATGGAACTATATACAAGACTTGCTCAATCCAGATAATATTAGCTTGCTAAAAGATAATACTGATGTTACTGAATATGCAGCAAAACAGGCTTACTTATTAACTATCTATCTTTACTTGATACCTATAGCATATTTTAATGCTGTTATTGATAAATTAATACAAATAGATGGGTTTCGGTATTATTGTGTTTACCTGTATGTGGATATCATTCATTTAAACCATCGTTATGGCACTATCATAAATAAAATCATTGCCACTGTAAATAAAGACAAGGAAGAAATGCTGTTTCTAATGCTACTTAGCAATCTGTGGAATTACCTAAATGGAAACAGTCTTAAGCCCGTAGCTTTTGATGAACAGGAACTAAAGAAACTTCCCTATGTGTTAATTGGCAGGTATTATGGATATCAAATTTTACACAACACATTGGAGGGTAACCAAATAGAAGTTGAAAAAAACTGGGAGTTATTTTTAAATGGAATTGATAACAAAACTGATATTCGTCAATATCTAAATGAATTCATCAACCATCTATTTTTAGCGAAACAGTTTAAAAAACTAGAGTATATCTTGGAAAACTTCTATGAAGATATTATGGATAATTTTCACCTGCATCATTATTTTGACGTCTTTATTTTTGGTCTTATTGATGTGATCATTAGTTATCAATTGGGTAATGCAAAACGAGCTAATCTCGTATTCGCTAACCTGGATACTAGTAAGATTATTTATGGGTCATATTGTGACTACTATCTTATCTTCTATAATTTAATAGGATATCATTTAGCAAATGATGCTCAAGAAAAACTAAGCTTCAAAAAAGACTACTTAAACTTGGCACGAGATGCTCGTTTTTTTCTTTTTAATGAGGAGTATCTTAAGAATTATTTTGTATATAGAGCACATTAATGCCTCTAGAAAAAATATTCCCAAGGATAAAAAATTATGCTTGGGAATAAATCGTGACCTCCACTGTTGACTCTTCTAACTTTATTGAGGATTTAAAAAACATTTTATCGTTCGATTTTTGATATTTCTATCTATTCTTCGTAAGCGCTCTCAATTTCGAAATCAGGCGAAGCCCCATCTTCAACAGTATAATTCCCACTACTTATATAAACTTCTTTAAGCTTCTTAAAACTTTCGTTATCTTCATCTCCATCTAAATCACCTTCACTTAAAAATAAAGTATCATAAGCACTGTTTTCAATAAAAGATTTTACTATTTCGATAGCCTCTTCTTTACTTTCTAAATTTAAGTTGACATAACATGATTCAACTTTGGTAAAATTTACTTTAATCATAATATTATTGTTTAAGTTTTTTGTTTTAATTATATTGATAAATGAAGTCTATAGACTCGCTAAAGTGAACTTTATCTTAGAGAGTATTTAGTTAATAACTTAAAGGTAAGTTTTTTTTTTACATATTTATAATTTTTTTTGAATCAGTCCACTTTTTGATGACGATTTACAATTGAAGACTTAAAAAGCATTTTGTCTTTCAATTTTTAATAGTAAAGCAACAATAAAAAAATTATTAAAATTAGTCCTTTAGATTTATAACGCTTATAATTCTAGTCAGTTCATCATCATCTAATTCCCCTCTAAATTCTTTGGGTACAATAAATCTAATTTTAGATTCCAAGGCATCAGTGCCTAGCCAAACATTTGGGCTATCATCTATAATATCAATTTTGTCATATAAATGGTCCCATAGATGCTGGAAAGTTTTATAATACCTATCGTTTTTTTGTTTACAATCTTGTCTTGTGAAAATTTTGAAAGCATCGATATTTAGATCAAAACAAATACGATTCGCATAGTCTTCTTTAGCAGTTGTATACACGATGATATGCGTATAGTAACGATTCAAAAAGTTAATAAACTCCTCTGCAAATGGTCGTTTATAGACTTTTAGATATTCACTATACTCAAACAACAATTCTGCTTTTTCTGAAGGTGCATATGAGCCATAAATTAAAGTATGGTCTAAATCTAACAAACATAAATTGGTCATATAATATATTTACAAGAGATATTTTAATAAAACATTTTGAGTTTATTCATCTGTATCAAAAAAGCAATTAATAAAACTTGTTAGTACAGTAGGCCATAAAAGTAGGATAGCTAAAACTTCCAGTGGTTCAGAAAGCGGCTTGTAGGTAACAAAATAAAGGATATTGAATATTAAGCCAATACAAAATCCTATTGCAAGATAAACTATTATAAATGATACCATAATCTTAATTATTTTCTGTAAGTTCTTTTAAATGTTCAAAAATCATCACCATAGCTAAAGTGTCTAGCTCACAATAACGCAGTAAGGCCTCTTTTATTTGTAAGCGCTCCTCATCGCCCATATCTGTATATTGTAATTTGCCATAGGCGGTTAGTGCTGCACCACCATTATTAATATCGTCTAGCTCAGATATCGTTTCAAAGTCATCATTCCATTCATCAAATACTTTTGGTAGGCTTTTATAAGGGTCTTCAACAACACCATCAATAATCTTAAGCCAAATTTTATCATTATGAAAGTTGAGTGAGTTTAAATTAATCTTCCCAATAGGTTTAGAATATTTATCCCTAATAAATGGGCTACTTTCAAATACAGCAGGCAAGACTTGTTTAATTGAGTTTGAACCTTTGGTATATGGATTATAATAATAATCCTTAATGACCTTACATAAGTCTATCATTGAGCGATACCCTTTCCAGGGAATTAATGGTGTGTCTTTTTTACCTTTTGATATTTGTTGTCCAAAAACAAATAAATCTGCTCTGTCGGGTAAATCGGATACATAAACTTGTTCTACTAAATGGTTAATGATAGTATTTTCATGATTGGAAAACATGAAAATAGACCCTTCATTGCTTTCAATAGACTCTTTTAAGGCCCTTAAAAAATCTATATTTGGAAACTCACCTGCAGTGGTGTTGATATATTGAGCAGCATGTTCAATGGTTCCATCTTTATGATAGATATGATGTGAAAATTGAAAAGCTACTTGCTCATAGGGTTTTTGACCACAAAAAAAAGGTAATGGCGAAGTCGAAGTTTCAAAATCTATGAAATTTAAAGGATATTGCCATGTACTCATTTCTTCCTTGAGTTCATCTTTTAAAATATAAGGTTTATTATCAGTTGAAATAGCTTTTTCTCGCTGAATTAATTGTCGCTCAACTCTAGACATTTTTCCTGCTTTAGGTTTGTCTTCTCCAAAGTCGGTTTCATCTAAATCCTTAAGTAGTAATCGTTGGCTTTCTTCAAGTTTTTTCCAAGACCTAAAATCCCATATTTCAAAAGCATTGGGTTCTTTAAATTCTTTTTCTGTCCATGCCATTTGTTTACTGAAGCATTCTTTAAAACCAGATTTTAAATGTTGCGTGTCTTTATTTGTTTTAAACTCGCAGTGCTTACATACATTATACTGTAATGGATAATTGAAGTAATTGTCTTCTTTGTAGGCTTTAGATAACTCTTTGATGGATGTTTCAAAATCAAATGCTTCAAGAATTCTATATTTACCCTTTTCTATACCTTGTATAGGGTTAGACACATTAACTTTTGTTAAAACCGATTGTTCTTCTACATTATCCAATTGTTTTATCTTACATTCAACACCTGTACGATTATCAGTGTTTTTAGTCACCCTAAACAATTGGTTTAAGCCGTCTATGGTTGTTGTCTTTGATTTGTCGGCAAGCATTAAAAACGGTGTCACTTTAAATTCTGGGTGTGATTTTTCTATAACGTACTTTTGAAATGCCACATCAAAAAGATAAAATTTCCAATCCCCTACAAGACCACCTCGTTTTCCTATGAATTCATGTTCCATATTTGTGGAATCGAAGGATTTGGCCTTCACTTCAATCAAGTTGATATGGTTACCTTTTTTTTCTAGAATATCTACACGAATAAATAGATTTTCAAACTTAAAGGCTGCTTCAAAAATAACGACGTTGTCTTGTTGTAAAAGGTGATTGGTTTGTAACACCTTATCATCATAGTCATAACTTTTATCCGACTTTTTATCTTCAATTAAAATACCACCTGGATAATGTAGTTTAGCCAATTCTTCAACCTGAAAACCACCAGAAGCTAAAGCCTCAAGAAAAGTGTCATCTTTTTTGGTATTGGCATATTGTTTATTTTTAGTGAAGTACAGCTTGTTGGGGCATTCTAAGCCTGTTTTGTAAAGTGATTTTGTTAAGTGTCTCATATGTTATTTTTACAAAACAAACATAAACACAAGGTATGACAAATTATGTCGATTTCTTATTACTGATAAAAGATAATAATATAATTTGGATGTGGTGCAAAACCCAACCAGTCGTAGCGGATAATTTGAACCATGTCATTTATGACATTAAACTAAGGTTATACTATGAGTTATTGATAATTTATCTATGCTCAGAATTACCCGCTTTGGATGGTATACTATACCCGTTTTTTGCAGGTAACATTGAATAAAAGAATTCGCTAAAATTATTTAAAAGTTTTCCAAATTCGGTATACTTTTCATCAATTCCCGAATACAATGCTATGGCATGATTTAATCCTCAATCGTTATTTCACAATCTGAGTAGTCAGAGGGTGGAAAATCATCATATTCAAAATCGTCAATAAGTTCATCATGTAAACTATCAAATAATTCTGAATTTTTTGCTGACATTGAATAAATATTCTCATTAATGTAATTCTGAATATCCAATTTTGACATATCTTTCATTTCAGGATAATCGTCTGAGTTAATTTCTATCTTATGAAGTCGTTTTGTTATGAGGGTTTCCCATTGTTTAATAATAATTTTCATATGAGTTAAATTTAATGTTTTTTCTGTCTCGTCCTGAAATATGGCTACAGGTTAAAAATTGATTTACCTTTTATACCATATTCAATAAACTGATTATTCATAAAATTAATATTTTATTAGGAAACTAAAAACTTATTTAATTTTTTCTAAAGTTACACCTTTACTTTCTAAAAACTTAATCGCACTTTTTTCATCCTTAAAAAACTTTTTAAAGTGTCCTGCTTCTGACTTCTTTTTAATAATATCCTCCCATTCATTTTTATCTGTTTCAATAGTGCCTAAAAAGTCTTTTTTTAAGTAAAGGTAGCTTCCATTTTTACGACTTTCAATTCGACCAATTTTTCTATTCTTATTTATATCTTTTGAATAACGAATAGCTTTATAAGCAGGTTTTTCGAAAAGAAAAAAACGTGTTTGTTTTATTTCTTTTTGATTTACATTTTTCTTAAGCTTAGATTTTAGCTTATTTTTAGGTTCTTGAGAAACTTCAATATCTTTAGGTTTAGAAAGAGGAATATTTTCTTCAAGTGCAGTTTTTTTGTATACGTTTCTAGCATTAAAGGCGAATGTTTCGGTAAGATTATGTCCAAATAGTTTTTCTTCTAATTCGATAACTGAAATTGAAAATTCTTCTGACAATCTTATCATAAACTTTAGGTATTCTCCATAAGCATTAGAATTTACATACTTGTTATTTTTTAAACGACCATCTACGTACAATTTACCTTTACTTCTTTTTCCATAAAAGTTGTTTATTATTTCTGTATTATTGCTCATAAGCTCAATCATACACCAAGCTATACTTAACCATTTGTCTAATATTAGATAAGTCTGTTTTTCTGGTGCAAGGGCTGCTCTATAAAAGAAAAAAAACTTTGTAAAAAAGGCATAATCAATACCTGGAATTTGGAATTCCTTATTCTCTTTGAAACTTTTAAAAAGAACATTTGAATCATCCGATTTAATAATTTCCGATATGATAATTTCTATTAATTCATGAAAATCTTTTGATTCTATATACTTTAAGAGTTCTTTCTTTGTTTCCTTATTTGGTACTGCATGAAAATAAACTCCCCATAAAAGAATAGAATATACTTCTGTTTTCCGATCATACTTTTTACTTTTAATTAATTCTATGATTTCTTCTTTAGAAATAAACTCTTTTTCTTCTAGATAAAGGGGTAATTTCTCGCTTAAGTGTGCCCCTTCTTTAGAATTAATCTCATTTTTTAGATTCTTTACCCTATTTTTTCCTTCTGTTATATTAAACGAAGTTTTAACAGTGGATTTTTCAATAATTTCTTTTACCATAATTAATTAAAATACATTGTTTAAGCTGAAGACTTACTTTTTCACAAAACATTAAAGTTAACAAAATGTTTTTCATGAAAAAAAATCGTTCAATAGTTCATTAGGACTCTTTCTTCCTAACAATTTATGTGGATGATGTTCATTATAATCTTCTCTAAATACTTCTGCTTGGGCCCTTACTTCATCTAAATTTCTTAATAGGTATGCGTCTAGGACATGCAGACTAAATCAGTCGCACAGTTCTTTCAGGTGCTCAAATACCATCACCATCGCTAAAGTATCTAGTTCGCAATATTTTAGCAAGGCCTTGCGTAAAGTATTGCGCTCCTTATCACTCATGTCCGTATACTGTGTTAACCCGTAGGCTGTCAATGCGGCACCTCCATTGTTGATTTCTTTAATGTCACTTTTACGCTCAAAATCCTCATCCCAATCCTCAAATGGCTTGTCTAAATTTTTGTAAGGGTCTACAACCACACCATCTTCATCACGCAACCAAATATAATCAGAAGGAAAGTTAGTGGTGGTCATGTTGATATCAGAAATCTTACGACTGTACTTATCCCTAATCCATGGCGATGTTCTGAAAATTGCCGGTAGCACGTCTTTTATGGAGTTACTGCCATTGGTGTACGAATTGTAATAATAGGCTTTGACGACCTCGCACAAATCTACCATGCCGCGGGTTGGTACCCATAGCTCTCCACTATAATTCCTATCCTTTGGTGGCGTTGTCAAAGATTTGATAAATGTAATGAGTTGTTCCTTGTCAGGTTCATTGGATTCTTCCAACTGCCTCTTAACCTGGTTCAATGTGGAGTTTTCGTAAGGTGAGTACTGGAACACAGTGCCATTATTCTGGCTCAAAGCCTTTTTCAAGGCTCTAACGAATTCAAAATTGGGGAATACTCCTGGCTTCACATTAATGTATTCGTTTGCATGCTCAACATAACGATTCTTGTAATAGATATGATGTGAAAACTGAAACACTGCCTTTTCATAAGGGTGTTGCCCTTTATGGAACGGCAATGCCATTGTAGAAGCCTCAAAGTCTATAAAATTAAGAGGAAACTTCCATGAACCAATCTCAGCTTTAAGTTTGTCTTTTTGGAGCCTATAAGGAATGTCGTAATCCTCTAATGCCATTTCTTTTTGTAGAATTTGACGTTCATAAAGAGTCCATCCGTTAAGTACTTGCTTAGAGTCACTTTTGGGCATCAATTGCAAATCATCAATATCCTGCAATTTCAAAACACCCTGCTCATTGAACATTTTGAGTTTGGTATGGTGAAGTTTGGAAATCTCAAAAACCGTGGCATCCTCAAAATCGGCTTCATCCCAATTCATTTGTTTGGCAAAACATTCCTTAAAACCAGATTTTTTATCCTTTGTGGTTTCGTCCGTTCTGAACTCGCATTTTTTACATATACTAAAGTTTAAGTCGAAACCAAAGTAGCGGTCCTCACTGTAGGCTTTAGCCAAGACCTGTATTGAATCCTCAAAGGCATAATCCTTTAAAATCCTATGCTTTCCAGACTCTATATCAGCGATGATATCAGAAACGGGCACCAATGACAATACGGATTGCTCTGGCAATTGCAATGTTTCTAAATGTGTATTCATTTTTTGAATACCAGTGCGGTTTTCTTTGTTGTTTTTGATTCGGAACATTTGGTTCAGACCATCAACTTGAGCAGTCTTATCTTGGTCTGCCAACATTAAAAACGGGGTTACCGTATAAGATGGCCTTGCTTTTTCGATAACGTACTTCTGGAAGGCAACATCAAATAGGTAAAAGTTCCAGTTGGTATTGAATTTTACATCTTTCTTCTCATGTCCCTTTTTAAAGGACTTGGCCTTTACTTCAATCAAATTGATTTGGTCGCCTTTCTTTTCTAGAATATCTACACGGATAAATAGATTTTTGTACTTGAAGGCAGCTTCAAAAATGACAACGTTCTCTTGTTGTAGGTATTTGTTTGTCTCCTCAACTTTGGCATTATAATCATACCTTTTACCGGGTGTATCATCAATTAAAAGCCCATCTGGATAGTGCAAGCGAGCCAGTTCCTCTACTTGAAAACCACCAGAGGCCAAGGCTTGTAAAAAGGGATTGTCCTTCTTTTGGTCGGCATACACATCCTTTTTGGTATAATAGAGTTTGTTGGGGCATTCAAGCCCTAATTTGTAACGAGATTTGGTGAGGTAGCGCATTGGGGTGATAAAAAGATTGTATAAATAACATTTCTGAAACACTAATTAAAAAAAGTCTCCAGCACAAGTTCTTCTGCCTTTGCAAATAATAACATTTCAATAGTAGATATGTTTGTTTCTTTTGTTTTAGCAACAGATTTGAGTATATCTATATATTGCATATAAAAATTATTTTCACTTACTTTAGTCCAATTATTATTTCTTGCCAGAATTTTTAATTGGTCATTTCCTCTTTTGATGACATTATTTCTACTTGATAAAATTGGAAATAAAACTATATCTTTTTTTTTTGTGTAAAATTTGAACACAATTTAAGGATATGGAGACTCTAGCATCAAAAATTGCGTAGTTTTCAGAATCTTTTACAACTAAAGCTTTTGACCAGGATGCAATTCCTCTTTTTCCTAATGTGTTTATTAGTTCTTCAGTAGTACTTGCTGTATACTTTTTAATTGTCTCAGGTCTATTGGTTCGGATTCCTCCCCAATCTCTGATGTAATATTTAATCAAATTTTCTTTTTCTTCTTGATTATTTGTTTTGGCCCATAATTTATTGAGATCCTGTTTTAATTGAATATTTTGCTCATAGTTATTACCATCATATATATTAATTTGTTCAGGCAAATTATTCATATCTATGCTCCAATTATACCAATTATTCTCATTAGTTAAATTAAGGTCACAATACTGCTCAATTGCTTTTTCAATATTATTCATTTTTTTTGTTTTGAAAGATTAAAAATAATTTTTTTAAATTATGAAAAAGTTGAGAAATTAAAAAAATCACACATTTACTATTCAATCTCCTCTTCTTCCTCATCTTCATTAAACGTGTGCCGAATGATAATAAACAGCATAATTGGCCAAATAAACACATAGAATAAACTCTCTAAAAACGAGCATGAGTCTTTATTGCCAGAACTGTACCGTTTAAATAGGTCAATAAGGACAAAAAGCAAGAAACCCGTTAGGAAATAATTAAGTAGAAATAGCATTTCTTTTATTTTTTGGTAAAAATAGATAGTACTATTGACAAATTGTGTCTTTAAACTAAGGCTTTATAAAAATATATCAAAAGAAAGAAACCTGATTTTATAATTTATTGATTCATTAGAATTCAAGTGAAATGACTATACTCTTTGTAAGCCATAAATCCCATTAGTTGACTTTTATAATCCAATCATTCCACATCTGACTCACCCAATTGCTTTAACTCCAGGACATCAATACTTTTTATGGCATTTCCAGCAATGCCCGTAATTGAACCGTGCATAGCTAGGGTGCTATCAACTACCTTTTCAAGTTGCTTCTCGCGCTTTTTCCATAAGCGTTTCATGGCCCGTTTTTCTGAGTCCAAGTCCTGTTGCATCTGGGTAAATCCCTCTACAATGGCCTCCACTTGCATCTTAAATTCATTGCTCGTCAAATAATTGTACAGAAGGCTCATCTTATCGCTCTTGCCCTGGTTTTTAGCTTCAACAAAGTTGATGTCCACAACGGCTTTTCTTAGTACGTGCGCTATCAGTTTAAAACTTGCAAAATTACATATCCAAATCCCATCTCTTTGCCCAACACCCTTTATATCATCTGGCAGGACCTCAGAGACCAAAACCCCAACCGAAGCATTCTTATCGCGGATGTCGGCCTTGAACTTTTCGATCCAGCCGTCACTAAAACTCTTAGTACGCTTTGTCTCATAGTATATGGTGCCACAGTTGGGTTTTTGATGGGTGTTTACTATCTGAAGGCAATCGGCACCGTTGGCGCCCTTTTTGATTTCCTCAATATTGTCTAACGGGAATTCCTGCTGCAGGAACTGCTCAAGTGCCAACTCCAAAACCTCGCCCTGCATCTGCATGGATCCCTGTTCCTGCTTTTGTTTCATCTGCTCTGTCAGTTTCACTTGGTCAGCTAGTTTTTTTTCCAGTTCTTTAATCTTTAATTCGGATTCTGATGCCAGTTGATTTTTAATCTTGGAACGTTCTAATTCGAGCTCTTCATTAAGTTTCCTCTCAAAATCCAGTGACAGGTCGTCTTTAAGGGTTTTATGTGCACGCTGTAATTTAAGGAATTCGAGTTCGGTCTGGTTAAAGGCCTTCAACCGTTCCTCTTTTTGCAGCAAATCTTCTTCAAGTGCCTTTAATTTATTGTTCTGTTCCTTTTCGGTATCGGCCCTTACGGTTTCCTTGATTGTCTCCAATGCCTTTATGTGTTTCGCTTCCATTTGGGCTTTTTCAGACTTGAACCGTTCTTCCATATTGGCCTTATATTGCGCTTCGACCCGTTGCAGCAACGAGTCACTGATGTCTATGCTTTCATCACATTTAGGGCATTTGATTTCTGTAAGTGTCTTAGGTGTTTTCATAAGGAACTATTTTTTATTAGTTTGGATTGAATAGGTGTTGTTTTTAAAGTTGTTCTGACTGATAATTATCTCTGATACTGTAGGGATTTTTGACTACCTTTCTTGCATTACTTTAATGTGGCTATATTGGCACATCAATCCAAGTCCACCATTGTATGTACAAAGCGGTACAGGAGACTTCATGCCATTTTCCCATTTATTGTAGGTTATGGCATTTAAATCTAAACGACTTTTTAAATAACTGAAATCTCTCAAAAAGGTTGTTAATTGTCCTTTAGAATAAAATTCATAATGCTTAAAATACAATTCCGAGTTTTCACATAGACTTTTCGTAAATGCATCCATTTTTTACTAGTTATATTCAAATACAAAAATAATTTATAAGTTTGCCATATTATGTCAAGTAAAAATTATCCAGCCTTAAATCGTATTGCCTTAGTCCGAGATTTTGGCATTAACAGATATAGGACTAAACAGCAGTTCATAGACTATCTAGAGACAAAGGAGCACATTATTTCGTCCAGAACCTTAAATAGAGATTTTGAATTCCTAAGAGGGATTGGCTATGAAGTAGATTATAACAGTCACGAAAAAATGTTCATTATCCGAGATACTGAAATCGATAAAACCAATCTTTTAGACCGCGCTTTAGAATTGGAATATTTGAAAGACTTTAAGGACGGGTTTTCCAGACTATACAAAAAGTACGTTATTGACGGGGAATCAAAATCGGAAGGCATCGATATGTTAAGGTTCCTTTTTAAGGCTATAGATGAAAAACTAACCATCTCGTTTGTTTACCATAAATTCAAAAAAGATAAAACAAATCGCGTTATTGCGCCGCTCCAGCTCAAGGTTAGCCAGAACAGGTGGTATATTATTGGATTTGATGTGCGAAAAAATGCCTTGAGGGTATTTGGATTAGATAGAGTGAAAGACCTTAAACTGGGCAAACAGTTCAATGCAGGCGACATTCCTACTTCGGCATTGGCCGAGTTGGACCTTCAAAAATACTATCTTGGCGTTACCAGTCGTATAACTGAAAAGGAGAATAAATTACTTATTACTCTAGGTGTTTCTGATTTTTTAATTGAATATTGGAAGATTAAGCCCATACATTTTACACAAAGAATTACGGGTAAAAAAAGCCAAGGTTACAATCTTGTTGAATTCATTTTAGTACCTAACATCGATTTGGTAAAATTGATAGCATCCTCCTTAGGAGATGTAAAACTTATTGCCCCAGACCACTTAGTTGAAAGGGTCAAGACACTTTAAGGGGTTTAAATAATCTTTTAAAATATATTAGATACTCTAATTTCCCAACTAAGTAGTAATCCATTTTTAGTTATTGTATTCCTTTTAATATAAGTGACCTATTCGTTTTGAGATTTATCTGACTTTTAATATAAAAAGTTGATAAATAAAACTACTTTTTTGTTTTAAAGGGCACAATGATAAAAGAAACAACTTTTTTACCATTGAATGTTCTTTAGAATATTGCAAAAAAACAAAACAAAAACAATGGCTAAATCCTGCCGTTAAAAAATCCAGCTACAAATAGATTTTATGGCACATCCAAAACAATCGATCTTACAATAAAGCGTTATATTATTTGTTTTGTTTAAATTACAATAAAAACCCACCATTTTATTGTTTTTTTTATTTGGAACAAATGCCGCAATTTTCTTTATGAACGATTTAAACAAAAAACGATATTGCCAAATGCTTTTGTTTGGTCATTTCCTTTATCATTTAAAATTTATTTTGCAGCGTTATTTATGTCATTATCAATAATTCAAAACAAAGAAAGAAAGAAAGAAAGAAAGAAAGAAAGAAAGAAATAAGAAACAATACAATTGAATACCAAGATCAAAAGATAAAAGTTCCTTCTTTTTTCTTTGCAGAATTTCTTTTCGGAAATGGCACAAAACAAAAGAAAAAAAACAAAAGAAAAACAATGTTTAAAGCCTGCCATTTAAAAAACCAGCTACAAATAGTTTTTACGGCATATCCAAAACAATCGATCGTATATAAAAAAAAGAAATTCTTTGTTTTGTTTCGTGAACAATAAAAACGCCCATTTTTATTGTTCCTTTTTGTTTTTTATTTGAAATAAAACATTTGTTTTTTTTACATTTAATCACAGTAAAAACATTGGTGTTTTTCAATTCCTTTTTATAAGTACTTTTATTTATAAAATTCCATTAATTTGTATAGGGTTTGTTTAAACATTTTCATTAATAACAAAAAAAGAGCGAAAAATGCGGGCAATTACAGTAAAATCAATTAATGGGAGCTTATTTGAAACCCTTCTTTTTGTTTATGGAACACTGCCTTTTTTCTTTGGTGTTTTTTATGCCTTGTAATATCGTTGAAACCGTGTTAAAATCGATTTTAATACGGTTTCAGCGGTTCCAATGTGGTTTACCATGGATTATGCCCCTTCTGTATCGGCAGCTTCCTTTACACGGGCAAATTATTTTTTAAAACAATCCTTATTTTAAATGACAATATTTATCCCTTAAAATAACCTTTATTTTTGGAAACAAAAAAAGGTCATGGCTATCCGTGCCAACTTTTGACGGTGGTTTGAGCTATGGTGAATATATTCTTCCTTGCGGTCCTTATCGCTATGTGTTTTGTGAAGGGAACCCCATGCCATGACTTTTTAAGTGAATATGAATTCCATTCAATCCTTGAGCGTAAACCCGACATAGACCGCTCTGTTCTATCAGGGTCATTGTAACAACGGCGATGGCCATTTATTTTCTTCCATTGCACTTATGCCCATCAAGTCCATTAAGGCCATTTTTCTTAAATGCTTTTTATTTGGTGGATTCAATTAAAATTCTTAATATTACACAATACATTTAAATATGTTTTATTTTACCATATATTGTAAAATTAAAGAGATGACAGATATTTTAACCCTTAAAAACAACCTTTTGGAACAGCGATACACACTCCCCAAGCATATTGGCATCAGCTCACGGATGGTCACCTACTGGAAGAGCAAGGGCATACTGCCCTTTTTCAAAGCGCACAAGAACGGGAGCATGAACGTCCCACAGGCAGTTTGGATGTATTTGGTACAGGAGCTCAGTACCTTTGGCATACATACGGGCAAGCTTGCGCAGCTGGCACACTTGGTATGGCAAAAGCCGCGTGAGGATGGATACTTTAAAAATAAGCTCGAGAAGAGGATTGCATCCCTTGAGAGGAAAAATGGGGATGATGGCTCTCTTGGGGACTTAAGAGATATGTCGAACGACCCTATGCTGATGGATACCCTCGGCCAAGAAATCAATCCCTTTGTGGATGCTGTTGTGGATAGTATCCTCATCGACAAGAACCCCTTGTCATTCTATTACTTTCCAAAGAGCGGACAATGCCATGTGCGTGATGGGAACAAGGCCATCACTGAGGAACTATTGGCTCTTATAAACAGTGAAGCGTATTTGTGTGTCCCCCTCATGGAATTTATAAGGTCTGTTGTATCTGTCGAATTTGAATATGTCAAAAGAGACCTTCCCTATCTCTCACAAGTAGAAAACCAGATACGGGAGATTATCATGTTCAGATCACCCAAGTACATCGAGCTGCTTGTTGATGACGATTCGATAAAACCGCTTATCATAAGGGAGGACCATAAAAAAGGTGAAGAACTAGCAGATTTCTTTTTAAACAACAAACTACCCAAAACAGCAAGGCTACTGATAGAGCCAAGGGCACAGGGTAATTATAAACTGACTATTTTAACAAAATAAAACAATTAATTTATATGAAAACACAAGTATCACCGAATCGGTCCCTGAGGTTCCAGCCCGAGCTGACATTAGCTCGTTATGGACCAAAGGGATTCTTATGCATTAGAAGATAACAAACTTACCAGGCAGAAAAGAGAGGCCGTTAAACAAAGACTTGCTCTTATTTGTGGAAAGGAAGATGATATAGATGAAATTTTAAATTCACTGGAGGCCTATTGCCTCATCGTATTGAACACAATCAAATAATTACACATGAACACGCTTGAAAGATTCAAACAATTTGCGCCAAAGCAAAACCAGCTTAGCCATAACAGGAACGCTATAATCTATACTCGCGTATCCACGAAAGAACAGGCCGATACAAACACATCACTTGAGACCCAGAAAAAGTACTGTGAGAACTATGCCAAATCCAACGGGTATAACATTGTGGGCTACTTTGGGGGGACTTACGAGTCCGCCAAGAGTGATGAGCGTAAAGAATTTAAAAGGATGCTCAAGCACGTCAGGCAGAGCGGTTCTGTGGGATATATTATTGTGTATTCCTATGACAGGTTCTCGAGAACGGGCAGCAGTGCGGCCCAGATATCACAGGAGCTCTTTGAGAGGGGTATCCAGGTAAAGGCGGTCACACAGGAGGTGGATACCACTTCTGCTGCGGGAAAGTTCCAGCAGAATCTGTTCTTTATGTTCAGCCAGTTTGATAACGAGCTGCGCAGGGATAAGACCATTACTGCCATGACGGACCTTCTACGCAAGGGCTATTGGCTTTGGAGTCCTCCAATAGGATATGTCAATAAAAAGAAATACCACAAGGCCGTGGACTGGGAAATCGTGCCGTCCAGTGAGGGGAAACTGCTCAAAAAGGCCTTTGCATGGAAGGCAAAGGGCATATATACCAATGTGGAGATTATCGATAAGCTTAAAAGGTTGGGAATGGCCATCAACGAGCGTAGGTTGAGCGAAGTATTCAAGAACCCGTTCTATTGTGGTGTCCTTATCAGCAGAATGATACCCGGTGAGATAATAGTGGGCAAGCATGAGCCGCTTGTCTCAAAAGAGAATTTTCTTAAAATTAATTCTGTGGAGACACATCACCCCAAGCACCATAAATCGGAAAACGAGAATCTTCCTTTGAAGCAGATGATTTACTGTGAAAGCTGTAAGCTTCCACTAACAGGCTATCTTGTCAAGAAAAAGGGGCTTTACTATTACAAGTGTAGGTCCAAGGGCTGCTCGTGCAACAAATCAGCTAAGGTTCTGCATAAATCCTTTATGGATTATTTGAATACATATCAATTAGACCCAAAATACAATGATATTGTCAAGGAGGTCATGGCGTACACTTATGACAATATCACAAAGGAAGTAAGACAGCAGAGTGCTACAATAAAAAGAACGCTTATAGAACTTGAAGACAGGATAGAATCCATAGAGGAACGTTTTGCGCTTGGCGAGATAGATTCGGACATGTACAATAAGTTCAAGAACAAATATGAAGCTCAAAGAAAGGAACTGTTATCAAAAACAGAGAATCCAGCACTGAACAGTTCTAACCTTGAAAATGCCATTGAAAAAGCACTTGAACTGTCCGCTTCACTCCAGGATATATGGGCAAACGGGGATTTGAAACAAAAACAGAAACTGCAAAATCTGGTGTTTCCTGGCGGTCTGGGTTATGACAAGCCAAACGATAGAGTTCGAACCTCAAAGGTGAACGCTGTTTTTTCCGCAATCCCCTCATTGACAGGGAGAATAGAGGGCATAAAAAAAGGAGAACCAATTCCTATGAATCAATTCTCCGATTTAGTGACCTCGACAGGATTCAAACCTGTAACCTTCTGAGCCGTAATCAGATGCGCTATTCAGTTGCGCCACGAGGCCTTTAAAAGTGGGTGCAAATATAATACAATTCCTAAAAAACCACCAAACTATTTATTTCAAAAATCTATTTGACTATTTTTGAGATATGATAGATAAAGCGCTATTAGAATCCTTCCAATATATATTTGATAACGAAATTCTCGACCTTATTGCAGAAACAGCAAGATTAAAGACCTATGATAAAGGTGAAATTATAATTGATATTGGTCAAAAGCTTGAGTTTATTCCTTTACTAATTAAAGGAAACATTAAAGTTTTAAGAGAAGATACTGAGGGTGATGAACTCCTATTATATGTATTAGAATCAGGCGATACCTGTGCCATGTCTCTAACCTGTTGTATGGCAAGATCTGTTAGTAAAATTAGAGCGGCAGCAGATGATAAAGTTACCGTTATAATGATACCATTAGATCATATGCGACAGTGGTTTAATACGAATGAAAGTTGGCGAAATTTTATTTTAAAGAGCTACCAAATAAGATTTGATGAAATGCTAGAAACCATAGATACCTTAGCATTTATGAAAATGGATGAACGCCTCTTTAAGTACCTCACAGATAAAGTTAAACTAACTGCAGATACAACACTAGACATTACACACAAAGAGATTGCGGAAGATTTACACACCTCTCGTGTTGTAGTTTCACGTTTATTAAAGCAACTTGAAAAAGCCAATAAAATTGAATTAGGTAGAAATAAAATATCTGTTATTGATTTTTAGTAACATTTGTAACATTTCCTAAATCATTGATATTATATTTTTGACATAAAATTATTGTATGGATTATATTTTAAACCCATGGCCATGGTATGTATCAGGTCCACTGATTGCCATAGTTATGTTTTTACTGCTTTATTTTGGGCGCACCTTTGGTATGTCCTCCAACTTAAGAACTTTATGTGCAATTGGTGGTGCCGGTAAAAAAGTAAAGTTCTTTGATTTTGACTGGAAAAGTCAAAGATGGAATTTGGTTGTTGTCTTAGGTGCAATAGTTGGTGGTTTTATAGCGCACCAGTTTCTATCCAATCCTATTGATATACAACTCAGCGAAAATACCATTAAAGACTTAAATACTTTAGGTTTTGAAAATGCTGGTGTAAGCTTATTACCACCTGAATTATTCAGCTGGGATAATGTGGTAAGCATTAAAGGTATGAGTATACTTTTAATAGGTGGATTTTTAGTTGGATTTGGTACGCGTTATGCAGGCGGATGTACGTCTGGGCACGCAATAACAGGATTAAGCAGTCTTCAATTACCATCATTAATCGCCGTGATAGGTTTCTTTATCGGTGGCCTAATTATGATTCATTTTATTTACCCAATTCTATTTTGATATGAGCAAATACATTAAATTCTTTTTAGTTGGTATCTTTTTCGGTATTGTATTAGTTAAATCTGAGGCCGTTTCATGGTATCGTATTTTTGAAATGTTTAAGTTTCAATCTTTCCACATGTATGGTATAATTGGAACTGCAGTGATCACAGGTGTAATCCTTTTACTTTTCGCAAAGAAAAAACACGTTAAAACTACAGAAGGTACTTACTTAAGTGTACCCAAAAAAGCTAAAGGATTAAGTAGATATCTTATTGGTGGTAGCATCTTTGGATTGGGTTGGGCACTTTGTGGAGCTTGCCCAGGACCTATGTACATTCTTGTTGGTACAGGTGTATATACAATGCTTATTGTAATTGTTGCTGCAATAGCTGGTACATATACCTACGGAATAATTAAAGACAAATTACCACACTAATGGATGTCATTGAGATCTTAGGATATCTAGGTGCAGTCATTGTAGGTTTAGTGCTTGGTCTTATTGGTGGAGGTGGTTCTATTCTTACTGTTCCAATCCTCGTCTATCTCATTGGGCTGAATCCTATAACAGCAACAGCCTACTCACTTTTTGTAGTAGGTGTAACCTCGTTAATTGGTGCTTATCAGAATTTTAAAAAAGGACTGGTTGATATAAAGACAGCCATCATATTTTCTATACCTGCCTTTATAGCTGTGTATTTAACGCGACGATTTTTAGTACCTATGATTCCTGATGTCGTTTTCTCAATTGGTGATTATGATATCACTAATTCTATTTTTATCATGGTCTTTTTTGCACTTATTATGCTGTTAGCAAGCCTTTCTATGATTAAAGACAGAAAGGAAATCTCAACTGATACAACTAATATTGAAATAAAATATAATTACCCTTTAATCGGATTGGAAGGAATTGGTGTTGGTGTTCTAACAGGAATTGTTGGTGCAGGTGGTGGTTTCTTAATCATTCCAGCGTTAGTTCTATTGGCTAAACTACCCATGAAAACTGCTGTTGGTACGTCACTTTTTATTATTGCCATTAAGTCTTTAATTGGATTTTTAGGTGATGTTACCAATCTTGAAATTGATTGGAATTTCCTAATTATTTTTACAATCCTATCCATCATTGGAATAATTATTGGAGTTTGGATGTCTAAATTTATTAGTGGTAAAAAATTAAAAAAAGGCTTTGGTTATTTTACACTTATTATGGCCTTATATATTTTGTATAAAGAGCTCTTGTAGGACTATGTGATAAATGTCACATTTCGAGAATTGGAGTTTTGTAACTTTGTATGACTAAAAAAACTAAAAATGAAAATTGAACAATTATATACAGGATGTTTAGCACAAGGTGCTTATTACATTGAGTCAGATGGTGAAGTTGCTATAATTGATCCGTTGAGAGAAACACAACAATATGTTGATATCGCAAATAAAAATAACGCGAAAATAAAGTACATTTTAGAAACACATTTTCATGCAGATTTTGTTTCTGGCCATGTTGATTTAGCTAAAAAAACTGGCGCTACAATCGTATTTGGTCCTGGAGCAAGTACAGACTACGCCATACATTCTGCAAAAGATGGTGAGGAACTCAAATTAGGAAAGATCACTATTAAAGTTTTACACACACCTGGTCACACTCTAGAATCGGTTACTTATTTATTGATCGATGAGGATGGTAAAGATCATGCTATATTTTCTGGTGACACCTTGTTTTTAGGAGATGTTGGTCGTCCAGATCTTGCCATAAAATCTGACCTCACTAAGGAGGATTTGGCAGCCATGTTATATGACTCCCTTAGAAATAAGATTATGACCTTATCTGATGACGTCATTGTTTATCCTGCTCATGGCGCTGGTTCTGCGTGTGGCAAAAACCTTAGCAAAGAAACAGTTGGTGTTTTGGGTGAACAAAAGAGGACTAATTATGCTTTGAGAGCAGATATGACTAAGGCAGAATTTGTAAAAGAGGTATTAGATGGTATTGCACCTCCACCACAATATTTTGCAAAGAATGCCATGATGAATAAAATGGGTTATGATGCGTTTGATACTATTTTAAACACAGGCGACACACCATTAACACCAGAAGAATTTGAAGCTTTAGCAAACCATGAGTCTGCATTAATACTCGACGTGAGACACCAAGATGATTTTGTAAAAGAACATATTCCTAATTCTATTTTCATTGGCCTCAAAGGGCAGTTTGCTCCATGGGTCGGTGCTTTAATTACCGACATAAAACAACCTATACTATTGGTTGTACCAGAAGGTAAATCGGCGGAAGCCGTAACAAGGCTATCAAGAGTAGGCTATGATAATACCCTAGGTTATTTAGAAGGAGGTATAGACGCTTGGAAAAAAGCAGGTAAGGAGACAGAAACTTTAGAATCTATATCTGCAGAAGAGTTTGCAAATAGAGCAAATTCAAACGATCTTAATATTCTCGATGTACGAAAAGATGGTGAATATAAATCCATGCATCTCGAAAATGCGCAACATTTTGCACTAGATTATATCAATGAACAAATGAATGAAGTAGATAGAGATAAAACGTATTATGTTCACTGTGCTGGTGGTTATAGATCCGTAATAGCAGCTTCAATACTAAAGGCTAGAGGTTTTCAAAATTTAGTTGATATAGCAGGTGGATTTGGAGCCATTCAAAAAACAGATTTACCTACTACTGACTTTGTTTGTCCATCAACACTTTAAATCAAACAATATGAAAAAAAACATGAGTAACACAGACAAAGGTATAAGAACGCTGATTGCTGTAGCAGTAGCGGCACTTTACTATTTTAATATCATTGAAGGTACATTAGCCTATATACTAATGGCTGTTGCAATTATATTTTTAATTACAAGTTTAATAAACTTCTGCCCTCTATATCGTGTTTTTGGAATAAGCACTTGTAAAATTAAAAGCGAATAAAATGACGTCTGCATCGATTAAAATACAAAACTTAAAATGTCATGGTTGTGCAAATACCATTACAACTCAACTTTCTAAACTCACTGGAATTGATAAGGTTGAAGTTAGTAATGAAACAGACCAAGTAAGCTTTATATATAATTCTCGTGAAGCACTAGCTTCCGCGAAAAAAAAATTATCGAACTTAGGATATCCAGTCGAAGGTGAGGCTAACCCCTTACCTAAAAAAGCGAAATCCTTCGTGAGTTGTGCTGTAGGAAGAGTATCAAAATAAATAAAACCGCTTAAAGGCGGTTTTTTATACAATTTCGGCACTTAATCCGGCTTCCAATAGTTTTGAGCATCTCGGTTTTAAATCCTCATAAGGCCCTGTTTTCACGGTACACTTACCTTTGTAATGCACAATAATTGAGCATTGTTCGGCCTGCTCCGGTGTATGATCACAAGCATAAATTAAGGTATCTATTACATGCTCAAACGTATTCACATCATCGTTGAACAAAACAATTTCGTTTTGATTCACAACTTGCTCGTCTAGTAGTAGTTCTTCTGATTGTTTTTCTTTAGGACTCATAACAAGACTAATTTATGAATTTTAAAGATACCCAATCCCCTCTTTTTATAGTTTCTTTCAATTTTAACATGTGAGTATTACATGCTTTCTCAATTAAAGGAATATCAATTTCATAGAATCCACTTAAGAGAAGGATCCCATTCTCACTGAGATGCGCTACATAAGTTGGTATATCGGCGAGTAGAATATTTCGATTTATATTGGCAATTATAACATCATAAGATTGACTATTTAATAGGGAAGTATCACCTTCAAAAACAGAAATGTTCTTACAATTATTTCTATCAACATTTTCAAGACTGTTTATATAGCACCAATTATCAATATCAATTGCATCTAAACGGGTTGCACCTACTTTTTCAGCAAGTATTGCGAGCACTCCTGTGCCACAACCCATATCCAACACAGATTTATTCTTAAAGTCATTCTTTAAAATATGTTGAATCATCATATGGGTGGTTTCATGATGACCTGTCCCAAAACTCATTTTGGGTTCTATAATGATATCGTATTTCGTATCTGGAGCGTCATGAAATGGAGCTCGAACAGTAACCAAATTGTCTACAACAATAGGATTAAAGTTTTTCTCCCACTCCGCATTCCAATTGGTTTGCTTTATTTCATTAAAACTATAGCTAATACTAAACTCATCAGATTTTAAAATCTGAATGTCCTCTAAAATAAACGAGTCCCAATGTTCTTTTTGAATATAAGCTGTTACACCTTCATTATTCTCCACAAAGCTTTCAAAACCCACCAAACCAAGCTCAGCAATTAGAATCTCAGATGCAGGTTGAAGTGGTTCAATCTTAAAATCGTAGCCTATATAAATATTGTTTGTCATATTACTATTATGTAGTTTGACAAAGATAAGGCAAATTAAACCCTAAGAATTCATTAAAAACTCTTATACTAAAGATTATTTGAACATCGAACTTAACTCAAGTAACATAAGGTTCAATTATCAATCTATTTCTATTGTTTTAATTAATAAAAAAGTAAAGTTAAGTCCTATAAAACCTAACCTTACTTAACAATCTATTTTAAAAATTTACCGAATCTATTTTTTAAGGATTTTCCCATTAATTACTGTCAAATCAGAAACTTCAAGTACATAAAAATAAACACCAGGATTTAACTGAGAAAGATTGATTGTTGACTGCGATAATTGATCTACATGTATTACCAATTTGCCTGACAGATCGTAGATTGAAAAATTGGTGTTACTTGTTTCAAAATTACCAGAAAATGGTAATTCTACATTTAATACATCAACAACAGGATTCGGATAAATATGTATTTCATCAAGCATAACCTCTTCAATTGACAATGCGGCATTTGCGCATGATGAAGTGCTCTGAACTTCTAAATAGCTTGGGTTATACAGATTATTAGCAATGATAAGCTCACTCTCCGAAACTTCAACACTTGCAATTAGACTTGACAAAGCACACAAATCGTAGAGATTCCCATTACCTTCATTAGCAAAAAAACCACCAATAGTTATTGCAATACTATTAAAATTACTAGTGCTACGGCCTGGTCCATAGAAAAAACAAGCGCCAATAGAGTTAACATTATTGAGACCTTCTAAATTTATTAATGACGTATTACCTTTTATTGTGAGACACTGTCCAATGGAGGTCAAAGCCTCTAATCCCATTAATGTGGTTAAGTTGGCATTGTTATTTATTGTTAATTCTCCTCCGACACTCGTTATATTGTCCAATCCTGTTAAATCTGTCAATACATTAGAAAAGGAAATTTCTAATGCTCCTGGTAGACTCGTTAAACCCTCAAATCCCGTAAGTGAATTCAAAACTTCACCTCTGATAGTAACATCACCGCCAATAGACATTAAATTACTTAATGCTGCTATTGAGGTTAAATCCGAATCTCTTAGATAGAAGTTTCCTCCTATTGAACTTAGCGATTCCAGTCCTGTTAAACTTATGATGTCATTGTTCATATCTATGCTCAAACCACCACCAATTGATACTAAATTATTGATTCCACTTAATGAAGTTAATGAGGTATTGCCTTCTATAGAAGCATAACCTCCTATGGAAACTAAATTCCCAAACCCCGAGAAATCAGATAACGACGGATTGTCTTCTATTAGAAAATAACTAGTAGTTGTAACTAAACTTGACAACCCTGTTAAGTCAGAAAGGGATAAATTATTATAAATATGTAAGGAGATTAATTGAGTAATACCTTGTAAGCCGTCTAGACTACTAAGAGAATTATTATATGAAATAAATAAGCTACCGCCAACTGTAGCGTTAGTCAATGCACTTAAATCTGTAAGACTGTCGTTAAATTGCAAACTAATGTCCTCTCCAATAGCCGTTAAGTTATCTAAACCATCTAAGCTTGTGATACTAGTATTATCGAATAAATACAATGCTTTAGACAGACTTGTAATATTTTCCAATCCAACTAAAGATAAAAGAGAGTTATTATATAATAAGGCTAATCCACCAACACTACTTAAACTTGACAACCCACTAAAATTTATCAAAGCTGTATTTGAAAATGTTAAGTCGTCACCGACAGTAGTTAACTGACTCAAAAAGTTTAGGCTACTAATATCTTCATTTATTGTGAGTGAATTCTGTACAGTTGAAAGAACATTAAAACCAGAAATAGAAGTTATAGCGTTATTGTTAATCGTAATACTTTCTAAAGTTTGCAAACCAGTAAAACCACTTATAGTTTGTAAACCATTATTGTATGAAATGGTTACTGTATTCGCATTTTGAATGGCATTTAAACCGTCTGCATCTGATAAGATATCATTACCCTGAATAACAACTATATTGTTACTAGAACTAACCGCGTTTAAAGCGGACAATGAGGTTAATGAATCATTATTATTTATAGTAATCCCACTGCCGACACTTGCCAAGTTATTGAGACCTGTTAGCGAAGTAAGACTATTATTGCCATAAAACTGAAGACTTCCACCAATGGTTGTTAAACCAGACAAACCAGCAACATCTGTAAGCTGAGTATTGTTATTAACAAATAGATTTCCACCAACTTGAGTTAGTGTACTAAGAGTAGTTAAATTAGAAATTGGTGTTGCTGAATTTTCAATGATAATTAAGTTTCCAGTGACTTCAGAATAGCTAAAATTATCTACATCTGACTGAGAATTCAAGGTTAAATCCCCATTATAAACCTGAGCATTTAGATGCATAACACAATTGATAAAAAGACAAAGGGTAATGATTTGAGGCAAACTTTTAAGACGTGTAATTGTTTTCATTTTTTTTGTTTTAAAACATCATTAAGATGAAGATTGTTTGATGTTTTAAAATTAAATTGAACGAGAAGGATACATTTAAGGGTATTCCCTTAAATAATAATTTAGTAGTATACCCTTAGATTTGAATTATACCAGACGAAATCTAAATTAAAGTAAACCGTGCTCAAGGGCTACCTTAATGATACCAATACTATTTTTTGCACCAAACTTAAGCATGATGTTCGAACGGTGTGTTTCAACAGTCTTAGGACTGATAAATAGCTTTTCTGAGATTTCTCGAGTAGTTAGTTCCTCTGAGATCGCTAATAAAACTTCTTTTTCTCGGCGCGTTAATTTGACATTTAAGCCATTACTAGATTTAGGTTTAGAATTTTGATAAAGTAGTTTATCTTTTATAGCCTTGTGCAAATAAATATCACCCGAAAGCACTGTTTTAAGGGCCTTTAGTATCTCTAACTTATCCGTATTTTTTAGCAGATATCCATGGACTCCATTTTTAAGCATTCGCTTCGCAAATGAGGCATCATCAAAATTTGTTAATGCTATAATTTTTAAATTTGGATATTGTCTAAGTAGTTGTTTACTAAGATCTATGCCATTAATATCTGGTAAATTTATATCTAGTAATAATACCTCTACATGTGATGATGAAATTCCATTCAAAGTTGAATTGGCATCAGGAAAAGCAGCAACAATATTTACCTCATCAGTTTCTTGAAGCATACTTTTAATACCATGCAATACCATTTCATGGTCATCAGTTATAGCTACATTAATACTCATCTAGTTTGTTTAAGTCAATTTCAAAAGTATAAGAAGTTCCTTTATTATTAGACATAAAATCTAATTCTGCATTTAAGTATTGAATTCTAGAATCAATATTAGCTAAACCAATGCCTTTATCATCAACATCATCCTTTTTAAAACCTATTCCATCATCCTCAACAGTTACCTGTAAGATCTGCGACTGAAAACTAACTTGTACATTAATTTCATTCGCCTTTGCATGCTTTACACTGTTAGAAACCAATTCCTGTATAATCCTTAAGATATTTATTTCTGCCTTCTTAGTTAAGGTAAATTCCTCACCTACAGCCTGAAACGTAATCTCCACTTCATTAGCTACATTCATACTATTGCAATACGCTTCAACAGCTTCAACTAAACTAAATTTTTCTAAGGAAGGAGGCACTAAGTTATGAGAAATTGCTCGTACTTGTTTACACGAGTCATCTATCATATTAATAGCTTCGTGAATTACCTTATTGTTCATTTCAATTAAGGAAGATAACTTGTATTTTATAGCTGATAAATCACCATTAACACCATCATGTAATTCTTTAGCTATTCTAAAGCGTTCTTTTTCTTCTCCTTCGATAAGTGCTTCCAAAGACCTAATTTGATATTCTCGCTTTAAGGTCAAAAACTCTTGCTCTTTTCGTTTCTGCTTCTGTTTATACACAGCCCATATTAGTAGAGCACCTATTATTAGGAATCCAATAGCACCAAGCATGTAATTTTGAACCGTTTTCTTTTTCTGAATTTCTGCTTCCTGTTTTTGAATTTCTAACTGCTGCGTAGCAATTTCTTTATCCTTTTTCTCAGTTTCAAACTGTTTCTGAAGTTGATTAATGGATTTAATGTTTTGCTCGTTAAAAAGTGAATCCTTGGTAACAATATATAAAGACTGAAACTCGTAAGCTTTTTTGAAATTATTATTCAACGCATAATTATCAGACAATCCTTCATAGGTGTTTTTAATATCTAATAAGTCGCTAGATTCTCGCAGTATATCAAGAGCTTTGTTATAAAATAGTACAGATTGTGGAATATTATTTTCATTCTTATAAAAACGACCTAAATCATTGTATAGAGGAACTAATTTCCCAACATAGTTTATGCGTTCATAATAGGTTTTTGCCTTTAAATAATTACTTAAAGCTCTATTTTTATCAGAACTAAGAAATGATCTACCAATAGCATAATATGCGCCTCCCAAAGCCAAATCTTCCTTTATCTGCTGAGCAATTTCTAATGATTGATACGCATAATTTCTAGAGGCTATCGTATCCTTCATTCGCAAATATATTTCAGCCATATTATTTAAAGTATTGACTTGATTACGCTGATCATTTTTAGCCTTAAAGATGGCGCCTGCGCTCTTATAATTGGCAACCGATTCTTCATATCTATCCATATCACCATAAATATTAGCAATACTGTTATATGTTGAGGCCATTGCTGAAGAATCTTTTTTATGCTCAAATATTTTTAAGATCTCTAAATATTTCCCTAGACTTTTCTCATAATCACCAAGATTACGATGTATGATAGCAACTTGAAATAATGCATATGCCTTATTGGTGGAGTCTTTCTCAAAATATTTAATATTCTTTTCCAAATGACCCAAGGCAACCTCATTATTACCACTTACACGTTCTAATAAGCCATATAAAAAATGACATTTAGCCTCTGAATCCTTGAATCCAGATTGCTTCGAATAGTACATTGCACTATCAAGATATATCCTACTTAATCCTAAATCATTATAACGTCTCAAAGCATTAGTAGACTCTCTGTAAAAGCGCGTCGCTTTCAGACTATCTGACTTAATGCCTTGTAGTTCTAGAGCTATACTATCCTTATAGACTTCAATGTCTTGTGCGGTTCCCATTAAAGAAATAAAGCACCAAAAAAATAAAATCTTATATCTCAAAACGATTAGAAGGTATTTATGAGTTCCTATAAAAGTAGATTAAATTACTAAAAACCAACATTTAATCAATACAATAAATATGAGCAAGATAGTTGGCTACAGTAAAAAAAATCTAAGGGTATTCTCTGAATAATATTATTAAGGGTATACCCTTAACAAAAAAGCACCTGCAGAATGCAGATGCTTTGTGGCTTAATTATATTTTAAATATTTTAAAACGCGTTTACAATCGCATAGAAATCCTCAGCTTTCAACGATGCGCCTCCAATAAGACCACCATCAACATCTGGCTTTGAAAATATTTCTTGTGCATTATTAGGTTTCACACTACCTCCATATAAAATAGAAACAGATTCAGAGACCTCTTCACCATATTTTGAAGCAAGCGTCTTACGGATAAAAGCATGCATGTCTTGTGCTTGTTCTGGTGTAGCCGTTTCTCCTGTTCCTATAGCCCAAACTGGCTCATAAGCTAATATTATGTGCTTAAAGTCTTCGGCTCCCAAATGAAAAAGCGCATTTTTAATTTGGCTTTCCACAACGGCCTCCTCATTGCCAGCCTTACGATCTGCCAATTCTTCACCAAAACAAAAAATGATATCCATACCATTTGCTAAACCAGCATCAACTTTCTTAGCTAAAGCCTCATCAGTTTCGTTGAAGTATGCACGTCTTTCACTATGTCCCAGAATAACGGTTTGAATTCCAATACTTTTTAACATCCCAGCACTTATTTCACCTGTGTAAGCTCCATTTTCTGCGAAGTGCATGTTTTGCGCTATAACTTCAATATTATGTTGTCTAGTAGCTTCGAACGCATGCCATAAATTCGTAAATGTTGGCGCGATCATAACCTCAGCGTCAGACCCTTTCGTTTGTTTTTTTAATTCAACAATTAAAGATTCCGTTTGAATAAGTCCATTGTTCATTTTCCAGTTTCCAGCTACGATTTTTCTTCTCATTTTATTTTGAATTGAATTTCACTTTGATTTAATAATCACAAAAATAAGCTATTCATAATGAAGCTTAAATGATTTATTTCATGATTTATCTAATACAATTTCACCCTCGGATCTAGCCAAGCATATATTAAATCTACTAAAATATTTATTGTTATAAAGATAATTGCAACCACGAGTACAGCACCCATAATTACAGGAAGATCAAGGGTATTTAATGCATTGACAATTTCTTTCCCCAAACCATTCCAACCAAATATATATTCCACAAAGACAGCACCTGCTAACATTGAAGCAAACCAACCAGATATTGCAGTTACTACAGGATTCAATGCATTTTTAACAGCATGATTCTTAATAACCTGAAACTCACTGAGGCCCTTTGCTCTTGCAGTTCTAATATAATCTTGAGACAGAACCTCTAGCAGAGAATTACGCATTAATTGAATGACCACAGCTAATGGTCGGATTCCTAAAACCAAAGCTGGGAGAATAAGGTTTTTCCATTGAATGGTCATTTTCTCACCAAAATCATCTAACTCATAAAGGCTTCCTGTCATTTCAAGATTTGTAATTTCATGGAGGACAAATCCAAAAAACCAGGCAAATAATATGGCACTAAAAAAGGACGGAACACTCATACCCAATGTACTTAATATCTGTATGAGTTTATCTAGCCAAGTGTCTTTATACAAGGCAGATATTATTCCTAATATTATACCTAAGGTAATGGCTATCATAATTGCGGATACTGCCAAAACAAATGTATTTGGTATTGTTTCTCCAATAACCTGAGTTACTTTTTTACCTTGCTTTGTAAAGGATTCTCTAAGGTAAGGTGTCTTTAAAACTGTGGTAGTATTCCCAACAGACCATAACTCAACGGCATTATATTTCTTAGGTGCTAAATAGGTATAATTACCTGAAGCATTAGAGTGGAAGGATACTGGCGACAAATCATTTAGATAATAAAGATATTGCTTACCAATTGGCTGATCAAAACCATACTTTTTTTTAACGGCTTCAACTTGTTCGGCCGATTGATTTTGTCCTAGCATCATTTTAGCAGGATCTCCAGGAAGAATTGTAAACAAAAAGAAAATTACTGTAACGACACCCATTAATGTTATAAAGGCGTACAGTAATTTATGTAATAGGTATCTCGCCAAAACTAAAATTCAAGGTCCTCAATATCATTCCAATGTGCCTTATTCATAACGGTTCCCTTATTAAGAATAACCACACCTGGATTAGAGCGTACGATGGTCTTTATCACCTTCTCGTCGCAAAGGAAAAAATCAAAATTCAAATTATATTCTTGTTTTACCTTTTGCTTTTCTGCATCACCGGATGATGTCAGTCCTATTACGGTGTAACCTGCTTTAATGGCATCATTAGTAAAGGCCTTCAATTTAGCGACACCCTCATCTTCTGAAGACGTAATATTATACATCGCTATGATTACGAGTTTATCCTTTTCTAGAAAGTAGGACGTCAAATCTTCATCATTAGATTCAATAGAAAAATCTTGAATTGGTGGTATGTAACCTTCGTCAATGGTTTTAGTCTCTACACCAATATACTCACCATCAACCGATGGATAGCTTCCGTTAGTAACAAACTCTTGCTCCTCTCCATTAACATTGAAAGTCCACGTATATTCTAAAATTGGCTTTGGTGCATCCTCTGGAATCACCATTTGTTCTTGAATGTTTTTCCCAATAGCATATGCTCTAAAATCAATTGATGGTAAATGCATCAATACATGGTAACCAAACCATAACGAAATTAAAAAGCTTAATAGCGCAATAATAGTTGTTGGCAAAGCTTTAAAAAGCGGTTTAATGTGTTTAAGTCCAAAAAATAGGATGAGAATAAGAACCAAGAGAATAACATCTTTAGTAAAACTCTCCCAAGGTGTTAATTTTAAGGCATCTCCAAAGCAACCACAATCTTTTACTTTATCAAAATATGCAGAATAAAAAGTAAGAAACGTAAAGAACACGATCATAGCCAATAAACTATAAACCGTAAATTTTGGTTTATACCCAATCAATAGAAATACACCGAGTACAACTTCGAAGACAACTACAAAAACTGAAATTAATAAGGCATATGGAATTAAAAATTCCATGTTCAACACATCTGCACCAAAGTATTCTTGTAGTTTATAAGAAAACCCAAGAGGGTCATTCAATTTTATAAAGCCAGAAATAATAAACAGGACTCCGACAAAGATTCTACTAAGTTGTACTAGAAATTTCATAATCTTATTATTTCTTAAGCGTTTGATTCCCCTAAATGGATCATTGCAAAAACTGCATAATTGATCATATCTTGATAATTAGCATCAATCCCTTCACTCACTAAGGTCTTACCTGCATTATCTTCAATTTGCTTAACACGTAACAATTTTTGCAAGATTAAATCGGTTAAAGAACTCACACGCATATCACGCCAGGCTTCACCATAATCGTGGTTTTTGTCTAACATCAATTGCTTCGTCAATTCAATCTTTTCATTATAAAGCAAAGTTGCTTCATCAGTATCCATATCTGGTTGTTCAACAACACCTCTCTCTAACTGAATAAGGGCCATAATGCAATAGTTAATGATACCAATAAACTCGCTTGCCTCACCTTCGTCAACTTTTCGCACCGCGTTTTGTTGCAGACTTCTAATACGTTGTGCCTTTATAAAAATTTGATCTGTTAACGAGGGTAAACGCAAAATACGCCATGCACTTCCATAATCACTCATCTTATTCTTAAAAAGGTTGCGACACTTTTCTATCACAGCATCATATTGTTTTGAGGTATCTTGCATTATTGTAATACGCTATATAAAATTAGTTAGTCAAATGTATTATGCTCGTTAACGTTGAGCGATAAAATTAAATACTCTAAAAAGGCATAAAATTTCCGTAAATTTCGCATAAATAAATCAGAAGTTCAAAGTTTGACGTTTAAAGTTTACCACCACGTTTTTTACCCATAATTATGACCATAAATTGTAAAGGAAATTTAATTGATATCAGTACTCCAAAAGTAATGAGTGTACTTAATGTTACACCAGATTCCTTCTACGATGGTGGAAAATACAAAGATGAAAGTGAGATTCTAAATCAAGTTGAAACTATGATTTCTGACGGTGCCACTTTTATTGATATTGGTGGTTACAGTTCTAGACCAGGAGCATCAGAAGTAAGTGTGGATGAAGAAACCAATCGTGTTATTCCTGTAATAGAATTAATTCTGAAACAATTTCCAAGTACACTTATTTCGGTAGATACGTTTAGAAGTGAGGTAGCGCGAAAGAGTATTGAAGCTGGTGCCTCAATTATTAATGATATCTCAGCTGGTCATATCGACAAAAACATGATACCAACCATTGGCGAACTGAATGTCCCTTACATAATGATGCATATGCGAGGAACGCCTCAAACGATGCAACAGCAAACAGATTATGAAGATTTAGTAAAAGACATTAACTTTTATTTTGCTGAACGCATTGCTTTAGCTCACGAGGCAAAGGTAAATGACATCATAGTTGATCCTGGGTTCGGCTTTGCCAAGACCTTAGAACAAAATTTTGAACTTCTTAATAAAATGGAGTTGCTTCAAATCATTGGGAAACCTGTTTTAGCTGGTGTATCAAGAAAATCTATGATTTATAAAACGCTTAATACAACCAGTGATAAGGCCTTAAATGGAACCACAGCCTTAAATATGGTTGCCCTTCAAAAAGGAGCAAAAATACTTCGTGTACATGATGTTAAAGAAGCAAATGAATGTATTACACTTTACAACCAACTCAATTCAAATTAATGAAACCCATTTATTTGTTATTTCTATCATTTCTTTTGCTTGGCTGTGCAAATGAACGTGTTTTAGAACTACCTGAAATTGAAAATGCAGAAATCACTGAGGTATTAGACGTTTCACCAGCGTATATATTTTATGATGAATCGCAACCAGATTCTACTTTATTTAATCGAAAAAATTTAATAGGTACAACAAACTGGTTGGTAAATGTTGACACGCGTTTAAGTTTAAAACAAGCTATTCCTCATTTACAGTATCTTCAAAATAAAAGACGTAAGGCTTCCATGCACAAAAATGAAGCGGCAAAAAACTACTTTACCTGCAATAATACCAATAGCAAGAATTTAGGATTTATCGATTTTACAGATACCACCTTTCTGACAGAAAACTTAGAGATAAATGAAAACTCAAATGAACTCTGCCATCTTATTGTAGAAAGCATGGATGATATTATGATACGATCACTATCTAACAAAATCTATGAAGCTAATTTTAAAAATCTTGAAGCTACACTTTCAGAAGCGTATAAAGAAGATCCAGGCCTCAAAAAACTATCATTATATTTTAACGAAAACCTTAGTTTTCAAGATTATATAGATATAAAGAATTCACTTTTACCGTTTGCAAAAAATACCTCAAACATTGAATTCGTATTTAAACCTTAAATTCTTAAATTAGCAAAAAGCACCTGCCTTGGAGGATTTACAACTTTGGGATTTTAGATTTATAGACTTTGTCGATGTCTTCCTTGTTGCCATTCTCCTCTATTACATCTATAAGCTTGTTAAAGGGACTGTTGCCATAAATATCTTCATTGGTATTTTAATCATCTATCTGGCTTGGCGTTTAACCGATTACCTTCAGATGCATATGCTTTACAGCATTTTCGACGGTTTTATGAAGGTAGGTATTATTGCTTTAATTGTTGTCTTTCAACCCGAAATCAGAAAATTTCTCCTTCTAGTAGGATCTACCAATATCGGCGGAAAAAAAGGCATCTTTAAAAACTTCAAGTTTCTTAAGAACGAAGACCAAACCACTACAGATGTTGATGCTATTATTAATGCTTGTAGTAGAATGGGAGCAACCAATACAGGCGCATTAATTGTCATTGAGCGTAATAATAATCTCGACTTTCTCATCAATACTGGTGATGCTATGAACATTTTAGTATCACAACCCATAATAGAAAGTATATTCTTTAAAAATAGCCCTTTGCACGATGGTGCAATTATCATCGAAAAAAACATTGTAAAAGCCACTCGTGTAATCCTACCTGTTAATAATGAAAAGAATATTCCTGAACGTTTTGGATTAAGACACAGAGCTGCGGTAGGAATAACAGAAAAAACAGATGCTGTTGCTATTGCAGTAAGTGAGGAAACCGGACAGATTTCATATATAAAAAATGGAGGTTTTGAAATGTTTAAAGACACACACGACCTCATTGAAAAAATTAAAAAGGATTTGGCCTAGTGAAATGTAAGAATTGTGAAACATCGATAAAACAAAACCAAAAGTTTTGTGACAATTGTGGTGCTCGAATCATTAAAAATCGTTTAACACCAACAGTTTTAGCGAAACAAGTTAACGAGCAGTTTTTATCTATTGACAATAAACTTCTAATAACATTTATTGATTTATTTAAGTGTCCAGAACAGGTGATAAATGGATATATAAATGGTACACGGAAAAAATATATTGATGTTTTGCAATATTTTGCACTTGCATTAACACTTGTCGGTGTTCAAGTTTTTTTAATGAACTCTTTTTTTAAGTCTGAACTCGAATCAACATTTGAATCATTAAGAGCTTTTGAGTCGGCTACAGGAGGCGCTAAAAACCCCATCAATTCTACAATTAATTCACAATTTGAAAGCTTCGAGGAAATAAATAATTATCAGAGTGTTTTTTATATCCTATCCATACCACTTTATGCATTTGGAAGTTGGGCTACCAATTTTTTGATAAAACCTGTCTATAAATATAATTTTACCGAACATTTGGTCGTCAACATCTATTACTATGCACAGGTTATCATTATCACTGCAGTTTTATATATTTTATTTTTATTTCTTGGGTTAGACTATTTAGTAATATCTGGCGTTGTTACCGTTCTTATTTTTATCTATCATTTTTACACTTTAAAACGGGTCTTTCAACTAGATTTTTGGAATGGTGTTGCTTTTTATCTATTGGTAATGGTTGCATTTGGTATTATAGGAGCAATAATAGGAATTTTGATTCTTATCGCTGGGTTTTTATATGGCTATTTTGGCGCCATTAAATAATAATTATGAATTGTAAGAATTGCTATACTAAACTATCTGAACACGATGATTACTGCCGTAATTGTGGAGGACGTGTCATCCGAAATCGTCTCAGCTTTAAAAACCTCTTTGAGCATATCAGCGAAACTTTTTTTAATTACGATAATAAGTTACTGAGAACGTTTATAGACTTATTAACCAAGCCCGAGGCTGTAATTGATGGTTATGTTAAAGGTATAAGAAAACGATATGTAAATCCCTTAAGTTACCTTGGAATTGCTCTTACGCTTTCTGGTATCACTTTTTTCTTAATGAAGAAAGCGAATTTTCATATTGATGTGGATGTTTTTAATCAAGGTATGGATGAAGCCACTAAAAATAAAATTGGAGATATGTCATCTGAGTATTCGTCCTTTTTCTTTTTGTCGTACATACCAATTCTAGTTATTTCTAGTTGGTTAATTTTAAAAGAAGTTAAATATAATTTTACTGAGAGGACCGTAACGTTCATTTATGGTATGGCAGAATTCAGTCTTATGACGACTATTCCATCAATTTTGGTTATGTTTTTATTACCTGAGCATTACATGAGTTTTTCCTTCTTCTCTTTATTGATTCTAGGAATTTATCTGATGTGGTTATTGTACCGACTAAGTAAATTAAAGGGTATTACATTTTTTGCACAAATACTTGTATTCTTATTCTTATTTGTGATTCTTTTCTTTGGATTTTATCTCGCAATTACCGTAATTGGATTTTTAACTGGGGAACTAAATATTCAAGATTTTGCCCCTAAAAAATAATTAGATAGGTTCAGCTTTTAAGAACTGAACTTCGTAAAGATTTTTATAATAGCCCTCCTTTTTCTTGATTAGTGATTTGTGTGTACCTATCTCTACGATTTCACCGGCATCCATAACAATAATTTTATCAGCCTGTTGGATAGTTGCTAATCGATGCGCTATTATAATGGACGTTCTACCCTTGGTTATTTTGTCCGTCGCATCTTGTATAAGTTGTTCTGAATAGGAATCAACTGAGGAGGTAGCCTCATCTAATATGAGTATACTAGGATTGGTCACATACGCCCTCAAAAACGAAATTAATTGACGTTGACCAGAAGAAAGCATAACACCACGCTCCTTAACATTGTAATGATAACCACCTGGTAAGCTCGATATAAATTCATGAATACCTATTGCCTTTGCTGCAGTAACTACATCCTCTTCCGTAATGTATTCATTATTTAAGGTAATGTTATTCAATATGGTATCAGCAAACAAAAAAACATCTTGCAACACCACAGCAATTTGGTTACGCAATGAGTTTAAAGTAAGTGCTTTTATATCGTTGCCATCAACTCTAATTGTGCCAGAATCAATATCGTAAAAACGATTCAGTAAATTAATAATCGTAGACTTACCAGCACCAGTTGCGCCTACAATAGCAACGGTTTCACCGGCTTCAACATTAAATGAAATACCTTTTAAAACTTCCTCATCTTTAATATAGGAAAACCTTACATTATCAAATTCGATATCGCCTTTAAAATGATTAGCAATTTGTGTTCCTGTATCGTCAATATTTGAGTCCGTATCTAAAACTTTAAATACACGATCTGCAGCTACCATACCCATTTGAAGTGTATTGAACTTATTTGCAATCTGATACAATGGTCTAAACAACATTGGGATGAACATGGTGAATGAAATAAGATCACCTAATGTAGTGCCAGGAATAGAGGACACCACACTAAAACCACCAATTAAAATTACTAATGCCATAGTCACCGAAGACACAAATTCTGCTACTGGAAAGAAAATCGAATTATACCAAACGGTTTTTAACCATCCTTTTTTGTGACGCTCATTAATGGCCTTAAACTTTTTGTATTCAATAGCTTCACGCGTAAAAAGCTGAACAATTTTCATCCCTGTAACACGCTCTTGGACAAAAGAATTTAAATTTGATACTTCGGTCCTTACATCCTCAAAAGCACGCTTCATGTACTTTTGAAAAATCTTAGTTGCAAAAACAATTATTGGCATGGCCACAAAGACTATTAAACTCAATTTTAAGTTGATAAACGCCATAAATCCAGCAACAACAGCCATCTTTAAAATATCACTGAAAATCATAAACAGACCTTGACCAAAAATATCTGCGATACGCTCCATATCGGTCACGGCTCGTGTAATGAGAACACCAACAGACGACTTATCGAAATAAGTCATTTTAAACTTAAGCATATGCCTAAAAAGCTTAACTCTAATATCTTTTACCACAGACTGTCCTAACCAACTAGCATAGTAAATAAAGAGCAGTTGTGATACCACCTCAAATATTAATAAAGCCAGCATTATGACCATGTAAAAAACAAAGCCATCATATTTTTTATTCGCAATCTTTACATCAATAGCCTCTTTTAAAATGTAAGGCCTTAAGGCTCCAAATATGGCTAAACCTATTACGCAGACAAGCGATACAATAAATACAGTACGATATGGCTTTATATATTGTAACAAGCGCTTAAATAGCGAAACATCAAATATTTTCTTTCCTTCTTCTGCCATATTATGCTGAAATTAAATCAGAATCCACTATAAATATTTCTTGAGGATAAACAATATCAACTAAACTTAATCCTTGAGCTGGGACTGAATAGCCTGCTTCACCTCTATCCTTACTTTCAATTATACCATGCAGATCCTGTGGCTTCAATTTACCCAATCCGATATTAATCATGGTTCCCACTATTGCCCTAACCATATTTCTTAAAAATCGATCTGCTGTAATTACAAACAATAGGTTACCTTGCTTTTCATACCATTTGGCTTCCTTAATCTCACAGATATAGGTTTTTACATCTGTATTAACTTTAGAAAAACATTGAAAATCCGTGTACTTAACTAAAATAGCACAGGCTTCATTCATTGCATTTAAATCTAATGACTTTGTAAGCTGATAGGCATAGTCATATGAAAAAACATCTTTTTGAGTGCTCACTTTGTAATGATAAGTCCTACTTTTTGCATCAAAGCGTGCATGTGCATTATCCTTTACCATATGAATCTTTGAAATAGCAATATCCTTTGGCAAATAAGAATTAAGCTTATATGCTAAATGAGATAAATCTATTGGTGCATCAAAATCAAAATGTGCATACATTTTTGCGGCATGTACTCCTGTATCTGTTCGACCTGCACCTACAATAGCAATAGGACTTCCAAGCAAGGTGCTTAGAGCCTTTTCGAGGACTTCTTGTACGGTTATCGCATTCGGCTGATTTTGCCAACCATGGTAAGCCTTACCATTGTATGATAGCTCTAAAAAATATCTCAAAAGAATACCTATTTTTGCTTTTGTCAAGACAAAGATAAACAGATTTCATACTTATAATCACAATATTATCTTAATGCAAAAAATACTCCTACTCTCCGATACACATAGCCATATAGACGATGATGTATTAAAATATGTAAAGCAAGCTGATGAAGTTTGGCATGCTGGAGATATTGGTGATTTATCTGTAACTGATGCCATTAAAAAACACAAACCATTGAGAGCAGTTTATGGGAATATAGACGATAGTCGGATTAGAGCTGAATTTCCGCTTCACAACAGATTTAATTGTGAAGGTGTTGATGTATGGATAACTCATATTGGAGGGTATCCTCCAAAATATAATGGTCGCGTTAGAGAGGAGTTGATGTGTAATCCTCCAGATTTATTTATTTGTGGTCACTCCCATATCCTTAAGGTCATTCCTGATAAAAAAATAAATCTATTACATATGAATCCTGGAGCCATTGGTAAGCATGGATTTCATAAGGTAAGAACAATGCTACGTTTTATTATTGATGGCAAGGACATTAAAAATTTAGAAATTATAGAATTTAAAAGATAACAAAAGAAAAACCCAGACGACAGCGTCTGGGTTTTTCGCACTAATACTACTAAGATTTTAGGTTCTAACGTAATCGATCTACAGATTTTACAAGATCTTCATCCTTTTTAATAGCCTTGTTAGCCAAGGCTAAACACACAATAGAAAAAACAGGAAGAAGAATCCCAATACCTTTCTCAGAGACATCAGCCTCTCCAGATAAGTTTAGAGATTGAGTTACAAAGATTCCTAGTAAAATAAAGTTTAATATTATATTAAGTCGACCCAACATAAACTGAGTCTTTCTATTTTTAAAACTAAAAATCGAAATTAAAGATAATAAAGCAGAGCCAAAATACAAGCCTAAATACAAGTAATTGTCTTTAGCAAAAACTGAAACACCTTCATTGTTTGTCCAGAGTTGAAAAACAAAAATTAAGCCTGCAGAAATTACGACTGCTAGTATTAAATATAATGTCTGAATTCTTTGAATCATATCTTTTTTTCAAAAAAGCTCTGCAAAATTAGGGGTTTATTTTTTAAAAAGATAGAATTTATTTTAAAATAAAATTGTATTATTGCATTGCAATGCACAGGCGAATTCATCGCAAGCATGCAATCTTCCGAATTAATTTCACTTTTTTTCTTTTTATTTCATTTAGAAAATTTTGAGTTAATAATATCGAAACTATAATATTATATCACATATACAAATGTTTGAAATTTCCCAGCTAAAAGCTAAGAAGCTTCCTGAACTACAGGACATAGCGAAACAACTTAATGTTCCTAAGTATAGAAGCTTAAAAAAGTTAGACCTAGTCTACCAAATCTTAGACTATCAAGCAGCAAATCCAGAAGCTGTTAAAGCAAAGGTTGACGTAAATGCAGACTCTGAAAAACAGTCAAATAATCAAAGACAAAAACGTAACAGAGTACAAAGACAACCACAAGAAAATAACAACGCACGTCACAACAATCAAAAAAACAAGGATCAGAAAAACAAAGATCAATCTCAAAATAATCCTAAGGATAATAAACCTCAGGATAATAGTGGGCGTGAGAAAAATGAGGATAAGTCCAACAACAGAAATGAGGACAACAAAAGATCCAATAATCAAAACCACGATAATCGACAAAATAGATCCAAAGATCAAAACCGCAACAATTCAAAAAATAATGGTAACAAAGACAACAGAAATCGTTACAGAGAACCAGATTTCGAATTTGATGCCATTATTGAAAGTGAAGGTGTCTTAGACATTATGCAAGACGGTTATGGTTTCTTAAGGTCTTCAGATTATAACTATCTCACTTCTCCTGATGATATTTATGTATCGCAATCTCAAATTAGACTGTTTGGTCTTAAGACTGGTGATACAGTATTAGGTCATGTAAGACCTCCTAAGGAAGGTGAAAAGTATTTTCCTTTAATTAAGGTGAGTAAAATAAATGGTCAAAACCCACAGGTTGTAAGAGACCGTGTTGCATTTGAACATTTAACACCACTTTTTCCTCAAGAGAAATTTAATATTGCTGAAAGACAATCTACAATCTCTACAAGAATAATGGATTTATTCTCTCCTATCGGAAAAGGACAACGTGGTATGATTGTTTCTCAACCTAAAACAGGTAAGACCATGCTTCTAAAAGATGTTGCTAATGCTATCGCAGCAAATCATCCAGAAGTATATCAAATGATATTGTTGATTGATGAACGTCCAGAGGAAGTTACAGATATGCAACGAAATGTACGTGGTGAAGTTATTGCTTCTACTTTTGATAAAGAAGCCCACGAACATGTTAAGATTGCTAATATTGTTTTAGAAAAAGCAAAGCGTTTGGTAGAATGCGGTCATGATGTAGTAATCTTATTAGATTCTATTACCAGGTTAGCACGTGCATACAATACAGTACAACCAGCTTCAGGTAAAATATTATCTGGTGGTGTCGATGCAAATGCACTTCATAAGCCTAAACGTTTCTTTGGTGCCGCTCGTAATATTGAGAATGGAGGCTCATTAACAATTATTGCAACAGCATTGACTGAAACCGGATCTAAAATGGATGAAGTTATTTTTGAAGAATTTAAGGGTACAGGTAATATGGAGCTACAATTAGATAGAAAAATATCAAACAGACGTATCTTCCCTGCAATTGATCTTACCAGTTCTAGTACGAGAAGAGATGACCTATTACTTGATGACAATACCATTCAAAGAATGTGGGTAATGCGTAAATACTTAGCAGACATGAATCCGGTTGAAGCAATGGAATTCATTAATGACAGATTTAAACAAACTCGAAATAATGAAGAATTCCTTATTTCAATGAACGGATAAACAACTCATACTAAACATTAAAAAAACCTCAAGTGATTCTTGAGGTTTTTTTATTTATATCTGTAAATAAAAAAAGCCTTTCAACTTGGAAAGGCTCTTAAATATTTTAATGCTATCGCTTATAAAGCAGCGACGTGCTTGGTCAAATTACTTTTTAAGTTACCAGCTTTATTAGCATGTATTACATTTTTCTTAGCTAATTTATCAATCATACTAATTACAGAAGGTAATATTTTCTGAGCCTCTTTAGCATCAGTTATTTCACGTAACTTCTTTATAGCGTTACGCGTAGTCTTGTGCTGGTATCTGTTAAGCACACGTCTTTTTTCGTTACTTCTTATTCTTTTTAAAGCTGACTTATGATTTGCCATTTTATTTTTCTTATTAAAAGTTGTAGCCCGTAGGGGAATCGAACCCCTCTTACCAGGATGAAAACCTGGCGTCCTAGCCGATAGACGAACGGGCCATTTGGTTATTTAACTATTTAAATGAACCTACAATGTTTCCATTGCGGATGCAAAAATACAACTATTTTTAAATGTTGCAACAACTAATATATTTTTTTTACTTTTTTTAATACGCCTTAGCAAAAAGAACACGCTGTTTAGAAGGGTTTCCGCTATAAACACAACTACCAGCCTCAGTATCACCATCTAAAGGAATACAACGTATTGTGGCCTTAGTTAGCTCTTTTATCTTTTGTTCGGTTTCAGCTGTACCATCCCAATGTGCAGATATAAAGCCAGCTTTTGTTTCTAAAACATCTTTGAATTGATCAAAAGTTTCAACCTTTGTAATATGTGAGTTTCTATATTCTAAGGCTTTAGTAAATAAATTCTCCTGAATTTCTTCTAGTAGATCCTCTACAACAACACTCAGTCTATCTAAAATTACCGTCTGCTTGGTAAGATTATCTCTTCTTGCAAGCTCTACAGTTTCATCTTCGAGATCTTTTGGCCCAATGGCAATTCTCAAAGGCACACCTTGTAATTCATGTTGTGCAAATTTGGCACCTGGTCTTAATGTATCGCGATTATCAAATTTAACAGAGATACCACGTTCCTTAAGATCACTAATGATGCTCTCAGCTAAGGTTGCAATCTTATCAAATTGCTCATCGTTTTTATAGATAGGAACAATTACGACTTGAAAAGGTGCTAAATTTGGTGGTAATACCAATCCTTTATCATCACTGTGCGTCATAATAAGAGCACCCATTAACCTAGTAGACACACCCCAAGATGTTGCCCAAACATAATCTTGCTTCCCTTCCCTATTGGTAAACTTAACATCAAAAGCTTTTGCGAAATTCTGACCTAAAAAATGAGATGTACCTGCTTGTAAAGCTTTACCATCTTGCATTAAGGCTTCAATACACATAGTTTCATCCGCACCTGCAAATCGCTCACTCTCTGTTTTTAAACCTTGAATGACAGGAATAGCCATAAAATTTTCTACAAAAGTTGCATAGACATTATTAATAAGCTTAGTTTCTTCCCATGCTTCATCTTGAGTAGCGTGTGCAGTATGCCCTTCTTGCCATAAAAATTCTGCTGTTCTCAAAAATAAACGGGTACGCATTTCCCACCGTACAACGTTTGCCCATTGATTAACTAAAATAGGTAAGTCTCTATATGATTGTATCCAACCTTTATAGGTATTCCATATTATAGCTTCACTCGTAGGTCTTACAACTAATTCTTCTTCTAATTTTGCTTCAGGGTCTACTCGTAGCTTTCCTTCTCTGTCAGGATCATTTTGCAACCTGTAATGTGTTACAACAGCGCATTCCTTGGCAAATCCTTCAGCATTCTTCTCTTCAGCCTCAAACAAACTTTTGGGTACAAAAAGTGGGAAATAAGCATTTTGATGACCTGTCTCTTTAAACATGCGATCTAATTCTGCTTGCATTTTTTCCCAAATAGCATAACCATAGGGCTTAATTACCATACAGCCTCTAACGGCAGAATTTTCTGCAAGGTCTGCTTTGACTACCAGTTCATTATACCATTTTGAATAATCCTCAGCTCTACTAGTAAGATTTTTACCCATTTTCAAAGTTTTGGCACAGAAATTGTGCTATTATTAAATAAAAAAATAGTTGCGCAAAACTAACTATTTTTGCTATGTTCAACAATAAAATAGAAGAGATATGCAATTTAAAACCAATACAATTCAAAAATTGCCATTTTTTGTTGCTCTTGGTCTTATGGCCGTGATAACCTCGTGTGGTCCTTATCAATACGTAGGTTACGACAATGATGGTATTTACTCATCAAATGAAAATGAAGATAATAATCTTGTTGAACAACCAGTTGCAACTACTTCTACTGATGATTCAAACTACTACTCAAATTATTTTGCAGAAAATAAAGCACAATTAGATGCTTACCAATCTGAATCTGAAATCTTTACTGACGTGGATTCATATTCTAGTGATTATACCGAAAAAGTACAAGATTCTTTAGAACAAGTACAACCTTATGGTGGCTGGGGACAAAATAATAGTACTGTTACCATAAATGTTATAGATAATGGCTTCTGGGGTTGGAATGATCCTTGGTTATGGGGCGCTGGCTGGGGCTGGGGCTGGAACAACTGGGGCTGGGGTAGACCTTGGCGCTGGGGCTGGAATAATTGGGCCTGGGGAGGACCTTGGGGCTGGAATGCTGGTTGGGGCTGGAATGCAGGCTTTGGCTGGGGCTGGGGCTGGAACAATTGGGGCTGGGGTCCTGGTTGGAGTAATTGGGGATGGCATAATGGCTATTATGGTAACCCAAATCGATATGCTCTTAATTACGGAAGACGAGGCGCTTCATTTTATAACAGAAACCTTAGTAGTGTTGGACGAAGTAACGCCGCAGTATCCCGTCGTAATTATTCAACAAGCAGATTATCTAATGCGGTAACCAATACAAGAAGAGTTAGATCAAATAATAGTTCTGTCAACCGTAGTTCTGGTATGAGATCGAGCAATGGAACAAGAGTGACTAGACCGAGTCGAACGATGAGAAACTCAACTTCTACTCGTGCAAGTTCTCCTTCTGGAGCATCTACAAGGTCATCTGGTACTATGAGATCATCACGTAGCTCAAGGTCGAGTGGAGTGAGATCTTCAGGAAGCAGTCGCTCAAGATCTTCAGGAAGTATGCGATCTTCTGGAAGCATGCGTTCTTCAGGTGGTTCGAGATCCTCTGGTGGTGGATCACGTTCATCAGGTGGACGAGGCGGAAGAGGAAGAGGTTAAGACTAAAAAGAAAATTCCGAACTAAATTTTATTTACAATGAAAAAACTACTTATGCTGGGCATAGGCTTGATAAGCTCGTCCATAATTTTAGCTCAAGATATTACTGATGCTGTTCGATATTCAATGGATGAAATTCAGGGAACTGCGAGATTTAGAGCCATGAGCGGTGCATTTGGAGCCCTTGGAGGTGATATGTCTGCTGTAAACATCAATCCTGCAGGATCTGCTATTTTTAATAATAGTCATGCATCCCTAACATTAGGCTATTTCGATGAAAATAGTGATGTTACCTATTTCAACACTACCAATAGCGCTTCAAATAATAATTTTGATCTAAATCAATTAGGAGCAACCTTTGTTTTTATAAATACGAATCCTAATTCACCTTGGAACAAATTCACATTTAGTATGGCTTATGACCGTTCAGCTGATTATGACAGAGATTGGCTGGCCAGTGGTGTTAACCCAACTACTAGTATAGGTGAATATTTTTATGCCTATGCAGATGGCCAAAGGTTAGATGAAATTTCTGCCTTACCTGGCGAAACTATATCTGAGGCCTATAATGAAATTGGTAGATTTTTTGGTTTCGGAAACCAACAAGCATTTTTAGGTTTTGAAGGCTTCATTTTTGATCCTGTTATGGATACAGACGATAATACAGCATATACCAGAAATTTTGCTGGAACAAATTTTCAACAAGATTATGCGTTTGCTAGCCGAGGATATAACGGAAAATTAGCTTTCAATTTAGCATCAAGCTATGAAGATCGATTATACTTTGGAGTAAATCTTAATGCTCACTTTATTAATTACGAAAGAAGCACATTTCTTCGTGAAACGAATGATAATGCAACCTCTTCAATAAGACGTGTTGATTTTGAAAACAATCTTCTTACTACTGGTAGTGGTTTTTCCTTTCAACTTGGTGGTATTGCAAAATTAACTGAAGAATTCCGTGTTGGATTATCCTATAATTCACCGACCTGGTTTAGAATCAATGAAGAGACCTCACAATATTTAGCCACAACCCGAATTGAAAATGGGACAAGTATAAATCAAGTTGTTAATCCAAATGTTATCAATATTTTTCCAGAATATAGATTACAAACTCCAGGAAAATTAACAGGAAGTCTGGCTTATGTATTTGGTCGTAAAGGATTATTAAGTTTTGATTATTCGGTTAAAGACTATGCTAATGCGGAATTTAGACCTACATCTGATGTATTCTTCTCAGATCTTAATAATGACATTACTAATAGGCTACAAAATGCTGTATCTTATAGATTTGGTGGAGAATACAGACACAAACAATTTAGTTTTAGAGGTGGCTATCGATTTGAAGAAAGTCCATACGCTGATAATACCTTTTTCGGTGATCTTACAGGATATTCTTTTGGTTTAGGTTATAATTTTGGTAACGTTACAGCTGATTTTTCATTCAGTCAAGCGGAACGAGATCTTAACTATCAATTATATAATGTTGGATTAACTAGTGAAGCAAATATTCAATCTCGTTTCACTGATGTAGTCTTATCATTAGCCTTTAATATTTAAAAGACGAACAGAATAAAAAAAGGCCTGAATTTAAATTCAGGCCTTTTTTTTATATTCAGTACTTATCTCTTTAAAGTAAAATGGGCTCTGAGCTCCCTTCTTTGGTTGCTCACCGGTTCATCGTACTCTA
>NZ_JBODPY010000005.1:0-189637 GCF_050618035.1 Winogradskyella poriferorum
TAGAGTACGATGAACCGGTGAGCAACCAAAGAAGGGAGCTCAGAGCCCATTTTACCTTGAAACGTTAAAATAATGAATTTGAAAAAATATAGTTTTATTGCATGTTTAGCCTTTATAATCAACTTTGGTTATGCTCAAGAAGGTGTTCCTATTTATTCCGATTATTTAACGGATAATTATTATCTCATCCATCCTTCAATGGCTGGTGTGGCTAATTGTGCTAAAGTTAGAATGACTGCAAGACAGCAGTGGTTTGGTATAGACGATGCACCAAGCCTTCAAACAATTAGTGCAAACGGTAGAGTTGGTGAATCACCAGTTGGAATCGGAGGTATATTTTTTAACGATTCAAACGGTTATCACTCCACTGTTGGTGGATATGCAACTTTTGCATATCATTTAATGTTTTCGAGAAATGAGATTGATTTAAATATGCTTTCTTTTGGGTTAAGTGCTGGGTTCTTACAATATAAATTGGATGAAACAGATTTCTTAGCACCAGGAGAATTTGATCAGCTAATTGCTGGTATTGAACAAAGTGCTACAAATTTTAATATAGATTTTGGATTCTCTTATCATTTTCTAGATTTTTATGCGCACTTCACTGCAAAGAATATATTGAAGAATGAAGGAATTAACTTTAATGAGCAAGGATTTGAGTTTGATAATTTAAGAACTTACTTGTTTTCTACTGGATATGTATTTAGTAAATATGGTAGCGAATGGAGTTATGAGCCTTCGGTAATGCTTATGTACAGAGATGCAACCGAAGAAACGACCATAGATATTAATGCTAAGGTATATAAGGAAATGGATTTTGGTAAGATATGGGGAGGCCTATCGTATAGACGAAGCCTAGATGGTGCAGAGTTTGTAGATGGTGGTGGAATAAGTAGCCAAAAGTTACAATACATAACACCTTTCATAGGCGTGGATTATAATCAATTTGTATTTGCATATACATACTCATACCAAGCAAATACAATTAATTTTAATACAGGCGGTTTCCATCAGATTACCTTGGGCTATAATTTTAATTGTAGACGTGAAAAATACGAATGTAACTGTCCGGCAGTTAATTAATAAAATAAAAGGCTCAATACAATTGAGCCTTTTTTATTACCAGTTATAATTTTTTCGTTTCCCCTGGGACTTGATGGCCTTGAGCATAGCATTTTCAAGTCCATTGCTGTGATTCTCTGTATTCTCTGAAATATATATTTTTCTTTTTGTATTTAAATCAGTAATCGCTTGTTGAAGCGATTTTCGTTCTTCGCGTTTGTCTTGCAAATAACGCTTAATTTCGGCTTCAGACTTATTTTTCAATTCCTTCGGGAGATGTTCTTTTTTTAGCTTGGTGTAATCAAAACTTTCCTCCGATTCAGCATCAACTAAATCCCACGAACTGTTTTTATATAGTCTAGAACTTTTACTTATTGTTCTACTTACGGCATTAGCCTTATTATATCCTATCGCGTTAGAGTCTTCTGTAGCTTGAAGTTGTTGTTTGTAGGCGCCTTTTGTTCCATACGCGACATATGTTTTATTAAGCTTTTGATTAAGAATTAGTATGTCGTCATCATAAGGTGTTGGAATATGTACTGTAGCTTTGTTATGGTTTATAGCCATATAGTCTCCATGTGTTAAATCAGCACCATCTTTCCAATATGTTGCAATACCTTGATCATATTCTCCGCAAAATATGGTATTAACGGTTATATCACTTTGATGTGCCAATTTGGATACATCTTTATAACTTACTCTACCTTGTGTATAAGGTTCATTACCTGCTATGAAAATAAATTTAAGATCAGTTTCATTGTCTCCCCAGTTAAGTTGATTTATGGCTGTTTGGATAACCTTACCACAAAATTCATTACCACCATTTGTAGTTAATGAGAATAAGCTTTTAGATATTTCATCCAAATCATCACTGAAGGCTAGAACTTGTCTTATATAGCCCTCTCTTGGACTGAGATTATCATTGCCATACTCATAAAGTGCGATCTTTAAATTAGGATTTTGCGCATTGCATTTTGCATATGATAATTCGTTTACAATCTCCCAAAGTTGTGCTTTGGCCTGATCAATTAGTCCATCCATACTATTACTTGTATCTAATAACAAGGCAACTTTAATTTCTGGAACCTCTTTCTTTAATGTAGTCTCTATGATTTGTCCTTTGAGGGCAAGATCTTTTTTATTCTGTGTTGAATTTGCATTACACGCACAGAACGATAATAGTCCAATTAATAAGACTTTAGTTTTGAAGATTTTTTTCATTTTGTTTCGTTTTTTGATTACACGGTAAAGCTCTTTCGTAAAAGGGAAAATAAAAATCCATATTGAGTGTAATTATTGTTTGAATGAGTTAGATGCCAATCTTATTTAGTATTTAGGGAATTATTGAGTATTAGTGCCCTTCTTTTGAGTCTGTTGCATTTTATCAAGTGAAATAAAGTGTGTATGTTTAATCTCATATATAAATTAAAGCGTGAATATTAAGTCGGCAATATTAGTTCTTATTCTGGGTGTATTTCGTTTTGGTGTTTACGGTCAAAACACAAATGAAGAAAATGTCCTAAAAGAGGAGATCTTATTAGAGATTGAAGGTTCTGTTTATATAAAGGAATCTAGATTGCCTGTTGAGCAAGTGACGATTGAAGTAAACAATGGGTTTTATACTACTACAAATAAAGATGGGATTTTTAAAATAAAGGCTCGTATAGGAGATGAGCTTACAATACGTCATAAAGATTTTGAAACGATTTTTCATAGGATAACGAGTGATGAACGTATTACAATTGAGGTGGTTGATGATGCTAAAACCAAATATCGTAGTAGTAAATATGGCAGAGAATCTTCAACAGCAAGATTTAATAGACTTATCGATTCTTCAGACCAATACCTAAAGAAGAATGCTGAAAAAAGTATTCAGTTTATTGGTGATGCATTAGATACTAATGTCACTTCAGAACAGAGTGCTATTGCCCACGAACTTTTAGGTGATGTCTATACTTATTGGCAACAGTTTGATTTAGCGATTTCGGCCTATAAAATTAGTATTCAGAATAACGAGACAATTGCAACAATTTTAAAATTGGCAAATGCTTATTTAGGCAACGATGACTATCAAAAAAGTCTGGAAACATTTAAAAGCTTAAACTTAGAGAGCTTAAATAATTACCAAAAAGTAGAATTGTTTGAGGGTCAAGGGGATGCTAATATTAAATTAAAGAACTATTCAGAGGCTATTAAAGCCTACCAAAATGGATTAAAAGTAGCACGCCAACATCTTATCTCACCAAAAATAACCGATTTAAATTCTAAAATAGCCGAAGCATTTAAAGCGAATGGTGAGGTTACTCAGGCAAGGAATTATTTTACCAATTCTTTAAATTTTGCCGAAAGAGAGAATAAAACTAGAGCAGTTGAAGAGCAGGTAAAAGTAGCAGAATTTAGTGCAGATATTGAGGATTATGATGAAGAAATAGAATTACGAAAAAAAGCAATTCAAGGAATAATAGATTTAGAGAAAGATTCTGTTCTTACTAAAGAGAGTTCTATAACTCTGCAAAAACAGAATTATAAGATTGGTAATGCCTATTATTTAAAGAATGATCTGGAAAACGCCATACCTTATTTAGAGAAAAGTTTTGAAGAAGCTGATAAGAAAGAAGACTTAGTGGTTAAAAAAGACGCTGCTCGTAAGCTGTCTGAGGTTAATATGTTGGCAGGTAATAATGAGAAAGGGCTAGAATATTTAAACACTTACAAAGCTGTTGTTGATGAGCTTTATGATGAACTCTATGCACAAAAAGATGTTGAAATCTCTCAAGTTTCTCGCTTTAGGAAGAATATTTTAGAAAAACAGAATAGAATCACCTCACTCGAAAGTGATAGAGCATTATCTGAAAGTAAATATCAATTAACACAAGAGCGAAATAGAAGTCAACAATTAATTATTTATTCACTAATTGGCGGACTGTTACTTCTGTTAGTTACAGCATACTTTATGTTTAAGTATATACGACAACAGAAGTTTGCAAATAATTTATTGGCGCTTAAATCATTAAGGAGTCAAATGAATCCGCACTTTATTTTTAATGCGCTAAACTCTGTAAATAGTTTTATTGCGACTAATGATGAACGAACAGCAAATAAATACCTTTCTGATTTTTCTCAATTAATGCGTTCGGTGTTAGAGAATAGTGAGAAAGATTTTATTCCATTAGAAAAAGAAATAGAACTTATTGAACTTTATACAAGATTAGAGCACTTTAGGTTTCAAGATAAGTTTGATTATAAGATAAAGGTTGATGAAAGTATTAAGGTAGATAATTATGTAATCCCACCGATGCTGTTACAACCGTATATAGAAAATGCAGTATGGCATGGTCTACGTTATAAAAAAGATAAAGGACATTTATCTATCAATATTAGTCCTAGATCAAAAAGTGAACTAAGTATTACAATTGCAGACAATGGTATCGGTAGAGAACGCTCTAAAGCCCTTAAAACAGAAAACCAAAAAAAGCAGAATTCAACCGGAATGAGTAATATTCAGAAACGTGTTGAGATTCTTAACGAAATGTATAAAGATAAGGTAGATGTCGCAGTAAAAGACTTTCAGTCCTCTGAAGATAAGGGAACAAAGGTGGTTGTAATACTAAAAAAAGACTAGAATGAAATTAAACGCAATAATCGTAGAAGACGAAGCAAAAAGTAGAGAAATACTCAGATCCTACCTTACTAAATACTGCCCAAATATCACTGTATTGGGAGAAGCATCAAATGTAGAGGAGGCATTGGTTCTAATTAGAAATAATGAATTAGATGTTGTATTTCTTGATGTGGAAATGCCTTATGGGAATGCTTTTGACCTTTTGGACAAAGTAGGTGATATTAATTTTGAAACTATTTTTGTTACAGCATACAATCATTATGCGATTGATGCATTAAACGCACATGCCTCTTACTATTTAATGAAACCAATTTCAATTGATGAACTCATCAAGGCTGTAGATTATGTTACAGAAGTTAAGGTAAAGGAAGAGGCCCTTCAAGATCAGATTTTAACTCCAAAAACTAAGGTTGTTAATGGTAAAATTACTTTGCCACAACAAGATGGATTTGAAATTTTAGATACTGCAGATATAATGTATTGTAAAGCTGATGATAATTATACAGAGATTTACCTTAATAATAACAAGAAGAAATTGGTGAGTAAGACTTTAAAATATATTGAAGAGTGCCTTAAAGATGGTAACTTTGCAAGAGTCCATAAAAGTTATCTTGTTAATGTTAATGAAGTGGTGAAATATGTAAAAGGTAAAGGCGGTAGCGTGGTGCTTAGTAATGGAAAAGAAGTAATGGTGTCAGCATCTAGAAAATCTGAATTATTATCTTATTTTAAATAATTATGCCAATAATAAAACCAGTTAGAGGATATCATCCACAAATTCCTAATGATTGTTTTATTGCAGAGAATGCAACAATTGTGGGAGAAGTTACGATGGGAAGTGACTGTAGTATTTGGTTTAATGCCGTAGTACGAGGTGATGTTCATTTTATAAAAATGGGGAATAAGGTAAATGTGCAGGATGGTGCTGTAATTCATGCAACTTACCAAAAATCCCCAACAACAATTGGTAACAATGTTTCTATTGGTCATAATGCCATAGTACATGGTTGTACAATTCATGACAATGTTTTGGTTGGTATGGGTAGTATTATAATGGATGATTGCATCGTGGAAAGTAATTCTATTATTGCTGCAGGTGCAGTGGTCACCAAAGGAACTACTGTTGAAGCTGGAAGCATATATGCAGGAGTGCCAGCTAAAAAGGTAAAGGATGTAAGTAAAGCGTTAATTTCTGCTGAGATTGACCGTATAGCTAATAACTACGTGAAGTATTCGAGTTGGTTTAAAGATGATTAACCAATTTTTCAATTAATACGTTTACATCCTCAATATTATCTAGATCCTTATGGCTTAAGACTTCTGTAAAATTCAGATCGTTTTTCCTTAAAATAACAGGATAAGTAAATTTAGTATTAGGATAGATGGATTCGAATTCATTTTTGTGATAAAATTTCATATCTGTTGTGCTTTGCTTTCTAAATGATTTCCAGGCTTTTTTCTCGGTAAAAGTATCGTATGTGAGTGCACATAGGCTACAAGGATAAGTTTTAGGGCTAAAAAGTTTATGCCCTACATCCATAATGGTGTTGATTGAACCAGAATCTGCACTGTATACAAAGATTAAAGTCATAAATCTATAGTGGAAGTTATAATAGGTTCCTTACTAGAAATTTAAATAATTTGTATCAAAAGCATTTGACAGTATAGAATTTAAAACAGAGAGCTCTCCATTAGAAAAGAATTTTATTGAAGACTTGTTGCTACTTGTATTTAAGAGTTTGTTGTTATCTAGAACTGCTTTGGTTTGCTTTGCAACGGCCAATCCAGAGTCAATAATTTTTACATGTTTAGGCAATAGATCTTCAAGTAAAGGAATTAAATAAGGATAATGGGTACAGCCCAAAACTAGGTAATCAATATTTGCTTGCAACATAGGCTCTATATAGCCCTTTAACAAGGATTTCATCTCTTGTGATTCTAGTTTTCCATTTTCAATCAAGGGGACAATACCTTCACCAATTTTTTCTATAATTTCGATACCACTTGCATAAAGGTCTGAAGTCTTATGAAATAATTGACTGCTCAAGGTTCCTTGAGTTGCTAAAATACCTACCACATTTGTTTTGGTATTTAAAGCCGCAGGTTTTATTGCAGGCTCAATTCCAATAAATGGAACTTGGTAGTGCGCTCTTAAATATGAAATAGCATTCGTAGTTGCTGTGTTACAAGCCACAACAATTAATTTACATTCCTTTTTTAATAGTAATTCGGTGTTTTTAATGCTGAGTTGAATAATCTCCTCTTTAGACTTGTTGCCATAGGGTGCATTCTTACTATCGGCTAAATAGATGCAGTTTTCATTAGGCAATAAGGCATGGATTTCCTTAAATATTGAAGTACCTCCAATACCAGAATCAAATATGCCAATAGGTTGATTGCTCATTATAACAAAAATAAAAAGTCGCTTATCAATTAAGCGACTTTTTAAAATTTTATTTTAAGTACTCTTATTATAGTCCTAGCTCTGCTTTAACGTCTGGCATAAGGTCTTTTCCTTTGGCAACAATTAAACCACCTGCTTCAAGTACATAATTAATGTTTTGAGCCGCTGCAACTTTTTCTATCGCTGCTTTTGCTTTTTCAGTAATCGGCTTTAAGAGATTAAACTCTTTTTCTTGTAAATCTTTTTGAGCTTGCTGTTGGTACTGAGCTAAGCTTTGTTTCATACCCTCAACTTCTTGCATACGCTTCTGGTTCTCTTCTTGAGTTTGTGTTGGAGCTTCGGCATCATATTGCTTAAGCTTCGTCTCAAGTTCTTTTATAGAACCTTCAATCGTTTGTTGATACGTTTTACCTAATTTATCGATTTCTGCTTGGGCAGCCTTATACTCAGGCATAGCCTTAATAAGTTCCTGGGTGTCGATATGTGCAATATTACTTTGTGCCGCTACAAAACTTGTTGCTCCAATAAAAAGTGCTGTTGCAAATAATAAAGTTTTTAAATGTTTCATTTTTTCTAAGTTGTATTTGTGTGTTATAATTAATTTCCTTCTGCCTTCTTAGCTTTCGCTATAGAATCTCTCTTTTTTAGTTGTTTTTCACGTTCTTCACGTGCTTTTTTTCGTTGTTCAATAATTTGTTTCTTTCGCTCTTCTAGCGCCTTTTTTCTCGCTTCTCTATCCTTTAATTTTTGTTGTCTTTTTTCTTCTAGGATCTCAGCTTCAGTTTTAGGCTTATCTGTTTCTTTCTTAGCTTCTGTTACAGGTTTTTTATCTGCCTCTGTCTTTTCGGTTCCTTTCTGCCCAGCTGTTGTTTCTTTTTTGTCAGTACTCTTTTCAGTGGACGCATTTTCTGTTTTAGCCTCAGATTCTTTTTCAGCTTCACTTTCTTCCTTAGCTTCACTTTCTGGAGGCGTTGTACCATTTCTTTGAGCATTTCTCGCTTCAAGTACTTTCTGACGTCTTTCTTCAGCTTCTCGTTTTTTAGCCTCTCGAGCCTCTTGTTGTTGCTTTCTGCGTTCTTCTAATGCCTTTTCACGTTCAGCACGTTTAGCAGCAAGCTCAGCTTCTCGTGTAGCTTTACGCTCTTCTAATGCTTTTTGACGTTCGTCTTTATCAGAATCTACAACAGGTACAACTTCTTCATCTTCAAGCTCTTTTCTTTCCTTCTTATTCTTTGCTTGTGTACGTTTCGAAGCTCTTGTAATTGTGCGTAATACTTGTTCGCTAATATCATAGCGCTCTGCGGAGTACAGCATCACCACGTCTGCAGATTTATCAAACACAAAGTCGTATTTTTTTGAAGACGCAATTTCTTGAACAGCCGAAAATATTTGATCTTGTATAGGAGCAATGAGCTGACGTTTTTGAATCATCAAATCTCCATTAGGACCAAAACGTTTTTGTTGGTAATCTAAAATCTCCGCTTCTTCAAAAGAAATATCTTCCATGCGTTCTTCATAGAGTTCTTTAGTAAGAAGAACACTTTCATTTTCTAACTCTTTCTTCTTTTGCTCGATGACACTTAACTTTTTCTCTATCTCAGATTTCCATTGTAAAACTTTCTTATCAAGTTGCGTTGAAGCTTCTTGGTATTCTGGGACATTTTGTAAGATGTATTCCGTATCGATATACCCAATTCTAACACCTCGTTGTGCCAAAGCTGAAAAGCTCATTAACCCTGTAATTGCCAGTAAAAAAAGAACTTTAAATTTCATCATCAATTAAATTTAGTTTTGGGACATCTTTGGTAATACCAAATATTTCCTAGTTTTCAGTGTTACTTTACTTCAAATTAACGAAATATATTCCTAAAAATTTTAACACCATAATGAAATCGTTAACTAGCTGTTTGAAAATATCGTGCCAAACTTAAAATTGTTGTCCAATTATGAAGTGGGTTTCCCATCCATTTTTCACAGTTTGTCCTGGTACCGGATCGAAACCATGTCCAAAATCTATACCCAATAAACCAAAGGCAGGCATAAATATTCTTAAACCAACACCTGCTGATCTTTGCAATTCAAACGGGTTAAATTCTTTAAAGCTATTAACAGATGCACCACCTTCAACAAAGGATAATGCATAGATCTTAGCTTGTGCTCCAAGTGTTATAGGATATCTTAACTCAAGAGAAAATTTATTATAGATAGATCCTCCATCTTGAGTAGATAAAGACTGATTTGGATATCCTCTTAATTGTATAATTTCTCTACCATCTAATGCAAAGTTACCTAGACCATCACCACCTAAGAAGAAACGTTCAAAAGGAATAACACCTCTGTCATTGTTATAAGCTCCAAGGAAACCAAATTCCATACTTGGTCTTAAGACTAATTTCTTAGCCAACTCTGTGTACCAATCTGCCTTAAATTTAACCTTGTAAAACTCTAACCAGTTAAAACGCTCTTGGTCAATTTCTCCAATACGTACGATATCTTCTGGGTCACTCGGATCTAACGCATCTCTCTCATCTGCTAAGGCCTTATAATCTACATTGTTAAACAATGAATATGGGAAGGTAACTTTAGCAGAAACAGAAAAATTAGAACCTCCTGTTGGGAAAATAGGATCGTTGTAAAGGTTGTTTCTGCTCAACCCGATAGTATATGATAAGTTGTTCGATGTACCGTTACCGAAGGTAAAAAGTCCAGTGTTATAATTATTTAAATCGTAGTGCTGATAACTAATAGCTTGTGACAATAAGAAAAAGTCATCTGGCTTAGTTAATCGCGTTGATAAACCTAAAGTTAATCCAGTAATATTAAAGCTACGGCTTCTGTCTGGTCTTCTATTATTTGGATTAAAAAGGAATTGTCTTGAATAAGATATCGATGTTGATAATTGGAATGGTTTTTTACCACCTAACCATGGTTCAGCAAATGAGAAACTATAAGTCTGAAAAAATTGACTTGCTTGTAATCGAAGTGCTAAACTTTGGCCATCACCACGAGGAACAGGTTTGTAGGCTTCTTTCTTAAAAATATCCTTAATAGCAAAGTTATTGAAGGAAAGACCAAGTGTACCAATGAATCCACCGCCACCATAACCACCTTGTAGTTGTATCTGGCTAGATCCTTGTTCTACTACTGAGTATTCCACATCTAATGTGCCATCTACAGGATTAGGGTTTTTAATGTTTGGTGCAATTTGCTGTGCGTCAAAAAAGCCTAACTGACCTAATTCTCTAATTGTTCTAATAATGTTGGCTTTACTGTAAAGCATTCCTGGTCTGGTACGAATTTCTCTGTAAATAACGTGGTCATTCGTTACATCATTTCCTACAACAGTCACATTGTTAAAGTAGGCAGGTTTACCTTCAGAAATACGAATTTCCATGTCGATAACATTTCCTTCTGCACTAACCTCAACAGGATTAATAGTGGAGAACATGTAACCAAAATTCTGATAAGCATTTGTTAAATCATTAGCATCTGGATTCTTAGGGTCTGCAATGCGTTCTCTTAACTCTACACCATTATACGTATCACCAGGTTTAATCTTTAAAATACTTGATAAATAATTATCGGTATAAACTGTATTTCCGACAAAGTCTATTTTTCCAAAGGTGTATTTGTCGCCTTCTTCAACATTAATATTTAGACTAATAGAGCTGTCATCATTGTATATGATAGAATCTGATACAATTCTAGCATCTCTGTATCCGTTTTCTTTGTAGTAATCAACAACACTAACAAGGTCTTCCTTATAATCCTCCTCAATATACTTAGAGCGCTTTAAGATGCGAATAGGATTTTTTTGCTTCGTATTTTTCATAGCCTTACGAAGCTTTTTACCCTTTATCTTTTCATTACCATTGAAGGTTATGTTTTTGATTTTTACTTTCTCACCTCTATCAATTTTAACGAGCATGTTAACACGTTCTTTTTTGACAGAATCGATGACTTCAGTAGTAACTATGTTAACCTTGGTATTTAGAAATCCTTTCTTTTGATATTTGCTCGTAAGATAGTTACGTGTATTTGCAATTAAGTTTTCAGTAACTTTTACACCAGTTTGCAGATTATTTTCTTGCTTAATCTCGTCTATCTTTCCTTTCTTGATTCCAGAAATAGTTAATTCTAAAAGTTCTGGTAAATCCATCAGATTAATTTCTAAATCAGCTGTATTTCCGTCTATATTCGTCACATAAATATCTATACTACTAAAGAGATTGGATTTCCAAAGTGTTTTTACGGCATTCGCAATTTTTTCTCCACCGATTTGAACTTCTTCATCCTTTCTAAGCTTAGAATATGCGATGATGGTCTGCGGGCTAAAATTGGTATTACCAGTTACCGTAATATTTTTTATTAGATATTTTGCACCTTCAACTTGGGCGTTAATTAGCGTTGTTCCTAAAAAGAACAATAAAATGATTAAAAACGCAGTAAATGAGGGTAGTGCTCTATTAAGGGATAAGTTGTTCGCTTGTCTTTCCAAATCTTCGTTCTCTGTTTTGATAATTTATGAGTGCTTCATACAGATTTTCTTTTTCAAAATCTGGCCATAAAATATCTGTAAAATATAATTCAGCATAGGCGATTTGCCACAGCAAAAAATTACTTATTCGTTGCTCACCGCTAGTACGAATTAGCAGATCAACATCTGGTAAATTTTGCGTGTAAAGATGCTTATTTATAATGGATTCGTCAATACTTTCAGAAGAAATTATATTATTTTTAACTTTAACTGATAATTCCTTAATAACATTAACAATTTCTTCGCGAGATCCGTAGCTTAACGCCAAAGTTAATGTCATATTCGTATTATTTTTAGTCTTTTCTATAACATCTAGCAGTTCTAAATAGGCATTTTTGGGTAAATCTTGTAAACAACCTATAGCAGATAGTTTAATATTGTTGTCTTGAAGGGTTTTAATCTCCTTTTTCAACGACTTCACCAACAATTTCATTAAGGTTTGCACCTCGAGCTTTGGCCTGTTCCAATTCTCTGTAGAGAATGCATAAAGTGTTAAATTCTTAATGCCTAATTCTGCACTTGCTTCAACAGTTTGTCGTACGGCTTTAGTACCATTCTCATGACCTATAACCCTTATGAGTCCTTTTTGTTTTGCCCAACGACCATTTCCATCCATGATGATTGCAACATGGTTAGGTAATTTGTCTTTATTTATTTGATCTTTTAAGCTCATTAAAAATTACAATAACAAGGTCTTCTTCCGAAGGTGTAAGTTAAGGTAAATCCTGAAAATACATACCAATCATTACTATTTGTGTTTCCAAAACTAAATTGTTGTCTAAATTCAGCATCTGGTACACTACCATCTATTTCATCTGTAAAGGTATATCTTGCGCCAATTTCGGCAGCTAATACCAAATGACTCGCTATGTTTGTTTTATAACCTAGCACCATAGGAATACCATAAGCCCAACTGGTGGTATTTTCCGAAATGCGGACACCATTATTATCAAAATAATAATTGTCGTGATTTGCAGCTGAGATACCAGTGTATAAATATGGCGTGCCTTGAATACCAACCTGGTGTAAATCGAAATCCCAAAAAGTAAATTCCATTCCAGCGGATATTTCAAGAATATTATTTTCGAAACTATAATCTCGTGCTACACGTCTTGGGTCACTCGATTTACTGTCTAATCCCTTTAATTCACTAAAGACAACAGAAACTCTATATGAATGTCTTGGACTTCTATTCCACTTTAGGATAGCTCCAAACGCAGGCTGATTTGGTGATATATAACTTGTAGATCCTACATCTCCAATAAAGTTGCTTCCTCCTGCAAAAACACCAATTTCATAGATCTGAGCAGATAGGTTTATAGATGAAAAAATCGTCACTATTAATAGGATAAAATACCTCATAAAATCCTCAAAGTTTGCAAATATAATAATAATGTTGAGCCATGTCTAACATGTGCCCAATAGTCTTAGAAATAAACTGTAATTGGAGGTTTTTTATTGTTTAATTACGACGATCTTCACCCCAGAGTAATTTTTTTCTCAAGGTATCTAAAAAAGACTCTTCTAATAATTCGACCATTTTAATTCCAAAATCTGCTTTGTTTATGGTCACTTTTGTCGAATTATCTAAAGTAATGATGCGTGAATCTAAAGACATTAAAAATTGGTCTTCACGGCCATCAACCTTAAATTCAACTTTGGTTTTATCAGGTATTACTAGTGGTCTTGCACTTAGATTGTGAGGCGCTATTGGTGTTAATACAAAATTTTTAGCCTCTGGTGTGATAACAGGTCCACCACAACTTAATGAATAACCTGTGGATCCTGTTGGAGTTGAAAGGATTAATCCATCAGCCCAGTAAGAGGTTAAATATTCATCGTCTAAATGTGTTTCGACGGTAATCATCGAAGTTGTATTTTTTCTACTAATGGCTACTTCGTTTAAAGCAAAACTTGTTTGCTCTATATCTTCATTTGACGGTATAGTTGAGACACTTAGCAAGGAACGTTTAGATATTTTGTAGTGCCCAGAGAATATTTGGCCTAGTGCTTCTTCAATCTCTTCGGTTTGAATAGTAGCTAGAAATCCTAAACGACCTGTATTTATACCAACAATTGGTATGTTTAGATCTTTAACATAAGTTATAGCTCTCAGTATGGTGCCATCTCCTCCAATACTAATAAGCAAATCGTAAGAATTGTCTAAGGTCTTAAAAGAGTTTATTTCTGTATTGGTCTTAACCGATTCTTTTTGCTTATTGAGAAAGTCAGTTTCAACAAATATGGAGACCTTATTTTTTAAAAGGATAGGGAGCAATATTTCAAAAGCTTCTTGTGAAGCTTCTTTAGCATAATTTTGACCATATACCGCAATTTTCTTCATAATTACATATTAAGGTATTTATCAAGATATTGAGATCTTTCCCTAAGTCCTTCGAGATAAGAATCGTCTTCATGGCCTGAGATAATATTATAGCTGTATCGTCTAAAGGTTTGGATGACTTCATTAAGGCTTGCATTTGCAATCTTTAATGTAATCTTTACAAGGTCACCATCCATCTTAGAGATGAAAGCACCTAGTAATTTAGCATCATTAGATTCAACAATTTGGCTTATCTCACTAAACGAATAGTCATGTATGCCTTTTTCCACAATTAGAATTCCTCCTGGTTCTGAGAAAAAGGGTGTTTCATTAAACAAATGGATAATATCATTGAGCTCATAGTAGCCAAGATATTGATTGTCTTTGCTTAGAACAGGCATAATATTGGCATCATTTTGAGCAAAAGCTTCGAGTACGTCAAGCCAATTTGTTGTTTCGCGAACAAAAAATCCTTCAACCGCATAATTACACTCACTGATTGAATTGGCGCCATCAAAACAATGTGCATCCGTTTCAGAAATACAACCCATATAGATGCCATCTTTTTCAATTGGAATATGAGAGTAAGTCAACTGATTAAACAGTAATTGTAAATCACTTATTTTATCAGTAATACTGAGTGGTTTAATATCATTAATTATGTACTCTTGTAATTGCATTTTTGCCTTTTTACGCGCTTGCAAATTAATTAAAAATAACCATAAAAAGCGTGTTATACTTTGTATTTTTGTCGTTCAAAATTGCCGGAAATGACAAAATTAAGTGTTAATATAAATAAGATTGCTACGCTAAGAAATAGTAGAGGTGGCGATCTTCCAAATGTTGTAGAGTTTGCAAAGGATGTGCAAAGATTTGGAGCTCAAGGGGTGACTATTCACCCAAGGCCAGACGAGCGTCATATAAGATATCAAGATGCCTATGATTTAAAATCTGTTGTGCACACAGAATATAATATCGAAGGAAATCCCATACCTAAGTTCATCGATTTGGTTTTAGATATTAAACCTACTCAAGTTACATTGGTGCCAGATGCTGTAGATGCTATAACCTCAAATGCAGGTTGGGATACCATAAAACATAAAGCGTTTTTAAAAGAAGTAATCAAAGAGTTTAAGGATAATGGTATTAGGACCTCCATATTTGTTGATGCGGATTTACATCAAATAGAAGGTGCAAAAGAAACAGGTTCGGATAGAATTGAGCTTTATACCGAAGCTTATGCGCATGACTATAAGCAGGGTAATAAAGATGGAATAACACCATATATGGAATGTGCTGGTTTGGCTAATACATTACAGTTGGGTATTAATGCAGGACATGACCTTTCGCTTGATAATATCAAGTTTTTTAAAGAGAACATAACAGGTTTATTAGAGGTGTCTATTGGCCATGCGCTCATATCTGAAAGCCTTTATCTTGGTATTGAAAATGTGGTTCAAATGTACTTACATAGATTAAAATGATCTTGCACTCTAACATTATTGGAGAGGGAAAACCTTTCATAATTCTTCATGGGTTTCTTGGGATGGGTGATAACTGGAAAACCCTTGCTCGGCATTTTTCGAAGTTAGATTACCAAGTTCATCTTGTAGATCAAAGGAATCATGGGCGCAGTTTTCATTCTGAAGAATTTGACTATGAATTAATGGCGAACGATTTAAAGAGTTACTGTGATGAAAACAATCTCACAGATATTGTTCTTTTAGGGCATTCTATGGGAGGGAAAACAGCGATGTTGTTTTCTGCTTTATATCCAGAATATGTAAAGAAATTAATAGTGGCGGATATTTCACCAAGATATTATCCTGTACATCATGAGACTATTCTTAATGGTTTAAGTCAGCTCGATTTTGACTTTGTGAAAACGAGACTTGAGGCTGATCAGGTACTAGAAGAGTATGTTCCAAGCGTTGGAGTAAGACAGTTTTTACTTAAGAATTTATATTGGGTACAGAAAGGACAATTAGGTCTACGGCTTAATCTAGAAGTTTTGAGGGAGAATGTCTCGGAGGTTGGCGAAGCTTTACCTATACATGCCATATTCGAAAAAGACACTTTGTTTTTAAGAGGAGATCGTTCAGAATACATTATGGAGAACGATGAGCCGTTAATTAACAGACAATTTCCAAAGTCTGAAATTATTACTATTAGTAATGCAGGGCATTGGCTTCATGCAGAAAATCCACAGGAATTTTATGTTGCTGTTTCAAATTTTATAACTTAGGTTCAAATTCAATCATTATGAATCTAATAATTAGACTTTTATTAAATGCATTGGCTGTTTTTATACTAGCCTATGTTTTAGATGGTGTAACGGTAAATGGTTACATCGGTGCGCTCATTGTAGCAATCGTATTGGGTGTTTTAAATCTATTGGTGAAGCCATTACTTATTCTATTGACCTTGCCTGTAACGATTATGACCTTAGGTTTGTTTCTCTTGGTAATTAATGCATTAATCATACTCTTAGCAGATAAATTAATCGATGGATTTGCAGTCTCTAGTTTTTGGACGGCATTGCTTTTCAGTGTGTTATTGTGCATCTTACAATCAGTACTATATTCTATATTTAAAGAGAAGAAGAAATAGCTAAAATTCAAACGGTTAAAGTATTGTTGGGTTGTAAAAAATATTGTATTTTTGCAGCCCAATTTTATTTTCAATTATAATGAATATTACAAGAGAAAACATTGACGAGCTTAATGCAGTAGTGAAGGTAGATATTGCCAAGGAGGACTACAGTGACAAAGTTGAAAAAATATTAGCAGATTACCGTAAATCTGCAAATATTCCAGGCTTCAGAAAAGGACATGTTCCGATGAGTTTGGTAAAGAAGCAATATGGAAAAGCTGTATTGGTAGATGAAGTTAATAAACTGTTGCAAGATGCCATTGGTAAATATTTGGTTGAGGAGAAATTAGATGTATTAGGAAATCCGCTTCCTAAGCCACAAGATGATTTAGATTGGGACTCAGATGCTTTTTCATTTGAGTTTGAGCTTGGATTAGCTCCAGAATTCGACGTAAAGTTAAAAAGCAAAAAAGCGATTACACAATATAATATTGTAGCTGATGACAAAATGATCAACAACCAAGTTGAGCATATTCAAAAACAATATGGGAAATTAGTTTCTGAAACAGAGATCTCTAAGGAATCTGAAATCACTGGTAAGTTTACTAATGAAGAGGCTGGTATCGAAAATGTTGCAACAATAACATTAGATAAGTTAAAGGGAAAAACCAATCCTAAGAAGTTTATTGGAGCTAAGGTTGGTGATGTTATAACCTTAAAAACTAAAGGGTTATTTAACGATGATCATGATCTTATGACCTTTTTAAAGGTGTCTCATGACGATGCTCACGACTTAAATGTAAATGTAGATTTTGAAGTAAGCGAAATCAATACAAGAGAGTTAGCAGACTTAGATCAAGAATTATTCGACAAGTTATTCGGCCCTAAAGTTGTGACTACGGTTACTGAATTAAAAGAAAAGATTAAGACAGATTCTGAAAAGCAATTTGCGCAACAAGGTGATCAAAAACTTCTAAATGATGTTACTGAGTATCTTGTAGAAAGCACAAAATTTGACCTTCCAGCAACATTCCTTCAAAAGTGGATGCAAACTGCTGGTGAAGAGCCATTATCTGAGGAGCAAGCCAAAGAGGAGTATGAAAAGTCTGAAAAGAGCATGCGCTACCAACTGATAGAAGGAAAATTAATCCAAGAGCATAATCTACAAGTGCAGTTTGAGGACTTAAAAGATTATTCCATGGAAATGATTAAAGGTCAGATGGCACAGTTTGGACAAATGAACCCAACAGAAAAGGAATTAGAGGATATTGCGGCTAGAATTTTATCAAATCAAGATGAGGTAAAACGACTATCTGAGCAATTAATGAGTCAAAAATTATTAGAACTCTATAAAAAAGAAGCTAACCTTAAGACCAAGGAAATCACTTATGATGATTTCGTTAAAGAGTTTTACGGATAAGTATCTTTAAAAATATTAGTATCTTTAAGGCGTAAAACTGAAAGGTTTTACGCTTTTTTTTTAATCAAAAAACAAATAAAAATATATGAACTACGGTAAAGAATTTGAAAAGTTCGCAATAAAGGATCAAGGAATAAGTAGTACATACTATGATAAAATTATCACTAGCATGTATCCTACTAATTTAACGCCTAATATCATTGAAGAAAGACAGATGAATGCAGTTGCAATGGATGTCTTTTCTCGATTGATGATGGATAGAATCATTTTCCTTGGTACTGGTGTTAACGATCAGGTTGCCAATATCATCCAGGCTCAATTACTGTTTTTACAAAGTGTTGATGCTTCAAAGGATGTTCAAATTTATATCAATTCACCAGGTGGAAGTGTCTATGCAGGTTTAGGAATCTATGACACCATGCAATTTATAAAACCTGATGTCGCTACGATATGTACAGGAATTGCTGCGTCTATGGCCGCTGTACTTTTATGTGCGGGTCAGAAAGGGAAACGTTCGGCTTTAAAGCACTCAAGAGTAATGATTCATCAGCCAATGAGTGGGACACAAGGACAAGTTTCTGATATGGAAATTGCAGTGAGAGAGACCATAAAGGTGAAAGAAGAACTATACACCATCATTTCAAATCATTCCGGTAAGCCTTATGAGCAAGTCGAAAAAGACTCAGACAGGGATTATTGGATGAAATCTAGTGAAGCATTAGATTATGGAATGATTGATGAGGTACTAGAACGCAAGTAGACGTAATTAATTACGACTACTACTACTACTAACTATAATTAATATTATGGCAAAGGAAGAATTAGAATGTTCGTTTTGCGGTAGAAAAAAGCCTGAAACAAATCTGCTTATAGCTGGATTAGATGCCCATATTTGTGATCGCTGTATTGAGCAAGCACATGGTATTGTTATCGAGGAATCAAAGCAAAGCGGTAGCTCAGAGTTAAGTGCTGAGTTAATGCTTAGAAAGCCTAAAGAGATAAAAGCCTTTCTAGATGAATATATCATTGGGCAGGAGTATACCAAACGTGTAATGTCTGTAGCAGTATATAACCACTATAAGAGATTATTACAGCCTCCTAGTGATGATGATATAGAGATACAGAAAAGTAACATCATCATGGTGGGTCAGACAGGTACTGGTAAAACGTTAATGGCCAAGACTATTGCAAGAATGTTAAACGTTCCTTTAGCTATTGTTGATGCTACGGTTTTGACTGAAGCTGGTTATGTTGGAGAGGATGTTGAAAGTATCTTAACGCGATTACTCCAAGCAGCTGATTATAATTTAGATAAGGCACAACGTGGTATTGTATTTATTGATGAAATAGATAAGATTGCGCGTAAAAGTGATAACCCTTCTATAACACGTGATGTTTCCGGAGAAGGTGTGCAACAGGCTTTATTAAAACTGTTGGAAGGCACGGTTGTTAATGTACCACCTAAAGGCGGTCGTAAGCACCCAGATCAAAAATTTATTGAGGTCAACACAGAGCATATATTATTTATTGCTGGTGGTGCTTTTGATGGTATTGAGCGTGTAATAACTAAGCGTTTAAATATGCAAGCTATTGGGTATAGTTCTATAAATGCAGATACTGTAGATAATGACAATATACTACAATATATCATCCCAAAAGACCTTAAAGATTTTGGACTCATTCCAGAAATTATAGGACGTTTACCTGTATTAACTCATATGGATCCACTTGATGCGAATACATTAAGGGCAATCCTTACAGAGCCTAAAAATGCAATTATAAAACAGTATAAGAAACTGTTTGCAATGGACGAGGTAGAGTTCTCAATCACAGAAGGTGCTTTAAATTATATTGTTGAAAAGGCAATTGAGTATAAATTAGGCGCAAGAGGTTTACGTTCGCTTTGTGAGGAAATTTTAACCGAAGCGATGTTTGATTTACCAGGTTCTGGTGAGACCAAACTTAATGTTACCAAAGCTTATGCAGAAGATAGGTTGTCAAAATCAACTTTAAAGAAATTGAAAGCAGTGTCGTAATTGAGTCACAGCTATAAAAAAGAAACCACAATATCTCTTGAGATGTTGTGGTTTTTTATATTAGTTAGGATTGATTAATAATATTGCGTACAATATTGTTCTGTTGAAGAGATAACATATTTTTTATTTCTCTGGTACGAATATATAATCTTGGTTCTTTATGAAGGTCTTAACCTAAAATTATTGGTTAAAAGAAAAGCATTTCTCGATGTATTAAATTTTGGTGCCATTTTTTACGATAAATGGCTTATATAGAGTTATTGGTGATTAAGTTTGAGAAGTTCTTCTATATATTCTCTAGAATTTGATAATCTAGGGACCTTATGTTGTCCACCTAATTTGTCATTTACTTTTAACCAGTCATAAAAAAGATTTGGTCTTGCACTGTGAATGGTAGGCTTGTTGAGAGTCATATTATTATAACGCTTGGCTTCGTAATCAGAATTAAGTGCTTTTAACGCATTATCAAATAACTCTTCAAAGTAAGACATGTTATCAGGTGGTGTCTTAAACTCAATAATCCACTCATGTGCACCTTTTTCTTTACCCTTCATAAAAATAGGTGCAGCAGAATACTCTACAATTTCTGCATTGGTACGTTTACATACTTTTTTGAGCGCATCTTCGGCATTTTCGATGATTAATTCCTCACCAAAAGCATTGATGTGGTGTTTTGTTCGTCCAGAAACTTTAATGCGATGCGGATTTAGGCTTACAAATCTTATAGTGTCGCCAATACGATAGCGCCATAAGCCTGCATTTGTTGTAATAACAAGAGCATAATTAGTGTTGAGTTCAACTTCACTAAGTGGAATTACCTTTTGGTTATCTGTACCGTAGCCATCCATAGGAATAAATTCGTAGAAAATACCATAATCTAACATTAATAGAAGGTCACCTGTATAGTTGCGATCTTGAATCGCAAAGAATCCTTCTGAAGCATTGTAGATTTCATAGAATTTAAATTTTTTAGAAGGCAATATGGCTCGGTATTGCTCTATGTAAGGATTGAAACTAACACCACCATGGAAGTATACCTCTAGATTTGGCCAAATGTCAAATAAATTGTCTTTACCTGTATGTTCTAATACATTGTTTAATAAGACGAGCATCCATGAAGGAACACCTGCAAGGCTGGTTACATTTTCATTGATGGTTTCTTCAACTATTGCAGCCATCTTGGTTTCCCATTCGCTCATTAAAGAGACTTTACTACTTGGTGTGCTACTGAATTCTGCCCAAAATGGCATATTATCAATTAAAATGGCACTTAAATCACCGAAGACGGTTCCGTTTTCTTTATAGAGTTCTTTACTACCGCCTAGACGTAAACTTTTACCAGTAAATAATTGAGCGTCTTCATTATTATTAAGATACATGCAAAGAAGATCCTTACTTGCAGCATAGTGGCAATCTTCTAAAGATTCATTACTTACCGGAATAAACTTACTTTTAGCATTGGTGGTACCACTAGATTTGGCAAACCATTTAATCGGTTTTGGCCAAAAAATATTTTGTTCGCCTTGACGCGAACGTTCAATTAAAGGCTGGATTTGTTCGTAATTAACAATAGGGACACGCTCCTTGTAAGCTTCATAAGACTTAATACTAGCAAAGTCATATTGTTTGCCAATCTCGGTATCTTTTGCATGTTTAATTAAGCTGAGAAGTAATTCGTTTTGTACTTCATTAGGATATTTTAAAAAGAGCTCAATCTGATGAAATCGCTTTTTTAAAAACCATGAAGCAATAGAATTTACAATAGGAATTGGCATGGATTGGTTATCTTTACTCGCTAAGCGAGATTTAATTCATTGTTAGACCAGTTGTTGATTAAATCTTCTCATTTAGGAGCTCTTAATAGCTAATTATCTAGAGTCTTCAATGCTAAAAATACTAAATTTCTTTTATGATATACAAGGGCGTACTCACTAAAATGCAAACCGAATTTTTAGAGCCAATTCAATACTATTTAGTATTTGAAAACGACTTTATACATATGAATCAGCTTTTAAATAAAGAAATTGGTTTAAAACTTGTGGGTCATCAATGTCTCAGTTGCGGACTCGATAGGCCAATATTTAGGCAAGGATTCTGTAGGTCGTGCTTTTTTGAACAACCAGTAGCTGGAGATTGGATTATGAGGCCAGAATTAAGTAAGGCACATTTGGGTCAAGAAGATCGGGATTTAGAATATGAAAAAAGAGTACAATTACAACCTCATATTGTGTATTTGGCTAATTCAAGTAATGTAAAAGTTGGTGTAACTCGAAAGAGTCAGGTACCAACACGTTGGATTGATCAAGGTGCTCATGAAGCTATTGAAATTGTTGAGGTTCCAAATAGATATCTTGCTGGTATTACCGAAGTTGCGTTAAAAGATCATGTATCTGATAAAACCAACTGGCGCAACATGCTTAAAAATGACGTAAAGGATGAGGATTTAATAGCCTGGCGCGATAAGTTGAAATCTTATATTCCAGACGAGGTATTATCCTATTACATAGAGCATAATTCTGAGACTAATATTGAGTTCCCAGTTGAGCATTATCCTATTAAGCCTAAGAGTCTAAACTTAAGTAAGGTAGATTCTTATACCGGACTTCTAAAAGGTATAAAAGGGCAGTATTTAATTTTTGAAGACGATACCGTTTTTAATGTTAGAGCAAACGAAGGATTAGTTGTTGAGCTAAGCGTATAAGGTTGATTTTTATGGGTTTGAAGGTGTTAGCATTGCGTTAAAATTTATTTTGTTTAATAAAAAACCAATAACTTTAAACAAAATTTAAATAATGAAAGTTTCTCCCTTTGTTTATATAGCAATTACTACACTTATTTTAATTACAATTACGATAATGTCTGCCATGGATTTTCCTTATGGTTGGGTTTTTTATCTCACTGTTATTGGTCAGATTTTTTTAGTCATATTGGTGTATAAAGTACTTACAGACGACTATTCTACAGACAAAACTTTTGATCACTTTTATGAGGATAGACCTATTGAACCTTTAGAAGTAATGGCAGAGAATGAAAAAGAAAAATTGGGGCTGTAAATTAGCCATCATGTAGAAATCCTTTACGAAACATAGCTTCAACATTGCTATGATTAAGGCGTCAAAATCTCAGGTTTGAGCAAATTCTTGACAAAAAAAAGAGCAACATTATGTTGCTCTTTTAATTTTTTATAAAGATAGGTTATATATTTTCCTGATCTCTTAAAGTCTGAATATATTGTGCCTTTTGGATTTCTCTTCTTCTTTTTACTGAAGGTTTAGTAAAATAACGAGACTCCTTCAAATTTTGCATAATTTGAACGTTTCTATGCTTACGCTTATAACGTTTAAGCGCTCTTTCTATATTCTCTCCTTCTTTGATTTCAATTTTGATCATCTAATAACCTCTTTTATATTTTTCTCAAATGGACGGCAAATATAGTCTAACTTATTGAAAATAAAAAATTAATTATCCTAAATAGGTCTTTAATATTTTACTTTTGCTTGCATGTCTTAATCTTCGGATTCCTTTCTCACGTATTTGCCTAACACGTTCTCTAGTTAAATCGTAGATACTGCCTATCTCTTCTAAGGTCATTGCTGGTTGATCACCAATGCCAAAATTAAGCCTTATAATATCACTTTCCTTTTGTGTTAATGTATCTAAAGCACGTTCAATCTCAATGTTTAACGAGTCTTTCATTAGTGCCTTGTCAGGGTTTGGAGATTCGCTAGCACTTACCACATCATAAAGACTAAAATCTTCACCTTGTTTTAATGGCGCATCCATAGATAAATGACGACCAGAATTTTTAAGAGATTGCTTTACTTCTCTAGTGCTAATATCTAATTCTCTAGCAATTTCTTCTGCATTTGGTGGTCTTTGGTGTATTTGTTCTAAATGCGAATAGGTCTTATTGATCTTGTTTATAGTACCAATTTTATTTAAAGGTAATCGTACTATTCTAGATTGTTCCGCTAAAGCTTGTAGAATGGCTTGTCTTATCCACCAAACTGCGTATGAAATAAATTTAAAGCCACGAGTTTCATCAAATCGTTTTGCAGCTTTTACTAAACCAGCATTACCTTCATTGATTAAGTCCGGAAGTTTTAAGCCCTGATTCTGGTATTGTTTTGCTACAGATACCACAAATCTCAAATTGGCTGTGGTTAATTTATCTAGAGCTTCCTGATCACCTTTTTTAATTCGTTGCGCTAATTCTACCTCTTCATCTGCAGTTATCAATGGAATTTTACTAATGTCTTGTAAGTATTTGTCTAAAGATTTGTCTTCCCTATTGGTTACCTGCTTGGTGATTTTTAATTGCCTCATAAACTATTTTAAAAAATGAATAGCTCATAACATAAGGATATAATTAACAATTCCAAGAAATTGGGCAATTATTAACAAATTTTAGTAAAAAATGCACGAAAATGATTAAAAATCACTCATTTTTGGTTGAATCTTGGACTTTTTGATTCTTTTTAGATTTTTTATTTCCGAGCAAAGTGCCTAAAATAGTTTTGACACCATCAGTATTTTTATTTGCTTGAGATGAAGACTTTGTAGAATCAACTTTTGTTGCTGTAGTGTCCTTTTCTATGGACGCATCATCACCGTTAAAAAAGCCACCTAGTAGATCATTGAGTTTGTCTTTACCACTTCCAATAAGTTTTTGTTTTTGGATCTCAATCAATTGTTTTGTTAGTTGAGTTATACCACTTGTTAGATCTGTTGTAATCTCAGGTTTCGAAAAAGTTCCCCCTACATTTGCTGTAACTGGTACAGAAATGTTATTTACCTGTGGGTCGTTTATTTGACCAATTAAACGATTCACTTCACTACCTAGATATTTGGCAGGTACTTGGAATACAGTATTGTAATTCATGCTTTTATCAAATCCATGTGAACCAGATATTTCTATTGGAATATCCTTGTAATTAATGGTAAAAGGTTTAACAGCGACTTGTCCATCTTTAAAATCCAGTTTTGTCTTTATGTCCTTTTGTAGTTCGTTAAAGTCAATAAAATCGAGTTTACTATCTAGGTTTGATAACAGTGGGCTATTTGAAACATTGATATTTGATGTTAAGATCTCAGCCAGAGCATCACCTGAAATTGTACCCAAATCTGGTGCAAAATTTTCATCGAGTAATCCACTAACTGATACTGTAGAGTTTAATTTACCTTCCACTACCTTTGCTATTGGAGCCAATACCTTCAACATTTCTAATTCTTTAAAGGATTGTGATATATCAAATTGTTGCATGGCCAATTGCATATCAAAAACAGGTCTAATAGATTTTGTAGAAACACTTCCATTAATACCTAATTTTCCACCAAAAAGATTTGTGGTCATTTCACTTAAATTGGCCGATTGCTCTTTTATGCTAAGCTTACCACTTACATTTTTAAGATTTAGATTGTCATAGATGACATTTTGTGCATTAGCGTATATGGAGCAATCTAAAAAGTCTGGTATTTTTAAGGATTCGGAATCTTTAGTTGTTTTGTTTGAATTTTCACTTGCCGTTTTGTCTTCGACCATAAAATCTTCAATAACAAAGGTGTTTGACGTTACTTTAAAATCACCCTGTAGTTTTTTGTCACTTAGCAGAAAGCCTAGCAGATTGTTTATTTGTCCAGTCGCATAGAGATCACTTTTACCTGTCTGAGCATTAAAGTTATTAAGCGTCACAACACCAGGTTTAAAGGTCATGTTGGCCTTATTGATCTGAATAGGATTTACAATATTCTCAGAAGAAAACACAAAGTTACTTACATCTACAGATCCGTTGTTTTTAATACGTTGATAAGCATTGGTCTCAATGGCGTTCATGTCAAAAACAGTATTAAGTTTTCCCTCTAATACGCCTGTGAGTTGTTTTTCTGACGCAACAGGATAAGCCTTAGTGATGTTAGCCAAGTTTAGAATGCCCTCCAAATTGGCATTGACCAGCATATTACCCGTTAGATTTTTTATATGTGCTTCAGATTTAAATACATCCTCATCAATTTTAAAATTGAATTTGTTTATATCTACGTAAGTATCATCTGCATTTCCTGTTGTGTTTTTAATAGAGGCATCAATTTTAATATTAGTGACACTTTTGGGTAGATCAGGGTATTTAAAAGAGGCATTGTCCGAAGTCATGTTAATGTCTAAAGTTGGAATTGTTTCTTCAGAAAGTAGGCCTTTTATAACACCGTTGACTGTAAAATTTCCAGTGGTATTTACATTTTCGATATTTTTTGAATAGGCCTCTGGCAATACGGCCAAGAAGTCTTTAAATGAAGATTCTGGGTTTTTAAATTTTATATCATAGTCTTGTCCATTGTTAACCAGTTGAATAAAACCTCCAAACTCTAAAGGCAGGGCATTAATAAAGCCTTTATTTTCTTTAAATGTGTATTTATTTTGATCTAAATCTAGGTCTAATAGTGCATCTAATTTTATCGTATTGGATGACAGATAAGACGTGCTGTCAATATCTAAACTTATTTTTGCCTCAGTTTTAGTATCGAGTTCAGAAATTTCACCAGAGAAGATGCCATTACCATAATGATTGATTTCTGTCGCATGAAACTCGGTATTTGTAGCTTCATCAATATAGGTAAATGCACTATTGTTTATTTCATAATGTTCAATGTCAAAACTAAACCCACTAGATTTGTCTTTTATATTGGATTCAGTATTGTTTTGGTCCTTGATGATATCGTAGTTTACAGAACCATTTTTGTTACTGATTATGGTTAGTAGTACGTCATTAGCAATTATTTCGTTAACTGTTAGTGGTTCATCATTGCCACTAAATAGTTGTTTTATCGGCATTTCGAGCGCTATGGATTTTGCAGTTGCTAAAGTTTCGTCTTTAAACGGTGAGCGATTTGTGATTTTTAGATTTTCAACATTTACTTCGGCCTTTGGAAAACTACTTATTAAACTTAAGGATACATCATCAAAACTTAAGTCAGCATTTAAATTTTCCTTTACATAATTCCGTACTATGGTATCTATTTTAGATTCTAGTAAAAAAGGTATTGTAATAAGTATTGCAATAAATAAGAGTATTAAAATGCCAATAATTTTTAGCGCTTTCTTCATAATGTAAGTGTCTATATAGAAGTATACGAATTGTTTACGGCAAAAGTTGTGCCCTTAACAAACTTTAATAAGAAATTAATTATGGTAATACCTATAGAAGATTTATTTCTTCATTAACCTTAAGCTTAAATCGCTTTCTAAATATATAGACACCTAGGTATAGAAAAGGAGTGTCGATCACAGCAATTAAGACTTTGAACAAAAATCCAGCCGCAAGAAGTCCCATAAACTTATCCCACTCTATTTTTCCAAAACTGCATAATAATAAAAGAACTGTTGCGGTGTCTACGAATTGAGATAGGAAGGTTGAGAAATTATTCCTTAGCCAAAGGTGTTTTCCTTTGGTGAGATTCTTCCAGAAATGATAAATCTGAATATCTACAAATTGGGCTAGCAAGTAAGCCATCATACTGGCAAATACTGCAATAGCCGTACTACCAAATACAGTTGTGAAAATATCGTCTTGTACTGGTGACCATGATGTCGCAGGCACTGCGTTAGAAGTATAGATAATTAGCATTGAAAAGAAAGACGCAAAAATCCCTGCGATCACGACATCATTAGCACGTTTTTTGCCATAGATCTCACTAATTAAATCGGTTATCAAAAAGGTGATTGGGTAGGGTAAAATACCAACAGATATTTCAAATAGTTTACTTCCAAAAATTTCAATATCTACAGGGTACCAATAAAAAAACTTTTGAAAAATTAAATTAGATACAACAAGCGAGGTTATAAAAAGCGCTCCTAAAAAAAGGTAAACACGTTGTGCTAATAGCTTGTCTTTTAACTGCATCTAAAATTGTCAATAAATTGTTGGCGCAAAGATAATCTAATAATATATCTTTTAGTTATTTTGCTTTTTCCATGGGATTGGTTAAGACAGTTCATATAGCATTAGGAAGTAATAAGGGGATTAAATTACAGAATCTACAGTTGGCCGTAGATATGCTATTTGATAAAGTTGGTGCAATTAAAAAGTTGTCGAAGGTCTATGAAACTCCAGCCATGGGTTTTGATGGTGATGATTTTAATAATGCCTGTTTGCAAATTGAAACAGATTTAAAACCTAAAAAGCTATTAAAAGAACTTCAAAAAATTGAAAAAGCTCTAGGCCGCAAAAAGACTAAGTCAAAAGGTTATGAGTCCCGAGAAATAGATCTTGATATTTTGTTTTATGGCAATGAAGTCATTAATGAAAAAGGACTTAGTATTCCACATCCTGAGATGAAAAATCGAAAGTTTGTTTTGTTGCCTTTAATGGACATCGCAAAAGATTTAGAACATCCAAAATTAGATAAGACCATTACTGAACTTCTAGAAAATTGCGAGGACAATTCAGAAATTAAGCCTATTAACAAATGGCTTAAGAATCCTAAGAAGCGATATGCATTTAGTGACTATAATTTCATTGCTATTGAGGGTAATATAGGAGCAGGCAAGACCAGTCTAGCGACTATGATTTCTCAAGATTTTAATGCTAAGCTTATTCTTGAGCGTTTTGCTGATAATCCATTCTTGCCAAAGTTCTATAAAGAGCCTGAACGCTACGCTTTTACATTAGAAATGTCTTTTCTAGCAGATCGCTATCAGCAAATCAGTGATGATTTATCTCAATTAGATCTCTTTAAGGATTTTATGGTTAGTGATTACGATGTTCATAAATCACTTATCTTTTCAAAAGTTACGTTGCCAGACGACGAATTTAGGTTGTATCGCAAGTTGTTTTATCAGGTTTATAAGGATATTGCAAGACCAGATCTGTATGTTTATCTCTATCAAAATACAGAGCGACTACAAGCCAATATTAAAATGCGTGGACGCAAATACGAAGAGGAAATTAAAGATGAGTATTTAGAGAAAATAAATTCTGGATATCTCGAATTTTTAAAATCACAAACTGATCTTAATGTGAAGATTATTGATATTTCTGATCGTGATTTTGTAAAAAAGCGTGAGGATTATTTGTGGTTGCTTAATGAGATAATTAGTTAATTGAGCTCATATAGATAGGTTACTATTTTTCCTTTTTTCTCAGTCAATCTAAACTCATTTAAAACAGAAGCCTTCTGAACGCTTAGATTGAACGGTGCTTTTAATAAATCCACACCACTATTGTGTTTTAGGCGAATACCTTGACCTGAAATGATATCTTTATTTGAATCGAAATCACCATTTGGGATGTGTTCTGTAAGAATTAGGTATTTGTAATTTGATAGCTTTCTTACAATCTGCTTTATTTCATTATTTGAAAGATGCTGAAGTACTTGTCTAAGAATTATGCAATCGGCTTTTGGTAGATTATCCTTGGCAATGTCTAGACAATGAAATTCTAAATTTTCTGCCTTATATAAATTTTTGTTTCTGTTTATAAGTGATTCCACGATGTCAATAGCGATATATCCCTTTGTGTTTTGGAATAATTGATTCCCTACATTAAAATCGCCACAACCAAGATCGCAGACAATTAAGTTGTTATCATGAAAATTAAAAAATGAGAGAATAGCTTCTATGTAGGGCTTTACAATTTGTGGGTCGTGGGAACCTTCGCCTGAATAAAAATCAAATTTACTTACACCCCAAAGATGCCTTTTATAAATCTGAGCCATTGCATCTTTTGTAGGCCAAGGTCGTTTAATGGCAGACATTATTTCGTGTCTTTAAGGCGTTCAAAATAACGTAATAGTGAATATAAAATCATAAGAACTACTGGCGCTACTAGTAAAACATAAATGATATTCCAATACAAAATAGAAGCTCTCGGACTTCCCAAATATCCTGTAGCTTCTGAGCTAAAATTAAAACCAATATTACCTGAAAGGAAGTAGGCAATACCAAACCACAAAACTGAAAACGCAATTAAAATGCGCATCAAATTCCGAATTAATTTTCCTAAAACCGATTGACTCGCCTTAAAGCCTTTATGAAAACTATATACAGCGAGTTGAATTGCAATAAATCCAAACCAAATAATGAGATTACCAGCCGGAATTCCAAAAAAGTCGTAGGTTAAAATAGATGAACCGGTGGAAAATAGAATAACCACAATTCCCAAAATACCCAATGAAATGGCGAATAACTTTTTATGAGTCATGTTTAAGATTTTAGATTTTTAATTTTTGAAAATACATCCCATATTACTACTCCAGCACTAACAGATATATTTAAGGAATGCTTGGTGCCAAATTGTGGAATTTCAATCACATAGTCGCTGGCATTGACAACCTCTTGAGAAACACCTTTAACTTCATTCCCAAAAACAAAGGCATATTTATGGTTGTTTTGTGGCTGAAATTCATCAAGCATTGTAGCATCTTCTGCTTGTTCAATAGCGCAAATTTTAACGCCTTGAGATTTCAAATTTTCAACAACTTTAAGTGTGCTTTCAGCATATTCCCAATCTACTGAATCTGTACTCCCTAGAGCTGTTTTTCGTATATCATTATGTGGTGGCTGCGCCGTTATGCCACAGAGATAGATCTTTTCAATAAGGAAGGCATCACTCGTTCTAAATACAGAGCCAATATTATTCAAACTTCTAATATTATCGAGTACAATTAGAATAGGAGATTTTTCAGCTTGCTTAAATTCTGAAACCTCCAAGCGTTCTAATTCACTATTTTTTAGTTTTCGCATGTTGAAATCTTGGTCTTTTTGTAGATAACTTCTGGGCTTTTGACTTTATATAACAAGGCTATTTAGCTACATTAGCAATCTTACAATTACAACAAAAATAAACAAAACTCTTGGCTAAAAGCGCAAAAAAGGAAACACCATTAATGAAGCAGTACAATGCTATTAAAGCAAAGTATCCTGATGCTTTATTGTTATTTAGAGTTGGTGATTTTTATGAGACTTTTGGCAGTGATGCTGTAAAAGCATCCAAGATTTTAGATATTATATTGACTAAGCGTGGTGCTGGTAGTGAGAGTGAAACAGAGCTTGCAGGTTTCCCACACCATTCTCTTAATACCTATTTACCAAAGCTTGTGCGCGCTGGTGAACGTGTTGCCATTTGTGATCAGTTAGAAGATCCAAAACAAACCAAGAAAATAGTAAAGCGTGGTGTGACCGAACTGGTAACACCTGGTGTTGCTTTAAATGATGATATTCTGCACTCAAAGTCTAACAACTTTTTGTGTGCTGTTCATTTTGATAAAAAGTACATTGGTGTTTCATTCTTAGATATTTCTACTGGTGAATTTTTAACCTCCCAAGGTGATGCCGAATATGTAGATAAACTTCTACAGAATTTTAGCCCAAGCGAGGTTTTGATTTCAAAACAATGCCGAAAAGAATTTGCTGAAACTTTTGGTGCCGATTTTCATACCTTTTATTTAGAGGATTGGGTATTTCAGGCGGATTATGCGCATGAAACACTAACAAAGCACTTCAATACCAAAACACTAAAAGGTTTTGGTATCGAGGATTTATACGAGGGTATTATAGCTTCAGGTGTGGTATTACATTATTTAAGTGAAACACGTCATAATAAATTGGAGCATATTGCAACAATTTCAAGAATTGCTACAGATGACTATGTGTGGATGGATAAGTTTACGATTAGAAATCTAGAATTATACCATTCAACGAACACTAATGCAGTAACACTTATCAATGTTATTGATAAAACCATTTCAGCAATGGGAGGTCGTACATTAAAGCGCTGGTTAGCACTTCCTTTAAAGCATGCAGATAAGATAAAACAGCGCCACGAAGTGGTTCAATTTCTTCTAGACAATGATGACGTGCTTCAAAAAATACAAGGGCAAATTAAACATATTGGTGATATTGAACGCCTCATATCTAAAATAGCGACTACAAAAGTGAGTCCTCGCGAAGTGATTCAGCTTAAAAACTCATTAGAAGCCATTGTGCCGATAAAGTCTATGGCCGAATCGTGTAGCAATGTAGCTCTTAAAATTCTTGGTGATAATCTTAATCACTGCGAATTGCTTAGGGAGAAAATAAAGCAAACTTTAAACGAGGAAGCACCTGTTAATGTAATTAAAGGCAATACAATTGCAGAAGGATTCTCTCAAGAACTGGATGAGCTTAGAGGACTGTTTAAATCAGGTAAAGACTACCTCGATGAAATGTTACAACGTGAGAGTGAACGCACTGGTATACCATCACTTAAAATAGCTTCTAACAATGTTTTCGGATATTACATTGAGGTAAGAAATACACATAAGGATAAAGTTCCCGAGGAGTGGATCAGAAAGCAAACTTTAGTCAATGCAGAGCGCTATATCACTGAAGAACTTAAGGAATATGAAGCTAAAATACTTGGAGCTGAAGAACGTATATTATCTATAGAGCAACAGCTTTTTTCAGAATTAGTAATATGGATGCACCAGTTTATTATTCAGGTGCAACAAAATGCACAGTTAATTGGTCAACTTGATTGCCTTTGTGGATTTTCAAGTTTAGCCAAGACCAATAAATACAATTATCCTCAAATAGACGATAGCTGTGATTTGGAGATTAAAGAAGGTCGACATCCTGTGATTGAAAAGCAGTTACCACTTGGAGAGCCTTATATTGCTAATGATGTATATCTCGATAGAGATTCGCAACAAATCATAATGATTACAGGACCAAATATGTCTGGTAAATCTGCAATATTACGTCAAACGGCATTGATTGTTCTTTTGGCACAAATTGGAAGTTTTGTTCCTGCAAAGGAAGCTAGAATAGGTTTGGTTGATAAGATTTTTACGCGCGTTGGCGCGAGTGACAATATCTCAATGGGCGAATCTACCTTTATGGTAGAAATGAATGAAACAGCATCTATTCTCAACAATATATCTGAACGTAGTCTGGTATTGTTAGATGAGATTGGTCGTGGAACAAGTACCTATGATGGAATAAGTATTGCATGGGCCATAAGTGAATATCTTCATGAACATCCAGCAAGACCAAAAACACTTTTTGCAACGCATTATCATGAGCTTAATGAAATGACCGAGACCTTTTCTCGCATCAAAAATTTTAATGTTGCGGTGAAGGAGTTAAAAGATAATGTTCTTTTTGTTCGTAAGTTGGTTGAAGGCGGTAGTGAGCATAGCTTTGGTATTCACGTGGCAAAAATGGCTGGTATGCCTCAGCAAGTTATAAGACGTGCTAATAAGATTTTATCTAAGCTTGAAAAATCACATTCTAGTGAGGAATTGACGGATAAAGTGAAGTCCTTAAAGGATGATATGCAGTTGAGCTTTTTTAACTTAGATGATCCTTTGCTAGAAGAAATAAAAGACGAAATTCTGCATACTGATATTGATACCTTAACTCCTGTTGAGGCATTGATGAAGCTCAATGAGATTAAGCGTATGCTCGTTAAGAAAAAACAAGCCTAAGCCCTTTCAATTTATTTTAAAAAAGTCTTTGCAATTCTAAGAAATAGTTTAAATTTGCATCCGCTTTTACAGCGAAATGTTCTTTAAAAAGACTACGCGAAAGTAGCTCAGGGGTAGAGCATCACCTTGCCAAGGTGAGGGTCGCGGGTTCAAATCCCGTCTTTCGCTCTATACAATATATACCAATTAGATTACTGTCCGTAATCTTGATGCTGAAGTGGTGGAATTGGTAGACACGTTGGACTTAAAATCCAATGGCCATTATGGCCGTGCGGGTTCAAGTCCCGCCTTCAGTACTAGAAAAAGCCGAAATGAAAGTTTCGGCTTTTTTGTTTTGATCATTCTAGTGCCCTTTAATTATGGCTTCTAAAATATCTCCAACATAATATGCTACAATGGCAGCTATTGTGCCTAGTGCAACTGTTTCAAAAATTCCTTTGAGTTTGCTTGTCTCTGTAATATGTGTTTTTAAGAGCCCAATTAATATAAAAGCAAATGATGTGAGGATACTTGTCCAGATAAAAAGGTTACCCGAAAATCCCCAAATAAAGTCCCAAACATAAACAGTTAATGGAATAAGACCAACACATAAAAATGCCACAAATGTGGCTAGACCAATATTAAAGGGTAGTCTTTCTTCTCTCTTTTTTAATTTATGATAAGCTACTGTTTTTTCTTTTTGTAATGCCTTAATGTCATTTAGTGAGTTTTTGAGCTGAGGACCGTCAACATTATTCTTTTTTAAAATTTGTGTTATGTCTTTTAGTTTTGAATCAAAAAGACTTTTTGAACTAATGTTATTGGACTTGTCTGAATTAACCTTATTGTCATTTACCGATTTGGCTGATAAATAGGCACCTACCGACATAGCAAATCCGTCGGCGAGTAAATTAGCAAACCCTAATATGATGATTACAGAGTTGCTTAAGCCTGCACCAACAGCACCTGAAACAACGGCAAATGTTGTTACAGCACCGTCAATACCACCATAGACAATTTCACCCAGGTATTTTTGAATGGATTTTAAAAGATTCATTGTTAAATAATTCAATAACAGATGTATGTTGTGAATGCTACCCAAAGATAATTTCTACAAAGTTTTTAAATAATGATAATTGTCATTTGGGCTAGTCATACTGTTTTTGATATTACTTCATAATGAGGTATACGCAATAGTATTAAGAGCTTAAAAGACTAGTTTATTTTTTTCGAAACAATACAAATCTTGTAATAAAGCTTATATTTACTGAACTTAATACCTTAACAAACCAAAATTTTAAATGTTGTGTTCTTATTTTAATAGGAATTTGTTTTTAGTATTCAGAAATCTAATAGCAACATTCTTATTTTTATTTTCTCTTCATTCTTTTACTCAGGAAATTCCACCGATTAACATATTCACCTCTCAGGATTATGGAGCTGAAGATCAGAACTGGGCTATAACTCAAGGAAACGATGATTTTATCTATGTAGCCAATAATGCAGGTTTATTAGAATATAATGGTGCGGTTTGGAATCTTTATAAATCACCAAAGGATGTTATACTAAGGTCGGTTAGAAGTGTTGGAAATCGTATCTACACTGGTGGATATATGGAGTTTGGGTATTGGGAACGTAACGCCTTTGGAGAGCTTATATATACGTCATTATCTACAGATGATCAATTGTCAATAATCGAAGATGAAGAATTTTGGGGTATAATAGACTTAGAGGAATATATATTATTTCAGTCTTTCGAACGTATTTACATTTTTAATACACGCACAAAGCGATTTAGAATTATTAATTCCGAAAGTCGTATTAATAAAATCTTTGAGGTAGAAGGTGCTGTTTATTTTCAAAAACGAGGTAGTGGGTTGTTTAGAATTATTAATGGGAGAGATTCACTATTTCTTTCTGCAGAGGCCTTAAATAACGTTGAAATCATTAATATTTTTTCTAACGGAGATGACTTATTAATCGTTTCAAAAGAAGCTGGATTCTTCTTATTGAGTAATAAGACTTTGTCTAAGTATGAACTCCCAGTTGATAGTAAACTTCTCAGTCAGAGCGTATATAGTAGTATTCAATTGAAGGATGGATCATTTGCCTTGGGGACAATTTCGGATGGACTAATTCTCATTGATAAGGATGGCAATCTATTACAAACTATTAATCAGTCTTTAGGTTTAAGCAATAATACTGTTTTAGCCATTTACGAGGATAAATATGGTAATGCTTGGTTGGGCTTGGATAATGGCATAAATGCAATAAATTTTAATTCACCTTACTCTGTATACAAGGATAAGCTTGGTATCCTAGGAACTGTTTATGTTACTGAGTTAATTGGGAATACACTGTATCTTGGAACGAATCAAGGGTTGTTTTATAAAGCTCTTAATTCAAATGAGGGATTTTCTTTTGTGAAGGGAACAGATGGGCAAGTTTGGACCTTAGAGCAAGTAAATGGACAGTTGTTATGTGGACATGATAAGGGGACATTTGTTGTCTCTGGAGCGAATGCAGTTTTGGTTTCAGATGATTTAGGGACTTGGAATATTCAAACCATAGGAAGTAATTCAGATTTACTACTAACAGGTAATTACAAAGGCTTATACGTACTTGAAAAAAGTAATGGTGCTTGGAAGAAACGAAACAAAATTGAAGGCTTTGATATTTCTAGTAGATACTGCGAATTTATTTCAAAAAACGAAGTTTTAATTAGTCATGAATATAAAGGCATCTACCGATTAGAATTGGATGAGGATTTCAGAAAAGTAATTCGCACGAATCAGATTTCTGGTATGACTGGTTCTAAATCTAGCATCGCTTCTTTTAACGATGATGTACTCTATTGTAATGAATCAGGCGTGTTCAGTTATAACCTTGAAACCAATAATTTCGACAAGGACAGTCTATTCACGTCGTATCTAGCCAATGATAAATACTTGTCTGGCAAATTAGTGTATAACAAGGGTGAGAATCAACTATGGGGTTTTCCGAAAAATGAAATCGTATTGATTGAGCCTGGTAAGCTTTCAGAAATTCCAGAAATTGAAGTTATCCCAATTCCAAATGAAATAAGAAAGGGAAAACCTGGATATGATAACATTTTATCCATAAGCGATCAGAAATACCTTATAGGAACAACTGAGGGTTATTTAATAATTGATCATGAAAAATTCAAAGAAGCACCTTTAGAAATACAATTAAACCATGTTGCTTATAATTCCAAGCACAATAAGTTTATTTCCTTGGCACTCGATGAAAATGCAATCTTAAAAACTGAAGATAATAGCTTAAAATTAAACTATAGTTTAACAAATTTCAATGCATTATCATCTACTGAGTATCAGTATAGACTTTTAGGGATTTATGATAATTGGTCCCAATGGTCAAATCGGTCTGAATTGTTCTTTGAAAATTTACCATATGGTGAGTATCTATTTGAGGTAAGAGGGAAGTCAGATGGTCAAATAACAAATAATACGGCTACGTATTTCTTTAAAATTGATAAACCTTGGTATGCAAAACCACTGGCAATCGTTTTTTACTTTCTTTTAGGCTTTTTAGTTGTTTTATCTATTCATTATTTCAATAGACGCTATTACAAAAAGCAAAAAGAAAAGTTATTAGAAAAAAAGGCCAAAGAACTAGAATTGCAGCAATTAGAGAATCAGAGACAGCTTATTCAATTTAAGAATAAAAACCTTCAACTTGATATTGAAAATAAAAATAGGGAGTTGGGTATGGCAACAATGAATTTAGTTAAGCGTAATGAACTTCTAAATAATATTAAAGATCAGCTAACCAAATCGAGTTCAATCGACGATGTAAAAACGGTTATTAGGCAAATTAATACAAGTCTTAATAGCACAAGTGATTGGAAGTTGTTTGAAGAGGCCTTTAATAATGTTGATAAAGAATTTATGAAGAAGATAAAGTCACTCCATCCAGAGATCACTCCAAACGATTTGCGATTATGTGCCTATTTAAGACTTAATCTTTCATCTAAGGAGATTGCACCCTTATTAAATATATCGCATAAGAGCGTAGAAGTAAAGCGTTATAGACTTCGTAAAAAAATGGGATTAGACCATAATCAAAGCTTATCAAATTACATAATTGAGCTGTAACTCCTATACACGTAAGTATTTTACCTATACATAAACTATACATCAGTGTTAAATTCCTCTTTTTAAAACAATTGTGTTAATTAATTATTAAATTCAAGTATCCTGATTTCATCATGGTATTATTGAGATTATGGCAAAAAACAAGGTAAATTCTTGCCATGTATGTTTTTTGTATAGCCTAATATTAATGAATTGTTAATAACATGGCTTAAGTTGCAAGTAAATCAATTAACTATGCGCAATCAAATATTAACTTTCTTACTTGTTCTTTGTACGACGCCTTTAGTTGCACAAAACTTAAACGTAACGGGAACGGTAACTGAGGCAAAAACAGGGCAACCGCTTCCTGGTGTAAATGTCCTTGTAAAAAACTCCTCTAGAGGAACATCAACAGATTTTGACGGAAAATTTACGTTGGAAGATATACCAATGAATTCAGTATTGGTGATATCATACATTGGTTTTCAAACTCAGGAGGTTACAGTTATTAACGACAATCCATTAGACATTCAATTACAAGAAGATGCCGAAGCTCTAAATGAGGTAGTTGTAATCGGTTATGGCACGCAGACTAAAAAAGAGGTTACAGGCGCTGTTAGTGTCTTAGACTCAAAATCAATTGAGAAATTAAATCCAGTGAGGGTAGAGCAGGCTATTCAAGGTCAAGTAGCTGGTGTAAATGTAACCTCTAATTCGGGTTCTCCAGGTAGTGGATTAAATATAAGAATAAGAGGTATCACAACAAATGGAGATAATGCACCATTAATTTTAGTAGATGGTAATAGAATTTCGGATTTATCGGTATTAAATCCTAATGATATTAAAACAATAAATGTTCTTAAAGATGCTACTGCAGGTATATATGGTGTGCAGGCCGCAAATGGTGTAATCTTAATTACCACAAAATCAGGACGTACAAATTCTGAATTAGATTTTCAACTCGATACATATACTGGATTTCAGGTGACAAGTCGAAAAATGGACTTATTAAACGCAAGAGATTTTGCCATTTATGTTAATGATGCGGCAGATGATTCCGAGTTTTTTGTGTTTCCAAGTTCTGGTACGGATTGGCAAGATGAGGTGTTTGAAGCTTCACCAATTTCTGATTTAAGTTTTAGTGTTAGTGGTGGTACTGAAAAAGCAGCCTTTTCTGCGGGTATTTCATACCTTAATCAAGATGGTATTGTTGGAGGTGATCAGAATAAATATGAACGACTAACAGGACGTCTTAATTTACAGTATGATATTTTAGATAACCTAAAATTAACTGCAAATACTTTATTAACTAAATCAGAAAAAAGAAACCTACCTGAAGGAGGAATAGGAGCCGTTTTATATAATGCTGTTAATATAAACCCAACCATGCCAGTTAGGGATGAAGACGGAAATTTTGCCTTGGCAAATGATATTTCACAGATTGAAATAATTAATCCAGTTGCTCAAATTGCAGATACATATAATACGAGTAAAGTCGATCGCTACAGTGGTGTTCTTGGATTAGACTATACGTTTTGGAAGAACTTCACGGTAACTTCAAGATTTCAGGGTAATCATGCTAATGTTCGCGATGATGTATTTAGACCAGAATTGTACTATGGAAATGGTAAAGGAGCCAATACAGTCAATTCACTTGCAGCCTTAGAGGATGATGTAGTCTTTAACGAATTGGTAGATTTTGGTGCCGATTTTACAGATTTTACTTGGGATAACTTTATTACATATACAAATACGTTTGATGGCGCCCATGATTTAACCGTTTTACTTGGAACATCTTTATACAGAACTAAAGGACGATTTTATGGTAATATTGGACGTACAGATGTTGGTACGAATTCACCAGATCAGTCCGTCTATGATCCTGGAATGGAAATTCAACCACGATTTACAGAAGCGCAACTCGAAAATGGTGCAGACTGGTTTGATGCAAGATTATCTTCTTTATTTACAAGAATCCAATATAGTTATAAAGGTAAATACTTATTCTCGGCAGTATTAAGACGTGATGTGTCTTCTCAGTTTTCATCTCAAGATGGTAATAATATTGGTTATTTCCCATCTGGGTCTGTTGGTTGGAATATTTCAGAGGAAGACTTTATGAGCGAAGTAGGCTGGATAAATAACCTAAAATTAAGAGGTAGTTATGGTGTTATTGGAAATGACCGTATACCTCCGTTTGCATTTATTACAAGGTTAGATGGGCAGGCAACAATTGATATTGGTTCTGATGAACTATTGTTTGGTTTAGCACCAGGAAGACCTGGGAATCCTGATTTAAAATGGGAAGAACAGGAGACTGCAAATATTGGTCTAGATTTACGTGTTTTTAATAACAAGTTAAGCCTTACAGCAGATGCATATAGAAAGCAAACAAAGGATTTATTATTAACACCTCAAGCTTCTGCGGTAACTGGAGTTGGAGCACCAGCAACTGGACCTTCTGTAGTAAATGCTGGTACTGTAAGAAACACAGGATTTGAATTTGCTTTAGGTTATAATGACAATTTCTCTAAAGATTTCGCATTTAATTTCAACTTCAATTTTACAACTATAGACAATGAGGTGATCTCTTTAAATGGAAGAACAACACCTGTAGGTGGAGAATATGGTGTAGGAATAAACCAGACTGGCATCACGCGAATGGTTCCAGGATTACCATTAGGACATTACTATGGCTATGCAACGGATGGTATTTATCAAACTCAAGCAGAGATAGATGCTTTAAATGCAACTGCTCCTTCAGGGACTTATAGTACTATTGGAGATGTTGCACCAGGGGATTTAAAATTTGTAGATACAAATGGTGATGGTGAGATTACTGCAGATGATAGAACTAACATAGGAGATCCAATACCAGATGCTACATTTGGTTTAAACATTGGGTTTACCTATAAAAATCTTGACTTTAGCGCTAATGCTTTTGCTTCTGTTGGTAACGACATGATAAGAGATTATGAGCGTAAAGATTTATATGCAAACAGAGGTGCCTATATGTTAGAAAGGTGGCAAGGTACAGGTACGAGCAACTCAGTCCCAAGAGCTGTGGCTGGTGCCAATGTAAATACTGATGTTTTTAATGATTTTCATGTAGAGGATGCATCATTTTTACGTTTACAAAATGTACAGATTGGATATTCACTTGGTGAAAAGCTTTGTGAATCAATGGGAGTAGATCGATTTAGAATTTACCTATCAGGAAACAATTTGTTTACTATAACTGATTATTTTGGGTTCGACCCATCTGCTAATACAGGAGCACCTCTAGGTGGTGGAATTGACAAGGGCTTTTATCCTGTAGCGGCATCATATTTAATAGGAATTAATTTAAACTTTTAAGTTGTTATGAAAAGAACGTTAATCATTTTATTTGGTCTTACATTACTCTACGTCGTAGGTTGTAGTGATGACTTTGTAGAAGTAGAACCAGATGGTTTTAATGATTCAGATTTTTTTAATTCTCAAGAAGAGTATGAAAGTGCTTTGATTGGTGCATATGATTTGTTGCAATCAACTTTTTGGAATGTATTGACTGGTATCGTTGCAAATCCAGATTACGCCGCGGGAGGTGATGCTTTTAATTATGACCAACCAACTCTTCAAAATATTAATTTAATGATTCATACTCCAGCAGATGAGAATCAATTAAGAAGTATTTGGGGATTAATGTATGCAGGACTAAACAGAGCAAATTTTATTCTTGAATTTAAAAATAAGACTGAATTCGCAGGTAAAGAGGAAATTATTGCAGAGGCTTACTTTCTTAGAGCCTATTATACTTTCGAGCTCGTGAAGCATTTTGGAAATGTACCATTAAAAACAGAAGATCGTGATGGTGCATTAAGAATTATGGATGAGAGAATATTTCCTGAAGATGAATTTAGTATGGAGCGTGTAGCGGATATTGCAACTGCTTACAGTCTTATCGAAGCAGATTTATTAGAAGCTATTCCGAATCTTCCAACAAATCAAGATTTACCTTATGAGGCAACCAAGGGAGCTGCGCAGGCTTTATTAGGAAAGGTATACTTGTATCACGGAACCTTTGATTCTTCAAAATTTGCCGATGCCGCTGGTCAGTTAAATCAAGTTATTTCAAGTGGTCAATATGGTTTAACTCACGGAGATGACTATGTTGCGCTTTTTGAAGGTGATGGCGAAAATGGTTCAGAATCCGTTTTCGAAATTCAATACACTGGTGTAGAACCAGCAGGATGGGGATGTATAGAATGTAGTCAAGGAACATATTTCCCACAGTTTTGCGGTCCAAGATCACCGTTCAGTAATTCAGAATTTAGAGCTGGTTGGGGTTTTTGTCTACCTTCTGTAGAATTATATGATCAATTTGAACCAACAGATGTTAGACGTGATGTAACATTTTTTGACTTAAGAGATAATCAAGATAGTTATTCACAAGGACGTGATGATACAGGTCTTTTTAATAGAAAGTATATGCCAAGAAGCGCGGCAGATGGTATCGGAGCTGACCCACTTAATTATTCTCAAAATTACAGGACTATACGTTATGCAGATGTTTTATTAATGGCTGCAGAAGCTGAAGCTCAGAGTGGTGGATCTAATGCGACTAGTTATTTAAATGAAGTTAGAGCACGAGCATACGGAAACAATGATTACGATTATGATGCTTCCGAAGGTGCATTACTTGATGCAATTTATTTAGAGCGTCGCAAAGAATTAGCTGGTGAAGGTCACCATTTCTTCGATTTAGTTAGGACTGGTAGAGCAGCCTCAACAATCGAAGGCTTTACAACAAATAAAAATGAGGTATTCCCAATTCCTTTAATAGAGTTACAATTAGCAAATGCTGAAGAGCGTTGGGGAAATCCAGGATACTAAAAAAAGAATTGTCAAATAAAAAACTAGATAAAAATGAAAATATTAAAAAAAGGAGCTTTCAAAGTATTAGCATTGTTGCTACTTATTAGTACGCCATATGCTTGTGATAACGAAGATGATTTAAATATCATTGCTGGATTGGATTTTACCATTGCAACATTAAATGCAGAAGGTAATCAAACAGGTGTAGTGGCAACTACTATACCACCAGACGGTAGAATTTTATTTACTGTAGATTTTGGAAACCCAAATGATGATGCTGATGTGTTTGAAACAAATGGTCCTATGGTAATGTATAATTATCCATTAGAGACTGCAACGTATACTATTACAGTTACGGCGTCTTTACCAGGAAGAGAAGATGTTACAATAACAAAAGATCATACAGTGATTTATGTCACTGAACCAGATCCAACACCAAACTCACCAATTGCTGGTACATGGAAATTGGCGCCAATTGCTGGAGCTTTCGGAGTAGGTCCAGGATTTAATGACACATCTTGGTTCTCTAGTTCTGCTGACGATGTTACAACAAGAGATTGTTTATTTGATGATGAATATGTATTTGGAACTGATGGTTCCTTTATGAATGTATTGGGTGATCAAACTTGGTTAGAGGCATGGCAAGGACAAGATCCTGAAGCTTGTGGTACACCAGTAGCACCGCATGATGGATCAGGAGCAGCTACTTACACGTTTAATGCTGCTATGGGTACTTTAACGCTTAATGGTACAGGTGCTTTTATGGGGCTTGCCAAAGTTATTAATGGAGCGGAATTGGCAGCGCCAGGTGACGCACCAGATTCCATTACTTATGTTGCAGAATTATCTGCTAATGGTACAATGTTAGAATTAGATATTCAAGTTGCCGGTGACGGATGGTGGTCATTTACATTCCAAAAAGATGGAGAAACGCCTCCACCAGCTCCTTCAGCATTAGAAGGTGTTTGGAAAATGGCACCAGAGGCAGGAGCATTCTTTGTAGGTCCAGGCTTTAATAGTAGTGAATGGTTTTCAAGTTCTGCTGATGATGTGACAACAAGAGCATGTTTCTTTGACGATGAGTATGTGTTTGGAGCAGATGGATCCTTTATGAATGTTTTAGGAGCAGATACTTGGTTAGAAACATGGCAAGGTGCTGCAACTGAAGGTTGTGGAGCGCCAGTAGCGCCACATGATGGTTCAAACGCAGCGACATATACTTATGACGAAAGTGCTGGAACCATTACATTAAATGGTCAAGGTGCATACCTTGGACTTTCTAAAGTTGTAAATGGAGCGGAATTAGCGGCACCGGGTGAAGCACCAGATTCAATTACATATCAAGCTGAATTAACAGATGGTGGTACAAGACTAGAAGTAGACATTCAAATCGCTGGAGACGGCTGGTGGTCGTTTACTTTAGTCAAAGATGATGCGGTTGCACCTTCGAGCCCGATAGTTGGGTCTTGGGCATTAGCACCAGAGGCAGGAGCATTCTTTGTAGGTCCAGGCTTTAATAGTAGTGAGTGGTTTTCTAGTTCCGCTGACGATGTTACAACTAGAGCTTGTTTATTTGATGACGAGTATGTATTTGGAGAGGATGGTTCATTTACGAATGTTTTAGGAGCAGATACATGGTTAGAGACATGGCAAGGTGCTGCAACTGAAGGTTGTGGAACACCAGTAGCGCCACATGATGGTTCTGGTTCAGCAACATATACCTATGATGAAGGTGCAGGTACGGTTACACTAAATGGTACAGGAGCTTTCTTAGGATTAGCAAAAGTTATAAATGGAGGCGAATTAACTGCGCCTGGAGATGCACCAAGCTCAATTACTTATCAAGTTGAGATCACCGATGGCGGCAATAGAATGGAGATTGATATACAAATCGCTGGTGATGGCTGGTGGTCATTCTCTTTTGTGAAGCAATAATTATTTAGTTTGTAAGTCTGTGACGAGGTCAATGCCTTAGCGTATTGACCTCCTTACTCAAAATTTGCTGAGACTTATTTGACTTACAACAAAAGATAATACTACAGGATTTCAATCCGAAATAATCAATTAAAAAAATCTTTAAATAAACCATATGAAAAATAATCTAATTGTTCTTTTTTTCATGTTTTGTGTGTCTTTGACATTTGCACAAGCTGATAAAGTAACCGTAGAAAATAGTGCTGATGGTTCTAGACTTCTCGTTAATGGAGAAAGCTTCATGATAAATGGTATGAATTGGGATTATATTCCAATCGGTACCGATGTTGTTGATGCAAGTTTCTGGACCAAATCAGATGACGTAATTAAAGCAGGATTAGATACAGAGATGTCCTTGCTTAAAAACATGGGTGTTAATGTTATAAGACAATATACAGGTGTTCCTGCTCGATGGATTCAATATATATATGAAAATTATGGTATTTACACCATGTTAAATCACTCTTTTGGTAGATATGGTTTAACTATTGATGGTGTTTGGACACCAGTTACCATTTATGATGATGCAAGAACATCAGAACTTTTAATGTCTGAGATTACCCAACTTGTTGAAGATTATAAGGATACACCAGGGTTATTATTATACCTTTTAGGAAATGAAAATAATTATGGTTTGTTTTGGCAAGGTGCTGAAACGGAAGACTTTCCTGACGATGAAGAACAAAAAGCTTTTATTGGGGAGTCTCGTGGTAGACCAATGTATCGTTTAATGAACGATGCAGCAGTAGCAATGAAAGCTATTGATCCTTCGCATCCAGTAGCTATTTGTAATGGAGATGTATTATTCATTGATATTATCGCGGAGGAATGTAAAGATGTAGATATCTATGGTACAAATACATATCGTGGGGCTTCGTTTACGGATATGTTCTACGTGGTTAAAGAGAAAACAGGATTGCCATTAATGTTTACAGAGTTTGGTGCGGATGCATTCAACGCAAAGGAAAACAGAGAAGATCAGAAAGCACAAGCTTATTATATGGTTGAGAATTGGAAAGAGATTTATCAAAATGCAGCTGGACTTGGTAAAGCTGGTAACTCAATTGGTGGATTTACATTTCAGTTTAGTGATGGATGGTGGAAGTTTGGATTTGATGATAGAAAAAATGCTGATGTTCATGATAACAATGCGTCTTGGTCTAATGGTGGTTATGCTATAGATTTGGAGCCTGGCCAGAATAATATGAATGAAGAATGGTTTGGAATCTGTGCTAAGGGACCAACTGATGAGAGAGGACTTTATGATTTATATCCGAGAGCAGCGTATTACGCATTAAAAGAAGCACATAGTTTAAACCCATATGACGAAGGAATGACCTTAGACTTCGTAACCAATTATTTTAAGAATATTGAAATAATGGATCATGTACTTAGAGCTAGAGGTGACAAGGCAGCACTTGGGGGAAACGACGCACAAAAAATTAGATTAAGTCAACTTACCGCAAAGTTTACAACTTTTAATACCGGTGGATCATTAATAACCACTCCAGAAAATGCGGATCCTAATGAGAGTGTATTTCCAAACCAATTAGGTTTTGATCACATGCAGTCGTATTTCATTGGTGTGGAAGGAAATCCTGCACCAAATGTAAGAGCAAACGTTGTTTTCAACTTGTTAGGAAATGTTGCTCAGAATCCAATCGATGAGATCTTTTATGAAAATAGAGGTCGTGTTGTAACGGTAGATACAGATCAAGGTGAAGTTACACTTAATGATATTAACAGATTAAATATTTATCAGAGTGAGTTTGAGTGGAATGCTAAGGATTTTGATTTAAGAGGATTTTACAGAACTGGTCACTTCCATTGGCAATATGAAGGTGATTTTTTCGGGTTATATCCTGAAGCAAATTATGGTCCAAATCTAGATATTTATGGTGGTGAAATTCTTGGGGCAGAAATAGATGGTAAAGGAGCCTTAGAAGGATTAAAAGCGGCTTTTGGTCCTCAATTATGGTGGGGAGCAAACCCAACGATGTTGTTCAAGTACCATAAAAAAGTTGGTAAGTATGATGTAACAGGTATATACCACAGAGACGTTAATAGAGAATTGAAGTTTGATGCAAACGGAAGACGTGAATTAGACGAAAACCAATTACGTTCTGGTATTATTCCTGCTTGGCCAACAGAAAGAGCAACACTTGCTGTAGAAAGAGAATTTGGGAAATTTGATATCACGGTAGGAGGTATTTGGGGTGGTAGTCCACTTAATGGAAGTTCATTCCAAATGTATGATGAAAGAGCAGATATTGTCGTAACTGATAAGATAAACAGTGATGATAATTGGGGTGGAAAAGCTAAAATTACCTACACAGGTGGAAGATTTAATATGTATGCGCAAGGCGCGATCATGGGGTTAGTAGCCAATGGTGGTTTTGATGCGACACGTACCTTTACAGGATGGAGATTAAAGGATAGTGGTAGTGGTAACGTAACAAACTTCTTATCTGGTTTTACGTACTCTTTTGGTAATCTACAAGTTGCACCTAATTTCATGTGGCAAAAGCCACTTGTTGACCCAATGCCAAATGGTGTTGCAGCACCTGGTCGTTTACGAAATGTAATTGATGATCCATTCGCAGTAAGAAATGGAAATAGAGAAATGACAGCTGGTGAGATTTTGTTCTCCTTTGATCCTACTCCAGGAACTTGGATGTATGAGTGGAATAATGACAGAGCTGAGGATGCTAAGTTTGCTATGAATTTAGGTTTTGTCTATCGTCATTTACCAACATCAATGGATGCACATATTGGTTTCTTAGCAAATCGTACATTTTTTGCCTTCCCTAACGCAGCACCTGCTGAAGATTTATGGGAAGTCCATTCGAGAATGGTATCTAAAGTCAATACCGATTTAGGAATCATTGGTAACTTCTATTATGGTAATGCACAAGCAAATGGTGATAGTGATAGAACCATAAAAAGATTTGGTGGAGATATTAGAGCTATTTACAAGAAAATGAAGTTAGAAACGCATGTAAAAGTTAACGATTGGGGTCCTTTTGATTATCATAGAGATTTCAACTTAACGTATCCATTACAGTTAATGCTAGATTTATCTACATCATTAGGAAAACCAGATTGGTTTATTCTGCCTAGCACAACCATTGGATTGAGAGGGACTTGGCGTTCATTAGATCAATTCTCTAACAGATATGCACCATTGGCGGCACCAGAATTTGGTGAACCACCAATTAGCCCAGTTGGATTCCCAGATGGTTCAGAATGGGAAATTAGAACATACGTACATATTAATATCGGTAAATAAAAAATTGAACTATGAAAAAATATAATTTAAAATATAACATTGCTATTCCTATTTTAGGAATGCTATGCATAGTGATGGTGAGTTGTGAAAGAGGTTATACTGACGAGGTAGAAATTGCAACATTTAATCCAAACGGAGAGATATTTACAGATGCACCTGTAGGTTTAACGGATGAATTCTTTACATCTTTTGACCCTGCAGTTGGTGCAAATACTGAAGGTTTTGGAACAGATGATGATGTTTCTTATCAAGGAACATCGTCTATTAGAATTGACGTACCTACACCAAACGATCCAAATGGAGGTTTCATTGGTGGAATCTTTTTAGATCGTGGTGCAGGTCGAGATCTTACGAGATATGATGCACTTACATTTTGGGTTAAAGGCTCAACAACGGCTACTGTTGGTACCTTCGGATTTGGTACGGACTTCGAAGATAACGAGCATGCAGTGACTCTAGACAATGTGCAACTTTCTACAGATTGGAGAAAGGTAATTATCCCAATACCAGAGCCATCAAGGTTGGTTCAAGAAAAGGGAATGTTTTTATTTGCAGCAGGTACACAAAGCACTAATGGTGTAGGTTATACCTTTTGGATGGATGAAATGCGTTTTGAACGTTTAGGAACCTTAGGTCAACCAAGACCTGCAATATTAGGTGGGCAAGATCAGACCGCACAAATTAATATTGATACATCCTTACCATTATCAAGCCTTTCACAAACTTATAATTTACCAACTGGACAAGATGTTACTGTTTCATGTGCACCAGCATATTTTGATTTTGAAACATCGAACCCTTTTGTTGCGTCAGTAGATGAGAATGGTGTTGTTACCGTAGATGGTCCAGGTGAAGTGGATCCAGACACAGGCCTTGTAGATAATACAGCTGTAATTACTGCATTTATGGGTGGTGTGTTAGCATCAGGATCGTTAACAGTACAATCTGTAGATATAGATGTTATTTCCATTTTTAGTGACCTATATGCTAATGTTCCTGTAGATAACTACAACGGCTTTTATTTCGATGGTTTCCAGACAACTCTTGGAGGTGCTGTTGTTGAGGATGGTAATAATATTATAGATTATACTGTAATGAACTTCGTAGCCATTGAATTTTATGGTCGAGAAGGTAGTGGTATTCAACCTGTAGATGCCTCTGAAATGTCAATGTTACATATTGATGTGAGAGTGAATGAGAACGTGGATCCGTCTGACTTCTTTAGAATAGAAATATTCAACAACTTCACTGAAGGCAATCAAGTTGCTGGTAGCTATACCATTTCAGGAAGTGAATTGGCTAGTAACGATTGGGTAGAGTTTGATATTCCACTTTCAAGTTTCCCTGGATTGACTGCTCAGGATGCTTTAGGTGCATTCATCTTTGTGACTGATGGTACAATTGCAAATGTTTCTTTAGACAACATTTATTTCTATAATGAAAATTAAAAACAAAAATTGCTGAATATGAAGAATAGAATTTCAATAATAAGATCAGGATCGTTAATCGTAAATGGGTTATTTTTTGTTGGTGCCATGATGTTGGTAACCAATTGTGATCCAGATGAAACTCAGACCGTTGCTAATTTCAAAACATTGTCATGGCATGATGAATTTGATGTAGACGGCGCACCAGACCCAAGTATGTGGACCTTTGATATTGGCACAGGAGATAATGGTTGGGGTAACGGAGAATTACAATACTATACCGATAGACCAGAGAATGTTGTTGTAGAAGATGGTATGTTAAAAATTACCGCAATACAAGAATCATTTGAAGGTGCTGGCTATACTTCAGCCCGATTATTAACTCAAGGATTATTTAGCCAACAATATGGTCGATTTGAGGCACGTATGAAATTACCATTTGGTAAAGGAATGTGGCCAGCATTTTGGTTGTTAGGAGATAATATTGATGAAATTGGATGGCCATTTTGTGGTGAGATTGACGTAATGGAAAATGGAGGTTCTAAACCAACTATTATTAGTAGTGCTGTGCATGGCCCAGGATATAATGCAGGTAATGCCATAACGAAAAAATATGAATTTGAACAAAGCCGTGTGGATAGTGAATTCCATGTTTATGGAATAGAATGGGGACCTGGTTACATCAATTATTACGTAGATGATGTCCTTTATAATCAAATCACACGAGATAATTTAGAAGAAGAAGGTGTTGAACGCTCAGAGTGGGTGTTTGATAATGGTCCTTTCTTTATGATTCTAAATTTAGCAATAGGTGGATCATTTGATGGCAACCCTAATGCAGATACTGTATTTCCACAGACAATGTATGTGGATTACGTAAGAGTTTTTTCGAGAGATTAAATAGCAACTATATTAAATTAAAAAAGGGTCAAGGCTTAATTTCTTGACCTTTTTCTCCAACTTTTAGAAAGTAAAACCAATTGACTTTTATTGTGAAAGATACTATTGCACAAAATAAAGATATTAACTTAGAGCCTGTTACAATTGATAATAAGGCTTACTTCAAGATTACTAATAGTAACAAAATGCGACCATTTTTTATGAGCATAGTAAGTGATTCTAATCACTGGATGTTTATATCAAGCAATGGTGGTTTAACAGCAGGAAGGAAAAATGCAGAATATGCACTGTTCCCATATTATTCAGATGATAAAATAACAGAGTCTTCTGAGATTACTGGGGCAAAATCAATCTTTCATGTAAAGAAGGATGGTGAGGAATTTATTTGGGAGCCTTTCTCCATTAGATACCAAGACAATTTTAATACACGAACTAATTTGTATAAAAGTGTCTATGGTAATGCCGTTATTTTTGAAGAGGAAAATCTTGATCTTCAACTTGTTTTTAGATACGAATGGTGTTCTAGTGATACCTATGGTTTCGTAAAAAAGACAAGTTTGCAAAATCTTTCAAAATCAAAGGTTGAAATTAATTTACTTGACGGAATTCAAAATATTATGCCTTATGGTGTAAGTAGTGCATTGCAGAATGCTAGTAGTAATTTAGTTGATGCTTACAAAAGAACTGAGCTAGTTAAAGAAACTGGGATTGGGATTTTTGCACTAAGCGCAATTATAGTAGATAAGGCGGAACCGAGTGAAGCCTTAAAAGCAAATATCGCTTGGTCAATTGGATTAGAAAATCCTAAAAATTTACTCTCTTCCTTACAATTAGATGCCTTTAGACAATTTAACGATGTAGAGCAAGAAACGGATGTAAAGGCAGAGAAAGGAGCTTATTTCATCAATGCAAATATTACCCTAGGATCTGAAGATTCTAAAGATTGGGTTATAGTTGCTGATGTCAACAAGGATACATCAGATATTGTTAGTATATCCAGTGAGCTCAAGAATACCCAAGAATTGAGGTCGCAATTAGAAACAAATATTGAGGAAGGAACCAAAGAACTCATAAAATTAAATGCAGCTTCTGATGCTTTACAATTAACATCTGACAATTACAGAGATACAAGACATTTTTCAAACACACTTTTCAATATTATGAGAGGTGGGATTTTTGATGATGGTTATGCGATTGAGAAATGGGACCTTAAGAAATATTTGGCGAAGGCCAATAAAAAGGTTTCAAGAAAATTAGAGGATGTTATTAATGGATTACCAGATACTTTTTCTATTTCATTATTAAAGGAGATTGCCAATAATTCAGAAGATAAAAACTTTAGACGTCTATGTTTAGAATATATGCCTTTAAAATTTAGTCGTCGTCATGGTGATCCTAGTCGTCCATGGAATAAATTTTCAATTAACACAAGAGATGAAGTTGATGGGTCAAAAATCTTAGATTATGAAGGTAACTGGAGAGATATTTTCCAAAACTGGGAAGCGTTAGCATGTTCTTATCCTGAGTTCATAGAGAGTATGATCCATAAGTTCTTAAACGCAACCACATTTGATGGGTACAACCCTTATCGTGTTACAAAAGACGGATTTGATTGGGAAATTATTGAACCAGATGACCCATGGTCGTATATAGGGTATTGGGGCGATCATCAGATTATATACTTGCTGAAGTTTTTAGAATTTATTGAAGACTATACTCCAGGGAAACTAGAGAGCTTCTTTGATAAAGATCTATTCGTATATGCAAATGTGCCGTACAAAATAAAGGAATATAGAGACCTCCTTAAGAATCCAAAAGATACGATTGAGTTTGATGAAGAATTAGATAAAAGAATTCGTCAAGATAGAGATGAAATTGGAGCTGATGGAGCCTTACTGAGAGATGAAAATAGATTAATAGTTAAAGTTAACTTCATTGAGAAGATTTTAGCTACCACACTTGCTAAGTTATCAAACTTTATTCCTGAAGGTGGTATATGGATGAATACACAACGTCCTGAATGGAACGATGCAAATAATGCGTTGGTAGGGAATGGTGTCTCCATGGTTACACTTTACTATTTAAGACGATTTTTAAAATTCTTTGATCAGGTATTTGAAAGTACTGAGACTGCTTCGGTGTCTATATCTGATGAATTAAAGGTGTTCTTTGAAGATGTACACCAAGCATTTAAAACCAATGCACATGTTTTAGCATCGTCCATTAACAATAAGGATCGCAAGACAATTGTTGATGCCCTTGGAATTGCTGGTAGTAAGTATAGGGAACAAATTTATAACAGTGCTTTTACAGGTCGCAAGTCAAACGTTGAACTCGCAAGGTTAAAAGATTTTGTCTCTGTAAGTCTTGAGTTTTTAGAGCATGCTATAGAAGCTAATAGACGACAGGATAATTTATACCATGCTTATAATTTAATGACTGTAGAAAGCCAAAGTGAAATTTCTATTTCCTATTTGGATGAAATGTTAGAAGGTCAAGTAGCTGTTTTAAGTTCAGGGTATTTAAGTCCAAAAGAAAATTTATCGGTACTAGATGGTTTAAAGCAAAGTAAGTTGTTTAGACCAGATCAATACAGTTACATCTTATATCCATTTAAAAACCTGAAAGGGTTTATGGATCGAAATACCATTCCTTCTCAGGATGTGAATGATTCAAAATTACTGACAACTTTAGTGAGTGATGGCAACGCACGTATTTTAGAAAAAGATATCAATGGGGACTTCCATTTTAATGGAAATTTCAAGAACGCAAATGACCTAAAAGATGCATTGAATGCGTTAAGGTCTTCTGAATATGCAGAACTGATTGAAAAGGAGGAAGGACAAGTATTGCAGGTTTTTGAAGATATTTTTAATCACAAAGCGTTTACCGGTCGTTCTGGAACATTCTACGGTTATGAGGGACTAGGCTCTATTTATTGGCATATGGTTTCTAAGTTACAATTAGCAGTAATGGAGTGTTGCCAAGCTGCAATAAAGGATAATGCGTCGCCTGAAGTGGTTGGTAGATTATTAGAGCACTATTACGAAATTAATGAAGGTATTGGAGTCCACAAGTCTCCTGAGCTTTATGGAGCATTCCCAACGGATCCTTATTCGCATACACCAGCTGGTAAAGGTGCACAGCAACCAGGAATGACTGGTCAGGTAAAAGAAGATATTCTGAGTCGTTTCGGTGAATTAGGTGTTTTTGTAAAGTATGGATTATTATTATTTAACCCTTGTATGTTGAGGAAAGACGAGTTTTTAAGAGTTAATCAGTCTTTTAATTATGTGGCTGCAAATGGCGAAGACTCAGTATTAGATATTAAACAAGGTGAATTGGTATTTACCTATTGCCAGGTTCCAATTGTGTATTCTATTGCGAAAGAATTTAAAACGACAGTGACATTTAATGATGGTTCAGAAAAGACATTTGATACTTTGGCCTTAGATGAAGAAACGAGCACATCAATATTTAATCGATCTGGTGAGGTAAAATGTGTTACTGTTTATATTAAACAAACGTATTTAAAATAAAACAATATATCATGACAAGAGGAAAATTAATAGCATGTGTTTTATCTATAATTTTCGTGATGTCTTGCAATGAAGAAAACAAAAAGGAGCAAGAGACTATAACCCAAATAGAGAAAGAAGTGACAGCAAAAGACATTTTAGGTAAACCGGATTATTTGGCAATTTCATATGGTGGTTATCGCGAAAAAACGAGAGACAGTCAACCTTCTATTCCAGAATTGAAGGAAGATTTAAAAATACTCTCTGCAATGGGAGTTAAGGTGCTGAGAACTTATAATGTGCAACCAAAATTACCACATGCATCAAATGTGTTAAAAGCCATATCAGAACTTAAATCGGAAGACGAAAATTTTGAGATGTACGTGATGCTTGGTGCTTGGATCGACTGCCTTAATGCTTGGACAGATAAGGTGCCAAACCATAATGTTGAAAGCCCAAATAATGAAGGTGAGATTGAGCGAGCAGTCGCCTTAGCTAATAAATACCCGGATATTGTAAAGGTTATTGCTGTTGGTAATGAAGCTATGGTAAAATGGGCGACTTCTTATTATGTTCAACCAGATGTAATATTAAAGTGGGTAACACACCTTCAAAATCTTAAAAAAGAAGGAAAATTACCCAAAGACCTGTGGATAACAAGTTCTGATGATTTTTCCTCTTGGGGAGGAGGTGATTCCCAATATCATGTAAAAGACTTAGAAAACTTAATTAAGGAGGTAGATTTCATTTCTATGCATACCTATCCTTATCATAATACCCATTACAATCCAGAATTTTGGGGAATACCAGAGGCACATGCCGGAATGCCAGATTCTACAAAAATTGAAATGGCTATGGAACGTGCTATAAAGTTCGCTCAGAAGCAATATGATAGCGTGACTAATTATATGAAAAGTTTAGGTGTAAATAAACCGGTTCATATTGGAGAAACGGGTTGGGCTACAACATCAACAGGTCATTATGGTCCAAATGGATCTAGAGCAACCGATGAGTACAAGCAAGGTTTATACTATAAACAAATGCGTCGATGGACGAATCGTGCAGGGATTTCATGTTTTTATTTTGAAGCCTTTAATGAACAATGGAAAGATTCGCATAATCCTAAAGGATCGGAGAATCATTTTGGATTATTTACTATAGATGGTAAGGCTAAATTTCCAATTTGGGATTTAGTGGATAAGGGAATTTTTACAGGTCTCACGCGCAATGGTAATGAGATCACTAAAACCTATGAAGGAGATAAAAAGACACTTTTAGAAGATGTTTTAGTCCCACCAACAGAAGAAGAAATTATGGTAAATCGATAAACTATGAAAGGATTAAGATTTGGTATTTGTTGCTTAATATTAGCTACGATGAGTTGTAATAACGAAGAAAGTAAAGCCCTTGAAGTTGAAGTCTATGAAACTTCAGTCAATGGAAATCAATTAACAAAACTCACAGAATTTAAAGCTTTAGATTCAGCTTCATCAATTACAATAAATCCAGATCAAAAATTTCAAACAATAACAGGCTTTGGAGGTGCCTTTACAGAATCTTCAGCTTATCTCTTAAATCAACTAAGTAAAGAAAATAGAGATAAAATTTTACAAGCCTATTTTAGTCAAGATGGTGCAAATTATTCGTTATGTAGAACACATATGAATTCTTGCGATTTTTCTTTAGGCCAATACTCCTATGCTCCTACTGAAGATAAAGAATTAAAAGATTTTTCGGTTAAAGAAGATTTGGATGATTTGATTCCTATGATTAAAGATGCGAAAGCTGTTTCTCAAGATGGATTTAAGCTTTTTGCATCACCATGGACAGCACCACCATGGATGAAAGATAATAAGGACTGGGTAGGTGGAAAATTATTACCAGAATATTATTCTACATGGGCTTTATTTTTTGCAAAGTACGCAGATGCCTATAAAGAACAAGGAATAGATCTTTGGGGATTTACTGTAGAGAACGAGCCATTGGGTAATGGTAACAATTGGGAAAGTATGCATTATACGCCAGATGAGATGACTGACTTCGTAGTTAATCATTTAGGACCAAAGCTCGATGCAGATGGAAAAGGTGATTTAAAAATATTAGGATACGACCAAAATAGAGAGCATCTCAGTGAGTGGGTAGAATCTCAATTTAGAACTGAAGAGTCTTCTAAATATTTTGATGGAACAGCAATACATTGGTATGCAAGTACTTTTGAGGTCTTTCAGGATGAATTACAAAATGCACATAACAAAGCACCAGATAAACTTCTTATTCAATCTGAAGCTTGTATAGATGCCGAAGTACCAGTTTGGAAAGATGATGCTTGGTATTGGAAAAAAGAGGCTACTGATTGGGGTTTCACTTGGGCACCTGAAGAAGACAAACATCTTCATCCTAAATATGCTCCTGTAAATAGATATGCTCGAGATATTATAGGATGTCTAAACAATTGGGTTGATGGTTGGGTAGACTGGAACATGGTATTAGATACCAAAGGAGGACCGAATTGGTTTAAAAATTGGTGTATCGCACCAGTGATTGTAGATCCAGAAAAAGATGAGGTGTATTTTACACCACTCTATTATACTATGGCACATTTTAGTAAGTATATCAGACCAGGTGCAGAGGTTGTTGGCGTTGATCACACAGATAAGGAACTAATGATTGCAGCGGCTAAGAATCCTGATAATTCTATTGCTGTTGTCATTTTTAATGAAGGTCTGGAGGATAAAGCATTTTCACTTAACCTTGGCGATAGTACTAAGAAGTTATTAATTAATGCTCAGGCCATACAAACTTTAATAATACCAACAAAAACGAAATAAAACTAACTAACTAATATCTAAATACATGTCACAATACAAAACTTCAGCGAAGGATAAGGTGCCTGTAGGTCAGAAAGCAGCCTTTGGCGCAGGCCATTTTATCTTAAATATTTTACCAGGAACTTTAGGCGTATTTATTCAGTTCTTTTTATTAACTGCTTGGGGTGTCGACCCACTATGGGCAGGTTTATTAGGTGGACTACCAAGAATATTTGATAGTATTACCGACCCAATAATGGGCTTTATTTCAGACAACACCAAGTCAAAATGGGGACGTCGTAGGCCATATATTTTCGTAGGTGCCATTATAAGTGGTATTCTTTTCTTTTTAATGTGGCAATTAGATGACAATGCCTCTCAGAGCTATATTATCTGGCATGTCATGATACTTCAGTTACTCTTTTTAATAGGTAATACGATGTTTGCAACGCCACTTGTTGGATTGGGTTACGAAATGACTTCAGATTATAATGAGCGCACAAGACTAATGGCGTTTTCCAACACAATGGGTCAAATTGCGTGGATGATTGTTCCATGGTTATATGTAATTATTCCTGATACAGAGACATTTAATACGCAGACTGAGGGCGTAAGAACGATGGCCTTAATTGTTGGTATATTGTGTGCCGTTTTTGGAATTTTGCCAGCCTTATTCTGTAAAGGTATCGATTCCTCTCACATGGAAAATCGTAAGGAAATAAACTTTAAGACCCTAGCTTCAAATATGAAAGAATTGGTGGCAGGGATCGTACAAGTTTCAAAGAATAAACCATTTATGAAGCTTTGTGGGGCAACCTTCTTAGTCTTTAATGGTTTTCAGTTAGTTGCTGCATTTGGTGTATTTATTATCGTGTTTTACATGTACAACGGAAGTTATGAACTTGCTGGTACTTGGCCTGCATGGTTTAATACGATTAATGCCATGATTACCGCTTTTATTGTGATTCCTATTATATCTAGAATGGCTAATAAATGGGGAAAGAAAAATGCATTCATTATTTCTACAGTTTTATCGATTATAGGATATACTTTAAAATGGTGGGGATTTGATAAAGAATTGAATAGTGAATTTGCTCAGACTGGTTTAGCTAAAAGTTTAAACTCTGGAGTGAGTTCAATATTTGAATCCATAAATCCAACTTTAGAGAATATAGGAATGTCTTGGTTTAGTATAGATCCTGGAACTGAAATTCCTTGGTTAATCTTCGTTCCTATTCCATTATTTGCTTTTGGTATGGGTGGTTTATTTACATTAATGATGTCTATGACTGCAGATGTATGTGATTTGGATGAATTGGAGAATGGGATGCCACGTAAAGAAGGAACTTTTGGAGCTATATACTGGTTAATGGTGAAAATTGGTCAGTCTATAGCATTAGTATTAGGAGGTGTTATTTTAAGTATAGTTGGGTTTGATCCAAATGTTACCGAGCAATCAATTGAGACTATGAATAATTTGAGGATAGCCGATATTATTGTGCCTTCTGCCACTGCAGCATTGGCAATTTGGGTAATGTGGAAATACAGCTTAACTGAGGAACGTGCAAAAGAAATAAAAGCGGAGCTTATTGAGCGACGTGGTGAATTATAATTAAAGAAAAATAAATTTTATAAATGTCTTACAGAGAGAAATCTTATTATGATTATAAAGGTTATAGCCAAATTGCTACGCAAGGCCTTGACCTTTCAAGCTTTTCAACAGAAGAACTAAAAGCCCTATGGTTAAAAACATTAAATGATGGGTTTCATGGGATTTGCTTTAGTATGTATGAGGATGGACAAGAACCAGGAGATCATATTAGCTTTAAGCAGGTTGAACGTAGAATAAGTATTTTAAAACCGCATGTAACGGCCATCAGATCATTTTCCTGTATTGAGGGTAATGAACATGTTCCAGTTGCGGCTAAAAAACATGGTTTAAAAACTCTTGTTGGTGCATGGTTGAGTGACGATAAGGAGGATAATGAAAAAGAAATAGAAGGATTAATTGCACTAGCTAAGGCAGGACATGTTGATGTTGCTGCTGTTGGGAATGAAGTCTTATATAGAAATGATTTAACTAAAGAAGAACTTCTAGAGTATATTAAACGTGTTAAAGATGCTCTAGAAGGCCTAGATATACCTGTGGGTTATGTAGATGCCTATTATGAATTTTCTCGTCATCCTGAGATTGTTGAAAATACAGATGTACTACTTGCTAATTTATATCCATTTTGGGAGGGTTGTCCAATTGAGTACTCACTAGGTCATATGCAAGCTATGTATGGTCAGGTTGTCGATGCTGCTCAAGGAAAGCCTATAATTATCACAGAAACAGGTTGGCCAAGTGAAGGAGGTGGATTTAATGGTGCTATAGCAGGTGATGAGGCTGCTATGAAATATTTTATAGATACCATTACGTGGACCAAAAAGAATGATATCCCAATTTTCTACTTTTCGTCGTTTGATGAGTCTTGGAAAACGGGTGATGAGGGCGATGTAGGAGCATATTGGGGCTTATGGGATAAGCACGAAAATCTAAAATTTGTTTAATTAGGACGTTTCATGTCACGGAGAAAAGAAAAGTACTTTGCACTAGCTTCCATGGATTATCAAGGGAAATCTCTTGATGAGTTAAAGGCCATGTTTAAAACTACTTTAAAATCTGGGATGCATGGTTTATGTTCTAGTCCTTATCAAGAAGGACAAAAACCCGGTGATCAATTATCTGAGAAACAGATTCGCAGAAGATTAAAAATCATTAAACCTTATACCAATTGGATTCGTTCTTTCTCATGTACAGATGGTAATGAACTTATACCAAAAATCGCCAGAGAAATGGGAATGAAGACACTCGTCGGTGCTTGGTTGGGTGATGATCCAGAAATTAATGAAAGAGAACTCGAAGGCTTAATCAGTTTATGCCATAATGGGTTGGTAGACATCGCAGCAGTCGGAAATGAAGTGATGTATAGAGGTGATTTGACTGAAGCGGAGTTACTGGGAAAACTACATTATGTAAAAGATTCCATTAAGAATTTACAGGTTCCGGTAGGTTACGTTGATGCTTATTATGAGTTCGAAGAGCGACCAGCCATAACGGAAGCATGCGATATTATTTTAGCAAATTGCTATCCATTTTGGGAAGGCTGTGATTTGGACTATTCTTTACTTTATATGAAGGATATGTATAACAAAGCCAAACTAGCTGGTAACGGCAAACGAGTGGTGATTACGGAAACAGGCTGGCCAAGTGAAGGTACAAATCTACAAGGTGCCTTTCCATCCGAAGCTAATGCCATTAAATACTTTATTAATACTCAAAAATGGTCTCAAGAAGAGGATATCGAAATATTCTATTTCTCTGGTTTTGATGAATCTTGGAAAGTTGGTGCTGAAGGCGATGTTGGAGCATATTGGGGTATTTGGGATAAAGACGAAAAGCTTAAGTATTCCTAGTTTAGCTTTTGTTTTCAAAATTCAATTAAATCTTGGTGTTTCTTTATCTTTACAAAAGTGAATTGAAAAAGTATGAAAAAGAAATTCAATAAGAGCTTAATTAAGGTTTTTACTCTTTATTTATTAGTTTCAAACTGTAATGATCAACCAATTAGAGATTTAAATCCTAGTGAGTTGACCGAAGGATTTAAATTATTGTCACCTGAGCAGACAGGGATTGATTTTAATAATAAAATCAATGAAACCCCAGAGTTTAACCACTTCTATTTTAGTCAGATTTACAGTGGTTCTGGTGTTGCCATTGGAGATATCAATAATGATGGATTATCTGATGTCTTTTTTGGAGGCAATCAAGTCAATGACAGATTGTATCTCAATAAAGGGAATCTTAAGTTTGAAGATATTACTAAATCTTCAAAAATTGCGCGTAAACCCGGATGGACTTGGGGTGTTACTATGGTAGATATTAATTCAGATGGTTATTTGGATATCTACATGAGTAGAAATGGAAATTCGATAAAACTGGAGGACAGAAGTAATCTACTGTATATTAATAATCAAGACTTAACCTTTACAGAATCAGCTCAGAAATACGGACTTGCGGATGTGGGGTTTTCATCCCAAGCTATATTTTTCGATATGGATAATGATGGAGATCTTGATATGTATCAAGTCAATCAGCCAGCCGACGCAAAACTTTTTCTAATTCATGATATACCAAAGAAAGATTACAAATTTTTTGGTGATAGACTCTATGAAAATATTAACGGCAAGTTTAAAAATATTACTGAAAACGCTGGTTTAATTGGTAAGACTTATAAATATGGTCTAGGTGTTTGTGCTGGAGATTTAAATAATGATGGTTGGACTGACTTATATGTTACTAATGATTATGAGCAACCTGATTTGTATTTGCTTAATAATAAAGATAAAACATTCACCAATGTGATAAATGATAAAATGAAACATATTTCATTTTACAGTATGGGCATTGACATTAATGATATAAATAATGACGGACAGCAGGATGTATTAACAATTGATATGACACCATCGGATCACTATAGATCTAAAGTAAATATGCCTTCAATGGATTCAGATAGATTCTATCAATTAGTAAATGATGGGAGCCATTATCAATACATGAAGAATGCACTTCAGGTTAATGTAAATGAAGGTGAGTTTTCAGATATTTCAAATCAAATCGGAATTTCGAGAACAGATTGGAGTTGGTCTGGCTTAATGCAAGATTTTAATAATGATGGTTTCAAGGATATTATCATATCTAATGGTGTAAAATATGACCTTTTAAACAATGACTATAAGGCATCTCTAGTAGGATTAAAAGATGTTTCAGTAGATCATTTTTTTGAACTCAGTAAAAAAGCACCTAAAAAGAAAATTGGAAATCAAATTTTTGTAAACAAAGGTGACTATAGTTTCAAGGATTCTAGCAAGGATTGGAGTTTTGATACACCTACTTACTCTAGTGGAATGGCCTATGGTGATTTAGATAACGATGGTGATCTGGACATTGTAATTAATAATATGGAGGATTATGCTCATGTTTATGAGAATACAGCCAATGGTAATTTTATAAAGATAAACTTTGAAGGTTCTGATCTCAATACGATAGGTATTGGAGCAAAAGTGGTAATTAGTTACGATGGAGAACAACAAGTGGCAGAACATTATAATACGCGAGGTTATTTTTCAGCTGTTGAACCAGGTTTGTTTTTTGGCTTAGGTAAGACCACGTTATTAGATAAGGTTGAGGTAATTTGGTCTAACGGCACATCTAATGTATTTGAGAATGTACAAGCGAATCGAGTTGTTACGGCAAAGTATTCTGATGCAAAACCTTATAAAAAGGATGATATAGAAAATAATAGGCTTCTTGCCAAAGTTGAGTCAAAAGATTTTGGGATAGACTATAAGCATCAAGAAAATTATTTTGATGAATATGTTGAGGAAATCTTATTGCCTCATAATATATCCCAAAATGGGCCTTTTGCTGAAGTTGCTGATATTAATAATGATGGCTTAGATGATCTCTTTATAGGAGGTGCAATGGGACAATCGGGCGTTCTATACATTCAAAATGGTTCTGGAGCATTTACCTTGGCACAAAACCAACCATGGGCAGAAGATAAAGCGTCTGAAGATTTGGGTTGTTTATTTTTTGATGTTGATAATGATGGAGACGTAGACTTATATGTTACTAGTGGTGGTAGCGAATATAAGCATGGCGATAAAAATCTTATTGACAGGCTTTATATAAATGACGGTAATGGTCAATTTAAGAAGTCGCAGAATGCATTGCCTAAAATCAGTGCAAGTACGCAGTGTGTCAAAGCATCAGATATAGATAATGATGGCGACTTAGATTTGTTTATCGGTACACGTGTAATTCCTGGACGTTATGCCTTCCCTGCTGATAGTTATATTTTACTAAATGAAAATGGAAAATTCAGTAAAGCAAATAGTGAGATTGCACCAGATTTAAAAAATATTGGAATGGTCACTGATGCTGTTTTTACAGACATTAATAAAGACGGTAATGAAGATTTAATGATTGTTGGTGAATGGATGCAACCTAAAGTACTTTTAAATACCAATGGTAGGTTTGAAGATGCTTCAACTCAATATGGACTAGAGGATACCAGAGGTATCTGGTGGTCGATTACGGCCTCAGATTTAGATGGTGACGGTGATGATGATTACATCCTTGGCAATCTTGGTAAGAATAATAAATTTAAAGCTACGGAAGAACATCCTTTTAAGGTATATGCCAATGATTTTGATAACAATGGTACCAATGATATTGTTCTGGCAAAATTTTATAAAGATGATTATGTGCCTGTAAGAGGAAGAGAATGTACAAGTCAGCAGATGCCGTATGTTGCTGAGAAGTTTGAGGATTACCACAGTTTTGCATCTTCAAAGCTTTTTGAAATACTCCCAGAAGATAAAGTAGATGAAGCTGTGATGTATGAAATTAAAAGTTTTGAAAGTGTTGTTTTATTCAATGATTCGGGATCGTTAGTAAGAAAAACTCTTCCTAATCAAGCACAGTTCTCTCCAATAAAGTCGTCCATAGTAAAAGATGTAAATGGAGATGGCATCAAAGATATTATTATTGCTGGAAACCACTTTGGGGTAGAGGTTGAAACGACACGCTATGATGCTGGTTTTGGAAGTGTATTAATTGGTTCAGATGAAGGATCTTATACGCCACTAACTCCAAGTGAAAGTGGTTTTTACGTGCCAAATGATAGTAGAAATTTAAAAACTATAAAAATTGGAAGCAAAGAGCTGTTGTTGGTAACAAATAACAATTCTAAAATAGAGTTATTCGAATTAAAGAGTTAATTTTTAGTTGTAGTGGTTTCTCTAAATTGCCAATTTCTTGGATTAGCTTCTTAAGTGCCTGAAAATCAATTAAAAACAATTTATTTGGCTTTAATGATAACTTGTTAAAATTCGTTGTGTATAGTTTTTGTATAGGTTGTTTTAACCTAAAAAATGAATAATTATCACGTTATTGTATTAAATATTAACTAAATATTAAACAAACATGAAAAAAATTACATTTTTATTAGCCGTGTTAATTACGGCTTTTGGTTTCTCGCAGACCGTCGTTCAAGATTTTGAAGATGGAGATGGACCTTACGGACCATTTGGTGGAGGAGCTGGTTCTGTAGTTGCCAATCCATCGGTGGATGCAGATAATGGAAGTGCGAATGTAGCACAAGTTGTCGCAACAGCTGGTCAGCAAGTATGGCAAGGAATCAATATTAGTATTGATCAAAATGTTGAAGTCTACACAGGAGATCCAACTATGACTTTAGATGTTTATTCCACAACACCTATTTCTATTCTTGTAAAGGTAACTGCTAGTACGGATAGTGGTCCTGATTCTGCAACTTCAGTGACTCACACTGGTAGTGGATGGGAAACTTTAACGGCAACATTTGATACTGGGCTTGATGGTACAGCTCCAGCTGATGGTACTTATTCAAACTTTGTAGTTTATCCTAATTGGGATCCTTCTGGTCCTGGATACATCGATCCTTCTATAGATAGAACTGTATATGTTGATAATATTGCAGGTACTGTACCAACAGGACCAACATGTTCTGATGGAATACAAAATGGTGATGAGACAGGTGTTGATTGTGGTGGTAGTGTATGTGATGCATGTCCAGCGGAACCAACAACAGCGCCACCAACTCCACCTGCAAGAGATCCAGGTGATGTAATCTCTATTTATGGAGATGCATACGGTACAGAAGTTGGTTTAAACAACGTGCCGTGGGATGGTTCAGATTTCACCGAAGAGACTTATGCTGCTAACGATTTATTAGAAATCTCTTTTGGAGGCGGTTTCATGGGTTCAGGATTAGGAACTGTAACTGACGCAACGGCTATGACTCATTTCCACATGGATTACTTTATAGCTGATGCTTATTCTGCAGGAATGGTATTTAATTTAAAATGGTCTAATCATACTGGAGGTGCTGGTGAAACAAATGCAGGTGAATTAACTATTGCATTACCAGGAGATGGAACACAAAATCAAACATGGGTTTCGGTAGATGTTCCTTTAACTGACTGGACTGCTGGCATAAGCCCAAGAGAAGCTTTAACGGAGTTCTTAATTACAACTCAAGCAGGTACTGCATACATAGACAATATATACTTCCATAACAACCAAGTATTAAGTACGGATCAGTTTGAAACAGCTGAATTTAGTGTATTCCCTAATCCAACAAATAATGATTGGAATATTAACGGGAATTCAGAAATTACTAAGTTAGCCTTATTTGATATTTTAGGGAAAGAAGTATTATCTATCGCACCAAATTCTAATGAGGTGACTATTGATGCAACTTCATTTAAAACAGGAGTTTATTTTGCGCGTATTGAAGGTGTAAATGGTACGAAAACAGTGAAATTAATTAGACAGTAATTATTTTACAGATAGAATAACTAAAAAAGTGGTTGTTTTTACAACCACTTTTTTTTTAAATAACTAATCTTTCAATTATAGAACTATGAATAGAATTACAATTTTATGTCTTGCCCTTGTAATGCCTTTATCAATATTGGCTCAAGAATTACCTTTGGATTTTGAGGTGGCAGAAGATGATAACTGGAGCGCATTTAATGGTGCTACAGTTGGAGTTGTTGTAGACCCAACAGATGCTGGTAACCAGGTGTTGGAGCTTTCAAGTAATGGTGTAGACTTTGATGGTGCTGCGTTAAATATGGGCACCTACATAGATTTATCTGATGATAATAATAATACAATTACCTTAGACTTTTGGGCACCAGATGCGACGTCTCGTACGCATTTACTCAAACTAGAAGGTGCGGCAAATGGGCCGGTTGCAACAGAATTATATTTTAATACAAATGCAGCGGGTTGGCAAACGATAACTTTAGATTTTGGACCTGGGCTAGCAAATGACTATCCAATTTTGGTTCTATTCGCTGATGCTGGTGGCGGAAATACAGCAACTGGTACCTACTATATTGATGATATCAGTGGGCCAAATGGTGCAGTAATACCAGAAGATCCAGTTCCTTCTGGACCGGCGTCAATTCCTACAGTACCAGATTCTGAAGTTTATAGCATCTACAATGATAATCCAGGTTATTCAACTAACTTTCCAGTAGCTTACGACTTTGGTACACTTTCTGGAGAAATAGACTTGGATGATACGGCTAATGTAAACAACGCACTTAAGTTTAATTTTGGTGTTGCAGGATGGGGACAAGGTGAAGGAGGACCTGATGATGTATCATCATACGGGTTTGTTTCTTTTGATTATTGGGCAGGACCAATGGTAGTAGGTTTTGATTTTGTAATGATTAGTAATGATGGAGGTGTAACAGAACATAAGTATCAAATAAGCATTCAAGAACCAATTGTAAATGAGGCCTGGACAACAGTTGAAATTCCAATGTCATTTTTTACAAATATTGGATTTGCAGATACTGCATTTTGGCAATGGAAGTTTAGTCCACTTAATGATAGTGTAGATAACAATGGTATTGTATATATAGATAACTTGCTTTTAACTCAAAACTCGCTTTCCACAAGTGAATTTGATTTAGAAAGTGTCGGTGTCTATCCAAATCCAACAACAAACAATTGGAATATTAATAGTAAGGCAGAAATCTCAAAGTTGGTTTTATTTGATATGTTAGGTAAAGAAATATTGTCTATTGTACCAAATACAAATGAGGTAGCCATTGATGCGACTTCATATAAAACAGGTGTTTATTTTGCACGTATCGAAGGTGAAAATGGCACACGTACTGTAAAGTTAGTTAAGCAGTAAATTCCATATTTTAAATTAAAAAGATAAAAGTGTGTTTGTTATAAATAAGCACACTTTTTCTTTTACCATCTACTTTAATTGCCTTAATTTCGAGATTCAGTAAAATCATAATGATTAAAAAATTAGTTGTCATATTTGGTTTCCTTTTCATTCTTCTTGGATGCAAACAAGAAGCTAGTTCTATAGATAAGATAGATTCTAGACCAACCAATGATCTTATTAATGAAACAAGCCCATATTTGTTACAACATGCGTACAACCCAGTGGATTGGAAGGCTTGGAATGCGGAGACCTTGGCAAAAGCAAAAGCAGAAAACAAACTTATTGTAATTTCAGTAGGATACTCAGCTTGTCATTGGTGTCACGTCATGGAAGAAGAGAGCTTTGAAAATGATTCTGTAGCAAAGTTGATGAATGAAAAGTTCATAAACATTAAGGTCGACCGCGAGGAGCGACCAGATGTAGATCAGGTTTATGTTAATGCTGTTACTTTAATGACAGGTAGTGCTGGTTGGCCATTAAATGTCATCGCATTACCAGATGGAAGACCTGTATTTGGCGGCACGTATTTTTCAAAGGACCAATGGTTAAAAGTATTAGAACAGACCTCATCACTTTACGATAAGGAACCTAGTGAGATGATAGCTTATGCGGATAGACTTACCGAAGGCGTAAAGCAGTCGGATTTAATTGAAGTCAAAAAGGAGACGAGTCCATATGAAGTTGCAAATTTAGTTGCTATAGTGGATAGTTTAAAGACGAACTTTGATCTTGATTTGGGAGGTTTAAAGAAAGCGCCAAAATTCCCGATGCCAAGCCATTTAAGTTTTGCTTTGCGTTATGCGCATCAATTAGATGATAAAGATCTAATGGCCTATGTTGAAACTACATTGAATAAAATGTCTTCCGGTGGTTTGTATGATCAATTAGCAGGCGGTTTTTCTAGATATTCAGTTGATGATAGATGGCACGTGCCACACTTTGAAAAGATGCTCTATGATAACGCTCAATTGGTGAGTTTATACGCAGAGGCCTTTCAATTAACTAACAATGAAGAATATAAGCGTATCATAATTGAAACACTAGATTTTATAGCTAAAGAAATGACATCTTCTGAAGGTACATTTTATTCCTCTATAGATGCAGATAGTGAAAACGCAGATGGAGAACTCGAAGAAGGTGTTTATTATACTTGGACAGAGGCCAAACTTCAAGAACTTCTCGCGGAAGATTATGCACTCTTTAAAAGCTATTACAATATTAACAGCAATGGTCTTTGGGAAAATGGACAATACGTACTTTTAATAACGCAATCTGATAAGGACTTTTTAAAAGCAAGCAACATTGCACAAGATGAACTAAATACCAAACTAAAAACTTGGAAGGCGCTGTTATTATCGGAAAGAGAAAAACGCAATAAACCACGATTAGACCAAAAAGCATTAACCTCATGGAATGCACTTATGATAAAAGCCTATATAGATGCTTATAAGGCTTTGGGTGACGAGAATTATCTGCAAGTTGCAAAGACTAATGCTTTATTCATAAAGGAAAAACAGATACAACCTAATGGGAGCTTATGGCATAGCTATAAAGATGGTGAAAGTACAATCCTAGGATTTGCAGAGGATTATGCACATGTTGTTAGCGCATATATTGATTTATATCAGGTAACTATGGATCGTTCTTGGCTCGACCTGGCTAAGACTTTGATGGATTATTCATTAGCAAATTTTCAGAATCCCGAAAATGGAATGTTCTATTTTACCTCTAATGAAAATTCAAATTTAATCGCTCGTAAGCTGGAAATCTATGACAATGTAATTCCTTCTTCAAATTCAGTTCAGGCGATCAACCTATTTAAACTTGGGCTTTATTTTTATGATAAGTCTTACTCAGAAATGGCCAATCAGATGTTAGCCAATATCAGTGAGGATATCGCTAGTGCACCTACAGCCTTTACAAATTGGTTAGAGCTATATCTAAATTATACCAAGCCGTTTTATGAGGTGGCCATCATTGGACCTGAGGCAGAAATGAAGTTAAAGGACTTGAATTCACATTATTTACCAAATATTATTGTTGCAGGATCAACTATTGATGATGAATTACCATTATTAATTAATAAATTTACAGAAGATAATACTTCGATTTACGTTTGTGTAAATGGTACATGTAAATTACCTGTTGCAGAAGTAGACGTGGCCCTTAATCAGATTAAAAGATAAATGTAACAGTCTAACCTTATTCATTAAGGCTTAGATTATTGAAACTAACAACTAACTAATGACCACATTAAAGGAATTAGCTAAGCTACTCAACATCTCTGTATCTACAGTTTCAAAGGCATTAAATGATAGCCATGAAATAAGTGAGCAGACTAAGATTAGAGTCCATGAGCTTGCAGAGAAACTCAACTACAAGCCCAATAGAATTGCACAGCAACTCAAAACAAACAAAACTAAGACCATTGGTGTAATTCTACCAACTGTAATAAATCCTTTTTTTGCAGAGGTATTGCATGGGCTAGAGAAAGCCGCTTCTAAGAATGATTATGATATTATAGTTTGTTTATCGGAAGAGAATGTAGAAAAAGAGGCCAGAAGTTTAGAACTATTATCGAGTGGGAGTGTTGATGGATTTATTATTGCTGTGGCAAGAGAAACTCAGGTAAAGGCAAAATGGGATCATATAGAATCGATAATAAATAGAAAAATTCCGGTATTGATGTTTGATCGGGTAATAAAGGACATCGTTTGTGATAAGGTTATTGTAGATGATTTTCAATCTGTATATGAAGCAACCAAATATCTTATTGAGCAAGAACATAGAAAAAATATTCTATTAATAAGCAATGTTGAAGAACTGAGTGTTGGTAAACTCCGAATGAAAGGCTACCAGCAGGCATTAGAGGAGCATAATCTGCCAAGTGATATCCTTAAATTAGATAATGAGCCAAAGGTAAATCAGGCTATGTACGATTATCTGAAAGCACATGATAAAATAGACGCTATTATCTCCAATGATCATGTTACTGGAATTGTAGCTATTAATATGGCAAGACGACTAGGGCGAAAGATTCCAGAGGATATTTCGGTAATTGGTTTTGGATATGAAAACACGCAAATTATATCTAGTCCAAAGATTTCCATTATTCATCAAAAAGCATTCGAGATTGGTGAAATGTCCATAAAACTACTCATTGAAAATCTGAACAGTGAAACGCATGAATTGCAAACTATTGTAGTACCAAGTGAGCTTAAACTAAGTGGGTCTACAAAAAAAGCCTGACCCTAAGATCAAGCTTCTTTATTAATTATGTTCTAGTAACTAGTTGCCTATAGAGCCTTTGGCTTTTTCAACGGCATCATTGCCAGCTTCCTTTACCTTATCTACGGCGTCGTTAGCAGCATCCTTAACGTCATCTGCCATGTCTTCTGCACCTTCTTTTACAGCATCTACAGCATCATTTGCTGCATCTTTAGCGCTATCTATTGCATCGTTAGTAGCATCAGTAGCTTCGTCTACGGCATCACTAGTGGCTTCTTTTGCATCCTCAACAGCATCTGCAGCTGAATCTACGGCATCATTCGCAGCCTCTGATGCATTTTCTACAGCATCTTCTGCCTTTTCTTTTGTTTCTCTACAAGAGTTTAAGGATAAACCAAGAGTAGCTACTAAAGCCAAGCTCATTACAATTCTTTTCATGTTAATAGTTTTAGTGTTTATTGTTATCCTACGAAAATAGTAATTTTAATGAAATTTTAACATTTTATTTACATTTTCTCTAGGCCTCAAGACTATTTACGAACGTAATCTAGTATTTGGTTTACGGCACCCTTATTATTTTCGATGAACTCCTTATTAATTTGTCCAGTATTTAAGCGTTCATCTTGGTTCTTAACAAATCTTTTAATGTGCGCGTCAAATTCTTCACTCGAATCAATAGAGATTACACCTTTCTTGTTTACAAGCGCCACAGCTTCTGGGAAATCTTGAAAATTCTTTCCTATAAGTATAGGTATTCCAAATACCGCTGGTTCTAAGATATTATGAAGTCCAGTGGTCCCAGCACCACCACCAACATAAGCAATATCTGCGTAGTTGTAGGCTTTAGATAGTAAACCTATTGTATCTAAAATGAAGACCTCACTTTGATTAATTGTTGGCTCAGCCATTTCCGTAAAACACGTGGTTTTAAGTTTAATCTGGTCTTTCAATGAATTGATATAGCTCGGTTTAATATTGTGTGGTGCAATGAGGTATTTTACGTTTTTAATGTTGCTATTGTTAATAAAATCAATAAAAAGCTTATCGTCTTCTGGCCAAGTACTACCAAATATTAAGCATAAGTTTTCGCCAATAAAATCTTCAATAAATTTTAATTCGTTATCTAGTTTCAATTGATTAGATACTCGATCAAATCTGGTGTCTCCCGAAACAGTCACTTTATCATATCCTAAAGTATTGAGTAATTTTTTAGAGTTTATATTTTGGGTGAAGATATGTTCGAAGGTAAAGAGTGCATTTTTCATGATGCTACCATACCATTTAAAATAATATTGGTTTTTACGGAATAGGGCCGAAATAAGTAGGGCTCTAATTTTTCGCTTTTTGATTTCTGATAATAAATTAGGCCAAATCTCGTACTTTACAAAGATGACGAGTTCGGGATTTACTACATCTATGAATTTTTTTGCGTTTTTACTCGTGTCAATGGGTAGATAAATTACCACATCAGCTAAATCTGTATTCTTTCTTACTTCGTAACCAGAAGGTGAAAAAAAACTGAGAACAATCTTGTGTGTAGGATAGAGTGCTTTTAGTTTTTCAAATATAGGAAGTCCCTGTTCATATTCTCCTAATGATGCACAATGAAACCAAAATGTTTTATCTGTAGGAAGAAGCGATTGCTTTAACTGAGCGAAGGTGTTTTTTCTGCCTTTTACACCCAGTTTTATTTTGGGATTAAATAAAGCTAAAACCTGTAAAACAAGATTAGCCACATAGATTCCTATGTTATAAAATAACTTCAAAAAGATAAATATTTATGCTAAAATACATTTCTTTCAATTAAATGCATTGGCTTAGCAGTTTCTATTTTGTATTTTCGCCAAAGTCCCTAAATGATTAACACATAAAGGAAGTTTTTAGAATGAAGAAAATCCAAATGGTTGACCTACAGAGTCAATATTCCAAGATTAAAGATGTTGTAAATCCTTCAATACAAGAAATACTTGAGAGTGCCGCATTTATAAATGGTCCTAAAGTTCATGAATTTCAGAAAAATTTAGAGGATTATTTAGGGGTAAAACATGTGATACCATGTGCTAATGGTACGGATGCATTACAAATTGCTATGATGGGTCTTGGTTTAAAACCAGGTGATGAAGTTATCACAGCTGATTTTACTTTTGCCGCTACTGTAGAGGTTATTGCACTATTGCAATTAACACCTGTTTTGGTCGATGTAGATCCAGTTACATTTAACATTGATACTGAAGCCATAAAGAAAGCTATAACACATAAGACTAAGGCAATAGTGCCTGTTCACTTATTTGGTTTGGCTGCTAATATGGAAGAGATTTTAGAGGTTGCCAAAGCGCATAATCTTTATGTTATTGAAGATAATGCCCAAGGTATCGGTGCTAATTACACATATAAAGATGGTTCAAAAGTTAAAACTGGAGTTATTGGAGATGTAGCGTCAACATCTTTCTTCCCATCAAAAAATCTTGGTTGTTATGGTGATGGAGGTGCAATTTTTACCAATGATGATGATCTAGCGCATACAATTAGAGGTATTGTTAATCATGGGATGTATAAACGTTACCATCATGATGTAGTTGGTGTTAATTCAAGACTTGATTCTATTCAGGCTGCGGTATTAGATGCCAAGCTGCCACATTTAGATGAATATAATAGAACACGCAGAAACACAGCACGAAAGTACAATGAGGCCTTAAAGAATCACCCAAACATAACTGTACCAAGTGGTAAAACAGAATGTGAAGGAATTTGTAGTTCTTGTGATTGTCATGTGTTTCATCAATATACATTAAACCTTAAGGGTATTGATAGAGATGGGTTAGTAGCGCATCTAAATAATAATGGAATACCATGTGGTGTCTACTATCCGATCCCATTACACTTACAAAAGGCATATGCAGATGAGCGCTATAATGAAGAGGATTTCGCAGTTACAAATGATCTTGTAAAAAATGTGATTTCTCTGCCAATGCATACAGAACTTGATGATGAACAAATCGAATTGATAACCACTACAGTTTTAAATTTTATAAATAATTCCAAATAATTTTTAATGAAAGTATTAGTTACAGGTGGCCTAGGATTTATAGGCTCGCATACCGTTGTCGAATTACAGAATAAGGGATATGACGTTGTAATCATAGATAACTTAAGTAATTCATCTGCCGAAGTTATCAATGGTATAGTTAAGATTACTGGTAAAATGCCAATATTCGTAAATTTGGATTTAAGAAATAAGCAACATGTAGATGGATTTTTCAATCAACATAAAGATATAGAGGGCGTTATTCATTTTGCTGCTAGCAAGGCCGTGGGTGAAAGTGTAAAAGATCCACTTCTATATTATGAGAATAATATTACTACACTTGTTTATATTCTTCAGCAACTAACTGAATTAAAGAGAAAGAATTTTATTTTTAGTTCTTCATGTACGGTATATGGACAAGCAGATAAATTACCAATTACAGAAGATGCACCTATAAAACTAGCGGAATCGCCTTATGGGAATACAAAACAGATTGGGGAGGAAGTCATTAAAGATACTTGCTGCGCATATAAAGATTTAAATGCTATCGCGCTAAGGTATTTTAATCCAATTGGTGCACATCCAAGTACTGAGATTGGCGAATTGCCAATAGGTGTACCACAAAATCTTGTGCCTTATATTACTCAAACAGCCATTGGACTTAGAGAGCAATTATCAGTTTTTGGTGATGATTATCCAACATCTGATGGGACTTGTGTTAGAGATTACATTCATGTAGTTGATGTTGCAAAGGCACATGTTATTGCTTTAGAGCGTTTAATGGAAAATAAAACAGTTTCTAATTTTGAAGTCTTTAATTTGGGGACAGGGAAGGGAAGTACTGTTCTTGAAGTAATTAATTCGTTTGAAAAAGTTTCTGGTCAGAAACTTAATTACAAAATTGTTGCCCGTAGAGAGGGTGATGTTACAGCGGCCTATGCCAATACCACCCATGCAAATGATGTGTTGGGGTGGAAAACAGAATTATCATTAGATGATGCTATGGCATCTGCTTGGAATTGGGAGAAAAAAATTAGAGGTTAAGAAAAGTTCAATATTAGGCTTCTACTTCGGCTTTTGTCTTTTTGGTAAAAACACCACTAAACAATAGCATTATCATTCCTGTAGTGACAGATAAATCTGCGACATTAAAAATCCCAGTTTTTATAGTATCTGTAATTCTAATAAAGAAAAAATCAGTAACCTGACCGTAGACAATTCTGTCAAAGACATTGGCAATGCCACCACCAACGATACAACAGAAAGCAATCAAACTCAAACGGTCTAACTCTTTTGTTTTTACAATATAGTAGATAACGTAGCCGAGGACTAAAGTAGGTAGTATAAGTAAGAAAATAAGTTTTAACGTAGGGTTCATGTCGCTTCCCATTCCAAGAAAGGCACCCTTATTTTCCACCCATATGAGTTGAAAATAATCTGTTATTAAGTCAATTTGTCCACGTACACCTTCTATCATATTAGATCTAACTATTGCCTTTGAAATCTGGTCAATGGCAATATTAAAGATGATTAATAGGGTTATAAAGAGGTTTCTATTCAAAACTTAGCAGGATTAGATATTTGATTCAAAATTTGCAGACGAAGTTTCAGCCTCTCTGTGAATTTTTCTAACTAATCCTTGTAAAACTTTTCCAGGTCCAACTTCAGTGAAATGCGAAGCACCGTCATTTACCATTTGCTGCACCGACTGCGTCCATCGTACAGGAGCAGTCAACTGAGAAATAAGATTAGCTTTTATTTCATTTTCGTCTGTTACTGCTGATGCAGTTACATTTTGATATATTGGGCAATTAGGTTTGTTAAAACTTGTGTTTTCAATGGCAGTAGCGAGCTCCTCTCTTGCAGGTTCCATCATTGGAGAATGAAAAGCACCACCAACAGGTAAGACCAAAGCGCGTCTTGCGCCTTCTTCTTTTAAAGTTTCACAAGCTTTGTTCACGGCGTCTATCTCTCCAGAGATCACTAATTGTCCTGGGCAATTATAATTTGCTGCAACAACAACCCCTTCTGTCATAGCACATACTTTTTCAACGATATCATCATCAAGCCCTAAAACAGCAGCCATTGTACTTGGTTGAATTTCACATGCTTTTTGCATAGCCTGAGCGCGCTGAGAAACTAATTTTAAGCCATCTTCAAAAGTTAAGGTTCCATTAGCCACTAAAGCAGAAAACTCTCCTAGAGAATGCCCAGCGACCATATCTGGTTTAAAAGTATCACCAAGTGTTTTTGCCAAAATCACCGAGTGTAGAAATATGGCAGGTTGGGTTACTTTGGTTTGTTTGAGATCTTCAGCAGAACCTTCAAACATTATATCTGTAATGTGAAATCCTAATATGTCATTCGCATTTTCAAATAATTCTTGGGCGAAAGGTGATTTTTCATAAAGATCAAGACCCATTCCAGAAAACTGTGCCCCTTGACCAGGAAATATATATGCATTCATAGAGTTATCAATTTAGTGATGCAAAAATATAAATATTTATTTTCTGATATAGGTAATAAATGAGAATGCGTATTTATGCTTCTCATCTGCATCATGAGTTACACGATTTATTTCTTTCCAGATGGATTTATCAACTTCAGGGAAGAAGGTGTCTGCATTTTCAAAAGTTGCATGTACTCGCGTTATTTCTAATTTATCTACAAGATCAAGCGATTGCTTATAAATTTCTCCACCTCCAATGATAAAAGGTTGCTCATCACCTTTTGAAGCATCGATAGCATCATTTAGGTTATTTACAATGATAACACCTTCTGGAGCTTTATAATCATCTTGTCTCGTAATAACGATGTGTGTTCTATTTGGGAGTGGTTTTGGGAAACTTTCGAAGGTTTTCCTACCCATAATAATATGGTGACCGTTTGTAAGTTGCTTAAAACGTTTAAGGTCATCACTTAAATGCCAAATTAAGTCATTGTCTTTCCCAATGGCATTATTTTCTCCAGCGGCCACAATAATGGTCAATTCTTGATCTTTCTTTGCGTTTGATTTTAATGCTTTGGATTTTGATTCGTTATAGGCTTGAGTCTGGGCAATTTTAGTTTCTTCCTTTAAAAAATCCTGCTTAAGTGCATCTATTCGCTTTTGTTGCTTATCAACAAGTTTGTCTAATTGAAGTTTTTCCCAATCCTTACCCATAAACTTGTTAGTTATAAACACATTTATAAAGTGGTAAACAAAAAGAAATAACCAAAACAGAATTGCAAAGACAAACCAGTTTATTCCAGCAATCGTAAAATCCTTTCCGATTCCTAAAACAGTATTGGCAATAATTAAAAATACTGCGCCGATTAAAAAAAGGACAAAATGTATATATAAACGCTTTTTTTGACGGATACGTTTTTGGGCGTATTCTATTAATTCTAGTTGTTCTTTATCTATTGTAGAAACCTGTTTTTTCTTTCCAAACATAAGTGTCATTTAAAGGTATAAAGATACCCATTTTTAACTAAAACGTTGTAGTGATTTTTAGCTGTCGTATCTCGGGTTTATTCGCAAACGATATAGTTGAAAATCAAGCGTTAAACCCTGTAAAACACATTAAGAATCTCATAAAATATGCGCTGTAAAATTGTCTAGTTTATCAAAAAGTAAAGGCTATTTTATTAAAATAATAATTCTTTAGTTATATGTGATATTAACTATTATTTCTGGATTTTTCTTTTATACTTTTGACCCATAATTAAATCTATCTATTATGGCAATTAAAAAGCAGTATTTAAAAAGTAAGCCAGTTTGTAAAGTGACATTTTCAGTTCCTGCAAAAGAGGCTAAAAATGTAGCAGTTGTTGGAAGCTTTAATGAGTGGAATACTGAAGCTACAGAATTAAAAAAATTGAAGAACGGTACCTTTAAAGGAACTGTAGATTTAGAAACTGAAAATTCGTATGAATTCAGATATGTTGTTGATGGAAATTATATCAATGATGAGCAAGCAGATTCTTATGCTTGGAATGACTTTGCAGCTGCAGAGAATGGGATTCTAAATCTGTAAGAAATTACAAATCATTTTAAAGGAGGTGTTTCTTTTTTTGAAGCACCTTTTTTATTGAAAATATATAGTCATTAGAAGGCTGAAAGGAACATCGACAGGTTTTCCGTTTTTAAGACCTGGTGATTTAAACTTTGGGAGTCTTTTTGCCAGCCTTATAGCTTCAATGGCGATAGCTCTATGATTAGCTTTTGCATTAACCTGTTCGACTTTCCCTTTTTTATTGATCACAAAATCTAATTGAAATTGAGTGGATTCCTCTGTTAAGAATACACTATTAGCCATTTGATAATCAAAACTTACCTTTAAAAAATCTTTGATTTTATCGTTAGAACACTTCTTAAGTTCTTCATTACTCAGATTTCTATCACAGCCTCTATATACCGGAAACCTTTCTGTTGTGTCAGTTTGACCAAATCCAATGACGTAGCAGAGAAAAGCAACCCAGAAAAATAAAATCTTCATCACAAGGTTAAACGGCAACAACTCCTTTAATGTGAGGATGCGGATTATAATCAACTAACGTAAAGTCTTCGAACTTAAAATCGAAGATGTCGTTCACTTCAGGATTTAAAATCATTTTTGGCAGTGGTCGAATATCTCTTGAAAGTTGAAGTTCTAACTGCTCAAGGTGATTGCTATAAATGTGCGCATCGCCAAAGGTGTGTATAAATTCACCTGGTTGGTAGCCACATACTTGTGCCATCATCAAGGTAAATAATGCATAAGACGCTATATTAAAAGGCACACCTAAAAAGATGTCCGCACTCCTTTGATATAACTGACACGACAATTTTCCATCTGCCACATAAAATTGGAAAAATGCATGACATGGTGGAAGCGCAGCTTTGCCATTAGCCACATTCTCAGAAAAAGATACTGATGTGTCTGGCATCACAGATGGATTCCAAGCAGACACAAGCATTCTTCGACTGTTTGGATTATTTTTTAGCGTGGTAATTACCTCTTTAATTTGATCTATGTCCTGATCTGCCCAATTGCGCCACTGATGACCATAAACCGGTCCTAAATCACCATTTTCATCAGCCCATTCATTCCAGATTCTTACACCATTTTCATTAAGGTAGTTAATGTTAGTGTCACCTTTTAGAAACCATAGTAATTCGTAAATGATAGACTTAAGATGAAGCTTCTTTGTAGTTACCATAGGAAACCCTTCATTTAAATCAAAACGCATTTGATATCCAAATACACTTTTAGTACCAGTGCCTGTTCGGTCACCTTTTTGGTTACCATGCTCTAATACATATTTTACGAGGTCGTGATATTGTTTCATACGCGGTTCCTTTGTGGCAATGAATGTCTTTTAATTGAACTTAAATTTTGTAGAATTTAATGCATACTGATGCTATGCAATTCAGAAATCGAAAATAAAAAAAAGCTTCAAATGTGTAACGTTGAAGCTTCTAATTCTATTAAAAGTTATTAACGATTTTAACCGATAATCATACCTGCTATTGTGGCTGATAAAAGTGATGCTAAAGTACCTCCAATAAGTGCTTTAATACCAAATTCAGAAAGTGTTTTTCTTTGGCCTGGTGCTAATGACCCTATGCCACCAATCTGAATACCAATGGAAGCAAAATTGGCAAATCCACAAAGCATGTACGTTGCCATAATAATCGATTTTTGGTATTTAAGGTGAAGGAGTCCTGCTGGATTTTTTAATTCTGCAAGTTGAATATAACCTACAAATTCACTTGCGGCCAATTTAATACCCAGTAACTGTCCCATCAGTGCAATATCCTCTTGAGCCACGCCAATAAGCCACATAAGTGGAGCAAATGTATAACCAAGGATAAATTCTAATGATAAAGATTCATAAGTTGTGTTACTAGCAATCCACGAGTTAAGGTTAGTAATGTCGCCAGTCCACCCTAGTATGCCGTTAATCATCGCTATAAAAGCCAAGAACACTAATAACATGGCACCAACGTTAACGGCTAGTTTTAATCCTTCTGTAGTACCATTGGCAATGGCATCTAAAATGTTAGAGCCTATTTTGTCTTGCGTAATTTTTACTTCTGAATTAATTTTTTCTTGTTGTGGGTATAATATTTTAGAGACAACTATGGCACCAGGTGCTGCCATAACAGATGCTGTTAAAAGATGCTTGGCATAAAACAAACGAAGTGCTTCATCAGAACCTCCTAAAAATCCAATGTAAGCGGCCAATACACCTCCTGCAACGGTTGCCATACCACCAATCATAACTAGCAGGATTTCAGATTTTGTCATCTTTTCGAGATAGGCTTTGATCATAAGTGGAGACTCCGTCTGACCAAGAAAAATATTACCTGCAACACTGAGACTCTCTGCCCCAGAAATTTGTAATAATTTAGTGAGTAGCCAAGCCATTGCTTTTACTACCTTTTGAATAACACCTAAATAGAAAAGTACAGATGTTAATGCGGAGAAAAAGATAATTGTAGGTAAAATTGAAACTGCAAATGTCAATAAGGAATCTGCAATTTCATTGGTGCTAAATGAGGCGAACAAAAACTTTGTACCTGCCATGGTGAAATCCAAAACACTAATAAATAAGCCACCAACCCATTCAAACGTCGCTTGAACAAAAGGAACTTTAAGTACACCAATGGCTAAAATAAGTTGTGCTAATAACCCAAACCCAACAGTTCGCCAATTTATAGCTTTCCTGTTCTTACTTAATAAATATGCAATAAGCAATAATACAATCATGCCTAAAGCACCACGCCAAAGGCTGGTCATTGTAAATCCTTGACTAGGTATAATATCATTAACAACTACTTTTTCCTCAACGCGAGTTTTATAGCTGTAGGTAATTTTGTTTTCTGTGAATACTAATGTAGAGTCTGTTAGCTCCTTTATTCTATAATGTCTAATGGTGTCTTTTGGAGTGTCATAATAAAGCATCAAGATGTTATTCTGATGCACATAGTCTCCATTGGCAATTAAATTATTTTTAGCCTGAAGTGAATAATTAAATCTACCATTATTAAGTACTAAGGTGTCTGATTCAATTGTGTCAAATAAAGACGTGCCAGTTTTATCTTTTATTGACTCGAATTGCCATGTTTTTTCAAGATTTTGGGCATTTATAAATGAAATCGAAATCAATAAAATAAATAGGACCTTGAAAAGTTTAGTCATTGAAAGTTGGATTAGTTAGCGTTTAGAAATCTCGTCGCGTAATTTTGCTGCCATTTCATAGTCTTCATTTTTAACAGCTTCAGCCAGTAGTTTTTTGAGTTCCTCTAGTGATTTATCTTTATACCCTTCTTTTTCAATGACAGCGGTTTCAATTTCCTCAGCAATAAGGTCGTCGACCAAAATACTGTCTTGGGCTTCGTCATCCTTTTTAGGATTAACTTTGAGATAAATCCCAGCTTTATCTAAGATGTTCTTATAGGTAAAAATAGGTGCTTGAAATCTAAGGGCTAATGCGATAGCATCACTAGTTCTAGCATCAATTATTTCTTCTATTTTGTCGCGCTCACAAATAAGGCTCGAATAGAATACACCATCAACCAATTTGTGAATGATGACCTGTTTTACAACAATATCAAAACGGTCTGCAAAATTTTTAAACAAATCATGGGTGAGAGGACGCGGTGGTCTAATTTCCTTTTCTAAAGCAATAGCTATAGATTGTGCTTCAAATGCACCAATTACAATTGGGAGCTTTCTGTCACCATCAACTTCATTCAATATGAGTGCATAGGCACCATTTTGAGTCTGGCTATAAGAAATACCTTTAATATTTAAACGTACTAAACTCATAAAGTATAAACACAAAGAACTGTTTAAATTTGGACTTTACCAACTGTAATTTACAGTTTTGTATAATTTTCTCTTTTTCTAATCTTGTAGATCTAGATAACTAAGAGAAAACCCAAATTTAAACAGTCCTTATGATAATACAAGGTAATAAAATTATGCGTTCTGTGCCTTAAACGCTTTTAATTTTTCTGTTAATACCGGGATCACTTCAAAAGCATCACCAACAACACCATAATCAGCTGCCTTAAAGAATGGTGCCTCTGGATCTGTATTAATTACAACCTTAACTTTCGATGAGTTAATACCTGCTAAATGCTGTATAGCTCCCGAAATACCAATTGCGATATAGAGATTAGACGCTACAGGTTTTCCAGTTTGGCCAACGTGTTCGCTATGTGGTCTCCAGCCAAGGTCTGAAACTGGTTTTGAGCATGCTGTTGCGGCACCTAGTACATCTGCTAAGTCTTCAACTAATGCCCAATTTTCTGGTCCTTTAAGACCACGTCCTCCAGATACTACAACTTCAGCATCTGCAATACTAACCTTATCTGTTGCTTTATCTACTGATTCTAGAGCTACACCAGATTCTGGTAAAGACGGAGAAAAGGCTTCAACCGATGCACTTCCGCCATTTTCAACCAACCCAAATGAGTTATTTGATAATCCAACAACCTTTACATCTGTGTTAATTTCCGTATTTGCAAAAGCTTTATTGGTGAAGGCTGTTCTTTTTACTGTAAATGGAGCGGTGCTTGATGGAGCTTCCACCGCATTAGAAACATAACCTGCCTCCAAGCCAACGGCTAAAATAGGTGCTAAATACTTACTATCTGCGCTTGAGCTTACAACAACAACATTAGCGTTTTCTTGTTTTGTAGCTTGCTCAATTACTGAAGCATATTTTTTGGCGTTAAAAGCATTTAAACTGTCGTCATTTACAGACAACACCTTTGTTGCGCCATAATTTCCTAAGCTTTCTGCATTTTCGGCATTGATGGCTACAGCGGTAACTGAAGTGCCCATTTGGTCTGCAATTGCTTTAGCATATGAAACAACTTCGAATGCCGCTTTTTTAAATTTTCCTTTTTCTGATTCTGTATATACGATTACTGACATTTTCTTTAATTTTTTAAATCACTTTAGCTTCGTTGTGAAGTAGGTTAACTAATTCATCTATATTATCTGCATCTACTAACTTAACTGCTCCTTTAGGTGCAGGTTTTTCAAAGCTTGTGGCTTTTGTTTCGTTATTGGCATCCACAGGGTCTAATACTGTTAATGGCTTTTTTCTAGCCATCATAATTCCTCTCATATTAGGAATTCTTAGGTCACTCTCCTCAACTAATCCTTTTTGACCACCAATAACCAATGGTAATGCTGTGGCAACAGTTTCTTTACCACCGTCGATTTCTCTTACAGCTTTAGCACTTGCGCCATCCACTTCTAAGCCTATACAGTTAGTAATGTAGTTTGCACCTGTCATTGTCGCTAACATTCCTGGTACCATACCACCATTATAATCTATCGATTCACGTCCAGCAATAACGAGGTCATAGCCACCATCAGCCACTACTTTTGCTAATTGCTTTGCAACAGCATAACCGTCTGTAGCTTCTGTATTGACTCTTATCGCTGCATCTGCTCCAATGGCCAAAGCCTTTCTCAAGGTTGGTTCTGTTTCAGGACCTCCAACATTTACAACATCAACACTAGCACCTTGCTTTTCTTTAAACCACATAGCACGTGTTAAACCAAATTCATCATTTGGATTAATTACAAATTGCACACCATTGGTGTCAAATTTGGTGTCTCCATCCGTAAAATTGATCTTCGATGTCGTGTCTGGTACATGACTAATACAGACTAAAATCTTCATATTTCTATATTATTTAGGTTTTTATTATTCAATTTATCCTTTACTAAAACGTTATAGTAAAAGAACATTTTTTTCTCAATTTTCTTAATGATAAAGGGCGATTGAAGCACTTTTTGACTGAGACTGCGAAGATAGATATTTTATTTCGAATATTTACTATGCACGCATAATAAATTTTCAAGAAATTTGGTTTATTTAATTTTTCATTTATTCCTATTTTTGCTATTCATTAAAAAATAGATAATGAAGACAATTCAATTTAGAGAAGCTGTTTGTGAGGCAATGAGTGAAGAAATGCGCCGTGATGAGAGTGTTTATCTAATGGGTGAAGAAGTAGCAGAATATAATGGTGCATACAAGGCATCAAAAGGAATGTTGGATGAATTTGGCCCAAAACGTGTTATAGATACTCCAATTGCGGAACTTGGATTTGCGGGAATCGCAATAGGATCTACTATGACTGGCAATCGTCCGATTGTAGAATATATGACCTTTAACTTCTCTTTGGTTGGAATTGATCAAATTATCAACAACGCTGCAAAAATTAGACAAATGTCTGGTGGACAATTTAAATGTCCAATTGTATTTCGAGGCCCTACGGCTTCTGCTGGTCAGTTAGCGGCAACGCATTCACAAGCATTTGAAAACTGGTTCGCAAATACACCTGGTTTAAAAGTTGTGGTGCCTTCTAATCCATATGATGCTAAAGGTTTATTAAAGTCCGCAATTAGAGACGATGATCCTGTAATCTTCATGGAAAGTGAACAAATGTATGGTGATAAAGGAGAGGTGCCAGAAGGTGAGTATACAATTCCGATTGGTGTTGCAGATATAAAGCGAGAAGGAACAGATGTAACGATTGTGTCATTCGGTAAAATTATTAAGGAAGCTTATAAAGCAGCAGATGCTTTAGCTGAAGAAGGCATTAGTTGTGAAATTATAGATTTACGTACGGTTAGACCAATGGATAGAAAAGCTATTGTTGAATCTGTAAAGAAAACAAACCGATTAGTTGTTTTAGAAGAAGCTTGGCCATTTGGAAATGTTGCCACTGAAATTACGTATCTCGTACAATCTGAAGCATTTGACTATTTAGATGCTCCAATTGTAAAAATAAACACAGCAGATACCCCTGCACCTTATTCACCTGTCTTATTAGAAGAATGGTTGCCTAATAGTAATGATGTTGTTAAGGCGGTGAAAAAAGTAATGTATAAGTAAATAAATCGCAGTTTTCTGCGTTGAATAGACTTCATTGATAATCGTTCAAAATTAAAGAGTCGATTATTAATGAAGTTTGTTTTTTTTAATATGAAGTTAAAACTACTTTCTACCTTATTTGTCCTTATTTCTACTTTGACTTTTGCTCAAACAAAAGTGAGCGGACACGTCTACGATGAGAATAATGAACCGGTAGCTTATGCCAACATTTTATTTAAAGGTTCTACAGAGGGAACAACTTCTAATGAAAATGGCAGATTTTATTTAGAGTCTGATGAGACTTGGGAAACATTAATCGTATCGTTTATAGGGTATGAGGTCCTTGAAATCCCATTAACAAAACGGGTTAATTTCGATTTAAAATTTATTCTTAAGGAGGAAGCGTCGTCTCTAGATGAGGTTGTAATTGTAACGGGTAAACAATCAAAAAAAGCATCGGAAAATCCCGCTATTGGGATACTCCAAAAAATTTGGGATCGTAAACGACAAAACGGTCTAAATCAATTTAAACAATACGAATACGATCAATACGAAAAGGTAGAGTTTGACCTTAATTCGATTGATAGTGCCTTGATAAAAAGTAAACTATTTAAAGGTATGGAGTTCGTATTTGAGGAAGTGGATACCTCGAGCGTTACGGGAAAAACCTATTTACCAATATTTCTTAATGAGTCTGTTAAGCATATTTCTGGAGATAATGTTATTAATAAAGAAAGGCAGGATCTTGTTGGAAATAAAAACAGTGGATTTAGTAATAATCAAGTTATTATTGACTTTATCGATGATCTTTATTCTGAGTATAATGTCTATAGTAATTACATTAAATTTTTTGATAAGAGTTTTGTAAGTCCAATTGGAAGATCTGGTGTTCAGACTTATAATTATGTACTGTCCGATAGTGCTTTTATTGATAATAAATGGTGCTATAATATTATTTACTATCCAAGACGAAAAAATGAGTTGACTTTTAAAGGGGACTTCTGGGTTAATGATACCACTTATGCGATTAAGGAGATTAATATGCAAGCCTCTAAAAGTGCCAATATCAACTGGGTCAAAGAAATATATATAGAACAAGAGTTTGAGGTTTTAAATGACTCGGTGTTTTTGATAAAGCGCGATTATTTTTTATCGGATTTTGCGTTTAATAAAAAGGAAAAATCAAGAGGTGTTTATGGTAAGCGAACCACCCTTTATGATAATTATAAATTCAATGAACCTAAAGATCCTAAGTACTATGATAAGGTTGTTTATAATTATGATGCTGATGTCTATAACAGAGATGAGGATTTTTGGGATAACAATAGATTAGAAGCTCTAAATAAAGATGAAAAAGGGGTTTACACTATGCTAGACACCTTGAAGACGGTTAAGAAGTTTAAACGCTTATACAATTTAGGGAGTATTTTGGCCTCAGGATATGTAGAGTTTCCAAGTATTAATTTTGATTATGGCCCTATTTTCTCAACTTTAGGTTTCAACGATGTTGAAGGATTACGGATTAGAACTGGAGGACGTACGTATTTCGGAACAAACGATTTATGGCGCTTAGAAGGGTTTCTTGCTTATGGCTTCCGAGATAATAAGTTTAAGCATGGCATATCTGGGAAATGGTTACTTGATAAAAAGAGTAGATTTACGGTTTTTGGAGGTCATCGACGCGATATTGAACAGATCGGAGCAAGTCTAACAAGTTCTACTGATGTGCTAGGACGAAGTCTAGCTTCAAATGCTGTCTTTACAGCAGGTGCAAACGATAAATTGTCTAATATTAATCTGACTAATTTTGGAATTGCGCTTGAGCCCTTTCGTAATCTTGAAGTCCGTTGGGACGGTAGTTTTAGGCGTATAAGTAGCGCTTCACCAACCTTCAGTTTGGACTATAATGACCCAAGCTCATCAACAGGTATATCATCAGAAGTTTATCAGTTTGAAAGTCGTTTTTCTCTTGGATATTTTCCTCAACGTCAAATGACTGGATTTGGTGTAGAGCGAAAGGAGAAGAATGACAATTTTGCGCGCTTATTTGCGCAGGTGACACGTGGTGACAGTGACTGGTTTAATAGTGATTTTAATTACACCAAGCTACAATTCTCTTATATACAGCCTTGGCAAATTGGAGGATTTGGTCGTTTAGTGAGCTCTGTAGAAATGGGGAAGACGTTTGGTGAAGTGCCTTTAGCTTTGCTCAGTGTAGTGCCAGGGAATCAGACCTATTTCTCTATTTACAACACATTCCCTCAATTGGACTTCTATGAATTTGTAACTGATACATATACCTCATTACATTTAGAACATAATTTTAATGGACGTTTATTTTCACGAATTCCATTTTTAAAGAAATATAATTTGAGAGCAATAGTCGCTTTACGAGGTGTTTGGGGAGAATTATCTGATGAAAATATTGCTTTAAGTACCACAGGAAATCCATTAGAGTTCCCATTAATAGCGCCAGATTCTCAGGTCTATTATGAGTATAGTGTTGGAATAGCTAATATTTTTAAGATACTGCGAATCGATTTCAACTTTAGAGGTAATTATTTGGATACACCAGATGCAAGACGATTTGGTGTTACCGGAAGTTTTGGTTTTTTCTTTTAGCCAATCAAATTATTTCAAATCGCATACATAGTTTGTCGAATTTCTTAGGTAGAATAGGCATCATGTCTTATATTTGCGGCCCTAAAAATAATTAGTGCTCCTCATTAGCATAACTTAAAAGACCTATTTAAATGAAAGATAAAAAGAAAATTACCTTCGATGTCTTAATCGAAATTCCAAAAGGTAGTAGAAATAAATACGAGTACGATTTTGCACTGAACAAAATAAGGTTCGATAGAACTTTATTTTCGTCAATGATGTATCCTGGTGATTATGGGTTTGTTCCAGAGACCTTAGCTTTGGATCAAGATCCTCTAGATGTATTGGTGCTTTCTACAGAACCTTCTTACCCAATGGTAGTTATGGAAGTACGTCCAATTGGTGTATTTCACATGACTGACGAAAAGGGACCAGATGAAAAAATCATTTGTGTGCCCGTGTCAGATCCTGTATGGAGTAAACGCTCGGATATCAGTGATTTAAATCCTCATCGTTTAAGAGAAATCGAGCATTTCTTTCAAGTATACAAAGATTTAGAAGAGAAGAAAGTAGATGTTGGTGGCTGGGGCAACGCAGAAGAAGCACGAAAGATATATTTAAAATGTGTTGAGCGTTACGATGAGAGCGAACACAAAAAGAAACGCACATTTACTATTTAGATAATAGAAGACATACCTTAAAAGCATTAAAATCAAAGCTATCTTTAATTAAAGGTAGCTTTTTTTATCACGTATATTTTTCTATTTTTGGCAGCGTTAAAAACTAGTAACTAACTAACACATATTAATATGGATATTTTAATTAAAGCGCTTCCAGCTTTTGGTGTTTTAGGTTTATTGTTTGTATTCGTAAAGAGTGCATGGGTAAATAAGCAAGACCAAGGAACGGATAAAATGAAAAGAATTGCTAAGAACATTGCCGATGGTGCGATGTCTTTCCTTAAAGCTGAATACAAAATACTTGCAATTTTTGTGGCAGCTGTAGCAGTTTTACTTTACTTTAAAGGTAGTAATGAAGAAGGATCTAACGGTGTTGTTGCCGTATCTTTTATCATTGGTGCTATTTGTTCTGCCCTAGCAGGTTTCATTGGTATGAAGGTAGCAACAAAAGCTAATGTAAGAACAACAAGTGCTGCCAGAACTTCATTAGGTAAAGCATTAGAAGTTGCGTTTGCAGGTGGAGCAGTAATGGGTCTTGGTGTTGTTGGACTTGGTGTTTTAGGTCTTAGTGGTCTATTTATGATTTATAGTGAAATGGGCTGGGGAATCAATGAAGTATTAAATGTATTGTCTGGATTCTCTTTAGGTGCATCGTCTATAGCACTATTTGCACGTGTTGGTGGTGGTATCTACACAAAAGCAGCAGATGTTGGTGCTGACCTCGTTGGTAAGGTTGAAGCTGGTATCCCAGAAGATCACCCATTAAACCCAGCAACTATTGCTGATAACGTAGGTGACAATGTAGGTGATGTTGCAGGTATGGGAGCTGATTTATTTGAATCTTATGTAGGTTCTATAATTGGTACTATGGTATTAGGTGCTTTTATTGTTACACCAGACTATAATGGATTAGGTGCTGTATACTTGCCATTAGTATTAGCAGCTGTAGGAATTGTTATGTCTATTATCGGTACCTTCTTTGTAAGAGTAAAAGACGGAGGAAACCCACAAACAGCATTAAATATTGGTGAGTTTGGATCTGCAGGTTTAATGCTTGTTGCATCATATTTCTTAATTAATGCATTAATACCAGAAACAGTTGAAGGATTACCTAATGGATCACTTGGAGTTTTCATTGCAGTGATTGCGGGTCTTATTGCTGGTTTAGCTGTAGGTAAAGTAACAGAATATTATACAGGTACTGGTACGAAGCCAGTAAATTCTATTGTTAAGCAATCTGAAACAGGTAGCGCAACAAATATTATTGCAGGTTTAGGAGTTGGAATGATGTCTACAATGATTCCTATTCTATTAATTGCTGCTGCAATCTTAGTGTCTCACCACTATGCTGGCTTATATGGTATAGCTATTGCTGCAGTTGGTATGCTTGCAAATACTGGTATTCAGTTAGCAGTAGATGCTTATGGTCCAATTTCTGATAATGCAGGTGGTATTGCTGAAATGGCTGAATTACCAAGTGAAGTAAGAGAACGTACTGATAAATTAGATGCAGTAGGTAACACAACAGCAGCGATTGGTAAAGGATTTGCGATTGCTTCTGCTGCGTTAACAGCATTAGCATTATTTGCAGCTTTTATGAAGACTGCAGGTGTAACTGCTATTGATGTGTCTAAACCAACTGTAATGGCAGGTCTTTTAGTTGGTGGTATGTTACCATTTGTTTTCTCTGCACTTTCTATGAATGCCGTAGGTAGAGCTGCGATGGCAATGATTGAAGAAGTTAGACGTCAGTTTAGAGATATTCCAAAATTAAAAGCAGCTTTAGAAGTTATGAGAGCTGTTGATTCTGATATGTCTAAAGCAACAGAAGCACAAAGAGCAACTTTTGATGAGGCTGATGGTGTAGCAGAATATGATAAGTGTGTTGAAATTTCAACTACGGCTTCTATTAAAGAAATGGTATTACCAGGATTATTAGCAATTGCTGTTCCTGTAGCTGTTGGATTAATCGGTGGTGCAGAAATGTTAGGAGGCCTTTTAGCAGGTGTTACAACTTGTGGTGTATTAATGGCGATTTTCCAATCTAACGCAGGTGGTGCATGGGATAATGCTAAGAAGATGATTGAAGAACAAGGAAGAAAAGGTACTGACGCTCACAAAGCTGCAGTAGTTGGAGATACAGTAGGTGATCCATTTAAAGATACTTCTGGACCATCATTAAATATTTTATTAAAATTAATGTCTGTTGTTGCTTTAGTAATAGCGCCAAGTATTGCAATGTCTGCTGACGACGTAACTGCTTACGCTGAACAGACTGTTGAAAAAACTGAAATCTCAAAAGAGATTAAGGTAGATATGAATGCAAATGAAGATGGTACAGTAAAAGCTATTGTGACAACTACAACGAATGAAAACGGTAACGTCATTACAGAAGAAAAAGTTTTTGAAGGTACAGAAGCTGAAGTTAAAGCAGAAATTGAAGCTTTAAAAGATGTTGATGTAGAAATCAAAAAAGGGAAAAAAGTAGTTAAAGAAGTTATTGAAGAAGTTAACAGCTAATTTTCCATAACATATTAAATAAAAAAAACCACGCTAACTAGCGTGGTTTTTTTATGTCTATTTACTTCTAGGTTTATCCCTATTCATTTCTGTAATATCAATGTTTTGTTCATCATGACCTAACAGATATTTACTAAAGTGATCTGCTCGTAGCCAAAATGAATATTCGGTCATATTTCCAAAGCCGTGGCGTTGACCTGGCATTAGCATAAATTCAAATCGCTTATTTGCTTTAATTAAAGCATTAGCCATTCTAATGGTTCCTCCAGGATGTACATTATTGTCAACGTCTCCAGTGATTAGCATTAAATGACCTTTAAGGTTTTTAGCAAGCTCCTGATTGGTATCAATCATATACTTGTATTTAGTGTTACCATTTTCGTCAATTTCTTCTTGCACGCCATGATGCGTTTCGCTCCACCAACTGTTATAAATAGTATTGTCATGATTACCGGCTGAAGAAACAGCGGCTTTAAAGAAATCGGGATAAACTAGCATTGCTGCTGTTGACATAAAGCCTCCACCAGAATGACCATAAATCCCAACCTTTTCGATATCAATAAAATTATTCTGATCTGCAAGTTGCTCTGCTACATGTTTTTTATCTGCTAAACCATAATCTCTTAGGTTTCCGTATCCATAATTATGATACCATTTAGAACGGTCCGGATGACCGCCTCTATTACCCATTGTAATAACAATAAAGCCAACTTGAGCCATACGGTCTAATCTGTCCATACGAACCGAAAAAGACTTATTTACAGCTTCTGTTTGGGGTCCAGGATAAACATACTCTAGCAAAGGGTATTTCTTCGATTCATCAAAATCAAAAGGTTTATACATTACTCCATATATGTCAGTAATCCCATCATCTGCTTTCACCTTGAAGGGTTCAGGAAATTTATAGCCAGATGCCATTAATTGAGATAAATCGGCCTCTTCGAGTTGCATCACAATCTTACCAGTATTATCTCTGAGTTCAGATTTCGGAACTGTATTAACTCTAGAATAATTGCTGACAAAGTACTTGTTAGAATCTGCCATATTGGTATTGGTATTAAAATCACCTGGATTAAGAGCTCTTAGTCCTATACCATTTAGGTTGATTTTATACATATGCTCATAGTAAGGATCTTGGTCTTTTGGTATACCGTGTGCAGAAAAATATAACGTTCTTGTTTTTTCATCAACACCAATGGCACGCTCAACGTGAAACGAACCTTTTGTCACTTGATTTTTTAGGGTGCCTTCTGAGTCGTACAAATAATAATGTGCCCAACCCGATCGCTCTGCCCAATGCAACATTTCTGTTTCATTATTAATGAGAACTAAGGGTCTTGTTTCAATGTATGTATTGAATCTTTCTTCGATTAAAACCTTTACTGCACCAGTATTAATATCAGCGACACATATGTCTAATTTCTTGCGATCTCGACTTATAGAGTTGAAATAAATTTTGCCCTTTTTAGAAAGTAAGAGAGAAGGTTGAAAGTCATCTCTATAAGTAGACTTTTTTCGTGGTGCTCTATAGATTTGAATACTTTGTTGTTTGGTAGAGTCCAGATCAACTTTTATATTTTCTTTAGAAGGGATATCAAAAATGTGTATTTCGGTTTTGTAAAACTCATCCTCACCAGGCATATGATATTTATAAGTCTCTAATGTTGGTCGCTTACTTGAGGTGGTATTGATTACCCATAAATCCTTTATGTGTCTAGCATCTCGTCTTTGAAATACAAATTTCTTAGAATCGTGAGACCAAATACCACGTACATACTTTCTCTTGTCTTTGTTTTTTAGTTTTGTTTCATTATTCTCACCACGAGACCATGAGCCATAACTGTAATTTTCTTCACCATCTGTTGTCCATTGATTTTCTACAATAGTGGAGTCTTTGTCATTTTTTACAGCTTTCAGAAAATTCTCTTTATCCATCCAATAAAGATTATGGTGTTTAGAGAAGAGAACTATAGAGCTATCTGGAGCAATGTTTGCCCATTGCTTCCAATCTTCCTTTTCTTTCTTTTTATTGTCAAGGATATTTAAGCCATTACTTCCCAGTTTATACTCTAGGTGATACACTTTATTAACCATTTTAGGTTTTGACTTTTTCTTCTTAGCCTTGGTCGAGTCTGTTTTAATGGCGTCCTCTTCATCTTTGACCTCCTCAACTTTTTCTGTTGAAGTCACATAAAACTGAATAGCGGTGTCGTTTTTAACAAACTTAAAGTTTAATCTAGGGAGATGCTTAGCATCATAGGGATCCTTGGTAATTTCGGTAAGCCATACAGACATTTTTTCATTATCAAATAATTCTTTTTTAGTTCTGTTATCGGCATCTACGATGTAGTATTTAGATCCATCAGTTGTCTTGTATTGATACCAAAATCGGTTGCCTTTTTTTAACCAATTAGGTCTTACAGAAGTAGAGTGTACCATTTTTGCAATATTCTTAGGTGAATATTTTGACGCTGCTCTATAGTTTGGTCTAGCAAATTCAGTTTCAGAATTGCTTTGAGCATTAGTAAATCCGAGTAACAAGGAAAATACTAATAGAAAAAGTGTTCTATTCATAATGAGTTGGTTTTTTGTCTTTTAGGAAAGACATCTAAAATACTTGTAAATTGTTGAAGATGATATTACTTTAACATTTCCATTGGTTTTTTAAATATTCATGAAGTCTTAAGCTTTAGATTTATTATCTTCAAGCTTTATAAATAGCTAATTCTTTGGGCTGGTTAAAGAAAGATCCATTACAAATTATTCCATTTGATACCTACGGAACTGAGGAGCACCTGTATTTGAAAGGAAGGGCCTTAGAAGATGAAGATATTGATCTGGACAAAAAAGGATGGCTAAGTCTACTAATAAATTCTTGGAAGCGGTTCGAAACCGATGAGATTAGAAATACGCCTTTAGTAGTTCAATTATCCAATAAGAAGGTTATAAATACCACCACTGATGCAGAAGGTTATTATCTGATTGACCAGTCTTCAAAAGATCTAGAGCAATACATTGATAGTGAGGGTTGGATGTCTTATACAATGTCTTATGAGGCTAAGAGTCGCAAACGAAAAATTCAGTTGAATAATGTCTTTAAAGGCAGAATGCTTATACCAAGAAGCAATACGAGCCTTGGGGTTATTAGCGATATTGATGATACGATATTGCATACAGGAGTAACATCGAGATTAAAGTGGCGTGTTGTCGTGAACACCTTCTTTAAAACACCACACAAACGTAAAGCTTTAGAAGGTGCTGCTGAGTTTTATCATTTATTACACCTAGGCAAATCAAAAGAAGACGCAAACCCTATTTTTTATGTGAGTAATAGCCCTTGGAATTTATATCGCTATTTAGCGTTTTTTTTAAAACAGAATAAATTCCCAAATGGGCCAATTTTACTTCGCGATTTTAGAACGCCTTTTGACAGAACACCTAAAATGGAGTTAGCTCATAAATACCATGAAATCTTTAATATTCTGAAAACATACCCTGAACTAAATTTTATTTTAATAGGAGACTGTGGTGAAAAAGATGCCTACATATATTTAGATGTGGTTAAAGAATTTCCGAGTAGAATAAAAGCCATTTATTTACGAGCTGTAGAGCATACAAAACGTATGAAAAGAATTGGTAATCTATTTAAAGATTATGATGAGGTACCAGTATTGATAGTTCAGGATGGTGATGAGGCTTTATCACACGCCAAAGCCCATGGGTTTATTTCTTAGAATAAGCCGTGAATCTGGGCATCGATTTTATTAATGATGCCACCTAAGTCTTCAGGGTTGGCAACAAAATCTAAATCATCGACATCGATTATAAGAAGATTGCCTTTATCATAACCATGAATCCAAGCTTCATATCTTTCATTCAAGCGACTCAAATAATCAATACTAATAGAGTTTTCATAGTCACGCCCTCTCTTATGAATTTGCGCTACAAGATTAGGGATAGAACTTCTTAAATAAATTAATAAGTCTGGTCCTTTAACAAAGGATTCCATAAGATCAAATAGCGAAGAATAATTTTCGAAATCGCGATTGGTCATCAAACCCATCGCATGAAGGTTAGGCGCAAAAATATGAGCATCTTCATAAATGGTTCTGTCTTGGATAATATCCTTTCCGCTGTTATGAATTTGATTGACTTGTCTAAATCTGCTGTTCAAGAAATATACTTGCAAATTAAAGCTCCAACGTTCCATCTGATTATAAAAATCATCGAGGTAAGGATTGTCTACAACATCTTCTAATTGAGCTTCCCATTTGTAGTGTTTGGCAAGTAATTTGGTGAGCGTAGTCTTCCCAGCTCCTATGTTTCCAGCAACAGCGACATGCATAATTTATTCTAGTTTTAGTTGATATTGACGTAGAATACCGTCGTTGTAAATATACAAGCTTTCGTTGGTTACCAAAAACTGATTTATTAACAAATTTGGATGATCAATTGCCTTGATTTCGTCGTTATTTTTGGTAAGAACATATAGCTTATTTTTTTCCTTAAGTAAAAGGTTTGCTTTGCTGAAAGCGAGACTGTCATAACCCTTATTTTCAAACTTTTTGACCAAGCTTCCAAAGTAATTATAGATGTAGAGATAATTCTTGGTCAGCAAATAACTAAAGTTGTAATCACTCTTTAAATCTAAAACTTCTGATTGTACAGGTACTGTTTTAAGTCTAATCTTATTGGTTTTATAATCATAGAGTTCTAATTGCTGTAAATCTTGATTATATATCCAAATGGTATTATCAAATCCTGTTGAAATGAAAGTAACATTTTTATAAGGTACAGTAGTATTAAAATCTATTTTAAACACTTCTGCCAATCTATTATCGAGAATGATCGCAGTATTAAAATCTTGATAGAATAAATTAATTTTTAAAGGATTAAAAGGATTTGCAGTTGAGATTTCCGCTAGTTGATAGTTGGTATAGGTAATTATGGTGTCTTTTGTACGCTTGTTAAAGGTATTATCATCTGTACTATAGTACATGGTTCCAAAGGTGTCTATTCCAAAAATTTTTTGGACATCAACTTCCATAGAATCTATGAGATTTGCCTTAATTGTTTCTTGACAAAAACAAAGGCTACAAAAGAAAAAAAGTAAGTAAGCGATTTTATTCATTCCGAATTGAAAAATACAAAAATTGAACCACACTTTTTGTATAACGGAAAAGTGAATACCTTAGGTATTATACGGTAAGCTTATATCCAAATCCTCTAACGTTAATAATCTGGATATTTTCATCTTTATTAAGTTTTTTTCGAAGTTTGGTAATAAATACATCCATGCTTCTTGCTGAAAAGAAATCATCTTGGCCCCAAAGTTTGTTCAAAATGAGTGATCGGTCCAAAACCTTATTTTGATTTTTAATCAAATGGAATAGTAAGTGCGCCTCTCGGTGTGTTAATTGTACTGGTGTTTCTTCTTTGTAGCTTAAAAGTTGCTTAGGGAAATTAAAGATATAGGCTCCAAAAGTAATGACTTCAGACTCTATTTGTTGTCTTGTGCGTCCCAGTAAATTATGAATTCGAACTATCAATTCTTCCATGCTGAACGGTTTCTTTAGGTAGTCGTTACCACCTATTGAGAATCCTTCTACGACATCGGCAGTTTGAGATTTCGCAGTGAGAAAAATAACAGGAATAGCATCATCAATAGATCTGATGTCTTTGGCAAGTGTAAAGCCGTCTTTTTTTGGCATCATTACATCTAAGACTAAAAGTTCTGGGGCTTCAGACTTATATTTTTCAAAAGCTAGCTCTCCATTATCACATAATATAACTTCAAAATCTCTAGTTTCAAGGCTTTCTTTTATGATCTGCCCTAATGCAGTCTCATCTTCAGCTAAAAGGATTTTTATCTTATTAGGCATATTGTAACGTAATCTTAAATGTTGTGAGATTATTATTAAGGTCTATACTAATAGAACCTGAGTGTTTTTCAATTATAGATTTAGTATAGTATAAACCAATGCCAAATCCTTTAACGTCATGCTTGTTGCCTTTAGGAACACGGTAGAATTTTTCAAAAATTTGGTCCTTATTGGCCTTGGCAAGTCCATTACCATTGTCAGCTATCGCAATCTGAATGTTCTTTTTGTCTTTAGTTAAGGTCAGAGCAATAATATCGCCTCCATATTTTACAGCGTTGTCTAAGATGTTATTAATGGCATTTTCAAAATGAAAAACGTCAATTTTAGCCACTAATTCATTAACCATAATATTAGAATTAAAGGTTTTGTCCGGAAATTGAATGGTGTATCGATCCATTAAACCAGTGAGCAATGTGATAATATCAGCTTCATCTTTATTCAATTCTAGATTGTCACTATCTAGGGTAGCTGTCTCTAATAGTTTCTCAACCATAAGATTAAGCTTACTGAGTTGTTGAGAAGACATGTTTATGTATTTTTTTGTTTTCTCCTTATCATCGATTCCGTTAAAGTCACTGATGCTTTCAAGAGCTACACCAATTGTCGCAATAGGTGTTTTAAACTCATGCGTTATATTGCTAATTAGGTCATTTTTAACTTCGGCTAATTGCTTTTGTTGTTTAATGACTTTCAATAAATAAAAAAGGCAACTTATTACCGCTAAGACTAAAATTGTAGAAATAAGAATACCGCTTAAACTTCTTTTCAGCACAGTTAATTGTGCATTAGTATAATTTAGTTCTAGTATACTTCCTTTAGGCAGAAATGTTGATTTTGACACTGCCTTAAGTTCATAGTTTTCTTTTTTTGGAGTAGTATTATTTAGGGAGTCTTTTATACGTGCGACTTGCCTTTTTACGTCAGATTCAAAAAAGACCAAATCACTTTGTACACCAATTTGCTTTCGTTCAAATTCTTGATTTAACAAACTGTCAACCTCCTTTAGATTAAGACTATCATTTGTAATCGACACTACTATTTTTGAGGTCAGCATTTGAAAATCATCAAGCTCTAATTGTACAGTATTAGCTTTGAGACTATCAATACGCTTTTTAAATATATCTGGTGTTGTTGATGGAAATAACTTTTCATGAATCACATTCATAGAATCGAGTTTAGAACCTCGTAATATGGTTATACCATCTATATTATCAATTTTTAAAGAGTCTAGAGTTTTAAAGTTTTTATCTAAACTATCTATTTGCTTAAAGATAGCATCAAGTTCTCCACCTTCGTCTAGAGCATTTTTTTGTTGGTCACCTTCTAAAAACACACCAACGGTAGAGCGTTCTGCAAGATTGGTATAATAATTATCTACTGCCTTGTCTAAACTTGCCTGTACATCTGTTACAAGTTGCTGCTTATTGTTTAGGTAATTCTTATAATTCCAGTAGAGTTGAATAGCAATTGTTGCTACAATAACCGTAACAATTAAATACAGAATATATCGATATCGTTTATCATTCATAGGTCAAATGTATAGGTTCTAAATGTTTAAAACCAATCGGTTAACACACGTTAACACAAGTTAACTGAAATGCTAAAAAGGACTTACAATATTTGCAATGTATTAATCAAAATATTTAAAATCATGAAAAATTTAATTTTACCTTTAGCTTTAATTATCAGTGCCTTTGGATTCAGTCAATCAATTACAGATGACGAATTAGATATAAGAAAAGAAGTTAGAGTTGAATCTGTAGATGTTGTGGTAACTGTTGATTCAGCCGAAGAATTAGAATCTACTTTTACTGTTGATGACATAAAGGAAATGTTCGACTTAACTAACGACAATGAATCTGTTTCATTTAAATTAGTATGTAATGGAGATGTAATGTCAAGCGGTAAGAAATCACATATGTCTTACAAAGTCGAAGGCACAACAAAAGACCACGAAGCTTTTATTAAGCGTGTTGAAGCTGTAAGAAAGGCAGCAATAAAATTTTATAACAACAAAAAATAAATATAAATCAATCAAAAATGACAGCAATTATTAGAGTAATCGTTGTAGCACTAGCAGTAGTTTTTACTACTGCTATTGGTGCTCAAGAATTTCAAGGTGTAGCAACCTACAAAACCCAGCGTAAGGTTGACATTAAGCTGGATAGTACTCAAGTGAACTCAGATTTACAGGCAAAGATGTTAGAAATGATGAAAAAACAATTTCAAAAGACATTTCTATTAACCTTTAATAAAGAAGCCTCAATTTACAAGCAAGAAGAAGAATTGGACAAACCAAATGTAGGTATGGGTGATGGTATCCAAATTGTATCTATAGGTGGTGGTGGCGGTTCTGATGTATTGTATAAGAATACTAAAGAAGAGCGTTATGCCGAGCAAGTAGATACATATGGTAAGATCTTTTTGGTAAAAGATAATATCGAAAAGTTAGATTGGAAGTTGGGTTCCGAAACTAAACATATTGGAGAATACCAATGCTTTAAAGCAACATATACTAAAATGGTGGAAAAACCGAGAATAGCATTTGATGATGATGAGGTCGATTTAGATAAAGAACCAGAGATGGAAGAGCGAACGGTTACGGCTTGGTATACACCACAAATTCCAGTGAATAATGGTCCGGATAATTACCAAGGTTTACCTGGATTAATCCTAGAAGTTCATGATGGTAAACTCACTATTATATGTAGTAAGATAGTCCTTAATCCAGAAGATAAAGTAGAAATTGCTGAGCCTACCAAAGGTAAAGAGGTCAATCAAGAGGCTTATGAAAAAATCATGGAAAAAAAGGCCAAGGAGATGATGGAGCGCTATAGACCAAGGAGTGGCGATCGCGAAGGCGAGAGCATCAGTATTAGAATTGGTGGCTAAACTATTATATGTTAAGGTATTAATAAAGCCTGTTTTGTTCATTTTCTAGAAAACCTATAGTGTTAATTTTTTGATAAACAACAGACGATTGTTTAATGTATTTATAAATTTGTTAAACAGTTTAATCAAAAAAATCTATCCACTATGAAATCAGTTTTATTAAAAATAAGTGTCTTTGCCCTCCTTTTAGTCTTTTCTATAGACACAAAGCCTGAGGAAATACAAGAGTTTCAGGGTCAAGCCTTTTATTTTTCAAAATCTAAAATGGAGCTTGGGAGATGGGGCGCTCGTTTAAGCGAAGCACAAAAAAAGCAGATCGCGGCACGAATGAAAAATAGATTGGAAAAAACCTATGTACTTACTTTTAATAAAGAAGAATCATTTTTTGAAGAGGAAGATAAGCTAGATGCTATGTCGGGAGCTACAGATTCTTGGGGTAAGAACTTTGCACCTGGAGATCAATATAAAAACGTTAAAACCAATACACAGATTCAAACTCAAGAATTCTACGGTAAAAAGTTCTTAGTTAAAGATAATTTACAGCCAATAGAATGGGTAATGGGATCTGAGACAAAACAAATTGGCAATTATACGTGCTTTAAGGCAACAGCATCAGTACCTACCAATGAATTGACTTGGTATAACTTCTCTTGGGATAGATTGAGAAATCAAGAACAAACACAAACAGATTCAACTGGTGTAGCAACAGAACCAGAAGTAAAAATGACAGAGATTGAGGCTTGGTATACAGTACAGATTCCAGTGCGTCATGGACCACTAGAGTATTGGGGTTTACCAGGATTAATTTTAGAAGTTAGTGCTGATAATACGACAATGCTATGTTCTAAAATAGTTTTAAATCCTGAAGAAACTGTTGAGATTGTAGCACCAGATAAAGGAAAAGAAATTACCAAAACAGACTATCAAAAAACGATTACTGCAAAAATGAAAGAGTTCCGTGATAATCGCGGTAGAAGACGTAGTTAATCTTTTAACAGCATTTTAACTTTAAGCCATTAAACTAATCAATTTTTGTTTAGTCCAAGTGTTGTTAGTGTGGATACCGCCTTGTTAATATTATGATAAACCAATTAGTGTCGGTTCACCATTACATTACATTTGTTATTCAATCAATTTGCAATCTATAATGAAAACAACAACACTTAAACTTAGCTTAATTCTTTTAACATTGTGCTTTGGTCTAACATTGACTGCACAAGACTTTCAAGGTAAGGCATATTATATGTCTAAAACCACTATGGACTTAGATCAATGGGGCGGAAGGCAAATGTCTCCAGATCAAAAAAAGCGTATGGAAGAGCGTATGAAGAGCTTTTTGGAGAAGGAATATGTCCTAACCTTTAATAGAACAGAATCGATATATAAAGAAGATGAACGTCTTGAAGCACCTGGAGCCGGAAGAGGATGGGGTAGCTTTGGAAGTAGCTTTACTGGTGGGCCAAAATATAAGAATGTAAAAGATAAAGAGTTGTTGCAAGACCAAGAGTTTTTTGGAAAGCAATTTTTAATAAAAGATGAGCTTAAACCTCTCGAATGGACAATGGGAACCGAATCTAAACAGATTGGACAATACACCTGTTTTAAGGCTACAGCGATTAAGGAGGTAGACCAATTTGATTGGAGAAGTATGCGAAGAAGACAGCCACCAGTAGAGAAAAAGAAGGATTCTACTAATGCAAAGGATAAAGCTGATTCGGACGATCCAATGCAAGAGATTGACATACCTAAAACAATAGAAGTTGTTGCTTGGTATACACCACAAATTCCAGTTAATCAAGGTCCTGATGATTATTGGGGATTACCAGGATTAATTTTAGAGGTCAATGCAGATAAAACGACAATTCTGTGTTCTAAAATTGTAATGAATCCTGAGGAGAAAGAAGAAATTAATAAACCAAAAAAAGGAGACGAAGTTACGCAAGCCGAGTATAATGAAATCATCACCAAGAAGATGCAAGAAATGAGAGAGATGTATGGTGGACGCGGTAGAGGAGGTAGACGTAACTAATTAATTAAACCAAAAAAAGGGGTTTTTCTAAAATGAAATGCACCTTTCCAACCTAAAGAAAACAAACCACAATGAAAAAAATATTAACGCTACTCTTAGTTATAGTGGCAAGCAGTTCTTTTGCGCAATTAAAAATGCAAGGGGTTGTTAAAGATAGCATCGGTACGCCTCTAGAATTGGCAAATGTTATCGCAATTAATCAAGAATCTAATGCCTTAGAATCCTATGCTGTAACCAATGATAAGGGAAAGTACATATTGTCCTTAGGAAAAAATGGGACTTATAAAATACAAGTAAGCTATATTGGATTAAAGTCTTTAGATGAAGTTATTACAACCAAAGAAGAGAACATTACACGAGATTTTACTTTACTACCAGATAATGCACTAGATGCAGTGGAATTGACCTATGAGATGCCAGTAACAATTAAAGGTGATACACTTATCTATAATGCTGACTCCTTTAAAAATGGTTCTGAACGAAAGTTAGAGGATGTACTCGAAAAACTACCAGGTGTAGAGATAAATGAAGATGGGCAGATTGAAGTAGAGGGTAATACTGTACAGAAATTAATGGTTAATGGAAAAGACTTTTTTGATGGTGATACCAAATTAGCAACTAAGAATATTCCATCCAATGCAGTAGACAAAATTCAAGTATTAAGAAATTATGCTGAAGTAGGACAGTTAAGTGGTGTGCAGAATAATCAAAATAATGTGGCTATTAATATTAAACTAAAAGAAGGTAAAGAGAACTTTTGGTTTGGTGATATTACAGCAGGAGCCGGTCAAGCACCATCACCTAATGATGAATTGTACTTATTTCAACCAAAGCTCTTTTACTACAGTCCAAAGTACAGTATTAATGTTATTGGTGATTTAAATAATATTGGTGAAGTCGCTTTGACGAATAGAGATATACGCGGCTTTGGTGGTGGCTTTAGGTTGCCAAGTAGAACAAGTGGTACTAGTATTAATTTAGGAAATAACGGATTAAGTGGTTTAACAAATATCGCAGATGCCCAAGAGGTTGTGACTAAGCTTGCGACCGCCAATTTTAGTTATTCGCCAACAAAAGCATTAGATCTAAGTGGCTTTGTTATTTACAATAGCAGTCGATTAAGAACACGTGAGGAAAACTTCTTTGATTATATAGAAAATGACTTCACAACACCACCTGATGAAAGAACAACATCTACTGGTAGAGAAGCGACAAACCAGTTTGTTGCAAAATTAAGTGCCGTTTATAAGCCTAATTTTAATAATCAGTTAGATTATGATGTTATTGCTAGGGTTTCGGATGATGAGGAAGCACAAGTTGTAGATTCTGATGTTGTAGGTATAACAAGACAGTTAGATGAAGTTAATCCGTATAGTATAAATCAAAATTTAAACTATTATTATACTGCAAATGAGGATAATATTTTTGCCTTAGAAATACAGCATTTATTAAGTGATGAAGATCCGTTTTATAATGCACTCTTGGTAAATGACCCTGATAATAATGACGAGCCTCTACCAGATGATAGAGATGCTTTTGATACAACTGCAGCAGGTTTAGGGTTAAACCAAGATCAATTTTCATATGATGTAAACCAAGATAGACGTGTAAAGAGTAATAAACTCGATGCAAAACTAGATTATTACAATATTTTAAATTCTAAGAGCAATATCAATCTAACACTCGGAACTATAATAAGTAATCAGAAGTTTGATTCTAATATTTTTCAATTCTTAGATGATGGAACGCGTTTAGATCCAACACCAAATATTACAGATATTGATGGTGATCCGTTATTAGCTACTAATGATAACGTAGATTACACCTTTAGTGATGTGTATTTAGGTGTGCACTATAGATTTAAAACTGGTAAGTTTACTTTTACACCAGGTGTATCATTCCATGCGTATAGCAATCAAAACACACAGTTAGGAAATAATTTTAAGGATAATTTCTTTGATGTATTACCTGATTTTGAGGCACTGATTCAGTTTAAGAAAAGTGAGTCTTTAACGCTGAATTATAGGATGATCAATACATTTACAGATGTGACTAATATTGCCGAAGGATTGGTATTAAATAATTTTAATAGTATTCAATTTGGTAACCCAGAATTGCAGAATGCCTTGTCGCATAATGTGAGTTTATTCTATCGTAGTTTTAATTTATTCAATTACACCAATGTTATTGCCAGTGTAAACTATAACAAGAATATCGATCAGATTAGATCCTTAACTAATTTTGAAAGTGTTATTAGAACCAATTCCTTTTTTAATTCTCAGTTTGCAGATGAAACGGCTTCAGTTTTTGGTCGTGTAGAGCGCACGTTTGGAAAAATTAGAGCGCGATTTAGAGCAAATTTCTCTTACAGTAAACTAAATCAGTTTATTGGTGGAACTCAGTCTTTAAATGAAAACTATAGACAAAACTATACACCAGAGTTACGTACTAATTTTAGAGAAGCACCAAACATTAGACTACGTTATGGTTATACCGTAACAGATAATGTTCAGGGTGATAACACCACTAAGTTTATCACTAGAGCACCGTCTGTAAGATTTGATGCTTATATCTGGGATTCGGTGACCTTTATTACGGATTTTGCTTATACAGAGCAGGAGACACAAGGGCAAACGGAAGCCTTTAAAACATGGGATGCGTCTTTACGATACAGAAAGAATAGAGATGCCAAATGGGAATACTCATTAAGAGCTTCTAATATTTTAGATATCGATTCTAACATAAGTAATGGTGCCTCTAATATCTCGGTATTTAGTTCAGAAACATTTATACAACCACGGTTTATTACCTTTAGGTTAACATATACGTTATAAAATTAAAAAGCCTTCCATAATCGGAAGGCTTTTTTAGGAGGCATAAAAAGGTGCTATTAATTATCTCTAATGACGTGTACTGTGCCAGAAATGGTATGTGGTTCGCCATTATAATCTTCATAGGTGCCAGTGAAATTAACATCGATATATTCACCCACTTCGCCTAATGTGTTTAGGTTATAAGAAATCGCATTAGATACATTAGATACACTGAGACATTCTCCAATAAAGAAGCCTGTGTCACCTTCTGTATTCCAATCTAAACTATCATAAGTTCCTAGATAGTCCGGGTCTGATAAAACGCCATAAATATAAAAACATGTTTCTTGGTCATTACCACCACCAAAAATATCTAAGGTGGCATTATTTGTAGTTTGACCTTGGCCTTCTGCATAAAAATTAGCATATATATTTTCTAAAATATAAACAGTTTCCTGGTCGTCTATTGTAAATTGAATAAACTCATCAACTTCATTACAAGCACTTATGGCTCCAACATCAGTTAATGGCGTTGTAAAGGTGTAAGCAATGTTTCCTGTAGATTGTAAGTTAGCATAATCGTTACCCTTTAAAACGAATGTATCATCTTCTGTACAACGTAATAGATTTATTTCGAAGGCACCATTGTTTACAGCATCCACAAAAGTTTGGTCGCCATAAGTCAATTGCACATAGCCATCCGTAACAGGATTTCCATTACATGTATTAAACATACCTATTACAGTTTCTGAAACAACGTCTGTATTATCAGACACTATAGCTAATAATGAGCTATCTGCTGTGAACGGGCCAATAGTTTCTGTATACAATGGCGTATCACTACAATTGTCGTAGCTGTAGATGTTAAGTTCTAAGGTTTCGTTACTAGGCACATAACCGCATACTTCACCATTTTCATTGGTATAACCATAAGTAGTACCAAAAGTAGCACTCGTAATACTTACCCAAAGGTTATTTAATGGTTCTTCATTTGAATTTATTGCATTCACACAAAGCGTTACTGCTTCAGCAGGAATATCACAGTTCCAAAATGAAAAGTGAGATACTGTACCTACATAAATATTGCCTTGTAAGGTCGCCTCACCTTCTTCTTTCCAGTACCCATTGACTTCATCAAAATACCATAGTGGAATTGTTGTAGGTGCTATTCCCATTAAACTTGGATCTAATGGAATCCTAATTTCAGAAGTTGATCCTTCTGGCAGATTTAAATCTTCACCAGCTTCACCTCTTAGCTCTACTGCCAACATACCCATGGTTTGTAACATGCGTTCTGCACCTGCTTCATTTTGCGCATAGAGCATTCCTGGCATTTGCAATGGCATATCCTCATCTGCTGGATCTAAATGATGTAAGATAACATCAACAGAACCCGTATATTCAGTACCGTCCTCTTTAATGAAATTACCATCAAAACTCACTGAGCTACCATCGTTCGCTGTTACTGTCGATGCATTACCACTAGAGATAGTCTCAGTGGTATTAGCTTCAAGAAGCATTATGGTTACTTTATTGGTTCCGTCCGTAGGAACAACAGCTCGCGAGCCATGAATATAACCTTGTTTTTCAGCTTTGATATAACCAAAACGTTCATTAACAGAAGCATTGTTGATTATAAATACACCATTACTGTCTGTAGTTGCAGTTTCATTTCCAATAGTAATTGTTACGCCTTCAATTGGAGATTTATCGTCGTCGATGACATTACCAATGAAGTTTTTTGATACGGAATTGCCAAAATAATCCGAGAAGTTATCAGGAATGGTTTCCTGTTGTGAACCATTGTTTATAGAGGGCCCATCATCTTTCTGACAAGCTGTAATGGTTAACAGTGCGAATAACAATACTAGGATAAGATTTGGGGACTTTGTAAAGTTTTTCATAATAGACTGATTTGATTAAGTTTAGGTTTGTTGTTGATAAAACAGTTTAATCAAAAAAATTCCTACCCTATTTTTTATCTGCCTTAAAAGCAAAACCCTCAACATGAGTCATATTGAGGGTTTTGAGCGTAAATTATTATTCTTTTAAAGTCCAAAGGCTTCCTTAACCTTGTCAACGTAATCTAATTTTTCCCAGGTAAATAATTCAACATCTAATGTTACGCGTTCGCCATTAGGTTGTTCAAACGTTTTGCTCACCGTTGTGTTGTCTCTTCCCATATGACCGTAGGCAGCAGTCTCACTGTACATAGGCTGGCGAAGTTTAAGACGTTTTTCTATGGCTGCCGGACGCATATCGAAAATCTTAGAGATCTTCTCAGCAATTTCTCCATCTGTTAAATTAAATGGACATGTGCCATAAGTATCTATAAATATACCCATTGGCTCAACAACACCAATGGCATAAGAAACTTGTACCAATATTTCTTCACATAAACCAGCTGCAACTAGGTTTTTAGCAATATGACGTGTGGCGTAAGCTGCACTTCTATCCACTTTACTAGGATCCTTGCCTGAAAACGCACCACCACCATGTGCACCTTTCCCACCATAAGTGTCTACGATGATTTTTCTTCCTGTTAAGCCTGTGTCACCATGTGGACCTCCAATAACAAATTTTCCTGTTGGATTTATATGATAGGTTATGTCCTCATTGAATAAAGGCTTTATATGATCAGGTACTTTAGCAATCACTCGAGGCATAAGGATCTTAACAATGTCCTCACGAATCTTGCGCAGCATAGCTTCATCAGAATCAAAATCGTCATGTTGCGTGGATATCACTATAGCCTCAATGCGCTGTGGTGAATTATCATCACTATATTCTATTGTTACCTGACTTTTAGAATCTGGTCTCAGATAGGTGATGTCTTTATGCTCACGTCTAAGTGCTGCTAATTCTTTTAAGATAAGATGTGATATATCTAGTGCCAAAGGCATATAGTTATCTGTTTCGTTTGTGGCATAACCAAACATCATCCCTTGGTCACCAGCACCTTGCTCTTCTTTGGTGGCTTTATCTACACCACGATTAATATCATCAGACTGTTCATGGATCGCAGAAATAACACCACACGAATTCCCGTCGAACATATATTCACCCTTGGTATATCCAATCTTATTAATGGTATCTCTTGCTATTTTTTGAACATCTAGGTAAGTATTAGACTTTACTTCACCAGCTAGTACTACCTGACCTGTTGTAACTAATGTTTCGCATGCCACCTTAGACTCAGGATCAAAAGCTAGAAAGTTATCGATTAAAGCATCACTAATTTGATCTGCTACCTTGTCTGGATGTCCCTCAGAAACACTTTCTGAAGTGAATAAATACGCCATAAAAACAATTTTAGTATAAGGATTTGACGTAATTGTTGGGAAAGTTAACACTGTCTTTAGCATTTTTTTCCTGAGGTTGCAATCAGTCAAATCATTCCTCGAATTTTCGATGGCAAAAATACGTATTAATAAGTAAACAGAAAACCAATAAAGCTTAAGATACTCTTAAATAAAAACAATTATTTTTGGACTTAATTATAAACACATGAAGCAAAGGCTTAGTTTCCTTTTTTTACTGATGAGCTTGTTGGTTTTTACGCAAAATGAGAGCTCCTCTAGTGCCTATTTAGATCTCAATTACTTTTCAGGTAATATAGCGCTTCATAACACAGATATCCTTCATTTGATTAGCGGAAGGCCGCAGGGTTTTATATTAAGCTGGAACAAACGCACCTTTGGAGATGAGGCTTGGGAGCAACGTTATAATTATCCAGATTATGGAGCTTCATTTATTTATCAGGACCTTGTCGATCCTCGACTCGGTGATAATTATGGCTTATATGCGCACTATAATTTCTACTTTCTTAAGCGCAATTTATCGTTAAGGGTGGCACAAGGTATTGCCTATGCGTCTAACCCATATGATAAGGTAGATAATCCTAAGAATATTGCATTTGGATCACGGTTTTTGAGCTCAACGTATTTGATGATTAATTATAAGAAGGCCAATCTTTTTGATCGTGTTGGTTTACAGGCTGGTTTGTCTTTAATCCATTATTCCAATGCAAATGTTAAGGCACCAAATACAAGTATAAACTCCATTACATTTAACCTAGGATTAAGCTATGATTTATCAGAAACAACCAGAGTATATATTGAAAAGGAGAACGAAGAGAAATTTACAGAACCAATTAGATATAATCTGGCTTTTAGAACAGGAATAAACGAAAGTGATGTCATAGACAGTGGTCAGTTTCCTTTTTATATCCTTTCTGCATATGCCGATAAAAGATTAAGTCACGTTAGCGCAGTTCAGTTTGGTGTAGACGCATTTTTTTCTAATTTTTTAAAAGAACTGATTTATTATCAGTCAGTTTCTTTTCCTGAAGAAAATGTCTCTGGTGATGAGGACTATAAACGCGTTGGTGTTTTTGCTGGGCACGAATTATTTATTAATAAAATGTCTATTGAAACGCAGTTAGGCTATTATGTATACTATCCATTCGACTTTGAAGGTAGAACTTATATAAGAGTAGGACTTAAGCGCTATTTTAGTGATAAGTTCTTCGGTGCAATTACATTAAAATCTCATGGTGCCAAAGCTGAAGCTGTTGAATTTGGAATAGGAGTTAGATTATGAAAAAGTGTATTTACATAATTGTTTTATTACTTTTTGCTTGTAATAGTGAAGATGCTAATGATTGCTTCCAGATAGCAGGTGATATTATACAGGTAGAAATTGATGTAGCAGATTTTGATGAAATTCTAGTTAATAGAGATGTTGAATTAATCATCAAAGAAGCGCCTCAATATAAAGTAACTGTTGAAACAGGTTCAAACTTATTGAATGATATTAAGGTTGAGGTGCTCGGGAATCGGCTGGTTTTAACAGATAATAATACCTGTAATTATGTGAGAGATTTTGGGATAACAAAAGTATTTGTTGAAACACCAAACTTAAGCGTAATAAGAACCTCTTCACAGTATGAGGTTTCCTCTGATGGCGTTCTAGGTTTTCAAGATTTAACCCTTGAGTCCGAAGATTTTAATGGAGATAGTGAATATACTGTTGGTGATTTTAGGTTAAGTATCGATGCTGAAAGTCTTAATATAGTTTCAAATAATATTTCACTATTCTATATCGATGGTGAAGTTGACGATTTGTCTATTGGTTTTTTTGCAGGCTCAGGACGTTTTGAAGGTGAAGATCTAATTGCACAGCAGGTCACCATTAATCATCGTGGTAGCAATGATATGATTGTTAATCCACAACAGTCTTTAACTGGTGTAATTCGTGGCACTGGAGATGTGATTTCCCTTAATGAACCTCCAATTGTAGACGTAGAGATTATTTACACAGGAGATTTAATATTTAACTAGTCAGCTCTCTAAATAAACTTTCTAGACTCGCATTCTTTTGATTCAGCTGAAGAATTTTTAAGTCATTGTCGTGTGCAAAATCAAAAACATGAGATCGCATGTCTTCTTTTGTACTAAAGGTAATCTCATAAATAAATCCATTAGGATTTTTTACAGCCTTAACCTTAGGTAGTTTTGTTAAAAAGGCATCTTCAACACGGTAGTCAAACTCTACAACAACAACTTGTTCTTGTCCCTCCCTTAAATCCTTTAAATATTTATCTGCTACAATTTCACCCTTGTTAATTATGATTACGCGATCGCACATGGCTTCTACCTCTTGCATAATATGTGTCGAAAGAAATATAGTCTTCTCTTTGCCTATGGATTTAATGAGGCTTCTAATTTCAACAAGTTGGTTAGGATCTAAACCTGTGGTAGGTTCATCTAAAATAAGAACTTCGGGATTGTGTAGAAGTGCATTGGCAAGTCCTACACGCTGTCTATAACCTTTAGATAATTGCCCTATTTTTTTATGAGCTTCTGGTGAGAGTCCTGTAAGTTCAATAACCTCCTGGATTCTAGATTTTGGAACACCATATACATTAGCATTAAAAGCGAGGTATTCCTTTACAAAGAGTTCAGTGTATAAAGGATTATGTTCTGGTAAATACCCAACACTCTGTTGTACAGCTTTTTTGTTCGACACAACATCATAACCATTAACCTTTGCATCACCTTCGCTAGCATTGATAAATGTGGTTAGAATTTTCATCATTGTTGATTTTCCTGCGCCATTTGGGCCTAAAAAACCAACGATCTGTGCATCATTAACCTTAAAGGAAACATTATTTAGTGCCTTCTGATCTTTATAAAGCTTCGTGATGTTAGATACTTCAATAGACATTTTTCAGGTAATTTCTTCAAAAGTAAGTATTCTCTAATATTGTCCCTCAATAATTATTAAATCTTTAAAAGTCTTATTTATTATTTAAAAAAATTGGTAACAATTTTAATTTGTAAAAATATTATTTACTTTAGCGTCAGAATAATAACGATGAATCATACAAAAACATATTATAACTGGTTTTATTTCTTTTTTTGCAAAAGGAACGAGGCTTAGTATGTTTTAATAAAATATAATTATGAAAGTCTCGATTTAATCGAGACTTTTTTATTGTGAGTAAGCCAATAGCAATACAAGGAATAAGAGGATCATTTCATCATGAGGTGGTAAAGCACTATTTTAATGGAAGTGATGATGTCATTGAATGTATGTCTTTTGATAGTGCTGTAGATAGTCTATTAACTGGGCAAGCAGACGATATTGTTATGGCTTTAGAGAATTCTATTGCAGGATCAATTCTGCCCAATTATGCGTTAATCGATAAGTATGATTTAAAAATTGTAGGTGAGTATTTTTTAGATATTCAGCATAGTTTAATGGCGATTGATGGACAATCCATAGAAGATATAAAGGAAGTGCATTCACATCCAATGGCCTTATTGCAGTGCAAGGAATTTTTAAAGACTTACCCACACATAAAGCTGGTAGAAGCTAAAGATACTGCTGATGTTGCTAGACAAATTTCAGAAGAAAAGATTTTAGGTATTGCAGCAATAGCTAGCAAAAATGCTGCTCATATGTTTGGACTTAAGGTATTAGCTGAAAGTATTCAGACCATTAAGCACAATGAAACTCGATTTGTTATTGTGAAGCGAGATAGTTCTAAAGACGATAATCCAGAATTAAACAAGGCCTCTTTAAAATTCATATTAGACCATAAAAGAGGAAGTTTAGCGACCATTCTAAATGTAATGAGTGACTGCAAACTTAATCTCACCAAAATTCAATCTTTACCGAAAATTGACACACCTTGGAAATATGCTTTTTTTGTGGATGTAACATTTGATGCGTATAACGATTATGCCAAGGCAAAATCGATTATCACATTAATGGCGGATGATTTTAAAATATTAGGGGAATATAAAAATGCAAGACAATGATTGAAGTAGCAAATCGCTTAAAGAACGTTGAAGAATACTATTTCTCTAAAAAACTGAGAGAGGTTGCTTTTTTGAAATCTCAAGGTAAACCGATTATAAATTTAGGTATTGGTAGTCCAGACTTAGTGCCACCTCAGAAGGCTTCAAGTGTGTTGCAAGAGAGTTTAAATGATGAAGGTGCACATAAGTATCAGAGCTACCAAGGTTTGCCAGAATTAAGAGAAGAGATATCTAATTTTTACAGAGATAGATACAAAGTAAATCTTAGTCCTCAAACGGAAGTTTTACCCTTATTGGGTAGCAAGGAAGGGATTATGCACATTTCGATGGCATTTCTTAATCCTGGTGATGAGGTGTTAATTCCAAATCCTGGATATCCTACTTATGCTGCAGTAACTAAGCTCCTTGAGGCTAACCCATTGTATTATGATTTAACTGAGGACAATCATTGGTTGCCAGATTTTATTGCACTTGAGCGCTTAGATTTAAGTAAAGTGAAGATCATGTGGATCAGCTATCCTCATATGCCAACCGGAGCAAAAGCAACAAATAAATTTTACGATGAGGTTATTGCCTTTGGTAAACGCCATAACATCTTAATAGTAAATGATAACCCTTATAGTTTTGTGCTTAATGATAAGCCTATAAGTATAATGCGCTATCGTAATGCTAAAGATGTGTGCTTAGAACTTAATTCTCTGAGCAAAACATTTAATATGGCAGGATGGCGAGTAGGTATGCTCGTTGGAAACTATGATTATGTACAATCGGTACTAAGGGTTAAGAGCAATATGGATTCGGGTATGTTTTATGGTGTTCAAAAAGGTGCCATAGAAGCACTAAAATGTTCAGACCTTTGGTTTGTAAGTTTAAACAGTGTTTACCAACAAAGAAGAGAATTAGTTTGGAAATTAGCTACTGATTTAAATTGTACTTATGATGAGGATGCCGCAGGTATGTTTGTTTGGGCAAAATTACCACCACATTTAAAGTCAGAAGAATTTACAGATATAGTTTTAAAAGAACATTCAATATTTATTACTCCAGGAACAGTTTTTGGTAGTAATGGTGAAGGTTACATTAGATTTTCTCTATGTGCCTCGGAAGATATAATTAAAGAAGCTATTGCAAGAGTGTAAACGCTATGAATAATGTATATGTAATAGGAGTTGGATTAATTGGAGGCAGTTTTGCTATAGATATTAAATCACTGTATCCAAGCTGTAATGTTTATGGGATTGATTCTAATTCTAATCACATTGAGGAAGCCCTAGAACTAGGCTTTATAGATAGTGAAGCTACTATTCAAGATTTAGAAAATGCAGAGGTTGTAATAGTTGCAATTCCGGTTGATGCGACTTTAAAAGTTCTACCTGAGGTTCTCGATCATATTTCAGATGAAACTATTGTTTTTGATGCAGGGTCTACCAAAGAAGACATATGTCTTCAAGTTAAAGATCATAAAAGACGAAGAAATTATCTTGCGGCTCACCCAATTGCAGGTACTGAATTCTCAGGTCCAAAGGCGGCGATTAAAGGTTTGTATAAGGATAAAACAAACATAATTTGTGAGGTTGAGGATACTGCATTTAAACTACAGGAAAAAGCATTAGGACTATTTTCAGAGTTAGGTATGCGCATACGATATATGAATCCAAAAGCCCATGATAAACATATAGCCTATGTTTCGCATTTGTCACACATAAGTTCGTTTATGTTGGGCAAAACCGTCATTGAAAAGGAGAAGAACGAACGCGATATTTTTGATATGGCTGGCAGTGGTTTTGAAAGTACAGTACGACTAGCAAAAAGCTCACCAGCTATGTGGACGCCAATTTTTGAACAAAATAAAACCAATGTCATTGAAACATTAGATGAATATATTTCCAACTTGACACATTTTAAAACCTTAATGGAAAAGGAGGATTTTGATGCTGTCTATAAAGAAATGGAGGATACCAATCATATTAAACACATATTAAACGGAATTAAATAAAATTTAGAAAAAGAGATTTATAAGCAAAATGGAAAATAAGAAAGAATTACGAAATTGGTTAGATGCTTACAACTTAGATCATCCACTTGTTATAGCAGGACCTTGTAGTGCTGAAACAGAGGAACAAGTTTTAAAAATAGCGCACCAGCTAAAAGATAGCGATGCTACAATTTTTAGAGCAGGTATTTGGAAGCCAAGAACACGTCCAGGAAATTTTGAAGGTGTAGGAGCATTAGGCTTAAAGTGGCTTCGAAAAGCTAAGGAAGAAACTGGGATGAAAATCACAACAGAGGTTGCAAATCCCAATCATGTAGAATTGGCTTTAAAACACGATGTTGATGTGCTATGGATTGGCGCCAGAACTACAGTAAGTCCATTTATTGTACAGGAAATCGCAGAAGCCTTAAGAGGTACAGATAAGCCTGTACTAATTAAGAATCCTGTAAACCCAGATTTGTCCCTTTGGTTAGGAGCTGTAGAGCGTTTCTATACTGCTGATGTTAAAAAATTAGGGGTTATCCATAGAGGCTTTTCTACCTACGAAAAAACGCGCTATAGAAATAATCCAGAATGGCAGATAGCTGTGGATCTTCAAAATCGTTTTCCAGATTTACCATTAATACTAGATCCGTCTCATATTGCAGGTAGACGCGATATTATATTCGATTTAAGTCAAACAGCTTTAGATCTTAATTATGATGGTTTAATGATAGAGACACACCACGATCCTGATAATGCATGGAGTGATGCGGCACAACAGATTACACCAAACACTTTAATTCAGTATACTGAAGACTTAAGAATTAGAAAGGAGACTGGTGACGACGTAACTTTCAATAATAAGATTAATACCCTAAGGACTAAAATTGATGTTATCGATCACCAACTACTAGAAATACTAGGAAAGCGTATGAAAGTTGCTGATGATATAGGGCAATTAAAGAAAGATCATAATGTTGCAGTTTTACAGTCTAAGCGTTGGAATGAGATTTTAGGTAAGATGATTTTAGAAGGTGAGGAACGTAACTTAAGTGAAGAATTTATTCTTCGAATGTTTAAGGCGATTCACCAAGAATCTATTAATCATCAAGAAGAGATTATTAATCACTAAGCATATAAATAAAGGCCTCGCTATTGCGAGGCTTTATTTTAATTTTTTTCGCGTTTGAAGATATATCTGGTAACAAAAATACCTTGTCCATCACTTTTGCCTGCATCACTTTCAGAGCTACTTGTTACAAAAGCTAGTTCCCATCCATCCTGTGCCATAGCAACTAGTTTTGAGCTAATAACAGCGTCGTTTGCAACAATATTTTGAAATCTAATCCCTCCAAGATTAAAGAAATTTAGGAGTTTTGTTTCTTCAAAATCCTTCACTCGAATTTCTTTACGTTTAGATTTATTTCTACCATCTTCTTCTTTATTACTTGATCGTTCAGAAGTAAATTCATTGTAGTCTCGTTCAACATTAGATGAGATCAGCCTAGATCTCCCTAAACCGTTAGGTACAATAGATTCTACACTGGTTACAACCTTGTACTCAATTTCTTTATAGGCCACCTCTTTACTTATAAAGGAGAATGAAATTGCGCCTAATAATAGTAATCCGATAAATAAAAGCTTTTGTTTCATATTATTTGGTTTGGTTTGAATCTTAATTTAAGCATTTTTTTATTCAAATGTTGTTTCTTTGTTAGAGTCAATTTTTTGAATGAACGGAACAGTCTATAAATCAACAGGAAGCTGGTACACGGTAAAAACCTTAAATGGTAAATTTTACCAGTGTAGAATTAAAGGGCGCTTTAGAATTGATGACATTAAAAGCACAAATCCTATTGCTGTTGGTGATCAGGTTCAGTTTGAACTAGAAACTAAAAATAATCAAGAAACAGGTGTCATTAATCGGATAGAAGAACGTAAAAACTACATCGTTCGGAAATCGGTTAAACTTTCCAAGCAAACCCATATTATTGCTGCCAATATAGATCAGGTTTTTCTTCTTGTGACCCTTAATAATCCACCTACATTTACAAGTTTCATAGATCGGTTTTTAGTAACTGCCGAAGCGTATTCCATAAAGACAGTTTTATTATTTAATAAGATCGATACTTATGATGAAGAGGAACTTCTCGAAGTTAAGTATCTCGCCAGTCTTTATCGTAAGATTGGTTACGAATGTATTGGTATTTCTGCTGCTACAGGTAACAATGTAGATAAAGTAAAAGTACTTATGGAGAACAAGGTGAGTATGTTTAGTGGGCACTCTGGTGTTGGTAAATCCACTCTTGTAAATGCGATTGAGCCTTCTTTAAATTTAAAGACAAAAGAAATATCAGAACAGCATATGCAAGGGCAACATACAACTACATTTGCCGAAATGTTCGATTTAAGTTTTGATGCCAAAATAATAGACACACCAGGAATAAAAGGATTTGGTGTTGTTGATATGGAACAAGAGGAAGTAGGTGATTATTTTCCGGAGTTTTTTGCATTAAAACAAGATTGTAAATTCAATAATTGTTTACATCTAAAAGAACCAAAATGTGCTGTAAAAAGGGCTTTGGAGAATGATGAAGTATCCTACTCAAGATATAGAAGCTACCTTCAAATATTAGAAGGTGAAGAGGAGAATTATAGAACTGATAATTGGGATAATTTATGAAAGTTGTAATTCAAAGGGTGTCAGAAGCTTCAGTAACCATTGGTGGTGAGCGTGTTGCATCTATTGGGAATGGATTGCTAATTTTATTAGGAGTGGTTAATGAGGATAATCAAGAAGATATAGATTGGTTATGCAATAAAATAGTAAACCTTAGGATTTTTCCAGATGATAATAATATGATGAATAGATCTATTAAAGATGCAAATGGGCACATTATAGTAGTAAGTCAATTTACATTGCACGCAAGCACAAAAAAAGGGAATAGACCAAGTTATATTAAGGCTGCCAAACCAGATATTGCGATTCCCCTTTATGAAAAATTTGTTCAAGATTTAGAAAAAGTATTTGAAAAACCAGTGCAGACTGGAGAATTTGGCGCAGATATGAAGGTGAGTTTAATTAACGATGGACCAGTAACCATAATTATAGATTCTAAAAATAGAGAATAGCCTCATTACTCTTAACCCTTTTTAAATATTAGTAGCCTAAAATCAATATTTTAGACTCTAGTATTACATCTTTTTTATAACATTTACAACTTGCATATTTTAGAACTCTATGTTATACTTGTAGTAGCTATAACTAATTCTAATTTATGCCCTTCCAAAAAAAACTACTCTTTTTATTTGTTTTAAGCCTATCACTACACATCCAATCACAGTCAGAATCAGATTATATTTCTTTATTACTTTCTGAAGATTTAAAATCTAATGCAAATGCTGTAGTTCGTTTTGAAAGAAAAACTGTTGAGATCAACGATTTTGACAACATGACGATTAAGACACACAGAATTGTTACTGTTTTAAATAAATATGGCGAGCGACATTTAAACACAGTTGAATTCTATGACGATAATACCGATATAAAAAAAATTGAAGCTCGGGTTTATAACGAATTTGGTGAGGAAATAAGAAAGGTTCGAAAAAGTGATTTTACGGATCAAAGTGCTGTAAGTGGTGGTACATTATATTCAGATAGTCGCGTGATGTACTTCGATTATAATGCAGTGAGTTATCCATATACTGTAGAATTTATCTCAGAAGTTCATCATAATTCTACTGCCTTTGTGCCATCTTGGTATCCAATAGATGGGTTTTATCTAGCCATTGAATATGCAGAATTTCGACTTATCAACAACTCCTCTGAAGAGGTGAAAATCAAAAAAAGATTATTAAAGGAATTTGATATTCAAGAAGTGAGTGAATATCATTTTAGAGCAAAAAATTTAAAAGGGATAAAATATGAAGCGTATTGCCCTACCATTTCAGAGATTGCTCCAGGTATTAAATTAGCCTTAAAACGATTTAATCTAGATGGTGTTGAAGGAATAAATAATGATTGGAGTGAGTTTGGTACATGGGTACAAGACAAACTACTAAGTGAAGCTAATAATTTACCAGAAACTGCAATTGAAGAAGTAAAGAAGCTTACGGAAGGTGTTGAAGATAAATTAGAAAGAGCAAAAATTGTTTACAATTACATGCAGGATAGAACACGATATATTAGCGTACAAATCGGCATTGGTGGTTGGAAACCTATGGAGGCAGAGGAAGTAGATCAACTTGGATATGGAGATTGTAAAGGCCTTACCAATTATACAAAAGAGCTACTACAGGCAGTTGATGTTCCGTCTTATTATACACTGGTTTATGGTGGCAAAGAGATAAGGGATATTGATGCTGAATTTTCATCTGCACAGGGTAACCACGCTATCCTTTGTATTGAAAATAATGATGAAAATATATTCTTAGAATGTACGAGTCAAACTGCGCCTTTTGGATTTATTTCGGGTTTCACCGATGATCGCGATGTTTTAATTATTAAGCCTTCAGGAGGTGAAATAGTCCATACAAAAGCTTATAGTGCCGAAGAGAGCCAGCAAATCACTACTGCAAATGCAAAATTTGATGCCAGTGGAAATTTTACTGCAGATATCAAAATAGCATCAACAGGATATCAGTATAACACTCACGAAGGGATACAGAATGAATCATCAAGAAATCAGGATCTTCATTACAAAGAATATTGGGATAATATCAATGATCTCTCATTAGATGCGGTGACTTATACTAATGATAAGGATAATGTCATTTTTATAGAACAAGTGAAAGTGTCTGCGAATCGTTACGCTTCAAAAAGTGGTACGAGATTAATTTTACAACCAAATTTGTTCAACAGATTGTCTTCTGTGCCTCAGCGCTATTTAGATCGTAACCATAACTTCAAAATAGATAGGGCTCTTAAGGATGTAGACGAGTATATCATAGAATTTCCTTTGGACTTAAAGATTGAAGCAATGGGTGAGGGAAAGTCGATGTCTACCAAGTTTGGTAGCTATGAATTTAAGCTCGAAAAATTAAACGATAACAAAATAAAATATACTAGAACATTAATACTTAACAAGGGCGAATTTGCAAAGTCAGAATACAAATCTTACAGAGACTTCTGGAAGAATATTGTAAAAAATGATAAAACCAAGATGGTCCTAATCAGCAACTAATCAATTAAACAATCACAAAAATCATATGAAATATCTCGCTTTAATCACCATTCTTTTTTTGACTATTAACTTATCTACCGCGCAGAACTTTGATTTTGGTAAAGTATCAAAGGATGAACTTCAGGAAAAATTTCATCCAACGGATTCTTCGGTTGAAGCAGCTGTGCTTTACAAGAACGAATTCATACATTATCAATATATCAGTAATGAAGGATTTATTCAGCAACGTGAGGTGCATGAGCGAATTAAGATTTATAATAAGGAAGGACTAGACTGGGCCACTAAAAAGGTTTACTTATACTATGGTTCGGCTGGTAGAAGTGAAAAACTAATTAATCTTAAGGCGACTACTTATAATCTCGAAAATGGTAAAATTGTAAAGACAAAGCTATCTAAGGATGGAAAGTTTAAGGAAGATTATAATGAATACACCAAAATAAGCTCTTTTACAATGCCAAATGCTAAAGAGGGCTCGGTTATAGAGTACAGGTATAGAATTACCTCGCCTTTCACTGGTATCGATGATGTCATTTTTCAATATAATATCCCAATTAATAAGTTTGATTTAAAAATTTCAACTCCAGAATATTATATCTACAATAAACAATTGAATTTAAGTTCTAGTTTTATGCCACGTCTATCAGAAACTAGGAAAAATATAAATACACCTTTTCAATATGTAGAGAATGTTGTAACAGCTAATGAGGAGAATATCCCTGCGTTAAGAAAGGAGGCCTTCTCAGGGAATTTAAATAATTACCGAGCAAAATTGGCTTTAGAACTTACAGCGCTTTTAAATAATCTTAAACAGGTTGAAAAATCATTTTCGAGTGATTGGGAAGATGTTACGAGAACGATTTATCAAAGTAGTAATTTTGGAGAACAATTAAAGAAATCTAGCTTTTATAAGGATGAATTAGCAGCTTATTTAGAGGGTGCATCAACGGATAGAGATAAGGTTACAAAAACCTTAGAATTTATAAAATCTAAAGTGAAATGGAACGGAAACTATGGTAAATATGCACAAAAAGGAGTACGTAAAGCGTATAAAGAAAGTGAAGGGAATGTCGCAGATATTAACCTCTTGTTAGTTACAATGTTAAGGTCATTAGATCTAGATGCAAATCCTGTTCTTGTCAGTACTAAGGACAATGGGATACCTTTATTTCCTACTCGAGAAGGTTTCAATTATGTAATATGTATGGTTAAAAGTGAAGATGGTGCGATGTTAATCGACGGTACCGAAAAGTATGGTAGTATTAATGTTTTACCATTTAGGGCACTAAATTGGCAAGGTAGACTTATTGAGAAAAATGGAACTTCGCAATGGATTGAACTTAATTCACCTTCACAATCTGAGGCAACAGTTATGTTAAATGTCAAAATAGATGAAGACTTTGGTACCACAGGTACACTCAAAAAGAACATAACGTCGTATTTGGCTATGAAATACAGACAAGACCACAATGATTTAAGTTTAGAGGGTAAAATTAAAAATCATGAGTCAGATAAAGAGGGAATTGAAATCGTAGAGTACAGTTATCAGAATGAGGATGATTATTTAAAACCTGTGAGACTAGCTTATGATTTTGAATTAGCTGATGCTGTTGATGAAATTGGTGAAAAGTTATACTTTAATCCATTGTTTTGTTTTGCATTAAAGGAGAGTCCATTTAAATTGGAAGAACGTCAATATCCAATAGATTTTGTTATTCCAATGAAGGATAAATACACTATAAATATTATGATACCAGAAGGGTATAATATAGAATCGCTTCCTAATAGTGAAGCATTTACCTTTAATAATGGCCAATCTAATTTCAAATATATAATTAAGCAAAGTGGTCGTTTCTTGAGATTATCCTTTAACTTTGATATTAATTTTCCGGTGATTAATTCTGCAGATTATAAAGAGTTTAAAAATTTCTACAGTAAGTACATCGAAAAACAATCAGAGCAAGTCGTTCTGTCTAAAGCACAACCATGAAAATTAAAAACGCCCAATTAGAGGTAGATAACTGGATAAAGGAACACGGAGTTCGATACTTTAATGAACTTACTAATATGGCACAGCTTACTGAGGAAGTTGGAGAAGTTGCGCGCATAATTGCAAGACGCTATGGTGAGCAAAGTGAGAAGGAAAGTGATAAAGAAAAAGATTTAGGTGAAGAACTCGCAGATGTTGTTTTTGTAGTATTGTGTCTTGCTAATCAAACAGGGATTGATCTCCAGGAAGCCTTTGATAGAAAAATGGATAAAAAAACGAAACGAGATCACGATAGGCATCATAATAACGAGAAATTAAAGTAATTTTATTCCCGCAAAAAGCGGGAATTTTCTTTATGGATATACAAATTCTAAATACATCAAAAGTTCACTTAAAATCTAAGGTAGAAGTAACGGGTTCTAAAAGTGAGTCTAATCGTCTACTGCTGTTACAAGCCTTATATCCAGAAATAAGTATTCGTAACCTCTCCAATTCAGACGATTCTGTTTTAATGCAAAAGGCTTTAAATTCGAATGAGGAAATTGTAGATATACATCATGCAGGCACTGCTATGCGATTTCTCACAGCCTATTTTTCTATTCAGGAAGGAAGAGAAGTTGTATTGACAGGCTCAAAACGGATGAAAGAACGTCCGATTAAAATATTAGTTGAGGCCCTAATCCAATTAGGTGCAGATATAACCTATCTCGAAAATGATGGTTTTCCTCCATTAAAAATAAGAGGAAAGCGCTTGGCTAAAAATAAAGTCGCGTTAGATGCAAATGTAAGTAGCCAGTATATCTCAGCATTATTGTTAATTGCTTCGAAATTAGATAACGGAATTGAGCTCACTTTAAATGGTGAAATAACATCTGTACCTTACATTAAAATGACTTTGGCGCTATTAAATGAGATTGAAATAGCATCAAGCTTTGAAGGTAATTGTATTAAAGTATTGCCTTTTACAGAATCTTCTCATAAGGATAGTCTAATCGTAGAATCCGATTGGTCGTCGGCATCCTATTTTTACAGTATTGTTGCACTGAGTGCTGTTGGGACTGAAATAAAATTGTCATCCTACAAAAAGAATTCATTGCAGGGCGACTCTGTTTTAGCAACTATATATACACATTTTGGCGTAGAAACCATATTTTCTGAAACGTCAATTACCTTGAGAAAGGTTGAGAATAATAGTGCTGAACCAAATCTCGAGTTAGACCTTAGTAATGCGCCAGATATTGCGCAAACCATAGCAGTAACATGTTTTGGATTAGGAAGGTCATGTGATTTAACTGGGCTACACACCTTGAAGATTAAAGAGACAGATAGATTAGTTGCTCTAAAATCAGAGCTTGAGAAATTTGGAGCTGAGATAACAATAACCAATGACTCCTTGCATCTTAGCCCTTCTTCAACTATTAATGAGGGTGTCGAAGTCGCGACCTATAATGATCACCGCATGGCTATGGCATTTGCACCTCTTGGATTAAAGACGACATTGACAATTAAAGACGCTATGGTTGTGAGCAAGTCGTTTCCGCAATTTTGGGAGGATTTAAAGCATGTTGGTTTTGTTTTAAAATAACATTCAATTTACTTGACAAGGCCTATGTTGAGATTGTATATTTGCAACTTCAAAAAAAATTCCAATATCATTTATGAAACTATCACACTTCAATTTTGATCTACCAGAAGAATTATTAGCTGAACATCCTGCAGAGCATAGAGATGAATCGCGTTTAATGGTTTTAGATCGACAAAAGCAAACTGTTGAGCACAAACTATTTAAGGATGTTATCGATTATTTTGATGAAGGTGATGTAATGATATTAAATAACACCAAAGTATTTCCAGCGCGTTTGTATGGTAATAAAGAAAAAACAGGTGCACGTATAGAAGTATTTTTATTGCGTGAATTAAACCAAGACCAGAGACTTTGGGATGTGCTAGTAGATCCAGCTCGAAAAATTAGAATTGGTAATAAATTATACTTTGGCGAAGACGAAACTTTAGTTGCTGAGGTTATAGATAATACAACTTCTAGAGGGAGAACTTTACGTTTCCTTTATGACGGATCTTACATGGATTTTAGAAGAAAGTTGCGTGAACTTGGAGAAACACCATTACCAAAGTACATTAAGCGCGATGTGGAGCCAGAGGATGAAGAGCGATATCAAACCATTTTTGCTAAAAATGAAGGTGCCGTAGCAGCGCCAACAGCGGGCCTACACTTCTCAAAGCATCTTTTAAAGCGTTTAGAAATAAAGGGTGTGGATATGGCTGAGGTAACCTTGCATGTAGGATTAGGAACATTTAATCCTGTTGAGGTGGAAGATTTGTCTAAACATAAAATGGATAGCGAAGAAATATTTATTGATGAACGTGCAGCAAATATTGTTAATCGTGGTATAGAAAATAAAAAACGTGTATGTGCTGTAGGAACCACATCCATGCGTACTATAGAAAGTTCAGTGTCTTCAAGTGGTCGATTAAATCCATATGAAGGATGGACAAATAAATTTATTTTCCCGCCTTACGATTTTAGTATTGCTAATAGTATGATTACTAATTTCCATACGCCGAAATCAACATTATTAATGATGATTTCTGCATTTGCTGGGCACGATTTTGTAAAACATGCTTATGAAGAAGCTGTAAAAGAGAAGTACAGATTTTATTCATATGGTGATGCAATGCTTATCATTTAATAAAGTATATAACATAACTAAGGCCTCTACAAGAGGCTTTTTTTATGCCTAGTCTTAACCAATACATTTAAGTACTTTTGCATTGATGGAACCAAAGAAGAAAGACATAAGAGCTTTAACCAAAGAACAACTAAGAGAGTTCTTTGTAAAGCAAGGTGATAAGGCCTATCGTGGTAATCAGGTCTATGAATGGTTATGGCAGAAATCAGCCCATAGTTTTGAGGATATGACCAATATATCTTTAAAAACGAGAGACTTATTAAAAGCCAATTTTGTTATTAATCATATTAAAGTCGATCAGATGCAACGTAGTTCAGACGGGACTATAAAGAATGCTGTGCGTCTGCATGATGATTTAATTGTAGAGTCTGTTCTTATTCCTACTCCTACACGAACAACGGCCTGTGTTTCATCACAAGTAGGATGTAGTTTAGATTGTAAATTCTGTGCAACGGCACGATTAAAGCGGATGAGAAACTTAAATCCGGATGAAATTTATGATCAGGTCGTGGCCATCGATAACGAAAGCAGATTGTACTATAACAGACCACTTAGTAATATTGTTTTTATGGGTATGGGAGAGCCTTTAATGAACTACAATAATGTACTAAAGGCCATAGATAAAATTACATCTCCAGAAGGTTTAGGAATGTCTCCAAAACGAATTGTTGTATCGACATCTGGCGTACCTAAAATGATAAGAAAAATGGCTGATGAGGATGTTAAATTTAAATTGGCAGTCTCATTGCACTCAGCAATAGACGAGGTAAGAACATCTATTATGCCCTTTAATGCAACCTTTCCATTAAAGGATTTGCGAGAAGCATTACAATACTGGTATTCGAAAACAAAAAATAGAATTACTTACGAATATGTAGTCTGGGATGGGATAAATGATAAAAGAAAAGATGTAGATGCATTAGTGGAGTTCTGCAAATTCGCACCAAGTAAGGTTAATTTAATAGAGTATAATCCTATCGATGACGGCGAATTTCAGCAAGCAGATTCGAAAGCGATAGATATGTACGTAAAGGTTTTAGAAGCCAACAATATTACCGTTACAGTGAGACGTAGTCGTGGTAAAGATATTGATGCAGCTTGCGGACAACTTGCAAACAAGACATAAAAAAGGAGGCAATTTTGCCTCCTTTTCTTTTAATTATTTTCTTATGAATTTGAGGGTTTTAAAATTTCCATCAATTTCAACTTTAGCGAGATAAACACCAGGTGATAAATCACTAACATTTATTGTTTCAGATTTTTTAGATAATGATCTGCTTACAACACTTTGACCTAAGGTTGAGAATATCTCAAGACCTGTTAATGGTAAGTCCGATGATTCTAAATTTAAGGTTTGTGAATTTTCATCATAATAATGAGAAAAAGAATTTCTTTCAAATTCATTATCACTTAATGTTTCAGATACCGCGATACTAGAAACTAAGAATACATCACTATTTGCAGCGGTAGTATTAGCATGGATTCCAATATAAAAATCACCACTTGAAGTCGGTGTATAGGTCTCAGAACTTGTGTATGCCTGCGTTAAAAAGTCATTACCAGTCATGTCACCAAAAACACCTTGTTGTGTAATTCCAGAGTAAGAACCAATAACAGTCTGCATAGTCGCCATTGATGACGGAGAATCTGTAATTACTAATTCAAAAGATTCATTAGCTGTTGCATTGATATCTACACCATTATATCTAACTGTAATCATATAGTCAGCATTTGCAATACCGCTAATTGCAGGTGTAAAAACCCAATCATCTTTTGCCACATTGGCTGCCTGTGGAAAAATGTTTATGATATTATCATCTGTACCATCACCATCAAAATCATTCACACCATTAAAAGTCCATGAGAGACTATCTGCATTCGCATTATCAACAGTGTAGCAAGAGAAATAGGCATTATCATTGGCCCAGTTTTCATTGTATGGTAAACCGTATTGAGAACAATCATAAGCTGTAGTGAAACCAATTGGTCCTACCCAGTCACTATCACCTTCAGCTCCTCCACAATTTGTTCTTATATAAAAGTCATACGCTGTGTCCTGCGTAAGGCCTGTAAAATTATAGGTTGGAGTTGCAATATTTGAAACAAGTGTACCAGATCCTTGAGTAAAACCATCAGCACCCCATTCTATTTCCCAAGTTGGACTTCCCGAATTTGTATCAGTCCAATCAATTTCAAACGAAGTTGATGTGATTGTTCCTGCAGTAAATCCACCTGGTTCAAAACATGAAGGGAGTTCAACTAGATCAACGTTATCTAGAATCCAAGCATCTCCATCGTCATTTGTCATAACAAATGCAACATAAACACTTGAACCTTCATAGGCACTTAGATCCACTGAAAAAGTTTGAAAAACTTGAGGGGTTGTAATGTCCGCTTCGTTAATAGTTAATAAGGTTGTAAAGTCAGGTATGTTAGTTTGACTTGCACCTGTCGAGACTCTAATGGTAATATTAGATGCAAAGTCTCCAGCATTTAAATCTGAAATATCCACTGTAAGTAGATTTGTCATTGAGGTAACAGATAGTTGCGGAGTAACTAGCCAATCTTCAGCGAGTCCACCTACCACGTCTTCCCAAATAATTAATGGGAAACCATTTGAATTCCAGCCCCAAGTTTGATTTGGCCCAAGTCCATTGGTACCGGGAAATATTGCCCATGTAGCTGGTATTTCTGTGTCAAAAGTTTCAGGTAACTGTGCATAACTAGAAAGACTGAAACAAATTGTTAAAATAAATAAAGTAATTTTTCTCATATAGTTCTCGGATTAATTAATTCCTTAAGTTACAAATTATAATCTGTAAGAAAAGTTAAATTCTGAATATTGAAGATTTATACGATAAAGCGCTTTCTTATTAGTAATTTTGTAATTCTGAATGAAATAAAACAGAGCATTATTAATTGTATAGTTTTTCTTAGAGTGTAGATGAAAATTACCGAACAAATAAAACAACCTATTGCCTATGAAATGGAGCTCTTTGAGCAAAAATTTCAACTTTCCATGGCAAGTAAGGTGGCCTTGCTCAATAGAATAACCCATTACATTGTAAATAGAAAAGGCAAGCAAATGCGACCTATGTTTGTTTTTTTAGTTGCCAAAATGCTCAATGATGGTAGAATAAGTGATCGCACCTATAGAGGTGCTTCGGTTATAGAGTTGATTCATACGGCAACTCTAGTTCACGATGATGTTGTAGACGACAGTAATCGTAGGCGTGGTTTTTTCTCAATTAATGCACTATGGAAAAATAAAATCGCTGTTTTAATTGGAGATTATTTATTATCTAAAGGGTTGTTACTTTCTATAGATAATAATGATTTTGATTTGCTCAAAATTATTTCTGTTGCTGTACGTGAAATGAGTGAGGGTGAGCTATTACAAATTGAAAAAGCACGGCAACTAGATATCACTGAGGCTATTTATTATGATATTATTAGGCAAAAGACAGCCACTCTAATAGCGGCCTGTTGTAGTCTTGGTGCGGCATCTGTTAAGCCAAATTCTCAAGAAGTAGATCGAATGCGAAGATTTGGAGAACTTATAGGTATGGCTTTTCAGATTAAGGATGATCTTTTTGACTATGGGACTGAAAGAATTGGTAAACCTACGGGCATAGATATAAAAGAGCAGAAAATGACCCTACCTTTGATACATGTCTTGAATAATAGTTCTAAAAAGGATAAATCTTGGTTAATCAATTCTGTGAAAAATCACAATAAGGATAAGAAACGTGTTAAAAAGGTCATCACCTTCGTAAAAGACAATGGAGGATTAGAATATGCGGTTAATAAAATGAAAAGTTTTCAAGAAGAGGCTATTCGACTCCTAGATGTTTATCCCGATTCACCATATAAAGCTTCTCTTAAGCTAATGGTAGACTACGTAATTGATAGAAAAAAATAATTTTAAAGCACTGTAATACAGTGTATTAATAAAAAATTTCAATCTTTTTTAATTTTCAGGCAACCATTTGCATGGCATTTGCGTCTTTACTAATAGAAGAGCAATCTTAAAACCAACATGAAAGTTATACAGCTTCATAAAAACGAGACTAAACTCATTCAAAAGGCTTCAAAGAACAATCGTGAAGCACAACATATACTATATGAGCTACATGCGCCAAAAATGCTTAGTATCTGTAGATATTATGTTAAAGATGTGCACCAAGCCGAAGAGGTTATGTTAAATGGTTTTTTTAAAGTTTTTAAGTATTTAAAATCATTTAAGGGTGAAGGAAGTTTCGAAGGTTGGATGAGGAGAATTATGGTTAGAGAAGCGATATCATTTTTAAGAACACAAAAGAATATTGAGTTTGTTGCAGAAGATGATTATTTGGAGAAAGATTACTCTAACAATATTAAAACGAATATTGAGGTTGCAGAAATACAACAGGTAATAGATAGTTTACCTGAAGGCTATAAAATGGTATTTGTGATGTATGCAATAGAAGGTTATAAACACAATGAAATCGCTGAACTACTAAACATTTCAGAAGGAACTTCTAAATCGCAGTTATTCAAAGCAAGACAGATACTACAACAAAGAATAAAAGAATTAAATAACAACAGTTATGGCACCAATTAAATTTGAAGAACAACTAAAGGATAAGCTCGAAAAGCGCACTATGTCGCCATCTACGGAAAGCTGGGCCAAACTGTCTGATCGCTTAGATGCTGAGGATAAGAAGAACAAAAGACCAATTTATTGGTGGTTGAGTATTGCGGCAATGTTTATAGTAATGATTGCAATTACAGTGCAGGTATTTAATAAAGATGAAGGTACATCAGTTTCTCCGACCATAGTTAATGAAGAACCTCAGGAGATTAAAATCAATGAGGACGCCTTGATAAATGACCAAGATGAAATACAATTAACTAGTGAAGATGAGGTTGAGGAAACTTTAACCATAGAAAGAGAAGAAATAAAGAGACCTCAAAAATCAAATCAACAGAAACAAATTGTAACCATTCCAAAAACTAAAACGCAGCTTGCTGTTAATACACACTCTGAAAAAAATAAGGTGCAGGAGACTATTCCAACAGATTTGAATGATGGGATAACCAATTTGCCTGAGTTAGATAAAACAGCGATAGCTGAAGCGATAGACAATTTAAATACAGCCAATGAGGCTAAACTTAATAGAGAAGTAGATTCTTTGCTTAAGGTTGCTAGTAAAGAGTTAACTAAAAATAATGCACTTAAGGATGCTTCAAAAACAGTAGATGCCAATACCTTATTGGATGAGGTACAAGACGAAATGGGACAATCATTTAGGAGTAAGGTCTACGAAGTTTTAAAGGATAGCTATAAAACAGTTAAGACTGCTGTAGCACAAAGAAATAATTAAACGCGAATCAATTTAAACAATTATAATAATCATCAAAAAACGAACAGTTATGAACACATTTACTAGAATTTTAATTCCATTAGTCATATCATTATTATGTACTATTTCAAACGCTCAAACAACAGAGCAAAATGATTCAAAAAAGGATTCTACCGAAATAGAATCTTCTAGAGAAGCTTATAAAAATGAGCAAATCGAGAAACTAAAAAAGCAAAAGGCTAATGTCGAAAATCAAGAACGTGAGTATCTAAAGGAGGACATTGAAAAAATTAATGCACGCTTAGATAGTGGAGCGATAACAGCTGAAATGGCAGAGCAACTTAAAAAAGAAGCGGCCGAAAAGAGAGCTGCAAATATTGCAGATAAATTAGCAATAATAGATAAACAGATTGCCATTTATAAAAGAACAGATAAAGCTTATCAAGTGGGCTTACCAGGATCTGAAGACGACCAGACTATTATCAGAATTGGTGGTGATGACGATACAAGTGAAAGTTTCATTTTTATAGGTAAGAAGGAGGATGACAAACCTAGACGATATGATAGAAGAACAACAGAGGATATTGTCTTTGGTATAGGATTTAATAATGCATTAATCGATGGCCAGAGTTTAGACGATTCACCATATAAATTAGGAGGCTCTGGATTTGTAGAATTAGGCTATGCGTGGAAAACGAGATTGTTTGACAATACAAATTTCTGGAGAGTTAAATATGGATTTTCATTCCAGTGGAACAAGTTCGATATTAAAGACAACATGTTTTTGGTAAATAATAATGACCAAATCGAATTACAAGAATTTGCATTGGATTTGGATAAAGCAAAGTTTAGAACAACCAATTTAGTTTTCCCATTACATTTAGAATTTGGACCATCTAAAAAAATAGAGCGCGATGACTACTTTAGATATTCTACACGCAATCAATTAAAGATTGGATTAGGGGGCTATGCAGGATTTAATATTGGTAGCATGCAGAAATTAAAATATAAGGAAAACGGTGAGCGTGTAAAAGACAAGCAAAGAGGAGGCTTCGAAGTCAGTGACTTTGTATATGGATTAAGTGGTTATTTAGCTTGGGGTGGCACGGCACTATATGTTAAGTATGATCTTAACCCTCTATTTAAAGACCAAGTTGTTGAGCAAAATGCTATATCTGTTGGCGTCCGATTTGATATGGATTAAATCAATCAAAATTTCAGTGCAAAAGCCTTAATCTAGATTTAGATTAAGGCTTTTTTATTAGATTATCTTAAATTTACAGACTTACTAATTTTCTAAGTTTTGATTTCACAAAATACCATATCTCAAGTTTTTGAAACCGCTCGTGTAGAGGAGGTGATTGGTGATTTTGTGCAATTAAAAAAGGCTGGAAGTAATTTCAAAGGGCTCAGTCCATTTAGTGATGAGCGTACACCGAGTTTTATGGTATCGCCAGTAAAGCAAATTTGGAAAGATTTTTCAACTGGTAAAGGAGGTAATGCAGTTACCTTTTTAATGGAGCATGAGCATTTTACCTATCCTGAAGCCATTAAGTACCTCGCTAAGAAATACAATATTGAAATTGAAGAAACGCAACGTACAGATGAGGAAAAGGCTTTAGCAGATGCAAGAGAAAGTCTTTATCTGGTCAGCGAATATGCAAACACTTATTTTCAAAAAATACTTCACGAAACGGATAAAGGTAAAGCAATAGGGTTGAGCTATTTTAAGGAGCGTGGATTTACTGAAGCTACCATTAAAAAGTTTCAGTTAGGGTATGCTCTAGATGAATGGCAAGCTTTTACAGATACTGCGATAAAAAACGGTTATAATATTGAGTTCTTGGAGAAGACAGGACTTACAATTGTAAAGGACAACAAACAATTCGATCGTTTTAAAGGTAGAGTGATGTTTCCAATCCAAAGTATGAGCGGTCGTATTTTAGGATTTGGTGGACGTATTTTAGGTAATGATAAAAAAGCAGCAAAATATTTAAACTCTCCAGAGAGTGATATCTACCATAAAAGTAAGGTGCTCTATGGTTTGTATTTTGCAAAGCAAAGTATTGCTAAAGAAGATAATTGTTACTTGGTTGAGGGTTACACCGATGTTATTCAATTCTATCAAACAGGAATAAAAAATGTGGTATCCTCCTCTGGTACCGCTTTAACGCCAGAGCAAATTCGATTAATCAATAGATTAACTAATAATATCACTGTTCTATTTGATGGTGATGAGGCAGGTATAAGAGCTTCGTTAAGAGGTATTGATCTTATTTTAGAGCAAGGGATGAATGTAAAAGTCTGCATGTTTCCAGATGGCGAGGATCCAGATAGTTTTGCAAAATCAAATACCTTAGAGGAACTCTCTAGTTATCTCAATGAGAATGCAAAGGATTTCATACAATTTAAAGCTTCACTCTTAGTAAGAGAAGCCAATAGCGATCCGATTAAAAAGGCAGAGACCATAAGAGATATTGTAAATAGTATTTCTAAAATACCAGATCAGATAAAACGAGAGGTCTATATCCAGGAGTGTTCTAAAATAATGGATATTAGTGAAGATGTACTCTTTAGTACATTAGCTCAAATTCGTAAAAAGGAATTTCAAGAGGTTAACAAAAAATATAAGCAAGAACAAAAAGCCTTTGATGTTGTAAAAAACGAAGAACCATCAAAACCTAAGGTGAATGTTCAGTATGAATTAGAGCGCAAAATCATAGAGATTCTGATGCTCTACGGAGATCGTACCGAACAATTTGAGGATTTAGTACTCAAAGAAGATGAGGTCTCAGGCGATTTAATAATGGAGCCACAGGTGCAAGAGGCTAGAGTTTTTGAAAAGATATATTTAGATCTTCAAGAAGATGAAATGATGTTTTCAAATGATAAATTTAGAGAGTTGTATTACACAATCATTGATAAGTTAAATCAGGATGAAAATTTCTCAACTAAAAATTTTATAAATCAATTAAATCAGGAAAGCGCTTCGACGATAACAAGCATACTTATGGAAGATGAGAAATACAATCTTCACGATTGGCATCGCAATAATATCATTCCAAAAGAAAAGGAACATACCATTTCGCAATTGGTTAGTCAAACCATCCTTAGTCTGCGGTGTTTTTTAATTGACCAGAAAGTAGCAGAATACAAGCAAGAAACCTTACTAGAAAGTGCCGACGGCAAATCTATTCTCGAAGATGTAAAGGATTACGTTAGCCTAAAAATGTTGCTTTCAAGAAAGCTTGGTAAAGTTATTGGTGGTTACGTTACGAAGTAAGATTGTGATGTTTCGCCTGGTGGATTAAATCAACAATATTATTCACGTTCAACTTTTTAAACAATCGCGCTTTGTAGGTGCTTACTGTTTTTTCATTGATATCTAACTCTTCCGCTATTTCTTTGTTTTTACGGCCAATAGAGAGAAGTTTTAAAACTTCAACCTCTCTAGTAGAGAGCTTTTTAAATAAACGGCTACGACTTTTGCGCGTGTCTTCATAACGAAGGTGTTTATCCATCTTTTCACTTAAAGAAATTTCGCCTCCATAAACTTTACGGACTGCCATTTCGATGTCTTCTGTACTGGCAGATTTAGTTAGGTAGCCAGAAGCTCCCGCTTTAATTGTACTTACCGCATAAATTTCTTCAGGTTGATGGCTGAAAATCAAAACACGAATTTCTTTGTTTTCTTTTTTAATAGCACGTAATGCCGTGATACCATTCAGTTCTGGTAAGTCAATCTCCGAAATGATAACATCAACATCATTTCGTCTAATAAATTCGAATATTTCTATACCACTATTCAGCTTGCCAACTACGTTAAAATCGGCTTTACTGCTTAGAAATAAATCGAGACCAGTTCTTACAATGGGGTGGCTGTCAACAATCAATATATTTACCATGATGATTGAATTTAGGATTAGTTAGGGAATGTCAATACAACAAGTCGATCTTGAGCCTAATTATTTGGAAGATTCGTTAACGAAAAGGTACGAAAAATAATATAGATGAAGTAATTAATCCGTTAAACGGCAAAAATTAGTGCAAATTATTAGGAATTTCGCAAATTGGAATAGGAATCATCTTGTGCTTGTTCATAGAATTAAAGCGTTTATAAATTTCGAATGCCTCTTTTTGACGGCCTTCAAAATCCGATGCTGTTTTGCCTGCATCATCCATAGCCATGGCCCACTCTAATTCTGGATACGATGCTCCAATTTGGTCTTCGTCACTGCGCGCATCACCAAATAACCCATCACTTGGTGCAGCTTTCATTATAGATTCGGGCACTTCCAAAAATTCACCAATTTTATAAACTTCAGATTTAAGTAAATCTGCAATCGGACTTAAATCAACACCACCATCACCGTACTTTGTGTAGAAGCCCACACCAAAATCTTCAACTTTATTGCCAGTACCTGCTACGAGCATGCCTAATAATCCGGCATGATAGTAAAGCGTGGTCATACGTAATCTAGCTCTTGTATTCGCTAATGCCATATCAACAGTAGACTGTTTGCCATCTAAACTGACTTCAGTTTTAAATTCTTCAAAAACAGGTGTTAAATCAACACGTGTATCTTTTACATTTTTGAAGCGCTTTTTTAATTGCTCTATATGCTCTTGGGCACGACTTACATGGCTAGGAGCCTGGTGAATTGGCATTTCAACACAAAGGACATCCAATCCTGTTTTTGCACACAATGTAGAGGTCGTTGCAGAGTCAATACCACCTGATACACCTACAACAAATCCATTTACATTGGCCTTTACAGCATAATCTTTCAACCAGTTTACAATATGTTCTACAACCTTCTCTGTCTGCATAATTTTTAAAATATTTTAATACAAAAGAAATGTACCTTTGCACAACAAAAATAACGGAAACCAGTTAGGATTAAAAATGTTTTACCCTAGAGCAATGCGATTTTACATTATTTTAATATTAGCCATATTATTAGCGGCATGTAGTGAGGAAAATAAAATCGAAACTGATATTGAAAAGTTAGAAGTAAACTTTGATGTTGAGCGCTTTGATAAAGCCATTTTAAATGCCAAGACTAATGATTTGCTTAAACTTAAAGAGGCATTTCCGTTTTTGTTCTCCAAACATATCCCAGATTCAATCTGGGTTGAGCGACTTAATGATACCTTACAGAGAAGTCTTCTTGAAGAAGTGATGGATCAATACGAGGATTTTAAATCAACAAAATTGGAGTTGCAACAATTATTTCAGCATTTAAAATATTACGAAAAGACATTTGAGGTACCTCGAGTAATTACACTAACCAATGATGTTGCATATAGAGATAAAACCATTGTCACAGATACAATTGTTCTAATTGCTTTAGATAATTTTTTAGGTCAAGAACATGAATATTATCAAAACATTCCAAGGTATATAACTCAAAATATGGAACAACCTCAAATAGTAGTTGATGTCACAGAGGGTTATGCTGAGAAATTTGTTTACCAGGCTAATAGAAATACCTTACTAGATGAGATGATTTATTACGGGAAACTCTTGTATTTTAAGGATGTGATGATTCCATTTAAATCAGATGCCGAAAAAATTGGTTATTCTCAAGCCCAATTGGATTGGGCTGAGGCAAATGAAAGTCCAATTTGGAGCTATTTTGTAGAAAAAGAGTTGTTGTACGATACCGACAATAAATTACCACCAAGATTTATTTCAGAGGCACCATTTTCTAAATTTTATTTAGAATTAGATAGAGAATCACCTGGACGTCTTGGACAATATATAGGATGGCAAATTGTAAGGGCTTATGCAGATAAAACTGATGAATCTGTATTTGAGATACTGCAAAAAGATCCTGAAGAAATATTTAGAAAATCAAAATTTAAACCAAAGAAATAATGTCTAAAACCTTGACGAGTAAAATAGAACTTAATGTAGAATTAGATGAGAATCGTGTGCCTGAAAAGTTAAATTGGTCAGCTGAAGATGGTGGTGTAAGTAATGAAGAGGCAAAAGCAATTATGCTTTCAGTATGGGATAGTAAGGCACAAGAAACATTAAAGATAGATTTATGGACTAAGGATATGCCAGTTGATGAAATGAAGTTGTTCTTTCATCAAACTTTAGTGACCATGAGCGATACATTTTTGAGAGCTACACAAGACGAAAAAATGACGGCAACAATGCGCGATTTTTGTGATTATTTCGCTGAAAAGTTGGAGCTTAAAAAGAGCTAATTTAATCGTTCTCTGTGTTATAGTATGGCGATATATTAAACGCCTCAGAACTAGCAACACTTGCATATTGTGGATTAAGCCTTTTTAACTTCATAAACTCTTTTTTATCATAGACTTCCCAAACTGTCAATTGGTTAAATTTTCCAAGACGTGTTTGGATGTCGAGTTTATTCTGTTTAATGAGTTCTTCAACGACCCGAAGATCGCCAGCTCTTTTTATGGTGCGAGAACTATTTCCATTTTTAATTTTACTTACAATCCAATAGCCAGTTACTTTTTTTAATTCCGTTTTTTCTTCCCGTTTACCTGCAGCAATATTTAAACTTTGTGCTGATTCAAAAGTTTCAGATTCAACTTTTGAAGTTTCTTTAAGATCTGATGTCACTAAAATAGGTTCTATTCGAAGAAGTGTCAAAATGATTAATTTATTATTCAATTTGACTTCAGTGGTATAACGACCAAGTGGGATATCCTTTAAAGGAATGCTCACTTTATTTTTATTAACCTCAAATTGCTTATCAAATTCGGCGTTAAAAATTGAGACTCCATGTATAGTACGCTCAGCAGATAGTAAAAGTGAGTCACCTTGCTTATTGAGTCTATGATTTAATTCTTGAGCTCTAAAATTTATATTCTTGATTAATGCAGAATTTTGACCAAAAGTGAATGCAGTCAAAAACAAAAATACGAGGGTATATCTTGTCGTTTTCATAAGTAGGAATATTGAGGGCAATACTGATACTAATAAGTTATCAGAATTATTATTACTCCAAATCTATTAAGGGTAACCCAAGGTGGTAAAATATGCAGATGTAAGGCTTAAATTAATAGATGATCAGGAGAAAAATGTCAATATATCAGATGAATATCAGGTAATATTGACTAGAAAGCACCACTGAATGTCGTCTCTAGATAGGCCTTATAATTGGGATTAGGTGATGACTTTAGGATGTGTTTTGTCCAGGCCAATCGCTCAAAATTTATAACTTCTAATTCCCATATACATGGTGCCAACCCATTACCAGAAATTAATTCGAAGTTGTGCAATTGATCGTAATCACTTTTAAAGATAAGTGTGTTTAACATGTTTTGACCAACCCACCAATTTATTAAGGAGAAGATACCCTCTGTACCAGCATGAAGAATTAAAAATCCAATGCCATCATTGTCATTATTAAATCCATTATCAGACTTTATCCATTCAGGTATTTGTTTAAGGACTTCCTTATAAAATTCAGGGTAATGAAACGTCTCAGATTTAGAAATGGTGTAAGTTTTAATCTTCCAATCATTAACTTCAATTGTGTTGTAGTAATTAATATATCTAACTCGGTAATCAGACATCTTCTATTTAGGAATTAGTAACTTTTATTTAACCCTGAGGTAATAAAATCTATGTATCCAAATGGTAATTTTGGAATCGCTATTAATCATTATAACATTAGCCGGTTCTTCTAAATTAAATAAAGGCTAATGTTTTTTATTTATTAGAATCGTATAAAATTTCACCATTAAAAATGGTCATTATTACTTTAGTATCTAAAATTTTATTTTCTTCCACTGTCATAATATCTTGGTCATAAACGGTGAAATCAGCTAATTTACCTGGTGTAATAGAACCTTTTATGTCTTCTTCAAAAGCACCAAAAGCCGCGTCCAAGGTGTATGATTTTAATGCTTGGTCTCGGGTCATTTTTTGATCTGGTTCATAACCACCTTCAGGAGTTCCTTTAAGCGTTTTTCTGCTCACACTTGCGTAAAAGCTCGCAATAGGATTTACAGGCTCAACAGGAACATCAGTACCATTTACAATCGGAACACCACTTTGTAATAGGGTTTGCCACATGTAAGCACCTTCTTTAATACGTTTTTCACCAAGACGATCAATAGCCCAAGGTCTATCAGATGACATATGAACCGCTTGCATAGCTGGTATAACATTCAGTTCAGCAAATCTTGGGATATCATCAGGATGAAGATGTTGAGCGTGCTCAATTCTAAATCGATGATTGTTTGCAGATTCAGGTAATTCAGTTAACGCAAATTCATAACGGTCTAAAATTTCTCTATTTGCTCGATCACCAATAGCATGCGAACAAACTTGAAATCCATGTTTAAGGCCATTAAGTGCTGTTTCTTTTACAAACTCCATTGGTAAGGTTTCATGACCAAAATGATCCGGTCTATCTGTGTAAGGTTCAAGAAGCCACGCACCACGTGAGCCCAGTGCACCATCGCAATTTAGTTTAACAGATCTTATCGTGAATAGATGTTGGTCATCTACCATGATGCCTTTATCAAACCATTCATTTAGTAACTCTTTATCCCAACCTGTAAGCATGGCATAAATCCTAGTTTTCATTTTGCCATTCGCCTTCATTTTATTGTAAAGCGTAATAGTTTCTCTAGGTATACCTGCATCGTGAAAACTTGTAACACCATTTTTAAGACAGGCTTCTACAGCCAGATCAAATGCTTGGATATCTGAAGCCTCAGTACGCTCTGGAATGTGTTGCGTAATGAGGGTTTGAGCACGCTCATTAAATACACCAGTAGGTTTGCCAGAGGCATCAACCAGAACCTCACCACCTTCTACCTTATATTCTTTAACACCATCAATTGAAAGATCAATGAGTCCTGCAATTTCCATGGCCTTTTCGTTTGCAAATCCAGCATGCCCACTGGCATGTCTCAAATAAACAGGGTTGTCTGGAGATACGGCACTTAATAAATGATGAGTCTGGAAGCCATGTATGGTTTCGGCAGGCATACTATCCCATTTGCTTTGGTGCCAACCTCTCCCAGTAATCCATTCTCCTGGTTTGGCAGTCTTAACGCGTTCTGCAACGGCATCAACTATGGCTTGATAACTGGTTGTATTCATTAAATCCAAATTCAGTTCATTATAGCCTAAGCCCATAAAATGGCCATGACCTTCTATTAATCCAGGTGTCATGGTTTTACCTTTTAAGTCAATAAGTTGCGTGTTTTCCGATTTAAAAGTTTCAGCATCTTTTAGGCTACCTGCAAATAAAATTTTATCTCCCTTCGTAGCTACAGCCTCTACAGTTCTTAAAGAATCTACTGTATAAATAGGGCCACCATATATGAGTAATGTTGCTTGCTCAGATTTGTCATTTGTACAAGACCAGACTATGAGTAATAATAGAATAAAAAGTTGAAAAGATTTCTTTGTTGACATAGGTTAGGATTTAGATGATGAAATTACAATAATCCAGATAATTTATCGATGTTTCTATCGATTACTTTATCCGTATTGTTCCTTATTGAAGTTTAAGGCCAGCTCAACCCAGTACTCGAGATCCGAGTCTAAATCAAATCCGTCTGGTATAATAAAAATATAGCCTCTCATAGGTCTTCCTGTAAAATCCATAGGGAGACAAACGGGCTTTTTTATTTCCTTATGATAAGCGACTTCCCCAATTTTTAGCATTAATAAACTTTCGCCGCGAGATTTGTCGATATGCGTACCACAACACATTTTGTCATTAACCATAAAAATGAGACCACCCATCATTTTTTTATGATAATAAGGAATGTTTTTTGATCTTATAATTTGATCTATACGGTCAACAATATGTTCATCGTAAGCCATTAATGTGAATATAACTTTACCTAGAGGTGATTGATTGTGGTGTAATATAGTAAGGCGTTGGGTTAAAACACTCAGATGTACTAGCATTGGTTACATAGTGTCTGTCGAATTGCAATGCGGCCATAAACTTTTTTGTATCGTAGACTTCCCAAATGGTTAGTTTATTATTTCGACCTCTTGCGGTCATTCGCTCAGCTTTATTATGTGAAATTAATCCTGAAATGAGATCGCCCTGAACAAGTTTTTTGGTCTTAGAAGAACTATTCCCATTTACAATTTCTAAAACAACCCAATAGTATTTATTTGGACGTTCAGATGGTTTTTTAAGTCTCGTATTTAAAAGTGCTGAAGGACTATAACTGTGTTTTTTAATAGCACTATTTCTGTCATTAGCTTTAATTTCAGCATGAGTTTCAGTATTTATAGACTGTAGGCTAATATTTTGATCCTCATCAGATACGAGGGTCTGTTCATTTTTTGTGGCTTCATTAGATTCAATAGTTGTTAAGGGAATTGTCCCTTTAGAAAGGTCTGATGCTACTATGTCCTCCACTCTAAAACGTTGAAGGTTCTTGTCTGAGAGGGCCAGTGCCTCGGTCGCTGTTTCATGACGTATCAAGGTCATAATGATATGTCTGTCACTTAGCTTGACTTCTACCACATAGCGTCCTTCGGGTAAATCATTGACAGGTATATTACTCTTATATCTATTAACCGCTAATTTTTTCTCGTAGTAGTTATTATATATGTCTACTTGATAGATAGTTTTATTGCTTGCAAGTAACAAGGTGTCACCATTTTCATTGAGATTATGCTTAAGGTCTTGAGCTCTAAAATTCACATTTTGAATAAGGCTTGCCTTCTGTCCAAAACTCATGGAATTGGAAAGCACAAAAAGTATCAAAAAGATATACTTTTTCATTGGTTAACGGCGAAATTGATTTAGTTGAAGCTGAGTTAAAACTCGGGGAAGAACAGCTTAAACTATACAAGATAGCATAACATGTTAGATTTGCAAGTGAATTCCTCAGGCATGTTTATATTAATAGTTTAAGTGCAAAAAATGAAAGATGAAATGTGTGAAATAGGAAATCTAGGTTTTTATTTCACCAAAAAATCCACTTATTTTTTTAAATTCACTTATGCGAAAGATTCTATTTGGAGTAATAATTACGCTCATTGTTTTATTCACCTTTAAGTATTGTGATGAAAGAAATGAGGATAAGATTATTATTCAAGAAAATACAAACCTCATTGAAGAGCAAATTAAAAATGTAGGTAAGTTAGTCGTTACGGAAGGTCATTTTAGTGAAGTCTTTACTTATAAAAATTCTCAAAATTATTTTGGCGATTTATTGGAGGCAAAAAAACAAGCAATCGTAATTGTTAATGCTGATGTAACTGTAAGCTACGATTTAAGTAAAATCGAATATGTAATCGACGAGGTTTCAAAAACCTTAAGAATAACAAGTATTCCTAAAGAGGAAATTAATATTAATCCTGATTTGGAGTATTATGATATTCAGGCAGATTTTTTAAATCAATTTGAAGCGAATGATTATAATGAGATTAAGGAAATAGTTCAATCCTCATTAATGAAAAAAATAGAGCAATCCGATCTAAAATCAAATGCAAAAAACAGGCTTATCAGTGAGTTATCAAAATTCTATATTTTGACGAATTCATTAGGATGGACCTTAAAATATAATGAGACTTATATAGAATCAGCAGATGACTTTAAGGTATTAGACTTGAAGTTTTAGTCGCTTATTGCCTTTCGCAATTTTGAAATACTGCCACCATTTATTGCGTCGAGGCGATTTTGAGTAGGAATTTGCACAGCCATTGCAGAACGCACACCACTAGCACAATAAACAACAATAGGCCTATTGAGTTTGGCCATTTCTTTAATGCGACCATTTAACTCTTGCAAAGGGATATTAATTGAAGAATTAATGTGATTTTGATTAAATTCTTTTTTTGTCCTAAAATCAAGCAAAACTGAGTCTTTTTCGATGTAAGTCTTTAGTTTAATATTCGATTTACCCAATAAGGTATTTAAAATTCCCATGCTTTAATTTTTGTCAAAGTTGAGAACTTTACTTGGTAAATAACGTAACCATTGTTACAAGAGCAATTGTGGCTAATAATTTTCTTGTTAATTTCGCTTTTGATATGGAGAACAAAATTGAATCCCGAAAGGAGGAAATAATTAGAGTTGCGGCAAAGCTTTTCAAGGAAAAAGGTTATAGTGCAGTTACCATGAGAGATATTGCCAAAACAATGGATATCAAGGCGGCGAGTCTTTATAATCATATTAATTCCAAGCAAGATATTTTAAAAGATATTATTATTTCTTTAGCAGAGCAGTTTACGGCTGGCATGGCATTAATAAAGGATTCTAAACAAAAATGTATTGATAAACTCAAGGCAATAATAAAACTGCATATCGATTTATCGAGCCAGAATATATATGGGATGGCCTCATTAAATAATGACTGGATGCATTTGGAGGACCAACTATTCTATTATCAGAAATTAAGAACAGAATACGAAAAGGATTTTCGAAGTGTATTAGAGAAAGGTATTGAAGATGGTGAATTAGTAAATGTTAAACCAGATGTAATGATGTTTTCTATTTTAACCACATTACGTTCTCTTTATTTATGGATACCTAAGAAGGATGATCTCGAACTTCAAAATCTTTCAGATAGTCTTACCCAAATTTTACTTCAAGGGATTAACAAATAGTTTAGATATATTTTTTTAACTTTGTCAACTAACTAACAGTTGTTAGTTAAAATAAATAAGAGCATGGCACAGTTCCATAAATTAACAATTGAAGATATTTATAAGGAAACAGACGACTGTTCGGTTGTAACATTTGCTGTTCCAGAGAATTTACATTCCGACTTTAAATTTCATCAGGGTCAGCACTTAACTTTACGAGCTGATATTGATGGCGAGGACGTTCGTAGATCGTACTCGTTATGTTCAAGTCCTTTCGAAAAAAAGTGGCAAGTTGCCATTAAGCAGATTCCAGGAGGTAAATTTTCAACTTATGTTAATGAACAACTTACTTCAGGACAAGTGATAGACGTTATGGTCCCAAGTGGTACCTTTGGTGTTGAAGTCAATAAGGATGCATCTAAAAATTATCTATTCTTTGCTGCTGGTAGTGGTATCACACCAGTTATGTCCATGATAAAGACACACCTTAAAGCAGAGCCTAATTCTACGTGTAAACTCTTTTATGTAAATAAGACGGCAAAATCCATTATCTTTAAGGAAGAGCTAGAACAGTTAAGAAACACCTATTTTGGGAGATTGGAGATTTATTATTTTCTAACTCAAGAAAAGCGTGATATAGATCTTTTCAACGGAAGGTTTGATGATGATAAGATGGCGGTACTGACCAAGGTCTTTATTGATGTGCCAGATACTAGTGAAGTATTCTTATGTGGGCCTGAAAAAATGGTGTACTATGTGAGTAATTATTTAATTGAAGCTGGATTACCGAAAGAATTGGTGCATTATGAATTGTTTGTCACCGGATTAACGGAAGAAGATATTAAACGCCAGGAGCGTCTAGCTAAGCAAAATGTTGAAGGAGTTGAGGTCATTATTATTGATGGAGGAAAAGAATTCTTGTTCACTATGACCAAGGATTATGATAATATTTTAGATGCGGCATTAAACGCAGGTGCAGACTTACCGTTTGCTTGTAAAGGTGGTGTATGTAGCACGTGTAAGTGCAAGGTTAAAGATGGTGATGTAGAGATGAAAATAAACTATGCGCTTGAAGAAGATGAAGTTGCTCAGAATCTAGTTCTGAGTTGTCAAGCGGTACCAACAACCCAAAAAGTTGTTGTTGATTTTGATGTATAAATTGAAAAAGAAAAAGATAAAATCATTTTAAGATGAGTGAAGATCAGATTAAAAATTTAGAAGCAGAGTTCGAAGCACGTATTGCACGTGATGAGAAGATCGAACCTAAGGATTGGATGCCTGAGAAATACCGTCAAACACACATAAGACAAATTTCTCAGCATGCCCATTCTGAAATTGTTGGGATGTTGCCTGAAGGCAATTGGATTACAAGAGCACCTTCTTTGAGAAGAAAAGTGGCCTTATTAGCAAAGGTACAAGATGAAGCAGGTCATGGACTCTATTTATACAGTGCCTGTGAAACTTTAGGGATTTCGAGAGAAGAGTTGTATGATCAACTACACAGTGGTAAGGCCAAGTATTCTAGTATTTTTAATTATCCTACCATTACTTGGGCAGATATGGGTGCGATAGGATGGTTGGTAGATGGCGCTGCCATTATTAATCAAGTTCCTCTTTGTAATACATCGTACGGACCATATGCGCGAGCAATGATTCGTGTGTGTAAGGAAGAAAGCTTCCACCAAAGGCAAGGTTATGAGATTATGATGACTTTGGCAAAAGGAACTCCAGAGCAGAAAGCAATGGCCCAAGATGCATTAAATCGCTGGTGGTGGCCATCTCTTATGATGTTTGGACCTACAGATGCAGAGTCGGTTCATACAGCGCAATCTATGAAATGGAAACTAAAGCGTAAGACGAATGACGAATTGCGTCAGCAGTTTGTAGATCAAACAGTACCACAAGCAGAGTTGATTGGTTTAACAGTTCCAGATCCAGATTTAAAATGGAACGAAGAACGTCAGTCCTATGATTTCGGACCAATTGATTGGGATGAATTCTGGCAGGTTGTGAAAGGTCATGGACCAATGAATAAAGAGCGAATGAATGCAAGAGTATCAGCATGGGAGAATGGTGCATGGGTGAGAGAAGCTGCTCTAGCGTACGCAGAAAAACAAGAAGAATATAAATCTAAACAAGCAGTCTAATGAGCAAGAATTGGCCACTTTGGGAAGTCTTCGTTAGAAGTAAAAATGGATTAGAACATCGTCATTTTGGTAGTCTTCATGCTGCTGATGCAGAAATGGCATTAGAGAATGCAAGAGATGTTTATACACGCAGAAACGAAGGTGTTAGTATTTGGGTTGTAGAGTCCAAACATATAACGGCTTCAAACCCTGAGAATAATGGAGAACTTTTTGAGCCAGCTCAAGATAAGGTGTATAGACACCCAACTTTCTATAAAATACCAGACGAAATAAAACACATGTAATGAAGAGCGAGGATTTATACAATTATATTCTTGGTATTGCAGATAATACATTAATACTAGGACAAAGGCTAGGTGAGCTTTGTGGTCATGGTCCAAGTCTTGAAACTGATATCGCTTGCACTAATATGTCACTTGATCTATTAGGGCAAACACGGAGTTATTTTCAATATGCAGCAAAGATAAAAGGCGACAATAGTACAGAAGATTCTATTGCCTTCCTTAGGACAGAGCGTCAATACCTCAATGTGTTGTTGGTGGAGCAACCTAATACAGACTTTGCATATACCATCGCAAGACAATTCTTTTTTGATGTTTATCATTATTTGTTTTTAGAAAAACTACAACTTAGCAAGGACATCAATTTATCAGCAATTGCTCATAAAGCAATTAAGGAGGTTAGCTATCATCAACGTTTTTCATCAGATTGGGTTAAACGCTTAGGCGATGGTACGGATGAGAGTAAAAAACGCATGCAAAATGCGATTGATGATTTATGGCGATATACAGACGAGTTATTTCATACCACTGCTGCAGATGATGCGATGATTACTGAAGGGATTGGTGTGGATGTTTCATCATTAAAGGTTACTTTTTATGAGCGTGTCAATGACATACTCAATAAAGCTAAACTGAATATTCCAGAATCAAAGTGGTTTCAAAAAGGAGGTAAACAGGGTATTCATACTGAGCATATGGGATATATTCTAAACGATATGCAATATATGCAAAGGACTTATCCAAATATGACTTGGTAGCATGACAGTGATTCAAGCTGTAGATATAGATCAAATCCTATTTCCAATACTTGAAAAAGTTTCGGATCCAGAAATTCCGGTACTTTCTATTTTAGAAATGGGCGTAGTACGGTCTGCTATATTGAATGATAAACATGCTATTGTCAAAATTACCCCTACCTATAGTGGTTGCCCAGCAATGGATGTTATCGGTGATGATATTAAAAGGGCTTTAAATGAACATGGATATACGGCTGAGGTGGAATTAATCCTCTCACCAGCATGGACAACAGACTGGATAACTCCAAAGGGAAGAAAGGCGCTAGAAGATTATGGTATTGCGGCACCATTAGAAGCTGAGGCTGATAAAGGGGTGCTCCTAAATGGAAAGCGCCTGGTTAAGTGTCCGCAATGTAAATCTACAAACACACGTTTAGTGAGTCAGTTTGGTTCAACAGCCTGTAAAGCACAGTTTCAATGTAATGACTGTCATGAACCTTTCGATTATTTTAAGTGTCTCAAATAATGTTAGGATTAAGAACAACCATATATAAAGTCGGTAATCTTAATGACGCGAAGGCATGGTATACAAAGGCTTTTAGAATAGAGCCGTACTTTGATGAATCCTACTATGTAGGATTTAATATTGCAGGTTATGAATTAGGGTTGCAAGAACATGATGCAATAAAAGGTGATAATGTTTTTACATATTGGGGTGTTGAGGATATCCATAAAGAATATGAATGTTTTTTAGAATTAGGTGCTACCAAACATGAAGAACCTATGAATGTAGGTGGTGAATTAATGGTATGTTCTGTTAAGGATCCTTGGAACAATATAATTGGATTAATTTATAACCCATATTTTAAATTATAAGGTTAAATGAGTTTTATTGAATTTCAGATAGAAAATAAAGTTGCATCTATTGCATTAAATCGCCCAGAGGTTTTTAATAGTTTTAATCGCGAAATGGCACTTCAGTTACAACAGGTATTAGATGATTGTGCTGAAAATCCTGAGGTTAGAGCCATTGTGCTTACAGCTAAAGGAAAGGCCTTTTGTGCTGGGCAAGATCTCAAAGAAGTAACAGATCCTGAATTAAATCCTGGTTTTAAAAAAATATTAGAAGAACATTACAATCCAATAATTCTCAAAATTAGAGCCATAAAGAAACCGATTATTGCCGCAGTTAATGGCGTTGCGGCAGGTGCAGGTGCCAATATTGCCTTAGCATGTGATCTTGTTATTGCACATGATAAAGTGAGTTTCATACAAGCCTTTAGTTTAATTGGATTAGTGCCAGATAGTGCTGGGACCTACTTTTTGCCAAGGCTTATTGGTTTTCAACGTGCTTCTGCATTGGCCATGTTAGGTGATAAAGTTGGGGCAGAAGAGGCTGAACGTATAGGAATGATATACAAATGTGTTTCGTTAGAATCGTTTGAGAGTACGGTTGATCAATTAGCCATAAGACTAGCCAATATGCCAACAAAAGCATTAGGGATGATTAAAGAATTATTCAATGCTTCCATGACTAATAGTTTAGAAGAGCAACTGGCAACGGAATCAAAATATCAGATTGAAGCAGCCCAAAGTGAAGACTATGCAGAAGGTGTTGCTGCCTTTATTGAAAAACGTCAACCAAAATTTAAGGGGCAATAAGTGAATAAAGAAACTCTTATAGATGTTCAAAAGCGCATTCAGCCATACATCCATCGTACACCGGTTTTAAAATCTAAGTTGTTAAATGAAATCAGTGGTGTCCAATTATTTTTTAAGTGTGAGAACTTTCAAAAAATGGGTGCTTTTAAAATACGAGGGGCCACCAATGCCATTTTATCTCTATCTGAAGCAGAAAGACAAAAAGGTGTGGTAACGCATTCTTCGGGTAATTTTGCTCAAGCTGTGTCGTTGGCAGCTAAAAAATTAGGCATAAAAGCCTATATCGTAATGCCAGAAAATGCACCTCAGGTTAAAAAGAATGGTGTTAAGACTTATAACGGTGAAATTATTGAGTGCGAATCAACGCCAGAGGCTAGAGAAGCAACTGCTGCAAGAATCAAAGATGAAAAAGGTGCTTCTTTTTTGCATCCATCTAATCAAGATGAAGTAATTTTAGGTAATGGAACTGCGGCAATGGAATTGTTAGAAGACCATCCAGATTTGGATATTCTAATGACTCCTGTTGGAGGTGGCGGTCTCATTGCAGGTACTGCATTGGCAGCGCATTACTTTACTGAAAATTGTAAAGTTATCGGAGGTGAGCCTATGGTGGCTGATGATGCCTACAGATCGTTACTTTCTGGGAAAATTGAATATAATACAACCTTTAATACGGTTGCGGATGGTTTAAGAACCCATCTTGGAGATCGAAATTTTCCAATAATTCAGAAGTATGTAGATCGGATTATTAGAGTTGAAGAAGATGAGATTATTGAAGCGATGCGACTTATATGGGAACGCATGAAGATTATAATAGAACCTTCATGTGCTGTGCCGTTTGCAGCGTTACTTAAGAATAAAGAAGAGTTTAAAAATATGAAGGTTGGTATTATATTATCGGGTGGTAATGTAGATTTAAGTAACCTTCCATTTTAGTACAAATTATGAATGTTGGAATAATTGGATCTGGAACAATGGGAAGCGGTATCGCACAAGTTGCGGCAACTGCAGGTTGTAACGTAAAACTATATGATACCAATATCGATGCTTTACATAAGGCAGAAAGTGCTTTGGAAAGGATACTTTCAAGACTCATTGAAAAAGGACGTATTGATAGTGACGAAAAGAATAGGATTCAATCTAATATCAGCTATGTTAATAGTTTAGATGAGCTTGGTGATTCTAATCTCACAATCGAGGCTATTGTAGAGCGCTTAGATGTAAAGAAAAAAGTATTTGAGCATCTCGAAAGTTATGTTTCCGAAGATTGTATTATTGCTTCAAACACTTCAAGTTTGTCGATTGCATCCATTGCATCTGCGTTAAAAAAACCAGAACGCTGTGTTGGAATTCATTTCTTCAATCCTGCACCATTGATGAAATTAGTAGAGGTCATTCCAGCAGTACAAACATCAGATGAGGTGTTAGAAAAATCTATTGAAACCATCTCTAATTGGGGCAAAACCGTTGCTGTTGCTAAAGACACACCAGGATTTATTGTTAATCGTGTTGCTCGTCCTTTTTATGGAGAGGCTTTAAGAATTTATGAGGAAGGTATTGCAGATTTCGCAACCATAGATTATAGTTTAAAAACTGTTGGTGGATTTAGAATGGGTCCGTTCGAATTAATGGATTTTATTGGTAATGATATAAATTATACAGTAACAGAAACTGTTTTTCAATCCTTCTATTACGATCCAAGGTATAAGCCTGCATTTACTCAAAAACGATTTGCTGAAGCAGGTTATTTAGGTAGAAAATCAGGGCGAGGCTATTATGATTATAGTGAAGGTGCCACGAAGCCACTACCAAATAAAGATGAAAAACTAACAAATACCATATTTAATCGTGTTTTAGTAATGCTTATCAACGAAGCGGCTGATGCCCTATTTTTAAATATTGGTACTGTTGAGGCTATAGATAATGCCATGACAAAAGGTGTAAATTATCCAAAAGGCTTGTTAGCGTGGGCCGATGAAAAAGGTATAGATTGGTGTGTTGAGGCACTTGATAATTTATATAACGAGTATCATGAAGATCGTTACCGTTGTAGTCCTTTATTGCGAAAAATGCAGAGAGCAAATCAGACATTCTATTAATGAAGGGTACAGACATTCCATATAAAATGCTCAGCCAAGACGCTTTTAGTCAATGGTTAGGTATTGAAATTTTAGAATGTGAAATAGGAAGATGTAAATTAGGAATGACCATAAGAAAGGATATGCTTAATAGTATGAATAAAACACATGGAGGTATCAGTTATTCCTTAGCAGACACAGCATTTGGATTTGCAGCGAATACGTATGGAAAGTATGCAGTAAGTATAGAAACAAGTATCAATCACATTGAGGCTCTGGAAGAAGGGGATTACTTAGAAGCAGAATCAGTGATTGGAAAAGTTAAGAATAAGCTTGGCTTTAACGTTATTGAGGTAAAGCGAAATAATGAGTTAGTAGCACTTTTTAAAGGTATAGTGTACCGAACTCAAAAAGATTGGGAAGAATAAAAAATCAAATGAAAGAAGCATATATCATAGATGGTGTGCGTACACCAATAGGAAACTATAAAGGAACATTATCTGCAGTTCGTACAGACGATTTAGCAGCTTTGGTGATTTCAGAATTGGTGAATAGGAATTCTAACATTCCTAAAGAAGCTTATGACGATGTTATTTTAGGCTGTGCAAATCAAGCTGGAGAAGATAATCGAAATGTAGCACGCATGGCCTCATTACTTGCTGGCTTACCATATTCTGTACCTGGAGAAACTGTTAATCGACTTTGTAGTTCAGGGCTGTCTGCAATTATCCACGCGAACAGAGCTATAAAGGCTGGTGATGGAGATCTTTTTATTTCAGGTGGTGTGGAGAATATGACACGTGGCCCTTATGTAATGGCTAAGCCAAGTTCGGCATTTGGTGGTGATTCAAAAATGTATGATTCTACTTTTGGATGGCGTTTCGTTAACCCCAAAATGCATGCGATGTACGGAACGGATGGCATGGGCGTAACTGCTGAAAATTTAGTGGAGAAGTACAATATTTCACGTGAGGATCAGGATAAATTTGCGTATTGGAGTCAAATGAAAGCTTCAAAAGCACAATCTAATACGCGATTGGCGAAAGAAATCGTCACCGTTGAGATACCACAAAGAAAAAAAGAACCTATTCAATTTTCGAAGGATGAATTTGTAAAACCAGGTACAACTTTGGAAGTTTTAGGAAAATTACGTCCTGCATTTAAAAAAGAAGGCGGTAGTGTTACGGCTGGCAATTCTTCTGGACTCAATGATGGTGCTGCGGCTACTATTATCGCATCATCCGATGCTGTAAAGCAATACAATTTAAAACCATTAGCAAGAATTGTTAGTTCAGCTGTGGTTGGGGTAGAACCCAGAATAATGGGTATTGGCCCTGTTGAAGCCTCTAATAAGGCACTTGAGAAAGCAGGGTTAACCATGAAAGATATACATATAATAGAGTTAAATGAGGCTTTTGCAGCACAAGCACTAGCTTGTACTAGAGCTTGGGGATTGGCAGATGATGATCCTCGTTTAAATCCTAATGGAGGCTCAATAGCAATTGGTCATCCCTTAGGTGTTACAGGTACAAGAATTGCCTATTCAGCAGCACTAGAATTACATGAGCAACAAAAACGTTACGCACTAGTGACGATGTGTATAGGAGTTGGTCAAGGCTATGCTGCAATATTAGAACGCGTTTAATATGAAGAAAATTCAACATTACGTCCAAGGTCAATGGACTATAGGTAAGGAAGACGGAATTCCAGTTCTTGATGCGGTTACTGGCGAAGCATTTGCTTCAGTAGCAATTGAAGGCTTAGATATACCAGAAATTCTTCAATACGGAAGAACAAAAGGAGGTGAGCAATTGCGAAAAATGACCTTTCAGCAACGTGGTAATATGCTTAAAAAATTAGCATTATATCTAACCAAGCGTAAAGATGCCTTTTATGATTTAAGTTATAGAACTGGTGCGACTAAAGTAGATAGTTGGATTGATATTGAAGGTGGATTTGGTAATCTATTTGCAAATGCATCCTTACGTAAACTATTTCCTAATCAATCATTTCATGTCGAAGGTGATCCCATTGATTTATCGCGAGGAGGTCGCTTTATGGCACATCATATTATGGTGCCAAAAAAGGGTGTGGCAGTACATATCAATGCTTTTAATTTTCCAGTTTGGGGAATGCTTGAGAAGTGTGCGGTCAATTGGATGGCAGGAGTGCCAGCTGTCGTATTGCCAGCACCATCATCATCATATTTAGCAGAAGCTGTAGCGCGAACTATTATAGATTCTGGTATACTTCCTGAAGGTGCATTACAGATTATTAATGGAACTGTAAAAAATATTCTAGATACGGTCGAGTCACAAGACGTTGTAACCTTTACGGGTTCTGCTCAGACAGGACGATTATTAAAAGCACATCCTAGGCTTATAGAAGAATCGGTGCCTTTTACTACTGAAGCAGATTCGTTAAACGCTTCTGTTCTTGGGGAAGACGCCGTGCCAGGAACTTCAGAATTTGATTTATTTATCAAAGAGGTGAGAAAAGAAATGACCGTAAAAGCAGGTCAAAAATGTACGGCAATACGACGTATTATTGTTCCAGAAAAATTGGTAGAAGATGTTCAGATTGCTTTAGGAAATGCACTTGATAAGGTTACAATAGGAGATCCAAGACTTAAAGAAGTGCGAATGGGATCCTTAATAAGTCAGCAACAGGTACAATCTGTTAAAGATGCTGTTAATGACTTGGCGAAGGAAGCAGAGATTGTCTATGGTCATTTGGATAAGATTGAAACCATTGGTGCCGATGCAAAAAAAGGTGCATTTATAAGTCCAATCGTGTTGCGATCTAATAATCCATTTGAGAATACCATTATTCATGAGCGAGAGGCTTTTGGACCAGTAAGTACCATAATGCCATATAAAACTCTAGATGAAGCTGTTACGCTTGCTCAAATGGGTAAAGGGTCATTGGTTTCATCAATTGCTACAAATAACGACGATATTGCTAGAGAATATGTTGTAAATGCTGCGAGCCATCATGGTAGAATTTTAGTATTAAATAGAGAAAGTGCCAAGGAAAGTACAGGTCATGGCTCACCATTGCCATATTTGGTGCATGGTGGACCAGGAAGAGCTGGTGGTGGAGAAGAAATGGGTGGTATGCGTGGTATAAAACACTATTTACAACGTACTGCTATACAAGGGTCTCCAAGTACAATTACAACGATTACTGGAATTTACCAACAAAATGCGAAGTATAAGGAAACAGAACAACATCCATTTAAATACCATTGGGATGATATTGAAGTAGGAATGTCTTTGAAAACGCATAAGCGTACCATTACAGATTCAGATATCGTCAATTTTGCTAATCTTACCTGGGATCATTTCTATGCACATACCGATATCACATCCTTAGATGGTAGTATTTTTGAAAAGCGAACGGCACACGGCTATTTTATAATCTCAGCTGCAGCCGGACTGTTTGTTCATCCAGATAAAGGACCAGTAGCCGCGAATTATGGATTGGATAGCATTCGTTTTTTGAGGCCTCTTTATCATAACGACACAATTTATGTGAGGCTAACATGTAAAGAAAAAGTAGATCGTGATGTAGCATCAGCAGAACACCCAAGTGGCATAGTAAAATGGCATGTGGAGGTGTTTGATGCCAATTTTAATGAGAGGCCAGAAAGTCAAAAGAATGATAAGGATAGTCCATTAGTAGCAGTAGCTACAATTTTAACAATGGTACAAAAGAAGCAACAGACATTTGTTGAGATGACATCAGCTAAAATTGATGAATGTTTATCAAAGCTTACAGAAGAGACTGAGCCTAAATGGGGAATTATGACGCCTCAACACATGATTGAACATTTAGAATATACCTATAAAATTGCGGCTGGAGAAATTCAGGATTTTGAAATTTCAACACCAGAGAAAATCCTCGAAAAGGTAAAGAACAGTTTATGGAACTATAAGAAGTTTCCACAAAACAGTCAGTTTCCGCAATTGGAAAAAGATACATTAGATGATTTAAAGCATCCAGATTTAGCAACTGCGATTTTAAAGTTTAAAGAACAGCGAGATGCATATATCGAATATTTTAAGGTACATCCAGATGCTATCCTAAAAAATATGGTATTTGGAGAATTAAATAAATATGAGTGGTATTTACTCGAAAGGAAGCACTTAAATCATCACTTTGAACAATTTGGATTACTATAATTATGACACAACCATACGTTAAGCAAACTATTGAGAATGAAGTTGGATATATAGAGTTTTTTCATCCAGCTCATAATTCATTACCAGGAGATCTCTTGTCGCAATTGGCAGATACCATAACAGAGGCAGGTGAGAATGAAGCTATAAAAGTTATTGTTTTAAAAAGTGGAGGTAATCGAACCTTCTGCGCAGGAGCCAGTTTTAAAGAGTTAATAAATATTAATGATGAAGATACCGGAAAGGTATTTTTCTCGGGTTTTGCAAATGTCATCAATGCTATGCGTAAATGCCCAAAATTTATTATCGGACGCGTGCAAGGGAAAACTGTAGGTGGTGGTGTAGGTCTTGCATCAGCAACAGATTATTGTATGGCAACAAATTTTGCGGCAATTAAGTTGAGTGAGCTTAATGTGGGTATTGGACCGTTTGTAGTTGGGCCAGCGGTTCAAAGAAAATTAGGATTAAGTGGGATGTCCCAAATTGCAATTGATGCCAATAGTTTTTACCCAGCTGAATGGGCAAAAAGCAAAGGACTTTTTACTCAAGTATATGAAACGACGGAAGAATTGGATGCTGAGGTTAAAGCTTTTGCCGAAAATCTTTGTAATTATAATCCTGAAGCCATGCGTGACATGAAAACTATGTTTTGGGCAGGTACTGAAAATTGGGATACACTTTTGGCAGAACGTGCCGCAATTAGTGGGCGATTAGTTTTAAGCGATTTTACAAAGGAAACATTGAAAAGATTTAAATAATGATTTACAGTTTTCAAGGATTTATTCCAGTTGTTCATAAGAGCAGTTTTGTACATCCATTGGCTACCGTTACTGGTAATGTAATCATTGGTAAAAACTGTTATATAGGTCCTGGAGCTGCAATCCGAGGTGATTGGGGACAAATAATTTTAGAAGACGGAGTAAATGTTCAAGAAAATTGTACTGTGCACATGTTTCCAGGTAAATCAATTACTTTAAAAGAAAGTGCTCATGTTGGGCATGGTGCTATTATTCATGGTGCAAATTTAGGACGTAATTGTCTTATTGGTATGAATACAGTTATAATGGATGATGCCCAAATTGGAGATGAATCCATAGTCGGAGCCATGTCCTTTGTAAAAGCTGAAACAATTATACCAAAGCGTAGTTTAGTTGTTGGAAATCCTGCAAAGGTGATTAAGCAAGTGACGGATGAGATGATTGCATGGAAAACAAAAGGAACAAAACTTTATCAGCAATTACCTCAAGATTGTCAAAATACCTTAAAGGAAGTTGAACCACTACGTGAGGTGCCATCCGATAGAAAACTACAAGAAGGCACGTATAGTACATTAAGAGAAACATTCAAAAAGTAGAAAGGCTAAATTCTACTTAAATCAATTTCATTGGTTTCCTTGCCTGTACTCAACGTTATTAAACTTTGCACATTACCTAAATAAGGTAATAAGGTTAATTTGGAAATTATAAAATGTTCATAGGCCTCAATATCTTCTACCACTAGCTTTAATAAATAGTCAAAGTTTCCACTCACGCGATGGCACTCTATGATTTCGGGAAAATTATTGATTTCTTTCACGAATTTTTCAAGGTAGCTTCGCGTATGACCTTGAAGAGTAATACCAATAAATACGGTAAGCTTAAGTCCAATCTTCTTGTTGTCTAAAACCGCAACGTACTTTTTGATATAACCTTCACGCTCTAGCTTCTTTATCCGTTCAAAGACAGGTGAGGTGGTCATACCTAATTCATCTGCAAGGCTCTTAGTCGTTCTGTTGCTATTAGACTGTAGTATGGATAGTATTTGAGTGTCAATTTTATCTAAGGTATAGGCCATAAGAATAATATTTTGTTGGGCATTTTAAAGGGATATATAAAAAGAATATAAATCTGATAAAATAACAAAATAAAGAATAAAAAACCTAATATAATCAATTTATAAGTTTTTTAAGTCTTTAAAATACCTCTTTAAGTATCTTTGATGCTTAAGAATAATAGTATTTTTTGTGGCAAGAATTGAATTTAAAATGCCCAAATTGGGTGAGAGTATTACCGAAGCGGCAATTATTACATGGTTTAAAAGCGTAGGAGATCACATTGATGAAGATGAGATGCTTCTCGAGGTTGCAACTGATAAGGTAGATTCTGAGGTGCCTTCAAATGTATCAGGGACCATAGAGGAAATATTATTCAATGCCAATGATGTCATTAAAATTGGAGATACTATTGCGATTATAGAGAGTGATGGTGTCTCAAGTAAACCTACGGAAACTAATCAAGCTAAGCCAGATAAGGTTAAAACACCAAAAAAGAATACTAAAAAAGCACCGTTACGATCTAAGATTGAGAAGCCTGCGGCATTCGAAAAATTTAGTGTTTCGAATAGTAATACCTTCTTTTCACCATTAATTATTTCTATTGCAAAAGAGCATCATATCAGTTTTGAGGAGTTGGCCAGAATTCCTGCTACAGGTAAAGAGGGACGTTTGCGAAAGAGCGATGTTTTTCAATATATCGAAGATGGTCGACCGTATAAATTTGCCCAGCCAGTAACACAAGATCCAACAGCATATAGAATTCCACAATTAACCTTCGATAAGGGTAATGGAAAAATTGTAGAAATGGATAGAATGCGCCAAATGATAGCAGATCATATGGTGTACTCAAAGCATACTTCACCGCATGTAACGGCGTACGTTGAAGCAGATTTAACCAATATGGTGAATTGGAGAAATGCCAATAAAACCGCCTTCTTTGAGAAGTATGGAGAGAAATTAACCTTTACGCCATTGTTTATGGAAGCTGTGGCTAAGGCAGTTGAGGACTTTCCAAATATTAATGCATCTGTTGATGGTAATAAAATAATTATTAAGGATGCAATTAATGTTGGTATGGCAACCGCATTACCTTCTGGTAATCTCATTGTACCAGTTGTAAAGAATGCTAATACAAAGGATTTGTTGTCCTTAGCTAAAGATGTGAATTCACTTTCAAATAAAGCTAGAGAAAACAAGCTTACAGCCGATGATATCCAAGGGAGCACCTTCACAATATCCAATGTTGGCACGTTTGGAAGTGTTATGGGTACACCTATCATTAATCAACCTGAAGTGGCCATTCTTGCCTTAGGAATTATTAAGAAGCGTCCAGAAGTTATTGAAACAGAGAAGGGTGATGAAATTGCAATAAGAAGTATGATGTATTTGTCCTTGTCATTTGATCATCGCGTAGTTGATGGTTATTTAGGAGGAAGTTTTGTAAGACGCGTAGCGGACTATTTTGAACAATTTGATACTAATAGAAAAATATAGCATATGGCTTTCGATATAAAAATAAATAAAGTAGGGCAGTCCAAGATTAATCAATTAGATTTTGATAATATCCCATTGGGAACATCATTTACAGATCATATGTTTATCTGTGATTATGAAAATGGTGAATGGGTGAATCCAAGAATTGAACCATTAAGACCCATTCCCACTCATCCAGCGGCAATGGCCTTACATTACGGACAAGCCATTTTTGAAGGTATGAAAGCTTATAAGGATCCTAATGGAACACCAATGCTTTTCAGGCCAGAACATAATGCTAAAAGATTAAATCTAAGTGCAGACAGGATGGGAATGCCCCATTTTCCTGAGGATTTATTTGTTGAAGGATTAAGGGAATTAGTGAGTTTAGAGAGACAATGGATTCCACCTCAACAAGGGAGTGCATTATATTTAAGACCTTTTATGTATGCGGATGAACCATTTATTGGTATGAGAGCCGCGACTCATTTTAAATTTATAATTATGGCATCGCCATCAGGACCATTTTTTAGTAAACGTATTAAATTATGGGCAGAGAACTATTTTATTCGGGCAGCGCATGGTGGAACAGGTGAAGCTAAGGCAGCTGGTAATTATGCGGCAGCAATAAGACCTACTGAGTTAGCAAAATCTAAAGGATATGATCAGGTATTATGGTTAGATGCCGCAGAACATAAATATATTCAAGAGGTAGGTACCATGAATATCTTTTTTAAGATTAATGGCGAATTTATAACACCTGAATTGGATGGTTCTGTATTGCATGGTATTACACGACTGAGCGTTATTGAACTTTTGAGACATTTAGGTTTTAAAGTTACAGAACGCAAAATCACGATTCAAGAAATTATTGAAGCATCAGAAAATAAAACTTTAGAAGAAGCATTCGGTACTGGAACAGCTGTAGGAATAGCTTATATCCAAGAAATTGGACTTGAAGGCGGTGCCATCCATGTTTCAGATGAGAGTCCGGTTGGTTTAAAAGTAAATGATACACTCAACGCCATCAAAACCGGTCTTCAAAAGGATGAATTTGGTTGGATGAATAAGGTTGAAAAGGAATTGGTGTAAATGAAAAAGGAAATTCTTAAGGAAGGGTTTGTGAAACTCTGTACGGCCAAAGCAATGGCTGAATTATACGAGGTAAATTTTAAACAAGTCTCTAAATATGTTCATGCAACTTCACGTGGACATGAAGCCATTCAGATTGCATTGGCTTTGCAATTATTACCTCAAGACTATGCCTTCCCATATTACCGAGATGATGCTATGTTATTGGGTATTGGAATGCGTCCTTATGATTTAATGTTACAGCTTTTAGCGAAAAAGGATGATCCTTTTTCGGGTGGACGTACTTACTATTCGCATCCTAGTTTAAATGAAGAAGATAAGCCTAAAATACCACATCAGTCTTCAGCAACAGGTATGCAAGCCATTCCTGCTACAGGTGTAGCAATGGGAATGTTGTATAAAGAACAACAGGGATTAAATGATTCGTCGGTTGACAATCCAATAGTCGTCTGTTCTCTTGGTGATGCTTCGGTTACAGAAGGAGAAATTGCTGAAGCATTTCAAATGGCAGCTCTAAAACAAATGCCTATTCTATACTTAGTACAAGATAACGGTTGGGATATTTCGGCAAATGCTGAAGAGACAAGAGCCCAAAATGCCTACGGATATGCGCAAGGATTTCATGGACTGGATGCTATAAGTATTGATGGAGCCAATTTTATAGAAAGCTATAGCGCCATCGAAGAGGTAATTTCAATTATAAGGAAAGAAAGACGTCCAATATTAGTACATGCCAAAGTACCGCTACTAAATCATCACACTTCTGGTGTACGTATGGAATGGTATAGAGATGATTTGGAAGAAGCTAAATCAAGAGATCCATATCCAGTCATTAAGCAACAATTATTAGATGGTGGATTTTCACTTAATGACATTGTAGAATTAGAACAAAAGGCTGTAGAAATTGTTAAAGCAGATTTTGAAGAAGCATTAAAAGCTGAAGATCCAAAACCTGAAGATTTATTTACGCATGACTTTGTTCCAACTCCAATAACCGAAGAGCAGGGCACTAGAGAACCAGAGGGAGCGGATCGGGTAGTCATGGTAGATTGTGCTTTATTTGCTGTAGAGGAGTTAATGCGCAAGCATAAAGAGTGTTTGCTTTATGGACAAGACGTAGGTGGACGATTGGGTGGTGTTTTTAGAGAGGCAGCAACCTTGGCTCAGAAGTTTGGCGACGATAGAGTTTTTAATACACCAATTCAGGAAGCCTTTATTGTAGGTTCTACTGTTGGTATGAGTGCTGTTGGTTTAAAGCCAATTGTGGAAGTACAATTTGCAGATTATATATGGCCAGGATTAAATCAATTATTTACTGAGGTAAGTCGAAGTTGTTATTTGTCAAATGGCAAATGGCCAGTAAGTATGATACTGCGAGTTCCTATTGGTGCTTATGGTTCTGGAGGACCCTATCATTCATCATCTGTTGAGAGTGTACTTACTAACATAAGAGGTATTAAAATTGCTTATCCAAGTAATGGCGCTGATTTAAAAGGGATAATGAAGGCGGCCTACTATGACCCTAATCCAGTTGTGATATTAGAACATAAAGGATTGTATTGGTCAAAAGTACCAGGAACGCAAACTGCAACTTCAATTGAGCCTTCTGAGGATTATGTGCTTCCAATGGGAAAAGCTTGGGTTTTACAAGAAATTTGGAAGCAAGAAAATGTGGAAACTTTAACCATTGTAACCTACGGAATGGGAGTACACTGGGCCTATAATGCTTCAGGTGATTTAGATATGCGAGATCAAATAGAAATAATAGATTTGAGAACGCTCTATCCATTAGATGAGGACACCATTATGAAATCCGTTAAGAAAACTGGAAAATGTTTAGTTGTTACGGAAGAGCCATCTAATAATAGCTTTGCAAGAGCACTTTCTGGAAAAATACAAGAAGAATGCTTCAAATATTTAGATGCTCCGGTAATGGTAATTGGAAGCGAAAATATGCCAGCAATTCCTTTAAATTCAACTTTAGAGCAAACCATGATACCTTCTACCGAGAAGGTGAAAGCTAAAATTGAGGAACTCCATAATTATTAATTTTTGCAATTTAGAATTTCTGTATCTTAGAATCATCTAAGATTTTTATCATGCTAACTAAAAAACGATACTCTGTCAAAGACATGGCGCTTTGGACAAGAGGAGAAACTCTAATTTATTTGCTTTATGCAGGTATTATCACAGTACTATATCATGTTTTTGAATTTACTTTCTTAAATGTGCCGTGGACACCTGTTGCACTCATAGGTACCGCAGTTGCCTTTCTTGTAGGTTTCCAAAATAATTCTGCTTATGGACGTATTTGGGAGGCGCGAAAAATTTGGGGTGCTATAGTAAATACATCACGAACTTGGGGTATGAAGGTGCAAGATATGGTTGCTAGCAGAAACCAAGATACAACCTTATCGGACTCAAAAATTAAGGCTGAACAAAAAATCCTAGTATATAGGCATATTGCTTGGATGACCGCACTACGGTATGCTATGAGAACCCGAAAAACTTGGGAGACCCAACATAAGGCAATAACGAATAGAGAATGGAGAAACCGAATTCATATTCCTGAAGAGGTATCTACACTCGAAGATAATTTAAGATTGTATTTATCAGATGAGGAGCGTGAATATGTAATGAGTAAATCTAACAAGCAAACGGCTTTATTATATCTTCAGTCGGCACACATCAGAAAGCTAAAAGAACAAGGTCTTGTTTGGGAATTTGCATTTTTAGAGCTCGAAAATGTGCTAGAGGAATTATTTACACACCAAGGCAAATCAGAACGGATTAAGAACTTCCCATATCCAAGACAATATGCTAGTATTTCGCTTTATTTAACTCGAGTATTTGCCATTTTATTACCATTTGGTTTGATTCCTGAATTTGCAGAAATAGGCAATTCGATGGCAGGTAGTTTTTTCTTAGTGGGTAAATATTTTATATGGACAGCTGTGCCATTTTGTGCAACCGTATCTTGGGCGTTTCATACCATGGAACGCTTGGCTAGAGCAGGAGAAAATCCTTTTGAAGGTAATCCAAATGATGTGCCAATATCCACAATTTCAAGAGGTATAGAAATAGACCTTAGACAAATGCTAGATGAAGATCCTAAAGATATTCCTAGTCAATTTCCAGAAGAAAAGAATGTTCAGATGTAAACTATAATTTATAGTCAGACAGTGGTTTTGTGAATTTTTCTGGATCTGCGGCAAGATGATATCTCGGATCATCAATATCCTCCACGATAACCTCTTTAAATTTTGGACTTGCTTTGTACATGAGGTTTTTACAGTCTGTGCTGAGGTGTTTTAATTTGATAGATTTTCCTGCAGCTTCGTATTTATTTACCAAATTAAAAATAGCTTCTAGAGCAGAATGATCACTTACTCGAGATTCAATAAAATCTATTTCTACAGAATCAGGGTCATTTTTGATATCAAACTTAGCATTGAAATTTTGTATCGAGCCAAAAAACAACGGACCCCATATTTCATAGGTTTTGGTACCATCAGCTTGAAAGCGTTTACGTGCTCTAATCATTGTTGCATTTTTCCATGCAAATACTAATGCTGATATGATTACACCTGCTATAACAGCAATTGCTAAATCCTTCCAAACAGTTATTGCTGAAACTGCGATTAAAACAATAGCATCAGATATTGGAATTTTTCTAATAATTCTAAAACTACTCCATGCGAATGTTCCGATTACGACCATAAACATCACTCCAACTAAGGCGGCAATTGGTATTTGTTCTATGAGTGGAGCTCCAAAGAGTACAAAACACAATAAAGCTATAGCAGCAACTGCACCAGAAAGCCTTCCTCGACCACCAGAATCAACATTAATTATAGATTGTCCAATCATGGCACAACCACCCATACCTCCAAAGAGTCCATTTAAAATATTTGCACCACCTTGTGCGACACATTCTCTATTGCCACTACCTCGAGTTTCTGTGATTTCATCAACAAGGTTAAGAGTCATTAAGGATTCAATAAGACCAACAGCAGCTAAAATAAACGCAGTTGAAATAATTGTGTCCCAATGCCCAGATAGCGTCCCGAAAAGACCAAATATTTGATCTTGAAATGTTGGTAGGCTACCTTGAAGTCCTTCACCTCCACCTTCTCTAATAAAAGAGCCAACAGTACTCATTTCAATATTTCCAAAAATGGTAATACACGCCACTGCAATAATAGCGATCAACGCGGCTGGGATTTTCTTTGTTAATTTAGGTAAGCCATACATAATAGCCATTGTGAGTCCAATGAAACCCATCATTTTCCAAAAGGAAATATTTGAAAATAGTGCACTAAACCATTCTGACGTATTATTTAAAAATGAAATTTCTTTTGGTACAGCGTTAGGAAATAAGCCTAATTGAGATAAAAATATGACAATAGCGAGGCCATTAACAAACCCCATCATCACAGGATGTGGAATAAGTCTAACAAATTTCCCCAGTCTAAATACACCTGCAGCTATTTGAATAGCACCTACAAAAAGAAGTGTTATAAATAACCACTGTAAACCTAAATTTTCAATTGGTGATTCTAAAGTTAAACCAACCTCATTACCTTTTTGAATGAGGTGTACCATAACTACAGCCATTGCGCCAGTAGCTCCTGATATCATTCCTGGTCTACCACCAAAAAGAGCTGTAACAATACCCATCATAAAAGCGCCATAAAGACCAACAAGTGGATCTACGCCAGCAACGAATGCAAATGCAACAGCTTCAGGCACTAAAGCTAAGGCAACAGTTAAACCAGATAATATATCGTTTTTTGGATTTTGGGTAAAATTCTTCCGTGTAGTTTGACCAAGTATCATAATAAATAGGCTTAAAGGTGGGCAAAGATATATTTTTTAAGCAAATACAGGCATTCTTGAGTTTATGGTATAAAAAAAGCGCCGAACTGGCGCTTTTTGAAAATTTCATACTTTTATTTTTCCGGAGGGAACTGCATTAAGGTTTTCTGAACGAACTCTTTTATCCTTGCTTCTTTTTTCTCAACATTTTTCGTCACTAAGAAGCCAGTTCCTGATCCTTGCCAAATTAATTCCTTTTCAGCATTGTCTATAATATCTATGAAGAGCATGCCTTCGGTTCTTGTAGAAACCTGATTACCGCCCCAGCCGGCTCCCCAGCCAGGTCCCCAGCCCCAACCAGGACCCCAGCCCCAGCCTCCCCAGCCCCAGGCATTGTTATACACATCTACGCGTTGAGTAGACTTTGTAAACATGCTTATGAGCATATCAGGGTTTTCAGATTTGGTATAACCTTTGGCCATCAATTCTGTTTCAATGGCTCTAAGAATTCGTCTTTTATCAATATCGCTAATCTCTGCTTTATCAATTCCTGGCTTGAAAAAAGCAAAGGTTTTGTATTGGTCAAAATTTGCCTCTCTATCATAATCTGCAGCTACTCTAACTGAACTACAAGAGGATAGAAGGAATGCAAATAATAAAACTGGGATAATTCTTGTCATTCTTTTCATGTCGCTTTTTTTTAGATGTTATCAAACAATTGGTCATCTACTTGATTTGGTAATGTCACTTTTAGATTAGGTTCAGATTCCATAGCACGCTTAATTGCAAAAATTGCACCGTCATTACGTGCCCAACTTCGTCTTGAAATACCATTATTTACATCCCAAAATAACATTTGTTTTAAACGTTTAGATGCTTCTTTAGTACCATCAAGAATCATACCAAATCCACCGTTTATAACTTCGCCCCATCCTACACCTCCGCCATTATGTATGCTTACCCATGTAGCGCCTCTAAAACTGTCTCCTATCACATTATGAATTGCCATGTCTGATGTAAATCTCGAACCGTCGTAAATATTACTCGTTTCTCTGTATGGTGAATCGGTACCAGAGACATCGTGATGGTCTCTACCTAAAATTACACGACCAATAACTCCTATTTCAATAGCTTTATTAAAGGCTTCAGCAATTTTTATTCTTCCTTCAGAATCGGCATAGAGTATTCTAGCCTGAGAGCCTACTACAAGTTTGTTGTCTTGAGCACCTTTTATCCATTGGATATTATCAGCCATTTGCTGTTGAATTTCAACAGGAGAATTTTCCATGATTTCTTCCAAGACACGACAAGCAATTTCATCTGTTTTTTCTAAATCCTCTGCTTTTCCAGAGGCACATACCCATCGGAATGGTCCAAAACCATAATCAAAGCACATTGGTCCCATAATATCTTGAACGTAGCTAGGATATTTAAATTCTCTGCCTAGTTCATTGCTTTCTGATAGCACATCAGCACCTGCTCTAGAAGCCTCTAATAAAAACGCATTACCATAGTCAAAGAAATAGGTGCCTTTATTCGTATGCTTATTTATAGCATCAGCATGCCTTTTTAAGGCATCTTGTACCTTAATCTTAAATTTTTCAGGAGCATCAGCCATCATTTTATTGGCTTCTTCAAAGCTTAGCCCAACAGGATAATATCCTCCTGCCCAAGGGTTGTGTAGAGAAGTCTGATCACTACCTAAATCAATATGAATGTCTTCTTCATGAAATTTTTCCCAAACGTCTACTACATTGCCTAAGTATGCTAATGAAACTGTTTCATTTGTGGCTTTTGCGCTTTTAACTCTATTTACAAGTGTATTGATATCTGTTATTTTTTCATCTATCCACCCTTGATCAAGTCGTACTTGGGTGATTTTTGGATTCACTTCTGCACAGACAGTAATACAGCCTGCTATATTACCTGCTTTTGGTTGTGCTCCAGACATACCTCCCAAACCAGAGGTAACAAAAAGGCCACCTTTAGGAGATTTGCCAATTTTTCTAAATCCATTTAATACCGTAATTGTGGTGCCATGGACAATGCCTTGAGGGCCAATGTACATATAACTACCAGCAGTCATCTGGCCATATTGAGTTACGCCAAGCGCATTGAATTTTTCCCAATCATCTGGTTTTGAGTAGTTAGGGATCATCATTCCGTTTGTAACTACAACTCGTGGCGCTTCTTTATGAGATGGAAATAGACCCATAGGATGACCGGAATACATAACTAGTGTTTGCTCGTTATTCATCTCTGCTAAATATTTCATAGTTAACAGATATTGGGCCCAATTTTGAAAAACGGCGCCGTTACCTCCATATGTAATCAATTCATGAGGATGCTGTGCCACAGCATGATCCAAATTGTTTTGAATCATTAGCATTATACCGGCCGCTTGCATCGATTTTGCTGGGTAAGAATCAATAGGTCTAGCATACATTTTATACTCTGGTCTAAATCGATACATGTATATACGACCGTAAGTATCTAATTCTTCTTTGAATTCTGGTAAAAGCGTAGAATGATGCTTTTTATCAAAATAGCGTAGTGCATTTTTAAGGGCTAATTTTTTTTCTGGCTCTGATAAAATTGCTTTACGTTTTGGCGCATGATTGATCTGTGGATCATATGGTTTTGGTGCAGGCAATTCGTTCGGAATTCCTTCTAATATTTGATCTTTGAATGACAATTTTGTTGTTTGCATTATTTAGTTTTTAGATCGTCTTTATTAAAACCGTACGGGCAATGACGGCAACCACTTTCGCAACAATAGCCACGTTTTAGCAGATATTGTTCAGTAAAACAGCGATATCCTTCTGGCGTGTAATAAAAATCACCATCTTCAATTGGGACATATTTCTTCATCATACACAAAGATAGCGTAATTTGGTCTGATTATTGAAGACTTAAGAATGTGGTAATAATTTCAAAACATATTGTGCCTAACGGTTATTTAGGGATCACATTATTCCCTTTCATATTTCTAAAATCAAAACAATTCGGAGATAATGAAGTGCTTCTAAATCATGAAAAAATTCATCTAAGACAACAGTTAGAGTTGCTAATTATTCCATTTTACCTGATCTACACTTTAGAATTCTTATTACATCTTCTAGTAAAAAGAAATTGGAAACTCGCATATAGTAGTATATCGTTTGAAAAAGAAGCTTTTGTTAACGAAGCAAATCCTAACTATTTAAATAATCGAAGATTTTGGTCTTTTATGAATTACTTTTGAAGTGTCTATGAAGGATATAAAAAATTCAAGAATTCAAGAATTGAAAATAAACGCTCGGGAGCAATTAAGACTTTTCATAAAGCGGGAAGACGAATTGCATCCTTTTGTTTCAGGTAATAAGTTTAGAAAATTAAAGTATAATCTACAAGAGGCCAAAAGACAAAACAAAGAGACATTACTTACGTTTGGAGGAGCATATTCAAATCACATAGCAGCTACAGCTTATGCAGCGAAAAAAGAAGGTTTTAAATCCATTGGCGTTATAAGAGGAGAGGAGCTTACTAGTAAAGTAGAAGTAAATCCTACACTGAAATTTGCCAAGTCTTATGGTATGGATTTTAAGTTTGTATCAAGAGAGGATTATAGGAAAAAAAATACGGATTCATTCCTCAAAGCACTAGAGTATACACACGGAGATTTATATCTTATTCCAGAAGGTGGTACCAATGAATTAGCTCTAAAGGGCTGTGAGGAAATCTTAAATGAGTCGGATCAGGATTTTGATTTCATCTGCGTATGTGTTGGCACTGGAGGTACTATTGCTGGATTAATAAATTCATCACGTTCTGATCAAAAAATACTTGGATTTCCTGCTTTAAAAGGTGATTTTTTAAGTAGAGATATTCGTAAATTTGCAAAATCAAAAAACTGGGAATTAATTTCAGATTACCACTTTGGTGGTTATGGAAAAATAAAGCCAGATTTAATTACGTTTATTAATCAGTTTAAGACGGATCATAATATACAACTAGATCCAATTTACACTGGTAAGATGATGTATGGGTTATTCGATTTAATAAATAAAAATTATTTCCCAAAAGATGCAAAAATACTTGTAATTCATACTGGTGGCTTACAAGGTATAGATGGAATGAATTTAAAATTGAAACAAAAAAAATTGCCCCTAATAGAATTATGAAAATTTCAAATTATATCATGCCATGTATTTTAACACTACTGATTTTTAGTTGTGGACCTAAGAAGGGAATTGTGACAAAAAAGAAGCATGATAAAAGTAAATCTGTTGAGGTAGTTGTATCAGAAAAAGATAAAGAAGAGGAAAATGAGGTAATAGTAAATTCCAAGCCTATTACTTCGGTTGACGCCTATATTTCAAGATATGCGAATATTGCCAAGAGCGAAATGGTTAAATCTAAAATACCTGCAAGTATTACGTTGGCTCAAGGAATTCTCGAATCAGGTTCGGGGAAAGGCCGACTAGCAGTTGAAGCGAATAATCATTTCGGTATCAAATGCCATGGTTGGAAGGGTGCTAAAATTTATCACGACGATGATAGGGCACAAGAATGTTTTCGAAAGTATCGACACGCAGCAACATCATATCAAGATCATTCAGATTTTCTCACTGGTCGAAAGCGCTATGCTAAATTGTTTAAGTTAAGGCAAGATGATTATAAGGGTTGGGCGAGAGGTCTCAAGGATGCTGGTTATGCCACAGATCGTCGTTATCCTCAAAAATTAATTAGTTTGATTGAACGTTACGAATTATATAAGTATGATGATGAAGTTCTAAATCAAAAAGAGCCTAATAGGGTTAGGGTAAATAGTGGTTTAACATTTCATATTGTCGCGAAAGGCGATACGCTTTATTCGCTTTCAAAAAGATACAACACTACGGTTGAAGCTATTAAAAAAATGAATAATTTAAATTCCAATGACTTGGCGGTTGGCCAAGAGTTAAAGATTCCAAATTAGAAATGCTATATCAAAGAAGTAGTGCCTTATTTAAGGAGGCAAAAACAGTTATTCCAGGAGGTGTAAATTCACCGGTACGTGCATTTAATGCAGTTGGAGGAACACCAATATTTGCAAAATCAGCTAAGGGAGCTTATGTGTATGATGAAGATGGTAATAGATTTATAGACTATATCAATTCTTGGGGTCCAATGTTACTTGGTCATGCATTTCCGCCAGTTGTTAATGCAGTTATAGATAAAACCAAAGAGGGAACCTCTTTTGGCATGCCAACGGAACTAGAAACTCAAATTGCTAAATTGGCTGTTTCTATGGTGCCAAATATTGATAAGATTCGATTTGTGAATTCTGGTACTGAAGCTTGTATGAGTGCCATTAGATTAGCAAGGGGCTTTACTAAAAGAGATAAGATTATAAAATTTGCAGGCTGTTACCATGGTCATAGTGATTCTTTTTTAATCGCTGCTGGTAGTGGTGCTGTGACTTTTGGTACACCAAATAGTCCAGGGGTGACACAAGGAACAGCTAAAGATACTTTGTTGGCTAGATACAACGATATTTCTAACGTGGAGGAAATCGTTAAATCAAATCCAAATGAAATAGCTGCTATTATTGTAGAACCAGTGGCAGGTAATATGGGATGTATTCCTCCTGTAGAAGGATTTTTGGAAGGTCTTCGACAGGTTTGTGATGATAATGGTATTCTTTTAATTTTTGATGAGGTAATGACCGGTTTTAGAATGGCTAAAGGTGGCGTACAGGAACTAAAAGGAATTAATGCTGATATTGTCTGCTTCGGGAAAGTAGTTGGTGGTGGACTACCAGTTGGCGCATTTGCTTCGAGAAATGAAATTATGGATGTATTAGCACCAAATGGACCCGTTTACCAAGCAGGAACTTTAAGCGGTAATCCATTAGCAATGGCAGCAGGTTATGCCATGCTAAAAGCTATTAATGAAGATAAGGGGCTTATGAATCGCTTAGAAGAGAAAACTAAGTACCTCCATACTGGTATCACCGAAGCTCTATCAAAGAATAATGTTACACATACTATAAATCGAATTGGGAGCATGATTTCAGTGCATTTTGCAGAAGACAGTGTCATTGATTTCGATAGCGCAGCTAAGGGTAACAATGAAACTTTTAAGGCATTTTTCCATGGGATGTTAGAACGAGGTATTTACATTGCTCCAAGTGCTTTTGAGAGCTGGTTTATTACCGATGCTTTGACCTACCAAGATTTAAATGAAACTATAGCGGCAGTAGAAGAGATAGCCAAAGCACTTTAAAAAAAAGTCTCGCAAAAGCGAGACTTTTTTTTAACTTTTTAGTTTTTAGGAAATTCTTTGTACCGAGCAAATTGCTCTTCGTTTAAGATTCCTTTTATTTTTTCGTCTAACAGATTATTTATTTTTTCACGGACACCTTCTTCAACAACTTCGACTTGTTCTAAATCTAATGTAGCCTGCATATACTCTTGGCAAGCCTCATAAACTAAATCTTTTTGGTCATCATCAAACTTAATAAATGATCTAAGTGCTTCGGTCATTTCAGATGCTTTCTTATTGACCTCAATTATACCTGTTTGTGCAGATACAGTCTGTGTTCCTATTAAGAGTGCAAAAACAAAAAAGCAAAGCGTAATTACTTTTTTCATATTTGGATTATTTAATTATTTGAGCCTAAAATAACAATTTTATTTAATTAAATAAAAAAGTATCGCCTAAGCGATACTTTTTAATGTAAAACCAATTAAGTCTTTATTTTTTCTTGGCTCTTCTACCTTTTTTATGATGTCGACGTGGTTTCATTTTTTCAAATTTAGCATATTGCTCTTCAGATAGAATTTCTTTCATTTGGCGCTTCATTTCAATTTGATGATCAAGGCGTTGATTTTCCATTTTTAGAAATTCTTCTTTAGACGGTTTCTCTCCCTCAGCTTTTCCATTACGAGCTTCACGTTTCTTTTGGCGCTCTATAGCTTGATCTAGCAAAATAGATTCAACTTGTTGTTGTTGTCTATCGGTTAAATCTAATCTTAAGGTCATTTTCTTTGTTTTAAGATTAGCCACCTCTTCTGGTGTCAAGTCCTTCATAATTTCCTTCATATGATCATGGCCTTTGCGGTCTTGTCTGCGTTCTTGTGCACTGGTACTCAAAGTAAAGATTGCCAATACAGCTAATACTAAGTTTTTCATTTTTAATTGTTTTAAGTTACACTCGTAAGACCAGCTATTTATGGATTGGTTTAATGGTAATTATGTATTTAACAAATATTTATCAAACCCTAATTTGAGTAAGAATGCAATATTCAAATTTTATTATCTTGTAAACAGTAATCTGCAATTATGCCATATTGGGTATCTACCGTTTTATTAATCTTAGGGATTTATGTCGCCATTAGTGTTGCGCTCTATTACCTGCAAGATTATATGTTATTTAAGCCGGAAAAACTTCCAGAAGACTTTCAGTTTGATTATGAGAATCAGGAAACAAAAGAGTATAATCTTGAAACTCGTGATGGTGCTGTAATCAATGGTTTAAGATTTTTTCCCAAAGGTGAGAGTAAGGGTGTAGTTTTATATTTAAAAGGGAACTCGAAGAGTATAAAAGGTTGGGGAAAGTTTGCTGTAGATTTTACAAGACATGGCTATAACGTCCTGATGGTAGATTATAGAGGCTTTGGTAAAAGTACTGGTAAACGCTCTCAAAAAGCTATAAAAAGAGATCTTCAAAAGGTATATGATAAAATTAAAGAAAGAACTTCTGAAGATAGGATAATTCTCTATGGGCGATCTTTAGGCTCAGGTTTCGCGACTAAATTGGCATCCTTAAACAACCCTAAGCTTCTAATATTAGATGCGCCTTATTACAGTTTAACTAAGGTCACTGCACGATATGCGCCATTTATGCCATTGTCCTTATTGATTAAATACCCATTACCAACATACAAATGGTTAAAATACGTTAGATGTCCAATCCACATTATACATGGGACTCACGATAAATTAATACCCTATAAATCTAGTATTAAACTAGCGCAAATAAAACCTGAGCTAACTAAATTACACACTGTCATTGGAGGTGGTCATAAGAACTTGAATAATTTTGAATCATATCATAAAATGTTGGATGACATATTAAATAGTCAGCCTAAAACCATAGACCTCGAAAGCACAAGTATCAATGTCATCCATTCATCAAAAAAATCTAAGAAGAAGGCTTAAAACAATAGCTTTAATACTAATTATAATTTATGTTATGCTAGGTGCCGCACTTCATTATTTTCAGGAAAAACTCATATTCTTACCAACGACCTTAGATGAGAATTATGTTTATGAACTTCATTACCCTCATGAAGAATTATTTTTAACAACAGAAGAAGGTACGTCCATAAATGCCATACACTTTAAGGCAGATAAACCTAAGGGTGTAATACTATACTTTCATGGTAATGCTGGTGATCTGAGCCGATGGAGTAAAATCACAGAGTATTTTGCCGAGAAGAACTATGATGTACTGGTTATGGATTACCGCACTTACGGAAAGAGCAAAGGTAAATTGAGTGAAATAGCTATGTACAGAGATGCACAGTATTGCTATGATTACCTATTAAAGCAATATTCTGAAAATGATATTACTTTATATGGAAGATCCCTAGGTACAGGTATAGCATCTTATTTGGCAAAGGAAAACAAGCCAAAGCAACTCATTTTGGAGACGCCTTATTACAGTATACTTGATGTCGCTAAACATCGATTTCCAATATTTCCAGTTAAGTCATTGTTGCGATACCATTTTCCCAATTTTGAGAACTTACCTCAGGTGGATTGTCCAATTCACATATTCCATGGTACGGATGACAAACTGGTACCTTTTGAGTCCGGTAAAAAACTATCAGAAGTTGAAATTAAAGATCTAAATTTTGTGAAGATTGATGGTGGCAGACATAACAACCTCATAGAATTTGAGGCATATCATAATGCAATAGAAACAATCCTAAATTAGAAAAGGCTCCAAGATAACTTGAAGCCTTTAATATTCTGGATCTACTTTTTATTTGGGGTCCAATATGTTATTGACGCGCTCTAGGGCATCGGCAATATGAATCCTACTCATAGAATCAGCACCGCGTGCATTTCTCAATTGCGAACGTAGCGACTTTAATTCTGCTCTAACTACAGCTCTAATATCTGATTGGCTCACATCAACATTTGTAGCTCTTACAAATCGTCTAAAAGCAGCAGGAACTTGAGGTTGCTCATTAGTCATAATAAACTCCATTCTTTCGATATAAGCACGTTGTAAATTACGTCTGTAGATATCAATTTTTCTACCAGTTCTTAATTCGCTGAATAAGCCTCGACGTAGTTCTTTCATCATATCATATAATCCATAAGCTTGACTTCCATTGATAGATTCATTTTCCAATAAGCGTTGCATACGTCCAAAATCCATCATATTATTTAAGGTACGTGTTTGAATTCCTCTTACACGCTCAATATGACCAGCGCTTTCAATTTTATTGAAGATATTATTATCTAACATCCAATCTGGAGTTGTAAATAATTGATCTTGTAAAAATTTCATAGCCTTTTTCTGGTGATCGCTATCTACATGTGTGTATACAGCACCTTCTTGATCATATGTTTTATAGTATTCGTATACACCTCCTATATTAGATGCTACGTGGCCCATATATCTATTAAATTGGCCTAATACTTGACCGTACATAGTTTCTAAATCATCATAATTCTTGCCATCTTCAGCGGTCCATTCGATTAGATTAGGTACAATACGTTTTAAATTTTTAATACCATATTCACTTGCTAAAACAGCATCGTCACCTAAATCTTCGGTTTGAGAACTTGGATCAATAACACCAAACTGTTGTCTTCCAAAACGATACATCGGATCATCCGCACGCTCTAAAATCCATTTATCTAAAGTTGCTTTTTCATCCTCAGCAGTTTCAGCCTCTAAAATAGGTCTGTAACCCCACATTATGGAGTACTTATCGTAAGGACCAATGTTAGGCATTAATGCAACACCTTCATCTCCAGGCTGTGCAACATAGTTAAAACGGGCGTAATCCATAATTGAAGGTGCAGTACCGTATTTTTTAGTAAATTCTGCATCACGTAATTTCTCTACAGGGTATGCCACGCTACTTCCCATGTTATGAGGTAATCCTAACGTATGGCCAACTTCGTGGGCAGATACAAAACGAATTAGTCGACCCATAACTTCTTCTTTAAATTCTACACCTCTAGCATCAGGATTAATGGCAGCAGTCTGTACGAAGAACCAATTACGTAATAAGGTCATTACATTGTGATACCAGTTGATATCACTTTCTAAGATTTCGCCAGTTCTTGGATCACTAACATGCGGTCCGTTTGCATTCGGTATAGGAGAAGCTAAGTATCTTACAACAGAGTATCTAACATCTTCAGGAGACCACTCAGGATCTTCTTCTGGAGTTGGAGGATCCATTGCAATAATTGCATTTTTAAAGCCTGCTGCTTCAAAAGCGACTTGCCAATCTTCAATACCTTGCTTTATATATTTACGCCATTGTTGTGGTGTAGCTCTATCAATATAATAGATGATAGGTTTTTTAGGTTCTACCAATTCACCACGCTCAAATTTTTCAATGTCTTCATCTTTTACCTCAAGTCTCCAACGGTCTAAAAAACGTACCGTTTTACTTTCTTGAGCGTCTAATCCATAATCAACTTGTCCTCTAGCAAACCAGCCTACACGTTGGTCGAACATTCTTCGTTTCATAGGCACTTCAGGAAGTAAAATCATAGAATTATTTATTTCTAATGAGATACTACCAGTACTAGAATTTGAAGGTGGTCTACCAGCAGCATAAGTTTTTACATGACGTGCTTCAATATTACGCGGATAACTCTTTACGGACTCAATGAAAGATTTATCAGACTCTAATCGTGTAATTCTATATTGCTGTCTTCTTGATTGAGGAAAGCCTAAAGCTTTAACATCTCTCTCAAATAGTGGTGTTACATCAATAACTGTACTTGTTGAGTCTTTGCTATATGCTTTAATTGGAAAAGTAGCTAACACTGGCTCAAAGTTAGAGTTAACAACAGCTTCACTTACAGGAAGAGAGTCTGCAGCGACCACTTGATGAGAAACTACCCTTAAAACAACTTTCTTGTTTTTCTTTTGCCAACGTAACACTTGTGTGTTTTGCTTGCCACCACCAAAACCAATACCGCTAGCTGTTTTAGCAATACGTGTTACCATTAACATTTCTCTGTCAAAAAGCGAATCTGGTATTTCGTAATAGAACTTGTCATCTAATGAATGAACTGTGAATAGCCCTTTATCACTTTTGGCATCCTTAGTTATAACTTTGTTGTAAGGTTTTGGGTCATTTTTGCCAGGTTTTTTTCCTGGTGGTTTTGCCATGGCAGTGGCATCTGGAGTTTTACTAGTTTTACTTGCTTTCTCAGCTGTTTTACATGAAAAGGCAAGAAACATCAATGCTACAAGGAGTAGCTTAATCTTAGTGTGTTTCACTTTAGTCGGTTTTTAAAAATTTGCCTGAAATTACGGATTACAAGGACAAAATTGAGTTAAGAAACTAGACTTTAATATATATTTAACGCAGAAATTATAAGGTATCTAAGTACGCCTGTATTAATGAAATACCTTCACTATGAGTCATAGTTGTGCCTATAAATGGCATGCTGAATCCATCATTGAAATTTGATATTCGTAAGTTGATACTTTCCTTCCTGTCAATGATATTTGATTCAACTAATGTGGTGCCAAAATCTAATCGCAAAGTAGATTGGTTTTCGCAGTAACCACCAGCTGTATGGCAGTGTGCACAATTAATATCTAAATAGGCTCTGGCGCGTTCTTCTAGGGAAACGCTGTTGTCTAACCAGTTTGGAATACTTGAAACAGAATTCGGATTTGAGATACCAATGAGCGCACCAGAATTGATGAGTTCTTGTAATTGATTAACTCCATTTGTCTCAAAGTTTAGTGCTCTTAGTTTTGGCCCAATAGGTGTTAAATTATCGTAGGTACTATGGCAAGTAAAGCAATCTGCATTAGATGGAATTTCATAATTTGTAGTTTGCTGATTACCGTCATTATCAACCCATGTCACTGGTAAAATGCTGCCATTAGGATCTAAAACGGCCTCTGTCTGCTCTTGGTTCCAGATATAGTCACCAGATTCCCAATTTCCGTTGAGTTTAATTAATACACGTGTCTCTATAATTTGTCGACCTATGGACGGATCACGCTCATCTAAATTGTAATAAAAGGTTTTGGCAATAACCGTATTATCAGGAAAGATTGGTAAGCCATCACCATCAAATGTCAACGAACTGTTATTGGGTAATGCAATTAATCGTTCCTTATGTGCGTAATCTGTAAATAAAGGAGTGTTAGTCTCGTATTCGAAGGCTTTCGAGCTTATTTCAAGATTGTTTAATTCACCTGTATAAATATTGAGTTCGGACAGATTTGTTCTAAATTCTGCTACAACATCTGGTATGGTATCTAAGGTGATAACGTCATCGTCTCCACATGAAAAAATCATGATAAATAAGCAGAAAGTGACAATAATTTTTTTCATTGAGGGACAGCTAGCTATTTTTAACGTTCACCAATTTACTAAAAAAGGCAAGACTTCCAAGTTTTCTGTGTTATATGGGCTTTTATCAACGAAAAAAGGGACTACCATATGAAAATCCCTTTATATTTATTTGTTCTACAGGTTATTATGAAATTACTTCGACGAATAAGCCTTCATCTGTTTTTTCAACTTTAGTAAGTCCTAGCTTACTTAGGCCTTTCATGCCCTTGTCCCAGCCTTTATTACTCAATCCAGATTGCGATTTTAACGCACCTAAATCCATGCGTTTTTCGGACTTAAGAATATCGAAAATTGCTTTCTCATTATCACTTAATTCAAGCTTCTTCTTTTCTGGTTTCATCTGTGGAAAAAACAACACCTCTTGTATACTCTGATTATTAGTTAAGAACATAATAAGACGATCCATACCAATACCCATTCCTGATGTTGGTGGCATACCATATTCTAAGGCTCTTAAAAAATCAAAATCTATAAATTCTGTAGCCTCATCATCTCCTTTTTGGGCTAGTTTTAATTGATGCTCAAATCGCTCGCGCTGATCTATAGGATCGTTTAATTCTGAATACGCATTGGCGATTTCCTTGCCACAAACCATAAGCTCAAAACGTTCTGTTAGCTCAGGGTTTTCTCTATGTTCCTTACACAACGGACTCATTTCCTTTGGGTAATCCGTAATAAAGGTTGGTTGAATGTAGTTACCTTCACATTTCTCGCCAAATATCTCATCGATAAGCTTTCCTTTACCCATAGTATCATCAACTTCAATATTCATGTCTTTACAAGCTTGTCGAATTTCATCTTCAGTTTTACCATAAATGTCAAACCCAGTAAACTCTAAAATAGAATCGCGCATTGTGATGCGTTTATATGGTGCTTTGAAACTTATTTGATGCTCACCAAAGGTAGCATCTGTTGTTCCGTTAACTGCCATTGCACAATGCTCTAATAGTTGCTCACAAAAATCCATCATCCAATTATAGTCCTTGTAGGCAACATAAATTTCCATTGCAGTAAACTCAGGATTATGGGTTCTATCCATACCTTCATTTCTGAAATTCTTAGAGAACTCATAAACACCTTCAAAACCACCAACAATTAGACGCTTTAGATAGAGTTCATTAGCTATTCTCATGTATAGAGGAATATCTAAAGTGTTATGGTGAGTCACAAAAGGTCTCGCAGCGGCACCACCAGGAATTGGTTGTAAAATTGGAGTTTCTACCTCAAAATATCCAGCATTGTTAAAAAACTGGCGCATCGAATTAAAGAGTCGCGTACGCTTTACAAAAACTTCCTTAACATGCGGATTTACTGCTAAATCAGCATAACGCTGTCTGTAACGTAGCTCAGGATCATTAAATTCATCGTAGGTATTACCTTCAGAATCTTGCTTAGGTAATGGCAGTGGTTTTAAGGCCTTACTTAATAAGGTGAATGCTTTTACCATAACTGTTTTTTCACCTACTTGGGTTGTAAATAATTCACCCTCAATGCCTATGAAGTCACCAATATCTAAAAGTTTTTTGTAGACCTCGTTATATTGTGTTTTGTCTTCACCAGGACAAATCTCATCGCGATTAAAATACACTTGAATACGACCTTCACTATCTTGTAATTCTGCAAATGAGGCTTTTCCTTGAATTCTTCTCGACATAAGACGCCCAGCAACAATGACTTTTTTGCCATCAGTATAGTTGGCTTTAATATGTTCTGAAGTATGATTTACTGGGTATAAATCTGCAGGATATGGATTAATACCGAGTGCTCTTAACTTACCTAACTTCTCGCGTCTTACTAATTCTTGTTCTGAAAGTTGCATTCCCTAATTTTTTGAATTGCAAAATTACATTTTTTCAAAAAATTAGGGAACACCTTTATGGATAAGATTTCTCGATTAATTTAAGAGAAACTTTTCCGAAATATAACTATCATTAAGGCGCAACAACTTCGCCCTTAATTTTTAGTACCCTGTTACCGCCTTCGGCATTAGACATTACAGTAACGGTTTTAGTAAAGGAACCAAGTTTCTTTGTGTTATACTTTATTAATATTTCACCAGATTCACCTGGTAAAATGGGTGCTTTTGAATAACTAGGTGCAGTACAGCCACAACTAGTCTTTACCTTAGTAATTAGTAGTGGCGCTTCACCTGTGTTGATGAAATTAAAAGTCCTAAGGCCATCGGAGTTCTGTACAACCGTGCCGTAATCTAAAGTCTCCGTTTCGAACTCAATAACTGCTACTTTACTTTTTAGCGTATGAATTTCTGCGGTTGTAGCATTGAAAAAAATAACGCTAAAAACTGTTAGAATGAAAGTGTTTACTGTTCGTTTCATGATTAAAAAATTTAAAAGTTAATATGAGACAAACTTCTATTTTTAATCTGTTCCACTCGGAAAATAGTGGTTTGAAATCGGTACTAGTACCTGGTATGAAATTTACAACTACTTTATAAACAGAGATTTAGCTTCGTCTCTAGATTGCACATTTAATTTCTTGTAAATGTTATTGGTGTGTGTTTTCACTGTGCTTACACTTAAAAATAAGGCTGTAGCTATATCTTTATTTGATTTATTTTGGAGTAATTGGTCTAATACTACCTGCTCTTGTTTAGATAATTTTTCGCGTAGATTTTTAGTTTTGGATTTCTTGCTTCCAAGATATTTGTAAACAAGAAATAGGTTCAATATTATGGAAGCAAAGAGTAAACCATAGATAAAGTAATTTTTGTTTTCTAGGGTATCAGTAGAGTATGCTTCTAGCATATATTTATCTGCTTCAATTTCATTATTATATTGGCTAGTATAAGACGATTCTGGGTAGGCATTATTCAGTCTATCTTTAAGTTCTTCATAATAAGAATTCGTCTTTAGATCTTCGACATAATAATTGTGTAAGTCACTACTCCGATCTGAGATATAACTGTAAATATAGAGTTCTGCTAATGGTTCATTTAATGATTTACCAAAGTCTTGCAAGGTTTTAAACCACTTCTTGTTATTAAGTTTTCTATTGGCTTGACTTCGGTATTCTCCATAGGCAAAGCGCATATCTTCCTTTAAAGAGTCTATCCTAACAAAGGCATTAGCTCTTGGGTTACTAGATTCGATATTACAAAATGCTTGGTTGCCAAATGAAAGTGGAAGATTTAATATGTCACTGTTATTAGCAATAAAAAGTAATTCGAGACTATTATTGCAATGGCCATTAAAGTGGTTTATTTCCTGTTGCGTCTCCGAACACTTATCGATATGAATGCGGTAAATACGGTTATCTTGTTCTAGCATATCACCTTTAAACTCAAAAAAACCGTTCTCATCAGCGTAAGTTTTGGCGATAATTTGTTCTGCAAATACACCTGAAATTTTACGATAATCATCGACGACAGAGAGGTAGACTGTATTTTGCCATTCTTCAGCATCTATATAACCAGAGAACGCGTACTGGGCTTTGGCGCTACTAACAAAGAAAAAAAGAAATAAGACTAAATATCTGTGCATAGGACGAAGCTACATAAAAATTAAGGACTTTAAAATAAATGAATTCTTAAAAGTGTAACAACTTAATCAACTTTGCGTCATATATATACAGAAGATAAGTATTCTGTATTTCATAAAATAGTAGTTAGTTAGATTATCCTATTGAGTTTGTCAATTTGAATTTTGTTTATTTCATATTGCTTTTAAAATGTTAATGTTATAATGGCAGACTCAATAGGGTATTTTTTGCTCTCTATTTAAAAATTAAAATAATAAATCATCAATCTAAAATCATGAGTATTTGGCGTGTTTTACTCTCCATAATTTGTCCACCTTTAGCCGTTTTCGATAAAGGGTGCGGTTCCATTTTTATCGTATTTCTACTTTGGCTCTGTGGCTGGGTTCCAGGTGTTATCGCTGCACTTGTAATATTGAATAATCCAGACAGATAATTACGTATCTTTGTGCCTCAATTTTTAGCTTATAGATTCAATCCCAGAGGTTGAATTTAGATTTGAATTATTCATGAATAAAACGATAAAATTAGAGGATCTTGGACTTAAAGATTTTAAGGAAACTTGGGACTACCAAGAGGGTCTATTTAAAGCTATTTTAGACACTAAAATTAAGAATAGAAGAGAGGAAGCTGGTCTAGAGACAGACAACCATTTTTTATTTGTGGAGCACCCTCATGTTTATACATTAGGGAAGAGTGGTGATCTTTCAAATCTTTTACTTTCAGAAGAGCAATTAAAAGCTAAAAATGCAACCTTCTATAAAATAAATAGAGGTGGTGATATTACCTATCATGGACCTGGTCAAATTGTTGGTTATCCTATTCTAGATTTAGATAATTTTTTCACTGATATTCACAAGTATTTGAGATTCCTTGAAGAAGTCATTATTCTCACTTTGGCAGAATATGGATTACAGACTGAACGTAGCCCTGGAGAGACTGGTGTTTGGTTGGATGTCGGAACACCTTTCGCTAGAAAAATCTGTGCTATGGGTGTACGCGCTAGTCGTTGGGTTACTATGCATGGTTTTGCCTTAAACGTAAATGCGGATTTAGGTTATTTTGATAACATCATTCCATGTGGTATTAAGGGTAAGGCTGTCACTTCTTTGAATGTTGAATTAGGTGTTGAAATGGTGGATGAAGAGCAGGTGAAATCTAAGATTTTAAAGCACTTTTCAGAATTATTTGAGGCCGAGTTTTTGGCTAATTAAGAATAGCATCTTCAGTTTCATTGATTCTGCTCACATCAATAAAAGTTTTGCCATTTTCTTGGTAAGCAACATATACAAATTTTTGACCCCATTCAATCTCATTAGGTTTGTAAGACGATCTAGAATATACCATCTGTCCAGACGACTCGTCAAAGGCTTTGAGACTTACAATAAATTCAGCATCTTTTTCATTCAAGTCGTTCAGGTCTATACCTAACAGAGGACTTTTAGAATCGATAGGGTGCACAACAGTCCACATAGATGGAAAGAACACTACTCTTTTACGTTCTAATTCTAGTACATGAAAGTTCCTCAAATCTGATCCTTTTCGTTTCATAGACACACTCACATTTGTCTCAACTTCAAGAAGCTGATTTTTTTGAGGATTAGCTATTCTAAACATAAAGCCGTTTATGTTTTTATAGGGAGCTATAACTGCTTTTTCACTGTATCTAATCCTAGAGCTCGGCTTAGAAAATCTTCCGTAGAGCAAACCTGTGGCTAAGGCAAAGGAGAGAAGACCCAATAAAGATTCTGTAGCAGCCACAATATTGGCAGGAAGACCTAAGGGTGCAACCCGACCATAACCTAAGGTTGTAATAGTTTGAGCACTAAAAAAGAAAGCTTCCATAAACTGCTCAAAAGGACCCATACCACGAGTACCTGTTAAATTTTCAACACCTATGATGTAATAAATAGTTGCAAAAAAGAAATTAACCACAAAATACCCTAGTAGAATAAGACCAAAGAAATGTGTCCATTTCATGGTAACTAATGCATGAAAAAAATTAAGTCTTTCAAAAAAAGGAATGTTGGTTTTTACGATATTAAAACTTCCGTCTTTGTTAACCGCACGATAACCAGAGGATGGTGATTTTTCACCAAGTCCAAAATCATTAAAATGGTCTTTTTTTAGTCTTGCCATAGTACGACGAAGTTAAATAAATATTTATGGTTGTTTTTTAACTCAGACAAGAAAAAAATGAAACGCCAAATTTCTTTGGCGTTTCAGATTTGAGGGCTTGAGATTTGGTTGCCTTAATATTTTTTAATTCGATGTTTTACAAATCACATCATGAGATGAAATAAAAAAGTTAGGGAAAAATGAAATGTTTTGTTTTAAGTAATTGATTAATAGCATTATAAAATTAATAATTACAATCCATTTGGTAAAATGGAATCTATATTTCTTAATTAATCTTGTAAGACAGAAGTGTATTATCGTTACCCAATACGATTAATTCAACATTACGGTCGCGATCTAAGTTTGATAATTCTGCTGATGAATTACCATAAATAGGGAAATTAGGTATGGCTTGTCCTTGGCTGTCGAACAGATATACTTTATTAGTTTCGCTATCTGTTGTTGTAACATAGATTTTATCATTTAAATAAAATATTTTGGGCTTGGTATAACTTCCAAAATCTAGCTCTATTCTGTTAGATCTAATTCGCAATTCATTATCACTAAGACTAACAAGTGTTTTACTAGTTGCATCTATATTGTGATCTGTTATAAGATCGAGTTGTTTTCTTAAGATTTCACCTTTTGTATTTACCTGTACTAATTCTCCCTTTGTATTGGTAGTCGTGAATTTATTTTTATGTAGAAAAATTGAATTATCCGAGATGCGAATATTGTCCTTTATATCAACTCTAATCTTACCACGTCTATTTAAAATTTTCATGGTTTTGTCTGTAGCAAAGACAATGTAGTCTTTATTGTCTATTCTAAAATGTTTAGGTTGAGTTTTTATTTTGTCGCTTGTACTCTTGTAATCAAAACCAGTAACTGACGCACCTTTAGCTGTATACATCAGTAATTCATTCGCTTGGGTTATTAGAAGTCGAAAATCTCTGTTATTATCATAATCAAATACCGATAGCGGCTGTGTAATTGCATCATTAAATTTTAATGGAAAAGGATTTACATCATTACCATTTCTATCGATAACGTAAAGTCTGTTTGAAGTTGTAAATGCAAGTTGTAATCTACCATTTTTATACATGTCTATTTGTTCAATAGCACCTAATATTTGGCTTTGTAGTTTTTTCTTCCAAAGAATCTTACCAGAGTTCGATACAAGGTAGAGTACATTGTTAATATCCTGTATGGCGATATCTTTAGTTTTATTCAAATGATTTACAAGAATATGTGGGCCACTAATAATGGCATCTTCAATGGCAGTATTAAACATTTCAGTTACCGAATGTCTAGTACTTTTCTGTTTATAATTTTTAAAAATACCGTTTGCTAAAGCATAATCGTCTTCGAATATATATTGAACCGCGTTAACATTGTATTTACTTAAATCACTGTTTAAATAATCTGACATTGTAGAACCATCTTTATAAATAAAAAGTGAAGATTCGTCACTAAGTTTCTCATTAATACTTGCGAATTGTTCAGAATCACCAAGGGTATTACCATTTAAATAGTCTGTAATTATTGCACTGCAATTTTCTATAGTATTTGAAAAAACAACATAGTTGCCAATATGGAAGCAATAATGTGCATCCTTATAGTTAAGAAGTGTTTCAAATTCAATATCAAAATAATTTGGATTTGGGAATTGGAATATATCTACCTCTCTAAAGGTTTCTTCATAAGATTTATTCTCTAGGGATTCCATAAGTAATTCTGGGTCGAGGGAAAATAAATAAATGCCATTTTCAGTTTCTGAAACCTCACTGCAATAGTTTAAGAAGGAGGCAGTCTCATTGCTATAAAGTGAATCTTTTGTTGCATCATTGGATGCATCACTTTTATAATTGTCTAAAGTCAATGCAATTAATGATTTGGTCTTATTAGAGACAATTCCCAGACTCCGCACTTTTTGAGGCGCAACTTTTTTAAAGTTCTTGAGGATGTTACTAACGCTGTCTTGTTGAGTTATGACACCACTGAAGTTAAAATTAGTAGCATCTGTATTAAAATCTAACACAGCATAATCGTCATAAATATGATCTTTCAATAATATTTTTGAAATATCTGAGGAGTCAAGTTTAAAAACTGCACTTGCAATTGCCGATTGATTAGTACTTTCAAAAAGCCTTTCAAATTTAGTTGACTTATAATCATCAATTATTAATTCAAGTGCGGACTGATTGTTAGAAGTGAGAAATATGTTTTCAATTTTATGATAAAAAATTAATAGGGAATCTATAGAAGATTTATATATATCGCTATCGACAGGTTTCTTACTAAATTCAAATTTAGTACTATCAATACTATTGGTGTTCTCAATATATTGAGCCGTAATAAAGGTGTTAGGGTTTGAATCGTTTGATTCTCTAAAAGCAATATATACAGATGGTGAGGGAAGTAAATAATTTAAGACTTTTTGTGTATCTGAATACTCCTTATTATATATGGTATAAAAAAGCGAATTATCAAAAACGCCATTTTTGAATTCGTTTAGCGCATTTATCTTAAGTACAACATCGGAATCCTCTAGTAAAAAATCTGTGGGTTGTAATTGTTTGCCATTATATTTTTGGCAAGTGTAAAAGGTTAGTAGAACTAAAAGAAGAATGTTGAGGCGCTTCATTAACAATGGACAATTAATTAATAAACAAATATAATTAAGTTAAAGATCCAATTTATATTGCTCTGGTAATAATCTAAACGATTTTCTATGATATTTTGATATTCCATATTTTTCTATGGCAGCTCTATGCTCCTTTGTTGGGTATCCTTTGTTCTGTTTCCAGTTATACATCGGAAACTCTTCGTGTATTTTACTCATGTAAGCATCACGATAGGTCTTGGCAAGAATAGACGCCGCAGCAATGCTTAGATATTTACCGTCACCTTTTACAATTGTTTTATATGGTATGTTTTTGTAAGGTTTAAACTTGTTGCCGTCTACTATTATGTATTCAGGCTCAGATTTGAGTTTAGAAATAGAATGGTGCATTGCTTTAATTGAAGCATTAAGAATATTAATGTTGTCAATTTCATTTTCAAATACATGTTGCACTGAAAAACAACTGGCTTCGTTTTCTATAACTGATTTAAGTAGAGTTCTATTTTTTTCGGTGAGTTGTTTAGAGTCGTTTAAAATGGTATTTGTAAATGTTTTTGGAAGTATAACTGCGGCAGCAGTAACTGGTCCTGCCAAACAACCCCTTCCAGCTTCATCAGTACCACATTCTAAATCGAATTCTGAGTATTGAATTTTTAAAGGCAAAATGTTAAAGTTTGAACAAAGTTAAAATTTTAACGCAACCCTTTTGAAGATTGTGTATCTAACTAATGAGTTTTTACCCGAAAAACCTTTAAAACCTTTTGGAAACTAACATTGAAAAATTCGCAATTGAGTTAACATTTTTTTGGCAAAAACACTTGTTTATTTAATATTAAATTAAGATGTTTGCAACTAGACTAACTCAAATAATTGTTTTATGAAATTAAAGTTAACATGGTTATTAACGCTATTTATGGCGTTCGTGATGCAATTTTCTTTTGCACAAGAGAAAACTGTCACAGGTACAGTTACTACAGCTTCGGATGGTTTACCCCTTCCTGGTGCGACGGTAGTTGTAAAGGGTACGGCTAGAGGTACTCAAACAGATTTTGATGGTAAGTATACCATTCAAGCTCAAGAAGGAGATGTTTTAGTTATCTCTTATGTTGCTATGGACGCTACTGAAGTTACAGTAGGTGCAAGTAACGTTTATGACGTAGCTCTTACAGAGAATGCGTTAGAAGAAGTTGTAGTCGTTGGTTATGGTACTACAACGAAAAAAGCATTTGCGGGTACGGTGACTACCGTCGATACCGAGAATATCGAAAACAAAAACTTCGCCAACGTAACACAATCGTTAGCAGGTGAGGCGTCTGGTGTTCAGGTTATCAATACAACTGGTCAGCCAGGTACTGTTTCTGCGGTACGTATTCGTGGTTTTGGTTCACTTAGTGGTAACCGTTCTCCTTTATACGTTGTAGATGGTGTGCCAATCACAGCAACTGAAACATTAAACGCAATTAATCCAACAGATATTAAGAGTACAGTAATTCTTAAGGATGCAACTGCAACTGCGATTTATGGTTCTAGAGGATCTAACGGTGTAGTATTAATTACTACAAAGTCTGGTTCTGCATCTGAGAGCTATATCGAGATTGATGTTAAAACTGGTATTAACTCTCAAATTATTCCTCGTTACGATTTAATTAGAAATCAAGAAGAGAATATTGCTTTAATCTGGGAAGGTGCTAGAAATCAGCAAATGATCCTTAATGGTCTTAGTATGGACGACGCAAATACGTTTGCAAGTCAAAATTTATTTTCTGATGCACCTGGTGGAATCGTTCCTTTACGTTATAACATGTGGAATGCACCTGGAGATCAGTTAATCAATCCTGCAACAGGTAGATTCAATGATGGTATTACAAGAAAGTTTACACCTCAGAATTTCGAAGATTTATTAATTAGAGATGGTAACCGCTACGAAGCCAATGTAAGATTTGGTGGTGGTGATGAGAAAACAAGATACTTTATTTCTGGTGGTTTCTTAGATGAAGATGGTATTTTAAATAATTCATCATATAAGAGATATAACATTAGAACAAATGTATCATCTCAAATTAAAGACTGGTTAAAGGTTGGTGCAAACGTATCTTATTTGTATGCAGAACAAAGAAACAGTACGAACTTAGGTGGTGCATCTGCAGTATTCGAATTTATTGACAAGACGCCTTCATTATTTGGTGTTTTTGCAAGAGATAATGATGGTAATCTTATAGAAGATACACAACTTGGTGGTTTTGTACCAGATTATGGTGCGATTACTTTTGGAGGTGCAGTTCCTGGTAGACCAGCTTCTGATGGGGTAAGTCCATTTGGTAACATGGTTTACGATTTTAATGGATATGACAGAAATGAATTTTTAGGAAACTTCAATTTAGACTTAACGTTAGCTGAAGGATTGACTTTAGAAAATTCATTCAGTTACCAGTATAGAGGGAACCTATTTAAAAACATGAGAAACCAGTTTTATGGTCCTGGACAATCTGCTGGTGGTACGTTAACTCAGACTAACAGAATTAATGAGACTATTAATGCACTGAACCTTTTACGTTACCGTAAAGACTTCGGTAAACATTCTGTTGAAGTTTTAGCAGCTCATGAGATTAATGATCAGAGTTTCCAAGTTGTTAGTAACAGTAAAGAAAAAGCGGTTTTACCGTTTGCTCTAGAGTTATCACAATATATTATTAACCAGTCGTTACCAGTAGGTTTCGAAGAAGGTAGAACATTAGAGTCTTATTTTGGTCAGTTAAACTATGACTTCGATGATAAGTACTATTTAACGGCCTCTGTTCGTAGAGATGGATCTTCAGTATTTGCTGATCCAGACAACAAATGGGATAACTTCTGGTCAGTTGGTGGTGCTTGGATTTTAACTAACGAAGATTGGTTATCAGACAGTAACTTCTTAAGATATTTAAAAATTAAAGGTTCTGTTGGTTTAGCTGGTGATGAAGTTGGTGTATCTGTAGTGCAAGGTTTCTACAGTGGTGTTAACCAATTTGATGTAAACAACTTAAATGGTGAATTCTCTGTGTCTTTACGTGGAGATGTTCAAAACCCAGATTTAACATGGGAAAGAAAAAGACAGTATCAAACAGGGTTAGAATTTACGCTGGGTGACATTGTAGATGGTAGTATTGATTATTATATCAACGATACTGAGAACTTATTCTTTAACATTCCACAGGCTCCTTCAACAGGTTCTGGTAACATTCTTTTGAATGATGGTGAATTAAGAAATGCTGGTATCGAATTCGATTTAAACTTCCATGTGGTACAATCTGATAACGTAAATTTAGATATTGCTGTTAATGGAACACACATTGATAATGAATTGTTAAGACTTTTCGAGCAGGCGAACAATGATTTTGTGAATTTTGGTAATAGAGGTCTTGAAGTTGGTAGATCTATTTATGATTTCTACATGAGAGAATATGCAGGTGTAGATCCTTCTGACGGATTCCCAATGTGGTACCAGTATTATGATGACATCAACAATAACGGTGTATTAGATGCAGGTGAGGATTTAGTAAATAATGAATTCGTTGAGGCTGATGGTTCTACTACAGGTATTCCAGATCACTCTTTAACACCTTACTTAAACAGTTTTGGTGGTACTGCGAACATCCGTAGACAAGTAACTAAAGATTTTAATACTGCAACTCAAAAGTACGTTGGTAAGTCTGTATTACCAGATTTAGCAGGTGCATTTAGATTACAAGGTAATATCCATAACTTTACTTATGGTGTTCAGTTCACTTACCAGTTTGGTGGTTATGCATATGATAACAACTATAGAGAATTCTTCGAAAGAGGATTTAATACTGCAAGTGGTACGTTACACGCTGATATTAGAGACAGATGGCAACAACCAGGTGACATCACAAACGTACCTTTATTGGCTAACGGTTCTGTACCACAGGATGTTGGTGAAAGTGATAGATTTATAATCAAGTCTGATTATATAGCCTTAAACAGTTTAAATATTGGTTATAACTTACCAAGTAAGTTTTTAGATAAAACTGGTATTGATAATGTTAACTTATTCTTATCTGGGGATAATTTATTTATCTCTAGTGCAAGACAAGGTTATGACCCTCGTGTAAGAGAAGCTGGTGCTACAGCTAGAAATATCTATGCACCATTATCTAGTTTTACATTAGGTTTAAGAATGAAATTTTAATTAAAAAAAAGCGATATGAAAAAAAATGTTTTAAAATTTATTGGCTTAGGAATGTTGGTTTTAGGATTCCAGAGCTGTAACGAAGATGTATTAGAAAGACAACCGAGTGAGTTTATTACTGCAGATCAGATTTCTGACGCCGCAGCACTTAACCCTGACTTAGTTGCTGGTTCAATTGATGGTATTTATACTGTAATGTTTACTAGTGGTTCTGGTAATACTGGTGGTCATGACGATTTCGGTCAGAAGGCTTACGATGTATTTAGTGACATGTTATGTAGTGATATGGCATTATCTAATAGTGTTTATGGATGGTACAGATCTTCAATCACAGAAATGCAAGGAACTCAGGATTTTACATTCGGAGATAATTTCCAAACATGGTCTTACTATTACAGACAAGTACTTAATGCTAACTTAGCAATTGGTAACTTAGGTGGTGAAAGTGCAGATCCTGAAGATGCAGGTGTAAGAGCTTTATTAGGACAGTCTTTAGCATCTAGAGCACACTCTTATTTTATGTTAGCTCAATTATATGCTGATGATTACATTGCTGATCAGCCAATTATACCGATCTATACAACAGAAACAACAGGTACGCAGGCAAAATCTACGCAGGCTGAGGTATATGCTTTAATTGAAGCTGACTTAAACAAGGCTATTACACTTTTAGATGGATTTAATAGATCTGATAAGTCTCAAATTGATCAGTCTGTTGCACGGGGTATTTTAGCTTATGCAATTGCTGCACAAAGAACACGTTGGTCTGAGGTTGCTACTTTAGCTAACCAAGCACGTACTGGTTCTGGAACTGTTTTAATGCCTCCAACTGCTGATACATTTGGTATCTTAGGTGGATTTAACGATTACAATAACCCATCTTGGATGTGGGGTGTAGATATCAATGAGAACTCTGGTGTTGGTCTTATCTCTTGGTGGGGTCAGGTAGATTTCTTCTCTTATAGCTATGCTGCAGTAGGTGATACTAAAGTAATGGATGAAGATCTTTACAATGCAATGAGAGCTGATGATGCAAGAAGAGGTCAATTCTTCAGTACTCCTGGATCTAACTACTTACAGCCATTATTTAAGCAATATGATTCTGATCGTGTTCCTTTCGGTACATCTACTCAGGTTAAAGCTGATTATGTATACATGCGTCACGCAGAAATGATCTTATTAGAGGCTGAAGCTTTAGCGAAGTCTGGACAAGATGCTCAAGCAAGAAACGTATTACACTTATTAGTTGACAATAGAGTTGCTGATCCATCTTACATTGATGCGTTAAGCGGTACGGCATTACAAGATGAGATTTACATGCAGATCAGATGGGAGCTTTGGGGGGAAGGTAAATCTTACTTCGCTATGAAGAGAAACCAGGCAACTATCACAAGAGGTGCAAACCACTTATCGTTCGTAGGTGAATCAATTCCACACAATGATAATAGATTAACTTTTGAAATTCCACAAAGAGAAATTCAGGATAATCCATTTATCAACGGACAAAACTAATTTAATCATAAAGACTTATCTCAAATGAAGAAAATTTTAAAATTATTTCTAATAGGGTGCCTAGTTCTTTCTTACGGATGTAGGGATGAATTTGATACCCAAACACCTAACTACATCGCATTTGGAACAAATGCAATTACAGAAACTGTTGATGTAGGTGAGGGTAGTAAAACAATAGAGGTTAATGTTTATACTGGTAACAAAGTAGGAACTGATAGAACTTTTAACCTTACAACTGAAAATTCAACTGCGGCTGCAGCGGCTTACTCTGCACCTAGTTCAGTTGTAATCGAAGCGGGTACTAATTCAGCAACAGTGTCAATAACAGTAAATGAAGCTGGTTTGACTTTTGATTTCCAAGAAATCGTATTAGAGTTCTCACCAACGACTGATATAGATACACTTGCGGATACTGCTTCAGTAACTATCAATGCAGCGTTATTATGCCCATTAGCAACTGCTAGTAATGTAACAATTGAAATTGATACAGATAACTGGCCAGATGAAACGTCTTGGGCTGTAACGGATTCATCTGGTGCTGTTGTAGCTTCAGGTGGGCCTTACAATAATCCTGCGGATGACTTTACTACAATTGTAGTTAATGTAACACTTGGAGCTGGTACTTACACAATGACTTTAAATGATTCTTACGGTGACGGAGGAAGTACATTTAGAGTACTAAACGGATGTGGTCAACTATTGGCAACAGACAGTGTTACTGCTTCAACAGTATCAGGAAATTTCAGTATTTAAACGTTATACTAAGAAAAATAAAAGGTCGTTATATTAATAACGGCCTTTTTTTTATGTTTTTATTCCTCAAAAACTAAGTTAAATAATTAGTTACTTTTGTGCATTGTTTTATAATTTAGATTTATACCATATCTATAAATGAACTTAAAGAAATTTGGTTTTCTGTTTTTGTTTTTTGTTTGTGAAATTACCATTGCACAGACAAAATTAAATACCTCTAATGCGAGACGTCCAGATAATCCATTTGGGGAGGATACAACTACTGTTCGTAAATCTAAGGGATTTAAAGATTTAGCTACTATAGATATGTACTTGCAATTCAATAAAGAAATTGATACGAGTATTGTCGATACAACACTCACCATTAATAAGCATTATAAGTTTAACTATCTGCAAAGGGACAACTTTGGTTTAATGCCATTTGCAAATATTGGTCAAACTTATAATACCCTAACCTATGATTTGGTAGATCGTAATATAAGACCCTTATTTGGTGCAAGGGCAAGACACTTCAATTATTATGAAGCGAATGATATAAAGTACTATGAAGTTCCAACACCCTGGACGAGATTAACCTATAAAACTGCTTTTCAACAAGGACAACTACTTGATGCTTTTTTTGCAGTTAACTTATCGCGACAATTTAATTTTTCAATTGCCTATAAAGGGTTGAGATCTCTCGGGAATTATCAGAATGCATTAACAAGTACTGGTAATTTTAGATTCTCAAGTATATACAATTCAAAGAATAAAAGATATAAGGCAAGAGGACACATCGTAATGCAAGATTTATTAAATCAAGAAAATGGTGGTCTGCAAGATGATGACATTATAAATTTTGAGTCGGGTAACGAAGAATTTACGGATAGATCTGTTTTTGATCCAAATTTTGAGAATGCGGAGAATATATTAGTGGGGAAACGATTTTTTTTAGATCATAGTTATGAATTAATAACAAAAAAGGATTCCCTTGATACAAATTCATTAACCGTAAAGAACTTAATATCGTTTGAAGATAAATATTACGACTATACCCAACAGACGGCTGCAACTGATTTTTTTGGTGACAGTTTTACAAATGAGGTCAGAGATAAAACGACAGTAGAGAATTTTCAAACTAGCCTTAGTGTTGATTACCACAATGATTTATTAGGTAATCTAACTTTTGGTGCAGGGTATACCAATCTAAATTATGGATATAATAGTGTTGTGTCTATTGCAAATGAACTCATACCTAATAGAATCAAAACAGATTATTTAAGTCTAAATGCTGGTTACAATAAAATAATTGGAAGATTAAATCTTTCAGGTAAAGCAGGTGTAAATTTATCGGAAGATTTTGCGGGTAATTTTATAGATGCAAGATTAGCAATAAATTTAAATGAGAGCTTGGCTTTTGAAGGAGGTATTAATATAAATTCAAGACAACCCAATTTAAACTTTCTGTTGTACCAATCTGATTATATAAATTATAATTGGTATAATTTAGATGTATTCGAGACAGTAAATTCTCAGCAGTTATCTTTTAATATTAAATCAAATAAATATGTCAATGCTAATTTTGACATAACCAATATTGACAATTATACGTTCTTTAATCTCGACAGTGAAGTTGATAATGCTAATATTATAAAACCCGTTCAATATAATAAGGCATTACAGTATCTGCGTTTAAAAGTTCAGAAAGAGCTTAAAATTGGAAATTTTGCATTGGATAATACAATAATGTATCAAAATGTTGTGAGTGATGACGAGGTACTTAATGTACCAACTTTTATAACAAGGAATACGCTTTATTATTCTAACGAAATATTTAAAAAGGCAATGCGATTACAGACAGGTGTCACTTTTAACTATTTCACTAAATACAATATGAATGGTTATGATCCCTTGCTTGCGGAATTTTATACGCAGAATGATTCAGAATTTGGTGGCTTCCCTCGATTAGATTTTTTTATTAATGCCAAGGTTAGGCAAACCCGTATATTTTTTATTGCAGAACATTTTAATTCTTCATTTACGGGATATAACTTTTATGCGGCACCAAATAATCCTTACAGAGATTTTACAATAAGATTTGGATTAGTTTGGGATTTCTTTCTATAACTACATTATTTTTAGTTTTAATCATATTTCTTACGCGTTTCGTAGGCTTTAGCCCTTATAATGAGTACGTTGGTATTAGGATTTATGCCCCTCCGACATTATATATAATAGATAAAGAAAAGTGTTGATTGATTAGGGGAT
>NZ_JBODPY010000006.1:0-137736 GCF_050618035.1 Winogradskyella poriferorum
TACTGGTGCAACATCATTCGTGATCGCTACGGTCTTAACCGCCTCGATACTTGGACACTCAATAAAATTCAAAATAACTGGGTTGCTCGAAACAGCCACACATGACGGAGTAGTTTGATATCGAACAACAGGTGAGTAAGTATCAGGTGGTAAATTATTAAATGTATTTGAAGATTGCCATGGCTGGTCATTAGTACCACTTAAACTAGTTAAACTATATTCAATAGCTCCACCTCCATTATCGGTAGCATCAACCGAAATAGATCCTAAATTAGTTGGACAGGTTGGGCGATTTAGTACACTAGTTGCTTCTATCGTTGGTGGTGGAATATAGAAGGCAGGATCATATAAAATAAAGGCCTTTCCATCTCCCCCATCATCTCCAGTTGCACCACTTTGCGTTACTCGTATACCCTTTATATCTGTCCCAAAAGGAACTAGAGCCGTAAGTGGATATATTACAACCTCAACATTAAAGGACGGGAAAAACTCTACAACTGAAGTATCAATATAATCAGTAGTTGAAATATTAACAACATTACCTATCAAATTCAAACTACCATCTAGAGCCTGAACTGTCATTTCATTATTCCCTGCTCGTTCTGTTATGACTACATATCTATTTGAAGCGGAAGTTATTTCTGAATTGTATATGAACTGTACATAATCCGTTGACTCAATACCATTATCTAATGATAGATATTTTCTTAAGTTTGGACTAGAGTTTGCCTCTATAAGTGCTGGATCAAAAATTGCAGGACCTTCAGAAATATCGTTAATTGTAGTTTGTTGCTCAACAATGAATTGATTGGCACCATCCTCATTAGCAAACTGATAACTGGTGGATTCAGGTCGTGCTATTCCGGTAAAAGGATTAGGTTGACCAGCTATTGTAACTGAATTTAGAATCGCTGGAGAAGAAGGATCATTCGCGTTAGTTACATCAAATGTAACATCTGATGATATCAATGCAGCGGTAGGATTTCCACCTGGAACTATATCCAAACAAGAATCATCACTACATTCTAAAGGGGCAGTTGTTACCGCCGAATTAGTTAATGTACATGAATTATCATCTGAAAAAGTTGCAGTCAATTCAATATCATTACCAGTTGCTGGCAAAATAACATCATTAAAAGTATGGCTTGTTGCAGAGTCTAAACTACCAACAGCTACAGTTGTATTTCCCTCACCAGATATATCGAGGGTACCAGTTGTTGGTGCTTTATCAAAAATAACAGTTATATCAGCAGTAAAGGTATCATCAGTTGGGTCTTCAGGAGTTCCATTATTATTGCATGATGTAATGTCACTAGCTGATATTGAAGTGATATTGAAGCCTGACTCCAAAAAAACAACATCATTAGTAGATGTAGCCTCACAAATAGGACTAGATTGGTATCTTACAGAAATAGTGTAAGTATCAGGTGGTAAATTATTAAATGTATTTGAAGATTGCCATGGCTGGTCATTAGTACCACTTAAACTAGTTAAACTATATTCAATAGCTCCACCTCCATTATCGGTAGCATCAACCGAAATAGATCCTAAATTAGTTGGACAGGTTGGGCGATTTAGTACACTAGTTGCTTCTATCGTTGGTGGTGGAATATAGAAGGCAGGATCATATAAAATAAAGGCCTTTCCATCTCCCCCATCATCTCCAGTTGCACCACTTTGCGTTACTCGTATACCCTTTATATCTGTCCCAAAAGGAACTAGAGCCGTAAGTGGATATATTACAACCTCAACATTAAAGGACGGGAAAAACTCTACAACTGAAGTATCAATATAATCAGTAGTTGAAATATTAACAACATTACCTATCAAATTCAAACTACCATCTAGAGCCTGAACTGTCATTTCATTATTCCCTGCTCGTTCTGTTATGACTACATATCTATTTGAAGCGGAAGTTATTTCTGAATTGTATATGAACTGTACATAATCCGTTGACTCAATACCATTATCTAATGATAGATATTTTCTTAAGTTTGGACTAGAGTTTGCCTCTATAAGTGCTGGATCAAAAATTGCAGGACCTTCAGAAATATCGTTAATTGTAGTTTGTTGCTCAACAATGAATTGATTGGCACCATCCTCATTAGCAAACTGATAACTGGTGGATTCAGGTCGTGCTATTCCGGTAAAAGGATTAGGTTGACCAGCTATTGTAACTGAATTTAGAATCGCTGGAGAAGAAGGATCATTCGCGTTAGTTACATCAAATGTAACATCTGATGATGTCAATGCAGCGGTAGGATTTCCTGGAGGAACTATATCCAAACAAGCATCATCACTACACTCAAAAGGGGCTGTCGTTACTCCATTGTTCGTTAAGGTACAGCCAGTATCATCTGAGAAAGTTGCAGTTAATGAAATATCAGAACCATTAGCTGGTAATGTAACACCAACAAAAGTATGAGGTGATGTTAATCCTACAACTGACACTGATGCCGAACCATCTCCTGATAAATCTAAAGTTCCTGTAGCTGGTACATTTGTAAATAAAACTGTTATATCTGCAGTGAAAGTATCATCATTAATATTAGATGGAGTACCATTATCATTACAACCAGATTCGTTTGATGAAGTAATATCTGTTATGCTACATTGTGCATTAAGACTACTTATTGAAATAAATGATAATGCTAAGATTAGCGCTAAAACAAAATTTCTGTCTGAGAATCGGATAGAGATTTTCATATATTCTATTGTTAATGTATGTTTTCATTAATTAAGTGTCTATTAGACACATATTCTTTCTATCGAAGCTTATATATTCATTAAACTTTTTGATCCAAGCTTTTAATATTGAAATATTTGAATCAAAAAATTTAACATATCTATAACCCAATAGATACTTCTCAAAAACTAAGTCACAAAATTACGTTTGAATGCCAATGTTGGCCAATGAAGACTTGCTATTAATCGTCTCTGGAGTCCGTAGGCTAAAAGTAATTTGAGGGCTGTGTACTTATAACATGTCAAAATTTATCAATTTTAACTTTCGAAAAGTAATGCATAGGGTCAATAACAAACTAAAAAAATCGATGACCCTAAAAAAAAATAGGTTCAAATAAACTTATTCTCAATTTATAGTGGAATCTTAAATAATATCCATAACTATTAAAAATACTATAAGATTATATTAATTTTGCACCCTCCATTCTTAAATAAATATGAGTTTTAAATCTGAAATAGAAAGACGTAGAACATTTGGGATTATATCACATCCAGATGCTGGTAAGACTACCTTGACTGAAAAATTACTTCTTTTCGGTGGTGCTATTCAAGAGGCTGGTGCAGTAAAAAGCAACAAGATTAAAAAAGGCGCAACTAGTGATTTTATGGAAATAGAACGCCAACGTGGTATTTCTGTTGCAACATCAGTCTTAGCGTTTGAATACAATGGTATTAAGATTAATATTTTAGATACGCCAGGTCACAAAGACTTTGCTGAAGATACTTTTAGAACTCTAACTGCTGTAGATAGCGTCATTGTTGTTATCGACGTTGCAAAAGGTGTTGAGGAACAGACTGAAAAACTTGTTGAAGTTTGTCGAATGCGCAATATCCCTATGATTGTTTTTATTAATAAACTTGATCGAGAAGGAAAAGATGCCTTTGATTTGCTTGATGAAGTTGAGCAAAAATTAGGTCTTACGGTTACGCCACTAAGTTTTCCAATAGGAATGGGTTATGACTTTAAGGGTATATATAATATTTGGGAGAAAAATATTAATCTATTTAAAGGAGACAGTAAGCAACATATTAATGATACAGAAGAGATTAACGATTTAAACTCAGACCAATTAGATGCATTGGTTGGTGAAGTAAGTGCCCAAACTTTAAGAGATGAAATTGAACTAGTTTCTGGCATCTATCCTGAGTTTAATAAAGATAACTATTTAAATGGAGAGCTACAACCTGTATTTTTTGGTTCCGCATTAAATAATTTTGGTGTAAGAGAATTATTAGATTGCTTTATTGAGATTGCTCCAAAGCCCAGAGCTAAACAAAGTGAGGAGCGACTGGTTCAACCAGATGAGAATAAGTTTACAGGTTTTGTTTTTAAGATCCATGCTAATATGGACCCAAACCACCGCAATCGATTGGCATTCGTAAAAATCGTTTCGGGTGAGTTTAAACGGAATACACCATATTTACACGTTAGACATAATAAAAAACTTAAATTTTCGAGCCCGAACGCCTTTTTCGCAGAAAAAAAGGAAATAGTAGACATCTCTTATCCAGGAGATATTGTAGGATTACAGGATACAGGAAATTTCAAAATTGGTGATACGCTCACTGAAGGAGAAATTATAAATTACAAAGGTATTCCAAGCTTTTCACCCGAGCATTTTAGATATATTAATAATGCAGATCCAATGAAAGCTAAGCAACTCTACAAAGGAATAGATCAACTTATGGATGAAGGAGTTGCGCAACTTTTTACCCTCGATTATAACGGTAGAAAAGTTATAGGTACAGTTGGTGCCTTACAATATGAAGTAATACAATATAGATTAGAACATGAATATGGCGCAAAGTGTACTTACGAGAACCTTAATGTACACAAAGCTTGTTGGGTTGAGACTGATAATGAAAAGAGTGAAGAATACAAAGAATTCCTCAGGGTAAAGCAACGCTATTTGGCAAAAGACAAGGAAGGGCAACTAGTATTTCTGGCAGATTCTTTGTTTTCTTTGCAAATGACACAGCAAAAATATCCTAGTATTAGCTTTCATATGACATCTGAATTTAGTTGATAAAAATGTGCATTTCATCGAATAACCTCTTTAAATATAGTATTTAATCGATGTTTTTTGCTTTTTATCGTGTTTTTATTATATCTTACTCATCATTTTTTATAAATTAACCACTGATTAACCCCAAATTAATCTACTTATTATGGAAACTAATCATAATGTTTTCAGTAATTCTAAAATTACTGTTACCTACGAACCTTGCCGTTGTATTAACGCTGAATTATGCGCAAAACAACTCTCTGAAGTATTTAGAAGTTCAGTAATTCCGTGGATAGATCTTGACGGTGCCAAAACCAAAAAAATTATTAAACAGGTTAAAAGATGTCCTTCGGGAGCATTGCAGTATTATTTAAACCGTAAAGAAGTCGCTTAAATAATTTAATACCGAACCGTAAAAAAGAAGACCCTCTATTGTATCAGAGGGTCTTTTTATATAATTTTTTTATTTATGCCTGTCCAGTTGGGCCAAAATTCAAAGGCATTGGTGGTTGTTCATAATCCTTTATTACACCATGGGCTTTTTCAAATCTCGAGACATTATCACCTAAAGCTTTTACCAAACGTTTAGCATGTTGTGGTGTTAATATTATTCTAGACTTAACTTTGCTCTTTGGTGCTCCTGGCATAATATTAACAAAGTCTACTACAAACTCAGATACAGAATGGTTTATAATAGCAAGGTTAGAGTATATACCTTCTGCTACCTTCTCATCTAATTCTATATTGATTTGTCCTTTTTTCTGATTCTTTTTTTCGTCTGCCATTTTACTGTTTTAATTTAAAAAGCCTTCAATCTAAATAAGTTTGAAGGCTTTAGTTATTTTCTCCTGCCCTCGCAGGTAAGATAAATTTTAATTAAAATTCATCTCTTCTTTTGCTTTCATCATTTCATCGAACTCTTCTTTAGAACCAACGATAATATTATCATAAGATCTAACACCTGTTCCTGCTGGTATTCTATGACCAACAATAACATTCTCTTTAAGTCCTTCTAATGTATCTATCTTACCATTTACAGCCGCTTCGTTAAGTACCTTAGTCGTTTCCTGGAACGATGCCGCAGAAATAAATGATTTAGTCTGTAACGAGGCTCTTGTTATACCTTGTAAGATTGGTGTAGCCGTTGCCGGTTGTGCATCTCTTGCAGTTACAAGATTCTTATCCTCTCTTCTAAGAATCGAATTTTCATCTCGTAATTGTCTCACAGATACGATTTGACCTGATTTTAAGTTTTCTGAATCACCAGCTTCTTCAACCACTTTCATTCCAAAAATCTTATCGTTTTCTTCAATGAAATCTGATTTATGTACAAGTTGATTTTCTAAGAAAATAGTATCACCAGAATCCATAATCTTAACTTTACGCATCATCTGTCTTACAACAACCTCAAAGTGCTTGTCATTAATCTTAACACCTTGTAGTCGATATACTTCTTGCACCTCATTAACTAAGTATTGCTGTACAGCTGAAGGTCCTTTGATATTTAATATATCATTAGGTGTTATCGAACCATCAGATAATGGCATACCTGCTTTTACATAATCATTTTCTTGAACCAAGATCTGATTAGATAGTTTTACCAAGTACTTTTTAACTTCACCTAATTTAGATTCGATAATAATTTCTCTATTACCACGCTTAATCTTACCAAAGGATACAACACCATCAATTTCACTTACTACAGCAGGATTAGATGGATTACGTGCTTCAAATAACTCTGTTACACGTGGAAGACCACCAGTAATATCACCTGCTTTCGCGGATTTACGAGGTATCTTAACTAAGATTTTACCTATCTCAATTTTTTCTCCATCGTCAATCATGATATGCGCACCTACAGGTAAATTGTAAGAACGTATAGTTTCTCCTTTATTATCTTCTATCAATAATGTAGGAATCAACTTCTTGTTCCTAGATTCAGAAATTACCTTCTCTTGGAAACCAGTTTGTTCATCAATCTCTACTTGATATGTCACACCTTGTTCGATGTTCTCATACTTCACCTTACCAGCAAATTCTGAAATAATAACACCATTGTAAGGATCCCATTGACAGATTACATCACCTTTCTTAACCTTAGCTCCTGGTTTAACAAATATGTGAGAACCATAAGGTATGTTATTAGTACTTAATACAATACCTGTCTTAGAATCAACAAGCTTTAATTCCGAAGTTCTCGAGATTACAACATCTACATCATTACCTTCATTATCTTTAGACTTAACTGTCTTAAGATCTTCAATCTCTGCAACACCGTCAAATTTAACCGCTAACTTGTTCTCTTCAGAAATGTTTCCTGCAATACCACCTACGTGGAACGTACGTAATGTAAGCTGCGTACCAGGTTCACCAATCGATTGTGCTGCAACAACACCAACCGCTTCACCACGCTGTACCATTTTACCTGTCGCAAGGTTTCGTCCGTAACACTTAACACAGATTCCTTTCTTAGCTTCACATGTTAATGGTGAGCGCACCTCAATTGATTCGATAGCAGAATCACCAATTTTCTTAGCAATAACGTCGTCTATATGACCACCTGCCTCAACAAGTAATTCCTCTGTATGTGGATCGAATACATCATTAAGTGATGTTCTACCAACAATTCTATCTTCGAGTTTTTCAACTACTTCTTCATTTTTCTTAAGTGCTGAAACTTCAATACCTCTTAATGTTCCACAATCTTCTTCGTAAACGATAACATCTTGTGAAACATCTACTAATCGACGCGTTAAGTAGCCTGCATCCGCTGTTTTAAGAGCGGTATCTGCAAGACCTTTACGTGCACCGTGAGTAGAGATGAAGTATTCTAAAATTGAAAGTCCTTCCTTAAAGTTCGATAAGATCGGGTTTTCAATAATTTCACCACCACCTGCATTAGATTTTTTAGGCTTAGCCATTAATCCACGCATACCAGTTAACTGACGGATCTGCTCTTTAGAACCACGAGCTCCAGAATCTAACATCATATATACTGAGTTAAATCCTTGCTGATCTTCACGGATACGTTTCATAGAAAGTTCAGTTAACTCAGCATTTGTAGAAGTCCAGATATCAATTACCTGATTATATCGCTCGTTATTGGTAATAAGACCCATATTATAGTTACCCATTATGCCATCTACCTGCTTGTTCGCCGCAGCAATCATAGTATGTTTTTCCTGTGGAATAATGATATCACCTAAACTGAATGATAATCCACCTTGGAATGCAAATTGGTAACCTAATGTCTTGATCTCATCAAGGAATTCAGCTGTTTCTGGAACAGAAGTTACTTTTAAAATTCCGTGAATAATATCTCTTAATGACTTTTTAGTAAGTACCTCATTAATGTAACCTGCTTGTTCTGGTACCTTTTCGTTGAAAAGTACTCTACCAACAGTTGTTTCAATAATTTGAGTTGTTAACTCACCTGCTTCATTAAAGTCTTTAGTTCTTACTTTAATACCAGCATTTAAATCTACTTTCTTCTCATTATAAGCAATTGTTACTTCCTCTGGTGAGTAGAATGTTAATCCTTCACCATTAACCGTATAATCCTTATCTGTTTTTCTATGCTTAGTCATGTAATAAAGACCAAGTACCATATCTTGAGATGGAACCGTTACAGGAGAACCATTAGCCGGATTCAAAATATTATGAGACGCCAACATTAATAATTGTGCCTCAAGAATAGCCTCAGGGCCTAATGGTAAATGCACCGCCATCTGGTCACCATCGAAATCCGCATTAAATGCAGTACACACTAATGGGTGTAATTGAATTGCTTTACCTTCGATAAGTTTTGGCTGGAAGGCCTGAATACCTAATCGGTGTAATGTAGGAGCACGGTTTAGTAATACTGGATGTCCTTTAAGAACATTCTCTAAGATATCCCAAACAACAGGCTCTTTTCTATCTATAATTTTCTTTGCAGATTTTACAGTTTTTACGATTCCTCTTTCAATTAACTTTCTGATAATGAAAGGCTTGTAAAGCTCTGCTGCCATATTCTTTGGCAATCCACATTCGAATAATTTTAATTCTGGTCCAACAACAATTACAGAACGTGCAGAATAATCAACACGCTTACCAAGTAAGTTTTGACGGAAACGTCCTTGCTTACCTTTAAGTGAATCAGATAATGATTTTAATGGTCTGTTAGAATCCGTCTTAACAGCAGAAGATTTACGTGTGTTATCAAATAATGAATCTACAGATTCTTGAAGCATACGCTTCTCATTACGTAAAATTACTTCTGGTGCTTTAATCTCAACCAATCTCTTAAGACGGTTGTTACGGATAATTACACGACGGTAAAGATCATTTAAATCTGATGTCGCGAAACGACCACCATCTAGTGGTACTAACGGTCTTAATTCTGGTGGGATTACAGGAACAGCCTTCATTATCATCCACTCTGGCTTGTTCTCTCTATTTAAGTTAGACTCTCTGAATGCCTCAACCACCTGAAGACGCTTTAATGCCTCTGTCTTACGTTGTTTAGACGTTTCATTGTTAGCCTTGTGTCTTAAGTCGTATGATAATTCGTCTAGATCAATTCTTGCTAATAAATCAATAAGGCACTCAGCACCCATTTTAGCAATGAATTTATTAGGATCTGTATCTTCTAAGTATTGGTTTTCTTGTGGAAGTGTTTCTAGAATATTTAAGTATTCCTCTTCAGTTAAGAAATCCATTTTTTGAACAGGCTCACCTTCAGCATTTACTGCTGTACCAGGTTGTATTACCACATAACGCTCGTAATAGATAATCATATCTAATTTCTTAGATGGTAATCCAAGTAAGTAACCTATTTTATTTGGTAATGAACGGAAGTACCAGATGTGTGCAACAGGAACAACTAGGTTGATATGCCCTACTCTATCTCTACGTACTTTCTTCTCAGTTACTTCAACTCCACAACGGTCACATACGATACCCTTGTAGCGAATTCTTTTATATTTACCACAAGCACATTCGTAATCCTTTACAGGACCAAAAATACGCTCACAGAACAAACCATCGCGTTCTGGTTTGTGGGTTCGATAATTAATAGTTTCTGGTTTTAAAACTTCACCTCTTGATGCTGCCAAAACAGACTCAGGTGATGCTAAACCAATAGAAATTTTGTTAAACTTCTGTACTGTATTCTTATCTTGTTTTCTTGCCATTTTATTTATGGTATTCAGCACGTAATTTCAGTTGCTTAAACAACTGAAATTACCCACCTAAGTTTTACTCTTCTAATCTAATATCTAGTCCTAATCCTTTCAATTCGTGCATAAGTACGTTGAATGATTCTGGTAATCCAGGCTCTGGCATCGGCTCTCCCTTAACGATTGCTTCGTAAGTTTTAGCTCTACCTATAACGTCATCTGACTTAACTGTTAAGATTTCACGTAGCGTACTTGATGCGCCATAAGCTTCAAGTGCCCAAACCTCCATCTCACCAAAACGCTGTCCACCAAATTGTGCTTTACCACCTAATGGCTGTTGCGTAATTAACGAGTAAGGTCCAATAGAACGTGCGTGCATCTTATCATCAATCATGTGACCTAACTTAATCATGTATATCACACCAACTGTTGCAGCTTGGTCAAAACGTTCACCAGTACCACCATCATATAGATATGTATGACCAAATCTTGGGATACCAGCTTCGTCTGTGTACTCATTAATCTGATCTAATGTTGCACCATCGAAAATTGGAGTTGCATAGGTCTTATTAAGGTTTTGACCTGCCCATCCTAATACAGTCTCATAAATCTGACCAATATTCATACGTGATGGTACACCTAATGGATTAAGTACTATATCAACTGGTGTTCCGTCTTCAAGGAATGGCATATCTTCTTGACGTACAATACGTGCAACAATACCTTTGTTACCGTGACGTCCTGCCATTTTATCACCAACTTTTAGCTTACGTTTTTTAGCAATGTAAACTTTAGCTAGTTTAATGATTCCTGAAGGTAACTCATCACCAACTGAGATTGTAAACTTCTCGCGTCTTAAAGAACCTTGTAAATCATTTTCCTTGATCTTGTAGTTATGGATTAAATCTGCAACTAAAGCATTTGTATGATCATCTGTAGTCCATTTACCTGATGTTAAGTGTGTATAATCGTCAACAGCATTTAACATCTTTAATGTATACTTCTTACCTTTTGGAATGATTTCCTCACCAAGATCATTATAAATACCTTGAGCTGTCTTACCATTTACGATAGCAAATAATTTTTCAACTAAGATATTCTTAAGATCATCAAAACGGTTATCGTATGCATCTTCTAGTTTCTCGATATCCTCCTTATCTTGAGCTCTCTTGCGCTTATCTTTAACTGCACGTGCAAATAACTTTTTATCGATTACTACACCATTAAGTGATGGTGAAGCCTTTAAAGAAGCATCTTTAACATCACCTGCTTTATCACCAAAGATTGCTCGTAAAAGTTTCTCTTCTGGTGTTGGATCAGACTCACCTTTTGGTGTAATCTTACCAATTAAGATATCACCTGGCTTAATCTCAGCACCAATTCGAATCATACCGTTTTCGTCAAGGTCTTTAGTAGCCTCTTCAGAAACATTTGGTATATCGTTTGTTAATTCTTCATTACCTAATTTAGTATCCCTTACTTCTAATGAATACTCATCGATGTGAATCGAAGTAAAGATATCATCTCTTACAACCTTCTCAGAAATTACAATCGCATCCTCAAAGTTATATCCTTTCCAAGGCATAAAGGCGACCTTCATATTTCTACCAAGTGCCAATTCACCGTTTTGAGTTGCATAACCTTCACAAAGAACTTGACCTTTAGTTACTTTATCACCATTTTTAACAATTGGCTTTAAGTTAATTGAAGTTCCCTGGTTTGTTTTTCTAAACTTAACTAATGGATATTCTTTAACATCACTGTCAAAGCTTACCATAGCTTCCTCTTCAGAACGTTGGTACTTAATTACAATTTTATCGGCATCTACATACTCAACAACACCTTCTCCTTCAGCATTAATTAATACTCTTGAGTCTGATGCCACTTGTCTTTCTAAACCTGTACCTACTATTGGTGCCTCAGGTCTTAAAAGTGGTACAGCTTGACGCATCATGTTAGATCCCATCAATGCACGGTTTGCGTCATCATGCTCTAAGAAAGGAATCAAAGAAGCCGAAATTGATGCAATCTGGTTTGGTGCAACGTCTGTATAATTAACGTTAGTAGGTTCAATCACTGGGAAATCACCTTCTTGACGTGCAATTACTTTATCATGAACAATCTTACCCTTTCCATCAACTTCAACCGTTGCCTGAGCGATTAATTGCTCTTCTTCTTCCTCAGCACTTAAATAAGTTGGTTCGTTTTTAATATCTACTACACCTTTATCAACTTTTCTATACGGTGTCTCAATGAATCCCATTGAGTTAACCTTCGCATAAACTGAAAGGGAAGAAATCAAACCAATGTTTGGTCCTTCAGGTGTTTCGATTGGACATAAACGCCCGTAGTGTGTATAGTGTACGTCACGAACCTCAAAACCAGCTCTTTCTCTCGACAGACCACCAGGTCCTAAGGCTGATAAACGACGTTTATGAGTAATCTCTGCTAATGGATTTGTTTGATCCATGAACTGAGATAGCTGGTTCGTTCCAAAGAATGAATTAATTACTGATGATAATGTTTTAGCATTAATCAAATCAATTGGTGTAAATACTTCGTTGTCACGAACATTCATTCTCTCACGAATTGTGCGCGCCATACGTGCTAAACCAACACCAAACTGAGACGATAACTGCTCACCAACTGTACGCACACGACGGTTAGATAAGTGATCGATATCATCAATCTCTGCTTTTGAATTAATTAACTCAATTAAATATTTAATAATGGTTATGATATCTTCTTTGGTAAGTACTTGCTTATCCATTCCGATATCTAAACCTAATTTTTTGTTCATTCTATAACGACCTACTTCACCTAAAGAGTAACGTTGGTCAGAAAAGAATAGCTTGTCAATTATACCACGCGCAGTTTCTTCGTCTGGCGGTTCTGCATTACGTAATTGACGATAGATATGCTCAACAGCCTCTTTTTCAGAGTTGGTTGGATCTTTCTGTAATGTGTTATGAATAATTGCATAATCTCCTTGCTGTGCACTCTCCTTATGTAAAAGAATCGTTTTCACACCCGCTTCAAGGATTTCCTCAATGTTCTCTTTGTCTACAATAGTATCACGATCTAATACAATTTCGTTACGCTCAATAGATACAACTTCCCCAGTATCTTCATCAACGAAATCTTCGTGCCAAGTATTAAGAACACGTGCCGCTAACTTGCGACCTATTACTTTTTTTAGTCCTGTTTTAGAAACTTTTACTTCTTCTGCTAAGTCAAATATTTCTAAAATGTCTTTATCTCGCTCAAAACCAATTGCACGGAATAAAGTGGTAACAGGTAATTTTTTCTTTCTATCAATGTAAGCATACATTACGCTATTGATATCAGTTGCAAATTCTATCCAAGAGCCTTTAAAAGGAATTACCCTGGCAGAATACAACTTTGTACCATTAGCATGGAATGATTGGCTAAAGAATACACCTGGTGATCTGTGTAACTGTGAAACAACTACACGCTCTGCACCGTTGATACAAAAAGTACCACTTGGTGTCATATAAGGTATAGTACCTAAATACACATCTTGAACTATTGTTTCGAAATCCTCATGTTCAGGATCGGTACAATATAGTTTCAATCTTGCTTTTAAAGGTACACTGTAAGTCAATCCTCTTTCTATACACTCTTCAATAGTATATCTTGGTGGATCGATAAAGTAATCTAAAAATTCTAAAACGAATTGATTACGTGTATCTGTAATTGGGAAGTTCTCCATGAAGGTGTTATACAAACCTTCATTCTCTCTTGCTTCTGACTTTGTTTCTAACTGGAAGAAATCCTGGAAGGATTTTATCTGAATATCCAAAAAGTCTGGGTAATCTGTTCTATTTACAATAGAAGAGAAATTAATTCTTTCAGCCTTTTTTGCTAACATTGATGAACTAGATTTTATTAAATAAAAACTTTAAAAGTGTGTATATCCGTTATATACACAAAAGGGTTTAGGTCTTAGAGGGCAACTCCAGACCTAAACCATATATTGTAGGTTAAGCTGAGCTTACTTAAGCTCAACCTCAGCTCCTGCTTCTTCTAAAGAAGATTTTAAGCCTTCTGCTTCGTCTTTAGAAACAGCTTCTTTTATTGTACTTGGTGCTTCATCTACCAAACCTTTAGCGTCTTTTAATCCTAAACCAGTTAATTCCTTAACTAATTTAACAACCGCTAATTTAGATGCTCCTGCTGCCTTTAATATTACATCAAATTCAGTCTTTTCTTCAGCAGCGTCACCACCACCTGCAGCACCTCCACCAGCAGCAACTGCAACTGCAGCAGCAGCAGGCTCGATACCGTACTCATCTTTTAATATTGTAGCTAATTCGTTAACTTCTTTTACAGTTAAATTAACTAATTGTTCTGCGAAATCTTTTAAATCTGCCATTTTTCTATTGTTTAATGTGTGTGTTTTATTATAATTTTTTGTGTGTTATTTATCCTTCCTTTTCAGATAATGTTTTTACTATACCAGCAATTGTACCTCCACTTGATTTAAGTGCTGAAATAACATTCTTAGCAGGTGATTGTAACAATGTTATAATCTCACCAAGAAGTTCTTCACGCGACTTAATTTCTACTAGAGTATCTAATAAGTCGTCACCGATATAAATAGCCTCTTCTATAAAGGCACCTTTTAATAAAGGTTTATCTGATTTTTTACGGAACTGTTTTATAACTTTTGCAGGTGCGTTTCCTGCTTCAGAATACATAACAGAAGTATTTCCTTTTAAAGTTGTTGGTAAATCACCAAAATCTTTATCAGAAGCTTCCATTGCCTTTTCTAAAAGCGTATTCTTTACAACAGCTAGTTTTACGTTTGATTTAAAACAAGCTCTTCTTAAGTTTGAAGTCGTTGCTGCATCTAACCCAGAAATATCAGTAAGATAGATATTAGTGTTTTCAGCTAATTGAGCAGTCAACTCATCAATTACTTGCGATTTTTCTTCTCTTGTCATAATATTCTAAGTTTAACTACTATCCTATTTTAGTATCAATTGCTATACTTGGGCTCATAGTACTAGACATGTAAATACTCTTTACATAAGTACCTTTAGCTGCAGTTGGCTTTAATTTCATTAAAGTTGTAAGTAGTTCGTTTGCATTTCCTACCAATTTCTCAGCACTAAAAGATGCTTTACCGATAGGAGCGTGTACGATACCTGTTTTATCAACTTTAAAATCAATTTTACCAGCTTTTACTTCACTAACAGCTTTAGCTACATCCATTGTAACCGTACCTGTTTTTGGATTTGGCATAAGACCTCTTGGTCCTAATACTCTACCTAATGGTCCTAACTTACCCATGATGCTTGGCATTGTAACGATAACGTCAACATCTGTCCAACCATCTTTAATTTTTTGTAAGTACTCATCTAATCCAACATAATCAGCACCAGCTTCTTTAGCTTCAGCTTCTTTATCTGGAGTTACCAATGCAAGAACCTTCATATCTTTACCTGTACCATGCGGTAATGAAACTACACCACGAACCATTTGATTGGCTTTACGTGGATCTACACCTAATCTAACTGCTAAATCTACTGAAGCATCAAATTTTGTATAGGTAATTTCTTTTAGTAAAGCTGAAGCTTCTTCTAAAGAGTAAAGTTTGTTTTTATCAACCTTCGCTCTTGCTTCTTTTTGCTTTCTTGTTAATCTTGCCATTTCAAAAATTTTAGTTTGGAGCCTCACCTCCTTTAACAGTGATTCCCATAGATCTAGCTGTACCAGCTACCATCTTCATAGCTGAACCGATTTCAAATGCGTTTAAATCTTGCATTTTATCTTCAGCAATTGCTCTAACTTGATCCCAAGTTACTTTTGCTACTTTTCTTCGGTTTGGTTCTCCAGATCCCTTCTTTACTTTGGCCGCTTCTAATAATTGTACTGCAGCTGGTGGTGTCTTGATTACAAATTCAAAGGATTTGTCTTTGTAAACAGAAATGACCACAGGTAAAACCTTACCTGGTTTATCTTGGGTTCTAGCATTAAACTGCTTACAGAACTCCATGATATTAACTCCAGCAGCACCTAAAGCGGGTCCAACCGGTGGCGACGGATTCGCAGCACCTCCCCGAACTTGTAGCTTAACTACTTTGTCTAATTCTTTTGCCATTTTTAAATGTTTAGTGCGTTTTATCTAAATTGGAAGCTAGATTAAACGCTATCTTTATTGTAACAATTATTATAACTTTTCAACTTGCATATAGCTTAACTCTAATGGTGTTTTTCTTCCAAAAATCTTTACCATTACTTCAAGCTTACGCTTTTCTTCATTTATTTTTTCTATAGTTCCATCAAATCCATTGAATGGACCATCAATAACTTTAACAGTTTCACCTTTGGTAAATGGAATTGCAACTAGTGCATCTGCCTCAATTGCCAATTCATCTACTTTGCCTAACATCCTGTTAACTTCAGACTGTCTTAACGGTACAGGATCACCACCTTTAGTCTCACCTAAAAATCCTATTACGTTAGTAATAGATTTAATAATGTGTGGTATTTCACCACTTAGATTAGCTTGTATCATAATGTAACCTGGGAAATAAACTTTTTCTTTGTTTATTTTCTTTCCATTACGAATCTGAATAACCTTTTCTGTTGGTACTAATACCTGATCAACGTAATCCTCTAAACCTAATCTAGAAATCTCATTTTCTATGTAAGTCTTGATTTTGTTTTCTTGACCACTTACAGCCCTAACAACATACCATTTTTTCTCTGACATTCTCTTAGTGTATAATTGTTAGTTTAAAAATTGAAAATATGCTTTTACGGCACGACTAAATACCGTATCTACACCCCAAATAGCTAACGAAAAAATAATTGAAAATACAGCTACCAAAACTGTCAATCTCTGAGCTTCTGGCCAAGGTGTCCAAGACACATTGTTTTTTAATTCTTCAAAAGACTCTTTAATATATGTTATAATTCCTGCCATTTGTTAATAGTTTTTTTTGGCTATTCTCTTAGCCTAATTTTGCTTAGCACGGGTTGCGAGACTCGAACTCACGACACCTGGTTTTGGAGACCAGTGCTCTACCAACTGAGCTAAACCCGTAAATAATAATCAAGGCGTCCTGCGATACAGGACACCTTAATTAACTATTTAACTTTATAGTGTTTAGTCTAAAATTTCAGTTACCTGACCAGCACCAACTGTTCTACCACCTTCACGGATAGCGAAACGTAAACCTACGTTCATTGCAATTGGTTGGATTAAGTCTACCTCAATTGTTAAATTATCACCAGGCATTACCATTTCAACACCAGATGGTAAAGAAATGTTACCAGTTACGTCAGTAGTTCTTACGTAGAACTGTGGACGGTAGTTGTTATGGAATGGTGTGTGACGACCACCTTCTTCTTTCTTAAGGATATAAACCTCAGCCTTGAATTTTTGGTGAGGAGTTACAGATCCTGGCTTAGTGATTACCATACCTCTAGAGATTTGAGTCTTCTCAATACCTCTTAATAGGATACCAGCGTTATCACCAGCTTCTCCTCTATCAAGGATTTGACGGAACATCTCAATACCAGTAATTGTAGAAGTTAATTTCTCAGCTCCCATACCGATAATCTCTACTGGATCTCCAGTGTTAGCAACACCAGTTTCGATACGACCAGTTGCAACAGTACCACGACCAGTAATTGAGAATACATCTTCAATAGGCATTAAGAAAGGCTTGTCCATATCACGCACAGGCTCTTCGATCCAAGAATCAACAGCTTCCATTAATTCCATTACTGTATCTACCCATTTTTGCTCACCGTTAAGTGCTCCTAAAGCAGAACCAGCTACAACAGGTCCGTTATCACCATCGTACTCATAGAAGTTTAATAAATCTCTAACTTCCATATCTACTAATTCTAATAACTCTTCGTCATCCACCATATCTACTTTGTTTAAGAAAACAACGATACGTGGAATACCTACCTGACGACCTAATAATATGTGCTCACGAGTTTGTGGCATTGGTCCATCAGTTGCAGCAACAACTAAGATAGCACCATCCATTTGAGCAGCACCAGTTACCATGTTCTTTACGTAATCCGCGTGACCTGGACAGTCAACGTGAGCATAGTGACGATTTGCTGTTTGATATTCTACGTGAGAAGTATTAATTGTGATACCTCTTTCTTTTTCTTCTGGTGCGTTATCGATTTGATCAAAATCTTTAGCTTCAGATAAACCTGCATCAGCTAATACTTTAGTAATAGCAGCAGTTAAAGTTGTTTTACCGTGATCTACGTGTCCAATAGTACCAATGTTTAAGTGTGGTTTTGAACGATCAAAAGTTGCCTTTGCCATGTTTAATTTATTTTAATCTTATTAAATATTAGTGTTCAAATTTTATTCTAATTCTATCTTAGAAAAAAGAGCCAATGACGAGATTTGAACTCGTGACCTCTTCCTTACCAAGGAAACGCTCTACCCCTGAGCTACACCGGCGTAAAGTGTTTACTTCCTCATTACGAACAATAATGAGATTCCTGCCTTCGCAGGAATTTTTTGAGCGGGAGACCGGGTTCGAACCGGCGACATTCAGCTTGGAAGGCTGACGCTCTACCAACTGAGCTACTCCCGCTTTTTATAAATGACTATGTCATTTAATATTTTTAGTGGGAAGAGCAGGATTCGAACCTGCGAAGGTAAAAACCAACAGATTTACAGTCTGTCCTCGTTGGCCGCTTGAGTATCTTCCCAATAAAATCAATATTTTAAAGAACTGAATCTTAGTCTATTAAAGAGCCGATAGAGGGACTCGAACCCACGACCTGCTGATTACAAATCAGCTGCTCTAGCCAGCTGAGCTATATCGGCTTTTTTACGTTTTTTTGGTCAAAAAAGACCACAAAAAAGTCCGCTATTTCTAACGGACTGCAAATGTAGTGTTTTATTTTTGTATTCAAAACATTTTTAAAAAAATTTTCATCAACTGTGAGCTCTCAATTTTTCCTTTCGTTTTTTTATCTGTCTTTCTAAGGAAGCAATAGCAATATCAGCGCCTTCCTCAAATGTTTTACATTGTTTTTTTACAATAAAGCTATCTCCCGGTACGCTCACCTTAGCTTCAAATACTTTGTTCTCTTTATCACTAGTATTTTCCACTTTTAAATATACATCTGACTGTATTATTTTATCATAAAATAGATCCAATTTATCCATACGTTTCTGAATGAAATCAATTAGTTTACGATCTGCGGTAAAGTTAACGGATTGAGTGTTTACTTTCATAAGCCTATTTTTAGGTTAAACAATGATGATTATTAAGAATTAATCACCCTCTCAATTAAATGCAATCAACTTTTATTTCTTGGATGTGATTTGGCATACACTTTTTTTAATTCGCCTATACTATTATGCGTATAAACCTGAGTTGCTGCCAAACTAGTGTGTCCTAAAAGTTCTTTTACTGCATTTAAGTCTGCACCTTCATTTAATAAGTGTGTAGCGAAAGAATGTCTTAAAACATGTGGGCTACATTTTTCTTTAGAAGATACCTTACTAAAATACTTATTTATTATTCTGTAAACAAGCATTTCATAAACTTTTAAACCTTTTTCAGTCAGAAAAAGCATCTCTTTATCCCTTATCTCTGGCAACTTATTTCTATACTCTAAATAACCTTTAATGGACTTTATTACGGTATCTATGATTGGAACATAGCGTTCTTTATTTCTTTTACCCAAAATTTTGATTTGTCTTTTGGATAAATCGATATCTGAAAGTTTAATATTGATAAGTTCTATGCGCCTAATACCAGTTGAGTAAAATAATTCAATTATTAGATTATCTCTTGCTGACTCAAAATCGTGTATATGAATATTCTCATCTAATACCATTCTGAGCTCGTCTTGTGAAAATGGCAAATTGACTTTCTTACCTACTTTTAAAGCTTTATGCTTATTTAAAGGATTGGTGTCTACAAGCAAAGCCTTCTGTAAAAATTTGTAATAGGCATTTAAAGAAGACACTTTCCTATTTATAGACCTGTTTGCAATACCATTATCCACCAATTCTACAATCCATTGTCTTAACAAATTATAATCTGCATCTATTATTAGGGTTTCATAGTTTTCTTTTAAAAACAATTGTACCTCTTCAATGTCTCCAATATAGGCAGAGACTGTATGATGAGAATAATTTTTCTCTGACACTAAATAATCTGAAAAGGCAGTTACACTCATTTTTTAAGGTCGTTTCCTAAATATAACTAATTTGATTAAGAATCTAATCAATAAAAAAATCCTGTGATTTACACAGGATTTAGAATATAAAATAGTTTATGCTATTACTTGATCTCTCAATGTTTGAATATAAGTTGCTTTTTGAAGCAATCTTCTTCTTTCAACCGAAGGCTTTGTAAAGTGCTTTCGAGATTGCAATTGCCTCTTTGTACCAGTTTTATCAAATTTACGTTTGTAGCGTTTTAATGCTCTCTCTATATTCTCACCTTCACTTATCTGAATCTTTAACATAGGGTCTTAACCTCCTCTCTTTTAAAATTTGGGTGCAAAGATAAATCCAAATTTTATTCTGTAGCAAATTTATTCTTTAAATAATTGTGCTTTCTTGGTAAGATCTTTAATTAACTTCTGCTCTTCCTCACTTTCGAGTAGTACATTATAATTTTTCCAAAATTCTTTATTGTACGGTTTTGAAGAGAAAATATCTGAATCCCAATTTTTATCTAATTCCAATTGAATTGTTTCTTTATCCAAAATAATTTCCGAAAATAGAACCTCTTGGATTGTAGAATAGAACCGTTCGTTTTTATTATATCGAGCTTTTTGACTTTCTGTTAATTCTCTGTTGGGCTTTAATCCAACTGTCACTAGTTTTGGTGTCTCATAATAAATATAGTTAGGATACATTTTATCCTCATATTCCATATAATTTAAAATAAGCCTATGATTAATCTGTGTATCAAATAATCGCTTACTTCTTATTTTCTGAGCATCAGATGCGGCTACCAAATCGTATTCTAATCTTTTGATCGCATAATTATCATAGTAAATATATAACCAACCATTTGCATTATAACCTTCGTTATAGATACCTTCTGTCTTAAGACCAACATAATCTAGGCTCTTATCAATTCTTATTTTATAAATTTTACGTTCATTGTCTACTAGAATTGTATCCAATTTAAACTGATGATTTTTCAAAATATCCTCTCCAAACAGGGCATTGGTTTCTTTTGCATTTCTCAAAATATTTAATTTACCAGAAAACAAATTTTCTAATCCATTAACTCGTGTATCATTCCATTTAATGGCATCTATTAATTGATTTTTGGTAAGCTCCGCTCTATCAACTTCAACTACCTTTAAATTCTTAGTGGCATCCTTTTGATTAACATAGGATACATATGCAAAAACGCTATCTATATCTCGCAGATCATAACTTTTTCTCATTTGATCTACGTTTAACTTTAAATGCTCTGCAGAAGATACTGTATATCCGGAATCATATAAAGTAATGGCGCTTTCTATAAGCCATTTAAATTCTACTTTATTCCTCTCTTTATGTCTAAAGAATCCTTTTTGGATATATGATGAGTCAGGAAGATTAATTTCAAGTTTTTCAATTGCTTTTAATACAATACCATTACCTGTAGTTGGTCTTGGTTCTGCCATTACAACAACTTCATCTAAAGTTGCAATATCTTCCTCAAGAAAAATATCGAGACTATTGTCAAATTCATCAATTCTTGTCTTGTAAGATTTAAAACCTATAGAAGATATAACTAGTGTGTCCGTTTTAAATTCTTCGGGAACTAAAAGGATAAACCTACCATCTGAATTACTTACCGTTCCGATGGTTGTATTTTGAATATAAATACTTGCATTTTCTAGCGGTAATAAAGAATTAAAATCTACTACCTTATTCGTGAGCTCAATTTGTGCATTAGACTGTTGAGCACATAAAATTAGAATACAGAAAAAGAAATGAAATTGTAGGTTCTTAAGCATAATACATTGGAGTAAAATATTACCCAAATGTACTAATTATAAATTATGTGGCTGGCTTATAATCCTTATTATCAATACTCATTTTGGCTATAATTTCTTTGAGTATTTCTGATGTCCCTCCACCAATAGGTCCTAATCGACTATCTCTTGCCAGTCTTGCCAATGGATACTCCTCCATGTAACCGTAACCACCTAGAAACTGTAAACATTGGTAAATGACATCATCAGCCATTTTTGTTGATTGTAATTTGGACATTGTTGCTTCTTTCACAACGTAATCACCTAAGTCCAATCGCTTAGCCACATAATAATTAAACTGCTTACAAATTTCCATTTGTGTTTCGCAGTCTGCATAGGTATGTCTTAAGGCTTGAAATTTATCTATGGTCTTTCCAAAAGCTGTTCTTTCACTCATGTACTGCCTTGCATAATCTAGTGCATATTCAGCTCTAGCATGCGCATTAATCCCCATAATTAAGCGCTCTAAGGCAAAGTGTTGCATAATATATCCAAACCCTTTGTTTTCTTCACCCATTAGATTTGAAGCAGGAATTTCTACATTATCAAAAGCTATCTCTCCGGTGTCTGAAGCTCTCCACCCAAGCTTATCTAATTTTGTTGCTGATATTCCTGGTGTTTCTCTATCCATTACAAAGATGCTAATACCCTTGTTCCCTAGTTCGGGAGTTGTTTTGGCTGCAACTACGAGGTAGTCACTAAAAACACCGTTTGTAATGAATGTCTTAGAGCCGTTGATGACGTAATTATCGCCCTTTTTTACGGCAGTAGTTCGCATACCAGCAACATCACTTCCTCCAAAAGGCTCTGTTATACACAGACATCCAATTTTATCACCAGTTATACTTGCCGAAAGATATTTCTCTTTGATAGCCTCATCACCTTCCTTATTGATATGAGTCATAGCTAAATATACATGCGCCCAAATCGCCGCAGCAAATCCTCCAGAGTTTATTTTTTGAAGCTCTTCTAGTAAAATTACAGTATAAAAAAGATCGAGATCAAGACCACCATACTTTTCAGGATAAGCAAGGCCAAAATATCCCATTTCTCCAAATTTCTTCCATATAAATTTATCTAGGCTACCTTGTTGCTCCCATTTCTCGATGTGTGGAACTACTTCCTTTTGTAAAAAATCTCTTAAACTCTCCCTAAATAAATTATGCTCTTCCGTAAAGTACATATTCGACATTCTCTGCAATTTTTTAAAGATGCAAATATAACTTAATTATCTCACATTTGTTAAGAGGGAAATCTTCAACTTTTGTTAATTCTTCTAAAGATTTAAAGCCATCACGGAGAGTTCGTTCTTCAATTATATTGCTGGCAACTTCATAATCGATATACTTAATTAGAACCAATTCATCCCGACTAGCAGTGTTCAAATTTATAGTTTTAATGTGTCTTGGAGTCTTAACAGCAAAATGCTCTTTCAATCTATCAATGACTTCAGGAGCTAAACCATAAACCTCATTTAATTCTACTGTTGAATGAAATCCACCATCGAGTCTTGTTCGATATTTAATTATTCGTTCCGACAACTTTTCTCCAATACCATACACTTTTTGAAGTTCGTTTACTGTAGCCTTATTAAGGTCTATTTTTTGCTCGATTGTTTTGTTGACATTTTGTTCAAAGCTAGATTTTAAGTAAGATTTTTTTGGTTGAGAAACCCACTCTGGAAATTTAAAATTTGGTGAGATGACATTTAGTAATGAATCTGAAATTAAAGTTACCTTCTGAAATTCCTTTGCTGAATTGACCCATTTATTTTCCGATCGAAATTTATGAAGTCGGTCAATTTCTTTATTGCTCATACCCAAAACAAACCCTTTGTGATCTGTTATATAATTTGGATTAAATGGAAATATTTTTGGCTTATTTTGTTCTAATTGTACCTTTTTAAGCGAATCTATTTCACTAATTAGCACCTCTAGTTCTGTATCATTACTTGGCGATGGTTCCTCATTCAAACAGATAAACATGTAAATACCTTGAAGAACGACAATAATTATTATCAATAAAAAAATCCCATTCCGTTCCTTATTAGAAAACTGAAAATGGGATTTCATAAAATTTATATTATTTATTAAGCGTCGCTACCTGCTTTAATGGCTTTAAGGTATTTGCTAATCTCTTCTCTAACTCTTGGAAATAGGAAGAATAAACCAATCATATTAGGGAATACCAAAGCCAATATCATAGCGTCAGAGAATTTAATCACAGCATCTAATGTCGCACCAGCTCCAATAATCACAAACAATAAGAATAAAACCTTGTACGCAATATCTGCAGTTTTACCTTTACCAAATAAGAATTTCCAAGATTGAAGACCATAATATGACCACGATATCATAGTACTAAAAGCAAATAAAACTATTGCAATTGTTAGTACATAAGAAAATCCTGGAAGTACAGAATCAAACGCTCGAGACGTTAAGTCAACACCTCCAAGCTGTTCTCCGGTACCATTTAATATAACATTACTTCCATTTACAGCACCATACTCAAAAACTGACTGTAAGTTTGTTCCATCTATATTAAAGAAAATAATTACCAACGCCGTCATCGTACATATTACTACAGTATCGATAAATGGCTCTAGTAAAGCTACAACACCTTCTGATGCAGGATATTTTGTTTTAACAGCAGAATGGGCAATTGCCGCAGAACCTGCACCTGCCTCATTAGAAAATGCTGCTCTTTGGAAACCAACAATTAGAACACCCAATAATCCACCGAGTCCAGCCATTGGTGTAAATGCACCTTTAAAGATTAAACCAAAAGCTTCATCAATGTATGAGATATTCGCAAAGATAATTATCAAGGCCGCTAAGACATAAATACCAGCCATAAACGGTACAATTTTTTCAGTGATCTTAGCGATTCTTTTAATTCCTCCGATAATCACAATACCAACAAGTACAGCCAAAACTATACCTATTACAACACCAGTACTACCACCATCTAATCCCATTAAAGAACTTAATTGAACAGCGGCCTGGTTAGATTGGAATGCATTACCACCACCAAAAGATGCTCCGACACATAAAATAGCAAATACAACCGCTAAAAATTTACCTATTCCTGTAAATCCACGCTCCTTTAATCCTTTAGACAAGTAGTACATTGGCCCACCATATACTGTTCCGTCTTCACCAACATCTCTATACTTTACGCCTAAAGTACATTCTACAAATTTTGTAGACATACCTATTAAACCACAGACAATCATCCAAAATGTAGCTCCAGGGCCACCTAACGCGATTGCAACTGCAACACCTGCTATATTACCTAAACCAACGGTACCAGAAACGGCTGTAGCAAGTGCCTGGAAGTGACTTACCTCACCCTCTTGGCTCTCATCTCTAATAGTATCTGGTAAATCACCGTCAACTATATTCACTGACACCTTCTCTTCTGCACTATGACCCTCAACCTCATCGTATTTGCCTCTCACAGTATTAATTGCGAGTGGAAATTTTGTAATACTAGGAACTTTGAAATAAACTGTGAAAAATGTTGCTCCTAATACTAATAAAATTACCACAAAAGGAATATCATAACCTCCTAAAGGAACAGTGGTTAAAACTAAATCTTCCCACCAAGTCGCAATAGGCATAAAAGCATCATTCACAATTTCATCCAAACCTTTAGCCTCCTCCTGAGCAAAATTTATTAAAGGAAGTATAAGGGTAATCATTAAAAGAAGAGATTTCTTCATAAGTTTAGTTATTAGTTAGTCACTTGTTTTGAGCCGTGAAGATGCTAAAAAAAAACGAGTTTTTAAAGTCTTACACGTTAAAATGGAAGATTCATTAAGGTATATTATACTGAGAATTTAGGCTATGTATTTGTTCGGGTCTACCTAATACAACTATTTTAGAACCTGGTACAAGTTTGGTGTCTGCTCCAGGATTAACTATATATTCCCCATCAGTATTTTTGAAACCAATTACTGTACATCCTGTTTTTTTACGTAGATCTAATTGTCGAATTGTTTTTACTTCTGAAGCATCGTAGAGTAACTCTACCTTAACCTCTTCTACATTAATATTTCTTTGCCCTACGATTCCTAAATTATCAATAAACTCAACCAAATCAGGTATAACAACGAGAGACGCCATATGGTCGCCACCTATTTTGTCTGGTAAAATCACATTGTTTGCACCAGCGAGCTTTAGTTTATTGTAAGATGTTTCTTGTGAAGCTCTGCTAATTATCGTCATCTTATCATTGATCTGTCTCGCAGAAAGTACTACAAATAGATTATCAGCGTCATTTGGAAGTGCAGAGATTAAAGTATTTGCACGCTTAATTCCAGCTTCAATTAACGTTTCATCTTCATTAGCATTTCCCAGGACATAAGGCATATCCTCCTCTAAAAGACGATCTGTCATTTCTTTATTTTTCTCAATTATAACAAAAGGCTTATTATAAGTCCTCAATTTCATGGCCGCTTGCCTTCCATTGCGCCCATATCCACAAATAATGATGTGGTTTTTCATTGCATCAATTTCCTTTTGCATTTTACGTTGTTTTATATCTTCAAAATTGTTTTTACTTAAAATATATTCAGTGATAATCGAAATCGCATAACCTACAATTACGACACTCGATAGTATTAAAAATACGGTAAAAATCTTAGCCGTATCGTCTAGTGGATTTACCTCTTCAAAACCAACAGTCGTAATGGTAATAACCGTCATATAAACAGCATCAATCCAAGAATAATCCGCTATAATCTTAAAGCCAAACACACCAATACACAGCACGAAAAACAGCAGTAAAAGTGCTGTATAAATTTTAGATCTGAATAGCTTAAGTAATGGATTTCTAACTTTCATAAATCAAAAACTGAAGTACGTTTGGTGTATATGATATCCTTAATACGCATCCAAAACGCAAGGAACAAATAAAGTGCAAATCCAAAGCCTACAGTTACAAATGTGAGGTACATAAATGTAGTTCTTACAACTTTAGCTCTAATGCCTAATCGATCAGCAATGCGTTGACACACATAGTAACCACGCTTCTGAAAATACAGCAACAAAGTGTAAAATAGCTTCATATTGCAATTTACTTATTTTTTGATGATTAGGCTATTGCCTACAGCACATTCTAAACATTTATTTTTATCACAATATTCATTCTTTAATTGCAATAGCGATTGGGATGCTAATGTACTTTTTTTGATGTCTTTTAGGGATAAGAATCTATCAACAATTTTGTTTGATTCAATTTTTAAATCTCTGATGATATTGAGCAGTTTATCATGGTCAGTAACCCCTTGTGCTTTATTGTAGGCGAATTTTAATGGTATTATCGTATTGATTAAAATAAGATCTATAAATGATTTTGAGATGTTCTTAGGCTGATGTTTTGAAATTTTAGAGAATGTGTAATGTGTCTGCCAAAACTCATTAACCTCAACTTTAAAGAGATCATATATATTCTCAATGGATTCAGCACTTATTATTTTTGAGAATAAAGCTGTTTCCTTGCTATATAATCCTGATAACTGTGCCAATCTTATTGTCGGAAAATTTATTGGTCGTAATCGAAAAAAACGTAAAGGAATTATACCCTCATTTGATAGATTAAACTTCCGGCTTAGAAATTTATATTGTTCTCGAAGTTGTGTGTAATATTCAATTTCCAAGTCTTCTTCGAGTAAACCTGACATGCCAAATAAAAGTGCTTCTAAATCAATCTTATTAGAACTTACTTTTCTAACAATGGTAAAATCGAGTTTATTAGCAATACTCATCATAGACTCGCCATTGATTTTTAATCCAAAATTTTTGAATAGCATTTTAAATAGTACTGCTTCCCAATTGTAATTTGAATCTTCTAATAGGCCTTCAATTTCTGTACTCTTTCGTTCGAGACGTTCAATAAATAAGCGATCTAACCAATTATTTAAAATAAAATCATCAACATCTTTGAAATCATCTTCACAATTAATCCAAGACTTTGAATTAAATAAGCGCTTATAATTATTTAATAATTCAACATCAACAATGTTCTTAAGTTCTAAGGTCGGTATAATAGTATTGTCGCGTCTAAATACTTGTGCATCATCCTCCCAAACCACATGTAAAATGACATTATCATAAGCTTTATCTTTCTCATGACCATGAAGATACCAATCTGAAGATTTTAGATGTATCTCAACATTACCAGCCCATAATTGTTCGCCTATTTGTATTTTGGCACCAAAGAAATCTGGACCCGAATTAAAGTTGTGTTGTCCTAAATTACTAATGAAGATATTTTCACCTTCGGATGTTAGTAGTCCTGAAATTTTAAAGGCATTATATTTCCAGACATAATGAAGAAAATCCTCTCGCATTTGTCTAAAATAATAAAAGAAATAAATTAAAACTAAACCACCTGTTGCTTAGATCTACTGTAGAAACTTAATAACTCGTGCAACTCATTTACATCAAAAGGTTTGCTAAGGAAGCCATTCATTTTATAGCGCTCTATTTTTCCGCTAACCTCAGATTTAGAAAAGGCAGATAAGGCAATAATCGGAATTTCGGATTTTAACGGATTATTTAATTTCCTTATTTCTCTTGTGGTTTCGTAACCATCAAGCACAGGCATTTGTAAATCCATTAAAATAAGATCAAAATCTTCGTTTTGATAAACGTCTAATAGTTCTTGTCCATCATTGGTAACCGTGAAGTCCACCGACCACTTAGACAAAAGTTTCTTAAGCAATAAGACATTTAGATTATTATCTTCAGCAATCAATACTTTTAAATCAATTGCTTTAGTCTTAATCAGATTACTTCGCTGTAGAATAGTCTCCTCTCCAGAACGTTTAAATACAATATCAAACCAAAATGTTGATCCTTCACCCTTTTTACTATTGAGCCTAAGTTTACTTGAGTGCAGCTTAACAATTTCTTTACTGATATATAAACCAAGCCCTGATCCACCATAGAGCTCAGAAGTATTATCATTAGCCTGAACAAAACTTTTGAAAATTTTCTTTTGTTTCTCAAAGGATACACCTATACCAGTATCCTTTACTGTAAACCTAATTTTTGGCCCTTCTTTAGTAACCTCAAGTAATTCCGTAGTAAAAGTCACACTACCTTCATGTGTAAATTTGATGGCATTACTTAATAGGTTTTTAATAACTTGAGATAATTTTAAACTATCTCCTTTTATTAAAACAGGAAGGTTACTGTCTACGACCGTATCAAAATCAATCCCTTTTTTAATAGCTTGTTGCTTAAAATGCAATTGTATATTTTGAATAATCTCGGTAAGGTTAAAGTCGTCTTCGACCAACTTGAAGTCCTTAGATTTAAATTTATTTAGATCTAAGAGGTCATTAATTAAGGCTAGTAAGTGTTCACTTGAATATTTTAAAACCTGAAGGTTTTCTAGCTGTTCTGGGAGGAATTGCTCCATTAACAGAATGTCAGACATACCGATTACGGCATTAAGTGGCGTTCTAATCTCATGCGACATGGTCGAAAGGAAATCATCCTTAGTTTTATTGGCTTCTTTCAACTTTATTTCAGTACGCTTTAATTGCGTTACGTCCATCATAGTACCAATCGTGCCAACATTATTTCCTTGTGCATCTTGAATTAGTACTAATTTAAGCTGAATCCATAGTTTATGACCATCTGGTTTATAATACTTAAATAAGGTGGTATAATCATCTTTACCTTCTTTTAAGAACCTTTTGATTCTCATCTTTTCGGCCTCATTTTTACCGAATAATAAATCGCGATATGTGTTATTTATAGCATCCTTGATAGGAACATCCGTTAAGTCTTCCCATGCTTTATTTAAATACTTAAAGCGCCCCTCCATATCGGTTTTAAAAATTACACCCTCTATGGAATTCACTATGGTATTTAATTCATTTTCAACATTATCTACTCTAGATTTTAAGGCCTGATTTAATTTAAACTGCTCATGAGAACTCTTCTCTAGAATAATCTCAATGTGTTTTAAATCTTCATCAAAACTGTTGTAAGCATCATCTACCATGGCAAAAAAGGCCTTGTACTTTTCAAGGTCTTTTTCATCAAATCCAGATTTTCTAATCTGCCTACGGAGTAGTCTATGCATTCCTTTTTCTAACATTCGGATAAGGTTGTTATCGTCATTGTTTGATTATGTAATTCGCATGGTGAGAATTTTCCAAATGGTGCTATTTCACCATAAGAATAAAACCCTGTAATCTTGGATTTTTCACCTACAATATCTTGAACAACTTCTACTTCTTCTTCGACAAGTTGTTTCAAAACAAATCTGCGACCTACACAACTAATTAAAATTGCTAATTGCGAGTTTTCTTTTGATGTTTTGAAAGCACCTTTGGCCGAATCACCAGCACCATCGATAAGCCTATCTATATTTGCTTTCATTAAACGTACATAAGCCCCTTCAGGAATGTTTCCTGCAAAAGTTAAACTTTGGTCTTCTTCATTTATTCCTAAAATGGTTCTTACCACAGGAATATCGTGATCATTAACACGCATACTTAAGGGGAACAATAATCCAGAACTTGGCAAATTCTTAGCATTTTCTCCTAAGAATGATTTATACAGTTCCAATGCTGGCAGTCCATCTAATTCGTAAAGTACATTTTTATCAGATTTCGTTACCAGACGATCTATACCAAAGCTATCCCAGCCACCTTTAGAGCTATAACCAACTTGTAATTGCTCACCATAAAATCCTATAGCAGCAATGGTTTTATTTCTTATTTCGTCATTAGCAACTATAAAAGTTTCTGTAAAATCACCAGAGTCACCTGCTAATCCACCAGTGATACTGGTATTTGGTAACACATCTCTTAATCCTTCTACTAAGTCGGCACCATTTACATTGAGTCCATCACTTAGTACCAATACATGCTTTAAATTTTCAGCATCAAATTTTTTCGCTAATTGAACACCAGCATCAAAACTTTGATCCATACTGCTAACCTCGACTACTTGTAAAGTGTGAGGTGTTTTTTCTAGTTCAATTGCTGTTAACGATACACTATCGTCATTGACATTTACGCCAGAAATTTCTCCAGCTGTGGAACATCCTATAATTGTAGAATTAGGATATTGTTTTTTTAAAGAACTAATAAGTTCTTGCTTCTCTTGGAACGTAGGTGAAATAAATAGCAAAAAAATGCTTGGATCCAATTCTATGGAAGATACCATATCACACCAGGCCCCATCTGTTAAAGACAGTTGATTTACTTTCATAATTTATGGTTTAGTTTGGGACTAGTGCACTTTATCGAATAAATATGCATTTCAGCGAAGATATGATAAAAAATATCAAATTTCCAAATTTTTCATAGTCAAAATCGAATTACAACCTCACAATCACTTCATGTCATTTTGAAATTAAGTTATGTTAAAAAGTCATATTTTATTGTTTTTCAGCTATTTAATTAATTTAATCATTGATGTTCTCTACTTAAATAGATCATAATATTTCTTTGAAAATTTTTAGTTCTTTCAGTGAAGTCCTGTTAATTTTTTTGACAAAACAGACGGTTTTTCTAATTTTAAAATAAAAAACTATGAAACGTTTAATTTTAATTCTTGCCCTGTGCCTTGCCACGATTAGTTGCGGTTCTAACGATGATGGACCTGAATACTCTGCAATTGCTGTTTTTATTGGTGAATGGGATTTAGAAGTCCGTACGATAAACAGTGGCTTACCAGAAGATTTTGGCGAAGAATCAATCGTTTTTTCAGAAGATAACAATTTTGAAGATTTGATTGGCCGTTATACCTTAAGCGGTGACACAGAATCCTCGGGAATCTTTTCTATTTCTGGATTACCTTATGATCTCAACTTTGAAGATTCGACAGGCTCAACCTTATCATCAGCTTTTAATATTGTAGATGGTATTCTTACACTAGAATACACAAACGACAACGGTGATTCTGTTCGTGAAATATGGAGAAAGGTATTGTATAATGAAGAGGAAGAATAAATATTATTTTATTCTGTATATCCCATTTTTTTCATCCAGTCGTCATTAAACATTTTACCTACATAACGGCTACCATGGTCATGAAATAACACCACAACAACATCCTCAGGCTTAAAATGTTCTTTTAGTTGTAACACGCCTTTTATTGCCGCACCTGCAGAATTTCCTAAAAACATACCTTCTTCCTTAGCTAACTTTTGCGTATAAATAGCGGCATCCTTATCTGTTACTTTGGTGAAACCATCGATAATGTCAAAATTTACATTGGCAGGTAATATGTCCTCTCCAATCCCTTCTGTGACATAAGGATAGATTTCCTTCTCATCAAAAATTCCGGTTTCGTGATACTTTTTAAATACCGAACCATAGGTATCTATACCCCAAACCTTTACATTAGGATTTTTCATTTTTAAGTAGCTCCCTACTCCAGAGATCGTTCCTCCCGTACCGACACCAACAACGAAGTGCGTGACTTTTCCATCTGTCTGGTCCCAAATTTCTGGTCCAGTTGTTTTAAAATGTGCCTTGCAGTTACTTGGATTATCATATTGATTAACATACCACGAATTAGGTGTTTCTTCACCAAGGCGTTTGGAAACGGAGTAATAACTTCGAGGATCATCTGGCTCTACATCAGTTGGACAAACCACAACCTCAGCACCAACAGCTCTTAAAATATCCATTTTCTCCTTAGACTGCTTATCGCTTATCACAAATATGCACTTATAGCCTTTTACAATAGCAGCTAAAGCCAATCCCATACCTGTATTCCCTGAGGTCCCTTCTATTATAGTTCCGCCTGGTTTTAAACGACCATCAGCCTCAGCATCCTCTATCATTTGAAGCGCCATTCTATCCTTTACAGAATTACCTGGATTGAAGGTCTCATATTTAGCTAAGACTAAACACGGCAACTCTTCTACCAATTTATTCATCTTTACCAAAGGCGTATTACCTATAGTTCCCAGTATATTTTCAGCGTATTCCATAAATCTAAATTGCGGTGCAAAATTAAGTTAAAAGTGATAAGTACAAAGTTAAATGTTAGTTATGTTTTAATCAAAACGAATGGCCTTGATAGGAGAAATCTTAGCTACAATTACAGAAGGAATCATCAGCATTAATAAACAGGCAAGAAAGGTTCCTAGGTTTAGATATAAGATATAGTCCAAACTCAGATAAACAGGTGCTTCACTTACGTAATAAGTATCTGGATCTAAAGGAAATATTTTAAAGTACTTTTGCGCCAATAACAACCCTAAACCGATAAGATTACCCCAAATTAATCCCAATCCAATGAGATAAGAAGCATTATATAAAAACACCTTTCTTATACTCCAACTTGAAGAACCTAGTGCTTTAAGTACACCAATCATAGTGGTCCGTTCTAAAATCAAAACTAATAAAGCCGTAATCATATTTATACCTGCTACAATAATCATGATTGCAATTATACCATACGTGTTATTATCAAATATCTTTATCCATTCAAAAACGGTAAAATATTTTTGATCGACTGCAGTAGCATTTAATAAGGATGGAATCTCTTGGTAAACTTCTTTTGTTTTGTCCTCCAACAACCTATAGTCATCTATAAAAACTTCGAAGTTACCTATTTGATTTGCTTCCCATTTATTGAGTCGCTGGAGATGTCTTATATCTGCAATGCAGAATTTTTCATCTAATTCTTGAAATCCAGAATTATATATACCAACAATCTCGTAATTAAGGGTTCTTGGTAGCTTATTTAAATTCTCCCCAAATAGTGTTTGAAATTTATCACCTACTTTAAAATTTAATCGATTTGCTAAATACTCAGAGATGAGAATTTCTTCATTACGTTTCCCACTAAAATCAGGTAATCTTCCTGCGATTAAAAACTCTCCAAAATATTGCCAATCATAATCAGCTCCTACACCTTTTACTACGACGCCCTCAAAGTCTGTTTCTGTTCTAATTACGGCAAACTTAGTTGCTACACCTTGTACGTGACGTATGCCACTAATTGTTTTAAAATTGGGATAAAACTCTTGCTCTAAAGAAATAGGAACCTGTGATTCATCTGATGTATTAGTATCGTAATTTGTAATCTCAATGTGACCATTAAAAGCAACAACTTTATCTCTGATTTTTTGTTGTAAACCTAGACCTGTTGCAATTGCAATCAACATCACAATAATACCAATAGCAATTGCGGCAATACCAATTTTAATTATTGGTGCTGATACACTACTTTTATACGTTTTATTGCCAATTATACGTTTAGCTATAAACAACTCAAAATTCAAACCGATATATGCGTTTTAGAGTAATCAAAAATACATTATTATTATTTGTTCTTATTGTAATTTCTTGTGCTTCTAAAACCAAAGAGGACACTTCTACTATTGTTAAGGTAGACAATCGCGTTAATGAAGATAAAACGATCATTGTTGGTGCTAATCAAACTGAAAAATATATTCCCTTATTAAAAGGAAAACGTGTCGGTATTGTGGCCAACCAGACTTCTTTAATTAACAAAAGGCTTCCAAAAGTTACTGCTCCCGAAATAAAAGAAAATACTACTTACCACTTAGTAGACTATCTAAATAATGATAAAAGTATTACTGTAAAAAAAGTGTTTTCCCCAGAGCATGGATTTAGAGGTGCTGCAGATGCAGGTGAAGATGTAAAAGATGGAGTTGATACTAAAACCCAGCTCCCTATCTTGTCTTTACATGGAAAAAACAAAAAACCTACAAATGAACAACTAAGTGATTTAGATATTATGGTCTTTGACATACAAGATGTTGGAGTACGTTTTTACACCTATATTTCTACTTTACATTATGTGATGGAGGCATGTGCGGAAAACAATTTACCATTAATTATTTTAGATCGACCTAATCCAAATGGGAACTATTTTGATGGCCCAACATTAGAAATAGAACATCGCAGTTTTTTGGGTATGCATCCTATTCCCTTAGTTCATGGCATGACCATTGGAGAGTATGCGCAAATGATTAACGGTGAAGGTTGGTTAAAAGAGGGTATTACATGTGATATTGAAATAATTAAAATGGTAAATTATACCCATGAAAGTACCTATAGTTTGCCAAAAAGGCCTTCTCCAAACTTACCAAATGATCAAGCCATAAAACTTTACCCAAGCCTAGGTTTATTTGAAGGCACAAATATTAATGCAGGGCGTGGTACTGAATATCAGTTTCAACGCTATGGCGCACCCTTTTTAGATAAAGAATATTACAGTTTTAGTTATACTCCTATACCAAATTTTGGTTCTAAATACCCAAAGCATCAGGATAAAGTTTGCTTCGGTGCGGACTTATCTCAAATAAATGTGGAACGTAGTTTTACGTTGAAATATATTATCGATGCTTACAATAACGCAACGGATAAAAGTATGTTCTTTAACACCTCAAATTTTACAACTCATGCTGGCACCAAAAAATTACAACAGCAAATTGAATCTGGTTGGAGTGAAGAAGATATAAAATTGAGTTGGCAAAAGGAATTAAAGGCTTTCAAAAAGACTAGATCGAAATACTTGATTTATGACTAGTTGTTTTTTAAAACCAAGGCTTTCTCAGATTCTGTTGCTATAATGTCTTTTGTTGTGAGCTTAATAGGTTCTATCTCGGGTATTTCTTTTAGTATACGTATCACAAAAACAATCCGTTTTGGTGATTGTACAGCAACCATAACGTGCTTTCCCACTGAGAGTTTATTCAATGGAAGTTTAAAACTAGTGTCGTTGATATAAAAATCGAGCTCTCGAGAATAATCTTTGTTTATTGAATATAGACCATTAATTTTCTTATTACTTCTAAGAATTAAAGTATCCTTAGTTTCATTCAATTCATGGATGAGCTCCTTAGCCTGTATATTTCTGTTCTTCTCGAGTTTAGCATAACTTTCTTGAGCTTGTAGTGTGAAGCTCAATAAAAAAATTAGCACTACTACGATACAGATGCGTAATAAGTTTTTCAAAGTAAACTATTAAGTTAAACATTATCGTTCACTCAACAGTAATTAATCAATCCATCTCAAACATAGGTTTATTTGAATAATTTGTATAAGAAATCCTACTAAATACCTAAAAAATAGAAGAACGGTATTTCTTGTTGATAAAGCTGTTAATAACTTTAAATCTCTAAGAGTTCTAACAGACGATCAGGATAGTCGGTTATAATACCATCGACTCCTATGACTATCATTTCTGACATATCTTCTATAGCATTGACGGTCCAAGGGATTACTACAAATTCTTGAGCTTTAAGAATTTGAATTGTATTTTGATTTAAAAGTTTAAAATCTGGACTAATTATTTCTGGCTTATAGGATAACCCTTTAATCTTATCAAAGATGTCTTCATCCTCATCAACTAGAAGGGCCACAGGAATTGTTGGGTCTTGAATTTTAATTTCCTCCAGAATATTCAGATCAAAAGACTGTAGGTTTACTTTGTCCTTTAAACCTGATGCATTTATTTCTTGCAATACTAGTGCAACATATGCCTCAGGTTGTGGCGTGTAAATACCATAATAATCCTCTTCAGATTTTATTTCGATATTGAAATTCACATCAGATTGTAAAGCTTTTACTAAATCAAAAACCTCTTTTAAAAGAGGTTTATAAGTCTTCAGTTTCTTTTGTTCTGGGTAAGTTGGATGAAATTTGAGACCACAATCAAACTGCTTAATAGTGGCATAGTCCATTTCATAAATATTAAAGCCTTTTCCTTCTGCTTTTGAAAATTCATTTCCGTTTTGGTCTAAACAAATGACCGCATTCATATAGGGTTCATGTGTAACAACAACCCTTTTATCCTTAGAAATTGCTATATCTAACTCTAAGGTTGTTACACCTAACTCAATGGCTTTCTTAAACGCAGGAAGTGAATTTTCGGGATACAAGCCTCGACATCCTCTATGTCCTTGAACGTCAATACTTAGTTCTGAATTGCAACCCATAATTAATAGACAAAAAAACACAACATACCTAATCTTCCACATCGGCAGATAGGGTTGGTTTCTCATATTTTTGGAACGGTTGCTTCAATAAGTCTTTGATATTACTATTTTTTGCTTCATCAGGGAAGACATCGACACCATAAACCAATTTATCTCTGTCTAAATATAAATAGGTACCAAATAGTCTATCCCAAACACTAAAGATGTTGCCGTAATTTGAGTCTGTATAAGGCAATCTATAATGGTGGTGTACTTTATGCATATCTGGTGAAACTATAACATAACTTATTGCTTTATCTAAACCACGTGACATTTTGATATTCGCATGATTGAACTGCGTAAACACTAAGGACATGGACTGATATAAAAATACTAAGGCTATAGGTGTTCCTACAATTAAAACACCAAATAAAGTAAAGGTAAATCTTATTACACTTTCTATAGGATGATGTCGATTCGCAGTAGTTGTATCTACTTTGTGATCTGTATGATGTACTAAGTGAACCATCCATAATGGTTTTACCTTATGTTCTACATAATGTGCCAAATACGCTCCAAAAAAATCAAGTAATAACACGCCTAAAATTGTGTATAACCACAAAGGCATCATAGGTAACCAGTTTATTATACCAAAATCATTCTCTACTACCCAGTCTGCAGTTCCTAGTAATAACCAAGCCAAACTAAAATTTATAATCACTGTGGTAAGCGTGAAAAATAAATTAGGAATAGCATGTCTCCATTTCTTATACTTAAACTTAAATAAAGGCAATCCACTTTCTAATAACCAAAAGAAGGTTAATCCACCAACCAGAATAATGCTTCTATGCGAAGAAGGAATAGTTGCAAAATAATCTATAATTGTCTCCAAACTTAAATATTTAGGTTTATAATTTTTTCAGCTTTTTTCAAATTTAATGAAGAAACTTTAGTTTTCCATAACGCTGCTTCATCCTCTTCACCTAAACTTGAATGCGATGTAAATTTTAAAAAGGCAAAAAAACCTTCATTGCTTTGTGCTATGCCAATCTTAGAAAGCTTTTTAAGCTCCCTTAGTACTTTTTTGGGTCTTTCATCAACAAGATATTCTTGAATCTTTAGAAGTTCACAACGCTGTAATAAAGTGGTATCCCCTTCTAAACTTTCAGATTTTACAAATCTCTTTGCTTCCTCTAAATAGATGTTAGATAAATCAATGAGTTTTGACCTTGTATTTTTCCTTGTATACATAGCTAAGTCCAAGTACTTTGAGGCCAAGAAAAATGCAGAATAAAAATTCTTATCGTTGTAATAATTTTTTAATTCACTTGATATTAATTCCGTGCTTAACGCATAGCGTTCAATCAACCGTGTGATATCCTGAATACCATCTACATAAGGCGTAACATTTAAAATATTACCATTAATATCCATGATTTTAATAGAATCATCATTGAATTTATCGAGATATGCTTGTCTTCTTTTGTCTTTTATTCTAATAAATAAATCATGGTATTCGTCCTCACTTACAATTACTGGAATGAAATTTTTCCAAATGAGTGGACTTATTTTTTCATCAGAAAATAAGTTTGGTATAATCAGATAACGTCCTTTATTATTTTGAACTGCAACTGGATAGTCATAGTATGTGGATTCCTCCCAGACCATTAGAATCATTTTGTTCTGAACCAAAGCTAATTTTTGAGCAATATCGAGTGATCGCATCCATTCTTGAGCTCCAATAGATGATCCAAATACCAAAATAAAAAGTGGAATTAATATATATTTTCTCATAGCATTTTTAAGTAACAAATCATCAAAAATTATTCCAACACCAATTAATTTGAAATCCTTTTTTTCATGTTCTCTACTATGTTGAATGCTGCGGGACATATCTCAATATTCTTTAACGTCAGATTAGAAATCTGATGAAATTTTTTCCTATCTGTATGTGGAAATTCCCTGCAGGCCTTTGGTCTCACGTCATATATAGAACAATAATTATCTGTACCTAAAAAAACACATGGAACAGACTTTAATACGTAATCATTGTCTTCATCTATTCGAAGATACGTTTCGATAAATTTATGAGGCTTTAATTTAAAGTGCTTTGCAATACGATCTATATCCTTATCTGTAAATAATGGACCAGTAGTTTTACAGCAATTAGCACATTCTAAACAATCAGTACGTTCAAATTCCTCTTCATGCAATTCTTGCATGAGGTAATCTAATTGCTTGGGAGGCTTTTTTCTCAGCTTTTTGAAAAAACTCTTGTTTTCGTTATGCTTATCTTTGGCAAGCTTTGGAAGTTTATCGATTTGGTCTTGCATGACACAAATTTAAAGAAACTTACTTAGATCTGTACTGTAGACATTTAATCTATGACAAAAGACATTTTTGGAAAGGCTTTACTTGATTATCATAATGGTAATTACACTGAAGATATTGTTACTTGGACCAATATTTCGGATAAAGACATACTCCCTATTCCGTATCTATTTCGTTCGTTTAAAGACATGCCTGCCATAGAACAAAAGGCCTTAAACTTGGCAAATGGAAATATCTTAGATGTTGGCTGTGGTGCTGGTAGCCATGCGCTATGGTTACAAGAAAAAGGACGTGATGTTAAAGCAATAGATATTTCTGAAGGTGCAATTGCAACGACTAAGGCACGAGGAATAATAAATGTACAGCAATCTCAACTTTTAGAAGAACACGAGAAATTTGATACTATTCTCTTACTTATGAATGGTACAGGAATATTTGAAGAGTTAATAAAAGTCAATAAATACCTTATTCATTTAAAGGCGCTTCTTAATACGGGTGGTAAAATATTAATTGATTCTTCTGATATACGCTACATGTATGAAGATGAAGATGGTGGAGTTTGGACCGATTTAAATCAAAATTATTACGGTGAACTCGATTATTATATCAGTTATAAAGGTGAGCATGAAACACCAATGAGATGGCTGTATTTAGACTACAAAACCTTAGAAAATGCCTGTGAATTAGCAGGTCTACGATGCAAAAAAATTATGGATGGTCCACATTACGACTACTTGGCACAATTGGAATTATAATATCTCACAATTGCTTGAAGATCTTCCTTTTTATATTCTTTATTATTGAGTTTAGCTTGTAAAGAAGGACAGTCCGAAAAGTACTCCATGGCACGTTTTCTAAAAGATTTAGATAGACTAACCTGATTAAAAACTTGGGCCTTTCTTCCTTCTCTAAACAACATAACCTGATTATGACTACCCATATAACCAGGAACATAAGTAGGAGCTGAACCAGGAGCTCCTGTATTCTGCCATGTACCAGCATTTTGAACCATCACGGTTCTTCCAACAAGTCTTAATTTACCTTCTACTAATATTTCAGCAAATCCTTGCTTTGTTTTCTTCTCATTCAAGAAAATGGGTATATATGTCTCTACACGTGTTTTTTGTATACGCTTTCCATTAACACGTTCTTTATAGACTATTGTAAAAACAGCACTGTCAATTTCTTCAGGAGCGTACTTAGTCTTTTTCCCTTTTCGTGTAGCTCTATATTTCAGTTGTTCTTTCTTGAGATTAATCCCAGCAGACATCATTGGTAAAGACGCTTCACCTTTAAGTGTCTTTCCATTCTTAAGATGAACAACCGCATCTGTCCATCCATATTGCGCATAGAGTTGCGTGAACGTTATTGAGATTATAAAAACAAGTGTAAGCCTTTTGAACATATTGATTGATTTAACTACAAGCAATATATGAAAAGTATTATTTAAGATTTAAACTAAAAATCAAACTGATAGGTTGCACCACCTAAGGCCTGAATGCCTTGAACTGGGAAATTTAAATAACGCTGATAATCTTGATTCGCAATATTATTAACCTTAGCAAATACAGAAAGTTGATCATTTATTTTATATCCTAAATGTGCATTAGCATCAAAATAACTATCTAATGTTATTGGAGTTGGATCTGGGAAAATTAAAGAACCTACAAGTAGTAATTGATCTTTACGTTCGCCTACATAAAAAGCGCTTGCGCCAGCATACCACTTCTCCGAAATTTGGAAATCCATAAAAATAGATCCTGTAATATCTGGCAGGTTCCAAGCCTCTAACTGTGTATCTGTAGAATAGTTAAAATATTCACCTTTTATACCCAATGTAAAATTGCGATTCACATCAATATTTAGTTCTCCAGCAACTGAGAAGGTAGTAACATCATCATAGACTACGCCAAACGAATTTCCATACTGGTAATCACTCGTAGCAAAGGTTAGAGCATCATTTGCTTTAAATAAAGGCTTGTTTTCCTCAGCAAAATAATTTCCTTTAATATTATAACTAACATTATTAGAGAGTTTTCCTTTTAAACCTATAAATCCATTATAGCGCTGGTCTGTAGGCATTATTGACAAAGTTGGTGAAACAAATGGGTTCTCTTCGGCAAAATCTTGATAAGAATTTTGAATAAGCCCTCCTGTAATACCACCATAAGCAATAAGAATTTCGTCCACCAACCTGTAGGACGCTTCGATATTAGGATAAATAAAGAACTTATTATCACTTAATTCAGTGTCATTCAAATACACAAAACTTACGCCTAAGTCCACTGTTAAATCATCCTGTTTAAGTTGGTATGATGGTGATAAACCAAAGGTGGTGTTGCCATACCTAATTTCATCTTCAGTGGTATAGGTATTATCAAAACTTCCACCGATATAATCAATATAAAATGAGGTGCTCAGCATCTCATCTTGTATTGGAATATCAAAACTAGTTTTCGCGATAAATCGGTTTTCGCCAGAATCTCTATTATCCGTGAATCGCTTAAATCTCACACTACCATCGTTTATAATCGCATCTTCAAAATTTAATTTTCCACCTATATTGAATCCACTGAAAGAATATCCTGGATCTATTGCATTTGCCTCAGCAGGTCCAAAGAAATTTTGTGGCAGACCATACCAGTTATAAGATCTAACATCAAATCCACCATCGATTTTCCATGAAAAATCTCTTAGCTTTTGGGAGTAATGTGCATTGATATTGGTCTTTGCAAAGTCATTATCCAGTAACACATTATCGATACCTCCTTGCGAAGAATGATGACTAAAATACCCACCGACATTCTCATTACTATTGATAGCGTGATTTAAGTATACCTCACCTAAAACCGTGGTATAAGAACCAACACCCAAAGATGCATAGTTATCGAACATTTTTATTGGTTTAGCTTTATCTACATTGGCAGCCTTACCTTTTGCAGGTGTAAATGTTGAAGCTACAGGAATTGAAAATATATTATACTTAACTGGCTTTTTCTTTACAGTATTTGAATCATTTAATTTTGGGGAATCCTTAATTTTAAAGGCATCAGATATTGTAGGTTGATAAGGCCTTACCACATTAACCACCTGGTCATCGATAGTATCCTTTTTACGCTCTTGCCCATTAACAATAAAAAGGGTAAAAGCTAAAATGAAGGCTGTAATATTATACTTGATTTTCATTGTATTTTTCTTGATTATAAGACAGATAACAAATTAGTTTCCGTCAGTTTCGATTGATGAATTCGTTTTTGCTTCTTCGGACTTTATTCTATTTAATTCAATTGTTGCTTCTTCAACAACATCCTCAAATTCTGTAAAATTGGATATCACACTTTCTAAAATATAAGTGGCTTGAAAAGCGTCATCTAATGCATAAAAGTTTTTTGCCATAACAACAAGTCCTTTAGCGCTATAATATTTGTAGCTGCTATAATCTTTTGCCAATTTTTGAATAGTTGTATTTGATGTTTCAAATTGTCCTTCCTTATGTTTGAAATAAGCATTATAAAATAGTGCCTCCGCGGCAACACTTCCTGATGCTATTTTCTCAACATTTGCATAGGCTTCCTTAGCCTTTATTTCGTCTCCTGTTTTTATAGCAGATCTTGCAATTATTAACTGAGCATCACTTTTAATTTTTGAATCTAAACGATCGTTTTCTAAAACCTTATCCGCATAACTTACTGCACTCTCATAATTTTCAAGCTGGTAATAGGCATTCATTAAATTGGACTGCGCGTATAAAACGTTCTGCGGATAGTCTGCATCATCCTCTAAACGCTCTAAATTTGGTAATGCTTCATTCCAACGCGAGTTGGTTAAATAGATTTCAGATAGTTTTACTAACGACTGTTCTGTATATTCACTTTTTGATGAAGTCACAACATATTGGTAATGTGGTTGTGCATTTTCAAACAGGTCTTTTTGATAATACATCTGAGCCAAGTAAAAATGTGATTTTAGTGCATGAATTCCATTTGGGAATTGATTTAAGTAGTTATTGAATTGACGGATGGCATTGTCCGTATCATTTTCTAAATAAGGCTTCTCTGCTGCGAGATACATGGTATTATCTAACTCAACATCAGTTACCTCAACATAATCTAGCGTTCTCACCCAATTGGCATACTCATCTACTCGTCCTAGGTCAATGTAAATTAGCCTTGCAGTAGAAACAGCCTGAACGGCCTCACCAGAACCTGGAAAGTCCTTTGCCACTCTCTTAAATTTTAACAAGGCACGTTCATTATCGTTATTATTGTAATAAACAAGTCCTTGACGTAAAAGTGATTTCGATGTAAATGCGCTTCTTCTATATTCTGAATTAAGACGATCATACATTTGCATGGCCTCTTCCGATTTACCAGATTTAACATAGGTATTGGCCAATTCGTACATCGCATCGTCTCTCAAGGCAGATTTTGGATAACCGTTAATAAACGCGTTTAATTCGGCAATCTTGGTTGTATTCTTTCCCAAATAACCATGACTCATCGCCTTCTGAAAAGTGGCATAATCGGTTTCTATTTCATTTATTTGAATCGCCTTATCATAAGAGCTGATGGCTTGGTTATACTTACTTGATACAAAATATCCATCACCCAGTCTTAAATAGGCGTCGTTGCGTCTAAGCCTATCATCTAAATTAGAATTGACATAAGCCTTAAAATATTCCGAGGCCTTATTATAATCTTTAAGTTTAAAGTATGTGTAGGCTAGATTATAATTGAGATTATCGTTTTCTGGCAAAGTCCTTGCCTCTTCTCTGCCAGAGAATTGCTTAAACCCAATAAGTGCATCATTATAATTTGCCAAATTATATTCGGACTCGGCACGCCAAAAAGTTGCTTTAGCGACAAAAACGGGATCTCTAGGTTCTTTTAATGAATTATTGAACATATCCAAGGCCTCATTATAACGGGTTTCATTAAAAAGTTCAATACCTCTAAAAAATGCTACCTTTTGATAGGCAACTTTATTTTCAAAACTATTTTTCCCTTTTAGTAACTCAATGGCTTCCTTATAATTTTTGGACGTGATATAAGAATCTATAAGTAAGGTTTCTAACTCCTCCTTGTATGGCGTTTTAGGATATTTTTCTAAATACCCAGATAATACTTGTGGCACAGATTGGTATGGGTTACCAATTTCATAACTAATCTTTGCATAATTTAACCAAGCATCTTCTTGGATCTTTAAATCAAAATCCATCTGAGACGCATTTCTAAAAGCATTTAAGGCTTCTTGTTTCTTGTCTAAGTTTATGTAACTCTCACCTAAATGATAATATGCATTTTGTGCTACGCTGTTGTTTCCGTCTATAATTTTATTGAATTCTGAAATAGCACTTTCAAAATCACTTTGCTTATAATAGGCATACCCTAACTGATAATAATCTGTATTATTCCATCTGCCTCTCTTCCCTTCATAAGCTTTTAAATAAGAAATGGACTCTTCATATTTTTCTAAATTGAAAAGGCTCTCACCAATAATCTTATTGAGCTCAGATTTTTCCTGTCGACTACTATTTGGTAATTGTTCTTTGGCTAACTCGATGGCCTTTTCAAATTTTCCGAGTTTAAAATTTAGATCTGCTTGATAATAAGATAGCTTCTCCTTATATTTTTCATTATCGCTGACCTGGTCAAAGTATTCATTAGCAGTATCATAATCGTCGCCTTCATAAGCCATATAACCAATATAATACTTAGCTTGTGAGCCATAATCCTTAGTATCTACGACCCTATTTAAATATTTGGTCGCCTGTTTACGACTACCTGTTGAATATAGACTATAACCATAATTAAAGTAATAGCGATTTCGTTCCTTCCTAGAAATACTTAGTTCATCAACCTTTTCATACCATTTTCTTGCGTAGGCAAACTTTGAATTTTCGAAGTAGTAATCTGCCACATCCATAAATGCAGTGTTCTTCTTTGTACTCGTAGGGTACTCCTCCACAAATTCTGTTATAAGATCATCGGCATTTTGTTGATTAAGTCTTACCGCACAATTTGCGATATAGTAGGAACAATCAGACTTTAAAACTGCGTCATTGGTGTTGTACTTAATATCATCAAATAAGGCCTGAGCAGCTTTAAATTGTTGATTGTTATATAGGGTAAGGGCTTTTTGATAATCTAGTAAATCACTCGTATAAATTGCTGATTTCTGAGCAAAACTAAATATAGAAAACGCAAAGAATACAAGGGATAAGCGCTTAATTAATACTAGCATTGATTTCGTTTTTTGATTAATAATTTGTGATGAATCAAATATAATTTAATACAAAAGCTATAACGGAAGATTCTGCTGTTAATTATAAACCAACTTATTAAATGTTAAAATTGGCATATTAAATCTTATTGTCTTGCGTTATCTCATTTATATCTACTTGATAATTGATTTTATTAATAATACTTTTACGTTAATCAAATTTTAAGCCAATTATGTCCGAAACGGTTTTACAACTCAAAGACGCTACTATTTACCAAGGCGATAGCATGGTACTTTCTGATATAAATTTTGAAATGCAAAAAGGTGATTTTGTTTACCTCATCGGAAAAACTGGTAGTGGTAAAAGTAGTTTTATGAAAACGCTTTACGGAGACTTAGAATTGACCAAAGGTGAAGGTTCTGTCGTTGATTTTAATTTAAGAACCATGAAGGAAAAAGATATTCCTTTTCTTAGACGCAAATTAGGTGTTGTTTTTCAGGATTTTAAATTATTACCAGACAGAACTGTAAATGGAAACTTAGAATTTGTTTTAAAAGCGACTGGATGGACAGATAAGGGAAAAATAGAGCAAAAAATTGATGGTGTTTTAGATAAAGTAGACATGAAGACAAAAGGCTTTAAATTTCCACATGAACTTTCTGGCGGTGAACAACAGCGTATTGCAATTGCAAGAGCCTTACTTAACGATCCCGAATTAATCTTAGCTGATGAACCTACTGGTAATCTAGATCCTCAAACAAGTATTGAGGTAATGGAAGTGTTGCAAGACATTAATAAAAATGGCAATACTATTTTAATGGCAACACACGATTATGCGCTGTTGCTGAAGTATCCTAGTAAAACCCTTAAATGCGATCAAAACAAGGTGTTTGAGGTTGTACAGAGGAAGAATTAAAGTAAAACTAACTTTTTAATGAATGTTATTTGTGTCGGTTATTTTGACAAACATGCAAGATATTTTCTTGACATAAATAAATGGCTTGAAAGATATTCAAACAAAAAAGTTCATTTTAAATACTTTAGCATTCATTTTAGCGGTTATCTCTATTCGCTTTTAAGATTAAGACAGAATTCGTTTATTTCTTCTAGAGCTTGGATAAAAGCCAACTTCAATAAAAAAACTTATAATCAAATTATTGATAGTCAAGAAAGTTATAAAGGCATTGACTTTTCAAGATATTTAGATTTTCATTTAAACTTAGCTAAGGTTAACTCAAAAAGAGCGCTTCAACGACAAGCTCTTGCCTATATTGACCTTTTTGACAAGGCTTATAATACCATCCAACCAGATCTTATAATTTCAGTAGGCGATTCTAGACTTTGTGTTGAAATTGCAATTGCCGTAGCTAAACAAAAGGGAAATAAATGCTATTATATAGAACAAGGACCATTTGATACTACATTTTTTGATGAACAAGGTGTCAATGCTAATCTAAGTAAGAGGCAACTATCTACAAATTCGAATCATCATCCAAACATTAAAAATCAAGAAACTGTAGTTACAAAAAAATATTTACGCTCTCCGATTTACAGAGGTTTTGACATCTTATTAATGAAGCTTTTTGAAAATACCTATCTCTACCCACCAGATTTAAAATTTACTGATCTTAATACCTACAAATCAAAAAGCAATCGAAAAAAAACCAATACAGAATATGGCAAATTTGCACTTTTAGCTATGCAAGTTCCATTGGATGTTAATATGGTATATCATAGTCCGCATTATAAATCACATTTAGATATCATTAAAGACATATGCAAAAACCTTCCTGATGATATAAAACTTATAGTCCGTGAACATCCTTTGTATATTGGCAAATATGAAAAAGCGGTTTATGATTTTATCAGGGAACATAATATCATTATTGATAATGAATCAACCCTAGATGATGCTCTAACAAATGCAGAGCTTATCATTGTAAACAATTCAACAGTTGGTATCGAAGCAATTAATAAATATAAATCTGTCATTGTTCTTGGTGATGCATTTTATGATAATGAAGAAGTCTGTTTAAAACTTAATAGTAGAGATGAACTATCTGAACTTTTAAAAATGGGTTTAAACAGAAAAGTCGATAAAAATAAGATAGATAACTACATTAGAACGCTATACGATACGGTTATGCTAGAAGGAAGTATCAGTGATGAGACGTTGACTTCCTCAAAAAGAATAGCGAACATTTTAATCTCAAAAGTATAGAATGCCATTTTTCTCGGTCATCATACCACTATATAATAAAGAGCAATATATCTCGGAGTGCCTGCAAAGTGCATTGCATCAATCCTTTAAGGATTTTGAAATTATTATAGTAAATGATGGTTCTACTGATCAGAGTGTTGAGAAGGTTGAAAATTTAGTATCTGAAAAAATTACCATACATCATCAAGATAATAAAGGTGTTAGTGAAGCAAGAAATAAGGGCGCCAAACTATCATCTGGAAAATATTTGGCCTTTTTGGACGCTGATGATATTTGGAAACCTGATCATCTTCAATGTTTATATGAGAGTATACAGACATTCTCAAACTCTGGTTTGTATGCTAACAATTATTACATTAAGCATAGTAATTCCTACACTGCACCAGCTACTTTGAATATTAATTTTGATGCCTTAACTCCTATCGAACTTGAGGATTTCTTCATAGCGAGTCTCAAAGACACGATAGTCTGGACCTCAGCAACGGCAATAGAAAAAAATAAATTTATGTCTTATGGTATGTTTAACACTGCTTATCCCACTGGTGAAGATTTAGATTTATGGATAAGAATAGCTCTTAAAGAACCTATTATTTTCCATCCTAAACATACGATGACTTATAATAAATCTATTCATGGAAGCCTCGGTAAACAAGAATACAACAGGCAGAGATTAAAATTTTTAAGTTCATTTAGTCATCAAGAGGAAATCAACAGCAGTTTAAAGACTTACCTTGATTTAAAAAGGTATGGCTTAGCAATACGCACAAAAATAAATAGCGAGCTTAAAATATTCAACGAAACTAAAAAGCTAATTGATTATAAGAATCTTAATGTACGACAGAGACTATTTCTATCTACACCGAGTTGGGTGTTAAAAATATTAGCTTTTATACGAGCGCAGCTAATTAAAAAAGAATGGTATCTAAAGACCTTTAAAGGCTAAGAAATCATCAAAATTTCTAATATAATCGTCCTCTTTGTATTCGGCAGATGCCAATACTAAACACACACAACCAGAAGAAAAATTATCAATTTCTCGCCATATACCTGGCACAATTAAGAGTCCTTTATGTGGCTTGTTAAGATTAATAATTTGTGTTGTTGAACCATCTTTTAAATGAACATCAAAACTTCCAGAAAGCGGAATAATGAGCTGATACAACTCTCTATGTGCGTGACCTCCTCTAAACGCGTCAGAAGGCACATCATACAAGTAGTAAACCCTTTCTATCTTGAAAGGGATAGTTCCTCCCTCAATAACAGCTAAAAGACCACGCTCATCATGTACTCTGGGAATTTCAATTATTTCAATATCAGATAATTTTGAATTCATGGTATTAGCTTTCAATTAGTTTTCGCCACTGCTCAGCTATATTGTTCATTGCGAAATTTAAAACACTAGCTTTTGCATTTTGCCGACAGCTAAGATATAACTTTTCATCCTCAACAAATCTGTTTAACCCATTCGCTAAAGCATTAATATTTCCATTCTCCACAACCAGACCGTTAATCTCATTTTGTAATATACTGTCTTCAGAATTATCATATGCAACGCTTAATACTGGAATGCCACAAGCAAGAGACTCAATGATGGTCATTGGAAATCCTTCAAAACGGCTACTTAATACTGTAAACTTAGAATTTGCAATATATTGAAAAGGATTACTTGAAAATGGTTTTATAAGTACATCCGCTTCTAATTGAAGTTCATTTATCAAAGCCTCGATTAATGGTTTATCCTTACCATTTCCCATGAGCATAAGTTTATAGCCTCGCTCAACTAATTTGGATTCTTTAAAAGCCCTAACCAATAAAGTCAAATTCTTTTGTTGGTCTTCAAATCGTCCATACCAAAAAACGTATTGCGTATCTATCGCCAAAGGTTCTTGCGCAAGTCGGTCGATGTAATTAAAATCTACAGGATTATAAATGGTTTCTAGATTCTTAAATCTATAGACAGATTTGACTTTTTTGGTAATCCCTTCTGATACCGATACAATAGCCTTCGCAGGTTTATAAGTTAATTTAGTTAACCAATTTATCGGAGGAAAGTAAAGCTTAATAGCATGATTATGAATCATGTATATTGTGTCTTTTGGAAAAACAAATGCCGACAAGATATACTCTGAAAAGAACTTTGTCCTCACCCGATGGTCTATAAGAATATCAATTCTATTGTCTTTAATGAAGCGCCATAATACATTTAAACGACTTAGTCTTCCTAGGATGGTGTCATTTTGCTTTTTTATTGCTCCAAGATTAAGTAGCTCTCCTTTGTATGGATAAACAATCTCATCTAAAATAGTTACTACATGCACCTCATAGCCTAAGTCACTCAACATAATGGATTGCAAAGATGCAACCCTGTCTGCACCACCTTCGCTTAACGAACGGCAAACAATACAAATTCTTTTTTTATGATTACTTTGCATTTAAATACGGAAGGTAAAGATATTAAATGAAAGTATTACTTTTTGGTGAATACAATAGAGCCCAATGGAATATTAAAAAAGGTCTTGAAGAACTAGGCCATGAAGCCATTGTAGTAAGTCTAAGAGATGGTTTTAAAAAGGTAGATGTTGATATCGAAATAAAAGACTATTACACTCCATATCTACTTAAAAAATTCAGAAATCTTCTAATTCGATTTTTTGGCTTTGATATTTCTGCATGGAGTATAAAAAGGCAAATCAAATCACAAAAACACAAGCTTTCAAATTTTGATGTAGTACAACTCGTTAATGAAGCGCTATTCGATTTTAAAAGACATCATCAAAAAGAAATATTCAATTGGCTCAAAGACTGGAACAAAAATATTTTTCTTTTATCCTGTGGGCTTGATTATCCTAGCGTTCAGTACGCCTACGACAAAAAATTTAGATATTCAATCTTAACTCCATATTTTGAAAATAAAGGAACAAAAAAAGACTTTTCTGCGGCTTTAAGCTATATAACAAAAGATCATATTGGTTTACACCACCATATCTTTGAACATATTAAAGGCGTCATAGCGAATGATCTAGATTACCATTTACCACTTATTGGCTATAAAAAATATTTAGGTATGATTCCTCATGCTATAAATACGGAACCTTTAAAATATCGAAAACCCATTATTGATAATAAAATCATCATCTTTCATGGTATTAATACCTTTAACTATTACAAGAAAGGAAATGATATTTTCGATGAAGCACTGGATATTGTGAGAGAAAAATATAGCGATAAAGTTGAGATTATCATTACAAGAAATCTACCTTATAGTGAATATATTAAGCGCTTTGACAAAGCACATATTCTTCTCGATCAAGTCTATGCATATGACCAAGGGTTTAATGCACTAGAAGCCATGGCTAAAGGGAAAGTGGTCTTTACAGGAGCAGAAAAAGAATGGGAGGAGTATTATAATGTAAAGGAAGATACTATAGCAATTAATGCCCAACCAAATTCTAATCAAATTGCCGATAAACTTGGGTGGTTAGTTGAAAATCCAAATGAAATAATCAATATTTCTGAAAAAGCCAGGGCTTTTGTTATCGAACATCATGATCACTTAAAATGCACAAAACAGTACTTAGAATTGTGGTCTGCCACTAAGTAACATCTTTAGGTTGTTGTTTTAAATAATAAAGATTAACAAATACTACAACTACAAATAGGTAAATGATATACCTAATAAAATGTGCAATAACTACACCCTCTGTACCATAAACACCAATGAAATACTTGGTTAGTACATAAAACAGAATAAGTGAAATTAATTCAGAAATAACGAAACTACTAACAAGTTTTTTTGCTAAAAATTGATAGGCTAAAACCATAGCACACAATCTCACAAAATCGCCCATTAGTTGCCATTTAAATAAAGGTTCCATCCTAAGAAAGTTTGGATAAATAATCTGGATAATTTGATGACGTAAAAGATAGACCAAAACCATACCAAGTAGAAAAATTGGTAATATCGTTTTGTAAATCTTCCCTACCTCATGGTTGAACTCCTTTCGATTATAGATACTTGAAAATCTCGGTAGTACATAAAGGGTAAATAATCCTGTGGCAAAGACCATATAATTCTTAGAAATAAAAGTAATGGCCGTCCAATAACCCGCTTCATTTATATTAATATCATCAGTTACAACATTTCTAATTTCTAGTTCTACATAGTTTATTAAAAAGGCTGAAATAAATGACATTAAGGTGAATGCCAAAAGGCTATTTTTATAATCTAACCTCAGTTTAAAATTCTTAAAACTTACATAGCGCCTAAGTGTTTTACCAAAAATGATAACCAGTGCCGTGAGCTGTATTATTGGTGCAAGTGCAATAGCTACTAAAACTCCATTTAAACTATAGCCATACAAGCCAATTATAAGTGCTACTGACGCCAACAAGTAACTGATGAGTTCGATCTTTGCATACTTTTTATAATCAGATAGACCACTTACCACACCGTTAACCACTCGACTGACAGCAATAAATGGAACGATTACAGCCAAAAGCTTAAACACATAGGTAAATTCGGTGGACTTAAAAACATAATCAGAAAGAAAATCAGCACCAACGAATAGGACAAGTGCTGAAACGATGCTACCAGTTATTAAGAATAGTGTGGCGGTAGAAAATACTTTGGTTAATTCTTGTCTATTTTCTTTAAGCTCAGATACATATTTAACAACACCACTAAACGTGCCCAATGTTGAAGTACTAGACAACATTGCAATTACATTTCTTAATTGTCCAATATTTGCTATACCTGCCTCACCCACTGTTACTGCCAATAAGCGCTGAATAAACACTGAAACAATCAACCTAATGGTAATAACCACAGCATTCAAAGAGGTTATCTTTAATACTATATTATTTTTAATAAAACCAGGAAGTTTCAATAGGCCAGATTTTAATTATTGTCTAATCCTTCATCCGGTAATATACCAAACAAGGAGCTCCCAAAAATTAATAATATTATCGCAAAGTGCATAAAATAACTTAAGCAATGGGCCATTACAGCACCTTGCAAACCATAGATATCGATAAAATATACACTAGAGAAATAAATGAATACAAATAAGAAAATCTCAAGTACTATAAAATGTGCAAACATCTTTTTAGCCAAAAATTGATATGCAATAACCATAGAAAGCACCCTCATAAAATCCCCTAAAATTTGATACCCAAACAACTCTTGTACCGGACGAAAATCTTCAGTAAATAAAACATTTACTAACACAGATCTACTAAAATAGATAAGCAATAATATCACTCCAAAAACTGGCATAATTGTTTTATAGAAACTAAATACTTCTCTTCTAAACTCTTTTTTAGTATTTATCTCTGCAAACCTAGGGAGGATATATAAGACCATGAGGGAATTGATAAACATCAAATAGTAATCTGAAACTCGGTTCATGGCTTGCCAATAGCCAGCTTCTTTTAACCCAATTTCAGCAATAAGGTAATTTCTTATTATTATTAATACAATCGGCATAGCAATAGAAGATGCAATTGCCATGATCATATATGGACTTAGTAAATTAAGTATTGAAAAACTAAAATCTGTTATTTTAATGAGATGCATTAAGTTCTTTCGATATAGAATACCAACTACAGTAATTAATAAGTTTAGAGCTGGAGTAATGACTACCGCAATTAAGGCGCCATCAATATTATCTTGCCAGATCAATAATATGGTTACTAAAAGACCAAGTATTTGACCAATAATATTAATAATGAACAATATCTTGTACTTAGAAAATCCGTTCATTATCGAGAACACAAACATATTTAATGCATAAAAAGGAAGCACAATCGCTAAAACCTCAATCACATAAGTATACTTGTAATTCCCCTGAAATATCAAACCGTTAATGAATTCTGCATTATAATAAATTAACAAGGCGAGTAACATAGAACAGAAAAAGCCTAGATAAAATACGGTTGATAAGGTTTTACCGAGTTCTGTCACATTATTCTTAAACTTACCAATATATTTTACTACGCCTTTATATAACCCAGCTATAGCTATGGATTGGACAGCGCTTAAAAAATTTCTAAGGTTACCGATTAAAGCCATGCCTTCTGGTCCAATGAATACTGCAATGAACTTTGAAATTAATATTCCGGCTATAATCTTTATACTAATATTTGCTGTATTAAGACTCGCTGCCTTGTGTATGACCTCTGTATTTATATAATCGAAAAATTTCCTCAATTAATAGGCATTTAAAATTTGGACTAAAGTATCTACCTCTTTATCAGATAAAACAGGACTCATTGGCAGACTAATAACCTTATCACAAAGGGTTTCTGTGATCGGAAATTCTAATTTTGAAAACCGCTTTAGAGCGTCTTGCTTGTGCGGCGGAATAGGGTAATGGATTAACCATCCAATATTATTACTATTAAGATAGTTTATGAATTCACTCCGGTTTGAAACCTCTACAACAAAGGCATAAAAAACATGATTATTACTGTTGTTATAGTATGGTAGCTTAATTTTTGGATTAACTATTTCATTTATATAGCGCTTCGCAACGTCTTGACGTCTTTCATTATCCTTATGCAATATGTTTAATTTAACGGATAAAAATGAGGCCTGTAGTACATCCAATCGACTGTTATAACCAATGGATTGGTTTTTATATTTTTCTTTGCTTCCATAGTTAGATAACATTCTAACTTTATTATGCAATTGCTCATCATTTGTTGTGATTGCGCCTCCATCACCAAGCGCTCCAAGATTTTTACTTGGGTAAAAACTAAATGCGGCTGCATTAGCTAAATTACCAGCTATACCATTTTCATTCGAAGCACCATGGGCTTGTGCAGCATCTTCTATAAAGATTAAATCTCTAGTCTTAGTAAGTTCCTTAATCGATTTTAAATCTGCTAATTGACCATATAAGTGTACCACAATAATGGCTTTAATGTCATCATCTAACACATCTGATATTGAATAGGCAGAGATATTATAAGTCTTTGGATCAGGCTCTACTAGAACAGGCTCTAATCCTGCATGGATAACTGAAAGAATGGTAGCTATAAAGGTATTAGCAGGTACAATTACCTTGTCACCAAGACTTAATCGTCCAAGTTGAATATAACCCTTTAAGATTAGGGTTAAGGCATCTAAACCATTACCTACTCCAATGCAATACCTTGTCCCACAAAAATCTGCAAACTCATTTTCAAATTTTGATACTGCTGGTCCAAGAATAAATTGCGAATCATTAAGATTTTCATTTAAAGAAATATGAAATTGATCCTTAAATCTGTCATTTATTTTATGAAGGTCTAAAAATGGTATCATACTACTCTATATCTGTAAAAATCCTGTTGATATTCTCTACAACCTAACTCAATCTTTTGTCGCATTAGACCTGGATTGTATCCTTCAGGAAACGATTTATCAATTACAGTTCCCATTGAAAAATAGCGTTTGTTCTCCTTTTTAAATTTTTGAATCAATTCAATAAATAAATATTCAAGAGCACGCTCTGGCTCACCAAATGCATTGGTCGCTCCATATTGTGATTTTACAATAGGTCCCTTGTCAAAAATAGTAATACCAGCTAAAATTTGACTATTTAAGTAGATGTTATACTGTTTTATTTGTTCAGGGAATCTAGATTTTAAAAGGGAAATCTCGTCGAGAGTATGAACAGGTGTTGTATTATGTTTTGAGTTTAATCTCGGTATTAAAACTTCATTCCAAAAACTATCCAAATTGCGCTCCTCCTTTATTTCAAAGCCTTTACTACTATTTTTTCGGTAGTGCTTTAGTTTAGTTTTATGTATACTAAATGGTAAACTGTAATCTATAGCCAATACTTTATTAGTATGAAATACTTCAGAGTCTTTTTGAAGATGATTGATTAACGCCTTAGAATTATTGTGCTGATAAAAGTCTGGAAGTTGTTTTATAGCTACTTTATTTATTCCTACCTCTTTAACGAACCTATCAACTGCAGAAAAAACCTTATCTAGTTTGATATTGTCCTTTAAAAACAACCCACCATAAGTAAGTCCTTGGTGGGAATAAAGCATATCCTCACTAACATTAGCCGGCAACAATCCTACTAGTTCGTCATCTTCATAAACCATAAGGGAAAAGTCACTAAACCTGTCACTATGGTAATCCATAAACCCTCTTTTAAATAAAAAGGTCATTTCATTAGAGGTCTCCACAAATGTGTCCCAATCTAATCTATCATCAGCGCTATATTTGACTACTCGTATTATAAGGGTTGGATTACTTAAATACTATTTAATTATTTCATTGATGACATTTCCACCAGCATCAATAACTTTTACCACATCTTTATTTCCTAAACTATTCAATCTTAAATTATAGCTTGCATCTTCTTCGAGATGATTTAGAACTTCCACATTTTTACTTAGGGCTCCAAAAAGTACTCTAAAAATATTGACATTAGTTTTTAGATCTTTATCAAAACCATCTTCGAGATGGCCAGTCCATTTTATAGCTGCAATATTCGAAAAAATTGAATTTACTAATTCTGGCTTTTCATTGGAATAAAGATCATTAAAACTTCTTAAACCAACCCATCCACCATGATCTGCCAATATGATTATTATTCCATTTTTATCCTTTTTTGCAATATAATTTACGATATCCTTTAACCAGAGATTAACCTCTTCAATTTTAGCAAGGTAACGCTCACGCTCTTCTAAAACTGATTTATCAGTATTAAAAAATGCAACATGATGTGGTAATAATTTTTCTATAAAGAAAAACTGGGGATTACTATCATTTGGGTTATATACGTCTTTAAAGTCTTTATAGACGTCTCTTGCGACACTCCCACCCTTTGTAAGATGTGAAAATTCATCCTTAGCTATATTGTAATAATCAAAAACCTCTTGTTTTTTATTCTGCTGAAAATATTCATCTTCAGCAATAAAATGTGTTTTATAACCATTTGCTTTAAAAATTGAAGCTACAGGATTATGTTTTGTAATAACCTCTCTCCCATTCGCAATTTCAATTTTTGGAAACATCATATCTGCATACATGTGATGCTTCATAGCAAACAAAGATGCGTTTGAAGTTAAGCTGGCAGGATAATTACTTCGAAAATCATTATAAACCTTAAATCCGTTATCCTCTAACCAACTATATAAATCACTATTATAATTGTAAGGCGAAGATTCCATCATTTTTTTTGAAACATACCCATCTGGTTGAATCATATAGACATTTGGGGAAGATTTAAACTTAATATTTTCAATCTCATCAGCTTGCTTTAACCATAAATCTGGTTTTATGTCTTCATAGATATGAATAGACATTCTTACCAAAGACAAACATGAAAATAAAAAAAGTACAACTACCATCTTTTTATAGTGCTTCCTTGGGTTAAATGGTAAAGCAAAACCCGCAACACCAGTGGCAATTAGAAGGGCTATACGCTTAAGTGTTGAATTAAAATAGGTGTGTGTTAAAAATAATAATACAGCAAGCATAACCACCCAAAAAATAAAGTGTTTACGTTTAGCGTGAAGTTTCTGATTGCGTTCTAAGAGTACATAATAAACACTATAACTACTAAAAACAAAAACGAGAATCGCTCCTAAAAAGAAAAGTAAATGCGAAAAAGAATTTAGTGCCCAATAATTATTAGACGCATAGAATAAAACTGGCGTTATAGCTATTGCTAAAAAAGAAAGTAAGGGTGCTTCCTTTGTACTGTTTATAAAATTTTGAATTTTAGCTCTCAAACGACTCAAGTTTATTTTTCATTAAATACATTACCCGATCCGAATTCTCTATGGGCAATTTTTCAGTCACATCAAAAAAAGTACTAAAGTCTTGTTCAAAATTTTCTTGATTATAAAAATCGAAATGAGATTCAAATTCACCTTTAGCTTTCAATAAACGTTGTACCCAAGAATCATTTCGTTTTGGAAACTCAATTATAAGTTGCTTAGAAAACTTAGCGAAAAATCGTGCCGACTCTCTAAAAGGTACGTTCCCCGTTAAGGACATGTGATGAATAACCGCTAATGCCAAAGTTATATCGGGACCAAAAGTTTTAATTCGGTCTATAAATGAAAATCGTTCTTTGTTATTTAGGCCTATTCCTGGTGAAGGATTTAATACATCTAGAACAAAGGGTAACATATTTTGCTCCTTCGATTTCTTTAGCCTTACATAATTTGAATCTACTGCGTTATTATCAATATCACAAACTAAGATCTCAGGTATCTCAATATCGATTTGACGTGCAAATGTGCCATCATTGCCACCAATATCAATGAGCTTATTTGGTTTAAATGTTTTAACCCAATTATTAATTATTTTCGATTTGTTACTAAAAGCATCATCGGTATAATTGGTCTTATCATAATAATCGCCCCATTCTGTAGCAGATTTCAGCTTAAGATTTTTTATAAAATCGTAAAGACTTTCAATAATATTGAGTTGCCCTTTTAAACTTAAGGCTTTGGCTTTCGTTTCTCCTTTGTAATCCTCGTTGTGCTTAGTTTCAAGCTTGGCAAGTAAATGGATATTACTATATAAAGTTGGACTTAATTTGGTCTTAAATGGTAACATGGAACTTGCGATATTCACAGGTATGCCATCGATAAAATTTCGAATTAATTTTAATTGTTCAGCACCGTGATAATGTGCTAATACTAATGGAGCTAAAAAATGTGTAATAAATTGCTTGTATGCGCGCCATGGTTGGTTCTCACGATAAAAGTCAAAACTCAAAGTATCTATAAATACAGCCTTTCCATTGTGAAACGTAACATTAAATGCTGAAGCATCCTTGAGGTTAAACCCACTTTCCAAAGCGAACTTCTGAATTTTTAAGGTGAGCAATGACGCCTCCTTATACATATTAAAACTCCATTCATAAGGATAAGTAATAAATGAAATCGGTTCTGGTCGTATGACTATGGTTTCCTCAGAACGTGAAAGTTCTTCATGCGGAATAAGCAATCTATTATTAAAGAGTTTTTGATAGAATCCTGATTGCGTAAGTGCCTCATATTGCTCAAAATAAATCGGATTAATAACCCGTTTTATTTCACCTTTATCCATAAAAATATAACCTGAAGGGTCTCTAAAAGAAGATGAATGAAGTGCCTCTACGTCCACTTTATTTCGTTTTGTCTACATCCGAATCTTTAACATCGATATCATCAAACACATCATCTTCGATGGGTTTTACTAAACCAAGGAATACCTTTATTTTATGAACCAGATTTTTAGAAAACAATACAACACCAGCTACTGCCGCAACAATGGCCTGAATAATCATTGCTCCTAAACCTGGATCGAAATAAAGAAAATGCATGTATCAAGTTTTTGTAAATATAAAACTTCTAACTTTTATTACTAACCAAATAATAAATATTAACGGCCAATATTGCGGCATTGGCAATAATGATTGGGAGACCAATACGTAAAGTTGGCATTAAAAACCCATAAATAATAAATAGAATACAGCCAGTCATATTTACCATTCTAAGTTTTTTCACATCCTTCATGGTAAAGGACAGTAAAACCATAAATGATGCTAAATAACCGATATACTCTGTTCCCGTAATACCGAACAATTCCATTTTATGAAATTAAATGTTTTTTGCGCGCTTTCGGTCTACCTCTTTCAATAAAATTTTACGAAGTCTTAAATGATTTGGTGTTACCTCTACGTATTCATCTTTTTGGATATACTCTAAGGCCTCTTCTAATGAAAATTTGATTGCGGGTACAATTTTTGCCTTGTCATCTGCTCCTGCAGATCTTACGTTACTTAATTTCTTAGTCTTTGTAACATTTACCACCATGTCATCACCTCTAGAATTTTCACCGATAACCTGGCCTTCATAAATATCTTCTCCTGGATCTATAAAGAACTTACCTCGTTCTTGTAATTTATCAATTGAATATGGTATTGCTGTTCCATTTTCCATAGATACCAACGATCCGTTTTGACGCTCAGGAATTCCTCCTTTAAGAGGTCTATATTCTTTAAAACGGTGTGCCATAATAGCTTCACCAGCCGTTGCCGTTAATAATTGATTTCTAAGACCAATAATACCACGTGAAGGGACAATAAATTCACAGACCATACGATCTCCTTTTGCCTCCATACTCAACATTTCACCCTTTCGCATGGTCACCATTTCAATAGCTTTACCAGATACGGTTTCAGGAAGATCTATGGTCATTTCTTCAAATGGTTCACATTTTACACCATCTATCTCTTTTATGATAACCTGGGGCTGACCTATTTGAAGCTCATACCCTTCGCGTCGCATCGTTTCAATTAAAACAGATAAATGCAGAACACCACGTCCAAAAACCATAAACTTATCTGCGCTATCGGTATCTTCTACTCTTAATGCCAGATTCTTCTCTAGCTCTTTTGTAAGGCGATCTTTAATATGTCTCGACGTCACAAATTTACCGTCTTTTCCAAAAAATGGGGAATCGTTAATCGTAAACAGCATGCTCATTGTTGGCTCGTCTATTGCAATAGTTTTTAAACCTTCAGGGTTTTCAAAATCTGCAACGGTATCTCCAATCTCAAATCCTTCTAAACCTACAATAGCACAAATATCACCAGCTTGTACCTCATCAACTTTTTTGCGACCCAATCCTTCGAATGTATGAAGCTCCTTTATCTTACTTTTTACAACAGCACCATCACGCTTAACTAGTGAGATTTGCTGACCAGCTTTTAAAGTACCTCGTGTTAATCGACCAATGGCGATACGGCCCGTAAAACTTGAAAAATCCAGCGATGTTATGAGCATTTGAGTACTACCCTCTTCTATTTTTGGTTCAGGTATATGTTCGATAACCATATCTAGCAAAGGTTCGATATTTGAGGTTTGATCTTGCCAATCTTCACTCATCCAATTATGTTTTGCAGAACCATAAACGGTAGGAAAATCTAATTGCCACTCTTCAGCACCAAGCTCAAACATTAAATCAAATACCTTTTCGTGCACCTCGTCTGGCGTACAATTTTCTTTATCTACTTTGTTGATGACCACACATGGTTTCAATCCTAAATCTATGGCCTTTTGGAGTACAAAACGTGTTTGTGGCATTGGCCCTTCAAAGGCATCTACCAAAAGAAGAACACCATCTGCCATATTTAGTACACGCTCAACCTCTCCACCAAAATCCGCGTGACCAGGCGTATCAATAATATTAATTTTAGTATCCTTATACACAACAGAAACGTTCTTTGAGGTTATGGTTATACCTCTTTCACGCTCCAAATCATTATTATCTAGTATAAGATCACCAGTATTCTCATTCTCGCGGAATAATTGACAGTGATACATAATCTTATCTACCAAGGTTGTTTTCCCATGGTCAACGTGTGCAATAATCGCGATGTTCTTAATTTTTGTCATAACCAATACTGATTTTAAGCGCGCAAAGGTACGCTTAAATCCTTGTATTACGTTAATTTTATGTTATTAATTGTTGCTTAAGTGTATTCAATTCGTATCTTAAGCAATTCAATTTTATTATATGTTGTAATAGCCTGTTGTCTATCCCCCCTAGTTCTGGCATTTTACTCCTTAACCCTAATAATTAATAATTGATGAAGGCAATTAATAAGTTAACGCGTTTTATTCCCTACCTCTATTTTTTATCAGTAATTGCGTATTGGTTTACATACACAAATAGAACTGAAGGCATTACCGCCTATCCTATCCTTTTATTTGGTATTCCTTTTATTTGGCAACTTTTAAAACCAAATAAAAACTTAAACTTTTCATTGGGTATTATTTTTGTTTGTTTATCATCTTATTTAATATTAGCATATAGCTTAGCATTATTAGATGTAGTTAATTGGTTTGGTGCGTCCTCGTCTGTTTTTTCAAATGTTGGTCTTATCATTTTTGGTAGCTTTATAATGGCACTTTGGATGATTAGAAACAGTATTCAAAAACAATTTTAAAAGGCTTCCTTTTAAGGTAAAGTAGTATATTGGTTTAAATTTTTAAACCTACAAATTGTGAGTAGATTTTCTCTTAAGCCCTTAAGGCAAATCAAGTTTATCGGCTTTTATTTTTTGTTTTTATCTTTTATGGCTTGCCCATCAGATGATGAATGTACTAAGATGATTACCATACCTCAGTTTTATATTGTTGGCAATCAAACATATTCTTCCGAGATTACGCAAGAGGTTTCTTGCAACTTTCCAGAACCTACTGAACCCGAATTAATAGAGCCACCGACATTAGAGAATTTTACGTATCAAATTTTGAGCTTTAATTATGTGCCTGAAACAAGCGATAATACTACCTTACTACAGTACGAGATTCAATTAAATAACCACAACGATTTTAATGTAGAAGGTATTCCAATAATTACAGTTGTTTCTGATGGGTTGCAGTTTTCTGGAAATTTTACTGCGGATGCTGTAGAACCTTGTAATGCAATTAATGCTAATTCAAGTTGCATCCTTGTATACAATAGTGAAACACCTATTGAAAATATATTACCACCTACAACATATGAAATTATTGATGTAGAGTATGTGGTTATAAACAATTAGGCACTTCCTAAATCTCATTTGGTGCTTAAATAATATTATCTTTGCACCTTATTATTTAAGTATATAGTTGTGATCTCAATTCCTAAAATAAAACACGCCGATTCTGACAATTTCTTTTTGCTTTGTGGTCCTTGTGCCATAGAAGGTGAAGATATGGCATTACGCATCGCTGAGAAAGTTGTAAGTATTACTGATAAGCTCAAAATTCCTTATGTTTTTAAAGGAAGCTTTAAAAAAGCCAACCGAAGTAGAATTGATAGTTTTACAGGTATTGGTGATGAGAACGCACTTAAAATCCTAAGAAAAGTTTCAGAAACCTTCGACATACCAACGGTTACCGATATTCATGAGGTTTCAGATGCGACTAAAGCTGCTGAATATGTAGATGTGCTACAAATCCCAGCTTTCTTGGTAAGACAAACTGATTTGGTTGTAGCTGCGGCAAAAACTGGTAAAGTAGTTAACTTGAAAAAAGGTCAGTTTATGAGTCCTGAAGCTATGAAACATGCGGTACAAAAAGTAAAGGACTCTGGAAGCGATCTGGCCTTAATAACAGATCGAGGAACCATGTTTGGCTATCAGGATATGGTAGTTGATTTTAGAGGCATACCAACAATGCGCCAATATGCGCCAACAGTTTTGGACGTGACTCACTCCTTACAGCAACCTAATCAATCTGCAGGTGTAACCGGTGGACGACCAGATATGATAGAAACGATTGCAAGAGCTGGTGTAGTAAATAATGTTGATGGATTATTTATCGAAACACATTTTGATCCCGCCAATGCGAAAAGTGATGGTGCCAATATGTTACACTTAGATAACCTGGAAGGTTTATTGACGCGATTGGTTGAAATAAGAACGTTGGTGACTAATTTCTAGCCTTCCCAATTCTGGTTAATTTAAAAGGATTGGTATTAATTTCAAGTTGTTTTTTGATAACATACATGATGACCTCGTCATTTATATCTTCAACTGCCTTGTAACGAAGTGAAGTTATTGCAGTGCGGTTTTTTGTTACAAAGTAGTCTCTATAATCACTGAGACGATCACCATGCCAAAACGCAAAATCTACATAGTCCTTGGATTGATTTAAATAACAAATAGGCAAGTCACCATTAAAATAAAAAGGAATTTTCCACTTATAGTGTAATTCTGGATTTGGCAGAATGGCTTCTACAATAGATTGAAGTTGAAGCAGAATTGATTTAAAAGGCTCCTCCTGTTTGAGAATGTAGGCTTCTGCAGGATTCATTCTAAAATAACCTCAAAATACCCACGACTAATAAGGCAATTCCTATAATTGCTTTAAAAGGCATTAACTTTTCAGATAATTGACGTAAACCGCTTTCTAGAGCTGGGACTTTTCCAAATACATGGGTCAACAACAATATACCTCCAAGAATACTCACTATACTAAACAACCAGCCACCTCTAAACGTAATCAGTGCTAAAATAACCAAGGTACCTCCAATAACAGTCTGAAACGGTACGAGAGCACCAGCAATTTTATTAAAGAAATTGCTTTCTCCATCCCATTTATCTAATGTAGCAATACCCAAAAGTATACCTCCTGTAATTTGAGCAATCGTTAATAAAAGTCCAAGCATATTGATATGATTTTAGTTGTTATAAATTTAAGAATTAGCTGATTAATAATTGCCTAAATCCACAACTTTTATAGCGGTTGTAGCATTAAACAAAAATTAGGAAGACTACGAATTATGAAATCCCATCTACATAATCCTGTAGGTAACCAAACTTCTGTGTGAGCTTGCCAGCATCCGTTATTTTAGCACGCTCAAGTATCCCATTCGCATCGTTGGTAAAAAAAGCTGGTAACACATGTTCTAAAAACGTTTCTCCAAAGCCCTCACTTGCATCTTTTGGTAATTCGCATGGTAGATTATCCACTGCCATTACTGCGATCGCATTTTCAGCATTGAAAGCAACTTCTGTTTCCGATGCAGGATCATAGCCATAAAAAGGATCTTTAATAGTTGATGGTCTTATTGTACTCGCCACAGGACCATCGATATCACAAGAGATATCTGCAACTAAATTAATTCTAAAATGAGGATCTTTAGCATCTTGTCTCGTGAACAAATAAGGTGCATTATTACCATAAAAATGGCCTGCAATAAAGAAATCGGTTTCTTTAGCGTAAGGCATAAAATTACTTTCGTATTCCGATGGATCTTTATAGAACTCTAAACGCTCTCCTACCTTGCCATCTTTACGTTTTGCATATTCCATCACATCAACACGACAGTATACAGGCTCGGTAAATTCTGAGGTTAAATAAAGCGCATCACTTAATTCTTTGATTCCCAAATGATCTAAAATCTCCTTAGCCCCTTTCGCTACTTTGCCTGTACCAGACAGTAGTATTTTAATAGCTGGTAATTTAATCGTGTCTAAAACACTTTTTACTTCCTGCAGATCGGCTAAAGTTTCAACCTTCGGTAAATCAAATAAACCATCTCGTATACCCAATGCTCTTATACCATTGTAAGCACCTACAAGTCCTGCATATCGGCCAAAACCTATAAGTCTGTAGCCATTTGGTCCTACAATAGTCTCATGATCATAAAGTCTAATGTTCTTATCTAATATTGCCCTTAGTAAATCTCTATTATAAGGTTGTTTCTTGATTGTATGGGAAAAGAAAAAGTAATCCTTATTAGGTATCAAAGCCTCCACAGGCACTTCCTTAACACCAATCATAACATCCGCATCAGAAACATCATCTTTAACTTCAAAACCATACTTTATATACTCCACATCTGAAAATACTCTGATATCTGAAGATTCAATTACAAACTCAGCATCCGGAAATCGTTTTCTGGCTTCTGCTAAGGTCTGAGGTGAAAAAACAACGCGTCGATCTGGTGGGTTTTTACGTTCTTTTATAATGGCGAATTTCATATTTGTAAGTATTAAAATATGACATAAATGTCATAAAAACGATGTGGAATAATTTTTGCACGAAAATAAAGGGATTTAAGAGGTTGCACAACTTTTTTTGTAACTTCGCCATCCTTTTAAATTATCATTTGGGGTCGACTGGTTTTGACAGCGAGATTAATTAAATGGTAAGCACGTCGTGTAATGGTATTGACACACGTAAAAGGCTAAACCAAATTTTAAACGGCGAGAATAACTACGCTTTAGCTGCATAATCTGAATTATAGTAAGATTGGCTTAGGCTCACAAGGTGAGCAAGCTAAATGTCTCCAGAAAGCCTTGGTTAATGGCGTTCTAATTAGAGGCATCGTAAAAATTAACTAAGATTGGGTAAGGCTTTGATGCCCTTTCGAGATTAAAAAGCTAAGCTGTAAGTAGGCTGTTTTTTGTCAGCTTACAGTCTAAAACCAAGAAAAAACTAAACGTGTAGAAAGCTCTTTAGTTACTTGTTTGGACGAGAGTTCGATTCTCTCCGACTCCACTTTAAAATACCTTAACTTATTAATAATAAATAAGTTAAGGTTTTTTTTAGCCAACAATTAGTCAACAAATTGAAAATCTAGTCTTTTTGATCTATTGTAATGCTATAATAATGAAGTTAAAAATAATTATCCCTAGCAATACTGCAATAATTGTTCTCTCTCTTTTATTAAACGCTCTTTTCATATGCATAGGTTAGAATATTTATCAAGTCTATGACCATGCTTAAACGCTCGTATTTCTGTTATGGTGTTGTGTATTGGATCGTAAACCACCTCAACAAAGAACATATCAATTGCATAACAATTACATTTCTCATTTTGTCCTATGTAGTTATCTAAGAAAGTACCGTATTGATTAACGGCTTCCATTTTATTATTGAGGTCTAGTAAGTTAAATTGATACAACGTCATCTAATTGTAATAGCATATAGAATAACAACCATTATTAATAAATAAAAAAGGTAAGTATCATTTTTCTTGTCATTCATATTAATAATAAATAATATTTATATTAGTACAAATCATTTTCAATATTATACTAATTCTATGCGAAAAACAATTTTATTCTTTTTTTTGATTTTTGGAGTCACTAATTCACAAAATAATTCAACTACAAAAATGAAGGCAAATGTTTTCAATACCAATCTTGCAGGAAAGGAAATAATTTGCCAAATAAATAAAGGTAAAGAAATAGAAATTATTGAAATTACGGATACTGAATATGTAAAAGTGAAATATAAAAGATGTATTGGGTATGTAGCAAGGATTACAATTATAGAAACTGAATTTATCCAAACAGAAATTGACAAAATACTCAATGCTCAGGCAGAGGAGGAAAAACAAAAAAAGGAAAGAGAACAAAAAAGACTGGATTCAATTGCCAAAAGAAAGGAAATGCTAAAGAAGAGAGAAAAATTTAGGCAAGACTCAATTAAAGAACAAAAAAAGAAAGAAATTAAAGAAAAAATAAGAGCGAGGAAATTAAAGGACAGTATCGCAGAGGTTGAAAGAATAAAGGAAAGAAGATCAAGGTGTCATTACACTCAAAATGAAGTTGATAAATTCACTAATAAGATTAGAAAGGTAACTGAATATTATGAAATTGCTGAGCATAGTGTCTATTTGGAAAATTCAGTAGATATTAGATTAGCAAGGAATGGTAACTATAAATTCATCTATTTTTATATCCCAGAAGGTTTAGGTTGTGCAAGTCCATATAATAAGAATGATTCTTATGTGATTGTTAGACTTAAAAACAATGTTAAGGTTAAATTTTATCATGAAGATGATATTGATTGCTCTAGTGATGCTTTTATGCTCGTATCCTCTTTAACAACTGCTCATATAAATAAATTAAAAAGTTCACCAATAGAGGCGATACGTTTTCTAGGTAGTGAATCTTATTATGACGTAGAAAATATAAATTACGAAAATTTCTTTATTGATAAATTAAGTTGCCTCAATAAAAACTAACTAATAATAGTTGTTTGTAAAATCTCTAAAAATATCTTCAGGGCATTTATCCCTTATGAGGTTATGAAGTTTAGAATACAAACTATAATTCCTCTTGTTTAGAATAAACTTAGTATTTGGATCGACGCTAGATTTTAGAAGTTTGTTTGTTTCATCTATTCTAGTTTCCAATATCATAATATTAAAAATCTTTTGATACTGTCTTACCGTTAAATTAGGTACTCCTTTTGACTTTAAAAGACTTGAATAATAAGTTGTGAACTTCATGCAACAAAATTATTCTAGGTCTTAAATAAGTCTTGCTACAAATAGTAGAAATAATCAGTTAAAATCAGTTATCAGAATTAAAAAAAGATTATTAATAATTTGAAAAAAATTTGATTATTCAAAGTATATATTTTCATATTAGTTTAATATAAACTTATATTAAAACATGTTAGTTGAACATACTATTCTAAACTATTTTAGAATGCTTTTTACCGTTTCTAAAACAATTATGTTCCATAAGAATTAAAAAAAATTATTAATGATTTATTGAATGCAAGTTATTTATCTTTTATTTACTTAGAATTGTAATAATATTTTAAATGAAAATACTAAAAATCATAAGAATCTTGGTCGGAAAACTGAATCAAATTCAGAAATTACTTATAGCACTTTTTGTTTCTGCAGTTTTGTATTTAATCTTTTATCCTTATGCATACGATAAGGGCGTAGTGCATGGAAAATTTACTTCTAGTGGGCATACTATGTCTTGGGAAATACTTGGTTATGAACCATTTAATTTTGCTAAAACAGGAGGTATTTGGAGTATCTATTTGGTTATTGTCGGAGTTTTATTGTTGGTGCTTTATTCTAAACCTAAAATAAAACCCTAATAGAATAGTTATCAATTGATTTATTAATACTCTATGTAAGTATATTTTTGGAACTAGAAACTATCATCTTTAACCGAATGCCTGAGTAATGCCTAAATGAAATAATTGATACTGAGAAGGTGAATATAGTCTCTCTTGCTTTATTCTTCTATTGCTTAATGTATTTCTAATATTGTGCGCCAGTTCTTTAATCTGTGTCTCAATATCTGCATCATGCCATTTACTAGATAGGTACTTTCTCTTAATCTCGTTGTAAACCTTTAAATCTGTTTTTTTGTAGTAACGTATTCCAGTATGAGAAAGTAAAGAACTATCATTTCTTTGCATTGAGATATTTAAACCAGTTACTAAACATTGACGTCTGTTTTTGTCTTTATTGGTAGTTGTAGAAACTGCCGTTTTTAACCCTATATATAAAGGGTTAATTTGGGTAGTTTTTGTATTTAACAGATCAACCTTATTTGAGATTAATTCTCTTATCTGAGATTTTATATTATTTGGGTATTTGTTTAATATAGAATTGAGATTGTTTCTATGATATTTGAAATTGGAGTAGTTGTTATCTTTTAGTTCTAACCAGTAGTTAATATTGCTATAAGTGTCCTTGTATTTGGTGTCTTCTAACAACTTCCAATCATAGAATAGAACGTTGTTCCATAATTGCAATAAATCGCTCTTAAAACGTCTTAAATCGTATTCTAATAAATTGCTGAGGTTATATATACCTTTGTTATTTAATTCTTCCATTTTCGAGTATTTTTTCTCAATTCTAAATACATCGTTATCAATGTCAAAACCTTTGTTTTTATAGTGTGTCCTTTTGTCGTATAATTTTATATAATGCCTTTGGTGTTTTGTTTGGATGTAAGTTCCTTCGTCTTTGGTGTATATAGATTTTAATTCACTTGTCTTATGAAGCAAACAATATCTTAAAAGTTGTTTTGTGGGTACTGGCGGCAAGATATTAATGCCAATTTCTAATTGTCGCAGTGTGCAATTTCTGAAATCAATATCGAATTTCTCATTTAAGTCATGGCGTACCTCAGCAATTTCATTAATTCCAAAATCATTAAAATTATGTGCGCCATTATTCCAGTGCTTGTGCAAACTGCCTTCAATGGTTAATCTCTTATAAGGTGTCTTTTCGGTAACGTCATATATTTTGAACTCTAAACCCTTGTAAAATGCGTTTGATCTAATAGATAATTCGCCAGTCTTGGTGTTTACCATATTCTGAAAATCTAGTAAAGAGTGATGCTCGAAATATGCAATATTCGAGTTAATTACTTCCACCTTTACAAAGTCAATCACGATATAAAATGTTATCTTTGAGTATTAGGTATACGTTGCCGTAATACCACGATATTTGAACAAGAAAAGAGGGTTTTTACGCCCTCTTTTTTGTTTGGAATACTAGTCAACAAGAAAATCCCAAACGTTGCTCAAATTCGTTGTGTAGTAGTTCTGAAAATAATAGATAGTCAATGTATTTGCCTTATCAGAAAATTGAAATAAAACAAGGTGTCTTTTTTTGTCTATATCACCTTTAAAAACATTGTATTTTATTGTATTAAACAGTCCAGTAAGACGTGGTTTTTTCCACTTTTTACCTTCTCTTATCTGTAACCAATACGCAGGCATCGACTGAGCGCATTTTCTATCTTTAGAGATATTTATAATATCAGTTAATTGGTTAACTCCATTTGTAACTGATTCTATTTTATAATGTCTTGTAGTTTTAAACTTTCCAATATTGTATTCCTTGAATACGTGTAGTATTGGTTGAGGTGTTGCCGTACTCATTGCTCTAGTTGTTAAGTTTAACTATTGCGTTTTCGACTTCCGATCTTAGATAAAAAACACGACCACCAATTTGGTGTGCGGTCAATATTCCCTTTTTTGTCCAATTATATACTGTACTGAGGTCAATTGATAGCATTTCTGCCAATTCATGCCTTGTTAAGTATTCTTTTGGCTCTTTTGGTTTGAAGTGTTTTTTAAGGTCTTCTAATTGAGTTTTTACGCCCTCAATTATTTTTCTTTGTAGTTGCTCGGGTGTTACCGAAATAAATTGAACTTGCATTGCTTTAACTGTTTAAAATTTAACTTGATGCAATATTATTTAAACAGTATGCTGAGGGTAAAAGAAGGGCAAAAGATTGTTTACCCCTTTTTTATTTTTTTAAAGTTTTTACATAACTATCAATTAAATCTTCTTTGAGTTTCGCATCATAATTACCATTCATGATTTTTTTTGCATTATCCTTATTACATCCTAGAACAAGACTTAATACATTGTGTTTTTCGTCCTCACTTATTTTTAATTTTCTTATATTTTTTTCAATATCAAAAACCTTATTAACAATGGTAAATCGATCCAATAGATTTAATGGTTTGCCTTCTAGTGATAATTTTGTAGAAATAATTTTTTTCTTTGCTATACCAAAGTGTTTAAGGCGCTCTATTTCTTTTGAGCCAGTCACTAATAAATGATGCTTTAATAATTTTGAAAATACATACGTTGAAATCATTTCGTTTGTTCTCATTTCAGTTGAATCACCTTTATCATTATCCCAAAGGTCTTGATTTTCATCAACCAATGAGATGTACAAATACCATAAATAATGTTTCTCAGATGTTACAACATCAAGACCACTTTCTAGTAAATAACGACTTAAATAAAATTCATATTGCGAAATAAATAAATCAACCTTGTTACATTTTCGTAAATATTCATTTGCACAATTTCTTAATACATTGTAATCATCAGAGTATCGTAATTCTTCGTAATATTCAATATTAAATTCGTTATCAAACATTGTGTTTCTTTTTAATTTGCCTTATTAATGACAGTTAAATTATTTTCTTTTTTCTCCTTTGTTTGCTTTTGTTTTAAGCCCTCTTTTTGCCATATTTTAGCAAGTTTTAAACTATAATCGATTGGTTTTTTACCAATATACTCTAAAAACATTTTTTCGGTACTGTGAGCAGTTATATTCATCAAAATAGGTGTAGGATATAACTCAGTAGCATAAAAATTAGAAGCAAATGATCTACGACAAATATGACTTGAAACAAGTTCGTATTTTGGATAATCACCATTTACATATCTTTTCTTTTTATTATCAAATTTATTTCCATTTTCAATGGTGTCAATTTCTGCGAGTTTACAGATTTCTTTAAGGTAACGATTAAACATTGCTTTTGCGCTATCAATACTTTTGGCAAATGTTGGCGGAAACTCTCCCTTTCTTTTATTTAAAATATTCTTTACTTCATGATGAATAGGTATTTGTACGGTTTTTTTAGTTTTGATTTGTTCTAAAACAATAAAGTCATGATCTTGTATATGTTGTATAAAACTACTATTCATTCTCAATAAGTCCGAAACTCTCTGACCTGTATAGCAACCAATAATAAGCCAGTCTTTTGCAATTTCATGAGCATCGCTTATAAACGTTTTTGACTTGATTTTATTAATCTCATCAAATGATAATATAATCTTAGGTGCTTTTACTGAAAATCCAGAAAAATTATCCAATTGTTGACTTACTCTATAACCATTCTTTTTTGCATCCAAGCATATACTTTTGACAAACTTCAAATAACGTCCAATGGTATTATCACTTAGTTTATCAATTGTATCAAAATAGTCAATTAATTCACTTCTAAAGGTCAAATTCACATCTGTCAGTTTAGTTCGAGTACTTCTTTTTTTATCAAAGGCAACTAATTTATTTACAATAGTTCTATATTTCTTTTGAGTGGATCTAGAAACTCCTACTCGTTGGGATTTTTTATTCACTTTATATTTTAGATTTTTTATGAAATACTCTCCATATTGAGTTAGATAGTCCAGTTCTTTGATCTCATGTTTATTAAAGTGTATGTCTATTTTTGATTGCAACCAATTGCCCGTTATTACTATTCCAGAACTATTGGCATCGTTAACCTCATCGAGTATAAATTTTGTTAAACCTCTTAATTTAGATGTGATGTTTTTTTCATCTGCATAAGTCTGTTTAGGAAGTCCTGTTTTAGCACTCCAATTCTTTGGATTTATACTTAATGATGTTTTGCGTTTTAATGATCCTGAACGCCCCAAGGATAATCTTAAATAGATAGGTGCATTGTCCGACTTACTTTGAAGTTGATATTTAATTGTTGCCATAATTTAGAAAATTGAACACCTAAATATAATCAATAGTAATGATTTTAGTCAACATTTAGTCAACATTTAGTCAACTATTTTCAATCTTATTAGATTGCAATCAACTTTTAATTATATACCATAAGGCTTATAAAAATTTATTTATTATTGATTTTATAGATTCAAAGCGTGTTGAGATAATTATCCAAATTGTATTGTTATACTCTCTCCGACTCCACAACACTCACAACTGTGTTGTGAATTAAAATAGAAAACCCATCAAGTTCACTTGTTTGGGTTTTTTCTTTTAATGAATGTGGATTGTAAATCCAGGCAGTTGTATTTGCAACTTCAGAATCACTGTAGAACAACGAAGTTAATCTCTCCGACTCCACAGAAAAAACCCTTGTAACTGGCACAAGGGTTTTCTCATTTTGATTGATGAATGGTTTATTGATTAAGCTTTAACTGCGGTATTTTTCCAAATGTTAGTTTTGGAAACTTCTTGGGCATAAGCCATAAAACTTATTGGTTTTTTTCCTAATATATTTTCTATATCATTAGTGATAATCGAATTTTCTGGATTACCTAAAACCACTTCAAATAGGTAATCAATTAACCAAATAAAATCTTCAGGCAATTGCATCTCTCGCATGGCATTACTGTATTCTTCCAAACTTACCGGTATAAAGGTAATGTCGTGCTCTGTCACTTCAGAAATAGTATCTACAGCTTCCTTAAAAGTTAAGAGTTCATTTCCTGTAAGTTCATATATTTTTTGAGAATGGGCATCATTCAAAAATACTTCAACAACTACGTCCGCAATATCATTTGCGTCAACAAACGGAATTTTAACATGGGCTTGTGGTAAAGCCACAACACCATCTAATATTGAATCCAATAAGAAGTTTTCGCTAAAATTTTGGTTAAACCAACTCGCTCTAACAATGGTGTAATCTATTCCTGAATTTATCACGATTTCTTCGCATAATTCGGCTTCTCTTTCACCCTTTCCGGATAATAAAACCAACTTCTTGACACCTGCATTTTTTGATACTCTTACCAATTCTGCTATGGCCTCCTTCGCCCCTGGTACCGCAAGATCTGGTTGGTAAGTGATATATATATAATCTATACCTTTAACGACTTCTGGCCAGTTATGAGGCCGATTCCAATCGAAAGATGGTTGTGCAGATCGTGAACCGATGCGCACTGCATGTCCTAACTTTTGTAAACGATCTACTATTCTTCGACCTGTTTTGCCTGTTCCTCCTGTTATTAAAAATTGTTCTTTTTTCATGTTATTTAATATTTATTTTGTGATTTGTGTTGTTATTATGATTAAGGTTATAAATGAAATTAATGATGTAACTGTTCTTATAAGATGGAGCCGATTCCATTTGTTTTCAAAGGTGTCTCGCAACTGTCTTAATTCTATTTCATTAAGTGTTTCTAAGTTATTTTTATCCAAAATTTCGTTTAGTGGTATATTTCCAAATACAGTGACTAAAATCACACCAAGGAAATAAATAAGCACACTTACTATAAGCAACCACCATAGACCTGATGATATATTTTTAAGTATGAAGAGATTTATTATACCTAAAAAGAAAGGTCCTATAAACACGATGAAAAATGTAGGGTTCAAAATGACTCTATTCATTTGTTGAAAAGACATTAAAAATCCAAAGTCATTCAGCTTTCCAATACCTGGTGTTATTGAGTTTGACCAAGTGAAACATAATCCGGCACTTAACCCAGTACACATTACCAATAGCAAGAATACAATGTGTTGCAATGAAAACTCCATAATCCTACTTTGTTATTGTTAATGTTCTATTGGCTATTTTGATATAATAGTACAGTACCACTATACCAACGAAGACCATGGCTATGAGCCAAAATCCTGGAGCTGTAAAAAACATGTAATGGTCGATGCCATTAGGCACCATAAATACAGGAACCGTAATGAGTGCATCTAAAAAGGCGCTGACCAATAAAAAAATAATCCCTACTAAAAACCCATGAGTGGTTTTCTCACGCCTATAATAAAATGCTGCTCCAAACCAAACTAATGGAATTACAGCCAGCATTAATACCAGATTAGCCTGAAGTTCGGCATCTTCTAGTATTGGAATGTAAAATGAAATTGTGTAAGCAGATACAGCTAGTATCCAAATTGCTATACCGACTAAAATTGCTCTAATTGTTTTCATGTCTTAATAATTTTTTAATTACAAGACAAAAGTATCTCCACATCAGAGCATTGACTTATTCAAAAAGATTTTTGATTTGTTTGAAAGGACGACTATCTAATTTGGCTTGGTCTATAACCAAACTTCTTGGCAAAAGCATTTGAAAAAGAACTTAAGCTATCATATCCAACATGCCAAGCAGCCTCTTGTACTGTCGCATTTTGCCCTTTTATCATATCATGGGCTGTAGTGAGCCTTTGATTTTGGAGATATTTAAAAACAGGGACGCCAAAAACTTCTTTAAATTCTTTTTTTAGCTTGGTCGTATTAAGTCCTATTATTTTTGACAATTCAGAAAGTGAAGGTGGATTATCTAAATTCTCCGCCAAAATATTTTTCACTTCATCCAATCGCTGTCTATCAACCGATTGAAAATTCTGCGATTTATTCAATGCAAGTTGACCAAAGAAATGAGATAGTAAGGCGGTAATTTGGCTTCTAAAGAACATCATTTTAGCCTTACCCTCATATTTAATATTAAATAAACTGTCTACGATTAGTTGCATTTCTGGAGTCATAAAAAAACTGGGACCTTCAACATAGTGATCCTTAGGATTAACTAGTTGTTCCAGTAATTCTGAAAATAATTCCCCTTCTTGGTTGGGCAACTTATTAAGATTTCTTGTTGCTGTAGCAATGACGATGCACTCTAAAGGACAATCTTTTGAAACTGTATGTGTACAAATCACTTCTTGATCAGAATAAAAAGATAAGGCCAGTCCTTTTGTATAATTATAAAATTTAGAGGAAGTTGGATATTTGAATTCTAAATCTACATTTCCTGAACCATAAAAAGCAACAGCAATAACGGGTTCATCAAAATAACATGAATCTTCAATTACACTATCTGAGTTTGCCGTTTCTACCAGAATGGTAAAATCGTTAATATCTATAATATCGCGTGTCACATAACTAAAATAGCACTTTTAGAACTTATAGCAAATTGAAAAAGTTTGAATAAATTTCTTATTCACTATCTATTCCCTTGAGAAATACAAGTTTGTTGAAAAACTAAAAGAGCACAAAACAATTCAGTCTCATACTCTCTTAGGTTAGGGTTTTTGCTATTAAAACAATTGGACAAATTTATACCTTGGGATAAGATTGGCATGTAACAAATGTTACTTAAAGCTTCTTAACCTATTTTCAAAAGCATTATAAAAGCTCTAATTTTAGAGTGAAATCTTAATTAGCTCAAAACTTTTTAGGTATATGAATATTGACAATCTTATTCAAAGTTTTACTGAATTAGAAAAACTAAAAACAGTTGAACGTGGACTTAATGTTGGTAGGAGAAAAGAAAGTAGTGCAGAACACTCATGGAGTTGTTTATTAATAGCAGATTTAGTGATTGACTACACCAATGAACCATTAGACCGGTTAAAAGTATTTGAATATTTACTTTATCACGATGTTGTAGAAGTCTATGCTGGTGATGCCAAGTTTAATAATCCTGAAGAAATGAAATTAAAGCGCGAAAAGGAAGAAAAGGCATTGCTAAAAATTGAGTCATTTATTTCAAATCGTGATCGGTTCAAAAAAATAATGTCAGAATACGAAAACAGAAACACAAGAGAAGCGGAGTTTGCAAAGGCTATTGATTGTTTAGACTCTTGTGTGAGAAACCTCAATGATGAAGGCGCTACCAAAAATGATGGTTTTACTGAAAACCTTATTAGAAGTAAATATCTTCCTCATGTCTCCAAATTTGATATTACGCTTCAACTGTTTGAAGCTCTAATGGAGAAATTGGTTGAACTAGATAAAGTTTAGTTCCACTCTTTTAATCATTCAATAACATTGGTGGCTATTGCTTGTCTACCGTGTTTAAGCGATTAGTAGCATACCTCCCACTTATTTTTTTTACAAATTCCTCAAGTTCTACGGCATTATTCTCGTTAGTATCCAATCCATAGAATCGAAGTTTATGATCAATAGGACGTCCAAGATTATCGGACTTATTGGTATAATAGCTTTCCATTTCTTCTAAAGAAATCTCATAGTTTTCGTCTATGTCGAAATCATAGAACAAAGCAGTTCGCAACTTCACATAATCATCTCCTGCTTTACGCCGAGACACAAAAACATCGATAATGGCTCTTCGTTTTTTAACCTCGAACATAATTTTACCTTCCTCCATATTTGGTCCATTCTTAAACTCTGAGAGGTTAACAAAACTGTTCTTATTGGCGTCTAAGGCATAAAATAGTAGCATAGCATTAATGGGTTCTCCTGTTTTACTATCAATTTTACCATGACCATAAAGCATCATTTCATAAAGTGAAATCCCTCGATTTTTATTGGCGTCTACAGTGCGAAAATTATTAAGAGCTTCATCATTGGCAAGATTAGAATCCGTTGGTATTACGTTTTCAATTAAGCGCTCTGGATATTGCCAACGCTTCGAAAACTCGAGAGCTCGTTTATAATTTGGATCTTCTAAATATTCTGGTAGCGTAATGATATTATTTGTATTCGCGTCAATGGCATAGAATTGACGTTTTGCATCTATAGAATCTCCAAATCGGTTGAGCTTATCTTTATAATAGGTCCTCATTTCGAGATTGGTAATGACCTCATTACCGTCAGCATCAATTTGAGCAAAACGATTAGTCCGTTTTTCAGTTAGGTCTTGGGAAAATAGTAGGGCTGTAGATAGAAAGAGGGAAGATTTAAACAGATTAATTAATAGTCTCATTATAAATTAATTATATGAAATACTAATATACATTTATTTTAAATCTATCGCATTAAATTATGTTGTAAAGGATTAACAATTATTAATAGTTTGTATTATAGTTATGTTAAGACCCCTCATAAATTTCGTAATGCGCTGAAAATGTTTATTTTAAAGTAAATAAGTTTAATACAAAAAAGCAACTATGAAAATTAAAGAAGAGAACGAAAAACGAAGAGATTATATTTTTCAGAAGGATACCATAACAAAGTCGGTTGCTACTTTTGTAACAAGTGTATTAATAATGCTCATTGCAATTGTGGCCAGTACTTATGATACTTTGGCACACTTCTAAAAATAAAATCACATAAAATGATCTGCCCAACTATTAAAATATAGTTGGGCTTTTTTTTGTCTTTATTGCTTAACACAATTTTGTAAGTTTAATAGCTTTTCAAAGACTAACTTTGCATAAAAATTAAGAAAGGAAAAAAGATCTATGCTAACTTGGAAAAACGTTATTGATTTTGCTGTTAATGGGAATCCAACACCAGAGCGACGTGTTGAAAAATCTGATGCAGAGTGGTACGCACAACTTACACCAGAGCAATACCGAATAACTAGAGAGAAAGGTACAGAACGACCGCACAGTGGTGCCTTATGTAGTGTTTATGATTCTGGTAAATACAATTGTGTTTGCTGTGGCACACCATTATTTGACAGTACAATTAAATTTAGCTCAGGTACAGGTTGGCCAAGCTTTACACAACCCATAAAAGAAAATGCCATTAAGTACGAACGCGATACCTCTTATGGTATGGTACGTGTTGAAGTGATGTGCAATACATGCGATGCCCATTTAGGACATGTGTTTCCTGATGGCCCAGAACCAAGTGGCCTAAGATATTGTATTAATTCAGAGTCTATGACTTTAGATAAGGAGACAGCTTAATGGACAATAAGAATATACAACTGGCTACGGTTGGAGGTGGTTGCTTTTGGTGTACAGAAGCGGTTTTCCAAGAGGTAAAAGGTGTAGAAAAAGTAATTTCGGGTTATACTGGTGGTAATGCGCCAGGCAGACCTACATACCGAGAAGTTTGTTCAGGATTAACAGGCCATGCAGAAGCCGTACAAGTTACTTTTGATGCCAATATTATCTCTTATGAGGATGTACTCATCATATTTATGACCACACACGATCCGACAACATTAAACAAACAAGGTGCCGATCGTGGGACACAATACAGATCTGTGATTTATTATCATAATGATACTCAAAAAGACATTGCTGAGGCGGTAACTAAAGCTTTAGGGCCATACTATAAGGATCCTATCGTCACTGAAATATCTAAAGCTGAAATCTTCTATGAGGCCGAAAAAGAACATCAAGATTTTTACAAAAACAATCCTAATTATGGTTATTGTAACTTTGTAATAGATCCGAAGTTGGCCAAGTTACGTCAGCTTCATGCAGATAAACTCAAATAATGATACGACTCTATATTATCGGAATCTTTATTCTCATTATTGCCATAGTCGCAAATGGTTTAGTGATTAAGTTCGGTATGAAATCTTGGTACGATTTATTTTCACTTTTGGAGGAGTTTGGTAGTAGTACCTTCAAACAACTTTCGGTATTAGACTATTTATGGTTGTTTGTTGGATATCCGTTAGTATTAGGATGTGGTTATTGGTTGGGCGATTATGTCCACAAATTAATCTTCAAGTAAAAAAATATTTCAATTTTATTTGTATGTACAAACATTTAATATACATTTGCATCAACAATGGAAACAAAAGACAGTAAATATTGTACATGCCTATACCACTCTGCAAATGCTTTTGCGAGGGTAATGACAAAGATGGCCGATGAAGCATTTTCACAAACAGGCTTATCGCCTTCTTATGCTTTTTTACTAATGACTGTTAATGATGCTCCAGGTATTCAGCCAAAAGCCATTAGCCGTCAAATGCAATTAACACCCTCAACAGTGACACGACTTATAGAAAAAATGGAATATCGTGGTTTACTAGAACGTAAATCTGTTGGGAGAGCAACCGAAGTATTTCCTACGGAAAAAAGTCTAGCGCTTAAACCAGAACTTAAAAAAGCATGGCAAAGCTTATACAAACAATATAATACGATTCTTGGTAAGGACGAAGCACGTCAATTAACTGATGATATCTATAGTGCTTATGCCGCCATTGACAACTAAAAAAATTTTGTTATTCTTATTTGTATGTACAAACATTATATAATTAATAAAAACAAAAATCATGAAAAAAGTAGCATTAATAACAGGAGCTAATAAAGGATTAGGATTTCAAACAGCTAAAGAACTAGGTCAAAAAGGAATTAAAGTATTGATCGGTGCAAGAAATGAAGAACGCGGTAATAACGCCGTATCTGAACTTAAAAATGAAGGTATAGATGCAGAATTTGTACAACTGGATGTTTCTGATACAGCAAGTATTAAAAATGCTGTAGATACAATTGAATCGAAACATGGGCACTTAGATATCTTAGTAAACAACGCAGGAATGATCCATCCTAATGAAAGTTGGGAACAAAATAGTGTAAACTCATTGACACAAGATGTTCTAAGAGCAACGTTTGAAACCAACTTCTTTGGCCTGGTAGACTTAACACAACAATTGGTACCCCTTATTAAAAAAAGTGAGCAAGGCAATATCGTCAATGTTTCGAGTGTACTTGGTTCATTGGCTGAAGCGACTAATCCAGAGTCGGATTACTATGCTGTAAAACCATTTTCGTACAACGCTTCTAAGGCCGCAGTAAACTCTTATACAATTCATTTAGCAACTGCATTAAAGGAAGATAATATAAAAGTGAATTCTGCACATCCAGGTTGGGTACAAACCGATCTAGGTACAGAACATGCTCCACTCACAGTAGAGGAAGGCGCAAGAACTATTGTAGATTTAGCCTTAGACACAACAGATAAAACATCACACTTTGAGCATTTAGGGCAACCAATTGCTTGGTAATAAATAATCAATTAAATAAATATGAAAACAGTAGGAATAATAGGTTCTGGTATAGTTGGCCAGACCTTAGGTGACGGCTTTTTAAAATATGGTCATAAGGTTATGATTGGCACAAGAGATACTTCAAAACTAATTGACTGGCAATCTAAAAATGGTACTAATGCCCATTTAGGAAATGCTTCTGAAACCGCTACATTTGGCCAAATATTGGTCTTAGCTACAAAAGGAACAGTCGCTAAAGATATTATTGCTTCATTAGATGCAAAAAGTCTAGAAGGTAAAACCATAATAGATGCAACAAATCCTATTACGGACGAAGCACCGGAAGATGGCGTGTTGAAATTCTTTACCAAGGATCAATCCTTAATGGAAATTCTACAAGAAACAGCACCAAAGGCAAATTTTGTAAAAGCCTTTAATACCATTGGCAGTGGTTTAATGATAAATCCGACATTTGAAAGCAAACCAACGATGTTCATAGCAGGTAACAATGACGCATCTAAAAAAGAAGTTGGGGAAATCATTGAACAATTTGGTTTTGAAGTTGAAGACATGGGAACTGCTAAAGCCAGTAATGTCATCGAACAATTATGTATACTCTGGTGCATTCCAGGATTTAGAGAAAATAAATGGAATCATGCTTTTAAACTAATGAAAGCTTAGAGTTCAAAATAACATAAGTATAGGTCAGACAGGAAACAGTTATAGTACTAATTGTTTCTTGTCTGACTTTGTTTTTAAGGCATTAATACTATTTTTGATAAAACAACACTATGGAAAAAACAGTATCAGAAGCTATAGCTTATAGACGCTCTACTAGAGTCTATAAGGACCAACCTATTGACACAGAAAAAGTGAAGCAATGCCTAGTTAATGCTTCACTTGCACCAACCAGTAGTAATCTTCAACTCTGGGAATTTTATCATGTTACGGATGAAGCAAAACTTAAAAAACTAGCTGAAGCCTGTTTTAACCAAAGTGCTGCAAAAACCGCGAAACAATTAGTAGTTGTTGTTGCTAGGAAAGATTTGTGGCGTAAGCGTGCTAAGGCCAATATTGCATTTCTAGATCGTGTTTACGATAAAGAAGGGCTAAGTGATCGTGATTTAAAACGTAAAAAAATGGCCACTAACTACTATAAGAAATTAATACCAACCATCTACACAGACTTTCTTGGTATTCTTGGTCTAATTAAATATACTGTTTTCCAAATTATAGGTCTTTTTAAGCCCATCTACAGGCAAACACGTCAAAGTGATATGAGGATTGTAGCGCATAAAAGTGCAGGTTTAGCCGCACAGAATTTTATGACAAGTATGGCTGCAATTGGTTATGATACGTGTCCTATGGAAGGTAGTGATACTTTAAGAGTTAAGAAGGTACTAAACCTTCCAAGTGGTGCAGAAATAAATATGGTAATTGGTTGTGGTATTAGAGATGATAAAGGCATCTATGGACCACGTTTTAGAGTCCCTTTTGAAGAAGTCTATTTTGAGGTCTAAGTCTTATTTCTTAAAATTTTCTAGACCTATTTTTAACCATTCATAATAGGCATCTGCATCTGGTTCGTAGGCATTGGTCGTATTCAACAACTCCATATTATGATCTAAAAGTGCATAATACGGCTGCGAGTTATTTTCAAAATTGATTGTCTGTAATGTTGCCCACTTATCACCTACCGTTTCGATTGCTTTGACAGAACCATTTGATCTTAGATACTGAAATTGTTCTTCATTAGGTAATTCCTTTTTATCATCGACATAAAGTGAAATAATAACGTAATTATCACTTAACATATCGTAGACATCAGAAGTGCTCCACACCTGCTCTTCCATTTTTCTACAATTCACACAAGCCCAACCTGTAAAATCTAATAATATGGGTTTATTCTCTGCTTTAGCTTGCGCTATACCAGCCTCTAGATCCTTATTACAATTAAGATCTAAAGGACATTCTGAAGATTTTTCATAAAGACTGTAAAACATCGGTGGCGGAAATCCACTAAGCCATTTTAAATTAGCATAAGCCGAATTCGTTAGACCTGGAATGAGATAAATTACAAAAGCAATCACCAAAATCCCTGTTGTTATTCTACCCTTTCCTAGTTTTTGTAATGGACCATCGTGTGGGAATTTTATCTTACCAAATAAATAAAGTACCAATCCAATTCCAATTAATATCCAAAGCCCTATAAAGACTTCACGCTTTAAAAGTCCCCAATGTTCAACTAAATCGGCATTTGATAAGAACTTAAGCGCCAGTGCTAATTCTATAAATCCTAAAACAACTTTAACTGTATTTAACCAGCCACCAGATTTAGGTAAAGAGTTTAGCCATTTTGGGAACATCGCAAATAACGAAAAAGGCAAGGCCAAAGCGAGGCCAAAGCCGCTCATTCCCATCGTTAATTGCATAGCACCTCCATCTGCTGTAAGCGAGCTACCCAGTAATGTTCCTAAGATAGGTCCAGTACAGGAAAATGACACAATAGCTAAAGTTAATGCCATAAAAAATACACCAATAAATCCACCGATTTTGTTAGCCCTACTATCCATAGCAGCACTCCACGATTGCGGTAAAGTCAACTCAAAATAGCCAAAGAAAGAAAAGGCAAATACAATAAAGATGACGAAGAATATAATGTTAAGAGTAACATTGGTTGAAATGTTATTTAATATTCCTGGATCTAAAGAGTCTAATACATGAAAAGGAATACTCAGCAAGGCATAAATTAAAAATATAAAAAAGCCATAAAGTAAAGAATTAAACAAGCCTTTTTTAGGATCATTGGCACTCTTAGTAAAAAATGATACTGTAAGTGGAATCATCGGGAAAACGCATGGCGTTAATAAGGCAATTAATCCACCTAAAAAGCCTAATAGAAAGATTGAAAAATTACTTTTTTCCTTTATAGTGGTCTTTTCATACTTATCCCATCCCTTAATGTTGAGATTAAGTCCTTCGGAGAGTGCTTTACTTCTTTCATCTAACTCCACTGCTTCCTTTACAATTGCAGAACCATCAAGAGAAATATTAAATGTATAATCGCCTGGAATACACTTAGCATTATCACATGTTTGATATTCTACATAAACATCAATCTGTTCTAAGTCTGAATTTATTAACGTTATGGTCTGCTCAAAAATCGCTTTTTCCTTAAATTTTACGACATCTTCCTCAAAAATTGGATCAAAAATTGGAGGTACTGACGGCTCTGATGTATCTCCATTTAATTTGTAATTATTCTCTTGATTATTGAACTCAAAATATGTTGTTGGTGCAAAACTATCCTCCGATTGTTGGTATTGGGAATAAATGTACCAGCCATTATCTATATTGGCCTGAAGTATAATTTTGAATTCACTATCACTAACTTTCTCAACCTTAGATTCCCATTTAACAGGTTCTAAGATCTGAGCGTTAATTTGAAAAAAGGTAAATAAGAATACTATACTGTAAAGAAAACCAGATTTAATTTTCATGCGACGTGCGTTAATACACAAATGTAATTGTTGTGTTTGTAATATTGATTAACTGTCGCCTAATTTATAAAAACCTTAAGAATTAAATTTGAAAATATTAAGGCATGAAAAAACCGAACAAATTGTTCGGTATTATAATTACGATTTTACCTCTAAATCTATTTTATCAGAATGTTCCCAGCGTGATATGCCGCCTTCGAGATCATAGATTTTCTCAAAGCCTGCATCTTGCATTTTCTTTGCACATTTGGCACTGCGACCACCACCTTTACAATAAAGGATGATAGGACGTTCTTTATCTAATCCGATAATATCTTCATCAAACGTCGGTGAATTGATATCAATATTTTGAGCATTTACGATATGCACTTCGTCATATTCCTCAGCAGATCTCACATCAATAACCTGCACATCCTCCTGCTCCAATATCGACTGCATTTCTTCTGCCGTTATTAATTTTACTTCTGCCTTAGAGGTATCAATACAACTAAAAGACACTGATAATACTGCGAGTAGTATAAATAGACTTAAGACTTTCTTCATAATAAATTAATTTTACTGATGAGCAATTTCACCTTGCCATTCACTTATGCCACCTTCTAAATTATAGGCGTTGTCAAAACCAAGTTGATTCATTATTGCACAAGCTTGCCTACTGCGACCGCCCGACTTGCAATACACATAGTAGTTCTTAGATTTATCTAATTTGCTAAGCTCTTCAATAAAACCTTGACCTCTATAAATATCTATATGAAGCGCATTAGGAATGATTCCTAAACTCACTTCATCATCTGTTCTAACATCTAAAACAACTGAATTATTGTCTTGTTCAAGCTGTTTTGTCCAATCTTTTTGGGATAAATCCACGTATAATAGCAATTTCGTTAAACAAATTTAACATTTACTTATGATATAGACGAAGAAAAACCTGAAGTGTTACATCTTCAGGTTATTTTTTTTCAAGATATCTTAGAATTATTTAAACCTTAATGGAGCATCCTATAGCTCTTGTCTCTTTTACTTTAATCTCTTCACCATCTAAAAGTGCATCAACAGCATTCTCCACATATTTTGTCGTTACTGCAGCCGCGTCTTTATAATTATCGTCTATTGCACCAATGTATTTTACCTCATTACCTTTTCTTGTCTTTTCTAATAGGTAAACATGTGGTGTTTTAGTTGCGCCATACTGAGGATATACTTTCTGTCCTTTATCCATCAAATAAGGGAAGGTAAATCCTTTAGCTTTTGCTCTGGCCTTCATGGATTCCATATTATCGCCTGGCTTAACATCTGTATTATTCGGCATTATGGCAATTACAGGATAGCCTTTTGAGGCGTACTTCTTGTCTAATTCTACAATTCTATCTTCATAGGCTACAGCGTAAGGACATGTGTTACACGTAAAAATTACAATGAATCCTTTTGCATCTCTATAATCGGATAAAGAAACCATTTTACCATCAATATTTTCTAAACTGAAGTCAGTTGCTAAATCTCCAACCTTATAACCTTCTTTTACTGGTTTCTCCGTAAATGCAAACAATGTGGTAACCAATACAAATACAGTGAGTAGTTTTAATCTTTTCATTTTTATAAAATTTAAATTTATATGTACAATTATTAATTATTTGAGAAACGCTTCAATCTCATTATCCAGTTCTTCTTGAGTAAATGAGCGTTCATAAAATTTTCGTCTTTCCTTATTATATATAATTGTTGCTGGTATGGCTCCAGACCATTCTTCGTTTATGGCTGGTATCCATCTGTTCTGGTCAGTATCATCAAAGGCAACAACTTTTGATTTTAAATTATGCTTAGCCATAAAAGGCTTTAGCTTACTGTCATAATTTTTTGGAAAGTCTAAGCTCACTAAAAGTACCTCAATATTATTGGCTTCGTACTTTTCCTTTGCAGCCTCAAAATAAGGAAGCTCCTTTACACATGGCGCACACCACGTTGCCCAAAAATTAACAACGTGTAATTTATCATCCTCTTTATTGATTAGAGGTTTCAAGCCATCATAATCGTAAATCTCAAGTTTAATATCATTATACGCCTCCTCAACAACTGCCGTTTTTTCTTCAACAACAACCGTTTCAAGGTCTTCAACATTACCTTTACAGGAGACTATAAATACGATAAGTATTAGTAACATCTGTTTCATAAGCTAAAGTTATTAATCATACCACTGGCATTTTAATAATTAACAAAAAATTAATTTAAAAGCTTGATAATAAAAATTATCATTTCTATATTTGATGCAACAATGAAAACATTAACAAATCATACTTGGTGGTGGAAATTTACAAACTTACGTTTCGTGAATTAAAACCTTGTATGTAGTATAATAGAAAAAGGCTTGTCATTCACGACAAGCCTTTTTTTAATTAGTAATCGATGAAAAAATTTAGTCTTTATACACATTATAAAAAGATACTTGCAGACACCATAACACCTGTAAGCATTTACCTTAAAATAAGGGATAAATTTCCTAACAGCATTCTTCTTGAGAGTAGTGATTACCATGCCAATGATAATAGCTTTTCCTACATCTGTTGCAATCCAATAGCATCCATAGAGGTAAGAAAGGGTTCTATCTATCAAAATTATCCAGATGGTAGCTCAAAAGTGAATCATATTAAGACGGTTAGTGTTGTTGAGGAAATTCAAAAATTTACCCAACGGTTTAAGGTAGACTCTAAGGAAAAGTTCAAGTTTATAAACAATGGTATTTTTGGCTATACAGCCTACGATGCTGTTAAATATTTTGAGGATATTGATATTAGTCAAAAACCAAATTCGATTGAAATCCCAGAAATCTACTATGCCGTATACCAAAATATTATTGCTATTAATCACTTTAAGAACGAAGCTTATATTTTTGCCCATTGTTTTGATACAGAAAATAATATTGATGAAATTTTACAGCTCATTCAAAATCGTCAATACGCATCCTATGACTTCGATACCAATGGTGAAATTGATTCTAATCTAACGGACGAGGAATACAAAACACATGTAGAGTTAGCAAAAAAACACTGTGCAAGAGGTGATGTGTTTCAGCTTGTATTATCTAAACAATTTTCTCAAAAATTCAGTGGTGATGAGTTTAATGTATATCGTGCCTTAAGAAGCATCAATCCTTCTCCTTACCTATTCTATTTTGATTATGGTTATTTCAAAATTTTTGGAAGTTCTCCAGAAGCACAATTAATAGTAAGTGAAGGTAAAGCAGAGATCCACCCGATCGCAGGAACTTTTAAACGTACAGGAAATGACTTAAAAGATGCTGAGCTTGCAGAAAACTTAATTAAGGATGACAAGGAAAATAGTGAGCATGTAATGCTTGTAGATCTGGCAAGAAATGATTTGAGTAGACACGGTCATGACGTAAATGTAGAAACCTATAGAGAAGTTCAGTTTTTCTCTCATGTTATTCATTTAGTCAGTAAGGTAACAGGACAAATTAACGACGATACACAAACCATACAAGTTGTTGCAGACACATTTCCTGCTGGTACGTTAAGTGGTGCACCAAAACATATGGCTATGCAACTAATTGAGCGTTATGAAAAAACGAGTCGTGGTTATTATGGTGGTGCTATTGGGTTTATGGATTTTGAAGGTAATTATAACCATGCTATTATGATTAGAACCTTTTTGAGTAAAAATCATAAGCTATTTTGGCAGGCAGGTGCTGGATTGGTAGCCAAGTCAAACCCAGAAAATGAATTACAAGAAGTATACAATAAATTAGGAGCCCTTACAAAAGCCATAGAACAGGCAAAACAGATTTAAAAAAATGAAAGTACTAGTTATAGACAATTACGATAGCTTCACCTACAATTTGGTCCACTATTTAGAAGATTTAGACTGTGATGTAACCGTAAAAAGAAATGATAAATTATCATTAGATGAAATTGAACCATTCGACAAGATTGTTTTGTCTCCTGGACCAGGTATACCAGACGAAGCTGGTCTTCTAAAAGATATCATTGCCAAATATGCCTCTACAAAGAGCATCCTTGGTGTGTGTCTTGGTCAACAAGCCATTGCTGAAGTTTTTGGTGGTTCCTTAGATAATCTAGACCAGGTTTACCATGGTGTTTCTACCAATGTTACACTCTCGGTTGATGATGAGATATTATTCGAAGGCATGAATGATACTTTCGAAGTAGGTAGGTACCACTCTTGGGTTGTTAGTGCCATATTACCAGATAGCCTTGAGGCCACTTCATTTGATGAAAACGGACAAATCATGTCCTTAAGACATCGTGAATATGATGTAAAAGGTGTGCAATATCATCCTGAATCTGTACTTACACCAAATGGTAAAAAAATTCTCGAGAATTGGGTTAAAAGTTAATTATGAAAGACATTTTAAATAGACTTATAAATCAAGAAAGCATCAGTAGTGATGAGGCTAAAAATGTTTTGGTTAACATTTCAATTGGTATGTATAACCAAAGTCAGATTGCTTCATTTCTTACCATTTATATGATGCGTGGTATCACAATTGAAGAATTAAGAGGGTTTCGCGATGCCCTTTTAGAATTGTGTATTCCAGTTGAATTAGACGGTGAACCAACCATTGACCTCTGTGGTACTGGTGGTGATGGTAAAGATACTTTTAATATCTCTACGCTATCCTCATTCATTGCCGCTGGTGCAGGTGTTAAAGTCACCAAACATGGTAATTATGGTGTATCCTCAACGTGCGGATCATCAAACGTAATGGAGAAATTGGGTATAAAATTTACTAATGATATCGACTTTCTAAGACGTAGTCTCGATGAAACCAATATTTGTGTTTTACATGCACCTTTGTTTCATCCAGCCATGCGTAATGTTGCCCCAATTAGAAGGGAACTCGGCGTGAAAACATTTTTTAACATGCTAGGACCTATGGTAAATCCGGCGTTTCCGATAAATCAAATGGTTGGTGTTTTTAATTTAGAGCTTTTAAGGTTATACGGTTATCTCTATCAAGAAACTGATAAAAACTACGCCATAGTCCATGCTTTAGATGGTTATGACGAGATATCATTAACCGGTAAAACCAAAGTAATTACCAATGATTCTGAATTACTTTTTAGCCCTAATGAAATTGGTCTACAGCAAGTGGGTGAATCAGAAATATTTGGTGGAAATACCATCAATGAAGCAGCGCGCCTCTTTAAAAGAATCATTAAAGGAAAAGGTACAAATGCTCAAAATGAAGTGGTACTTGCTAATGCTGGTTTAGCCATTGCAACTGCCAATAAAATATCACATAAAGAAGGTATTGAGTTAGCCAGAGAATCGTTATTCGGTGGCAAAGCCAAAAAGAGTTTAAAGAAACTAATTGAACTAAGTAAATGAACATCTTAGATAAAATAGTTGCAGATAAGCGCATTGAAGTTGGCTTGCGAAAAGAACTAATTCCGACAAAGCAATTGGAATCCTCAGTTCTGTTTGATCGTGCCACCACTTCATTGGCCAATGCATTACGAAACAGTGAAACAGGTATAATTGCCGAGCACAAGCGTAGATCTCCATCTAAGCATGAAATAAACTATAGCCTAAATGTTCAAGATGTTGCCACAGGCTACGAAAATGCAGGTGTAACTGGCATGTCTGTACTCACAGACGGAAAGTACTTTGGAGGTTCTTTAGATGACCTCATAATTGCTAGATCTAGTTGTGGCCTACCCTTGTTAAGAAAGGAATTTATTATAGACGAATATCAAATTCTTGAAGCAAAAGCCTATGGAGCAGATGTAATTTTATTAATTGCAGCAATTTTGACTCGAGAAGAAATAAAAGCCTTATCTCAATTTGCAAAACAACTGCAATTAGATGTCTTGTTAGAAGTGCATAATGAGGAAGAACTGCATAAATCTATTATGCCATCCCTAGATATGTTAGGTGTGAATAATCGAGATCTTAAAACATTTACAGTGAGCTTAGATACCTCAAAAGCATTGAGCGATTTAATTCCTGATGAGTTTGTGAAAGTCTCAGAGAGCGGTATTAGTTCCACTGAAGCCATTAAAGAATTACAACCCTATGGATATAAAGGGTTTTTAATAGGTGAAAATTTCATGAAAACTAATGATCCTGGAGCACATACCTTAGAATTTATAAATGTCTTAAAGCAATGAAATTAAAAGTCTGTGGCATGAAATATCTTAATAATATGGAGGCAGTATCACAACTGCAACCCGATTTTATGGGCTTTATATTTTACGATAAATCATCAAGGTATTTCCAGGGAGAAATACCAAGTTTACCAGAGACCATTAAAAAGGTTGGTGTTTTTGTTGATGAACCATTTGAAAATATCCTAGTAAAAACAAATGAATTCAAACTAGATTTAATTCAGTTGCATGGGCATGAATCTGTCGAATACGTAAAAAGTCTTCTGAGAATTTTAGTGGACTCAGCGAATAAAATGCCAGAATTGATTAAAGTTTTCTCCATTAAGGACGAATTTGATTTTAGCCAATTAAAGCCTTATAAAGACTATGTGAGTTACTTTCTCTTTGATACTAAAGGTAAATTACCAGGTGGTAATGGCTACACCTTCAATTGGGGAGTTTTAAATGACTATCCATTTTCTACACCCTATTTTTTAAGTGGTGGTATTGGGTTGAATGAAACTGAAAAAATAAAAACATTTAAAGAAAGTCCAGCATCAAAATATTGCTATTCGCTAGACGTCAATAGCAAGTTTGAAATTAATCCTGGCGTTAAAAATATTAGTGAATTAGAAAAATTTAAGTATGAGTTACAACATTAATGAAAAGGGCTATTATGGCGAATTTGGTGGTGCATATATACCAGAAATGCTCTATCCAAATATTGAAGAGTTAAGACAGAATTATATTAAAATTTCAGAAGATCCTTCTTTTAAAGAAGAGTTTCATCAACTCTTAAAAGATTATGTAGGCAGACCTTCTCCTCTATATTTTGCCAAACGTCTTTCAGAAAAATATAATACAAAGATCTATTTAAAACGTGAAGATTTAAACCATACTGGTGCGCATAAGGTAAACAACACGATAGGTCAAATTTTATTAGCAAAGCGATTAGGTAAAACTCGAATCATTGCTGAAACTGGAGCAGGTCAACATGGTGTGGCAACAGCAACCGTTTGTGCCTTAATGGGAATTGAGTGTGTCGTCTATATGGGAGAAATTGATATTGCAAGACAAGCACCAAATGTGGCACGTATGAAAATGCTAGGCGCAAAAGTAGTCCCTGCCTTATCAGGTAGTAGAACCCTAAAAGATGCTACTAATGAAGCGATGCGCGACTGGATTAATAATCCTGTAGATACACACTACATTGTAGGTAGTGTTGTTGGACCTCATCCCTATCCAGATATGGTAGCTCGATTTCAGGCTATTGTATCTGAGGAGATTAAGACTCAACTTAAAGAAAAAGAAGGAACGGAAAATCCAGATTATCTTATAGCATGCGTAGGAGGTGGTAGTAATGCCGCAGGAACCTATTACCATTACTTAGATAATACCGACGTTAATATTATTGCTGTTGAAGCAGCAGGAAAAGGTGTTGATACTGGAGAAAGTGCTGCGACTTCCGTTTTAGGGAAGGAAGGCATTATTCATGGTAGTAAAACTTTATTAATGCAAACGCATGATGGTCAAATTACGGAGCCCTATTCCATCTCTGCTGGGCTCGATTATCCAGGAGTTGGACCAATGCATGCTAATCTTTATAAAACAGGACGTGCAAAGTTTATTGCCATTACAGATGATGAAGCCATGACTGCAGGACTCGAGCTTTCACAATTAGAAGGGATTATTCCAGCTATTGAAACCTCTCACGCCTTAGCTGTTTTTGAACATAAAACATTTAATCCAGATGACATTATTGTGGTGAATCTATCTGGGAGAGGTGATAAGGACTTACAAAACTATATTGATTACTTTAAGTTATAAGATGAACAGAATACAACAGAAATTACAAGAGGACAAGAAGTTACTTTCTATATATTTTACGGCAGGTTATCCAAATATTAATGACACAGTAACCACTATTAAGAATCTTGAAGATAGTGGTGTTGATATGATAGAAATTGGTCTACCTTTTAGTGATCCTCTAGCGGATGGCCCAACCATTCAAGCCAGTTCAACACAAGCATTAAAAAATGGTATGACTAGTGAACTACTTTTTGACCAACTAAAGGATATTCGAAAATCTGTCGAAATACCACTTATTATAATGGGCTACTTTAATCCCATTTTACAGTATGGTGTAGAGGCCTTTTGTAAAGCTTGCCAAGATGTTGGGATCGATGGTCTTATTATTCCAGATTTACCTGTTGATGTTTATCATGAGCAGTATCAGAGTACTTTTGAATCTTATGGATTGATAAATATTTTCCTGATTACACCTCAGACTTCTGACGAACGTATTCACTATATCGACTCTATTTCTAACGGATTTATCTACATGGTAAGTTCAGCAAGTACAACAGGTGCTAAAACAGGTTTTGGCGAAGAACAAAATGCCTATTTTAATCGTATTGAAAAGATGAATCTAAAAAACCCACAAATTGTTGGTTTTGGAATCTCAAACAAGGAGACCTTTTCGCATGCAACAACACATGCTAAAGGTGCTATAATTGGAAGTGCTTTTATTAAGCATGTTACCCATGAAGGTGTCGATGCTATAGACGACTTTGTAAATTTTGTACTAGAAGGTGAGACTCACTAAAGATTGGAGAATAATAATCCTATTGTGCCTTACCTTGGGTTTAGCACCCTTTTTCCCTGAGCCACATGTTGTTGGTAAATTGAGATGGGTATTAGGTGGTGCTAAAGGCATGCAACCAATGGACTATTTTGATTTACTTTTGCATGGTTTCCCCTTTATTTTACTAATTAGATGGATAACAATTAAACTAAAACAACAAAGGAATGTAAATTGATATTCCTTTGGTTTCCAGTCCATATTCCTCTTTAATTTTGATATATTTGAGACTAAGGGTAAATAACTAACAACCCGATATTCTCAAAAATGATAAAACGTACACTCCTTTTACTCTTTTCTTTAAGCATAGGTTTATTAACATGTCAGAGTAAAATTATAGCGAGTCTAAGCATGGAGAGTTCGATATTAAATACCTCAGTAAAATATTCGGTGTATTTACCTGACGGATTTGAAAAAACAGACCAATCCTACCCTGTTGTTTATCTATTAAATGGTTTTACAGGAGACGAAACAGATTGGATTAGGCTCGGCCATGTAAAGGACATAACCGACCAACTTATCAATGGAAAGCAAATTGATCCAATTGTCATCATAATGCCTGATGGTGACGATCGCCTTTATATGAACAAGGATGATGGTACTTATAACTATGAGGATATGTTTATTAAAGAATTAATGCCTTTTGTAGAAAACAAATACAGGATTAAAAAAGATAAAAACGCACGAGGCATTAGTGGTTTATCTATGGGTGGAGCAGGGAGTTTAAGACTAGCTTTAAAATATCATGATTTGTTTGGCGCTTGTGCGGCATTTAGTGCTGGCTTAGGTACAGAGGAAGAAATAATTAATGAAGATCAAGGAAGTTTTGATTATTACTTTGGTAGAATTTCACCATCTACTATCGGTGTAAAAGGCAAAGATCGTATGAATGCCACCTTAAAGGACTATAGCCTTTATGACATGGTAAAAACCAAGAATAAGAATCAGCTAAAATCGGTTGATATCTATTTTGATTGTGGTGATGACGACTTTTTAGCCATTGGTAATGCAACACTCCATATCGAATTAACAAAGCGCGGTATTCCTCATGAATATCGTGTGAGAGACGGCGCGCATACTTGGAATTTCTGGGTAGAGTCGCTTCCAATCGGCTTAACTTTTATTGGTAATTCAATGCGTTTTTCAGAATGAAACATTATATCACCATACTATCAGTATTATTCGGATTTATCGCATTTGGCCAAAGCGAAGTGAAACTAAGTTTATCAATGGCGTCCAAGCTGTTGGATACTAATGTAAAATATTCAATTTATCTTCCTGAAACTTACCAGAACTCAAATGAGGACTTTCCTGTAGTTTATCTACTCAATGGCTTTACAGGTGACGAAACCGACTGGAATATGGAAGGGTTGTTGTCGGACATTGTAAATGAACTTATAAACGCAAATAAAATTACCCCTATGGTACTAGTGATGCCAGATGGTGATGACCGACTCTATATGAATAAGGAGGACGGCACCTACCCATATGAGGATATGCTCATTAAGGAGTTTATACCCTTTATTGAGAAGACATACAGAATTAAGTCTGCCAAACAACATCGTGCAATAAGTGGCCTATCAATGGGTGGTGCTGGGAGTATGCGACTTGCGTTTAAATATCACACTCTTTTTGGCAGTTGTGCTTCTTATAGCGCTAGTATTAGAACCTATGATGAAATCATCAATGACAATGCCTCTCATTTTGATAATTATTTCGGACGAATTTCGCCTTCAGTTATAGGAAAAACTGGTAAAATTAGATATACCAAAGCAATACAGGAGTTTGATCTATTAAACTTTGTTGATAATGCCAATGTAAATGACTTAAAAACTGTTAATCTCTATTTTGATTGTGGTGATGATGACTTTCTAACACTTGGGAATACTGAGATGCATATCAAACTAAAAAAGAAAGGTGTACCTCACGAGTTTAGGGTTCGTAATGGTGGGCACACTTGGAATTTTTGGATCGATTCCCTAACTGAAGGATTAATATTTATAAGCAACGCCATGAAAAGTCAATTAAATCGAGTTGATTAATTTGAAAAAGTCTTGGAAATATATCAGTGAGTATCTCCAAATTTTGTTTGGTATTATCCTCGCTAGTATTGGATTAAAAGCGTTCTTATTACCCAATGGTTTTCTCGATGGTGGTGTTACTGGTATTGCCCTTTTGGTGCGCACCTTTGTAGATATTAAAATCTCCTACTTACTCATTATCTTTTCAATTCCATTTTTAATTCTGGGATATTTCACAGTATCTAAACGTATCGTTATTAAATCTGTATTAAGTATCATTGGTCTTGCACTATTTATTCATTTTGAAAATTTTGAAACCATAACCGATGATAAACTTCTTATTTCTATTTTTGGAGGATTATTTCTTGGCGCAGGTATTGGAATTGCCATACGAAATGGTTCAGTATTAGATGGATCTGAGATTTTAGGTGTTTATCTCAATGATAAATTTGGGATTAGCATAGGACAAATAATTCTATTCTTTAATATTATTCTATTTAGCATCACGGCCTGGGTGATATCTACTGAAGTTGCCTTATACTCTATCCTAACTTACATCGTTACCGCGAAAGTCACAGATCTCACTATTGAAGGTTTTGAAGACTTTATCGGAGTTACCATTGTTTCAAAAAAATATGAGGCCATAGAAGATGCTATTATGCAAGAACTTGGTGTTGGTATGACACTTTACAAAGGAACCCGTGGTGTTGGTAACTCGGGAAGACAAGTTGATTTTGATATTATTCATTCGATAATTAACCGAATTGATATTAAAAAAATGTATCGCATAATTAATGATATAGACCCAAATGCTTTTATCGTTGAGTTTGATGTAAACACTGTAAAAGGTGGTGTTTTAAGGCATTACCTAGATAAGAAAAAGAATAAGAAGCTTACTCAAATCTAATTCACTTCCTTGTAGCTTGCCATTCTCTAAACTTTGTAAATGGATTTGCTGATAAATTTTTAAATCCATGAATACCGTTGGCTGTTATAAGTAGTGCAGCACCAATAAATGTTATAATGGTAATTAACTCATTGGTTCCCTTATTGGCAACGCCTATTCCGACTAAAGCCCATGCGCCAACTAAAGCAAACTCTCGCATATTACGTTTCCACATCACATAAAGGTTTAGAATAACAGCAATACATATCATTATAATAGTCCAAGTATTGTCTAAGAGACCAAAGGCATTCCAATCAACTTTAACCAAATAACTAGATACATTTGCAATACTTGCCACCGAAACCCAACCTGCATATATAGCAAAAGGCCACCAAACAAAAGCCATTACGGGAAATCGCTCATAATTATGCTCCATATTTAGATTCACAACAATTCTAAATATCGCATACAATAACAAGAAAATCAAAATACAAGACAACCTAGTGTATTCATAAATCCATGCGAAAACCCACAGTGAATTAAACAGACAGGATAGGATAAACCAAATACCAATTTTTTCAACAAAGCTATCATCTGTGACTTTAACCCAAAGACTTCGACCCTGATAAATCGCAAATGAAATAAGCATTAAATAGATTAAACCCCAAATCGCAAAAGTATAACCAGCAGGTGTGAATACCGATTTATAATCATTAGATACTGCACCAATTGTAGTGTTATTTAAAAGTCCTGTATTGGATAAATAATTAATGAAAATCGTAGATCCTAGGGCCAATCCGTTAGCAACTTGCAGTACTTTTTTCATGAGGGTTGATTTGTATACAAGTTACAAAATCTCTTTCAAGTTCATTTGACTAGAAAAATTCACGATACTGCATGACTCTAAAATCGAAAGTTGTAAAATCTGGATTTTTAGATTTGAGTTGTTTATATAACGGCATGCTACCAATGGCCCTATTGGCAGAGCCAGAAGCTGATGTCAACGATACCGTTGTGATCTTTCTACCATCTAAACTAAATTGATGGACCCTAGGAATTTCATCAGAAACCAACTCCAGTTTTAAGTCTTGAGATTTTATGTGTTTCCTAAAAAAGTACTCAGGCCCATTCTTACTATTTCCACCTGTAAATAATAAGGTTCCAACATTTGGAAACTTTCTAAGATAACCAATAACATCACGAAGCTTCACATTAGACAATCCTAAATCTGAAGCATCGATCTTTTCTCTTTCTCCACTTTCAACTATATCACAAACACCGATTTTATGCCGTATTAAAAAGTTTTTGCGTTCCTCTATAGCTTCTTGAGAATTATCATACCGTAAACTAAGATTATGGATGGCATCGATATATAACCATAACGAATTGTAATAACTCCCGTAACAGAAGTCTACATCCTTTTCAAGTAAGTTGCCTGTAGAAAATCGTGGTGGCGGTAAAGTGCCAACAATAAGCTTTTTGGTATCAGAATGTATAAAAGGTGGATAAGGATGCCTATGCAAAAACATTATCGCGTAAATACCAATTCTTTATCAGAGGATAATTCATCACTTAAGGCATAGTTATCGTAATTAAATGCTTTAATATCTTCTATAGATTGTGCATTAGTATCGATAATATATCTAGACATTAATCCTCGTGCATATTTAGCAAAGAAACCAATCGTCTTATATTGTCCATTTTTAAACTCCTTAAAATTGACAGTTATAATCGGAACTTTTAAGGCTTTGGTATCAATCGCCTTGAAATATTCATTACTCGCTAGATTTAAGAATAATTCATTGTCTTCGAGCTCATCATTAAGCGCCTTAGTCACTTTTTTGCGCCAAAACTCATAAAGATTTTTATTACGCCCTACTGGTAATTTAGTACCCATTTCTAAACGGTACGGCTGTATAAGGTCTAATGGTTTTAAAATACCATATAACCCAGATATAATTCTAATCGTATTCTGAGCTTTATCTAACTTGTTCTTATCTATGGTATAAGCATCCAAACCTCTGTATACATCACCATTAAAAGCATACATGGCAGGTCTTGCATTATCTTGCGTAAATGGTAAACTCCATTCTTGGTTACGTTCATAATTTAGCTGACTTAAGTCATTAGAGATATTCATCAATTTTGATAAACTTCTCGCTGACTTTTTCTTCAAAATTTTATTTAAACGTTCAGCCTCCGCCTCAAAACAAAATTCACTCGATTTTGCAGTAGGAAGATTACTTTCAAAGTCTAAAGATTTAGCTGGTGATAATACAAGTTTCATGTAGTTATTTTTCTTTTTTCAAATTTACAAACCACAAGAAGAATTCAAGGTAGGATTCAACAAATATTAACAATAGTACTATTCATTATCTTGATGCTTCGCATAAGCTCTCCATTTCTCAATACAGAGACGCATATCTTCAGGGATTTCGGTAGTAAATCGCATCATTTCTCCTGATACAGGGTGTTCAAATCCTAAAGTTTTGGCATGTAAGGCTTGTCGCGGTAATATTTTAAAACAATTATCTATAAATTGTTTGTATTTCGTAAATGTGGTACCCTTTAAAATCTTGTCTCCACCATACCTTTCATCATTAAATAGTGTGTGGTCTATATGCTTCATATGTACCCTAATTTGATGCGTACGACCTGTTTCTAATCGACAACTTACCAAAGTGACATAACCAAACCGTTCCATGACTTTGTAATGTGTCACAGCTGGTTTGCCTTTTTCTGCTTCTTCATCTTCAAATACCGTATTCTGTAATCTATTTTTTGGATGTCTTCCGATATTACCTTCAACAGTGCCTTCATCAGCTTCAACATTTCCCCAAACCAATGCTACATATTCTCGCTCACTAGTCTTATTAGCAAACTGGTTAGAGAGATGATTCATGGCATTTTCAGTCTTAGCCACAACTAATAAGCCTGTTGTGTCCTTGTCTATGCGATGTACTAATCCTGGTCTATTGCTTGAATTGTTAGGCAGATTTTCAAAATGGTAAATTAGGCCATTTATTAATGTGCCAGAATAGTTACCATGCCCAGGATGTACCACCATACCAGCCGGTTTATTTACCACCAAGACCTCATCATCTTCATAAACAATATCAATAGGAATATTCTCTGCAACCAAGAGTTGCTCATGTGTAGGATGTTCAAATTTTACGGTAATATGATCATTGGGCTTAACCTTATAGCTTGCCTTTACTGGCTTACCATTTACAAATACAAAACCATCCTTAACGGCATTTTGAATTTTACTTCGAGTTACATTCTCCATAAAATTCATGAGAAATTTATCTACTCTTATAGCTTGCTGTCCCTTGTCGACTTTAAAGGCATAATGCTCATGGAGTGCCTCCTCTTCGGTATTTAAGTCATTAATATTTGGCATGATAAAGGCTTAAAGTTTGCCGTTACCTACAACCAAATCTATCTCAGAGGTTAATGGTAGTAAGGTACCTGGTTTAAGTGGTTGTCCTTTATGAGACATAGACATAACGCCTTCTCCTATTGCATCCTTATAAGTAATTTTACCAATCTTAAACTCTAATGCTTCTAACGTGGGCTTGGCTTGCCTCAACGTACGTTTTAGTATGTTAGGCACTTCTACTTTTCGGTAACCAGACGGATTGAGTATGAGGTATATTTTACGATCTTCCTTAACCTTAGAACCTGCTACAGGATTTTGTTCTATTACTGAATATTTAGGATAATTAGGATTGTAGTTGGCAGAATCTTGTATTTGCATTACCAGATCATTATCCTTGAGCTCAATTTCTACAGTTTCCACCGATTTTCCTTTTAAATCTGGTACAACAACAAACTCTCCTTTTTTTGTTGTGATATCTAACCATTTTAATGCCAAAAAGCTCAGTACTAAAACGGCTGCGATCGCAAGGCCCAATTGTTTGAAAAATGCTTTACTAGTTAGAAATTTAATTACACTCATGGATTAACTGATTATTGACAAATCTACTAAATAATATAACGCTATAAAATTTATATACGTATAGCCATATGATTTGGTTTATTAAAATAAATGATACTTTTACATTAAGATTTGACGACTTAAAAAATGAAAAAAAATATTGCCATCATTATGGGCGGTTATTCTAGTGAATATGAAATTTCACTCAAAAGTGGATATGTGGTTTTTGAAACGCTAGATAAAGAAAAATATAATCCTTTTAAAGTTCATATTTTTAAAAACAAATGGTGCTATGTCAATAATAATGGTGAGGAATATTCGATAGACAAAAATGATTTTTCAGTAACCGTCAATAATGAAAAAATAAAATTTGATTGTGTTTTTAATGCCATTCATGGTGCTCCAGGTGAGGATGGATACATGCAGGCGTATTTTGAACTTTTAGGCATCCCTATTACAGGGTGCAATATGTATCAGGCCGCACTGACATTTAATAAAAGAGACCTTATTTCTGCACTACAACCTTATGGGATCAAAACTGCAACTAACTACTTTATCAATTATGGTGATCACATTGATGAAGAGGACATAGTTAACAAAGTTGGACTGCCTTGTTTTGTTAAGGCTAATAAGGCAGGAAGTAGTTTTGGAGTCACTAAGGTTTATCAACAAGAAGACCTTAAAAATGCTATCGACGTAGCTTTTAAGGAAGATAATGAAATCATCATAGAAGCTTTTCTTGATGGTACTGAAGTATCTGTAGGTGTTATTTCCTATAAGAATGAAACCTTGGTACTACCTATAACCGAAATAGTATCAGAAAATGATTTCTTCGATTACCAAGCCAAGTATGAAGGTAAATCACAAGAAATTACACCAGCTCGTATATCGGCATCACAACAAGAAAATGTAATAACCGAGGCAAAGAAAATCTATGAGGTTTTAAAAATGAAAGGATTCTCAAGAAGCGAGTTTATTTTTAAAGGAGACCAACCTTATTTCTTAGAAATGAATACTGTTCCAGGACTAACAAAAGAGAGTATTCTACCACAGCAGGCCAATGAAGCTGGCATATCTCTTAATGACCTCTTCAGTAATGCTATCGAAGAAGCATTACATAATTAAGTATATTTGTTTAAAGATTAATTATCGCAAGAAAAACACCTGTATATGAGACGTGCTATTTTTCCAGGATCATTTGATCCGATTACATTAGGTCACTATGATATCATTAAACGTGGTGTTAAATTATTTGATGAAGTTATTGTAGCTATTGGTATAAATGCTGAAAAAAAATATATGTTCTCATTAGAACAGCGTAAAGCTTTTATTGAAGAAGCTTTTAAAAATGAACCCAAAGTAAAGGTTACAACTTATAATGGTTTAACTGTAGACTACTGTAAACAAGTTGATGCTGAATTCATTTTAAGAGGACTAAGAAACCCTGCTGATTTTGAATTTGAAAAAGCCATTGCTCATACCAATCGTAAGCTTTCAAAAATCGAAACAGTATTTCTATTAACCGCTGCAAATACGTCATACATATCCTCTTCGATTGTTAGAGATGTTATTAAAAATAATGGTGATTACTCACTTCTTGTCCCTAATAGTGTGAAGCTTTAGTCCTACGATTTTCTGTAACATTTCTTTTTAAAATATGACGAATATAGTATAGACACTATTCGTTATGCGCCGTACCATCACCTTCTTACTGATAAGACTAAATTGGTTGACACCAAGCCAGTCTCTTATTGCGAGATTTCAGCGTAATAACGATTCAGAAATTCTTCAATACTTATTGCGTAATGGTTCATATAAAACCAGACCTATTGCTGCGACAGCCTTAGCAGATATGGAGGATCATACATCGATCCCATTATTACTTGAAGCCATTCATGATAGCATACATCATGTCTCTATTGCTGCCTTAAATGCGCTCGAGTATTTAGATGTAGCTAAAGAAACGAAACGAATTATCAATAGAAAACGGTTTCACTGGGTAAAACTTTTTAATGACAAAAGCAATGCACCTAAAAAACCAAAGGCTAAATCTAATATTTACCGATGGGAGCGTGCAAGTAAGAAAAGTTTTGAAATGGTAAAGGAGCGACTAAAAAGACCAATAAGATAAGTCTATATCAAATTGTTTTTTCTCGCCTTTTGAACAGCTTCTAGCTTATTGTGAACCTGTAATTTTCTGTAGATATTTTCAATGTGTTTTCTTATGGTTCCAGTAGATAAAATAAGGTTATCTGCTATGGCATTGTAGCTTAAACCCTTACTTAGTTGCTCTAAAACATCAACTTCCCTAGAGGTTAGTTTTATCTCTTCAAGTGGCGTTTTTGCATTTTCAATTTTTGAAGGATCTCTTAAAAGTTTTAAAGTTTTCAGGGCAATCGAAGGATTCATTGCGGCACCACCATTTAAGGTCTCAACGATGCCATTATGAAGCTCTTTGGCATTTATTTCTTTTAAAAGATAGCCGTCAGCTCCAGCTTTAATAGCGTTAAATATATGCTCATCATTATCAAATACGGTGAGCATAATTATTTTTATCTGTGGATATTTTTGTTTCACTTTTTCTGTGGCCACTACACCATTCATTATGGGCATTTCAATATCCATCAATATCAAATCTACATGATGATTCGTTTCTAGCTGATCTAGGAGTTCTTTCCCATTTGAAACTTTAAATTTTACTTGGAGGTCATCAAAAAACGACAGCTTTTCCTCTACAGCATGCAATAAAAAAGTATTATCATCAACAATCCCGACCTTTATATTCATCATCTAGACGTTTAGAATTATTTCTGTCCCTTTATTCTCTCCAGATACTATATCTAGATTACCTCCAATTTCTGAAGCTCGCTTTTCCATATTCTTCAATCCATTTCCTAATTTAACTGTGGCTTTGTCAAACCCTTTACCATCATCTTTGATATTTATTACATAGTTTGAAGCAACTTTTTTTATGGTAACACTTATATTGGAAGCATCTGCATATTTTATACTATTATGAATGGCCTCCTGTATAATTCTGTAGACATTCATACCCTTTATTGAAGACAATACATGAGACTCATCTATGCTTCCATCTACATCAAAATGAAAATTGATATTATTAGAAGCAATATCTGCTTTATCAATATAATTGCTTATTCGTGCTTGTAAATCTTCGAATGAAATTTGGTTTTTGTTCATCGCCCAAATCGTATCCCTTAACTCATAGATTGTACCAGAAGCAAAATCACTAAGGCTATCCAATTTTTTGGTCAATTTATTATCCTCAATCTTAAAGGCATATTTTAAATTATCTATTGATGAAATAATGAAGGTTAATTGTGCACCAATATTATCATGCAAGTCTCTGGAGATCCTAAGTCGTTGTTCTTGTAATTTGTTTTGAGTTTCAATCTTTAATAACGCATCTTTAAGTTCATTTTCCTTTTGTAATTGTCTGTTCTTTAGCTTTTGTTGGTTATAAAATAAAAGGCCAATTATTCCAATTATTACTGTTGTTCCCACAGTACCAAAAAGCTGATAATTTCGTTTTTGAATAACCAAATCTTGTTCGGCTAATTCCGCTCTTTGAATTAAAATCTGTTTTTCTTTTTTCTCGGTCTCATATTTGGTTTCAAGTTCGTTCACCTTATTCTTAACATCGGTGGAAGATATTGAGTCGGTTAAATCGTGGTAAGTCTTGTAATATTCGAGTGCTGTTTTATAATTGTATTGATCACTATTTAACAAACTAATCATTAGACTCGCCTCTTTCTGTACTATAAGATCTTCGCGTTTTACCGCCAGTTCGTAACCTTTCATTAAATGTTCTGTAGCAAGTTCATATTGTTTATTATTTCTGTAGGCATCACCCAAATTTACACGCGATACAATCTCATTACCAATATCCTTTTTATCAATACTATTTTTCAAGGCAATCTTTCCATATAAAATACCTTTGTCAAAATTCCCTATTGCTGTCTCAATAAGTGCCAAATTAGGATACGATATATTTTCACCATAACCATAGTTAGCCTCTTTACTCTTTTTCAAGGCCTTCTCATAATAGCCTCTTGCTTCTAGTAACTTTAGTGTATCCTTATTGGTTACTCCAATTTTTCTGAGTGTTCCACCTAAGTTTAAATATCCTCCAATAATGTCTGTGGTAGCCCCTTCTTCTTCTTTTAATTTCAATGATTTTAAGAGGTACTCTTCCGATTTATCGTAATCATCTAAATCTCTATAAAGTAGACCTATATTGTTATATGATCTTGCCAGATTTAAGTTGTCTTTTCTCGATTCGGCAATTTTGGCAGATTCAATATGCATGGCCAAAGCACTTTCATAATTGCCACTATAGGAATCACAGAGTGCAATGTTATTATAACTCCTTGAAATGTCATCCAAATTATTAATCTCCTTGGCGATAGCTAAAACCCTCTCAAACTCCTCTCGTGCCTTGTCGTATTCTGATTTATAAAAGAACATGATGCCACGGTTATTATAAAGTGAAGTCTTTAAATCAGTATCTGTTGACTTTGCTACAATGGTCTCCGCTTTATCATAATAGACCTTGGCAGAGTCTAATTTCGACTTTCTGCTAAAAGCTAAACCTAATCCAATTAAGGACTTCGCTTGAAGCGAATCATTACGTAATTGGAGTGCTTCAGTGTCAACTTGCTTTAATATTCGAATAGCCGAATCTATATTTACAGACATATATTCGCGCCCAACATTATAAAGCGTTGTGGACTTTCTTAGAGGATCCTTAGTTTGATTATAGACGTTCCATAAACTGTCTATTTTAATATCAATTTTTGTTTGAGCACTTATTTCATTTAGGCATAGAAACAAGCAAACGGCTAAAATTTTTGAAAATAATCGCATAATAGAAAATGAAAAAAGCATCGGTAATATTCTGATATTTAGACAGAATATGACTGATGCTTTCTTTGAAAAATTGATTAATAGCGTACTCAATATACTAGGATTATAAGTAGGTTAAGTCTTTTTTTCGACAAAGGGGTTAATTAATGAGATTAATAGCACATTTAATTCTCTTTTTATATAAAAGGTTAAACAACCTAATTATTTAAATTATAAGCATATATGGTTTTGTCACCACGTTGGTAATATAAAAAGCCTCCATATTCATCTACCTTGTAGACTGGCTTCTTATCTTTAAGTAATATTTCTTTTTCAACATTACCACTGTCCTTATTTATTTTTACCAAGCCTACTCCACTATCTAATTTTGTCAAAATAAATTGTGAATTTTCTGTAGCAGCACTTGCCTTAAATCGCTTGGCCATCTCATTAAATGAAACTGTACCAATGGCAGCAAACATTTGTGAAGCTCGATTCATCTGTGCACCATAGCTATTATATTGCCCTAAGGAATTTCTATTGGCTCCAGCTCTTGCTGCAGCATCTACAGCCATAGCAGTCGACGCAACAGCTGTAACACCTGCTAATATCGCACCAAAAGCACTTTTCCCTGGAGCTCTGTGATATTCATGCCAATTCGTTTCTCCATCCCAATCTAGTAGCATTACATTTTGACTAGACGTTACCAAAATCCCACCGTCTCTTAATTCGATATGCGTTGGTGCTTCTTTACCGTCAAATTTGGCTTCAGTTAATAAGTTCGATGTCCCAGAACTAGCATCTATAGCAAAAAGCTTTTCATCTGCTGCGATTAAATATCTGTTATTCTTTTCATCAAAATCTGAGCTAACAGTACTCGCACGTTTAAACTTCAATGGTTTATCCCAAACTGACTCTCCAGTCTCAAGATTAACAATATTGGCATCCTCTGAAGTAATGTAGATTAGGCCTTGCGGCGTTTGAGCCATGGTTAAGATATTTTCTCCAGTTTTAAGGGGCTTTTTAAAAAGTGTCTTTCCTTCATAAGATATTTTATTAATACCACCTTCTTGAATACCAAATAGAATTCCGTCCTCCATAATATAAAAATGTTGCACATAGCCTTTGGTCTTAGGTGCTTTCTCCCAAAGATCTTGGCCTGTACCAGTACTTAGTAGCGTAATCTTGGATTCTGACTTTGCGGCAAAGGCACCATCGCCACCTACAACATCACTCACTACTGCCAAACCTTGTGGTAAAATCTGAAAATTAGATACACCGCCTTTTACTTTACGTTCTTCTTGCCATGCTGGAGAACCATCTGCATTTATTTTATAAATCTTGGTATTCTTAAGATTACTCGTTTTTGCAAATCCATAAATATCTGATTCATCCTCGCTAGCCACCATAGAATTGATACCTTTTATTTTATTTTCCCATAAGGTTTCACCGGCTTTAGATTTAGCAATAACACCTTGACTCGTTGGTACAAGTAATTTATCTTTTAGTAATAATGGTGTTCCTGTAACAGCAAAATATTTCATACTCACCTTGCCAGGTTTTAGTAAAAAGAATGAATAGTCGAGTTCGCCAGTACCTAAATCATAAACAGCAACCTTAGGTGTAAGACTTTCAGCTTTTCCACCACCCTTTTGTAAACCGCTTACAACAAGTTTGTTCTGAGGCATAATGACATCGCAAGTAGAAACAGATTTCCATCCTTTTGATTCTGTAGAAAATAAAACCTTACCCGAAATGTGGTCTATCACGGCCTTCTTTGTTGTAATATTCCCAAATCCTGTTTGTCCGACCATTACATATGGAGACATTGGAATAAAATTTAATTCTTCAGGCTTAACCTTACCATAATCGGTAAAATTGAAAAGGAGTTCATTTTCTCCTGGTTTTATGCCTACTAAACCATCATTAGTAGCCACAACCACTGTACCAGCAACGGTAATGGTCATATCATTTATTTTAGCCCCTAAATCATAGCTAAAATCTGGTGTTTCAGCATTCTGAGAATGCCCCATAAATAGTGAAGCACCCATTAAAAGCACAACTAAAGCTAGTTGCTTCCATTTAATTAATACGTGTTTTAGATTAGTCATTGTTGATGTCTTATTTGGTTAATAGAGCAACAAAAATGGACTAATTAGAATGATAAAACCATACGATAAACTACGTATTTAAATATATACTATTGTTTTTCAAGTACTTAGGATAAACTAAAAAGAGATATTTGGATGTATTTTCTCTAATTTCTTGATTTCCTCGGCTAGTTTATCACGAAAGTCTTGATAAGATTGGGAATCCTTATTAAAGGGTTTATGGGCTAATTTCTTTTGGATTTGGTCCACAGATTTCAGGACGTTCTCAGTATCTTTTGAAATCCACGTGGTTTTAAATTTTTCCCAGATATAATCTAAAGCTAAATCATTTGGATGAATCATATCCGATTTATAGAATCGGTAATCTCTAAGTTCATCCATCATTAATTCGTAAGAAGGAAAGTAATTTATTCTTTCCCTAGGGTCTACACAGTTTTGTACCGCTGTAATCAAGTGCGCTTTACTTCGCATATTTTCAACAAAGCCATCCTTAAGATGTCTTACTGGAGACACTGTGAACAATATATTTACTCGACTATTTTCAGCCTTTAACAAAGCAATAATAGCTTGCAAACTTTCAGTAATGCTATCCACATCTAAAAGTTCTTTAAGGAACTGCTTCTGCGGTATTTTATGACAATTGGCTACAATTTTATCTGTTTGCAAAAACCGATAGACCCAAGACGTCCCTAGCGTAATAATAACATGAGACACTGTCTTAAGCTGTTGATGCGTAGCATCTAAAGCTGTATTTAAGCGAACAATTAAATCACTCTTCTTTGTTGTATTTAAACTAGAGTGCGCATCAAGACAAACCCAACTATCGATGGCATTAATAAGTTCATTATCTTGGTAATATTCGAGATTAATCGCCCTTGAAATCAAATTTTCAATAGCCAAAGGATTAAAGAGAATACCTAAGGGATTAACACTAGACTGAAATTTATAATATTCAAACTTCCCACCTATATTTTCTGAAAAACAAGAGCCAATTAGTAAGATCCTAGAGTCGTAGTCAATCTGATGATGTGATTGTGGTTCTAAAGGTATCTTAGTCTGTAGCTTCATTGATGTAAAGCAATGTGTTTTATTTTAAATAGGCTATTGAGGCTGATAATGCTTCCTCGATACCAGCCGGATTTTTACCACCTGCTGTGGCAAAGAAAGGTTGGCCACCGCCACCTCCTTGAATATGTTTTCCCAATTCTCTCACAATGGTACCAGCATTTAAATCTTTACTCGCTACAAGTTCTTTAGAGATGTAACACGTTAATATGGCCTTACCATTATTTTCTGCACCAAAAATTAAAAAGAGATTATTATGCTCACCACCAAGTTCAAAACATAGATCTTTAATTCCTTTTGCATCTAAATCTACTTTCTTAGCCAAGTATTTCACATCATCAATGGTCTTAAACTCAGATTTCAGATCACCCTTAAGATTTTTTGCTTTATCCTTTAGTAGAGACTCAATCTGTTTTTTAAGCGATGTATTTTCATCTTGAAGTGTTTTTACTGCAACAGCTGGATCAACAGCACTTTTTAGGACTTGTTTTACAGCTTCAAACTGTTTATCAACCGTTTCAAAGTAGGAACCAACAGCCACATTTGTAATGGCTTCAATACGTCGAATACCCGCTGCTATTGCACTTTCAGATTTAATCTTAAAATACCATATATCACCAGTCTGTTGCACGTGAGTTCCACCACAAAGCTCCATAGACTGACCGAATTTTATGGCACGGACACTATCGCCATATTTTTCACCAAATAAGGCAATGGCACCTTCATCCAATGCTTTTTGCATAGGAATGTTACGTTGCTCTTCTAATGGTATATTTTCTCTAATTCTAGCATTTACAAAATCCTCAATCTCTTGCAATTGGTCCGCATCAACCTTAGAGAAATGCGAAAAATCAAATCTTAGATACTTTGGTTTTACTAAAGACCCTTTTTGCTCTACGTGAGTACCTAAAATCGTTCTTAAAGCTTGATGCAACAAATGTGTTGCTGTATGATTACTCGCAGAAAGTCTTCTATGCTCCTCATTTACAATGGCCTTAAAAGTATCTTCTAAATGATTTGGTAGTTGATTGGTTATATGTATAATAAGATTGTTTTCCTTTTTGGTATCTATTACGTACACAACATCACCATTTGGTGATTCAAGAGATCCTTTATCACCAACTTGTCCTCCACCTTCAGGATAAAAAGGCGTCATATTAAAGACTAACTGATACTGGTCGCCATCTTTTTTTGAAACAACTTTTCTGTATTTTGTTAATCTAACATCGGCTTCTAGAGTATCATAACCTATAAACTCTTCAGTATCATCCTCACGTAATACGACCCAGTCTGAAGTTTCTGTTGCTGAAGCGCTACGCGATCTTTCTTTCTGTTTCTTCATTTCAGAATCAAAGCCATCTTCATCAACAGTATACCCTTTTTCTCTCGCTATTAACTGTGTTAAATCTAAAGGAAAACCATAAGTATCATAAAGCTCAAACGCACGGCTACCATCTATGGTTTTTGATTTTGTATTCTCAATTACACGATCTAATAATAATAAACCTTGATCTAGTGTTCTTAAAAAAGAATGCTCCTCTTCTTTAATAACATTTTCAATAAGACGCTCTTGTGATTTTATCTCTGGAAAAGCATCTCCCATTTGTTTGTTCAGGGTATCAGCGAGTTTATAGATAAACGGCTCTTTCTGGTTTAAAAAAGTAAATCCATATCGTATTGCTCGTCTTAAAATTCTTCTAATCACATAACCAGCACCTGTATTACTTGGCAATTGGCCATCTGCAATTGAAAAGGCAACAGCTCTTACATGATCTGCAATTACCCTAATAGCAACGTCTGTCTTGTCTTCTTTACCATATTTGCTATTGGTGATGGTTTCGATTTCTCTTATGATAGGCGTAAACACATCTGTATCGTAGTTGGACTGCACACCTTGTAACACCATACAAAGACGCTCAAATCCCATACCTGTATCGATATGTTTATTTGGTAAATTCTCTAATGTGCCATTAGCTTTTCTGTTGTATTGCATAAAGACCAAATTCCAAATTTCTACAACCTGTGGATGGTCCATATTAACAAGTTCTTTACCGTCTACCTTAGCCTTTTCCTCGGCAGATCTAATGTCTACATGTATTTCACTACAAGGACCGCAAGGACCTTGTTCTCCCATTTCCCAAAAATTATCCTTCTTATCACCCTTGAGTATGCGATCTTCATCTATATACTGTTTCCAGATATCATAAGCTTCAGTATCCATCTGAAGCTTATCCTCATCATTACCTTCAAAAACAGTAACATATAAAATGTCTTTATCGATACCATATACTTCGGTCAGTAACTCCCAAGCCCAAGCAATCGCCTCCTTTTTAAAATAATCGCCAAAGCTCCAGTTCCCCAACATTTCAAATAGTGTGTGATGATAGGTATCATAACCCACTTCCTCTAAATCATTATGTTTACCAGATACTCTTAGACATTTTTGTGTATCTGCTATGCGATCCTTTTTTGGATTTGCATTCCCAAGGAAATACTCCTTAAATGGTGCCATCCCAGAATTCACAAACATCAAAGTAGGATCATCCTTTAACACCATTGGTGCAGAAGGTACAATGAGATGGTCTTTCCCCTTAAAAAAGTCTAGAAATTTAGCACGAATATCTTGAGATTTCATATGCAAATAATTACGGCTTGATTCAATTTAAAATTCCCACAATTGCAAAACAATTTTTATCTTTGGTCGTTACGCTAATAAAACTGGGAAACAAAATGTCTTATTAGCGCAAAAATAGCATAATTTGCAATATGGGTAAGGTAAAATATTATTATGATTCTGAAACACTTTCTTACCGCAAAATAAAGCGTAAGAAAAGAACAACATTTAAGTATGTGATGTTGTTTTTAACAGCTGCTGGGCTTTTTGGGTTTCTTTCATTTTTTATCGTTAGCCAATATCTAGAATCTCCTAAAGAACGTGCACTTGCAAGAGAATTGCAAAATATGGAACTCCAATATCAATTGCTCAACAAGCGTATGGATGATGCCATCGCTGCACTAGAAAATGTTGAAGAAAGAGATAATGCCATTTACAGACTATATTTTGAAGCCAATCCAATACCAGAAGAACAAAGACGTGCAGGTTTTGGTGGGATAAATCGTTATAAGAAATTTGAAGGTTATGACAATTCTCAATTAATCTCAGAAACCAATAAACGATTGGACATATTAGAAAAGGCCATTGTAGTACAATCGAAATCGCTCGATGAAATCGCGAAACTTGCTGAGGATAAAGAAAAATTTTTAGAAGCAATACCTGCAATTCAACCTGTAAATAATGTGAGCTTAACCCGAGTGGCTTCTGGTTATGGTTTTAGAACAGACCCATTTACTAAGGTGCGTAAATTTCATTGGGGAATGGATTTTACTGCACCAAGAGGTACTCCAATTTACGCAACTGGTGATGGTATCGTTAAACGTGCTGATAATAGCTCAACAGGATATGGAAAGCATATTCGTATAGATCATGGTTATGGTTATATGACACTATATGCACATCTTTACAAATACAATGTAAGAGTAAATCAAAGGGTTAAGCGTGGCGATCTTATAGGCTTTGTAGGCAGTACAGGAAGATCTGAAGCACCACACCTACATTATGAAGTTTTTAAGGATGGTAGTCGCATAAACCCTATTAACTTCTATTATGGTAATCTATCTGCAGAAGAGTTTGATAAATTATTACAACGAGCATCTTTAGAAAATCAATCACTAGATTAACATGCATATAGATCTTCCAGAAAAACGTTATTATGGCATTGGCGAAGTCGCCAAAGCCTTTAAGGTAAATACATCTTTAATTCGATTTTGGGAGAAAGAGTTTGACATAATTAAACCAAAAAAGAATGCCAAGGGAAATCGAAAATTCACACCAGAAGATATAAAGAACTTAAAGTTTATTTATCACTTAGTGAAAGAACGTGGATTTACTCTTGAAGGAGCCAAGACCCATCTTAAGGAAGATAAAAAACAAGCGCTTGATAAATATGAGATTATTGAAAAACTGGAGAACATAAAAGCGCAACTCAATAAAATTAAATCACAACTATAAATTTATCAATATGAAAAAATGGTTAGTCCCTTTAATTGTAATCGCTGTTATTGCAATTGGGATATACAATTGGGCTGTAGGTTTTAACAACACGGCTGTAGAATATGAGGCCGATGCAAAAACGGCATGGTCTAATGTAGAGAGTACCTACCAAAGACGAAGCGATTTATACAGTACAGTCATTAAAACTGTACAAGGTGCTGCAGATTTTGAAAGAAAGACGTTGAATGAGGTTATAGAAGCCCGCTCTAAAGCGACTTCTGTAAATGTAAATATTGATGATCTTACGCCTGAAAATTTAGAAAAATTTCAGCAAGCACAAAGCCAATTAAAAGGATCTTTCAGTAGGTTAATTGCAACATTTGAAAGATATCCAGACCTAAAAGCATCACAACAGTTTAGAGATTTTCAAGCGCAACAAGAAGGCACAGAAAATCGAATTAATGTGGCAAGAGATCGCTATAATGAAGCTGTGAATATCTACGACATACATACGACGAAGTTTCCTGGCAAATTATTAGCTGGATTATTTGGTTTTGATGAAATACCAAGGTATAAGGCAGATCCAGGCACTGAAAATGTACCTGATGTAAATTTCGAATTTAATTAAGATTTAAGCATGCCACATCTCGAAGATTTCCTTTCTTCTCAAGAGGAATCGGAAATTGTAGAAGCGATCCGAGTTGCTGAGCGGTCTACCTCTGGTGAAATCCGTGTGCACATTGAACAAGATTATGATGGTGATATTTATAATCATGCGCTCGAGGTATTCCATTATTTAAAAATGGATAATACTCTTGAGCGTAATGGCGTATTAATTTATGTGGCTGTTGATAATAAAGCATTTGTAATATGTGGTGACAAAGGCATAAACGATAAAGTCGGAGATGATTTTTGGAATTCTACCAGAGATAAAATACAACAACACTTTAAGAATGGCGATTTTAAGGATGGCCTAATAGGAGGTATAATGGAAGCCGGAAGGGTACTGTCGGATTATTTTCCTTGGAACCATGGTGACCGAAACGAACTAGATAATACAATTTCAAAAGGCCAATGAAGAATTGTAAATCTATAATATCGAAGTTTTATTTCCTTTGCCTTTTGTTTTCGGCACAATGGACTTTTGCACAATACGAAATTCCTCCTGTACCTGATTTTCAAACTAGTGTTTACGACTATATTAATCTACTAAGCTTAACAGAAAAGGCAAATCTAGAGCAAAATCTAATTCGTTATTCAGACACCACCTCAACACAAATTGTGGTTGCTATCATAAGCTCTACAGAAGGAGAGTATATCAATTACCTAGGAACACAATGGGCTGAAAAATGGGGAATTGGCCAAGAAAAAGAAGATAATGGTGTCTTCATACTGCTTGCCAAGGATGATCGTAAAATTGGAATAAATACGGGATTTGGTGTAGAACATCTTCTTACCGATGCTCTTAGTAAACGCATTATCGACAGGGACATCATACCTTACTTTAGACAAGGCGATTATTATGGTGGGCTCGACAGAGGTACTGAAGCAATTTTTGAGGTTCTTAATGGCGAATATCAAGGTACGAGGCAGAATAATACAACAGATTTCCCAGTTGGCTTGCTTATAATTATGCTTCTCATTTTTATACTTTTCATTATCGCAATTTCCAAAAATCGACGCGGTGGTGGTGGGAACCGAGGCAATCGTTCTGACAGTCGCAGTATTCTAGAAGCTATTATACTGAGCAACATGGGACGAGGAAGTTACTCTCGCGGTTCTTCTTCTGGCGGTTTCGGTGGTGGCTTTGGAGGAAGTTCTGGAGGATTCGGCGGTGGATTCGGTGGTGGAAGTTTTGGTGGTGGAGGTGCTTCTGGAGGCTGGTAATTTCTTGGTTTTACACTATCGTTTCAATGCAAAATGTCCTTTAATTGTTCGGCCATCTTCAAAATTGGCAATAAACCAGTAGTCGTTGCTTGGCAGCTGATTTCCATTTAGTGTGCCATCCCAACTTGGACTGTCCTCATTTAATATCGTAAGCAACTTGCCATATCTATCGTAAATTTCAACAATTGCAGTAACCGGAAATCGAGAGAAAAAGCCTTTAATTTCCCAACGCTCATTTGTTGCATCTCCATTAGGTGTAAAGAACTTAGGATATCCTAATACTGAAATTTCTTCTGCAGTAACACCACAATTATTCTTTATATCCATTACATAGACCGTGTGAATACCTGAGGTTATATTTTCAATTGTATTTGATTCTTGATATGGTCCATTTGCATTATCAAGGGCATAGACATATTCACCCTCACCACTTACACTGATTGCAATCGTATTATTCTCAACCAAATCTGAAACCTCAACCCCTTCAATTGTTGCTACGTTTGAAGGTAAAACTTCTACAATTCTCTGATTGGTACATGCGAAAGGTTCAGTTACTAAAACCGTATAAGTCCCTATTTGATTAACGTCTATATTTATTGTTGTTTCACCAGTAGACCATTGGTAATAGAAGTTATTTGGTATGCCCTCCAAAACACCTCCATTGAGACTAATCGTCTCTGGAAAACTGTTTAAACAATAATAAACTTCTTCAAATTGATTAAGGCTTGGTATATCTTTAACGTAAAGGTCTACTTCATTAATACTAAAACAACCCAATTCTGTATCCACTCTTGCATAAATCGTCTGATTATAAGCTTCAATATTAGGGTAATAATTGGTGAGTCTATTATTCTCTAACAAAGCATCGTTATAGGTCTCGTAATACGCCACAATTGATCCTATTGGAGCATTATCCAAAATCTGGTCATTGGCTAATAATAAATTAAAAAAGGCAAAACCATCAACCTCAAAGTCATCACAAACTTCTAAAGACAACTCTACAGGCAGACTGGTATTAACCTGAAGCTCTATCTCAGAAATTGCAGCACAGCCAGTTTGAGTATTAAACACCTCAGCATAAACAATCTGCGGATTTGAAACATTATAGTACTGGTTTGAACTTATTGGTAGTTGCAATGCATCATCTTGATATAGTGTGACCTGCAAAAAGCCAATTTCTTCAGGATTATTGCCAAGCATTAAATCATAAAAATTATTCGATAAATTAAAAACTGCTATACCATCTATAGTTTCGTCGTCGCATTGCGCAATGGTAAGATCATTGGCCAATGGTAAATCATAAACCGTTACCGTTACGGGAATTCTTGGACCACCGTTACAACCATTAAAACTAGCTGTAACCCAAAAAGTCGTGGTATCTTCAATATAAGACTCAAACATTAATCCGGTTCCTAATACCTCTGTAGACGATGGTGTTTCAAACCAAATAACCTCATCCGTATTTGTACTAACGGCAATGACGGCATTACCAGATTCGCAAATCGATTCTGTTAATATATCTAGCTTAGGTGTTACTATGGTTGTGCTGCCAGAAACATTTAATTCTGGTTCATTAGGCAAACCACCAAACTCTACAATATAGCCTTGTGGATGGTAATCGCTCGCTGGATCTAAAGACCCAGTAACTGGTAGATCATTCCATGAGCCTTCCATTCCAACATTTGGAGAAGTAATATGAGCATAGTTTTCACCACCACAACAGTTATTAGGTTCACCAGTATTCCAAAAAGTAAAAACACCATCTGGTGCACTTCCGTCTACAGCTCCATTCCAAAAGATTTCACCTGCTTCGGGACCAGTTTCCCAAATCCAAACGCCCTCAGATATACGATCCGATCCACCTATCCATCCTGTCCCAGGACTTTGTTGACCAGCAAGCTGTGCTTCTTCCTCTGTGGTTATAGTTGCGAGGTAACCTTGTAATCCAAAATAGGTTAAATCTTCTGCTTCATTTTTTGCCTCGCCCCAAGAAATCCCTACATCAGAAATATAGAAATAATAGTGTCCTGTTGAAGGCAGAAAATTGGCATTTCCTAAATTAATGGAGAATACTTTGTCTTCGGTAAAATTAGTCTGTGTGGTTTGAAATACAACGCTGGCCACAGCAGATTCGTAATCATCTCCTGAGGCATTACCAGAGAGCGTCATTACACCTTCATTAGGTGCCCAACTCGAAGAAATTCCAGGGTGATTACCTATTAAAACAAGCTGATCTTGTCCTTGGGTATACCCTTGAGAAATCTGGATGTACACGTTTTCTAATTCTGAATCTGAATTAATAGAGACTTCAGTCACTATAGGCATAGGTGCTTCTCCACAAAACAATTGGTTCCCCGAAACGTACACTTCAGGTGGCGTTTGAGAAAAAGCCACTAGAGTATAAAAAAGAAAAAATAGAAAGAATTTGTATTTCTTAAACCTTAACATAGCAAGATTAAAGATACTATTTTTTCCGCATGTAGACACTCACCGGAACACCAGTAAAATCAAAGTGTTCACGTAACTTATTTTCTAAAAAGCGTTTATATGGATCCTTTACATATTGAGGTAAATTACAGAAGAAAGCAAACTGAGGTTGCGGAGTTGGCAACTGCATAATGTACTTTATCTTCACGTATTTTCCCTTGAATGCTGGTGGTGGATATTTTTCAATTATTGGAAGTAATGTATCATTAAGAACACTAGTTTTAATGCGTTTAGATCTGTTTTTATAAACCTCAACTGCAGTCTCTATTGCCTTAAAAATACGTTGCTTATTCAATACTGAGATAAATACGATAGGCACATCCGTAAACGGTTCGATTTGCTTTCTTATGTATTTTTCAAACTCCTTGGCCGTCTTGTTATCCTTTTCAACCAAATCCCACTTATTGACCAAAATCACAATACCTTTTCGATTACGTTCTGCTAACCAAAAAATATTCTGAACCTGACCATCGAACCCACGTGTTGCATCTAAAACCAACAAACATACATCGGCATGCTCAATAGCTCTAATACTACGCATTACAGAATAGAATTCGAGATCTTCTTTAACCTTTGACTTTCGTCTTATACCAGCAGTATCTACCAAGTTAAATTCAAATCCAAAGCGGTTATATTTGGTATCAATTGCATCTCGTGTTGTCCCAGCAATATCGGTAACTATGTAACGGTCTTCACCAATTAAAGCATTAATAAAGGACGACTTGCCAGCATTTGGTCTTCCAACCACGGCAAATCTCGGTAATGCTTCTTCGTCCTCCTCATCCTTTTCTGGTAAGGCTTCTACAACAGCATCCAACAAATCACCTGTACCACTACCGTTTATACTTGCAACTGTATAATAGTCTCCAAGGCCTAAAGCATAAAATTCTACAGCATCTTCAGCTCTTTTATTATTATCAACCTTGTTTACGACCAGAAATACGGGTTTATCAACTTTACGAAGTAAATTAGCAACGTCTTCATCCATACCAGTGATACCAGACTCAACATCTACCATGAAAATAATAGCATCGGCCTCATCGATAGCTAGTTCTACCTGCTTATCGATTTCGGCTTCGAAAATATCATCACTACCAACCACATAACCACCAGTATCAATAAGTGAAAATTCCTTACCATTCCAATCGGTTTTTCCGTAATGACGATCTCTTGTCACGCCACTAACAGCATCAACAATAGCTTCTCTTCTTTGAATCAATCGATTAAAGAAGGTTGATTTACCCACATTTGGACGTCCTACTATAGCTACTATATTTCCCATATCACTATTCTTGCCGCAAAGGTAGTATTAAATCTTAGATATCATTTAAAAGAAAATGTGTAAATTAGAATAGCTATCATTATCCATAACTAATGGAACTCTCCAATGAAATAATACTTCGACCAAGATTCAAATTTAACATTGAAGAAAACAACGATGATTTGTTGTCCTTATTTGAAGAAAAGGGCAAATCACAGACTGAATTTATTGTCACTCGTGTTGATGACCATGTGTTTATAAAATTCCCCAAAGCCAAACAACATTTTTGGTCACCACAATTACATTTAGAAATTAATGAAGATTATGACAAAAAAGACATAAGCACGATCTATGGTTTATTTGGACCAAACCCAACCGTATGGACCATGTTTATGTTTTTACACTTTGTTGTCGCTGGCTTTTTTATAGGCTTTGCCATTTGGACTTATGTGAACTGGTCTTTGGAAGAATCTTTTGCCATTCAGTTATTCGTCACCTTGCTTATGATCGTCATTTGGTTTGGTCTCTACTTTAGTGGACGTATCGGCAAAAGAACAGGTATGGACCAAATGCATGAGTTGCACCATTTTATACGTGATACCTTAAGAAGTAAGAATTTGCATGCGATAAACTAGCTATTGATTATAACCAAATCGTTTTAATTGATTTTGATTACTTCGCCAGTTCTTATTGACTTTAACGTAGAGTTCTAAATGCACCTGTTTGCCAAAAAACTTCTCTAGATCTTTTCTTGCTTCAACACCAATACGTTTTAATGCAGATCCCTTATGTCCTATAATAATTCCTTTTTGCGTATCACGCTCCACCATAATCACAGATCGCATTCTAATGATTTTTTCTTCCTCAAAAAACTCTTCGGTATCTACTTCAACAGCATATGGAATTTCCTTTTTGTAATGCAATAAGATCTTTTCTCTTATCGCCTCATTTACAAAAAATCGTTCTGGTTTATCTGTAATTTGATCCTTAGGGAAAAATGCTGGTGACTCTGGTAAAAGCTCCACTATGCGTTCAAACACATTCTTTATATTAAACCCATTTAATGCCGAAATTGGATAAAATTCTGCATTTGGAACTTTCTGCTGCCAAAATTCTGCCTGCTCCTCAAGTAATTCTTGATTGGCGCTATCAATTTTATTAAGTAGTAATAAAACCGGAATTTTAGAATTGGTAATCTTATTGAAAAAAGCCTCATCTTTTAAAGCTTTCTCTCCTATTTCTACCATGTATACAAGTACATCGGCATCTTCAAAGGCGGATTTTACAAAATCCATCATAGATTCTTGTAACTCGTAAGCAGGTTTAATAATCCCAGGTGTATCACTCAAAACTACTTGAAAATCTTCACCATTAACAATACCTAAAATTCGATGTCGCGTTGTTTGTGCCTTGGAGGTGATAATAGACAATTTTTCACCCATAAAGGCATTCATTATTGTCGATTTACCAACATTGGGATTCCCAATAATATTTACAAATCCGGCTTTGTGCATTCCATTTATTTTTTACAAAGTTACGACCTTGGTTTGTTTAATTGCCTATCATACATCACAATACTTCCAGCGACAGAAACATTTAGGCTTAACTGCGATTTAAACTTAACTAAAAAGTGACTCTTTTCTATGGCCTGTTTAGACAAACCATGGTCCTCGGCGCCTAACAAATAGACACATCGTCGAGGGTGGTTAAATGTTTCTAAATCCTCTGCCTCTTCAGTCAACTCTACACCAACAATTCTGGCACCCTTGGGCAGATTATTAAAAAACTCATCGAAAGTTTCATAATGAAAATAGGGCATTGATTTAACTGCATTATGCGTGTCACTGGCTTGCTTCGCATAGCGATTACCAATAGTAAAAATAAAACTCGCTCCTAAGTTTTGAGCAGAGCGCCAGAGTACACCTAAATTTTCGGGAGTCTTACCGTTTTGTATACCAATACCAAAGAACTCATTAGTAAAATTATCGTTCATAAGGCAAAGGTAAAACTTCTAAAGTATTCAAATAATAAAGCGATTTTTAAGAAGTCTTCTTTCGTCCAACAATCATATTTAGACTTAAACCTGTTATAATGACTAACATCCCAATGATAATGTAAATATCATAGGTTTCATTAAACCAAATTAATCCCATTATAGTTGTAAACAATACTTCTAAGTACTTTAAAGGTGCTATTTGGTTGGTCTCTTCAACCTGAAAAGCTTTGGTCATAAATAATTGTGCCACATAACCAAATACACCTAAACTGAGAAAAATTAGCCATTCATATCCAACTGGATTATTCCAGTTTTTAATTGATAAAATTCCCCCGATTACTGTGGAAATCACCATAAAATAGTTAACAATGACGACAGGATGGTCGTTACTTCCAATTTTACGAATAGTAATATAAACTAACCCTACAAACAGGGCAGATAAAAAGGCATATAAAATTCCCAAAGAGGAAATGACCTCTCCAAAACCTTTAAGAATCAAAACACCAGAAAATGCAATAAGGAAAAACAACCATTGAATTGGTTTTATTTTTTCTTTTAAGAAAATCAAAGCGAATAATGCCGCAAAAATTGGTGCAATATATCGTATGGAAACAGCGGTTCCCATAGAAATATGTTTTAAGGCCATAAAGAATAATGTCATAGAAAAAAGACCGAAAATACTCCTTAAGACTAAAAGGGCCTTTCTATTTCCTAGAAATGATATTTTATGCCGAATAAGAAATGGTACTGTAAAAAAAAGCGAACCAAAGGCACGAAAAAATACAATCTGATATACGTCAAATGCATGTAAGGATTTTACAAAAACATTTAAAAATGTAAATGCTAATGTGCTTATCAACATATATAGAATTCCTCTTTTCAATAGAATAATTTAGAGGTTACTAAAATACTTATTAGGCTATTAGATTTTGGAATTTATAAAAATTATGATTGATTACCTTTTCTATTTCTTGTTCTGACTGGTTATTCGTTATCTGGATTCTCATTACAGGTAAATCCAAATCATATTTAGGCTTCGTCTGCTTATCTAAATCATTTATAACAAAGATGCCATCAACTGTACCATCGTTGATTTTGCGCAAATATGAATCTTCGCAGTTATTAGAATTATAGGTTTGACAAATAAATACCTTATAACCATGGCTCTCTGCAATTTGTTGCAAATAAAAAAGCGATTGATTAAATGATCTTATGGTTACTTTTGGCAATAAAATCCCTATAGCCTTTGAAGTATTTGCACGTAAAGCAACGGCATATTTATTTGGTGTGTAGTTGAATCTATTTGCAATTGCTCTGATCTCCCTTTTTGTATCTTTACTTATATCTCGTTTATCATTAAGTGCTTTTGACACCGTAGAAACTGAGTAGCCTGAAAGTTGCGATAGATCCTTAACTGTAATTCTAGATGTTCCCAATTAATTTGATTTTAAATCCTGAATTATTTTTAAGGCATTTCGAGTATCTGATTCGATTTGACTTAAATCATATTGACCAGTTTCATCCTTCTTAATTAATTTGGATCCTATTCCAACGCAAGTCACTCCAGCACTAAACCAAGATTCTAAGTTATCTTTTGTTGGTGACACACCACCAGTTGGCATTATATTGGTCCATGGCTGAGGGCCTTTTATCGCCTTTACAAATCCTGGACCATAAATTCCTCCAGGGAATAACTTAACAATTTCACATCCCAATTCTTCTGCCTTAGCAATCTCAGTTAATGAGCCACAACCCGGAGACCATAGTACTTTTCTTCGATTACAAACCACTGCAATATCTTCTCTTAAAACTGGAGTTACAATAAAATTAGCACCTAAAGCCATATATCTTGAAGCCGAAGCTCCATCAGTGACCGAACCAACTCCCATAATCATTCCTGGTAAATTTTCAATCACATATTTATTTAGCTCGCCAAAAACTTCGTGTGCAAAATCACCTCGAGCCGTAAATTCTAATAGCCGAGCACCACCTTTATAGACAGCTTCTACTACTTTTTTACTTGTTTCTAAATCCTTATCATAAAACAACGGAACCAGTCCGGTTTGTTTCATTTTAGTTGCTACTTCTATTCGTGTAAACTGTGCCATAATCTATTACCTTGCAACACGACCAGACGCATCACCACTCATTAATTTCTCTACTTCTGAAACCGTTACCAGATTCGCATCTCCTTTAATTGTATGCTTTAAGCAAGACGCGGCAACAGCAAAGTCCAGTGCGTTTTGATCATCTTCAGGATATTTTAATAATCCATAAATTAAGCCACCCATAAAGGAGTCACCTCCTCCAACACGATCCACAATATCTGTAATCTGATATTGACGCGTTTCAAACATATTCTTACCATCATATAGGACTCCAGCCCAAGTATTATGAGAAGCCGAAATAGAACCTCTTAAGGTAGTAATGACTTTCTTGGCTTTAGGAAACTTCTTCATCATTTGCTTACAAACAGATAAAAAAGCTTCAGCTTTAACATCATGTCCATGTTTATGAACGTCTAATCCTTCTGGATGGATTCCAAAATGCTTCTCTGCATCCTCTTCATTACCAAGCACAATATCACAATAAGATGTTAGTTCCGTCATTATTTTTTCTCTGTGGGAATCATCACAATACGTCCATAATTTTGCTCTATAGTTCAAGTCTGTAGAAATTGTTATTCCCATTGCACTAGCTGTTTTTAATGCTTCTAAACACACATCAGCTGCACCCTGCGAAATCGCAGGTGTTATACCTGTCCAATGAAACCATGCAACATCCTTAAAGACAGATTTCCAGTCAATCATACCTAGCTCAATCTGTGAAATTGCAGAATACGCTCTATCATAAACCACTTTGCTTCCTCGGCTAACTGCTCCTGTTTCTAAAAAATAGATACCGAGTCTCTCGCCACCATAAACAATTTTATCAACTCCAACACCGCGCTTGCGCATTTCCATCATTGCACATTGACCAATATCGTTATTTGGTAAGCGTGTCACAAAATCTACGGGAACACCATAATTAGCCAACGATACTGCAACATTTGATTCTCCTCCACCATAAACAACATCAAAACTTGAAGCTTGAGAAAATCTTAAAAACCCTTGAGGTGCCAATCTGAGCATAATTTCACCAAAAGTGACTACCTTATTCATTTGATTCATTTTAATAACTAGTTAGTAACTTAATAAGATTTTGAATTCGTTTAAATTCCTAGTGCTTGACCACCACCAATTTGAATAGTTTCAGCTGTAATAAATGAAGCATCCGCACTGGCTAAGAAGGAGACAACACCAGCAACATCATCTGGCTGTCCTAATCTCCCTAACATTATATTATTGGCCCACGACTTAAATACCTCTGGTTTTGTAGCTTTAATTTGGGCATGAAATGGTGTATCAATTGTTCCAGGGGAAACTGCATTTGCTCTAATACCGTATTCTGCCAGATCTTTAGCTAATGCTCTTGTAATTGCATGAACACCAGCTTTAGACGTACCATAAACTCCAGCACCTGGACCACCTGCGGTCCACCCAGCGTTAGAGGTGTAATTAATTATTGAAGGATGTTCTCCTTTTTTGAGATAAGGAATGGCTGCTCTCGATGCAAAAAACACTGAGTCTAAGTTTAAGGCCATTACAAACCTGTAGAAGTCGGTGGTCATTTCCTCAAAACGAGATCGACCACCTAATCCACCGGCATTATTAACTAAAACATCGATTTTACCATATTTATCTCCAATTTTTTGTATGTTTTCTGTTATCTGATCTTCTTTTGTAACATCAAAACCGTAGTATTCAGCTGTTATACCTTCTGCTGTTAATTCTTTAATCCTCTCAGCTCCCGCCTCATGGTCGATTCCATTTAAAATTACGGTGTAACCATCTTGTCCAAGACGCTTTGCAACGGCAAATCCTATTCCTCCTGTTGCACCTGTTACTATTGCTATTTTATTCATTTATGTAATTCTTTAAATTGCTTTTAATTTTTTAATTATTCACTAGTGTTATCAACTAGTTTAACTTTGCTTATAAATATATATATCACCAATACAGCTAATACGACAGAAGTCGTGATAGCAATAAAGGCTGGTACGTAAGAACCACCCTTAGTAATTTGACCAACAAACCAATTCATGATCATAGGAGACACTGCCGCAACAGTACCTGCTAATCCTGCCAATGTACCTACTGACGGTCCTTTTAATAAATCACTAGATAAGGTTTGAATGTTCCCAATTGCAAATTGAAATCCGAATAAGGCCACTCCTGCGAGATATATAAAGGTCATGAAGTTTGTCTCCTTAACAAACAGTATTATACCTACAAATCCTGCTATTATAAGGGCACTACCCACAACAATACTAAGTTTTCTACCAACATCTACGTTACTTCTTTTAATGGCTTCTTCAGTAAATAACCCTCCTAGAATACTACCTGCCGCAGCCATTAAATAGGAAATCCACATGGTATTACCAATCTCCTCGATGCTTAAATTGAATTTAGAATTAAGATAAATCGGCATCCAACCTGCAAAAAACCACCAAATTGGTTCAATAAAAAATCTACAGAGTAAAACTCCCCATGACTCTTTAAAACTCAAAATTTTACCCAAGCTTAAGCTTTTTGGCTCAGACGAGTCTTGAACATTATCATTAGCAATGTTATCGTTTAATAAAAGGTTCTTTTCTTCATCAGTAATCCAAGGATGTTTTTGTGGGCTTGTCTTATTAATTATTAACCAAGGTATAACCCATATTAACCCTAGTAAACCGAGAATTACATATGTCGCCTTCCAACCAAATTTGGCATAAAGGAAGACAATTACAATAGGTGCAATAACATTCCCAATAGAGGCGCCTGAGTTAAATATTCCTTGAGCTAGAGCTCTTTGCTTCACAGGAAACCACTCTCCATTACTTTTTACAGCTCCAGGCCATAAACCAGCTTCACCCAATCCAAGTAAGCCCCTTACAATCGATAATGAAACGATGCCTTTTGCTACGGCATGAAACGCTGCAGCCAGAGACCATACTATTATCGACAATGTAAACCCTATCCGTGTTCCGATTTTGTCATATAATCTACCTGACAAAAATTTGCTTACTGCATATGTGGCCAGAAACACATTAAGAAGAAATGCATAATCCGACTGGTCCATTCCTAAATCCTCACCCATCTGAGGCCAGAGTAGAGCGAACGCAGTTCTATCAATATAATTTATAACAGTGGCTATGAAGATTAACCCAATAATCCACCACCTTAAACCTCGTATTTTCATTTTGATTGTTAGTCTATATTCTAAACATTATAGCAGTACTGATATAATACACTAAAATGTTCTTTCATTTTTTGTTTTGCGAGTTTAGGATTCTGCTCCTTAATTGCATTGTAAATTGCACGGTGCTCTTCTATTCCTAAATTGGCTAAATTTTTATCACAAACGTGATATTTCTCAAAATTGGTAATTATCTCAGGAGTTATAGATAACATAAAAGTGTTCATAGTACTGTTACCACTTGCTTTAGCTATTGCAAGATGAAACAATAGATCTTCTTCCACTGCATCTAAACCTGCCTTTACTTTTTCCGTGTAGGCATCCAATGCTTCCTTAATTTTCACTAAGTCCTCATCAGTACGTCTTAATGATGCCAGTTTTACAGTTTTGAGTTCTAGAAGTATACGAGTTTCAACAAGGGATTTAAAATCTGGCTCTTCAAGTCTAAGAATGTCATCGATCATTCCATTCATAGCGATAACACCAATATTCGCAACGAATGTACCACTTTGCGGTCTTGATTTAAGTAATCCATAATATTCCAGCGTCTGAATTGCTTCTCTAACACTACTGCGAGTTACTCCAAACTTTTCGGATAGCATACGCTCAGAAGGTAACTTATCACCTGGTTCTAAGTTCTTATAATTAATAAGCTCTTTTATTTTGGCGATAATAGTTTTATTTAAACTTAACCCTTCTGTTTTTTGTAATGTTTCTACTTTCATATTTGAACTCATTCTATTGGTTAACCAGATTATTTACTTTAAAAATATGCAATTTTTAACACTTTTTTTGTCTACTTGTTTTGATATTATAGAATTCTACCCACTCTAACCAACTAACTCCTATGAGTAGAATTCTATTAATATGACACTCTAAATAATATTCTAATGACTTACTTCTAATTCGTAAAACCTAACCTTTGCATAAGCCCCTTCATCTCTGGTTTGAAAATAATTACCAGCCTTAAAATAGTTTTCAAACACACCCCATTTTTTAATGTGAATGCTATCGTAGACTTTAAATTCATTACCATTAAGGATAATCACCATTTTTCCATCTGATACCTTAACCTCAAGTGTAAACTTTTTAAAGCCAACTTCTTGTTCAAAATTGAAACCGTCGTCATTGTCCCAGGCATCCTCATGCAGAATTTCCGGTATACCAGCCTCTAAAAACTTTAAGACCTTTGTTTTAACTCTTATCTTACCTTTATCCCAATAGATTTTTAGCATTGGAGGCGCATTATTATCATCCTCACCAATTAAATCGCGTTGCTCGTTTGTTAATCTACCATGTATTTGCATAATAATTATCCGATGATACTTACCATCAGCATCTCTGGTAACATCATCAATCGCAATTTTAGCTTTCATCCTACCACCATCTTTAAATGTCCAATTGGCATTATTATCACCTGGTGCCATTTGCTCTCGTAATTCTGATCTTGTATACTTTGTATTGCGTGTTCTAGAATCCGTTGGCATGGCATGGAATACAATTGCGCCTCGAGTAGAATCGATATACATATATGGCTTAGCGATCTCATTAGATGCAAAATCAAATATCTCAGGTGGTTCAATTTCAACTGGTTTACCTACTTCATTGGTCACAGGAAGTGTCACCTTCCAGTGAGTAAGATCAATCTTAGGTAGCTTAACTTTCTTCTTACGCTTCTTTTTCTTCTTCTTCTTTTCAGTCTTAGTTGCACTCAAATCATCTTTATTTTCAGATTGAGCAAATCCATAGCTTAAGCTGATTGAAAAAAGTAGTATAAAAAGAGTTCTCGTATTCACAATAATTGTTTTAGTCTACAGCGTCTATCGTAATGTTATCAAGTCTCGCTTCCTCACCTTGATTTGTCACAAAAATGGAAACCATATCATTAGCACCAGTATTAAATGGTAAGTTCACCTGCACATAGTCGTTCGCACTAGTTTGATCTGTACCCTCAAAAGATGCTATAGATCCCGCAATGGCATCATTATAATCTACATAACCACCACCAGCTAAAATGTGTAAGGTTATCGAACCAGGATTATTCGTTTTTAACGTATAGTAATAGGTTATTATATAATCTGTATTCGGTGAAACTGTTAGTTCTTGATACGCGATCCTATCACCTGCAGATGGATATTTTGAGGCCTGAGATCCATTTTGCACCGGACTTGATGTAATCTGAATTACACCACCAAGGTCACTATTTCTCCAACAATCTCTACCATCCATATTGCCATCACCACAATCCTCACTACCTGGTGAATTGTCTTCAAAACTAAATTCGTTAATAACCGGAATAATTGCTGCTGGTTCTTCAGGTTCTATTACCTCAATAGTTTCTGTGAATGTACTCTCCACACCATTGTTGTCTGAAACGGTCAAGGTAACTGTATATGTCCCTTCACCAGGATAAATTGCAAACCCATCTACTTCTGTTGATGATTCACCATTACCAAAATCCCACATGTACATAGTAGCACTTGTTGATGCATTGGCAAATGTGTATTCCTTCCACGCATCTTCTGTACCTGCTCCTTGTGTATATGTAAAGCTTGCCGAAGGTGGTGTTGCATCTGCAATTGAGTTTTCACCTAATGGTTCAAATTGTTCCAGATCTTCACATGAATTGAATGCTAACGTTCCGATGAAGATCAGCGCTAATCCATAATATTTCATTGTTTTCATCATAATAGTTTTTAAAAGATTAATATCCTGGATTTTGAGTTAACAATCCTTGACTCAAATTGATTTCATACTGTGGTATTGGTAAAAGCAAATCACTAGCTGTGAAGCTTCCTCCTGTTGCTCCTGAAAATGCTGATAATACAGCTTGTGCCTCACCAAATCTCATTAAATCGAATAGTCGTTGATTTTCGTAAGCCAACTCTACTCTTCTCTCATCTAACAATTCTTGTTTAGTGATATTATCATCATCATCACCTGTTAGTCCTGCACGTTCTCTTACTAATCTAAACGACTCTAAGGCTGCAGGCGAACTTGTTGAAGATCCACCAGCCATTATAGCCTCTACATGCAATAACAGCACGTCTGCATATCTGATAACAATAAAATCATTACCTGCTGCTGTAGGATCTACAGAAGTAGGGTTAATTCCTAAAGTAGTATCACCATCTGGAATATATTTTACCACTTGAAATTGTGTTGGCTGATCTAAATCAACTCTATAAGAGTATTGAGTTCTATCACCACCTAAAGCATCTAATGCCTCTCTAGAATCTTGAGTCGTATAATTTACACCACTTGTTCTTCCAACAGCATTAAGCCATTCCGCAGAAAAGTTTTGGCTATCAATACCATCTGGCTCATAACCAACGGCAAAAATCACCTCATCATTTAACTCATTAAAAAATACATCTTTAAAGTCTGGCTCTAAAGCATAGCCACTTGACATAACATCCTCTATTAAATTTTGGGCATCTAAATAATTAGTTCCCACTGTTAAATAGGCTTTTGCCAATAAAGTTTGAGCAGCAGCTCTAGATGCTCTAGTTTTATAAGTATTGTCTAATCCTGATACGGCTACTAATAAATCTGAGATAATAAAATCATAAATCTCAGATGTTGGTACTCTCGTAAATGAGATTTCTTTGTCCTCTGCCGAAAGTATACGATCAACCAATGGAATATCACCGAATAATCTTACTAAATTAAAATACGCATAGGCACGAACAAATTTTGCCTCAGCTTCAAAAGCAAGTGCATTTTCAGGTGAGGCAACACCTAAGTTTTCTAGAACGGTATTGGCTCTAAAAATTACATTATAAAAACTACGATAATAATCAGCTACAATACCGTTATTGGCCTCAATTGTGTAAAACTCAAACTGTGCAGCTTCACCTTCTTGAGCCTTAGTTCTTGTATTATCACTTCGCATTTCTGTAACATAGAATTCTACTTGCAAAGCATGATAATCGTTTGCATTTGTACTATTAACACCTTGTATACCATCATACATGTTAATAACACCTTTTTCTAATTCTTCTTCTGTACTGTAGTAGTTGTCAGCATTGATCAAAGATTCTAATTCTGGAGAGAGATAATCATCACATCCTACAGAACTGAATGCTAGTACAGCTAATATTATATATTTGAATTTTTTCATTGTATTCTGTTTTAATTAAGTCCTCTAAAAATTAACATTGATTCCAAAAGTAAAGGTCCTCTGAATAGGTGATCCTGCCCTTTGATAACCATAAGTGGTCGGTGATGTATTATTAATTGATTCTGGATTGAACCCAGTATAATTATCTGCTGTGAAGTACAATAAGTTACTACCAGAAAAATACACTCTCGCATTTGTTATAAAGATCTTCTTTGTAAAGCTTTCAGGAATTGTATATCCTATAATTAAGTTTCTCAAAGCAACATACGATGCATCTTGTATAATATCATTTGTAAAGATCTTTTGTCTAATAAATTCTTGATCTGGTGTAGTTGATGGGTCAAAATCTTGAGAACTATTAAAATGATTAAATAGATATTGATCTCCCATATTTCTAATTTCGGCACCATGACTTCCTTGAAACATAAAACTTAAATCGAAGTCTCCTAAATTGAAATTATTGGTAACTGACCATACTAGGTCTGGATATGGATCTCCGAGTATCGTTTTATCATCGTCATCGATAACACCATCACCATTTAAATCTTTTACATAAACATCTTGTGCTTCTGCACCAACTGGATGATAAGGATCAATTATATATTCTAGAGGAATGTCTCTATCAACTACCCATCCATAGTAAGATGAAATCGGGTTTCCGACTAAGTTAATCCACTCTGCAGCACGCTTACTATCAACATTTTGAATTTGCCCATTTGCATCTCCAAAATTTGTAAGTTCATTTTTATTTCTTGCACCAACTATAGTTGTAGACCATCTAAAGTTTTCCTTCACAATATTGGCACTTCTAAGTTCAAATTCGAAACCACGATTCTCTACTTCACCAATATTAATTAAACCACTATCAAATCCAGTTGTATAAGACACTGGATTATCTAATAGTAGTTGATCACTAGTTCTTTTATAGACATCGAATGAACCTGAAATTCTGTTATTCCAAAAGCCAAAATCAACACCTGGATTAATTTCTAATGAACGCTCCCATTGTAATCCAGGGTTAGCAATATTAATAGGATTAAATGCCGTATTTACAGACCCATCTATTACAGCAGATGATGGAGAAAGTAAAGATATATATGGAAAACTATCAATAAGATCATTGCCAGAATCGATTAACGGATTACCTGTTACACCATAACTTACTCTTAGTTTCAGATTTGTGACTACATCACTCTCATTTAGAAAATCCTCATCACTCATTATCCAACCTGCTGAAACCGCAGGAAAGTTACCATACTTATTGTCCTCACCAAATGCTGAGAACCCATCATGTCTAAAACTTACAGAAGCTAAATACTTCCCTTTATAAGCATAATTTGCTCTACCGAAGAATGACATAAGTCTTCTGGTATGTTCGAAAGAAGCTGCAGTAATAGTCGTTGGATCAGCCGCTGAAATTGTACGTACTAAATCTGAGTCATACCCTCCACCTGAAACGGATTCGAAGGTGTAATCCCACTTCTCTGCTGACATACCACCAACCGCGTTAATCTCATGATCTCCGAAAGCTTTGTCATATGAAAAGAAATTATCCGTAACAATATGTATTCTATTCTCTGTCGATAAGTCTAATGACGTCGCTGCAGCACCATTTCTATTGGACTCTACACCCTGCCATCTGTCTCTCTTAGTATTTTGAAAATCTCCAGCCAAATTTGTATTAAATTTTAAACCTGGAATAATCTCATAATTGGCATACATTCTTCCAGCCAATTTAAACTTGTAATCATTTCTATCACGCTCTAGAACCTTTGCTGCAGGATTTGTATTAGAAGTATTACTAATATCTGTTCCACCAGACTCAACTGGCATCATAGCGTCTAAATCATAATCATCGAACATTCTTTGAATTGCATAATCACCAATCTGTACATCCGCATATTTTCCACCATCGCGTAATCGATTCACAAAAGGTAAAACTTGCTCATTAACATACAATGGTAACCAAGGCGTTTGTCTCAAAATATCATGCGTTGATCCGTCAAATCGTCTTCTATTGGAATATGACGGTGCAATGTTCGCACCAAAACTAAGTCTATCACTCAATTTGGTATCGATTTTAAATCGCATGTTATATCTTTTGTAATCGTCTGTAAGTAGAACACCTTCATCATGAGAATATCCCATAGACACACTAAACTTAGTTTTCTTTGTACCACCTCTAGCACTAAACGCATGGTTCTGAATTAAACCCGTTTCAAATATGATATCTTGCCAATCTTCATCAACCCCAAGTAATAATTTTAATTGTGTTCTCGAGGAAATACTACCAGTAGCCAATTCTTGTGCTCTAGCGGTCTCTGCAACGGAAAAATAATAGGCATCACTTTGTCGTGCTTGTTTAAAACCAGTAAAAGTGTTGTAATTAAATCTTGTTTTACCTTCCTTACCACTTTTTGTTGTAATTATAATAACACCATTTGCTCCACGAGAACCATAAATAGCTGTAGAAGCAGCATCCTTTAGAATATCAAAGGATTCGATTTCATTCATATCTAAATTTCCTAGGAAGTCGCTATCAACAACAAGGCCATCAACCACTATTGTCGGATCGGAGTTACCTGAAATAGAACCTGTACCACGCACTCTAATGGTTGGAGCAGAACCAGCTTCACCTTCTGTTGCGGCAACTTGTACACCAGCGGCTTGTCCAACAAGAGCCTCATCGACTCTTGGTACAGCAATCTGATCTAGCTTTTCATTATTAACTTTAGATATAGCACCAGTAACATTACGTTTTTTCTGGGTACCATAACCAATTACAACTACCTCATCTAAGGCACTTGTACTTTCAGCTAATGAAATGTCTAAAACTTGCTGATTACTTATTGTCACTGTCTGTGTCGCGTAACCGACATAAGAAAATTGCAAAACATCTCCACTCTTTACGGTAATTTGATACTTACCATTAAAGTCGGTAGATGCACCATTTGTTGTTCCGACCACGATAACGTTAACACCTGGTATAGGCATGTTATCTGCAGCTGCAGTAACTGTACCTTGTAGGGTGTAAGTGTCCTGACCAAAACCAACAAGACCAAATAACAGTAAAAGGATTACTGTAAATCTCACCTTTAATTTCATAGATTAATCATTTAAGTTAGTTTATTAGTTTTAATACCAATCAATTAGCCAAATTTTAAAAAATGAATAATACCGAAATTAAAAGCATTGATTTTGTATCTTTGCTATACCTTACACAGGTAAAAAATTCTTCAAGTATTACTGAAGTAGAACTAAAGGGTAGGTCTCAACTATCCTTTTTTTCATTCAATAAAAATTGGTTTACCAGATTGGTTTACCAAATATATACAAAAAAATGTTAAAAACAAGACTTCTTTGAAAAAAGTGATTCTTGTTTAATTTATTCACTAAAAGACTGTACGTTTTAGTCACTATTAGCGCCATTTTTGTACTATTTATTTCCAAAATATGATACCTCTCCTCCACTTAAAAAGTCCTCTCTAACAGGACTAAAAGTATCGATAAGCATTCCTTCTTCCAGACACACTGTGCTATGTAATAAATTAGGCTCAATGTACACACCATCACCGGCTTCAATAATTTGCTTAAAACCGTCTATTTCAAATTCAAACTTACCCGATATGCAATAAGTCGCCTGTGTATGGAAATGCTGGTGCGGAGAGCCTAAAGCTCCTTTTTCAAATTTTACCTTAACCATCATAATTTGATTGTCGTAACCAAGAAATTTTCTTGATACACCACCACCGAGTTCTTCCCAATCCTTTTCTTTAGTTAGGATATATTTATCACTAAATCGTTTCATTATAAATCTTATATAAGTTATTTATTTGGTTTTTTACCTGGACCAATAGTCGCTTCTCTAAACCAAACTTCTGTGTAGCATCCATTTTCATATTGTTTGGCAATATCACCTCCATAAGTTTCTGCACCAGCGCACCAAACCATATTAGTCTCTGGACTCTTCCCATTGGTTTGATTATATGCGCCTTGTTTAAAATAATTCAGCTCACCACTATAGGCTTCGGCACGTTCTGTTCCGTCTTGCCCAATTGGCACAAAAAGCTTATTAACTTGATCTGGGATATCTGTTTTATTTACATATTCCGAGGCAATAAGGTTTTTTGTAAATGTCTTTGTTTTATGATTTTCGCTTGTAAACGTGAGATACATTATTCCTTTGTAGACATTAACCTCATAACTAAACTCCTCACCTAATTCTATACCATCCTCTGGCTCAAAAGGGAAATCTTCTTTACTTTCTCCAACAACAGACATATCGTGTCCCCAGACTGCTGTAGAAAAATCCCATCGACCAGAGTTGTCGTCTCCTGCTGTATTGATTTCGTAATTCCAAAAAACTGAGCCTTTTTTATGACCAGGAAATTTTTTATAGAATATTTTCAAAGGTTCATTTTCATGACCTTCACCACTATGTATCTGTCCTACAACAGTTGCATAAGAAGCGGCTACTCTTGCATCACCAGAAACAGAGACCTGCATAACTTTACATGTTCCGGTAAGGTTACCTCCTTCCTCTGGAATCCATTCTCGTTTTTCTTGAAGCTCTGATCTCGTATTACTAGAATTGGGTGAAGTTACTCCAGAGTTTGGTGTTTTATAAACCACCCAACGTCTTGTACCGTCAATTACCGTATAAAAGAAGTCTTTGTTTTCATATTCAGTCAGGTCATTAACATTGGTTCCATCACCTAGTAAGATCTTAAACTTATCCATAAATGGAATCACCTCATGTGGATATACAACCTTATGACTTAAACCATCATTCGCCTCAAAATAACCAGCATTCGAAATGGCTTCCTCTGGTATTTCAATAGATGCAGACTTAAACCAGACTTCTGCATAATTACCATCTGCATATTGCTTGCTAAGATCTCCTCCATGAGTTTCAGCACCAGAACACCAAACCTTATTTACTTTTGGGTCTTTTCCATTAGTCTGATTATAGCATCCCAGTTTAAAAAACAACCCTTCATCACTATATGCGTTCTCTCTTTCAACACCATCTTGGCCAATCGGAACAAATAAATTATTGACTTGCTCTGGTATATCGGCTTCCGTAGCGTATTCTGTTGAAATTAAATTTTTAATAAAAGTTTTGGTCTCATGACCTTCACTCGTAAATGTGAGATGCATTATACCATTCTTTACCTCAACTTCATAACTAAATTCCTCACCTAATCGAATACCGTCTTCGGGTTCTAATGGAAAAACGTCTTCATCACTTCCAACAACTGAAAAATCATAACCCCAAATTGGATATGAGTAATCCCATCTTTTAGAATTGTCCTCACCTTTGGTATTTATTTCATAATTCCAAAAAACAGATCCTTTTTGATGACCAGGAAACTTCTTATAAAAAATCTTTAAAGGTTCATTCTCGTGTCCATCTGCACTATGAATTTGGCCTACAACTACAGAGAATGTAGAAGCAACTCGAGCATCTCCTGTGGTGGCAACATTCATAACCTTTAAGGTAGCATTCATTTTTGAAGAAACCATAGGAGACCATTTCTTTAACTGCGCTAACTCAGTTCTTGTATTGTTAGATGTCCCATGTGTATTACCTGCATTTGGAGATTTAAAAACAACCCAATCTGCATTGGTATCCTCTGTTGTATAGAAAAAATCTTTATTGCTATAAGTGTTGGCTTTACCTACGTTAGAACCATCTCCTAGAATTAAATTCCAATGTTCAAAAATGGGAATCACGTCATTTGCATTTAATGCAATTTCGTTAGGATCACCTTTCTTATTTTCATTCTGTTTTTTCTCGTTTGAACAATTGACTGCACAAATGAGTATAAAAAGGCCAAAACAACATTTTGATAGGATTGTTTTCAGTTGTTTAAAATTCATACGTAGTTATTGATAATTATGACCGAAACAACAATAAAGGCTTCAGTTAATTTAAATAGTTAATTAAATTAAGAGTTATCTGCAAATAATACCCTTACAGTCTTATTGTTTTACTATTTTCCTAGTAATTACAACCTCAGAACCAGAGTATACTTTCATTAAATATAATCCATTATTTAAATGAGAAAGATCAATACTCTCATTAGCACCATTCATTTTAGTTTCTAAAACTTTAGCACCTAACAAATTGAATATCTCAATGGATAAATCCGTGTTAGTATAATCAGATTGAATATTTAATAATCCCTCGGTAGGATTTGGATATACTTTTAAGCTTGTAGTAGAAAATTCATCTACAGACAACACATCGGCTTGAAGCGAAATATTATCATAAAACACTTCAGTTGTTTCATCAATAGACATATTAGATCTTATGTAGATTACAACTTCTGTAGTCGTAGCCGTAAAAGTCATTGTGTTTGTTACCCATGCACCTTCATCATTAATTATATCCATACCTATAACGACAGATGTATCAGCATATCCATTGGCATCGATACCATTTTCATCAGAAATTTCAGTATTTAAAATATATACTTCTGATGGTGTCCCAGCCGCTTCAGAGCGAGAATCTATAGAAAATACATAATCTTCACCAATTGTAAGTCCAACAACCCTTTGGTATAAACGACGCGAACTTCCTGTAATAACTGGATTTCCATCATCATACAGTTTAACACCTCTTGTACCATTATTTCCACTACTTGTAGATCCTGGTTGTTCATCTAAAGAACCAGCCATACCTAAATATTTGAGTTCTAAAGCATCCTCTAAGGCATCATTTCTCCATCCATCTGGATTGTTAGTAGCATCATATCTATATGGGCTTGTTATACCTCCATTTAATGTGCTATTAGGCGTCATATCCCAAGCATCTGCATTATCACTAGTATTTGATGTATCAGAACCTGTTCCGTGCTCGTCACAAGTACCGTTTTTAACAAGCTCTTGACTCCATGCGTGATTAAAGCTTAAGCACATAACACATAATATGCAAAATGCGTTGATTAGTTGTTTTGAAAAAAGTAGTTTTGTTTTCATATTGATTTAATTTAGTGAGTTACGTATAGATTGTAATATTTTACGTAGGCAAAGGCATTCTCATCTGTAGTAGTTAGATAATTACCTGCCTTAAAGTAGTTTTCGAAAGGCCATTTCTCTAGACTTATATCTTCATAGATGTAGGGTTGATCATCATTGAGCTGAACTTCTATTCTCGCATCCGAGGCCGTTATTCTAAAATCAAAAGGATCGTATCCAACATATCCAAGGTTTACTTTAATATCAGTCCAAGTACCATCATATACACCATATAAATCAAAACCTGTAGTTGATTCATCTGCCAATGACTTTTTATGGCACCAGACAAAACCATCCTTCCAATAAATCTTAATTAATGGTGGACCATTGTTACCATCAAATCCATAGGTGGCCATATCCTCCTCTGAGATAATACCATGAATTTGCATAACAATAACTTTATGATAATCGTCACCAGAATTATTATTCTCTGAAATTGATTGTAATTTTAAACGACCTGTCATTTCTCCACCCTCTAATAATGTCCAATTCTCCTTACTATTAGATGGATTAATAAGTTCTCTAAGCTCAGTTCTAGAGTAAGAACTGTTTGCAGTGGAAATATCTGGAAACGTATAAAATACTAGCGAAGAATCTTCGGGATCATCATACATGTAAGGTTGAACCTCATCTAAATCTTGGTAACCAAAATTATTGAGTTCGCTGGGTTGATATTCATCTGGCTTTCCATTATTATCTTCATCAACTGGTAATGTCACCTTCCAATTAGAAAAGTCTATATCGGCATATACAATAGGTGTATCGTCATTCTGATCGTCACTATTGTTATCCGTATTATCGACAGTACCTTCAGGTCTTTCTAAGTTATTATTCTTAGAACATCCTACACTTAAAAAAACAAGCAGAATAAAAATTGAAAATTTAGTCTTCATATATAATTGGTTAACCAGATTGGTTTACCAAATATAAAATTAAATGTTGATTAAACAAAGATTAATTGTTTTTTAACAAATGGATTTAATAAGGAAGAGCTTTGATTAGCTATACTTTTGTACGGTATATAGTCCTTTGGTTTCGTTTTTACCCTTAAGTGGGACACGACCAATATGATTGATTTCAAAATCAGAGGTATTCTCTAATTTATCCAAAAAGTCTTGGGAAATTAACAGATCTGTGGGATACTTGTTGCATAAGCCCTGCATCCTTGCCGTGGTATTTAAGACATCTCCAGTGAAGAAAATTTCCTTTTTAAGCGCTCCTATTTCACCTGTTGTAACTTCGCCTAAGTGCAAAGCACCTTTAAAGTCTGGATAAACATCATACTTTTTTATATACCATTCCTTCCTTAACATCAAATCCTCCTCCATCGCATAAAAGCAATTTATACTATTTTTGACGGCATTTTTCCTATTTAGATCCCATGAAATGACAATTTCATCACCTATATATTGATAGACCTCACCATGATTTTTTATAATAGCATCAGATAAATCATTATAGTAGTCTTTCAAGAAATCAAAATACCTAATATGTCCTAATTGCTCGGCAAACTCTGTAGATGACTTCATATCTGTAAACATAAAAATACGCTGTTCTACAATTGGCTTATGGTATTTACCAGTAAAAAAATTAAGAAATACGCTCTGGCCAAGATTGTCACTAATCTCAGCATAGATTAAGGAAATAATTAACGAAAATGCAAGTTGAATACCAGTGGTAATAAAAGTTATACTCATTAAAAATCGTATGTATTTATCAAATACAGCTGAACTAAATATCGATGTTTTCAATTCTATACTTGCGGCAATCGTATAAAAGATGAAAATTAAAATAAAGAACAACAATGAATAAATAATTAACTTACCAACAATCTTCTGAGGAAAGTTTCCTTTAATAAAAAGGCGATTCATAAATGTTACCTCCAGTACACCTACCAAGCAACCAGTTATAAATACACTTATACTTGCAAATAATACAATATTTGAAGTAATCTTAATAGCGCCTTCAACAACAACATCTGGATTAGGCACAGCTGCATACTCACTCCAAAGAAACGCCCAACTAATAACGAGCCAAATACATCCAAAAGGAATAATCAACTTTAAATTTCTAATAAATTTTGGATCTAGTTGTGTCATATTGGAAACACCAAGGAATCTTGAGAAGTTAGAATTGAAATGGTTAACTAACTCAAATATAAGATTTTGAATATTAATTAATGATCATCAACCTTCATGCAAGAACTTTAGCCTTTCTATAAAAAAGCCAAATACTTTTTTATCTGACTAATTGCTTCGGGAATAGGATTAACTCACTGTGTTGGTTGGCCCTGCAGGGAAACTTAGATAAAAAAAACCAGATACATTTTGTATCTGGTTTGTTGTAGATAAATCAATGGAAATATCGAACATCAGTATCACACCAAGAGATTTAATTGATACTCATCATAT
>NZ_JBODPY010000007.1:0-131435 GCF_050618035.1 Winogradskyella poriferorum
GTAGGTCGCCGCCTTTTTTGAAGCCCTTTGCTTTTTAGCTTAGGGCTTTTTTTGTTATAAATGGTTATTAATGGAACTTAAAGAAGTGTTTTTATAAAATCTGTATTACTTTTATTTCTCTAAATTAAAACAGATACAATTCTTCATATAAAACCGTAGAGTTCCAAATGAATAAAGCCATCTATATAGCCTCAAATGATTCCGAAAGTGGAAAGTCTATTTTAACGTTAGGACTTATAAATGCATTGCTAAGGCATAAGCCGAGTGTGGGATATTTTAGGCCTGTTATTGATGATACTGTCCATAAAGAGGACAATCATATTCGTACTGTACTTTCACATTTTTCAATGAATATAGATTATGAAGATGCCTATGGTTATACAATTTCTAAACTCATAAAGAAGTGGAACAAAAATGATCAAAAAGATATTGTACTTAATAAAATAATTTCCAAATACAAGAAGTTAGAAGAACAATTTGATTTTGTACTTGTTGAGGGTAGTGATTTTTCTGATTTAAGTTCAATTATTGAACTCGATTTAAACATTTTGATTGCAAAAAATTTGGGGTTACCTGTAATTTTAATTTCTAATGCCCTAGATCTAACTACCAGTGACTTTATTGATAACTTAAATCTAACCTATGATTCCTTTAGACAGAAAGAGGTTAATGTTATTGCTGTAATAGCGAATAAGGCTAAAAAAGAAGATGTTCCGGTTTTAACAAACAAGTTGATCCAAATGATGCCTAAGAGTGTCGTTACAAATGTTATACCTGTAAATTATAAATTAAAGAACCCTACATTAAAAGAATTGGCTGCCTTTACAAATGCAGAAATACTCTTTGGAGAGGATTTATTGGATCGACCAACAGGAGAAATTGAAATAGGTGCCATGCAACTTCAGCATTTTTTAGAGCATCTTACTGAAGATTCTGTAATAATAACTCCAGCTGATCGAGAAGATATATTGATGGGTACTCTACAAGCGCATATATCTTCAAACTACCCAAGTATTGCAGGCGTCATATTGAGTGGAAGTATGAAGCTATCACCTTCAATTACAAAATTAATTAAAGGTCTAGAAAAAATTATTCCTATTCTTAAAGTTGCAGAACCAACTTTTAATATCGCATCTAAGCTTACAAATGTTAGATCGCATATTTATGCTACCAATATTGAAAAGATTAAAACTTCTATAGAAGTATTTGAAAAACATGTTGATGTTGAACGTTTAATGGAGCATGTTGAATCTATAGAGGTCAGTAAAATTATGACCCCTAGAATGTTTCAATATTATTTGGTAAAAAGAGCGTCGCAAACGCGCAAACATATAGTCCTTCCTGAAGGGACTGATGATCGCATACTGATTGCAGCATCGAAGTTACAAGAATTAAACATTCTGGATCTGACAATCCTAGGAGATTATAATAAAATTCAATCAGCTTGTGAACGATTAAACATTGCTATAGATTTTGATAATTTGTCCATTATTGATCCTAGTAGTTCCGAGTTCATTAATGAGTTCAGTCAAACACTTTTTGAATTGAGAAAACATAAAGGATTAAGTCCTGCCATGGCGGAAGATTTAATAAAGGATGTTTCTTATTTTGGAACTATGATGGTTTATAAAGAATTAGCAGATGGAATGGTCTCTGGCGCAGCACATACTACGCAGCATACCATTCGCCCTGCATTACAATTTGTAAAAACAAAACCAGGATTTTCTGTTGTGTCCTCAATCTTTTTTATGTGTCTTGAGGATAGGGTAACTGTTTATGGTGACTGTGCAATTAATCCTAATCCAACTGAAGACCAGCTGGCTGAGATTGCGATTTCATCTGCAGATACTAGTATGGCCTTCGGAATAGATCCCAAAATTGCTATGTTATCATATTCTTCGGGAACATCTGGTCAAGGTGAAGATGTTGAAACAGTTAAAAATGCCACAGCCTTGGTAAAGCAAAAAAGACCAGATTTGAAAATTGAAGGACCAATACAGTATGATGCTGCCGTAGATCCAACCGTAGGCAAGAAAAAAATACCTAATTCTGAAGTAGCAGGTGATGCAAGTGTTTTAATTTTTCCAGATCTAAATACTGGTAATAATACTTATAAGGCAGTACAAAGAGAAACAGGTGCCCTTGCGATTGGGCCAGTTCTACAAGGCCTCAATAAACCTATTAACGATTTAAGTCGAGGATGTACCGTAGAAGATATTATAAATACAGTTATAATAACTGCAATTCAAGCTCAGGATAAATAGTGGCGATTATGAAAGTTCTGGTTTTAAACTCTGGTAGTTCTTCAATTAAATATCAAATTTTCTCAATGCCAGAGAAATTAGTTATCTGTTCAGGGTCTGTTGAACGAATTGGTTTATCAGATTCTATATTAAAACATCAATCAGATAAATTAGTTATTAAAAAGTCCATACTGGCTACTAATCATAGTACCGCATTAACTGTCATAGTTGATGTCATTTTAGATAAAGACCATGGTGTGATTTCGGATGTTAATGATATTAAAGCTGTCGGGCATAGAGTAGTACACGGAGGGAGCGATTTTAAAGATACTGTTCTGATCAATAGTGCTATTAAGGATCGAATAAAAAAGTTATCTGTTTTGGCACCTCTGCATAACCCAGCCAATTTAGAGGGTATTGAATTAGCTGAAACTATATTTGTGAATGCGCCTCAAATTGCTGTATTTGACACAGCATTTCATCAAAGCATTCCTGAAAAGGCCTATAAGTACGCTATTCCCAATACGTTTTTAGATAAACATAAGGTGCGTCTGTACGGATTTCATGGTACAAGCCATAAATATGTTTCTGAAAAGGCAATTGATATGCTCAATAAAATGGATTCAAAGATTATTACAATTCATTTGGGCAACGGGTGCAGTATGACCGCTGTTAGAGATGGAAAAAGTATAGACCATAGTTTAGGCTTTACACCAGTTAATGGATTAATTATGGGAACGCGCTCTGGTGATATCGATCATTCCTTGATATTCTATCTCGTTAATACTTTAGGTTATGATCTCAGTCAAGTAAATACCATTTTACAAAAAGAGAGTGGTATGTTGGGTCTGACTGGATATAGTGATTTACGTGAAATAGAATCACAAGCAAATAAAGGAGATGTAGATTGTCTGCTTGCCTTAGAAATGAATGCCTATCGCATAAAAAAGTATATAGGATCCTATATCGCATCCATGAATGGACTAGATGCCATTGTTTTTACTGCAGGAATCGGTGAGAATTCTCAATTAATACGAGAAATGGTATGTAGAAATATGGGTACTTTTGGAATTTATTTAAACCCTATAAAGAACAAACAAAAATCTAATGACCCTAGAGAAATAAATTCAGAAAAGTCAATTATAAAAATTCTAGTTATACCCACTAATGAAGAACTAGAAATCGCAAATCAGGTTTATGCATTACTTAATGGATAAAAACAAAAAATCCAAGTTGACACTTGGACTTTTTGTTTCTTGGATAATACTTTTTTAGTTTTTTAACCTTTGATTACTCCTCTTGAGATTACAATTTTTTGAATCTCTGAAGTACCTTCATATATCTGAGTGATTTTTGCATCACGCATCAAGCGTTCAACATGATATTCTTTTACAAAACCATTACCTCCATGTATTTGTACTGCTTCTACAGTTTGTTCCATTGCTACTTTAGAAGCGTAAAGTTTAGCCATAGCACTAGACATATCATGATTTAGACCTTGATCTTTTTCCCAAGCTGCTTTCATTACCAAGTGACGCGCTGCTTCTATTTCCGTATACATATCAGCCAATTTAAATGCAATGGCTTGATGATTACATATTTCTGTACCAAACGCTTTTCTTACTTTAGAGTAATCGAGAGCTAATTCATAAGCTCCTGAGGCAATACCTAAGGCTTGAGATGCAATACCAATGCGCCCTCCAGATAATGTTTTCATTGCAAACTTAAATCCAAATCCATCCTCTCCGATTCTATTTTCTTTAGGAACTTTTACGTCGTTGAATTGCAATGTATGCGTATCACTACCACGAATTCCTAGTTTATCTTCTTTCGGTCCAATATCAAATCCAGGAGTTCCTTTTTCTACGATAAACGCGTTTATTCCACGATGACCTTTTTCTCTATCTGTTTGTGCGATAACTAAATATACATCAGAGCGTCCACCATTAGTAATCCAGTTTTTGGTACCATTTATAATATAATGGTCACCCATATCTATTGCAGTGGTTTTTTGTGATGTGGCATCACTACCTGCTTCTGGTTCGCTAAGACAAAAGGCTCCAACAAATTCGCCAGTTGCAAGCTTGGTAAGATATTTTTGTTTTTGCTCTTCAGTTCCATATTTCTCCAGACCATAACAGACGAGTGAATTATTAACAGATACTATTACAGAAGCTGAAGCATCAATTTTAGAAAGTTCTTCCATTATTAACACATATGAAATTGTGTCCATACCACTTCCGCCATATTTTGGATCAACCATAATTCCCATAAAACCAAGGTCTCCCATTTTCTTTACCAATTCATCAGGAAACACCTGTTTTTCATCTCTTTCGATAACTCCAGGTAATAATTCTGTTCTAGCAAAATCGCGTGCGGCGTCGCGTATCATTAAATGCTCTTCGGTTAAGCTAAAGTCCATATATCTAAAATATTATTAATATGATAAAAATTTGATGCAAAGATAACTGTTATTTGCTGTTTTTTCAATAACTAACAGTATTTTTACTAATATGTTAAAGGCATGTTATAATGTTATAGGAGTGATGTCTGGCACTTCTTTGGATGGTATAGATATCGTACAGGTAAAATTTGAATTTTCAGACGGTTGGTCCTTTGAAATTATTAAGGCTGAGACTATACCTTATAGTGAATATTGGCGACAAAAATTAAAGTCGTTAATCTACCTAGATTTACAAGATTTAATAGAAGTTGACGAGTCCTACTCTGAGTATTTAGGAAGAATTGTCTATCAATTTATCCATGAAAACGCAATTGACAATATTGATTTTATTGCGTCTCACGGTCATACAGCACTTCACAAACCAGAAGTTGGTTTAACCTATCAAATAGGAAATAAACAAGTTTTTGCAGATAAAATTGGGCTAAAAGTAATCTGTGATTACAGGGTGCAAGATGTTGAACTTGGCGGACAAGGCGCACCATTAGTGCCGATTGGTGATGAGTTATTATTTAATGAAATAGATTATTGCCTTAATCTTGGTGGGTTTTCTAATATTTCATTTAATAATGGGAGAGAAAGACTGGCCTATGACATCTGTCCCGTAAATATTGTTCTAAATCATTACGTTGCTCAAATAGGGTTGGACTATGATCATAACGGTGAACTTGCTGCCAAAGGATCTATAAATAATGAATTATTGAAAGATCTAAATAACCTGCCTTTCTATAGTATGAAGCATCCAAAGTCCTTGGGTCTTGAATGGGTTAGGGATAAGGTATTCCCATTGATAGATAAATACAAACTTAAGTTAGAGGATATACTAAGGACTTTTGTTGAGCATATCGCCCATCAAATTGCGACTGTATTAGATGATTCTAATAAGGATGTTTTAATTACTGGTGGTGGAGCCTATAATGATTTTCTTATTTCTAGAATTAAGGTCTTATCAAAAGCCAACATTATTATACCCAAAAAAAATATTATTGAGTTTAAGGAAGCACTTATTTTTGGATTTTTAGGTGTCCTAAAGGAAAGACAAGAGATCAATTGTTTAGCTAGTGTAACAGGAGCATCTAAAGATCATTCGTCTGGGAAAATTATGAAACCATAAAGGAAATTTAATTGTTATTTAATCTTCCAGCTTTTATTGTTTTTTATATTTGTTACAACTAACTAAACAATTTAATTTGATAAAGGAACTACTTAAGAAATACGAGGAAAAATCGCCTGAAATCGTATTTCACTGGAATGATCCCGAAACCGATGCAGAAGGTTGGACTGTTATAAATTCATTACGTGGAGGTGCTGCTGGAGGTGGTACAAGAATGCGTAAGGGCTTAGATATGAATGAAGTCCTCTCCTTGGCAAAAACCATGGAAGTAAAGTTTACAGTTTCAGGTCCTTTAATTGGAGGTGCAAAATCTGGGATAAATTTTGATCCTAGTGACCCACGAAAAAAAGGTGTGTTAGAACGTTGGTATCAAGCCGTTTCTCCATTACTTAAGAGTTACTATGGTACAGGTGGTGATCTTAATGTGGATGAGATTCATGAGGTAATTCCAATTACAGAAGAAAGTGGTGTTTGGCACCCTCAAGAAGGGGTGTTTGAAGGTCATTTTAAACCTACGCAAGCTGATAAAATCAATCGTATTGGCCAGCTTAGGCATGGTGTAATCAAGGTTATTGAAAATCCTAAGTATTCTCCAGATGTTTCAAGAAAATATACAGTTGCCGATATGATAACCGGTTATGGTGTGGCCATCGCAGCTAAACATTTTTATGAATTAAGTGGATCTTCTATAAAAGGTAAGCGTGTTGTTGTTCAGGGATTTGGTAACGTAGGAGCCGCTGCAGCATTTTATTTTGGTCAAATGGGAGCCAAAATAGTTGGCATTATAGATCGTGTTGGAGGATTAATAAATCCAGATGGCTATTCATTAAAGGAAATCACCGAGTTGTATCTAAATAAAAATGGTAACACGTTAGTTGCTGAAAAATTAATACCTTTTGAAGAAATAAATGAGCTCATATGGTCCTTAAAAACAGAAGTTTTTGCACCATGTGCGGCATCACGATTAGTAACAAAAGATCAGATTGATCAAATGATTGATACCGGATTAGAAGTAATTACTTGTGGTGCAAATGTACCTTTTGCAGACAAAGAGATTTTCTTTGGACCGATAATGGAACATACCGACCAAAAAGTAAGTTTAATACCAGATTTTATTTCAAATTGTGGAATGGCGCGAGTTTTTGCGTATTTTATGGAAAGAAAAGTGCAAATGACTGATGAAGCCATTTTTAAAGATACTTCTAAGGTGATTCGAAAGGCTTTAAAAGAAGTTAAAAAAATTAATCCGAACCAAAGAGGTATTAGTGAAACTGCATTTGAAATAGCATTAAGACAATTAATTTAAATATCCAAGTAGTATGGAAACCGTTATAATTCTTGTATTTATTGGTGGCTATTTAGCCATTACATTAGAGCACAATATCAAAATAGATAAATTAATTCCCGCACTGGTTATGATGGCAATCAGCTGGGCACTTATTTCTTTAGGTATTGATGATTTTTCGCAATGGTTCGATTCTACCAAGCATAGTTTAATGGAGAATTTTGGTGCATTAGGACATGAAGAGAAAATGCATTTGATGGAAGAAACACTCCTCCATCATCTTGGGAAAACTGCTGAAATTCTAGTCTTTTTACTTGGAGCGATGACTATCGTTGAGATTATTGATTATTTCGATGGATTTTCTACGATAAAATCGGCAGTTAATTTTAATAGTCGGAAGAAACTACTTTGGATGTTTTCTGCATTGGCATTTGTTCTATCTGCTATTATAGACAATTTAACTGCTACTATTGTTTTAATTTCTATACTTCAAAAGATTGTAAAAGACAGAGATGTAAGGATTTGGTATGCAGGTTTAATAATTATTGCTGCAAATGCTGGAGGTGCTTGGTCACCAATTGGTGACGTTACCACAACAATGTTATGGATTGGAGATAAAGTATCAACATTGAATCTATTCCTATATTTATTTATACCATCATTGCTATGTATGGTTGTGCCAACATTTATAGCCTCTTTGTTACCAGCGTTTAAAGGTGATTTAGAACTGCAAGGAGATGATGATAAGCCAAAGAATAAGTTTAGCTCTACAATGCTATTCTTAGGATTGGGTGCCATTGTATTCGTACCCTTCTTTAAGGTGATAACACATTTACCACCTTATGTTGGGATGATGTTATCGCTGGGTGTTGTTGCAATTTTTGCTGAGATTTATAGTAATTCAAAGTTCGCCATATCTACAGCTCATATCGATGATCATCATGAGCACGGGAGCCACAGTCCGGTTCATTATTCATTATCAAAAATTGAATTACCAAGTATTTTGTTCTTTTTAGGAATATTAATGGCCGTAGCAGCTTTAGAATCTTTAGGTATTCTATTTGGCTTTGCCGACGGCTTGAAAGAGAATATAGGTTTAATTGGAACAGAGCCTTCGGGTACGGTAGTTTCTGATCTTGTTGTTCTTCTTTTAGGAGTCGGATCGGCAGTTATTGATAATGTACCATTAGTTGCTGCTAGTTTAGGGATGTTTTCTGAACCACTCGATAACCAACTATGGCATTTCATTGCCTACTCTGCTGGAACTGGTGGAAGTATGTTGATTATAGGATCTGCAGCTGGTGTTGTAGCCATGGGAATGGAAAAAATTGACTTTTTCTGGTATCTTAAGAAAATCTCATGGTTGGCACTCGTAGGATTTATTGCTGGTGCTATCGCCTTTATGGGAACAAGAGCACTTTTCTAATATACTTAAGTGAAAAACTTAACGTTATAGCTAACAAGAACTTTTAAAACTTAAACATTACGGTATGATATTACTCAGTAATATTCAGGATGACGCTGAATTATTGGTTGATGGCGAATCAGTAGAAAAAACCTTATCAATAATCGAGCTTATTACCAGTGGAGGAACGTCTGGTATGGTAATCATCTTAATTTTATTCTTATTATTAATAGTGGCTACGTACATTTACTTTGAACGCATTTTTGCTATTAAAGCAGCGTCAAAGGTCGATTCAAATTTCATGAATCAAATAAAGGACCATGTCAGTAATGGTAAGATTGATTCTGCACAGATGCTTTGTGCTCAGATAAATTCACCTGTATCAAGACTAATATCCAAAGGTATTACCCGTATTGGTAAACCTTTAGAGGATATCAATACAGCAATTGAGAATGCTGGTCGCTTAGAAATTTACAGTTTAGAAAAGAATGTTAGCATATTGGCTACCATTTCTGGTGTAGCTCCTATGATAGGTTTTTTAGGGACTGTTGTTGGTATGATACTTTCCATTTTTGAATTGGCAAATGCTGGTGGGACCATACAAATGGATGTACTTGCTAGTGGACTTTACACCGCTATGACTACAACAGTAGGAGGACTTATTGTTGGTATTATTGCATATGTGGCTTATAACCATATAGTAGTTAAGACAAATAAAGTTGTTTACCAGATGGAAGCTAACTCTGTTGAATTTTTAGATCATCTTAACGAGCCAATCTAATATGAATATTAGAGGAAGAAATAAGGTTACCCCAGAGTTTAATATGGCTTCGATGACAGATATTGTATTTCTGTTGCTCATATTTTTTATGATAGCCTCAACGCTTGTAACCACTAATGCTATAGATATTATTTTGCCAAAGGCTAGTGGTAAAACTGAAAATAAAAGATCTACGGCAGTTAGTATTAAGAAAGATTTGACGTACTATATCGATCAACGACGTGTTGGTGAAAGTATGTTAGAAAGTGAACTTATATCAGCATTGTCAGACCAAGAAAAACCAACCATAGTGCTTAGAGCTGAAAAATCTGTTCCTGTAGAAAATGTGGTAAAGGTTATGGACATTGCCAATAGAAATAAATTCAAAGTCATATTAGCTGTTAAACCTAATTAAACGGCACTATTTTTGAAACCGTCTTAGTAAACGATTAAGGTGAAGTACTTAGAAACAAAACACGAACGTAATTCCGCTAGAATAACAGGACTTATAACTGTTATACTTGTTTTATTGCTATTTGTTGTTGGGCCACAGTATCTAGATCCACCTGAAGAATATGGTGTTGCTGTAAATTTTGGTACGACTGACTTTGGTAGTGGTAATCGTCCTCTAAGTCAACCAAAAAAAGCTGTAAAAGAGCAAATACAAGAATCTAAGCCAGAGCCTTCTGAGACTCAACCAACAAAATCTGAATCTAAGAGCGAAGATTTTATTACAGCAGAAAATGCTGAGGAGATCGCCATAAGAAAGCAGAAAGAAGCTGAAGCAAAGGCCAAGGCAGAGGCTGAGCGTGTCGAAAGACTAAAGCGAGAAGCAGAGGAAAGAAAGCGAAGAGAAGAGGCCGAAAAGCGCAAGAAATTAGATAACTTAATTGGAGGTGTTAAAAATTCAGATGGTCCAGATGATGGAGGTGAAGGTCCTGATAATAGACCTGGTAATAAAGGACAATTAAATGGTGATCCGTATGCACCGAGCTATTTTGGTGGTTCAGGTCCTGGTAAAGGCGGTGTTGGGTACGGCTTGGGAGGTCGTGGTAAACCATCTAGACAAATATTTAAACAAGACTGTAATGAATATGGTTTAGTGGTGGTTAAAATAGAAGTTAATAGAAGTGGCCAAGTGGTTAAAGCTGAACCAGGAATAAAAGGTACCACTAATACGCATCCTTGCTTATTAGAACCAGCACGTAAAATAGCAAAGTCTCATAGATGGCCAGCAGATCCTAATGCACCAGCAAAGCAAATCGGATTCGTAAGTATAAATTTCGATTTGGGTCAATAGCAATGAATTATCAAGATACGGTAGCATGGATGTTTAAGCAATTGCCCATGTATCAAAATCAGGGTAAAACAGCCTATAAAGCTGACCTCGACAATACACTTAAACTTGCAAAGCACTTAAAAAATCCAGAACTAAAATTTAAATCGTTACATGTGGCTGGTACCAATGGCAAAGGATCAACAAGCCATATGATTGCTTCTGTTTTACAAGAAGCGGGTTATAAAGTTGGCTTGTATACCTCACCACATTTAAAGGACTTTAGAGAACGGATTAGAATTAATGGTGAACCGATAAGTAAACAATTTGTTATTGGTTTTATAAGACGTAATCAAGAGTTTTTTAAGCAGAACCAATTGTCTTTTTTTGAAATGACAGTAGGTATGGCATTTACCTATTTTGCAAGGAAAAAAGTTGATATTTCTGTGATTGAAGTCGGTATGGGTGGTCGATTAGACTCCACAAATATTATTACACCAGAGCTCTCTTTAATTACAAATATTGGATTTGACCATATGCAATTTTTAGGTAATACTTTAGAAGCTATTGCCAAAGAGAAAGCTGGCATTATAAAAGCTAATGTTCCTGTTATAATTGGTGAAACCCAACCAGAAATTACGCATGTTTTTGAGGCTAAAGCAAAAGAGAATAATTGTAAAATCTACTATGCTGATAAAGAAATTGAAGTGCCCTATGAGAGTGATTTAAAAGGTAGTTACCAGAACAAGAATATTAAATCCGCTCAATTGGCGAGTAAAATCTTAAATAAACTAGGTTACCGTATTACACAGAAGCAATTAAAAAGTGGTTTGACCAATGTGTCTAGGAATACTGGGTTAATTGGTAGATGGCAAGTTTTAAGTCAAAATCCAAAACTAATTTGTGATACAGCACATAATAAAGAAGGACTACGCTATGTAATCACCCAACTGTTACAGGAATCTTTTGAGAATCTTCATATTGTATTTGGAGTGGTTAAGGATAAAGATCTGTCAACAATATTGACATTACTCCCAAAAGAAGCGCATTATTATTTGTGTAAACCAAATGTCATAAGGGGAATGGCAACTCATCATCTTAAAAATAAATTTGATGCTTCGGGTTTTAAATCAACTTCTTTTGAATCTGTGAATGAGGCCTTAAATGAGGCTAAGACAAAAGCTTCTAGAAACGACCTAATCTTTGTTGGCGGAAGTACCTTTGTAGTGGCTGAAATTATTTAATTTTTTTGGTTAATTCCTTTTGAGATATTAAAAACTAATCTATATTTGCAATCCAATTATCGGGCGCGTAGCTCAGTTGGTTCAGAGCACTTGGTTTACACCCAAGGGGTCAGGGGTTCGAATCCCTTCGCGCCCACAAAAGTTCACAGAGATGTGGACTTTTTTGGTTTTAATAAAATGGGTCATTAACTCAGTTGGTTTAGAGTGTTACCTTGACAGGGTAGAAGTCACTGGTTCGAATCCAGTATGACCCACATCAAACTGAATATCCAAACGAAAGTTTGGATTTTTTTATTTGCAGAAATGTGTTTATTCTGGATCAATAATTTTAATCCAGTATGAACCACAATTGATTCTAATTAATAAACTCTAATATACGCTCTAATGCCATTCCTCGAGAGCCTTTAATAAGTAATGTGGCATTTTCTATGTGGTGAGATTTTAGTTGAGGTATAAGATCTTGAAAAGTTTTGAATTTTTGAGTAGTAGGCTTTGTTTTAGATCGATAGAAATTTTCTCCAATTAAGAAGATGTTTTTTGAAAAGTTTTGTTCAGCAAAATCAATAATATTTTGATGTTCTACAATTGCTTCATCACCCAATTCAAACATATCTCCTAGAAATAAATACTTCGTATCTGATTCAATTTGTCTAAAATTTGTGAGTGCACCAAGCATGCTACTAGGATTTGCATTGTAGGCATCAAGAATAATTTCTAAACTTCCCTTTTTAATAATTTGTGATCGGTTATTTTCTGGCACATAATTTTCTATGCCTGCTTTTATGTTATCAGTGCTAATTTTAAAATGATGACCAATCGCAGTTGCAACAGCTATATTTCCAAAATTATAAGTACCGATTAACTGGCTGTTAATTTCAGTATTATTATACCGTATTTTTACAAATGGTTTGGCATCTATGAATTCGATGACACAATCATTTTCCTCATTTGAACCAAACACTACTGTATTACTGTAAGTACCGATTTGTTTAATTTGTTTAGGGTCATCTCCATTTATAAATGCAGTTTTATTGTTTGACCTAACAAAATCATACAATTCAGATTTACCTTTTATTACACCTTCAACTCCGCCAAATCCTTCGAGGTGTGCTTTCCCGAAGTTGGTGATTAAACCATAATCGGGTTGTGATATATGACTTAAAAATTCTATTTCCTTTTGATGGTTAGCGCCCATTTCAACTATACCAAAATCTAAGTCTAAAGGAAATTCAAGAAGTGTTAGAGGGACTCCAATATGATTATTGAGATTTCCTTTTGTTGCCTTAACCTTATAAGTTGTAGATAATACGGCATAAATGAGTTCTTTGGTAGTTGTTTTACCGTTACTGCCAGTTAGTCCTATAATTGGAAATTGAAATTGATGCCTGTGATGTCTTGCTAGTGCTTGTAATGTTTCTAGCGAGTTTTTTACTAACATGCAGTTAGAATTTATACATGCATTAGGATCATCAACAATACAGTATTTGGCTCCTTTTTCAAAAGCGTCTTTTACAAAACGATTACCATCAAAATTTTCACCCTTAAGGGCAACATACATAGAGCCTTCACTAAGTTTTCGTGTATCTGTAGTAAGATTATTGGCTTCTAAAAACTTGCTGTAAATCGCTTCAATTTCCATAGCCTAAAAATAAAAAAGTCCTGATGAATTTCATCAGGACTTTTATTAATTATTTAAATCGACTAGTTACGTCTTTTGCTTTTGTTCTGAGATTTAGAACCAACTCTTGAAACGGCACATCTAAATCCGATATAGTCTGTTGCCATATCTTGTGGGAAGTAGCGACGTTGTGCTGGATCAATCCAATACGCTCTGTCTCTCCAAGAACCTCCTTTGTAAACTCTAACTTCGTCATTTATTAGTGAAGTTCGAGTGTTAGATTTGTCATATTCTCTCATCATTTTACCACCTGCAGAATCCAATTCTACTTTGTGCTTAGGAGAGTTATACATTTTTCTTGTTAGATCAACATCTTCTTCTCTTTCTTCATCAAAACTTTCTCTGTAATAACGAGAAGAACGCTTATCTCCATCTCTAAAGTTTCTGTTGTCACTTTTATCGAATTGAGTTCTTAGGTAAGTCTCTTCATCGTCAACAGGTACTTTAGCTATTTCACCTGGAAGGTTTCTAGCAATAATTTTACCATTACTTAAGGTATCATAAACGATTTCATCAACTGTAACAATTTTAACTGTTCCATCTTCATTCAGAGCATTTTTAGTGTAGACATTACCTCTATAATAGTTGAAATCATTAAACTCGTCATCTACGATAGGTCTGTAAACATCAGCTACCCATTCAGCAACATTACCAGCCATATCATAAAGGCCATAATCGTTTGCTTGGTAAGATTTAACTTCAGCAGTAATATCCGCACCATCATCAGACCAGCCTGCAATTCCACCATAATCACCCTTACCTTGTTTGAAGTTAGCCAACTGATCACCGCGATTTACACGCTTCCCTGATCTTGTGTACTGACCATCCCATGGATATTTTTTACGTCCTCTATATACGTTATAACTTCTTAACTCGCTCATCCCAAGTGCCGCATACTCCCATTCTGCTTCAGTTGGAAGTCGATAGCTTACTGGGATTAATCCAGTTTCTCTGTTAGCATATGAGTTGATTGGATTTCCGTCAGCATCTGTTTGTTGCTTACGTCTTCCACCTTGCAATACTTCTTCGTTACCACCATAAGTTTGAGAAGGAGCGTTGATATAAGTATCTACGTCAAATGTACTTTCAGCACTTAAATCAGTATACTGTGCATCACGCTTAATGTATCCTGATTCTTGTAAAGCTGATTCTGCAACACGGTTTGTTCTCCAATTTGCATATTCAACAGCTTGAATCCAACTTACACCTACCACAGGATAATTTGCATAACCAGGATGACGTAAATAATTTTCAGTCATCATTTCATTATAACCTAAACGGTTTCTCCATACCAATGTATCTGGAAGGGCACCCTTATAAATTAAAGCATAGTTTGGATCATCTGGTGGATATACTCGCTTTAAATAATCTAAATAGAACAAATAGTTAAGGTTTGTTACCTCTGCTTCATCCATATAGAAAGATTGGATGTGTTGCTGATTTGGAGAATTATTCCAATCGTGCAAAGGGTCATCCTGTACTTTACCCATTGTAAATGTACCACCTTCTATAAAAACAGTACCTTGAGGTGTTTCTTGTTCTTTGTAACTTGTGTTGTATTGAAAACCACCTTGCTTGTCGTTGATTTTCCATCCGGTAGCACTATCAACGTTACCAGAGCCAGATGATCTTTTACAGCCAACAATTGAGGCGCAACACATCACGGCGATAATAAATTTGAGGTTTAAGACATTTTTCATATCCATATGTTTAAGTAAGCTCATTAAAATTTAGATTCGCAATATAACAATTAAAGGTAAACTGACAACTTTTTTTTTCGACTAAATGCAAAAAAATGTGCATTTCATCCTCTTTTTTTAACAATTAAACGGATATTTTGTCGTTTATCGATTGTATTTTGCTTTCTAATAACGTCTCTAAAAATAAATTATTGTTGTATTTTTGAAATAAAAATTTAAAGGTCATAATAAGTAAAAATACAAGGCGTTATTGTATTAAAATTTACACAAAAACTGACTTGCTAAGTTGACCCGAATAGAAAAAGATAAATGAGACAAATCTTCACGTTTGTATTTTTTTGCATTTTAACAATAGGACTGGCCCAAGAAAAACAATTTATTATTGAGTGGGAGGAAGCGAAAGCATTAGAGAATGACTTTGGCAAAATCACTGTTCCTGGTTTTGATGCAAAACATTTTAGTTATACGAACGAGAAAGGGTTACGCTATTTTGTACAATGGAATAATGAAGGCAAAGCAATAAATGAAGAAAGTGTTGAACTTTCAAATATTACTTATCAAAATATTTCTGAGAATGAGCTTTTCGACTTAGACACTAAACTTATTCCTAATGAACCAATTGTTAGTATATACAATACCAATTCACGTAATAAGAAATCTGTCTACTTAGAAGTGTTACCTATTGTTAAACAGAATGGTATTTATAAAAAAATATCTTCTTTTTCGGTTAATTACGCCTTCAGAACACAATCCGCTATTTCAAATAGTGTAAATGCAAAAACAATTACCAATTCTGTTTTGAGTTCAGGTCAATGGTATCGGTTCTATATTGATAAATCAGGGATTTTTCAATTGAGCAAGAATTTTTTAAATAGTTTGGGGATTAACACAAATGAGGTGGATCCTCGATCAATTAAACTATATGGAAATGGTGGACGAATGCTACCATTGTCCAATGCTGAGGGTTATCCATTTGATGTTGTTGAAAATGCCATAAAAATAATTGGCGAGGAGGACGGAAGTTTTGACGACAATGATTTTATTCTGTTTTATGGAGAAGGGCCAACAACCTACAATGAGGAGAGTAATACGAATCTAAATTTATACAGCGACAAAACTTATTATTATATAACTATCAGTTCTGGCAATGGCAAACGCATTACACCCATCCAGACGGTTGATCTACCTACTGATATCACAATTAACACATTTCAAGATTACCAGTTCTATGAAGTTGATGAATTTAACTTAGCGAAATTGGGAAGGCGATGGTTTGGTGATCGTTTTGATATCGAAAATCAACGAACGTATAATTTTACCTTTCCAAACTTAGTGTCGAGTGAGTTAGTAAACTTTGATATTGCTGTTGGAGCAGTTTCAGAAACAGCAACTTCCATGATTGCGACAGTTAACGGAAATCCGGTAACTACGTTAAATTTAAATCCAATTACAGAAGGATCTATCCTAGGGTCTTCTGCAAGTTTTAGCGATAATATCAATATATCTTCAGATAATGTTACTGTAGTGCTAGACTATGTAAATAATGGTAATCCTTCGGCCGATGGATATCTTGATTATATAAATATTGAAGCTACCAGACAATTGGCATATGCAGGTGAACAACTAAGATTCTTTAATCGTAATGTTGCTAATATTCCTGGGGTTGTAGAGTACAATGTTTCAAATGCCACAGGAGTTCAAGAAGTTTGGGACATCACAGATCGGTTTAATGTAACCGGATTAACTAATTCTGAATCTAGTGCCTCATTTAATTACAGTGTTCCTGCAGGTGAATTGAGAACTTATATTGCTTTTTCATATTCTGATATGCATCAACCAATACGTGATGCTGTTACCACTGTAGCTAATCAAAATTTAAAGGGTACCATATTTAATAATGAACAAGGCCAATTTCAGGACATTGATTATATAATATTGTCTCCGACGGAATTCCTATCGCAAGCTGAACGACTTGCAAATATAAATAGACAACAATATGGTCTGGTCGTTAAAGTTGTGGAGCTAGGCAAAATTTATAATGAGTTTAGTACAGGCAGCCAAGATATTGCAGCGCTTAGAAATTTTATTAAATATGTCTATGATAATGCAAGTGTTCCGGAGAATCGGGTAAAATACATCTGTCTTTTTGGAGATGGCTCATATGACTACAAAGACCGATTAAATAATAATACAAATCTAGTACCTTCTTGGTATACTAATGCAAGTTTTAGTTTGACGAGTTCATTTGTGTCCGATGATTTTTATTGTATGATGGATGATAATGAAGGAACTATGGATGCTGGAGATCGAATGGATATCGCTATTGGTCGCATATTAGCTGAAGATGTGCAACGTGCCAAGGAAATGGTAGACAAAATTGAAGCTTACTATCAACCTGAAGCCTATGGGAGTTGGCGTAATAACTTATTGCTGATTAGTGATGATGTTGACGTGGCATGGGAAAAAATATTACAAGAAACTACTGATGGTATAGGAACTACGGTTGAGGCTGAGAAACCTTTTATGAATGTTGTTAAAATTCATACTGATGCTTTTCAGCAAGAAGCATCATCTGCTGGTAATAGATATCCGCAAGTTAATGATGCGATTAAGGATGCAATAGAAGTTGGTGCATTGGTGGTTAATTATTTTGGACATGGTGGTGAAGATGGCTTAGCTAAGGAAAGGATATTCGATAAAAACGATGCTCAGGACATAAATAACGTCTGCAAGTTTAACCTGTTTGTCACAGTTACATGTGAGTATACAAAATTTGACGATCCAGGGCGACCTACAGCTGGAGAATTTACATTTTGGAATGTTAATGGTGGTGCAGGTGCTTTAATTACCACGACAAGGCAAATTTTTGTTACGGTAGGTGTGGCCTATAACGAGGTTTTAGACGACTATTTATTTGCCTTTGGGTCTAATGATTACCCAAGTATAGGTGAAGCATTAAGACTTACTAAAATAGATGATAACATTTCGGGTATTAGTCAAAAAAGACTAGTTTTTCTCATTGGAGATCCTGCAATGAAACTAGCGTTTCCAGAACCAAATATTAGATTAACTCACGTAAATGACGTTGCTATTACACAACCCATAGATACCTTAAAGGCATTGAGTTATGCCAAACTTGCTGGCGAAGTAACCGATGTTAATGGTAATTTATTGTCTAATTACAATGGTACACTCACAGCCACTATTTTTGATAAACCTATTGAAAGGCAAACCCTAGCAAACGATGGTATTGTAGAAAATGGCCAGCAGATCAAATTAGATTTTACAACTTTAGGTGAAGTCTTGTTTAAAGGCCAGGCCAGTGTAGAAAATGGTCAGTTTGAATTTGACTTTATTGTGCCAAGAGATGCTGGTATTCCAGTTGGTAATGGTAAGGTTAGTTTTTATTCCCAAACCACTTCACCACTTTCAGACCAAGCTGGAGCAAATTTTGATGTTAAAATCGGCGGGATAAATGAAAATGCTCCAGAGGATAATGTAGGACCCGTGATCAATCTGTTTATGAATGATGAAAATTTTGTTTCTGGAGGTATTACAAATGAGTCGCCTACATTATTAGTGAAATTACAAGATGACAACGGGATAAACACAGCTAGTGGAATAGGTCATGATATTGCGGCTATTTTAGATGGTGATGAAACTAACCCTTTTATTCTTAATGATTATTATCAAGCCAATGTAGATGATTATACCAATGGAGTAGTCTCATATGCCTTTAGAGATTTAGAACCAGGAATCCATACCTTAACACTTAAGGCGTGGGATGTTTATAATAACTCATCTACTTCTGAGATTCAGTTTAATGTATTTGATAAAGACGAAGAGTTGGTTATTGAAAACGTCCTTAATTATCCGAACCCTTTTGTTAACTATACCGAGTTTTGGTTTAATCATAATAGTATAGAACCTCTGGATATATCGGTACAGATTTTTACCGTATCTGGTAAGTTGGTTCGTACTCTAAATGGACAAACAACTAGCGGTAATAAAGGTGTTAGTTCGCTTTCTAAAGATATATTATGGGACGGGAGAGATGATTTTGGCGCAAAAATCGGAAAAGGGGTTTATGTTTATAAACTAAAAGTTAAATCTAACCGTTTAAATAAGCAAGTTGAAAAAATCCAAAAACTTGTAATACTCTAATAATAAATTATATTTGTTAATGAATTAGCCACTGTTTATCAGCGCTAATAACCAAAAAGGACCATGAAGAAATACGTAATTACCCTAATTGCTTTTGCAACACTTAACCTTTCCTTTGGTCAAGAAACAATAACGTTTCCAGATCAATCTTCAGTTATAACAACAGGTCTTCCTTTTATGCTAGTAGCACCAGATGCAAGATCTGCATCTATGGGAGACATGGGAGTCGCAACCTCAGTTGATGGCTTCTCTCAACAATATAACCCAGCTAAGTACGCTTTTTCTGAGGCTAAATCTGGATTAAGTGTCAGTTTTACACCTTACTTAACGAGACTTGTTAATGACATTTCTTTAAGTTATGCGACATACTTCAATAGAATTAATGAGTATAGTGCTGTGTCTGCTAGTGTAAAATATTTTTCATTGGGAGAAATTGTTTTAACCCAAGATGCTAACGATCCAGGTGTTGCTGTAAAACCAAATGAATACGCAATTGATGTGGCTTATTCTTTAAGATTGGGCGAACAATTTTCTATGGCTATTGCTCTGCGTTATTTACGTTCGGCACTTCGTATAGACACGGTTGATCCTAATGCGAATGCAGGAAGTACTTTTGGCGCAGATATCACAGGTTATTATCAAAGCGAAGAGGAAGCATATAATGATTTCAATGGAAGATGGCGTTTAGGATTTGCAATTCAAAATCTCGGACCAAAGTTCACTTATGATGATGGAGGTGAAGAAGTATTTCAGCCAACAAATCTTAGATTAGGTGCTGGCTTTGATTTTATTTTCGATGAGTATAATAAGTTAGCGCTAACTGCAGAAGTAGGTAAATATTTAGTGCCTACACCACCAAAGTTTGGTTTTGTTGATACTAATGGTGATGGTGAACAAACACCAGATGATCCAAGTACACCAGATATTAATGAAAATGAGCCAACCATAATTACTGAAGGGCAAGATAATAATGTGAGTTTCCTAAGTGGGATTTTCCAATCCTTTGGCGATGCGCCAGGTGGTTTTAGTGAGGAATTACGAGAATTTGTTTGGTCTCTAGGAGCGGAATATACGTACCAAGATAGCTTTGCTTTTAGAGCGGGATATTTTAATGAAGCCGAAGATAAAGGTGCACGAAAGTTTTTTGCTCTAGGTGCTGGCTTTAAATACACGACAATAAATATCGATTTGTCCTATTTGTTTTCTGCATCCAGAGTACAAAGTCCTTTAGAAAATACATTACGATTTTCTCTAACGTTTAATTTTGGTGATGGAGAATACAATGAGTATTAGAATAATTAAATAACTATATTTTTAAACTATTGTTTTGTAAAAGGCAATAGTTTTTTTGTCTAAAATAGATAGCAAAATGAAGGAAGTTAAAATTGAATCAATATTACAAGTCTATAACGACTTGGAGGAACTTCCACCTGATATAAGATCACTTATGGCTTCAGCAATTGAAGCACGTGAGCAAGCTTATGCACCATATTCTAATTTTAAAGTAGGTGCTTCCATTCTATTAGATAACAATGAGGTAGTTTCTGGTAGTAACCAGGAGAATGCCTCTTATCCTTCAGGACTTTGCGCAGAACGGACTGCAATCTATTATGCAGGTGCCAAATATCCTAAAGCTAAGATTTTGAAAATGGCTTTGACGGCCTCCTCTCAAAATAAGGTGACGGACAAACCAATCCCACCTTGTGGTGCTTGTAGGCAAGCAATTGCAGAATATGAATTAAAGCAAGAACAACCTATTGAAATTTACTTTATGGGTGCTAAAGGTAAAGTTGCAAAATCTAACTCGCTTTCAAATTTATTGCCATTTATTTTTGAGAGTTCGGTACTATAACCTTTTCGTTAGTAAAATTCTGTTTTAAAGCTTATTTTTTAGGGATTACTTTTTCTCAATTATTTTCTAAAATGTTATTTTTGTTTTTCGTTTAAATGAATTCGTCATATAATGCAAAAGATAACTAAAGAGGTCTATTTAAAATGGTATGAAGACATGCTGTTTTGGAGGAAGTTTGAAGACAAGTTAGCAGCAGTTTACATACAGCAAAAAGTTAGAGGTTTTTTACACCTTTATAACGGTCAGGAAGCGGTATTAGCAGGAGCTTTACATGCTATGGACCTAACTAAGGATAAAATGATTACTGCCTATCGTAATCACGTTCAGCCAATTGGTATGGGTGTAGACCCAAAACGTGTAATGGCTGAGTTATACGGTAAGGCCACAGGGACGTCACAAGGTTTAGGTGGATCGATGCACATTTTCTCAAAAGAACATCGTTTTTATGGCGGTCATGGAATTGTAGGAGGACAGATTCCATTAGGAGCTGGTATTGCTTTTGGAGATAAATATCATGATAGTGATGCTGTGACCATATGCTGTTTTGGAGATGGTGCTGCAAGACAAGGTTCATTGCACGAGACGTTTAACCTGGCTATGCTATGGAATTTACCTGTAGTATTTGTTTGTGAGAATAACGGTTATGCTATGGGAACTTCAGTAGAGCGTACAGCTAACCATACAGACATTTGGAAACTAGGTTTAGGATATGAAATGCCTTCTGGACCTGTCGATGGAATGAATCCTGTAAAAGTGGCTGAAGCATTTGATGAAGCCATTCAACGTGCAAGAAAAGGTGGTGGACCATCATTCTTGGAAGTTAAAACTTACCGTTATAGAGGACACTCTATGTCAGATGCGCAGCATTACAGAACTAAGGATGAAGTTGAAGAATACAAAAAAATAGATCCAATTACTCAGGTTAAGGACATATTACTCGATAAGAAATATGCTACTGAGGATGAAATAAAAGAAATAGATAAGCGTGTGAAGTCGCGTGTATCTGAATGTGAGAAATTTGCTGAAGAATCACCGTATCCGGAGAAAAATGTGATGTACGATGCGGTATATGAACAAGAAGATTATCCATTTATACCACATAAATTATAAGCCATGGCAGAAGTAATTAATATGCCGCGATTAAGCGATACAATGGAGGAAGGTACAGTTGCCTCTTGGTTGAAAAAAGTTGGTGACAAGGTAGAGGAAGGCGATATACTGGCAGAAATTGAGACTGATAAAGCTACCATGGAATTTGAGTCCTTCCACGAAGGAACCTTATTACATATTGGTGTAGAGGAAGGTCAAACCACAAAGGTAGACGCACTCTTAGCTATTATCGGTGAGGAAGGCGAAGATATTTCGGCATTGTTGAATGGAGGTGCTACTTCAGTTGAAGAAGAATCAACTCAAGAAAATACAGAAGCAAGTGCAGATACAACAGATTCTGCATCAATTGTTGATATTCCAGAGGGTGTTACAGTGGTAACAATGCCACGCCTTAGTGATACCATGGAAGAAGGAACGGTTGCCACTTGGTTAAAGAAAATAGGAGATGAAGTAGAGGAAGGTGATATTCTAGCAGAAATTGAGACGGATAAAGCGACTATGGAGTTTGAATCATTTCAGTCGGGAACTCTTTTACATGTTGGTTTAGAGGAAGGCGAATCTGCGAAAGTTGATGCCTTACTGGCTATAATTGGACCTGCTGGGACAGACGTTTCTAATATTGCTAATAATTTTACAGTCACAAATACTTTCGAAAGTAAAAAAGCTCCAAAAGCAGAAGAAAAGAAAGTAGAAGCACCACAACCGGTTTCTGCACCTAAGGCTGAGTCTAAAGAGGTAGTAGCTGTTCCTGCTACGCCTACTTCGACCAATGGACGTGTTATCGCATCACCGTTGGCTAAGAAAATGGCCGCCGAAAAAGGTATTAATCTTTCTCAGGTAGCTGGGACTGGTGAAAATGGCAGAATTATAAAGCGAGATATTGAGAATTATACGCCGGCTTCTCAAACAACAACAGTTGGTAAATTTGTGCCAACGGGTCAGGAAGATTTTGATGAAGTTCCTAACTCTAATATGCGTAAGGCCATTGCTAAGAACTTAGCGAAATCCAAGTTTACGGCGCCTCATTATTACTTAAATGTTGAGTTTGATATGGATAATGCTATGGCTTTTAGAGCACAGTATAATTCAATACCAGACACCAAAATTTCATTCAATGATATGATTGTCAAGGCTTGTGCTTTAGCATTAAAGCAACATCCACAAGTCAATTCGCAATGGTTTGATGATAAAATGATTTTGAATAATCATGTTCATATTGGTGTTGCAGTGGCAGTGCCAGATGGTCTAGTTGTACCTGTAGTTAAATTTGCAAATGAACAGAGTCTAACGCAAATTGGAGCAGCCGTTAAGGAATACGCTGGCAAAGCAAGAAATAAAAAATTAACTTTAGATGAAATGGAAGGGAGTACCTTCACTATTTCTAATCTAGGTATGTTTGGTATAGAAAGTTTTACATCTATAATTAATCAGCCAAACTCAGCAATATTATCAGTTGGAGCAATAGTTTCCAAGCCTGTTGTAAAAAATGGACAGGTGGTACCAGGTAATACTATGAAATTGACCATGGCTTGTGATCATAGAACTGTTGATGGTGCGACGGGAGCTCAATTCCTTCAAACATTGAAGGGTTATATTGAGAATCCTGTGACAATGTTGGTTTAATTTCAAAGAAACTTTGATTATAAATACAATTAAATCCTGTTTCGCATTTTTGAAACAGGATTTATTTTTTAAATACAAATTGTAATGAAGAAACAACTCCTAATTTTTACACTTTTAATATGTGCTTCGTGTTCTGTGAAGCAAAAGGCAGCAGACGGAAAACCAGGTTTAGATGGATCTTCGGCACCAATAAATATAACTGCTGAGACTATTAAAGAGAGTATGACTTATTTAGCGTCTGATGAGCTCGAGGGAAGAGCAACTGGGACCGCAGGCATTGAGAAAGCTGCCATTTTTATAGAATCATATTTTAAAAAGAATAACATTAAACCTTATTTTCAAACGTATAGGGATAGTTTTCAGTTTGAGAATAAAAGAGCACAAAAAATAGATAATGCCTTTCCAAAAATATTGGGCTATAACATTGTTGGTGTTATCGAAGGGAATGATCCAGAACTTAAAAAAGAATTTGTGATTTTAGGAGGCCATTATGATCATATTGGTTTAGGTAAAACGGTGGATAATGATAGTATTGCTAATGGTGCAAATGATGATGCGTCTGGTACTGTTACAGCGATGGAAATAGGACGTTATTTTGCACAAAAAAAGACAAATAAGAGAAGCTTATTAATTACGTTATATGCAGCTGAAGAAATGGGACTTAAAGGTTCTGATCATTTAGCGACACGCCTAAAAGCTGAAGGATTGGATTTATACACCATGATAAATTTTGAAATGGTTGGTGTACCACGAGATGAAGGAAAATCGTTGTCTTATATGAGCGGTTATAACCGATCAAATTTTGCTCCTAAACTGAATGAATACTTGGGGGAAGAGGTAGTTGGATTTTTTCCAAAGGCGAAAGAGTTTCAGCTCTTTTTTAGATCTGATAATTTTCCGTTTTATAGGGAATTCAATATTCCTGCGCATGCCATTTCTACCTTTGACTTCACAAATTTTGACTATTATCATCATGTCGATGATGAAGCCGATAAAATGGATTACCAACATATGGCAGATTTTACTAATAAGATGATAAAAGCCTTTGAAGGTATTTTAAATGCACCAACTAAAGAAGTTGTTTTAAATGAAAACTAAAAACGTAGTAATTACAGGCACAAGTAGAGGAATAGGTTTTCAATTAGTAAAACTTTTTGCTAGTCAAGGACATAAGGTACTTGCACTATCGAGAAATTCTGGACCCGTTAAAGAATTAGGTATTGACAATGTTGAGGCACTTTCATGTGATCTTTGTAATTCTAACGATTATAAGGCAGTAGAAGCATTTGTTAAGAAGCAATGGGAAAAGGTAGATATCTTAATTAATAATGCAGGTATGTTATTAAACAAACCATTTTCTGAGACTACAATTGAAGATTTTAAGAGGGTCTACGAAACTAATGTTTTTGGTGTGTCAGAATTATCCCGAATTCTTGTGCCCTTTATGTCTAGAAACAGTCATGTTGTTACCATAAGTTCGATGGGAGGAATTCAAGGAAGCATGAAATTCCCTGGGTTGTCTGCCTATAGTTCTAGTAAAGGTGCTGTCATAACATTAACTGAATTATTAGCAGAGGAATACAAGGAAAGTGGCCCACAATTTAATGTGCTTGCTATAGGAGCAGTTCAAACGGAGATGTTAAAGGAGGCGTTTCCAGATTATGAAGCGCCTACATCAGCGTTAGAAATGGCCACATATATTAATGATTTTGCCCTTAATGGTAATAAATATTACAACGGTAAAGTATTGCAAGTTTCTAACTCTACACCCTAAATGAGTAAGTATAAGTGTATCATATTTGATTGCGATGGTGTACTAGTTGATAGTGAACCACTAAGTAATCAGGTAATGGTTGATATTGCCAATGAGTTAGGTGCAAATATTAACTTGGATTATGCACTTCGAAATTTTAAAGGAAATAGTTTTGATAATTGTGCTAACCAGATATCTGAATTGATTGGTAGAAAAGCACCAGAAAATCTGGAGGCCATTTATCGAGAACGATCTTTTGAAAAGTTTAGAAATGAAATTCAGCCTATCGAAGGGGTAAAAGAAATTCTAGGGAATCTTACCATTCCGTTCTGTGTGGCTTCAAGTGGACCTGAGAATAAAATCAAACTTAATCTTAATCTCACAGGTTTAGATGAGTACTTTCAGGAAAATATATTCAGTTGCTACACAATACAAAAATGGAAACCTGAGCCAGATATTTTTATATGGGCATCTCAAAGTATGGGTTTTGAGCCTTCTGAATGTTTAGTTGTTGAAGACAGTAAAATTGGTGTGAAAGCTGCCTTAAATGGTGGATTTGATGTATTTGGATATACAGCACATGATTATCAAGATGAATTACCAAAATTAGCGACGAAGACATTCTCAGATATGTTAATTTTACCTGACTTGCTCTAGTTTTAATCCTAATTTTTATATTTATAAAAAAATGAAAAGATGAGAAGAAATTTACCCTTAAAATTATCTTCCTACATGTTGATAATTTCAATTTTTTCGTGTTTTAGTGCTTTTGCACAGACTTTCGAAAGGGTTGAAAGTACTATTGGATTAGGAGTTCTTCAGCACAATAATGGTGTTGCGGTTGCTGATTATGATGGTGACAATGATTTGGATATTTTCGTTGTTGCTAATGGTGTAGAAAATGAAGAGGACGCTTCTACATTTAGCAGATTATTCAGAAATAACAATGATGGTACGTTTACCGATGTCACAGAATTAGCAGGTTTAACAGGGTTGTTGACTCAAGAGGATGAGTTTCAATCTACATTTGCACAACAAGGTGTGAAGTTTGGTGTTTCGTGGGGTGACTACAATAATGATGGATTCCCTGACCTATTCTTAACTTATTCTTATAAAATACAACTTTGGAGAAATCTCGGTAATGGCACATTTGCTGATGTTACAGGAATATCTGGTTTTAATACTTCAAATGAATGTATTAACACTGGCGCTACATGGTTCGATTACAATAACGATGGGTTTTTGGATCTCTATTTTAGTGATTGGAATCGATGTGATTCAAACTCAATGTATCGAAATAATGGTAATGGATCCTTTACCAATGTAACTGTTGAATTAGGACTTTTTGAGGTTGATTCCAATTATAGTTATACTACGTTTCCTTTTGATATCAATAATGATGGTTGGATGGATATTATCGTAACCAACGATTTAGAGGATGCGAACTATCTTTATATCAATCAAGCTGGTACAGGTTTCACAGAAGAAGCATCAACATATGGAATGGATAATATGATTGATGATATGGGAATAGCGATTAATGACTTTAATTTAGATTCAAATTTCGATTTTTTCATAACTGGTATTGATGAAAATTCGTTTTTGATTAATGATGGTTCAAATAATTTCTCAGAAATTCCTGTTAGTTTTGGATTATCTCCAACAGGCTGGTCGTGGGGTTTAAGATTTGCAGATTTTGATTTAGATGGTGATGAAGATCTTTTTATTGCAAACGGATATGATTTTGAACAAAGAGGACCAGAAATCAATGTCTATTACAGAAGCCTATTTGCAAATGGGCAATCTTCATTTGAAGATGCTACTGTAGCTGCTGGTTTAAACGATGAAACTGAAAGCGTGGAAGCTCTAGATTTTGATTATGACAATGATGGTGATTTGGATTTAATTATTACTAGCGGAGATACCTCAATAATATTTCATGAGAATAAAACTTTGAACTTTGACGATGTAACTCCAGTTTCAAATTGGTTGAAGGTGCAACTTGAAGGTACAATTTCTAATCGTGATGCTATAGGTACGACTTTAACACTTACGACTACTAACGGAACTATAAAGCGCTATTACTCTGGTGTTGGCTTTCTAAGCCAGAGTCTTCAAGCTGTACATTTTGGGCTTGATGATGCTAGTACAATAAGCACATTAGAAATTAAATGGCCATCCGGACTCATAGAAACATATAATAATTTACCAATCAACACCCATCTTAAGGCAACGGAAGGCCAAGGATATGTGGATTTGGATATAGTACCAAGCCAAAAGGTATATGGATGTACAGATCCTGCTTCTTGTAATTACAATCCTGATGCGACATTAGATGATGGTTCGTGTAGCTACCTTGATTCACAACCTATAGTAGGTGCAACAGTTTCTTCTTTTTTAAGTGTGGAAACATATAGCTATGCTATTGCAAATGGATCTACTACCGATTGGCAAGTATCAGGTGGTGAGATTCTAAGTGGTCAGGGTACAGGAACAATAACCGTAAGCTGGGGAATTGAGGCCTCTGGAGTAGTATCGGTAACCGAGACCGATAATGAGTGTTCTAGTTTACAGGCTTCGATCAATGTTGAACTTGGAACAGACAACTTATCTGAAGATATATCAATTGCAAGGCTATGGAATGAAGCATTGCTTGATGCTATTAGAGGTGATTTTGCGCGACCAACAGTACATGCAAGAAACCTTTTTCATACCAGTGTAGCGATGTATGATATCTGGGCCATCTATGATGATGTAGCTGAGCCCTATTTAATAGGTAACACGGTCAACGGCTTCACAAGTGAGTTAGAAGATTTTATTTTGATTGAGAGTGAAGAGGAATCACTCAACCGCGCAATAAGTTATGCGATGTATCGATTATTATCTCATCGCTTTCAAAATTCACCAAGTGTTGAGTCCTCCCAGGAGCGCTTCGATCTATTGATGGACCGTCTTGGTTATGACACAACGTATACTTCGTTATTGTATGAATTTGGTAATGCGGCTGCTTTGGGTAACTATGTTGCACAGACACTTATAGATTATGGTTTACAGGATGGTTCGAGAGAAGCAACAGGCTACGATAATGCCTATTACGAACCAGTGAATGCGCCATATGCTCTAGATATAAATGATAATCCACCGATTAATGATCCCAACCGTTGGCAACCTTTGGGGCTTGATACGTTTATAGATCAAGGAGGAAATCTTGTGGATGGTAATGTACCACCGTTTTTAAGCCCAGAGTGGGGAAATGTAAGTTCATTTGCGCTAAAGGAAGAAGATAAGGTTACCTATGAAAGAGATGGAAATCAATATCACGTTTTCCATGACCCTTCAGATCCGCCATACATTAGTTTAACAGAGGATAATGAAATGAGCGATGCCTATAAATGGGGATTTTCTATGGTATCTGTATGGCAGTCACACTTAGATCCAACAGACGGTGTCATGTGGGATATATCACCTAATTCTATAGGAAATGTAGATATCAGTACTTTCCCTACGGACTATTCAGACTATCCGAGTTTTTATGATTTCTTTGAAGGAGGCAGTTCTAGTGCAGGACATTCGATAAATCCTATTACAGGAAATCCATATGAGGTTAACATGGTACCAAGAGGAGATTATGGAAGAGTATTGGCAGAATTTTGGGCAGACGGACCAGACTCTGAGACACCACCAGGCCATTGGTTTACGATATTAAATTATGTGAATGATCATCCACAGTTTGAGAAGCGCTTTCAAGGTGAAGGAGAAATACTTGATGCCCTAGAGTGGGACGTTAAGGCTTATTTTATTCTTGGAGGTGGTATGCATGATTCGGCAATTTCAGCATGGAGTGTAAAAGGCTGGTATGATTATATCCGTCCGATATCTGCAATCCGCTCTATGGCAGAGCGTGGGCAGAGTACAGACCCTACTTTGGATAATTATGATGTTTCGGGTATCCCATTAATCGATGGCTATATAGAAGTTATTGAAGCTGGTGATCCTTTGGCTGGTTTTGTGAATCAATATGTGGGCCAGATTAAATTATATACATGGAAGGGCCATGACTTCATTGATGATACGGAAACGGACCAGGCAGGTGTAGGCTGGATAAGAGCATCAGACTGGTATCCTTATCAGAGACCAACTTTTGTTACACCACCATTTGCAGGATACGTATCTGGCCACTCTACATACTCACGAGCAGCGGCAGAGCTGTTAACTATGATGACAGGTAGTGAATATTTCCCAGGAGGTTTGGGTGAATTTGTGGCCAAGGCCAATGAGTTTCTTGTGTTTGAAGAAGGACCTTCGGTAGATGTGGTCTTGCAATGGGCAACATATAGGGATGCTTCTGATCAAACGAGTTTAAGTCGCATATGGGGAGGAATTCATCCACCTGCGGACGATATACCAGGAAGATTTATTGGTCAAACCGTAGCTGAAGATACTTTTGAATTTGCAGTGCCTTATTTCCAAGGATCATTGCAAGTAGAACAAATTGACCCTGAGAATTATGCGGTATATCCCAATCCAACAACTAATAAAGAGCTCAATATTACAAATACTAATAGTTTAGAGACTATTGAGTTGTTTGATATTAGAGGGCGGAAAATTAATATAGACGCTGTTAATTATAATTCAATTACCAATACAACTACTATTAAGTTATTCTCAGCAACACCTGGTCTTTACATGTTAAGTGTCAATAAAAGATCAATGATGATTGTTGTAAAAGACTAATTAGTAAACTAATAATAGAATCTTGCATGGATAATGCGCTTTTCGATTTCTTGCCTGCTGAGGCAAAGGCAATGGTTTTTGAAATCCTTTCAGATAAGAATTTACAAGTTATAGTAAAGCGCGAAAGAAAGACTAAACACGGCGATTATAGGGCTTTACCGAATGGTAAACATCAAATTACCATCAATTCTAATCTAAATCCTTATCGGTTTCTTATTACATTAATTCATGAAATTTCTCATTTTGAAGCTTATGATAAATTTGGAAGAGCCATTAAGCCACATGGGAAGGAGTGGAAACTAACATTTCAGCACTTAATGTTACCTTTTATTAGGCCAGAAATTTTCCCAAATCACCTTTTGCCACTTTTAGCTAAGCATTTTAAGAACCCAAGGGCATCCAGTGACACAGACGTGCAACTCGCCTTAGCTTTAAAGCAATTCGACGAAGGACCAACTAAGACTTTTGTATTTGAAGTACCTTCAGGCCAGCATTTTAGACTCTATAATGGTAGGGTTTTTAAAAAGGGAAACAAACGTAGAAAACGAATAGAATGTGTTGAGATTGAGACAGGTAGGTTATATTTGTTTAATCCAAATGCAGAAGTAGAAATTATCAAATAATGAAAAATAAGAATTATTACGCCATATTAATGGCAGGTGGTGTTGGCTCAAGATTTTGGCCAGTAAGTACACAGAATTTTCCAAAACAGTTCCATGATATGCTTGGTACTGGAGAAACACTTATTCAAAAAACCTTTAATAGATTAGCAAAGCTCATACCTGAAGAAAATATTTTTATTCTAACCAATGAGCGTTACAATGATTTGGTTTTTGAACAATTGCCAAGTGTTACGAAAAGACAGGTTGTTTTAGAACCAGCCATGCGTAATACAGCACCATGTATTTTATATGCTTCTTTAAAAATTCAAAAAGAAAATGAAAACGCTGTCATGATTGTTGCACCGAGTGATCATTGGATAGAAAACGAGGACGCATTCTCTCATAATGTAAAAACTGCATTTGATTTTTGTGAATCAAATAATGCACTTATGACACTTGGTATTACACCAACATTCCCTAATACAGGTTATGGATATATAGAGTATGATAAAGCATCAACTAATGAAATAAAGTCAGTAGATCAATTTAGGGAGAAGCCGGATTATGAGACCGCCAAATCATTTCTGCAACAAGGTAATTTCTTATGGAATGCTGGTATTTTTATGTGGAATGTAAGAATCGTTGTCGATACATTTAAGGCTAATCAACCAGAGTTGTTTTCACTTTTTGAAAGTGGTATTAGTGTTTACAACACGGAGTTTGAGGATGAATTTATACGTGAGAACTACGGGAAGGCAGAAAATATTTCTGTAGACTATGCCATCATGGAAAAGAGTAAGCATGTCTATGTGATTCCTGCGACATTTGACTGGAATGATCTTGGCACTTGGGGAAGTCTATATGACAAATTAGATAAAGACGATAATGCTAATGCTGTTGTTAATTCTAAAGTTATTTTAGATGAGGCCTCAGGAAATATGATTAGGTCAAAAAAGGGCAAAGTTGTCGTTGTTGACGGACTTAATGATTATATAATTGTTGATAAAGACGAAGTTTTACTTATCTTTCCTAAGGCTAAAGAACAAGATATTAAAAAAGTACTTCAAAATGTGAAGGCCAATTTTGGAGAAGAATATGGTTAATATTTAATGGAGGAAAATAAATTCAACTTTTCCGAAGAGGAAGAAAAGCAACAACAATTAGATAAAGATAAAGCTGTAGAAGAAAAAAAAGCAGCGGTAAAGCAAGATGCCCAAGGGCTTTTTGTAAGTATAAAAACATTTTTAAGTGAACTCCTCGATTTTAGAGAAGACACTGATAGAGATGCTACAATAGAAGCCATAAAAGGTGATATTCCTTTTAAAGGCGCAACGGCATGGATATTAATCTGTTCGATAATGGTTGCCTCGGTTGGGTTAAATGCCAACAGTACAGCTGTGGTAATCGGTGCCATGCTTATCTCTCCATTAATGGGTCCAATACTTGGTGTTGGGATGTCCATTGCAATTAATGATATAGATACACTGAGAAAGTCATTAATAAATTTAGCAACTATGATTGTGCTCAGTTTATTGACGGCTTTTTTATTTTTTAAATTTTTCCCAACGGCAGATGTTGGAAATAGTGAAATATTTGGTAGAACCAAACCTGATTTTAGGGATGTACTAATTGCGTTTTTTGGTGGATTGGCATTAATAATAGCCCGAACCAAAAAAGGAACGATAGCTTCTGTCATTTTTGGTGTTGCAATTGCAACGGCATTAATGCCACCTTTATGTGTTGCAGGTTATGGATTGGCTAATGACTGGGCGGCATTTATTGGCGCCATGTATCTTTTTACCATTAATAGTATTTTCATTGCCTTAGCCACTTTTATAGTGTTAAAGCTATTGCGTTTTCCAATGCTTAAATATGCGAATTCAGCAAAGAGAAAGCGTATTGCAAGATTAGCAACTTTGGTTGCTATTGTAGTTATGATACCAGCTGGAATTACATTTTGGGATGTTTACAAGGAGAGTAATTTTAAAATGGAAGCAGAACTATTTCGAGAATCTGAATTGAGTGGACTACCACATTCAGATTATATAAAACGAAATTTTGTTTTTGAATATGAAAGTGATCGTGGACCATTTATGGAATTAAATTCCTTTGGTTTGGATGAAATTCCTGAATCAACCATAACACTATTAAGAAGTAGAATTAGTGATTATCCTGCCTTAGTGAGAAGTGGAGCCCAACTGTTTTACGATCCTATTAAAAACTCTGATGTTGAAGGTTTTAAATTTATGAAAGAACTTAGGCTCAGAGACTCATTAGATTTACTATCTAAAGATGCACGAATTAATTACTTGCAGAACAGAGTTAAGACACTAGAAGTTCTTGAGAGAAATCAAGTCCCATTTGCCACAATTTCAGAGGAGGTAAAGCTTAATTATGACAACATCGATAAGCTTGCACTAGCTAATATTATATCTTCAGATTTTAAGAAGTTAGATACCACATATATGTTCCAGGTAAAGTGGAAAGATTCGCTTTCTGAGGATATTATAACAAAGGATCAACAGCGTCTTGAGAAGTGGTTAAAATATAAGTTAGAGGTGGATTCTATTTTAATTACAAGAGAGTAATTTTTAGTCATTTTCCTCGAGGTACATTCTTCTTACTTTTTTAAATAATTCAGAAGAATACACAAAATCTGTGACGGCTTTATTATCGGTTCTAAAAATGGTTTCCTTAGAACCTTCCCACTCTTTATAGCCATCTTTTAGGAATACTATTTTTTCACCAATTTCCATAACTGAATTCATATCATGAGAATTTATGACAGTTATGATTTGATATTCATCGGTGATTTCTTGTATCAGATTGTCGATAACAATGGCGGTCTTAGGGTCCAGTCCTGAATTTGGTTCATCACAGAAAAGGTACTTTGGGTTGTTGACGATAGCACGCGCAATAGCAACTCTTTTCTGCATACCTCCAGATGCTTCACTTGGCATTTTATTATGAGCTTCCGGTAAATTAACACGCTTTAAAACCTCATTCACGCGATCTTCCATTTCACTCTTATTTTGTTTGGTAAACATGCGAAGAGGGAACATCACATTCTCCGCAATGGTCATAGAATCAAATAAGGCACTACCTTGAAAAACCATTCCCATTTTTGATCGTAAATCGCGACGCTCGTCTGAGCTTAACTCACTGAATATTTTGCCATCATACGAAATTACGCCTTTTTCAAACGGAAATAATCCTAATAGACATTTGAGGAAAACTGTTTTTCCTGAGCCACTCTGACCAATAATAAGGTTGGTTTTGCCTTTTTCAAAGGAGGTTGTAATGCCCTTTAAAATATGGGCATCTCCAAATGACTTATGTAAATCTTTTACCTCGATCATTAGCCTAAAAGTAAACTTGTGATTAAATAATTAACAAGAATTATAACGACACTAGTCCATACGAATGACGTTGTACTCGCTTTTCCAACTTCAAGGGCACCACCTTTCATAAAGTAACCATAAAAGGAAGGAATAGTGGCCAAAATAAACGCAAAAACCATTGTTTTTATAAATGCATAGGCCATGTGAAATGGGATAAAGTCATTTTGAACACCATCTATATAATCTTCTAAGGTTCCATAGCCACCATAAACACAGGCAACAAGACCTCCTACAATCCCTAAAAACATGGCGATAGAAATAATAAAAGGATAAAGGGTAAGCGCAATAAACTTTGGAAATACTAAATAGTTTATGGCATTTATTCCCATAACCTCGAGTGCATCTATTTGTTCTGTAACTCTCATAGTACCAATGCTAGAGGTTATAAAAGAACCAACTTTACCTGCCATAATTATAGATATAAACGTTGGAGCAAACTCAAGAATTATTGATTGTCTAGTGGCGAACCCTACTAAATACTTAGGAATTAAAGGGTTGCTTATATTTAATGATGTTTGTATTGCAACAACACCTCCGACAAAAAATGATATAAACGCTACAATTCCTAAACTGTTTATAATAAGGTCATCAACATCCTTTAATATAAGTGTTTTCATTACAGACCACTTCGTTGGTTTACGAAACATGTCTTTAATCATTATAAAGTAAGTGCCAATATTATGAAGGTAAATCATGTAAGAAATTCTTAACGCTAAAGTATAAAAAAAGATGAGTTTATTAACGCTAATTTAAACCAAGATGAGTTAAAAGCTGTATTTTTGAAGGACTAATAATCGGCTTGTTATTATGAAAAAAATCTTATCCTTGCTTATTTGTTTTTCGGTTTTTGTCTCATGCGTCGCACAAAATAAAGTAGTAGTTGAAGCTACTAAAAACGCAAAGCCAAAACTTGTTGTGGGTATAGTCGTTGATCAAATGCGCTATGATTATTTAACACGCTTTGAATCTAAATTTGGAACAGGTGGTTTTAAGAGAATGATGAGTCAAGGTTTTAATTGTAAAAACAACCATTTTAATTACGTACCGACCTATACAGGTCCTGGCCACGCCTCAGTTTACACAGGAACAACACCAAAATATCACGGCATTATTTCGAACAATTGGTATAGTAGAGAACAAAAGTCATCTGTGTATTGTGTGCAAGATGATGCTGTAGAATCTGTTGGTACAAAAAGCAAGGCAGGAAAAATGTCACCAAATAGAATGCTGACCACAAGTTTTGCGGATGAAAATCGGTTGTTTACTCAAATGCGTGGTAAAACTATTGGTATTGCTATTAAGGATCGTGGTGCCATTTTACCAGCAGGACATACTGCAAATACAGCGTATTGGTTTCATGGTAAGGATGAAGGTGTTTGGATCACAAGTTCGTTTTACAGAACTGATTTACCAAAATGGGTGAATGATTTTAATGCGTCTGATAAGGCTGCATCTTATTTTAAAACATGGGATACGTTTTATCCTATAGAATCTTACACTGAAAGTGGAGAGGATCTTAATGATTTTGAAGGCGGTTTTAAAGGCAAGGAGACAGCAACATTCCCGTACGACTTAAATCAATTAAAAGAAGAGAATGGTGGATATGATGTCTTGCGACCTACAGCATTTGGGAATAGTTTAACGATGGATTTTGCTTTAGCTGCTATTGCAGGTGAATCTCTAGGAAAAGATAACCACACTGATGTTTTAACCATTAGTTTTTCTAGCACAGATTATGTAGGTCATAATTTTGGTGTCAACTCAAAAGAGATTCAGGATACTTATATAAGGCTTGATAAAGATTTAGAACGATTATTTAGTTATCTGGATGCAAACGTAGGGGAAAATGAATATACTGTGTTTTTAACTGCCGATCATGGTGCGGTGAATGTACCTGCCTATTTAAAATCTGCTAAAATCCCTGCTGGATATTTAGATTATAATGATAGAAAAAAACGCTTCCAGCAATTTCTCACTGAAGCTTATGGGACTACTGATATTGTTGAGAATGTAAGTAATAACCAGATTTTCTTTAATAAGGCAAAGTTAAAGGAGTTAGGTTTAGATATTCATAAAGTAGAGCAGGCCTTAGTAGATGAGCAAATAAGTTATCCAAATATTGCAAAAGTATATACTGCAACAACGATGAATAGTACCAATTATACTACTGGTATTGAAACGCTGTTACAAAATGGATTTAATCAAAAACGGTCTGGAGATGTTATTGTTGTAGATGATATTGCTCATATCGCTTATAGCAGAACAGGTTCAACTCATGGAAGTGGACTTAATTACGATACGCACGTTCCACTCTTATTTTTTGGTAAGGGGATTAGACAAGGGGAGACTTTTAAAAAGACTGTAATACCAGACATTGCGCCCACTATTTCGGCTTTATTGGGTATTAGCTTTCCAAATGGAGCTACTGGTGACGTGTTGGGTTTCGTAATTGATTAGGATAACTTTTTGAGAATACCTTGCCAGCGTAATTTTCTAATAAACTTACCTTCTTCTTCGGAAACTAGAAAATCTATATGATTAGCCTTTGCCTTAAAATAACCTCTCATATAGTCTTTATATAATTTGAAACTTCCTTTTTTATAGGCGAGTTTTAATGCTGAGATTAAGGTTATGGTGAAACCGTATCGCATTTTGTACATGGCTTCCCCTTGCAAATACTTTGACGCTTTATTATAAGATTGTCCTGTTGGTTTAAGGTGCTTCACATGTAAGGATTCATCTGTTAAGATTTCCCACTGATGATACTTTGCTAATAGTTCATCAACTGTATCCCATCCCATAGATGGTTTTAATTTTCCTATGTGTTCAAAGCAAGATTTACGGTAAGCTTTTAATGCGCCTCTGATATGATCTTTTCGCGTTAAATTTTCTAAAATCCATTTGCCGTTTTGATTAATATAACAGAATCCTGATACCATACCAATTTTAGGGTTTTTACTAAAATGATTGGCTAGTTCCTCGAGATAGTTTTCAGGAAAAATAAGATCAGCATCAAATTTGCAAATCACATCAAACTCGTCATCCAAAGATGCATAACCTTTATAAAAAGCATTAATAATTTTAGCACCAGGCAGGTGTGTCGCAGTCGATTTGTTGTTCACAAAATCTATAAAAGAATAATTTTTTGAATAGGATTTTAAGAGGTCTTCTGTGCCATCGGTAGAATGATCATTAACAACAATAATCTGTTTTGGCAATAACGTCTGTTGAACTAAAGAATCTAATGTTTTGGATAGAAACTTTTCTTCGTTATGAGCAGGTATGACAATATAAAACTTCAAAAATTCGAATGGTAATCGTATTCAAAGTTAAACTCTTTCAGCATATACTATGTAATACCTTTTTGTAAATCGTCGAAGAATTGGTCTTATCCCAATTTTATTGATTGGATTTGTCCATTTGGATGAGTCTTTTATTTTCCAACCCGTTTTTTCCAGTAGCCAATCTAGTTGCCAATCTTCAAACTCATGGTAGTGACGATCTCTTAAATCCGTCTTACTTCTGTACGCTGAGGCAAACCATAAGCGCAATGGCACACTCACTACTATTTTCTTAGCATTGATGGATTTTAAGACCTCATACGGTGAAAGAAGGTGTTCAAAAATTTCAAAAGCTGTTACAACATCGACTTCAGAATTTTCAATAAGGCTTCTATCTTCATCCAAATCTTCACCCTTTGTATTTGAAACCGTGTAGCCATTGGCAATCATTATTTCTGACAATGGATTACTAACACCAAGGTCTAATATAGCCTCTGAGGTGTCAATGTGCTTTTTTAAAAACTGAAGGGTAAGTTTAAAGCGTTTATCAGGAAATGATTTTTCGTACATAAATATTTTACAAAGACTTGAAGTAGATGAGGTGTGCGCTTAATACCTGTAAACAATAGCATTAATATGCATCCCTGCGCCTACACTTGCAAAAATAATAACATCACCCTTATTGATTTCATGGTCATTCAATTTATTATTACGAATTAAATCGAAAAGGGTAGGTACTGTTGCTACAGAGCTATTTCCAAGTTTATGAATGCTCATGGGCATAATGTCTTCTGGTGCTTTCGCTTTGTATAATCTATAAAACCTTTTGATGATAGCTTCATCCATTTTTTCATTGGCTTGGTGAATAAGAACCTTCTTTACCTCTGAAATATCTATACCACTCTTATCCAAGCAATATTTCATTGCCTGGGCTACGTTTGTTAATGCAAATTCATAGATTTTGCGACCATGCATTTTTATATAGCGTGTGTCTTTACATAATTCTTTATTGTTCGAATTTCCAAAGAAAAGATAATAGGCCTCGTCATAAGTAAAGGATGCCGATTCATGAGCTAATATTCCTCCTTCATCATCAGTTGCTTCTACAATACTGGCACCAGCACCATCAGAATAAATCATGGAATCTCTATCGTGTTTATCTACGACTCTAGATAATGTTTCCGTTCCGATTACAAGGCATCGCTTAGCCATTCCTGCTTTGATAAAAGCTTGTGCTTGTATAACGCCTTCTACCCAACCAGGACATCCAAATAGAATATCGTAAGCTACACAACGTGGATTTTTTATTTTTAAACTGTGCTTTATCCTCGATGCCAAACAAGGTAATATATCACTTTGAATCGCATCAGCTTTTACATCTCCAAAGTTATGAGCACAGATAATGTAGTCTATTTCCTCTTGGTCTATATTAGCATCATCAATTGCCTTTTGTGCAGCTAAAAAACCAAGGTCCGAGGATGTTAAATTCTTGTCAGCATAACGACGCTCAACAATACCTGTAATGGCTTTAAACTTCTCAACAATAACTTCATTTGGATAATCTATAGCACTGCCGTCGGCATTGAGAAATTCATGTTGATGGAAATCTTCATTTTTCTCGATGTTCTTTGGTATATAGCTTCCCGTTCCTGTTATTCTAATGCCCATATTGTTTAGTCTAAGTCTATTAGTTTATTATAGTTTGCAAAATAACACTATTTAATTTAGGCTAAAATTAAGGGTGCTAAGAATTACGATGTTCAAAACCAATAATTATGCCTCTACGTAGTCCTCAATAGGAGCACAACTGCATATTAAATTTCTGTCACCATAAGCTTCATCTACTCTTCTTACCGTTGGCCAAAACTTATTGTCTCGTACAAATTCTAACGGGAATGACGCTTTTTCTCGCGTGTATGGTAAAAGCCATTCATCAGATGTCAACATTGCTAGCGTGTGAGGTGCATTTTTCAATACATTATTTGGTTCTTCTTTGGTCACCTCATCAATTTCTTTTCGAATAGAAATCATAGCATCACAAAAACGATCCATCTCTGCTTTACTTTCACTTTCAGTTGGTTCTATCATCATTGTACCTGCAACTGGGAAAGATACCGTTGGTGCATGGAAACCATAATCCATAAGACGCTTCGCTATATCTACAACTTCAATTCCTTTAGCTTTAAAATCGCGACAATCGATAATCATCTCATGGGCAGCTCTACCATTTTCGCCAGTGTAAAGCGTGTCATAATAACCTTCTAAGCGTTCTTTGATATAATTGGCATTTAGTATAGCAACTTCAGTAGCCTCTTTTAATCCTTTTGCACCTAACATTTTTATGTAACCATAGGAAATGATACATGCTAATGATGAACCAAAAGGCGCGGCCGAAATTGCAGAAATAGCTTGATGACCACCTGTTTTAATTATTGGGTTTCCTGGTAGGAAAGGAACAAGTTGTTCTGCAACGCAAATAGGTCCTACACCTGGGCCACCACCACCATGTGGGATAGCAAATGTTTTATGTAAATTGAGGTGACAAACATCAGCACCAATATTACCTGGATTAGTTAAACCAACTTGTGCGTTCATATTTGCACCATCCATGTAAACCTGTCCACCGTTATCATGTATAATTTGAGTAATTTCCTTAATGGCAGATTCATATACACCATGTGTAGAAGGATAGGTAACCATTAAGGCTGATAAGTTATCCTTATGCAATTCCGCTTTTTCACGAAGATCATCTACATCAATATTTCCATCTTCAGAAGCTTTGGTAACAACCACTTTCATACCAGCCATAACTGCACTCGCTGGATTTGTACCATGAGCGGACGATGGTATTAGGCATATGTTTCTGTGATGATCACCTCTTGATTCGTGATATGCTTTAATAACCATTAATCCTGCAAATTCACCTTGAGCTCCAGAATTTGGCTGAAGCGATGTCGCTGCAAATCCGGTTATTTCTGTTAACTGATTTTCTAGTGCATTAAGCATTAAATGATAACCTGCGGCTTGATCGATTGGAGCAAATGGATGCATATTTCCCCAGCTTCCCCAACTCAATGGTAACATCTCTGATGCTGCATTAAGTTTCATTGTACATGATCCTAAAGAGATCATAGAATGGTTAAGGGCTAAATCCTTGCGTTCTAATCTTTTGATATAACGCATCAATTCAGTTTCTGAATGGAAGGAGTTGAATACATCATAAGTCATGAATTCAGATGTACGCTTTAAATTGTCTTGAATAGTATTATCTGCTTCAATCGCCGTAATTTCTTCTGTTTTATTCTCTGTGACCTTTTCAAAAATTGAGATGATTTCGTTTAGATCAGCTACAGTAGTCGTTTCATTAATAGAAATAGTCACTGTATTGTTGTCAGGGTAGTAGAAATTAACCTCTTTCTTTTCTGCTTCGTATTTTACCTTTACAGGATCAGCTTTAATCTGTAGTGTATCGAAGTAATGTGTATTGACTTGCTCTAATCCTAATTTTTCAAGCGCTTGTGCTAGAGTTGAGGTAGAGTCCTTTACTTTGTTGGCAATAAATTTAAGTCCTTCTGGTCCATGATATACACCATACATTCCTGCCATTACAGCAAGTAATACTTGTGCCGTACAGATATTAGAAGTCGCTTTGTCTCGCTTAATATGTTGCTCTCGTGTTTGCAACGCCATACGAAGTGCACGATTGCCATTGGTGTCTTTTGTTACTCCAATAATTCGTCCTGGCACATCTCTTTTATAGGCTTCTTTAGTTGCAAAGTAAGCCGCGTGAGGACCACCATAGCCCATTGGGATACCAAATCTTTGGGTTGTTCCAACCACTACATCCGCACCAAATTTTCCTGGAGCTTCAAGTAAAACAAGACTTAAAATATCCGCTGCTACAGCAACTTTAATATTAGATGCATTTGCCTTTTCGATAAAAGATTTTATATCTGTAATCTGACCATTTTTACCTGGATACTGAACCAAAGCACCAAAGAACTCTTCAGTTAAATTAAATTCAGCCTCGTTCCCTATAACAAGTTCAATACCGATAGGTGTAGCACGTGTTTCTAAAAGCGCTATAGTTTGTGGTAAAACTAAATCTGAAACAAAGAACTTATTTATTCCAGCTTTTTTCTGGGCTCTATCTCTAACAGCAAATAATAATCCCATGGCTTCTGCAGCAGCCGTACTTTCATCCAATAATGACGCATTTGCAATTTCCATTCCGGTTAAATCTATAACCATAGTTTGGAAATTTAATAATGCCTCTAAACGACCCTGTGCAATCTCTGCCTGATAAGGCGTGTATGCAGTATACCAACCTGGATTCTCTAAAATATTACGTTGAATTACCGCAGGAAGATTGGCTGGGTGATAGCCCAATCCGATATATGATTTATAGACTTTGTTTAATTGAGAAAGTTTATAAATGTGACCAAGATATTCTTGCTCACTCATGGCTGGATCTAAGTCAAATTCTTTATTTAGTCTTATTCCAGCTGGGATTGTTTCCGAAACTAACTGTTCAATACTTGTAACACCAATTGTGTTTAACATCGCCTTTTGTTCTTCAGAACTTGGGCCAATATGTCTAAGTGCAAAAGAGGTTGTATCCATTCTTTTAGATGCTAATTTTTTTGATATGCAAAAATACGGAAATACATCGTCTCAATAGTTAATGAAAATTAAAGTTTTTAACCGATTATCTGGGTTATTAACACATTGGCTATTTTTGTAATGTGAGTTGGGTAAAACAGATTTTTCATTTTTATATTAATAGTAGTATTCATGTAGCTTTAGCAGCTTATTCTTTGACATGGATAACGCTTTTGGAATATGATTTAGATTACGACCAAAACAGCTTGTATTTTGTTTTTTTTGCGACCATTACAGGTTACAATTTTGTGAAGTACTTTGGTATAGCAAAATTTCATCATCGTAGTCTAGCTAATTGGCTAAAGGCAATTCAGATATTTTCATTAATTGCATTTATGGCCTTGGCCTATTATGCTTATTCCTTGATTCTGCCTGCTAAATTTTTAATTGGAATCCTTGGTGTTATTACCTTTTTGTATGCGATCCCTTTATTGCCTAAAAAATATTTTATTGATGATCAGAGTAATTTGAGGCAAATAAGTGGATTGAAGGTTTATGTTATTGCGTTGGTCTGGGCGCTTTCAACAGTCTTACTCCCTGTAGTTCAAAATGAAATTATAATTAACGATGACGTTGTTATTACAAGCCTGCAGCGTTTTTTGTTTGTTATCGTTTTGATGTTACCGTTTGAAATAAGAGACCTTAATTATGATAGTATAAAACTGGGTACAATTCCTCAGCGCATAGGTGTTAAGAGGACAAAAATAATTGGTGTATTAGTATTGATTCCATTCTTTCTACTCGAGTATATGAAAGATGAATTGAGCGCCAATCAGATTGTAATTACTTTAGTAATCACATTTATTACAGCACTGTTCTTAATTTTTTCAAACAAGAAGCAATCGAAATATTATAGTGCCTTTTGGGTAGAAGCCTTACCGATTGTATGGCTTATTCTATTTTTGATGCTTAGCTAATTCTCTCTGAAACTGCTCTTGTAGTTTAGTTTTTTCGTCGTCTTTAAGACAATTAACTTCGGCTTTTTCCATAGCGTCAGTAAGCTTATTGTTTCTTTTAGAATAGGCTCTTGTTATACGGCACCAAGAAAGTCTTAAGCTTAATTTAATTCTTTCCCATGCTGTAGCTTCACCATATTGTGATTTGTCACATATGTGTTTTGCTTCTTCACAGGTTATAAATAATAAACTTTTTTTCATGCTTTAAAACCAATTTTTTTCCATGCAATCAGCCAAGGCTGTTCTTGCCCTGTGGATGATTACCCAAAGATTAGACGCAGTAATATTTAATTCATTACAAATAGTTTCAGTATCATAGCCCAATATGGTTTTCATCTTAAAAACTTCAGCTTGTTTTTCTGGTAGTTTTGCCAAACAATCGTAGATGGCATCGCCTAGTTCAGAATTTTCGAGCTTGTCTTCAGCAGTTTTATCAAAAGGGTCTGCAATACGTTCTTCTAACCAATCACCTTCAGCATCAGAATCACTACTATAATTCATTCTAACTTCAGCTTTACCTTTATTAGAATTTATTTTTCTGTAATAATCTATGATTTTACGCTTCAAAATTGACACCAACCATGTACGCTCGCTAGCTTCCCCTTTAAAGTTTGCCATGGATTTTAAACCCGCTAAAAAAGTTTCAGATACTAAATCTTGGGCCATAACTCTGTCGTTTACACGAGTAACAGTGTAGTTAAATAAGTAATCTGAATATTGGGAAATCCAGTTGTTGGGATTTAATTGATGCTTTGGCATTCTAGATTTTCATTGCTGAACAAAAATAGTTAAAATATTAAAATTTTAGAGCAATATTTTGGATTGCTAAAGCAGACTTTTCCTATTTTTTTATATTTAACTAATCAATCGAAAATTATATTCTAATGTTTAACCGCTTTCTGTACTTAATACTCTGTTTCTACAGTACAACGAGTATTAGTTTCTCACAGAATAACACTAATAATAGTGGCTTGTATCAGTGGTTAGATGCACAGATTGATCAAGTTAATTCAGGGATTTTTAATGGGACTCAATATGCCGAGGAGCATAGAATGATCAATGAAAAGCATAAATTTTTTGAGAATTTCAGCTTTGAAAGGGGTACCCTTTTTTATGATGGATCCATCTATCCAGATATTTTAATGCGCTATAACGTGTATGAGAAACAGATCATTGTAAAAGGAACTTTTAAGCCAAATGATCCAGAGGTCATCTTGGATAATTCTAAACTCCATAAGTTTATTTTATCCGATCATACTTTTGAGTACTATGATTTTCTCCTTGAAGATGGTAAATACATTTCAGGTTTTTTCGAAAATTTACTTCAGACAGAGAGCATCTCAGTTTTCAAAAAGCATCAAAAACAAATTAGAACGCGCACTAGTGAAAAACTTAGATATCATGAGTTTGAAGATAATTCGAACTATATAGTAGTGTTAGATGATACCATTAAACTCGTCAAAAATCCAAAACGACTCGTAAAGCTATTTCCTAAATATAAGGAAGACATAAAAGCAGAGCTATCTCAAGTAGATAAGGATAGTGTTGATTGGGATTTGGTAATGGTTATGGTATTTAGGCGAATTTCAACACAACATACAAAAAGCAAAATATGAGATTAAGAATTTTGCTTTTTTATCTGTTTGTCACAAGTCAATTAGTCTCCTTTTCTCAAGAGGGTGAAGTATTATATTCGGTAGAATTAAACAATCTTACCTTAAAGGAGAGCTTAATTAAAATTGAAAGAGAGGCAAAGGTCAATTTTTATTTTGCAGACCAATGGCTCGATGGTTTTATGGTTAATAAAAGCTATTCCAATAAGTCTCTCGACTTCATTTTGAATGACCTCTTTGAGAATACAAGGCTTAATTTTTTTATTTCGGAAGACAGCAGGATTATTTTAACCCAAAATAATTTGATATATAATGAGCTTCCTAATCTATTTTTTAAGAAGGACAGTACTACGACTAGTCTAGAAGACAATATAACTCCTGCGAATACACCAATTTTAATTCGTAAAAACCGGCCGTCTCAAACACGGATGAATACTGTAAGAATAGGTAAAGAAGTGAAACGGCAAACTAAAAACAGATATACACTTTCTGGTGTCGTAACTGACTCTGATACAGGTCGGCCTATTGCAGATCAAGCGATTGTTGTAGTTGGTAGAAATGTAGGTACTGTTACAAATAGTGATGGTTCTTATGAATTAGTACTACCACCAGGTGTTAGCGTTATTGAAGCTATAGGCTTAGGTATCGAAAATAAACGTACACGAGTTATACTTTATGATGATGGTGTTTTAGATATTAATTTAAGCACGCAGGTTGAAGAGTTGGATGAGGTGGAGTTACAATTAGAGACTGATGATAATGTGACCGATACAGATACTGGTAAAACCCAAATTACACAAGAAGAATCTAAGGATATTCCTCTCGTTCTTGGCGAACGTGATGTGCTTAAAGTTGCCACCTTGCAACCTGGGATTACAACTACAGGTGAAGGTTCGAGTGGCTATAATGTAAGAGGTGGGAAAACGGATCAAAATCTTGTTTTACTAGAAGAGGGTGTTTTATATAATCCAACACACTTTTTTGGAATTTTTCAGGCTCTAAATCCATTGGCTATAAGCAGTGTTGATATTTATAAGGGCAATATTCCGGCTGAATTTGGTGGTAGAATTTCTTCTGTTTTTGATATTAAAACTAAAGATGCAGATATTAATGAGTTTGGTGCGGATATTTCTGTTGGACCTGTAACCGCTAATGTTGTGGTAGAGACACCAATAGTAAAGGAGAAATCTGGGTTAATGGTTGGTGCTCGTGGAACTTATTCTGATTGGGTATTACGATCACTTAATGAGGTCGAATTGAATAACAGCGAAGCTTCATTTTATGACTTTATCCTCAAGTATAATCATAAGATCGATGATAAAAACGACTTGCAAGCGGTTGCTTACTACAGCGATGATAAATTTAGTATTACTTCAGATTCTTTATTTGGTTACTCAAATAGATTAGTATCCTTAAAATGGGAGCGAGAACTTAGCAAGAACAGGAAATCTACTTTATCATTAGCTAATAGTCAGTATAAGTTTAATATCGATTATGAAAATACTATGAATGACGATTTTATTCAGAGTTTTCAAATTGATGAAACATCGTTAAAGTATAAGATAGACCATGAGCTTAATGAAAGACATAACCTTACGTATGGTGTACAAGGAAAGCTGTATGGTATATTTCCTGGTAAGATAGAACCTCAAGGTCCTGATAATCTTTTAATGCCTATCGATATACCTAAAGAGCAAGGTGTAGAAGCTGGATTGTTTATTTCAGACCAATTTGAAATAAACGATAAGCTTCTGTTAGATTTAGGGTTTCGATTGTCACTATTTTCAGCCTTGGGTGAAGCTGATAAGTTTGTCTATGCTGATGGGACACCACGATCTGAATCTACTGTAATTGACACGGTAAGCTATGGAAATAATGAAATTATTAAGACCTACTTAGGGCCAGAATTTAGGTTAGCAGCGCGTTATTTGCTTTCAGAAGATTTTTCGATCAAGGCAAGTCTTAACAATACCTTTCAGTATATACATACCTTGTCAAATAATACTACAGTTTCGCCAATTGATATTTGGAAATTATCAGATAACTTTATTGAACCACAACAGGCAATCCAAGCTTCGTTAGGATTGTATAAGAATCTTGATAATAATAATTATGAGCTGAGTCTAGAAGGCTTTTACAAACGTCAATTCAATATTCTCGATTTTAAAACTGGAGCAGACATACAACTTAATGAGGCTATTGAAACTGAGGTCCTACAAGGAACAGGTAAAGCCTATGGCGTGGAGCTTTTACTAAAGAAAAACCAAGGTGATTTAACAGGATGGTTAGGTTATACTTATTCGAGATCCTTTTTTAAGCTCGAGAGTGATTTTTTAGAAGAGCAAGTAAATGATGGACGCTACTTCCCTTCAAATTTTGATAAACCACATGATGTCAGTTTAGTGGTAAATTATAAGCTATCACAGCGTATAAGCCTATCGAGCAATTTCATTTATCAAACAGGTCGGCCAGTAACGTTCCCAACAGGTAATTACCAATTTAATGGTGGTGAGTTTGTTTTATATAGTGATAGAAATCAATTTAGAATCCCAGATTATTATCGACTGGATATTGGGCTAAACTTCGAAGGCAACCATAAGAAGAACAAGCTTGCTCACAGTTTTTGGAGTTTATCAGTCTATAATGTTCTAGGGAGAAATAATCCGTATTCGGTGTTTTTTGTAAATCAGGAAGGCGAAATTAAAGCTTTACAAAGTTCAATATTCAATATACCTGTACCATCAATAACCTACAATATTAGCTTTTAAAAATGGAAAGATTCTTAAGGTATAATTATAGAAGTAAGTTGCTGTTAAGGTGCGTTATGTGCTTCTATATTGTTTTCAATTTAGGGTGTGTGGAGCCTTTTGAGGGCGCCGTGGATAGTTTTGAAGATGTCTTAGTAGTAAATGCTATTATTACCAATCAGGTAAAAAGACAAGAGATTAATTTAACGCGCTCTTATCCATTTGAAGAGGAAGAGGTTCCGTTAGAACGAAATGCTATAGTCCGAGTTTCTGGTAGTGACGGATCATCATACCTTTTTGAAGAAACTGAACCTGGATTATACAAGTCTATTCAAGAATTTGGGGCGCAGATGAATGTGGAGTACACACTTAATATAGAAACTGAAAACGGTCGTGTTTATCAATCCACAGCGATGCAGTTGCCAGTGAGTTCTACTACTATTGATGAGGTATCTATTGAGCGGACTTTTAATAACGAAGGTATAGAAGGCATCGCTATTAATGTAGACAGTTTTGACCCTTCAGGAGCATCTCAATACTACAGACATGATTACATCGAAACCTTTAAAATTATTGCACCACTTTGGAGTCCTTTTGATGCAGTTTTCGTTATAGAAGGGATAAATCAATATGAAATTCCTGTCATTCTAAGGGAACAGGAAGAACGAACCTGTTATGGGACAAATAAATCGGGTAATATCAATGTGCTCAGTACAAGAGGATTTGTTGAAGATAGGTTAGAAGACTATAATGTGAGATTTATCAATAGAGATGATTATGTCTTAACCCATCGTTATAGTATTCTTGTGCAACAATATGTTCTTGCACCTGAGACTTTTGCATATTATGATACTTTAAAGGGATTAACCCAATCTTCAACAACTGTGTTTTCTGAAGATCAGCCTGGTTTCTTGGCAGGTAATATATTTTCATTAACGGATGATGAGGAGAATGTAGCAGGTTATTTTGAAGTTTCAGCATTAGATGAACAACGATTTTTCTTTAATTGGGAAGACTACTTTCCAGGTGAGGATTTACCACCATATATAATTCCTTGTTCATTCTTTAAACCGTCCTCATCAGGAACCATTGGTGAACGCGATTTAGTAAATATCATTAGGCAAGGAACCATGCGTTTTTATGATTTTAATACCAATCCGCAACCAGGAGAAGGCGAATATATCATGGTGCTTCCAGAATGCGGTGATTGTACAGTGTTAGGAAGTAATATTATTCCAGATTTTTGGGTTGAATGAGAAGATTTAAATTAAATATTGCCATTATTTGTTTGCTTTTATTTCAAATTGAAATAGGGTTTTCTCAGGATGGGTATGTATCAGATTTAAATTCAGAATCAGTCTCAACAGAATCTATCTACATACATTCTAACACTTCAATGCTTTTTGCTGGTGAGTATTTATACTATTCTTTATACTGCTTTAATACAGAGACTAAGAATTTGAGTGACCTGAGTAAAATGGCATATGTGGAGCTCATTTCTTCGAGTGGCGTACGTGTTTTTCGTCATAAGATTAGGTTAGAAAGGGGTAGAGGGTATTCCGATTTTTTCTTGCCAGTAGAAGTTGAGACAGGAAATTATAAACTTATTGCTTACACAAATTGGATGCAGAATTCAGATTTGAACCAATTTGGGATCTCTAATATTAACATCATTAATCCTTACAAGGCAGTAAAAGCACAAAACCAAAGAAATGAAACGGTTTCAAAGGATTCGCTTTTAATGACTAATGTAGTTTTGGAAAAGGATTCAGATAATAATTTAATTCAGTTAGAAAAGCCTTCTTATGACACAAGAGAACGTGTAAAAATCTCCATAAATACGTCTGATTTGTCAAAGGCGTTAAAGGGGACTTTTTCCGTTAGTGTAAAACATAAATCCCGTATTACATCGCCACAGAGAACCGATCTAAAGGATTATTATGAAAAAATGGAGGCGAAGTCTATTCAACTTTCTGAACTTAAACAGGCCAATCATTTACCAGAATTAAGAGGTGAATTATATGAAGGAGAAATTAAGGCACTCAATGGAGGTCAAGTTCAAGATTTGAATGTTGCCATTTCTTTTGCAAATGATAGAAGTCTCTTTAGGATTGCACGCACTAATAGGGACGGTAAATTCTACTTTAATCTCGATGAATTCTATTATACAGAGGACTTGTTTTTTCAAGTTATTGGGGAGGATTTACAAGACTATAAGATTGAATTAAAGTCAAAATTAAAGCCAGTAATAAATACGCTTAATTTTGAAACATTTGAGTTAAAACCAGAGTGGGAAGCGGATATCATTAATCAAAGTGTATACAACCAAATTGAAAATGCATATTTCGAGTTTAGATCAGATTCTCTTTATATACCTAATAAGACCGATTTTCTTTCAGAAGGTATGTTTGAATATTATAATCTCGATGACTACAATCGCTTTAATACTCTAAAGGAAACTATTCAAGAATTTGTGAGTAAGGTGTCTATTGGTAGAGATGAAAATCAAGATAGAACATTTCAGATTCAAGGGTTCGATTATGATACAAGTACAGGCACCAAACCTTTAGTTTTGTTAGACGGAATTTTTGTTGATGACCATGAGCAATTGATGGACTATAATGCAAAAACCATAAAAGATATTACGGTTTATAGAGATCAATATGTAATAGGTCTCAGTCTTTTTCAGGGTGCCTTGGTCATTAATTCGATAAATGGATTGGATAAAAATGAATTCTTGCAAAACGGATTTTTTAATCAGCTGAAAACAATACCACCTCAACTACAAAAAACCTATTTTTCTCAAAAGTATGATGGAAGTGGCAATAATAATAGAATGCCAGATTACAGACAGCAGTTACTTTGGTTACCGTCTTTAGAAATTTCTGAAGTTGAAGATCAAATTATAGAATTTTACACCTCTGATGTAAAGGGTCTTTTTGAGATACGTCTTGAAGGTTTTACCGATGAAGGCCAACCTATTTCTTTCAACAAAACATTTGAGGTTAATTAAAAACCAATGGTCCAATTTTGTGCCCAAACAGGTAAAGTTTCTCTATTACCAGCACCATCAGAAATCCCTTCTGTATAAAAAATGCTACTACCAGAATAATTTGTTGGACTAAATGTAGAATTGTTATTATCAAATTCTATGGTGTCGATTTGTAGATTCCCAACATCTATAAGAGCACTTTCAAAAGGCGAATTAATATTAATCCCTAGAGCAGTGTTATTAGTGTAAATACTGCTTAAGTTAAAAAATCCACCACCCTCATTATAATGAATAGCATTTTCGGCTTCAGAATCTACTAGTGATATATTTTCTAGGAAAACATCACTAATTGGTAATGCATTAAAGTCGTCAACATTATTCCCCAATTCGATACCAGCCTCATTTTGATTATTGAAATACCAAGAATTTCCTTGGCCAGTCCAACCTCCAGAAATTTTCATTCCAGATAAGCCAGAATTTAAAGCAACTAGGTTTGAAATGCTTAGACTACCACCAAAAATTTCAAAGGCATTACCAAGGCTTTCATAGGCTTGAATATTAGAGTAATTTGTAGTCGCACCAATTCCATAAAGTGTTAACGCATTAAAACGATATTGATTTCTGAATAATGCACCTGTGTATTCCAATCGTAAATACCTTATAGTTCCAGAGTTTTGAATGTCGTTATTACCACCATAAAAAATATCACCAAGTTTTGATCGGTCATTCACACCATTGTTTGTGGTTGCTTGTCCGCAAATCACGACACCTCCCCAATCTCCTGGTTGAGGATTTTCGCTTCCTGAGGTAATAACTACTGGATTGTTCTCTTCACCATAAACATAGAGCTGTCCACCTTGTGCAACTGCGATATAGGAATCGTTATCTGGTGCTACTTTTATAACAGTTCCTGCTTCGATTTCGAGAGCTGCACCATCTCTAATGATATATGGTCCATTTAAGGTATATTCTATATCTGAACTTAAAATACGACGGGTTACCAACTCACCTTCAAGTACGAGCTCATCAAAACATGTTGTAAAGCATAAGCCACCACAGTCTACACCAAGCTCTTCGCCATTTCTAATCCCATCGTTACAATTAGCTTGCTCTTCAATGGTTACTTCATCTTCAGAACAGCTCAGTAATGTCAGAAGCACTAAAAAGATCGGTAGAATTGTAAATTTTATTCTTGACATTTCTTAAATAATAGACTTAGACCAAGTTAAGAATAAAATGTATAAAAAAGACCCTCATGATTTAATTCACATTTCAGTTAAATATGAAAGAAATCAGCGGGTCTACTGCCTTGTTAATTAAGAAATAGGTCTAGTCTTTAATGACATTCTAGATTTGCTTCGTCCTCTAAAGAATAAATAAAGATTTAAAAAGAGCATAACACCCAAGTAGATCGTATAACCACCAATCTTTTGACTTAAAATCTCCATGAGAGTTTGGTTACTCATATCATAATTGCTGCTGTATCCATATATTTTCATGATATAGAGAGCAAAGCCAATATTTATGAGATAAAAGCCAATCTCAAACAATTTATTGGTCGCAAGGGCAATATCTTCTTTGCCTTTAAAAATATCTATCATAAAGTGTTTCCCATTTTTAAATAGCATTTTAGAAATGTAAATGGTGAGCACAATTACAATTGGTAGATAGATGGCATAACCGATAATAATTTTTGAATTTTCCATAATTTATGTATTTAGAATTTTTGATTTATTGAGTTGCTTTAGCCAAAAAATATTGTTGTAATGTAGAAGGGCTAAAAGCAGTGTAATTTTGCCGATGGTATGAGAAAGGGAATTGACCATTTCGTAAACGGAGTTAACCTTGTCCCAATAGGAGATTGTAATAATGGCATAACCTATGTTTGTGAGATAATAACCAATCAGTAGAAGGTTGTTAATACTTCTAACAAGCTCGTGATTATTATTGAACAAGTTTAGTAGAAAAACTTCACCATTTTTATAGAACAGCCAACCTACCTTCACCATTATAAATGATATAATAGGTAAGTATATACAGTATGTTATGACGTTATAATTCATTCTTATATTTTATTTGATAGGTTATATACAAGTGAAAAAGAGCAAGTGCAAACGATATTATCATCCATACAAAAAGGAGAGAAATTGTTGGAATACCGCAGTAATCCAAGAATCTAAAAAATATGACCAGAGATAGAGTATGGGTTATGTAAATGTTTAGTATTGTCCTATTTGCTTTTGTGAGTATTGATCTGTTTTTAAATAGGTAAATTGTAAAAAAAGTTTGGACTAAACCTAAAACTGGAAGAGCTAAAATTCCTCCCCAAAATGTTAGTGAGATTAATAATAAAGAAACTGTGGTAATTAGGTTAATTTTATAAATACTTCTCATTTCATAAGTTTTAAACTTTCAGAAAATATTGAAAGTTAATGTTAAAAAAATATAGCTACTTATTTCAGTAGTTTTAAAACTGTTTTGGTCACCCAATTCTGTTTTTGGTCCACAAGCTTTGTCATAACATGATCTAAGTCTTCAGTTATATCATGTAATGCTTTAGTTTGTTTAATTAATTCCTTAGTTTTTTCCGAGCCATCGTTTTTAATAGAGGAGACTTCTTGTAAAACTTTAATGACTGGTCGTATTTCGCGTCGACTTCTTTCCTTAGCTATAATTCTAGCCAATTCTTGTACATCTTTTTCGGTAGTGAAAAACTCCTTGCGCTCACCTGTTTTTAATACTTTGGTCACAATGCCCCAATCCATTAATTGTCTTAGATTCATACTTGTATTACCACGTGATATTTTAAGCTCACTCATAATATCTTCCATAGAAAGGGGATTGGTAGAGATGAAGAGAAGCGCTTGTATTTGCGCCATGGCCTTATTAATACCCCAAAGCGTACCTAAGCTTCCCCAGGTATTTATGAATTTTTCTTTTGCCTCTTCGTATATCATAGCACAAAGATACAAATATTTTTAAACTTTCAATAATTATTGAAAGTTTATTTTATTTCAAAATGAATATGATCATCATGACGTACTGCTTGACATCCATGAAATCGAATTCTATTATTATTTTCTAGACCTAATTCTTCTTTTAAATAGGGTTCAATAAATATCTTTGGATTGTCATGACATTTAATTAAGCCTTGGATAAGTAATTTTGTAGTCGGTTTATCTAAAGTGAGATTTTTATTTGTACCAAAGGTTATATATTTAGTTATATCATATTGCCAAAACCCTTTTGACAAGCAATAATCAGATGTTGGATTAGAATTTGAGGTGAACGCACCATACCCACTTTTGGAGGATTTTTTATCAGTTCTCTTTCCATTTTCTAAATACATAAAAGAGATGTCAATTTTATTACCATCATTATGACTCAAATGAGGTAACAATGGAAAGCGATTGATGAATGGGAAATTAGCATCTAAGTAGGTGATTTCAACACTGTGCCCATTTAATTCTTTTGATGCCTCTATTAATGAGGACTTAAGCTCAGCACTTACATAATTCCTAAAAAGTAATGGGTATATGAAATTGTGTGGATGTAGGGAACTATTAAAAATAGGTAACGCTGTCCTACCTAAAAGTGGAGCGCTTAATGGAATAATAAAAAGATTACATGTTAGATATATAATTGGGAAAACATATCTTTTTTTCTTTCTCCACCTTTTTGAAATTACTAATGCGATTAACCATATGATGCCACCAACTTGAGTTAGAATGGTGAGGATCACAATAATACTCAGATGAAGAATTACTTTTAGAACCGTCATTATAATTAAACGGAATAAAGCGGTTTCTTATTTTATTAATCCTGCTCTTCGGAGTAAGGCTTCAGGTTTCGGTTCTTGTCCTCTAAACTTTTTGTATAAGGTCATTGGATTTTCTGTTCCGCCTTGAGAAAGCACATAAGTTTTGAACTTATTGGCAACTGTTTTATTAAAAATACCCTCTTCCTTAAAATATTCAAATGCATCAGCATCTAATACTTCTGCCCATTTATAGCTGTAATAGCCAGAAGAATAACCACCTTGAAAAATGTGCGCAAATGCGGTACTCATACAATTTTCTGGCACATCTGGATATAGTTGTGTGGCGCCAAAGGCCTCTTTTTCGTATGATTTTACATCATTAATATCTGAAGGATCAACACCATGCCAAGCCATGTCTAACATGCCAAAACTCAGTTGTCTCAGGGTTTGCATACCTTCATTAAATGTTGCTGAAGCCTTAATTTTTTCAATTAACTCCATTGGAATATTTTCACCCGTTTCATAATGTTTGGCGAAAAGTTTCAGGGTTTCTTCTTCATAACACCAATTTTCTAAAATCTGACTTGGTAATTCTACAAAATCCCAGAATACACTTGTACCTGATAGACTAGGATAAGTTGTATTAGCGAGCATACCATGTAAGGCATGTCCAAATTCATGAAATAGGGTTGTTACTTCATTAAAAGTTAACAAGGATGGCTTGCTCTTAGTGGGTTTGGTAAAATTGCAAACTATAGATACATGTGGACGTTCGTTTTCACCATTTTTTATCATCTGTGGCTTAAATGAGGTCATCCATGCACCATTTCGTTTCCCAGCTCTTGGGAAAAAGTCAGCATAGAAAATTGAAACCAACTCTCCTTCCGCATCAACCACTTTATAGGTCATTACATCGTCATGATACTTATCAATGGTATCTATTTTATTAAAGTGTAGACCAAAAAGTTTATTTGCCACAGTAAAGGCACCATTGATAACGTTCTCTAACTGAAAGTAGGGCTTAAGTTGCTCATCATCTAAATCGAATAATTTTTGTTTTAATTTTTCTGAATAGTAAGCGCTATCCCATTTTTGAAGCTCTTCGATTCCATCTAAGTCCTTAGCAAAACCCTTGAGTTTTTCGAATTCTTGCATTGCGGCAGGCTTAGCTTTTTCTAAAAGTTCGTTCAAAAAATTATTAACCTTTTCTGGTGTCTCAGCCATTCGTTCCTCTAATACAAAATGAGCATGCGTCTTATAGCCTAGTAATTGAGCACGTTGAAATCTAAGATTGGCAATTTTAAGAACAATATCTTTATTATCATTTTCATTGTCTTTAAAGCCTTTGCTACCAAATACTGTAGAGAGTTGCTTTCTGAGTTCCCTATTATTCGCATAGGTCATAAACGGAATATAGCTAGGGTAATCTAAGGTAATAACCCAGCCTTCTTTGTTTTTACTTTCTGCAAGTTGTCTTGCTGCTTCTTTAGCACCTTCTGGTAATCCATCTAATGCGCTTTCTTCAGTAAGGTGCATCTCGTAAGCATTGGTTTCTGCCAAAATATGTTCACCAAACTTTAATTTTAGTTGACTAAGTTCTTTATCAATTGCTCTTAGGGTTTCTTTTTTATCTTCTGGAAGATTGGCACCGTTTCGAGCAAAGCTCTTATACTTTTTATCTAACAATGTGGATTGCTCAGTAGATAAATCGAGTTCAGATTTTGAATCGTAAATACTTTTAACACGTTTAAATAGATCTTCATTTAAGGTAATATCATTACTAAATTCAGAAAGTAGTGGAGAGACCTCTTGAGCAATTTTTTGAATTTGCTCATTAGTTTCTGAAGCATTAAGATTAAAAAAGATACTCGAAATTCTATCTAACTCTTCTCCTGAATAATCTAAGGCCTCTATCGTATTTTGAAAGGTTGGTAACTCTTTATTATTTACAATATCATCTATTTCAGATTTTGCCTTTTTTATGGATATTTTAAAAGCAGGTAAGAAGTCTCCTTCTTCTAATTTAGAAAAGGGTGCTGTATTGTATTGTGTATCAAAGGGTTTGTTTAGAATTGTCATCTACTCCGTGTTATTTTTCTTACTATAGTGTTGATTTACTGAACTTTAACGGTTTTTTAATACCATTAAATTTCAATTAGTAATTATCTTTTGTTTATTTTTGTAGCTCTTTTAGAACAAACTCGATTGTTCAAAAAAGGATTGGTTAATAGCGAGAAGCCTTGACAGTGGTCGAGGCTTTTTTTATATGTCTTTTGCAGAGTCTATTACCTTACTTTTAAGCCCTTCTTTATAGGTCATAATTTTATCTAAAACACACTGATCTGAGCTACCTAAAATCTGTGCGGCCAATATTCCAGCATTTTTAGCACCATTCAAAGCGACAGTTGCCACCGGAACACCACCAGGCATTTGCAGAATTGAAAGTACAGAATCCCACCCATCAATAGAATTACTACTTTTTACTGGTACACCTATAACTGGTAGTGGTGAAAGTGAAGCGACCATGCCAGGTAAATGTGCGGCACCACCTGCACCTGCAATAATCACTTTTATACCTCTGGTATGGGCATTTTTACCGTAATCAAATAATTTATCTGGCGTTCTATGTGCCGATACAATGTCCACTTCGACCTCAATATCAAATCCTCTTAATATCTCAACAGCGTCTTGCATTACTGGAAGATCACTCTTACTTCCCATTATTACACCAACTTTACTCATAGTTTATTCGCTTATAACTTCAATTGTTCGTTTTACTTTTTCAGCAACTTCTCTTGCTTTCTCTATATTTTCATCAACAATAGTCACATGTCCCATTTTTCTAAATGGTCGTGTTTGTTTCTTACCATATATATGTGGCGTAACACCATCCATCGCCAAGATTTTTTCAATATTCTTGTAAACAACATTACCAGTATAATCTTCAGCGCCCACAAGATTAACCATCACACCAGCTACTTTACTTTCTGTTTTACCTAATGGTAAACCTAGAATAGCACGCAAATGTTGTTCAAACTGGCAGGTGTAGCTTGCTTCAATACTGTAGTGTCCAGAATTATGAGGTCTTGGAGCAACTTCATTAACTAATATGTCATCCTCTTGAGTTTGAAACATTTCAACTGCTAACAGGCCTACATGTTTAAAAGCAGCGGCAGTTTTCAGAGCCACAAGTTCGGCTTTTTTAGCAATCTCATCCGGAATACGTGCAGGGCAGATTACATATTCAACCTGATTAGCTTCTGGATGAAATTCCATTTCTACAACTGGATAAGTCTTTAAGTCGCCTCTTTCATTTCTTGCAACAATAACAGCCAATTCATTTTTAAATGGAATCATCTTCTCTGCAATACACTCTACATTAGGTAAGTCTATCAGATCTGTATAGCGTTTTACAATTTTAACCCCTTGGCCATCATAACCAAAGCGCGCACTTTTCCAAACGAATGGATAACTAAGGCCACCGTTTTCGACCGCTTCATCAATTTCCGAAGTATAGGCAAATCGTGAAAATTCAGCTGTTGGGATATTATTATCTACATAGAATAATTTTTGATGGGCCTTATTCTGTATGGTTTTTAATGTTTTTGCTGATGGATAAACTTTAATGCCTTTATTTTCTAGAGTCTCAAGTGCATCGACATTAACATTTTCAATTTCGATTGTAAGGACATCTACTTTTTCACCAAATTCCACAACGGATTTATAATCCATTAAATCACCAACAAAAAACTCATCGCAGGCAAGTCTAGCAGGTGCTTCTTTACTAGGGTCCAAGACGCAGGTGTGAACATCAAATTTACGTGTATTGTACAAAATCATTTTGCCTAGTTGGCCACCACCTAAAATACCAAGTTTAAATTTAGAAGAGAAGTAGTTCATATGCGCCTGATACACTTATAAGATCAATAAATAAATCCATTAAAATTACAGCAAAAATACACTAATTATAGTACATTTTTCTAAAATCATAAATCAAAAAATAGTCTTTCGTTAATCAAATGATTATCTTTGCATTTCTAAAATTATAGCACATTGATAAAGCTTCACGATTTATACTTTAAGCCATTTATTTCAGAAGATGAAATTCAAGAAGCCGTGCAAAGAATGGTTGATGCTGTTGCAGCAGACTTGGGAGATGAAATGCCAGTATTTGTTGGGATCCTTAATGGCTCATTTATGCTTGCTAGTGATTTTGTTAAACTCTATCCAAAACCTTGTGAGGTAACATTTATAAAACTAGCATCTTATGAAGGTGTAAAGTCTACTGAGGATATACAACGTTTAATTGGTTTAACCCAAGATCTGACAGGTAGGACCGTAGTAATTTTAGAGGATATTATAGATTCTGGTAATACGCTAGAGGAAGTGCACCGCATCTTTAGTAATGAAAACGTAAAGCAACTTCTTATAGCTACGCTTTTCTACAAACCAGAGGCTTATAAAAAGGACTTTAAACTTCATTATGTTGGTATGGAAATTCCTAATAAATTTATTGTGGGCTATGGATTAGACTACAATGGTTTAGGTAGAGATATGCCAGCAGTATATCAATTAAAATCGACACAACACATGACTAATTTCGTTTTATTTGGCCCTCCAGGTGCAGGTAAAGGAACTCAAGCAAATTTTTTAAAAGAAAAATATGATTTAGTACATATTTCCACTGGTGATGTTTTTAGATATAATATCAAAAACGAAACAGCTTTGGGAATGTTAGCGAAATCTTATATGGATAAAGGTGACTTGGTGCCAGATCAGGTGACTATTGATATGCTTAATAAAGAGGTTGAAAAAAATTCTGATGCTAACGGATTTATTTTTGATGGTTTCCCAAGAACAAATGCTCAAGCCAAAGCGCTCGATGAACTAATGGAATCTAAAGATTCACAGATTAATGCAATGGTTGCATTAGAAGTTGATGATGAGGTACTTGTGCAGCGTTTATTAGAACGTGGTAAAACGAGTGGAAGAGCTGATGATGCAGATGAGTCTATCATTAGAAACCGTATTAAAGAATATTACGACAAAACAGCTATCTTAAAAGATTATTACTCAGATCAAGATAAATACTACGGTGTGGACGGTGTTGGTAGCATTGATGAAATTACTGTGCGTCTGAGTAACGTAATCGATAATTTATAAGAGATAAGTATACTTCACGTACTTATTAGTCTTTTACCATGACAGAAGGAAATTTTGTAGACTACGTAAAAATGCATGTTGCTTCTGGTAATGGAGGTAAAGGATCTACACACTTACATCGCGAAAAATATATTGCCAAAGGAGGTCCAGATGGTGGTGATGGTGGTCGCGGTGGTCATGTCATAATCAAAGGGAATTCTAATCTATGGACTTTAGTGCATCTAAAGTTTAAACGTCATATTAAAGCAGGTCATGGTGCTCATGGTAGTTCTGGAAGAAGTACTGGTGCTGATGGTGCCGATGCCATAATAGAAGTGCCACTGGGTACAGTTGTGAGAGATACCGATACGAATAAAATTATCTTCGAAATCACAGAGGAAGGTGAGGAAAAAATAGTAGCTGAAGGTGGTAAAGGTGGCCGTGGCAATTGGCATTTTAAAAGTGCAACCAACCAAACACCTAGATACGCTCAACCAGGTATTCCCTTGGAAGAAAAAAATATCACCTTAGAGCTTAAAGTACTTGCCGATGTTGGTTTGGTAGGTTTTCCTAATGCGGGAAAATCAACATTATTATCTGTCTTAACTTCTGCCAAACCAAAGATTGCCGATTATGAGTTTACCACTCTAAAGCCAAATTTGGGAATAGTAAAGTATAGAGATTACCAGTCTTTTGTAATGGCAGATATACCTGGTATTATTGAAGGTGCTGCAGAAGGTAAAGGATTAGGTTATTACTTTTTAAGACATATAGAGCGCAACTCGATATTGTTGTTTTTAATCCCTGCAGATGCTAAGGATATTGTGGAGCAATATGAAATTTTAGTTGATGAGTTAAGACGTTATAACCCAGAGATGCTAGATAAAGAACGCTTTGTGGTTATTTCTAAATCGGATATGCTAGACGACGAGCTAAAAACAGAAATGACAGAAATTCTAAATAAAGATCTTGAGACGGATTATATGTTTATTTCTTCTGTTGCACAACAAGGCTTAACTGAGCTAAAAGATAAGCTTTGGCATATGCTTAATAACTAATCAATTTTAACTTCTTTTAATAGTTTCTGTTCTCAAAGGCGCTATCTTTTTTAATATCTTTAAAAGAAAAATGAAAGCGTTAAAATACCTTCTTGTATTTTTTGTTATTTCTTCCTGTGGGCCACTGGTATCGTATGACTATGAAGAATCTACAAACTTTAATAAATATAGGTCTTACAACTACTTTGATGATATGGACACTGGTCTAAGTGCGTTTGACCAAAAGAGAATAATGAGGTCCATAGATTCCAAATTAGAGGCATTAGGTTTAGAGCGAAAAGACAATGCTGATTTTTATATTGATATTACTACCAGAGAGGTACAACCAAGAAATAATTCTACCATTGGACTTGGTGTTGGAGGAACAGGTACTAATATGGGTGGTGGTGTTTCTGTTGGTGTTCCCGTGGCAAGTAATCTTCTATCTCGCGAAATTACTGTTGATTTCGTGGATTTGAGTGAGGGTGAAAAGCTAATTTGGCGCGCCATTTGTGAAGCTCTCTATAAGCCAAATGATACGCCTGAGAAACGTGATGCACATTTTGAAAAGGTAGTAGAAAAGATATTATCTAAATATCCACCTAAGTAGGTTACGCCTTAGTTATCAAGTAGTTTGTGTTATTGTCAAATTTCGATTTAGTACTTTTAGTCTAATCTTAAAATTCACAAACCATGAAACATGTATTAATTCTTGCCCTAACTTTACTTAGCCTAGTTTCAATTCACTCACAAAACACCATAACTGCAGAGGATGGTTTTACACCTCAAGTTGGCGTTCTTGTGTCAATGCTTAATGATCTAAGTAATCGTGTAGAACGAACTGTAAAAGACTTGGATGCTGAAGGTGTTGATTTTTTACTCGACGAAAATGCAAATTCTATTGGGACATTAATTATGCATTTAGCCGCTACAGAAAAAATTTATCAGGTGTATACCTTTGAGAAAAGAGAGTTTAATGATGAAGAAGCAGAGGCATGGGGAACAGCCATGTCTATGGGTAAGGATGCTCAGAAAAAATTTACTGGTAAGGACGTAAAGGAATATCTCGAGTCCTTTAAAAAGGTAAGAGCTAAAACATTAGAATATTTAAAAACAAAGGATGATGCTTGGTTGGGCGAAAATACCTTTGATAATAGTATGAACCACTATTGGGCTTGGTTTCACGTCATGGAGCATCAGTCAAGTCATTTGGGACAAATATTATTAATTAAGAAACGAATTCCCAAAGCGTAATACGCTATATTAAAAAGAGGCCTAAAAGCCTCTTTTTTTATTCTACATTTATTCTAGTGCCTTCACTTTGACTACTAAATTCTGGTGCATACATAGATTGTATAGTACTGATGCCGTTACTCATATTGCCAGCATTATTAACTCTAAGGTCATATTCAAAAACAAATACACCTTTTGGCAAATAATCGATAAAGAAATTAGTTGAGGCATCCTTAGTGCTTTCATAATAACCTAAACCGTCTTGCCATTTATATTGTGAGACGACATTTATTGGCTCCAGACCAGAAGCTCGCATGTCTTTTAGGTGAATAAATTCCATGGAGCGATCAGTTCGCAGTTCAATTCGAACCCTAATAAGATCTCCAACTTTAAGACTTGTACTGTCTTTTATTTCAGTGATGACTTCCCCGTTTTCTGTGTTCCTTTTTAGGAATAACTTTTTGTTTAGTTTCAGACTTGTCTCAGTACTTGAAATTTTATCGAGATTTTCAAAATATTGCCAATACAATGCACCCCAAACTATACCTTCACCTTTTTTGGTCATGGTGATATCAGCCATACTTTTGCTAATTTCAGTACCATTCCATGAGGTTTTAAAATAACCAGAACCTGCTTCTATTTTTACATCATCTTTAGATTGAGGAGAAACGTTTATATCCCCAACCTTAACATCCACCATTTCAGTTACATCGAGCCAAGAACTTCCTTGTAGTAACAAGGCGTACACTGCCTCAGTTGTAGCCTTAGTAGTTTTCCATTGATTAGTTTGTCTGTTTTTTAGCAACCAAATTTTAAGGTTATCAATTGTTTCAATTTCATTTTCAATTTCAGAGAAAGCTTCAATAAGTAAGGCTTGCGTTTCTATTGGAGCCTGGTGCCAATACAAAGAATTTGTATTGTCCTTCCAATACATACCCAATTCCTCAGAGATAATGCTATTTTCCTTTAATGATCTCAATATTTTGGTCGCCGTTTCACTATCATCCAACCTGTGCATAGTCAATGTCATCAATCCTTTGGCGTATAAAGAACGTTTTAACCAGTAGGATTTAATTTGTGATTTATAGTAATCAACAATATCCCTTACTTCTTTAGTTTTTGGAATATCAGGGTAAAAACTTCTAACATATAGATAATGTAATTGGGTGTATGAGAGATGGTCTTTATCTAAATCTACATCATCATTATACTTTTTTAAATCCTTATATTCTTTCACAAACTCCCTGTCGAGATATTTTATAGCATTTTGAATCATTCTTTGGTCGTCTCCTTCAAGAGAACCAATCACATTAAGTTTTTTTAAATGACCAAAGCCTGCAATTATATGTTGTGTTATGTAGCGATTATCTCGACCTCCATTAAACCATGGCCACGCACCAGAATTAGATTGATTGTTTCTTAATTTCATTTTAGCCGATTGCAATTCTTGAGTCATTTTATTCAAATCGAATAATAATGCAATTCTTTTTTTCTGTTCTGACTCCGACTGAGCGTCTCTTAACCAAGGCGTCTCAGAAATGAGAATATTTTTTAATTCTTGGTTCTTTTCAAGATTAGATATTAATGCATCAGAAGACTTCCATTGCTTAAAAACGGCTTCTATCTTTGGATTAGAAGTCACAATATGTTGTGCTAAGGCATTCGCATAATAGCGTGAAAAGGTCTGCTCATTACAATCATAAGGATATTCCATAAGGTATGGTAACGCCTGCACTGCATACCACGCAGGATTTGATGTGATTTCTAATGTCAGCTTATGGTGCTTCAAGGTTGCTGAGTTATTGGTCTTTAATTTGTCTAATGAAAAGGACTTGGTTTCATTAGATCCTACCCACATTGGTAATGTTTCTGTGACAAGCATTCGATTACTTAAAACCGGAAGCGCATTCTGTTCACCATCGCTATATTCACCTGTAGTTGCGACGATTTTATATTGAATAACTTGCGTGCCGTTTGGAATTTGAAGCGTCCAGTTGGTATTAGTGTTGTTATTCGCATCAATAGAAAACGCTTGATCCGTTAGTTCGGTCATTACCGTATAATTTTTTCCAGCTTCACCTTTTATTAACTTTGAAAGTGAGGCACCTGATATAGGGTCTGTAAGTTCTAGCCTTACAGTTCCAGATAATATCTTATCAGTGAGATTTGCAATTTTTGTACTTAGCACTATTTCATCGCCTTGTCTTAAAAACCTAGGAGCATTTGGTAAAACCATTAACTCTTTTTGTGTTACCGTTTCAAGTTGGGTGACTGTACTTTCTAGTGTTTTGGTATGACCTAACAACTGTAATTTCCATCTGGTTAAGGCCTCAGGTGCTTTAAAAGTAAAACTTACATTGCCTTCAGAATCAGTTTGCAGTTGAGGAAAGAAAAATGCAGTTTCATTAAAGTTCTTTCTCACTTGAATATTCGTAAAGTCTTCTTCAGTTTGTTCGTTGGTAGAGGATGGTGCGCCGTTTGCAGGTGGTTCTGCTGATGCATCCTGTGCTATGCCATATCCTGTAACCACAAGTTCCTCTAAATCCGCCTTAGCTACTTCGGTCTCCATAAAAGCATCTGATAATTGCGGTGCTCCCACGGCTTGTACACGTACTTTTCGCATGGAATATCCAACATTTCCAAAATTAAATCCAAACCAATTTAAACGATCAAATTGGCGTTGAGGTTCATAACGTGCTGTTTTGAAACGGTTAAACAAATCGAAATTTGTCACGCCAAAACTGTTGTGATAGTTTTTGTTGAGATGACTGTAATACAAAGGTTTATTAATTGGGTTAAATGCCCAAACGTGTGGTAAAAATTCATCTAGAGACGCATCATACATACTGGCAAGTAACTCGGCAGTGACTTTATCACCTTTTGGTCCTTTTATTGTAAATCGCCATGTTTCTTCATCGTTGGGTTGAAGTCTATCTCTAAACGATTCCGTTATAATTTCTAAATCGGTGTGTGGATATGGGACATTAACTCTAACAGATTGAGAGATAAAACTATTTGCAAAGGCAAAGCTGTAATGAATGATGAAACCACCCACATCATCTTTTAATATTGGAATTACAATTTTCTTTTTTGAATCACTGAGTTTTACTAATTGGGATACTAAAATTTTATGATCTTTTTCAATTTCAACGCTAACCGTGACATCCTTAGCGCTAGAGCCTATAGTAAGCTCTGCCATGTCGTTAGGTTGGTAAGAATCTTTATCTAGTTGCACTTCTATAAGTTGATTGTCTGCAACGGTTTTATCCTTTTTACTGTAGACCGAAACATAAACCATATCTTTTACGTTCTTACCAAAATTGTCTTTGGTCTCAGCGATAATCACATATTTTCCAGATTCCCATTTTCTTAGTTTTTTAAGGGTTAGCGTTTTATCTTTTGCCGTGTCATAAGATTCGTTAAAGACGATTTCTCCTTTTTCCCAATTTCTAATATTGTTCTCATTTTTATAGGCATCATGTGGGAATAATTGAAGAAATTGTACTTCTGAAATTTCCTGAAAATCTGGTGCTGACCATGGTCTTGTTCTTAAGATTCTGTCTGGTGCATTTAATTTGATAACCTTAACCGTTCCTTTGGAGTCAATCGTCGAACCATTTAAATTAAATGCTTCAATAGTGATGTCTTTTTCTTTAAGAGTTTTGTCTATGTTTTCTGGAGCATTTATTGAAACCGTCATAGAATGGTATCCTACATTTACTATTGTTGTAGCACTTCTTGTCTCTCCATTAATATCTGTGATGTCAACTGTGACCTCATAATTAAAAACGGGTAAATTATCTTTAGAAACCCCTTTGTCTGGTATGGCTTTAAACTCTATTTCAAATTCACCCTTTTCATTAGTAAGGGTTTCTCCAAAAGTGATTTCTTGAGATTCAGAATTATAGTACGGCCCTCTCCAATAATACCATTCGGGAAATTGTACATTGCGTTTTACCCGATAGACCACTTTTGCATTTGTAATATTACTGCCGGCAAATGCTGTAGCCTTTCCACCAAGGGTGATGGTGTCATTAATTTTATAAGTCTCTGTGATGGCATCAAATTCTGGCCTAAACTTTGGTCGTTTATATTCCTCAACAGCGAAACTATGATATTGGTTTCCTATACGACTCGATGAGCTTCTTAATGAGTATTGTCCATTTAGTCCTGAATCTGGCAAGATGAATTCACCTTTTATAGATCCGAATTCATTTGATGTAAAATCTAGCTCCTTTAGTTTCTCTCCATTCACATTATGCAGAGCTACCTTTATTTTTTCGTCCGGTATGACTGAGGTATTTAGACCGTAGCGTTGAGATAGTATACCTTTAAAATATACGATTTGGCCTGGTCTATAAATGCTTCTATCCGTAAAAAGGTAAGTTTGGTATTGGGTGTCGTCATCAAAATCATAATCATACTTCTCAGACATATAATAGTCGCCGAAATAGGCTTCCTTATCATTTTTAGTAACCTTTATTTTAATTTTACGGAAATAGACGTTGCCCTTTTTAACTTCAAACCTACCATTACTATCTGTTGTAAATGTCCTTTTTCGGGATTGGTTATTGTTGATGTTATATGAAAATTGAATTTTCGCCTCTTTGATAGGCGCTCCATTATTTCTATTAATAAGTTGATAGAGTTGTTTATCCTCTGTGTCATTTTCTATAAGTGCAAAATCGGTGACTTGTATACTGGTGGTCGCAAAAACATTTTCTTCTGAATTTGTTTTCACTTCAATAATGTACAAGCCATTGGATAGTTTTGGCATTAAAACTTCAGTGGCATGTTCTTGATAATCACCTACAGTTTTTAATGAGCTTTCAAATGTTTTTAGTGGCTTTAACTTTCCTATGAATTGCTCCTTGTCTGTAGCGCGATAACTACTTTGAAATTTAGAGAGTTGCTTACTGTTAACGTTGTATATATTAAGATTGATTGCATCTAAATTTTTATAGGTAACTAACAGTCGTGAAGGACTTTCTATAGGTAAATATTCTTCCGCTTGAATTCTAAGATTTGGCTTTAATATTTGCTGTAGGAGCACCTCACACTTTTTGGCACCTTCACTATTTGGATAACTTTTAATTGTACTATTACATAAGGCCACAGCTTCTTTTAATTTCCACTGCTGATTGTCCTTTTGAGGTTCTGTACTACTATGATTAAAATTCAGTCCTTGGCGATGTTTTATTCGAGCTATTTCGAATAAATAGAGGGATGCTTGCTCAGAATCTTTTATGGATTTTGCCTTGTCATTCAGTCTGTCAATCAGTAGATTTTCTTTATCCGAAAACGTAGCGTGTTGTGTAATAAATAAAAGACGTTCTATATCCGAATATACAAAGGCTTTTGAGCTTAAATCTCTACCATGAAACTTTAATAAATTCTGATAAATCTTTATAGCATTAAATTGAAGTGATAAAGAATCCTTGGTCTTAATATCGAGATACGAGAAAGTTTTACTGTCCGAGAGTAAATCAGTATCTGTAATAGTAAATTTATAAGATGGTCTGGTTATATTATTTTCATCGGTTTTATAAAACTCTAGGGCATTATGACAAAGCAGATCGTAAAGTGTTGGACGAATGGTTTTAGATCCTTCTTGTTCGATTAACAAGGCACTATAATTTGATAAAGGTTCTTGCTGAAGAATTAAAGCACTTTGTAAAGAACTTTGATAATAATAATGAATTTCATTAAATAGAGTTTGTAAATCCCAAGTTCTAAAATCGTTGTTTACCTTTTCATCTGTTGTACTTCTATTATAAAACTTATATCTATTCTGATTGAAATAATGCCAGTATGTTGTTGCGAGTATATTTTGTAAGAGATGTTTTTTTACAAGATTGTCTGAAGCTTCTATTTCAGATTTAAATTGATTGACAATTTTGAGTTGGGCTTCCTCTTCTAAGATTAACATATACTTGCTTTTGTAAAGCAAGGCTTTAATACGTTCATCTACCATATTGTCGGCAACAGAAGTATTATAAATTTGATCAACAATTTCAAGCGCACTTTTAGTCAGTCCATCAGCTTCAAGCTTTTCGATTTCTTTCCATGAGTTTTCATTGCTGTTTTGAGCACTGGATAATGTAGCAAAACATATTATCATTAGAATTGAGATATAATTTTTCATTCATGAAATTATTTATGACAAAGTACCTTCAAAAGGTATTCCAAAAACAGTAGTAATACGTTAACCTAACTTTTCGATGAGGGAAGTTAAGCAATTTAGAAGTTAAAAAGTACGTTAAGTTTCTGAGTTTTTACGACTGTTTAATTGTAATTTTGTTTGAGACAGCCTTATCCTATGTACAAGATCATAACTTTTTTATTCTTCACCTTTTTAGGCTTTAGTCAAAATCCTGTAGCACATACCAAAGGCCTTATCGAATCCAAGAAATATGGGCTGGCACAGCAAGAAATGCTGAATTATCTTAAGTCGAATCCAAATGATATAGAAGCTAAAGAATTGTTGGGAGATGCCTATGCCTATCAGAGAAAGTGGGATAGCGCTATAGAACAATATGAATGGCTAAAATTAAATTATCCTAAAAATGCCAATTTTCATTATAAATATGGTGGTGCACTTGGAATGAAGGCACGTTCTATAAGTAAGTTTAAGGCTTTAGGTATTATTGGAGATATAAAGCGTTCCTTTTTAAAAGCGGCATCTTTAGACCCTACACATATTGACACGCGTTGGGCCTTAGTAGATTTATATGTTTCATTACCTGGAATAGTTGGAGGAAGTTATTCTAAAGCCCTAGAGTATGCACAACAGCTGGAAGATTTGTCAAAGGTTGATGGTTATTTAGCCAAAGGTTATGTATACGAATATGATGACGAACCAAAATTGGCAGAAAAATATTATAAGATGGCAATTAAGGTTGGAGGTTCAGTAACATGCTATGATAAGCTTACTACTTTTTACGACAATCAAAACCAACCTGGAAAAGCCATTGGGACTTTAGAAGAATCTCATTTAAGACACAAACGAAATGCCATCCATTATCAAATCGGTAAGGTCTGTGCTGATTATAATGTTCAGCTCAATAAAGGAGAAAAGTGTTTAAATGCTTATTTGGCAAATTATTCTGCAAAGGATGGCGTACCTAGAGAATGGGCCTATTATCGACTTGCTCAGATTTACAGACATAAAAAAGACAAGAGTAACGCACTGCTTTGGATCAACAAAGCAATCGCTGGCTTACCTAAAATTGAAGTTTTTAAGGATGAAAAAGCCTTAATATCAAGACTTTAAGCATTAAACATAAATAAAATTAATATATATTATAAGTATTATTTATAATACTAAATATTTGTTAAATACGCATAAATGATAGTATTACTATTATATTTGCACCCAAATATTTTAGGTATGATAAATTTACTGTCAAATTTAAAGATTCAAGTACCAGATAAAATTTATATCAAAGATCCGGAATCATCAGATCTGGGGAAACGAATCATCGAACATAGTATTTTATTAATTGAAGAAATTGGCTTCGATAGTTTTACGTTTAAAAAACTGGGAGCGAAAATTGGTTCTAACGAAAGTTCTATTTACCGATACTTTGAGAGCAAGCACAAATTACTTCTTTATTTAACGTCTTGGTATTGGGCATGGATTGAGTATCAATTGGTTTTTGCAACGCACAATATGCCTAACAAAGAAGAACAACTATTTAAGGCAATTGAGGTTGTAACAATGGCGATCAAAGAGGATGTTACATTCTCTCATATTAATGAGGTTGTTTTAAATAAGATTGTTGTAAACGAATACTCAAAAAGTTATTTAACTAAAGAGGTTGACACAGAAAATAAGGAAGGATACTTTGTGGTATATAAGAACTTGGTAAAGCGCCTTAGTGATTTTATTTCTAGTGTCGACGAATCTTATGAATTTCCTTCAAGTTTAGCGAGTACTATAGTAGAAGGATCGCTTCATCAGCATTACTTAAAATCTCATTTTAGTTCCATTACGGATTGTGATCAGAAAACAACACCGACAGATTTCTTTATTAACCTTACCAAAAAAGTATTAAATCTATAATAAGCATGAACAACGAAAAGCCTTTATTAACTCCTTGGCAACGTTTTGTAGGTATCCTGAGATTGGAAAAAAAGGACCTTTTACAGGTCATTTATTATGCCGTTTTTTCCGGTCTTATTGGACTTACATTGCCTTTGGGAATTCAAGCGATAATAAACCTAATCCAAGGAGCTCAGGTGAGTACATCTTGGATTGTTTTGGTAGTATTAGTAACGATTGGTGTTGCATTTGTTGGAATTCTACAGCTTATGCAAATGCGAATTATAGAAACAGTACAGCAAAGAATATTCATGAGAGCATCTTTTGAATTTACGTATCGTTTCCCAAAAATTAAAATGAACGAATTACGCAACTATTATCCACCAGAGTTGGCTAACCGATTTTTTGATGTACTAACGGTACAGAAAGGATTAGCTAAACTATTATTGGATGTGCCTGCAGCTGTTTTACAAATAGCCTTTGCACTTATTCTGTTGTCATTTTACCATCCTTTCTTTATTGCTTTTGGTGTACTTCTAATTGCTTTAATATACATCGTATTCAAGTTTACCATTCAGAGAGGTATGGAAACCAGTTTAGCAGAGTCAAAAAAGAAATATATGGTTGCGCATTGGATACAAGAAGTAGCGCGTGCGATAACGAGCTTTAAAATTTCTGGTCGTACATCTTTGGCTTTAGAAAAGAACGATAAGTTGGTAGATGGTTACTTAGTGGCAAGAGAAAGTCACTTTAGAATATTAGTTATTCAGTTTATCCAAATGATTGGCTTTAAAGTCATAGTAACTGCTGGGTTATTAATTATTGGTGGTTTGCTCGTATTAAGTCAAGAGATGAATATTGGTCAGTTTGTTGCAGCGGAAATTATAATTCTTCTTGTTATTTCTTCTGTTGAAAAACTAATTCTTGGATTGGAGTCTTTTTATGATGTGCTAACATCACTCGAAAAGATGGGCCAAGTTGTAGATAAGAAGTTAGAGGAGCAAGAAGGTATAAAAGTGGATCAGGCAGAGCATTTTGATATAGAACTTAATAAAATCACTTATGAAGTACCAGATAGAAATCTGCCTATACTTAATAATGTGTCGTTTCGCATTAAGCCTTCCTCAAGGATATTAGTACAAGGACCAAGTGGATCTGGTAAATCAAGCTTGTTGAGAATTATTTCTGGAATCATTTCACCATCAAAAGGTCATATTTACATTAATGAAGAATCGCTTGGCAATATTCATTTGAATAATTATAGGTCTTGCCTAGGATTATCATTAGCAGAAGAAACCCCTTTTGAGGGAAGTATTAGAGATAACCTAACACTTACCAACCCGAATATTACAGATGAGGAAATTCATAAGGTAATTGAAATCGTAGGCTTAAGAGATTACTTAAAAACTACAGCAAAGGGCTTGGATACTATTATATACCCTGAAGGAAAGCAGATATCTTTCACAGTAGCAAAGAAAATAATATTAGGAAGGGCTATTCTGAAGAAGCCAAAGCTATTGATTTTAGAGGAGCCTTTAGAGCATTTTGAGGCCGAAGAAGCAAAACGAATCATCAAAGCCTTAACGGCAGATTCTAATCCTTGGGCACTAATTGTAGCTAGTTTTAATCCAGATTGGTCTAGCGAGTGTACAGATGTTGTCAAATTAAATAATGGTGAAATCATTTAAACCAAAAAATCATGTTAAACATATCTAGAAATCCATTAAATAGAAAAGTTGACCTGTCAAGGTTTAAATCCAGTACGCATGTATTTAATAAGTCCTATTACAAATACTTTAATAGGTTCTTAGCGGGATTTGCAATATTTGGTTTCATCGTATTGTTCTTGCCATGGACACAGAATATTACTGGTCGAGGTAAGGTAACAACTTTAACACCAGATCAAAGACCTCAGACCATACAGTCTCCAATTCCTGGAAGTATTAAAAAGTGGTTTGTACGCGAAGGTGAGTTTGTAAAACAAGGTGATACCTTGTTGCAAATTGAAGAGATAAAGAGTGAGTATTTTGATCCTAATTTAGTACAACGTACTTCACAACAGCGAGATGCAAAATCTCTTGCTGTTAAGTCCTATGAGCAAAAGGTTAGAGCACAAGACGTAAGAATTAATGCCTTGCGTAATGAGAGAGTATTAAAATTGGAGCAAGCCCAAAACAAGTTGATACAGTCTAGATTAAAGGTACAAGCAGATAGTATTGATCTCGAAGCGGCCAAGATTAATTTAACCATTGCTGAAACAAAATACGATCGTGCAAAAACCCTTTTTGATGAGGAGATAGGAGCTTTGAAGACGGTAGAAGATACACGTATAAAACTCCAAGAAACTCAGGCAAAGCGTATTTCTCAAGAAGCTAAACTTTTGGCAAGTCGAAATGATGTTATTAATGCCCAAGTAGAAATTTCTCGAATTAAGGCTGAGTATGCTGATAAGATTTCAAAAGCAGAAAGTGATAAGTTCTCTGCACAGTCAAGCCAGTTTGATTCTGAAGCGCAGGTGCAAAAATTAGAAAACGAGGTTACTAATTATTCACTGCGTAATCAGTTGATGTTTATTACAGCGCCTTATGATGGTTATATACAAACAGCATTACGTGGCGGTGTTGGACAAACCTTTAAAGAAGGTGAGGAGTTGGTAGGTATCATACCAGCTAATGTAGACCTAGCAGTTGAAACTTTTGTAGAGCCTATTGATTTACCATTGATTCATAAAGGTGAAAAAGTGAGAATTCAATTTGACGGATGGCCTGCAATTATATTTAGCGGTTGGCCAAATGTCTCCTATGGTACTTATGGTGGTGAGGTTGTTGCTGTAGAGCGTTTTACAAGTCCAAATGGTAAGTTTAGAATCTTACTTAAGCCAGATCCAGACGACCACCCATGGCCTCAGGATGTCCGTGCAGGTTCTGGTGCTTTTACAATGGCATTGCTAGACGATGTCCCGATTTGGTTTGAACTTTGGCGTCAGTTAAATGGATTCCCTCCAAACTATTATCAGCCAATGGAGGTTACAGACACTAAAAAGAAATAAAATATGCGTTTTAAATTATTAACCATACTTGTTTGTTTCAGTTTTCTGGGTATTGCACAAACCGAGGAATTATCAAATGTTTTAAGATTTGATGAGTATCTAGGTTATGTAAAGGCCTATCATCCAATAGTAAAGCAAGCAGAGCTTGTTATTGATGAGAGCCAAGCTAAACTTATGAAATCGAGAGGTGCTTTCGATCCTAAGTTTGAAGTAGATTATGACCGAAAGAAATTCAAGGGTACAGAGTATTTCGATAGATTAAATGGAACATTTAAAATACCAACTTGGTTTGGTGTAGAACTTAAAGCTGCGTTTGAAGAGAATACAGGTGATTTCTTAAATCCTGAAGCCTTTGTACCAGACGATGGTCTTTATAGTGCAGGTATTGCTGTACCTTTAGGTAGAGGCTTATTAATTAATGATCGTATGGCTTCGTTAAAACAAGCCCGATTATTTAGAGAGCAAGCCAAAGCAGATCGAGATATTTTTGTCAACAACATTCTTTTTGAGGCGTCGCTGGTCTATTTTAAATGGTTACAGGCTTACAATGAGCTCAAGCTGTTTGAGAACTTTCTTGTTAATGCTGAGATAAGATATAGAAGTATTGAAAGAGGTGTAGAATTAGGAGAATATGCTGGGATTGATGCTACCGAAGCTCGTATTGCATTAAATAGCAGAAAATTAAGCCTGGAGCAATCGCGAGTAAAATTGATGAAGGCATCATTAGAATTATCTACATTTTTATGGTTAGAAAATAATACACCAGTTGAATTACAACCTAATGTAATTCCAGATGTAAATACAGAACCAATTGTAGATGCCACATTTAATATTAATCAATTACAAGAAGATGAGGCTGTAATTGAGGCGCATCCAAAAATGGTGTCATTAGACTACAAGATACAAGGACTAGAAGTTGATACACGCTTAAAAGCCAATAGGCTATTGCCAAGAATTGATGTGGAGTATAACTTCTTAACTGAAGTACCAGAGATCGCAAGAAGTTTAAATACGGCAGAGTACAAGGGTGGATTAAACATAAGTTTTCCATTGTTTTTACGTAAGGAGCGTGGTGATTTAAAACTTGCCAAAATTAAATTATCTGATACGGAATTTGAGAGAGATGCAACACGCGTTAATCTTCAAAATAAGATAGATGCCTTAAAGCAAGAGTTAGATTCTTATGTCACGCAGAACGATATAACACTTCAAATGGTTACCGATTCTGAGCAGGTGCTAACGGCTGAGGAGCGTAAGTTTCAATTAGGAGAGAGTTCATTATTCTTAGTTAATTCAAGGGAGTCTAAGCTTATTGAGAATCAGTTAAAAGCAATATCCATTCAGAATAAATTTTTCAACACTAAGGCTAAGCTATTTAATAGTCTCGCTGTTAATCCAGATCTATAGGTTATACATTGGTTAATATTGTAGCACCTAATTTGGAAATTGGATAAGGTAGTTTGATATTTGCTACATGAATGTACATTTTATTGCCATTGGAGGTGCAGCAATGCACAATTTAGCTATTGCATTGCATAATAAAGGGTATAAGGTCACTGGTAGTGATGATACCATTTTCGATCCTTCCAAATCACGCCTTGAGGCCAAGGGATTACTGCCTAATGCCTTTGGATGGTTCCCAGAAAAAATCACTTCAGATTTAGATGCTATAGTTCTTGGTATGCATGCTAAAGAAGACAATCCAGAATTGCTGAAAGCTCAAGATCTTGGATTGAAAATTTTTAGTTATCCAGAGTTTTTGTACGAACAGTCTAAGCACAAAACCAGAGTAGTTATAGGAGGTAGTCATGGTAAAACGACAATAACATCCATGATTTTACATGTAATGCATTATCACGATAGAGATGTAGATTTTATGGTAGGCGCGCAACTCGAAGGATTTGATGTTATGGTAAAACTTACCGAGGATAATGATTTTATTGTACTCGAAGGTGATGAATACCTAAGTTCTCCAATCGATAGACGTCCAAAGTTTCATTTATATAAACCAAATATTGCCTTATTGAGTGGCATTGCTTGGGATCATATTAATGTGTTCCCGACCTATGAGAATTATGTGGAGCAATTCAAAATCTTTATTGATTCTATAATACGAGGTGGAAGTATTAACTATAATGAAGAAGATGAAGAGGTGAAACGTGTTGTACTTAAATCTGAAAATCAAATACGTAAATTACCTTACAATACACCAGAATATTCAGTAGAAGATGGTGTTACTTTATTGGAAACGCCAGATGGACCGATGCCAATTGAAGTTTTTGGGGCTCATAATCTCAATAATCTTGCAGGTGCAAAATGGATATGTCAACATATGGGAATTGACGAAGATGATTTCTATGAGGCTATATCAACTTTTAAAGGTGCCAGTAAGCGCTTGGAAAAGATTGCTGAAACTTCTAATAGTGTTGCATATAAAGATTTTGCACATTCACCAAGTAAGGTTGAAGCCACTACCAAAGCAGTAAAAAGCCAATATAGTGATAGAACTTTGGTAGCCTGTTTAGAATTGCACACCTATAGCAGTCTAAATGCAGAATTTCTTAAAGAATATAAAGGTGCTCTTGATAGCGCAGATGTTGCTGTGGTTTTTTATTCGCCTCACGCTGTTGAGATAAAGAAGCTGGAGGAAGTGACACATGAGCAAATAGCTAATGCCTTTCAACGTGATGATTTAATCATTTATACCAATCCAGAAGACTTTAAGAACTTCCTATTTTCTCAAAACTTTGATAATAAATCGTTACTCCTAATGAGTTCTGGTAACTATGGAGGATTAGATTTTGATGAGGTAAAAGGATTGATTTAGCAATTACATCAAATACTTCTTAAAAAAGGCAATGGTGCGTTCCCAAGATAAATTGGCAGCGTCTTTGTCAAATCGTGGTGTCGTATTGTTATGAAAACCATGGTTAACACCTGGATAAATATAAGCCTCATGTTCAATGTTGTTTTCTTTTAAAACTGCTTCAAAAGCCGGCCAACCAGCATTAACACGCTTATCTAGTTCACCATATTGCAAGAGTAAAGGTGATTTTATTTTCTTAGCATCTTCAGCCTCGGGTTGCCTACCATAATAGGGTACTGCAGCTCCTAATTCTGGTAGTCTTACAGCCATCATATTTGATATCCATCCACCGAAACAAAATCCTACCACACCAACTTTTCCGTTACAATTTTCATGATTTTTAAGATGGTGATAGGCCACTATAAAATCTTCTAACATTTCATTGCGATCACGCTGTCTTTGCATTGTTCTACCATCATCATCATTACCAGGATAACCACCTAAGGGCGAAAGTGCATCTGGTGCAAGTGAAATAAATCCTTCTTTAGCAACTCTTCGACCTACATCTTCAATGTAGGGATTGAGCCCTCTATTCTCATGAACAACCACAACGCCTGGAACTTTGGTATCCAAATTTTTCGGTTTAGAAAGCAATCCTTTAATGGTGCCACCTCCTTGAGGAGAATCATAATTTATATAATCAGAATCTATGGTTGGGTCATCTGGTTTTACCGTTATGGTATCTAAATAATTTGGTGACATAAAGCTTAACAGAGAAGAAACAGTTAAACCGCCAACAGCATAAAGAGATAGTTTTTCGACAAATTGTCTTCGATTTAATTTATTATGGGCATAATCATCATACAGGTCGAAAACCTCTTGCTTAATGTCTTCTTTTTTAATGTCTTTCATGAGGTGTTTATTTTTAGTGGTTAGCTAAAGACTTTATTTAAAAAATCTCTTATACTTTCTTGATTTGCTCTTATCAGTTCTTCTCTTGCAAAATTTATGTCACTTCTTTTTTTATCCTGCGATAGTTTAAACTTGCCTTCCCAATCTGTTATTGAAATCTCAAACATTTCAATATAATTGAGGTTTCTATCTAAACGTGGATTATCTGGTTCGAGAACATACTTATGATCTGGAGCTTCTAAAAACGCTGTCATAGCTATTAACGATTGCTTTAAGGCTTGTTTACTCTCAATAGCTTTAACATTACCCTTTAGATGCACCTTTATATAGTTCCATGTTGGTAGTTGGGTAGTGCCATATATACTCGGAGAAATATAACATTGCGGTCCCGAAAACAGTATAGTAACTTCATTGTTATCCTTCAATAACTTAGCTTGTGGATTATAGATATCGATATGGCCAATGAGCTTCCCATCTTCGTAAATTAATGGGAGATGTGTTATTAATGGTTTATTTTCATGTACAGAAATTACTGTCGCTAAAGGATACGTCTTTATGACCTCTACAATATGATTCTTGTCGCTTTCTTGATGATGCTTCGGTGGATAATTCATTACACTCCAAATTGTCTAAGATGATGGTCTAAATGTTTGTATTGCATTTTGCCCCATTCCGCTTTAGTAAGTTTGCCAAATGCTGGGTGTGGTTGCCAATCATCACGATTTTTTTGAGAATTTAACTCCTTGAGCAATATTGAAATTACCTGCTTTTCAACTTCAAAATCTTTTTCTGTTTTAATACTAAATCCTGGAGCTGTTGGAAGATTTTTTCTCCATAATTTATCGCTGTACATTGATTTTTTGAACAATAGATTGATTAACCAGTTTGGCTTAACACCATAATCTTCTTTCTCAAGAATTATATTAAGTGGCATTTGACAATGATTAAGCATTTGACCAACATCCATTTTTCCCCATTTAGGTTGTGTTGATCCATCGAGTTTATTTATACGATTTGTAATTTCCTCATATACACCATCCTCAAAAAACGATTTCATATTTATAGGATTTAATTGATTCTGAAATTTACAATTTTTTATCTTTAGTCCATGGCAGAAAAAGCAGCTTCGTTTTCTATAAAAAATTGGTCTCAAGATGATCAGCCAAGAGAAAAACTAAGAGATAAGGGTAAGACAATTTTAAGCGATGCTGAATTGTTGGCAATACTTATTGGTTCTGGTACCAAGGATGAAAGTGCAGTAGATCTGTGTAAACGCATACTGGCGAGTGTAGACAACAATCTAAATGCACTAGGAAAACTTTCAATTAAACAATTAATGCAATTTAAAGGTATTGGAGAAGCTAAGGCCATAAGTATTGTTGGCGCTCTAGAATTAGGTAGACGTAGAAGGCAAGAGGATGTAGTTTCTTTAAATAAAATAACTTCTAGCAAGACCGTTTTTGAAATTATGCAACCAATAATTGGTGAGTTGCCACATGAAGAGTTTTGGATACTATATTTAAACAATTCTAATAAGATAATTCATAAAAATCAATTGAGTAAAGGTGGAATAACAGGGACCTTAGTGGACGTTAGATTGGTTTTAAAAAATGCTTTAGAGAATGGTGCAACTTCATTAATTCTATGTCATAATCATCCCTCTGGTACACTGAAGCCTAGTCAGGCCGATAAAAATATTACCCAAAAATTAAAGCAGGCCTCAGAGAGTTTAGATATAAAGGTGTTGGACCATTTAATTATTACCGAGCACAGTTATTTTAGTTTTGCTGATGAAGAATTAATGTAATGCTATTAGTTTATACACATAAAATCACACCACGTCTAAAATATACGTTTAAGCATATCTGTAAGCGTATTTTACAATTAGATGTAAAATTTACTTCAAAAGTTGAGGATTTTATTGCACACGATAGTTTAAAAATGTCCTACACTAAACAACCACTCAGTAATGAATTGTTTATTAGAAGCCATTCTTTGTTGTTTGAAAGCGGTTTATCAGATTTAAGTATTAATGTGCAAACTTGGGAGGATACCAAAGGGTTTTTTGCAACAGGTGAACGTAGTGATTTACCCTATGATATTTTTGCCGCTTCTTTTTATTTGTTAAGTCGTTACGAAGAGTATTTGCCACATGTAAAAGATGAATTTGGCCGGTTTATGGCTAAGGAGAGTTTAGGCTATGTGCATCGATTTTTAAATCAACCGGTAGTTGACATTTGGGCTTATAAACTAAGAGATCTTTTACTTAAGAAATTTCCAAACTTTAAGTTTAAAGAGCGTGAGTATAACGTAATTCCAGTTATCGATGTTCCGATGGCTTATTATTTTAGGCAAAAAGGATTATTACGAACAATAGGAGGGACCTTAAGCGATATTGGGCGTTTTAAATTAAGGCAACTCTATCAACGTTACTCTGTGTTGATGGGATTTCAAAGAGATCCATATGATACCTTTAAATGGATAATTACTAAACAGAAACAGTTTAAACATAAGTTTATGGTGGTGTTTTTGTTGGGTAATTATTCAACCTATGATAAGAGTATTAATGTAAATAAAAAGGAGTTTGTTTCGCTTATAAAATCTGTCGCTGATTATTGCAGAGTTGGATTAAAGGCATCTTATTTTGCACTTGAGGATATCACAATTCTAAAAAAGGAAAAGCAAAAAATAGAATCTATTACTAACCGAGAATTGGAGGCTGTGAGGCATTCTTTTTCTAAACTCAATTTGCCAAAATCATATCGTAATTTGATTGAGTTAGAGATCCATCAAGACTATACAATGGGCTATGTAGATACTTTAGGGTTTAGAGCTGGTACATGTACGCCTTTTCAATTTTATGATCTCGATTATGAAGTCCAAACACCTTTACAAATTAATCCTTATCAGTGTATGGATTTTGCCCTTTTGAAATATCAATCCCAATTAGACAAAACAGAGCATCTTCAAAAACTTATCGATGAGATTAAAGCTGTTCAAGGAACATTCACACCTATTTTTCATAATTATACATTTAGTGATTCCGAACGTTGGGATGGGTTTAAATCTCTTTTTAATTTAATACTTGAAACCTCAGAATGAATAACGGAATAAAACATGTTTTTTTTGATTTAGATCACACACTATGGGATTTTGATAAAAATTCAGGACTGACCTTTGAGAAAATATTTAAGCTGAATAAAATCGATGTTAATTTATCGGAGTTTCTCGAAGTCTATGAGCCAATAAATCTCAGATATTGGAAAATGTACAGAGAGGAGCGTGTAAGTAAAACTGATCTAAGATACGGTAGGCTAAAGGATGCCTTCGATTCCATTAATGTTAGCGTTGAAGATGATATGATTAATCATTTATCGGTTGCTTATATAGATTATCTGACTACATTTAATCACCTATTTGACGGGACATTTGAGATATTAGAATACCTACAATTAAAATATCATTTGCATATAATTACAAATGGTTTTGAGGAGGCTCAAGAACGAAAAATGACAAACTCCAATATCAGGTCTTATTTTAAGACCGTTACAAATTCTGAAATGGTAGGTGTAAAGAAACCAAATCCAAAAATTTTTAATTTTGCATTGAATCAGGCTAATGCTAATTCACACGAAAGTATTATGATTGGCGACAGTTTAGAAGCAGATATAGAAGGTGCAAAACATGTTGGTATGAGCGCTATCTTATTTACTCAAAAAAGTCAGGATGTGCATCAAACTAAAGTTATTAATCATTTAAAAGAATTAAAGAATCATCTCTAATGAAAAAGTTATTTCTAGTAATATTTACAGTGCTTATTGTTTTGCCCAGCCTTAATGCGCAATCAGAAGTAAATTCATATAAGTATGTTATCGTACCTCTGCAATATAAGTTCTTAAAAGGGCAGAATAAGTATCGCTTAAATACACTGACCAAACAGCTTTTTTTAAAGAGTGGTTATGAGGTTTACTATGATAATCAATTACTACCTGATGATGTTTTTCAAGATAGATGCCTAGCTATGTATGTCGATGTTAATGAGGTAGAAAAAGGTTTTAGAGTTACCAATCTAGAAATTGAATTACGCAATTGTAGAGGAGAGCTCATTTTAAAATCAGAATTAGGGCAATCGGGTACAAATGTGCACTCAGATCGATATCAAATGGCCTTGCGAAATGCGTATGAAACCATAAATGATAAAATGTTCTATAAAGAGAATAGTAAATCTTTTACCTCAGAAGAGAAGGTGGTCGAAACAAAAGAGGATGAACTCGTAAAAGAGTCAACTGTTACTGCTGAAGCTATTGAATCAGTTGAAACACAAGAAGGTGCAATTGAGAGTTCTAATACAAATTCTGAGCCTGAAGTAGAAACTAAAGTAGTGCCAGTAGAAGAGAAACCTGAGGAAGTTTTGAGTACAATTTTCTATGCGCAAAAAATTGAAGGAGGCTTCCAGATCGTTGATTCAGAACCAAAAGTACTTATGGTCTTGCTTCAAAGTAGCCTAGAAGATGTTTTTATGGTTAAAGGTGAAAACGCTGTTGTGTTTAAAAGAGATGGTGATTGGGTTCTTTCAAAAAATAATGGAAAAAAAGTAGAGGAGGAGATCTTAAATATTAAGTTCTAATAGCCATATTTTTTATTCCATAAACTCCTGAGGTATTTGCGTTGAGCTTCTTCCCTTGGATTATTTCCGGGATTGTAAAGTTTGGTATTGGCAATTTCATCTGGTAGAAATTCGTGTTCTGCAAAATTTTGCTCATAGCTATGCGCATACTTATAGTTGCTACCATAACCTAGTTCTTTCATAAGTTTTGTTGGTGCGTTTCTAATGGATAGAGGTATCGATAAATCACCTGTTTCCTTAACTAATTGTTGCGCTTTGTTAATAGCTTCATATGAAGCATTACTTTTTGGTGAACTCGCCAAATAAGTAGCACATTGACTTAAAATTATCCGAGATTCTGGATTACCAATTACAGATACCGCCTGAAAAGTGTTATTGGCAATTACAAGAGCCGTCGGATTGGCATTACCGATATCTTCACTCGCCAAAATCAATAATCGTCTCGCAATAAATTTTACATCCTCACCACCTTCAATCATTCTTGCCAAATAATAAACGGCTGCATTGGGATCACTACCACGGATAGATTTTATAAATGCAGAAATTATATCGTAATGCTGATCACCAGTTTTATCATAACGCACAGATTTTGATTGTACTTGTTTCATTACAAGTTCATTCGTAATCGCGATCGATTCACCGTCAAAGGCACTCACAATGAGCTCGAAAATATTAAGCAATTTTCTGGCATCGCCTCCAGATAATCTTAATAATGCTTCGGTTTCCTTTAGTTCTATATTTAGTTTTGATAATATTTGGTCATCTGTTAGCGCTCGCTTTAATAGCGCTTCTAAATCCTCTTTATTGAATGGATTTAAGGTATAAACTTGACATCTCGATAAAAGTGCTGATATGACCTCAAAGCTTGGGTTTTCTGTTGTAGCTCCAATGAGTGTAACCCAACCTTTCTCAACTGCTTCTAGAAGTGAGTCCTGTTGGGACTTACTAAATCTGTGAATTTCATCAATAAACAGTATGGGGTTTTTAGAAGTAAAAAGGCCACCACTTTTTTTTGCTTTATCTATAACCTCTCTAATGTCCTTTACACCAGAATTAATAGCACTTAACTTAAAGAAAGGGCGCTCAGACTCATTGGCAATAATATTGGCTAAAGTTGTTTTACCAATGCCAGGAGGTCCCCAAAGTATTAGGGAAGGAATTACACCACTTTTAATTTGCTGATAAAGCAGACCCTCTTTACCCACTAAATGTTGTTGGCTGAGGTAGTCTTCTAAACGCTTTGGTCTTAGTCGTTCCGCTAGTGGTGTATTCATGTGTTAAAAGTACAAAACAAGGTTTAAAATAATTGCTTTAAAATGTAGGACTTGTGACAATATTTCATGGATACCATATTTGGTTTTAAATTTGGTGTATGGTCTATAACTATTATGTCTAAAGAACCACAATTTAAATATTCAACCAGTGTAATTTTATACCCAATACTATTGCTTTTTAGTATTTGGTTAGTCTTCTGGTTTCAGGTAAGGATAGATTATGGCATTAAGGCGTATGGGATTAAACCACATAAATTAGAAGGACTATTGGGCATATTTACGAGTCCATTTCTACATGGAGATATTAATCATTTATATAACAACTCCATACCACTTTTTGTACTGTCCCTTGCACTTTTTTACTTCTACAAGAAAATAGCCTGGAGGGTCATTTTATACGGAATTTTATTATCTGGTTTATTGACTTGGTTAATAGCGAAATCGGGCAATCATATTGGTGCAAGTGGATTAATTTATGTCTTAGTAAGCTTTATCTTTTTTAAAGGAATATTTGCTAAGCACTATAGACTAATTGCACTCTCCCTTATGGTAGTCTTTTTATACGGCAGTTTAATCTGGTATGTATTTCCGGTGAAAGCAGGTATGTCCTGGCAAGGTCATCTTGGTGGTTTAATTACAGGGTTCTTGTTTGCCTTAGTATTTAGGAAACAGGTGGCTAAACCAGAACGCTATTACTGGGAACAACCCGATTATAATGAAGATGACGATCCCTTTATGAAGCATTTTGATGAAGATGGTAATTTCATAGAGTTTATACCAGAAGAAAATACTGAGGAACTCGAATAGTATAGTTTTCATGAACTATTATTAGAACATGTACTGAGTTAAGGATTGTGTATTCCTATTTAGGAATTATTAGAGTTATAAGTATGGCTTTATTTTAGCTTTATATCCCTTACTTTTAGTTATATTTACAGGCGATGAACAGATATTTAAAAATGAAATCCAATCTGAAGAAATCATCCCTTTTAACTTTTTTGTTGTGCGGACTTTTATGTTGTTATAACAGTGTCCACAGTCAAATTAATTTTGAGAATTTATCTACGCACTATGGATTAAATTTAAGTTGTGGTGATACATTTTTAGGTAATGGTGTAGCCTTTGTTGATTTTGATAATGATGGCTGGGATGATTTAACCTTTACAACAGAAGATGGACAATCCATCAGATTCTTTAAGAATTATAATGGTATTTTTTCGGAGTATTTTTTTAGTATGCCTGATCTTACACACCAAACTAAGTCATTAAATTGGGTTGATTATGATAATGATGGTGATAAAGATTTGTTTGTTACAAGTTTTACAGACAGCAATAGATTACTTAGAAATGACGGTAGTGGTATTTTAGTGGATGTTACTGTTGCGGCTGGCTTTCCTCTAGAAGCATTAAAAACTTATGGTGCATCTTGGGGTGATATAAATAATGATGGATTTTTAGATGTATTCCTGTCTAGTTTTGACCCTGCTAAAGTTATACCCAATTTACTTTTTCAAAACAATGGTAATGGAACATTTTCAAATATAAGTTGGACAGCGGGTATAAGCAATGAAGGACATCTGTCCTTTTGTTCAGCCTTTTTAGATTATGATAATGATGGTTTTCAAGATATTTATATATCTAACGACCGCACAGCAAATACTAATATTCTTTATAGAAATAATGGTGATGGTACATTTGAAGATGTAAGCGAAGTGTCAGGTGCGGATTTGGCAATAGATGCCATGTCTGTTACCGTAGATGATGTGAATTCTGATGGTTGGCTAGATATTTATGTAACCAATACTCCAACCTTAGGAAATTATTTTCTTCAAAATAATGGTGATGGAACGTTCACTAATATTGCAGGTAGTTCTACAACAGAAGTATTTGGACCATGTTGGGGAGCTGTTTTTTTGAATGCAGAAAATGATATGGATTTGGATTTATATGTGAGTAGTACTGCTGATTATAATTCTACTTTTAATCCGTCTACATTTTTTAGAAATGTAGGAAATGAATCTTTTGTTACATCCTCTTCTAATTTCTACGGTTTTAATAATGATGATAATTATAGTTTTTCAAACGCCATTGGAGACGTAGATAATGATGGGTTGTATGAGATAATCGTCACAAATGCTAGTGACGAGAATGTCGATTTCTGGAAGAATAATACCAACACAATTAATAATTATCTAAAGATAAATCTGGAGGGTGTAATAAGCAACCGAGATGGAATTGGTTCGGTTATTGAAATTTCGATTAATGGAACTGTACAATATGGCTATACGCTCTGTGGCGAAGGGTATTTATCTCAAAACTCTTCGACTGAGGTATTTGGTTTAGGTAATAATGATGTTGTTGATTACGTAAAAGTGAATTGGTTAAGTGGTATTGAGGATACCATTTACAACGTTAGTGCTAATCAGGTATTAAATATTGTTGAGGGATCAACTTTGTCCATTGACTCATTTGAACAACAGCTTCAGATCGATTTATATCCTAATCCAGTTTCAGAAGTTTTAAATATTAATAATCTATCAGGTGCAAATATTGTTAGAATTCAATTACATGATCTTAAAGGTGATCTGATAAAGGAATTTGATAACTCAGAAAAAATTGATTGTTCGAACTTGATGCAGGGCTTTTATTTGGTCAGTTTAGAATTAGAAGATCACAGACTTCTTCATTACAAAATACTTAAGCAATAAAAAAACCATCTGATTTACAGATGGTTTTTTTATTTAGACTAATCAAAACTTTTTGATTTTTAATCCGGACAGTTATTGAGTAACTCACCCGTTGGAGGGCCATTACCTTGACTTCCGTCTCCTACACCTTCATCCAATACAACAACACCATTAGGATCTGTTAAAGTGAATAGGTTTTCACCTTCCCAATCTCCTGCAGTATAAGTAAATGTAAACTGAGTAGTACCATCAGGAACATTAATTGTTACTGTTGTACCGAAACCAGCAGCCGAATACGTTGTTGAAACACCGCTAATATTAACAGTGATTGCACCACCATTCCATCCATCACCATAAAGATCTACCATCTCTAGTGTCCAATCTCCTGGTTCAGGAACATTAAGGCATATTACATTGGAAATAAATGTGTGATCAGCAGATTGATTGTCAAAGTTTGCACTTACATCAGAAAAGACACCATCTGGATTTGTAACGGCCAATCTAAAATTAAATTGATCGCCACCCTCTAAATCTGAAGTAGTTAAACCTAAAAGGCTTATAATATCTGCCCCAACATAATCAACTTCAACTTGTGGATAATCACCATCTGAAGATTCAAAATCACTTGATGTTCTTGAGAACAACAATTGTTCTGAAGCGATGACATCATTAAGTCTTGTCGCATTGACATAAATATCAAGTTGAGTTATATCAGTACCTCCGGCTGGTGATACCAGCTGATATCGCTTAGAAAAATTTGAACCTGACGGGTCTAGTAAGTTAATATCACTTAAACCAGCTGAAGATAATTCTTGTGCAAATGCACCACCACTATCATTAAGGTCCGCAAAATCTACAGGAAGCTTATCGTCATCTGAACATCCAATACTAAAGACTAGCATGGATAATAATAATAATTTAAAAGTCTGTTTCATAATGCAATTTTTTTATTGTATAAATCCTGCTGGGTTAGTATCCCAGAAAGTTTGTACGGTTAAACCACTTTTTTGATCAATATTTGGGTTTCTATCTACAACAACATTTGGATAAAGGAATGTTCTTGGGAAATTCCCTGTACCAAGATAAGTTGGTTGTAAGTTAATAGGCGTTCCCGTACGTCTGTATAAGTTGTAACCTTCAACACCATTACCAAATAATGCTAACCAATACTCTTTACCAACTACAGCCATCCTTCCAGCATCGTCAGCCGCAGCATCATATAATGCTAAAACTTCATCTACATAGTTGTCTACGTCTGCAGTAGAAGGTACATTACTAAAGTCACCTGGATTTGGTAGTTTACTCATTACGGTAGCTATTGATGATCTTACACCTTGCTCTAACATAGCTCTTGGATTGTCTGATGTTCCTAATGTTAATGCAGCTTCTGCTCGCATAAAGTATACAAACGAATCCATCATTATGGGCCAAATACCAGCACCATCTAGTCCGTCTCCGGCATCAATACCTTCAGCATCATTATCGTCAAATTTACCTCCAACTGGATAAATACCAAAAGTCATACGCTTAGCATTGTCTGGAGGAATACCATCATTTTCTGAGTGGTCTCTTCCCCAATAACCATCGCCTCTGTCAAAAAGTGCACAGAATGGCATCGGTGCTGCAGAAATAGCATCAATGGCAGCATATGTACTTGGTCTTGGATCGTTCCAACAGTCAATTTCATTGTTTAAAGTTGCCGGATCCGTTGGGAATTCATCAACTTGTCTGTAGATGTAATAACGTAATCTTGGATCGTCTAATCCTTTTTCTTCAGTCATAGCCCAAGCTAAGTAATTAGGGATATACTCACCTGTATTCGCTGCTTCATATTCTTCAAAATAATACTGGTGCTTACTTTGTGGGTTATCACTAGTTCCTGCTTGCCAGAAAAAGTCATCAGCACTACTTGTAATGATGTCACCAGCACTTAATAAACTAGCAATGTCTGTAGCTGATCCTGTATTTAGGTAATACTTTAATTTAAGTGTGTTTGCCAACTTAGTCCATTTAGAGATATCACCACTAAAAAATAAGTCGTTTGCACTTGGAGTACTACTATCAATCTGATCAAAGTCACTTAGAGCTCCATTTAAATCTGCTAAAGCGGCAGCATAAACATCGGCTCCATTATCTAAACTAGGAAAGATATCCGCACCTTGAAGTGCCTCTGATAATGGTACATCACCAAAGTAATCAACCAAGGTCATTAGCGTGTAAGCTCTAATAATCTTATTAATTCCTAAGTGCTCAAATCTACCTGTTTCTTCCAAAATTGGTTGAATCAACTGGATTTCGTTAAGAATATCTGCATAAGCGATAGTCCACATATTTGCTAGGTTACCGTTAGAGTTAATATAATTTACCTCATAGGTATCAAACATGTATTCTAGTCTCACGGCTTCTGCACCAGCTTCTGTTGCTTCCTCAAAAAATTCTGCGAAACTAAATGCAACAAAATTTAAGTTGGTATCAGGATCTAATGCATCTGGTGTGGGAACGTTTGGATCTTGTAACAGATCTAATTCTGTCGTCTCACATGATATGGTCATGACTAAAACTATTGTCAAAAACCATGTTAATCTTTTAATTACTGTATTCTTCATAGTTTTTTTTTAAAATGTTAATTTAATGCTCATACCATAGCGTCTAGAATTCCAAGATGTCAAATAATCGAAACCTTGAGAATTACCTACACCTAAACTGTTAAGTTCTGGATCATAATTTACACTCTCAGGAACATTAAACGCTTTTACAAAAAGGTTTTGACCTGATAAAGTTAATGAAACAGAGCCAAAAGGTGTTCTGTCTAACCATTTTTTAGGCATGTTATAAGAAATTGATGCCTCTCTAAGTCTTACATGCGTTGCATCGTAGATTAGCATTTCGTCTGTACCGAAACCAATATTATTAAAATAAGCCTCAGTAGCTGTTAATTGAATATCATTTGGTTGTCCTGTAGATTGTCTAATTCCAGGAAGGATAACACTCTGAGTACGGTCAAAATCCGTATCCTCAACTAAACCACGACCTACTAATGCACCTACAGTAGTAGCGTAGATATCACCACCTTTTTGATATTCCCATTGCATATTAAAAGTTAGGTTTTTCCAAGATAGACTGTTGTTGATTGTAGAGAACCAATCTGGGTTAGGATCACCAATAATTCCGTTTGTTGGATCTTGTATCCAGTAACCATTTTCATCTACTAAACGATTTCCGTTATCATCTCGTAATATTCTACTACCTACAATTACACCTAATTGTTCTCCGTTAATCGCAGCATTTGCAGGTGTAGCGAAAATTCCACCGTATAAAATTTGCTCACCATCATCTAAACCTTTTACTTCACTCACATTACGGCTAAAGCTACCTGAAACTGTCCAGTTCCAATCATCGTTACGAATTGGTGTAAAGTCAGCAACAAGCTCAATACCACGGTTAATAACATTACCAATATTAGTAAATTGACTTGTATAACCAGTTTCTGGTGGAAGTGGTCTTTGAATAATTTGATCTTCTGTATCTCTGTTATAAACTGTGAATTCAAATCCAGCACGGTTTTCTAAAAATCTTGCATCTATACCAAATTCAAATTCTTTTGACAATTCTGGTCTAAGATTGGCATTTGGTAAAGCATTTGGAATACTAGATGCAATTGCACCACCGTTTCCAATATCAACAATACTTGGATTTAAAGAAACAAAGCTTCTTGTAATATAGTTTGCAGATGGGAATCCAGGTGCAGTACCATAACCAGCTCTCAACTTTAAGAAGTTTAATCCTTTTTCTGATTTTAACTCAGGGAAAGCACTTGTAGGAATAAAAGAAGCACTTATACCTGGTGAGAATTGTGATCTAAATTCTGGCTCTAAATTGGATGTCCATTCATTTCTGATTGAAGCATTTAGATATAAGAAGTTCTTATAAGACACTGTAGTCGCAGCATATAACGCTGTAATATTTCTTTCATTCTGTGATTGGTATGTCACGTTATTATCAGCAAAAAGAGTACCTTCTATAATGGTACTAGAGTTTTGATAATTGATGTGATTTTGAAGTCCAAAAATAATTTGATCGCGACTTTCAGCACCATCCGTAAATAATTCTTGACGTTGAGAGTTTGCACCCAATGTACCTTGAATACTAAAGTCTTCATTGATTTCCCTATCGATATTTAATAATAAGGAATGATCCCATACCGAACGTCTTGCTGAAGTCGTTTGTAAATATCCATTTGGATGGATACCATCATTAGCACCCTTGTTAATACTACGTTCTGTCATTGTATTTGTAATATCAAAACCAGCTCTATAGCTAAGCGACATCCAATCATTGAACTCATATGAAGTAATGAAATTACCAAATACTCTATTTGTTTTAGATTCATCTAAAGTATTATCAACCACCCAAAGCGGATTCATACGGTCGTTACCACCTCTGTACCATAAACTTTCACCAGTAGCAGGATGTTGGTAAGGTGTACCAGTGATATCAACACTTCGTGGAAGATATAAGATGTTCCAAATAGAAGCCACACCACCAGTACCAGCAGTAGAGATACTTACATCACTACCTGTTGAGGCATCTGTAAATGGTGACTTAATATCAGTTTTAGCAAAATTAACTTTACCGTTGATGCTAAACTTATTATCAAATTTGTAAGAAGCACCTAACGAGAAGTTATTTCTTATTAAACTGTTTCCAGGAATAAATGATTCATCATCTACATAACTGTAGTTGACGTTGAATGCACCTTTATCGGCTAAACTACCTGATGCACCTATAGAAGTCGTTGCTACGATTCCTGTATCAAAAAATGCATCTTGGCTATCATAAGGACGATACACTACATCTCTCGCATCTAAGTCTGTTCTGCCAGGGAATAAATCTGATGGTAGCTGACCAGGAGCTAAGAAGTTGTTTTCTAACATTGTTCTAAATGCATTATCGATAGTGTCCTGGCTATCAAAACGTGAACCCCAGTTACTAAAAAATGCACCATAAACATTTTGAAATCCATTACCCCAAGTATCTTGATAATCAGGTAGGATTATGTTATTGGTAAATAAGGATTGTGTAACACTAATCTCCATTTTCTTATTAGTCTGGCTTCCTGATTTAGTTGTAATTAAGATTACACCATTTCTACCTTGACCACCATAAAGAGCTGTCGCACTTAAACCTTTTAAGATACTAACACTTTCAATGTTACTTGGATCAATATCTGCAAATCCACTACGAACGTTTCCAGATTGGAAACTAGCAGAGCTAGATGCCTGATTAGATCCTCCAGTAGAACCATCAATTAAAACGCCATCAACAACGAAAAGTGGTTGGTTACCACCTGTAATTGAAGAAAAACCTCTAATAATAATATTCGAACCACTACCCGAAACACCACCGGTTCCAGTAATTCTTACACCCGAAGCTTTACCTCTTAATATTCTACCAATGTCGGTATCTGGTTTTTGCTCAATATCCTTGCTATCTACTGTAGACACAGCATAACCAAGTGCCTTCTTTTCCTTTCTAATACCTTGAGCAGTAATAATTACTTCTTCTAAGGCGTTGTCTGGATCAAGGGATACATTGATTTGATCACCAGCACCGAGAGCTACTTCCTTCTCGGCATAACCAACATAGCTAAAAACTAAAACCGCCCCTTCACTAACGGTTATGGAATATTTACCATCAAAGTCTGTTGATACTCCATTAGTTGTGTTTTTTTCCACAACTGAGGCGCCAGGTAAAGGAACGCCATTCTCATCAGAAACAATACCAGTAATCGTTCGCTCTTGAGCAATACATATTTGCAAGAGAAAAACGAAAAGCATTGTTAGCTTTACATTCAATTTTGTATTCATATGATTTAGTTAATGTTTGTTTCAAAAATCTTAACAAAATCTTAAATAAGCAAAAATTATTAAAAGATTTTTAATAAAAAATTGAATACCTCTTAAAGAATGTAGTGTTTTAACGAAAAATCTGAAATTTTTTCAAAGACCTAATTTGTAATTCGCTGTCTAACAGCTTCATATAGGAAGGCGCCACAAGCTACTGAAACATTAAGGGATTCGATGTCTCCTAGTATTGGGAGTTTGGCAAGTTCATCAACAGCTTTTAAAACAGAGGGATTAATACCTCTGCCTTCAGAACCCATTATAATCGCGCAAGGATCGTTAAGCGATAAATTGTAAATAGTGTCTTCTGCTTTTTCTGTTGCTGCAATAACTTTTATGCCAGAAGATTGCAAGTGATAAACCGCATCTTTAATATGGTCAACCTTACAAATAGGAATCTTAAATATTGCACCAGCACTTGTTTTTATGGTGTCACCGTTTATTGGGGCACCACCTTTTTTCTGAATAATAATTCCAGAAACTCCAGTGCATTCTGCTGTTCGGACAATAGCACCAAAGTTTCTAACATCGCTCAGCTGATCGAGTAATAGAAATAATGGAGTTGTACCAGATTCAATAACATTTAGGACAAGGTCGGCGATATTATGAAACTCTATGGGTGAAATTTGTGCAACAGCACCTTGGTGATTACCACGCGACAGGCGATTTAGTTTTTCAATTGGTACGTATGAAGAATTGATACCTTCGGTTCTTACAAGATGTTCTAACTCTTGGAATAACTCTCCTCTAGATCCTTTTTGAAGAAATACCTTGTCAATTGTTTTTTCCGATTTAATAGCTTCAATAATAGCCCTAATTCCAAAAATCGTAGTCTCATTTTTCATGCAGTAAAGGTATAAAAAAACCACCCTGATTATGGGTGGTTATGCATATCTTTTCGAAGTTTAATTTTTAATTACACGTTTACTGATAATAGATCTATCCGTAAAAATTTTTAAAAGATAAATACCTTTTTCTTGGCCTGTTAAATTAATCTCATTGGATTCTGATTCACTTATTTTTCGACCTAACATATTAAAAACTTCAACTCTTAAAACAACTTCACTGGTGTTTACAAAAACACTATTTTTTGTCGGATTTGGATAAAGAGTAACAGTATCAAACCCATATTCTTCTGTACTTAGATTATTACAAGGTGTTAAGTCAGGATTCAATTCTAATGGGAGTCCAGGTGTTAAATCTCTTCCCGTGAATGCTGAATAATCCGTACCGTATTTAAAAGCCCTGAAGACTAAATTTCCACTAGGTGAATCCATTTGAGCTGTTGATGTACCATTGATATTGTTGATCGGGTTTCTATATTCCCATACTTTGTTGTCGTTGGTATCTAACTCAAAAAAGTAACCTTGATTACCTTCATTCACTAGAATATTCCCGTTTGGAAGTTGTTGTGCGTTGCTAACAATAACCGAAAATAATGTAGAAGGATCTTCACCAGGTTCCGAGTATGTGTAATCTGGTGCAAGGGGTCCATATGCCGTTCCTGCAGTATAATCAAAAACACCCAATGAAGATTCGGGAGGTGAAATAATATCTACCTGTGAGAATTCTGGCGTACGCTGAAAACCATTGTTGAATAAAATAATTTTACCTGCATTAGGATAACCATTCGGAATGAAATAAGGAGAATGTTGACCAAATAAGGTACGGTCTAATTCGGTACCTTGTCTATATGCTTGAGGATTTCCCCATCTGTAGAGCAAGTCTCCACCCATTCCGTAAGTTCCACCTGAACCTGTTGCTGCTTCAGCGGTAGTAGTAGAGTGGTCAATTACCCAAATTTCACTAACACGTCTCGCACTTAGTGTAATCTGATCGCGCTGATTGTCATATTGAATGGAGTTAACGTGTAACCAGTTATTACCACCAGTGTCATTATTAATAAAATTGATATCCAACTTCTCAGGATGATCTCCTACAACGCCAAAATTTTGTTTGGTATTATCAAAATCCTGAATGAGATGATCAAAAATATTCCATTCCCAGACTATATTTCCAGTAGTTGTACCCAGTATTGGTTCCACTTCAATTATTTGCTCATTATATAATTCACCATCTGGAAGAACCGATGGGTCTCTCCCTAAATCAATAGCTTCAGCACCAGTAACAACAGTTGCTGCCAAGATCAATACATTTCCATTTGGTAGAGGGTACACATCGTGATGTTGTCTGAATAAATTGGAGCTGTAAGTATATGACCATATAACATTACCATCCCAATCAAAAAGTTCGACTATTCCACCTTGACCACCAAATCCAATGTCACTACTACCATCATCTAATCGTCCTGCTCTTAGTAAATTGCCGTTTGGCAGGAGGTATACTGAACTACCGGGTAAATAAGCACTATTCCACTCATTAACAACTTCTCCACAATTATTTATGAGGTAAGCTTTTGTGTGTATGTTAAAAAGAGTATAACCATCAAATACGTCGTTTGTAACAGATATCGTTCCAACCGTATTCTGACCGATTATTGAAAGTGAAAAAAATAATGATAGAAGGAGTAAAGTTTTTCGCATTGCTTTTTTTTGATAAATATAAACTAAACTTTCAATTCTAGAGTCATATTTTAGAAAGTAGCCGTTAGGCTAATATGTACTTTAGAATCGGATAGTTTAAACTGTCTATTTTCTGATTTACCGCTAGAGTAGTTTAATCGAAATAAACCTGCGTTAGTGAGTAACCCAAGACCAAAGCCAAAGCCAAATAATTTTTCTTTGCTTTCGGTTAAATCATTTTCAAAATATGCCGCGTCAAGCACAGAATGTACATAAATAGTATTACTAAGTCTATAACGATACTCTGTATTAATAACGCCAAATAAATTGGCTACTAAACTGTTTTCTTCAAAACCGCGAATAGAGTTAATACCACCAAAACGAAAAAGTTCATTGTCTAGGTAATCATCAGAAATTAGCATGGCACCATTTATTCTTGTAAATATGCTGTTCCTGTTATTAAGATTGAATATTTTATAAGTATCGATACGATAAAAACTCTGATCTCTGTCACCAAGATCATTACTTCTACTTCCAAAGTCCGAAGAAAAGTCTAGCCAAAAATTAAAAGGAAATAAGGGGTCCCTAAATTGGGGTTTATTAAAATTATAATTTGCTGTAAAATAATTTGAGCTATAATCATTAAGTACAGAGGTGTCTTCCTCTAATAAATTACTCGATTTTATAGCATTGATTCCAATACCTATTTTATGTAATGCGTTAATTTGATAATTAAAATTCGCCCTTTGGGTAACATTAATAAAAGTCGAATCTTTTCTGAAAATATTTAACCCTAAGTCTAGCCCTATTGGAGTTTTGAATAAAAAGGGTAAATCTACATTTACTCTAAATGTTTGTTGATCTATTTCGTCACTTTTATAATATAAGTTTAGGGTCTCACCATAATTAAGATTATTTACGAGTCTTAAATCTAGATAGCCATCAAATTCAAGCTTGTTGGTAGTTTCATTTGTCCCAAAACCTAAAAAACCATCAAAATTATTTGTTCTTACTTTCTCTACATATAAATACAGAGTTGTGGAATCCTTTGTAAAAAGTACTTCAGGGTCTTTAATCTTATTTGCAAATCTTAAATCTTCAAGGAGCTCAACCTTTTTCTTAATTTCATTCAATCCAAAGGTTTCTCCTTCTTTTAATTTTAGGAAATACTTTATGTAAGACTTTGGGAAGTTTTCATAACCTTTTATTACAATATTATCAATACGTCTCAACTGTGAAGTGTCTATACGGAGCGATGCAGAAATCAAATCGGATCCAAGTTTTAATATATTCTCGAGTTGAAGGGAAGTAAAAGGATCACCTTTTTCTGCAATTGCAGCGTTAAGTGTAGTTAGGTCTGTTTCTAGATTATTTATATCAATTTCAAAATAATTGGTTCCATTGACATGGTCTATAATTTTAAGCAAGTCCGTGTTAAAAGTGCTGTCAAAGTAAACCCTAATTCGGTTTACCTTTTTACCCAGTTTAAACCGTGTTTCATAGAGCGTGTCATTTTTCTTGTCAACAGTAATTAACTTAGTGTCTATATAGCCAATTTTTGTTAAGCGAGTTCTTAAACTATTTATTTCCTTATCTAAGGATTTGTAGTCTTTAAATTTAGACTTGTATCCTACAGAATCGATAACTGCGAGATCTTTTTGAGAATCAGATAATACCTTAAGAGAAAGGTTTTGACCGGTTAATTGATTTGGCAAAATCAAAAATAAAAGAAACACAAATGGCAGATAAAGTCCTTTCATTAAGAATGGTAGAGAAATTATGCTTTAATAACGTAAAAATAGGTCTTAATGTATAGGCATGAAACAAAAGTTCAATTTTCTTGTCAAAATATATCTCTAACAGTTTGAATAATTAATATATATTTCTACCTTTGCAGCCCTCAAAAGTGAGGGTTAAATAATTTTTTTTAGAAATATATGCCAACAATTTCACAATTAGTACGAAAAGGAAGAGCCAAAATAACCAAGAAGAGTAAATCGGCTGCTTTAGATTCGTGTCCGCAAAGACGTGGTGTATGTACTCGTGTTTATACAACAACACCTAAGAAACCAAACTCAGCAATGCGTAAGGTAGCAAGGGTTCGTTTAACTAACGGTAACGAGGTTAATGCATACATCGGTGGAGAAGGTCACAACCTACAAGAGCACTCGATAGTATTGGTTAGAGGTGGAAGGGTAAAAGATTTACCAGGTGTTAGATATCACATTGTGCGTGGTGCATTAGATACAGCAGGTGTTGCTGGTCGCACGCAAAGGAGATCTAAGTATGGTGCAAAACGCCCTAAGAAGTAATTTAAAACTTTAAGAAGAAGACATGAGAAAAAGACAAGCGAAAAAGAGACCGCTTTTACCAGACCCAAGATTTAACGATCAGTTGGTTACACGTTTTGTAAACAACATGATGTGGGACGGTAAGAAGTCTGTGGCGTTTAAAGTATTCTACGATGCAATTGATATTGTAGAAGAGAAAAAGAATGACGACGAAAAAACAGCTTTAGAAGTATGGAAAGATGCTTTATCAAATGTGATGCCTCACGTAGAAGTACGTAGTCGTCGTGTTGGTGGTGCTACATTCCAGATCCCAATGCAAATTCGTCCAGATCGTAAAGTTTCAACTGCGATGAAGTGGTTAATAGGTTACGCTCGTAAGAGAAACGAAAAATCTATGGCTCAAAAATTAGCAGCAGAAATTTTAGCGGCTGCCAAAGAAGAAGGTGCTGCTGTTAAGAAAAGAGTTGACACGCACAAAATGGCTGAAGCTAACAAGGCATTCTCACACTTTAGATTTTAATTAAAATGGGAAGAGATTTAAAATTTACAAGAAATATAGGTATTGCTGCACATATTGATGCAGGTAAAACCACTACAACAGAGCGTATCCTTTATTATACTGGTGTATCTCACAAAATTGGTGAAGTACATGACGGTGCGGCTACAATGGATTGGATGGAGCAAGAGCAAGAAAGAGGTATTACAATTACTTCTGCTGCTACAACTTGTACCTGGAATTTCCCTATTGAAAACGGACAGCCAACTCCAGATACTAAAGGTTATCACTTTAATATTATCGATACTCCAGGTCACGTTGATTTTACCGTAGAGGTAAATCGTTCTTTACGTGTATTAGATGGATTAGTATTCTTGTTTAGTGCGGTTGATGGTGTAGAGCCACAATCCGAAACTAACTGGAGACTTGCAGATAACTACAAAGTACCAAGAATTGGATTTGTTAACAAAATGGACCGTCAAGGATCTAACTTTATGGCAGTTTGTCAGCAAGTTAAAGATATGCTTGGGTCTAATGCAGTTCCAATCGTAATGAATATTGGTGATGAAGCTGATTTTAAAGGCATCGTTGATTTAGTAAAGAACCGTGCGATCGTATGGCACGATGAAACTCAAGGTTCTACTTTTGATGTTATCGATATTCCTGAAGAATTAAAGGCTGAAGCGGCTGAGCTAAGAGCACAATTAATCGAAGAGGTTGCAACTTACGATGAAAATCTTCTTGAGAAATTCATGGAAGATGAAAACTCTATTACAGAGGACGAAGTACATGCAGCTTTAAGAGCGGCAGTAATGGATATGTCTATTATTCCAATGATTTGTGGCTCTGCCTTTAAAAACAAAGGTGTTCAGTTCTTATTAGACGCAGTATGTCGTTACTTACCTTCTCCTGTGGATAAAGAAGCTATCGTTGGTACTGAGCCAGATTCAGATAACGAAATTTCACGTAAGCCAGATGTAAAAGAGCCATTCTCTGCATTAGCATTTAAAATTGCTACTGATCCTTTCGTTGGTCGTTTAGCATTCTTTAGAGCATATTCAGGTAGATTGGATGCTGGTTCATACGTATTAAATAACAGATCAGGTAAAAAAGAACGTATTTCGCGTATTTACCAAATGCACTCTAACAAACAAAATGCTATTGAGTTTATTGAAGCAGGAGATATTGGAGCAGCAGTTGGATTTAAGGATATCAAAACTGGAGATACTTTATCTGATGAAAAGAATCCAATTGTTTTAGAATCTATGGACTTCCCAGATCCAGTAATCGGTATCGCAGTGGAGCCTAAGACTAAGGCAGATGTAGATAAGTTAGGTATGGCTTTAGCGAAGTTAGCTGAAGAAGATCCAACATTTACAGTAAGAACAGATGAAGCTTCTGGTCAGACAATTATTTCTGGTATGGGTGAGCTTCACTTAGATATTATTGTAGACCGTCTTAAGCGTGAGTTTAAGGTTGAGGTTAACCAAGGTCAACCTCAGGTAGAGTACAAAGAAGCAATTACACAACGTGCACAGCACAGAGAAGTTTACAAGAAACAATCTGGTGGACGTGGTAAATTCGCTGATATTGTCTTTACACTTGAGCCTGCAGAAGAAGGTAAACAAGGTTTAGAATTTGTTTCTGAAATTAAAGGGGGTAACGTTCCTAAAGAATTTATCCCTTCAGTTGAGAAAGGATTCAAGATGGCAATGGTAAATGGACCATTGGCTGGATACGAGGTAGATGCTATGAAAGTTACTTTAACTGATGGTTCTTACCACGATGTAGATTCAGATCAATTATCATTCGAATTGGCTGCGAAATTAGGATTTAAAGCTGCTGCAAAAGCTGCAAAGGCTGTAATCATGGAGCCAATCATGAAATTAGAAGTGTTAACTCCTGAGGAAAGTATGGGAGATATTGTAGGTGACCTTAACCGTCGTCGTGGTCAAGTTAATGACATGAGCGATAGAGCAGGTTCTAAAGTTGTTAAGGCAAATGTGCCACTATCAGAAATGTTTGGATATGTTACTTCATTAAGAACATTATCATCGGGTAGAGCAACATCAACCATGGAATTCTCACACTATGCTGAAACACCTTCAAATATATCTGAAGATGTGATTAAGGCAGCAAAAGGAGTTGAAGCTTAAATTTTAAGAAAATGAGTCAAAAAATTAGAATAAAGTTAAAATCTTACGATCACAATTTAGTAGACAAGTCTGCTGATAAGATTGTAAAAACAGTAAAAAGTACTGGTGCAGTTGTTACGGGACCAATTCCTTTACCAACACACAAGAAAATTTTCACTGTCTTACGTTCACCTCACGTAAATAAGAAGTCAAGAGAGCAGTTTCAATTAAGCTCTTACAAGAGATTATTAGATATCTACTCTTCGTCTTCAAAAACAATTGATGCTTTAATGAAGCTCGAATTACCAAGTGGTGTTGAAGTAGAGATTAAGGTGTAATGATAAACTGAGCTGAATGCTCAAAGACATGTCCGGAGCTGCGTGCGAAGGAAAAACGGTAAAAATACAATTCAAGGCTGAAGCGTATTTTCAGCCTTGAGTTTTAAATAACAAATAGTAAATAATTAATAATTAATAAATATGTCTGGGTTAATTGGAAAAAAAGTCGGTATGACCAGCATTTTCGATGAGAATGGAAAGAATATTCCATGTACAGTTATCGAAGCAGGTCCATGTATCGTTACCCAAGTCAGAACTGAAGAAGTTGATGGCTACAATGCACTTCAACTAGGTTTCGATGACGCGACAGAAAAAAGCGCTACTAAAGCAGCCTTAGGGCATGCTAAAAAAGCGGGTACTTCTGTAAAACGCAAGGTCGTTGAATTCAAAGGTTTTGATGAGGAGTACAAATTAGGAGATGCTGTAACAGTAGAGCATTTTGTAGAAGGAGAGTTTGTTGATGTATCTGGTACATCAAAAGGTAAAGGTTTCCAGGGTGTTGTAAAACGTCACGGTTTTGGTGGTGTTGGTCAAGCTACACACGGTCAACATAACCGTTTAAGAGCTCCTGGTTCAATTGGTGCTGCTTCGTATCCTGCAAGAGTTTTCAAAGGAATGAAAATGGCAGGTCGTATGGGTGGTGAAACAGTTAAAGTTCAAAATTTAAGAGTTTATAAGGTAGTTCCAGAAAAGAACTTACTTGTTGTTAAAGGATGTGTTCCTGGTCATAAGAACTCTTATGTAATTATTGAGAAGTAATGAAAGTAGCAGTTTTAGATATTAACGGAAAAGACACTGGTAGAAAAGCTGAGCTTTCTAAAGAAGTGTTTGCTATAGAACCTAATAACCATGCAGTGTATCTAGATGTTAAGCAGTATTTAGCTAACCAAAGACAAGGTACGCATAAGGCAAAGGAAAGAGGTGAGATTGCAGGAAGTACACGTAAGATCAAAAAACAAAAAGGTACTGGTACAGCAAGAGCTGGTAGTATCAAGTCTGGTGTATTTAAAGGTGGTGGTCGTATGTTTGGACCAAGACCAAGAAACTATGGTTTTAAGCTTAACAAAAATGTTAAGCGTTTAGCACGTAGATCTGCATTATCAATCAAAGCAAATGATAAGTCAATAGTTGTTTTAGAAGATTTCAATTTCGAAGCACCAAAGACTAAGAATTTTGTGGATGTATTGAAAGCATTAGAGATAGAAAACAAAAAATCTCTGTTTGTGTTGGGTGACGCTAATAATAATGTATATTTGTCGTCGCGCAATTTGAAAGGTTCTGATGTTATAACAGCTTCAGAATTAAGCACTTATAAGATTATGAACGCTAATAAAGTGGTTCTATTAGAAGGTGCATTAGAAGGAATTGAATCGAATTTAAGTAAATAGAACAACGATGAGTATCTTAATAAAACCTATCATCACTGAAAAAGCAACCACGCAAAGTGAGTTGTTAAATGCTTATGCGTTTGAGGTGAACACAAAGGCGAACAAGGTAGAAATCAAAAAAGCAGTTGAAGCTGCTTATGGAGTTTCTGTTGAAAAAGTTCGTACTATAAATGTCCGTCCAGATAGAAGAACACGTTATACAAAAACGGGTATTCAACATGGTAAAACAAATGCTGTTAAAAAGGCAATTGTACAACTGGCGGAAGGTGAAACAATAGATTTATACGCTAACATGTAATTAGACAAAAATGTCAGTTAGAAAATTAAAACCGATTACATCAGCCCAGCGTTTTAGAGTAGTAAATGGATTTGACGCAATTACTACTGATAAGCCGGAGAAAAGTTTACTTGCTCCGAAAAAAAGGTCTGGTGGTAGAAACAGTCAAGGAAAAATGACTATGCGCTACAAAGGTGGTGGTCATAAGAGAAAGTATCGTATCATTGATTTTAAAAGAAACAAAACTGGAATTCCAGCAGAAGTAAAGTCAATAGAATACGATCCAAACAGAACAGCATTTATTGCTTTATTAAATTACCAAGATGGAGAGAAGCGTTACGTTATCGCTCAGAATGGTTTGCAAGTAGGGCAAAAGATTGTATCTGGAGAAAGTGGTATTGCACCAGAGATTGGTAATGCAATGCCTTTGAGTGAAATTCCATTAGGTACTATTGTATCCTGTATAGAATTACATCCAGGTCAAGGTGCGGTTATGGCACGTAGTGCTGGTGCGTTTGCACAATTAATGGCACGTGATGGGAAGTTCGCAACAATTAAATTGCCTTCAGGTGAAACCAGAATGGTTTTAGCAACTTGTATGGCAACAATAGGTGTTGTGTCTAACTCAGATCATCAGTTAATCGTATCAGGTAAAGCTGGTAGAAGCAGATGGTTAGGTAGACGTCCACGAACTAGACCAGTAGTAATGAACCCAGTTGATCACCCAATGGGTGGTGGTGAAGGTAAGTCTTCAGGAGGTCACCCAAGATCAAGAAACGGTATTCCTGCTAAAGGTTATAGAACGCGTTCTAAGACGAAAGCGAGTAATAAGTATATTGTAGAACGTAGAAAGAAATAAGTAAGATAGTATGGCACGTTCATTAAAAAAAGGACCTTATATCCACTATAAATTAGAAAAGAAAGTTGCAGAGAATGTAGCTTCTAATAAAAAGACTGTAATTAAAACTTGGTCTAGAGCCTCTATGATTTCTCCAGATTTCGTAGGTCAGACTATCGCTGTTCACAACGGTCGTCAGTTTGTACCAGTTTATATTACTGAAAATATGGTAGGTCATAAATTAGGCGAATTTTCACCAACAAGATCATTTAGAGGTCATGCAGGTGCAAAAAATAAAGGTAAAAAATAAGAATCATGGGAAGTCGTAAAAAACAAATGGCTGAAGCTATTAAGGCGGAGAAAAAGCAAGTTGCTTTTGCTAAGCTAAATAACTGTCCTACATCTCCAAGAAAGATGCGTTTAGTAGCGGATTTAATTAGAGGCGAAAAGGCAGAAAAAGCTCTTCAGATTCTTAGATTTAGCCAAAAGGAAGCATCACGTCGTTTAGAGAAATTGGTTATGTCGGCAATTTCAAACTGGCAGGCTAAAAACGAAGATGCAGATGTTGAGGAAGCAGATCTATTCATCAAAGAAATTAGAGTAGATGGTGGGACAATGTTAAAAAGATTGCGTCCTGCACCTCAAGGTAGAGCACATAGAATTAGAAAAAGATCTAATCACGTAACTGTGGTAATAGATTCATTAAACAAAACACAAAGCTAAGATAGAGATATGGGACAAAAGACAAATCCAATCGGAAATCGCTTAGGAATTATCAGAGGATGGGAATCTAACTGGTACGGAGGAAACGATTATGGTGATAAACTTGCCGAAGACGATAAGATTAGAAAATACGTTCATGCGCGTTTATCTAAAGCTAGTGTAAGTAGAGTAATTATTGAGCGTACGCTTAAACTTGTAACCGTTACTATCACTACTGCTAGACCTGGTATTATTATCGGTAAAGGTGGTCAAGAGGTAGATAAGTTAAAAGAAGAGCTTAAAAAGATTACTGGTAAAGAAGTTCAATTGAACATCTTTGAGATTAAAAGACCTGAACTAGATGCACATTTAGTAGCAGCAAGTGTTGCACGTCAGATAGAAAGCCGAATTTCTTACAGACGAGCAATTAAAATGGCTATCGCTGCCGCTATGCGTATGAATGCTGAAGGAATCAAAATTCAAATTAGTGGTCGTTTAAACGGAGCTGAAATGGCACGTTCTGAGCACTATAAAGAAGGACGTATTCCTTTATCTACATTTAGAGCTGATATTGATTATGCTCTTGTTGAAGCACATACTACTTACGGTAGATTAGGTGTTAAAGTGTGGATTATGAAAGGCGAAGTTTATGGAAAAAGAGAACTTTCTCCATTAGTGGGTCTTTCTAAGCAAAAAGGAAAAGGTGGACGAGGTGGAAAAAACCAACGTCGTAGAAAGTAATTTTTTAAAGAAAAGAAAAAATGTTACAGCCTAAAAGAACAAAATTTCGTAAGCAGCAAAAGGGTCGTATGAAGGGTAATGCTGGTAGAGGCCATTTATTATCTAATGGTACTTTCGGTATAAAATCTTTAGACTCCTCTTTTATAACTGCTCGTCAAATAGAAGCGGCGCGTATTGCAGCTACACGTTACATGAAAAGAGAAGGATCTCTGTGGATTAAAATTTTCCCAGACAAGCCTATTACAAAGAAACCTCTTGAAGTACGTATGGGTAAAGGTAAAGGTGCCGTTGAATATTGGGCAGCTGTTGTAAAGCCTGGACGTGTATTATTTGAAGTAAGTGGTGTACCATTAGACGTAGCTCAAGAAGCGTTACGTTTAGCAGCACAAAAACTTCCAGTAAAAACTAAGTTTATCATAGCTAGAGATTACGAAGCTTAATAAAAAGATATTATGAAGCAATCAGAAATTAAACAGCTTTCAACAGCTGAGTTACAAGAAAAACTTAGTGAGACTAAAAAGAGTTATGCAGACCTAAAAATGGCTCACGCAATTTCTCCTTTAGAAAATCCAATCCAATTGCGTACGGTAAGACGTGCAGTAGCGAGATTGGCAACTGAATTAACTAATAGAGAAGGACAATAATTGTATTCTGCTGAAAGATGGAAAAAAGAAATTTAAGAAAAGAACGTATAGGAGTAGTTACTAGTAACAAAATGGAGAAATCTATTGTTGTTTCTGAAGTAAAGAAAGTAAAGCATCCTATGTATGGAAAATTCGTGTTAAAGACAAAGAAATATGTTGCGCACGATGAGAAAAACGACTGCAACGAAGGAGATACTGTAAAGATCATGGAAACAAGACCTTTAAGTAAATCTAAGTGTTGGAGATTAGTAGAAATAATTGAAAGAGCGAAGTAATTATGGTACAACAAGAATCTAGATTAAAAGTAGCTGATAACACTGGTGCTAAAGAAGTTTTAGTAATTCGTGTTTTAGGTGGTACAAAAAAGAGATATGCTTCTGTTGGTGACAAAGTAGTGGTTTCTGTTAAAGATGCTACACCTAACGGAAACGTTAAGAAAAAAGCAGTTTCTACTGCTGTTGTTGTACGTACTGCTAAAGAAGTTAGAAGACCAGACGGATCTTATATAAGATTCGACGATAATGCTTGTGTACTTTTAAACCCACAAGGGGAAATGAGAGGAACACGTGTATTTGGTCCTGTAGCGAGAGAACTTCGTGATAAACAATTCATGAAAATTGTATCATTAGCACCTGAAGTGCTTTAATTGATTAATAAGATGACAAAGCTTAAAATAAAATCAGGAGATACAGTACAAGTAATTGCTGGAGACCACAAAGGTTCAGAAGGTAAAGTACTTAAAGTATTAAGAGATAAGAACAAAGCCATCGTGGAAGGTGTTAATATGGTAAAAAAACACACTAAGCCAAGTGCTCAGAATCCTCAAGGTGGTATTGTTGAGAAAGAAGCATCTATTCACATTTCAAACTTGTCTTTATTGACAAGTAAGGGTGAAACAACAAGAGTTGGATATAGAATGGATGGCGATAATAAAGTAAGATTTTCTAAAAAATCTAATGAAGTAATTTAGTTATGGCTTACGTTGCAAGATTAAAACAAGAGTATAAGGATAAAATTATTCCAGCTCTTACAGAAGAATTCGGATATGAAAATGTAATGCAAGTACCAAAGCTTGAAAAGATTGTATTGTCTAGAGGTGTTGGTGCTGCGGTTGCAGATAAGAAGTTAATTGATCACGCTGTTGATGAGCTAACTAAAATTACAGGACAAAAAGCTGTAGCAACAATCTCTAAGAAAGACGTTGCCTCTTTCAAGTTACGTAAAGGGATGCCAATTGGTGCCAAAGTAACATTAAGAGGAGAGCGCATGTATGAGTTCTTAGATCGATTAGTTACTTCAGCATTACCACGTGTTAGAGATTTCAATGGTATCAAAGCTAATGGTTTTGATGGTAGAGGAAATTATAACTTAGGTGTAACAGAACAGATTATATTTCCAGAAATCGATATTGATAAAATCAACAAGATTTCAGGTATGGATATCACATTTGTGACTTCAGCTGAGACAGATAAAGAAGCTAAGTCATTATTAACAGAACTAGGATTACCATTTAAAAGAAATTAATTATGGCTAAAGAATCAATGAAAGCTCGTGAGGTGAAGCGTGCAAAAATGGTTGCTAAATATGCTGAGAAGAGAAAAGCTTTAAAAGAAGCTGGAGATTACGAAGCATTACAAAAGTTACCTAAAAATGCATCACCAATACGTATGCACAACCGTTGTAAACTTACAGGAAGACCAAAAGGTTATATGAGACAATTTGGAATCTCTCGTGTAATGTTTAGAGAAATGGCTAACAAAGGGTTAATTCCTGGTGTGAAAAAAGCAAGTTGGTAACAATTGAGGAAGCGAATTAGCTTCTGTACAATTATCAATATAATTATTGTATAATCGGAATTTAGGTTCGGTAACATTCGAAAACCATTTTCCAAAAATTAAAATTATGTACACAGATCCAATAGCGGACTATTTAACGCGAGTTAGAAATGCTGTGAAAGCTAACCACAGAGTGGTAGAGATTCCTGCATCTAACTTAAAAAAGGAGATAACTAAAATATTGTTCGATCAGGGCTATATTTTAAGTTACAAATTCGATGACTCTACAGTTCAGGGTACAATAAAGATTGCCTTGAAATACAACAAAGACACAAAAGAGTCTGTCATTAAGAAAATTCAAAGAATCAGTAAACCAGGTTTACGTAAGTATGCCGGTGCTAACGAAATGCCAAGAATCTTAAATGGTTTAGGTATTGCAATTGTTTCTACGTCTCACGGAGTGATGACTGGTAAGCAAGCGCAAAGAGAAAACGTTGGTGGCGAGGTATTATGTTACGTATACTAAAAAACAGGAAATTATGTCAAGAATAGGTAAAAGCCCAATAACAGTTCCTGAAGGTGTTACAGTTGAGATTAGCGACAACTTAATTACTGCAAAAGGAAAATTAGGTGAGTTAACTCAAGAGTATTCAGATATTGAAATTAAACTAGAGGAAGGAACGGTTACTTTAACGCGTTCATCTGAAAAGAAAGATCACAGAGCAAAGCATGGTTTATATCGTGCATTAATTGCTAATATGATAGAAGGTGTTTCTAACGGATTTACTAAAGAATTAGAATTAGTAGGTGTTGGTTACAGAGCTTCAAATCAAGGACAAAAATTAGATTTAGCGATCGGTTTCTCTCACAATATAGTAATGGATATTGCTCCAGAAGTAAAAGTTGAGACTATCTCAGAGAAAGGTAAAAATCCAATCGTTAAACTTACATCACACGACAAGCAATTAGTTGGTCAAGTTGCGGCTAAGATTCGTAGCTTCCGTAAGCCAGAGCCTTACAAAGGAAAAGGTATCAAGTTTGTTGGTGAAGAAATTAGAAGAAAAGCAGGTAAATCAGCTTAATAGTTAAGTTATGGCATTGACAAAGAATCAAAGAAGAACAAGAATAAAAAACAGAATACGTAAAGTAGTATCTGGTACTGAAGCAAGACCAAGATTATCTGTTTTTAGAAGCAATAAAGAAATTTATGCTCAAGTTGTGAATGATGTAACTGGCGAGACAATTGCTGCTGCATCTTCAAGAGATAAAGACATAGCGAAAGCTAAAGGAAATAAAACTGAAGTTGCGGCTTTAGTTGGAAAAGCTGTTGCTGAAAAAGCAATGAAAGCTGGTGTTGAGACCATTTCATTCGATAGAGGTGGCTATTTGTATCACGGAAGAGTAAAATCTTTAGCTGAAGGCGCTAGAGAAGCAGGACTTAAATTTTAAGACATTATGTATCAAAAATATAAAAACGCAGAACTAGTAAAGCCAGGCGGTTTAGAATTAAAAGATCGTTTAGTAGGCGTACAGCGTGTTACAAAAGTAACTAAAGGTGGTAGAGCATTTGGTTTTTCAGCAATCGTAGTTGTTGGTGATGAAGCAGGTGTTGTTGGTCACGGATTAGGAAAATCTAAAGATGTTGCAACTGCAATTGCAAAAGCAGTTGAAGATGCAAAGAAAAATCTTGTTAGAATTCCTATCGTAAAAGGTACATTACCACATGAGCAAAAAGGTAAGTACGGTGGTGCAAGAGTAAATATTATTCCTGCTGCACCTGGTACCGGAGTAATTGCAGGTGGTGCAGTAAGAACTGTACTTGAAGCAGTTGGTGTTCATGATGTATTATCAAAGTCTCAAGGTTCATCTAACCCTCATAATGTAGTAAAAGCAACATTTGATGCTTTATTACAATTAAGAGATGCTAGAGCTGTAGCAAGAGAGCGTGGTATATCACTTGAAAAAGTATTTAACGGATAATCATTGGATAAAATGGCAAAGATTAAAGTAAAGAAAGTAAAAAGTGCAATTAACCGTACTAAAAAGCAAAAGCTTACATTAGAGGCTTTAGGTTTAAAAAGAATTGGTCAGGTTGTAGAGCACGATGCCACGCCAAATATCCTTGGTATGGTTAAAAAAGTTGAACATTTAGTTTCTGTAGAAGAAGCTTAAAAATATAAACTTAAAAATGGATTTAAGTAATTTAAAACCTGCAGAAGGTTCAGTAAAAAGTCAAGGTAAACGTGTAGGTCGTGGACAAGGATCTGGTAAAGGCGGCACTGCGACTAGAGGACATAAAGGTGCCAAGTCACGTTCTGGTTACTCTAAGAAACTTGGTTTCGAAGGTGGACAGATGCCGTTACAAAGACGTGTGCCTAAATACGGATTCAAAAACATTAACCGTGTTGAGTATCAAGCTGTAAATATTGATACACTTCAGCAATTAGTTGATGAAAAGAAAATTAAGGGAACTGTAGATTTTGAAACTCTAGTTTCTTTAGGAAAGGTTGGTAAAAACGATCTTGTAAAAATCCTAGGAAGAGGAGAGTTAAAAGCAAAATTAACAGTTACTGCTCATAAATTTACTGCTACAGCAAAAGCTGCTATTGAAGCTGCTGGTGGTGAAGCTGTAACTTTATAAGATAATAAGGATGAAGATAATAGAAACATTAAAAAACGTTTGGAAGATCACTGAACTTAAAGATAGAATTATCTTGACTTTAGGTTTATTATTGGTATATCGTTTTGGTGCTCAGGTAGTTTTACCAGGTATCAATATTGATGCACTAGGTGGTTTACAAGCAGGAACAGATAGTGGTATATTAGGTTTATTAAATGCATTCACAGGTGGAGCCTTTGCTAACGCCTCTGTATTCGCATTAGGTATTATGCCTTATATCTCAGCATCGATTGTTGTTCAGTTAATGGGTATTGCAATTCCTTATTTACAGAAATTACAGAAAGAAGGGGCAAGTGGCCAAAAGAAAATTACGCAAATTACTCGTTGGTTAACCATCGGAATTTGTTTGGTTCAGGCGCCTGGTTACTTAGCTAGTGTTCCTGCATTATCTGGAGCACCATCTATGAGTACACTTTTAATGCCTGGTTTTAATGAGAGTATTTTCTATTTCTCATCAGTAATCATCTTAGTAACCGGTTGTGTATTTGCAATGTGGTTAGGAGAGAAAATTACAGACAAGGGAATTGGAAATGGTATTTCATTATTAATTATGGTTGGTATCATCGCAACCTTGCCACAGTCTTTCATGCAAAATGCATTATCAAGAACTGAGGGTAATGGTGGATTTATGATGATATTAATAGAATTGGTGATCTGGTTCTTAATCATATTAGCATCAGTGTTCTTAGTAATGGCAGTTAGAAAAATAGCTGTTCAGTATGCGAGAAGAACTGCTTCTGGTGGTTATGAAAAGAATGTATTTGGATCTAGACAATTCTTACCATTAAAGTTAAATGCGTCTGGTGTAATGCCAATCATTTTTGCGCAAGCAATAATGTTTGTACCAAGTTTAATAGGTGGATCTTCTCTATTAAAGGAGACAACAGCTGGTGCTTGGATGCAGACTAACTTTTCTGATATCTTCGGATTATGGTATAATGTTGTATTTGGATTATTAATCATTGTATTTACATATTTCTATACTGCGATTACAGTGCCAACAAATAAGATGGCAGATGATTTAAAACGTAGTGGAGGTTTTATCCCTGGTATAAGACCAGGTTCTGAAACTTCAGAATATCTAGACAAGATAATGTCACAAATTACATTACCTGGTTCTATTTTCTTAGCACTAATTGCTGTGTTCCCAGCATTTATTGTAAAGCTAATGGGTGTTCAACAAGGATGGGCATTATTTTTTGGTGGTACATCATTATTAATTATGGTTGGTGTGGCTATTGATACGATGCAACAAGTCAATTCATACTTGCTTAACAAGCATTATGATGGATTGATGAAAACAGGTAAAAACAGAAAAGCGGTTGCGCAATAAATAAGTATTATGGCAAAACAAGCAGCAATAGAACAAGACGGAACAATTATAGAGGCATTATCAAATGCTATGTTCCGTGTAGAATTAGAAAATGGTCACATTGTGACTGCACACATATCTGGTAAAATGCGTATGCATTACATTAAGTTGTTACCAGGAGATAAGGTAAAATTAGAAATGAGTCCTTACGATTTAACAAAGGCTCGTATAACTTATAGATACTAATAATTAGTATTTAAAAACTAGTACAGATGAAAGTAAGAGCATCAGTAAAGAAAAGAAGCGCAGACTGTAAATTAGTACGACGCAAAGGAAGACTTTACGTAATTAACAAAAAGAATCCTAGATTCAAACAAAGACAAGGGTAATTATGGCAAGAATTGCAGGTGTAGACATACCAAAACAAAAAAGAGGAGTTATCTCTTTGACTTATATCTATGGAATAGGTAGAAGTAGAGCAAAAGAAATTTTAGCTACTGCTAAAGTAGACGAAGGCACTAAGGTTCAAGACTGGACTGACGATCAAATAGGAGCAATCCGTGAAGCGGTTGGTACTTATAAAATCGAAGGTGAATTACGTTCTGAAACACAATTAAACATTAAGCGATTAATGGATATTGGATGTTACAGAGGTATCCGTCACAGAGCAGGACTTCCTTTAAGAGGTCAACGTACTAAGAACAACTCTCGTACAAGAAAAGGTAGAAGAAAAACGGTTGCTAACAAAAAGAAAGTAACTAAATAATAATTAAAGACATTAGTCATTAGTAATTAGGCGTTAGATGAATCTGTCTGAAATGTAAAAGTTTAGGATTCTAACAACTAAAAGCTAACAACTAGAAACTAAAAAACATGGCAAAGTCAAGTACAAAAAAACGTAAAGTAATTGTTGATGCAATTGGAGAAGCTCATATTACAGCATCTTTCAACAACATCATCATTTCTTTAACAAACAAAAAAGGTGACGTAATTTCTTGGTCATCAGCTGGTAAAATGGGATTCAGAGGTTCTAAAAAGAACACACCTTACGCAGCACAATTAGCGGCAGAGGATGCAGCAGGTGTAGCGAAAGAAGCTGGATTAAAGAAAGTTAAGGTATATGTAAAAGGTCCTGGTAACGGTAGAGAATCTGCTATCAGATCTATCCATAATGCTGGTATTGAAGTATCAGAAATTATCGATGTTACACCATTACCACATAACGGTTGTCGTCCGCCAAAAAGACGTAGAGTATAAGCATTGATTTTCGCATTAAATGCGTAAATTTGCAAACTGAAAAATAAACAAGTATCACCGAGAGATTAACGATTGTAAGAGGATAAGCTTAAGACCTTAATTTTATAATCACTCTCAAATTAAATTTAAAATGGCAAGATATACTGGTCCTAAAACTAAAATAGCTCGTAAATTCGGTCAAGCTATCTTCGGAGACGACAAAGCCTTCGATAAAAGAAACTACCCTCCTGGACAACACGGTCCTAACAAAAGAAGAGGTAAAAAATCTGAATATGCAATCCAATTAATGGAGAAGCAAAAAGCAAAATACACTTACGGTATTTTAGAGCGTCAATTCAGAAACATGTTCAAAAAAGCAACTGCAGCTCCTGGTATTACAGGTGAGGTATTACTACAGTTATGTGAATCTCGTTTAGACAACGTTGTATACAGAATGGGTATAGCTCCAACAAGAAGCGGTGCTAGACAATTAGTATCTCACAGACACATAACAGTTAACGGTGAAAAGGTAAACATTCCTTCTTACCAATTAAAAGCTGGTGATGTAGTTGGTGTTAGAGAAAAATCTAAATCATTAGAGGCTATTCAAAATTCACTAACTAACTCTAGCAGTGTTTACGAATGGATTACTTGGAATAATGATACAATGGAAGGAACTTATGTTTCTGTTCCTGCGAGAATTCAGATTCCAGAGCAAATTAACGAACAGTTCATCGTCGAACTTTATTCTAAATAATAAATTAACCATATTGGTATTTAGCCAAAGGGTTTATTGGTCTTCTTCAAACCTCTGAACCGCGCAACTAAATGACAATTAAAACGAAGATAAAACATGGCAATATTAAATTTTCAGAAGCCTGACAAAGTAATCATGATCGATTCAACTGATTTTGAAGGTAAGTTTGAATTCAGACCTTTAGAACCAGGATACGGATTGACAGTAGGAAATGCATTAAGAAGAGTACTTTTATCTTCTTTAGAAGGTTTCGCGATTACTTCAGTTAGAATTGAGGGTGTAGATCACGAGTTCTCTACGATCTCCGGTGTAGTTGAGGATGTAACTGAAATGATTTTGAACTTAAAGCAAGTAAACTTTAAGCGTCAAATCGATGAAATCGATAACGAAACTGTTACGATTTCAATTTCTGGTCAAGAGCAGATTACTGCTGGTGATTTCCAGAAGTTTATTTCTGGTTTCCAAGTATTAAATACAGATTTAGTTATCTGTAATCTTGATCCTAAAGTGAACATCAACATGGAACTTACTATCGAGAAAGGTAGAGGATATGTTCCTGCTGAAGAGAATAAAAAGGCATCTGCTCCTGTAGGTACGATCTTTACGGATTCTATCTACACACCAATTAAAAATGTGAAGTACAGTATTGAAAACTTCCGTGTAGAGCAGAAAACAGATTACGAAAAATTAGTTTTCGAAATCATTACAGATGGTTCTATCCATCCAAAAGATGCTTTAACTGAAGCTGCTAAAATCTTAATCCACCACTTCATGTTATTCTCAGATGAGAGAATTACGTTAGAGGCAGATGAGATTGCACAGACTGAAACTTATGATGAAGAATCACTTCACATGAGACAGTTATTAAAAACTAAGTTAGTAGACATGGACCTTTCTGTACGTGCTTTAAACTGTTTAAAAGCAGCAGAAGTAGATACATTAGGAGACTTAGTATCTTTTAACAAGAATGATTTAATGAAATTCAGAAACTTTGGTAAGAAGTCTTTAACTGAGCTAGAAGAATTAGTAAGCGTTAAAGGTCTTAATTTCGGAATGGATTTAAGCAAATATAAATTAGACAAAGATTAATTATAAACTCCTTTGTATTTTGCTCCTCAAAAGAGTTTGAAGCAAGATAAAGGTTTAAAACAAGAGTCATGAGACACGGAAAAAAATTCAACCACTTAGGTAGAAAATCTGCTCACAGAAAAGCAATGCTTGCTAATATGGCATGTTCTTTAATAGAGCACAAGCGTATTAATACAACAACAGCTAAGGCAAAAGCATTAAAGCAATTTATTGAGCCGATGATTACAAAGTCTAAATCGGATACGACACACAACAGACGTATCGTTTTTTCTAGACTTAGACAAAAGGAAGCAGTAGCAGAATTATTTAGAGATGTTGCAGCAAAGGTTGGTGATCGTCCAGGTGGTTATACACGTATCATCAAATTAGGAAACAGATTAGGTGATAACGCTGATATGGCAATGATCGAATTAGTAGATTACAATGAACTATATAATGCTGGTAAGCCTGCTAAGAAAACAACTCGTAGAAGTAGAAGAGGTGGTAAAAAAGCAACTACTGTTCCACCAGTAGAAACTCAAGCTTCAAACGAAGAAGAATAAATGTTAATAAGCATTAATAAATATCAAGGATAAACTTTATGAGTTTATCCTTTTTTTTTGATTTTTACAAAACTTTTTTTTCAAACAAAGACTATGAAATATAAACAGAGAAAGAAAGCCCTTATTTTACTCGCAGACGGAACAATTTTTTATGGTAAATCGATTGGCAAAGAAGGTACTGCCTTTGGTGAAGTTTGTTTTAATACAGGTACAACAGGTTACCAGGAGATTTTTACAGACCCTTCCTATTACGGCCAATTAATGGTAACTACCAATGCACATATTGGTAATTACGGTACAAAAGAAGACGAAAACCAATCAGATACAGTAAAAATTGCTGGTTTGATTTGTAAAAACTTTAGCTTCGAATATTCTCGTCCAGGAGGTGATGCCTCTTTAGAAGATTATTTTGAAAAGCATAACACATTGGCAATTGCTGATGTAGATACAAGAGCTTTAGTAAGCTATATTAGAGATAATGGCGCTATGAATGCTGTGATATCTACTGATGTAGATAATATCGATGGTCTTAAGAAGCAATTGGCAGAGCAGCCAAATATGGAAGGTTTAGAGTTGGCATCAAAAGTATCAACTAAAGAGCCTTATTATTTTGGTGACGAAAATGCGACCTATAAAATTTCAGCTCTAGATATTGGGATTAAAAAGAACATCCTTGTAAACCTAGCGAGCCGTGATGCTTATATAAAAGTGTTTCCACACAATTCAAAGTTTGAAGATTTAGAAGCTTTTAATCCAGATGGCTATTTCATTTCTAATGGACCTGGTGATCCTGAACCTCTCGTAGAGGCTCAAGATGTAGCAAGAGAAATTATTAAGAGAGACAAACCTTTATTTGGAATCTGCTTAGGACATCAAGTTATTGCATTAGCCAACGGTATTTCAACATATAAAATGCACAATGGTCATAGAGGTATAAATCACCCAGTAAAAAACTTGGTTACAGGTAAGGGCGAAATTACTTCTCAAAACCATGGATTTGCAATTAATAGAGAAGAGACAGAGGCGAATCCTAATGTAGAGATCACCCATTTGCATTTAAATGATAATACGGTTGCAGGTATTAAGGTAAAAGACAAGAATTGTTTCTCGGTACAATACCATCCAGAGGCAAGTCCTGGTCCAAATGATTCGGTTTATCTATTTGACCAGTTTATAGATAATATTAAGAACGCTTAGCAAATAAAAAACGCAATAAAACTCAATCTTTATTGCGTTTTTTTAGTTACGAAAACATTATAGTAAATATTAATCGCAAATATGATTTTTGTTGGGTTTAACGCTAGAGATTTTCGTAATTTTGAATCAAATCAATAATAAAAATATTTAGAAATGAGCATTATAATTAATGTACACGCTAGACAAATTTTAGATTCGAGAGGTAATCCTACAGTAGAAGTAGATGTAATAACAGAAAGTGGTGTTTTAGGAAGAGCTGCAGTTCCGTCTGGAGCTTCAACTGGTGAGCACGAAGCTGTTGAGCTTAGAGATGGTGGAGACACTTATATGGGTAAAGGAGTTTTAAAAGCTGTAGAGAATGTTAATTCTATAATCGCTCAAGAACTTTTAGGTGTATCTGTTTTCGAACAGAATATGATAGATCAATTAATGATAGATCTAGACGGAACACCAAACAAATCAAAGTTAGGGGCTAATGCTATTTTGGGTGTGTCTTTGGCAGTGGCTAAAGCGGCAGCCAATGAATTAGGAATGCCTTTATACAGATATGTAGGTGGTGTATCAGCCAACACATTGCCATTACCAATGATGAATATTATTAACGGTGGTTCTCACAGTGATGCGCCAATTGCATTTCAGGAGTTTATGGTAATGCCAGTAAAAGCAGAAAATTTCACACATGCTATGCAAATGGGTACTGAAATTTTCCATAACCTTAAAAAGGTATTACACGATAGAGGATTAAGTACTGCCGTCGGTGATGAAGGTGGATTTGCACCAACTTTAGACGGTACAGAAGATGCTTTAGATACAATAGCTAAAGCTGTTGAGAAGGCAGGCTATAAGTTTGGAGAAGAAGTCATGATTGCTTTAGATTGTGCTGCTGCAGAATTCTACAAGGATGGTAAATACGATTATACATTGTTTGAAGGTGATACAGGTGTTGTAAGAACAAGTGCAGAACAAGCTGCTTATTTAGCAGAATTGGCGGCAAAGTATCCAATTATATCAATCGAGGATGGTATGGATGAAAATGATTGGGATGGATGGAAAGACTTAACAGACCGCATTGGTGATAGGGTACAATTGGTTGGTGACGATTTATTCGTAACTAATGTAGAACGTTTATCGCGTGGTATTGATAATGGAATTGCAAACTCTATACTTATTAAAGTAAATCAAATAGGTTCTTTAACTGAAACTATAGCTGCTGTAAATATGGCGAAGAACGCTGGTTATACTTGTGTAATGTCACACAGATCTGGTGAAACTGAAGATAATACTATTGCGGATTTAGCCGTAGCATTAAATACGGGTCAGATAAAAACAGGTTCGGCTTCTCGAAGTGATCGTATGGCAAAGTATAATCAGTTATTAAGAATTGAAGAAGAACTAGGTGATGTTGCTTATTTTCCACAAGAGAAAGCATTCAAAGTAAGTTAATTAAACTTAATATCTATAAAACTAAGGTAGTGTCATTGCGCTACCTTTTTTGTTTTAAAATTCTTACAAAATCATTAGCAAATGTCATTTTAACGGTAAAATATTGCATTTTATCGTCAAAATTGTGTATTTTTCCTTGCTAATGATTCATAGAATCCTAATTTTACGTAATAATCAACAATTAGTAAGCTAGCCCCTTATCTAATGAAACTTAAATCAACCTACTATGAAACGTTCTATTTTAACGTTACTTTATATTGTCATGATGCTACCATGTATATCCCAAAATTCAAATAGCATATGGCAAAAGACTTCAGAATCTCATATTTTACAAAAAACCAATCAGCTTAATCGGGTTATAGTACCAGATAAGTATGAGGTATTTACATTAGATCTTCAAAGCCTTACGCAGGCCACGGAAGTTGCGCCTAAGCGTATTTCAAAAAGTTCAGGTCTAAGCAATATTGTAATATCCTTTCCAAGTTCTAATGGTAAAACAGAGCCATATAGAATCCAAAAAACTGATGTAATGCATCCTGATTTAGCAGTAAAGTACCCAGGTATTTCAACTTACTACGGTCAGAGTATATCAAATCCTTTAAACAAGATTTATTTTACGATAACCTCTCAAGGGTTTAGAGGTTTAATTACAGGAGAGAGAACGGTTTATATTGATCCTTACGCAAAAGGAGATATGCAAAATTACGTTGTCTATAATAGAATGGATTATACCAGAAGTCAATCTGATAATTGGAGGTGCTATGCAGATGAAGTTGAAAATGAAGTTAATGAGAATTTTGATTCAAGTATTATAGATCGAAATATACAAGATGGTAGACTTAGACAATATGAGATTGCCATTGCTTGTACATCCGAATATACTGCCTATCATGATGATGGTGATAATGGTAACGGTGATGCAAAGGCTGATGCTTTAGCGGCAATGGTTATTACTGTAGCGCGTGTTAATTCTGTTTATGAAAGAGATTTTGCTGTCACTTTTCAATTGGTAGCTAATAATGATTTATTGATTTATGAAAACGGATTTACAATAGGAGGAGATCCTGAGCCTTATGATAATTATAGCGGTAGCCAGATGTTAGGTGTTAATACCTCAAATATTTCAGGTATAATAGGATCTGGCGGATATGATATTGGTCATGTATTTAGTACTGGTGGTGGAGGTATTGCAGGAACAAGCCCTTGTGCAACGTCTTCAAAGGGACGAGGTGTAACAGGTATTGTAACACCAGAGTTTGATCCTTTCGATATTGATTATGTATCGCATGAAATAGGCCATCAATATGGTGCTGGCCATACCTATTATAACGCATGTTTTGGTTCTAAGGTGAGTGATGATTACGAACCTGGAAGTGCCTCAACTATTATGGGTTATGCTGGTATTTGTGCACCTAATGTACAAGATAATAGTGATGGGTATTTTCATGCACGTAGCATTGTTCAAATGTCTGCATCTATCTTGGCAGATGCTTGCGAAACAGAAATTGTAATCGCAAATGCTGATCCAACAGCAGATGCTGGTTCAAATTATACGATACCAATTTCTACGCCATTCATTTTGGATGCAAGTGGTTCATCAGATCCAGATGTTGGAGATGTATTGACGTATAATTGGGAACAATATGATAATGATGGCACTTACACGCAACCACCATTGTCTACTAATGCTGGTGGTCCAGTTTTTAGAACTAACTTCCCAGTTGCAGATCCAACAAGAACGTTTCCAAATTTGGAGGCTGTTATAAATAACGAAACACCTACTTGGGAAGTTTTACCAAGTGTTGGAAGACAATTAGACTTTAGATTAACGGTTAGAGATAATTCGATACTTGGAGGGCAAACTGATCAAGATGATACGGTTATAACCGTGTCTGCATCGGCAGGTCCATTCTTAGTGACATCGCCTAATACAGGAAGTGAAATATGGTATGTAGGAGAGACTAAGACGATAACTTGGGATGTGAATAATACGGCTTCTTTATCCTCTAATGTTAATATTCTTTTATCTACGGATGGTGGTTATACATATCCTGTTACACTAGCGTCTAGTGTGAATAATGATGGGTCTCAAGATATTGTAGTACCCGATAATGTGGGCGTTACAAATAGAATTAAAATAGAAGCTTCTAGTAATATATTCTTTGATTTATCTAATGCGGATTTTGAGATTAAAGCAGGTACTTTTGAAATCACAGCTTCAAATCCGACGGTATCGGTATGTCAACCAGCAGACGCTATATTTAATTTAAATTACAATCCTGCACCAGCGTTTTCTGAAAATGTGCAGTTTTCTGCCATAGGATTACCTGGTGGTGCTATTGCTAATTTTACACCAAATTCATTGAATACGGCAGGTGCATTTACCATGACCATATCTAACACTGGGACAGTGTCACCAGGAAATTATCCAATAACTGTACAAGGTGAAGGGCAATCTACTTTTGTTACTGAAACTTACGAGGTCTTACTTAATGTTTTTGATAATAATATAGGTGTTGTAAACCTTCTAAGTCCAATTAATGGTGCAGAAAACCAAGTGGCTAATCCCTTATTAACTTGGGATCCACTTGTAAGTGCATCACAGTTTGCTATTGAAATTTCAGATGATCCTTCATTTTCTTCTGTCGTTGAATTGTCAACTGTTATTAACGATACAAAATATCAGACCTCGAGTTTATCAGCTGGTATGATTTATTATTGGAGAATACGACCAGAGAACTCATGTTTAACAGGAGATTTTGGAGAGATTTATGTATTCCAGACGGCTAATGACGTATGCAATACCTATGATAATGAGTATTTTGAAAATGGCGATAATACTTGGGAAACTTTCTCAAATAATGCGGTTAGTGCAAGAGTTGATGTACCAGATGATATTATTGTTAATGAAGTTACCTTTTACATGGATGCCACACACAGTGATGTAGGTGATATTAAAATGCAATTTAGTTCTCCAACAGGCATATTTGCTGAGGTCTATAATCGCGATTGTGCTAACGGAAATAATTTTGATGTTACGTTTACAGATTCTGGATCATCCTTATCATGTTCCGGAACACCACGAGTAAGTGGTAATGTATTACCGAGTCAAGCTTTTACTAGATTTAATGGTACAAGTGGGCAAGGAACATGGGTGTTATTAGCAACAGATAGAACTTCAAATTCTGCAGGAGGTACTTTTAATGCGTTTAGCATTAGCATATGTGGAGAACTTCAAATAGTAAATGATATAACTGTAGTTAATAATACAGATATAACGCTAGATGAAAGTACATCTGCTGTTATCGATTTACCTAAGCTTCAAATGGCACAACCTGGTGCTTTAAATAGTGATTTAACTTATGTAATTACTCAGGCTCCAGTAAATGGAATGCTAATATTAAATGCAATGCTACTATCGGCAGGAGATACATTTACACAATCTGATATAGAGAATAACCTATTGTCATATGCTCATGGAGGTTCAAACGTGGATCCAGACAGTTTTAAGTTTTCTGTATTAGGCAATTCAAATGCAATTCTAGGAAACCAGGTGTGTAATTTTATTATAGAGCCAGTTTTAGGAAATCAAGAGTTTAATATAGATAGCGTTGGAATATATCCAAACCCTTCTCAGGGATCGTTTACAATAAGCGCTTCCAGAGATTTATTCCAATCAAAAATTAGTATCTACGATGTACAAGGGCGCCAAATTTTTGATACAATATTTAACGAGCATTCGAATGAAGCTTTTGTTGAAACCTCTAATTTATACAATGGAATTTACATGGTAAGGATAAAAATAGACAACAGGCTTATTGATAAGAAACTCATTATTAAGAAGTAATTATCTCTTTAGAATATAAAAGCTGAAACTCTTAAAGTTTCAGCTTTTTTGTAATAAAACTAATGTTAAATCGGTTATAAATCGCCTAGCGAAATCGTTTGATATTTCGTAATTTTGTAATCCTTTTAAACTAAAAATACAACAATACGAAAATGTCAGATAAAGCTACAATCGAGATTAAAGGAGAGAAGTATGAATTCCCATTAGTGGTTGGGTCCGAAAATGAAGTTGCAATCGATGTTAAGGCGCTTCGAAATGCTACAGGAGGTGTTATTACATTAGATCCAGGATATAAGAATACAGGGAGTTGTGAAAGTGCTATTACCTTTCTTGATGGCGAAAAGGGAATCTTAAGATACAGAGGGTACTCTATCGAAGACCTTGCTGAAAAAGCTGATTTCCTTGAAGTAGCGTATTTACTTATTTTCGGAGAATTGCCAACACAAGAGCAATTAGACAAATTTCATGCAGATATAAAGGCTAAATCTGTCGTAGATGATGATATTAAGAAAATAATAGATGCCTTTCCTAAGTCGGCACATCCAATGGGTGTGTTATCTTCATTAACTGCGGCCTTAACGGCTTTCTATCCATCTTCTGTTGATGTAAATTCAGAAGAAGCAATGTACAATTCTATTGTAAGAATACTTGGAAAATTTCCGGTATTAGTGGCATGGTGTATGAGAAAAAAGCAAGGATTACCATTAGACTATGGAGATGATAAATTAGGATATGTAGAGAATATTTTAAAAATGATGTTTAAAAACCCAAATAGTGATTACGAACAAAATCCTATTTTGGTTAATGCATTAGATAAATTATTAATTCTTCACGCAGATCACGAACAAAACTGTTCAACTTCAACAGTTAGAATTACAGGCTCATCTCATGCAGGCTTATTTGTTTCTTTGGCATCAGGTATTTCAGCGCTTTGGGGTCCATTACATGGTGGGGCCAACCAAGCAGTATTAGAAATGTTAGAAGCCATTAAAGAAGATGGTGGTGATACTAAAAAATACATGGCCAAGGCTAAAGATAAGAGTGATCCTTTCCGTTTAATGGGATTTGGTCATAGAGTTTATAAAAACTTTGACCCTAGAGCTCGTATCATTAAAAAAGCAGCAGATGAGGTTTTAGGTGATCTTGGTGTTGAGGATCCAATTTTAGGAATTGCCAAAGGTTTAGAGAATGAGGCTTTGCAAGATCCTTATTTTGTTGACAGAAAGTTATATCCAAATGTAGATTTCTATTCTGGTATTATATACCGAGCTATGGGAATACCTGTTGAAATGTTTACTGTAATGTTTGCATTAGGACGTTTACCAGGTTGGATTGCACAATGGAGAGAGATGAGAATGCGTAAAGAACCAATCGGAAGACCAAGACAACTTTACACAGGTCCAACTTACAGAGCATTTAAAACTATTGATAAGCGCTAACAATCGGTTAGCCGTTAAAGCTTCATACTAAATATGAGGCTTTTTTTATACATTTCATTCATGAAACTTAACATTCAGAACGAGACATCGCGATTGAGAGCTGTTATTTTGGGTACGGCCGAAGATAATGGGCCAACACCAAAGCCTGAAGATTGTTATGATCCAAAAAGTCTCCAACATGTATTGGCTGGGACATATCCAAAAGAAGAGGACATGGTGCGAGAAATGGAAGCTGTAGCCGAAGTGTTAGAGAAATATGATGTTAAGGTATACAGACCAGAAGTCATTAAAAACTATAACCAGATTTTTGCACGTGACATTTCATTTGTCATAGAAGATAAAATAATTATCGCAAATATTTTACCCGACAGAAAACATGAGATTGAAGCCACAGAATATGTTTGGGAAAACGTAGATAAGGCCAATCGCATAATTTTACCGGAAGAATGTCATGTTGAAGGCGGTGATGTAATGCCTTGGAATGATTATATCTTTATTGGAACCTATTCTGGTGAAGACTACCCAGATTATATTACGGCTAGAACAAATATAGATGCCGTTATAGCGATACAAGAGCTTTTTCCTCATAAGACAGTTAAGTCTTTTGAATTAAGAAAATCCAACACTGATCCTAAGGAAAATGCGCTACATCTCGATTGCTGTTTTCAACCAATTGGAAAAGACAAAGCAATTATTCACAAGAATGGATTTTTGGTTGAGAGCGAATATGAATGGCTAGTAGATTTTTTTGGTAAAGACAATGTATTTGAAATTTCAAAAGATGAGATGTACGACATGAATAGTAATATCTTTTCCATATCTGAGGATATCATCATTTCTGAACAAAACTTTACGCGATTAAATACCTGGTTAAGGGAACATGGTTTTACCGTGGAAGAGGTACCTTATGCAGAGATTGCTAAACAAGAAGGCTTGTTGCGATGTTCTACGATGCCTTTAATTAGAGATTAGTAAGTGAACAATCTTATTTTTTAACTCTAAAACCGTAAGAGTTTTGACCCAAAAAGCTTTTAGGAAAATTATCATCACCTTTAAAGCCAATTTCGATATTCCCACTATCTTCTGGGATATAATTGGTTTTAAAAATATAATCCCAGAGACTGAGACTAATTCCATAGTTAACACCATGTTTGCCTTTAGGTAAATGATATGCATGGTGGTAGAGGTGCATTACAGGGTTATTAAAAATGTACTTTAATGGTCCCCATGTAATTTTAATATTAGCATGGTTAAAGTGGCCAATAGCAATTGCAGCAAAATGAACAATGTATGCTTGTTCGGGTTCAAAACCACCTAAAATCATTACTCCGAGTACCTTAAGGGGCTTGTATAGAACGTTTTCCATCCAGTGATATCTGAGATGCGCGGCAAAACCCATTTCTTTTACACTGTGGTGTACTTTATGAAAGTTCCATAGGAATTTATATCTATGAAGTAAAACATGGGTAAACCACTGTACAAAGTCTAGTAGGACAAAAAATACAAGTAATTGTAAAGGGCTAGACCAATTAGACATATCTACTATAGCTAAGCTCTTCGCAGTAATATTAAATTGTGCAAATAGTAAGCCAATAACTTCGTAAACACCACTGATTATAATCGAGAAAATGAAAAAATTAAAGAACATATAGAAAAAATCCAACCAGAAATCTTTTCTAAATATGGATTGTTCTTTACGCCAAGGAAAAGCAATTTCTAAAATCCAGACCAATATTGAAATTAAAATAAGTCCCCAAAAATAATTGAGATACCAAGGGACATCAAATAAAATAGATTTCCATGTCCAACTCACAGTGCCATTAAAAGCACTCACAAACGCATCTACATAGTCTTTCATAAATCTTCAACTGCTATTAAGCTCTATATAAAAAGTAGTTATTCACCAGTTTGATATACTCTTTTTTTGCGTCGTCTTCAGAAATATCTTGAACCTGAAATAAGGCATTAGTTTTAAAGGCATTGATTATTTGCTTACGACTATTAGGTCTACCATAATCATTAGTAGCTTTTTTGTAGTAAGCATAAAGCCTTAACAGAAAATCAGCAGGGAAGGGTTCTGTATGTTCGTTTACACGTTCTACAGCTTCTTTAAATTCTTTGTCTAATTCTTCGGAAGTCATCACATTTCTGCTATAACACTTTCGCCACCACGTACTTTTTGATTCAGTTCAACTTTTATGTTAGCATCTAAAGGTAAAAATAAATCCACACGCGAACCAAATTTTATAAATCCAGAATCAGCTCCCTGAGAAGCACTATTACCTTGTTTTGCATAGTTGACTATGCGTTTTGCCAAAGCACCTGCAATCTGTCGGTACAATACTTTACCAAAAGATTCATTCTCCACAACCACAGTAGTTCTTTCATTTTCTTCACTTGCTTTTGGGTGCCAGGCAACAAGATATTTTCCTGGATGATATTTTGAGTAACTTATTTTTCCGGTAATAGGATATCGTGTGACATGCACATTTAATGGAGACATAAATACCGAGACTTGTATACGTTTGTCCTTAAAGACTTCCTTTTCGTATACCTCTTCGATGACGACCACTTTACCGTCTACAGGCGACAGTGCATGCGCCTCATTGGCATGCGTATGGCGCTTCGGGTTTCTAAAAAATTGAAGGATTAAGATAAAAAACCCTAAGACCAAAATCATTAGTCCTTTTCTTAACCACTCTAGCGTTATAAAACCATCAATTAGGAAGAATAATCCAACAACAATTAAAAGGGATATAAAAATAATCTTGTGACCTTCTTTATGAAACATAATTTAATATTCTAAGAAATAAATATATAAATGGTGATGCAAAGATAAGACTATCTAAGCGGTCTAATAATCCACCATGCCCTGGCATAATTACACCACTATCTTTAACCTTTGCTTGTCGTTTAAATTTAGATTCAATTAAATCACCAAAAGTTCCTAAGACACTCACAATAATCCCCAAAATCAACCAATTGGTAGAGGTAAGTGTATTGGTATACTTAAATATGAAATAACTTGATATACAAGCAAAGAACAAGCCTCCTAAAAATCCTTCGACCGTCTTTTTTGGCGAAATCCTAGGAAATAATTTTTGGCGCCCAAAATTTTTACCAATGAGATAGGCAGCACTGTCATTCACCCATACCAAAATAAAAGCACCAAGCAAGAGCAATGGTGAAAATGCATTTTGATAGTTCGCTATTAAGAGCATGAAAATGAAACCACTGGTTAAATAAAATGTGGTTAGTATGAAACGTTTTGACTCAAACAACGGTATATTATTTTCTGTAAACAAATCCTTAATTAACAGCAGATTTACGAAAATGGTGACCACAAGTAAAATTTGAATAATTTGATCACTAATCGAAAAATTCTGAAGTAAGCAGATATACCAAAAGCTTATATAAATAAAAATGAATAGTAAATACTGAATGAATGATTTTAAGCGAATAAGCTTACTAAATTCGAGAAGACTTAGAATCCCGAATATGCCCATAACTATAACTAAGCCGGTTTGGTAATATAGAGAACCTATGAGTAGTAAAACGTATATAATTCCAGAAATGGCCCTTATTGATAGCTCTTTCATTATAAATCTTCTAATAGAAGTAAGTACAGATTTTTAGCACTACTGCCGTAAGTTAAAAAATCCTTGTCATCTGCAGTTTTAAAATGCTTTATGGTAGTAATATTGGTAGGAATTGTAGCTTTACTTTTCTCTTTAATTCCTTTTAGTCCTTCACCAATACTTTCAACAAATTGACTTGTTGTTGCATAGATGATGAAATTATGTGGTAATTCTTTTAGCTTTTTCTCTGCAATCTGATTGGAGGAAATAAGTAACGATCCATCATCAGAAATTAAGTATTCACAAGTGGACAGAAAGTAAGTTGTCTCAGAGATTTTTTTAGTACCGTTTAATTCAAACCCTTTAAAGAGATCTTCGAGTCGGCTATCTAAAATAAGTGCTTTTTTATCATGCCAATTATTCTCATCTAGAATAGAATTAAAACTATCCTTTATTTCGTCTAAATTTTCGCAGTATAAAAATTTACCGCCATTGGCTTTAAAATTGATTGTGAAACGTTCATCTGCAGGCAACTTTATTTCAGGCATATATTTGCCACGCTCTTCATTTGGAATAGATTCTTCGGAAGGATTCTTTTTTTTTCCAAAGAGTTTACGAAATAAGCTCATTCAAATGTTGCTATTAATACTGCAGTTAGTGTAAATATCAAATATAAAAAAACTTAAATTAACATTTAGTCAATTTAAGTTTTTTATATGAATGGCGAGGCTTTATTCCTCTTCTTCGCTTTGAGTATTATCTGTCTCAAATGGTCTTTTACCGAAGATCTTTTCGAGATTATCTTTAAAGATGACTTCTTTATCTAGAAGTACTTCTGCTAGTTCTGTGAGCTTATCTTTATTCGCCTCTAATAAATCTACAGCTCTATCATACTGTTTTTCAATGATATCAGAAATTTCTTTATCAATGATCTCAGCAGTTTGTTCACTGTAAGGCTTAGAAAAACCATATTCTGATTGGCCAGATGAATCGTAGTAAGTTAAATTTCCAACTTTATCACTCAAGCCATAAATTGTTACCATGGCTCTAGCTTGTTTGGTAACTTTCTCTAAATCACTTAGTGCTCCAGTTGAAATTTTCCCAAAAATCACTTGTTCTGCCGCACGACCACCTAATGCAGCACACATTTCATCTAGCATCTGCTCTGGACGCACGATAAGACGTTCTTCCGGAAGATACCATGCAGCGCCTAAGGATCGTCCTCGTGGTACTATTGTTACCTTAACAAGTGGTGCAGCATGTTCTAACATCCAACTTACAGTAGCATGTCCAGCTTCATGAAAAGCTACAGCTCTTTTTTCTTCTGGAGTTATAATTTTGTTCTTCTTTTCTAAACCTCCGATTATTCTGTCAACAGCATCTAAAAAGTCTTGCTTATTCACTGTTTTATTGCCTTTTCTTGCGGCAATTAATGCAGCTTCATTACAAACGTTTGCAATATCAGCACCAGAGAATCCTGGTGTTTGCTTTGCTAAGAAATCTACATCTAAAGAGTTGTCTTTTTTAAGAGGTCTAAGATGAACCTCAAAAATTTCTTTTCGTTCTCTTACATCAGGAAGGTCTACATAGATCTGTCGATCAAATCGTCCAGCTCGCATTAAAGCACTATCTAAAACATCAGCTCTGTTTGTAGCCGCTAAAACAATGACATTCGTGTTTGTACCAAAACCATCCATTTCGGTTAGAAGCTGGTTTAAGGTATTTTCTCGTTCATCATTAGAACCAGAAAAATTATTTTTACCTCTTGCTCTACCGATGGCATCGATCTCATCAATAAAAATGATAGACGGAGATTTTTCTTTGGCTTGTTTAAATAGGTCTCTTACACGAGAGGCACCTACTCCAACAAACATCTCAACAAAGTCAGATCCAGATAATGAGAAAAAAGGAACTTTAGCTTCACCTGCAACAGCTTTAGCTAATAAGGTTTTACCTGTCCCAGGAGGTCCTACAAGTAACGCGCCTTTTGGAATTTTACCACCTAGAGCCGTATACTTCTCCGGGAATTTTAAGAAATCTACTATTTCTTGTACTTCTTCTTTAGCACCTTCTAATCCTGCTACATCTTTAAAAGACGTTTTTGTGTCGGTCTTTTCATCAAATAGTTTTGCTTTGGATTTACCAATATTAAAGATTTGGCCACCTGCGCCACCTCCTCCGCCAGAAGACATACGACGCATAATGAAAATCCAGACACCGATTATTAGAATAAAGGGTAACAAGGTTAATAAGAAATCACCCCATAAATTTTGTTCGGTTTCATATTTAACCTCAGTAGTAAGGTTGTTTTCTTCCTTGATCTTATTTATATCCTTTTCAAAATTTTGAAGGTCACCAAATTCAAATTTATAATTTGGAATTGGCGCTACAGAAGGAAGTATTGTCTTTGGTTTAGACTTTTTATGAATTTCCGACTCTTTAGCGTCTTTGGTTAGATAAACTCTAGCCTCACGCTTATTTACGATTTCTACCTTAGCAACATCACCATTTTCTAAATACTCTAAAAATTTAGCTGGTGTTGTCTGTGTGCCAGTAGAACTAGAGAAACCACCTGAAAATAATTGTATGGATAGGAAAACCGCTATGATTACGCCATATACCCAATATGGACTTACTTTCGGTTTCTTATTTAAATTTTTATTGTCTTTTGCCATTATAAGCTTTTCTCTTTTTTAATAACTCGTTTCGATTTGTGTTGTTTTTGCATCACCCCAAAGACTTTCAATGTCATAGTATTCGCGTACTTGTTTTTGAAAAACATGCACTACTACATTAACATAATCCATCAAAACCCATTCAGCATTGTCTTCACCTTCAATGTGCCACGGTTTATCTCTTAAGGTTTTACTAACTTGTTTTTGGATGGAGTTAACTATCGCATTAACCTGTGTATTTGAAGTCCCTTCGCAAACAATAAAATAGTCGCAAACGGTATTTTCTATCTCCCTTAAATCTAAAATTGTAATTTCTTTTCCCTTTACCTCTTCGATACCCGCAATAATCGTAGTAATGAGTTGGTCTGCACTAGGTTTTTCTTTCGTCATTAAAATGATTTAAATTTATGCAAAGTTATTATTTTTTTAGTTCTTGTAACTTCAAAATGTCATAAGAAATCTATAAAATAAAACTCCATTTGACATGTATGTAATCAAACTTGATGCCATTGACTCTACCAACGCATATTTAAAGGGATTGACTTTAAAATCAATGCCATCTGATTATACTGTTGTTGTGGCCGAAAAACAAACACAGGGTAGAGGTCAAAGGGGAACAAAATGGCAGTCTGAAGTTGGTAAAAACCTTACCATTAGTGTATTTAAAAAGATTGAGGGCCTTAGAGTAGAGCAACAATTTTACATAAGTATATGCGTATCCTTGGCTATAATGGATTGTTTAAAGAAATTTCAAATTCCTCAATTAAGAATAAAATGGCCAAACGACATTTTGTCAGCAAATAAAAAGATTTGTGGTATTCTGATTGAAAATATTATTAAAAATAACAAGCTAGTTGGTTGTATTGTGGGTATTGGTCTAAATGTAAATCAAAGGAATTTTCAACAATTACCACAGGCTTCTTCATTGGGTTCAATTACAGGTATTGTCTATGATAAAGAGGAGATTTTATCTGAAGTGCTCAATCAACTTGAAAAGTACTTTAAGTCAATCGAATCTTTCAATTTAGTTGCTTTAAAAGCAAACTATGAATCGCAACTTTTTAGATTGTCTAAACCTTGTACCTTTAAACTTAGTGATGACAGCTTATTGTCAGGTATTATTAAAGGTATTGATGAAACCGGTCAATTAAGGGTATGGACCGAGGATGACGTAATTAAAACATTTGATCTTAAAGAACTGACATTGCTTTATTAAACAGCACTTGTCATATTTGAGGCTAATGTTTCAATAAATTTACTGATAGGCCCTTTGATCATCATAGCCATCATTGCGTTAAATTCACCTTCAAAAACTAAATGTACTTCACTTTCTTCACCAGATAACTCATTAATATGTCCAGTTAACGAAAAGTCAATTTTTCCTCCTGCAGCGCCTAAGACGATTTTATTAAAAGGCACTTCTTCTTTCTTTTTCAAAATAATTTCTGGCATTCCTTTCAATGCGAAGAGAAATTTGTCATCGTCTAAAACTTCAAACTTGCTAATGTTCTCAGGCATTAAAGCTTCAAAGTTTTTAACGTCAGAAAGAAAATTGAAAGTTGTTTCTGCAGATTTTTGTAATGTTACTTTTGGTGACTCTAAATTCATGTCTTTATTTTCTTAACCTATAATCAATTAGCGTTCCATTCACTTGGATTTGCATTCCAAAGTGCTAAAATGTCTTGTTGTTCTTCAGTAATATAGTTGGTTTCTAAGGCCTGTTCTAATAAAGTCTCATAATTGCCTAAGGTGTTTAATTGAACTTTGGCTTGTGCAAAATTATCTTTTGCAACTTCAAAACCATATGAAAATATTCCAACCATTCCCTTAACTACAACTTCTGCATCGTGTAACGCTTTAACAGCATTAAGGCTACTTTTCCCTGTGCTAATAAGATCCTCAACGACAACAACAGTTTGACCCTTTTCAATATGACCTTCTATTTGATTCTGTCTTCCATGCTTTTTGGCTTCTGGTCTAACATAAAGAAAAGGAAGATTCAAATATTCGGCCACTAATGCACCAATACCTATAGCTCCTGTTGCCACACCAACAATAGCATCTGGTTTACCATACTTTTCTTCAATATGCTTGGCCATGGTCTCTCTTACGAAGTTTCGTATTTGTGGAAATGATAAGACAATTCGGTTGTCACAGTAAATAGGCGATTTCCAACCAGATGCCCATGTAAATGGACTGTCTGGTTGCAATTTTATAGCATTAATCTGAAGCAGTAATTCTGCTGTTTTCTTTGCGGTTTCTTTATTAAAAATCATGCTGCAAAATTAATTAAATTCAACAGGATTTAAATTTTAATCTTAATTTAATTTTAAAATGAATTAGGGACCTTAAAAAATTTTATTTTTACACATATTGAAATTGGCCAAAGCACAAATGTATACTGTTTTTGTAGGTGATAAACCCATTATTTTAACTTCTCATATCGAGCATGAGCATCATTATAAGTCGTTTATGTTGAAAACAGTCAATATTGGAAAGGTAATTAAATTGTTGAGTACGACAGATCTTGAAGGTGTATATCTATACCATAAAAACCCGGATAAACTTATCGGTGGTTTTCTAAAGTTATTGCCTAACGTTGTGGCTGGTGGCGGAAAGGTGTTCAATTCACAGAATGAGATTTTATTTATTTATCGTAATAATAAGTGGGATTTGCCTAAAGGTAAGATTGAAGGAGATGAGTCTATTGAAGAAACAGCGATAAGAGAAGTAGAAGAAGAAACGGGAGTTACTGGTCTAAAAATTCAACAGGTCTTGCCAATGACCTATCATATATTTAAAAGAAATGGGAAGCATAAAATAAAGATTACACATTGGTTTGAAATGAAGACCTCTTATAATGGTAAGTTAAACCCTCAAATAAAGGAAGGTATTACCAAAGTAAAATGGCTAAATAATAGTGAAGCAAAAAAGGCCATGGAAAATAGCTATGCTAACATAAAACGTCTCGTATAGTACTTTCATCTATATAAATTTACACTTCATCTAACTTCTTGTTAATAAATCATAAAATTTGAAGTCATAAATCGCCTTCGTTTTTATTTTGTTTAACTTTATTGAATAAACATTAAACAAAAAAGCAATGAGTAAAAAGGTACTTTTCGAGACCCCAAATCTGAAAATTAACCTATTTGTTCTAATGTTGTGTACAGTACTTTTTGGTTATTCTCAGACCGATTCTAGATGGTGTGGTAACATCGAATCTTTTGAGTTCACAAATGGCCAGGAATCTGTATCTATTGAAAATAACGGTAATTATAATATTGGTGAATTACCGGAAGATTTTTATCTAAATTCCAATATCCATGGGTATTCTCAAAGTTTACGCTATACCGTAACCAATATAGATACCAATCAAACTTATCAAATTGTAGAAAATGTTTTGCCATATACATTTCCTGCTGGAAATGATGCGTGGAATATCGGTTCTGGATCGTTTTAAGTTAAGGCAAGTTTGCATGCATTTAATAATGGTCTAGGGTGGTCGTGTGATACGGATTACATTTATTTCACGATTAATGAAGAAAATTCATGTCTTGCAGATGCAGGAACTTTAACAGCCACATCAACATCAGTATGTTCAACAGGAGAGGTAACGATCAGTGCACATCCAAACGGAGATGCTTTTGTACCAGAGGACTATTCAGTGCTTTATGTATTAACGCAAGGTGAAGGATTAGTAATCCAGCAAGTAGGTGGTACACCAGAATTTACAGTATCAGGTGGAGGCGACTACACAATCCACACGTTAGTCTATCCAAACGGACTTGATTTAAGTATTGTTGAGTTAGGCGTAACAACAGGATTTGATGTTAACGGCTTATTGATCCAAGGTGGAGGAGAGCTATGTGCATCCTTAGATGTAGCAGGAGCTCCAGTACATATTACGAATCCAGATGCAGGAACACTAACTGCAGATGAGAGTAACGTAGCGTTATCAGGAGGATCAGCAATAATCTCAGCGACACCAAACGGAGACGCAAATGTACCAGAAGGCTACAGTACTTTATATGCATTAACACAAGGAGAGAGTTTAACGATAGTCAACGTAGGTGGCACACCATCTTTTGAAGTAACAGAGGCAGGGAATTATACGATCCATACCTTAGTATATCCTACAGGTCTTGACCTTAGTGTAGTAGAGCTTGGTGTAACGACAGGCTTTGATGTAAATGGTTTATTAGTACAAGGAGGAGGTGATTTATGTGCATCGCTTGATGTTCCAGGCGCACCAATCCATGTAGAGGAAGAGGCATGTCTTGCAGATGCAGGAACTTTAACAGCCATATCAACATCAGTATGTTCAACAGGAGAGGTAACGATCAGTGCACATCCAAACGGA
>NZ_JBODPY010000008.1:0-70948 GCF_050618035.1 Winogradskyella poriferorum
GAACATCAGTATCACACCAAGAGATTTAATTGATACTCATCATATAATGACTATTGTTATGAAAGGTTCAGGTGTTTGAATTTTAACTCCTCTTCACCCAAGATAAAATTACTTTGAAACTTTCAAGGTTACTTTTGAAGAATTAAAATCGGTTTCGTCGATATGGCCTAACACTTTACGATCATCGGAAATAAAGTGTGCGTGAAAGAAACTGTCGTGGTGTGTAAAAACAGCCTTATGATTTCGAGAAAAGAAGCCGATCAAAGATCCACTAATATTTTTGAAATCATATTGAGTCAATCCTTGGTGCGCTTCATCTGGGGATGATACTTTCTTACCCTCAGGTAGATTCACACTGTGAACTTTTATGTTATCAAATAAACCATCGATACGTATTAATAGTGGTTGGTCATAATCTTTGTACACTGAATTAATATATTCCTCAAGCCCCTTTAACGTAAAATTTTCACGATTGAATTCAACAACTTTTAAATCACTATTTGTGCTGTATACAAAAAAGGGAGCCCTGACTGAGGGAATTTTAGTTACCTGATGAGAAACACTGTCAATAACCTTCGACACAAATGTTTGTCCTTCAAATACTACTATCTCTCCTTTCAAAAACTCAATAGGTCCTAATCCATAGGTTTCTTTGTAATTTAATGAATCTGTTGCAATCTTACCTTTTAAATCTCCTTTCCACATCACATCTCTCATTTCACCAACAACCTTAATAGAAGAAGTGTTTGTTGATTTGGTACATGAGGCTAACAAAAGCAGGGAAAAGATGTAAATAATATTTTTTAACATGCTGTAAAAATAAAAAAACGGTTACACTTTATAATAGTATAACCGTTTTATTGTTTTAGTAGATAACTCAATGGAAATATCGAACATCAGTTTTACGCCAATATATTTGATTGACACTCATCATATAATGACTCTTATTATGAACTAATGACGTTGCAGCACAACTGACGCGATTGTTTACTTAACTACCTGCAATAGGAGTTCCAAAAAGGCCTACTGCCAACTCTGCCCATATTAACATAAATATTATAACCAATATTCCAATGTATAGGACTCGATTTTTTAAATTCTTTACACGACTACTCACTAAATTAATTCCAATACCAAGGAGAATTAGTAGTGAACCCATAGTAAAGAAATCAAATGGACTCCAATTAATTTCATCAGTGATAGTCATCCCAATTAAAGGAATTAATAACAAAAAAAGAGGATAGAAAATTCTTTTTGACATATTCAAAAATAAAGAAACGGTTACACTTTATAAAAGTATAACCGTTTTATTGTTTTAGTAGATAACTCATTGGAAATATCGAACATCAGTTTTACGCCAATATATTTGATTGACACTCATCACATAATGACTCTTATTATGATAGGTTCAGGTGTTTGAATTTTGATTTCCCCTCCCCCTATTATTCAAAGTTGCAGCACAAGTAAATCTTTAAGTGAATTAAATTTTACTTGCCGTTCTGAATAGGGTCAGTGTTAGGTATAAGTTTGTTTCAAATTGAATAAACTGGGCAAAACTTAGTTATTGGACTAATAAGCTGAAGACCACCAACAGCTACAGCTACAGCTATCCATAAAAAATCCAGATTCGAAGTATACAATGTTAAACCAACACTTAACAGGTAAAGTATACCGTCAATAGCATCATGAGCTCTTACTTTAGAAACTTCTTCTTCCATATTGATTTATTCTTTTGGTTAATTGAAGTTAACTGTTCATAATGAGAAATACTTAAATTTACTACCATTGAAGAGTATAACATTAAACCCAACCTGCAGTGATTTAAATAGTTTCTCCTATCAAAATTGTGGGTGCACCTCCGGTTGAAATTCTAGTTGCATCTGCGGCTACTTCCTGCATACCAGTGGATGACATTGTTTTTTCAAGTTGTTCTTGCGATTCAAATGGCATGATGAACATGAGATGAAACGGTGGTTTGCCTTCAGAACCAGATAAAAATCTAGTAATGCTGTACGGCTTTACATCAGTTGGTATCCCTGTTTTTTCATGGAGTAATTTCAGATGAGCATTATAATCTGATTCAAATTTTTCTTGATTAAGCGGCTGAGGATAAAGTACAGTAACTTTCATAATTATATGGTTTTATAAGGTTTGATAAAAATTATTTAGAGGCTAACTTAAAGGTGAAAATTGAAACATTTCATTTGAGATTCCATTAAGTTTAATTACTTCATCTCTTTCAGGAGTAGATAATAATTCTTTCAACTTACTCATGTCCACATCAAACATTAGAACAATGAAATTATGTTCATCTATTTTACTAATTGTAGTTTTCGATTCGTCACAACATTGAGCTCTTGTTTCTGAGAGTTTCATAAAGTCTTTATGCACTGCAGCATAACTTGAAGTACATTTTCCTTTTATTACTAAGTTCATTTCTATTTAATTATTCCATTGCCGCAATAACTGGTGCCCCTAAAAGTCCAGCAACACAGTAAGTGTTTGTTAAATCCACTAGCTCAGCAAACATTGCTTCACGTTGTTGACCTAAAGTCATATGTGCTTGTACACCTTCGGGCCCACTGTATATTTCAGTTAAACCATAAAGAGTGTTTCCTGTTTCACCACTATTAGGATCGAAAGGATTGTTGAATTCTGGGGATTTAAATACAGAATAAGATAATATAATTGGTTCTTGATCACCAGACAGGTGATGAGTCTCCCGCATAAACTGTTCATGTGTTGCTATAAACTGATCCATTCTTTCTGTGGCATCGTTTGGCACTACAAATGATACATGAAAACCAATGTTTCCTCTTTTAATACTCATAGTTTTAATTTTTTAGTTAGTAATTATTTAAATATCTATTAGATAGCCTACGACATAACTTGTCCTAGGAAAACATTTACACCTGGATTTATAGGATTACCACTAATTCTACGAAAGGCAACTACCTGTCCTGTGTGATAAATTATATCCGAGAATGGTCCATTGATAAGATTCCAAAAGGGGGTGACAACTTCCTCACCATTCATATTTAATCGCACACTCACTTTTGAGAGATCAGAGTTTTCCTTAAGGGCCTTAAAGATTGCATCCAAATTGTTTAAAGTATTTTTGCGATAATCTTCAAATCCAGATTTCTGGTTTGAGAAATCATAAATTCTTCCTTCGAATGCATCTGAGATAGCATCGGTTAACATGGATATATGTTCAATGTTTTCATAGCTGGACCTCCCATCTTCACAAGGCTTATAATCCAAATCAATTTGTCGAAGGCCTTCGGTTGCCCAATAAAATCTAAAACCTATGCCTTCAATCATTCGAGATAATACGGTAGTAGAGGTAAACGAATCGGAGTAGGGTCCAATACTTGAAAAGGGTAAATTATTCATGATAAAGTGATTAGTTAAAAGTTGTATTCAAATTTAACATTTATTATTTAAATATGCAATATAATTATCCTTAACATTCCTTCTTACCATAATTGATTTATTAAAATTCTATTTAATAAGTAGTGGAAATTAGAAAGTCAAATTGAATCTGCGCAGGATTAGAATAGCTTATTCATTGATTTTCGGTCAGTAATTTTTCCAATTTAACCCGGTATTTTTTTCTATAATTTTCTGAATGTTTGGGGGGCTCCAATTGCTTTATTTCACTCAGCATTTCTTCAGATAAAGTATGAAAGTCAACCTTTATATGCTTTTGGGTCCAATTCATCATTTCAGCTAAAATAGGGTACAGGTCAATGCCCTTCTCAGTAAGATAGTAGTGTTTTATTTTGGAATCTTGCTTGTCTGCAATAACATTCAGAATACCATATGATTGAAGCTTTTTAAGTCGATCAACAAGTAAATTTGATGCTATTTTCTCAGGAGATTTCAGAAACTGAGAATAGGTATTTGCTCCCATAAAAATGTCTCGGATAATCAATAATGACCATTTATCTCCAACGAGATCTAAAAAAATATTTAAAGGGCAGTTTGATCTTAATTTCATAGTTAATTCTAATAGATGTCTTTTAAAATAACCTTGAATAACATAGAAGAAATTGTTCAAAGGTATTTCTAATAGCGTAAAAGAAATTTTGCAACATAAACCTCTTTTGTTATGTTACAAATTTAAATATTACTTATGATTCCCATAATATATAGGATGAATTAAAGTAAAACAATTAAATGTATCATTCCTTAGTTCAATCGATGTAAACAAAAAACCGCTACACAATAACACTATAACGGTTTTATCATTATAAGTTGCTCCCCCTATTATTCAAAGATGCAGCCAAGAATTTCTTAATTCACCTTCCTCGCTACATAGAAACCATACCCAAAGTAATCCTTAAACCTTTTGTATAGCTCTATTTCATCTTTGTAAGATTGAACAACTTCTTTTGTCTCTTCGTCTTTGGAAAGATCTTTCTTAAGAGTTGCGAGCTCCTTTTCTAAAGGACTATAGTAATTGCTGAGCCAACTTTCTTCAGATAGAATGAAATGATCAAGGAGTTGGTATCCGGATTTTATAACTATGGGATTGCTTTTAATGCGCAATTTCAAATGGGGAACAACCTTTGTAAATTTTGAAAACTTTACAGACAGAAGACAAAGTAGGTTTTCACCTTTGGTTTTGCCACCACACGACAATCCAGAATTTCCAGAAATTTATGCGCCTACGGACGGTTTTATTTTTAGTGTAGGAGTAATTATTAAACCTTTTGGTCAAAAAAGATGAAAGGTTTGCATTGTCCTGATTTTCGATTTTTTTTATGAGCGCAATTTTTATTTCCTCTATCAAAATTTCTGTTTCATCCTTTATGATTTCAAAACCGTGTTTGCTCAGCACTTTTTCTAATTCTAATGTTTGGATGCCTGTCTTTTTGTTTAGAACAATTTGTCCAAGCTCAACCGTTTTTATGTCACAACCCAATTCTTCCAACTCCCTTAATACAGTTGATTTGCATCTGTCACATACCATATTCTTTATGTTAAGGGTTTGTTTCATAATACTTTTTATAGTGCCTGAAATGGGAAGGGCTATTAACCAACCAACCAGTATTTCCTTCCCATATCAGGGCATTATTTTAATGTTTCTTTTAGGTTCTTCATATAATCAATAATCAAGGTCTTTTCAGAATTGGACAACTTAGCATCCTTGTGAATCAAGGTGTAAGATGCTAGTGGCATCTCATCATCTTTAACCTGACTAATTATTGACTTTAGTTTGCTGTTTTTTCTTCGGTTGGAATACGCATCCCATTCATTGAAATTCAATTCTTCCTTTCCTTCATTAATGTGGTCTTCTAAAAACCAAGCAACAGGTTGTACCTTATTGTACCAAGGGTATTCTGTGTTATTACTATGACAATCATAGCAGGACTCTTGTAATAATGCGCTTATGTTTTCTTGGGTGTTGTTTACCAACAAGAAGTCAGTTTTTGGCACAGTATCACTTTGATTGAGGTCTGTGGGCACAAACTGTATGCCCACAAATCCAACCAATAAAATCAGTGATATGATTTTTACAATTTTCATTTAGTTAATTTCTCGCTGTACTTTACCACATTTCAACATCTGGCTTCCATAATATGGATTGCGTATTTCTTCCTTTGTACTCAACCAAGCTGTACCGCCATCATACATTGGACAAAATTGCTCGTATAGTTTCACTTGTGTTCCCGTAATAGCTACCATATCAGTAACATCTTTGCTCAAAACTTTAAAATGTTCGCGTTGGTGTTTAATATCACTTTCACTGATATGTTCTGCGTGCTCGATAGCATCTTCCATAATGTCCTTTAATTCTGATTGCTGAGCATCCGTATATTTTGAAATGTCAAGCTTTCCTAATGATGTTGCGAGGGTTGCACCCAATTCTTTAGCTTTGGCATTATCATCTGCCACTAAGGCATCCTTTAAGTTGAAATAGTCATTTAATATTGTTTGGGAATTTCCATCTCCGTTCATTGCCATTTCCTTTTTATCCACATCGTGGTGACCATCGGAATTATCGTGGTTCATTTTTGAATGGTCTTCCTCAGTAATCATTTCAGAATTGGTACTGTTTTCTGTTTTCGCATCTTTACAAGACATTGCTGATAAGCTTATAAATGCCATTACCATAATTGTTGTTAATCTTACTTTTTTCATTGTTTAAAATTTAATTGTTATTACTTGATTTATTATTCTATTACTTGTTTTACTTCTCCACAGGTTAGCATTGCGCTGCCAAAATATGGATTGATTACTTTTTCTTCTTTGCTCAACCAATATGCACCATTGTTGTTATCTGCCATAGGGCAAAATTCCACATAAACCTTTTCATTAACACCAAACAATTGAACAGCATTGATTAGATGTGATGATAAATATTTAAAATGGTCTCTTTGTGCTTTTATATCGGATGTTTCAGAAATTGAGGTCGCTGAAGGTTTTATTTCCTTTTCTAATGACATCCAATGATTATGCGCCTTATTGTTTGATAACAATTTCATATCTACTCTGGTTAAATTGTTTAGTAAACTTATTACACTTTCAGAAGCGCCTTTTGAGTCTTCTTTCACTAAAGCATCTTTTAAATTGATATACGCATTGAAAACAGCATTTAACTGCTCTTGAAATTTCGCTGATACTTTCAGACGCTCATTCATAATAGTGTGGTCACTTTCTGTGTTGGGTGAATTGTTATCCATACCTAAATGACCCTCGTGACCTGTCATTACTTTACCACCATCTTTATTCATCAAAGACTTTTTGCCTTGTAATTGTGCTGCTGCATCAACCGTAAATGTACCGTTAGTCACTATTTCATTTCCAACAAATAATCCTTCTAAAACTTCATATTCATTACCAATTTGATTGCCTAATTTAATTTCACGCATTTCAAAAATAGTTTGGTCTGGATTTGTTTTAAGGTACACCACAGAACGTTCACCTGTCCATAACACAGAAGATGAAGGAATTGTTAATACTTCGTCATTTTTAGCTGTACTGTCTTCAATATTTGCGATTACAAACATTCCTGGTTTAAATACATCGTCCTTATTGTTTAAAACAACACGCAAGGTAACAGTTCTTGTTTTGGTGTTTAAAACTGGGTCAATGAAATCAACTTTACCTTTAAATTCTTTATTAGGATAGGCATTGGTTGTTATCATCACTTCCTGTCCTTTTTTAAAGCGGTTAATCTGATTTTCATACACATCAAAATTTCCCCAAACTGTGTTGAGATTGGCAATTTTTAATATGGGTTGACCTTGTTTAATGTAATCGCCTTGCTCTACTAATTTTTCTGTAACAGTACCCGAAAAGGTTGCATACACAGGAAAGTTTTCTTTCACTTTTCCTGTTTCTTCAATCTTATTAATTTGATTTTCAGAGAGCTTCCATAATTTCAATTTATTACGGACTGCTTTGTATAAAGCAGGTTGTGATTCTTTTAAAGATGCTGCTGTAATTAATTCTTGTTGTGCTGCATAGAGTTCTGGCGAATAAATGGTTGCCAATAATTGACCTTTACGAACTTCTTCGCCTGTAAAACTCACATTCAAACGTTCAATTCTTCCAGCGAAATAACTTACCTGTACTGCATTTGCTTCTTCGTTTTCAGCAATTTTACCAGATAATTTGATAGTATTGCCTTCAACATTGCCTTTACCAACAATAGATGTTTGAATATTAGCTAAAGCAATTGCGTTTTCAGTCAATTTGAATTGGTCTGCTAATAAACCATCACTTACACCATCAGCAGGAATTAAATCCATACCACAAATAGGGCAATCTCCTGCTTCTGGTTGCATAATCTGTGGATGCATTGAACAGGTCCACATTTGATTGGTTTCTGTAACTGCATCGTGATTATGGTCTGTTTCTTCTTTTGGTGAGCCACCAAACAGTATCCACCCTAAAAGTAGACCAACAGCTAATATTCCGAGATAAACTATATACTTTTTCATTTCTTTATTTTTTTTCGTTTTAATAATTTCCTAATTGAAGGTGACGAGGTGTACCACAACAAAAACCCACTTAAAACGGTTATCAATCCTAAAAGTGAAAAGGCTCTCAAAACAATGGTATTAAAATTGTCTCTGCCTTCATAGTCCATGGTATGTGTCATCCATAAAAAATCAAACCAACGCCAAGAACGATGTCTTACGGTTTGAAATTTTCCGTCGCTTACAGAAACGTATGCTTTTAGTGCTTCATCTGTTTTATATGAGATAACATAAGCAGGTAGTAGTTTTTCTCGATACTCGTGGTGTTTTCCAGTTTCCGTAATTTGCTCAACAGATTCTACCTCTAAACCACTTTTCATATGGTTTTTGGCAATATAGAGTGCCTCTTTCTGCGTAATACTATTTTTTGGCATTCCATCTAAAGCATTATACAATTGCTCTTTATTTATCCAATAGTACGGTGCATTATCAATATCTCTTAATTCAATAGTCTTTATACCATTTGGAACATCCATTTCTGAAGGACTTATTAAACTATTAAATGCTTTGGGTTGATACTTCAAGTTTTTAAATTGGTCTCCGTGTATTTCATCGATGTTCGTCCAACTAAAGTATAAACCACTAATAGTCCAAAACAGGAATTGAATCCCTAAAAAGAGACCCAAATACCTGTGGGTTTTTCTAATTTTTAACGCAGTATGCCTATTTACCATAACAATTTAATTTATAAGCATTAATGTCGCCATTACAATCATAATAGCATTTTCAATAAAAGTGGCTTCTGTCATAGGTAATTTTAAAGCAGTACCTAAACACGCACATCGTATTGATTTTTTGTCCAATAATGTTTTTGTTACTCCAATTGTTGTTATCCCTAATACTATAAGTGTAATTATTAAAGCTATATTAATTTCAAACCGCAATAAAAACATCAGTCCTAAAGCTGTTTCAATAAATGGATAAACTTTCCCATAAAAAGGAACACGTTTAGCTAAAGGGTCGTACATACGAAAGGATTCAGGAAAGCCTTTTAAATCTAACATCTTGAAAAAACTAAACACGATGTAAAATAACCCCATAAAGTCGAGCATAAAAGCGCTCCAAGTCCAATTTTTATAATGTAATAATACACTTGCAGTTGCTATATAAAAAATGATAAGCAATAAAGGTTTTAGCTGTTGTAATTTACTTTTTTCTTCTTCCATAGGCATTGCCGACATACTTGAAGATGCAAACACATTCTTCTCTTTCTTTTCAGATAAAGTATACTTTTCTGGTAATGCTTTTTGTAGTATATCAGTTGAAATATGTTTATTCATTTTCACTTCTGCCTCACCTTTTTCAAGATTAACAGACACCTCTGATACGTGGTCTATTTTACTTAAATATTTCTCGACGGAAGCCTTACAGTTATTGCAAGTCATTCCCGCAATCTTATATGTGTGTTTCATTATTGCTGTGTTAAATAATTAATAATCGTTGATTGAACATAATAAGTTCTAATTGATTCTATTTGGTTCATTTGAAACTTTAGTTGTAGTTCTTGAATATCCAAAACATCATTAAAATCTATCGTTCCTGTTTCGTAGCTTTTGATTAAAATGTCTTCTGCATCTTTAGCTTGCTTTAAGTTTTTTGTTTGAGTAGCATAACTTATTCTTGCAGAAATGCGTTCGTTATTTGCTTTGTCTAAAAGCGTTTCCAATGCATTTAAACGTTCCTGTTTTTGAGCAGTAATTTCCTGCTGCTGCAAATCATTTTGTTTGGTTTGGGATTTATATTTCTTATTGAAAATTGGGATAGATACCGAAACCATTGGCATTACAATATCCTTTCCGTTATCGCTGAAATCCATATTTGGTCTTTCAGCAACATTGATATAATCTAATCCAAAACCAATCATTGGACTGCTTTCTTTTTGATTTAATAATTCTGATTGCTCTATGGATTTATAAAGTTTATCATATTTTAGTAATTCGGGATGTAATGCTAAATTTTCAGAAGTAATATCAAAGTCTTCAGAAGGTATCAGTAAACTATCTACCACATTCACGGTAACATCATTATCTCTATTCAATAGATTATTGAAGTTAGTTTGTTCTGCTAAAAATTGTTGTTGCAATACGTCTTTTAATTGTTGCATTTCGTTCTGACGCATTTGCAATCGCAACACATCTACTGCGGATGCTTTACCAACCTCAACAGATGTTAGTGCTAATGTTTCGTAAGTTTCTAATAGTTTGATGTTTTCAGTTAAGACCTCTTGCTTTGCTTTGTTGGCGAATAGATTATAATAGGATTGTGATACCGAAGCCATTAGTTTTCGCTTTGCGATAACAATGTCCTCGTATTTAGCATCTGCCAATGAACTCACGTAATTTTCTCTTGATGTAATTGTACCAAACCACGGTAACATTTGTTTAGCAGATACCTTAAAACGTTGCGCTCCTGTTCTAGTTTCTGGCTCACTTACAAAGTAACCGACACCAAATTCGGTATTAGGAATGGTATTGACTTCATTTACTTTTTCGGAAGCTCTTTTGTATTGTAACTCAAACTTTTGAATTTCTGGATTGTTTGTTAAGGCTTCATCTATAAGTGTTTCTAATTGTTGTGCATTTCCTATGAGAACAAAGAATAACGAACAAAAAATAAAGACTGTTTTTATGTGTGATTTTATCTGTTTCATTTTACAGTTCTTTTAAGTTGAATTTCGGCTTTCCAGCTAAATAATACTGGAACTACGAATAAGGTTATTAAGGCTATAAGCATTCCACCAAAACTTGGTATTGCCATTGGTATCATAATATCACTACCTCGTCCTGTTGATGTCAGTACTGGTAATAATGCTAAAATGGTTGTAGCTGTAGTCATTAAACAGGGTCTGATACGTTTTTCTCCTGCTTCCACTATGGATGCTCTAATTTCTTTTTTATTCTCTGGTGTATTTCTATCAAAAGTTTGCGTTAAATAGGTTGCCATTACTACACCATCATCTGTTGCAATACCAAAGAGTGCAATAAACCCAACCCAAACTGCTACACTTAAATTAATTGGGTGCATCTGGAATAAGTCTCGCATATTTTCCCCAAAGAAATTGAAGTTTAAAAACCAATCTTGACCATAGAGCCATATCATTATAAAGCCACCTGCAAACGCTACTGCAATACCTGTAAAGACCATTAATGAGGTTGCCACAGAACGGAATTGGAAATACAGTATTAAAAAGATAATTGCCAAAGCTAAAGGCACAACAATCGATAAGGTTTTTTCAGCTCTTAATTGATTTTCGTAAGTTCCCGTGAAGGCATAGTTGATTCCTTTCGGAACTATCAATTCACCAGAATCTATCTTTTCTTGAATCAATGCTTGTGCATTTTCAACAACGCTTACTTCAGCAAACCCATCCAATTTATCAAACAAGACATAACCTACTAAAAAAGTATCTTCACTTTTTATGACTTGTGGACCTTGTTCGTAACGGATTGTTGCCAATTCATTTAAAGGCACAGGACTGCCTTTTTCAACTGGCACATAAATTTGTTCTAAATCAGTTGGGTTAGCTCGCATTTCTCTTGGGTATCTTACTCGAACACCGTATCGCTCTCGACCTTCAACCGTTTGGGTTATTACCATACCGCCAACTGCCACTTTCAAAACGTTTTGAACCTCTTCAATGGTAACGCCATAACGTGCTATTTTTTCTCTGTCAATATCAATGAGCAGATAAGGCTTCCCTACAATACGGTCTGCAAAAACCGCTTCCTGCTTAACGCCTTCAGCCTGTTTCAAAATGTTTTCCAATTGTATCCCAAATGCTTCTATTTGTTTTAAATCTTGACCCTTTACCTTGATTCCCATTGGTGCTCTCATTCCTGTTTGTAACATTACCAATCGGGTTTCAATAGGCTGTAGTTTGGGTGCAGAGGTTACGCCTGGAAGTTTTGTAACTCTTACAATTTCATTCCAAATATCGTTTGGTGATTCAATTTTTGGTCGCCAGTTACGATAGTACTCGCCATCATCATCTTCAATTAATTGAGACCTTTTTATAGTGCTAAAAATGACGTTTTCGGAATTATTAGGATTAGAAACCAAACGACCATCCTTCAATTCAAAGAAGCCATCATCATTTACTTTGTAGCGTTGGCGTACTCCGTTTTCATTCAGCATATATTCTGATTTATACTGAATCATATTCTCGTACATTGATAGTGGTGCTGGGTCTAAAGCTGATTCTGTTCTTCCTGCCTTACCAACTACAGTTTCAATCTCTGGAATACTTGCTACAGCCATATCCAATTGTTGTAAAACACGTTTGTTTTCTTCTACGCCAGAATGTGGCATTGAGGTTGGCATTAGTAGAAATGAACCTTCGTTTAATGATGGCATAAACTCTTTGCCTGTATTTTTCATAATGAAAAAACCTGCGATGACTATTGCTGTTGGTACGGATAAAAACAATAGTTTATTATCTAGACACCATCTCAAAATACGTCTGTAGTATTTTATAAATAATGAGAAAACACCTAATAAACCGAAGCATATAACGCTTACAAAAATGAGATTCCAAAAAATACTTTTGTCAACTCCTAACGGTCTCCAATATTCGGCTAACAAGAATACAATAGCTGATACAGAAATAATGATATTGATAAGATTCGCTTGTTTCTCTGATACTATCCCTTGTTGCTTTATAAGTGCAACAATTCCAAACCCAACCAATATTAACCCCAACCAATAACCGTAAACTATGGCAACAACACCTAGCACTATTAAAACGCCATTTAAAACATATATAAAATTGATTTTAATACTTTTCTTTCTGAATAAAAAAGCTGCAAAAGGCGGTATCAAGAATAAGGCAACAATAATAGATGCGGTTAATGCAAATGTCTTTGTGAAGGCTAACGGTCTAAATAATTTTCCTTCTGCACCAATCATAGTAAATACAGGTATGAAACTGATAATAGTGGTCATTACTGCGGTTACGATTGCACCAGACACTTCGGCTGTTGCGTTATAAACTACCGTATTTATGGATTGTGTTCCATTATCTTCATCTAAATGCCTTATAATATTTTCTGAAAGTATGACACCCACATCTACCATTGTTCCGATAGCAATAGCAATACCTGATAGAGCTACTATGTTTGCATCGACTCCAAAGAACTTCATTGCTATAAAAACCATCAATACTGCAACGGGCAATAAGCCAGAAATCAATATAGAAGCTCGAAGATTAAACACCATTATGATTATAACCAAAATGGTAATCAATATTTCAAGAGTTAAGGCTTCATTGAGTGTACCTAAAGTTTCTTGAATTAATTCTGTTCTATCATAAAATGGCACTATGGTTACTTGCGATGTTCTTCCATCTGATAACACTTTTGAAGGTAGTCCTGCGCTTAATTCCTTAATCTTTTCCTTTACGTTATTAATAACTTCCATTGGGTTTGCACCATAGCGCGCTACCACAACAGCACCAACAACTTCTGCGCCTTCTTTATCTAATAATCCTCTTCGTGTTGCAGGACCTAAAGAGACTTTTCCAATATCTTTTATTCTGATTGATGTATAGTCTTCGGAAGTGACTACCGCATTTTCAATGTCTTCAATAGATTTTACATAACCCAAACCACGTACTAAATACTCTGCATTATTGATTTCAATAGTTTGTGCACCAATGTCTTTATTACTTTCCTTAACTGCTTTTACAACTTGATTTAAACCGATATTGTATTGTCGCATCAATTCTGGATTTACATCCACTTGGTACTCTTGAACATAACCACCAATAGAAGCTACTTCAGAAACGCCACTTGCAGAGGATAAAGCATATTTTACATAGTAGTCTTGAATACTTCGCAATTCCTGTAAGTCCCAACCACCAGTAACATTTCCCTTTTCATCACGACCTTCGAGTGTGTACCAGAATATTTGTCCTAATCCTGTTGCATCGGGACCTAATGCAGGATTAACACTTTCTGGTAATAAACCACTTGGTAAGGAATTAAGTTTTTCGAGAATACGACTTCTACTCCAGTAAAATTCTATGTCTTCTTCAAAAATGATATAAATACTTGAAAAGCCGAACATAGAAGAACTACGGATCGTTTTTACCCCAGGAATTCCTAGCAAGGACGTCGTTAATGGGTACGTAATTTGATCTTCAATATCTTGTGGTGAACGACCATCCCATTTAGTAAATACTATTTGTTGGTTTTCACCTATATCTGGTATTGCATCTACAGCAACTGGATTACTTGGTAAGAACCCAGTATCCCAATTAAAAGGTGCATTAACCGTTCCCCATCCTATAAAAAGGACGAGTAACAGAACTGCTACGAGTTTGTTTTCTATTAAAAATTTGATGCTTTTATTTAGCATTTGTTTTGATTATTAAACAATTAGACATTAGTGTTTGGACAACACCGAATACAGCAAATTATCCTTACGACATTGCAGTCATAGGATAAAAAAGTCTATTGTTTAAAAATCAAATTAAATAAGTCTCGTCAATCTTGTAGATACGCCTTATGACGAGTGGCGGTTTGTATTCTTCGTAAGAAGAAACATTATTTTCTAAACCTTCAAAAAAGTTGATGTAAGTGTAGACAAAAGATGCAATGAATAGGTGTTGCTCAAACGTGATATTGTCAACTTGCAATTGTAATTCGTCTTGACCTTCAATTGCTAATTGTTTATCATCACAACAATTTTTCTTGGTAATTGAACATCCTTCGGTTGAAGGTTTTTCCATTTCCATTCCGCAACCTTTGACCTTTTGGAATATAGCAGTTTCAACTAAAGTGCCTCCACAATAATGCATATTGACAGTAAATGACATTGTAGAAAACAACACTACAAAAGCCATTGCTAAAGACATTATTTTATGGAAAAACTGCTTCATAATGATTGCGAAGTTACGAAATTTTAACAACTATTGATTTTGTTTAACAGAAGTTTAATCTTAACTCCAACTCATTCTCTGTAACCTAACCGCATTTAATATTGCTAATAATGCTACGCCTACATCTGCAAATACTGCTTCCCACATTGTCGCTAAACCACCTGCTCCTAAAATCAGTACAATTACTTTGACACCAAATGCCAAAATAATATTTTGCCAAACGATTTTTCTTGTGGAACGACTTATTTTAATCGCCTTTACCACTTTTGAAGGTTGGTCTGTTTGAATAATAACATCTGCTGTTTCAATAGCTACATCACTTCCTAATCCACCCATTGCTATACCTACATCACTTGCTGCCAAAACTGGTGCGTCATTAATACCATCACCTATAAAAGCTATTTTGTTTGCTGGATTTTGCTTTAAAATTTCAACTTCATTTAATTTATCCTCTGGTAGTAAACCACCTTTAGCCATTTCAATATTTAATTCTCTTGCTACTTGTTGGGTAATGGAATCTTTATCTCCAGAAAGCATCATTATATTATTAATACCAACTTTATGTAAGGCTGTAATTGTTTCTTTTGCATCTTCTTTTAATTCATCTGCAATGACAACATAACCTGCAAATGTATTGTCTATAGATACTAATACTATAGATTCTACAATAGTTTCTGTTTCCTCTAAAATATTAATATTATTGGCTGTCATTAAGGCTTTATTACCAACTAAAACAGTCTTGCCATTCACGATACCTTTTAAACCTTTACCTGCTATTTCAGATACATCGGAAGCCTCATAATCTGCACCTTCATCTTTATATTCCAAAATGGCTTTTGCAATAGGATGTGTGGATTGTTCTTCCATAGCCATCAGGTATTTCATAAATTCGGATTCGTCCCAACCAATAGCTTTGATTACTTTGATTTTGAAAACTCCTTTGGTAACCGTTCCTGTCTTATCCATTACCAAGGTGTTTATTTTGGTCATTGCATCTAAAAACGAAGCTCCTTTAAATAAAATTCCGTTTTTTGAAGCTGCACCCAATCCTCCGAAATAACCCAAAGGAATAGAAATAACCAAGGCACAAGGACAAGAAATCACAAGAAAAATTAAAGCTCTGTATAACCAATCTCTAAAGACATAATCATCTACAAAAAAGTATGGTAGAAACGTAACACCTATTGCTAAAAACACAACTATTGGCGTGTAGATACGTGCAAATTTTCTAATGAATAATTCTGTTTTAGATTTTCGAGCAGTGGCGTTCTGTACCATATCCAAAATTCTTGCAATGGAACTATCTTTAAATTCTTTTGTAGTTTCGATTTCAATTACACCATCGAGATTGATACTCCCTGCAAAAACTTTTTCACCTTTTGCAATCGTATCAGGTTTACTTTCGCCTGTTAATGCTGCTGTGTTGAATGAACCTTTTTTGGAAAGTAGAATACCATCTAAAGGAATTTTTTCTCCCACACGAACTTGCACTTTTTCGCCAATTTCAACCGTTTCTGGACTCACAGACACATAATCATTGTTGCGATATACCAGAGCTTCATTTGGTCTTACATCAAGTAAGGCTTTTATATTTCCTTTTGCTCTGTTAACAGCTGCATTTTGAAAAAGTTCCCCAACTGCGTAAAACAACATTACTGCAACACCTTCAGGATATTCGCCAATAATAAACGCTCCAATAGTAGCAATGGACATTAAAAAGAACTCTGTAAACACATCGCCTTTTTTAATACTTTCCCATCCTTCTTTTACTACAGGAAGTCCTACTGGCAAATAAGCTATACCATACCATACAATACGCAACCAATCTTTAAAAAATGCAACATCAAAATAATCTAAAGCAATGCCAATAATTAGCATTGTAAAACTTATGATTGCTGGAATATAGGCTTTAATTTGACTTGAATTGCCACTATGATCGTGACCATCATCCTGACTATGTTGCTCTTTTGAATTTGATTTTATATCTCTTAAATTTAATTTCTTTTTTTTCATATTTTCTTCGGACTAACAACAACTTTTGTTTTCTTGAATTGGTGGACAAGGAACTGTTCCAAAAGAGCAAAACACACAACAGTCGCCTTCTTTTGGTTTCAAAACCGTTTTGCACGTTTCACATTCATAAAAGAATTGACAAGCATTTGTTGGCATTTCTTCTTCTTTTTTATGACCACAGTTAGGGCACGTAATTTCTGATTTTAATATAATTTCCATTAGTTTTATTTTTTGTCGGTTACTTTATAACCTGTTGTGTTAATTGCTTTCTCAATTTCCATCTCACTGGTTTTAGTTTTGTCAAATTCAATAATTGCATTACCCTTTTTGTATGAGGAATTTGAGTTAACAATTCCGTTGAGTTTGTTTACTTCGTGATTTATGTGTTCTTCGCAACTCACACAAGTCATTCCACTGATTTTAAATTCAACTGTTTTAATATCAGATTTGTTAACTACGAGTATTTGCTTTTCTGTGTTTGGGTAAAACATTCCTGAATAATACGGGAAAGCCAACATCACTATTGCGAATACTGTTACAAATCCTAAAAAGGTTTTTGATTGAATAAATTTTGGTTTTTCATCCGTTTCACATTCGCCGCAGTATATTTCTTTTTCTGGCTTCAATTTTTGATACCAAGCAAAAAGAAGAACTAATATGGTTAGTCCTATTAAATAAGGTCTGAATGGTTCTATCCAAGAAATTGTTGAAGCTACACCGCTTGTTCCTGCTATTAAAGCCAAAACAGGTGTTATACAACATAATGAAGCTGTAATTGCTGTAAGCAAACTTGTTATCGCTAATTTACTTTTCATAATTACTTAATTCTTTGATTACAAAAATGCAATTAAAAACAGTGCAATGGAAGTGCAATTATTGTCCACTACATTTATCGCAAATACCTTTTACAACCAAGTTTACATTTTCTGACACAAAACCATCTGGTACTTTTATTTGAGGTATTTTATGTTCTGTTAAGCAAACGGTTTCATTGCAATTATTACAATGGAAATGTAGATGCAAATCAGTTTCAATTTCGCAATTACATCCGTTTTCACACAGAGCATATTTAGTAATTCCTGTGCCATCGTCTATTTGATGCACTATCGCTTTTTCCTCAAATGTTTTAATAGTTCTGTACAATGTGGTTCTATCTGCTTTTTCAAAAGCATTTTCTATATCACTTAATGTTACTGCTATTTGTTTATTTGCAAGAAACTTATAAATCAATAAACGCATTGCCGTAACCCGTATATCTTTTGACTCTAAAAATTGTTCTATTGTTTGCATAATTAATGTTCGTGTTCTGTTTCGCCTTTTTTCATTTCAGCTATTAAATAATACGCATTATTATAAGCAAATTTTGTGGTTTTATCTTGTACTTCAGTAAATTGAACTGCTATCCAATTACCATCTTTTGCCCCTAATAGCACTTCTATAGGTATAAAACTCCAGTCTTCATTTTCTTTTTCCGCCGAAAACACGAAAAATCTATCGCCTTCTTTTACTATGGCACTTTCGGGCAACGCCATAGTTTTCGTATTTTCTGTTTGGATTTTTCCTTGAATATACATTCCAGGAATAAGAATCCCTTTTTTATTCTCAATTTCTGCGTGTACGTGTACCGCTTTAGGATTGTCTTCGAAAGTTTTACTTACCGAATAAATTTCAGCTGTTAATTCTTCATCTTGCATTGTTTGTACATTAAAGGTTACTTTTTGACCTTTCTTAACTTTATATACATCCTTTTCAAACACCATTAAATCAGCGTGAACGTGATGTGTATTTACTATTTCAAAGAGTTCGGTTTGAGGTTCAACATATTGTCCTGTTTTTACTTCTACCTTTTGCACATAGCCTTCAATAGGACTGCGTAGTGAAATACGTTGTGCAATACTACCATTGCGAACCGACGTTGCACTAATATTTAATAATTGTAATTGAGCTGCCATTCCTTGAACCATTGCCTTTGAGGCTTCATATTCTGCTTCAGCTTTTTGGTAATTTGCACCAGATCCTACACCTGCATCGTACAATTTTTGTTGACGCTCATAATTCTTCTTTAAAAAATTACTATCACTATAGGCATTTAAATAATTGGTTTGCATTTGAATAATATTTGGATGTGAAAGATATGCCACTACTTGACCTTTATTCACTTTATCCCCTTCAATCACTTCAATAGAAACTACATTAGCACCAATTACTGATGTTATGGCAGCCTCGTTTTGTGGTGGTACTTCTAAAGTTCCATTGGCTTCCACATAGCCACTCATATTGCGTGAAGCAATGGTGTCTATTTTCATTTTTAAGGCTTCAAACTGTTGTTGTGAAAGCATCACTTCTTCGCCTTCGCTATGGTCATCGTTTTCTTCAGTATTTTGTTCTTCGTTATGCGAATTGCCATTGTCTTCTTTGTGGCTTTCTTTATTTCCGCAAGCAGAAACAAAAATGGATAACATTATTATGGCTAAAAATTTATATAATCTATTTTTCATTTTCTTATTGATTAAAATATTGTAATTGAAATGTACTTTCTAAATAGTTTGCTAAAGCTGTTTGTGCTTCCAGTTCTGATTGAATAGCTTCTTTTATAAGTTGTGTAAACGCTGTGTAATCAATCTCTCCTTCTTTATATGCAAACAAAGCACCTGTTTTTTGTTCTTTAATAAGTGGTAATACTTCATTCTTATAGAACAGCCAAGATGTTTTCCATTTTTGGTAATTTTCTTTAGTTTGATTAAATTTAGATTGTACTTCTTTTTGTTTGAACTGCATATTTGATTCGGCAATTTGTCTATCAATTTTTGCTGTTCTAACTTGTGCTTTTGTTGTACCAGATAAGAACGGAATGGAAATACCAGCTTGATAGGTGTAAAATCCAGTATTTCCATTTACTTTTTGCAGGCCACCTTGAAGGTTGAACTTTGGTAAATTTTCGGCTTTAGCAGCTCTATAGTTTGCTTCTGCTTCTGTGACTTGAAGTTGAGAAATAGTATACAACGGATGTGCTTCTAAACTAAAGGATTCTACATTTATTTCGCTCTCTATATCAATTTCATCTGAAACTGTATAATATTCATCAGAAACTAACCATAGATTTAGTTGTTGTAATGCAATAGCATATTCACTTTTTGATTGCATAAATTTATTCTGAATTTGTAAGGCTTGATTTTTGGCAGCCGAATATTCTAACCGCGAAATAGCTTCTACTTCATAATTTAATGCAACTGCTTTTTCAAAATTGGCATAAATAGAATCTAACTCTTTGTATAAATTATACTTCCTTTTACTTTGTAAGGCATTTGCCCACGCCTTTTTAACTTCCAATTCTAAATCTAATTCTGAAAGCTGAAAGGCTTTTTGGGCTAACTGAATACGTTGCTCCTGTAATTTTCTCTTTGGGGAAATACCAAACACGTCTATATTTGATTGACCAACACCTATAGTTGTATAAATACCTGTGCCATTGTTAATTTCTTCGCCACCAGTAAAAATTTGAGTAGTACCAAAATCGAAAGCAGTTCCTTTTAATTGTTGTTGCTTATCAATTTCAAGCTGTCGTTGTTTTAGACTTGGATAGTTTTCTTTAGCCAATTTCACTGCTTCTTGCATTGAAATAAATGGTAACGAATCTTTTATTTGTTGTGCGTTACCTGTTATTGGCAACAAAAACATAAAAGCTACCATAGCAGTAACTGTTATTACTTTTTTGTCAGTTCTAAAATTGAATGATTTGTTTTCTACCCAATGATATAATATAGGTAAAACGAATAATGTTAATAATGTAGAGGTTAATAAACCACCAATTACAACAGTTGCTAAAGGTCGCTGAACTTCTGCACCAGCTGATGCTGAAATTGCCATAGGTAAAAAGCCTAAAACATCTGTAAAAGCAGTTAACATAATAGGTCTAATTCTTCGCTTTGTACCTTCTATTATTCTATCTTTTAGATTGGTTACTCCTTCTTCTTTTAATTCGTTAAGTCCACTAATCATTACTAATCCGTTTAAAACAGCAACACCAAACAGTACAATAAAACCAACACCTGCCGAAATACTAAAAGGCATATCTCGTAACCATAATGCTACAACACCACCAATGGTTGCCATTGGGATAGCGATGTAAATCATTAAGGTTTGTGGTAACGATTTTAGTGCAAAATATATCAGTACAAAAATGAGTAACAAGGCAATAGGAACAACAGTTTGTAAACGGTTACTGGCACGTTCTAAATTTTCAAAAGCACCACCATAACGAATAAAATAACCAGAAGGTAGTTCTAATTGTGCATCTAATTTAGTTTTAATTTCGCCTACCAACGATTTTACATCACGACCTCTTACATTAATACCTACATAAGTTCTTCTATTGGTGTTATCTCTACTTATTTGCATTGGACCTGCTTTGTAACTTACATCAGCTACTTCGCGAAGTGGAATCTGTGCACCAGAAGGTAAGTTGATAAACAAATTTTGCACATCTGTTATGTCTTTACGATTATGAGAACTTAACCTAACCACCAAATCAAATCGTTTTTCTCCTTCAAAAATAGTTCCTGCTATTCCTCCTGCAAAAGCTGATTGCACAATTTGATTTAACGTGTTTATTTGAAGTCCGTATTGTGCCAATTTACTTCTGTTATAAGTAATTGTCATTTGCGGTAAACCAGTTGTAGCTTCCGCTTTCATATCTCCAATACCATCAGTACCTGCAATAATTTTAGATATTTCTTCTGCTTTTTGAGACAATACATTTATATCTTCTCCATAAAGTTTAATAGCTATATCTTCTCTAACACCTTCAAGCAATTCGTTAAACCGCATTTCAATTGGTTGCGTAAACTCATAATTCACACCAGGAATTATTTCCACTGCTTCTTTCATTTTTTCGATGAGTTCATCTTTTGTCTCAACGGTTGTCCATTCACCTTTTGGTTTCAGTATTACAAATACATCTGCTAAATCCATTGGCATTGGATCGGTTGGAATTTCGGCAACACCAATTCGACTTACAATTTTTTCAACTTCTGGAAACTTTGCTTTTACAATTTGTTCAATTTTTGTGGTTGTTTCAATCGTTTCTGTAAGCGAGCTTCCGGGTTTTAAAATGGCGTGAAATGCAATGTCACCTTCATCGAGTTGTGGAATAAATTCGCCACCCATTCTTGTAAACATAAAAACTGCAATACCAAATAAAACAACAGAAACACCAATTATTAATTTTCCCTTCTTTAATGCTTTTTCTAATAGTGGCTGGTATTTACGTTCTACCCAATGCACGAATTTATCGCCATAAGATTTTTTGTCTGACTTTGGCGCTCTTAAAATAAGTGCAGACATCATTGGAACGTAGGTTAAACAAAGTACCATTGCACCAATCATTGCGAAAATAAAGGTCAATGCCATTGGTTTGAACATTTTTCCTTCAATACCTTCTAATGCCAGTATTGGCAGAAATACAATTAAAATAATCAGCTGACCGAAAAAGGCAGCATTCATCATTTTTTTTGAGGCATCTGCCGCAACACCATCACGTTCTTTAGATGTCAATTTCCTTTTCTTTAGGACTTGCGAAGCAATTAGAAAAACGGTGCTTTCTACAATAATCACAGCACCATCGACAATAATTCCGAAATCTATTGCTCCTAAACTCATTAGGTTAGCCCAAACATCAAAAACATTCATTAGTATAAATGCGAATAATAGAGATAATGGAATTGTTGAAGCTACTATTAAACCACCACGCCAGTTACCTAATAAGAAAATAAGAACAAATATCACTATTAATGCCCCTTCAATTAGATTGGTAGCAACCGTTGAGGTCGTTTCTGCTATTAATTTACTTCGGTCTAATAAAGGTTCGATAATGACACCTTCTGGTAATGACTCTTCAATTTGAGCCATTCGCACTTTTACATTCTCAATGACATCGTTTGAATTAGCGCCTTTAAGCATCATAACCAAACCACCAACTACTTCGCCTTCTCCATCTTGGGTTAAAGCTCCATAACGAATAGCGGCACCAAATTGTACCGTAGCAATGTCGCCAACGGTAATTGGAATATTGTTAGTGTTTTTAACCGTAATCTTTTTAATATCCTCTAAACTACGCACCAAACCTTCTCCACGAATAAAATTGGCTTGATGGTTCTTTTCAATGTATGCTCCACCAGTATTTTGATTGTTAGCTTCAAGAGCTTCAAAAACATCGGTAATTGTTAAACCAATAGCTTTTAATTCGTTTGGGTCTACAGCGACTTCGTATTGCTTAATTTTTCCACCTATGGCGTTTACCTCAACAACACCTTCTACCATAGCCATTTGACGTTGAACAATCCAATCTTGCATTGTACGCAAATCAGTAACCGAATATTTGTCTTTATACTCTGGTTTTACTTTAAGTGTGTATTGATAAATTTCTCCTAAACCTGAAGAAATAGGACCCATAGTTGGCTCGCCAAAACCACTCGGAATTTGTTCTTTGACTTCGTTTAGTTTTTCTGCTACTAATTGACGTGGTAGATACGTTCCCATATCATCGTCAAAAACTATAGTAACTACAGATAAACCAAAACGAGAAATGGAACGGATTTCCTTTACATCAGGCAGGTTGCTCATTGCAACTTCCACAGGGTAGGTTACAAATTGTTCAATATCCTCTGTACCTAAATTGGGGGCTTGCGTAATGACTTGAACTTGGTTATTGGTAATATCTGGAACAGCATCTATTGGTACTTGGGTCATACTCCAAATACCTGCTCCAACAATGGTAAGCGTTAGCAAACCAATAATGAATTTGTTATTGATTGAAAAATCAATGATTTTATTAATCATAGAAAATGTATTAATTCAGTTGAAAACTTGCGGTGCGAATAGGTGCAACGCTTTTATAGAGCAATGCTTACTTTGAGAAGCATCACGTTAGGATATAGTTATCCTTAAAAAAAACTGAATTATACTTGAGGGGGTTGAAAAAGAGATTCCAGATATCTGGAAGTGAAGTTTACTTGATGTAAATTAAACTGTTTTTTCTCTTCAAATTTTAGTCGATTGGTTAAAGCCAAATTATTGTTCGCAATAATTAATACCAACGGGTGACAACATTGATTATGAGAATGGACTGGTGTATTCTCCTTATCTGGGTTATGATGATGCTCTTCATTTTTAGCATCGCTGCCAATGTAATCTTCAACTACATAATCAAGGAAAGAGTCACCATAAACTTTATGGTCTTGATAATGGGTAATAACGTTTGAAATTTCTTTAATTGGACCACAAAAGTCCATATCTATGCTTATCCCTTGAAAAAAGAATAAAATAGACATTGATATGGAAACGAATATTTTCATATAATTTAGACAAATATACAAATTATTGAATGCAATGGTTGTGCAAAAGATAATGAGTTATTTTTTACAAAAACCACAATTTGTTTTTTGCATCCTCTGGAACACCATTGTTAAAGCGTGGTGCTATTTGTGCCACCATTTCAGGGTATTTAATGGTGATTGGTACATTTTGTTGGCGTAATGATTTCCAATATAGCCTGCTGAATTGATAGACTTGCGTTAATAGTTCTAATGCTACATTAGCATCTTCAAACGCATCGTCGTCTGGACTACTCATTTTAATTTTTATTGGAAATGGATAGCCATCTGTATCTGTATAGTATTGTGAATTTGGATAGCGTGCATTATTAAATAGCAAAAATTGGTTGCTGTCTATACGAATGTACGTACCACTTAATGGCATCATTTTATTATTCCAATTAAGGTCGTAAGCAATAATGTCTTCGGATTCTGTTTTGTTGATGTTAAGAATATATAAAGGCACTCCTAATTTTAATTGATGCATTCCTTCAATAATAGGCTGTAATTCTTCATATTTCATTTCTTTGTAAAAATGAATGACTACTTTATCTGCTTGAGCTACTGAAGTAAAATCTCTAATAGCTTTTAAAATGCTTCCTGCTAATAACTTTGTTTGGTTTTGATTGAAATATTCAAAGTTTCTGAATAGACCGTTATTTTGAAAACTAAAAGCACTTGCTATGTAACGTCTGTTTTCGCCTTGATTGGTAAAGGCTCCTACTCCAATTACTAATTCTTTTTTATCGGTTACTGCTAACTTCCAAGGTGCGCCACCTAATTTAGCGTGCATTGCCAATGCCATATTTTGTAAGGAAAATTGAAAGTTGTATTGATTTTCAATATTTTCAATCATTTTATGATAATCCACTACTTGGGTAATAATACCTTCATTTAAAAACAATTCCTTTATTTGAATATAAATTTCTCTGTCTTCGGGATCTGGTGTAAACTTATCGAATGGGCTTAAATAAAAAGCAGCATACTTTACATTGTCGTGGTCAAATTTTAGGTTTTCCAGCTTTTGGATGATGTCTGGTAAAGGGTCGTTTTCGTTTGTAAATTCAATAAAATGTTCTTTGGATGTTGATGCTTTTATGTTTACATAATCCTCTATTCCTTTAAAATATTTCTTTTGTGCTGTGACACCAAATTTTAAATTGTTATAAAAACTTTTTACAGCTTCTTTATGTGAGGTGTGGTATATAAAAAAGAATTTAATATTTGGACCTTTAGGACGTCTGTAAGGTGTAAACATATTCATAGCCAATTTAGGCACTAAATGCGTTTTTTTATTCCCATATTGGTCTTTACCAAATTCCAATAAACCTACTTCTGGATTGATGTGGTTAATACGATTACCTGATACTTTTATGTTTTCTGGAGTAACTACATCTACAGAATTATACAAGTCACGAGTAATGGTTCGAATGAAAGATTTAGAACCGTCTGTGTCATTTAAGATTTATAAACCCGAAAATATTAATAAACAAGAATGGGAGGAGTTTTTAAGACTTTATAATTTGTTATCTCTAATATAAATAATGTCAAAAAGTAGACTCTCCAAATCAACATTTATTCGTGGACTTCAATGTGAAAAGTCATTGTATCTCTATAAGCATCAATATAGATTAAAAGATCCTACACCTTCATCACTACAAGCGGTGTTCGACCAAGGAACCAATATTGGTTTATTGGCACAAGAACTATTTCCCAATGGTGCTGATGCGTCTCCTGAAAATCATTTTAAAATGTTTGAATCGGTGAGGAAAACACAGAAGTTTATTTCTCAAGGGGAGTCAATAATTTATGAAGCAACATTCCTGTACAACAACGTTCTTGCTGCATTAGATATATTGGTCAAAGATAATGATGGTTGGAAAGCGTACGAGGTAAAAAGTTCTACTAAGGTTTCGGAGACCTATATCAAGGATGCTGCCATACAATATCATACCATCACAAATTCTGGAGTTGATTTAAAAGACATATCGATTGTTCATATTAATAACCAATACACGAGAGAGGGAGAATTAGATATACATCAATTGTTTACCATTGAATCAGTGTACGATCAAGTTTTAGAGTTTCTCCCACGAATACCAAATGAAGTCAGAAGACTCAAAAATGTGATTGAGAGTTCTGAAATTCCAAATGTAGATATTGGTCCTCATTGTTCTGATCCTTACGATTGTGATTTTAAGGGAACCTGTTGGAAACACATTCCTGACTATTCAGTTTTTAATATTTCAAGACTAAACAAAGACAAGAAATTTGATTTATACAACCAGGGAGTAATCACATTAGATGATATTGATTTAAGTCAAACAGACCTGAATCCAAATCAATTGTTACAGGTTCAATCAGAAGTTAATGGGACCACTCATATTGATATTGAAGAGATAAGAAACTTCACAAATGGATTAATTTATCCTTTATACTTTTTAGATTTTGAAACAATTGGTCCCGCAGTTCCAAAATATAATGGTAGTAGACCATACCAACAATTAGTATTTCAGTATTCACTTCACATTCAAGAGACTTTAACCTCAGTAATAGAACACAGAGAATATCTTGCAGATCCATCTCAAGATCCAAGAATTGGGTTCATAGAACAACTCATTGAGGACTGTGGTACCAGTGGAGACATATTAGTCTACAATATTGGTTTTGAGAGAGGGAAACTAAATGATCTAATCGATGTATTCCCTGAGTTTTCTAATGAGTTGTTAGGGATTGTAAATCGTCTGAAAGATCTAATGATTCCGTTCCAACAGAAATGGTACTATACCCCCGAAATGAAAGGAAGTTATTCAATAAAGTACGTTCTACCTGCACTGGTTCCTGAACTCTCATACAATGATCTTGATATTAAAGAAGGAGGTACAGCATCTAATACTTTTCTTTCGATGGTAAACGGAACATTTGCGGGTGATGTTGAAGAAACAAGAAATCAACTCTTGGAGTACTGTAAGTTAGACACCTTCGCGATGGTCAAAATTCTGGAGAAACTACTACTAATATAAAACTGATTTTCTTTCAAAAAATTGAAAAATTTTATTTTTTAAAAACTCGAGTTTTTACAAAAAAAACCAGAAAAATCTGGAGCGGGGTATTCACCCCCTCTGGAGAAGTCGATTTCACCCTAAATAGAGGGGGGATACGGCAGGGGATGCTGCAGGGAGGGCCCCCACGGGATGATCCTTCACCAATTTTAATCGGCAAAATCCATTAATCACAATAATAGCGTACACTTTGATTTGTGAGTGCTGTCATAGCGATAAAATATAGGTTTTATGCTGCTTGAGGGGTGTTGCTGCTATAATTTTAGGGTATGGATAGGTAAACCTTAGAATTATGAGTATTTCAGTATTATACACAAGAGTTTCGAGCGTAGATCAGAAAACGGATCGGCAAAGAGTAAAAGAAGATGACTTTGATAAGGTGATTGAAGATAAATGTTCAGGAGCTATACCTATTTTTCAAAGACCCGAGGGTTCATCCTTAAAAACCCTAATTGATCGACAATTGATCAAGTCAATTTCTGTTTGGCAAATTGATCGTTGCGGTCGTGACCTAAGAGATATTATAAATTTTATTCATTACACCACTGAGAGAGGAATCCCTGTCAATTTTTTGTCGCAGGGTCTATGTACGCTCAATGAAGCTAAAGAGGAAAATCCAATCTCTAAAATGATAATTTCAATTCTTGGAGTGGTCGCTGAGATGGAACGAAAACTTTCAAAAGAACGTCAACGTGAGGGTATTGAGTTGGCTAAATTAGATCCAACAAAATATCTTGGGAGAAAACCAGGATCTGTTGAAGATCCAATTCGTTTTTTGTCGAAGCCACGAAATAAAAAGGGTTTAGAATTACTTCGAAAAGGATATAAAAACATTGAAGTTGCTAAGATTACAGGTCTTCATGTGAATACCATTACCAAGATAAAGCGACACATTTAATGGATACCTTTTTCACAATTTATTTTATTGTTGTTGGAGGGTTATTCATTTTGAACTTGGCATATGAGCTAATTAAATTATTGACTCGTGACGGTGAAGACTGGCAATTTCATTTGGCAGAGGATGTATTGAACTGGTGCCTCTATTTATATCCAATTCGTAAACAAAAACCACTACTAACTTTAGCGGAGGGTAAATCTCATTTAGCGGGGGAGTATTGTTTCTATAACAACACAATTATCATCTATAGAGACAACAATGTAATACGCAAAGACTTGATTAGGACTGTAATTCATGAGTTCTTCCACTTTTATAATCTCACATCACAGGCGAAAAACACCTTGTACCATAATCAATTAGAACATTTTGGATATGAAAACCATCCGCAGGAAATTCTATGCAATACTATGGGTGAAACTCTCGCAAAACTGTACCTAAAGAATAATTAAAATTATGGTTAGTTCACAAAGGGAACAATACCCCAACAGTCATTGTGCCAATTAAAATTGAAACCAAATCCTGATCTATTATATCAAGATCCAAACTTCCTGTCGTGTGACCTAAAGTTCATCGATCCACTTTAAAATCTCATTTTTCCGACAATTTTTGGTGTTGATTTTTAATAGGGAATGTTCAATGGATTCTCTAATAAATTGTGATTTAGATTTTTTCTCTCTCACCAATGTTTCCAATAAAGTAACATATTGATTTGGTGTTAATCGCAGTGAAATCATAACGTCTTTTTTCATATCTAAATGGGTTTAACAATAAATAGTGTAATACGTAGAAAAACACTACTTAATATCTCTGGTCAGTTGATTAATTAGGTCATCAATATCAATTGGATCTAAATCATTGATGTAAAGTCCAACTGTTTTTCGACTAATACCTGTGATTTTACTAATAGATGACACAGAATAATCCTTCTCATCATTAATTAACTGATTGATTGCGGCGGCAATCACTGACTTGGTCTTATTTTTTCTAATACACCCATTTAACTTGTTGGCAATAATTGATTTCTGCCCTGAAGTTAAGTCTGCATCAGGATTAATATGTAAAGTCTTGTATCTATAATTTTTATACTCATAATGTTCACTTAGGATATATCCATACTGCATATTGAATAGGGATAATAAGTCTCTATAACTCATCTTTGGATCAGCACAATTTCTATTGACATTATAGATATAACCTAATACATATTTGGGTTCTACTTCAGGATTTAGATGGAATAATGAATGGATCAATCTGGTGTATATTCTTCTTTTATTACCGTCTTTAATAACTCTGGGGATTTTGATATCAGTCCAGGGAACAGTTTCGATATCAATATCCTTTTTGTTAATGTACTTGGTTCTGGTAATCAGATTCGAATTGATATCAGAAATGGATAAATACATTATCTCTTTTTCAAGTGCGTAGAACAGTGTATTATTACTAACACCCCTATGGATAATACCTTGATTTACGCACTTTAACCCTTCAGTAACATCAATACAAACCTCTGTATTTACAAACACATTTGGATCATGAGAAATAAACCACATCTGAGATAATTTATCTGATCCACTGTCAAATTCTACATCTCCGAAATATTGAGATTTTAGTAAGTCTATGATGCATTTATACTCATTTTTAGAGGTAATCAAATGATTGATTTTCACCAAAACGGACAAACCATTACCGCCGCTGGATAAACATACCATTGAAACCACCTCTTTATACTTTGAAATGAACTCTTTTTTAAATTCAATAGGGTTATTAAGATTATCAATATCTAAGTAGATGTACCCTGAACCTATTTCATAGTTTTTTTCAAAATTTGATCCACTAATTGAATTAAACTTGAGAACACAATTTGGGTGACATCGAACAAGTTCTTTTTTCCCTTGATTGTACTCTATATCCCCTTTTTTATGAGTTCTAATGACCTTATAATCTTTTTTATAGGGATTAGTTCTTATGATTTTAATTAGAGTCTTAAAATCTATTGTTTTGGAGGGAATGTTATTATAAATGTTACCCTCATAAAGAGAAAACATAAAACTATTGATCCATCTCTAAAACCGATGCAGCAGCCGCTTGAAAATGGATAAAACTAATTGATACGTATTGGAATCTAATCTGCATGTTTACACCCCACGTGTTAAAAAATATAAAGAAATTAAAATTTGAAATCAAGCTTCGACTTCCTGTCACGTGACATGAGGTTGACTATCTCGATTATTTTCTTTATAATTTAATTGATCTCCTTTGTGGAGGGAATAAACTAATCTGAAAAGAATTATTTAAGTAGGATTAGATGTTGTTAATACTGACAACCAATGAATATCATTATCAAAAATGTCCCACTTGAGACATTAGAATTACACCCAAAACTAATTGGGATAAAATCAAGTATAAACCCTAAACAATTCCAGAAGTTTTTACCCTCGATTAAGATTTATGGGATTATAGAACCTCTTAAAGTCATCAGGGAAAACCACAAGTACTTCATCGTTGATGGATATGTAAGGTATCAGACTTTATTGACTAATGATGTAGACATTGAAACTGTACCAGTACAAGAGATTTCAATTACTGATGCAGATGTTATTTTAGAGTCATTACTTCGTAACACCCGCATCAAACGTTCCTATCTTGAAATTGCCAAGTCTGCATATCACTTACTTCATTTAATCGGTACCTCGCAGGGAAAGAAAAGAGTTGATATTGGACCCTTAAAATCAGTTGATGATTTTGGACAGGTATCAAAAGATAGATTTCAACTCACTTGTTCGATTCTGAGTTTAGACATTTCACCTACAACTCTACGAAGACTGGTTAGAATCTATGAGGCATATTTGAATGATGAATTGATGGGAGCGTTCTATTTTAATAGACTTGACTCTGGAGAAAGTATCATAAAAATTTATGAAATGACGTGTTTGTCATCTGAGGAAATTAAAAGAAAGGTAGACAGACGTTTAGAACTTGCACAAAAGAAATTAGATCGAGAAAAGAATGCGCAAGATAAATTGAAAGAAAAATATCTCCGAGAAGGTTATGATAAAGCAAAAAAGGAAATTGAAGAGAAGGCAGGCGAACCTATTATTAGATCACTAAGTGACCAACTGTGGCACGAGAAAATTCAGAAATTGGATGAGATTCGATATCGAATCTCTACTGACGATGAACGAATTTTAGATGAAATTTTACATAAGTATTATTAGGTACTTGACTTCCAGAAATTTTTTCTTTATATTTTATTAAGTAACTGATAGTCAGTTACATATTATAACAATTATATCATTATACAATTATGACAACAGAAGAGTTTTTTGCCGTTGGCGGCACCGATCAGCATCTCAAGGATCCAAAATTTGATGTGAGAGAATTCATGACAAATTTTATTTCAGACGATGAATTTGAATCTTTAATAGAGGCGGAAGTTTCGAAAATCAATGAATTTCATGAGCAGACAATTGATGAAAATTTATACCATTCTATGGATTATATCTACAGAACATATGACGAAAAAATGATAAATGATATTAATGTAGAAAAGGTGATCTCTTCTAAAGAGTCAAACATGCTAAAGATCCATAGAAATAATAGTTGCTACTCCAATTTGGATATTAAAAGAATTGAAAATCGATGTATAGAAATCGGGAGATCACAGGGGTATGATTTAGCATATGAATTAGCAAAACTCGATTATGAATTTTTTGAAACAGGAGATTCGAGCCTTGCAGAACCTACATTAAGAAACAGATTATTGAAGATTGTAAATGTGAGAAATGTTATTTCTACAGAAGATGAGTCAATCATTGACAATATTTTGAATAAATACTGATGAGAGAACAATATCTACAGATATCAATTCAAATGATACAATTCATACAGAATGTATGCGATAATCAGTAAAATAATAGAGTTATAAGTTTATGGTAAAAGAAGAGTTTTTTGCCATTGGTGGCACCGATCAGCATCTAAAAGACCCTGAGTTTAATGTGATGGAATTCATGACCAATTTTTCCGAGGAAGATGAATTTGGAATTGAATTGCTACATACATCTCCGTTGATAGATGAATCATATTTGATTTACACTGAATATCAATACATCGATGTAATACCTGATTTTATTGGAATGGATACGGAGTATGGTTGTCAACATAAGTACGAAAGTGGGTATGACGATGGTTACTACGAAGCGAAGAAAAAATATGGTTTTTATCTCACATCACATGAGTCCATTATGGATTATGAATGGGAACAACTACTGCGGAATCTTTACAAGATTCGTTACATCATAAAACCGTCGCACGAAGAAATATTAAATGAAATAATAAATCAATATTAACTAAACACCTGTCTATAAACAATATCCTCAACGATAATGTAAAAGACATATAGAAGATTAAAATCAATGTACATCAATAGATAAATGAGAAAACTTTGATGCAGTGTAGGTCGAATATTTTTTATAGCATAGCAAATGGAGTAACCCTTCCATGAGTAAATGGGTTAAGGTATGTTATCAATAAAATCCATGGATAACGCCAGATGGTATAAACCACTCAAGTAATATTTGTGTGGGTAGAGTAATACTCTATTATTTTGGAAAATTCTGGAGAATCGAAAATCTCAATTGAGAAATTTCGACTAATAACAGGTGATCATGACACACCTGATGAAAATGTCATGGATATCATAAATCATTTGTATAATCTGAGTTGCATTGTTTGCAACCACAACAATTTAAAATAATGAATAACGAATATTTCAAAAGGTTCATAAAGAGTGAACCTCAAAAAGAAAAAAATAATCAAGTTTGGGTCTACACTAGGGTATCATCCAAACAACAATTTGATTCAAACCACAGTTTGGAAAATCAGATAATATCTGCAAAACGGTTGGCCGAGAAAAAGAATTATAAGATTACCAATGAGTTTGGAAACACGTACGAATCTGCGAAAAATGATTTTACTCGTAAGGAATTTATGAAACTAATCAATGAAGTAAAACAAAGTAGACAAAAACCATTCGCAATAATGATTTACAAAATGAGTCGATTCTCAAGAAGTGGAGGAAGCGCAATTGGACTTGTCAATGATTTAGTAAGAAATCAAGGTGTTCACCTAATCGAAGTATCGACTGAATTAGATACCACTACAGAAGAGGGAGAGATACAAATTCATTATTCTTTAATACATGCGAGAAAAGAAAATGTAGAGCGATTAACTCATACAATACCAGGACTGAAACGCTTTGTTAAAAGTGGAAATTGGTTAGGAAAAGCACCTAGAGGTTATGATCATTATGGTCCAAAAGTAAAGAACCCAAAGTTTGTGCAAGGAATTCAGGAGCTTAAGATTAATAGTGAAGGAAAACTTTTAAAATTAGCATGGGATTGGAAGCTTCAAAACGTACCTGATTATCAAATCAGACAAAAATTATCAATACGTGGACTTAAACTTTCAAAGCAAACTGTCAGTGCAATGTGGAGAAATCCATTTTATTGTGGTATTCACAAAAATTCTTTCTTAAATGGAGAAATTATAGAAGGTAATTGGGAAAGACTCGTCTCTAAAGAGGATTTTAAAATCATAAATGACAGATTTGATACAAAACCAAAAAACGAATACAAACCTTATACTGTGCAACAGGACAGACCTTTACAAAATCAACTCTATTGTGGATGCTGCGGTTCTAAAATGACTGGTTATAAGGCAAAAAAATTATTCGACTACTATAAGTGTTTAAATTCTGAGTGTAAATCAAAGGATATGAATGCAAATACTTCCAAAAAGTCAATGAAGGAGGGTCTTCACAATATTTTTCAAAATCTTCTCTTGAATTTTGCATTAAAAGAAGATTTAGAAGAGGTTTTTAAAAAACAGATGAAGATTACAGTGAATGGTCAAAGTTCGAGAATCTATAAAGACCAAACAGTTCTTAAAAAACGATTTAAAGAGTTAAAAACTAAAAAAGAAACTTTGGATAGTCGATTTGCATTTGGTGAAATAGATAAAGAATTATACAATCGTTTTATTGGTCCTGTAACATCCGAATTGGTTGAAATTGAAGAAAAATTGGACGATTTTCAAATTAAAATATCGAACCTGGATAAAAAGGTTTTAGAATTAATAGAATTCAGTAGAAACCTCAGTAATATATGGGTGTCTGGAGAATATGAAACCAAATTATCACTTCAAAAATTATTGTTCCCAGAGGGAATAGTCATAGACCCGAACGACAGAACATATCGAACCTCAAATTTGAACCCTATATTTAGGTTAATCCATTCATTTACAGGAGGTAAGGATGATTCCAATAAAAAACGGACTAGTAAAAATACTAGTCCGTCTTGTGTAGTAGCGGGAACAGGACTCGAACCTGTGACCTTCGGGTTATGAGCCCGACGAGCTACCTACTGCTCTATCCCGCGATATTGGACTGCAAATATACAATGCTTTTTAATTTTACCAAGCATTTAAATGAAAAAACGCTCAGAAATTCTGAACGCTTTTAAACCAATTATAAATAAAACTCGATATTTTAATTTTAGTCATCATCGTCATCGTCATCCTCATCATCTAAAGTTGCTAAAGCACCTTTTAAATTTGCGGCATCTAAATCGAAATCCACAATATTTGGTAAATTATCTTTTAAAGAAGCATAATTACCTTTAAGATCGTTATTTGTTAATAACAACGTTTTTAAATTTGTTAGCTGTGCTAACTCACCTGGTAGCTGACCATAAAATGCATTATTAGACAATACCAATTCCTCTAATTGAGTTAACTCTCCAATTGCAGAAGGTACTGTACCAAGTAAACTATTATCAAATACACTAAATACTTTAAGCGATTTTAAGTTTGAAACCGTTGAAGGTATTTTACCGATTAAGTTATTACTACTTAGTATTAATACTTCGAGGTTTTTAAGATTCCCTATTGAACTTGGTATCTCGCCAAAGAAACCATTGTTATATAATTCTAAAGATTTTAAATTTTCAAGATTACCAATTGTTGAAGGTAGCGCACCACTAAAGTTATTTGAGAATAGTAAAAGTTCCTCTAGAGCATTCATCTCTGTTAAGGTCGACGGTAAATTACCGTTAAGCTTATTAAAAGATAAATTCAAAACTTTTAATGATGTTAAGGCTGAAAGTTCTTCTGGTAAATTTCCTTTTAGATTATTAAAAGGTAAGTTGATAGCTACAACATTATTATTTTCTACAGTTATGCCATACCAATCTGAAATTGGCGCTTCTATATTCCAAGTCGTTTTCCACTCAGGCCCATTGGTAGCATTAAACAGTGCTAGAAGTGCGTCTTTTTGTTCTTGGGAAACGTTTGCAAATGTAAATGCAGAAAGCAAGCAACATAACAAGGTTAATTTTAAAGTTCTCATAATAGCAGATTTATGTGGAGGGGCACATTATACTATACGAATATAGCACGAAACAGGATAAACAACAAGTTTTTTCGATGAACTGCATAGTAAAATTTCATAAAACATTGATTATCAATATTTTAATAAAATCTACTGTTCTATATTTTCAGCTTGAAAACTAGTGATTTCTTGGTCTTCACAGGTTACATCAACCTGAATAGGATTGCAACATATTTCACAATCCTCAATATAATTTTGCCTACTTTGAGACGTATCTATAAGCATCGAAATCTGCTCCCAACAGTATGGACATTGAAAGAAATACTCGTCCATTTATTTCATTTTTAGAATTGTACGTTTAATAATTCACCACTTATTTGAAGCACAAGAATTTCAGCAAGTTTAGCATCGTACTTAGCTTGATTGCGACTTAATTCTGCGGTCAATAAATTCAGTTGAGCTTGTCTAAATTCAATTGAAGTCACCTGACCCAATTTAAATTTTTCTTGTGTTCTATTAAAGTTGTTTTTTGCCGTTCTTATATTTTCTTCCTGAACCTGATAAATTTTTAGACGGTTTTGATAATCATCCCAAGCATTATTAAAATTCCGTTCTACTTCCAGACGCAGTTGCTCTTTTTGTAATTTTAGATTCTCTAAATTAATCTTAGCATTTTTAACTCGTGTGATTGTGGTACCACCATCAAAGAGATTCCAACTTAAATTTAAACCTGCTGACAATCCTGTGTTTGTTGACACTGCTACGAATGAAGCCGCATTGTTATTGTTTTCATTCCAACCATATGAACCTACCAAACCAATAGTTGGCAAATAGCCAGATTTATTTGCCTTTACCGTAAAATCATTTATGGCGATATTCTTATCGTTTTGAATAAGCGTCACATTATTAGTGAGTACTTTTTCTTGCAATGTTTCTTTATTTAGTTGCATTAAAAATGTGACTGAAGTATCTACAGCAAACACTCTTTCTATAGCATTACCAGTGACAACATTTAGATCGCGTTTTGAATTAATTAGGTTTTGCTTAGATGTAATAACATTAATACTGTCATTGTTAATGTCTACTTGAGCATTTAAAACATCTAATTTGGTGTTTTGACCATAATCAAACTGATATTCTGAACGCACCAGTCGATCGTAAGAAATGTCCAATGTCTGCTCTAAAGATTTTAAATTCTCTGCGCGTCTAGCAACATCATAATACACCGTTAGTAATTGAAGAATTGTATTTTCAATAGTTTCTCTGGCCTGTAATTCACTTAAATTATATTCTTCCTTTAAGCGCTTATAATCATAATACCTGCCCAAGCCATCAAAAATGGTATAGTTTAGATTAATCCCAGCATTATATCTCGAACTTTCAGCACCATCTAGTGACGTAGATTCTCCATTATTAAACTCAGCTGAAATATTATCTTGGTTGTATGTAGCACCAGCATTACCGGTAAGTGTCGGCAAATACCCAGAATTTAAAATACTCTTATTATTTTCTGCAACCTCAACATTATTGTTAGCAATCTTAATTCCATAATTGTTCTCTAACGTGAGTGAAATGGCTTCTTCCTTAGACAATACATTTTGCGCAAACATATGACATCCCCAAAACGCTAAAATAAATGTGATGTAGATTCTTATTTTCATTTGTCTAAATTGCTTAACTGTTCTTGTTGTTGGCGAGTGGTTTCATTAGATTTCCCCAATAAAGCATCTTCTTGAAGTCTCACCCCTTCTTGCTGTTCTTTGATAGCGCGTTCCACCTCTTCTTTGGTTATTTGCTCACCAGTCCATAACCATTTTACATTGGTTTTTATGAAATTGCTGAAGGATAAGAAAATCGGCAATACCACTAAGGTAAGTATGGTTGCAAATCCAATACCATAGGCAATTGATATTGCCATTGGTATTAAAAACTGTGCTTGCCTACTTTGTTCAAAAATCAATGGTGCCAGACCAGCGATTGTAGTCAAAGAGGTTAAAAATATTGCTCTAAAACGTGAGCGTCCAGCTTCATAAAGAGCATCATCAAAAGACAAACCACTTTTTAGATTAGAATTAAACTTACTAATTAAAACTAAGCCATCATTCACCATAATTCCAATAAGGGCAATAATCCCTAACATGGATAAAATGTTTAATGGAAAATCGTGTATCCAATGTCCCCAAGCTACCGCTGGCAGACTAAATGGTATTAATGCCAATAATATTAATGGTTGGCTATAACTTCTAAATGTAAAGGCAATTACAATGTAAATCAATGCTAATACCGTCCACCCAACAGGACCTAAAGAGTTCATTAGCTTGTTTCGTTCTCTATTCTGACCTTCGTAAGATGGTGTCACTGTTGGATATTTTGATAATATCTCTGGCATAATTTCATCTCTGATTTCAGCCATAATATCCGTAGCACTTGTCTTCTTTGTATCCTTAATATCAGCAGAGACCTGTATCTCGCGTCTTCCTTCTAAATGATTTACGGCAACGTCACCACGCTCAATAGTGTAGGAAGCAATCTCTTTTAATGGTACTCTTTGCCCACTTGGTGTGCTAATGCGCATATTATCAAGATTATTAATAGAGGATCGGTTTTCTCTGTCGTATCGCACCCAAACTCTAATTTCGTCCTGACCACGCTGAAAACGTTGTGCCTGATTTCCAAAGAATGCAGAACGTACCTCAGACATTACTGCTCTTAAATCTAATCCTAACGCGTATGCATTTTGATTAAGTTTTAAACGGATTTCTTTAATACCTGCAGGATCATTATCCGTCACATCCTTCAGTAATACGTTATTTTCAAGATTCTGCTTCAGCTCAGCCTTCACGGCTTTTAATTCGGTAATATTATTCCCTAACAACGATACTGAAACTGGCAAGCCACCAAAATTTCCGCCACTTCCATACACAAGACTCTCAGCACCAAAAATAGGACCTACTCGATCTTTAACTTTATTAGAAACTAAATCTGACGTAATACTATTTGGTCGTTCTTCACCTGGCAGTAGATTTATTTCTAGAGAAGCTGTAGCTGATCCTGGCCCTATATTTTTAATCATATTTTCCACCAAGAACTTGCCTTGCATCTCCGATTTGTAGTCCTCATTAATCTCTTCGGTCACCTGCTTTGCTACCTTTTCTATATACGAGATAATGCTATCAGTAACCTTTTCGTTGGTACCATTAGGCATATTGAGTGTAATCTCCACACGGTCACTTGCTATTCTTGGGAAAAAGGCACCACGTATTATACCACCTTGAAAACTTGCATTTGTTAATATATAAATGACAATAAAGAATGAAAAGGTTAAGAACTTATTATTTAATGCAAACCTTAGAAAGGGGCTGTACATTCGATCACGTAAGCCTCTCATAATTTTATCGCCTAAAGTATTTATATACCTTAGCTTAGAAAAGACTTTCTGAAAGACACCTGCTAATCCTGCTTTTGGTTTTTTACTCTGTGTTCTTAATGCTTTTGAATGTGCAAGGTGAGCAGGAAGTATAATTAAAGCTTCTACTAACGAGACAACTAAGGTTAGTATAACAACGACAGAAACTTCGCCAAAAAATTCACCTATTCGTCCATCTAAGAAAAGAAAGATTCCAAACGCTAAAATCGTCGTAAGAATTGCCGATACAATAGCTGGTAAAACTTCCATAACACCATCTATAGCGGCTTGCTCTGGTGACTTCCCTTTTTCGTATTGCTGATATATATTTTCCGCAATGACTATACCGTCGTCTACAAGGATACCAATAACGATAATCATACCGAATAACGATAGTACGTTAATGGTAACATTGAAATACCCAACAAACATAAACATACCAGCAAAAGCAACTGGAAGTCCTACTGCCACCCAAAAGGCTAATCTGGTATTAAGAAATAGCGAAAGAAAAGTAAGGACAAGTATCATCCCTATAACCGCATTCTCTGTTAAGAGCTCAGTTCTTTGCACCAGTGTTGTAGATAAATCTCTAACCACATTGAGCTGCACATTATCATACTTCTGATTAAAATCCTCAATGTAGGCTTTCGTCTTATCTGCAGAAGAAATAAGATCTTCTGTATTGGTACTTGTAATTGTGATATTTATGGAGAGGTTACCATCAAAATAATTAGCATTTGGTGTTTCTGAAAACTGGTCTCTTACTTCTGCAATATCCTTAAGTTTAATCTTTCTTCCTGTCGCATCAGATTTTACGATTAAATTGGATAGCTCATCCGCATAATACGACCTATTATTAGCCCTAATAAGGTATTCTTCAGCATCTGTTTTTATTGTACCTCCTGTTGTAATTAAACTTGCCTGATTAACAGCTTGTGCGACTTCAGCAAAAGTTAAATCATAAGCCAACAGATTGGTCTCATTAACTGCTATTTCGATTTCCTCATCTGGATATCCAGAAATCTGAATCTGTGAAATACCATCTATCGCTCTTAAATCATTTTCGACTTGTCTTCCAATCTGTTTTAACGTAGACAACGGAATCTTTGAACCACTAATTGCAAAAGTTATAGTTGGCCTTAAGGCTTCTTGCTTGGCAACGATTAAGGGTTCCATACCCACAGGGAACGTAGGTACTCGGTCAACCGCATTTTTAACTTCAAGTAACATAAAATCAATGTCTTCTCCTTTTTGGATTTCTACATTGATATTTCCGCTATTCTCCCTAGACGTTGAGGTAACGCGCTCTACACCATTGAGGCCTTTTAAATTATCTTCAATCTTGAGAATAACACCCTCTTCAACTTCTTGAGGTGAAGCTCCTGGATAAGTAACATTAATACTAATGTTCTTTGAGTCTACTAGTGGGAAAAAAGAGGATTTTAACTTGGATGCTCCAAAAAATCCGAAAATCAGAAACGACCACATTACCACATTTACGGCAACACTATGTCTTATAAAATAAGCAATTAGCTTTCTCATTACTTATCTGATTTGCTATTTTTAGCGCTCGCTTTAGAAGTCTCTGTAAAGGGCTTAACAGACATACCTGCATAAGCACCAGGTACAGGTTTGGACAATAACACTGTACCATTTGGAATACCTTTTAAAACCACCTTAGAATCTGAAAAATAAACTGGTTGCACCTCAATAATATCCAAAACATTGTCTTTAACAACAAAGACTTGGTTACCATCTAACATTAAGTTCCTGTTAATTTCAATAGCATCTGATTCTTGCTTAGCATTAAGATTGGCCTCAAGGTACATACCTTCTTTTAAGCCTTCATTCTTTACTTCGATAAAGGCTGTTATGGTTTGTGTTGTTGGATCAATACGTCCATTTACACGTGTTACAATTCCTGAGTAATTTTCAGTATTGTCTATGTTATTTAACTGTACTTTCTCCCCTACCTTTAAAAGGCTTGCATATACCTTGCTTAGGGCAACTTCCATTTCGTAAATCCCAGGATTAATGTATTCTCCAAGCTTTTGACCATTTCTAATAAGTGACCCTTCAGTTACTAAAGCTTCCGTTAATATACCAGTAAAAGGAGCTCTTATCTGATACTTCGCTAATCGTTGTTCTAGATTTTTTACACTATAATAATTGGAAACAATACCTCTTCCTGTTATAAAAAAGTTTTCCTTTTCGGTTGTCATTTCAGGCAACTTAGGGGTTGAATTGTTAAGATCAAATCCATTAATATAAGCTTGCCATTTTTCGTAAACCTCTGGAAAATCTAATCTTAAATCTGGCATTATAGCCGCAATAGAATTGTATAAATTACTCTTAGCCGATTGAACACTGGCGTAATATTCGGAGGCATCAATACGAATTAGCGTTTCTCCATTTCTAAATTTTTGTCCAGGTCTAAACAACTTATTACCAGCTTTAAACACACCTTGAACTTCCGCAAACAACTCAACACGTTGCTTTGCTACCAAGCTTCCGTTAGCTGGTATGACAATTTGAACTGTTGTGTTATTCACCGTATCGGTAAAAACAGTTTTTACCACTTTTTCCGGGACCGGTCTTTTTCTCTTGTTTTGTTCAATAATGTATTGGCCTAGAAAATAGGCACCAACTATAAGTAAGACACCTAGAACAGATAGGATAATTTTGCGCATGTGATGGTTGTTATTGGCTGCAAATTTACCCTTTAAGTAAGCGTTAGGCAGTTAAAATAATCTTAATTGTTAAAATGGTCTATTTCCTCTTGAATACTAGCCCACTGCACCATTAGCTCCTCCAATTCTGCTTTTTTAGATTGGTACTGATCAAAAAAACTAGGATCTGACGCTATTTGATCATAGTTGGTTTCTAAAGCAACATCATCCGCTTTTATCGCTCTTTCAAGATCATTAATTTTAGCTTCAACCTTGCTCAATTTATTATTTAAAGACTTGAGCTTTTTCTGTTTTTCGTAACTCTTTTTGTTGTTCTCTTTTGGGTGTTCAACGACAACAGTTCTTTTTTCAGCTTCTCTTAGATTTTCAATATTACGCTGTTCCAAATAAAAATCGATATCACCTAGATATTCTTTAATTTGTTTGTCCTTAAACTCATAAACAATCTCTGTGAGACCTTGAAGAAAATCTCTATCGTGTGAAACGAGTATTAAGGTACCTTCAAACTTTTTCAGCGCCTCTTTTAAAACATTCTTTGACTTAATATCTAGATGATTTGTAGGCTCATCCATAATAAGAACATTGAGTGGTTGCAATAATAGTTTTGCAAGAGCCAATCGGTTACGTTCTCCTCCAGATAGTACTTTTACATACTTATCTACCTCATCACCTCGGAATAAAAACGATCCTAATATATCTCGTACTTTACTTCTATTAGACTCATTGGCCGCATCAATCATGGTGTCTAATACGGTCTTATTCCCATCTAGGTACTCCGCTTGATTCTGAGCGAAATATCCAATTTGGACATTATGTCCAAGTACTAGATTACCACTATGGTCTAGCTCACCGACAATAATCTTTGCTAATGTTGATTTTCCTTGACCATTTTGGCCTACAAAGGCAGTCTTAGTATCCCTAGCTATAGATAAGTTAACCTTATTAAGCACCTGAAGTGCATCATAATTTTTTGAAATATTCTCCAATTTAACAACAACCTTTCCAGGCGTTATAGATACTGGAAATTGTAAGTTCATTACACTGTTATCATCTTGATCCACCTCTATTCGATCCATACGATCTAGCTTCTTAATAAGAGATTGGGCCATAGTAGCTTTAGATGCTTTCGCTCGGAACTTCTCGATTAACTTTTCTGTTTGCTGTATTTGTTTTTCCTGATTTTTCTGAGCCGCTAACTGCTGGATTTTCATTTCCTCTCTTAAAGCCAAAAACTTAGTATACGGCTTATTATAATCATATATACGACCTAAGGAAATTTCAATGGTTCTGTTGGTTACATTATCTAAAAACATCTTATCATGAGATACGATAACAACAGCACCTGCATAATTTTTTAAAAATGATTCTAACCAAATTATCGATTCGATATCTAAGTGGTTTGTGGGCTCATCGAGCAACAACAAATCATTATTTTGAAGTAAAAGCTTTGCAAGCTCAATACGCATACGCCAACCACCGGAAAATGTATCTGTTAGCTTATTAAAATCTTCTCGTTTAAAACCTAGACCCTGTAGAATCTTCTCGGTTTCGCCTTGATAATTATAACCTCCAAGAATCTCGTATTGATGCTGAATTTCATTCAAATCTACCATAAGCTGACTGTAGGATTCACTTTCATAGTCTGTTCGCTCAGCTAATGCAATATTTATTTTTTCGAGTTGTGCTTCACATTTCTTAATGTCCTTGAACGCTTCATAAGATTCTTCTAGAACCGTCTTTCCAAAATCAAAATCTATATCCTGTTTTAAAAATCCTATTCTTAAATCTTTATCTGATGCAATCTGTCCCGTATCGTACTCCTGCTCTTTTGAAAGAATACGAAGCATTGTTGATTTACCTGCACCATTTTTTCCAATAAGTCCGATTCTATCGCCCACACCCAATTTAAAGGTGAGGTCCTTAAAAAGGTATTCTCCTTGAAATGAAATTGATAAATTATGGATATTCAACATAGAATCTAAGAGATTAAAACGCGTCTTATTGTCACAAATGTTACAGCAAAAGATGAATAATAATTTATCTTTGTAACGTATTAAAGCACGCAAAATTAAAGGTTTTAATTATGATTAAAAAAGGAATGAAACTTTATAGTATTCTTTTTGGCACTTGCCCTAAATGTCACCAAGAATCCATGTACGTGAATCGTAATCCTTATGCCTTATCTGAGACACTAAAAATCAACGACTCTTGTTCTCATTGTAATACACGCTATCGCATGGAACCTTCGTTTTTCTATGGCTCAATGTATGTTAGTTATGGTGTTGGTATTGCTTTTGCTGTAGCGACTTTTATATTAAGCTATGTAGTTTTTGAATCCTCTTTGCTCACAGCTTTTTTTGCTATTATTATTACCCTCGTGGTCTTAATTCCTGTAATTATGCGGTTATCTAGAAATATCTGGATAAATCTATTTATGCATTACGACAAGGAACTTGTTAAGAAGTAAAACGAGTAATATTAATTTCTTCATCTAGAGGTATATTATTGGTAATATTCTGGTAAAGTTTACTAGCCACGTAAGGTGCAATCATTACACCACGTGTACCCAATCCATTTAAAACATAGAGATTTTTATACTCTGGATGTACGCCGACTAAAGGACGTCTATCTTTTACAGTAGGTCTAACACCTGCTACATGTTCAACAATTTCAAAATCACATTTAAGGAAGGTTTTCAACTTACTAGTGAGTTCTGCTTTCCCCTCTGCAGAGGGTTCATTGGTTTTATCTGAATGGTTATATGTAGACCCAACGACATACTTATTTGAACCAATTGGAATAATAAAAACTGATGATTTTATGGCATAATCAATATTCAGATCTGGTGCGTGTATCGTTAATACTTCCCCTTTTGTACCTGTTAGTGGTATTGAGTTGAAAAATGGATTCTTTTTAACGCCAAATCCTTCTGCAAAAATGATTCGTTTTGCATTAATCTCATTATATAAAACCGCATCATTTGTGATCTTTAAAAGATCATAATCAAAAGGTTCTTCTATCAAACTGTTAGAGCTTTTTAAAAGCACCTTATAGTTATCAATAAGAGTTTCTGTATCGAGTCGTCCAGCATGCAAAACCTCACCAAATGAAAAGGGTGCATCGATATTAGTATTATTATTTTCTACTAATTGGGTGGATAAATAAGGCTCTAAAGTGGGTTTATCTGATGCTGTAAACCACTTGTTTTGCTCTTCTATAGAAGCGAATCGTCTTAGTATTCTTAGCTTATAATCTATAATAATATTAAGCTCCTCTTCGATTCTCTTATAAACTGGTAAGGCGATTTCTAATTGCTCTTTGGCCTTCCATACTTCAGTAAATCTTTTTAAAATGACAGGATTATACAATCCGGCTGCAACGCGTGATGATTGCTGTGAGCCATCATCGAATACCACAAAGGACTGATTATGTTCCCGTAATTTCTCACAAAAAGCAATACTGGCCAATCCACAGCCTACAATTATATACTCAACGTTTTGCATGATCACAAAAGTAATGTACCGAAACCCAAGGCACTATAATTATTTGAGATAATTACATAAAAAAAGCCCACTTTAAAAGTGAGCTTTAATCTTTGTGGGTTCATTAGTAACTCCACATATCTTGTTCGAAATTTCGAATCTTATCTTTTATACGTTCAGATTCTAAGAGTTGCATAAGTGCATTCTCAGCAATATACTCTTTAACCTCCCTATCACCATACACATTTTCTTCCTTGTAAATGATACCGTGGAATCGATGGCTATTTAGCAAATGATCAAAGGATATTGGCACTGAACTGTTTTTGTTATTAAATGCTTTAGCTTCATGCAAAATGTCTCTGATCTCTGGTACAAATACCCAAAACAATCCGTTTGGCTCTTTGTCTTCTTCATTATCAGAATCCAAGAAGTTAATATCTGAAGCCGCAGGTGCTAATGCAAGAATACGATACTTCATTTCTCCTTGTCTTTTGTCAAAATACCACATACCCTTAATAAAGTATGATTTAATATCCTGAGGCTGAATACGCGTCGTTGTGATGTATTCAGGATCTACGTAACCATCGGCATTTAATTGATCTATACCTATATCTAAAGTATCAACTTTTACTAAAGAGTTGTCTAAATCTTTTTTAGATAATTCTGTCGTAAAGTAAGAATCTGTATATACTTTAGAAATGATACCATTATCAATATTTTCCTTAAGTACAGAGAATAAAGATCGTCTGTTATCTCCTAAGTTCTCTTCTGTTGGAAAATATAATGGAAAATTAGCACGCTCATCTAAAACAACATTTTCCCAAATGATTTTAGAAAATAAAATATCTCTATCACCGACATATCCATATTCTAAAGGCTTGTCATTATCCAACAGGAGTTCCGCTTCTGTTTTCATACCTATTTCTTCAGGTATCTTGGCATTTAGAATGTTGGCTTGAGCAAACACATTGTTAATGGCCAACACTCCGATGAATATTAATAATAACTGTTTTATTTTCATTGTCTTCATTTTAATATTTGAGGCTTTAGAACATATTTCTAACGCACTATGATCTAAATTATTTTCTTATTAATTAGATAACTCAACTACAACTGCAGTTGGAGACTTAATTCTAATTGGGTTACTAGGTGCCTTAGCTCTAATATTTATAAACTGTACTAAATCACCACGTCTAGTTCCACGTAAAGCATTCTTAGCTGCACTGTTTAGACGGTTACCGTTAACATTGATAGAAGGTTTTCCTGGTACTTTCATAGTAAATGATGTAACTTCAATTGGTAATTTAAAGTCAAAATCATCACCGAAATCTGCAGTAAGGCGTCCTATCTCAACGTTACTCTTAGGCAATTTTGCATTACCTACCTGACCATTAAATTTACCTAACGGCTTTGGTAAGTCCTTAATTCTAAATGTTTTTCTATCACTAACTTTAGAACCATCATCTAAAGTTGCTGTTACATTAATAGTTACTTCTCTACCAGATCCTGGTCTCATTTCGTACTTACCATTAGATAACTTCTTAAGACCTGTTGCATTTGCTACAACTTTATTATCAGATACACCAGCAAATGAAATTGTCATAGGATTAACAACACCTCTATACACTACATTCATTTTATCAGCTGATATAGTTGCTGAATTTGGTCGTGGCACTACAACATAGTTTCCAGTAAACTCAATTGGTAACTCTTCACCTTTTTCCATAAAAGTGAATGTTCCTTTTACTTCGTTTTCACCAACACTTCCTGTAGTAAAGTTAAGTCTTGCATTTCCTAAGGAATCTATTGCACCTTCCTCTGATAATGCTACTTCATTACCATTTATATTAAGTTTAACAGGTGTTACATTAGCGTATTTACCTAATACAACTTTACCTTGAAACTTCTCACCAGCGAAAAATGCATTTTTATCTGGAATTACAATAGCTTGATAATTCTTAAGTGTAACTGCCTCCTCTAATGAATTTCCAAGGAATACATTATAAAGGTTAGCTTCTGTTGTTTTAACATCATTTTGAATCGATGTTAATTTTGCATGAGATGCAATTGCAGGGAAACCTTTAAAGTTATAGTCTAAATAACTCAATTTTGAACCTTCCTCTGGTTTAACATCACTAAAATCAAATCGCTTATCAAAGTTTTCTACAGCAGCCTCATAAGTAACATCTTCACCAAGTACTGCTTTAATATCTTCCTTATATTTTTCGAAAGTAGCCATTACCGCTTGACCTGGTTTAGTTAATCTGTCACCAGTAAACCATTTTTCATCGAGGTAATCTCCCTTATCCATTTTTTCAGCAGGTAATTCACCGTTTACTAATTCGTAACCACCACCTTTAACAATATCATCTTTCAAGCCTTGTAAATAAGTATTGAATCTATCAGAAATTGTTTTGATCTGAGATGCTTTATTAGCTACTACTCTAAATTCTGCTGGTTTTTCTTCTGCTTTTAAGGATAATCCCTTTAAAAGGTTATCATTAGATGAAGAAGTAAATTCGTTTGTCGCTTCAAATTTAGCGTCCATTGCGCCAAATGCTGAAAGAACTTCTTTGTCCATGGTCATCGCTATCATCGCAATGAATACCAAGTACATTAGATTAATCATTTTCTGCCTTGCAGATAGTTTTCCTCCTGCCATTGTAATTAGTTTTTAATGGTTAATTATTATTGTCTATAAAAACTAATTAGTTTTTGTTCATTGCAGATAACATACCACCATAAACACCATTTAATGATGAAAGGTTAGATGCTAATGATTGCATTTGTTCTTTAAGTTTAGTTGCGTTCTCAACTGCTTCTTCATTGATTGCTGCCTGACGATTGGCACTTTCCATCTGTACTTTATAAAGACTGTTTAAAGACTCCATTTGAGCCGCTGCTAAAGAAAGTTCTTCGCTATATTTTTTCTGTGCGTTCATAGAATCTACTGTTGGAGAAATACTTTTCGCAGCACCTTCAAAGTTTTTAATGCTTTCTCCTAAGCTAGACATAAGGTCGCTATCTATTCTTGCTTCTTTTAATAAATTATCTAACTTTTTAGATAATAAACCTTCAGCATCTTTAGGCTCTTCTTTTTTCTTCTTTCCAGAAGTCGCACCACCTGCTAATTCAGGATATACTAATGACCAATCTAAATCGGCTTGTTGTCTTTCAAAAGCTGAGTAGGCAAATACAAGAGCCTCTACAACCATACCAAGAGTTAATATCTCAGAACCGAAAGGCCAGTGTTGTATCTTAAATAATGCTCCTACGATTACGATTGCTGCTCCTAATCCGTAGATCATGTTAGTCAATGTGATTTTACCTTTTTGTGCCATAATTTGTTTAGTTTTAGTTTAAGTTAATGGATGTAACTTAAGTAGGTTAATTGAATTTTTTTGGTTATCGTTTTGTTTAAGTTTTAAGTCTTAGTTCGTTGCGGCATTTTTAGTCACCTCAGTTCCCATATAGTCCTGAACTGTTCTAAATCCGATGTAACTTCTAGCTGAATCCGCATATTCGTAATCTCTAGAACTCACTTGTAAGAAGTAAGCAACATCTTTCCATGATCCTCCTCTTACGACTTTACGTGCATTATTCGGATCGTTAACATTTGGGTTAATTGTAGATGAATACTCATACGAAGCTGGGTCGTAAGAACCATTTACCCATTCTGAAACGTTACCTGCCATATTGTACAAGTTAAAGTCATTTGGATCGTAAGCATCTGCTTCTACAGTATATAAAGCTTGATCAGCAGCGTAATCTCCTCTTAAAGGTTTAAAGTTTGCCATAAAACATCCTCTATCGTTCTTAGCATAAGGTCCACCCCAAGGATATGTTCCTCCTTGAAGACCACCTCTTGCAGCGTATTCCCATTCTGCTTCGCTTGGTAATCTATATGAATTTACAGGTTGCTTTCCTTTGCTCTTTTGGTAGCCATTATGCTTTAATGTTCTCCATTGACAAAATGCCTGTGCTTGTTTCCAAGACACACCAACAACCGGATAATCATCATAAGCAGAATGCCAGAAATAATCATTATGCATTGGCTCGTTGTATGAGTAAGCAAAATCTCTAATCCAAGCTGTGGTATCTGGATATACTTCAACTTCTTCCTTTATTAATACATCCGAACGCTTAAGGTTTCTGTCCTTAGCTGCTCTTTGTATATCCATATAAGTATATTGAAATTTAAATTGCTTCACATCCCAAGTGCGCTGACCATTATATGATTCCTCTAAAGGTAAGTACATGTTGTCCATAACCTCTGCATATAATTCATCTGGATAGTCTTCTGTATCAAAAATTAAATCTACGTCATTGTTAATTTTTCTTTGCTCGTTACCATAAGTATTAAGCATATAACTTTCGTAGGCATTTAATTCGTCAGGATTACTATCTAAATAAGCAAATTCTCCAATATCTCCATTTCCTGGAGTCTTTCCTTCTAAATCAGCCATTTCAGCTAAGTTGAATCTTAATATTGAATCTCTTACCCATTGCACAAATTGGCGATATTCGCTATTTGTGATTTCAGTTTCATCCATATAAAAGGCACGTACAGTTGCAGTTTTAGTAGGAGCATCTTGTACACCAGCAATATCATCATCGGATTTACCCATAATAAAAGCACCACCTGGAACGAGCGTCATTCCATAAGGCTTCTCTGGATGCCATTTTTTACCTTTAACACCTACTAATTGACCACGGTCTCCAGAATTACAACTGGCTACCATAACTAATACAGCGGTAAGTAAAATAAACTTCTTAATATTCATAGTAACTCGAGGTTAAATTAGTCGTCCTTAATTTTAAGGTCGTAAACATATTTATATATTTTCGAAAAAACAACTTTTTTCGATTTTTTTTTGCATTTCATCCTTAAAAAAGTGCATTTCATCGACGAAATTCATCAAAAACCTCGACGAAATGCTCGTTTTAGAAGCTGTTCTTCCTATAGGCTTTATACCACCTTTCGGGTATTTCACCCTCTAAAGCCAGCAGATAGTCGGCATGCATGCATGGTAATAACGTGTGCTTTTTTAATTTATTATTAACATCTGGCAAAAATGGAATTTCTATCCACCAGCGTCCAGTTTTAAGACTTTTGTAAAAGATTAATTCATCATCTTCAACTAAAACATTGAATTTCTGATAATACTTTTCGTTATTAAAATTATCATCTTTAATTCTGCAATTGACCCCTTCTATAAAATACCAGATCATCTGAGCCAAAAGCATAGAACTTGCATTATCATTCTTAGATTTATGATATTCGTAAATACCAAATGATGATACTTTATTACTTATACCTGCATATCTGCTGATTGCACAAATCTCCTTACCCGAAAATCCATTTGGTGAGTATTTAATATTGTCACTCACTTCTGAAGCTCTAACCGATTTAATATCTACAGAAACAATATGTGCATCTCTCAGTAATGGTTCTACTGAATTTATGTCTGCAGAAATATCTCCTAGCCTGTAAGCTTCAAAATAAAGCTTCTCCATAAGATCAATTTCCTCTTGAGAATTAAAATAAGTTTGATAGCCTATGGTGGAGTAATTGAATAAATTGTATGGTTCCTCAACAATGACTTTACCAACGTAGCTATTATTCTTAATTGGTAAATTCGCATCGCCCAAATCAAAGTTGGTATCAATATTTATGATATTAATCATTGGCATTACAGAATCGTAAGCTCTATAATTGGCATAAGTCAAATCTTGACTTCCTCCTAAAATGACTGGAATAATATTCTTCTCTAGTAAAACAGTAATAGCAGTACGAATAGCAAAGTAGGTGTCTTCAACAGATTCACCAGGATCAATATCTCCTAAGTCTGCTATTGTATTGTGCCAATTACCAGGGAATAAACTGTAAAAAGCAGAACGAATAGAGTCGAATTCCACAACCTCACCCATATAATTGACGTCATTTCTTGTTTCCTTAACACCAATTATAGCAATTTGAACATCATCGAGATCTGGAATGCCGTTTTGCCTAGAGTGAATTTTGATCTTTTTTCCTAGCGCTTGTTGCGCTAATAGTTCTTTGTGAGCTAAAACCGCATCTGATACAGGCGTTAGAAAATTAAAATTCATTTAAGTTATTTCTTTTTTGCAGTTGCTTTTTTTCTGGTTTTCTTTTTTGGTGCATTCTTTTCGAGGAGCGCCTTTGCTTCTTCCAATGTCATATTACTTACATCAACTGTCTTGGCCAATTCTACCTTTTGCTTGCCTTTTATAACATTATGCCTTCCCCATCTTGCTTTCTCAACACGGATGCCTTCCGCCTCCCATACATGAATAAGCTTATCCTTTTCCTTTTGGATTTTATCTTCGATCAAAGTTACGATGTCTTGCTCAGATAAATTATCCCAGTCGTATTTTTTATTCACATTTATAAACATATTATTCCATTTTATAAATGGGCCAAAACGACCTTTCCCTTTAGTTACATCTAGTCCTTTATACGTATATATTGGAGCATCTGCTTTTTCTTTTTCTTTTATTAATACGATAGCATCGTCTAATTCTATACTTAATGGATCTACACCCTTTGGGAGGGACACAAACTTTTTACCGTAACGAACATAAGGTCCAAAACGTCCATTATTAACTTCAACCTCATCTTCATTATAGTGCCCTAATGCTTTAGGTAATTCAAAAAGACTCATCGCCTCTTCGAAAGTAATAGAGCTTAATTGTTGATCTGGTCCTAAACTCGCAAACTGAGGTTTCTCCTCATCATCTACAGTACCTATTTGTACCATAGGACCAAACTTACCAAGTCTTACACTTACTTGTCTTCCACTTTTAGGATCTTCACCTAGAATACGTTCACCAGATTCTCTTTCTGCATTTTCCTTTACGTCTTCAACTTGCGGATGAAAACCTTTATAAAAGTCTTTCATCATTTCTGTCCAATCTTCTTTTCCTTCAGCAATATCATCAAAGCTTTCCTCAACCTTAGCAGTGAAGTTGTAATCTAGTATAGATTCAAAATGATTTACCAAAAAGTCTGTAACAATACTTCCTATATCTGTTGGAACCAATTTTCCTTTATCAGAACCAACACGTTCTTTTAAGTTCTTTTCGCTTACGGTATTAGATTCTAAAACAAGCTGTGTATAGGCTCTCTCTTCACCATCAACAGTACCTTTCTCTATATAATTTCTATTTTGAATTGTGGAAATTGTAGGTGCATAAGTAGATGGTCTACCAATACCTAATTCCTCTAATTTTTTAACTAAGGAAGCCTCTGTAAATCTTGCAGGTGGTCGTGTAAAACGTTGTGTAGCTGTGATGTAATTGTTTTCTAAATTATCTGCTACTTTTAATTCTGGCAATAATCCTGACTGTTCGATGTTCTCGTCATCAGTACCCTCTAAATATACTTTCAGAAACCCATCAAACGTTATCATTTCACCATTTGCTGTAAACTGTTCAGTTACATGTTGCGAAGCGTTTACTTTAATTTTTACACTAGTACGCTCCAAATTAGCTTCACTCATTTGAGAGGCTATAGCCCTTTTCCAAATAAGATCATATAATCTCACCTGGTCGCGTTCTATATTCACAGATTGATTTGCAAAATTTGTTGGTCGAATGGCCTCATGTGCTTCTTGAGCACCTTTAGATTTACCTTTATAGTTTCTAGGCTTACTATAGTTTGAGCCATATAATGATAAGATGGCACTCTCAGCACCTCGTTTAGCTTCATCCGATAGATTTACACTATCCGTTCTCATATAAGTAATAAGACCTGCTTCATAAAGACGTTGTGCATTACTCATTGTTCGGCCTACTGAAAACCCTAGCTTTCTAGAGGCCTCTTGCTGTAAAGTTGATGTTGTAAATGGTGGTGCAGGTGATTTCTTAACTGGTTTCTTTTCTAAGTCTGAAACTATATATGATGCACTAATATTTTTATTTAAAAACGATTCAGCCTCTTCTTTAGTTGAAAAATTCTTTGGGAGTTTTGCTCTAAAGGTATTACCATCATTAGCAATAAATTCAGCATCCACTCTATATGACGCTTCAGCATTAAACTTTTGAATATCGCGCTCACGCTCAACTATAAGACGAACCGCAACAGATTGCACTCTACCCGCAGAAAGACCACCTTTGACTTTTCTCCATAACACAGGCGATAACTCATAACCAACAATTCTATCTAGAACACGTCGTGCTTGTTGCGCATCTACTAAATTGTAATCTATTCTTCTTGGATTCTCAATAGCCTTAGTGATAGCGTTCTTAGTAATCTCTGAAAATACTATACGTCTTGTTTTCTCTTTATCTAATGCCAATGTTTCAGCTAAGTGCCATGCAATAGCTTCTCCTTCACGATCCTCATCACTCGCTAACCAAACAATTTCTGCTTTCTTTGCTAAATCTTTTAATTTCTTAACAACATCTTTCTTATCCTTAGACACCTGATATTTAGGTTTAAAATCACCATCTACATCGACTCCAAGTTCTTTTGAAGGAAGATCTGCAATGTGTCCAAAACTAGATTCAACTTTAAAATCCTTACCCAGAAATTTTTCTATTGTTTTTGCCTTTGCAGGCGACTCCACTATGACTAAGTTCTTTGGCATTCTTTATTTTTTTGAGGGTACAAATGTATGTAGAAATTAATTTACAATCCTAATTTGTATTTCTTAACGTCTCTTTTTTGACTCAAGTTTCTATTCTATTATAAATAAAAATGCCTCACTTTAAGTAAGGCTTTTGACAAGATATTTGGTCATTTTCTAAATAACATATCAATAGCTATAATTGACAGACTCTTCAAATCCTTCAAGATTAAAATTAATCTCATTTTCACCTTCCACCTGAAGCGTTGTTAAATCAAAAGATGTTTGTCTTGTAAAAACAGCCAAACATGCTTCATTATTGGTTAATATTAATTTTAGACCTCGCTGAACAGGCAAAGATTCATTAATAACAGTATTAGAAAATAATTCTATTTGCCAAGTTTCACCGCTACACCCACTTGCTGAAATCTCAATATTTAGACAGTCACCTTCAATATTGGCGCTAATAATTTCAAAAAATGAAGATTCATTATTGTCAAATGCAAAATCATCTATAATAGCAAAAGCATCACACTCAGATTCTTGAGGTATGGTATCATCATCGCAAGTTGTATTTAATAGTAATGCGCACAGCACAAGCAACATTAATTGTCTGACTTTCTTCATTATACCCTTTTTATATAAGATTAAAGATACATAAAAAGGTTGCGCGTTTTAATGTTAAATTAAATATTTAAAGAACTGCCAGATTGTCACATTTTCTAAATTAATCCTATCTTTGCATACTTATTGAATACCCTAGAATTCATTCATTATAATGGAAAAGATCATAGACGAAAATAAACAAGGCGAAGCGCTTATTTTAGATAACAAAGAAGGTAACTCTAAGAAATTATTCATCGAGAGTTATGGTTGCCAAATGAATTTTAGTGACAGTGAAATTGTTGCTTCTATTTTAAGTGAGCAAGGTTTTAATACCACCCAGCAACTCGAAGAAGCTGATTTGGTTTTAGTAAATACATGCTCCATAAGAGATAAGGCAGAACAAACGGTTAGAAAGCGTCTAGAAAAATATAATGCTGTTAAACGTATAAACCCAAATATGAAAGTTGGAGTTTTAGGTTGTATGGCAGAGCGTCTTAAAAGTAAATTTTTAGAAGAAGAGAAAATTGTAGACTTGGTAGTTGGCCCAGATGCCTATAAGGATTTGCCAAATCTTTTGGCAGAAGTAGATGAAGGTAGAGATGCTATCAACGTCATATTATCTAAAGAAGAAACTTACGGTGACATTTCACCTGTGCGATTAAACTCAAATGGTATTACTGCCTTTGTTTCTATTACACGTGGATGTGATAATATGTGTACGTTTTGTGTTGTGCCATTTACAAGAGGACGCGAACGCAGTAGGGACCCACAAAGTATTATTGAGGAAATAAATGATTTGTGGAATAGTGGTTACAGAGAGGTTACGCTACTTGGTCAAAACGTTGACAGTTATTTATGGTATGGTGGAGGTTTAAAGAAAGACTTTATTAAAGCTTCGGATATTCAAAAAGCCACTGCGGTTAATTTTTCGAAATTATTAGAACTATGTGCCAATGCACAACCTAAGATGCGCTTTAGATTCTCAACATCTAATCCTCAGGACATGACCATGGATGTTATTGAAACCATGGCTAAATATGATAACATCTGCAATTACATACATTTACCAGTACAGAGTGGTAGCGATAGAATATTGAAAGCAATGAATCGATTGCATACGCGACAAGAGTATTTTGAGCTTATAGATAATATTAAAAGGTTAATACCAGATTGTGCTATTTCCCAAGATATGATTTCAGGATTCCCAACTGAAACTGAAGAAGATCATCAGGACACGCTTAGTCTTATGGAATATGTGAAGTACGATTTTGGCTTTATGTTTGCCTATTCTGAACGCCCAGGAACATTAGCTGCCAGAAAATTAGAAGATGATATCCCAGAGGATGTAAAGAAAAGACGTCTTAACGAAATTATCCAATTGCAACAAAAGCATAGCTTAATGCGCACTCAAGAGCATGTTGGTAAAGTTGAGGAGGTTTTAATTGAGAAGGAATCGAAACGCTCAGACAAACACTGGTCTGGAAGAAATAGTCAAAATACAGTTGTTGTTTTCCCAAAGGAAGATTACAAGGTTGGGGAATTTGTTAATGTAAAAATAAACGACTGTACAAGTGCTACGCTAATAGGCGAAGCTGTTGGTTACTCTAAAAACCATTAGTAACCACTAAATGAAGAATAGCAATTATTGATTGATCCAACAAATTGCTAATATTAATATTTAAAGAATGGAATCTGTACAAGCCATAAAACAACGCTTCGGGATTATTGGAAATGATCCTAAATTAAATAGGGCCTTGGAAAAAGCAATCCAGGTCGCACCTACTGATATATCCGTTTTAGTAACAGGTGAAAGTGGTGTTGGTAAGGAAAGTGTACCAAAAATAATTCATCAATTATCACATCGCAAGCACGGTAAATATATAGCTGTAAACTGTGGCGCGATACCAGAAGGCACTATAGATAGTGAACTTTTTGGGCACGAAAAAGGCGCCTTCACAGGTGCAACTCAAACCCGTTCTGGATATTTTGAGGTTGCCGATGGTGGAACTATATTTTTAGATGAAGTTGGGGAATTACCTTTAACCACTCAAGTGCGTTTATTAAGAGTACTGGAGAATGGTGAGTTTATAAAAGTAGGATCGAGTAAGGTTCAAAAAACCAATGTCAGAATTGTTGCAGCAACAAACATTAACATGTTTGAAGCCATAAAGAAAGAAAAATTCAGAGAGGACCTTTATTACAGATTAAGTACTGTTGAAATAAATCTTCCGGCTTTACGCGATCGCAAAGAGGATATTCATTTACTCTTCAGAAAGTTTGCAAGTGACTTTGCTCTTAAATATAAAATGCCAACTGTAAAACTTACGGATGACGCTGTAAATCTATTGCTAAAATACCGTTGGAATGGTAATATTAGACAATTGAGAAATGTCGCCGAACAAATTTCTGTTTTAGAACAAAACAGAACTATTAATGGTGTAACCTTGCAACAATATCTGCCTAATGCAGGTAACAACTTACCAGCTGTCATAAACACTTCAAAAAGCGAAAGTGATTTCAGTAATGAGCGCGAAATTCTTTACAAGGTTTTGTTTGATATGAAAAGTGATCTTAACGACCTTAAGAAACTCACCTTAGAGTTAATGAAAAAAGGTAGTGTTTCTGACGTACAAGAAGAGCATCAACATCTTATTCAAAAGATTTATGGCGATAATGAAGATGAGGATTATAAAACTGAAACCGTAGTTGATAACTTAGAAGTATTATCGATACCAGAGCATAGTGAAGTCCAAGAAACCTCTAATCCTATGGATGATAAATATCATTTCGCAGAGGAAATAGAGGAAGAAGAGACCCTATCTTTACATGATAAAGAACTCGAACTTATCAAAAAATCGCTAGAGCGCCATAAAGGAAAACGAAAATTGGCAGCGGCAGAATTGGGCATTAGTGAACGTACATTATATAGAAAAATTAAGCAATTTGATCTTTAAGATAATATTATGAAGGCCGTAGAAATATTTATGATTAGAAAATCGTTTAGACCTAATAGTTCTGAAGCTATACGTAAAGAAGCAGAAGATCTCATAAATGAAAAACATTATCAAGGCTATCGATTAATTAATGTAGATTTTGATGTTGCCGATAATGCAGGTTATATTTATGCCTTTATCACAATGAAGCGTCCAAATACTTATTAAATGAGAGCCTTAAGATTAATATTGTTATTACTCCCAATTGCAGTTTCCACCAGCTGTGGTATCTACTCTTTTACTGGTGCAGATACTGGTAACGCCAAAACGTTTCAGGTAAATTTTTTTCAAAATAATGCTGAACTTATTGAGCCACAATTAGATTTTGATTTTACCAATGCCCTACAAGATCTTATTCAAAATCAAACCAATTTAAACCTTGTGAATAGTGGTGGTGATTTAATATTTGAAGGTGAAATAATCGAATATAGAATTGCACCAATGACCGCAACAGCAGAGAATACTGCAGCGCAAAACCGCCTTACAATGGCAGTCATGGTCCGTTATTTTAACACTTTAGATGAGGAAAAAGATTTTGAACAACGGTTCACATTCTTCTACGATTATCCCGCAAACGTCCAATTGAATAGTGTAAAAGATGAAGCTCATGAGGAATTGTTTGAGAGAATAACGCAAGATATATTTAATACGTCCTTGGCCAATTGGTAACTTATGCAATTGCAAGATCTTACATATTTAATTCAAAACCCTGAAGCTATAACAAGCTCTCAGACCGAAGCCCTTGCAAGTAAAATTAAAGAGTATCCCTACTTTCAACCTTTGCGTGCCCTATACTTAAAAGGGTTAAAACAGAAAGATAGTTATAAGTACAATAACATGCTTAAAATGACTGCTGCCCACACGGCTGATCGCAGTGTTCTTTTTGATTATATCACATCAGATGTATTTAATCAAAATGAAATATCACAGCAGATTAAACAGACTTCTGAGTATATAAAATCCTTGCAAGTAAATGATGTTGACGATATTTCTGTGAATAGGAGCGTTACTATTGATGATGCATTAAAAGAACATATTAAAGCAACAGAAGGCGTACTAGATCCCCACCTTTTTGAGGCAAAACAACAATCCTTAGTTACTCCAGAACCAATTTCACCTAAAATTGAAGATTCAATAATTGCAGTAGATGTCGAAAATATTAAACCGGAAAAGAAATTAAAGATTGGCAAGCCTCTAGAGTTTGACAAATCCGAAAGTCATTCTTTTGCAGAGTGGTTAAAAATCACCAGCTTTAAACCGATTGATCGAAGTGATAAAGACGCTAATGCTATATCTGAGTCTAAAGCTGTCGCACCACTTGAAAATAAACTAGACATAATAGATAAGTTTATAAGCGAAAATCCAAAAATTAAACCGGTTAAAGATCATCAACCAAAACCAAAATTGGTTAACAATGATGAAAACGTCTCAGATAGTCTCATGACAGAGACTTTAGCGAGGATATATTTGGAACAAAAAAACTATGATAAAGCCATTCAATCTTACAAGATTTTAAGTTTGAAATATCCAGAAAAAAGTAGTTTCTTTGCAGACCAAATAAAATTGATCACAGAATTAAAAGACAATAACAATATATAACATGAGTGCATTTTCAATATTCCTAGTATTAATTGTGATTGTAGCATTTTTGCTTGTCGTAGTAATCATGGTTCAGAATCCTAAAGGAGGAGGTTTATCATCATCTTTTGGAGGTGGTGGCACACAGCAATTAGGTGGTGTAAAGAAGACTAGTGACTTTTTAGATAAGAGTACATGGTTTTTAGCAACAGCTTTAATCGTTTTGATTTTAGCATCTAACCTTACAATGGAAACAGGTGGAACTGTAGAATCTAAAGCCTTAGACACAACAGAAGACACATCGACACTACCACCATTAAACACAACGCCAGCTGGTGATGATACATCAGGTGACACGTCAGGTGAATAATAACGCAAAACAATAATTAATGCCAGCTCAGTGAGCTGGCTTTTTTATTACTGCAAGTTTGTCAGTCCCTCAGCCTTGGCATAATTTTCGAATAACGCTAAAGCGTTAAAACAATAATTAATTACTAAAATTTAAATAGAATGAGCTTAAACATTAAACCTTTAGCAGATCGTGTTCTCGTAGAGCCGATGGAGGCTGAAACAACTACAGCTTCTGGTATTATTATTCCAGATAATGCAAAAGAAAAACCGCAAAAGGGGACTGTTGTTGCCGTTGGTAACGGTAAAAAAGACGAACCATTAACAGTAAAAGTTGGTGACACTGTACTTTACGGAAAATATGGTGGAACAGAACTTAAGTTTGAAGGTAAAGACTATTTAATGATGCGCGAAAGTGACATCTTAGCAATTGTTTAATTTATTAAAACCAATTAAAACTTAGAATAAAATGGCAAAAGATATAAAATTTGATATTGAAGCACGCGACGGTTTAAAACGTGGTGTTGATGCTTTAGCAAATGCAGTGAAAGTAACTTTAGGGCCTAAAGGTCGTAATGTAATTATTGGTAAATCATTTGGTGGGCCAGCAGTTACCAAAGATGGTGTTTCTGTAGCTAAAGAAATTGAGCTAGAAGATGAGTTAGAAAACATGGGGGCTCAAATGGTTAAGGAGGTTGCCTCTAAAACCAATGACTTAGCTGGTGACGGTACAACAACAGCAACAGTATTAGCACAGGCTATCGTTAAAGAGGGTCTTAAAAATGTAGCTGCAGGTGCAAACCCAATGGATTTAAAACGTGGTATCGACAAGGCTGTTGAGGCTATTACTGGCGATTTAGAAAAACAAGCAAAGAAAGTTGGAAACTCTTCTGAGAAAATTCAACAAGTAGCATCTATCTCGGCTAATAATGATAATACAATAGGTGAATTAATCGCTGAAGCTTTTGGTAAAGTAGGTAAAGAAGGTGTAATCACAGTTGAAGAAGCCAAAGGAACGGATACTTATGTAGATGTTGTAGAAGGTATGCAATTTGATAGAGGCTACCTTTCTCCATACTTCGTTACTGATGCTGATAAAATGATTGCTGATTTAGAGAACCCATACATCCTTTTATTCGATAAGAAGATTTCTAATTTACAAGAGATTCTTCCAATATTAGAACCGGTTGCTCAGTCTGGCCGTCCATTATTAATCATCGCTGAAGATGTAGAAGGACAAGCTTTGGCAACATTGGTTGTAAATAAATTAAGAGGTGGTCTTAAAATTGCAGCGGTTAAAGCTCCTGGATTTGGTGACAGACGTAAGGCAATGTTAGAAGATATTGCCATCTTAACAGGTGGTACTGTAATCTCAGAAGAAAGAGGTTTTTCTTTAGAAAATGCTGATCTTTCTATGTTAGGTACAGCCGAAACTGTAACAATTGACAAAGACAATACTACAATTGTTAATGGAGAAGGTAAAGCTTCGGATATTAAAGCAAGAGTAAACCAAATAAAAGCGCAGATAGAGACGACGACATCAGATTATGATAGAGAAAAACTTCAAGAGCGTTTGGCTAAATTAGCTGGTGGCGTTGCGGTATTATATGTTGGTGCTGCATCTGAAGTTGAAATGAAGGAAAAGAAAGACCGTGTTGATGATGCTTTACATGCAACAAGAGCTGCTGTAGAGGAAGGTATCGTTGCAGGTGGTGGTGTTGCTTTGGTAAGAGCTAAGAAAACCTTAGAGAAATTAGAAACAGAAAACCTTGATGAGACAACTGGTGTTCAAATTGTAAATAAAGCGATTGAATCACCATTAAGAACTATAGTTGAAAATGCTGGAGGTGAAGGATCAGTTGTGATCAATAAAGTTTTAGAAGGTAAAAAAGATTTTGGATACGATGCTAAAAACGAAGTCTATGTGGATATGATGAAAGAAGGGATTATAGATCCTAAGAAAGTAACACGTATCGCTTTAGAAAATGCAGCATCGGTTGCTGGTATGATCTTAACTACTGAGTGTGCCTTAGTAGATATTAAGGAAGATACACCTGCAATGCCACCAATGGGTGGAGGTGGTATGCCAGGCATGATGTAGTATTTATCATCTTAATAATCAAAAAAGCCTTTGATTTTCATCAAAGGCTTTTTTCTATTTTCCACCGGACTTCTTCATTTCTGCATCATGGTCTCTAACAACATCTTTGTCTCTGTATTTGCAACAAGGATGAACAGAATTATAAGCTTCTTCTGTTGCTTTTATATCCTTAGTGTCGTGACCAACATTAGCCAATTTTTGAGCTATGGTCTTTAAACTTGTTTTACGCTCATCATAAATCAATTTTAACTCGTGCGTATCCACGTTCCAAACAGCAGATTTAACACCTTTTGTTCTTATAGCTGCCTTTTCAATGCGTTCTTTACACATCATACAGACACCATCTACTTCCATACTTGCTTTGGCATTTTTATTTTGTGAAAAAGCGACAATACTCACAAATAATGCTACTAATGTTAATATTCTTTTCATTCCATTTTTTGTATTAGTTGTTTAATTTATTCTAAATCTTAGTCCTGTATAAATCATTCTACCAAATATTGGACCATACACAAAGTTACTATCAAAATTAGAACCAAATGGATTGTCTGGACTTATGATTGGATTTTCCTGTCTAACGTTGGTTATATTCTCACCGCCTACATAAATTTCAAACTTTGGTGAAAAGACTTTTGTAATCTGCATATTTAAAGTACCAATGGTCGGCGAATATTCGTCTAATTGAAATTCTGGAGCACTTAATACTGTACTCGGGTAACGTTGTCTGCTCAACCAATTATAAGTAAGATCAAATTTCCATTGTGAACCTTTGGACGTCATTTCGGTTTCGTAAGCTAGATTTCCAAAAATTCTATGCTTAGGTATGAGTGGGTTTTCCAATTGCCCACTTAAATAATCCGTTTGTACATCATAATACTTATAGGCCAAACGCATATCAAAATTTTCGAAGGCATTGTAATTAAACTCCAATTGAAAGCTATTGGCAAAGCTATCACCTTCTAGATTATAAAAATTAATCTCAAACGGATTTTCCCAGTCTGTTACTACCTGATTTTCAAAATCCGTTCTATAAAAGTCCAAGGTAATATCAGCTTTTCTATTAAATAGATTGAAACCTTGTAAATAGCTAATTCCATAATTCCATGCAATTTCAGGGTCCAACCCATAAATCTTCCCACCAGAATTTAGAATATTAATCTGCCTAGAGCTTGAGAACATATTCTGTGTCTCCGCAAATATATTGGCACTTTTTATTCCTCTTCCAACAGAGGCTCTCAACGCAGACTTTTCCCAAGGCGTATATCTAACATGTAACCTTGGAGTAATGAAAAAACCAAATCGATTATTTTGATCTACTCGCAACCCTGCAGTAAGTGAAAGCTTATCTAGATCATCATAAGAGTATTCAAAAAACCCACCAAATGAATTTTCTATTCGCTCATAAGAATTGGCATTTACAAGCTCATCATAGGCATCATATGTAAAACTAAGTCCTGTTTTTACTTTATGCCTAGAATCTGAAATAATACTGTTATAAACCAGATTAGAATAAAAACTAGTGTGTTCAATATCGTAAACATTTAGACCAAAATAAGACTCCTGATTATGATAACTAAAAGCCGTTTGAAACCCAAGACTTTGATATGGCACCTCAGGATTTACAAATCCTAATTTTGTAGTCAACTCAAATCGTTCCGTATCGATTTCACTGCCCCATAAATTTGTAGTTCCCTTATCTCTGTCTGGTTCAAAATCAACCTGACCAGATCGCGTATTATCGTTTAAATATCTTAGGTTTATAAAACTAACAACACCTTTCTCAGCATTAGTATATTGCCATCTATTTAACAAATTGATTTGCTTTTTAAGTGGAACATCTAAAAACGAATCATCATTCCGATCATTTTTCTGATTTCTTAAATTACCATGAATGTAAAGACCACTACTCCATTTATCAGACAGTTTCTGGTTTAAATGCGTGTTTAATTCTAGTCTTCCACTGGCATTTGCATATCCATTTATAAATAACTTATCGTCAGTAATCGGCTTTACCAACTCGGCATTTATTTGCCCTGCAATACTCTCGTATCCATTAACAACACTTCCTGCACCTTTCGTAATCTGAATACTTTCAACCCAAGTTCCTGGAATAAAACTTAAGCCATAAGCTTGGGATGCACCACGAATTGCAGGAATATTCTCTGTGGCAATTAAAATATAGGGCGAACTGAGTCCCAACATTTTAATTTGTCGTGTTCCTGTAACGGCATCAGCAAAATTTACATCTATTGACGGATTGGTTTCAAAACTCTCCGACAAATTACAACAAGCCGCTTTTAACAACTCTTCACTACTTACAGTAAAGGTATTTGTAGCTTTTAAATACGACTTAGTGGTTGCCTGTTTGCGCGATGTTACTGTTACCTCATCCAACTCATCAGACGGCTGTAAAATATGTCTAATAAATTTATTTTTATTAACAGTAATGGTGTCTGTTTTAAAACCTACATAACTTATAACTAACTTATTATAGGAAAATTTATAAGGTATGGTAAAGGTTCCATCTTCTACTGTGACACCACCAACAGTAGAATTTAGCCAAAATACATTGGCGCCTTGCAAAGGAATTTCTTTAGAAGTACTTGCTTCTAAAACCACCCCTTTTAACTGCTCTTGCGCACTTCCTAGGCACGCAAAACATATATATAAAATGTATAAATATCTTTTCATGATTTAAATTATAGAACTAATAATCACGCTCGTTAGAGCTAATCTTATATTAGGAATTCTATAAATAAATCAAATTAGGAAAGTCTCATCTAAGACCTGTATGTCCTCGATGATTAAAGGAGGTTTATAATTCTTATTTGGAACTTTTGGCTTGGCTAACGTTTCAAAAAAATACGTATAGCTGTATACAAAGGATACTAGCGTTATATAGGTATCTTTATTGAGTTCCTGGAAGTCCTTTACAGTAAGTTCATCTTGCCCTTCAATAATATCAACGGTATCTTCACAACATGGTTTTTTTACGTAGCCCATTTCTTTAGCATCCATTCCTCCACACTTTTTAGCATCAGAGAAAATGGCAGAGTCTACCAAATGCCCACCGCAAAAATGTTTTTCAACAGTAAACGATAATGTAGAAACAAGAACCAATACTGCTAATAAAGTCGAAAATATCTTATGTAAAACCTTTAACTTCACATTGCAAATCTACAAAATATAGGAATATGAACGATATTTTATAATTGCATTAACGATTCATCCTGTAGTAATAAAAGGCTGGCAATAGTAATATAAGAAGCAATGGCTGAATTAAAAATCGTCTGATATTAAAAAATAAATAATAGTCCTCTTGCTTAGGATTAATCACAAAATATAGAAAGGGAACTAGCAACACCGCATAGGCTAATCCATAAATTATAACTGAAAATTTTATAATCCCTTTATCTCTAAAAACAACATATAGAAATACAAGAGAAATGAACGTGTTTATAGCGAAACGCAAACTTGTAAAGAAAACTAATTTGGCCACTTCGCGTCTCGGGCTATCTATATACAAGTAATCATTCTCAAAAAATGTCAAATAAGGATCGTAAAACAAAACATCTTCGAATGCTCTTACTAAAACAAGAAGTATAATTAACAATGCCAATAGGCCATATTTAAACAACCTATTCATTTATATTTCTTTTTTTAGAAAATCGATTTACCCAGAACATCCATAGTATAAAAACAATCCCATAAATGGCCATTGGAAAAATTACTGTATGCAGAATTTCTTTTCGCCATGGATAATGATAAAGACCTGCTGAAAGCACTACGATTCTAATTAGATTAAAGGCATAAATAATAATACTTCCGGCTAAACAGTATAAAAATGTTGATTTAAATTTATCAGCAAATGCAATTACAAAAGATAGAAACAGTATTATAATGCTTATGGCGTTGCATCCTTCTATGACGCGCGCCACAAATTTTCCATTTATAATCACTTTCATTGATGGTTCATTCTCATGCGGTAACACTTCAGAATCATAACCTAATCCGTCAAGTAAGTTTTCTGTTTGGTTTGCTACTAAATGTGTAGCATAATCTGGGAAGTATTTTGTACCATCAGACAGTTCTAAATAAAAATAATAACCAACTGTTAAAATAGAATACACTGCCAAAAATGTAATTATAAACCGAATCACAAGTTTATATTTTTTTAAAAGTGCTTTCACTATTAGACTATGTTAGGTTGATGTTAAATTTATAAAAACAGTTATTCAAAATAGTGCTTTTTAAATACTTTTACCAAAAGTTTTTCTCAAATGACATTAGACAATTTAAAACCACAGATAAAATCTATCGTATCCCATAGCTCATCTAGCATAGATGATAAATTATATACGATTTGTGAATTGCTAGAGGCTAACGTTAACCACTATGATTGGGTTGGTTTTTATTTTAGAAATGGCGATAAGGAAGAACTCAAACTAAGACAATATGTGGGAGAACCAACAGACCACACCATCATACCATTCGGAAAAGGAATCTGTGGGCAAGTGGCTGTAAGTAATGAAAACTTTGTTGTACCTGACGTATCAGCGCAAGACAACTATATAGCTTGTAGTATAACTGTGAAGGCAGAGATTGTGATTCCTATATTTGTCAATGGTGAAAATATTGGTCAGATAGATATTGATTCGAACACACCAGACCCATTTAATGAAGCAGACGAAAGATTCTTAGAATTTGTCTGTGCCGAAGTAGCGACGCTTTTAAATTAATCTACATTCCTGTTCTAATAGCTTCTACGGGATCTAGTCTAGAAGCTGATAACGCTGGTATCAATCCTGAAAGTAATCCTATAAAGGAAGAAATTGAGATCCCTAAAAGCATATTACGCATAGACAAAACAAACTCAAAATCTTCAGTTAGATTATTACCTATGATGGTCCCAATCCATACCATAAATAATCCAACTAAGCCGCCTACTATAGCGAGAATGATAGCTTCGAATAAAAACTGAAACAGGATAAACTTGTTTTTGGCGCCTAAAGATTTCTGAATCCCGATAATATTGGTACGTTCTTTAACACTGACAAACATGATGTTTGCAATACCAAATCCCCCTACCAATAATGAAAATCCACTAATTACCCAGCCTATTAAGTTCATGGTACTAATAATACCATCTATGGCATCTTGTAATCCTGAAATAATATTAATGAAAAAAGTATCTATTTCATCGGGTTTTAATCCACGTCTATTTCGTAGAATTTGTGTTACTTCAGCCTTAAGACCTGCAACATCTGCATCTTCTTTTGGTTTGATGATAAGGACATTTTTAAAATTTCTATTGTTATCACCATAACGGTTTCTGACGTAATTGGCTGGTAAAAACATTGAGATATCATTACTATCACCAAATAAGCCTGAGCCTTCTTTTTTTACAACGCCAATTACCGTAAACTTCTGACCATAAATTCTCACCTTTTTACCAATAGGTTCTAAACCACCAAAGAGTGAATTTGCAATTTCAGAACCAATAACAACTACAGGTTTGCCTGCATTCGATTCTGACTCGTTATAAAACCGTCCTTTTTCGAATTCAAGAACTTGTATATCTGAAAATTCATTGGAGACCACTACTGTATTGATACTATTATATTGTTCTGAACCGTATCTAATATTTTCGCGTCGCACAAACAATTGAAAACCCACATGTTCTGCTTGGGTTAGACCTGCTTTCAAAAATTTATATTCGTTGTATGAAATTTCATCAAAGGTTTCATATTTCCATCTTGGCACTTCAGTTGGACCAAAAGAAATATTAGCAACATACATTGTATTGCTATCCAAGGCACTTAAGGAATCTCTAATATTTTTATCCAAAGAATCTACAGCGGCCAATACGGCAATGATTGAAAAAATTCCAATAGTAACACCAAGTAAAGAAAGGAAGGTCCTTAACTTATTATTCCTTAAGGCATTAAAAGCAAATGAGAAACTTTCTTTGAGTAGACGTAGATATAATAGCATAATCTCTTTGAAACGCTTAAAGATAATTGCTTTTCAACTACCAAGATGTTACAAAAAGCTTAAATCTAATATCTATCGATTACATTCCCGTTCTAATGGCCTCAACAGGATCTAATCGCGAGGCAGAAAATGCCGGAATTACACCTGCAATCAATCCAATCAAAGAGGATAAGGCAAACCCTAAAAACATATTACCAAACGATAGCACAAACTCAAAGTCATCGACAAAGCCATTCATTACCAGTGCAATTAACCACACTAGGAACAGTCCAACTAAACCACCAACAACAGCAAGAATAGTCGCTTCGAATAAAAATTGAAATAGTATAAACTTGTTTTTTGCACCAAGAGATTTCTGTATACCTATAAGATTAGTACGTTCTTTAACACTCACAAACATGATATTAGCAATACCAAAGCCACCTACTAATAACGAAAAGCCACTTATTACCCAACCCACTGTTTTTAAACTGGCAATAATTGCATCTATGAATGATACTAAACCTGAAAGTTTATTTACAAAGAAATTATCTTCTTCTGTAGCTTTAAGGCCACGATAGACTCTAAATTTTTGTTTAAGTACACTTTCAAATGCGGCAACATCTACACCTTTTTTAGGTTTAATAACTATCGCACCTGGCAATCCGTCTACACCTCCATTTCTGAATTGTCTAACAAAATTTGCTGGTACAAATCCCTTATCGTCTGGAGAATCCCCAAAATTGGCACCATATTTTTTTAATACACCAATAACAGTTAGTTTCCTTCCATAGACTCTAACTACTTTTCCTATCGGATTAGCTTGATCAAAAAGGTTTTCTGCCAAGTTTGTTCCTATTACAATTACTGGAGCTCCAGTATCAGATTCAAGTTCTGAATAGAATCTACCTTTTTCAATTTTTAAATCATCTATGGTATAAATACCATGAGAAATTGGTGTAATATTAATATTAGTAAGTGTTTCTGCTTGATATCTAATGGTCTCTCCTCCTCCAAAAATGACATATGCCGATTCTTCAATATCTGGCACATTTCGTCTTACAAACTCATAATCGTCATAATCTGTCTGTGGAAAATTGTCACGTTTCCATCTTGGAACGTCTGTTGGTCCAAATGAAAATTTGGTGAGATAAATGGTGTTTTTATCTAATCCAGAAAGATTCTCTTTAATGTTTCTATCTAAAGAATCTACTGCTGCTAAAACTGCAATAATTGAAAATATCCCAACAGTAACACCAAGCAGTGATAAAAATGTACGAAGTTTATTATTTCTTAATGCATTTAAAGCAAACGAGAAACTCTCTTTAAAAACCCTAAGATAGACTAACATGAAATAGCGGTTTATATAGTAATTGACAATTAGACGTTTTCAACAATTCATTGTTACAAAAAACTTCAACAAACTGTAAGAATCAGCAATAATTTCTTTTTGATATTGCTTATTTTTGGCCTTTCAAAATTTCAACTTACTACCATGAACGACAAAACTATTTCTTCTGCCTTAATTTCAGTGTTTAGCAAAGATGGATTAGCGCCAATTGTAAAAAAATTAAATGATTTAAATGTTACTATATATTCAACTGGTGGCACAGAAAAATTCATCAAGGATTTAGGTATAGATGTAGTACCTGTAGAGGATGTAACCTCTTATCCTTCAATCTTAGGAGGTAGGGTTAAAACATTACATCCAAAGGTTTTTGGCGGTATTTTAAATCGTCAAAATATTGATAGTGATGTTGCTGAATTGGCTGAGTTTGAAATACCACAAATTGATTTGGTTATTGTTGATCTTTATCCTTTTGAAAAAACTGTTGCTTCTGGTGCAAGTAACCAAGACATTATAGAAAAAATTGATATTGGTGGTATCTCATTAATTAGAGCAGCGGCAAAAAACTATGCTGATGTGACCTGTGTATCTTCAGTTGAAGACTATGAAGAATTCCTAGAATTGCTTGAAACTAAAAATGCTGTGACTTCAGAGGAAGACAGAAAACACTTTGCAGCAAATGCTTTTAATGTGTCTTCACATTATGATACAGCCATTTTTAATTACTTTAATAAAAACCATGACCAAGCCGCATTAAAAATTAGTGAATCTAATGGTAAAGTGTTACGCTATGGAGAAAATCCACATCAGCGTGGCTATTTCTTTGGTGATTTTGACGCGATGTTCACGAAGCTTCATGGTAAGGAGCTTAGCTATAATAACTTACTCGATGTTGATGCTGCGGTTAACCTGATTTATGAGTTTAAGAATGAGGCGCCAACTTTCGCTATTTTAAAACACAACAATGCATGTGGATTTGCACAACGCGAATCAGTACATCAAGCATATGTAGATGCCTTAGCCGGAGATCCGGTTTCTGCATTTGGAGGAATTTTAATTTCTAACACAGAGATTGATAAAGCTACTGCTGAAGAAATACACAAGCTATTTTGTGAGGTCGTTATAGCGCCATCATTTAGTGACGATGCCCTCGCAATTCTTAAAGGGAAGAAAAATAGAATTCTATTAATCTTAAATGATGTCGAATTACCTCAAACTACGGTAAGAACGTGCTTAAATGGTGCATTAGTGCAAGATCGTGATAATAAAACAGATCAACTTGAAGACTTAAAAACAGTAACCAATACTTCACCTAATCAAAAAGAATTGGAAGACTTAATTTTCGCATCTAAGATTTGCAAGCATACAAAGTCAAATACTATAGTTTTAGCAAAGAATAAGCAATTGTGCGCGAGCGGAACGGGTCAAACCAGTAGAGTGGATGCTCTTAACCAAGCCATACATAAAGCAAAGTCATTTAATTTTGATTTAAAAGGTGCTGTAATGGCAAGTGATGCATTCTTTCCGTTTCCAGACTGCGTTGAAATTGCAGATAACGCTGGAATAACAGCTGTAATTCAACCTGGTGGATCAATTAAAGATGAATTAAGCATCAATTATTGCAATGAAAATAACGTGGCAATGGTGTTTACCGGAACGCGTCATTTTAAGCATTAAGATGAAATCAATATTATAAAAAAGGAGTATCAAAACGATACTCCTTTTTTTGTAAACCTAATCAATTAAGAGCATTAATTAGTTCTTTAAAATACGTTTTACAGTTTCAAAACCTGTCTTTAGATTTGTTACATTAATAAAATAGGTTCCGAGTGATAAATCACTAATATCCAACGTCATTCTATCTTGTTGTACACTAGTTGATTGTAACACTTGTTTACCGAGCATATCAAAAACTCTAATCTGAAGATCAACAGCATTGTTAGTATTAAATTCTAAGTTAATAACATCTCTCGCAGGGTTTGGATAAAGATTAAAATCAAAAGCAAAATTAACATCATCCACACTCAAAGCATCGCAATCGATACCAGTTAATCGTGTCACTGAAATAGGATTCGATAAATCAAAACATCCTGATAGGTCTGCAACGTTTGTTACTGTTCCTAATCCAATATCGCCTGTATATCTTAAATACCATATATCACAAGTTCCTGCTGGTGCACCTTCAAGGTTAAAAGGTCCTGAAGCTGGTGTACCTAATATATCGTTTGTAGCCT
>NZ_JBODPY010000009.1:0-66958 GCF_050618035.1 Winogradskyella poriferorum
GATTTATGTGCATCGCTTGATGTTCCAGGCGCACCAATCCATGTAGAGGAAGAGGTTGAGCAATGCTTAGCACATGCAGGTAGAATGAAAACATATCATCCATTAGCGTGTATTAGTGGAGGTGTAGCAACCGTAAGTGCTTTTCAGGCCGCACCAGCCGTAATTCCGGCAGGTTATCAGCAACTATATGTTTTAACAAATGCTTTTAACCTTACTATTCTTAACGTTTCAGCTACTCCAGAATTTGAAGTTAATCAAGTAGGGTTCTACAGAATTCATAGTTTAGTCTATGACCCAAGTACTTTAGATTTAAGTATTGTAGAATTAGGAACGACAACCGCATTTGATGTATTGCCGTTATTACAACAAGGAGGTGGTGAGATTTGTGCGTCTCTAGATGTGAGAGGTGCTGTAATACTGGCATTACCAGGATTCTTTTGTAATATTTTCGGTGGATTCTATGGAAAAGATGGAGATACAAATTCCGACACTGTGAATGATTGGGTAAACCAATATGATAGTTATGATAGCTTTGCAAAAGATGTATTGGCTCAGTTAATAGAGACAGATGTTTATCCAAATCCTGTAAGAACAGAATTAAATATCAATACTACTATTTTAGATGGAGAAACCATTGATTTTTCAATTATTGATATGCAAGGACGTTTACTTCAGACGGGTAGATTGAACTCAATTTCTAGAGACCTACATAACATAGATATGAAGGGTCTTAGCAATGGAACTTATATTGTTCAACTTAATTCAGAGTATAGAAACTTTACAACTAAAGTACAAGTACAACGTTAATTATTAAGTTCTATATATTAGAAAAGCCACCATTTTTTGGTGGCTTTTTTTTATGGGATTCTTAGTATAGGATATTGTAAATGTGCTTTTTCATAGTGCTTACTATTTTTATGAATCCAATCTAATTGGTCATACCAGTTATTAGCAAATTCCTTATCTAATGTCTTTTTAAGATTGAATTTTATTTGAAGTTTAGGGTCAGTTCTAAGTAAAAGTTTCGCTTTATCTTCCCAAACATATGGTGAAAACCCTTCCTTTTGTTGAAGTATAGTATCAAAGAAATTCCAATTAAAAAATGAATCTACAGCAGTTGGTTCTAAGGTCTCTATTAAGTAGCGCATGCCTGGTTGATTGGTATAGGCAATATAATTACCAGCCTTTATCAAAATATCACCTTTTGTTGTACTCACCTGAGTATTATTATGTTGGTAATGTCCTTCATAAGGTCTATTTCTGGTTTTATAATCTTCAATCTTATAGGCTTCAACTGTTAAGGTTGTGTCTTTATCAATCCTTGTTAATTCAATATTATTTAGTTCTAGCAAAGAAACTACGTTATGCCAGCCTTTTGGAATGATATAAGCTTTTGGTATTACAATTTCTGCTTTAGGTTTAAAGTAATTTTGATATTTGACGGGTTTAGTAAACGGTTTGGATTTATCATATTTTAATCTTTGAGCGCCTGTCAGATCACTTTCGATCATATTGCCTTCATAACCTTTAAAATTTAGAGTGGAAAATTGTGTTGTATCAACCTCCCAGTTTACAGGGTAATAATCACCAACCTTCCAAGTGCCAAGACTATTGCTTCTTAAGGATTCTATTTTGTCCTTGTCCTCTTCAATTATTTCAATCATACTGAGCATAAGTTCATAGGTGCCTTCAACACGTTGTTTATAAGGTTTGAGCATGTGAGTTTCTACCATCATCCCTAATGTATTAAACAAAGTGGTGTAACCTGTTGAATAACGCGGTGAGTCCATAAATTGTGTAAATCCTAAATCGGGTGTGCGATTAAATACATTAACATAAGGCGTAATATCCCATGATTTTGACCCTAATTTCGACTCCAGTGCAGGCATCATTTCATTATGTAGATATGCCCCAAGATCACCACCTAGTTTATTGTGTTGTGTAAATAAATGTGTAAGTGTATATTGATAATCAGCTCCATTACTGACATGGTTATCAATAAAAACATCTGGTTTTACGAGATGAAATATTTCAGCAAAAGCTTGAGCGTTTTTGGTATCTGATTTTATAAAATCTCTATTGAGATCATAGTTACGTGCATTACCTCTAAAACCGTATTCTTTTGGACCATTTTGATTGGTTCTAGTTCCAGAATTACGATTAAGGCTACCACCAATATTATAAATCGGAATGGTGGTGATTATTGTGTTTTTAGGAGCTTCAATTTTATCTTGAACAATGTCTCTAAATAGCATCATAGTTGCATCGATACCATCAGACTCTCCTGGATGAATACCATTATTTATGAGCAGAATTCTGTGGTCTTTGCGTAATGCGTCGAAATCGTCACCATTTTTATTCATGTTAAGCGTAACCAAATGTAAGGGCTCGCCAGAATCGGTTTTCCCCATTTCTTTAATTGAAATTTCCTTATATGAATCGGCCAACTTTTTATAATAAGTAATGGTTTGATCATAGGTCGCAGTTTCAAGACCATTTGATGTCTCAAATCGTGTTTCAAAATCAAGGTTATCTGCGACCTTAGAATTATTAGAGCAGGCAGAACAAAGAACAAATAGCAGTATTATTTTTTTCATGAAATTGATATGAAGGTTAGACCAATAATGATTTCAAACTTAAAAATTTTATAGCAGAATAACTTCTCGAATGTGTATTTTCGATCCCCAAAAATTGAGTAATTTTGCACAACTTTCAACAAAATCTAATGCAACAAACCACAAATACCATTTTAATGGTTCGTCCTATTAATTTTAGGATGAATGAGCAAACAGCTATCAATAATTATTTTCAAGAGGAATTGAAAATTAAGAATGCTGAGATTAATGCAAAAGCACAGCATGAATTTGATTCATTTGTTGAGAAACTGAGAGACGTCGGAATTAATGTGGTTGTTGTAAGTGATGATAAATTGATGGATACACCAGATTCTATTTTTCCAAATAATTGGGTAAGCTTTCATAATAATGGAGATGTTGCGATTTATCCCATGTTTGCTGAAAATAGAAGATTGGAGCGTCGTGAGGAAGTCTTTATAAAGTTAGAAGAAGAAGGATTTAAGATAAATAATATTGTCGACTATACAGGTGCAGAAGATGAAGGTGTTTTTTTAGAAGGGACAGGCAGTATCATCTTAGACCGTGTGAATAGAAAAGCCTATTGTGCATTATCACCAAGAGCAGACGAGGATCTTTTCATAGAGTTCTGTGAAGATTTCGAATATACTCCTGTGATCTTTACGGCTAACCAAACGGTTGATGGCAAAAGACTACCAATCTATCATACAAATGTGATGATGTGTATCGCCGAAAATTTTGCGGTGATATGTTTAGATAGCATAGATGACAAAAAAGAGCGCAAAAATGTAGTGAAGCATCTAAAAAGTGATGGCAAAGAGATTATTTCAATTTCAGAATCACAAATGCACAATTTTGCTGGTAATATGTTACAATTAAGAGGTCAAGATGATAAACGATTTCTAATTATGAGTGGTGCTGCTTATAATAGTTTGACCAAAGAGCAAGTAAGCAAAATAGAGCGCCATTGTGCCATAGTTTCGAGTTCACTAGAAACCATAGAAACTTGTGGTGGTGGAAGCGCGAGATGTATGATGGCCGAAGTATTTTTACCGCGAGCCTAGTTAATCTAGTTTGTTAAAAATATAACCACCTTTTTCTGCTCCCCAGACATGATTTCCTTCTGAATCGAAGCCACGATCCCACGAGATAATCTTGTCTTCTAAAACTTCAACCTCGCTTTGAGCATAAGACGCACCTCTAAGCGAACTAGCACAAGAGGTTTCGCCAGTGCTACCCATAAAGTGATTTTTATCGATGCGTTTAAGAACAACTTCACAACCAGATTTTAACATTAAATCAGATTTTGAAATAGCATCAAAAGCCACTGGTGTTTTCCATTTGCCAATCCATAAAGAATCTGTGTCTAAATTATATACTGCAGAACTAAAGGTGCTATCGCTAAGACGGGTAATCTCATAAATACGCTGACGATATGGCCTATCTTGCATGCTGTTAAGCGCTTGTTCCACGTAAAGGAAATTACCTTTATCTTGCCAAATAGGATACATATGAAGAGAAATGTTATAATAAGATGAATCTACTTGCGATTGTATCTCTGAATTAAATGAGCCTTGCATTAAAGAAAAGAGTTCTGTTAATTCTTTGTCTTCGACAGGTGAGGAGTTACTGTTTTTGCAACTAACAATAGTGCCAGAAACTAATAATAATATTAAGAGTATTCTCATGAGGTCTTTTGAATTAGATACCTCAATATAAGATTTTAATTTGAAGGGCCTTCTTTGGGTAATTCAATGAAAAATTTACTTCCAACGTTAAGCGTGCTTTCAACCCATATTCTACCATTATTCAATTCGACTAAATCTTTAGCAATGGTGAGACCTAAACCAGTACCTTTCTCATTTTTTGTACCAATAGTTGTGAAGTTTTTATTTGCCTTAAAGAGTTTGTCTAGATTTTCTCTAGAAATACCAACACCTGTATCTTCTACGCAGATGAGAGCCTTGCCATTAACATCCTGATTAGAAACAGTTATAACATCACCAGTTCTGCTAAACTTAACGGCATTTGTAATAAGGTTTTGAATTACAATTTCAATCATACTTCTATCTGCATAGACAAAGTCGCGCTGTGATTCATCAATAAGAACAATGCGCTTATCCTCAATTTTTTGCTCTACTAATGCAATTTTGTTATGGAAAACCTCTTGAATATTAAAATGTTCTTGTTTAGGTTCTAAATTCTGAAGTTGAGATTTTGACCAATTCAATAGGTTAAAAAGTAGGGCAGAAGCGTTGTTGGCATTTTCGCTAAGCTCAGGTATAAGATCATTAAATTCTTCTCTCGAAATACTGTCCTCTTTTAGTAAGTCTAAAAACGCTTTGATGGAAGAAATCGAATCTTTTAAATCATGGGAAACTATAGAGAATAGCTTGTCCTTTACTTGATTGACTTCTTCTAAATGATGTGTTTGCTCTAATATGGCATCATTTCTAATTTTTTCGAGTTCCAATGCCTCATTTTGCTCATCAACCTTACTCTTTAATGTCTTAAGTTTTGATAAAGCATAAATCAAAAGGCCTAAAAGTATTATTAAAGCAAGAATTCCTCCATAAAGATATAGAGGATTCTTGCTTAACCAATTGTCTTTTCCATCGTCATTAACGATGGAATTTGAGCTATCAACAAATGGATCATTATCTTCTATGTCTAAAGAATCAAAGTCTGAAGGAAAAACTTGTTGTTCTTCTTGCGCCACTTCTTCCTTTAAATCATAGTATTTGTTCTGCCAGAAAAATGCATTTTGAAAGTAACCTCTTGTAGAATCTAAGGCTATATGCAACTTGTAATTTTCTAGTAATTCTGTTTTGTTATCAATCTTCTGGGCTATGGCATAAGCCTCGTTTAATTGTGTTTCTGCAAGTCTAACTTTTTTACGCATAAGGTTTAAATTACCTATGGCGTTAAGCGCTCTGAGTAAGCCTTCTTGATTATTTTGTCTTCTATTGTATTTAAGACCCTCAACCAATAATTCTGAAGCTTTTTCAAACTCTTTAAATTGTAGATATTCGCTACCTAGTTTTGGTAAGATCTCACCTCGTAGTTCTTGATCAGAATCCTGAGGGATCATATCTAGAACTTTTTCATAGTATTCTATAGCTCTACGATGCTCCTTTCTTACTGAGTATAGATCCGCAATATTTTTGGTTGATAGTTTAACACCGTCTCTGTCGTCAATCTGTTTTCTTATTTCGAGTGCCTTGAAATTAAAATCAATGGCCTTGTCAATTTGATTTGTTTTAAAATACGCTTCTGCTAAGTTGTTATAGGCTTTACTCAACTCATCCTTAAGTCCTTTTTGTTCAAAAATTTCAATTGCAGATAATGAATTTTTTAATCCTACAATGTAGTTGCCACGCTTTATTTCAATCAAGCCAATGCTATTGCTGACCTTGGCAATACCCAATGAGTCCTTTATTTTTTGAAAATACAGTCTCGACTTATTGTAATTATCAATGGCATTAAAGTAATCATTGCGGTTACTGTAAATGAGTGCACGGTAGTAAGTACTTTCAGCCAGACCCTTTACATAGTTTAAACTTTCTGCAAGTTTAGCTGTTTCGGTTATGAAGAGTAATGCTTTTTTGTAATCTTCAGCCTTGTAGAGTTCTTCGATAAGTTCTATGGAAAGATTAACCTTAACTGTATCTTGCTGTTGATAGGCAAGCTGAACAGTTAAATAATCTATCTTTTCATTTTGAGCAGAGGCAAAAAATGAACCGATAAATAACAAGCATGTTAGTAACCACTTCATGCTGTTGAAGTGTTACTGCAAATTGTTTTGTTTTTGGTTGGTATGCTTTTATATAAAAATACAAAAGGTAAGTTCACGCAAAACAATAACAATTTTGTTAATGTTTGATCTTTAAGCCTCATCAAAGTTTGGGACATTTGTTAATAGCTACTCAAAAATGGCACAATGTGCTCAAAATCGCTAATTATCGGGTTTTAATACCAATATTTTAGATAAAGAGCCACATAAAATTCTATAAAAAAATACTAAATCGATTAACGGCAAAAATCATAGAAAAACTACCATTTTATCGGTGAAATGCACATGTGATTTAAATTATTGATAATCAATTATATAGACATGATGCAATCCAATATTATATTGAGTTGTTATTGCATTTTACATCTAGAAAAGTTGAAATAATAATAGGAATTTTATGCGATTAAATATGTCTAGGTCAATCTGCCATTAACGGATAAAACTGCTATCTTTGCAGGCGTTTAGAATAACAATTGTTTGTCAAATTATGAATCTACAGGAGACACTTGAATTTCATGTAAAAGAAGCGGTCAATACATTATATGAGGCCAATATTGAAACGGTCGAATTTCAAGCCACTCGCAAAGAATTTGCTGGTGATATTACGGTTGTAGTATTTCCAATGTTGCGTGTGGTTAAGGGCAATCCTGTGGTTATTGGTGAACAAATAGGTGCTTATCTCCAAGATAATGTTGATCTGGTAGAACGCTTTAACGTCGTTAAGGGATTTCTAAATCTTGAAATAGCAGATAGCTATTACCTCAATTTCTTTAATGAAGTTAGTCAAAATACATCATTTGGTTTTGTAAATACAAAGGATGATAAGGCTGTAATGGTAGAGTATTCTTCGCCAAATACTAATAAACCTCTACACTTAGGACATGTTAGAAACGTATTGTTGGGCTATAGTGTTTCTGAAATTTTAAAGGCCTCAGGTAAAAAAGTCTACAAAACTCAAATCATAAACGATCGTGGAATACATATTTGTAAAAGTATGTTGGCTTGGAAGCGATATGGGAAGGGAGAAACACCGACTTCCACTGGTCTAAAAGGTGATAAATTGGTAGGTAATTATTATGTTGAATTTGATAAAGCGTACAAAGCTGAAATTCAAGAATTGATTACACAAGGGCAATCTGAAGAAGAAGCCAAGAAGAACGCACCAATACTTTTAGAAGCGCAGGAAATGTTGCGTAAATGGGAGTCTGGTGATGAAGATGTCGTTTCATTATGGCAAATGATGAACCAATGGGTTTATGATGGATTTGAAGAAACCTATAAGGCAATTGGTGTTGATTTTGATGCTTATTATTACGAAAGTGACACGTACTTATTAGGAAAAGAATTTATTGCTGAAGGATTAAAAACTGGTGTATTCTTTAAAAAGGAAGATGGTTCGGTTTGGTGTGATCTTACGGAGGATGGACTAGATGAAAAAATTGTTCTTCGTAGTGATGGAACAGCGGTTTACATGACCCAAGACATCGGTACGGCAATTCAGCGAATAAAAGATTATCCTGATGTTGGTGGAATGGTTTATACTGTAGGGAATGAACAAGATTACCATTTTAAGGTCTTATTCTTAATCCTTAAAAAATTAGGGTTCGATTGGGCTAAAAATTTATTTCATCTTAGCTATGGAATGGTCGATTTACCAAGTGGTAAAATGAAAAGTAGAGAAGGAACGGTAGTCGATGCAGATGATTTAATTGTTGAAATGGCATCTACGGCAGAGGAAATTTCTAAAGAGCTTGGTAAATTAGATGACTACAATGAGCAAGAGAAAAAAGATCTTTATAAGATCATTGGACTCGGCGCCTTAAAGTATTATATCTTAAAAGTGGATCCAAAGAAACGAATTCTGTTTGACCCGAAAGAGTCTATAGATTTCCAGGGAAATACAGGGCCATTCATCCAATATACCTATGCCAGAATACAATCTATCTTAAGAAAATCTGAAGTACAAAATACTGGTGAAATAGGGACAATAAAACTTCATGAAAAAGAACGACAGCTTCTTAAACAACTACAATTGTTTCCAGAGATTATTCAAAATGCTGCGAGTCAACATAGTCCTGCATTAATTGCAAATTACACTTATGATCTTGTAAAGGATTTTAATTCTTTTTATCAGAATGTATCAATTTTAGGTGCAAGTTCAGCTGACGAAAGATCCTTTAGAGTGTCTTTATCTGCAATGGTGGGTCAAACTGTAAAAAATGCCTTTAGTGTCTTAGGAATTGAAGTTCCTGAACGTATGTAGGTCTTTAGCTGCAACAATATTTTAACCATTTTTTGGCGTATAAAAATTTGCGCTTTTTGTATCTTTAACTTTGGTTATAATTAAAAAAGCAAGCAGTTATGAAACAGTTATTTTTCACTAATAAATTGAGTGTAATTTGTGTTGGGTTGATGTTACTTCTATTATCACCAATATATGCTCAAAGTACATATTCAGAATATAAGGGAAAGGTTGTAGATGCCAAAAACAATAAACCACTAGAATATGTAAGTCTTAATGTTTTAGAAACGAATATCAGTGTGGTTACGAATTCTGAAGGTGAGTTTTTATTAAAGGTACCAGAAGAATTTATAAATTCTAAACTCGTCGTTGCTTTATTAGGTTACACCAAGAAAGTTATTAATCTAAATAGTCTTTCTGATAATGTGTCTGTCATAAAATTAGATGAGGCCTATACAGAACTCTCAGAAGTTAATATAGCCGCTTTTAAGGATGCAAATAAACTCGTAAGAAAGGTCTTTGCTGAAAAAAGTAAAACTATACAGAATCGTAGTGTGTACATGACAGCATTTTATCGTGAGACAATTAAGCGAAGAAGTAGAAACGTCTCATTAACAGAGGCTATTGTAAATATTTTAAAGCAACCTTACACTTCAGATTATCGTGATGCTGTTACCTTAGGTAAAGCCAGAAAAAGTACTGATTATAAACGTTTAGATACTGTTTCTGTAAAGCTTCAAGGAGGTCCGTTTTCTACACTTTATCTAGATATTATGAAATATCCAGAATATATTTTTACTGAAGAATCTATTGAGACCTACAGGTTTTCATTTGATGCACCATCAACAGTTAATAATAGGAATGTATATGTGGTTAATTTTAGACCTAAAAACAAAACCTTAGATTTAAGCTATTATGGGAAACTATACGTTGATGTGGAGACCTTAGCTTTAGTTAGTGCAAATTATTCGTTAGATGTCAGTAATAAGGGAAGGTCAAGGAATTTATTGGTTAAGCGCAAACCTAGGGATATAGTAGTTTATCCTTTAGAAGCAAATTACAAAGTAGACTATAAGCAACAAGGCGGTAAGTGGTATTACAGTTATTCTAATCTAAATTTACGATTTAAAGTCAATAAGAAGCGTGAGCTTTTTAATAAGGTTTATTCTTTATCAAGTGAGATGGCAGTTACGGATTGGGAACTAAATACTGACGACTTAAGGATTAAGGCTAAAGACAAGTTAAGACCAACAGTCATTATTACTGATGCTATATCTGGATTCTCAGATCCAGATTTTTGGGGTGAATATAATTTGATTGAACCCGATAAATCTATTGAGTCTGCAATTGAAAAAATCCGAAAAAACATCAAAAAAGAACAAGAAAGAACAAAGGACAGCAGACCTTAGTTAAATTTACCTTGATATTTTAAAGCCTGTTTTATATGGGCCAAATGATGATTGCTGTGCCATGCGTAGACACCAATGGTTTCTTCAATTGTGAAAACCTTATTGTGTTCAGGATGAATAAAAGTACGCTTTAAATCCTCGCCCTCAAGACTTCTTAGAAGAACACCTAATTTGTGATGCACACCCTTTAAGATTGAGATTGCCGTATCAATAGGTTCGTTATAATCTGGTAACTTAGCGAAACGATCTTCAAAATAAGGACGTATGGTTGGTCTATGCTCTGTAAGTGCTAGCTTAAATCGTATAATACTGTTCATGTGGCTGTCGGCACAATGATGAACAACTTGTTTTATGGTCCAACCTTCGGGTCTGTATTTATAATTAAGTTCTTCCTCGCTTAAATTATCTGTTATATCTACAATAGCTATAGGAAGTTCTACAATATGATTTATCCATTCTTTAATATGGTTACTTGTTATGGTTTCTGGTTTCGCAAATTCTCCTATTGGAAATCTTAAGTTGTAGAATTCTTGTTCTGTCATGACTGATTAGTTTTCTTTTTCTTTATAATTAAATCTATAGGTGTAACCGATACTAAGTTCGGTAAAATCTGCTTGTCCAAGATTGGCATTTATATGTGCGCCAATGTACATATTGTGTTTAGGACTGTTTGTAGTAGACCATAGATAATATTTTAATCCCATTCTTGATGAAACCGTCCTTTTTATTTCGTAATACCAGTCTAATTCACCTAATACCACAATGGTTTCACCATTGGAGTTTTCAAAAGAATAGCCTTGGTTGAGTTGCCAATCTATTTGATAAAATGGTTTGTAAATGTTTAGACCTAAATCAAACTCAAAGCCTACGTGACCTAGCAATAACTCTGAAGTTGCAAAAAGCCCAAAATTTGTAGCATAGCCAAACGGATTGATTTTAAATTGAGGTAGTTGTTCTTCGACTAAGGCACCATCATTGTTTATATAATCGTAATAATGCTCGTAGAAGCGATAATAAAACCCACCACCAAACTTAAACGTGTTGTTTATTATTTTCCCTGCACTCATTGCAAAAGAGTAGACCTCTTTTTTAGAATTAAAAACTTCGGACAGTACATTTTGACCTAATCCTAATCGCCAAGAGAGATAGGTCTGAGATTTTTTAGAGAATGCATGTGGTTTCTTTGGTTTTTCTGGTTGTTGATTTGAATCAAATTTTGCAGCTAAACTTAAGGCTAAAGAATTGAGGCCTTGGTTTGGGAGTCTTGTGTGTCCATTAGAATGGTGCAAATAACCAAGTCCAAATCTATAATCGATTTTATTTTTTTTGAAAATATCATAGTATAGAAATGATCTAAAAGTCCAGTTTAAATCTGTTGTTATAGCTCTATTAAATGGATTTTCAATGACATCATATTGTGTATTTGTATAAGAGGTGCCAATTCCTATTTGAAGGTTGAGATTGGGAATTTTCTTTTCTAATATCGAAAATTCAATAAAGGGATAAATTGAGATGGCCTGACCAACTTTTTCTGAATTTCCAAAATCAGTATAACCTATTCCTATACCAGTTCTAGGATAATGTAAGCGCGCAGCCCATTCCTTCTTAGGATTAAAATTGTAGCTCCCATAGCTTAAGAATAGACTCTTTTGTAAACTGGTTTCTGGAAAATCGGTATTGGCTTCTAATGTCTTACCTAATTGCAATTCGGCAAGTATAAATTTAGATTCTCTAGATGAATTTTCTTCTTGCTGTGCACCTAAGAAAGATGCAAAACAAAAGAAGGGTATTAATCGAAAAATTATTTTAGAATTAATGAGATTGAGTTTAGTTGATTCCTTGTAAAATTACTAAAACTTTACTCTAAAGCTTAAGTTGGGTGTAAACTTTAAGGATCTGTTATCCACACGGATAATTGTATTATCGGAATCTAAAGTATAGAACCGATTTATAATGTTAGTTTGGTTGAAGATATTCCAAATGGATGCACCAATTTCGGCTTTTAAGTTAGTACCAAGATTAAAATCATAAATAGCAGAAATATCTGTTCTAAAATAGCTCGTTATACGCTCGCCGTTTGGCGCATCAAACTCTATTGTAGCATTAGTGTCATCTTGATTGGCACTTGGTGCAGTATAAGGTCTACCTGAATGCCAGTTAATACCGAGACCAATTTTTAAACGCTCAACATTATAGGTAAAGGAAGCATTGGCAACATGTGTTAGATCTAAGGTATTAGGAAAAGGATTTCCATTGTTAAGTTCATTAAACTGGTAATCATTTTTGCTATAGGAATAGCTAAGCCATGTACTAAAATCATCAAACCGCTTATTTATTAGCAAATCAACTCCCTTAACGGTGTAAGACCCTAAATCATTTATAAATTGAAACTGATTTTGGAAACCTTGGCTTCGTGCGGTGATATTATCAACGAATTTATAATACAACTCTGCAGATACCAATAGATCATTTTTATCATAACTTAAACCAGCAGAAATCTGTTGACTCTTAATTAAAGGTACATCTTCACCATTGGTAAGTTGCCAACGTCGCTTTTCGATTCCAAAAAAGTCCTGTTGAAGATCTATAATTTGTGTAATGGCTTGACTTTTTAATTCGGCTAGTATTTCCAGTCGGAAATGATCATAAAACTTTTGATTAAAGGTGATTCTTGGTTCCATTACCACTTCAGAAAACTTGTCGAAATAACTCATTCGAGCACCAAATCTAACTGCACTTTTTTTAGAAAGTGAATTCCACTCTACCTCACCAAATAGGGAGTGTGATCTCACAACTTCTTTAATTAAACTTGTGAAATTTGGATTTGTAACATCCTCAAAATTTGTAACGCCTGTTTCGATAAATTGGTAGCCACTATTAATGACAAGGTTATCATTTACAGATTTAGTAAGATCAACTCTAAAACCAGAATCTTCAACTTTATTTTCTTGTGTTAGCGTTTGATTATTTGTGATATCATTATTCGATGCTTCTAAATCATAATTAGAATAGTAGGCTTCTATTGTTGTTTCAAATCCAGGATTCCATAGTTTTGAATATCGCACACTCGCTCCAAAACTATTTTGGTATAAGTCACTTTCGCTTTCTTGTATATTGTTTTGAGTAGTCGTAAAAACTTGATTGTAATCTAAACCATTATAAATATTAAAGAAGTTAACTCTCAGTTTTGAGTTTTTATCTAAATCGTAAAGATATTTAAGATTAAAATCGTTGAATACAAATCGTTCGTCTAAGGCAAGTTGCGTATTGGTATTATTAGAGGTGTTTAATTCGGAGTCCCTAAATATTCTGTCAAAATAGGCATCATAAGTTAAGGAGGCAAAAAGATCTGTAAACGACCTTCTGGCCGATACTTGAAGTGCCATTTTATCTGAAATAGGAATTTTGGCAAAGCCATCAACACTGAGTAAATTGGCACCTATTCCACCTTCAAAATTGGTATTAATGTTGTCGGAATTATTAATTTCAATGATACTAGACACACCATTGCCAAATCTGGCGCTAGTTCCATTTTTCGAAATATTTACAGACTCCGTTAGGTAAGGATTAAATGCAGAGATTAAGCCAAAAAAATGACCACTTTGGTACATGCGTATGCCTTCATAAAGTATGAGATTCTGATCATTTGTGCCACCACGAATATTAATATTTGAAATACGTTCGTCTACACTTATGATTCCTGGTAACTTTTGGATGATTTGTAAAACATCTGGCTCAATTAATCCTGGTAGGATATTAAAGGCCTTTGTACTGGCCTTAATAGCACCATTATTTGTTTTTGAGATACCTTTAGTCAAATAGTTTTTAATTACTATTTCTTCAAGCTTTTGAACTATGAACTGGCTTTTAATTTCTGAAGGTGTAACAGCAATAAATCGATTGCTCAATAATTTAAAATCGAGATTAGTAGTTGCTTTTAAGGTGTTTAGTGCTTGTCTAAGGGTTAACGTATCGTCTGGTAATTCTGCAGTTTTGCCAGCAATTGTTTTTGGTTCAAATGAAAACCTGACATCATATCTGTCTTCGAGTATCTGAAGGATGTTTGAGAGAGGTTGAGGTGCCTGTTCGTCACCTTGACTATAGCTAAAATTACAGAAGGTGACAATAAAAAGTATAACAACTACACGGCAAAATAGTTTACTCACGTTTAAGTACAATAGATGAACCTGATTTACTGTAACCTAAATTTAGTGGTATTGTAATGGATTTCAATGCTAATTCTAAATTTTTATGTGTAAAACTACCTGTGTATAGTCGGGTAGTGTCCACATTGTCACTATCAATATCAAGTTGATAGTGATTCTCTAATTCAGAAATAACATATTTTAATGGGACATTATTAAAGCTACTTTCACCAGCTATCCAAGTTGGTGTAGCGCTAATTTCTTTTTCTATAGTAATTTGTTTCCCATCTATAAACATTATGGATTTTCCTGGTTCTAACTTGGAGGATGTTCCATTGTATTCTACTGCTACTAAGCCTTCATAGCAAGTAACCTCAAAATAACCTGGTCTCTGCTTTACATTAAACTGAGTTCCTAGAACAGAAACGATACCTTCATTTGTGATAACATCGAATTTTTTGCCTTTAGCAACTTTAAAAAAGGCTTCACCATTAAGGAAAACATCACGTTGAGAAGACCATTTACTTTTATTGAATGATAGAGTAGAATTTGCATTGAGCTCTACAGTAGAGGCATCTGGTAATGCAACAGAAGACAACTGTGCAATACTCGTATTTACATTTGTGTCTAAATTGTTTGTATAGAAATAAACACTAAATCCAATGGCAAGTAAAGCGGCAATTCGTAATAATGGCTTCAACCAGGAAGTATTTGTTCTAGTCTTATCCATTTGATTTTGAATAGTACTAAAGTTCTTCTCAACATTAAACTCTGGTGCTTTGAAATTATTTAAAGCCTTGTTTAATCGGATAATTTCATCATAATCCGGTAACTGCTCAAAAGCTTTCTGCTCTTCAGAATTTAGGTCGTTATCTAACCATTTTAATATGAGATCTTCTCTTTTCATAATCGTTGTTCACACATAAAACAATTGAACTCTAAAATTTCCTACCCTCTGATCAAAAATTTTTTTATTTCAATTCTTCAATTTCTGCTCTAAGCTTTTTTAGAGCACCATAAATACGCTTCTCTACAGCTTTAGTAGATATATTTAAAATTGAAGCAATTTCTTTAAACCGTTTGCCTTCAACACGGTTCATTAAAAATGCGACACGTTGAGGTTCTGTCAAATTTGCTAAGGCACGTTGCAACTTCTCATGGTACTCCTTTTCTTGAAGCACAAATTCTGGACTTTCATTGGTCGAAATTTTTTGTGGTTGCTGATTGTATTTTAGGACAACCTTTTCGTGCGCAACAGCATTTAACATTAAATTATTGGCCGTCGTAAATAAAAAGCTCTTTGCTTTATCTGGAGTTATTTTACTACAGTTTTGCCACACCTTAATAAAAGCCTCCTGTACTTTGTCTTCTGGATTTAAACGTTCACCAAATTTGTAATAAAGAAAATCATAAAGATCCTTGGCGTGTTTCTTATAGAAACGCTCAAACAAAGATTGATTGCAGATGTTATCTTTAATAGGTTGGCTCATATGATAATGGCAAATTAAAAAAAAATTAGTTGGGAGGGTAGGAGTTTTTAATTCTTAATTGTTTTATAAACGAATCAACAAAATAAATATGTTATGAAGACCAAATTCAATCAATTAATCCTACTTGCCTTTTTTGCCCTTTTAAGCTTTACGGCTTGTCAAAATGAAGAAACACAAATTTCCGAACCTTCAGAACAGGAGACAATTGCACCTGCCTCTGCCTTAGCTGGTTTAATGAGTAATACTACCGCTAATTTTGGAGCTTATGATGATGTTTTAGATGGTGCGAGTTGCTTTTCAGTAGAACTTCCAGTAACTGTAATAGTTAGTGATATTACTATCGTAATTGAAACGCTAGAGGATCTTGAAGAACTGGAGGATTTATTCGAAGAATTTGATGGAAATGAAGATATATTAGACTTTATTTTTCCAATCACCATAATATTTAATGATTACACTGAAGTCGTTATTGAAAACGAAGAGCAGTTAGAAAACTTCATTACCGATTGTGATGATGAGGTTGATGATGATGTTATTGAGTGTATTGATTTCGTTTATCCGATTTCATTTTCAAATTTTAATGCAGACTTCGATATTATCGACACAATTTCAATCGGTAGTGATGAAGAGCTTTACAATTTCCTTGAAGAATTAGAGGAAGATGATAATGCCTTAATTGTAAGTTTAAATTATCCAGTGACCTTAGAATATGCTAATGGAGAAACTATTGAAGTTAACTCTAATAATGAGTTAGCAGAAGCCATAGAAGCTGCTGAAGATGATTGTGATGACGACGATGAAGAGTATGAATGTAATGAAGATAATATTGCAGAATTATTAGTTGAATGTCCTTGGGATATAGATGATGAGTTTAATGATTTTGACAATTACCAGATTATCTTTAATGAAGATGGATCTTTAGAAATTACAGAAGGTGATGCGACTTCTGCGATAGGTGGTAATTGGGAATTGAATGATACAGATGATGGATTAAAATTAACGCTATCCAATCTTACCGCTTTTGAAGAGGATTTAGGAGGTATTTGGATCATTACAGAATGTGATGATGATTATTTAGAGATCCAAAGAGGTGACTTTGTCTTAGAACTAGACCAGGATTGTGACAACAGTGAAGTAGACTGTTCAGTTGCAGAAATAAGTACAGATATTGTAGAGTGTGCATGGTTATTAGAGACAAACCTAATTGATACTACACTTGCAGTTTACGTTTACTTTACACCTAATGGTGAAGTATTAAGTGCTAATGCAGATGGAACTGAAACTGTTATCGGTACTTGGGATTTAACTTTATCAGGTGGTTACATTTATCTAGCATTAGAATTTGAGGGTGAGTATGAGGTTCTTAATGGTCAATGGAAAGTTGCAGAATGTGAAGATGGTGAGCTTTATTTAATTAATGAAGATAATTACATCTATTTAGATCAAGACTGTGAGGATGACGAGTATTATTGTCAAGAAGAAGAGGTTGAGATTAATCTTAAGGAGTGTGTTTGGAATGTTGTAGACTACAATGGTAGTGGTGAGCTTATCGATTTTGATTTTGATTTCACAGTAAATTATGATGTGTTTGTATCATTAAACGGTAATGTTGTGCAAGAAGGTAACTGGTCTGTAGAATCAAACCCAGCAGGTTTAACCTTAAATATCGATATTCAGTTTGAGAATTTAGCTGGGACTTGGCAAATTATTGAATGTGATGATGAAAGACTTAAATTGGTTAGAGAAGACGATTATGTTATCCTTGAGCGTGATTGTGAGAATGATGTCAATCCATTTGAATGTTATGAAGAGGAGCCTGATTATATTCTAGAGGAATGTGATGACGATAATGATGGTTTTGCAGTTTTCAACATTTACGAAGCTGTTCCAGATTGTGATAGTAATGCAACATTATCCATCTCCTTCCATACTACGGCTTCAGGTGCAGAAACAAATACAGATATTTTAGAAGGTGCTACAGCTTATACTAATACAACAAACCCACAGACGGTTTATGTGAGAGTGGCTTTATTTGATAATCCAGATGTGTTTTTCAAATACCCAGTTGTCTTAATTGTAGAGGATTGTAGTGCAGGTGTATTCGATTGTTTGGATGATTTTGAACTAGCAGAATGTGCTAATCCAAACGGTGTGGCTGAGTTTAATTTAACCGCTAATACCATTGGATTAATAGATTGTCCATACAGTTTTACAGCTACTTTTCATGAGACAGTTGCTGACGCTGAAGCTGGTGTTGCACCAATTGCCAATACAGAATCATATGTTTCTGGTTCAGGTGAAGTATACCTGAGAGTAGTTTCGGAAACTGGAAGTTTTGAAGTATTTACAATCTTCTTATATGTTGATGATTGTAGTCAAAACGACTGTACAGAAGGTGATGTAGATGGAATTTTAGCAGAATGTACTTGGGTACCTGTAAGTTATAACGGAGATGACAATTTAATCAATTGGGTATTGGATTTTGAAGCCAATAGTCAAGTAGTTGTAATGTCTAATGGAGAGACAACTGTATCAGCCATTTATTCAACTTCAGGATCGGCAGACGGTGTCGTAGTAACTTTTGAAAATGTTGCTGGACCAGAAATTCAGGCTCTATCAGGGAGTTGGTTAGTTGTGGAGTGTTCTGCTGAAGTTTTACAATTACAAAACGGAGATGTAAATATAGTATTAGAAAGAACTTGTGACTAAGAAGAAGAACCGCTATTAAGTAAGTTAGTATTTTTTAGTAAGTTTAAGTTGATCGAAAAGAGTTGCTACCGCTGAGCAACTCTTTTTTTATTACAAAATTCTCAAGTTATACAACCCATAATTATAGATATCCCATTCGTTTATCTCTTGTAAATTCTTAAATTTGCAACTTCTAAAAGAGATAAAGATTATGTTCAATAATTTAAGTGAGAAGTTAGATAAAGCGTTACACGTTCTTAAAGGTCATGGTAGCATTACAGAGGTTAATGTTGCTGAAACTTTAAAGGAAGTAAGACGAGCGCTTTTAGATGCCGATGTTAACTTTAAAATTGCGAAGCAATTTACGAATACAGTTAAGGAAAAGGCACTTGGTCAAAATGTACTCACGACCCTGCAACCTGGCCAATTAATGGTTAAGATTGTTAAAGACGAGCTCACTGAGCTAATGGGTGGTGATGCTGAGGGTATTAATCTTTCTGGTAACCCTAGTGTGGTTTTAATGTCTGGTCTTCAAGGATCTGGTAAAACAACTTTTTCTGGGAAACTGGCCAACTATCTCAAAAACAAGAAAACAAAGAAACCTTTACTGGTAGCTTGTGATGTTTATCGTCCTGCGGCGATTGATCAGCTACATATTGTTGGAGAACAAATTGGAGTAGAGGTTTATAGTGATAAAGGTAATAGTGATCCTGTTGCTATTGCACAGGCTAGTATAGCACATGCCAAGTCCAATGGTCATAATGTGGTCATAATAGATACCGCTGGTCGTTTAGCGGTTGATGAAGCTATGATGACTGAGATCTCTAATATTCACAAGGCGATTCAACCTCAAGAGACTTTATTTGTTGTGGATTCCATGACTGGTCAAGATGCTGTTAATACGGCTAAAGCCTTTAATGATATTCTAAATTTTGATGGTGTTATCTTAACCAAGTTAGATGGTGATACAAGAGGTGGTGCCGCGATATCCATTAAATCGGTAGTTAATAAACCAATCAAGTTTATTGGTACAGGTGAGAAGATGGAGGCTATAGATGTTTTCTATCCATCACGTATGGCAGATCGTATTCTCGGAATGGGAGATGTTGTATCACTTGTAGAGCGTGCTCAAGAGCAATTTGATGAGGAAGAAGCACGTAAGCTCCAAAAGAAAATTGCTAAGAACCAATTTGGATTTGACGATTTCTTGAAGCAGATACAACAAATCAAGAAAATGGGTAATATGAAAGATCTCATTGGAATGATTCCTGGTGCAGGCAAAATGATGAAAGATGTTGATATAGATGATGATGCTTTTAAGGGCATAGAAGCTATTATCCATTCTATGACACCTGGTGAGCGTACAAATCCATCACTGTTAAATGCAAGTCGAAAGAAACGTATAGCAAAAGGTTCGGGTACGACGGTTCAAGAAGTAAACCAATTGTTAAAGCAATTTACCCAGATGAGCAAGATGATGAAAATGATGCAAGGTGGAGGCGGAAAGCGTATGATGCAGATGATGAAAAATATGCCGAGATAACATTAATAAACAAACCATTAGTAATGACAATTTTAGACGGAAGAAAGACGAGTAACGACATTAAAGCTGAGATTAAGGTCGAAGTTGATAAAATGAAAGCTAATGGTGAAAAGGTACCACACTTAGCTGCTGTAATCGTCGGTAATGATGGCGCTAGTTTAACTTATGTTGGTAGCAAGGTAAGAGCATGTGAGCGCGTTGGTTTTGAGTCGACTATGGTGAGATTACCAAATACAACTAGTGAAATTGAGCTACTCGATACTATTGAAGATTTAAATAATAATGATGATATCGACGGCTTTATTATTCAATTACCATTACCTCCTCAGATTAATACACGTAAAGTCTTAATGGCTGTTAACCCAGATAAAGATGTCGATGGTTTCCATCCTACAAACTTTGGTAAGATGGCTTTAGATATGTCTACATTTATTCCGGCTACGCCTTTTGGTATTTTAGAATTACTAGATCGTTACGGCGTAGAGACTAAAGGGAAGCATACCGTTGTTATTGGGCGTTCGCATATTGTAGGTCGTCCAATGAGTATTCTAATGGGTCGTAAAGGATTTCCAGGAAACTCAACTGTGACACTGACGCATAGCCATACTAAGAATATTACGCAAATTACCTCTCAGGCAGATATCATAATTTCTGCATTAGGAATTCCAAATTTCCTAAAAGCTGAAATGGTTAAGGATGATGTCGTAATTGTAGATGTGGGTATTACTCGCGTACCTGATGATTCAGAAAAAGGGTATTACATTACGGGCGATGTAGACTTTGAAAATTGTAGTAAGAAGGCTAGCTTCATTACACCTGTACCAGGAGGTGTTGGTCCAATGACCATTGCTATGTTATTAAAGAACACCTTACTAGCTAGAGAGCAACATAGATCTAAATAAAAAATAGATTATCATTTCGCAAATAACTGCGACTTATCTTTAAAAGCCTTAAATTCAAGGGCGTTGCCCGATGGATCTTTAAAGAACATCGTGGCTTGTTCACCAACCTGACCCTCAAAGCGTATATAAGGTTCAATAATAAATTCAATTCCTTTTGACTTTATTAAATCAGCAAATTTATGGAAAGACTCCCATGGTAATACGACTCCAAAATGGGGCACAGGAACATCCTTGCCATCAACTGGGTTAGTGTGTGAATCATCCTCGACCTTGGCTTTGTAATGAATAACCAATTGATGTCCAAAAAAGTTATAATCTACCCAGTGATCGCTACTACGGCCTTCTTCAAAATTGAGAATATTGGTATAGAAGTTTCGACATTTTTCAATATTGTCTACAGGAATTGCTAAATGAAATGGTGAAAGTTGACTCATTATTTATTTCTTTTTTGTCGATGATTATTAGGTTGGTACGTCTTTTTAGAATCCTTGATTAAGGTGTTTAGATGCTTAAACTCAGATGGGGTAAGTTCCCTATGCTTACCTAAAGGCATATCGAGTTTAATGTTCATGATTCGTACTCTTTTTAATGTCAATACATTATAGTTAAGATAGTCGCACATACGTCTAATCTGTCGATTTAATCCTTGAGTTAGGATAATACTAAATGTGTACTTATCTATTTTCTTGACTTCACATTTCTTAGTACGTTGACCGAGTTCCTCAATATAGATACCACCAGCCATACGCGCTATAAAAGTTTGAGAAATAGGCTTGTCTACCGTAACGATATATTCTTTTTCGTGGTTATTGCTTGCTCTGAGTATCTTATTTACAATGTCACCGTCATCTGTCAATAGAATTAGGCCTTCACTTGGTTTATCTAATCGCCCAATTGGGAAGATACGTTTTGGATAGTTTATATAATCAATGATATTATCTTTTTCAACGCGTGTGTCAGTGGTGCAGACAATGCCAACAGGTTTATTAAAAGCTAAATAAACGAAGTCCTTTTTGCGCTCACCAATAATTTCGCCATCCACTTTAACGACATCACCCACGTTGACTTTCGTTCCCATTTCTGGGACAATATCATTTATGGTGACACGACCAGCATCAATTAAACGATCAGCTTCTCGCCGAGAGCAAAATCCAGCTTCACTTAGATATTTATTTAATCGTTTTGGGCTGTCAGACATTATTCTTTATTCAAAAATTCAATAATATAAGGTGTTATGGAGTCATCTCTTAAACTATGACCGAAACCTTCAGTGGTCACTAATTCCGAATTAGCATATCTATTAGCAAATAGTAGCGCATCTTCATAAGGAATTATACAATCCTTCTTATCATGGATAATCAAACCTTTCGCTTGGATATCTTTTGTGAAATTAGCGGCAGAAAAATAATCTGTAGGTTTCCCAAATCGTTCAAATACAATACGATCAAGGCCTTCAGAAATTCTATGATTATAACCCATCATTGTTTTATAACGCGTAAACACACCTGTAAAATGAGCTGGCGCACCTAAGAGCACCATCTTTTTTACAAAATCTAGATCATGATTATGCATACAGAAAACACTAGCCATACCGCCAACAGAGTGGCCTATCAAAACTTCTGGTTTAAATGCTTCTGCAACAACATTGATAAACTCCGAATAAAGAATGGCATTAAACTGTTTGCCACCAGATTGTCCATGGGCTGGCCCATCCAAGAGGATAATATTATAGTCTTGAGCCGTCAAATCATTAAATAAATAAGACCATCGTGCGGCATTACTTTCCCAACCATGAGCTAACAAAATAGTTTTAGAATTCCCTTTAAAATGGTAGGTCGCAATCTCATGATTTTCGTACTGAAGCATTTTGTATTTTGCTTTATTTAAGACCTTGAGCTGGGACTCATTATATCTGCCTTTTCTTGGAGAAGCAAACAAATTCAAGGCTTTTTTCGAGGCATATTTGGATGAGATTAAACTCGTTGCATTTAATGCTTTGCCTATAGATTTAACAACTAAACTGCTCATTGTTCTTCTCTGTTTACAGATTCAATTGAAAATGCTGGTGTACAAATTGCAAGATACTCGCAAGGCTCCGTGAAAGGATTTGAGTATTGTATTCTTGTATTTTTATTAATCTTAATAGATTGACCGGCTTCTAAAACGATGGTTTCATCTTCAATTATAAATTGCTTTTTACCTTTTATTATAAAAGTAAATTCATCAAATTCTGGCGTTTGAAATGGTTCACTCCATCCTGGTGGTGCAACCATATGTGCAATACTAATATCCTTGTTACCGTCGGTAGCTAGTCCAAAATATTCTTTAATTATTTTTCCATCGTTTGTTGGCACGATGAAGGGTGAATTTTGTATGTGGTATTTTTTAGCTTTCAAAATAACTTACTTTAAATCTATTTTCATACGTTCTTCATTTGCACGTTGTTCAAGAATTGTATTTGTAGGATCAGCCATAAATTCTTTCTCGGCTTTTATATAGTCTGGGTAATCTCTATATCGTATTTCGAGTATTTGTTCATAAGATAGTAAGAACAAAATTGAAGCTGAGCACCCAATGATTAATAACCGTTTTAAAAGGTTTCTATAAAAAACGTTTTTTGTTTGATATAATTTTAGGAGTACAATCGCTATCACAAGGATTAAAAGACCAAGACTAATAGATAGACCGTCTTGACCATAAGGCCAGCTTTGAAATTTAAAGAGTGCATAAATCACAACTAGCGCTAAAACTACTCCAGTAAAAATTGTACCCAACAAGCGCCATAAACTTACGTGATCGTAACTGTTTTTTTTGAAAGCATGTCTAAGTCTAATGTTGTTAAGCAAGAGGAAACTAAAATAAAAGTAAAGACCTCCTAAAAATAAACACAGCAAAGTGAGTATCGCAGATGCATATGGCTTTAAGACTAATAGACTAAAAACCATTAGCAGAATAATTAGAGATCCTAAAACTACTTCTAATTGCTTCATTAGTTACCAATGCATTATGAAGTACTTAATTTTTGTGTCTCCAGGAACTTGAATAGGATCAATAGATTTTTCAGTACTAAATCTTAAGGCAGTTGGAAGTTCGTTTTTATCAATAGTAAAAGACGCATTGATCTCATTTACTGAAATAACCAATGAGTTGTCAATTAAGCGATCAATTTTAGAAATATTATAAGCTTCATTTATTTCGCCGAAGGTGCTTAAAATTGAAATGCCCTTATCTGTTTTATACCGATTATCTAAAATGGAAATACTTGAAATAACAGATGTGGAATCTAAAGCTTCTCTTGGAGAAAGGTCTAAAAGTTTTTTACCACCTTTTTCGTAGACCTCAATGCTATTCACGGAACCAGCAAATTCATCTCCTGCAACATAACGAACAACAGAGTCATTTAAGAAAACAGTATTTAAATCCTTTACTTCTGTAGAATCCGTTAACAGACCTATTTGTGTTTTCTGGACTAAAAATGGATCAGGTGCTTTATCTGTTTCACAACCTACAATTAAAATTAGGATTATAATTAGTGCAATAGTGGTATTTCTCATATTTTGATTTGGAATTTTTAAGTTGGGGTTATTTGAGCATTTTAGTTAGAATACCTAGAACACTTCTAATGACAGTAGGACTAGATAATACTTTTACTATTGGGTTTTGTCTTGTGCTACGTCTTTTTGAAGAGGATCGTTTCTTAGTCTCTGCGCGTTTAAGTGCTTCTTGTTCCTCCTTAGCTTTACGTTTGGCTTCTTCAGCCTCAGCTTGCTCAATTTTTTTGTTTAGCATTTCGTAGGCACTCTCACGATCAATTTCTTCATTGTATTTTCTTGCCAATTTAGATTGTGCCAATAAACCACCAAGTTCAGCTTCAGTTAGAATATCCATTCTACTCATTGGTGCACGCATTAAGGTTGCGGCCAATGGTGTTGGTTTTCCCTTTTCATCTAATGCCGATACTAAGGCTTCACCAATACCTAATGACGTCAACACTTCTGCTGTGTCATAATATTCAGTGTCAGGATAATTCTGTGCGGTTAGTTTTATGGCCTTGCGATCTTTTGCTGTAAATGCACGTAATGCATGCTGTACCTTAAGACCCAATTGCCCTAATACTGCTTCTGGAACATCGGTTGGATTCTGCGTTACAAAATACAAGCCCACACCTTTACTACGTATCAGTTTAACAATGCTTTCTATTTGGTTGAGAAGTGCGTCTGAGGCTTCATTAAAAATGAGATGTGCCTCATCAATAAACATTATGAGTTCTGGTCTACCACTATCGCCTTGTTCTGGAAATGTAGAATAGATTTCTGCCAATAGACTTAGCATAAAAGTGGAGAACAGTTTTGGTTTGTCTTGTATATCTGTTAATCGAATAATATTAATATAACCACGTCCGTCCTTATCGAGTCGCAGTAAATCTTGGGTATCAAAAGATGTTTCACCAAAGAAAAGATCACCACCTTGCTGTTCTATTTCAATCAGTTTTCTAAGAATGGCTCCTGTAGAGGCAGTAGAAATACGTCCATAAGCTTCTTGAAATTCTTTTTTGCCTTCACCTGTGGCGTACTGCAAGATTTTTTTAAAGTCCTTTAAATCTAAAAGTGGCAATTTGTTGTCATCACAGTATTTGAAAATAACTGAGATGATACCTGCTTGTGTTTCGGTTACATCGAGTATCCTAGAGATAAGTACTGGTCCAAATTCACTAATAGTGGCTCTAAGTCTTACACCATCTTGCTCGGATAAAGTGAGAATTTCTACAGGAAATTCTTTGGCTTCAAAAGGCAATCCTATTTTTTCATGACGTTCATCGATTTTAGGATGTCCAGGACTGGCTTTTGCCAAACCACTTAAATCACCTTTAATGTCCATTAAAAGCACCGGAATACCTTTCTCAGATAAATTTTCAGCCAATACCTGAAGAGTTTTGGTTTTACCGGTTCCGGTAGCACCAGCAATAAGCCCATGTCTATTCATGGTTTTTAAAGGCACGTTTATATAGGCATTTGTCATGGTTTCACCATCAAGCATTCCTGCTCCAAGTGTAATGAAATCGCCTTTAAACGTGTTTCCTTGGCTTATATCATTTCTGAATTTATCCGATTTCGTCATTGTAATTTATTTTGTATAAAAATAATGTAATTTTAGTCAAGTTTAAAACCTAATATAGTATGAAAACGCATCCTATTTTTCTTAGAATATTGATTTTTGTTTTGGTCTGTTCTTGCAGTTTTACGTCAAAGGAAATTCAGTTCCATAATTCACATGAACCCAATCGTGCAAACGTGCCATTTAGTGATGTGGTAGAGACAGAAAATTTATTATTTCTAACCGGACAAATAGGTAAAGATCATAAAGCAGGTGCATTGGTTTCGGGTGGTATTAAATCGGAAACAAAGCAAGTTATTGAGAATATTAGGGATGTTTTGGAGCATCATAATTCAAGCCTGGATAGAGTCGTAAAATGTACTGTTATACTCAAGAACATCGAAGATTTTAAGGATTTTAATTCGGTATATACAACTTATTTTACCAATAAGCCGGCAAGGACTACGTTTGCTGCTTCTGGTCTAGCTGGTGGTGCAAGTATTGAGATTGACGTTATTGCCTCTAAATGATTACAAGATCTTCTCTATGTAGATATTAGTCGTACCAGTATTTCTGAGGGTGACTAGTCCATTCTGAGCGGCTCTTACAATAAATATATTAAGTACATCTCCAGCATTTACTTGAATAACCTCATTTATATGTAGGGAAGATTCATTATGATTATTGGCTCTTCTCATGTATCCCGTTGATGCAGTAGTACCAACTTGTGCACCATTCACCTCTATGTACATTTCTGGTGCGCGTCTTGAGCTAGCCGTACAAGCTACAGATGCATTTACGATAACCCTATATCTGCCAGTTTCTGCTATAGTGACACTATTTGTTCCTGCATCTACTGAATATAAAGTAGTATTATCATTCCATTCTAGAGTGCCAAAAACGGGTAGGTTGAGACCAGCTGTTTGGTTAACATCCGTGGTAGTGTCTGTATTGCTATATTTTACAGATTGACCTGGCGAAGAAGTGGATGTAGTCGTAAGACTAAAGGCTTCCCATATTGGTGTGGCTGGAGAATTGGAATTAAACTGAAACTCATCAGAATCTGTATTAAAAATGAGCAATCCATTGGCAGGAAGCGTAATGGCATCACGTTGCGCTGTAGTTAATTTAGGAATTAATACACCAGCATCAGTGGATTCGATGTGCAATATTGACGAGGGATCAGGATTGGTAGTACCAACCCCAACTTGTGCGCCAACTGCCGTCAAGGTAACGGCAATTAACATCACAATTGAGATGTTCTTTTTCATTTTACTGGGGGACTAAATATGCGGCAAAAGTAATATTTATCCGACGAACTACCAAATCGTTATTGTTAAGTATTGGTTATCTTTGCCCACTATGACAAGACGCGAGCAACAAGAACTAATAGATAAGGGACTTTTATTACCCTTAATGGAGGAATTTTATACAATCCAAGGCGAAGGGTATCACAAGGGTACAGCAGCCTATTTTGTGAGGATTGGAGGTTGTGATGTGGGATGTCATTGGTGTGATGTCAAAGAAAGCTGGTTAGCAGAATTACATCCACCAACAGAAACTTCAAAGATCGTAGATAATGCCGCCAAGTATAGCAATACAATTGTGGTAACTGGTGGAGAACCTTTAACATGGGATATGGGTCCTTTAACAGAACAGCTTAAGGAAAAAGGGTTACAAACCCATATTGAAACTTCAGGCGCATACAAGTTAACTGGCGAGTGGGACTGGATTTGTCTTTCACCCAAAAAAATGAAGTTACCCACCGAAGAAATATATGCTGAAGCACATGAACTGAAATGCATTGTTTATAATAAGGATGATTTTAGATTTGCAGAAGAACAAGCATCTAAAGTAAACAAGGATTGTATTTTGTATTTACAGCCCGAATGGAGCAAGCGCGAAAAAATGATGCCAAAGATTGTTGATTATGTTATGGCCAATCCAAAATGGAAGGTTTCCTTGCAAACACATAAATATTTAAATATTCCATAAAAAAAGCCTTGATTTCTCAAGGCTTTTTTTAATTCATTATTACTTAATGGTAATAGGAAATTCTGCTACTGAATTGTCCCACCCAATTTTAAGATGTACTGTATTTTCAGAAGCTAGGTAAAGTGCAATCGATAGATTTTCGATAACTTCTTCACTTTTAGAAACAGGTGCAGTTACTGAAACAACATCTTTGCTATCGTCATAACCAAAATTTCCCCAGCCATCAAGACCATTATTTAATTTTAAAGTCCACTCATTTTCTGTTGGTATAATTACGGCAGAATAGCGTCCTGCAGAAATGGTTTTACCACCAAATGTTACATCATTTACAAATAATATTTCTGTAGATTCATTCGCACCAATACGCCATGCCTCTCCATACTTTAATAAATCACCAAAAATAACACGACCCTTTTTTGCAGGTCTAGAGTAGGTAACTCTTATTTGTGGCTCTAAAGCTTTTTTCTCTTCATCAGTTTTTGCAAAAGCCCTTACAGGTGCTTGTGCTGGATAGTAAGCTCTATCCATAGGACTTTTGTCAAGTGGTTTAAAATCTTGTGCTTCAGCATTGAATGCAAATAATACCATAAATGCAAAAGCGATGGTTGAAATTAGTTTTGTTGATTTCATCATTTATCTTTTTTAATTAGGTTCTAAAATTAATCCTTATGAATACCAAAGACTGATAAGGAAATATTAAAATTTACAATTTTATACTTCTACGGTCTAAATTTCTTGAATATGGTTTCATATTGTATAAAATATCATACATAAAGTTATTATATGTAACTAATAAAGTTATTTATATTTAATAATTGAAACTATATGGTCATATTTGTCTCATAATTAATAATAAAATAAAAAGTTATGTGCGGAATAGTATGTGCATTTGATATAAAGCAGAAATCAGAAACATTAAGACCCCAGGTTTTAGAAATGGCCAAAACGATACGTCATCGTGGTCCGGATTGGAGTGGTATATATAGTGATGAAAAAGCAATTTTAGCTCATGAGCGTCTTGCAATTGTAGATCCAGCTTCGGGTAAACAACCATTATATAGCGAGGATAAGAAATTAATTCTTGCGGCCAATGGTGAGATATATAACCATAGAGAATTGCGTAGTCAATTTCCAGGTTACACGTTTCAAACCGAAAGTGACTGCGAAGTGATTCTTGCCCTTTACAAAAGTCAAGGTGTTGATTTTGTAGATGATTTGAATGGCATTTTTGGATTTGCTATTTACGATTCTGAAAAGGATGAATACTTTATTGCTCGTGACCATATGGGAATCATTCCTTTATATATGGGATGGGATAAGCATGGTACTTTCTATGTTGCATCAGAATTAAAAGCCCTAGAAGGTGTCTGTACTAAGATCGAATTATTTCCTCCTGGACACTATTTAAGCAGTAAAGACGGTGAATTGGTTCAGTGGTATAAGCGCGATTGGGAAGATTATGACGCTGTAAAAGAAAATGAAACAAGCATTGCAGAAGTAAGACAAGCGCTTGAAGATGCGGTACACAGACAACTTATGAGTGATGTGCCTTACGGTGTATTATTATCTGGTGGACTAGATTCTTCAGTAACCTCTGCGATTGCAAAAAAATATTCGCAGAGACGTGTAGAAGCTGATGATAAAGAGCAAGCTTGGTGGCCACAGTTACATAGTTTTTCAGTTGGTTTAAAGGGTTCTCCAGACCTTGCTGCCGCTCAAAAGGTAGCCGATCATATTGGTACTGTACATCATGAAATTGAATTTACAATTCAAGAGGGCTTAGACGCTATTAAGGATGTTATTTACCAATTAGAAACTTACGATATTACAACAGTTCGTGCGAGTACACCAATGTATTTAATGGCAAGAGTTATTAAGTCTATGGGAATTAAAATGGTCCTTTCAGGCGAAGGTGCTGATGAGATATTTGGAGGCTATTTATATTTTCACAAGGCGCCAAATGCGCAGGAGTTTCATGAGGAAACTGTTAGAAAATTAAGCAAGTTGCACATGTACGATTGTCTACGTGCTAACAAAAGTCTAGCAGCTTGGGGAATCGAAGGACGTGTACCGTTTTTAGATAAAGAGTTTATGGATGTCGCGATGCGCATCAACCCACAGGATAAAATGATAAATGGAGAGCGTATGGAAAAATGGGTGGTACGCAAAGCGTTTGAAGATATGTTACCAGAAAGTGTAGCATGGCGCCAAAAGGAACAATTTAGTGATGGTGTAGGTTATAGTTGGATTGATACGCTCAAGGAAGTTGTAGAGGCTGAGGTAAGCGATGAGCAGTTAGCCAATGCACATTTCCGTTTTCCAATTCAAACACCACAGAATAAAGAAGAGTACTACTATAGAACAATTTTTGAAGGTCATTTCCCTAGTGATACTGCCGCTCTAAGTGTGCCACAAGAACCAAGTGTGGCATGTAGTACTAAAATTGCACTTGAGTGGGATGAAGCGTTTAAAAACATGAACGATCCATCTGGTAGAGCCGTGGCAAAAGTACACGAAGATGCATATTGATCAACTTTTGAGTTATTAGGATGTAGCCCTAACAACACACTAGACTTACAAAAAAAATATGTATTTCAGTGGAAAGGTGGACCCAACAGGTCCACCTTTTTTCATATACAATGTTAAGTGGTTGTATTGTAACATTTTACTAACTTTATGAACATATTAGCATTAACCAACCAAAATCTACTCAAATTACCTGCTTAGGTCCAATTGTAAGCAATGATTAAATTTTTTAGGCGAATTCGTCAAAAGCTAATTGATGAAAATCGGATTAGTAAGTATGTCTTGTACGCTACTGGTGAAATAATCCTTGTAGTCATTGGGATCTTAATTGCCCTTCAATTAAATGGTATGCGAGAAGATGCAGTGGAGCGCAAGAAAGAACAATCCTATCTCCATGAGATAAATCTTGATTTTAAATCCAATAAAATTCAAATAGATTCCATTATTGAGCTAAATGGTAAGGCCATGAAATGTTGTGAAAAATTACAAGCGCATGTGGCTATTCTCAAGAAAGATCCGAGAAACTTTACCAATTTTGATGAGAATCCAATAAAGGACAGTTTATTGTATTACCAAGGTTGTTGCTACACCAACAAATCTTTTAACCCAAAAAGTGGCACTATAAGAGCACTTATTAATTCATCCTCTTTTGATTTAATTCAAAATGACAGTTTAAGGCGCTTGTTAATTTCTTGGGACGATGTCCTTGCTGATTATTTAGAGGAGGAACAAGGTACTCAGGATATCTTATTTAAGGAATATTTTCCATTTAATAGAGATAGCTACGATTACGAGAATACCTTTTCAGATAACAATATGAAAATTTGGTTTGGCCCCAGAGAATACAATTTTAGGGAAGAACGACGCTTGGGCTTAGAATATTTAATAGAAGTAGTAGAACAAGAAGGTATTACATCCATGATCGATGATATCATAAGACTCACAGAAACCGAAAATAACATCAACTAATATGAAATTACTCAAATTTATTATCCTAGGATTGCTATTAATTCCATTTTCAGGGAATGCCCAAAAAAGGAAAAAGAAAAATACTCAACCTGCGTTTCAGATTTCAGATTCTTTAATGCATGGACCTAAGTGGAGAAACATTGGACCTTTTAGAGGCGGTAGGTCCGTAGCATCAAGTGGTGTAATTAATGATCCCCAAACCTATTATATGGGTTCTACTGGAGGTGGTGTTTGGAAAACACAAGATGCAGGTCTGAGCTGGCATAATATTTCTGATGGTTTTTTTAAAACAGGTACTGTTGGTGCCATAGCGGTCTCAGAGTCAGATGCTAATGTTGTTGTAGTAGGTATGGGAGAGCATGCGGCACGAGGTGTAATGACGTCTATGGGAGATGGTGTATATAAGTCTATGGATGCTGGTAAGACTTGGGAACATTTGGGATTAGAGAATACAAGACATATTTCAGATATTATTATTCATCCTACAAATCCAGATATTATATATGTTTCTGCTCAAGGTGCACAGTATGGTGCATCAACAGATCGTGGTATTTATATGACGACAGATGGCGGTAAAAATTGGAACAAGGTTTTTTACATTAATGATACAACAGGGTGTTCTTCCTTAAGTATGGATATGAATAATCCAAGAATATTATATGCAGCCATGTGGCAACATCGTCGTTATCCTTGGTATATGGAATCAGGTGGTGAGAGTTCAGGCTTGTTTAAGTCAACAGATGGTGGGCAATCTTGGGAGCCCATGGAAAATGGCTTGCCTGAAGAAATGGGTAAAGCTGGTATTTCCGTGTCGCGCGCAAATTCTGAAGTGGTCTACGCGGTCATAGAAGCAGAAGGTGCCAAAGGTGGTGTATATAAAACACAAGACGCTGGCGAAAAGTGGACTCAAGTAAATAAGGATCGCATTAATATTACACGTTCGTGGTACTACATGGAAATATTTGCCGATCCACAAGATGAGAATATCGTATATGTATTGAATGCTCCAGTAATGAAATCCATTGATGGTGGTAAGAGTTTTTCTAATATTCCTGTACCGCATGGTGACAATCATCACCTTTGGATTAATCCAAATGATAACACCAATATGATCAACTCTAATGATGGTGGTGCTAATATTTCATTTAATTCTGGAAAATCTTGGAGTACTCAAAAAAATCAACCGACGGTTCAATTTTACAGAGTAATTACAGACAATCGTTTTCCATATTATGTCTATGGTGGTCAACAAGATAATTCTACAGTTGCCATTGCAAGTCGCACAAATGATGGCGGTATAGGCTGGAAAGATTGGTATCCAACAGCCGGAGGAGAGAGTGCCTATATAGCTTTTGATCCTGATAATCCAGAAACTGTTTACGGTGGTACCTATCAAGGGAATATTAGTAAATGGACAATGGCGTCTCAAGAACAAAAATCAATAAAGCAGTATCCAGAATTAGGTTTAAGTATTGCTCCAAAAGACTCCAAGTATCGATACAACTGGAATGCTCCAATAATAGCATCACCTCATGATAGATCAACAATTTACCATGCCGGAAATGTTGTGTTTAAAACAACCGATGGTGGTTTGTCTTGGGAAACTGTAAGTCCCGATCTTACAAAGAATGAAACAGATAAACACGGTCCAGGTGGTGGTCCATTTACAAACGAAGCTGCAGGTGGCGAGAATTATAATACCATAACAAGCCTTGTGGAGTCACAACACGAGGAAGGTGTCATTTATGCAGGTACCGATGATGGTACACTTCAGTTAACCAAAGATGGTGGCAAAAGTTGGACTAATATTACACCAAAGGGTGTTCCCGATGGTATTGTAAATAGTATTGATATTTCAGAGCATAATCCAGCACAAGTATATATCACGGTTATGCGCTATAAGAGTATGGATCTGACGCCTCATATTTTCAGATCCTCAGATTATGGTAATTCATGGACCAAAATTGTATCTGGTTTAAATGATCCTAATGGATTTGCAAGAGTGGTTAGAGCAGACAAAAAGAAAAAGGGCTTGCTTTATGCAGGTACAGAGGTAGGGCTCTATGTGTCTTTTAATGATGGAGACTATTGGCAACCTCTTCAATTGAACTTACCAGTAACACCTGTTAACGATTTAATTATTCAAGATAATGATCTTGTTGCTGCAACAGGAGGAAGAGGCTTTTGGATATTAGACGATTTGGCCGTTTTACAACAAAGTACAGATAATCAAGGGTTAAAATTGTATCAGCCAAAGGATACGCCACGTTACCTAGGTGGTAACTCTAATGCGATCGGACAAGGGCAAAACCCATTGTCTGGTGTAATTATAGATTATTATTTACCAAAAGATGTGGATTCTCTCGAATTAACATTAGAGGTTTTAAAGGACAATAAAGTAGTTAGAAACTACAGCAGTAAAGCGCCAGAAGGATTTAGAACTTGGCCTGGTGGTCCATCACGACCTTTAATACTACCTGGAAAACAAGGCTATAATCGAATAGCTTGGGGCTTAGATCGCAATAGTATACCACCTGTAGATGATGTATTTATTTTTGGATATCTAGGCGGTACTATAATTGCTCCGGGAACCTATCAACTGCGGTTAAAGCTTGGTGATGACATGGCAGAAACATCTGTTAATGTTACACCTTACCATGCTATAGAGGCCACAGCTCAAGATTTTGAAGAACAACAAACGATGTTAGTTACAATTAAGGAAACAGTAGAAGATATGCACAAGGCCGTAAATTCTATGCGATCTGCCAAAGCACAAATTCAAACGCATGAAAAATTACTTAAAGGTCATGAAGGTACAGAAGAGTTACTAGAAAAAGGCAAAGAATTGTCTGATCGCATTACCACTTGGGAAGAGAATTTAATTCAACCTAAGCAAGAGACCTTTCAAGACGTTATTAACTTTAACAACCAACTCAATTCTCAACTTCTCAATCTTTCAGGTTATATCAATCAAGCAGATCCAAAGGTTACCCAAGGTGCTAAAGATCGATTGAAGGATTTACTTGGGGACTGGAAGGTCTATAAAGATGAGCAAAGCGCCATCATAAATAAGGAGATGGATGCCTATAATAAAGCTTATGAAGCATTGAATCTTCCAGCTATTATATTAGATAAAAATTAATCATTAATCAAATAAACAATTCATTATGAAAGAAAAACTCATCTATTTTCTAACCTGTGTTTTTATGACGTCGCTCGTTGCGGCTCAAGGAACACGATTACTGCGAGATCCAGACATCAGTAATACACACATCACATTCACCTATGGAAGCGATGTCTGGATTGCTGATAAATCAGGCGGATTAGCTAAACGTATTACAAGTACACCAGCAATTGAATACCAACCCTACTTTTCTCCTGATGGAAAATGGATTGCTTTTTCATCTAACCGCTCTGGTAGACCAAATGCCTATATCGTATCCATAGAAGGTGGAACACCAAAACAATTGACTTGGCATCCGTCGGGATCCACAGTGAGAGGTTGGACACCAGATGGTAAATCACTACTAATTGCTAGTGGTAGAGATACGGCTCCAAGAGCTTATCAACGCTTGTATACACTGTCTATAGATGGAGGTTTGCCAGAATTAATCTCCTCTCAATGGGGTTATGATGGTGACTTTTCGCCCGATGGCAAACAAATGATTATTGATAAGATGGACCGTTGGGATGTAGAATGGCGTGCCTATCGTGGAGGCCAGAATACACCACTAATTTTAATGGATGTAGAAACCCAAAATGAAACCTTATTGCCTAATGCTGAGCGTAGTACAGATATAAAACCATTGTGGCTAAATGACAAGATTTATTTCTTGTCAGACAGAGATTTGGTGGCGAATATATGGTCTTACGACCCTCAGTCTTCGCAACTCGATCAGGTTACTAGTTTTAAAGGTTCTGATATTAAAAATATTTCTGGGTACGATAATACCATTGTTTACGAACGCGATGGTTACATCCATACTATGGACATTGCTTCAGGTAAGACAACACAGCTTAATATAGAGGTTATTGGTGATTTTCCTTGGGCGGAAACCAAATGGGAAAATGTAAATAATTATGCCCAATCTGCATCCTTGTCACCAAATGGTAAGCGTGTTATTTTAGAGGCTAGAGGAGACATTTTTACTGTACCAATTGAGTTTGGTGATTCTCGAAATATCACAAGTACTTCGGGAGTGGCTGATCGCAGACCTATTTGGTCACCAAAGGGTGATAAGATTGCTTGGTTTTCAGATGAAAACAGAAAGAACTATCAGTTGTTTATCAGCAACCAAGATGGAAGCGACATTCTAGATAAAATTAGCCTTGGAGAATCTAATTTAGGATGGGATCCAAGCTGGTCTCCAGATGGCGCACATATTGCTTTTGTAGATGATGATGTACGTCTGCGTGTCGTTGATCTTAAGTCTAAGAAGATAAAAACGATCGATGTTGGTGGTACCAATTTAGAACGTGGTTCTATTGAGATGAAGTGGTCACCAGATTCAAAGTGGATTGCCTATGCCAAAACAGGCGATAATATGCTACGTCAAATTTATCTCTGGTCTGTCGATTCTGGTAATTCTACATCTATTACCGATCCGTTTGCAGATTCATTCTCTCCGGCATGGGATTTAAATAAGAAACAATTGTATTTCTTGGCAAGTACCAATATCGCTTTAGGTTCTGGTTGGGCTAATACGAGCGCCATGACTTCAGATGAAACCTATGCAGCTTATGTGGTTAATTTAGATGCAAATGACGATTCACCTTTTAAACCAAAAAGTGATGAGGAAGAGGTGAAAGATGAAGAAGCATCTGATGATAAAAAGGATAAAAAGGAAGATGCTGATAAAAAGAAAGAAGACGCTGGTCTAAAAATTAATTTTACAAATATTGGAAGACGAACATTAGCACTTCCTGTACCTGTGCGAAGCTACGCTTATATATTAGCGGGTCCTGAGAATACGGCTTTCTTAGCGGAGTATGTACCAAATAGTAGAGGCCTAACCCTTCATAAATTCGATTTAAAGAAACAAGAATCTAATGAGTTTACTAGTGGTGCTAGTGGCACATTTATAACAGCTAACGGTAAGCATATGTTGGTAAGACTCAATGGGAGTTGGAAACTTGTTAAAACAGGTGGTGGCAATGCTAAAGGTGCCAAGTCCATTAAGCCTAATCTTCAAATGAAGCTCAATAGAGCAGAAGAATGGGAGCAAATGTTTGAAGAAGCTTGGCGTTATGAGCGCGATTATTTCTATGATCCAAATATTCACGGACGAAATTGGAATAAGGTCTACAAGCGCTATGCACCATTAGTGTCACACGTTAAACACAGAGCAGATCTCACTTATATTTTTGATCAGATGAATGGCGAGCTTTCAGTTGGTCATAGCTTTGTTGGCGGAGGCGACTACCCAGAAGTAGAACGCAATCAGGTGGGTTTACTAGGTGCCGATTTCAATATAGAAAATGGACGTTATCGCATTAAACGCATTTATACCACCGAAAACTGGAATCCTGGTTTAGAAGGACCTTTAGATGCACCTGGTTTAAACATTAAAGAAGGTTATTATATAGTTGGTATTAATAATAGAGAGTTAAAGGCCGATGATAATATATTTGAATTTCTCGATGGTACTTCAGGCAAGCAGACCATATTGCATTTAAACTCAACATCAGAATTTAAAGGCCATTGGACAGAGGTTGTAGAACCCATAAGAAGTGAAAACTCATTACGTCAGCGTACTTGGGTAGAAGACAATAGAAGACGTGTTGATGAACTCTCTAACGGCCGTCTTGGTTATATCTGGGTACCTAATACAGGTGGACCAGGCTTCGTATCCTTTAACCGTTATTTCTTTGCACAGCAAGATAAAGAAGGTGCTGTGATTGATGAGCGCTTTAATGGAGGTGGATTGCTTGATGATTATATGGTGGATTTAATGACCAGAGATGTGAGAGCGGCATTAACCAATGAAGTGCCAAATGGTAAACCGATGAAGCTACCAGCTGGTATAATGGGACCAAAAGTATTATTGATTAATGAATTAGCCGGTTCTGGAGGTGACTTCTTCCCTTGGGTATTTAGACAACAAAAGGCTGGTAAATTAATTGGGATGCGCACTTGGGGAGGACTCGTAAAATCATCGACTCATTATTTAATGATCGATGGTGGCCGTTTAACCTCACCTGATAATGCCGTATTCGATCCTATAAACAATAAGTTTATTGCAGAGAATATTGGTGTGCCACCAGACATCGAAGTACGACAAGATGCAAAATCACTAAATAGTGGTAATGATCCACAGTTAGAACGCGGCGTGCAAGAATTAATGAAGTTGCTAGGCACTAAGCGCGAAATAAAGGTGCCACCGTTTAATAAACCGGCAACAGGAAATTAAAATAAATAACCACACCTAATGATTGATGCGTTAGGTGTGGTAAAAATATGGTTGAGCCTGTGTAACAAATAGTTATTAAACTCAACCAATATATAACACTAACCAAACCTACCCTTATAGAGATATAGCAGGGCTGTATATCTATGACATTATTCACTTGTGTTTTGGTGATTTATTAAATCGCTAAAAACCGAACATATGGGCATATTCTGGGACCTCATACAACAAAATGAGCTCAACAAACAACAAGAACAAGCAGACAGCTTGGAGGAGCGTGTTGCGCAACTAGAAACCGAATTATCAACAACTAAAGCCTTGCTTAGAAAAACGTTAGAGGCATTAGAAATGCACTTGAGCAAGGATATTGATGGTGATGGGCAACTTGGATGATTAAGTTCTTTAGACATATACGTAAATCACTACTGAGGCAAAATGAATTAGGTAAATACACCAAATATGCAATTGGTGAAATTGTTCTTTTAGTTATAGGCATACTCATCGCTTTACAGATTAATAATTGGAATGCTGAACGCAAAGACAGAGCTAGAGAAGCAGTGTTACTTAACCAAATTCATAAAGATTTTACCAATAGTAAATTACAATTGGATAGTATTATTGCATTTAATACTCAAAAAACCGAAAAGCTAAGTAATCTAGTTGCTTTAATGACTAAATCTAGAGATTCTAACCTCATAGCTACTATGATGCAATATGGTGATGATATTGCAGCTATCAGGACATTTAATCCTGCTAACGGAACAGTGGAGGCCATTATAAATTCGTCATCATTTGAGCTGATTACAAACGATTCTTTAAGAGGGCTACTTGTAGCATGGAAGGATGTATACACCGACTATAGTGAGGAAGAACAATTTGCACTAAATTTTCAGACAGATCATTTTTTTCCTTTTTTTAGAACGCATTTCGATTATTTAAACCCTTATAATGAGGACATGCTCAACATTGTAAAAACTGTTGAATTTCAAAATATTTGGTTAGATAACCTTCGCCATACCCGAAACATTTTAGATGCAGTTAAAGGTGAACATGTTGAGGAATACATAAATGAAATTTTAAGACATACGGCACACTATGATTAAATTCTTCAGACATATTCGTAAAGCCTTAATAGAGCAAAACAAAATGGGTAAATACTTTAAATATGCCATTGGAGAAATATTACTTGTAATGGTTGGTATTCTTTTGGCATTGCAAGTCAATACCTGGAATGAAAATAATAAGAAGAGAGCTTATGAAGTAAACATTCTCTCTGAGATAAGTAGTGCTTTAGATAGAGATTTAAATCACTACCAACGCATGAAATCAAGATTACAAAAATTAGATTCTGCCTCTAATGTAATGTTGCAACACATTCATAACAAAACTCAAATCTTTCAGGACACCTTATACCGCAATGGCGGATCAAGATGGTATAATTTACGATCTGGTATTCTGTACCAATACAATTCTGGACCATACGAAGCCTTAAAATCATCTGGTTTAGAAAAAATCTCAAATAAGGACTTAAGAAATAAGTTGATTAAATTTTACGACTTCACATTTCCCTTTAATGCGGAAATGGTCCAATATTCAGAAAGTCGATATGAAGGTCAAGTACAGAAACTAAGGTCATTTTTAGGAGAACCATTTACAGAGGAAGTCGATGGAAATATAAAAGTCTATCAAAAATTTCCAGAAAATTTATTTCAGGATGTCGAATTTTTAACATTGGTGAATGAGATTAATGGTAGGGCAAATTATACCATACGACAATTAGATGTTCAAATTCCTAAAATTGAAAAAATGAATAAAGAAGTTAAAGCAGAGCTTAATGCATTATGATCAAATTCTTTCGTCATATTCGTCGCTCACTTATTAACCAAAATCAAATGGGAAAATACTTTAAATATGCATTGGGTGAAATACTGTTGGTGGTTATTGGTATTCTTATCGCATTGCAGGTGAATAATTGGAATAACCAAAGGCTCGAAAGACAAAAAGAGCAAACCATCTTAATGAATTTACGCTCAGACTTTAATGAAAATATAGCAGAGTACAATAGAATTTATAAGAGTAGCACCGAGTCTTATAAATCATCAATAAAGTTATTAGAGATCATTAAAGGTGATTCTAATATTAATCCTTCAGAAATTGAAGTATTACTCAACTCTATCCTTAATGGATTCTATTCACTAGATTTAAATGCGGCATCAATAGACGAAATTAAAAGTTCTGGTTCTTTGAATATCATAAAAGACGGTGAATTAAGAAAGCAAATATCTAAATGGTCTTTTATGGTAGACGACACAGAAGATGATATTGAGATTTATTATGATTATTTATTTGAGTTTTTAATTCCCTCATTAACAAATAAATCGGTCCTTAGAAACATGGCTGTACCTAGACGATTAAATGGTGTTGGGAATCTTTCGCAGATTACCAAGTCTAATTTTTCTGTGGATTATGATACTACCTTAAGAACTCTCGAATTTGAAAATCAACTCTATAATCACACACTTAATTTAGTTTTTGTTCTGCAAGCTTATGAGAATATAGAGGCTTATTTACAGGGTACTTTAGAAATGATAGAAGGGAATATCAATGATTAAATTCTTTAGACATATTCGACGCAAACTTTTGGCACAAAATCAGATGGGCAAATACTTTAAATATGCTGTTGGAGAAATTATCCTTGTTGTTATAGGTATTTTAATTGCACTGCAGATTAATAATTGGAATGAGAAGCGGAAAGATGAAGCTAAATTGCAAACCATACTCTTAAAGATTAAAGAAGATCTTACAGATGATTTATTAGTTGTTAATAATAACCTCTATACTCTAAAAAGGAAAGATTCTATTGCACATCACATTTTCAATAAGACCATAGACCAAAGGACCTTTTCGGAAATTGGAGGCTCTTTTTTACCATTTACCAGTCTGGTACTCGATTTAAATACCAGTGGCTATGAGCAACTTAAAGTTAATATAGACAAATTGCCTACGAGCTATAAGGATTTGGTAACTGCTCTCAATGATATTTACATTAATACCAAAAGTAATTTAGACATATACAATAAGTTAATGGACCAGGCGATAGAGGAGCATTTAAATACACTATCCGAGACAAAGCCATGGTTTTCAGATTGGAGCCGAAATATTCCTTCAGTTGAAGCGGACATGTATTTCCTAACAGATTCTTTGGCAAAAAATCGTATCAGCTTGTATTTGCAAAATTTAAATTCCACAGCCTACGAAGGTTTTAGTTTTAAACAAAAGTCTATAACGGCCATTAAGCTGATAGATAGCTTAACACAAACAGATTTAGAAATGCCATCTATTGCCTCTACCAACTTTGATAACGAATCGATAAGAAAGCAATTGGTTGGTACTTATACCCTTGTAGAAGATTTAGATAATGGTCTTAATTTTTCACACTCGGAATTACAGATTTCAGAAGAAGAGCAAACACTATTTCTTAAGGGTGGAGATAATTTAAAGAACGAAATTTATTGGAATCATGGCTTAACCTTTATTGGACAACCAGGTTTTATCTCATTTGTAAAAAACAAAGCTGGTGACATAGAATTGCAGGTGCAGAGAACTTCTGGGCAGTTAACCTATAAAAGGAAAACAAATGATTAAGTTCTTTAGACATTTTAGAAAATCATTTTTAGATAATAATCAAATGGGCAAATATTTTAAATATGCTATTGGTGAGATACTGTTAGTGGTAATAGGGATTTTATTGGCGCTTCAAATAAATAATTGGAATGAGACTCGCAAAGCGAATATTTTCGAAGAAAATATGCTAAGTGAAATATACACGACATTGAAAAGTGATATTGATATTTTTAATCACTTTGAGGATCGTATTCGGAAAAAAGATTCAGCCATCGACAACCTCCTATATGCGAGAGCAGGTAAACGAAAGTTTAGTGAAGAGCGGTTAAGAAACGACATTTTTTGGGCTGGTTCTAGTATCTTGTTCACCTACAATGATGGACCATACGAGGCCTTAAAATCTAGTGGTCTCGATAATATAACCACTGACTCCTTACGCTATGAGCTTTCAGATTATTTCGAAGTGTATTTGCCGCGTGCTAAATCATTCATTCAGAATACAGAACAAAAGTACGAGCCGAAAATTAACAAAATGATAGATAGGCTTAGAGAAGATGGTTTTTTCGAAGAATATTTGGAATTTGTAGTTGAGGATGGAATTGAAAAAGGCTATGCGCCACGAAGAAAATATGATCTTGAGAAATACTTAACTGAACCCTTTTATGAAGAGTATTTAATACAAAATGCACATTATAAAAGTGATTTGTGGTGGAATCTAAAAAGTATTATTTCTAGATCTGAAAAGGTTCAAGAAACCATAAAAAAAGAACTAAAAGAACGATTTAACCATAGTAATTAGATGATTAATTTCTTCCGAAAAATACGGCAACAGTTAATTCAGCAGAACAATATGAGTAAATATTTAAAATATGCCATAGGCGAGATACTATTGGTTGTGGTTGGGATCTTAATCGCCTTTCAAGTGAACAGTTGGAACGAAAACCGAAAATCAAAAGCCAAAGAACAATTGTATTTAACCAGTTTTCAGAACGATTTGGTGAAAAATGCTGATGAGTTACAAAGGGTTATTGACAAAACAAATCGTGTAGTGAATATGGCAGATACCCTTTTAAAAGTTAAGAATGATGAAGTTTTAGACTTTAGTGATCGCAATTTTACAAGTTGGATCTTTGGGAGTTCTGGTTTTACCATTTACCAAGCCAAAGGTGGTACGGTTAAGAGCTTAATCGCTTCTGGAGATTTAAATGTAGTGACCAACGATAGTTTACGTTTGGCTTTAGCCACTTGGGAAGACGACCTCTCTGGTTTAAAAGAATGGGAAGCGTTAAATAAAGAATCCAGTCGTGAATATCAGGGCTATGTCGATGATAATTTAGACCTGTTTCAAGTGGATTATATCGATGAGCCAATAAGTAAAACGATGCAGGAACAACTGTTAAATTCAAGAATGTTTTTAAATCATGTTTCTAATAGAAGGCGGCTATCCTATATTTTAAATCGTGTTTATGAGGAGCAGATGGTGCAATTAAAGGCATTACAGCAAAGAGTAGAAGAACAATTACAATAAGAATTGCAGTTTCAAATAGTTGATTTTAAATAATTTACTATTTTTATCCATAGCCCAGGTTCGCTTTAACTTACTACTAACCAACTAAAATCAATCTTTATGCAGTTAAAGCAATCCTTTGTCATTGCCATTGTTTTAGGTATTGGAGCAGTGGCTTGTTGGGAGCTCTATTGGCGTTCTCAAGGCGTAGTTCCAAATCTCGATGATAACAAAGACCTCTGGGCCAATCAACGCGAACGTTTAGATGACGATAACTCTAACATGACAGTCTTTATTGGCTCGTCGCGTATACTTTATGATATTCAATTAGACATTTGGGAAGAGCTCACAAACAAAGAACCAATCATGTTGGCCGTACAAGGGTCGTCACCATTACCAGTATTTAAAGATATTGTTGAGAATACCGATTTTAAAGGAACCTTAATGGTTGGGATAACACCACCAATTATGTTCTCAACAGTCTATCCTGAGGCTTTTCCTATTAGAAGACCACAGTCTAAGGTCGACTATTATGAGAATAGAACTTACGCACAACGTATTAATCATAAGCTGTCCATTCCCTTGCAAACCAATTTGGCCTTTATTAGGGATGGAGATGAAGACTGGGATACCGATTTAGATTTAAAAACACTGTTAAAACAAATCCATATTGGAGAACGTGCTGGCCCACCTCATGTGCCCTTCAATAATTTTGAAGAGATTACACTAACAAGGCATATGAAGATGCCAGATTTCGTAACTAACGATACTGCATATGCCAATACCATTAAAGCCGCATGGAAAGATATGGTACTTGGTGACCGGCCACCACCAGATAAAGAAGCTACGACAGCCGCTTTTGTAGAATTGGCAGAAAAATTTAAAGCTAGAGGTGGTAATCTCATTCTATTGAGATGTCCTTCCTCAGGGTTTTTTAAAGAAGTAGAGGCCAAAGGATTTCCGCGAAATGAGTATTGGGATCCTTTAGTCGAGCAGGTAGGTGCTAAGGCCTATCACTACGATGATTATCCGCAGTTTCGTGATTTGTTCTTACCAGAATGGTCGCATTTAGCGACTGAGGATGCGCAGTTTTTTACACGAGAATTTATAGGCATTTTAAAGAAAGATAAAGCCATAACTACTAACTAACTAACCAATCATTTATTATGCTTTTTAATTCATTAAGTTTTGTCGTATTTCTCGTTATAGTGCTTGCGCTATATTATTCGAAATTGTTTGGTTGGACCAACAAAAAAAGAATGCTCCTTTTAGCTAGTTATGTCTTTTATGGCTTATGGAATCCACCTCTGGTTATATTACTTTGGATATCTACCATCGTGGACTGGACCGCTGGTAATAAACTTGCAGTAGAGGACGACCAAAAGAAAAGAAAATTTTGGCTCATACTCAGTATGGTCGTTAACCTTGGCTTTTTAGGATTTTTCAAATATGGGAATTTCCTGCTCGAGAATTTTATATCCTTAGTTAATCTCGTAGGTATCGAATATGAAGCAATGCCGATGGATATTATCCTACCAATGGGCATCTCGTTTTATACCTTTCAAACTATGTCCTATACCATCGACATGTATAACAAAAGAATGGCACCAGCACGAACATTTTTAGATTTTGCATTATACGTCACCTTCTTCCCACAGTTGGTTGCTGGTCCTATTGTGAGAGCAAAGGAATTGATATCACAGTTTTACGAATCTAAGCGTGCTACAACAAAGCAGTTTTTATGGGGTTTATTTTTACTCACTATGGGCCTTTTTCAAAAAGTCGTTCTTGCGGACACACTACTGTCTGAAGTGTCCGATGATGTATTTGGTTCTAGTAAACTATTACACGGTGTAGATGCTTGGGTGGGTACAATTGCCTTTTCAGGACAGATTTTTTTTGATTTTGCTGGCTATTCGACCTGTGCCATTGGTATTGCCTTAATGTTAGGTATTGTACTGCCAGATAACTTTAAATATCCTTATGCGTCTATCGGTTTTTCAGATTTATGGCGTCGCTGGCATATTAGTTTATCCACTTGGTTAAGAGATTATCTTTATATACCACTTGGAGGCAATAGAAATGGTATCGTTAAGATGTACATTGCCTTAATGCTAACCATGCTCTTAGGAGGTTTATGGCATGGTGCCGCTTGGACGTTTATAGTTTGGGGAGGTTTACATGGTTCCTATTTGATATTAGAACGTTTACAGAAAAGATACCTGCCGTTTAAGATCACAAAGTACAATGGGATATTTCTAGCCTTTATTACATTTTCTTGTGTAAATATTACATGGGTATTTTTTAGAGCAGACACGTTTCAGAAATCGTGGGAGATGATAAAATCAATGTTTTATGTCGTTTCAGATGGTGAAAAAATATTACACAATTTCGAAATCATTAAAGTCTGTGCTGTTATTGGTATTATGTTTCTGTGTCATTGGCTGATGCGCAACAGTTCTTTAAAAGAGTTATCTCAAAAAACACCACCTTGGTTATTTGGTGTGACTTGGGCAATTTTATTTTTTCTTATTATAATTTCACAAGGTAGTGGTGAGCAATTTATCTACTTCCAATTTTAATGGTAATGCTCAGTTTTTTTATTCTTGAGATACACCTTTATAGGCATCTTTGCTATATTTAATGAAAATATAGGGTGAAGTAAATGCTTAAAATCTTCCGAAATAAGCGACAAAAATTAATGGGTCAAAATCAAATGGGTAAATACTTTAGATATGCTTTTGGAGAGATCATATTGGTAGTGGTTGGTATCCTTATAGCCTTAGGTATTAATAACTGGAACGAGAAACGCAAAACAGAGAAAGTAAAGGTGCAACTCCTCGAAAGTATCCAAAAGGAGATCGATGTCAATAGAGCACAAATCACCAATGTATTCGACTATCATAAAAAGCTTAGGGATACTTTAAAACAAATAGACCTAGAGGCCTTGGTTCAAGGCAAGCAAGGATTAAGCTTTTGGCAAGGACATCGCATATTTAGGTTACGCTCTTCTTCTTTTCAAACCGCAGTACAATCTGGTGTGATAAAGGACTTTGATCTAGATTTGTCCGAATCTTTGAATAATCTCTACACTAAGATTCAATTTTATAACGATTTTGGTCAAAGTGTTAATAATGGAATCTATGGTATTAACCGATCCACTGAGGAAGGTGCACAGCAGATGTTCAATTTTGTACGGATGATTATGGAAGATGTGTATTATGCCGAGTCAGAACTACTCGATGGATTCGACTACAATTTAAAAGCCATTACAAAGGCAATTGAGTAATCGGCTAAAGGCTATTATTATACTCTGAAAACGCTATTTTATCCACGAATTACACTAATTTAGGGCTTTAATTACACGCAGAATTTTCTGCATCAAATAACTAATACCAATCCAATGAAATTCAGACTTTTCTGCATGTCCCTTGTAATCTCGGGCTTCATAGGTGCACAAGATAATATCGATAAGAAAATAGAGGATTTGATCAACCAGATGACCTTAACAGAAAAAGTAGGGCAAATGAATCTGTACAATGGATTTTGGGAGGTTACTGGTCCTGCACCAGAAGGTGGCAACGCAGCCATTAAATACAAACATTTAAAGGAAGGTCGTGTTGGTGCTATGCTTACGGTTAGAGGCACTAAAGAAGTGCGTGCTGTACAGAAAATAGCAGTAGAAGAATCGCGTTTAGGAATCCCTTTAATGATTGGGTTCGATGTGATTCATGGTTATAAGACTTTAAGTCCTATTCCGCTTGCTGAAGCGGCAAGCTGGGATATGGAAGCTATTGAGCGATCTGCACGTATCGCCGCAACAGAAGCTTCTGCAGTTGGAATTAATTGGGCCTTTGCACCAAATGTAGATATTTCAAGAAATGCAAGATGGGGTCGTGTTATGGAAGGTGCTGGTGAAGATCCGTATTTAGGGAGTAAAGTGGCAATAGCGCGTGTTAAAGGATTTCAAGGAGATGACTTATCGGCACCAAATACCATTGCAGCAACAGCCAAACATTTCGCTGCTTATGGTTTTGCAGAAAGCGGAAAAGAGTATAATACTTCGGATATAGGAACAAATACACTGTATAATATGGTTTTACCACCTTTTAAAGCGGCTGTAGATTCTGATGTAAAATCCATTATGAATTCCTTTAATGATCTTAATGGTGTTCCTGTAACTGCGAGCGAATTTTTACAGCGTGATATATTAAAAGGAAGCTGGAATTTTGATGGCTTTGTAGTTTCTGATTGGGCATCTATAAGAGAACTTTTGGTTTGGGGTTATGCTAGAGACAGAAAGCATGCCGCTGTATTAGCAGCCAATGCAGGTTCGGATATGGATATGGAAGGTCATGTCTATGTAAATGAGCTAGAGGCTATGGTAAAAGCAGGTAAGGTAGATGAAGCTTTAATAGATGATGCCGTAAGACGAATCCTTAAGGTAAAAATGGAGTTGGGTCTATTCGATGATCCTTACAGATATTGCGATCCTGAAAATGAGAAGGCTATGATATATAATCCAAAACATCAGGAAGCAGTTTTGGATGTGGCTAAAAAGTCTATTGTTTTATTAAAAAATGAAAACAACCTCTTACCTTTAAAGCGAACTGGTCAAAAGATTGCTTTAATTGGTGAGTTGGCTGGTGATGATAATAGTCCTCTTGGGAGTTGGAGAATCGCATCAGATGACGATACAGCAGTTTCGGTCTTAGAAGGGATGCAACAGTATACAGGTAATACGCTAGCGTATGAAAAAGGTGTTAATGTGTTTTTAGGTGCTACCACTTTTCTTAATGAATTAGCTGTAAATACTACAGATCGGACAGGTATGGAAGAAGCAATTCAACTGGCCAAGGAAAGTGACGTAGTTGTTATGGTTCTTGGTGAACATGGATTTCAAAGTGGAGAGGGTAGAAGTAGGACAGAATTAGATCTTCCTGGTCTGCAGCAAGAACTTTTAGAAAAGGTATATGAAGTTAATCCTAATATTGTTTTAGTGCTTAATAACGGTCGCCCATTGACAATTCCTTGGGCTGCAGAACATATTCCTGCTATTGTCGAAGGCTGGCAATTAGGATCTCAGACAGGTAATGCTATTGCTCAAGTATTATATGGAGATTATAATCCAAGTGGTAAATTACCGATGTCCTTTCCAAGAAATGTAGGTCAGATTCCTATTTATTACAACTATAAGAATACCGGAAGGCCAGTGGATAAAGATGGAAATGTATTCTGGTCTCATTTTAATGACGTTGAAAAAACACCACAGTTTCCATTTGGTCATGGTTTAAGCTATACCACCTTTAAATATTCAAACTTAAAGCTCGATAAAAACGAAATAAATTCAAATGAATCTCTAACTGTGACCATAGAGGTTACCAATACTGGTGATTATGATGGTAAGGAAGTAGTACAGCTGTACATTAGAGATATGGTAGCATCTGCCGTACGACCAGTAAGGGAGTTAAAAGGGTTTGAGCTTGTGCCTTTAAAGAAAGGTGAAACTAAAACAGTGCGGTTTACATTAGATAAGACTGCTCTTGGTTTTTATGATAATAAAGGAAACTTTATTGTCGAATCTGGTGCGTTTAAGATTTTTGTTGGTGGTAGTTCTATGGCTAATAATGAGGCGAGCTTTTCAATAAGAGGAAACTAAAAGAAAAGTTAATTTGTAGGGATTATCGTATTTTTTGTGTATCTTAACTATCTGATAATAAGATTATTTGGATTCATATGCCCTACCGATTTGATTGGAATAAAGAGAGTGCTTTGGTGACCTTCCATGGTGAAGTGACCTATGCTGACATAGAATCCGCAGATGAGGCACTCTTTAATGATCCACGCTTTGATAATTTAGATTTTATCGTTTACGATTTATTAACTATTGACGACCTCGATGTCACAGACCATAATTTACAAGTGACCTCTGCCATAAACAGTTCTGCATCGCAGTGGAACAGGAAGTTAAAAATGGCTTTTGTTGCGAAGGATGGATATGTTCTGGAAGCAGTGGAGCGTTTTATTGAACTCATGCAAAAAAGTAACTGGAAAATTCGTGTTTTTGGGTCACTTAAGGATGCGTTCAAGTGGGCCTGAATTTTTGGAAAAACTTCAAATAAGGCTTCCTAATCTATTTTCTTAAAAAACAATTTCTCGAACAGAATTTTTTTAGGTCAAATTGTATTTAAGGTGGTTTTTAGCCATTTTAAGACACTTTTATCTTTTTAACAATTGTTGATAATTAATGCATAAAGTCTCTAAAAAGCTGTTTTTTAGGGTATTTATTTCGTATCTTTGATAGTACTCAAAAGAGACGCAAAAAGCGTCTTTTTTGTGTATTATAACATTAAAAATCAAGACTAATATAAAGTATGAGCGAAGAAAACAAAAAGCAATACGGCGCGGATAGTATTCAGGCCCTAGAAGGGATGGAACACGTTCGTATGCGTCCATCCATGTACATTGGTGATGTAGGAACACGTGGATTACATCATTTAGTATATGAAGTAGTGGACAACTCAATTGATGAGGCTTTAGCAGGACACTGTGATAATATTACGGTGACCATTAACGAAGACAATTCTATTACCACTGAAGATGATGGTCGTGGTATTCCTGTTGGTTTACACAAGAAAGAAGGCGTATCAGCATTAGAGGTTGTTATGACTAAGATTGGTGCTGGTGGTAAATTCGATAAAGATTCTTATAAAGTATCGGGTGGTCTTCATGGTGTTGGTGTGAGTTGTGTTAACGCACTATCGGAACACTTAAAAGCAACAGTACACAGAGAAGGCAAGATATGGGAGCAAGAGTATGAACGTGGTAAAACAATGTATCCTGTAAAGGTTGTTGGAGAATCTGACAAAACAGGGACGACAGTAACCTTTAAGCCAGATCCTCAAATTTTTCAGCAAACCTTAGAGTATAATTATGATACTTTGGCGAGTCGTATGCGCGAATTGGCGTATTTGAATAAGGGGATTACGATTCATTTGGTAGACCGTCGTAGTACCAAAGAAGATGGATCTTTTGAAGGCGAAACCTTTCATTCAGAGAATGGTTTACCAGAGTTTGTGAAATATCTTGATGGGAATCGTGAGCCTTTAATGAAGGACGTTATCGCATTTGAAGGGGAAAAGAATGGTGTGCCAGTTGAGGTTGCCATGGTGTATAACACTTCTTATGCAGAAAATTTACATTCCTATGTAAATAATATTAATACGCATGAAGGTGGAACACACCTTTCTGGATTTCGTCGTGGATTAACACATACTTTAAAGAAGTATGCCGATAGTTCAGGGATGTTAGAGAAACTGAAATTTGACATTTCTGGTGATGACTTCCGTGAAGGTCTTACAGCAATTGTATCTGTAAAGGTCGCTGAACCTCAATTTGAGGGTCAGACAAAAACTAAACTTGGAAACCGAGAGGTCTCTGCATCTGTAAGTCAGGCAGTATCTGAAATGTTAACTGATTATTTAGAGGAACATCCAGACGATGCTAAAACAATCGTACAAAAAGTAATATTAGCTGCGCAGGCGCGTCATGCCGCACAGAAAGCACGCGAAATGGTGCAACGAAAAACGGTAATGAGTATTGGTGGATTACCAGGAAAATTATCAGATTGTTCAGAGCAAGATCCTGCTAAATGTGAAGTGTTCCTTGTAGAGGGTGATTCTGCAGGTGGAACAGCTAAGCAAGGTAGAGATAGAGCTTTCCAAGCTATTTTACCATTAAGAGGTAAGATTCTTAATGTTGAGAAAGCGATGCAACATAAGGTATTTGAGAACGAAGAAATTAAAAATATCTTCACTGCGCTAGGTGTAACCATTGGTACAGAAGAAGATCCGAGAGCATTAAACTTATCAAAACTCCGTTATCATAAAATTGTGATTATGTGTGATGCGGATATTGATGGTAGCCACATTGCCACATTAATTCTTACGTTCTTCTTTAGATACATGAAAGAATTGATTGAAGCAGGGCACGTATATATTGCAACACCACCATTATACTTAGTTAAGAAAGGTGCTAAGAAACAATATGCTTGGACGGATAAAGAACGTGATGAAATTGTTGAATCCTTTGGAGACAGCTCTAAGATTCAGCGTTATAAGGGACTTGGTGAGATGAATGCAGAGCAGCTTTGGGATACGACCATGAATCCAGAATTTAGAACCATGCGTCAAGTACAAATAGATAATGGTACAGAAGCAGATCGTATATTTTCTATGCTTATGGGAGATGAAGTACCTCCACGTAGAGAATTTATTGAGAAGAACGCGATTTATGCCAACATTGATGCGTAGTATAAAGAAAATCTAAAATTAGAGAAAAACCACATCGTAAGATGTGGTTTTTTGTTTAATTCTTAAATTGCTAGGCAATTAGAATTTTACTTAGTAATTTCATCTTGTAATTTATTTATCTTTAGATAATTATAACCAACGACCAATTAAAAAAGTACATTACATTTTAGGACTTCGACTAAAGAAGAAAGCACTTCTATTTACCATATTGGGATGTCTAGGACAATTTATATTCGCCCAAGAATCAGTTCCTAAAGAGTGGGATAATAGAAAAAATCAAATAGGGGTTTCCGTTTCAGACATGGTTAATGGTGCTTTGCAATTAGAGTATGAGCGCTTAATAATGAAAAATGTCTCCTTTAGTTTTGGCTTCGGCTATAAAGGTGATAATGGTTTAATCCGATTTTCTGGTTTAAATGGAGATCAAATAAAAACCAATGATCTTACCTATTCTGGTGTGAAATTTATTCCGGCCGTGCGCTATTATATTAAAAGTACGACTAGGTACAGTATGGATGGATTTTATGTTGGTACCTATGCAAAGTTTACAAATTATAAATCAAATTTAGATGGTACGTATTTAAACGATCAGGATGAATCTTTTCTCGTAGCTTTTGATGCTGATTTTTCAGTATTGTCCGTTGGCCTCATGATTGGATATAAATTGCCAATCTCAAAACGTTTAACCTTAGATTTTCTTATCATAGGCCCTGGCAGAGGATTTCATAATTATGAAATCGAAAATAAAAGTGATCTACCAGAAGAATTCTACGAAGATTTAAATGAAGCCTTAGACGATTATCCTATATTTGATTTCGTAAACGCTGATTTTAGATTTTCGGATGTAAGATCAAAGACTAAATTTAACGCGGTAACTTTAAGGTATGGAATTACCTTGGGTTACTCTTTTTAACCAATAAAATTCTATAAAAAATGAAAATTAAACTATCGCTTTTAATGTCAATCTGTTGTCTCGTCATAATATCTTGTTCAAGTGCTAAAGTTCTCGATTCGTGGAAGTCTGAGAAGGTAGGTGATATAAAAGACAACAATTTATTGGTCATTGTTAGAAGCCAAGATAAAAGTGCGCGAATTGCCTTTGAAAATGAAATTGTAAAACAACTAGCACAAAAAGGAATCGCATCAACAGCAAGTTTTACTAAATTCCCAACCCTGAACCCAGAGAAGAAATTATCTGAAGAAAAGCAGAAGCAAATAAGATCCATTATTGAGGCGGAAGGATTTAATGGCGTAGTGCTAACGGCTTTAAAAGATAAAGAAGAACTGGTAAGAACTGAGACCGATGGTGGTTATTATGCAGGCAGTACTTACTATGGGTATTACCCTAGATATTATGGTGGCTTCGTTAGATATTATGGGCATCCATTATCATACAGAACTTTAGGGAATTATGTAGAAGAAACCACAACAACATACACAAGTACTAATTATGTACTAGAAACCTTGGTGTTTGATTTAGAAAATGAACCTGAAAATGAATTAGTAGCTGTAGTGACGACCCTCTTAGAGGATCCCGATGACGCCTCAGAAGCAGCGACAAAATATGTAAAAGCTATTTCTAAAGCCTTCCAGAAATAAGGATATCATTTCCTAGATATTTAATTACAATATTCAAAAGCAAGACCAAAATGGGTCTTGCTTTTTGGTTATATAGGTTCTCAATTGCTTGAATTTTTGATGTAATTTTTAACTTATTGAGCATCAGTTTTTTAATTTTATTTTCACGATTAAGAGCAAAAAATATCGATGAAAGGTAATTTTTTATATATTTGTTTACCAAACAAAACTTAACCTCATGAAAAAATTAGTTTTATTCAGCATTATGTCGGTGGCCTTATCGTCCTTAAATTCACAGAATGATATCGATGTATTATTAGCTGCAGGTATAGAAGATGCGCAACGCTTTGCGAATGATTATCTAGCGCCAGGAACCAATGGATTAATGCATAGCATGAATGCCAATTGGTTTAACTCTGGTAAAACAAAGCCACTAGGTGGATTTGAAATATCGCTTATTGCAAATGCATCCTTAGTTAAGGATGAAGACAAAATCTTTAGTCTTAATACGGCCGATTACAATAACGTACAGTTTGTTCAAGGACCAAGTGTACAGTCGGTAGCATCTGTTCTTGGTGAAAACGACCCAACTATTTTTGTGGAGGTTGAATACGACGATCCAATTTTTGGTTCGCAGACCGAGCAAATAGAGTTGCCTCAAGGTATTGGAGATGCCAGTGCTAATTTACTTCCAACAGCTACGTTGCAAGGTGCAGTTGGTTTGGGAGCCGGATTAGAGGTGAAAGCAAGATACTTACCAGAAATAGAAACCGATGAGGTAAATCTGCAAATGTATGGTGTAGGATTACAGATTGAATTTACAGAATGGTTACCTGCAGACAACTTATGGCCAATTGGCTTGTCTGGTGTTGTAGCCTATAGCAAGTTAAACGGAGAATATGATATTACCAATTCTTCTGGTATTGAAGGCGAAAATCAAAGATTAAAGAATGAAACGAGTACGCTTTTATTACAACTTGTGGCTTCTACCAAATTACCAGTCATCAACTTTTATGGTGGTATAGGTTATATAGACGGAAAATCAGAAACAGATTTACTAGGTGTTTATCGTGTTACTGACGGAATTTTAACGACCGAAGATATCGTAGATCCATTTTCAGTATCTTCAGAGGTTGGTGCTGTAAGAGGTACTTTAGGCGCCAGATTAAAGCTTGGATTCTTTAGACTTAATGCGGAATATAACTTGTCTGAATTTGATACGTTTTCAGTCGGTATCAATTTTGGCATTAGATAATAATTCTGAAAAAAATATGAATTGAAGCAGTCTCATTGAGACTGCTTTTTTATTTTTAATAGTATGATTTATATCATGGAAAATACATACTAAAGCCGTAAATTTGTATCCGAATTTTTAACGTTATAAAACATATAAAATGAAAGTAACCGTAGTTGGCGCTGGTGCAGTTGGCGCAAGTTGTGCAGAATATATTGCAATGAAAAATTTTGCCTCCGAAGTTGTTATTCTCGATATAAAAGAGGGTTATGCAGAAGGTAAGGCAATGGACTTAATGCAATGTGCATCTCTTAATGGATTTGATACTAAAATTGTAGGTAGTACAAATGACTATTCAAAAACAGCGAATAGTGATATTTGTGTTATCACTTCTGGTATTCCACGTAAACCTGGTATGACTCGAGAAGAGTTAATCGGGATTAACGCTGGGATTGTTAAATCCGTGTCAGCTAGTTTAGTGGAGCATTCTCCAAACACTATAATCATCGTTGTGAGTAATCCTATGGATACAATGACGTATTTAGTGCATCAAACAACAGACTTACCAAAGAACAGAATTATTGGTATGGGTGGTGCTTTAGATTCAGCACGTTTTAAATACAGATTGGCGGAAGCATTAGATGCCCCAATAAGTGATATTGATGGTATGGTAATTGGAGGCCATAGCGATAAAGGTATGGTGCCATTAACATCTCATGCAACTCGAAATAGTATAAACGTATCTGAGTTTATTTCTGAGGAGCGTTTAAATCAGGTAAAAGAAGATACTAAGGTTGGTGGAGCAACATTAACGAAACTATTAGGAACTTCTGCATGGTATGCACCTGGTGCTGCAGTGAGCGGATTGGTACAAGCAATTGCTTGTGATCAAAAGAAAATGTTCCCATGTTCTGCATTATTAGATGGTGAATACGGACTTTCTGATCTTTGTATTGGTGTACCTGTGATATTAGGAAGAAATGGTATTGAAAGTATTGTAGATGTACCATTAAGTGATGCTGAAAAAGCACATATGATAGAAAGTGCAGAAGGTGTGAAGAAGACTAATGGCTTATTAGAATACTAAAACGTTTTTAAACTGATATATAAATAAAGACTGTAGTGATACAGTCTTTATTTTTTTATATTTGGCGGATGAAATTGAAAATGCGATTTGGATTTGCAATGGCTTTGGTTATGTTCTTAGGCATATACCTTGCCAATCATACTGTACCGAATCAGCAAATTCTTGTTCAATTTCCTAATCAACAGCTTACTGCAGATGAGATTGAGGCTTCAATAGAGGCCTTAACTGAAAGATTACATAATCTTGGTGTTGATCAATTACAAATAGGCGAGTATCACAATGGGCAAATCAAAATCACCTATTACAGTGATTCAGATGTTATCCGCATTCAGAGCATACTTGGTCATTTAGAAAATGTTGTATTTGAGTATACAGGTGATTACCCTTTATCTCATGGTTCTTCTAGCGATGAACAATCTATAAAACTTAATGTAACAGAAATTCAGAACCCTATTACCAATAATTGGGATTTTGAAGGGACACAGGTTACGGAGCTCAACCAAAAAAGTGATCGATACTATTTTCCAAAACTTAAATTTGGATCTAGCCAAGCGATTATAGCATATCAAGAGACGTTTCTATTTAAGCGTCTATTGAATAGTTATGGCAATAAAAATCTTTCTACAAGAATTGATTATAAAGTTCCAGAAGTTAGAGCAGGACCTTCTACTTTGGGATAGACAGATATAAAAACATCCCCTTTTTAAATTCTCGTTATCAATCAAGAAACGTTAACCCATTTATACAATTAAAAATAATTGTCGGTAATGGTGCTAAACTTTATATTTGCGCGACTAATTTCCGACATAAAACAACTATACAATGCAAAACAAAGGAATAATTAAACTGTTTGCACTTCTATTTGGACTGGTAAGTATCTACCAGTTGTCTTTTACATTTAAGGCTAACCAATTAGAAGATGAAGCTAAAGCATATGCTGTTAGCCAATTTGATGAATCTGTAGACGGTTATCAAGATTTAAGAAACCAAGCTGAAATCAACTACTTGGATTCATTAAAAACTTCAAAAGTAAAAGTTGGAGAAAACTTTGAATCAATTGAAGTTTATAATATGCTAGGTGTTTCTCAATACACTTACACAGAAGTTGAAGACAATGCCATGAAGCTTGGTCTAGACCTTAAAGGTGGTATTAACGCTATTATACAAATCTCTGTAAAAGATATTTTAAAGGGATTAGCTAATAATAGTAAAGATCCAATTTTTAATAAGGCATTAGACGATGCAGAGGAACTTCAAAAGGATGCACAAGAATCGTATTTAGAATCGTTTTTCCGTGCTTTTGACGCTATTAAAGGCGATACGAAATTGGCATCTCCAGATATTTTTGCAAATCGTGACTTAAGCGATGTGATTAAGTTTGACATGTCTGATGATGAGGTTAAAGGTATTTTAGAAACAAAAATCGACGAGTCGATAGTTTCTGCTTTTGAGGTATTACGTAATCGTATCGATGGCTTTGGTGTATCGTCTCCAAACATTCAGCGTTTAGGGAACTCTGGTCGTATTTTAATTGAATTACCTGGTGCTAGAGATAAAAAACGTGTCGTTGACATTATTACAAAAACGGCACAACTTCAGTTTTGGGAAACGTATAAAACACAAGACATGTTGCCTTATGTGCTACAGGTTAACCAAGCTTTAGTAGAAGCTAACAAAAAGAATAATGAAGTTGCAGAAACAGAAACTGAAGAAGAAGGACAAGATGATACAGATACTGCTGATAGTGCAATTGATGAATTAACAGGTCAGATAGAATCAGATTCAACAGATGTTGCTGATTTAAATCCATTAGGCATTCAAAGTTATGGAAATGGAGGCTCTGTTGTCGCTATGTTCTTATCTAAGGATAGAGAGAAGGTTATTTCAGAATTGAATAAACCTCAGAATAGAGCTTTATTACCAGCAGAAATGCGTTATGCAAAATTTGTTTGGGGTATTCAGCAAAAAGATTCTGAGTATTCAGAGTTGTATGCTATTAATTCAAACAGAGATGGTATTCCGCCATTAAGTGGTTCTGTAATTACAGATGCATCTCAAGATTATGATCAAATTAGCAGACCTGCAGTAAGCATGCAGATGAATGCGAAGGGTGCGAAGGTTTGGGAAGAGATGACTAAGAAAGCATTTGAAACGCAAGGTTTTATTGCCATTGTTTTAGATGATATTGTTTATTCAGCACCAAGTGTATCTAATGGACCTATCGCAGGAGGTAGATCACAAATTTCAGGATCTTTTACGCTTACAGAAGCTATTGATTTAGCTAATGTTTTACGTGCAGGTAAATTACCAGCATCAGCTGAAATTGTTCAGGCAGATGAGGTAGGACCTTCATTAGGTCAAGAAGCTATTGATAGTGGTATGAAATCTTTCCTAATTGCTTTAGCGTTTGTATTACTTTGGATGATATTCTATTATGGTAAAGCCGGTATTTTTGCCGATGTTGCCTTATTATTAAACATCCTATTAATATTTGGTGTACTTGCGAGTTTAGGAGCAGTATTAACCTTACCTGGTATTGCTGGTATCGTATTAACCATTGGTATTTCGGTTGATGCGAACGTACTTATTTTTGAGCGTATTAGAGAGGAATTAGCAAAAGGTAAATCACAAAAAGAATCTATTAAAGATGGTTTCGCTAATGCTTTATCTTCCATTTTAGATGCGAATATTACAACCGGTTTAACAGCACTTATCTTATTTGTATTTGGTACAGGGCCAATCAAAGGTTTTGCCACAACATTAATTATTGGTATTGTTACTTCGTTATTCACAGCCATCTTTATAACAAGATTATTAATTGACTGGTGGGTGAACAGAGGAGGAAAATTAGATTTCTCTACGGCAATGACTAAGAACCTATTTAAGAATGTTAATATCAACTTCTTAAAGAAGCGTAAGATTGCCTATGTAATTTCTGGAATCTTATTAGCGGCTAGTTTCGCTTCATTATTTACTACAGGATTAGATCAAGGTATCGATTTTGTTGGAGGTAGAACTTACCAAGTTAGATTTGAGCAACCTGTGAGTACAGAGGAGATTACAAGTGTATTAAATGACCCTGCAGTATTCTCTAGTGCAGAAGTGAAGACTATTGGTGCAGCTAATCAGTTAAAGATATCAACGAAATATAAGGTTGAAGATAACTCAGTTGAAGCCGATGAAGAGGTACAGTCAAAACTTTTCGAAGCTTTAAAACCATATTTACCTTCAGGAATGACATATCAAGAATTCCAAGACGGTTCAGGTGAAGCTAAAATCGGAAAGATGTTATCTAGTAAAGTGAGTCCTACCATTGCAGATGACATTAAAAAGTCGTCGTTCTGGGCAGTACTTGGGTCTTTAGTAGTTGTATTCCTTTATATCCTAATAAGATTTAAGAAATGGCAATTTTCACTTGGTGCTGTGGCAGCAGTTTTCCACGATGTATTAATTGTTCTTGGAATCTTCTCATTAACATGGAAATTTATGCCATTTAGTATGGAAATCGACCAAGCATTTATTGCAGCGATTCTTACAGTAATTGGTTACTCACTTAATGATACCGTGGTTGTATTCGATAGAATTAGAGAGTTCTTGAACGAGCATACATCTTGGGAATTTGGTAAAACAATCAATGCCTCACTTAACAGTACATTAAGTAGAACATTAAATACCTCTGTAACGACATTAGTGGTATTATTAGCCATGTTCATCTTTGGTGCAGATTCTCTTAGAGGTCTTTTATTCGCTTTAATCGTTGGTGTTTTAGTTGGTACATATTCATCTATGTTTATTGCAACACCATTAATGTATGATACAGCTAAGAAAGGTGACGCTGCAGAATCACTTAAGAAAAAAGTAAAAGAAGAAGACGAAGAATAAATTTCGTTTTCTAGTTTGAATAAAAAGCCTTTCAGAAATGAAAGGCTTTTTATTGCTTTATTATTGAGTTATTTCAAAATCTATTCGATCACCTGCTTCAAGTTGCCATTCATCTGAGAGGCCACCATTAATCTCTAAAACGTATTTTGCAGGTGCTTCAGAAGGCAATGAAGATTCGTCTAATGGTTTTGCGTTTTTTTGAAAACTCACTATGGTTTTATCCTCTGAGATGTAAATTATATCTAATGGAATCTTAGTATTCTTCATATAGAAACTACGATAAGAAACATCAGGAAAAATAAATAACATACCTTGATTAACACCAAGCGTTGTTCTATACATTAATCCAGTTTGAGTTTCATATTCGTTATCGGCAATTTCAATATCTAGTGTTCGTATATTAGAATCAGTATCGGCTTTCTTTAACTGAAGAATACCTTCCTTTTTAAAGGATACCTCAACCTTTTCTTTTATGACAGTATTTTTATCGTCTTTACAACTTGAAGCAATTAAAAGAGTGAATACGACAGTCGCAATCCTGTATACCGATTTATAAAGCATAATTATGCCACCTTTTTGGGTTTATAAACAAACATAAAATAAAGACCAATAAGTATAAACGGAATACTTAATAATTGACCTGTGGATAGAGCGTCACCAAAGTACTCTTCAATACCACCTTGGCTCACTTTTACATATTCCACGAAGAATCTTATCGTCCATAGTAAGACTAAGAATAAACCAAATAAAAATCCTTGCTGTTCTGATTTTTTACTTTTCCAATAGAAATAGTAAAGGGCAATGAAAACAAAGATGTAACAGAATGCCTCATATAATTGTGCTGGATGTCTAGGTTCTGATTCTCCTAATTGTTTAAAAACAACACCAAAATCATTATTGGTGAACTTACCAATGATTTCTGAATTGATGAAATTCCCGAGCCTCACAAAGACAGCACCTAATGCCACAGGAATTACCACGCGATCCAAAATCCACAATACTGATTTTTTTAGAATCTTTTTGTTATACAGGCACATAGAAATAATCATTGCTATAGCAGCACCATGACTTGCTAAGCCTTGAAAACCTGTAAATTCGAATCCGCCTTTAAATTTAAAGGGTAAGAAAATACTAAAGAAGTCTTCTGTTATAAGTTCAGATTGATAAAAAATAACATGACCCAGGCGAGCACCCAGCATAATACCTACTACAGAGTAAATAAATAAAGAATCTAAGGACTCTTCCGATTGGTTTTCATGTTTATAGATACGCTTCATAATGTAAAAACCTAATATAAAGGCGACTATCCACATAACGCTATAAAAATGAAGTTTAAAGAATCCTAAGTCTAAGTACTTAATCGGATCCCAATCTATTTGCAATGCATACATAGGTGATTTCTTTAAGCAGTAAATATACTATTTTGAAAAGTTTTGCTGGTGTGATTAACGTATAATTAATCTTCCTTAGGTGGCACAGGGTCAAAACCTTTTCCACCCCACGGATGACAACTAAAAATCCGCTTTATGGCTAATTTTCCACCTTTCCAAAATCCATGAGATTCCAAGGCTTCCTTGGCATAATGTGAACAGGTCGGTTGATATCTACAGGTTGCAGGAGTAAGAGGTGATATAAAAGTCTGATATAGTTTTATAAGAAGTAAAAATGGATATGTCAGGATCTTTTTCACAACTAGTTAGTAGTAAAAGTAGTTCCGTCTTTACCATCTTGTAACTGAATTCCGGCTTCCGCCAATTCATCTCTTATCTTATCAGAAAGTGCAAAGTCTTTATTGTGTCTTGCTTCTTTTCGTAAGTTGATTAAAATATCTACGGCACTTGCTAGTTTGTCACTTCCGCCAACTTCTTTATTACTATTCTTAAGTCCTAAAATATCAAAAGCAAAGGTATGCATGGTCGACTTCAGTAACTCAAGATCCTCCTTGGTTATAGTGATACTGCCTTCCTTTACCTGATTAATCAATTTAACACCTTCAAATAAGTTTGCAATAAGAACAGGTGTGTTAAAATCATCGTTCATAGCATCATAACACTTCTGTACCCATTCTTCAAGGTCAACAGACGATGATGATCCAGATTTTAAATCATCGAGCAAATTAATTGCATCCATTAATCTAAAGTAACCCTTCTCGCTAGCGAGTAAACCATTATTAGTAAAATCTAATATACTTCGGTAATGCGCTTGTAACATAAAAAATCTAGCTACACTAGGTAAAAAGGCTTTAGTGATATGTGGATTGTCACCCGAAAATATCTCATTTGGTAAAATATAATTTCCAGTAGACTTAGCCATTTTCTTACCGTTCATTATCAGCATATTAGCATGCATCCAATAATTTACTGGTGGCTCATCATTACACGCTTGGGCTTGGGCGATTTCACACTCATGGTGCGGAAATTTTAAATCCATTCCACCACCATGTATATCGAAACGCTCACCTAGGTATTTTGTACTCATTGCTGTACATTCTAAGTGCCAGCCTGGGAAACCATCGCTCCAAGGCGATGGCCAACGCATAATATGTTGAGGTTCCGCTTTTTTCCATAAAGCAAAATCCTGTGGATTTTTCTTATCGGATTGCCCATCTAAAGCTCTAGTGTTATGAATCAAATCTTCTAGCTTTCGCTTACTTAAAATACCATAGGTTTTCGATTCATTGTATTTATGAACATCAAAATAGACAGAGCCGTTCACTACATAAGCAAAGCCGTTATCAATAATACTTTTAATTATCTCAATTTGCTCAATTATATGACCTGTTGCTGTTGGCTCTATACTTGGTGGTAAAAAATTAAATGTATTTAATATGTTATGAAAGTCAACCGTATAACGTTGCACAACTTCCATAGGTTCTATAGCCTCAAGGCGCGCTTTTTTAGCAATTCGATCTTCACCTTCATCCGCATCGTTCTCAAGATGACCAGCGTCAGTGATATTTCTAACATACCTCACCTTGTAATCTAAATGCTTTAAATAGCGAAAGATTACATCGAAAGACATGAAGGTTCTAACATTACCCAGATGCACATTGCTGTATACTGTAGGTCCACAAACATACATCCCAACATAACCTGGCATTAGAGGTTTAAAAATTTCTTTCTCTCCACTTAATGAGTTGTAGATTTTTAATGATTGAGAATCGTATAGAGGCATAGTTTATGGTTCAGTAAGGTTAAGGCAAAGCTATAATTATACTTAAGAATTTACAAGCTAAAATTTAGTATCTAATTGAATGTAGTCTAAAAATTCTCTTCGGGTTGCCTTTTCTTTAAACTTACCACCAAATTCTGAGGTTACAGTGCTACTTTCAATATCACGAATCCCTCTAGAATTAACGCAAAGGTGTTTTGCATCAATAACACAGGCCACATCTTCGGTTCCTAAAACCTCTTGAAGTTCCCTTACGATTTGTATGGTCAAACGCTCTTGAACTTGTGGCCGCTTCGCGTAGTAATCTACAATGCGATTCATTTTAGAAAGTCCTACTACCGTACCATTTGAAATGTAGGCAACATGAGCTCTTCCGACTATAGGTAGCAAATGGTGCTCGCAAGTCGAGTAGAGGGTGATATTTTTTTCCACAAGCATTTCTCCATATTTGTACTTATTGTCAAAAGTGGATGCTTTGGGTTTATTTTTTGGATTTAAACCACCAAAAATTTCATTTATGAACATTTTGGCAACACGTTTAGGAGTACCACTAAGACTATCATCAGATAAGTCTAATCCCAAGGTCTCCATAATATGCCTAACATCATCTTGTATAATCTCAATTTTTTCACTATCAGTTAACCTAAATGCATCATCACGCATTGGCGTATCGCTAGATGTCGAAATATGATTATCACCTATTTCGTCTATATCACTAAAATCATTATCAATTCTCATAGTCTTACAATTTTAACCTCTTTAAAAGAAAAGCAAAGATACGCAATAAAAATAGTATCCTCAGGGTAGGAAAATCATTAATATAATTGTTCTATTAATAAATCCGTTGAATTACATAATACCTTGTCAAATTAACAGTTATAATCCTAAAATTTTCTTAATTTTCGAATCTTTAATAAAATCTAAAAAATGAATAGATTTCTCCTAAGACTCTTTATGTCGTTTTTTATATTCTGTTCTTACGGAATAGTAGCTCAAACAGCACAAAATGTCGAGTTTAAAGCTGTAAAATATAAGCCGAATGTAGATGCACCTTTAACAACTAATGAACTTTCAAAAATTAAGGAAGTTTATGGTGATCAGACTCAAAATATTGTTTTGAATGATAAAGCAAAAGTTAAGCGCTTAAAACACCTCTTGAGAAATCGCATTAGAATCCTTAAAATAGACCAGGCCCAAAAACATCGTAATTATACTTTATTATCCGAAGTGGAGTTGTTCAGTGCATACAATCCAAATTTGAAACGTGATGTTGTTTTTGATAGATATGGATTCAATCCTTTAAAATATAATCTGAACTTTTTCCCAACACAGAATGTGTTGTATAGAATGGATGGTACCAATTACTTCATTCAGATTAAGTCCCAATTTCAATAATATGCTATGAAGAAAATACTACTACTAACAACACTTTTCCTTAGCTATTTTTCAAATGCTCAGGATATAATAATGCAAAACGGTACATTCAATCAATGTTCTGCAGGATTTTTCTATGATTCTGGTGGTGAATTTGGACCTGCAGGAAACAATGAAAATTTTACATTAACCTTATGTCCGGATAGTCCTGGTTTTCAAGCACAAGTTGATTTTATTACGTTCCAGCTTCAAGCAAATCTAGATTTTTTAACCATATACAATGGTCCTGATGCAACCTATGATGAAATAGGGACATTTACTGCGGTAAATAGTCCTGGTTTGATTACCGCTTCATTGACAGAAATTAATCCTGGTGGACAGGCCAATCCAGATGGTTGTTTAACGTTTGTTTACACAAGTAATGCAGACGGACCATCAGCAGGTTGGCAGGCAGAGATATCTTGTTTTGAGCCTTGTCAAAGTATTGACGCGGTTTTAGTTAGCACAACACCAGCAACTAATGCTGAGGATATTATCAGAATATGTCAAGGGGATCAAGTAACATTTGAAGGCGATGGTGTTTTTGGAGCTGATCCAACCGGAGCGACCTACACATGGGATTTTGGAGATGGAACGTCTGACATAGGTCAAACAGTGACTAAAACCTATGATAATGAGGGGATTTACATTGTTAATTTGGCTGTGGGAGATGATAATCCTGCCGGCTGTAGTAGTACCAATTTAATTAACCAATTTGTTCATGTATCTACCAATCCTGACTTTTCAGGTTCAGCGCCCGCCCAAGCCACGATTTGTTATGGCGAGCAGGTGGATATTGTTGGACAGGTGCAAGGTGTCACTTTCGCTATTGACTGTGCCAACGGAGGAGTACAAGCAAATTTAGGGTCTGCCGGCGGAGCTACATATAATTCTGAATTGGACTTGGATTGTTTTTTAGGTCAACAAATTACTGATCCAACACAATTAGAGAGTATATGTATTGTAATGGAGCACACCTATATTGGTGATTTAGAAATTATAGTAATTAGTCCAAGTGGCCAACAGGTAACACTTCATAATCAGACAGGAGGAGGAACCTTTGTAGGTGACCCAATTATTTCTGATGGTACTGGTCCTGGAGTCGGATGGGAATATTGTTTTGCAATGAGTGGAACACAGATTCTGAGTAATGGACCTACAATTCCTGGAGGAACACCAACACCTGGAAACTCTGTAGATCCAGATGCTGGTCCATTTCTGCCAATTGGAGATTTTGCAAATTTTGTAGGCTCAGATATAAATGGAACTTGGACACTATTCATAGAAGATCATTTAAATATCGATGATGGGACAATATTCACATGGTCATTAAATTTTGATGAATCTTTATTGGTTTCAGATTTTGCTTTTACACCAATCATTGATAATGAAGGCTGGATCGCAGATCCGACAATTGTAGCTACCACAGGCAATGTAATTACTGTTGCACCACCTGATGCTGGTACCTATACTTATACCTATACGGCCGAAGATGATTTTGGATGTACTTATACTCAAGATGTTTCTGTAGAAGTTTTACCAGAGTTAATAACGGAAACACCAAATCCACTGGTAATTTGTAACCCTGGAGCACCACCTTATATTTTTGATTTAGAATTAAATACGCCTGTGGTAACGGCAAGTGCACCGAATGCAGGAGATTTAGTAGTGACCTATCACAATTCGCAGGTGGATGCTGAAAATGATGTTAACGCCATAGCACCTTCAAATACCTATTCCGGAGCAGATGGAGAAACGGTTTATGTTAGGGTTGAATACTTAGATTCTGGTTGTTTTGGTTGGTATCCATTTACAGTCAGTCTATCTGATCCACCAGTAATTAATAATGTGCCAGATATTTCAGTATGTGATGATGGCCTTAATGATGGAATTGAATTGTTCAATCTCGAATCACAGACCATTGATATTTTAGGTGCCCAAGATCCTGCTTCCTATGAGGTGACTTATCATGACAGCGAAGCTGATGCCATTGCGGATATAGATGCATTGGTTAGTCCTTATCCAAATACTTCTAGTCCCCAAGGAATATGGGTAAGAGTAGAGACAATTGGTGACGCAACTTGCTTTAGTGTTTCACCGACTGCCTGGTTTGATATAATTGTACTACCAAGAGAAGATGCAACTTTTTCAATGACACCAACCTGTGATGGAGCGACAGTAGATTTGCCTCTAGTGACACCAGGTGGAATTTTTGAGTTTACAGCTTTTCCTGGGCCTGGAGTAAATATAGATCCAGCAACAGGTGAAGTGACAGGAGCTACATCAGGATTACCTTATGAGGTTCAATATACAACACCAGGATTATGTTCATCTACAAGTGTGGTGACGTTTACTGTCTTAACACAAGATGATGCCTCTTTTGATGTTAGTGAAGGATGTGATGGTGGTACTATGAATATAACGGGAACTGCCGGCGGAACGTTTAGTTTTAATCCAGTTCCAATGGATACTGCTGTAATAGACCCAAATACTGGTGAGGTAACTATGGCTACGCCTGGTGCAACCTATACTATTGAATACACAACAAATGGTGCCTGTCCAGCAACAAATACTGAATTATTAGTAGTAAATGCATTAGATGATCCAAGCTTTGATTTAATCGCTACCTGTGATGGAGCAACGACTGATAACATTGCAACACCAGGTGGTACATTTACCTTTAATCCAGACCCAGCAGATGGTGCGGTTTTAGATGCAAATACTGGTACGATTACAAATGGTATTTCAGGAAGTACATATTCTGTGGAATATACGACTAATGGAGTTTGTCCTCAATCTTTAATACAATCAGTTACAGTTACAGCCGAAGATAATGCGACCTTTACAGTTGCACCGACTTGCGATGGAGGTATAGCTACTTTAGACCCTGCAGCCACTGTAGGAGGTGTATTCTCTTTTGATATAGCGCCAGCCGACGCTGCAGTAATTGATCCCGCAACTGGAGAAGTTACTGGTGGTACACCAAGCACAACATATACAATTACATATACGACAACCGGAGTATGTGCAACAGCTTCAACGGTTTCATTTACATCAGATCCAATAGATGATGCTTCTTTCACTGTCGATCCAACTTGTGATGGCGGTATTGCTGTTTTTGGAGCAACTACAACTTTAGGTGGTACTTTTTCGTTTGATACAGCACCAACTGATACTGCCGTAATTGATCCAAATACAGGACTTGTTTCAAATGGTACACCAGGAGAAACCTATAGTATTGAATATGTAACGAATGGTATATGTCCAAATAGTAGTGTGGTTTCATTTGCTGCAAATCCATTACCTGTCGTCGTACCACCAACAGCTTTAGAGGTTTGCGATGATGCTGTACC
>NZ_JBODPY010000010.1:0-5296 GCF_050618035.1 Winogradskyella poriferorum
ACAAAAAAAGCCCTAAGCTAAAAAGCAAAGGGCTTCAAAAAAGGCGGCGACCTACTCTCCCACAGAAAGCAGTACCATCGGCGCTAACGGGCTTAACTACTCTGTTCGGAATGGTAAGAGGTGAGCCCCGTCGCTATAACCACCTTAAATCTTTGGTTATAATGATATTACAACACTAATATTGTTGACACATTGAAAAAAACACATGAATACTAACTTTTAAAAAGAACGGCGTACAATAAGCCTACGGGTTATTAGTACTACTCGGCTGTGACATTGCTGCCTTTACACCTGTAGCCTATCAACGTGGTCATCTTCCACGGCCCTTTAAAGAAATCTCATCTTGTGGTGGGTTTCGCGCTTATATGCTTTCAGCGCTTATCCCTTCCGAACGTAGCTACCCTGCGATGCCACTGGCGTGACAACAGGTGCACCAGAGGTTCGTCCAACTCGGTCCTCTCGTACTAGAGTCAGATCCACTCAAATTTCTAACGCCCACAGTAGATAGAGACCGAACTGTCTCACGACGTTCTGAACCCAGCTCGCGTGCCACTTTAATGGGCGAACAGCCCAACCCTTGGGACCTTCTCCAGCCCCAGGATGTGACGAGCCGACATCGAGGTGCCAAACCCCCCCGTCGATGTGAGCTCTTGGGGGAGATCAGCCTGTTATCCCCGGAGTACCTTTTATCCTTTGAGCGATGGCCCTTCCATGCGGAACCACCGGATCACTATGCTCTACTTTCGTACCTGATCGACCTGTATGTCTCTCAGTCAAGCTCCCTTATGCCATTGCACTCTACGCACGGTTACCAAGCGTGCTGAGGGAACCTTTAGAAGCCTCCGTTACTCTTTTGGAGGCGACCACCCCAGTCAAACTACCCACCAAGCACTGTCCTTCGCAAGAAGTTAGACTCTAGATAAGCAAAGGGTGGTATTTCAACAATGACTCCACAACGCCTGGCGACGCCACTTCAAAGTCTCCCACCTATCCTACACATTACTTATCCAAAGCCAATACTAAGCTATAGTAAAGGTTCACGGGGTCTTTTCGTCCCACTGCGGGTAATCGGCATCTTCACCGATACTACAATTTCACCGAGCTCATGGCTGAGACAGTGTCCAGATCGTTACACCATTCGTGCAGGTCGGAACTTACCCGACAAGGAATTTCGCTACCTTAGGACCGTTATAGTTACGGCCGCCGTTTACTGGGGCTTCATTTCAGATCTTCGCCGAAGCTAAACCCTCCACTTAACCTTCCAGCACCGGGCAGGTGTCAGGCCCTATACGTCATCTTTCGATTTAGCAGAGCCCTGTGTTTTTGATAAACAGTCGCCTGGACCTTTTCACTGCGGCCCATCCGGAGATGGGCGACGCTTCTCCCGAAGTTACGCGTCTATTTTGCCTAGTTCCTTAGCCATGAATCTCTCGAGCACCTTAGAATTCTCATCCCAACTACCTGTGTCGGTTTACGGTACGGGCTGCTTCACTCGTTTTTCTTGGAAGTCGCTTCTCTGGATTATCACCTTGGCCGTAGCCTCAGTGTACTATCGGGGCGTTACCGCTCCCTTCAACGAACTATTCCGTCAGTTCGCACCAAATATACGCCTCCGTCACTTTTAGCGTGAGCAGGTACGGGAATATTAACCCGTTGTCCATCCACTACCCCTTTCGGGTTCGCGTTAGGTCCCGACTAACCCTCAGCTGATTAGCATAGCTGAGGAAACCTTAGTCTTTCGGTGTGCGGGTTTCTCGCCCGCATTATCGTTACTTATGCCTACATTTTCTTTTGTAGCTTCTCCAGCATACCTCGCAGTACACCTTCGACGACACTACAATGCTCCCCTACCACTTTTTCAAGTCCATAGCTTCGGTAGTATGTTTATGCCCGATTATTATCCATGCCGAACCGCTCGACTAGTGAGCTGTTACGCACTCTTTAAATGAATGGCTGCTTCCAAGCCAACATCCTAGCTGTCTAAGCAGTTCAACCTCGTTTATTCAACTTAACATACATTTGGGGACCTTAGCTGATGGTCTGGGTTCTTTCCCTCTCGGACATGGACCTTAGCACCCATGCCCTCACTGCTGATCATCATTTTATAGCATTCGGAGTTTGTCAGGAATTGGTAGGCGGTGAAGCCCCCGCATCCAATCAGTAGCTCTACCTCTATAAAACTAAACCAACGCTGCACCTAAATGCATTTCGGGGAGTACGAGCTATTTCCGAGTTTGATTGGCCTTTCACCCCTACCCACAGGTCATCCGAAGACTTTTCAACGTCAACCGGTTCGGGCCTCCACTATGTGTTACCACAGCTTCACCCTGCCCATGGGTAGATCACACGGTTTCGCGTCTACCACTACTAACTATAGCGCCCTATTCAGACTCGCTTTCGCTACGGATCCGCACCTGAAGTGCTTAACCTTGCTAGCAACGGTAACTCGTAGGCTCATTATGCAAAAGGCACGCCGTCACCCTAATGGGCTCCGACCGCTTGTAAGCGTATGGTTTCAGGTTCTATTTCACTCCCTTATTCAGGGTTCTTTTCACCTTTCCCTCACGGTACTAGTACACTATCGGTCTCTCAGGAGTATTTAGCCTTATGGGATGGTCCCCACAGATTCACACAGGGTTACACGTGCCCCGCGCTACTCAGGATACTGTTATGGTCAATGATCTTTACCTTTACGGGGCTATCACCCTCTTTGGCCGCTCTTTCCAAAGCGTTCTAGTTCATTACACGACCAATAGCACAGTCCTACAACCCCAGCATTGCCGTAACAACACTGGTTTGGGCTAATCCGCGTTCGCTCGCCACTACTAGCGGAATCACTTTTGTTTTCTTCTCCTCCGGGTACTTAGATGTTTCAGTTCTCCGGGTTCGCTTCCTTTCGGATGACATGTCTTCAACATGACGGGTTGCCCCATTCGGATATCTGCGGATCAATTTGTATGTGCCAATCCCCGCAGCTTTTCGCAGCTTATCACGTCCTTCATCGCCTCTGAGAGCCTAGGCATTCCCCATACGCTCTTATTTAGCTTATTGTACTTTTGTCTTTTTAATGAGTTATAATTGCTCGTTACAATTATTAATTTTATTAAATATTTCTATCTAATTTCATGTATATCTTTTCAATATGTCAATGAACTTTTACGGCTATGCCGATCGTGGAGAATACCGGAGTCGAACCGGTGACCTCCTGCGTGCAAGGCAGGCGCTCTAGCCAGCTGAGCTAATTCCCCATTCCTTATCGAACCCTATAACTAGAATCCCGAATTACGAATTTTGAATCCCAACTTCTAGAATTTCCTTTAATTAGTAGTCTCAGGCAGACTCGAACTGCCGACCTCTACATTATCAGTGTAGCGCTCTAACCAGCTGAGCTATGAGACTCTACTTAATTATTGATATCTTAAATTAACAGCAAGAGAACAAACTATCCTTTTCCCCTTTTTCCTTATTAGTCGTCTTTCTCTAGAAAGGAGGTGTTCCAGCCGCACCTTCCGGTACGGCTACCTTGTTACGACTTAGCCCTAGTTACCGATTTTACCCTAGGCCGCTCCTTACGGTGACGGACTTCAGGCACTCCCAGCTTCCATGGCTTGACGGGCGGTGTGTACAAGGCCCGGGAACGTATTCACCGGATCATGGCTGATATCCGATTACTAGCGATTCCAGCTTCACGGAGTCGAGTTGCAGACTCCGATCCGAACTGAGATATAGTTTATAGATTCGCTCCTTCTCGCGAAGTGGCTGCTCATTGTCTATACCATTGTAGCACGTGTGTAGCCCAGGACGTAAGGGCCGTGATGATTTGACGTCATCCCCACCTTCCTCACGGTTTGCACCGGCAGTCTTGCTAGAGTTCCCATCTTTACATGCTGGCAACTAACAACAGGGGTTGCGCTCGTTATAGGACTTAACCTGACACCTCACGGCACGAGCTGACGACAACCATGCAGCACCTTGTAGATAGTCCGAAGAAATAGCTGTCTCCAGCTAATGCAATCTACATTTAAGCCCTGGTAAGGTTCCTCGCGTATCATCGAATTAAACCACATGCTCCACCGCTTGTGCGGGCCCCCGTCAATTCCTTTGAGTTTCATTCTTGCGAACGTACTCCCCAGGTGGGTCACTTATCACTTTCGCTTAGCCACTCAGACCGAAGTCCGAACAGCTAGTGACCATCGTTTACGGCGTGGACTACCGGGGTATCTAATCCCGTTCGCTCCCCACGCTTTCGTCCATCAGTGTCAATATATTGTTAGTGATCTGCCTTCGCAATCGGTATTCTATGTAATATCTATGCATTTCACCGCTACACTACATATTCTAACCACTTCACAATAATTCAAGACTGGCAGTATCAAAGGCAGTTCTACAGTTGAGCTGCAGGATTTCACCTCTGACTGACCAATCCACCTACGGACCCTTTAAACCCAATGATTCCGGATAACGCTTGCATCCTCCGTATTACCGCGGCTGCTGGCACGGAGTTAGCCGATGCTTATTCTTACGGTACCGTCAGCCATCTACACGTAGATGGGTTTCTTCCCGTACAAAAGCAGTTTACAACCCATAGGGCAGTCTTCCTGCACGCGGCATGGCTGGATCAGGCTTCCGCCCATTGTCCAATATTCCTCACTGCTGCCTCCCGTAGGAGTCTGGTCCGTGTCTCAGTACCAGTGTGGGGGATCCCCCTCTCAGGGCCCCTATCTATCGTTGCCTAGGTGTGCCGTTACCACACCTACTAGCTAATAGAACGCATACTCATCTCTTACCGCCGAAACTTTAATTTACAAAACATGCGAATTGTAAATACTATGGGGTATTAATCTTCGTTTCCAAAGGCTATTCCCCTGTAAGAGGTAGATTGTATACGCGTTACGCACCCGTGCGCCACTCGTCAGCAAAAAAGCAAGCTTTTTCCTGTTACCGTTCGACTTGCATGTGTTAGGCCTGCCGCTAGCGTTCATCCTGAGCCAGGATCAAACTCTTCATCGTTAAATCTTAAATATTATTCAACGACCAATTCAGAATCCAAAAAGTACTCATGATGGTTCATTCTCTTGTATATTAAAACCATTTCTAGTCCTAATTTTACGCTGTCAATTCAATATGTTAATGAACTTTTTTGTCTTCCTAAAACTACCCTTCGGCGTTTTAGCGGGTGCAAATATAAAACCCTTTTTTTATTCCCACAACATCTTCCAAAAATATTTTTGACTTTTTTTTATCCCCTAATCAATCAACACTTTTCTTTATCTATTATATATAATGTCGGAGGGGC
>NZ_JBODPY010000011.1:0-3076 GCF_050618035.1 Winogradskyella poriferorum
CATTACCTGTCGTCGTACCACCAACAGCTTTAGAGGTTTGCGATGATGCTGTACCCGACGGACTGACTTCGATTGATTTGAGTCTTAAAGATTCAGAGATCACGGGTAATAATGCGTCCTATTCGGTAAGCTACCACCCAACCCAACAGGATGCTATAGATGGTACCAATGCACACCCAATACCATATGACAATATCGCTAATCCAGAGACGGTTTACATCCGTGTTGTGGATACGACAACGGGCTGTTTTGATGCTACGCAGACCCTCGAGCTAGTTGTAGAGCAAGCTCCAGTGCCACTTACTGCAACGCCTGATGCATTACGCTACTGCGATCCAGACAGTGATGGTTTTGGCTTCTTTACACTAACGGACTCAGAGGCCCAGATTACAGGAGGCGACCCAGGTCTAACGGTAACTTACCATGAGACTTTAGTCAACGCAGAGTTTAATGCGGATCCTATAGATACGTCAACAGCGTATGCGAATATCAATGAAGACATGCAGACAGTCTATGTAAGGTTAGAGAGCACTACCATAGCAACAGACTGCTACACGATAGTCCTACTAGATTTAATAGTGGAGCCAACACCTCAGCTTGTGGTTCCAGAGGATTTGGAGGCTTGTGATGATATCTCAGCTGATGGCTTAGCAGAGTTCGATCTTACTTCTGTAGAGGATGAGGTTCTGGACGGTCAAGATCCGACTGACTTAGTGTTCAGCTACTACGAAGATCCTATGAATGCCGAAGATGGTATTAACGCGATAGCATCGCCTATGGCTTATACGAATACAGTAGTTGGTGGCCAACCAGTTTGGGTACGTGTAGATGATACAGGAACAGTAGCTGGATGTTATAAGATTGTAGAACTACAGCTGATAGTGAACCCATTACCGGTATTAACGCAACCGTCTGAACTTGAGCTTTGTGACGCCATTACTCTTGATGATGAGCAGGAGGGCTTTATTCTACAGCTTGCCGAGGATGAGATTCTATCAGGTCAACCAGGTATAGCACTGAGCTACCACCCAACACAACAGGATGCTATAGATGGCACGGGAGCACTGACAAGCCCTTATACGAATACGACCAACCCTCAGACGATTTTTGTACGTGGAGAGAACTCGTTTGGCTGTGTGGCTTACACGACGCTTACGCTTCGCGTATTACCAATCCCAACACCGAGACCTAGCGATGAGATACCAGCGATGGCACTTTGTGATGCAACCGTGGTGAACGATGGACTGGAAGTATTCGACCTTACCGAGAATGAGATGTTTATCCTCAATGGAGAGACAGGTGTAACACCTACTTACCATACGAGTGAGGAGGATGCATTAGCAGGAGAGAATGCTATAGCAGATGAAACAAACTATACGAACGCAGGTACAGGAGGTCCAGAGACCATATATGTTAGAGTAACCAATGATACAACAGGCTGTTTTACCGTGGTAAACTTTACCATAACGGTTAATCCATTGCCTTCAGTAGTTGCGGTAACGGACTTCATCCAATGTGAGCTTAATACAGACGGCTTTGATGCCTTTGATCTTACGACTAAAGACTCAGAGGTTCTTGCAGGACAAGATCCTCTTCAGTTTGCTGTAAGCTATCATACGAGCTTAATTGATGCAGAGGGAGGCACTAATGCCTTAACAAGTCCTTATACGAATACGAGCAATCCTCAGGAGATCTTCGTGAGGATAACAGATAATACTACGGGCTGTTGGATTGCAACCCAGCGCTTTGATATTGAGGTTCAGGAAGGTGCTCAGGCGAACCCTGACTTGGAGCCTATTCTTTATGAAGCTTGTGATGATAACGTAGAGGATGATGGAGACCCATCAAATGACAGCGTACAGTTCGACCTTTCAACCATGAACCCTCAGGTTCTTGATTTACCAGATGCAACGGGTTATACAGTAACATACTTTGCTAGTGAGATAGACGCCAACCTTAACGTTAATCCACTACCAACACTTTATGAGAACATAACCAACCCACAGGAGATTTATGTGCGTGTTGACAATGATATACTAGAGGTAGTCTCTATCAACTTAGACCTAGGTGGGCTTACAGCTCCTTTGGATCTTGATGGTGATGGTACGGACGATACGATTGATACGGATGGCGATGGTATTTTCGATTTGATTGATGTGGATGGTGACGGCATCTCGGATGCAACGGATACCAACGGTGATGGTCTTATAGACTTTGTAGATACCGATGGTGATGGTATGGGCGATCCATTAGACCTTGATGGTGACGGCACGTTCGACAACCAGCAGGATAGTTCTATCTGTTTTGCAGTAGCTTCTTTGACACTTCAGGTGAATCCACTTCCTGTATTCGATCTTGATGATGCCTATATACTTTGTATCAATACCAATGGTACTGAGGCACTCGACCCACTTGTGCTCGATACTGGGCTATCAGAGGCAGACTACAGTTTTGAGTGGACCTTTGACGGTAATGTAATAGCAGGTGCTACGGGATCGAGCTACATGCCACTAGAGGAAGGTACTTATGGTGTAACGGTAACAGATACGAGTACATCGACAGCAACAGCTTGTAGCATTTCTGATACCACAGAGGTGATGGAGAGCGAGCCACCAACCTTGGTGGTGGTTAATGTCACACAAGTTTTTGCAGAAAACCACGTTATAGAAGCAACGGCTAGTGGCCTTGGGGTTTATGAATATAGCCTTGATGGAGGGCCATGGCAGGAGAGTGGTACGTTCAGTGGCGTATCAGCAGGATTGCATGAGGTCACCGCACGAGACCGCAATGGATGTGGTTATGTGACTGAATCGATTTTTGTTGTGGATTACCCACGATACTTTACGCCAAATGGCGATGGTAACCACGATACATGGAACATTGCCGGGATTGGCGGTACGGCAAAAATTTATATATTTGACCGCTACGGGAAACTGCTCAAGCAGATTAGCCCGACGGGAGCAGGTTGGGACGGTACATACAATGGAAACCGTATGCCAAGTAGCGACTATTGGTTCACCGTAGAGTACGATGAACCGGTGAGCAACCAAAGAAGGGAGCTCAGAGCCCATTTTAC
>NZ_JBODPY010000012.1:0-509 GCF_050618035.1 Winogradskyella poriferorum
ACCACAGTAATGGTTTGAACTAAAGTTGTATTGTTATCACAAGCATCAGTAAGTGACCAAGTACGTGTAATCACAGATTCGTTATCACAAGCACCATCAGCAACACTATCGGTATACACAGCCTCAAGGCCAGCTGAACAGTTATCTGCTTCGTCAGTTACATCACCAGTAATAGAAAGATCGTTTATATCCACGTCACATTCTACTGTAATATCAGCAGGAACAGTAAACGTAGGCGCAGTAGTATCAACCACAGTAATGGTTTGAACTAAAGTTGTATTGTTATCACAAGCATCAGTAAGTGACCAAGTACGTGTAATCACAGATTCGTTATCACAAGCACCATCAGCAACACTATCGGTATACACAGCCTCAAGGCCAGCTGAACAGTTATCTGCTTCGTCAGTTACATCACCAGTAATAGAAAGATCGTTTATATCCACGTCACATTCTACTGTAATATCAGCAGGAACAGTAAACGTAGGCGCAGTAGTATCTACCACAGTAAT
>NZ_JBODPY010000013.1:0-507 GCF_050618035.1 Winogradskyella poriferorum
CTACACAGATTTCTGCTGTAGTATCTGTTGTGCCTGCAATCTGAATGGCACCACCTTGAGCATCACATATATTATCACAGTCCATACCTGTAAAACGTGTAATTGAAATAGGATTTGATAAATCAAAACATCCTGATAGATCTGCAACATTTGTTGCTGTTCCTAATCCGATATCTCCTGTATATCTTAAATACCAAATATCACAAGTGCCTGCAGGTGCACCTTCAAGGTTAAAAGGTCCTGAAGCTGGTGTACCTAATATATCGTTGGTAGCCTGATCTGTAATTACCCATGTCGAACTGTCTCCTGACAGTACACTCATGTCTACAAACTCCACCTCGATAAGATCGTCAGTTCCCTCGCCTACACAGATTTCTGCTGTAGTATCTGTTGTACCTGCAATCTGAATGGCACCACCATTTACTGCATTTCTTGATACTGATATTGGGTTCGATAAATCAAAACATCCTGATAGGTCTGCAACGTTTGTTGCTGTTCCTAATCCGA
>NZ_JBODPY010000014.1:0-462 GCF_050618035.1 Winogradskyella poriferorum
CAATACACCAGAAGATATAGCATTATGTGAAGATATCACAAATGAAGGTTTTGAAACCTTTAATTTGAGATTAAGAATTGATGATATACTAGGAACTCAAGATCCAATGATTTTTAATGTTTCATTTCATTTAAGTCAAGATGATGCAAATGATAACGTAGGTGCAGAAGGAACCAACCATACATATACAAATGCTGTTTCAGAAGAGATTTTTGTAAGGGTGGAAGATCCTCTTCAAGCAGAATGTTTTGACACGACTTTATTTAACGTAATTGTTAATCCATTACCTGAGATTGTAGCGGTAACACCTTTACAAGTTTGTGATGATGATACAGATGGTTTTATGGAATTTCCTTTATCAACCAAGACAAATGAAATATTAGCAGGTCAGACAGATATTTTAGTTACCTATCACGAAAGTCTTGATGGAGCACAAAATCAGACTGATGAGATATTTGATGG
>NZ_JBODPY010000015.1:0-429 GCF_050618035.1 Winogradskyella poriferorum
TTGGATGCTACGATTGATCGAAACAAATCACACGAAAAGTGGTAAATCTTATGGACAACTCAACTTCTCGAGTTAGGTCGGAAATAGATGTTTTCAATGACCTGAAAGGACTCTGTTCAAAGCAAGGCTATTTATATGTTATGGCCTTTATCGGAGGGTAATCCTCCCATTTTTAACTGACGCCAAACGTAGAAGTTAAGCAACCATCAATGGTGGTTTGCCGCCATTGGCTTTGTGTGGCCGTTCATGATTGTAAAACCATAACCACTTTGTTGCATAGTCTTGTACCTCATCCAGTGTTTCAAAGAGGTGTTTGCTCACCCAGCTATACCTGATCGTGCGATTGTGACGCTCAATATAGGCATTCTGCTGTGGATTGCCTGGTTGAATGTATTCGATACGTATTTCATTCTTCAGTGCCCAATTGGT
>NZ_JBODPY010000016.1:0-394 GCF_050618035.1 Winogradskyella poriferorum
TTGGCAAATTCGAGCAGCTTCCACTAAATTGATAATACCTTTTTCATACACTAAGCGTGCTACACATATAAAGGTGAAAGGGTTTCCTTCTCTTTTAGCGTGTACGTTGATATCCTTTAACTCAATGCGACTACTTTGAATTAATGTGCTATTGGATTTGGTTACTAGATTGTTTTTTAGGAATAAAGCCATATCATCTTTATTTTGAAATATGGTCATAGCTACTCGCTTCCGAATTAACCAATGAAGTGCAAAGTATACCATGCGTAGGATTAGAAACTTTGGGGTATTAGACATGAACACGGTACCTAAGCCAGTAATTGTACGTACAATTGGAGTTCTATTTCCAGACAGGGCTAGGGGAACAAGAAATGCAGGTTTGGTATCAAATGTC
>NZ_JBODPY010000017.1:0-367 GCF_050618035.1 Winogradskyella poriferorum
GAAGTGCTTTCTGTAGAGATTCCTGCTGAGTACGGCCAATCGCCATAACCTCACCAACAGACTTCATCTGAGTTGTCAGACGATCATTTGCCTGCGGGAATTTTTCGAAAGTGAAACGAGGTATTTTCGTAACAACATAATCGATTGAAGGCTCGAATGATGCAGGTGTTGCACCACCCGTAATATCGTTCTGCAATTCATCAAGGGTATAGCCAATCGCCAGCTTCGCAGCAACTTTAGCAATGGGGAAACCTGTTGCTTTGGATGCCAAAGCAGATGAACGAGATACACGAGGGTTCATTTCGATAACAACCATACGGCCGTCTTTAGGGTTAACGCCAAACTGAACGTTAGAACCACCCGTTTC
>NZ_JBODPY010000018.1:0-341 GCF_050618035.1 Winogradskyella poriferorum
CATCCAATCAGAAGGGTCTATTTTTTTCTTTTGAATACATTCACATGTATCATTTGCCATTAGCTCCAGAGCTTCCTCTTTCGTTGTATTTTGAGCAAATACTAGGTTAAGGCCAACTAAGGCAATTAGGGTGATTGTTAATTTCTTCATTTATATTGATCTAAGTGTAAGCAATTAATTCTGCAATATCCATTACAGATATTTTATCTTCTTTTTCATTGAATTTTACACCATCTGACATCATGGTATTACAATAAGGACAGGCTGTTGCAATAATATCTGGTTTACTTTCTAAGGCATGCTGAGTTCTAAGAATATTAATGTGCATATTCACTTTTTCT
>NZ_JBODPY010000019.1:0-334 GCF_050618035.1 Winogradskyella poriferorum
CAGTAAAGGAATTTCTGCTGGTAAATCGCAGAATAGCTATCGTGGATTAGTTCAGGTTAATTCACGTGCGGAAAATGCTCGTAACTTCTCGCAATGTGATAGTTTGCTTATGGGTAATGAATGTGGTGCACATACTTTTCCTTATATAGAAGCAAAGAATAAAACAGCTCAAATTGAGCACGAAGCCACTACCAGTAAAATTGGTGAAGATCAAATATTTTATTGTAATCAACGTGGAATAGATACCGAAAAAGCAATTGCTTTAATCGTTAACGGGTTTAGCAAAGAAGTGCTTAACAAACTCCCAATGGAGTTTGCTGTAGAAGCACAAAAA
>NZ_JBODPY010000020.1:0-329 GCF_050618035.1 Winogradskyella poriferorum
TGAACCAAATGATGCTGATTTAGGTATTCCTGCAACAGATTTTACCAGAGGGCAAGCATTTTATGACCTAGAAATTGAAGCTGATGCTAGTGATAACTTAATAATTGGCGGTATCAATCTTTTTAGATCAACCGATAATGGGGCAACATGGAGTCAGATTTCTAAATGGGCCAATAACGCGAACATGAATTTATTAAGTGTTTCACTTGTACATGCCGATCAACAAGCCATAGTATTTAGACCAGGTGCTGGAAATGGTAATAAACTTGCTTTTGGTACCGATGGTGGCATATATTATACTGATGATATAACATTAGCATCAACAAGCA
>NZ_JBODPY010000021.1:0-329 GCF_050618035.1 Winogradskyella poriferorum
ATGGATGTTTTAAGTTCTCAAAACAATTTAGCTGGCTATAAAGCGGTTATTCTTGGAGCTTATGAAATGACTAAAATTTTCCCTCTAATGATGACTCCAGCAGGAACAATAACTCCTGCAAGACTTCTTGTCTATGGTGTTGGTGTTGCTAGATTACAAGCTATTGCTACAGCAAAGCGCTTAGGAGCAGTGGTAGAAGCAACAGACATTCGTCCAGAAACCAAAGAGCAAACAGAGTCGTTAGGAGCAAAATTCATATCTGTTGAGAATGAGACGGAAGATGTTTCTGAAGGAGGATATGCCAAAGTAGCTTCAGCCGAATATCTAAA
>NZ_JBODPY010000022.1:0-325 GCF_050618035.1 Winogradskyella poriferorum
CGGGAGGATTTGTATGTACCAAAAAGCCCTCAATGGAAGCCAAATCACCATCATTTTTTACAGGGCCAAACAATTGTGCAATTGTAAAGACTATAAGAATCGGTAATAACGCATTTTTGATGAGTTTTTTTATCATGGCATTTTGATTAATTTAGCACTGTTAAATTAATAATCCTTTTGACAAAAGATCAACTATATAAAGAATTAAATTATGTGAGTGCGACCCGAGTTTGTAGGTCTAAATGGGCCAATATGGTTATTGATCAGAAGGAATTGATTAAGCCCATTTTAGAGATAATCTTTATGGTCGATGACAAACTTTCGT
>NZ_JBODPY010000023.1:0-317 GCF_050618035.1 Winogradskyella poriferorum
TCTATCATATTCAAATTTTTGAAAAGCAAAAAACAACGCCACAACTGCTACAATTAAAGAACCTGAACTTACTACAAAAGCTAAACGTTTCTTCGCTGTAGCTTGAGAGAAGTAATATCCTAAGAATAACAGTACAAACACGATCACTAAAATCACTGATATTAGAGCCCAAACATCAAAACTAAAGGTATTTACAAAGCCTTTGAAGATCTTTGAAAGTCCAACCTCAGGAATAACCACAATAGCATCAATTGTCATGTTTTGTGCAAATGCCAGATTACTTTTTATCTCCTTATCATTAGGAGACAACTGAAGGG
>NZ_JBODPY010000024.1:0-314 GCF_050618035.1 Winogradskyella poriferorum
TGCTACAACAGTTATTCAAACTATAACTGTTGAAGACAAAACTAATCCTACAATCAATGTTCCTGCAGATGTCACTATAGAGTGTACTGAAGATGAGTCTTCTGCTAATACTGGTGTTGCAACTGGTGCTGATACTTGTGGTACAGTAACCATTACTGAATCAGATGTGGAAACTGCAGCTTGTGGTAATACAAAAACTATTGTTAGAACTTGGACCGTAACTGATGAGTGTGGTAACAGCGTATCTGCTGACCAAACCATTACTGTGGTAGATACTACTGCGCCTACGTTTACTGTTCCTGCTGATATTACAG
>NZ_JBODPY010000025.1:0-303 GCF_050618035.1 Winogradskyella poriferorum
GACGCTTCACCACCAGGTCGACAGTGTTTTTGTCCTTCACTTTAAGCCAGTCTTTACTGCGCTTGTTGACCCAGTGACCTTTAGGGTTCTTAAGGATGATGCCTTCTTCTCCTTTCTCGATCAGCTTATTACCTAGCTCAAAGGCTTCAACGACGCTGTGGATCACCCACTCATCAGTCATCTGAATACGCTGGAAGGCTCCATCGTGATCTTCCATAAACTGTCGCATCATGGATCGTCTGTCCCAGTATTGTTTCTCGGACTTCCCCGCATCGAACTCAGGTGCAGGAATCAGATCGATCA
>NZ_JBODPY010000026.1:0-287 GCF_050618035.1 Winogradskyella poriferorum
GATACCGTTTTGTTGTCTCAAGTCATTCAAGATGACAAATGGCGAATTGCTCAATTAATGTCTCAAGACTCTACTATTGTCTTCATTTTTGAAGAAATTATTGGTGGGCTTCCTAAAGTAGCAGGAGTATCTGAATTAGAATATATATTTTTTACAGATAGTAAATTTCGACCAAAAATTGGAACTTATAATTCAATGATATCTGAAGGTAAATCAAACAGTATAAGCAATCGGGTGCTATTTAATACTATTCAAAATATCTATGAATTAGGAGCCCAAAATATCAT
>NZ_JBODPY010000027.1:0-278 GCF_050618035.1 Winogradskyella poriferorum
ATTGGAATCAGCGCATGCAAAAAGTGATCGCGCTCCCCTGCTTTTAAAATTGAGATCGCCTCGGGCAGTTCCAGCCCTTGCTGAATCAGACGTTCAATCAGGTTCTCACTTAATAATGGCGTATCGCAAGGCAACACCAACAGATGGCTGTGACGTGTTTTTAACTCGCTCAACGCCGCTTGGATACCCGCCAATGGGCCAAGAAACCCCTCACCTTCATCCGACACTAAAGCGTAACCGAACTCTCTGTATTGAAGGTGGTTACGATTGCAGCTGAT
>NZ_JBODPY010000028.1:0-277 GCF_050618035.1 Winogradskyella poriferorum
CATGTTTGATCATTTCAATATGCTCCCTTGACCTTAAGCTGCTTGTGCAGAAGCGTTAGCTTCTGGTGCAGTGCTGCCTTTACGGACAGTCTGCCAAGTGTTGTAAGCCATCAGAACCATACCTAATAGGAAGAACATGCCGCCCAACCAACGTACGAAGTAGCCTGGGTGTGAAGCTTCAAGCGCTTCAACGAAGCTGTAAGTCAAAGTACCGTCTTCGTTTACTGCACGCCACATTAGGCCCTGAAGAATACCGTTAACCCACATTGCACAGATG
>NZ_JBODPY010000029.1:0-277 GCF_050618035.1 Winogradskyella poriferorum
GATATTGTTTTTGGATGAGTTACCTGAATTTAGCCGTAAGGTATTGGAAGTTTTGCGTGAGCCGATCGAATCCGGAGAGATATTGATCTCCCGAGCGGCGAGGCAGTCTGTCTTTCCCGCCCGGTTTCAATTGGTGGCGGCTATGAATCCATGCCCTTGCGGTTATTTTGCGGATGGGACCGAACGTTGTCACTGTAGCCCCGATCAAGTGCGACGTTATCAAGCAAAAGTATCTGGGCCTTTATTAGATCGTATCGATCTGCAGTTAACCGTACAG
>NZ_JBODPY010000030.1:0-277 GCF_050618035.1 Winogradskyella poriferorum
TTCACTTCGGACAAATGATTGAAGCCATAAGGCATCCCATAAAATCCATTTACCCTCAAACCTTGAGAATGCTATTTTTCAAAGGTGTAAATAGCGGATTGATCAATTCAATTTTCTCCAAAAAATGAGGTTGCTACATATATTTTTTAAAGCATATTAAAATCAGTACCGGCGCTAAAATTAAATCTACCGCGAGGGCAAATATTACGATCATGGCTGTAAATATTCCGAGTATAGAAATGGTCACAGTAGTTGACTTTATTAAAACCAAAAATCC
>NZ_JBODPY010000031.1:0-276 GCF_050618035.1 Winogradskyella poriferorum
TTATCAGCCATGCGCTCTTGGAGTTCGTCGATTATCGGACGATGAGCACGATTGCTTGGATCTAAATCCTGTTGAATGCGGCGGCAAATATTTAGGTATAACTCTTCTGCCCATGCACGTTGGGTCAAATCTAACACACCATGAGCATATTGAGTGTGCGCTTCTTGTAAGTCGAACTGGCTATCATGCAACCATTCGCGTAATGAACGGCTATTACCTTGGTGCTGCATTGACTCCCACGTTTCCCATAAGGAAATTAATGAACGTGGCGCATCT
>NZ_JBODPY010000032.1:0-276 GCF_050618035.1 Winogradskyella poriferorum
TGAAACAATATCCTTTAAATTCAATCTAATAAAATTTAATCATCAGCTTATTTTTTTAACCATTATTTCATTGATAGGTAAATCTTATATAAACAATCGCTTAAACCGATGGCCATCATTGATAAAAATCAAGAACCTCTCGGACTTATTTATCCATCATAGTCCGGCTGTAGAATTATATTAATTAAAAAATATTTAAATATATTTGACCGCAATCTTTCAAGGATAGTGTAATGAAAAAACTTACTCGCATTACGGTCGCTGTCATATTTTTGC
>NZ_JBODPY010000033.1:0-276 GCF_050618035.1 Winogradskyella poriferorum
TGCAGATTTTGACTTCTCCTGATCAAATAATTATCTACATTCTGCATTAGGATTTTAAATCCATTTTCCTCAAAACGAGGATTTGTAAAACGTAAGTTTACCATTTGTAGCATAGTTTCAACATCTTTAGTTGTTGAAGAACCTCTAATAGATTCTGTAGTTTCACCAATGCTAAAAGTTGTACTTGCTGTTTTTCCTGCTAATGCCTTTTGAAGATCGATCATTGAAAATTCACCTAATCCTGATAATTGAGCTACGTTACCAACAATATCGGCT
>NZ_JBODPY010000034.1:0-275 GCF_050618035.1 Winogradskyella poriferorum
CTCTTAATTATAGAGAGCGTAAAATAATTGAAGAACGGAATCAAAAACTCCTAATTGAACTTAAAGAAAATGAAGAATTCTTAAGCATTACAGGAGAAATTGCAAAAATAGGCGGTTGGGAACTTGACCTTATTGACCAATCTGTTAAATGGTCAAGAGAAACTAAACGTATTCATGAAGTCAATCAAAACTATAGTCCCAATTTAGAAACAGCGTTAAATTTTTATCATCCAGATGATAGAAAAATGGTAAAAACTCTTGTTGAAAAAGGGATT
>NZ_JBODPY010000035.1:0-272 GCF_050618035.1 Winogradskyella poriferorum
TTAGCCTGCAGTAATTCCGCCAGGCTGAAGAAGCCGCTCTGGCTCTTGCCGAGTTTCACCACAGAGCGCGCCGGCGTGGGGGTAAAGCCTGTGGTCACCGCCTCTATACCGCGGACCGAACGTGTACCCGTGGCATACAGGCTCTCGAAATACCAGCCCTCATCGGCCAAGGCATCCAGATTGGGTGTCAGTGGTAAGCCTCCCAGGCTGCCAACGAAACGAGCTCCCAGGCTCTCCTGCAATATGATGACTATATTCTTGGGTTTACCGCG
>NZ_JBODPY010000036.1:0-272 GCF_050618035.1 Winogradskyella poriferorum
GTTTAATGAAATTAAGAAGTCATTTTACTCAGTAGCAACTCGTTTAGACGTGTTATTACCTGGGCATAAAAAAGAGCGTTTTTTGGAATTTTATGCCGCTTCGGCTCTCTGGCATATTAATGATCCATTAAATGATTGGATTCCGCATCTATTAAGAAGTATATCAAAAGAAGAGAGAGAAACTTTTACAGCCAAGATGAGTGGGTTGTTAAAGGACCTATCTGATGACGAAATATCATTAGTGTGGGATGGTTGGCTTAAAAGGTATTGGG
>NZ_JBODPY010000037.1:0-272 GCF_050618035.1 Winogradskyella poriferorum
TGAGGTAATTCCACTTGGTTTTCGTCACCAATCCATTGCCATGTTTTCAAAAATATATTATCACGAATAGCATCAAATACTACTTGATCTTTATAAAAACTTGTAGGGAGAGTTTCAGCTTTAGTTATATCAGGATCGATAAAAAAATTATAGGACATCAGAAAATAATTGTAATTTGGTTAGCGCTTCTAATTTACGCATTAAAAATTTCTTAAATAACTTAATGAGTATAACTTCACATTCCGAATATTTAAAACTTCAAACGGTCTATT
>NZ_JBODPY010000038.1:0-271 GCF_050618035.1 Winogradskyella poriferorum
ACCTTCTTAGGTAATAAAGACGATAACTTTACGGTTCAAAGTACAGCGACAGGGGTTATCACCGTTGTACACGGTGGTGGCGGCTCTGACACCTTGACGGTCACTGGTGGCGGTGGTGCTGATGCTCCTCTAATTTTATTAGGTGATTCAGTTCAAGATGGCTCAAGTTACACCGGAACTACCGGTGAAAGGACTGCTAAAGCGCGTGAATTCGTCAATTATGGCAACGATATTATCGATGCTTCGGGCGCCACTGGGTCCGTTGTGATTT
>NZ_JBODPY010000039.1:0-271 GCF_050618035.1 Winogradskyella poriferorum
TCTATGAAGATTCTTGCCGAAATTCAAAAAGACCGACGTTTATTCTTAAGTTTTGATAATAACTTGCTAACAGAGATAAAGGGGAATGAGTATATCATTGGTTTAGGTTACCGAATTAAAGATGTAAAGATTCGCTCAAAACTAGCTGGTTCAAGGCAAATTATTACTAGTGATTTAAACATGAAAGCAGAAATATCTATTAGAGATAATAAGACCATTATTAGATATCTGGATTTAGATAATAACCAAGTAACTGCTGGACAAACCATTT
>NZ_JBODPY010000040.1:0-268 GCF_050618035.1 Winogradskyella poriferorum
ATCTGGGGATTTGTCTTTTGGAAACTATCTGTGATCTTACCAAAGGAAAGTGCAGAAATTGAAGCTTCATGGTTTTTAATTTTGAATTCACTATTTATTATAACACTGGCACCATTATTCTCGAAAATATGGGAGAGTAAATACAATCCTTCTGCTGCAGTTAAATTTGCTATTGGTTTATTGCTACTAGGTTTAGGTTTTGCAGCATTATCTTATGGGTCTTCATCAATACCACAAGGAGCGAAAACAGCATCTGTTAGCATGATCT
>NZ_JBODPY010000041.1:0-268 GCF_050618035.1 Winogradskyella poriferorum
TCTTTTTGCACTGACGTGTAAGAATACTGAAAACAAAGAACTTGTCGAAAGTGATGAATTGGTTATAGCATTTGGTTCTTGCAACCGACAAAATGTTGAAAATAAACTTTGGCAACCAATACTTGATAGTGAAGCTTCAGTATGGATTTGGGGAGGTGATGTTATTTACTCTGATACTGATGATATGGAGCTAATGAAGGAACATTACCAGCAACAAATGAATCAAAATGGATATAAAGAGTTTACAGAAAAAGTTAAAGTTTTAGGC
>NZ_JBODPY010000042.1:0-268 GCF_050618035.1 Winogradskyella poriferorum
CCTCTCGATCATCCGACAGCGGCGCGGGCCAGCCAATCGGCTGGGCTTCGCGGTGCAGCTCTGTTACCTGCGCTTTCCCGGCGTCATCCTGGGCGTCGATGAACTACCGTTCCCGCCCTTGTTGAAGCTGGTCGCCGACCAGCTCAAGGTCGGCGTCGAAAGCTGGAACGAGTACGGCCAGCGGGAGCAGACCCGGCGCGAGCACCTGAGCGAGCTGCAAACCGTGTTCGGTTTCCGGCCCTTCACCATGAGCCATTACCGGCAGGCC
>NZ_JBODPY010000043.1:0-267 GCF_050618035.1 Winogradskyella poriferorum
ATAAACTACAAGATACTGTTAGAATTATTTCTGGGTTGTATGGTTTGCTAAAGCCAATGGATTTGATGCAGCCCTATCGATTGGAAATGGGAACTAAATTTCCTGTTGGAAAGAATAAGAACCTTTATGAATTCTGGAGAAAAAAGGTAACTGAAGAGCTTAATAACGAACTTGAAGATGGTGAGCTTTTCTTAAATCTTGCAAGTAATGAATACTTTAAAGCAATAGATACGAAGGCTTTAAAAGTTCCTGTTATAACTGCTAGTT
>NZ_JBODPY010000044.1:0-266 GCF_050618035.1 Winogradskyella poriferorum
TGCTGAATTCGCACAGCCCAAGCGCCACCCTCTAGAGGCTCACCTAGCGCGACATAAAGATCTCTTGTTAACCCAGGATCAATATCAGCTTCAGTCATAACATTGCCACGCGCTGTATAATGGCGTTTTTCTGGATGTAACGCGCCATAAGGTTTACCATCCTTCAACACACGTATCTGAGCTTGATCCGCCGTGTAGTTAGGACCTTTCACCTCACGGGCACCATCAAAAACAAACTCATATTGTTTGAAGCTTAAGCGATCCCC
>NZ_JBODPY010000045.1:0-264 GCF_050618035.1 Winogradskyella poriferorum
TGTTCAGCGTGTTTTCAATATATTAAAACGGGCTGAATAGGGTATTTAATTCAGATTACATTGGGTTTTTTATGCCGATATCTGAATCATTCGTAGCTTTTACTTTATTTTCAACCACCTTAGTGGTGTCTTTTTTGAATAAAGAGTAGAGAACAAAGGCCAATATGACGCCAGCAAACCAAGACACTCGTGATATAGGCTCTAATGCAGGAATGAATTTTCCACCAAGGGAGAAAATAACTGCAATAACAGTGACAACGAAAG
>NZ_JBODPY010000046.1:0-263 GCF_050618035.1 Winogradskyella poriferorum
CTTTCGTTTTATTTGATGCCTGGCGTTTCAATTCCTCATAGGTAAGATACAAACGCCATATAAAAAGCACTGATGTTTCAATTCCTCATAGGTAAGATACAAACGACAATGCTTTTTCATCATTGCAGCGGAACATCGTTCACCGACAAACAACAGCGTTCACCGACAAACAACAGATAAAACGAAAGGCCCAGTCTTTCGACTGAGCCTTTCGTTTTATTTGATGCCTGGCGTTTCAATTCCTCATAGGTAAGATACAAACG
>NZ_JBODPY010000047.1:0-263 GCF_050618035.1 Winogradskyella poriferorum
TAGTATGCGAATTATGACCATCTATTCCCCAAGATTGTAAGACCCAATTCATGAATCCTTCATGACCAGGGCGACCAACATGATAGGCTATTTCATTATGTCTATCTTCTTTAATCGCCTTTCTTATTCTTGCAGCAATTGTATCTAATACCTCATCCCAAGAAACACGTTCCCACTCTCCTTCTCCACGCTTTCCTTTGCGCTTTAATGGAAATAGTATTCTATCTGGATCTGTAATTTGATTTATTGTTGCTGGTCCCTTT
>NZ_JBODPY010000048.1:0-263 GCF_050618035.1 Winogradskyella poriferorum
GGCGGCTGTGCAATGATCGGTCAGTCTATTATCAATATTAAGGGAGGAGGTAGAGGACGTCTATCAGGAATTGTTGCTGCACTAGCTTTATTGATGTTCATTTTATTTGCTTCAGGATTAATTGAGCAAGTACCTATTGCAGCATTAGTAGGAGTGATGTTCATGGTAGTAATAGGTACGTTTGCTTGGTCAAGTTTCAGGATTATGAATAAGATTCCTTTAGCTGATGTAATCGTACTAATCTTAGTTTCAGGATTAACAGT
>NZ_JBODPY010000049.1:0-263 GCF_050618035.1 Winogradskyella poriferorum
TGGTGAACTCTTTGAGAGATTACAAAACGAAGAAGCATACATTAGGGAAAGCATTTACGACAGATTTAGATTATCTGGTCCTTTTAGGTCAACAATTGGGTTTGCATATTTCTTATTTGTAAGCTTTGCATTAAATATTTACATGCTAATACGAACAAGCAAAAACATTTATTTAATTCCCATAGGTATCATCATAGTTTGTTCCATATTAACGCAAACCAGATCATTATTCTTAGCAGAAGTAATTGTGATTATTGGTATTG
>NZ_JBODPY010000050.1:0-263 GCF_050618035.1 Winogradskyella poriferorum
TTTTTACAACCTAAATCAAAAAACTTCAAGCTCGAGAATTTTGCTCCTTTTGTTCATGGTAACAACATTATGGAAATAAGTGACGAGTTACAAGACGCCATTTATCATATTGAGAGAAACGGAAATTCGAAAATCATTCTAACCGACCTTTCTATTAAGCTTACCAGACTATTACACAAAAAATCTGCATAAAATGGCAGACGAAAAGTGGTTTGTAATTATTAATCCAACTTCAGGAAATGGAAAAGCAAAAAAGCTTTGGC
>NZ_JBODPY010000051.1:0-262 GCF_050618035.1 Winogradskyella poriferorum
GCTCATCAAGCAGCAACGGATCCGGCTTAGGAGCCATCGCACGCGCCAACGCGATCCTTTGTTGCTGACCACCAGAAAGAGAGTGCGGATAGCGTGCCTCAACACCTGGAAGCCCAACAAGCGCCAACAACTCTTCAACTCGTGACTGCTGATCTTTTTTAGACCACTTTTTAATACCAAACGTTATATTGTCCGTAATCGTTAAATGCGGAAACAGAGCAATATCCTGGAATACCATGCCAATATTTCGTTTTTCAGCAGG
>NZ_JBODPY010000052.1:0-262 GCF_050618035.1 Winogradskyella poriferorum
GTTATATGAGAAATATAGTTATCATTATTAGCATCGTCATTATTAACTCAAGTTGAGTTGATACAGATAGCTATTTCATTAAAGGAAGCCTGTATCAAGTTGATACAGGTTTTTTTGTGAAAAAATTAATTATTGGACATCATAAAAAATAACACTTAAAACATTGATAATCAAATAAATAAACTAAACAAAACTAAAATGAATTTAAACTTAAAGAATTATGAATAAAACAATGAAACTGTATGAAAAATTAATTTCGAGC
>NZ_JBODPY010000053.1:0-261 GCF_050618035.1 Winogradskyella poriferorum
GCAGCTTTTGGAATTTAAAGGCGGTCTGTTAATTATCTCCCATGACCGAGCTTTAGTTGATCGCTTAGCCACTCGAATTATTGAGTTAGATCGTGGTGTCTTGTCGTCTTTCCCTGGTAGTTATTCTGCGTACATGGATCTCAAGCAGAAGATGCTTGAAGATGAAGAGAAACAAAATGCGCTTTTTGATAAGCGCTTGGCCCAAGAAGAAACGTGGATTCGACAAGGCATTAAAGCGCGAAGAACGCGTAATGAGGGGCG
>NZ_JBODPY010000054.1:0-261 GCF_050618035.1 Winogradskyella poriferorum
CCAAATAGACGCATTAGATTGTCTTCTAATGAAACATAGAATTGGGAACTTCCTGGATCTCCTTGACGACCAGAACGACCACGTAACTGTCTGTCAACACGACGTGAATCGTGACGTTCGGTACCTATAATAGCAAGACCTCCTGCATTCTTAACTTCATCAGAAAGTTTAATGTCTGTACCACGACCAGCCATATTAGTTGCAATAGTTACTTGGCCTTTTCTACCTGCTTCATCAACAATTTCAGCCTCTTTTTTATGT
>NZ_JBODPY010000055.1:0-261 GCF_050618035.1 Winogradskyella poriferorum
GTCATGGAATGCATTGAAACGTGCAAATGCATGGGGGTATAGCAATCTTTTTTGGTACAGAAATGGTTCTGTCGGATGGCTAGAAAACGAATTAAAAACCGTTGTTGCCAAACCAGAGCCGTTTAAACCCTAGCTATAATGTAAAACAGTCCTATCTGCTCAGGGTGTGAGCAAAAAACTCAGGACGAGATAAAACATCACCCTTAATGATGTTTATAATAAATATAACGATATTGGAGATACATTGTGTACAAGATCCTG
>NZ_JBODPY010000056.1:0-261 GCF_050618035.1 Winogradskyella poriferorum
CAGGTAAAATCCTTTTAAGGTAGAACGATGGTCAGAGATATTTATTTTTAAGGTTGTTTGGCAATCAGGAATAATAGGAGTGTTAATTATGTGATGAACATATAAGCTAATGAAAACCAAAATTATAGATATAATGGACAAAAAAAACATTCTTGTTGATATTTTATTTGACATAAAAATTCTCACAGCTCACAGTTGCACTTTCTTTCGGTACTGTTGGGCAATAGGACAAAAATAGGAAGTTGTCATATAAATTTTTAT
>NZ_JBODPY010000057.1:0-259 GCF_050618035.1 Winogradskyella poriferorum
GTGCGCTTCAAATCCGCTCAGCACTTGTGTCAGTCGTAAGTGTAACCTCAGGCATGTCACACTCGCTAGTTATTGGTGGCCTAATAATGGGAGCCCCAGCTGGACTTGGTCTGTGTTACTGGGTAGCCGCTGCTGGTTTAGTTTTTATGGGAGCCGCCACCTTATTTCGTTTTATCACTTTACCAGTAGGATATGGTGCAAGCAACCGGGCTTTGGCCTGGGTAAAAAATACGCATATGGCGTGTCAGCAAGAATATGA
>NZ_JBODPY010000058.1:0-258 GCF_050618035.1 Winogradskyella poriferorum
AGATGTCCGTAATCTGCACATTTTCGTCAGACTCTACTTTCAGGGCGATACGCTTGGCCTGCTGAGGCGTCAAAACATGCTTCCGACCACCCTTTCTGCCTCTGGCCCGTGCTGCTTTACGTCCGGCTGACGTTCTTTCACGGTTCAGGTTGCGCTCAAACTCGGCAAACGCCCCGCAGACATGGAAAAACAGCTTGCCAACCGGTGTCGACGTATCAAACCCCTCCTGAATCGAGCAAAAGGCGACTCCCTTGCTGT
>NZ_JBODPY010000059.1:0-258 GCF_050618035.1 Winogradskyella poriferorum
TTCTTGAAGATCATTGGTGTATGTGAGATGAATCCATGTGTTTCCCTTTTCAGAAATTCTAAATCCTCCACCAAAACTATATTTATAAGCTTCATCCAAGAATCCATATACCAAATATCCCTTTAACTTAAATTTATCAGAAAGATTGTTATTGGTAACACCCCCTAAACCAGTTCTAAACCCTTCATATTGATTGTACTTAATTAAATAACGAAGATCAAAATTGAAGTATTTAGTAGGGAAATATCCATTACCAAT
>NZ_JBODPY010000060.1:0-257 GCF_050618035.1 Winogradskyella poriferorum
AAGAAAAACCAACCATAGTGCTTAGAGCTGCAAAATCTCTTCCTGTAGAAAATGTGGTAAAGGTTATGGACATTGCCAATAGAAATAAATTCACAGTCATATTAGCTGTTAAACCTAATTAAACGACACTATTTTTGAAACCGTCTTAGTAAACGATTAAGGTGAAGTACTTAGAGACAAAACACGAACATAATTCCGCGAGAATAACAGGACTTATAACTGTTATACTTGTTTTATCGCTATTTGTTGTTGGGCCA
>NZ_JBODPY010000061.1:0-257 GCF_050618035.1 Winogradskyella poriferorum
CTTTTTTTGTAAAGCTTCTTGAACAATCTCCGCCTTGAGCCGCTCTTCTGCATACATCTTCTTTAAACGACGGTTTTCTTCCTCTAGCTCCTTCATGCGAGCCATCAAGGATGCATCCATACCGCCGAATTTTGCGCGCCATTTATAGAATGAAGCTGAACTCATGCCGTGTTCACGACACAGTTCAGGGATGGGTGTACCTGCTTCGGCTTGTTTAAGGATCGCCATGATCTGGCTGTCGGTGTAACGTGATTTTT
>NZ_JBODPY010000062.1:0-257 GCF_050618035.1 Winogradskyella poriferorum
TTGATGTTTTATTCTCTCCTTCAAGCACCATAAACACTTTAGCATTAATGTTAAATCCGTCTTCTTCAATGTAATTGACAGCATTTCCATATCTATCTAATAAAGCTGAACCAGCCACTACTAATTGTAATTCGAGTGATGGATGCTCTTGCATTGCTTTTAAAGCTGTTTTTATTCTACTATATGATGGTCTTGCAGTAACAACAACACAAATCTTTCTTTTATTCATTTATCAAATCGGTTAAGTTTAAAAATTC
>NZ_JBODPY010000063.1:0-256 GCF_050618035.1 Winogradskyella poriferorum
AATCCTTCAAATTCATTGTATTTAATAAGATACCTTAAGTCTAAATTGAAATAATTAAAAGGTAAGTAGCCATTGCCCAGTCTGCGGATAAAATCAATTTTTTTAATTGAATCTTCCTTAATCTTAGATGAATCTTTTTCTTTTTCAATCGCATTTTGAGCAAAGCAATTTGTTGCTAAAAGAAAGCCACAAACAACAAATAGATGCTTCTTCATATGGCAAATAGTCCTTAAAAAAAACATCCCTTTTTTTGGGC
>NZ_JBODPY010000064.1:0-253 GCF_050618035.1 Winogradskyella poriferorum
GGTAATGTAAACGGATTAGGTGATTACCAGTTCTTAACGCGCTATACTGGAAGTACAGATACAGCTAATTATTTATTTGGATCACAATACTATCAATCTTTCCGTCCTGAGCCTTTTAACGAAAACTTACGTTGGGAAATTGGTAGAACTATCAATATTGGTTTAGATTATAGCTTGTTGGAAGGAAGAATAGGTGGTTCTGTTAATCTTTATAAGAAAGAAACACAGGATCTTATTGCCTCGGCAACCGTAG
>NZ_JBODPY010000065.1:0-251 GCF_050618035.1 Winogradskyella poriferorum
GGAGTCTTTAATAAAGTAAGCTTTAAGCGAATGATGACCGAGGTTTGGGAGAATATAAAAAGTATTTTCGTTCCAATAGTTATACTTCTATTAGTTGGTGCCTTAGCTGGAACTTGGTTGGTTAGTGGTGTTATACCTGCAATGGTATATTATGGTCTGGAAGTATTGAATCCATCAATTTTCTTACCAGCATCTTTGGTTATTGCTGCATTAATCTCGATCGCAACTGGTAGCTCTTGGACAACTTCTGC
>NZ_JBODPY010000066.1:0-251 GCF_050618035.1 Winogradskyella poriferorum
CCATGATAAATGCTCCTCCAGGAATAAGACTCATCCCATAAGGTTTCTCGGGATGCCATTTCTTTCCATTTACTCCAACCAGCTCTCCTTTGTCGCCGGTTCCACAACTAGTAAGTAAGGTTAAGATTACTGTTACTGTTAATAACTTCTTGATACACATAAATTCGAGGTTAATTATTGATCTTAATAATTTTGAGGGTGTAAACATATCTATATATTTCCAAAAAAACAACTTTTTGCGTAAAAAAAAT
>NZ_JBODPY010000067.1:0-250 GCF_050618035.1 Winogradskyella poriferorum
ACGGTTGTCTTATATGAGCGGATATAACCGAACAAATTTTGCTCCTAAACTGCATGAATACTTGGGGGAAGACGTAGTTGGATTTTTTCCAAAGGCGAAAGAGTTTCAGCTCTTTTTTACATCTGATAATTTTCGGTTTTATAGGGAATTCAATATTCCTGCGCATGCCATTTCTACCGTTGACTTCACAAATTTTGACTATTATCATCATGTCCATGATGAAGCCGATAAAATGGATTACCAACATTGG
>NZ_JBODPY010000068.1:0-250 GCF_050618035.1 Winogradskyella poriferorum
CACCAACAGTTGCAATGACGAGAATGAATACGATGACGATATAGAATGTATCGATTTTATATTTCCTATTGAAGCTTCAATATTTAACCCAAATAATGAGCTATTAGAAACCATTTCTATTGAAAATGATAATCAACTTTTTGAGTTTATAAATGATCTCGATGAAGATAATATAGCAACCATAGATTTTCCTATAACAGTAATTCTTGCTAATGACACAGAGGTAAGTATTAACAACTTTGTAGCGCTT
>NZ_JBODPY010000069.1:0-249 GCF_050618035.1 Winogradskyella poriferorum
TGATAGTGGTCAATAAAATTATTGTCTGGGGATTCGACCTTAAATTTAGGAGGAATACTTTGCGATGAAGCTATTACTGTTATTGAAGAGCAATGATTGAAATTAGAACCAGATATGCTGCTTTCTGATGTGTCAATACACTCGGCTTTAACAGAGTAAATCACAAAGGTAGTGTCTGAAATAGAATATGCAAAAGATAGATTGCTCCAAAAAAATAGAGCTATTATCAAGGCATATTGTCGATTTTTT
>NZ_JBODPY010000070.1:0-249 GCF_050618035.1 Winogradskyella poriferorum
TAATTGTTCTACGCCCCATTGAAATTTTAAATATAAATGCGTACTATCAATTAGCTCGCAAAGCAAACCTTGATCGCTATAGTATCTGCCAACTTTTTCTTTTATTGAAGTAAGGTCGTATTCCTTGTTTTGTTCTTCTTTTTCAGGTAAGAGTAAATCAGCAATTTTCAAAGCTTTTTCAGAAGCACCAATATCGGAAACGTTACCAAAAACAATAATTCCTAAACTTTCCTCAGGAAACCGTACAAC
>NZ_JBODPY010000071.1:0-249 GCF_050618035.1 Winogradskyella poriferorum
TCTGAGGCGAGAATCAAAGATGCTAATCCCGATGTTGTATCTGTTATTTATGACAATGTTACTAAGCGCGTTGTCATTACTGATAAGCCTGAGGCTGGTGATATTACGCCACGTGTAGCTTTGCAGATTACCGCTACAACAGGTACATCCCCTTTTACCGCTCCTGTGGTTACAGATGGAGATAACTCTTATGAGGGCGTTTATGGGATGTATGCTTACCTTAACGGGAGTGAGCTGCTCGACATAGGA
>NZ_JBODPY010000072.1:0-246 GCF_050618035.1 Winogradskyella poriferorum
TAGCGCAAGACAGACAGACATCACTTCACGGAACAAGCGTGCCACTTCCTTATCAGCTAAGGGCCCTTCGTTACGTTCCATAACCGCACGCAAGACTTGTGCTTCACGCTCAGGACGATAAAACACAGCACTCACATCACCTTGATATTTTTGCTTAACTTCAGCAACGCTTTGAGCGCAACTCGCGCGCTGGTTAAGCAACTGATGAATCTGCCGATCAATGCTGTCAATCTGATCACGTAAAAT
>NZ_JBODPY010000073.1:0-246 GCF_050618035.1 Winogradskyella poriferorum
CTTGGAAGGTTTCAAAATTTGAAACTGAAGAAATTTCTAACCAACGGTCTTGTGCTGTAGAGAAGACTTCAAAATCATAAGTAAGAGCAGAAGTAAAGCCCAAATCTCCACCACATAAGCGTAATATTCTGTAAGGTAATTTTAATTCTTTCAAAATACCTTTTACGTGTTCTACCATGCCATCTAAAGCCTCATAAGACTTATCTGGATGTTCCACTCTAAGAATTTCAACTTTATCGAATTGGT
>NZ_JBODPY010000074.1:0-246 GCF_050618035.1 Winogradskyella poriferorum
GTGCAAAAAGAAATGGTGTGCACAATGTAGATTTAAAAGTCATCGACTCAACAAAACCAATTAAAAAACTTCATAATAAGGCTGATCGTATATTGATAGATGCTCCGTGTTCTGGTCTTGGTGTATTGCGCAGAAATCCTGATGCAAAATGGAAACTGGAGCCTGAGTTTATTGATAGAATCAAAAACACTCAGCAAGAATTATTGCAGCAATATTCCAAAATGCTTAAATCAGGAGGAAAAATGG
>NZ_JBODPY010000075.1:0-245 GCF_050618035.1 Winogradskyella poriferorum
GTTTTATAAAAATGAGCCGCTTGTTTCGCATTACCAACGTAGAACACTACATAATCCGTCCCTAGAAGTGGTAAAAAATCTTGGGCCTCATCACATATCTTCTCTAGTCCGTAATCAACACTTTTAACTTCTTTTGCCATAATATTAATTGATTTCTTAGATTAATTTTCTAATTCTTCTTCTAGTAAACCATCAATGTTTACTAAGTGTTTTTCTTCTTCTAAATTTTTGTCTTCTTCAAAATC
>NZ_JBODPY010000076.1:0-245 GCF_050618035.1 Winogradskyella poriferorum
TATCTCAAGCATCTGCATTATCTCTAGTATTTGATGTATCAGAACCTGTTCCGTGCTCGACTCAAGTACCGTTTTTAACAAGCTCTTGACTACATGCGTGATTAAAGCTTAAGCACATACCACATAATATGCAAAATGCGTTGATTAGTTGGTTTGAAAGAAGTAGTCTTGTTTTCATATTGATTTAATTTACTGAGTTACGTATAGATTGTAATATTTTACGTAGGCCAAGGCATTCTCATCTG
>NZ_JBODPY010000077.1:0-245 GCF_050618035.1 Winogradskyella poriferorum
CAATAGTTATTTTGTTAAACTTCTGTACTGTATTCTTATGTTGTTTTCTTGTCATTTTATTTATGGTATTCAGCACGTAATTTCAGTTGCTTAAACAACTGAAAGTACCCACCTAAGTTTTACTCTTCTAATCTAATATCTAGTCCTAATGCTTTCAATTCGTGCATAAGTACGTTGAATGATTCTGGTAATCCAGGCTGTGGCATCGGCTCTCCCTTAACGATTGCTTCGTAAGTTTTAGCTCT
>NZ_JBODPY010000078.1:0-245 GCF_050618035.1 Winogradskyella poriferorum
TTAACAATTATTATAAGTGGCATTTAAAGCCTAATTTTGGGTAAAAATAAGACATCATTATCAGAAAATTATTGTTTTTATTGCTTTTAGTTTGTTTATGGACTTCCAAAAATGAACCTAAGGTAGCAACAAATAAAATCAAAGATGATGTTGGTGTCTTGGCAGACGATAAACTTGAAGGACGCCAACCAGGTACCGAAGTTGAAATAAAGGCAGCAGACTATATTGTTGCAAGATTTAAAGAG
>NZ_JBODPY010000079.1:0-245 GCF_050618035.1 Winogradskyella poriferorum
CCTGTACACGTTCGTGTACAGGGCAACCTGGATGCGGTCGGAGCTTTCTGTTCGGTCGATCCGGATCTGATCGACGCCTTGCACCCGGATCGCATTAAAGACCAGAAGCAGCTCTTGCCTGGTTTGATCGCAAGCGATGTTAAGGCAGATCGAAAAGTTGATATGAGCCCGTTCGTGCGAAAGAATCTGAACGCTCAGCTGAAGCGCTGCCAGCCCGCCTGTTCAGCCTTTGAGGGCGAGCCTGT
>NZ_JBODPY010000080.1:0-245 GCF_050618035.1 Winogradskyella poriferorum
GACAGTCATGTTGGAATTGAACCATTCTATGGGACGATTTGTAACCAGGCAATGGCTTCATCGGATAAACCAAAAATGTCGCCTACAATCGCGGCCTGATCTTTATTGAAGGTCATCTGTCCTAAGCAGGCAGCGGTGGTCCGCTCTTTTGATAAACCAATCGTTGCTGCTACATCGCTCCATTTAATGCCTTTAGCGACTTTTTGGGCAAGGATCTGAGCGGTTACTTCTTCTCGGCTACTGAT
>NZ_JBODPY010000081.1:0-245 GCF_050618035.1 Winogradskyella poriferorum
CTGGAGTACGACATGTTATCAATTATATTGCGCGGGATGCTCTTATTCTTTCTAAGTTTGTCTACGTCAATTTTGGCCGATAACAATAATAAATTCATTATTTACAGCTATCATCAAGCTCCCCCGTTTATAACAGGCGAAAAAACAGGCCTAACCTATGAATTTGCAAACTACCTCTCTCGTAAACACAAAAATTTGAATATCGAAGTACTTGTCCTTCCACGAAAGAGGCTTGATCGAATTCT
>NZ_JBODPY010000082.1:0-244 GCF_050618035.1 Winogradskyella poriferorum
TGTCGGTTTCTTGCACCTATTTCATGACCATGGTAATCGTGATGAAACCCAGAGGAAGAAAAAACACTAAATCCCTTGTTTGTGTAAACAATAACTGGAAGTGGAATTGTTATGTGTGATTCGTTTTGTTTGCCTTCGTTTAAAGTAGCTATATGCATACCGTAAGCGCCTTTTACGTGATGCAATATCATTTCTTTTGGATCGAACTTTTCTGCTTCTTCGCCTTCGCCAGAGTCCTTAGCAA
>NZ_JBODPY010000083.1:0-244 GCF_050618035.1 Winogradskyella poriferorum
TAGGCACACTGGCGTATGAACTTTCGACTTGTTCAGGTGCTTCCGCTAATACACCAAACATATCTGCTTGGCCTATTGCCTCTGCTTTAGCGTGTTGGTCAGCCGCTTTTAATGCATCTTCAAGGGAAGACATCAATGCCGCACGGTGAGGGCCTAATCGGTCAAATGCCCCTGCCATGATAAGCTTTTCCATCACACGACGATTAATTTTTTTAATATCGACTCGCGCACAAAGGTCAAAAAT
>NZ_JBODPY010000084.1:0-243 GCF_050618035.1 Winogradskyella poriferorum
GAACACCAATTGAGTGGAATACTACTAAAAATGGAGGATTTTCGAATAGTGATACATGGCTTAAGGTAAACCCAAATTACTTGGATAGAAATATTGAGAACCAAGAAAAAGACGAAAACTCTATTCTAAAATTTTACAGAAAAATGATTACTGTTAGAAAAGAAAACAAAGTCTTCGTCTATGGTGATTATGAATGTATTAATGAAGAAGACGAAATTCTCTTTATTTACAGACGTCGGGATT
>NZ_JBODPY010000085.1:0-243 GCF_050618035.1 Winogradskyella poriferorum
TTAAATGGGTTGCTTCATTATATTTTTGATGCTTTAGTATTAGAATAGCCATTTCTATACTTAAGGTTCCGGAGGCTCCTAGGCTATGACCAATAAGTGTTTTATTGGTTGTTAACGCAGGAATCCTATCTACAAAAACCTTTTTAATGGCATTAAGCTCAGGGATATCTCCTTTAATGGTTCCTGGTGTATGTCTGATAATGACATCAATATCGGAGGTGTCTATTTGGCCTAGGTCCATTT
>NZ_JBODPY010000086.1:0-243 GCF_050618035.1 Winogradskyella poriferorum
GGGTATTGCAGAAATTGACTTACACTCCGCGCTAAAAAAATTCTTTGCTTTTCCTGGCTTTAAGGGTCTTCAAGAAGGAGTGATCAAAAATGTAATAGAAGGTAATAATACTTTTGTTATTATGCCTACTGCTGGTGGGAAATCCTTATGCTATCAGTTGCCTGGTTTAATTAAAGTTGGTACTGCAATTGTGGTATCAGCTTTAATTGCGTTAATGAAAAACCAAGTAGGTCCGTTTAGTGC
>NZ_JBODPY010000087.1:0-243 GCF_050618035.1 Winogradskyella poriferorum
GAAGAAGCAAAACAACTTGTAAGTAATGGTTGCATTTGTGTGTCTGAAGGCGCAAACATGCCTTCTACTCCAGTGGCTATTCATGAATTCCAAAAGGCTAAAATTTTATTCGCGCCAGGGAAAGCTTCTAATGCTGGTGGTGTTGCTACCTCTGGTTTAGAAATGAGTCAAAAGTCGTTAAGATTAAGTTGGACAAGAGAAGGGGTAGATGCAAGGCTAAAGGGTATTATGGAGGATATTCAT
>NZ_JBODPY010000088.1:0-243 GCF_050618035.1 Winogradskyella poriferorum
GTTCCTACTCTAATCCCAGAAGTTACAAATGGAGACTCTGTATGGAATGGTACCATATTCTTATTAACCGTAATATCTGCTCGTAGTAAAGCATTTTCAGCATCTTTACCTGTTATATTTTTATTCCTTAAGTCAATTAAAATCATATGGTTATCTGTACCTCCAGAAATTAAATTATAATGTTTGGCTACAAAAGCTTTAGGCATAGCATCGGGGTTCTTTTTAGTCTGAAGCATGTAGTGT
>NZ_JBODPY010000089.1:0-243 GCF_050618035.1 Winogradskyella poriferorum
TCAATGTCGTGTATATTTCACTTAGCATATTTTCTTCGAAAATATTCGGTTTGGGAGACTCATTCCAATTATTTATTTGAAGCGCCAATTAACTCCCTATTACCACTAACAGTATCTCACCAATAGCATATTTAAAATATTTGGCCATTTGATTATTATCTAAAAATGATTTTCTAAAATGTCTAAAGAACTTAAAGATTTGTTTTCCTTTTATAGGTTAACTGCCCAGAAGTTGTCTGCACC
>NZ_JBODPY010000090.1:0-243 GCF_050618035.1 Winogradskyella poriferorum
CATGACTTTATTGTTTTAGAAGAAATCAAAACTAAAAAAGCCGTACAAATACCTATTCATCATGAAGTAAAGAATATTTTAAATAAAAGAAAAGAAGAGTTTCCGCCAACATTTGCCAAAAGTATTGATAGCGCAAAACCAATGTTTAATCGTAACCTTAAAGAAATCTGTAGACTCGCAGAAATTGATACCATTGAAAATGGAAATAAATTTGATAATAAAATGAAAAGATATGTAAATGGT
>NZ_JBODPY010000091.1:0-242 GCF_050618035.1 Winogradskyella poriferorum
TATTCGATTATTTTTTTTTACTCGCACCGTGCCAGTATTCAATCAATGAATCAACACTAATGATCAAAACGATAAATAAAATGGAAATTCCCAAAGTTATTAATCTATTCTTAACAGGAATACTATTTTTTGCTTCAAAGTTGGTAAGCTTATTTACTATATCGATCACTACTTCTTTATTCAAGAATAGGACTAAAAGTAACACTAGAAAAACTATTATAGCATTGGCTAATGCTGGATAG
>NZ_JBODPY010000092.1:0-242 GCF_050618035.1 Winogradskyella poriferorum
AATCTGTGCAAGAAGATGGGCCAGAACAGCCCTTACTGAGATTTAAAGATGGGGACACTGGATCTGGTGGATTATTAGATGAAGAAGTGGTCTTTGATGAAAACAGTGAAGTATTAAGAACTAAAAAGGAATCCTTTTCTGTTAAAACAACAATTGATTGTACCCCAGATCTTTTAGATACAGGTTATAGTGAGAACGTTAATATCGAAGTTATAAATAAACCTGGAGATAATGGCTATTTT
>NZ_JBODPY010000093.1:0-242 GCF_050618035.1 Winogradskyella poriferorum
CTTTTGGGCTTTTTACACTTAACTGGAAGGTGCTTCCAAACTCTTGAGCAAGGTGTCCGTATAAGCTGACTTTTGCCACTGCTTTTGCCTCCATACCGTTCGCGTACATTTTAAAAAGAAACCGCCCAGCACATCGCGGCCTGATAGCCGGTTTGGCAGGTGATGATAAATAAGGTTGTCGCCTAGATAGATCGCCGAATGATTAACCACATCCGATTTGATCTGCATAAAGATCAAATCCC
>NZ_JBODPY010000094.1:0-242 GCF_050618035.1 Winogradskyella poriferorum
CGAGCAAGAAGTTGTAGGCCTTGTTGTAGATAGCGTTGATGAGGTTATCAATCTACCGCAAAATGATATTGACCGCGCTCCAAACGCAACCGGTGAAGAAACAACCAAGCGTTTTGTAATGGGTGTTTGTTACTACAATACGATTCTTATTATCTTGCTGGATCTATTAAAAATGCTACAAAGTATTACCCCAATAGATACTGGAGATGATGGCTTCTAATTAAGAAGTAAAATGACTAATA
>NZ_JBODPY010000095.1:0-242 GCF_050618035.1 Winogradskyella poriferorum
CCTAAAACATCAAAGCCAGAAGTATGAAGAACTTTTGTACCTTCTTGTTTAAGCTTTTTGACTTTGTTATTTTTGCCCATTCCTGAATTGAGATGCGTAAAAATAACTATATTTATTTATTCTAAATAAATTTTAACATTTGAGCCTCTGGGCCTACATCTTGGGCTGCAGAATTTACAGTTAGTTGTTGAATAACTCTATCAAATAGGTGTAGACCACCTTTATCGTCGTCAATCATATTA
>NZ_JBODPY010000096.1:0-241 GCF_050618035.1 Winogradskyella poriferorum
TTATCTAAAAGGATCGTTTACTAAATAGGCGGCAATTGTACCGGTTGAGCCTTGCTGATATGAAAACGAAATGTCAAAAGATATTCCTGTTTTTTGCTCCACAAACTCCTCTATACGTCTAAATTTTTCTTTAAACTTATCCTTATATTTTGCCGAAATGGTAAAATGTAACTTGGCCGCTTTATTGTCAGAAGCGTCCAATGCGGCTTCGTACAAATGCTTCTCAAAGGCAGTAGAAATA
>NZ_JBODPY010000097.1:0-241 GCF_050618035.1 Winogradskyella poriferorum
CTAATGAATTTCAAAGTAATACATTATAAAGCTTAGCTTCTGTTGTTTTAACATCATTTTGAATCGATGTTAATTTTCCATGAGATGGAATTGCAGGGAAACCTTTAAAGTTATAGTCTAAATAACTCAATTTTGAACCTTCGTCTGGTTTAACATCACTAAAATCAAATCGCTTATCAAAGTTTTCTAGAGCAGCCTCATAAGTAATATCTTCACCAAGTACTGCTTTAATAACTTCCTT
>NZ_JBODPY010000098.1:0-241 GCF_050618035.1 Winogradskyella poriferorum
AATAAATGTTAGTCTTCAAACTTGGGATGAAACAGATACAAATTTGTTAGCTAGCTGTGATACAGGTGATATATTTGCCACGGCCGAAGCAACTTGGGGTGAATATGGTTTAGTCTTACAAACCTTGGCAAAGCAAGAATCAGTAATACTTAAAATGATAAACAATGGTATTGGTGGATGTCGTAATGACCTAGCCTTTGATCATATTCAATTTAAGACCTGTGGGGATACAGTTGTTGTT
>NZ_JBODPY010000099.1:0-241 GCF_050618035.1 Winogradskyella poriferorum
GGTTTGTGGTACGGTTACTTATAACCTGAAGCTTAGAGGTTTTTCCTGGAAGCATGGCACCAACTACTTGATTCCATATAGGAACTCGTCATCGGTTCTCAGCCTAACAAGGACCCGGATTTACCTAAGTCCTTAGCCTACAGCCTTAAACGCGGACAACGAACGCCGCGCTAGCCTAGCGTACTCCGTCACCCCATCGCAGTTATAATCAGCACAGGAATATTAACCTGTTTCCCATCGG
>NZ_JBODPY010000100.1:0-240 GCF_050618035.1 Winogradskyella poriferorum
GTGCTGCTGTTCTCATTGATGGTGCTCAGGCATGTCCGCATATCAAACCACATGTCCAAGCTTTAGATGTTGATTTTTATGTGTGCTCTGCGCACAAAATTTGTCGCCCAACAGGTATTGGTATGTTATATGGCAAGGAAGAATGGTTAAATATGCTTCCGCCTTATCAAGGAGGTGGCGAGATGATTCCCGAAGTGTCTTTTGACAAAACTACTTACGCTGATCTACCACACAAATTTG
>NZ_JBODPY010000101.1:0-240 GCF_050618035.1 Winogradskyella poriferorum
CTATCTCTGATTGATCTACATTTAATACAAACTCCGAATCTTGAAGTGAAAAGTTAGTAGAAGTAATAGCATAGAAAATATTTCCATTTCCTTCAACTTTAACTCTCAATGATGAAGAATCACCACCCGTAATTGGCACAGTGATAACTTCTTCACCATCATTTGCCACATTCGATGCTAAAACAAATGGAAATGTAAATCCCCCATCTGTTGATAATAATATATTTACCGTAGGTGTAT
>NZ_JBODPY010000102.1:0-240 GCF_050618035.1 Winogradskyella poriferorum
TAGACGATCTTTGCAAAGCGTTAGATTCAGGCCGTTTACTCGGTGCTGCGGTTGACGTATTCCCGGTTGAGCCGCGTACGAATAACGACGAATTCATCTCTCCTCTTCGTGAATATGACAATGTTTTCCTAACACCTCATGTCGGTGGCTCAACAATGGAAGCACAGGAAAACATCGGCTATGAAGTTGCTGAGAAACTGATCAAATACAGTGATAACGGTTCATCTATCACATCCGTTA
>NZ_JBODPY010000103.1:0-240 GCF_050618035.1 Winogradskyella poriferorum
TAACACATCAGCAACATCTACATCATACCCCGCAGACTCTTCCCGAATCGCGTTGGCTACTTGTTTCTCTTTGATTCGATCCCCTACCCAATCGGCTTTTTTGGTATAACGAATAGCAGTATCAATTTTAGACGCTAATACCTCATCATTTCCCCAGTTATCAAACAGCGCACGCTTAGCCGCCGTATCAATACTCGAAGGATATGGAGTCTTAGCATCACCTTGTGGCTTAACCACCTT
>NZ_JBODPY010000104.1:0-240 GCF_050618035.1 Winogradskyella poriferorum
GATTTATACCCTTGGTTATGTGCCTTATATATTGAAGAACAACATCGTGGTACTGCGTATGCAAGAATCTTAATTGACTATGCGAAAAAAGCTACCAAATCAGCTGGTTATGAATTCTTACATCTTTGTACAGGGCACATTGGCTATTATGAAAAATACGGTTTTGAATATATCGGTAATGGGTATCATCCTTGGGACGAGGAGTCACGAATCTATCAGATTAAACTTTAAATGAAATAA
>NZ_JBODPY010000105.1:0-240 GCF_050618035.1 Winogradskyella poriferorum
TGCTTACTACAAAAAAGCTACTAATGATTATGGTAGAGCTAATAGCCGTAAGCAAATAATCAATGCCTTTAAAACTAATGGCTTATTTCAGGTTCAAGATATTTCTGAAGACGACCCAAAAAAAGAGTATATCAAACTGGTGAATAACTACTTTTTATATAGGGCTTAATAGCAGTTGAAGATTTATGAAAGACTATGTAGTTGCGTTTGCGAGTCCTTTTAATGGAACTGTGAGTTGGA
>NZ_JBODPY010000106.1:0-240 GCF_050618035.1 Winogradskyella poriferorum
GTGAAATAGTAATTTTTATTAGCTTGGCTTGTGCATGCTTATAAACATTTTGCATGGCTTCTTCTATGATTCTGTAAATGTTTATCTTAACTCTATTATCACCTACATCGCAGTCTATTTCATCACTATGGTCAAACTCATATTGCAGCTCGTAAGCCTGCATTTGACCAGAAATAAACTACGATACAATATCTATAAAACCAGAACCGGCTACAAAAGCTGTCTTGAATTCCTGTGAGA
>NZ_JBODPY010000107.1:0-240 GCF_050618035.1 Winogradskyella poriferorum
GCCAGAAACAACGCGTAATGGCCGCGAAATAAACTTTCTTCTTTTATAGGTGTCATACGGCTATAATGGCCACAATCTGGGGATGACTTGGCTTCGACGCTGCTTACAAAACCTTAGGTGCATGTCGAGAATGTAGTGGATCTCGTAAATCCCTCACTACACAGTTATAGTTGCTAACGACGATAACTACGCTCTAGCCGCTTAAGTCGGCTTGTGCCGCTCCTTCAGGTGTCTGTAACT
>NZ_JBODPY010000108.1:0-239 GCF_050618035.1 Winogradskyella poriferorum
TTTCTTACTGCGAATGGAGCATCAATTACATTTCGTAAACGACCAGGTGATGCAACACCATTTGGCATTGGGTCAACAAGTGGCTTGTGCCACATGAAATTAGGTGCAACTTGTAGATTACCAAAAGAGTAGGTAAAACCAGATAAGAAGTTTGTTACGTTACCACTCCCAGTATCCTTTAATCTCCATCCTGTAAAGGTACGTGACGCATCAAAACCACCATTGGCTACTAAGCCCAT
>NZ_JBODPY010000109.1:0-239 GCF_050618035.1 Winogradskyella poriferorum
TTTTGGGTTAGGAGATAAATATAATTTGATTACCGACAGAAAACTATTTAAAGCGGTTTACTCTGTAGATGAGAACCATTGGAATGGAAATGTAAACTTACAATTAAAGCTTAGGGATATCAAGCCAAATTAGTATGAGAACAAATGATCCTTACGCAGCACTTCGATTTAAGGAGTTCAACATTTTCTTATTAGTACGATTTGCACTTGTTTTTGGTTGGTCAATGCAGTTTGTTGTT
>NZ_JBODPY010000110.1:0-239 GCF_050618035.1 Winogradskyella poriferorum
CAAAAAGTTCGAAAAATGCGAAAGGTAAACTTAGATAATTGTATGAGTGGAATCCAATGGCCTTTTTAGCAGAAGAAGCTAATGGTAAAGCAAGCGATGGGCTCAACAGAATTATGGATATTCAACCAACAGAACTGCACGAACGTGTTCCTTTTAGTTGTGGCAGTAAAAACATGGTTGAAAAAGCTGAAGAATTTATGAGAAACGCATAAAAAAAGCGAGCTGTTAGCTCGCTTTTT
>NZ_JBODPY010000111.1:0-239 GCF_050618035.1 Winogradskyella poriferorum
ATCTGATTTTACAATTTCAGGATGACCTAGATACTTATCATATTAGAAAAGTTGACAAGAAATTCCCTTTACCGGTGATAAAAATGATACTGCTGGAATACCTGCAAATTTCTGTTTCATATCCGATAGGTCATCTGAAGCATGTGGCTTAAGATCATGTAAAATTTTATAAGCAGTAGCGAACAACATAAAGGCAGTCGGCGTTAGCATTTTACTTTCATATTCTCTCTTATCAGATC
>NZ_JBODPY010000112.1:0-239 GCF_050618035.1 Winogradskyella poriferorum
ATCCTTGTTGCGCCTTTTAAATATCCAGCCCCCTAGCAAAAGGCGCTGTACGATGACTAAAGTGCTACCCCTTTCATCTCCTCAATCAATCACTCGATAACTCGATCGCACCATGATGGTTCACATCCAGTGCTATTACGCATCATAACCAAGCAAATATTCGAGCCTTGACGTTTACCTTAGCAGAAACAAATCTCGTAACAGACTGATAAACAACACATTTTCAATAATGGCATGGC
>NZ_JBODPY010000113.1:0-238 GCF_050618035.1 Winogradskyella poriferorum
AATCCCTTTCATCATAGTTTTTGCAATATAACTAAATCTATCTTAGAACGAGAGAATGCATTTTTTATTTTTTGAAGGGGTTTAATTCTACATTAGCACTAACTTTTGGCCAACTTTAATGACGTCATTTTTGTGTCCATTGAGATGTTTAAGTTTACTGACTGTAGTTCCGGTTTTCTTAGAGGTACTATAAAGTGTGTCAGCTTTTTTTACCACCCAAATACTTGTTGAATTAATG
>NZ_JBODPY010000114.1:0-238 GCF_050618035.1 Winogradskyella poriferorum
GTATCTGTTTTTCCTTTATGAATAAACCATTAGACTTTGCAACTTGCAGATAATTCTCGTCACCCAAAGCCTTATAAGCTTCTATATAGGCTTTTATCATAACTGCATTCCATGAGGTTAATGCTTTTTGGTCTAATCGTGGTTTATTTCGTTTTTCTCTTTCCGATAATAACAGCGCCTTCCAAGTTTTTAGTTTGTTATTTATTTCATCTTGTGCAATGTTGCTTGCTTTTAAAAA
>NZ_JBODPY010000115.1:0-238 GCF_050618035.1 Winogradskyella poriferorum
AGAACTAAATCTATGTTAAGTTTATTCTTACATATCGTTTAACAACTTTGAAATCTCATCGAGTTTTGGTGTTAGAACCACTTCGAGTCTTCTGTTTTTTGCTCTTCCTTCGGAAGTATCATTAGGAGCAATTGGTGCATATTCACAACGACCTGCAGCTGTTAAATTTTCTGGGTTAATAGATGAATTTTCCCTAAGAATATTAACTATTGCTGTTGCACGTTTTGTGGACAAATCC
>NZ_JBODPY010000116.1:0-238 GCF_050618035.1 Winogradskyella poriferorum
ATTGGTTGTTCTATCACCATTGCTGGCAATCTCGCCCAGTGCTAATACGCCTTCAACAATGATGTCGGGCTGTTGACTGTTTACTTGATCTGATACGGCTCTTAACTCTGCAGGGAACTGGCTATCTAGTGCGACGGTTCGGGAGAGGCAGTCGCAAACTAAAATGCTTGAGGACCTTACTTGCATTGCAACTTTGACTGCGCTGCTTGCTGCATTAATAAGTTTTTCGGGAGACCCT
>NZ_JBODPY010000117.1:0-237 GCF_050618035.1 Winogradskyella poriferorum
ATCATGTGATATCAGCAAGCGCAATTGGTATATATGCAAGTAGTCTTACAAATTATTACACAGAGGAAAATCACACGGTTTCCGACTCTTTTTTAGGAGAGGTTGTGGAGCAATGGCAACAGGCTGTGGATGAATTTAAAACCTTACGATGTAAACTTGCCAAGATTAGAATTGGCTTAGTATTATCTGATGATGGTGGTGCCTTACCAGCAATCGGAAAACCTGTAAAATTTGGTG
>NZ_JBODPY010000118.1:0-237 GCF_050618035.1 Winogradskyella poriferorum
AAACTAAATTGATGGTCCCTAGGAATTTCATCAGAAACCAACTCCAGTTTTAAGTCTTGAGGTTTTATGTGTATCCTAAAAAAGTACTCAGCCCCATTCTTACTATTTCCACCTGGAAATAATAAGGTTCCAACATTTGGAAACTTTCTAAGATAACAAATAACATCACGAAGCTTCACATTAGACAATCCTAATTCTGTAGCATCGGTCTTTTCTCTTTCTCCACTTTCAACTATA
>NZ_JBODPY010000119.1:0-237 GCF_050618035.1 Winogradskyella poriferorum
GATTTACTAATAATATTTCTTTTCCCATATCAATTTTTTGCTCTGCAAAAATACGATATTAATAGCCAATAAAACGTGGCATTTATTGTATTTTAATATTGCAGGATAGTTTATTTCTTTAGAAACTAACACTCGTAATATAGCGTTTAGGTGTAGTTCCAAATTTCTTTTAAAAACCCGCAATAAAATGGCTTACCGTACTGTAGCCAACTTTAACACCTACCTCATTTACGTTAT
>NZ_JBODPY010000120.1:0-236 GCF_050618035.1 Winogradskyella poriferorum
CTCATCACCTGGGTGCAGTACATCTTTCATATTAGGATTCAAATCCTCTAATTCGTCTACGGTAATCCCCAATTTATAGGCTAGTCGCCATTTACCCTCTTTTGGCTGTACCACATACTTTTTAATAGTGTTACTAAACGATTTCTTATATATAACAGTTTTAAACTTAGGGAATCTAAGTTTATCCCCTTTCTTCAGGTTTTCAGAATATAGAAAGCGATTGGCCTTCTTTATTT
>NZ_JBODPY010000121.1:0-236 GCF_050618035.1 Winogradskyella poriferorum
ATTGATTTAATTTGTTGATTGTATTTTGTCTTGCAGCATTTTGCGAGATCTGCATTTGTGTAAGTAAATTATAAACCGATGTTTCTTGATTCACTAAACTTAACTCCAAGTCAGTATTAGTTAATCTTAAAATAGGCTCACCTTTTTTCATAATTGCTCCATCTTCCACATACTTTTCCTCAACGCGCCCCCCTTCAACTGCATCAAGGTAAATAGTGGTAATGGGCAAAACAACT
>NZ_JBODPY010000122.1:0-236 GCF_050618035.1 Winogradskyella poriferorum
CCCCAGGAGCACGCGTTTTAACAGATAAAGAAACCCTAACCTACAATCGTCAAAACGGGTCTACTAATTGCGACATGAGCTTTAATAGTTCTATTCTAGAATATATTGGTCCAGATGGTGGTCCTAATGAATTTATTGTAAGAGGACGATATCAAGTCGCACTCAATGGTAGCACACATAGTACGACACAAAGTTTATTAAGTATCAGTAAAGCTAATAAATGTATACCGTTGATT
>NZ_JBODPY010000123.1:0-236 GCF_050618035.1 Winogradskyella poriferorum
CCTACTGGTATGATTGTGAGTTGTCAAGTTCAAAAGTCATCACATAAAATCCTAGAAAAGGCTTTGAAAGTGTTGCGTACGCGTCTTTATGATTTAGGACTTGAAAAACAGCGTCAGGCAGATTCAGAAAAACGTAAGAGTATGGTGTGCTCTGGTGACCGAAGTGCTAAAGTTAGAACCTATAATTATCCACAAGCACGAGGTACTGTCCATAGAATAGGGCTCACGCTTTACGA
>NZ_JBODPY010000124.1:0-236 GCF_050618035.1 Winogradskyella poriferorum
ACTGCAAAATAAAAATTGACCTTTGGATATCTTTTAATTTTAATTAAGCTCTCCTTTAAGGTAAGATTCTTTAATTCTACCGAATATAATGCTTCACCCTCTTGAGAAAAGGAGACTAATTGACTTGTGATAAACAGATAAAAAAGCAAAATTCTTAATCTCATATTTTGCTTTTTGTATGGTGTGCTGGAATTCGCCTAAATACCATAACCATTACCAAAACCCAATCAACACTA
>NZ_JBODPY010000125.1:0-236 GCF_050618035.1 Winogradskyella poriferorum
AGTGACAAGATGGTTTAGTTCAATTGGAGAGTTTAAAAATTCTGCTATACCTTTTTTTCCCTGAACCACAAACAAACCTTCATGGGGTCTGTACTTTTTTTCACCTAAACTTTTAATTAACTTTATTTGATGCTTTGTAACGATTAAAATGTAGTTACATTTGTTTGATAAAGTACAAAGTAAATGTTTTTTGGACTAATTTCTGTTCAGTAACGATCATATCTAAATAATGTATA
>NZ_JBODPY010000126.1:0-236 GCF_050618035.1 Winogradskyella poriferorum
GGGCATAAAACAGGATATTTTGTAGATGATCGTGAAAACAGAACGCGAGTACGAGCTTTAAGTTTGAATAAGATGGTACTAGATGTGTTGTCATCTGCTGGAGGATTTTCAGTTCATGCCTTGGGCAATGGTGCTTCAGAGGTAAGAAGTGTTGCTATTAGCAAACAACCACTAAATATTGCCAGAGAAAATGACAAGCTGAATTCGAATTCTGGTAAACATAAAACTTTGGCTGG
>NZ_JBODPY010000127.1:0-235 GCF_050618035.1 Winogradskyella poriferorum
AGGTGGATTCAAATTTCAAGAATCAAATAAAGGACCATGTGAGTAATGGTAAGATTGATTCTGCACAGAAGCTTTGTGCTCAGATAAATTCACCTGTATCAAGACTAATATCGAAAGGTATTACCCGTATTGGTAAACCTTTAGAGGATATCAATACAGGAATTGAGAATGCTGGTCGCTTAGAAATTTACAGTTTAGAAAAGAATGTTACGATATTGGCTACCATTTCTGCTGT
>NZ_JBODPY010000128.1:0-235 GCF_050618035.1 Winogradskyella poriferorum
TACCCACACCTGCGCTTACAACCCCTTCAACCCCTTCTTCTCTCAAAGCTTTCACCGGAGCCGCTGATGCATTGGCATAATTGTAAACAATGCCTACCGCAGGGAGCTTTTCTAGTTTACTGACATCGAATGCCGCTTTGTCACCACGAGGTTGCGCTGCTTGGAAATAAGTGACTTTACCATCATGAATAAAACCTTCTGCCCCACCATTAACTGCATCAAATGCCTGTACTTC
>NZ_JBODPY010000129.1:0-235 GCF_050618035.1 Winogradskyella poriferorum
ATCAAGTAATTCTTGCCCTACAAAGTTAAATCCAGCAGCTCTGTCTGACTGTGGTGCATCACCACCAGACGATGTAATAAGTTTTACCCTACCGTATAAATCTAATAATCCCCAATAGAAGAAGGATCTTATTACTCTTGCTTGAGACTCCGCACCGGCTGATAAACCAGATTCTAGTGCTAAGTTAGGCTCTGCAATTCCACCATAAGCATCTACCCATGTACCATTAAGTGGT
>NZ_JBODPY010000130.1:0-235 GCF_050618035.1 Winogradskyella poriferorum
AATTACGTAAAATCTTGTTAGAAACTGAATTTGACGAGTTCGGATTAGGTGTTGTGACAGATGAAATGAGAGATCTTCTTAAGGCAAGTTTTTCTTCATATCCAGAATCCCAGGATGAAAATGGTCAGTTTGATGTAAATAGATTCAATGCATTTATTGCTAATCGTAACGACCTTAATGGCGATACTGCGCCTTTAGGAAACTTCTTGGTAAATTATGAGAGCTGGGCTAATAA
>NZ_JBODPY010000131.1:0-235 GCF_050618035.1 Winogradskyella poriferorum
GCATTGCATAATAAAGAGTATAAGGTCACTGGTAGTCATGATACCATTTTCGATCCTTCCAAATCACGCCTTGAGGGCAAGGGATTACTGCCTAATGCCTTTGGATGGTTGCCAGAAAAAATCACTTCAGATTTAGATGCTATAGATCTTGGTATGCATGCTAAAGAAGACAAGCCAGAATTGCTGAAAGCTCAAGATCTTGGATTGAAAATTTTTAGTTATCCAGAGCTTTTGT
>NZ_JBODPY010000132.1:0-235 GCF_050618035.1 Winogradskyella poriferorum
ATCTACCATCTTCAAGTATTAATATACCATCTACTTTGCCAATTACTGGACAGCGTGTCTGGTTAATCTTGTACCGCAAAGATTCTAACTGATTAATCAATTTTTCGGCAAAACCATTTGGTCCCATACGGATTTCGTCGGGCAGCCACTGATTATCAAATCTTGGTGCATTTACTGCTGCTTGCATTGTCAATCCAAATACATGACCATTCAAAATAGTTTGGAAAACAGAAGT
>NZ_JBODPY010000133.1:0-235 GCF_050618035.1 Winogradskyella poriferorum
TCGGAGGTGAGCCTATGGTGGCTGCTGTTGCCTACAGGTCGTTACTTTCTGGGAAAATTGAATATAATACAACCTTTATTACGGTTGCGGTTGGTTTAAGAACCCATCTTGGAGCTCGAAATTTTCCAATAATTCAGAAGTATGTAGATCGCATTATTAGAGTTGAAGTAGATGAGATTATTGCAGCGATGCGACTTATATGGGAACGCATGAAGATTATAATAGAAACTTCAAG
>NZ_JBODPY010000134.1:0-234 GCF_050618035.1 Winogradskyella poriferorum
TTTGTTAAAGGGGTTTTCATCAGCGATTCCAGCTGGTCGCGCACCTGAGGAACGTGCAGACCGACAATCACCTGTATGCCGTTGCCGCGCCGCACCACACCGTGTGCGCCCAGGGCTTTGAAGACGTCATCGCTTTGGGTTTTCGTCATATCCACCAGGGCGATACGCAGGCGGGTGGCGCAGTTATTGATACTTTCGATATTCGCTGCGCCGCCGAGCGCCTGTAAGAACCCA
>NZ_JBODPY010000135.1:0-234 GCF_050618035.1 Winogradskyella poriferorum
TTTTTACGCCCTCAATTATTTTTCTTTGTAGTTGTTCGGGTGTTACCGAAATAAACTGAACTTGCATTGCTTTAACTGTTTAACATTTAACTTGATGCAATATTATTTAAACAGTATGCTGAGGCTAAAAGAAGGGCAAAAGATTGTGTACCCCTTTTTTATTTTCTTAAACTTTTTACATAACTACCAATTAAATCTTCTTTGAGTTTCGCATCATAATTACCATTCATGATT
>NZ_JBODPY010000136.1:0-234 GCF_050618035.1 Winogradskyella poriferorum
TATCACCGTCACCTACACGATAAACATAGAGTTGATCTGGTTTTAATTTTTTAAGCACCACACTGTGGTAATGAACAGTTAATGAGGCATTTGCCTTGTACACACCCAGATCAAAAATCTCAGTCTTAGCTTCAATAGTTTCGACAATATCCGTAAAGCCTGAATTCACAGTAGTCTCTGCAATTTGAGCATATGCTGTCGCGATATCGGTACTGGTTCTCTATGTAACAGCTC
>NZ_JBODPY010000137.1:0-234 GCF_050618035.1 Winogradskyella poriferorum
ACGTCAGCAGGGAAGTTGGCTTCTAGTGTTTCTACGGTTTCACCGTTGCGGATAGCTGAATTCACAACACAAGCGAGATTTACAACAGCGGAAAGGGCTGATGGCTCTTCAAAAGAGGTCGGTTGTTTGTGCTGGCGAACGGCTATACCTAGTTCCGCTGGGAAGCTCCACATATCCAAAAGGGCTTGGCCTGCTTCTGGTGAGGTGAATCCTAAGCGCTCTAGTTCGGCATCA
>NZ_JBODPY010000138.1:0-233 GCF_050618035.1 Winogradskyella poriferorum
AAAATGGAAAAATAATAAATGATGCTACAGTAGAGGTGTTGGCAGAAATGAGTATTTCACATGCTGAAGCAGGAGCCAATTTTGTAGCTCCAAGTGACATGATGGATGGACGTATTCTCGGCATAAGAGAAGCTTTAGACCAGTCTAATTTCTTAGACACCGGAATTATGAGTTATAGTGCTAAGTATGCGTCGGCATTTTATGGGCCTTTTAGAGATGCTCTCGATTCCGCA
>NZ_JBODPY010000139.1:0-233 GCF_050618035.1 Winogradskyella poriferorum
GTTTTCATCGTTTGATTGGTCTTTGGCTGATTTTACTGGTTGTGATTTAACGGGTGGGGCGCTTGGCGAGCTTGATGCAAGGCGAATTAATTTAGATGGAGTGAAGTTGGATGGAGAGCAGGCGCTTCAGCTTGTTGAGAGTTTAGGTGTTATTGTTCACCGATAAAATCTAGGTAAAAAACGCCTAATGCCCCAATGTGGTACTAATCAAAACGGAGCGAAGCGACATCTTC
>NZ_JBODPY010000140.1:0-233 GCF_050618035.1 Winogradskyella poriferorum
TCATAGTTGTACCAAATTTTGAAGTTTGTTCATTGTACATTTTGTTTACTGCTAACCATGTAGTTCGCAGTAGATAATCTATAGTTTTGTCTTTCATAACGTTTTGGTAGTTTTGAAAGATAATAAAAAATACTATGCATGCATAGTAAATTAAAAAAAATTATGCACGGATAGTAAAAAGAAGAGATAAAAAAGAAGCACTTAAACTAGAAATGCCTCTTAAATTCTTTGTG
>NZ_JBODPY010000141.1:0-233 GCF_050618035.1 Winogradskyella poriferorum
CTCTGGATAAGTTCTATTAGCTAAAAAGACATAGACAATTCCTACTTCCGGATCTGCCCAAGCATATGTGCCAGTGAATCCAGAGTGACCAAATCTAGTCATAGATAAACAACCACATGTAGGTCCTTCATCACCAAGTTGAGCCTTATCAAAACCGACACCTCGCCTATTATCTGCATCTCAGTAATAACACGTATTAAATTTACCTATAGTTTCGCTTTTTAAATAACGTT
>NZ_JBODPY010000142.1:0-233 GCF_050618035.1 Winogradskyella poriferorum
AAACCTGTTCGAGCACCTATTTGTAATAATAAATTAAATACATCCTTAGCTGACTGAAGATAAAATGAAAACAAGGCAGCCATAATCATTAAAGTAATGGTAGAAATTCTCCCAACAAGAACTTTCTGTTTTTCTGAAGCTTCTTTATTTATAAGTCTGCCATAGAAGTCATTAACAAGATATGAACTGCCCCATTTTAATTGCGTAGATATGGTACTCATAAATGTCGCAAT
>NZ_JBODPY010000143.1:0-233 GCF_050618035.1 Winogradskyella poriferorum
CCTTTTTGAATATATACCTCTTCATTGTTTGGCCCTAAATCATAAAGCTGCTCTAAAATTGTATTAGCTTCTTCAAATTTGTTTTCTATCACAAATATTTCAACGCGATAAAGCATTAGGTTAACTGAACTAGGGTGCTGTTCTAATCCTAACTAAATAGCACGCTAAGCTAATGATATTTTACCATTTTCGTGGTAGTGGTCGATGATGTTTTCGGATTCATTGGAGTCAAA
>NZ_JBODPY010000144.1:0-232 GCF_050618035.1 Winogradskyella poriferorum
TTCCCTTTAGCTGTAGGTGATTTAAGGAAAAAACTAAAGATTGAAGATGGAGGTCAGTTGTAGCTCTTTTTCACCAGCAACCTAGAAAATGAAAAGATTATAGTAATCTGTTGTAAAATGTAATGGTATCGTAAGATTCAATTGTATTATCAGCTCCAATTACACTCTCAAATCCCATACATGTACTCATTTCTAAAATCACCTTTTCATCGTAAACCAAAGGTGTGCTGTT
>NZ_JBODPY010000145.1:0-232 GCF_050618035.1 Winogradskyella poriferorum
AAGATCCAGCTAAGGCATCAACCTCTGCTGTTTCACTGTAACGACACTCGGCTGGAAATAGCTCTTTATAAGCTAAACGATCAGGTACAACCGGATAAGCACCCGCTGCGGCACCTTCTAGTACTGCGATGCCTTGGTAATCATGCAGGGCCGTTGAAAGCACAACATCCGACTGTTGTAACAACTGCTGATAGTCAGCCCTAGATTGCATATAACCCCAATGGCCAATTTT
>NZ_JBODPY010000146.1:0-232 GCF_050618035.1 Winogradskyella poriferorum
GTACAATTGCCCTTTTCACAGCATTTGTTTTACCATGTTGAATACCCGTTTATGTATAACGTGTTCTTCTAACTGGACGGACATTTATAGTACGAACTTTTTCAACAGAAACTCCATAAGCACCTTCAACTGCTTTTTTGATTTCTACCTTGTTCGCCTTTGTGTCCACCTCAAACGCATAAGCATTTAACAACTCACTTTGCGTGGTTGCTTTTCCAGTGATGATAAAGTC
>NZ_JBODPY010000147.1:0-232 GCF_050618035.1 Winogradskyella poriferorum
ATCAAAATCGGAATTAGGAATTTCTCTTCTTGATATTGGTGTGCTACCAACATAGATCGATTTTCTTTTATAATAGTCATTTACTTCATTGAATTTCTTTGCTACGTTCAAAGCTGTCATCTCATTTTTTACATAAAAAACTTCGTCTGTATAGTGTCTTATTTCAGGATCATCACTGATGTAATTCATCATGAGTTTTTCCGCGTCTTCTAATTCTTCATTAATAGAATTA
>NZ_JBODPY010000148.1:0-232 GCF_050618035.1 Winogradskyella poriferorum
TAGGCAATATCTTAGCTACGCTTACAGCAAAACCCTCAAAGTTTATTGCAACAATGCTAATTTGTAACAATATAGCATTAGAAATTTATGGGCTAAAAATGGGACATGTTTTGGTACGTTGGTTTCAGTCAATGTTACCAAGTGATAATTTTACCTTCCAGTATCTGCTGGTTGACTTGCAACTGCTGTCACAAACGGTTATTTCTACCTTAATCAGCTTATTTACGGCAGA
>NZ_JBODPY010000149.1:0-232 GCF_050618035.1 Winogradskyella poriferorum
ATTGAGCCATATATAGGATGTGTGAATAGAGAAAAGGGGGAGGCCAAGCGGTCTTAGGAAAACAACTCACAAGACCAACTCCTTGGCTCACAGAACGACATGGCTACTCCAATCACGATCTGAGCAAGAAAGCTCTGGGAGAGTGGCGATGAGCACGGGACGAGTAACAGTCTCCCGCCCAAGCAGAGGTGGGGAAGAGCAGTGTGTCGTGATCCAGGTGAAAGACTGTGAT
>NZ_JBODPY010000150.1:0-231 GCF_050618035.1 Winogradskyella poriferorum
TATGAGTGATGTGCCTTCCGGTGTATTTTTATGTGGTGGAGTACTTTCTTCAGTAACCTCTGCGATTGCAAAAAAATATTCGCACAGACGTGTAGAAGCTGATGATAAAGAGCAAGCTTGGGGGCCACAGTTACATAGTTTTTGAGTTGGTTTAAAGGGTTCTCCAGACCTTGCTGCCGCTCAAAAGGTAACCGATCATATTGGTACTGTACATCATGAAATTGAATTTAC
>NZ_JBODPY010000151.1:0-231 GCF_050618035.1 Winogradskyella poriferorum
AAGATGCAGAGCAAAATCACAATGCACACCTTCATCTCTCGAGATTAACTCGTTAGAGAAAGATAATCCCGGCATAAGTCCTTTTTTCTTTAACCAAAAAATAGAACAGAATCCACCTGAGAAGAAAATACCTTCAACTGCTGCAAAAGGAATTAAACCCTCAGCGAAACTTGGAGACTCAATGCATTTTAAGGCCCAATCGGCTTTTCTCTTAATAGCAGGAAAATTCTC
>NZ_JBODPY010000152.1:0-231 GCF_050618035.1 Winogradskyella poriferorum
AGAAACCGCAACCCCTTCCTTGTTGTTTCTACCCGAACGACGAATTTGCAGAGGGACTTGAGCATCAAACTCCATATCAAAGGTTACTTGTTCACCTGGCTGAATAGGTTGGTTTAGTTTATCCTCTAGAATTGTTCCAACGGTTTCATATTTTAATGATGAACCATTTTGGAGTAGTGAAGGGTCTTTGTCATAGCCAATTTCGTTTGGTTTTAGCTTACTTATTCGATC
>NZ_JBODPY010000153.1:0-231 GCF_050618035.1 Winogradskyella poriferorum
ACTCTTTGGATTCCCATATTCAGATTTGCACACGCCAATACTAGTAAGGTGCTTTAACTTTAACGTCGCATCCGTACCATTACTAATAAGTTCACGTAAAAATATTTCGTGATCACTGTACAAGAATTTATTAATTAATGGAAAGATATTCTCTTCCGATACATTAATATTTTCTTTTGCTATGATATATATATTTTTTGTTTTAAATTTTTATATCTAGCTCTAGTCAAA
>NZ_JBODPY010000154.1:0-231 GCF_050618035.1 Winogradskyella poriferorum
ATTGAGGTAATAGCTATCTGCTAATTCAAGATTTAGAAATCCCTTACCGACGTTAAAGCGTTCTACCACATCAACATTATCTTGCAGATATGCACCTATTTGTTCACCAATAACCACAGGATTGCCCTTAACCAGACGCAACATTGGAAATACTACAACAGTAATATCACCAGCAAATTCTTTGCGAGAGGCTTGAAATTCGACCGTTTCAATATTGGCCTCATATAATGT
>NZ_JBODPY010000155.1:0-231 GCF_050618035.1 Winogradskyella poriferorum
TTTAAAGGAATTTTAGTGAAGTAGTCGAATTACTAGTCTAGTCTTTCGGTCAATTTTTTAAAAACCTTTTTTGGGTTTTTGTTTACATATAATACGCTATAAACAGCATTGATTATTGGTAGTGGTGTTTTCTTCTTATTCTTTTGGTGGAGCAATTGCGCACACTTTGTAGCATAATACCCTTCCGCAACCATATTCATTTCCATCATTGCAGACATTACGGTATATCCT
>NZ_JBODPY010000156.1:0-230 GCF_050618035.1 Winogradskyella poriferorum
TACTTTTTATCTCTTTTTTCAGTACTCAAAAATGTCACATAGTCGGCGTCTTTTGAAAAAAGACTGTGAAACTTTTTAATAGACAGCACGGCGGATACCATCCAAGAATGTGGCTGTAACTGTACATGAATAGGTAAATCACGCTGTGGGTTATATAATAACAATGACGCTTCTTCTGTAATATCTAGCTTGTAATTTCCTTGGTTAAAGACAAATACCGCCATGCCTTT
>NZ_JBODPY010000157.1:0-230 GCF_050618035.1 Winogradskyella poriferorum
ATAATCCTAAAGCACGATGCCCTCTTCTGTAAATATGATTGTTTACTTCTTCGCTAGCTGCATCTAAAATAGCAAATGGCGTATTTAGATTTTTTGCTTTTCTATGCCCTTGTACCACACGAAACCCATTCTGAAATGCCATATTCATTTTCGTTAAAAAATGACACTCCCTAATGTTATCCGCATCAAGTATAATAGCATATTCATAAGCGTCATCCATATAATGCATA
>NZ_JBODPY010000158.1:0-230 GCF_050618035.1 Winogradskyella poriferorum
GGTGAAGAAATTTCAATAGCAACTCAACCGGTTAATGCTAAGGATGCAGGGGCATTTGGTATTTTAAAAACAGACGAAAATAATATCATAAAATCTTTTATCGGAAAGCCAGATGCTTCCTTGTTACCAGATTGGACTTCGCCGGTTAGTGATGATATGAAAAATGTAGGAAGACATTATCTAGCATCGTTGGGAATCTATATTTTCAATAGAGATCTGTTAGTGGAATT
>NZ_JBODPY010000159.1:0-230 GCF_050618035.1 Winogradskyella poriferorum
AATCTAGTAATGCTGTACGGCTTTACATCAGTGGGTATCCCTGTTTTTTCATGGAGCAATTTCAGATGAGCATTATAATCTGATTCAAATTTTTCTTGATTAAGCGTCTGAGGATAAAGTACAGTAACTTTCATAAATATATGGTGTTATAAGGTTTGATAAAACTTATTTAGTGGCTAACTTAACGATGAAAGTTGGAACATTTCATTTGAGATTCCATTAAGTTTAAT
>NZ_JBODPY010000160.1:0-230 GCF_050618035.1 Winogradskyella poriferorum
GTAGTTCGTCTAGAATAGCGTTATTATTTTCTATAGTAGGATTATCACAATAGATTTGTTTTTTGACACCTTCGGCATGTTGTAGGATCATATCGAAATCACCAGGATTTTCTGGAGCAGCTTTCATCTTAACTAGTTCACATTACTGCTCTAAAAAATCTACCGAGATGTAGGCATCCTGTTGAAAGAATCTAGACTTTCGCATATTTTTTAGTGAAATTCGACTTGCT
>NZ_JBODPY010000161.1:0-229 GCF_050618035.1 Winogradskyella poriferorum
ACCTTTTGTTGTGGTTTAATATTTAATCCACCTTGAGTATAATAGGCAAATTTAACGGTTTCACCACTGACTATTTTCCCATTATCTGGTGATATTGATTGTGTTAGTAAATTTAAGGATGTAGATTTCCCAGTTCCGTTCTTACCAATGATGCCAATTCGTTCACCTTTTTTAAAGGTATAGTCAAATTCATTTAAAATTTTATGATCCTTAAAAGCTTTGTGAACAT
>NZ_JBODPY010000162.1:0-229 GCF_050618035.1 Winogradskyella poriferorum
ACTATTCTAATTATGATTTAGGAGCATCGAATAATGATATCACAAATAATCAAACGCTAACACAAGAAAATAAACTTGAAGATTCTGGTTTTAGAGTTGTTCTTACTAAATCTGTAAATGATAACCTTGTCATTAATAGTGACTACCAATTTATCGAAACAGGCGTTACAAATCTTGAGGATGTTACAAATCCAAATTTCTCAAGTTTAATTAAAGAAGTTGTGAGACT
>NZ_JBODPY010000163.1:0-229 GCF_050618035.1 Winogradskyella poriferorum
AGCAGGACTATGTATTTAGAAGCACAACATATTGACCGTATTATAGAAATGGCATGGGAAGTCCGAACACCATTTGGAGCCATAACTTTCCAGTTTGGACTCAAAGAGCAAGAGGTGGTCGGACTCATGCGAAAAGAAATGAAACCTAGTAGTTTCAGAATCTGGAGAGCTCGTGTTCAAGGGCGCTCAAGGAAACACAGTAAAAAAAGAACGTTTGACAAAGGCAGAT
>NZ_JBODPY010000164.1:0-229 GCF_050618035.1 Winogradskyella poriferorum
ATACGCAGGTGATTCCCCTCGATGTTTTTATCACAGATTCTCGCAGATCTGCAATTCAAAACGCAGATATGGTTGTGTCTATGCTTCCTGCCAGAATGCACATCGAAGTGTCTAAAGACTGTATTGAATTTAAAAAGCATATGGTATCAGCTTTATATGTTAGTAAAGAAATTTAAGCTTTAGATGCAGCGGCTAAAGCTAACAATTTCATTTTTATGAATGTAATTGG
>NZ_JBODPY010000165.1:0-229 GCF_050618035.1 Winogradskyella poriferorum
TAGTGAAACCTATTATTCAGGAACCTGTGAACCGCTTTTAGAAGAATATGCGCTTAAAAATTCGTATGAACCCTATGTTTTATCCTATATTGAGACACCGTGGGAGCCAGATGATCTTAGAGATAAAGCCAATGAAAGAGAGCGTATGTTTAAAGCATTTGAAAAAGCTCTAATAGTTCATAAGCGACCATATGGATTATTAAAGGCAAATAAGAAAGAACGTCTTAAA
>NZ_JBODPY010000166.1:0-228 GCF_050618035.1 Winogradskyella poriferorum
TAGATAAACCAACTAAAAAGCCTAAAAGAAAGTAAAAAACGATTGCCAGTGGTTTTCCATACCAAGGTTTATCAATTTTAAAGAAATACGTAGCCGTATTATTTCTTATTTGACCATCTGACTTCCCTCTTACCTCAAATAGATACTCACCATATGGTTAATTTTCAAAGTACAATTCAGACCGATTTGACCATTGGGACCAATTATCATAGATCCCTAAATGTCTAT
>NZ_JBODPY010000167.1:0-228 GCF_050618035.1 Winogradskyella poriferorum
TGGACCTATACAATGCCGCAACCGCTTTTCTACTATTCGATCTGGCGATTGTCTCAAATGACTGGTGCTGTAACCCCGATGGCTCTATTGATAATGCGCGAGAGCAAGCATTGCTCAAAGCTTACGGTAAAGCACGACCTTTTAGCCAAGATGAGTACGCCGCTTGGCCCGTTTTAACCTGTACGGCGGCCATGCGCTTTTGGCTATCCCGCCTAATTCCATGGCTCG
>NZ_JBODPY010000168.1:0-228 GCF_050618035.1 Winogradskyella poriferorum
GATTTGTGGAAAATCTCATTACAACATGCAAATGAAAATTGTTGTGGAAACAGAAGAAGAGTACCAAGCTTGGATGAGTCAGCAACAGCTATTCAAAGACTCATTGATTCAAAATTAATTTAAACAGAAAGAATAAAACTTATATAGATTATGTCAGCACACGCAGATACTCACGATCACGAAGACCACGGACATCATCATAAAGAAACTTTTGTGACTAAATACATT
>NZ_JBODPY010000169.1:0-228 GCF_050618035.1 Winogradskyella poriferorum
GGGTTGCTTTTGTCTGCTACGTCATTGGATTTGGTCAAACTGACACAACAGAAAGGGTTCCGGTATATAGAGGCTGTCATAGTAATCTGAGTAATGAAGAACTTAAGAAGTGTTCTAACGATAAAATCAAACATTTTTTAAAGGTAAGTTTTGATTATCAAATGGCTAATATTGTATTCTTAACAGAGGAATCCACTCAATTTCAATCAGATTTTGTGCTCAAGAAAA
>NZ_JBODPY010000170.1:0-228 GCF_050618035.1 Winogradskyella poriferorum
CTTAAAACAAAATAATACTAGCTTAAGAATATTCCGGATAAAAAGGAAAGTATTACAATGAGAATTAATGTATAATTATTTGATTTTCTGCCAATGGGGAGACTATTTCTAAATTGTTTAAAATAAGTCGACTTGTTATGTCCCCATTTATTCAAATAATCTTCATAGAACTGTTTGTTTATATCGTAGTTATTTTCATATTTACTTTTATATAAGGCGTACAATGAG
>NZ_JBODPY010000171.1:0-228 GCF_050618035.1 Winogradskyella poriferorum
CATAGTATTATTGTGATTTACAAAACCAGAAAAACCAATAGTGTCATTCAGCTTTTCTAACTCAAAGTCCTCTTGATGACAATAAGGAACTATTTTTTCTCTATCTAAAAGTTGAGCGAGGTATTCCTGCTCATATTGCCCAGGTGATGGAATGAAAAAAGCTCGTTTCCCTAGCTTAGCTAGATCCATAATCCTGGTGTAAACAGAACGGCTAAGAACGAGTGCACT
>NZ_JBODPY010000172.1:0-228 GCF_050618035.1 Winogradskyella poriferorum
CCCCAAATGATGATGCTGATGTGTTTGGAACAGATGGTCCTATGGTAATGTATAATTAGCCATTAGAGACTGCAAGGTATACTATTACAGTTACGGCGTCTCTACCAGGAAGAGAAGATGTTACAATAACAAAAGAACATACAGTGATTTATGTCACTGAACCAGATCCAACAGCAAACTCACCAATTGCTGGTACATGGAAATTGGCGCCTATTGCTGGAGCTTTCG
>NZ_JBODPY010000173.1:0-228 GCF_050618035.1 Winogradskyella poriferorum
GGAGAAATCAAAATTCACACACCTCAACCTATCATAATAAGAGTCATTATGTGATCAGTGTCAATCATATATATTGGCGTAAAACTGATGTTCGATATTTCCAATGTGTTATCTACTAAAACAATAAAACGGTTATACTTTTATAAAGCGTAACCGTTTCTTTATATTTGAATATGGCAAAAAGAATTTTCTATCCTCTTTTTTTGTTCTTAATTCCTTTAATTGGAA
>NZ_JBODPY010000174.1:0-228 GCF_050618035.1 Winogradskyella poriferorum
ATAATCCTGTCCGCAAGACTTCGAGTACGACTAATTACGCAGTATTTAAAAATAAAAAAGGAAAACAATGATAGTAACCAAAACCATGATTAATCTTTTTAGAAAAATACGAAAGGACTTGTTTGACAATAAAGTTAGGTCATATTATAGCTATGCCCTTGTTGAAATTTTCTTGGTAAGGGTGGGTATCCTTCTTGCACTTTATGTAAACAACCTTAATGAAGTAAA
>NZ_JBODPY010000175.1:0-228 GCF_050618035.1 Winogradskyella poriferorum
TCGCTGTATAAGCTGCAGTTGAAGCTGCTTTCATATCTGGAGTAGCAGTAGAAACAATTACTAGGTCTATTTCTTTAGGACCTAGGTTTGTTTTTTGGAGAAGATCTTCTCCTGCTTTAATCGCTAAAAACGAGGTGCTTTTGCTTTCTTCTTTAAGGATTCTGCGCTCCTTTATCCCTGTTCTAGTGGTAATCCACTCATCATTGGTGGCTACCATTGTTTCAAGAA
>NZ_JBODPY010000176.1:0-227 GCF_050618035.1 Winogradskyella poriferorum
GTTCGCTTAAAATAGGAGTTATACTAAGTATTCTATTAATTGTATTTAATAAATTAAATAAGACACTTCTTTTTATTGAAAAAGAAGATCTTGAAGAAAGTGTTCTTTACCAACCTGTAAAATCATTGGCTCCAATGATATTTCCTAATTTGATAAAAAGTGAATGCGAACAGGATGGATTAGAAGAAAATCAAGGATAAAAAAAGCCGCAATAAGCGGCTTTTTAT
>NZ_JBODPY010000177.1:0-227 GCF_050618035.1 Winogradskyella poriferorum
CTATTTCTACCGAGGTTGTTACAACACCATGGCACCAAGCCACTAATTTGGTAAGAATTGGTCTGCAAGGTAAAATTTATGAAAATGAGGTGTTGCCTGCGTCTAATCTAACTTTTTTAATTGTTGTTTCTGGTTCTATGGGATATCCGAATAAATTACCATTACTTAAAAGAGCATTTAAGCTTTTAGTAAATCAACTTAGAGAAAAGGATAAAGTCTCAATTGTA
>NZ_JBODPY010000178.1:0-227 GCF_050618035.1 Winogradskyella poriferorum
GGTAACTATGGATCGTTCTTGGCTCGACCTGGCTAAGACTTTGATGGTTTATTCATTAGCAAATTTTCAGCATCCCGAAAATGGAATGTTCTATTTTACCTCTAATGAAACTTCAAATTTAATCGCTCGTAAGCTGGAAATCTATGACAAAGTAATTCCTTCTTCAAATTCAGTTCAGGCGATGAACCTATTTTAACTTGGGCTTTAGTTTTATGATAAGTCTTACT
>NZ_JBODPY010000179.1:0-227 GCF_050618035.1 Winogradskyella poriferorum
GCTCAGCATATTGACCTCTTCTACCACTTAGGTAATCATCTTGCGCAATATATTGATTGAAAGCTGCACCTTGACCAGCTCCTGAGAAATTCATTTGTCCAATCTCACTTTCTGTTGGAATGTAGATCAAGTCATTCAATCCAGAACCGTCACCATTGATGTCTCCTCCGTAAGTATAACTAAAGCGTCCTCCTCTTGCATACTCAACAAAAGTTGACAAAGTAGTT
>NZ_JBODPY010000180.1:0-227 GCF_050618035.1 Winogradskyella poriferorum
TGACCGAACTAACGGATCAAGCGTTTTCTATTGATGGGAATATCATCACTAATACCAACTGGACGCTTCAAATTCCAACCGGCACGCAAGTTATTCAATATAAAATCGTCGCAACTACAGGTGAATATAGGGATGGTGAACAGAATGCGCTCGCGGTTTTAAGTAATGGAATCCTTGTCACAGAAACATTACCAATGTGGGTAGGATCTAATGAAACCAAGTCCTTT
>NZ_JBODPY010000181.1:0-227 GCF_050618035.1 Winogradskyella poriferorum
GGCTGTGGTGATGATAATGTACACTTACAAAATACAATGCGTATGGTTGAGGCATTGGTTCAGGCAGAGAAACAATTTGAATTGATGATATATCCAGACAAAAACCATGGGATATATGGTGGGAATACACGTCTTCATCTGTATAAGAAAATCACTAATTTCATTCATAAAACGCTCGGTGATAAGCGAGAAGTTTCCGAAGAAAAACAGGAGGAGACTTCTAAAAT
>NZ_JBODPY010000182.1:0-227 GCF_050618035.1 Winogradskyella poriferorum
GCGTTTGGTTGATATAGGTGTTATCTATTAACGATGCAGATTGTCTGTCGTTTTGTATCTTGTAGTAATCTACAATTGCTCTTCTATTAGCAAAGACCTCGGTTACGCTATTAGTAAGTATTGGGTTATCCGTTAAGCTCTGATGTCTTTCAGTAATTTGAACATGAGAATTTTCTTCAACAACAACCAAGTTACGTGGCTGTAACATTAAAGGGGATTCATTTCCG
>NZ_JBODPY010000183.1:0-227 GCF_050618035.1 Winogradskyella poriferorum
TTCTTCAAGGTAGTATCTTGGTATGGTAACGAGTTTGGATACTCAACCAGATTAGTAGATTTAGCTCAGAAAGTTAACAGTTTATAAAGATTATAAGGTTTCGTAGGGATTATATAATGGATTTCTACGAAACTTTTTAAGTTTTGGCCATATGATACTAATAACCGATGGCGTTTCTACAAAATGCGACTGGATTGTTATTGACAATACAGGCAAACGGTTAGCCG
>NZ_JBODPY010000184.1:0-227 GCF_050618035.1 Winogradskyella poriferorum
AGACATGAATCCGGTTGAAGCAATGGAATTCATTAATGACACAGTTAAACAAACTCGAAATAATGAAGAATTCCTTATTTCAATGAACGGACAAACAACTCATACTAAACATTAAAAAAACCTCAAGTGATTCTTGTCGTTTTTTTATTTATATCTGTAAATAAAAAAAGCCTTTCAACTTGGGAAGACTCTTAAATATTTTAATGCTATCGCTTATAAAGCAGCGA
>NZ_JBODPY010000185.1:0-227 GCF_050618035.1 Winogradskyella poriferorum
CATAAAACAGGATATTTTTTAGATCATCGTGAAAACAGAAGGCGAGTAGTAGCTTTAAGTTTTAATAAAAAGGTACTAGATGTGTTTTCATATGCTGGAGGTTTTTCAGTTCATGCCTTGGCCAATGGTGCTTCCGAGGTAACAAGTGTTGATATTAGCAAACAAGCACTAAATATTGCGAGAGAAAATGGCAAGCTGAATTCGTATGCTGGTAAACATAAAACTTT
>NZ_JBODPY010000186.1:0-227 GCF_050618035.1 Winogradskyella poriferorum
CTTTAGTGGCTGATCCTCCTGATCTAAAGGACACCAAACCTCTTGTAGTAGCAAAATAACCAATACCATTATCAGTGTCTATTGACATATCTTTAATTGTATTTGATGGTAAGGGTGAATTGGCGACAGTAAAGTGATATATGGTGTTCTGACCATCTGGAGAAAAGTAGAATGCTCCAGAATCTGCCGTTGCAACCCATTTATTATTAGAACGATCTACTTTAATA
>NZ_JBODPY010000187.1:0-227 GCF_050618035.1 Winogradskyella poriferorum
ATGAGACGGATTCAGGTTTACGTTATAAAGTGATCCAAAAAGTGGATGGTAAAAAAGCTGAGACAGGGAACATGGTTTCTGTACATTATAAAGGTCAGTTGGCTGATGGTACCGTTTTGGATTCTTCATATAAACGTAATCAACCCTTGGATTGTCAAGTTGGAGTGGGTCAAGTTATTCCAGGTTGCGATGAAGGTATTTGCCTTTTAAATGTTGGTGATAAAGCG
>NZ_JBODPY010000188.1:0-227 GCF_050618035.1 Winogradskyella poriferorum
CGCCACGATATCAAAGTTCGGTTTCTGAATGCTGGCGGGTTTCGGCATCAGGGTATCCAGCAGGCGACGCGTGCCTTCGCTGATCCCCTCGCAGCACACCGCCTGCGGGGCTTCGCCCGGCGGCAAACCGGCGAGCACAAAAAGATGCCGGGCTTCGGTCGGGGTGCATTGCAGCGCTTTTGCGATGGCGGCCATCACCGCGCTGGACGGATTGACGTCCCGGCCCT
>NZ_JBODPY010000189.1:0-226 GCF_050618035.1 Winogradskyella poriferorum
AGTAATATCAGATGGTAGCTTAAACCTTGAATTAATTCTTGTAAACCATCTGCTATCTTCAAAATCAAAATTTACATTGTTATAAACTCCTTTTTGCTCAAAACCAAAATAGTTAAGCTCACCCGACAGTTGCATCCATTTAAACGGATTATAGCTCATAGAAATCTCAATTCCAATTCTATCTTCGGCATCAATATTAATTGGTTTAGTTACTAAAATATCTTCT
>NZ_JBODPY010000190.1:0-226 GCF_050618035.1 Winogradskyella poriferorum
AATAAAGTCTCTATTAATATGGCTTACATGGTTAAGTGTGAGCGCAGATTCATACAACTTTTTTTCCTTTTTTGTTTTGCCTATTTTCTCTGCATATTGGGCCAAGTAATATGTACGCAGAAGTGATTCTGGAGTTAATCTTTTCGCTAATTTCCCAATTTTCTGTGATGATTCAATATCATCACGCTTATCAGCTATTCCAACAACATTCTTGAATTCTTCTTCC
>NZ_JBODPY010000191.1:0-226 GCF_050618035.1 Winogradskyella poriferorum
TATAAAGGATATAAAAGACCCATGGGATCAACGTCTGTGGACACTCGGTGGCAAGTGGTTAAACCTCAATGATATTGAACTCAAAAGTTTGCGTAAAATGAATGAACCTAGAATTCACTTTGCAATTGTCTGTGCTCCTGAGTCCTGTCCAAAGCTTCAAAATGAGGCCTTTACAGTTTCTAACCTAGAAAAAATGCTCACTATGTCTACAAAGGACTTTTTGAGC
>NZ_JBODPY010000192.1:0-226 GCF_050618035.1 Winogradskyella poriferorum
CTTCAGTAACAGCCGTATCTGGATTCAAAATACATACATATTCTCCCTTAACTGCTTCTACACCAATATTATTGCGTTTAGAAAAGCCCAGATTTTCTTTGTTCTCTATTAGATTAATTTCTCGGAAATGAGCCCGCACCATCGCACAACTTTCATCGTTTGATGCATTATCAACAACTATAATTTCGCTATCTATATCGGGTAGCGCTTTTTGAACACTATTAAG
>NZ_JBODPY010000193.1:0-226 GCF_050618035.1 Winogradskyella poriferorum
AAATCTGCTAATTTGCTATAATAGTAACTAGGAGATTCTGAATAGAACTGATCACCTTGATTCAGTAATTCCGTTATTTCACGTGATATCCTTACAATCTTACCGACTTCTTTAGATTCTATCTGTAAAGTTTGCCTTAATTCATAACCAACAAACCCTTCACCTATATAGTTCCCATTACTCGCATATAGTTGCTTGTTCCTTTGATTTGTTTTAACTGCACTAT
>NZ_JBODPY010000194.1:0-226 GCF_050618035.1 Winogradskyella poriferorum
CTTTTTTATTAAAAACAACGGTTTCAAATCCTTAGGAGGATTTGATGAAACTTATTTTGCTCATTTGGAGGAGATTGATTTATGCTGGCGCGCGTATAATCAAAAGTTTGTAACTAAATATACAAGTCGTTCTATTGTGTACCATGTTGGTCCTGCTACTTTAAAGAACACTAATCTCAAAAAAACTTATCTCAATTTCCGTAATAGTTTAATTACACTCCCCAAG
>NZ_JBODPY010000195.1:0-226 GCF_050618035.1 Winogradskyella poriferorum
ATTTCTAAATCACACGAGGCTTTACTACAATCTATCGATCAGCATCCAAAAATTAAATCTGCCAGAACTATTGCTGTTATATTGGCCATAGACCTCCATACAAAAGCCAGCCGTTATGGCGAACTCCGCGATCAACTTCTTAAATTCTTTACGAAGCATGGTGTATTCTTAAGACCTTTAGGTCATACAATTTACAGCCAACCACCTTATGTCATAAGTGAAAAAC
>NZ_JBODPY010000196.1:0-225 GCF_050618035.1 Winogradskyella poriferorum
TAATCACCCAAGTAGAACTGTCTCCTGACAGTACACTCATGTCCACAAACTCTACCTCTATAAGGTCATCAGTTCCTTCGCCAACACAAATCTCTGCTGTAGTATCTGTTGTGCCTGCAATTTGGATTGCTCCACCATTTACTGCATTTCTTGATACTGAGATTGGGTTTGATAAATCAAAACATCCTGATAGGTCTGCAACGTTTGTTGCTGTTCCTAATCCGA
>NZ_JBODPY010000197.1:0-225 GCF_050618035.1 Winogradskyella poriferorum
TACACCCGAAGCTGTATTTACGAACATACTAATATTAATATCTGACCCTGGTTTAGTAGCCAAAGTGCTTACATATCCTGTACTTAAACCATTAGACATAGCTTCACCAATAATTACATGGTTCAATAAAATTTCAGTTAATGTGGCAACTGGAACATCATCAAGTGAAGATAATCCGTTGGCTGCTAAGAAATTTGTAAAAGCTGTATTTGTAGGAGCAAATAC
>NZ_JBODPY010000198.1:0-225 GCF_050618035.1 Winogradskyella poriferorum
TCATTAAAAAATACTGAAACACAGCAATTAACTAATATTCCATTTATTTTAAAGCAAAGTATCTATGATGTTGATCTCAGCAACTTTTCTGCTGGAGATTATGATTTTACTGTTTCTGCTAATGATGGCGAGGTTATAGATAGTGGACATATCAAGATTCTTGATTTTAAGGTAGAGGAACAATTTTTAAATGCCAATGTAACAAAGTTGCAACAGGTTGCTACT
>NZ_JBODPY010000199.1:0-225 GCF_050618035.1 Winogradskyella poriferorum
GCCTTCTTTATCCAGACAGAGCCTGATATTTTATTACGTGCGCATACCAGTGCGGTGCAGGTGCGTTACATGGAAAATAATAAACCTCCAATCCGTACTATTTCAGCTGGTAGAGTATATAGAAATGAAGCTATTTCTGCACGTTCGCATTGTATCTTTCATCAGGTTGAAGGCTTGTATATACATAAGAACGTAAGTTTCGCAGACTTAACGCAGACTTTGCAG
>NZ_JBODPY010000200.1:0-225 GCF_050618035.1 Winogradskyella poriferorum
TTTAATCTTATTGATACGCCTGGCCACGTTGACTTTTCTTATGAAGGGACTCGTTCTATTGCCGCCTGTGAAGGCGCTTTACTAATAGTTGATGCCGCACAGTGTATTCAAGCACAGACCATTTCAAATCTATATTTAGCATTAGTAAATGATATAGAAATTATTCCGGTTCTCAATTAAATAGACCTTCCAAGTACTAACCCTGATGAGGATACAGGTGATATT
>NZ_JBODPY010000201.1:0-225 GCF_050618035.1 Winogradskyella poriferorum
ATAGCAGCCCAGGAAGCATAATCTTTACTATTCATCCATCGCTCAGAAAGCTTTTCAAAGCGGCTTTGCAGTTGAGCTGCACCATGCTGCTCAACGACTCGGTGCCAAGTAACTGGAGATAGACCTTGAGTGCCGACTACGGGACGAGGCAGCCAGGTGTTGTAAAGAACATATTCACCGAAATCACCCCGTTCATCTGCGACGAAAACAACGTCGTAGTCACGC
>NZ_JBODPY010000202.1:0-225 GCF_050618035.1 Winogradskyella poriferorum
ATTTTGTATCCATGTAATATGCCTCGAAGTCATCTGCTTCATTATCATACTAAGAATTGGTAAGTGACTCAATAAGTTTAGCTGCACCAAAATATTTGTGGCCTGTCCTCAATTCTTTTTCAAAAAAATTATTTACTTGATTAAGAAAGTTTCCATCTTTCCTGTTGCCAGTTAGTTGATTAACAAATGAAGTTGGAAAGTTTTCATCGAGTGTAATTTCGAAAT
>NZ_JBODPY010000203.1:0-225 GCF_050618035.1 Winogradskyella poriferorum
TTTCAAAGCTATTTATAAAGTAAAACAAATTCCATGACATATATCATGCAAAAAAAAGCGTTATCAATAGAACGCTTTAAATTTATCTTTTTTCGCTTAATTATCTAAGAGCAGGAAAGTTATTTGGGCTTAATTCAAGCATAATGGCATAAACAGCTTCAAAAATATCTTCTGCTGATGGTTTTGAGAACTAATCTCCATCTGTTCCGTATGCTGGTCGGTGAG
>NZ_JBODPY010000204.1:0-225 GCF_050618035.1 Winogradskyella poriferorum
ATAAAAGAAGTGTATCGTTTGCCTTTGCTCTATTATCAAAAATACCTTCGTCATTTGTTGATGTACCAATCACCTGATTGATATTCACAATATTTCCTTCACTAAGAGGTGTGTTTGTAGAACTACTAATTATAGTCCCGTTTACGCGTGTAGGTTCATCAGTAGGATTTGTGTCGTGGCTATAGCTATTAACTGTAGTAAAACATAAAAATAATATCAGTAAAT
>NZ_JBODPY010000205.1:0-225 GCF_050618035.1 Winogradskyella poriferorum
TGGAATAAATCTCTGGAACCGCTTATTGTATACGATCCCTGAGAAGGGTTTGGATATCTTCCAACGCTATCTATATTAAACTCCTGATTTCCTAAAACTGGCCCTCTAATAAAATTACACACCTGGTTTCCTAGAATTGCATTTGAACTGCCTAATACAGAAAACTTAAAACTGTCTGGATCCACATTTGACCCTCCATGAGCATATGACAATAGGTTATTCTGT
>NZ_JBODPY010000206.1:0-225 GCF_050618035.1 Winogradskyella poriferorum
AAGTATGTCATCACCTGTAACAATAAGAGGGAATAAAATTGGAAAGGTAGAAGATATTCGCTATGATTTTGATACCGCTAAAACCATTGTAGACTTTTCCGTATATCCTAAATTAAAGTTTTCAAAGAATAGTACTATACGACTTTATGAACCTGGGCTCATGGGAGGAAATGCCTTAGCCATTTTAAGAGCTAACGATAACGAAATGGGGCAATCTGGAGTTTT
>NZ_JBODPY010000207.1:0-224 GCF_050618035.1 Winogradskyella poriferorum
TTGGCTGGCCTTTTTACCTAACATTTGTTTATCTTCAGAAACAATAATATCCATATGAACCTCATACTAAATAAGTAAAAATTTAATCTGTATCTTATTGGTGTTGTTTTAATTTTCTGGCCATTTGCACGGCGATTAATGTCAGCACACAGCAGAAAATCAAGTAGTAAACAACATAAGTCGGTTTTCCATCTCCAACAGAAACTAAAGCAGCTGCAATAACT
>NZ_JBODPY010000208.1:0-224 GCF_050618035.1 Winogradskyella poriferorum
AAATTTGTCCGTGGCACTCTAAAAAAAGGAAACCATTAAAAAAGATTTCTCCCGAACTGAATACATACATTAGAGAAAATGTATTTGATATTATAAGTAAGGCTATTCATTGTTCAGCTATTAAAACTGTTTTATCAGTAGGCAAAACCTATCATGATTTGTTTGGTTTAGAGAGTTTAGGCTTCAAAAAACTGATTGACGTTACGTCTGAAAATTATTTAAAT
>NZ_JBODPY010000209.1:0-224 GCF_050618035.1 Winogradskyella poriferorum
GAAGTGTAGGTGAGATTATCAAAAACAAGTATTTGACAAAATATGCGCCTTGAATTTATAGATTTCATAAATAAAGCATAATAACCAAAACTAATTTTGGATTTTAATTTTTTGTAATGCAATATTTGTACTCACAAAGTTCAAAAGCTTACTGAAATGTTATCAAGAAAGGTGGAGGGAATAGACCCGACGAAGCCGTAGCAACGCTTAGATTTACTGAGAAG
>NZ_JBODPY010000210.1:0-224 GCF_050618035.1 Winogradskyella poriferorum
TTTGTGAGTGAGAATCCAGTAGCCAATTCCTTAGCATTGTTTAATGGATGTGATGATAATAATGATGGCATCTTCGAATATTTTGATACCTCAACCGTAGAGAGCGATGTATTAAATGGCCAAAGCGGAATGAGTGTGAGCTATTTTGATGCCAATGGTAATGCTTTACCAAGTCCATTACCAAAGCAATTTAGCAATAGCACACCATTTAATGAAATCATTAC
>NZ_JBODPY010000211.1:0-224 GCF_050618035.1 Winogradskyella poriferorum
AGAAGTAAAAAAAGCCGATTCTTTCATGGTATGTTTTTATCACCTCTCAACGTATTTCCTATACCATATCAAGCTTATATGACTATCACCTTAGCTACATTTGGCTGGATGAATTTTGAAAGACTAAGCATTATAACCCATGTAACAGGTGCCTCGATGGGGACTTTTGTGATCCTTTATTACTATATCTTCTCTTTTGATAAAATTAAGGACCGATCTTCCAC
>NZ_JBODPY010000212.1:0-223 GCF_050618035.1 Winogradskyella poriferorum
AAAAATCATTAAAGTTTTCAAAGACTCTAATCATTTTATCTGCATGCTGCTTTAAATCTGACAATGCAGATTCTCGTTTTGCTCGATCTAATATTTCTTGACTATTTAATGGTATTGTGCTCATTTATTAAGCTAGATTAAATCCGTTCTACTAAGACCTATAAAATATCCCTTCTGCCTATTATGGTATTATAGTTAGCAACCACAACATTTAGGGTTTCAT
>NZ_JBODPY010000213.1:0-223 GCF_050618035.1 Winogradskyella poriferorum
ATTCAAAAATGCACCACGATAATTCCGATGGTCACCACGATGTGGATAAAAAGGCAATGGCAATGAACGGAGTTGGAAATTCCCAAACAATATTATATGACTATTTCAACTTAAAGGATGCCTTAGTGGCAGATGATAATGCCAAAGCTACAGAATTGGGTGCAACCCCCGCAACATCATTAGGAAAGCGTGGCATTTCAAAATATACGGATGCTCAGCAAGG
>NZ_JBODPY010000214.1:0-223 GCF_050618035.1 Winogradskyella poriferorum
ATAGCCAAAAGCTGAGTTATTAAATACCTTGGCGGCTATGCTAGGGATTAGCTCTTTTGTTTCAGCGTCGATCTTTCGATCAATGTCCTTAAAGTTTAGATAAGCATCTTGTATTCCTGTAATGTGCTTAGACTTAAGCTCACAATTTGTTGCACCAAGGTTTTTTCGCAATTTGGAATAACGTTCAGACGCGTCGGTTAAGATGACTTTTCCTTTTCTGTTA
>NZ_JBODPY010000215.1:0-223 GCF_050618035.1 Winogradskyella poriferorum
AATCATACTCCACTTAGTACTAGTGCAAATATTGGTCTGTGGTTATATAAATATTTAAGCATAGGAGCTCCTATTAAGGCATTTAATATTTGAGGTAGTACTATGAAAAAATTAAAGATCACCATATAAACTACCATTTTTCTAGCAGGTATAGAACCAGCGAGTATAGCAAATGGCATCGCCAGAATACTTGCCCACGAAATACCTACACCAACCATTGACA
>NZ_JBODPY010000216.1:0-223 GCF_050618035.1 Winogradskyella poriferorum
CTGGCTGCGGGAACTGATCCGTGACGTCGCGCCGCAGAAAGCCGCCGAGGCGCGCCCGTTCCGTCTGGCGATCATTCAGCTCGGCACCTACGATGGCACGATCTACAACGCCCGTCAGGTGATCGACAAGATCGGGCACCTTTGCGACTACATCCTCTTTGACTCCGCCTGGGTCGGCTACGAGCAATTTATCCCGATGATGGCGGAAACGTCTCCGCTTCTG
>NZ_JBODPY010000217.1:0-223 GCF_050618035.1 Winogradskyella poriferorum
GTCGATCAACCGATAATACGGTCCAGCTTTTAAAACAAGGACTGGAAATAAAGCTAGGTGAATTTGAAGAGCAATGGCATTTTGCTTCTCTTGCGCGTATCTTCATAGAAAATAGAATATATCGCGATATTGAAGAAGAGGTAACATGGGAAGGCGTTATTAAAGCTATTGACAATGTTTTAAAACCTCATATTACACATTTAAACAGAGCGGTAACAGACGA
>NZ_JBODPY010000218.1:0-223 GCF_050618035.1 Winogradskyella poriferorum
TTGTTTCGGTTCGCAATCTACCTTCATCCTTAAAACGTTGTGCTAGCTTAAGTACATTATGAAAACTGAGATGTTGATAATAGTTGTATGATCCTGTTTGCTTGTCTTTGACATACCCAAATTTGTATACCCTTGGTTTTAAGGCTTTTTTTAATTTTAGAGTATCACCTGCATAAAAACCATCTATATAATTGTTTAAGGTGGTTTTGATTTCCTCTTTATC
>NZ_JBODPY010000219.1:0-223 GCF_050618035.1 Winogradskyella poriferorum
TATTTTGAATTTTCTGAAAAGAAAGGAGCGGCAGAAGCTAGAAATAAAGCCACCCAAATGGCCACAGGTGATTTTATCGCATTCTTGGACGTAGATGATCTCTGGCATAAATCTAAACTTGAAATTGAAATTGATCTTATGCTAAATGAGAATATAGATGTCTGCTTTTTTAGTTATGAGTTATTAGTTCACCAAAGTAACCCCCAAAAAATAAAAGTTACTG
>NZ_JBODPY010000220.1:0-223 GCF_050618035.1 Winogradskyella poriferorum
TGAGCTTTCGCCCCTCAAGGGGAAACAACTGCTGCCTCAAACGAGTTTGAGTTAGCGCTAACCGGAAGTACTTTAGTTTCTGCACAATGCAAGACCTGGCCCCGAGGATTACCTTCAGCATCCTAAATTAATCTACAGCAGTACTTTTTGTGAGAGGGTGATTCTGTGAGAGGGCCACTTGTGGGAGTACCTTTTGTGGGGGGGCCATTTGTGGGAGGGGCCA
>NZ_JBODPY010000221.1:0-222 GCF_050618035.1 Winogradskyella poriferorum
ATTGCACATCATAGTGAATCATATCCCAAGTTATTGGTTTGCCAGCTGCATGCCAAGAATTTTCCCATACCGCTTTATCACCATCTAAAGTTAGGTAGTCTTTATCGCCAGAAACTTCTCTATCAAAACCATTTGCAGTGACAGGAATTTCTTTATTATTTACAAATCGGTTTGCAGTTTCTTTTACAACTGCAAAAGCTTCTGGTAAGATCTCATTAAGAA
>NZ_JBODPY010000222.1:0-222 GCF_050618035.1 Winogradskyella poriferorum
TATGTACTGTGTTTGTAAAATCGATTAGTCTCCTTCACTCAGTGAATAGCTACCATCACTATTAAAATTACTAAGATTAATAGTTACGGTCCACTCCCCAGGCGTACCAGAACTGGTCACACCATCAATACTATCAGGTTCGTAGTTACCAGTTAGGGTTCTGTCTAATACAATGTTGCCGTTGGCATCACTTACTTCCATTTGGAATTCTCCGGAAGCCGG
>NZ_JBODPY010000223.1:0-222 GCF_050618035.1 Winogradskyella poriferorum
TTGCCGGTGGATTTTAGCTACAAATTGTCGAACATGCTTGTCATCAACTCCATCCCATTCACCTAGATTCTCCGCTTCTATAAAATCCAAAAATCGTGTCAGGTCACGGCTGTAATTATCAAGTGTATGGGGGGATAACTGCCTTTCAGTGGCCAAGTAATGTAGAAACTGTTCTAGTAACTCTTCTTTCACAGCACGGCCCTCTGTGACAATTTCTATAGG
>NZ_JBODPY010000224.1:0-222 GCF_050618035.1 Winogradskyella poriferorum
TTAATGGATTAATTATGGGAACGCGCTCTAGTGATATCGATCATTCCTTGATATTCTATCTGTTTAATACTTTAGGATATGATCTCAGTCAAGTAAATACCATTTTACAAAAAGACAGTGGTATGTTGGGTCTGACTGGATATAGTGATTTACGTGAAATAGGATCACAAGCAAATAAAGGAGATGTAGTTTGTCTGCTTGCCTTAGAAATGAATGCCTATC
>NZ_JBODPY010000225.1:0-222 GCF_050618035.1 Winogradskyella poriferorum
ACGTATAAACATAATATGGCACCGGAGAAAGGGTCGCGTCCAATGAGCGCTACAGCATCAGGTTTTGTACCTGCAAGTGCTGCAGGGGCATTGGTTCTTGAATCTTTAGCAAGTGCATTAGAACGTGGCGCAAAGATTTATGCTGAAGTACTGGGTGGTGAGGTAAACTCTGGAGGTCAACGGAATGGAGGTAGCTTAACAGCACCTAAGGCAGGAGCCGTT
>NZ_JBODPY010000226.1:0-222 GCF_050618035.1 Winogradskyella poriferorum
CGGATATTGAAGGGGGACAGGATGTTAAAACGTTACAAGGCAATTAACGTTAGCCTCCTTTTATTGTTCTTGAACATGCCTCTAGTTGTTTCAGCAGACGATATGGATTGGGAATTCAACGGTTTTATCACCCAAGGCTATATCTGGACAGACGATAATAATTTCTATGGCGCCAGTCAGAGTGGGAGCTGGGATTTTAGAAGCCTTTGTGATAAATCTGCT
>NZ_JBODPY010000227.1:0-222 GCF_050618035.1 Winogradskyella poriferorum
ATCATCGCTCTTAAACTGATGTAAAAAAAGCGTGGATAGCGCTATATCAAAATCTAATCGTTTACATTCTTCAGAAAAAATGTCGAGATGTTGAAAGCTTAACTCGCTATAATGACTAGATAATTCCTGTGCATAGGCTACCCCATCTTCATTAGCGTCTATACGAATAAAATTGAGCTTAAAACCATGACTTCTTCCATAACCTGCCCAAAGCCTTAACAT
>NZ_JBODPY010000228.1:0-222 GCF_050618035.1 Winogradskyella poriferorum
GATGATAGCTATTATTGCTGAAGTAAAAAAGGAAGAATTAACCCTTACCGATGTTGTATTTTTTAATGCTCCTAAAATTTTTGCTGCGGGACGTATGAAACATGGTAATCATGCAGTAACTTTATTAACGGAGACCTATTTTAATAAAGCGGCTTCCTATGCAGTAGATGTTGATTTTTTTAATACACACACAAGGGAAGCGGATCAAAGAATCACTTCAGT
>NZ_JBODPY010000229.1:0-222 GCF_050618035.1 Winogradskyella poriferorum
ACTTTAGCTGCAATTGATAATGCTGATTATGTGATTGCCCAAGTGAACAATCAAATGCCAAGAACATTTGGTGACGGTATTATCCATGTCACTGTGATTAATGCATTTGTTGTGGTAGATGTTCCACTTCCAGCATTTCCGGTTACAGGGCCATCAGATGTCGATACTAGAACTGGCGATTATATTGCTGAGCTTATTGATGATAGAAGTACGCTCCAAACG
>NZ_JBODPY010000230.1:0-221 GCF_050618035.1 Winogradskyella poriferorum
GGTTTAGGCGCTCAGGCCATTTACAAGACCATTGAATCTGAAAAACTGCAGGAATCCAGAGAGTTAAAAATTCAATTACCACGTAATTATGACCCAGAAACCAAGCGAACTTATCCACTTGTGGTCGTCTTGGATGGCGACTATCTTTTTGAACCTGTGGCTTGTAATATAGATTATCAAGCTTATTGGCAAGATATTCCGGATTGTATCGTAGTGGCTAT
>NZ_JBODPY010000231.1:0-221 GCF_050618035.1 Winogradskyella poriferorum
TAAAATCGATGGTCTTTATATTAAGAAGCTCAATGTAATTAGTAAAACGTTGTTTTAGCTTTGATAAGGTTTTGAGCGTGTTAAGTTGATTCTTGTTTTCTTCGAGCGCATGAATTACATAACTTCTATTCCCAGTTAAGATTTCGAAAAAAGTAAAATAGAAGCTTAATTATTTATTTCTTGGATCAAAATTTAAATACTCTTCACTCTTTTCGATAACC
>NZ_JBODPY010000232.1:0-221 GCF_050618035.1 Winogradskyella poriferorum
TTAAGGTCCACATATTCTCTTGCCATTAAATCATTCAATCTTGGAGGACCTAAATCAGGATTTCTATTTCTAACAGTCAATAATTCTTTTTGAGAAAATTCTTTTTCAAATTTATCTACTATTGTTAAGCCTCCACATTTACGGATATGAACAAAGATACATTTGTATTTATGAGATACCATTAAATTAATTATTGCGTTTATTGGCGCTATTAGACGAAA
>NZ_JBODPY010000233.1:0-221 GCF_050618035.1 Winogradskyella poriferorum
ACAACGGAAACTTATATTGTATAGGCCCTGGAAATACACCTGATGAACTTAAAGCCACACGAGATTTAGTTAATTGCTCGGCCCTAATTAAAATTTCCTCTATAGTTGTAGACCCAACCACAAAATAATCAACTACACCTGTTTCAAAGGCTTCTTTATAAATTTTAGGGTTATGCACTTCTAGCAGCAAAATAAACGGAATTGTTGATAAAGTCTTTTCA
>NZ_JBODPY010000234.1:0-221 GCF_050618035.1 Winogradskyella poriferorum
ATCATCACTAGGAGGCTGTAGTAATCTCTTATAGTGGTTATATACAGCTACAGACATTACACGTTTGGTATACTCCTGCGCAATGATATATTCATCTAGAAAGGCTTTTATCTCTTTAGGCCTTCTAAGCATTAACTCACCACTTAACTCTGAGCTACCGCTTTGCTTTGATTCCACGATAACAATAGCATGTGCTTGCTCAATACAGCGATCACAAATAT
>NZ_JBODPY010000235.1:0-221 GCF_050618035.1 Winogradskyella poriferorum
ATCGACAATGGTTTTTCCAGCAATACTTTTATGATCCACATAAATATTACTAACCTCATTCATTTGACCGGCCAATTCATCTTTAGAATTATCCATGTAATATTTACCATTCCTGTTATATGCAATAAGTCTCTCTTTGACGCCATTTTTATCGTAATCGGAATAATACATGTTTAATGGGCCGTCGAAATACAAATTAAATTTTGGGTTTAAGCCCCAAT
>NZ_JBODPY010000236.1:0-221 GCF_050618035.1 Winogradskyella poriferorum
ATGGACTTTTGGAATACCATTTTTGTAGAGGTTCCTATAATTACTTTCAATCCGATGAAGACCGTCAACGACCTTTTAAAAGATAGTCATCAAATTAAATAGGGTGCATGCCGAAGGACTAATATCTGTACTTACTTTTATGGCAATTCGTAGCTCTGGTAGTGGAGGACAACATGTCAATAGAGTAGCTACTAAGATTGTCTTATATTTCGATTTAGTTA
>NZ_JBODPY010000237.1:0-221 GCF_050618035.1 Winogradskyella poriferorum
ATTAAATACTTGGCAAGTTGGAGGTTACTTAGAATTGGTAGATGCAGATACACCAGATCGCCTTTTAAACTTTAGTACATCTATTGTTTCAGCCGATTTAAAAACAGGTGCAGCGTTTTATGGGATTCATAGAAACCGAGATGGATGGGATGCGAATGACGATGGTTTTACCGAAATGGTAGACTTAAAAAACACCACGTTTGGCACAAAGGTGTATTATA
>NZ_JBODPY010000238.1:0-220 GCF_050618035.1 Winogradskyella poriferorum
CACTTTCAGAAAAGTCAACACGGTCAAAACCTTCATTACTGAAACTTCTTGCTATTGTTGAAGTTTCAGAAAAGTTTAATTTACAGCCAAGTGTATAAAATGCTACTTTTTTTCTAGTGTTAATCATCTGGCTTCGAAAAGAAATATTCTTATTATTTACCTTACTTTAATGAACTTTTGTTTCAAAAAATTAAAGCGTGCAAATTTACAACTAAATCCT
>NZ_JBODPY010000239.1:0-220 GCF_050618035.1 Winogradskyella poriferorum
CGATATTTTATTTAGTTCGCGTGAATATATTCAACAGAACCCTGAAATTACCGATCGTTTTTATCGTGCCTCAATCCGTGGCTGGCTTTATGCTTTTGAAAATATTGAGGAAACCGCTCAGGTTATTTTTGACAAATATAATAGCCAGAGTAAGACACTGCCTGCTCTTATTTTCGAAGGGGAGGAGTTAAGGAAGTTAGCGTTTGATCGTAATGGTAAT
>NZ_JBODPY010000240.1:0-220 GCF_050618035.1 Winogradskyella poriferorum
ACAGCCAACTAAATAAGTTAGCCTTACTTGGGTCATACTTACTTGCATTTTTCCAAACCTTTACAAAGGTTCCTTGCAAGGCATCTTCCGCAATTTCTTCGTTAATTGTAATTTTTAAAATGACACCATACAGACTACTTGATTAATGCTCATACAGTAAATTCAAAGCACGTTGCTCTTGCTTTTGAAGTAATTGGATGATCATTTTCTCTGTAGGCGT
>NZ_JBODPY010000241.1:0-220 GCF_050618035.1 Winogradskyella poriferorum
CACAGTTTAGATAAACAAAAAAAGACTAAGGCACTAGAGCTAGTATATTTACAAAGATTTTATGCAATATTCAACCAACTCATAACGCTCAATAACGTATACAACCACTTATCATCAATCCAAGCGATATATCCAGTATATAAGGAAATGCTGGCATCAGAGACTCTAGACTTTACAGGTGAACCACTAGAAGGGTTGCAACTAACGGGAGTGCTTGTGA
>NZ_JBODPY010000242.1:0-220 GCF_050618035.1 Winogradskyella poriferorum
GGTGAGAGTCAACTAATGTTGGCGCTTAAATCTGGTAAAGTTATTCGCTTTGTGGAGGCCAAAACTAGACCGTTGGGTAGTAATGCTTCTGGTGTTAGAGGGATTACTCTGGCGAATGATAATGATGAAGTGATTGGTATGGTTGCAGTAGATGATATGGAAAGTAATATCCTTGTCGTGTCAGAAAATGGTTATGGTAAACGATCTAGTTTGGGTGACT
>NZ_JBODPY010000243.1:0-220 GCF_050618035.1 Winogradskyella poriferorum
CAGTTCCAATCTCTGGAATACTTGCTACAGACATATCCAATTGTTGTAAAACACGTTTGTTTTCTTCTAGGCCAGAATGTGGCATTGAGGTTGGCATTAGTAGAAATGATCCTTCGTTTAATGATGGCATAAACTCTTTGCCTGTATTTTTCATTATGAAAAATCCTGCGATGACTATTCCTGTTGGTACGGATAAAAACAATAGTTTATTATCTAGACA
>NZ_JBODPY010000244.1:0-220 GCF_050618035.1 Winogradskyella poriferorum
AATGTGAATCTTAAAATAGTACGGCATGATAGTGAAAATAAAGTCGCTACGCAAGATTATTCTTTAAGATTTCAACAACGTACGATAATTCCACACTTTTGCTTTAACATTTGCCCGTCTACTTAACAAAATATTAGGTTAAACTGGTCCTCATTCCGTTAAACCCTGATAAGTCCCTTGACATTGGATTACATAACTACATATTAAATAGTGCAAGAAG
>NZ_JBODPY010000245.1:0-220 GCF_050618035.1 Winogradskyella poriferorum
TCCAACTGTCTACCCAATATTTACCTACGATTGGTAAATTATGATCGGTTGCAAAACTAGGTTGGGCTGCATTTTGAAAATTACGGTAATCGCGCTCAGTATCTAAATACGCGTAACTAACCCAATAATCTAGATTTTTTATACTGGTATTATCACGCCAAATCAAATCTACTCCCTGTCCGTAACCACTCCCCGGCGAATTGAATTCACTATCAAAACC
>NZ_JBODPY010000246.1:0-219 GCF_050618035.1 Winogradskyella poriferorum
CAATTGTAGTTTCTTGTTCTTGTAATTCATTAGCATCGTCGGTACAACCAATGAATAGGTCGCCAATAAAGGCTAATCCTAATAAAGATTTTTTCATAAATTTAAAAGGGTTTTAAATTAGCAACCCGAATATATGATAATTATTCAAAATATTAAGAGAAATTTAAGCAAATACTGAGAATATTTGATAAAGTGTTTAGGGCAAAAAATAATGATTTT
>NZ_JBODPY010000247.1:0-219 GCF_050618035.1 Winogradskyella poriferorum
TGAAATGAATTTCTAAGAGCATATTTTAATTTTATTTATTGAGTAATTTCAACTTCAATGAATTATAGCGATTGTTGTAATAAGTTTTTTTAGTTAAAAGAAAATCAAAATAATCTATAATTAAATAGGTACAATTGACACCTTATTATTATTGAAATATAAATATGGATGAATGGATCAAATTATAGTTAATACTTAATCATTATTTAGCGGAGTTAC
>NZ_JBODPY010000248.1:0-219 GCF_050618035.1 Winogradskyella poriferorum
GTATCATGTAGAATCCTATCATTAAATTTAAGCCACCAATAACACAGCAGGCATATTGTAACAATTTAATGGGGTTCTCTGAATCATCAACTGCTATAATAACGTTTGCCATAAGCGCAAAAACTGCATAAGGCGCAAATAGCATAATAAGATCTACCATTTCCATAACCACTTCATTGAGTGTATCAAAAATATCGGCCATGGGCTTGGCTTTCTCTT
>NZ_JBODPY010000249.1:0-219 GCF_050618035.1 Winogradskyella poriferorum
GATAAGATGAAATATAGAACCTGAAAAACTTCAGAACTTGTATGAGGTTGCGGAGCTTATCAATAATATGATCTCAAATAAAAAAATATATTATCAAAAAGAACAGTCTGTTAAATAATGAGGAAACGAAGAATTAAAAAAATAGCGATTATTGGCTCAGGTATTATGGGAAGCGGGATAGCTTGCCATTTTGCCAATATTGGTGTTGATGTCTTATTA
>NZ_JBODPY010000250.1:0-218 GCF_050618035.1 Winogradskyella poriferorum
GCGCCACTTAAAAACCATCCCCATCATATCACAAACCCTCAATACTTTATTTGATTTATTAGGTGCAATCTTGACCTCACAAATTTCTTTGAGTTTTGCCCCTAATATCTCAATCGCTGTTTGAGTTTGATCCTCTTTTGACAAGGCGTTTCCTATATACAGGACGGTTATCATAATATACATTTATAAGAGCTAAGGCATAAATAAACCCAGGAGCA
>NZ_JBODPY010000251.1:0-218 GCF_050618035.1 Winogradskyella poriferorum
CTGGTGCAAAGTTCAAAGGCGAATTTTAGGAACGCCTTAAAGGAGTAATTAAAGAGGTTACTACTAGTCAAGGTGACATTGTTCTTTTTATTGATGAAATACACACACTCGTTGCTGCAGGTGGTGGACAGGGTGCTATGGATGCCGCAAACATTTTAAAACCAGGATTAGCAAGAGGTGAACTAAGAGCAATTGGTGCAATGACCGTACATGAGTAT
>NZ_JBODPY010000252.1:0-218 GCF_050618035.1 Winogradskyella poriferorum
AAACACCTGCTGTTAGTCCTACGACATCACATGGCACTTCTTCACCGGTTTCATCAATTATTACAGATTTAACCTTTCCGTTCTCATCAGATTTTATTTCCCTGAGATTAGTTGATAATCTCAAATCGATGTGATGTTTTCTGATGTGCCTATCCAGGATAGCCCTTTCACCTTCTGGTAGAACACCATTCCAAAAGCTAGATCCGCTAACTAAAAAA
>NZ_JBODPY010000253.1:0-218 GCF_050618035.1 Winogradskyella poriferorum
TTATGTATCTAACTTTTGTAACCTATTCAACCAAATTAAACCTTTATGAGAGGAGGGAGTTTTAAAATCAGACTAATTATAGGATTAGCGGTAGTTGCATTTGCATTTATACGTCGATGCAGCCAACAAGAAGTTCACCCTTACACAGGTAGAACCCAAGCTATTTCATTAACGCCAGAACAAGAAATTGCAATTGGATTACAAAGTGGTCCTGGTAT
>NZ_JBODPY010000254.1:0-218 GCF_050618035.1 Winogradskyella poriferorum
AGATAGTTTTGCGCTATGCTTTTTTCAGAAGTATTACGACAAGAACACATTAAAAATCATCTCACAACTAGTGTCGATAAGGGCTGAATAGCCCATGCACAATTGTTTGTAGGGCCTGAAGGGTGTGGTGCTTTACCAATGGCACTAGCCTATGCACAATATCTTTTTTGTCAGAATAAAAATGGTGAAAATACTGGTGGTAACGATTCTTGTAACTT
>NZ_JBODPY010000255.1:0-218 GCF_050618035.1 Winogradskyella poriferorum
GATCCAAGGGATGCAAATATACCACAAGATCCTAGTATAGCAGTAGAGAAAACAAGCAGTTTAGACGTGGGTGCTGATGGTGTAGCAAATGTAGGTGGTATCATTACTTATACTTATACAGTAACTAACACTCGAAATACAACAGTATTTAATGTGAAAGTTACTGAAGATGTAGCCGACTTTACTGGAACAGCAACATTACCAACACCAGAGTATGA
>NZ_JBODPY010000256.1:0-218 GCF_050618035.1 Winogradskyella poriferorum
TGCAACTACCCATCTATATACCAAAGCCATTTTTTTTTTGACATCAACCAATCAAGATATCGAACAGTTACTATTGCTCAGTATTTCTGGAAACCAACGTGCACAACTCGAGGTTTACAACAGATATAACTAAGCAATGTATAATACAGCAGTAAGAATTGTAAAGGGTTCTTATAAGGCTGAGGACATAATGGAAGAGTCCTTTTTAACCGCTTTTA
>NZ_JBODPY010000257.1:0-218 GCF_050618035.1 Winogradskyella poriferorum
TAGAGAATGCCCAGCGGCCATATCTGGTTTAAAAGGATCACCAAGTGTTTTTGCCAAAATCACCGAGTGTAGAAATATGGCAGGCTAGGTTACTTTGGTTTGTTTGAGATCTTCAGCAGAACCTTCAAACATTATATCTGAAATGTGAAATCCTAATATGTCATTCGCATTTTCAAATAATTCTTGGGCGGCAGGTGATTTTTCATAAACATCAAGAC
>NZ_JBODPY010000258.1:0-218 GCF_050618035.1 Winogradskyella poriferorum
CTTACCTTCTGTGATTACCTGCACCAGTACGTTTAATTTTTCCAAACATGTGCTCTAAAGCTTGGTTGCGAATGGCGCGTTCCGTTTTTTCGGTAATCTTGAGTTTGCCTTCACCTTCTCCATCACCTGAGCCGACAACATCAAACTCTTCTCTTATCTAACCCTTATTCTTAAGATCTTCGTTAAAATCATCGATTGTATAATCTGAGGTAGTGAGT
>NZ_JBODPY010000259.1:0-218 GCF_050618035.1 Winogradskyella poriferorum
CGTAAGTGAAGCACCTGTTTATCTGAGTTTGGCCTATATCTTATATCTAATCCTAGGAACCTTTCTTTCCTGATTATTAGTGCTGATGATTCCTTCTGTAATTGTAGCTAAGATTTCTCCTATGAAGGCCATTCGTTTTGATTAAAACATAACTAACATTTAAGTTTGTACTTATCACTTTTAACTTAATTTTGCACCGCAATTTAGATTTATGGAAT
>NZ_JBODPY010000260.1:0-218 GCF_050618035.1 Winogradskyella poriferorum
AAACTTTCATAATTCTTTTAGGGGCAATTTTTTTTGTTTCAATTTTAACTTCATTCCATCTATACCTTGTAAGCCACCAGTATGAATTACAAGTATTTTTGCACCTTTTGGGAAATAATTTTTATTTATTAAATCGAATAACCCATACATCATCCTACCAGTGTAAATTGGATCTAGTTGTATATTATGATCCGCCTTAAACTGATTAATAAACGTAA
>NZ_JBODPY010000261.1:0-218 GCF_050618035.1 Winogradskyella poriferorum
ATCGATATCTTACGCGGCTTAAGTGTACTTACTCCTTTTTCCTTAAGCTCAATGCGCTTCACAGAGTATTTAGTCACCAAATTACCCCTTGTTGAACGTCCTTTGATTATGATGTCTGCAAAGTCCATATCCCACTTCAGCTTTTTTATGCTTCCAGCTTGTCTAAGATTTACAGTAACTATTTCAGCTTCACCATTAGGGTTTGCTGAGAAATACCA
>NZ_JBODPY010000262.1:0-218 GCF_050618035.1 Winogradskyella poriferorum
TAACTTTGCATGCGTAAAATATTAGCATAGCCTATGAAAGTGAATAAGTAACCAGATCAGGGTGTAAATAATACTGAAGAAGAACCCTACGAAGCTCTCCTATTGCCTTATGCTATTGATTTGGTACCTCCTGTAAATAGCAATCCGGATTCGATATCTTGCATAAATAGGATTGTTAATAACGTTAATAAGCACATCCAGGCCAAGTATAAGGAATT
>NZ_JBODPY010000263.1:0-217 GCF_050618035.1 Winogradskyella poriferorum
GACCAGAGCACCGGCGGTGATGACACCTAGATTGATCACCACGTCATTGGCCGAGAATATCCAGCTTGCCTTCATGTGCGCCCCACCCCCCCGATGTTTGTATATGAGCAGCAGACAACTGGTATTGGCAATCAATGCAACGAATGCGATAGCCATCATCACCAACGATTCAGGTTCACTACCGAATGCAAAACGTCTCACCACCTCTACAAGTACG
>NZ_JBODPY010000264.1:0-217 GCF_050618035.1 Winogradskyella poriferorum
TTACCTATCATTAGTGCTTTTAGAGGAACGGCACCGAGATCATCTGGGCGTACGGGTGCTAAGCCACCGCCGTAGCGGCCAAATGGTGTGCGGATTGCATCGCATATATATGCATCAGTCATCGTGTATTACCTTCCTTTCGGTAGTGTAGTGCTGGCAAGAGTGTCGTTATCTGTACCGGGAATAATGACACCACGAATTCGATGAGAACGACCAC
>NZ_JBODPY010000265.1:0-217 GCF_050618035.1 Winogradskyella poriferorum
AACTAAACGACTCAATTTTAATGTTACCACAAGCCGATGAATTGGATGAAGTGGTAAAAGGGATAAAGAACAACAGAAAATATAAACAGGAGAAAATAAAGCCTTATTTACATGATGATTATTACAAGTGTTGGTTGCCAAGTATAGGATCTGAAATCGCACTTTATTTTCCTAAAAATTCGCCTAAGGATCAAAAAGTTACCAATGTGTCTTTCCC
>NZ_JBODPY010000266.1:0-217 GCF_050618035.1 Winogradskyella poriferorum
GGTCTATCTATTAGTCTTGGTCTTTTAATCCTTGTGATAGCGTTTGTACTCCTAAAATTATATCAAACAAAAAACGATTTATATAGAAACCTTTTAAAACGGTTATTAATCATTGGGTGCTCAGCTTGAATTTTGTTCTTACTATCTTATGAACAAATACTCGAGATACGATATAGAGATTACCCAGACTATATAAAAGCGGAGAAAGAATTTATGG
>NZ_JBODPY010000267.1:0-217 GCF_050618035.1 Winogradskyella poriferorum
ATTAGAGATATTTAGAGGGCTTTGGAAATTTAAATCCAACACACAAAAGTTTTGGGGTGTATTAGCTTTTCTAAACTTTGTTACATTGATTGAGGTTGTCTTGGGTATATACAAGCGTGAAGCCTTAATGAGTACTTGGATCAGGCCTTTTGAAGGTGGATATTTTGCCACTTTAGGTAATATTATTTTATCTTCATTTATCTACATGAAACCTTTA
>NZ_JBODPY010000268.1:0-217 GCF_050618035.1 Winogradskyella poriferorum
AAATACGACGGCTTACCAACTCACCTTCAAGTACGTCCTCATCAAAACATGTTGTAAAGCATATGGCACCACAGTCTACACGAAGCTCTTCGCCATTTCTAATCCCATCGTTACAATTACCTTGCTCTTCAATGGTTACTTCATCTTCAGAACAGCTCACTAATGTCAGGAACACTAAAAAGATCCGTAGAATTGTAAATTTTATTCTTGACATTTC
>NZ_JBODPY010000269.1:0-217 GCF_050618035.1 Winogradskyella poriferorum
AATGTAATAAATTATTTTTCATTACAAAGCTTTGAATTGACCAAGAATATTGAAATAATGAACCCTTTTCTCTCTTTCTTGAGCATCAATAACTGCAATGGCCGTCATGATCACAATTTCATCATCACTAGCATCTAATTGTAATAGATGTACAGGCTTGTTCATACCCATCATTATTGGACCAATTGGTTCCGTTTGGTTCAGCTCTTTATGTAGT
>NZ_JBODPY010000270.1:0-217 GCF_050618035.1 Winogradskyella poriferorum
GGTGATTGATTCAATACCTTTTTCATGCTTTCTGCACGCGTTATGGAATTTCTTAAACTAATTTGGAGTGCAGAATGTCATCGTACAGCATCCTCATACTGGCGCCAGAAATTGGTAACCACTTCAGGTGTAGCACCTTCTAATGCCCCTTTGCGTAGCTGTACAACATCAAATTCTATTGGTTGTGACACCGCTTTAACCTCACCATTTACTTGCT
>NZ_JBODPY010000271.1:0-217 GCF_050618035.1 Winogradskyella poriferorum
CTAGCTTCTTTTTTAAATTTTGAAATATCTGTTACTTTTAATTATTATCTAGTGCAGCATCGGATAAGTTAAGTGGATAAAGTTTCTTAATGGTCACAATACGAGCATTAAGTTCTTCATCTTACTTAAATTGATTCTTTTCCTTTTCGGCTAACATTGCGGCATGTACTTTGTCTTCGTTAGGATAAAACTGCTTGTGCAACCTTGCGGCTGCTCT
>NZ_JBODPY010000272.1:0-216 GCF_050618035.1 Winogradskyella poriferorum
ATAAGGAGAACTAAATTATGCCATGAGGCTTGTTACAGTTACGTAATAACCAGATTGGTTTTCTATAAAATGTGGTAATAATGCCTGGCTCGATGCGACAGTACCTAAGTAATCGATTTGCATTAATTTCTTATCCACAGATATATCAGTATCTGCAATAAGAGATCTTTGTCTTATACCTCCATTATTAATTAGGATATCTACGGTACCGTAAAA
>NZ_JBODPY010000273.1:0-216 GCF_050618035.1 Winogradskyella poriferorum
ATAATAAAATTTGGCTCTGAATCCTCTGGGTTGGTAACACACTGCTTTACTTTTATTGTAATTGGCTTCGCTATTACAAGATTAGGTTTTGATGTTCAATTAACAAAAGTTTTTTCTTCTAATTTAGAAACTGATACAAAAAGAAATTTATATGTTACCAGTTTTATCATAAGTGTTGTTATTTCATTTATAATTGGTACTATTCTTTACCTATTA
>NZ_JBODPY010000274.1:0-216 GCF_050618035.1 Winogradskyella poriferorum
CAGGGATGGGCAATAAATGCAGACATTCGTGGTCATCAGGTAGTCATTGATCAGCCGCTAGCGAGTGTCGGCACTAATGAGGGGCCGACACCGCTCGAATTTTTCCTTTTCTCTTTAGCGGGTTGTATCGGCAGCATTGCCCGTATTGCAGCAGCTCAACAGAAGATAGATCTAAAGAGCATGGAAGTGAAGGTAGATGCCGATTTGAACCCTATG
>NZ_JBODPY010000275.1:0-216 GCF_050618035.1 Winogradskyella poriferorum
TTTCGATAATCTAAAAAACAAACTTGGCTTTGTACCAAACCTTTATGCCACTTATTCACATAGTGGTACGGCTTTAGAAAATTACCTTTCTTTTTCTAGCGCAAAAACTTCACTTACTGCAAAAGAAAAAGAAGTGGTCAACTTAGCAGTAAGCCAAGTTAAAGAATGTATTTACTGTTTATCCGCTCATACCGCAATAGTTAAAATGAATGGATT
>NZ_JBODPY010000276.1:0-216 GCF_050618035.1 Winogradskyella poriferorum
AAGGCATCATGCATACCGTTACTATTGTTATCTACCCAAGGGTCGATTAATGCTTTACCATTACTCACTGGCGAATATCCTGCCTCTACAACATCTGGGATACCATCATTGTCACTATCAAGGTCAAATACATTGTCAACATCATCCCCATCGGTATCACATAAAGTCTGTGATATCATAATATCATCTACAGCAAGGTCATTACCAAGACCACCA
>NZ_JBODPY010000277.1:0-216 GCF_050618035.1 Winogradskyella poriferorum
TGTACCTTTATAATCAATAGCATTTCTACTAATCATATACAAACATCGGTAAACTAATGCATTTAGTTCATCTGTAAAACCGTGGTTTTTTAATCCTCGCCAAATTAGCATCTGGTGTGGTGCCCAGCCGTTAGGATAATGGCATTGTCGTTGAATTGCAAGTTTTGGGAGATTCGCATCCATTTGTCTTGAAGTTCCTGCGATACCACCTTTTTC
>NZ_JBODPY010000278.1:0-216 GCF_050618035.1 Winogradskyella poriferorum
GATTAGGAATTGCTGTAGATGCAGTTTCTAGAGGAATTTCGGTAGCACTATTTGAATCTCACGATTTTGGTAAAGGCACATCAAGTAGAAGCACCAAACTGTTTCATGGTGGTGTAAGATATTTGGCTCAAGGCAATATAAAATTCGTGATTGACGCATTGCGAGAAAGGGGTTTATTAGAAAAGAATGCCAACCATCTTTTTAAACGCCAAACCT
>NZ_JBODPY010000279.1:0-216 GCF_050618035.1 Winogradskyella poriferorum
CAATAATTAGTCAGGTTAAAGCTGATGAGATGCCACTAGCATCTTACACCTTGATTCACAAGGATGCTAAGTTGTACAATTCTGAAAAAACCTTGATTATTGATTATATGAAGAACCTAAAAGAAACATTAAAATAATGACCTGATATGGGAAGGAAATACTGGTTGGTTGGTTAATAGCCCTTCCCAATTCAGGCACTATAAAAAGTATTATGAA
>NZ_JBODPY010000280.1:0-216 GCF_050618035.1 Winogradskyella poriferorum
ATATCTAAACTACCATTCATTATTTTCCCATGCTTAAATCTATTTTCCACAAATAGCAAGAATAACATTGGTGGTATTATTAAGGTAACAGGATAAGTATTAGTTTTTAAGGTTACATTTAAGGTTTCATTAAACCTCATTTTTTCAAGGGCTATGTAGTCTTCGATATGATGCATTTCGTCCTTTAATGTCACACCTGGTGTATCGGTTTGATAA
>NZ_JBODPY010000281.1:0-216 GCF_050618035.1 Winogradskyella poriferorum
AGTTCATCCGCTTCATCTGTCCCCTTGTTTCGAGTGCTACAAGTCCACCATCTTCAACAAGTTGCTTTGCCAATTTAAAAGGCAGGACATAATCATCATCTTCACCATCTGGTCTGGTATGTACAGGTCTTAAGAATACAGACACATTATGTTGCTTTAAGATGCTCGTCATATTTACAGCTTCATAACCGGCAACAATTGTGATATGATCTACAC
>NZ_JBODPY010000282.1:0-215 GCF_050618035.1 Winogradskyella poriferorum
TAAAAATATGATAGCGCACCATATAAATAACACCAAAGATTATTGTGGCATAGAAGCCATATAGCCACCAAGGTGGTAAGTTGTTAACGAGCTCCTTAATACCATCGTAATTATGATCTAAAATAATTTCACCTTCTTGTTCGATTGGTTTAGAACCGAGTACTTTTATATAGGTCTCTTTGATCCAAATGACCAAATTAGAAGGTGCCTCTTTT
>NZ_JBODPY010000283.1:0-215 GCF_050618035.1 Winogradskyella poriferorum
AACCTTCATTACAAAAGCTAAGCTCGGCTCATTTCTTCCCGATCATACATGTGAAATGCTCGAGGGCTGTACTCCAATTTTTGCAGCAAAACTAGAAGCTGATACATCATGAAAATCTATGACTTTTTGAAGTCTTTGAGAAAATTCTGAAACGTATACCATTGTAAACAAACTGTTTATTTAAATATACCTTACAAATGAAAACATTAGATGCA
>NZ_JBODPY010000284.1:0-215 GCF_050618035.1 Winogradskyella poriferorum
TAAAGTAACATTACCAATGTATTCAAAACTATCGTTGTTTCCATTTGCTCCACAATAACTCGGTACTGTACCAGTTCCTTGAATACTAAAATTGTATGGGCTTTCATCAGTATCATCATTAGCAATAGTTACTGTTGCTGTTCTTAAGCCATCAGCACTAGGATCAAAAGTGATGGTAAATGTGGTACTTCCACTCGCAGCTAATGGGGTTGGTG
>NZ_JBODPY010000285.1:0-215 GCF_050618035.1 Winogradskyella poriferorum
ATTCGCTTGATGATATGACGCAGATTACGATACTCTGGTCTAAAATCATGCCCCCATTCACTAATACAGTGCGCTTCATCTACAGCCATGAACGAAATTTGGACTGACCTCAAAAAATGTACATATTCTGCTTTTGTGAGTGATTCTGGAGCAACATATAAGAGCTTAGTTATTCGATTAATAATATCCCCCTTAACCCGTTTAACTTCTGTTTT
>NZ_JBODPY010000286.1:0-215 GCF_050618035.1 Winogradskyella poriferorum
AGAGGACGATGTGATGGCTATCCATTACGAAGTTTTGCTGATGGTGGATTTACCTATGGATTTAGTGACCACTTCCCAGTCTATGTTTATCTCATAAAAGAGCCAGAATAAGGAATTAAAAAAAGCATCTTAATTAAGATCCTTTTAATTTTTAACTGAACGAAAGGTTCCAAGGTATCTTTGCTAAGACCAGAAGCAAAGCTAAGCTGTAAAAG
>NZ_JBODPY010000287.1:0-215 GCF_050618035.1 Winogradskyella poriferorum
CTTTGAAAAGTACAGCACGTTCAGACTTATTGGAACTAACTTATTACGCAATGCAGATATTTTAATTATTATCATAAGTCCTTTTGGCAGTAATGCTGTGGCCTTGTTCACTATCCCGCTAAAGCTTACTGAGATCCAACAAATTCCTTTGCGAAGTTTCAGGGCTACAGCTTTTCCAAAAATGTCAAAAGCGAGTTTAGAGGGAAAAACAGATA
>NZ_JBODPY010000288.1:0-215 GCF_050618035.1 Winogradskyella poriferorum
CCTCACGAGATGTATTTTTACATGCTGCCGCATTTGACTTTAGCGCCACATTCTTCAGACCTCGAGGATTAGATAAAGCAAATGGTAAAGTTCTGATCAATGGAATTGAAATGAACAAGCAGTACACTGAACGCACACAATGGGGAAATTGGGGAGGACTTAACGATGTACATAGAAACCAAGAGTTTTCAATGGGTATTTCACCTAATGATTAC
>NZ_JBODPY010000289.1:0-215 GCF_050618035.1 Winogradskyella poriferorum
TGCTTGTCCGCCGCAGCAATCATACTATGTTTTTCCTGTGGAATAATGATATCATCTAAACTGAATGATAATCCACGTTGGAATGCAAATTGGTAACCTAATCTCTTGATCTCATCAAGGAATTCAGCTGTTTATGGTACAGAAGTTACTTTTAAAATTCCGTGAATAATATCTCTTAATGTCTTTTTAGTAAGTACCTCATTAATGTAACCTGC
>NZ_JBODPY010000290.1:0-215 GCF_050618035.1 Winogradskyella poriferorum
TGAAGGACTGCAACGGTGGCCAAGAAAGCGTTTAAAACACCATTAGCCCCATTTGTTACAGTTTTCACTACTTCAGAAGCTTTGTTGACTGACACTACAGTCGTGGATGTTTCTTCTTTTGCATCAGCTTCAGAATTTTTACAAGTCATCATAACCGCTGTATCTAATACGTATACAATTAATAAAGATTTTATATTTCTCATTGTTTTTGATTT
>NZ_JBODPY010000291.1:0-214 GCF_050618035.1 Winogradskyella poriferorum
GAATAAGGCCATTGCATAAGTGCAATATGATTATATGGTTGAAATTGTTGGTGATATCATAATGCATAAAGATTTTATTAAGGATCATCTAGAAATCGCCAGAAAGAATACATTTCTATATGGAAGTAGGGTAAATATCCAAGAGACTTATCTTGATGAGCTATTTAAAAACAAGCAAACTAAATTCAACTTCTTCTCAAAAGGGATTAAAAAG
>NZ_JBODPY010000292.1:0-214 GCF_050618035.1 Winogradskyella poriferorum
ATATTAAGTACATTGGGTATGAGTGTTCCGTCCTTTTTTAGTGCCATCTTATTTGCCTGGTTTTTTGCATTTGTCCTCCATGAAATTACAAATCGTGAAATGACAGGAAGCCTTTATGAGTTAGATGATTTTGGTGAGAAAATGACCATACAATGGAAAAACCTTATTCTCCCAGCTTTGGTTTTACGAATCCGACCATTAGCTGTGGTCATTC
>NZ_JBODPY010000293.1:0-214 GCF_050618035.1 Winogradskyella poriferorum
AGCATCGCTTACAGCTTCAATTGCCTCCTCTTGTCCAACAACGCGCTTATCCAATTCATCCTCGTGTTTCAGTAACTTCTCGCGTTCGCTTTGAAGCATCTTCGTTACAGGGATTCCAGTCCATTTGGCAACAACATCTGCGCTGTCTTCATAAGTGACTTCTTGTTTTATAAGGGCAGTTTCCTGTTGTCCGAGCAACTGTTTTTGAAATGCT
>NZ_JBODPY010000294.1:0-214 GCF_050618035.1 Winogradskyella poriferorum
GTATGGGTGGTGCTTTAGATTCAGCACGTTTTAAATACAGATTGGGGGAAGCATTAGATGCCCCAATAAGGGATATTGATGGTATGGTAATTGTAGGCCATAGCGATAAAGGTATGGTGCCATTAACATCTCATGCAACTCGGAATAGTATAAGCGTATCTGAGTTTATTTCTGAGGAGCTTTTAAATCAGGTAAAAGAAGATACTAAGGTTGG
>NZ_JBODPY010000295.1:0-214 GCF_050618035.1 Winogradskyella poriferorum
TTAAGAATAGGAATAATTTGTTCTAGACCTTTAATTAATTTTGTAGTTGAAGGTGAGAGCTTCATACTTCCACTGAATATGACGCCTGCAATACTTGGGTAGTGTGAAGATATATGCGCTTGTAGAGTACCCATCAATATATCTTCACGATCAGCTGGAGTTATTATTACAGAATCTTCAGTAAGATGCTCTAATAAATGCTGAAGTTGCATGG
>NZ_JBODPY010000296.1:0-214 GCF_050618035.1 Winogradskyella poriferorum
TTTAGCCAAAGTATTTAATGTTTCAGCACCGATACATATCTCAGTGGTATCGCTTTGAATCGTTCGCTTAGAACTTTTTAGCACTTGCCCTTCAAGATCATATAGATTTATTTGAAGATTATGGATGGGATCAATATCAAACATTTCATCCTTAAAAATCAACGGTATATTCTCAGTTGTAAGAGGATAAGTTGTCTCCTTAATTGCAAACTCA
>NZ_JBODPY010000297.1:0-213 GCF_050618035.1 Winogradskyella poriferorum
TGATTCAAGTATTGATAGTGATTCAATTTACGGTATAGGAGACTCGGGAAAAAAGATAGCAGAAATATTAGCAGAGGTTGAACTGCGATTTCATAAAACCATTACCTACTAATGAGAGTTTTAGGATTAATACCAGCTAGAGGAGGAAGTAAAGGAATCCCTAATAAGAATAGTAAAAAATTATTGGGTAAACCTTTAATGCAGTATACCATA
>NZ_JBODPY010000298.1:0-213 GCF_050618035.1 Winogradskyella poriferorum
GCTGGAATGATAGGAACAACGATTGGTCTAGTAGTTGGTTTATTGTCTCCTATCACCTTTCGGATAATAATAGGGCCTTTTTTAGGAGCACTTATTGGGGAAATGATTCATGGCAATGACATTGATAAAGCGCTTAATGCGGCTTTTGGTTCATTTCTAGGTTTTATATCCTCTTCATCTCTAAAATTTATTGTAGCCATAATTTTCCTTGGT
>NZ_JBODPY010000299.1:0-213 GCF_050618035.1 Winogradskyella poriferorum
AGTCTCGATATATCGCCGCTGGCCTTCGGCATAAATGGTATCAAAAGCTAATGAGGACTTTCCACTTCCAGATAATCCAGTAATAACCACGAGCTTCTCTCTGGGTATGGTCACATCTATGTTTTTAAGATTGTGAACACGTGCAGCTTTTACTTCGATGGTATCATGTGTATTTATCATAGTATTATAAGCCGAAATGGATGATTTGCAAAG
>NZ_JBODPY010000300.1:0-213 GCF_050618035.1 Winogradskyella poriferorum
TTTTTTAATTATAGCCTTAATTATTTCATGTAGTTCTAGCAGACGGATTGAGAAGGCCGTGATCATTGGTAATTATGATTTGGCAATTTCTAATGCTATTAATAAACTTCGTAATAATAAATCAAAAAATAGAAAAGCTGAGTTTATTGTAATGTTGAGAGATGCTTACAACAAAGCTAATCAACGTGACTTAAATGATATTAACTTCTTAAA
>NZ_JBODPY010000301.1:0-213 GCF_050618035.1 Winogradskyella poriferorum
ACAGGACAAAAAGCGAATATCCTACACTTAACCAAACATCCATATTTTCAGTTAATACGTCACGATGTTATTAATCCTTATTTAATAGAAGTAGATGAAATCTACAATTTGGCCTGCCCTGCATCGCCTGTTCATTATCAATACAAACCCATAAAAACTATAAAGACATCAGTAATGGGTGCCATTAATATGTTCGGATTGGCAAAACGAGTT
>NZ_JBODPY010000302.1:0-213 GCF_050618035.1 Winogradskyella poriferorum
CCCTGAAGAAAACTTTGATTACAGTAGGAGCCGAAAGATCCACGCAGACTTATTCATTGATGACAGAAATATTGGAGGTACGCTTGGATGGGGTGAAATCTATCAAATGATAATCAATGAAACACCAAATATCAATTCTAAAAAAGGGAAAGGCGTTTTTGGATGGGTTAAATAACTAAACCAGCTCAAAGTAAGCCTTATCAATCTCCTCCC
>NZ_JBODPY010000303.1:0-213 GCF_050618035.1 Winogradskyella poriferorum
GATAGTTACGTTACTTAAAGCCGGATCATATTCAAATGTAAAATAACAACTACCATCCTCTTCTTTAACTCTTGTACAGGTAGCAGTTTGATCCACGCGCCCCTGTACAATATGCCCATCTAACCGTTCTCCTAGCTTCATGGCGCGCTCTAGATTAATGATATCACCAGTCTTTAAGGTTCCTAAATTAGTTTTGTCTAAGGTCTCTGGAAT
>NZ_JBODPY010000304.1:0-213 GCF_050618035.1 Winogradskyella poriferorum
GCTAGATCAACAAAAAATATTATAGTTCTGCGTGAATAACATATTAGGATTTAATAATATTAATGGTTATCAATATGCTAATACACCATATTTTAATGGGCAGTTTAATAGACAGGCGTTGCGTCCTGCAGCAGATCAGTTTTTCTTCATACGTTTCTTTTGGTCCATAAGCGAAGATGGAACAGAAAATCAATTAGATAATTTGTAGTTGCA
>NZ_JBODPY010000305.1:0-213 GCF_050618035.1 Winogradskyella poriferorum
CCTTCCATTTTGATAACTGTACGCAATTCATCAACTGCTGTTTTTGTTTTTAGCTCTACATGCGCAATAGCTGCGATACTCGCTACAGTCTCTCCTCTAAATCCTTTAGTACATAATTGAAAAAAGTCTTCAGCATTTTTAATCTTTGAGGTAGCATGACGCTCAAAACTTAGGCGTGCGTCTGTAACACTCAAACCTTTACCATTATCGATA
>NZ_JBODPY010000306.1:0-213 GCF_050618035.1 Winogradskyella poriferorum
TTTAATAAATGCTATTGGATTATTAATTGGCGCGCTCTAAATTCCTGTTTTTGGGCTTTTACTTATTGGAGATGGAAGCATCGGGGTAGGACTAAGTACTTTATTCGAGACTAATCCCGATAAATTTAACATGAGAGGAGCTGTGGATTCTTCGATTCCATTTGGGACCTTAGTTACAGGTATGATGCTGGCGCAAATTTATTATCGGCGAAC
>NZ_JBODPY010000307.1:0-213 GCF_050618035.1 Winogradskyella poriferorum
AATGATAACTATCTATCTTATCCAAGGGTAACCACAAATTAAGAGTGTCATACATAACTACTTGATTAAATGTGTCAATAGATGCATGTTACTATAAGAGTAATCCACCATATTGGTAAACCTCAATAGATTGCTCCCTTAATTTTCTTATCTCATTATCAAATCCACCATCAATCAATTTTTGGTAATAACTGCTTATTAGATTTCTACCAT
>NZ_JBODPY010000308.1:0-213 GCF_050618035.1 Winogradskyella poriferorum
AGACTTTATCACAGCATAATAATAATGCAAGGCAATATCAACGGTATCTATGCTCACAAGGCATCAGAAGATAAGGCCTTATATAAAAGGATAGTTTTATTATTCTTTTTATTAAGTAGTTCTCTTATTATAAACGCTCAGAGTAAGCTAAACAGATTTTTAGCACCGAGCGATACGCTCGACATAGCTCGTCGCAATACGGTTGTAACTACT
>NZ_JBODPY010000309.1:0-213 GCF_050618035.1 Winogradskyella poriferorum
GAACGATTACCACTACCAAAGTCAGTCGCACCAAAATTTACAGCAACACCATATTCTTCAGGTGTTTCTAGATACTGTGGCCCAACAACAAATAGCAATAAAACAAGTATAACTGTTATAAGGCCTGTTATTCTAGCGGAATTACGTTCGTGGTTTGTTTCTAAGTACTTCACCTTAATCCTTTACTAAGTAGGTTTCAAAAATAATGCCTTT
>NZ_JBODPY010000310.1:0-213 GCF_050618035.1 Winogradskyella poriferorum
CAAATATTTAAGCAAGCCTTAAGTCCACATTTTAGTCTCATCATTATTGGCGGTGAACACGATGCGGTTAAACTATGCCAAATGGCTAATGTTTTAGGCTGGGAGGTTGATGTTATGACTTCTTTAAAAGATGCTAAAAACTTAGATGATTTCCCAGGTGGTAAAACAGTATCTGCAGTTGACCCATCATTGATGGAAATAAAGATCGATAGC
>NZ_JBODPY010000311.1:0-212 GCF_050618035.1 Winogradskyella poriferorum
GTCTGATCTTGATTACGAATTAGAACCTAATGACGGAAAGCAAACTACCTTTGATATTAAGGGTTTGTTTTTTAAGATTCTAAATTATTGGCCGTTAATTGACCTTTCCGTGTTAATTGGTTTAGGAATAGCTTATTATATCAATGTTCGTATGCAAAATATTTATAGACTTGAAAGTTTGATTTCTGTTGATAACGAACAAAGTCCATTAT
>NZ_JBODPY010000312.1:0-212 GCF_050618035.1 Winogradskyella poriferorum
GAAAGAAAAAAAGCTATCTAGTTAACAAGACAAAGCTTTATTTGAATTGCAATGTTTCTTTTTAGTGACTTGAATAGTTTACTTTATGTTTCATTGCATATGGATAGTACCAAGACATATATCAAATCTTATATCTAAATGTATACATCATAAGATAAACTGTTGAATTTGAGTCAGTAACGGGAAATTTATTAGATAAAATAAAAGTATTT
>NZ_JBODPY010000313.1:0-212 GCF_050618035.1 Winogradskyella poriferorum
ATCAGCTCGCGTACACTGCTGTAAGTATAGAAAATGAAGCCGGTGCTAATTTTACCCTAGCTAAAGACAAGGAAATAAACGGACGCTTACAAATTGAGGATGCAGGTTTACTCTATGACAATACTTTCTATTTTAATATTGTTCAAAATCCTAAAATTAAAGTTCTTTCCATAAACGAACAATCTGACGATAGCTATTTAAAACCAATTTAT
>NZ_JBODPY010000314.1:0-212 GCF_050618035.1 Winogradskyella poriferorum
ATATATTCTAACAGATTCCTTTGGAACTTTAATATCAAGAATTATAATTAATGCCCAAGAGTAACCAGTATCGGATATATAATTACCATCAGGATCTACATGCATACCACTAGTTTCTACTAAATTTTGACCAAGCTGAGTTGTAGAATTAAAAGGAAGGAGAATTTCGTGCTCTCTAACTTTATTTGCAATTAAAAATGGTTTAATTGGGG
>NZ_JBODPY010000315.1:0-212 GCF_050618035.1 Winogradskyella poriferorum
ATTTTTATTAGGAAGTTTGAGGTCCAAAAGAATAATGTCTAGTTGAAATCGTTTAAATTCTTGAACAACTAATCCACCATCATTAACCGCCCCAACGTCTTTGTAGCTTTTATCGTTATTAATGCTGGATACCAAGCCATCAATTACAATTTGATGGTCTTCACAACCAAGTATGGTATTTGACTGGTTTCCCATAATTGGTTAGTCCAACC
>NZ_JBODPY010000316.1:0-212 GCF_050618035.1 Winogradskyella poriferorum
TTTAATTGAAAGAATAGCCAGAACCAAACCTAGAAGATACAGAACAAAAAAGAGTGTGATTTCATTCCATGAAAGATTGCTTAAACTCCCAAATGCCCAGAATATATATTGTTGAACTTGTTCGGCAGTACTGAAATAGGAAAGGACGCTAACAACAGCTGGCGTAATACTTCCAACCATTAATCCAATTATTAGAATGGCCATGGTATCAC
>NZ_JBODPY010000317.1:0-212 GCF_050618035.1 Winogradskyella poriferorum
GTGTTAGTAACTGGCGAGAAAAAGATAATACTAGATATAATGACTTCTGGAGCCAAAATATTGAAATAAAAGGGCTACCAATTGAAAAAGGTATCTATAAGGGTGAAGAATATCGCTATGTTGTTTTAAGAAAAACAGTTTTATATCCACAGAAAGCAGGTAGACTAACATTGGAACCTCTGGTTTCAGCCATTGCGGTAGAGGTCCCTACA
>NZ_JBODPY010000318.1:0-211 GCF_050618035.1 Winogradskyella poriferorum
CCTTCAAGGTTAAAAGGTCCTGAAGCTGGTGTACCTAATATATCGTTTGTAGCCTGATCTGTAATTACCCATGTAAAACTATCTCCAGATAAAACATTGCTATCTACAAATTCTACACTAATTAAATCATCAGTTCCCTCGCCTACACAGATTTCCGCTGTAGTATCTGTTGTGCCTGCAATCTGAATGGCACCACCATTTACTGCATTTC
>NZ_JBODPY010000319.1:0-211 GCF_050618035.1 Winogradskyella poriferorum
TTTCTCTGTGTTAGAACCTCCCAATACTTCCTTAACACGACTAGGACCATGAGATCGTATGACAATAAGATTAGCTTCATGCTTGTTAGCAACATCGTTCACCTCACTAATCTCTTTAAAGTGCTTAACGATGGGTGTAATTTTAAGGTGCTCTAAGTAGGGTATATTCAGAAAGGCTTCAAACTTCTGTTCGGCCAGTTTTAAATAAAAA
>NZ_JBODPY010000320.1:0-211 GCF_050618035.1 Winogradskyella poriferorum
ATTTATTGAGATTGTTAGTTCAAGTAGGTTTAATAATGGGCCCGGTAACTATTCAGGTTCACTGACTGAATCATCCGCCATACTGGTAGGAAGAGAAATGCGCTTAGAGTTCATCCTTATTGCCAAGGTGCTTGATGTGGATAAATCTGCGGGCAAACTTACATCAAAAGATGTCGATGCCTAAGAGTTATACTATGTTCAAAACTCTTGC
>NZ_JBODPY010000321.1:0-211 GCF_050618035.1 Winogradskyella poriferorum
TTTTTAATGAGGTTGACATAAATTTCAGTTTTTCCAGAAGAGGTCACGCCATGGAGCAGCGTGACTGACTTTTGTGCAAAATGATGTTCTACAGTCACTAAAGCTTCTTCTTGGACAGCACTTAATTGTTTAATGTCTGAGGCACTATCTGCTTGATACTCGATGCGATCTTTTTGAATATGCAACTCCTCTAAAATGGCTTTATCTATCA
>NZ_JBODPY010000322.1:0-211 GCF_050618035.1 Winogradskyella poriferorum
ATGAAGATGTTTTTAAAATGCTCTCAGCTGTAAAAAAACATTTAAATGACGACGGTAAGTTCATGTTTGATTGCTTTATTCCTAATATCAAATTTATCTCAGAAGCTGAAAAACATCTCAGAGAAATCTCAAATTATTCAACTGATGATGCACGACAAGGGACTATTAAAGAAATTATGTCTTATGAGTCTGCTTCTCAAATAAATCGTAT
>NZ_JBODPY010000323.1:0-211 GCF_050618035.1 Winogradskyella poriferorum
ACCACTTGGGTTGTCTGTCTCAAAGGTTACTCCTCCTTGCCAGTGTGTTACGATTTTATCTGCCATATACTTAAGATTACTTATTAGTTATCTTATCTTGTACATTCAAAAATAGCACTAAAAAAATAACTATGGCATCAGTAACACCATTATCTCCAGCGCACGATTTAGAAACAAAAAAACTCTCAGAATTCTTTAATGGGACAGTAGG
>NZ_JBODPY010000324.1:0-211 GCF_050618035.1 Winogradskyella poriferorum
TGGAAATGTTAGTGTTATCATGTTCGTGAATCTTTGAAATTAGGTTGTGTCTTAAGGCGAAAATTGAACGCCTACCTAAATCTACCAGCTTCACTTCTTCAGCTACATCTCCACCAACCACAAAATCTGGTTCAATTTTCTGAGCTTCAGATAAGGCAATCACCTGATTTGGCTCTTCTACTTCACCATCAGCCACAACAATACGGTTTCT
>NZ_JBODPY010000325.1:0-211 GCF_050618035.1 Winogradskyella poriferorum
CTTTCTTTTGTTCCATTTTCTAATTGCATGTTGTGCTTGCAGCCTAAATTATTTAATTTGGTAACATCTATCACCTTACGAAATGTGCCATCTGGTTTATTTGTATTGTATACTAATTGACCCTTGTATACAATAATAGACTTTATTAATACAGCCAGTTTCGATATTGAAATATCTTGCTCAGTTCCAATGTTTATATGAGTATTTCTGA
>NZ_JBODPY010000326.1:0-210 GCF_050618035.1 Winogradskyella poriferorum
TACCCGAATGCAATTGTTCATATAGTTCGTCTCGCGAGATTCCTAATGTTTCGCAAGCACTGTATAGGTATAATCCGTGACCAGCTTCATCCTGCACTTTTGCCAATAAGGCTACTTTACGACGTAAGGATGGCGCACGAGTAATCCAGTTACCTTCTGGTAACATTCCTACAATTTCGGAATGCGCGTGCTGACTGATTTGCCTAATAT
>NZ_JBODPY010000327.1:0-210 GCF_050618035.1 Winogradskyella poriferorum
GATCATCCGAATGAGCAGGTGAAGATTTACTGCTATTGCGACGACTCAATGTGATAGGGACAGTTGAGGTTGGATAGGTGTAACGATATTTAAGGGTGTGACAATATTTATGGGTGTAACAGGTGCTTAGATTAGGGCTTGGTTCATTTATCCGATAGTTCGTATGTTTGGGGCTTGTTCGTAGGTTCCTAAGAGAAGACAGAGGGTGTT
>NZ_JBODPY010000328.1:0-210 GCF_050618035.1 Winogradskyella poriferorum
TCCTGAAGAGATGAAGGCTTTAATCGCACAAGCAAAAGCCAATGAAGGCGATGTCTGTTTAATGTGTGGATCTTAATCTTAATTGAATTATCATAAATAAAAAGGCACCTCAATTGAGGTGCTTTTTTTAATTTCTGTAAAGGGTATCCGTGCCCAAGTATTTGTGGTCTTCATTATAATACCAGGCTGTAACTTTTGGCATTTTTATAC
>NZ_JBODPY010000329.1:0-210 GCF_050618035.1 Winogradskyella poriferorum
TCATTATTAAAATACCCTCGAGACTCATATTTCTGAATTTGTGAGTTTAAAATTGAGCACAAAATAACTGCCAAATACACTTGATATAACAAAATTGAGTAACCACATTGTTGTAGTTATGGATAATATGATAAGTTCATTAACACCTAAAAAGCTGAATAGGAAAACAGCAACACTACCTTTAACGACAACATCAAAGAATGAAATCGT
>NZ_JBODPY010000330.1:0-210 GCF_050618035.1 Winogradskyella poriferorum
GCATATATAGTCTGATTGTAGGCAACTGTATTGGTACATGTGCTTCCAAGTGGTTGATACTCTATCAGAGCATCGGCGTAGGTCTCGTAGTAAACCACATCAAGTCCTACCGGAGCACCAGCTAGTACAATACCATGAGCATCAGTAAGCTGGAAACTAGCAAAACCATCTTCCTCACCATCATCGTCAGATACCTGTAGGGTTGCGTTG
>NZ_JBODPY010000331.1:0-210 GCF_050618035.1 Winogradskyella poriferorum
ATATTGGTGTGGTTATAAAAGATAGTCAGGGCTTTGGATTACCTGCGGCATCTGGCGAGGCTGTTAATAATAACGGTGAACTCATTACCCCTTTTAAAACCAACAAACTAGCTATAGGTAAGTTTCCTTTATTTGCTGATATAAACAGTACCTATACAGAAAAAATTAAGCATGCCAATCAAGATTTCAGTTTTCCTTTAGGGCATTCTG
>NZ_JBODPY010000332.1:0-210 GCF_050618035.1 Winogradskyella poriferorum
ATTTTTTTCCACAACCATTTCTCCATATTTGTACTTATTGTCTAAAGTGGATGCTTTGGGTTTATTTTTTGGATTTAAACCACCAAAAATTTGATTTATGAACATTTTGGCATCACGTTTAGGAGTACCACTAAGACTATCATCAGATAAGTCTAATGCCAAGGTCACCATAATATGCCTAACATCATCTTGTATAATCTCAATTTTTTC
>NZ_JBODPY010000333.1:0-210 GCF_050618035.1 Winogradskyella poriferorum
ATACTGTTGTTTTAGACGAGAAAGTTCAGAAGTCATCAGGCTTTTCAAAACAACGAAGACGATGATTAGCAACTCAGTTTGTATATCTAAAAAGATATTACAGAACTGGAATAAGAGCGCTATTTACAAGTGGGAATATAAACTTCTTTGATAAACTTTTTCAGATGATAGTACCACCTAGAATTTTATTGCTTGTAATAACAGTTATAA
>NZ_JBODPY010000334.1:0-209 GCF_050618035.1 Winogradskyella poriferorum
AGTTTGTGGGCCACAAGACTCATTTCTAGTACTACGTGGTATAAAAACACTCCATGTGCGCATGCAACGTCACTGCGAAAATGGTAAGGCTGTCGCGGAATTTTTGAATCCTCATCCAAAAATTGAGAAGGTATATTGGCCGGGATTTGAGTCGCAACCAAATCATACTAGCGCTAAATCACAAATGAATGATTTTGGAGGAATGGTTT
>NZ_JBODPY010000335.1:0-209 GCF_050618035.1 Winogradskyella poriferorum
ATCTATTCATAATATAGCAGGAATGGATGAGGCCCTTAAAATTTCTTATTGCAAGTTAGAGGAGGAACATAAGCACGTAACTGTCCTCAAAACGTATTTTATTGCAGTGCTTAAGAATGCAATACCTGATATCTCATTTAATGGGTCGTGTAATAAATTTGAACAAAGTACATACAGACTTTTAAATGTACCGCTTCCAATTGCTCCAG
>NZ_JBODPY010000336.1:0-209 GCF_050618035.1 Winogradskyella poriferorum
TTCTCATCCTATTTTTTGGACTTAAACACATTAAACCGCTTTTTAAAGCTTTGGCAACAACTATTATTGCGCTATTAAGCTTTTTAATTTCGTTATGGTTTGCTTACCATGTATTGATGCATTTCCCATCAATTGATTTTAGAGCGTATGCTATTGGGAAAAACATTCAAGAACAAATGGTGATCCCAGAGGATGCACCAAAGCCAATT
>NZ_JBODPY010000337.1:0-209 GCF_050618035.1 Winogradskyella poriferorum
ATTTTGTAGCCAATTTGATGATGCTTACAAGTTAAATGCACGGTTAGTTCATTTATATCAGCACCGAGATTTAAACTTTCACGATCGCATTGTTTAGTCCAACTTTTTTATGATAGAATGTCCAGCAGGTTTCAATTTTGATACACGAAAAACTTCAAATTCAAAAATCACTGTAGATTGTATATTTGATAAGTTTAGTTACAACAGAA
>NZ_JBODPY010000338.1:0-209 GCF_050618035.1 Winogradskyella poriferorum
CAGTTTCAGCAATTCTTATCTGAAGTTTACCTGCTGCTTCTAATATTTCTCCTAGTGTTACACTAAGGGTGTGTTTTTCAAATACAACGTTTATACCATTAAAACTGTCATCATACTTTGTCAGTGTCACATAGTAAAGCTTCAGTTTGAGCATATTATAGTCATGAAAATCTTCTTGAGATAATCCTTCTGTTAACTGTCTCCCTCTA
>NZ_JBODPY010000339.1:0-209 GCF_050618035.1 Winogradskyella poriferorum
TAAAGTACCGTAATTTAAATAGAAATGTAAAAAACAGTGCAAATGAGAATTTTGCGCGTGAACTTTTAGAATTATTTACTCTTGGAGAACGAAATTACTCTGAAACTGATATTATAGAATGTTCTAGAGCTTTTACAGGATATAATTTTAAAGTTAACGGTGAGGTTAGATTTATAAAAAATAGACATGATTATGGTCAAAAATTGTTT
>NZ_JBODPY010000340.1:0-209 GCF_050618035.1 Winogradskyella poriferorum
TCAATAAAAGTGGCAGCGTCAGAAATCATAGTTTCAACTTGATTTAGAATCTGACTTTCATGTTTGTATTTTCCACCATCGTAGAAGGAATCTGGTCTAACATTAAGTACACTCATTACTTTTGCAGTACTGATATCAATTAAATTTCCTTTACAATATATGGTCATAATTATGTGTAAAAAACGTGGTGGTAAACTTTAAACGTCAAA
>NZ_JBODPY010000341.1:0-209 GCF_050618035.1 Winogradskyella poriferorum
CAAATGGTGCACGATCAATCATTACAGGACGGTGTAATTCATTATCAGTACCCTTGTAAGTTAAATCAAATCGTTCTGGTAAGTTATAATAGACCTGTATTGTACCTAATTGCCACTTACGACCCAAGGCATCTTTAACGATAAAATCCAACTTTGGTCCATAAAAAGCGGCTTCGGCAGTCTCAACTACATAATTTAAGCCTTTGTCT
>NZ_JBODPY010000342.1:0-209 GCF_050618035.1 Winogradskyella poriferorum
AAAAAGCTAGAAACCCCAAGTCTACTAACATAGTTGCTAGGCATTAAAGTAATTATTATGAAGAAAGAACTTATCCAAGACCCTACGTTGGTATCCAATTACATACGGGGCGACGAAAATGCATTAGCTGTGTTAATAGAAAGGCACAAGCAACGAATCTACAGTTTTATATATTCGAAGGTTTATGATAAGGACATAACCGAAGATAT
>NZ_JBODPY010000343.1:0-209 GCF_050618035.1 Winogradskyella poriferorum
AAAGCGAATGCTCTTTATTATTCTATCGAATTATTTATAAAGCAAGTGCCATTACAAACAGATGTCACTTTTAAGTATTTAACTAAATAGAATATGAATGGTTATCATCCCTTGCTTGCGCAATTTCATACGCACAAGGAGCGTGAATCTCGTTGCTTTCCGGGACGATATAAAAGGGATAAATCGTTTTAGCCGGCTCACCGTATATT
>NZ_JBODPY010000344.1:0-208 GCF_050618035.1 Winogradskyella poriferorum
GATGATAGTGAAACTTTTATATAAACGACATCTGTATATTTTAACCGTTCTCCTAAGTCATCATTTAGTATATCATCAATATATTCATCGGCGCTTTTGGCGTAGGCGATATCAAATAAGTACTGATTCTTAACAGGAAACAACGCTTCAGTGGTAAAGGAAGTGTTATTACTGTGAATTAATAATTTTTTCATATACTGTTAAAAAT
>NZ_JBODPY010000345.1:0-208 GCF_050618035.1 Winogradskyella poriferorum
AATTACGCCTTCAGAACACAGTCCGCTATTTCAAATAGTGTAAATGCAAAACCAATTACCAATTCTGTTTTGAGTTCAGGTCAATGGTATCGGTTGTATATTGATAAATCAGGGATTTTTCAATTGAGCAACAATTTTTTACATAGTGTGGGGATTAACACAGATGAGGTGGATCCTCGATCAATTAAACTATATGGAGATGGTGGAC
>NZ_JBODPY010000346.1:0-208 GCF_050618035.1 Winogradskyella poriferorum
TTATGAACATGCCTTAAAACCACATCAACAAAACAGAATAAGCCTTTGGTCGCGACTAGAAACGGATCCAATTAAACTCGAAAGAATGAAAAAGGCCGCGGCTTACAACCTTATTCAATCTGAGCAAGCAATTAGGTCGGAGCATCTCTACGGTAAGGGATTTTTAAAGGGCCCGAGAACAACCAGTAAAAATGTACCAGAACAGCAC
>NZ_JBODPY010000347.1:0-208 GCF_050618035.1 Winogradskyella poriferorum
GTAAGAATAATGCCTTCATTTAATTGTTGGTTTTAATTGGATACAAAATAACGAAGGAGGAATTTAAGATACTTAAAGAAATGGAATCCTTAACAATAAAATAACCGAAAGCGGTTTAGTAAGTTTTTAACGTATTCTTCCCCAATTGGGTAAGACATATTTAGTACATTTATAACATGAAAAAGATCTTATTATTTACACTAACAGT
>NZ_JBODPY010000348.1:0-208 GCF_050618035.1 Winogradskyella poriferorum
CCAAAGTGACATAACCAAACGGTTCCATGACTTTGTAATGTGTCTCAGCTGGTTTGCCTTTTTTTGCTTCTTCATCTTCAAATACCGTATTCTGTAATCTATTTTTTGCATGTCTTCCGATATTACCTTCAAAACTGCCTTCATCAGCTTCAACATTTCCCCAAACCAATGCTACATATTCTCTCTCACTAGTCTTATTAGCATACTG
>NZ_JBODPY010000349.1:0-208 GCF_050618035.1 Winogradskyella poriferorum
AATAAAATCCAATAATCGATTCTACCTTTTTGTTTGCTCTTAAATACGCCTCTTCCTTTCTGTAGTCTGAAACCTCTTCGTTCTTGGCATATGGCTCTAAACTATACTTTTCCATAATATTTTACTTTCTCGTATTATTAGATAATTCATCATTCATAATCTGTTCTCTTTTGCGTTCTTCCCACGCCTGGCCTACCCCTATTGATAG
>NZ_JBODPY010000350.1:0-208 GCF_050618035.1 Winogradskyella poriferorum
TTATGTATTACCATCTGCACTAATTGAAGGTTCATTGTTTGTAAAGTCCGCATTGATATCTAATATGTTGGGAGTACTTCATTTTCCATTATCAAATTTACTGGATAGGATATCTTGGACTCGTGTAAAATATAAAATTTGATTTTTGTTGTCGTAGGAAGGAAAAGAATCCTCTTTGAAGGTTGAAATTATACCTCGACCAATTGGC
>NZ_JBODPY010000351.1:0-208 GCF_050618035.1 Winogradskyella poriferorum
ATTCTTGTTGATCAACAGCATACTTCTGTAAAATGAAAAATTTTCCGTCACGATCAACATTGGTTGCGGAAACAAATTCTATTCTACTGATCATTGAACCTGTGGGCGCAATATTATTCAGTTCATACAATCCAATCGCTACCGATTGACCATTAGCAATTTCTCTATCACATTCTCAATAGTGAGAATTCGCTGATGGTTCATTAGG
>NZ_JBODPY010000352.1:0-208 GCF_050618035.1 Winogradskyella poriferorum
ATCCTTTTGTTGCATCAAAACATCCAGATATGGATGTAGTCAACATTAGAGAAAACGAGGAGGATCTTTATGCTGGTAGTGAACATCAACAACCAGATGAGGTTGTGCAGTGTCTTAAATTAATCAGTCGACCAGGTTGTGAAAAAATTGTAACCTATGCACTTGAGTATGCCAAAAAATATGGTCGCAAAAAAGTAACATGTTTCAC
>NZ_JBODPY010000353.1:0-208 GCF_050618035.1 Winogradskyella poriferorum
GGCAGATTTTATTTAGAGTCTGATGAGACTTGGGAAACATTAATCGTACCGTTTATAGGGTATGAGGTCCTTGAAATCCCATTACCAAAACGGGTTAATTTCGATTTAAAATTTACTCTTAAGGAGGAAGCGTCGTCTCTAGATGAGGTTGTAATTGTAAGGGGTAAACAATCAAAAAAAGCATCGGAAAATCCCGCTATTGGGATAC
>NZ_JBODPY010000354.1:0-208 GCF_050618035.1 Winogradskyella poriferorum
GTCGGACAAAGAAATTGAAGAAGATTGTTGAATTAGTCAATAGAAACAAAAGTATCGTACGCTTAAAACGCGAGAACGAAGACATAATTTTTGAGAATGTTGCATTAGAAGATAATTTCAGGACAGAGTATTTTCTTTTCTGTCAGGAAGATGACGGATTTTTGCAGTTATGTCAGCGTAGAAATGATCTTGAAGCCATTGATTTCTT
>NZ_JBODPY010000355.1:0-208 GCF_050618035.1 Winogradskyella poriferorum
CTTACCTCCCAATAAGTGCATTTGGTTCAAGATCCAAGCTTGCCTTTTGAGCACATAAGAAGATGGGTTTTTTACACTATATCTATGAGGATTAGGCAAAACCGCAGCTAATAGTGCAGCCTCGCTCATTGAAAGCTTGCTAGCAGGCTTATTAAAGAATTTATTTGCAGCCTCTTCGACCCCAAAAACACCATCACCAATCTCTACT
>NZ_JBODPY010000356.1:0-207 GCF_050618035.1 Winogradskyella poriferorum
CTCAGAGCTATATACCTGGCAGATGGCTGCGACCATACGTCGTTGGGACTGGGCTACTTATTAGGCTTCCTAAAAATAACTTGATTTGACCTACCTTAATGGTTTAGATATCTAGTAGTGCTGGTCCAAGTATATACACACCTACAGGCTTGCGAGACCGTATATCTATCTGTCTATATATGACAGTGAGTGGCTGGAGTGCTTCGA
>NZ_JBODPY010000357.1:0-207 GCF_050618035.1 Winogradskyella poriferorum
AGAAAATCTAGGGACAACTATTGGATTCTTAAGGAAAGTTCTAACAATGATTTTAATGACTGCCTTTTTTGTAGTGCTTTGGTTGGCTGAATCTATAAACGTCCATAATTTATTAAATAACACCTTGCTAAAACAGAGACATACTTCTATTAAAGCCTTTATGTAAATAGAAAAGGATTTGATTAAGTATATTAAAGTTAAATCTTT
>NZ_JBODPY010000358.1:0-207 GCF_050618035.1 Winogradskyella poriferorum
ATTAAGATTTTAGAAAGTAAAGGTGTAACTTTAGAAAAAATTAAATAAGTTTTTAGTTTCTTAATAAAATATTAATTTTATGAATAATCAGTTTATTGAATATGGAATAAAAGGAAAATCAATTTTTAACCTGTAGCCATATTTCAGAACGAACCAGAAAAAACATTAAATTTAACTGATATGAAAATTATTATTAAACCATGGGAA
>NZ_JBODPY010000359.1:0-207 GCF_050618035.1 Winogradskyella poriferorum
AGCAACATTAAAGTGTTCTGGGCCGTACGCAACAATCAACGCGAGTACTATCTCATTATTATCTACTACGATTGATTTAGAATTATTGATGGCATCTGAAGGCATAGCTTTTCTTGGTAAGACTTCTAATTGTGATTTATCTTCTGTATTGTCGTCTTCTGCAAAAATCTTTCTTGTCGTTACTAGAATAACCTGACTATATGATCC
>NZ_JBODPY010000360.1:0-207 GCF_050618035.1 Winogradskyella poriferorum
TAGTCGTTATCTACAATTCTTTGTTACAAAAAACTTCAACAAACTGTAAGAATCAGCAATAAGTTCTTTTTGATATTGCTTATTTTTGGCCTTTCAAAATCTCAACTTACTACCATGAACGACAAAACTATTTCTTCTACCTTAATTTCAGTGTCTAGCAAAGATGGATTAGCGCCAATTGTAAAAAAACTAAATCCTTTTAATGTT
>NZ_JBODPY010000361.1:0-207 GCF_050618035.1 Winogradskyella poriferorum
CACTTTAGGGATAAGTTATCAGAAAATGACAAAGCATCGATTAAAATTGCCTTTACAAGTAGTATTGGATCTAACTACTTTTTTGAAATTGCCAAGCTGTGGGCTCTAAGAAGTCTTTGGTCGGTCTTGGCAGTTACATTTGTATATAACCAAAGGTGCCGTATTATTGCTATTCCAAGTGCGCGCAACAAAAAAATTTATGATTAC
>NZ_JBODPY010000362.1:0-207 GCF_050618035.1 Winogradskyella poriferorum
AAATCCGGAGTACGTCTTCGGATTTGGCTCGCCTTTCGTATAATCTTCTTTAGATATAATATATAATTGATCTGTAGGCCTGGTTAAGGACACATAAAGTAAATTTATATGGTCAAGTTCTAATTGAGATTGAAGTTGGCTAAAAATATCAGCTCCAATTTGTGCATAATATTCAATTTTATTATTATAATTTAGAAATAACACATT
>NZ_JBODPY010000363.1:0-207 GCF_050618035.1 Winogradskyella poriferorum
ATAATAGTATTTTTCGTCTTGTACTTCTTGTTGGTTTTTGTATTGCAGATAGACAATACAAGGACTGATAACAATATTACTATATACAATCTCATAATTGCTGATAACGCTCTTGGATATGATTAGTTGACGATTTTACCCTCTAACTGTTCAGTTTAGCACTAACCTTTGGTTTATATTTTTGTTTCGTTTTATAACCTTCGGCCC
>NZ_JBODPY010000364.1:0-207 GCF_050618035.1 Winogradskyella poriferorum
GCGGACACACCAACCGAAACCGTAAAAAAGGCTTATTACAATGTTCGAAGTAGTGCTTACTTAATGAATATGACAATGAAATTAGTGCGTCCAAAATGGACAAGAGAACTGACTGTCAAAGCTTGGTCAAAAGATGCGGATTACGGAACGATGGTACTCCCAGAACCTGCAAAAGACAAAGGAATCTCGCCTTTGAGAATTAAATCG
>NZ_JBODPY010000365.1:0-207 GCF_050618035.1 Winogradskyella poriferorum
TGCAAAGGGTTGGGCAGGTGCCATTAAATACAACAAAAAAGCAAATGAAGTCATTAAAAACTTCTTTGAGCGCGAAGACACTTTATCTGTAGGCATTTGTAATGCATGTCAATTATTTATGGAGCTCGAAGAAATCTACCCTGAACATGAAGTTCATGCCAAAATGCTACATAACGATTCCCATAAGCATGAGAGTAGTTTGACATC
>NZ_JBODPY010000366.1:0-207 GCF_050618035.1 Winogradskyella poriferorum
TCCTCATTGCTCTCAGCTTTTTTTGCTATTATTATTACCCTCGTGGTCTTAATTTCTGTAATTATGCGGTTATCTAGAAATAGCTGGATAAATCTATTTATGCATTAGGACAAGGAACTTGTTAAGAAGTAAAACGAGTAATATTATTTTCTTCATCTAGAGGTATATTATTGTTAATATTCTGGTAAAGTTTACTAGCCACGTAAG
>NZ_JBODPY010000367.1:0-207 GCF_050618035.1 Winogradskyella poriferorum
AATAAGGAAAAAACATTGGTTGTATATACGCCTGCTATACCAAATTCGCATTCACAACTAACCTTTTTTAAATCTAATGCCTTTAAACTTTATAAACGATCAGAGGTATTGCGTGCAATTACCAAAGAAACAAATTGTCTTGCAGTTGCTGGAACTCATGGGAAAAGAACAACAACAAGTATTTTAGCGCATTTACTAAATTATTGT
>NZ_JBODPY010000368.1:0-207 GCF_050618035.1 Winogradskyella poriferorum
TTCTATTTTAAACTTATTACATATTGATGCCTCGTACTGATATTCAGGGGATGCTTTTGCTTCTTTTTCTAACTCTTCCAGAGAGTGGTTTGTCTCTGGTGGTAAATTATCACCTTTAGGGTTTGTTATTATTTCAATGGTTGGCTCAATATCTTCCAAATAGCTTTTGTATTCTCTCTCTCCTTTAAGAGTCTCTCTAATTTCTTT
>NZ_JBODPY010000369.1:0-207 GCF_050618035.1 Winogradskyella poriferorum
AATTTTTCAAGTAGTGTCGGTCTTACCTTAGGTAATATCTTTGAAGCTAAAGTACGTGATACAGATTCTACTAAAACGGAGCCCAAGTAGATTTTCTTATTAAATAACCTTAATCTTTTTACAGCTTATGACTTGGCTGCAGATTCATTAACCCTAAGTCCAGTAAGGGTTACTGGTGGTACGCAGATCTTAGACAAAAAGATGAAT
>NZ_JBODPY010000370.1:0-207 GCF_050618035.1 Winogradskyella poriferorum
AACTACGGCAACTGCACCATTGGCTTCGGATGCAGGTTCGTCTAGTACCAATATATTTAACCAAGATGCTGGAAATTACTAGATCCATGTACTCGACGCTTATAATTGTGTGGTTAGTAGCGCTGTTGTGATATTACCACAAGACGATACACCTGTTATATCAGGTTCAGTTATTGATGATTGCGTATTAACTCATCCAAATTTTGA
>NZ_JBODPY010000371.1:0-207 GCF_050618035.1 Winogradskyella poriferorum
CTACTTAAAGCCAGATTAATTACTCTTGGGTACAGCTTTAAAACAGAGAGCGATACCGAACTATTATGTGCTTTATATTTAGAATATGGCGAATCTTGTGTTCACCACCTTAATGGAATGATTGCGATTGTAATCTTTGATAGATTGAACAATACGCTATTCGTGGCGAGAGACCGACTTGGACAAAAGCCGTTTTACTAATATCAT
>NZ_JBODPY010000372.1:0-207 GCF_050618035.1 Winogradskyella poriferorum
ATTATCAAGGATTTGCGACGTACTTGCAGTAGGCATCGGTGCAACTAATAGAGAGTTACGAACTCCATTCTTCGCTTCTTGCTTTCTAAGTTTTGCCCAGTCCCAACGACCGCTCAGCTCTTCATCCTTTATATTCCACAGGTTGTGTTGAAATTCTCCTTGGCTCATTGGTGAACCTTCATATGTTTGGTAAGGTCCCTCTACCTT
>NZ_JBODPY010000373.1:0-207 GCF_050618035.1 Winogradskyella poriferorum
AAGTGGTTTACACTCATCTGTTATTTCGAGAGCTAGTAACTGATAGTATGCATAAGATTCTATTAGAGAAGCAATAGATTCATGTACTTCATAAGGCATGTACTTTCCAGTAGATCGTGAAGTTTTTGTCATGCGTCTTCCTATCGGAATCTTTTCACCACAAAAAATTAATTTTTCAATACCCATCGCATCAACGATTGTAAATAA
>NZ_JBODPY010000374.1:0-207 GCF_050618035.1 Winogradskyella poriferorum
CAGTAGGCGCATCTGGAGTGTACACTAACTTTGAGAAAGCCAATTCTGGTGCCGAGAACTGTAGTGGCTTGTCTCCTCCGTATAACACGCAAGGAACCTGACCAGCTTTACGTAAGGCTTTTGTTGACTTCTTGCCCACGGTTTCTGTTTGAGATCCATTGATTGTAATTGATTTCATTTTGAGATGTTTTATTAATAAAAAATTTT
>NZ_JBODPY010000375.1:0-206 GCF_050618035.1 Winogradskyella poriferorum
ACATATATATAGGCCTTGCCATCCGTAATTTGTGTACAGCGAAGGTTTACATAAAAATTTGAAATCCTTTTTATACTGCAGTATGCATTATTCTCCAGATTACGTCTATTGGAATTCCTTGTCTTAGAGTGCTTTAAATTCAACTCGCCTATATATCCTGTGTAATAGGTTCTGTTATAATTTTCATGCTTTAAAATAAAGTCTTT
>NZ_JBODPY010000376.1:0-206 GCF_050618035.1 Winogradskyella poriferorum
CCACGAATAGATGGTAGTTTTTGTGATTGTTTTTCATCTTTTATTTTAATTGTAGCAGGGGCAAAATATTCGTAATCCGCATACCTCAAATAGGTGTATCCGCAGACCAAAGGCCTTACAACCGAAATTGTTAATAACTTCCAATTAGACAAATCCACAACTAAGATGTGATTTAATTCGTTATTATTTTTCATGCTCTAATTCTA
>NZ_JBODPY010000377.1:0-206 GCF_050618035.1 Winogradskyella poriferorum
GATAAGCTCGCGACGTATGACTAATAACACATAGTACTACACCTAGTATAATCCAAAAATAGTTTGCCTCCTTAAAATATTGAAAAAGTGTTGGAACAGAAATTTGAGATAGTGAGTACCATACAAAAATTCCCCCAATTAATAATGGTAATACAATTTTGAGAATGGATTTCATACTATTCAAAAATGTGTACTTTAGAAGATTC
>NZ_JBODPY010000378.1:0-206 GCF_050618035.1 Winogradskyella poriferorum
ACTGAAAAAAAGTAGTTCTAAAACTAGTTTTTTGCAATTTATTTCTTTTTGTGACGATTAGCGTGTCTACGCTTTTTACTCTTGTGGGTTGCTACCTTGTGTCTTTTTCTTTTTTTACCACTTGGGATAGTTGTTAATGCTTTAAGTTAATATTTTACTTTCCTACTTTTAGTTAACATCAACATTATATTTAACACCCTCTAAAA
>NZ_JBODPY010000379.1:0-206 GCF_050618035.1 Winogradskyella poriferorum
CTTGTATGCAATCTTAACAGGCTCTGACATATACTCTGTTTGGATAATGATATCTACCATGTTTCCAAAGGCTCCAAATAACTTTGAATTATCAACACCTAAGCAGATTATGGCTTTTACTTTTACATTTACAAATGGAAACAACTCTTTGTAGTCATTTCCTTTAACTTCTACACCAACGATCCAAACAGTTGGCGCAGCCATAC
>NZ_JBODPY010000380.1:0-206 GCF_050618035.1 Winogradskyella poriferorum
AAATGTAGCGTTAATAGAATCATTTTCAGAATTTAAGTATGACAAATTAATGTTTAGAGTGACGTTAATGGCAATTCTAGAAGATGTCTTACGTAATGCTGTTAAGAAAAAATATGGTGTTGATGATAATTTTGATATTATTATCAATCCTGACAAAGGGGATTTACAAATTTGGACAAACCGTATTGTTGTGGCTGATGGTGAAG
>NZ_JBODPY010000381.1:0-206 GCF_050618035.1 Winogradskyella poriferorum
ACTGCTGGATCTACATTTGTACTTTCTAATCGCCTACCATCAAAATCTCCAGAACCAGCAACACTAGTTTTTAAATTTGCTGTTGACCCTTTAAGCTCTATGTCACCAGAACCGGCCAAACTACTTTGTGTCGATTGTGATGAGGTGTTTAAAATGATATCACCAGACCCAGCAAGGGCTACATCAAAATCATTTGCCTTAATGGT
>NZ_JBODPY010000382.1:0-206 GCF_050618035.1 Winogradskyella poriferorum
CTGCGTTTAAAAACAAAGGTGTTCAGTTCTTATTAGACGCAGTGTGTCGTTACTTACCTTCTCCTATGGATAAAGAAGCTATCGTTGGTACTGAGCCAGATTCAGATAACGAAATTGCACGTAAGCCAGATGTAAAAGAGCCATTCTCTGCATTAGTATTTAAAATTGCTACTGATCCTTTCGTTGGTCGTTTAGCATTCTTTAGA